>OZ251569.1:0-2268554 GCA_965243595.1 Thermodesulfobacteriota bacterium
ACAGACTCAACTCGCTACAGAAATCTTCAAGCCCTATGGCTTCCACGTTTCTGTTCATAAGATAGCGTTCTTCGCCTGAATAAACAATAAAACATCTGTCCGGATTCAGATCTTCGCAGGCATTGTGAAAACCCCGTCCCGGCTTGGGATTGCTACCGTACCTGATTCCGACGGCCCAAAGTTCGCGGTTCGGCATTTCCAGAACCAGCTCGATTTCCGCGCCGGCGGAAGTCCGATAGAAACCCGCCTGCGCACGTTCCGACGCGACGCGCAGTATGTTCTCAACGACGAGCCCTTCCCAGCTGTCGGCGACGACCGGGTGGTTGAGCACTTTCTCCTTGCCATCAAGTCCCAGCAGAATATGAACCAGTCCGCTGTCGCGCACGTAGATTTTCGGGGACCTGACCAGGCGCTTGCCGACATCGGCGCCATAGGGCCGCAGCCTGCGAACCAGCATCAGGTCGACCATCAGGTCCAGGTAGCGCGCGACCGTCTTGCCGTCGACCTCGAGCGCCCGCGCCAGTCGCGACGCGTTGAAAAGCCGACCCTGCTCGTTCGCGAGCATGGCGAGGAACCGGTAAAGAACCCGAGACGGAATCCGCGGACCCATCTGCGGGATGTATCTTTCCAGATAGTCGCGGACGAGATCTTCCCGCCATGCGACGCCGGCCGCTTCGCTTTCCGCGAGAAAGCTTTCGGGAAATCCTCCCCGCATCCATAACCTTTCCCCGTCCTCCGGTCCGACTTCCGTCACGTTGAGGGGAGCGAGTTCCATGTAGGATATGCGTCCGGCGAGACTCTCGTCCGACTGTCCGAGAAGATCCCGGGAAGCGGACCCGAGCAAGAGAAAATGCCCGGCTCTCCTGCCCCTCTGCCGATAATCGTCGATTACGCCCCGAAGCTCCCGAAACAGCCCCGGCGCGAACTGAACCCCGTCGAGAACGACGAGCTTGTCCGCGTGAGCCGACAGGTAGAACTTGGGGTCGGAAAGCCTCTCGCGGACCCGCAGATCTTCAAGGTCGAGACAGATGCTTTTCCGCACGGCTTCCACTTCCCCGGCCAGAGTCGTCTTGCCGATCCCCCGCGGACCGAGGACCGCCACGGCCGGCAGATGACCCAGCATGTCGAGAACTTTCCGTAGAAGTCTTCGCCTTATCATCCTCGCAATTATGGTATCCGATACCGAAAATACAAGGAAAAACCGCCGCAGTCCGCCGGGTTGGCGGTGCTGACGCGCGCGGATTCTCTCATCTCGCGGCGGCGAGCGACCTTACCAGTTCGGGCGAGCGCCCGATTATTATCGAGCTTTGCGAAAACGTGCTCTGGTTGAAACTGCGGATTCTCGAAGCTTCCTTGAATTGAACCGTCTTTTCCTCGCCGCTAGAAAAATAGGGAGTGACGGCCACGTCGCGCGCTATCGGGAGCCAGAAGGCAAGTTCCGTGTCCGCGTAGCTGTAAAAACGCGTAGGACTCGAGACGGGCTTGTTTCCCAGAACGAAACTTTTCCTGGGACCGGGAATCGCGGCGATGCAGAGTCCCCGGCTCTCCAGCACCCGAAGCACCTCGCCGTCGGACTTCACCAGGCAGAACGGGAATCCTTCTTTCAGCCGTTCTTCGGCCTTTTCCACCTCTTCCTGAAATACCAGGCGAACCTCGTCGTTCCAGGTCGGAAACTCGGTTCGAGCTTCCTCGGCGACCTGAGAAATCCGCTCGGGAAGATTTTTCTCGAAGAAAGAAACGAGATCCTCCCGGAGATTCGCAAGATGGGAAAACAGGTACCGGTCCCAGGTCTCCTTTTCGGACGGGACGAGACCGGGCGGTTTTTCCGCCCGTACCGCGGCCGTTATCTTCTCTATCACCCCGAGAACCGCCTCGTCCGGAACTTCGCGGGCCAGCCTGCGCGGGGTCTCGAGCCTGCTCCCGCGACAGTCGTACTGCGCGTGGAACTCGGATTCGGAGAACAGGTCTTCGGGGCGGCGGGACACTGTTCCTTTCTCGGGGAAACGCCTGTCGAAGAAATGAACGAGTCCCCCCGAATCGGCAAACGGGGCCAACGGGGCCGAAGACATGAAACGATGTTCCTGCGATTCGCTCACCAGGGTTTTGCGGACGGACGGGGGATTTCGCAAAAGACATCCCGTCCGGTTCCGCCTTCCGCGGCATCCGGGACGACGAAACGGACTCGGCGGACAATCCGCACAAGGGTGAATCATATCCCGGATGTCCCCGGTTTTCAATTCCGCCCGGCGCGAGGGTTCTCCCGCGGCGGCGGACGGAACGCGAATTTCCGTCCCTGATTGCAATAAAAACCGCGATTGCTATATAATGTTTGTTTCCTTCAAACGAGGAGCCCGCGATGAAGAACCTTGCGAACAAGGCGGAGATACTGGTGGAGGCCCTGCCCTATATAAAGGCGTTTCACGGAAAGACCGTGGTGGTGAAGTACGGGGGAAGCGTGGGCAGGGAGGATCTGGAGAACTTCGTCGAGGACCTCATACTGATGAAGTACGTGGGGATAAAGCCCGTGGTGGTTCACGGCGGGGGTCCCCAGATAGGAGCCCATCTCGAGCGCCTGGGAATAAAGTCGGATTTCGTGGCGGGACTTCGCGTGACCGACGAGCGGGTGATGGAAGTGGCCGAGATGGTGCTGGTCGGAAACGTGAACCAGCGGATCGTGGCGTCGATAAACGAGCACGGGCGGACCGCCGCGGGACTCTCGGGAAAGCAGGGAAAGATGATAAAGGCCAAGAAGCTCGACATCCGCAGGTTCGCCGACGAGCACAACATAGAGATTCCGGAGGACTCCGACCTCGGTTTCGTGGGAGAGGTCTGCGGGATAAATCCCGAGATAATCGGCATGTTCGAGGAAAAGGGAGTCATTCCCGTGATAGCTCCCGTGGGGGCGGGAGAGGACGGGGCCACCTACAACATAAACGCGGACCACGCGGCGGGAAAGATAGCGGGCGCCCTTCGCGCGGCGAAGCTCATACTGCTCACCAACGTGGAGGGCATACTCGACGGCGACGGGGAGCTCATGTCGTCGCTCACGAAAAAGCGGGTGCGGGAGCTGATAAGGAAGGGAACGATAAACAGCGGAATGATCCCGAAGGTCATGTGCGCCCTCGAAGCCCTGGGGGAAGGAGTGGGCAAGGTGCACATAATAAACGGAACGGTGAGAAGGGCTCTCATTCTCGAGCTTCTCACCGACTCGGGAATCGGGACGGAGATAACGCTCTAGGGAAAGGGGAAGATGGAAAAGCCGAAGGAGCAGCGTCTCATGAACACTTACGGGCGCCTTCCCGTCGCCATGGAGAGGGGAAGCGGCTCGTGGCTCTGGGACGCGGAGGACAAGAAGTACCTCGACTACACCACGGGGATATCGGTGAACAACCTGGGCCACTGCCACGAGAAGGTGACCGAGGCGGTCACGGCCCAGGCGAAGCTTCTCGTCCACGCCTCGAACCTGTTTCGCATAGAGAGGCAGGAGGCTCTTGCCGAAGCGCTCGTCTCCCGCTCGTTCGCCGACAGGGCGTTTTTCTGCAACAGCGGAACCGAGGCCGTGGAAGGCTCCATAAAGCTCGCCAGGAAGTGGGGAGCGGACAGGGGAGGCCGCCACGGGATAATCTCCACCGAGGGAGCGTTTCACGGAAGGACCATGGGAGCGCTTTCCGCAACGGGAAGCGAAAAGTGCAGGGAAGGGTTCGGACCTTTTCTCGAAGGCTTCTCCTTCGCCCCCTACGGGGACACCAACACGCTTCGTCGCCTCGCCGAGCGGGGAGACTCCTGCGCGGTCATCGTGGAGCCCGTCCAGGGGGAAAACGGCGTGATAATTCCTCCCCCCGGGTACCTCAGGCGGGTGAGAGACATCTGCCGGGAAAACGACATGCTTCTCATTTTCGACGAGATCCAGACCGGGATGGGAAGGACGGGAAAGCTTTTCGCCTACGAGCACGAAAACGTGGAACCCGACATAATGGCGCTCGCGAAAGCCCTCGGGGGCGGGATTCCCTGCGGAGCGGTTCTCGCTAGGGAAGAGGTGGCCGCTCACTTCACTCCGGGGGCGCACGGAAGCACCTTCGGGGGAAACCCCCTGGCGGCGGCCGCCGCCTGCGCCGCGATAAAGGCCATATTCGAGGAGAACCTCCTCGAGAACGCGGCGGAGCTCGGGGGCTACTTCCTCGAGAAGTTCAAGAACACGGAGAGGAAGTACCGGAGGCGGATAAAGGAAACGAGGGGAAAGGGACTGATGATCGGAATCGAGTTCGAAGACCCCGATTTCGCCAAGGCGTGCTTCATGATCTCGGCCAACAACGGACTTCTGGTCATTCTCACCGCGGAGCGGGTGTTTCGGCTTCTTCCTCCTCTCAACACGAGCGAGCAGGAAATGGATTTCGCCCTCGCGGTCCTCGAGAAGTCCATAGAGGAGGCGACTTACGTTGCGTAGGCATCTTCTTTCGGTGTTCGACCTTGAAAGGGACGACATCCTCCGGATGATCGAACGGGCGGAGGAGCTCAAGAACCTGAAGAAACGGGGAGAGAGTCCGCGCGGTCTCGAGGGCAGGTCCGTGGGACTCCTGTTCGAGAAGCAGTCGACTCGGACGAGGCTTTCCTTCGAGGCGGGGCTTTTCGACCTGGGAGCCCATCCGATATACATGAACCCCGGGGACACGCAGCTGGGAAGGGGAGAAACGGTGGCCGACACGGCCAGGGTCGTCTCCTCCTACCTGGACGGAATAATAATAAGGACCTACGAGCAGGAAAAGGTCGAGGAGCTGGCGGAGAACTCCTCGGTCGCGGTGATAAACGCCCTCACCGACCTCGAGCATCCCACGCAGATAATCTCGGATCTTTTCTCGATTCAAGAATGCGGCGTAGATCCGGAGAACTTCAAGCTCGCCTTTCTGGGAGACGGAAACAACGTCGCGAATTCCTTCGTGGCCGCTTCGGCGGTGATGGGTTTCGACCTTGCGGTCGCGGTTCCCGAGGGACACGAACCCGACGCCGGGATACTCTCCAGGGCGCACGGGCTCGGAAGCTCGAAGATCGAAGTCTCGCACGACCCCGAAAGCGCCGTCAAAGACGCGGACGTCGTCTACACCGACGTCTGGGTGAGCATGGGAGAAGACGGAAAAGGAACGGACGCGTTCAGACCTTTCCAGGTGAACGCGGAACTTCTGTCCCGCTGCGACAATGATCCCGTGGTGATGCACTGTCTTCCAGCTCACAGAGGAGAAGAGATAACGGGAGAAATTATGGACGGGCCCCGATGCATAGCTTTCACGCAGGCGGAAAACAAGCTCCACGCGGGAAAGGCCGTGCTCGAGTTCTGTCTTCAGGATCAATGCCTGTAGTGATTCTGCCATGGCCTTAAAAGAAACTTCACCACTACGACACCAGATTTGTCAGGTGTTCCGCACCTCTCCTAATGTAGGTAAAGTCGTTTCAAAGCCCTAGTCAATTCCTTATGTGCCTTGGACCCAAAGTGTTTGTGAATGTCTTGTTCGTTAATTCTATTCGCTATGCCAGATAAAGTATCGGCTTTTCCTTTTTCTCCGTTCGCAAGTTCTCCTAAGCTCCGGAGTTTACTGATTAAACTCCTAGAAAGTTTCTGTGCTTCTGTGGTGTAAAGAAATTCCTCTATACTCATCTCACCGATTGTACGCGACGCACTACCCAGATGCTTATCGTGCAGATGGTCTTGACCCGGTGGCACACCCAGTCTTATCGGACTTCTCTCGTAAAAATGCTCCACCCAAGCGTTAGAGATAAAATGCTCCGCCACTTTGCCTCCGTCAAGATACGGAGAAGGAGCACCCGAATAAGAAAGTATGAGCTCAAGTTTTGCTCTGGTCATAGCAACATACAGTTTTGAAAGGTCCCTGAACTGTTCGTGCCGGGGTGTGGCAGGATTGGGAATCGTTCCGCTACACGCATTCACTATGCACACCAAGTCGAATTCAAAACCTTTGGTCTGCTCAAGATCCGAGAGAAACAGTTGATTCTCGTCTATGCTCATCGTACCCTCAAGAATGGGAATGGAGCGAATGCGGTTGCTTTTTCCGAATTCTTCTATCTGGTGAGAAGAGTATCCGCAAACTGCAATGCACGCCTTGCGATTCGGATAGCCGTCAAGGTAAGACTCCGCATAGGCTACAGCGTAGGCTATCTCGTCCACCAGAGAGTCAGCCTTGAGACGAAGAGGACTTGGACCGCCGAAATTGGCAAGCTTCGGATCCAGTATCTCAAAATCCTCCTTTTCCATCATTTCTTCGGTGAGATGTTCATAGAGAATATGATACGCCGCTCGAAGAATGTTGCGGTTGTTTCTGTAGTTTCGATAAACCTTCATGGAACGAGCACCCGGCAGGGCAATCCCCGCTTCCTTAAAAGACTGATGCTTCCATGAAACATGTTGCGCCGCATCTCCACAGAAAAACAGGTTGTCCGGTCCGTCATCTACAAGCTGCATGACTATCTGCAACTCGATTGTGCCAAAGTCCTGGCACTCGTCAATGAGTACGCATCGATACCTTGGCAGCAATTTATCCAAGTGACGATAAAGTGCGGTCGCCACGCCCAAGTAGTCGGTTATTCCGACTTCTCTCATCTTCTTTTCCCACTTCTCCAGACCTTCAAGCAACATTGAGCGAAAGTTCTTTCCCAGCGGATGGGACCGTCCCGAACGTTCAAGTGCGTGGTCGCAATAGAGCTCCTGCCGCTGGTCGTAACGGACAGCACTTCGAATCCAGTCGAACTCCTCCCGTATGTAGGACTCGGCATCTATGCCTTGGGATATAAGCGAATCGTGAACCGGCTGCATGCACTTGGCATCTCCGTTGTTGAGCTCACACCTGTAGTACTCCCGCCATACCTCGTCAATGTGTTCCATGGTCTTCCATGTCCGATCGTCGTAGAGTTTCTCGTTCTGCGGTTCAAATTTTTTGAGGAATTTCTGACACAGCTCGAAAAAAGGCAGTATCTCTATTCTGTCCCGCACTTCCTGAAAAGCACAGTAATGAAAGACCAAGTCTTTGATCAATCCCGCAAGCGGTCTGTTCAGGGTAAGGATGAGAACTTCTTCGTCCGGGTAGCGTTCGGCCAAGGTAACGGCACGTTTTACCACGATGCAGGTCTTGCCGGATCCCGACACCCCCGCAAGCTTGGCCGGACCCGCGAATTCGGCCGTGGCTATACGTTCCTGATCAGGGTGCATAAACATCATCCAGTCCTTGTAGTGGGCAGACTTGATGAAATGTTCAAATTGTTCCACGTCCCGAGATGAGTTGATAACTTTGAAGTCCTCGCCGTCTCTGACTTTCGTACTCTCCTTGGGAGAAACGATATCGCCACGCAGGGAAGCCACGCGATTGCTGGCGGACTTGAATCTGCCCAGTCTCAACAGGGCAAAAACATCATAAACGGCTTTCCGCCTATCTTCGTCTCCGATGTCATTGGCGACTTCAAGGATGTCGATCTCCTCATCGGTTGACTCCAGAAGTTTAAGACAGCGAACCACGGTTTTTGGAAGATCTTCAACCAAGAAGTCGAAATCTTCTTCTGAAAGCTCCTCATAGAGCTTTCCGCTTGAGAATTCCGGCTCGCCTGCTATGCGCACGTCTGGGTCGAGATTTTCAGATTGGAAACGCTCGGCGGGCCTTCCGTCTTTTTCCACAGCTAGATCCAAGCCACGGCGACCGTTGATCCATTTTTCGCAGTCATCATGAGTGCCGACATAAAGAAAAACGCATCTTCCATCCTTTTGCACAGTTACAAGGCGGCATCTCCCCGTCAAGTCATACTTCACGCAGTCCTTGATGCGACTTTCCCCGTGATTCGTAGTGGGAAGATTTTCGAAAGGGTCAGCGTCTCCAGCAGCCGACTCCCCTATCGCAGCGGACACCCTTCGACTCGCCGTACTGTACGGTCCACCTCTTCTTTGGAGTTTCTTCTGACTTTCCCTAAATCCCTTGTACAATATGATTTTCATCGTAGAACCAATCTCAAACCGCAGTAAATCAAGCTTCAAAGAATAACCGATTCCGTATTCCGAAACCAAAATCCTTTCCGCCGAGCTTCTACCGCTCATTTACAGTGATGGAGCAGGACCCCGATATCGCAACAATTCGCAAGAGTTGTTTCCAGAAACCAAGGAAAGCGACATCAGGTCGAAATTGTTTGCATGTCTACACGGGAATGCCTTGTCCTGCGTTTTTCTGTATAATTTCCAAGTAATCACACTTCCGGCGGAGGATGATCGTTTGGAAAAGACAGCACAAAATACGCAGACAGGGATGTCGTCCAGATGAAGTCCGGCTCCTTGCTCTCCACCGAAGGAGTCGGCGACAAGCTTGTCTATCGCAGTCTGGGCAGAACGAAGAGGCAAAGCCCGAACATCCGGGCAAGTTCTAAAAAACCCGTTTCCAGTCTGAACACGGTCTGTCCATACTACACCATGTTTCCCTTGGAGTTTCCGCTCTGCCGTCTCGCTAAAGCCAGGGAGAACGCTTGGGTCCTAGACCCGTTCTGCGGCCGGGGTACCACGCTTTTCGCGGCGAGACTTCTGGGGCTCGGGTGTGCGGGAATCGACAGCAATCCTGCCGCGGCAGCTATCGCCGCGGCGAAGATAAGCGACGCGTCTCCCAAGGGGGTGATTGACCTGACCCGATCTATGCTGGAAGAGAAAAGAAAACCCGACGATGTCCCTTCGGGAGAATTCTGGAGACTCTGCTATCATCCCAGAACGCTGACCGACCTCTGTGCTCTGAGGGAACATCTGCTGGAAAGGTGCCGCTCCTCCGAAGAAGTAACGCTGAGAGCCCTGCTACTTGGCATTCTTCACGGCCCCCTTCGAAAAGGAGAACCCACGTACCTCTCGAACCAGATGCCGCGCACCTACGCCACCAAGCCGAACTCCGCCGTTCGCTTCTGGAAGCGGCGGAACATGACAGAACCCGCCCGCGTGGATGTTCTGGACGCCGTCGCCCGCAGGGCGAGACTGATACTGTCGCGCAAGCTGCCCTCGGCGAAAGGGGCGGTATACTTCGGAGATGCCAAGCGAGCGCGCTTTCTGCTGCCCGCGAAAAGAAGGTTCGACTGGATAATCACCTCGCCCCCCTACTTCAAGATGCAGACCTACAGGCCTGACCAGTGGCTTCGCAACTGGTTTCTCGGCGGGGAGGACTCGGTCGACTACGACCGGGCGGGACAGCTGTCCCACCACGCGGACGGCTTCGTCGAGGAGCTTTCGACCGTATGGAGGTCCGTGTCCGAGCTCTGCGCACCGCGAGCCCGCCTGATAGTACGCTTCGGCTGCCTGCCGAGCGTTCCCGTCGACACGAGGGAGATGCTTCGGGAATCAGTGGCCCGAGCCGACGCGGGATGGAGGATATACAGATGGGCGGACGCGGGCTCGGCAAGCAACGGAAACAGGCAGTCGCGGCAGTTTCGAAGCGCCCCCGGCGAAGCTTCGCGGGAAATAGACATGTACGCGAGGCTTGAGGCCTAACGATGTTCGGACCGCACGAACTGCCCTCCCTGCGAAACGCCCTGCGGGAAGCCTCCGCCAGGGACAAGCACATTCTGGACGAACTGCGGAAGGAAGTGAGAGACCGTCTGTCCCGGGAGGTGAAGGTCATCAGACCGAGGTCGACAACTTCGGTCTCCATGGTGGCCAGCGACGGCGGCAACAACAGGCTCGAGTTCGATCCTTTCAACTTTCAGCTGGTCCGGGTTATGGATTCCTTCGGCGAGCAGCTCTGCGTAGACATAGTCACGCCCACTACGGACACGGACAAGCTGAGTGAAGCGCAGTTCGGGGAAGACGGTTCCCCGAAAACCGCGCTGGGGCGCGTAATGCGCGACCTGAAGGTAAGCCCCCTCACCCTGAACGGACTGAGCCCCATGATCCCCGACGGGGAAACCGTAAGGAAAAACCCCGAGAGGGTCTCGCGGTCGTGGGTACAGGTCTACAGGGATCTCTGCGAGTGGGCTGCGCTCTACGAACAGATACGCTACAGGGACTTCGCGACCGACACGCTGATCGTGCGCGACGGACTTCTCAGAAGCAAGCTGTTCAGAGGGGAGCTTTTCACGCGACTCTGCAAACTCGTCAGACAGTCCATCAAGAAGAGATACGACTCGACACGAAGGAAAATATTTCTGGTCGGAATCGCCAAGCGCAGCAGGGTGCTCGAGCGGTACAACCTGGCCATGGAACTGGAAAAGACCTTTCCCCCGGGCGAACCCCGGTACGTGGAGATACCTCGCGAACTCGAGGCCAAGGCGTACGTGTGGCCCGAATACGCGAGAGGAATGGAAGAGGACGGGGAAGACGGAGAAGGAAAGAAAGGGGAAGCCCCGAAGTTCGTGGCGGGCAAGATGTTTTTCGTCCGCTTCGGCAAGCGCGCCGCCGACCCCGTGTGGCCCGTGGACATCTTCGAGAGCCAGTCGGACCGGGCGGCAGAGGTGTTCGGATACCTGCTGGCCGATGCCGTCAAAGGCTTCCCCGTTCCGTTCTACCCCGGGTGCCTGCAGAAGGCCCACGAACACGCCTCGGTCGGAGGACTCGATCTCGATATAATTCAGAGCGAGGTGTTTTCGGCGATCAGGGGGATACTGAGCGAAGAGGAAGCCCCGGTCCTCGATGGACTGCGTCTGCGGGAAGATGTTTCGGAAAGGAGGTACGGATGAAACTGTTTGCGAAAGAAAAGACCGTCGGGGTCTTCAGGGGGTTCAGCGAGGGGGGACTTGAGTTCCACGCCGACATAACGCTTCCCTACAGAAACGAGTTTCAGCGCTTTCCCATGCACGGACAGTTCTTAGTCGTCCAGCTTGAGGACGAAACCGAGGCGGTGTTTGGACGCATCACGTCCGTTTCATCGCAGGGCCGCCTGGCGTCGGGGGCGGGCGAAGACTACGGCATACGCGCCGTGGCGGAAGACAGGGAGATACCGGAGGACCTGCGGGAACAGCACCTGAAGTACAGAATCGACGTTCGCATGCTGGGAGTGGTGAGAGTGGCCGGGGGAGAACTGGTGTTCGTCGCGTCTCACAGGCGCCTGCCTCACGTTGGAAGCAGGGTCGCGTTTCTCGACGACGAGGTTCTGAGGGAAGTCGCGGGCCACAATCTCGAGGACGGGGCCGAAATCGGGTTTTTCTCCCTCGGAGAGTTCATCTACTCGGGAGACGACGACCGGCTCGGGAAGGAGCCGTGGATGCGTACGATGAGCCCGGCGGTGATCCCGAAATTCCGCGTTCGGGACATGGTGGCCAGAAGAACCTTCGTGTTCGCCCGGGCGGGCTTCGGAAAATCGAACCTGGTCAAGTACCTGTTCTCGAACCTGTACGGGGAAACTCCCACGGTGGAAAAGCGCGGGGGAAAACGGGTTCCCGTCGGTACCATAATATTCGACCCCGAGGGAGAGTACTTCTGGCCCGACGACAAGAACCGCCCGGGGCTCTGCGATGTGCCCGAGCTCGAGGACAAGATGGTGGTGTTCACTCCGAAAGAGGGGCCCAGCCCCTTCTACGGTTCGTTCGTCGCGGGAGACATAAAGCTGGACATCCGCCGCCTGCGGCCCGTGGACGTAATCTCGATCGCGCTTTCGCCCGAAAGGCAGGACCAGCAGAACGTGCGCAAGCTGAAGGGGATGAACGATTCAGACTGGCACCGGCTGGTCGACCTTGTGTACAGGGACGGAAACGGGGCGGACGGAGATACGATCAGGGAGCTCATGGGGCTTGAGCGGGGACAGGACGCCGAGATGATAGCCGCCCGGGCCAACATGACGACGATAGTGAAAATGCTTCACGACCCGAGCAGCCAGATGATGGACATACTGCTGACCGCCCTTCGGAAGGGAAAGCTCTGCGTGGTGGACGTGTCGAAGATGCGGGGAACGCCCGCCCTGATACTTTCGGGACTCATCCTGCGGCGCATTTTCGATCACAATCAGGAAGAATTTACCAAGGCGGAACCGAAAACCATACCCGTGATAGCGGTGCTGGAAGAGGCCCAGACCGTTCTCGGCAACAGGGGAAGTTCTTCCGGAGGCGAGGGTCCTTACGTGGAATGGGTTAAGGAAGGCCGCAAGTACGACCTGGGAGCGGTTCTAATCACCCAGCAGCCGGGAGCGATTTCCGGCGAGATACTGAGCCAGGGCGACAACTGGTTCGCCTTCCATCTTCTTTCGGCCGGAGACCTTCGAGCGGTGAAAAACGCCAACGCGCATTTCAGCGACGACATCCTCTCTTCGCTCCTGAACGAACCTATTCCAGGACACGGGATTTTCTGGAGCAGCGTTGGCGGCAAAAGCTATCCAATTCCCATCCGCGTACTGCTGTTTGAAAACGAGCATCAGGCACGCGATCCGAATTACGAAAAAAGTCCCCTGAAGACCTCTTCCGCATCGCTTCGGGAGGAATTCGACAAGGCACTCGCGTCCGCACAGGGCTCCGGTTCCTCCAACAAAGCAGCACGGGGGAGACCACATCCCGTCAACACGCCTCCTGCGAAAGAAGAAATGGAAGAAGACGAAAAGCGAGATGCCTTGGACACATACAAAAGCGCCGCGGTGGAGAAATTCAAGTCGGACAAAAAATTTCTTGAAAGGCTGCGAAGTTACGGAGTCCCGTGGAGAGGAGTTATAGAAAAAATTCGATCTTCTTTCCCCGACCTCCTTGACGACACAAACAAAATGGCCCACAACCTCGTTCCAGAAGCTATGACCGCGGCTTTCGGCGAAGAGGGTCCCGGATGGACAACCGAGAAAAGAGAATCCAAGAGTGGCACGGGTTACACTACTTGGGTCGTCATCCCGAAAAAGGATAATTCAACTTCCCATGAGACCGAGAAGTGAGTTGTGCGGAAACACCTCTTGTTCCAACTTATCTTTCAGCGTTGGATTACAAGGAAGGTGCAAACATCTACACGGAAAGACGGTCCCAGAGGAACGGGGTAACAAGAAACTCTTTCGCCAGTTCGAGCCCGCGTATCAGTCATACTGAACATCCCAAAACAGGTGGCTGTTCACCCGTTTGACCTGCAATTCGGCTTATTTGGAATTTTCGGGACGCTACATCAGGATTCTGTATTCGTACTTGCCTTTGATGTGATCATCCAGATAGAAATCGGGGGACTTTGAGGCCATCAATTCAGCATGCACTTGGGCCGGCACGTCAAAGTAGTGATAAAGACCCCCGCTCAGAAACAGGGTCTCCAGCGTTCTGGAATCTTCATCGTAACCTACTTCGGCCAAGTCGCCCAAGGTTGAGTATACGGACGTACGACGCATATCATCCTCCAAGAATTTATGCAGAACCAAACTTGCGGTGAGCCTTCCCGCAATCCGGAATTTGTGGGGCTGCTGCCTCCGCGAAAAGACCCATAATATACAGGTGCGCCCCCCATAAACAAGACTTTCAGTTCTAACGCAGAAACTCCTTCACGTTCTCGGCAACTTTTTTCGTCATGCCTTTCACGGAAGCTAGTTCCTCGGCGGTGGCCGTCTTTATCTTCTCGACGCTTCCGAAGTGGTCCAGCAGCAGAAATTTCCTCTTCCTCCCTATTCCAGGAACGCTGTCCATCTCCGAGGCGAGCGTCCTGTCCTTTCGAAGCTCCCTGTGATAGGTGACCGCGAATCGGTGAGCCTCGTCCCGAACCCTCATCAGAAAGTAGATGCCCTTCTTGTTGTCCGAAAGCACGCAAGGGTCGTCTTCTCCCCGAATGAATATCCTGTCTATCCCGTAGCGCCCCTCCGTCTTGGCTATCGAGGCGAGGTCGACCCGCTCCTCCACCCCGCAGTCGCGAAGCGCCCGCCAGGCGGAATTGAGCTGCCCCTTCCCCCCGTCTATCAGCATGAGGTCGGGAAGCTCCCAGTTGTCCTCTCCCGCCCGCCGCGACCTCCTGTAGACGACCTCGTACATGGACCTAAAGTCGTCCTGTCCCGTTACGGCCGTTATCCTGTATCTCCTGTACCTGCTCCTCTCGGGCTTGGCATTTCGAAACCTCACGAGCGACGCCACGGTCTGGTTTCCCTGGATGTTCGATATGTCGAAGCACTCTATGGTGTAGGGAACCCTTTGCAGTCCGACGGACTTCCTGATGCTCTCGAGAAGCGATGTTTCCTTCGCCTTCTCCTCGGCCTTTCTCGAAAAGCTCTCCCGGGCGTTTTTCACGGCGAGGCGGACGAGTTCCCTTTTCTGGCCTCTTTGAGGCGTCTCGATGTAGACCCGCTTTCCTCTCTTCTCGGTAAACCACTCCCGGTACGCCTCGGCGTCCCTTATCCCCGCGGGCAGGAGAATCCTCCTGGGAACGTAATGGTCCGAAAAATAGAACCTGCCGAGAAACTCCCGAAGGGCTTCCGTCTCCTCGCCGTGGAAGCTTTTCGCCGAAAAATCGAGCTTGTCGACGACCGACCCTCCCCGCGAGAGCAGGACGGTGAACTCGTAGCGCTCCGATTCCCTGTGAAAGCCCACCACATCCGTGTCCTCGAAACCCGAGGGCTTCACCCTGTCTATGTCCTCGTTCTCCCGAAGGCTTTTCAGCTGGTCGCGGTAGTAGGCCGCGTTTTCGTACCGGGCCTCCCGCGAGGCGCGCTCCATCATCTCCCTTATCTTTTTCGCGAGCTTCCTTCTCTCTCCCTTGAGAAACGCCGTCGCCTGCCCGACCAGCGCCCCGTAGTCCTCCTCCGATATCTTTCCCGCGCAGGGACCCGAGCAGAGCTTCGTGAAGTAGCTGAGACACGGGCGGTTCCTGTGCCTCTCGAACTTGTTCGGGGTGCAGTCCCGGAGGGGAAAGAGCCTGTGGACGAGCCTCACGGTCTGCTTGAGGAACTTCCCCGAGGCGAACGGTCCGAAATAGACCGCCCCGTCGTCCTTTATTCTTCTGGTGCGCGAGAGCCTCGGGAACCTCTCGTTCACCGAGAGGCGAAGCGAGGAGAAGGTCTTGTCGTCCTTGAGGCGTATGTTGTACTTCGGCTGGTGGCGCTTTATGAGGGAATTTTCCAGGAAAAGCGCCTCGCTTTCGCTCTCCGCCACCACGTAGTCGACCGAGTCGACCTCCCTCACCAGGTAGGGAACCTGGCTTCTGTCCCCTCCCCCGTCGGAGCGGAAATACGAGGCGACGCGGCTCCGCAGGTTCTTGGCCTTGCCTATGTAGACGGGGGCGCCGTCGCTTCCCTTCATTATGTAGACACCCGCCGTTCTGGGAAAGGATCTCGAAAGCTCGAGGATGTTTTCGCCGGAAGAACTCAAGATCCCGCGGACCGTCTTATATCTCGAGCTCCTTGCCCCTGGTCTCGGGAAGGGTGAGGACGACGAACGCGGCCGCCACGGCGAAGACCGAAACCGTGACGAGGGCCGGGCCGTAGCCCATCATTCCCGCGATGTAGCCGACAAGCGGCGGAGCTATGGCCGACACTCCCCTTCCGACGTTGTAGCAGAAGCCCTGGGCGGTGCCCCTGGCCCTGGTCGGGAATATCTCGGAGAATATGGCCCCGAATCCGGAGTAGAAGCCCGTTCCGAAAAATCCTATGAACGGACCCAATATTATGACCTGCGCTAGAGTGGTGGCGTTTCCGAAGAAATAGACCAGGACGGCCATGGTGAGCAGGTAGGAGACGAACACGGGACGGCGCCCGAACCTGTCGCTTATCCAGCCGAACGTGACGCACCCGAAAAACGCCCCGATGTTGAGGGGGATTATCCAGATGAATCCCTTGGTTCCGAGTCCCACACCGCCCTCGGCTACGGGCCGCGCGAGAAACTGCGGGACCCAGAACATGAGTCCCCAGTAGGCGATCATGCAGAGACTGGTGAGGAGCGTGGCGAGCACCGTGTAGCGCAGAAGCCCCCCCTTGAATATCTGGTTGAGGGTGAATTCCTGGCCTTCCCCGAGCTTTTTCTCCTTTCTCATCCTGGAAGTCTTTCGCCATATCTCGGGTTCGGAGAGATTGCGCCGTATGTAGAAGACGAGAAACGCGGGGGTTATTCCGATGAGAAAGAGTATTCTCCAGCCGAGGTCGATGTCGAAGTTGGGAAGTATGGCGGTGGCGAGAAGGGCGGCCAGTATGTAGCCTATGCCCCAGCCGCTCTGGACCATTCCTATCACCTTGCCCCTGTGCTTCTTCGGCCAGGATTCGGCGACCAGCACCTCGCCCGAGGCCCACTCGCCCCCCATGCCGAGACCGAGAAACACCCTGCACACGAGAAGGAATATGACGTTCGGGGAAAACGCGCTGAGTCCCGTGAAAAAGGAGTAGAGAAGTATGGTGTAGGTAAGAGCCCTCACCCTTCCGACGTAGTCCGACACGATGCCGAAAAGCGCTCCGCCGAAGGCAGAGGCGAAAAGCGTCACGGAGAAAAGAGCCCCGACGGCTTCGGGGGAGAGGTCGAAGACCTCAGCTATGCTTCCCACCGCGAAGGCGAAAAGCAGGAGGTCCATCGCGTCGAGAGCCCAGCCGAGAAAGGCCGCTATGAAGGATTTCCACTGCTCGGAGTTTATGTCGGCAGTCCATCCGAACACGCCGCCTCCGCCCGAGGAATTCGGCGACTGGAACTGCGATTGACCGTTAGCCATTTTTTCTCTCCTCCTCTTTAATACGACGGGACCGGATTCGTTACCGCTACCGAATCCCGGCAAAACAAGACTCACTCTCCTCAGAACAACTTGGAGGTAAGATTATAGTGAATGTAGAACAATCTATCAAAAATCCGGGAGATTGGACGCGGCCGTGCAATTCCCGCTCAGTTCCTAAATTCACGGGCACACTTTGTTACCAGACGGTTTTTCATATATCATGATTACCAGATTCGCACTGCCTTGATCAGCGAAAATCTGATGGAGTTATCGCCGTAAGATGAGCATACCCAAATACCCTGAGTTCTACCCTTACATTCTCAAACACACCGACAACCCGAAAACAACGGGTGAACTCCTAAAAATAATCAGCCCTGAAATGAATATTTCAGAAGAAGATCTGGCTGTTAGATATCCTTCCGGCGATAAGAAAGTAAGGAATAGACTGGGCTGGGCGATTTTCGACCTGAGAACTTATGGATTGATAGAAACAGTTTCAAGAGGAGTCTACATAATTACGAAAAAAGGAAAAAGGGTAAGACGAAAACACGGTATGAATATCACCATACACATCTTGAAAGAAGAATCCATGGAGGATCCGGAACCCGAGAACGGACCCGAAGGCACGCTTACACCCATAGATATGATTGAAACTGCTACTTCTCAACTCAGAACGGAAATGAAAACAGCTTTGTTAGAAAACATATTGGAAAAAAATCCTTATTTCTTTGAAGAGTTAGTGGTGAAACTTCTTAAAAATATGGGATATGGAACTGAAGAAAATTTGGCAGAGACAACAGGAAAGTCTCGTGACGAAGGAATTGATGGAATCATTTACCAAGACAAACTGGGTTTTGACGCTATTTATATTCAAGCCAAGAAGTGGAAAGACAAAACTTCGGTTGGAAGAGACGAGTTGCAGAAGTTTGCGGGAGCTCTGCTAGGCAAAAAAGCACAGAAAGGAGTTTTTATAACCACTTCCAGCTTTTCGGAACCGGCAAAAGATTACGCAAGGCAACAAAGAATCAGGTGCATAGACGGAGAGGAACTCGCGAATCTGATGATCGACTACGAAGTGGGAGTCAAGGTAGCCAGTAGATTCAATGTGTACGACATAGATGAGGATTTCTTTTCTGACTAGCAACTTATTAAAACTTGAAAGAGAACAGAGATTTTTATAGCCTTATAAAAAGAAACCGTAAGAGATTTTATTTTGAAATCTGTTTGAATATCTCTTCAACTTGATACTGAATAGTTATGCTAAAACCGTATTACGAAAAACCTGAATTCAAACTTTATCAGTCAAACTGTTTGGACATTCTTGCGGAATTTCCCGAAGGTTCGGTCGATATGATCTTCGCTGACCCTCCGTACAACCTCTCAAATGGGGGATTTACCGTACATGCTGGAAGGCGGGTAAGCGTAAACAAGGGAACTTGGGACAAAAGCAACGGATTTGAGGAAGACTTTGACTTTCATCTCAATTGGATCAGAGCATGCAGGCGAGTTTTGAAACCGCACGGGACGATTTGGATCAGCGGAACTTACCATTCAATCTACCAGTGCGGATTTGCTCTACAGCTTTGTGGCTACCATATACTCAACGATATTTCCTGGTTCAAACCGAATGCATCCCCTAATTTAAGTTGCCGCTTTTTCACGGCTAGCCATGAAACGCTGATCTGGGCTAGAAGGGAAAGAAACGCAAAACACATTTTTAACTACGAATTGATGAAAACTGGCAGGTGGCAAGATGACTTCATTAAAAAACCAAACTCGCAGATGCGTTCGGTCTGGGCTATCGGGACACCTAAAACGGTAGAAAAAAGATTTGGAAAACACCCGACACAGAAACCTGAAAGTCTGCTGAAACGCATAGTGCTTGCAAGTACCAACAAAGGCGATCTAGTGCTTGATCCCTTCACCGGAAGTTCCACAACTGGTGTAGCAGCTTATCTTTTAGGACGAAGTTTTATAGGCATGGACATGAATGAAAAATTCTTGGAATTGTCAATCAAGCGCTTTGAGCAACTAGACAAAAATCTTAAAAACAGGCTGTTAAAATAATATGGCGAGCGAAGAATCCTGGAACAAGATTTTTAGCGATTATAAAATTCTTAAGCACGATTTTGCGAAGGCTCCTTTTCCACTCTCTGCCGAGCAGATCAAAGAAGCGTGTCAGGAATTTAAAGACACCGGAGAAAAGGAACCCCGTCTTTTGTGTAAACACGACAGTAGGGCTTCCCGCCCGGATGTTTTCAAAAAGAACGGCCTGTTTCTACTTCCAGTTAAAAACGGTCATTACAACATCATAAAAGGAGAAGGATATGTTGATATACATCCGATAGAAGAAGAAACCTTTGCCTACACTTCAAAACTCCCATTTTCATTGGATACAGCAAAGGCCGGTAATTCCGAAATGCAGCATCTTGATTATGCCTACGCAACAAGTCTTATAAGAACCTTTATGGAAGACGACTCGCTCATTCTTACTATTCGTGGAAGAAAGTACACGCCAGAGTTTGAATTCCGCGTCGGCAGACAGAAAATAAAAGTTTCCAGCGTACAAACAGAGGTAGATGCGGGTTATGAAGGAGAAAGACAAGTTGTTCTGGTTGAAGCAAAAGACTCCAAAGCAACAGATGTGATTATCAGACAGCTTTATTATCCGTTCCGTCAATGGCAGAAACACACCGATAAAAAGGTGATTTCGCTATTTTTCAACAAGACATTTAGCAAGACTCGCGGAGAAAAGTTCTATTCGATCTGGCAATTCGAATTTAAAGATAAAAACGATTACAACAGCATAAGGCTTGTGAAATATGGAAAATATATAATTGAGGAAAGATAACCATGGAAAAAATATTAGAGAACTTAAGCAAAATAAAAGTTTCTGATCTGGAGAGAAAAGGAACGGACTTTCCTTTCTCTGATGTTCAACACATAAACAAATTCGTTTTTGAGAAAGTAAAGATACTGAAAGAAAATCTTGATTTTGTAAAACAGCTTCCCGAAGACAAAAAAACAGAAATGATAAATGCTTTCGAGAGTTTCTATCAACTAGTTACGCAAATACTTACCTTCAACCCATCCCAAGAAAACCCCCAACACCAACGAGATGAAATAGCACGAGGAATTCTTCGATCTTACGACACGTTTTTTGAGAGAATATTCCCATACTTGGATATTTTTATTCTAGCAAAGAGAAGTTCGGAAACCGAACTTGAAAAATTAATCAGTCAAGTAGAAAGTCAAGCAAAAGAATTTCTTTCCGGAATCGAAAATCAAAGCAAAAACGCTAATAAAATTACAGATGCCTTAAAAAAAGTCTCGGCAGAGGCCGGTGTGAGTAAATTTACTGAAGTCTTTAGCAATCAAGCAGAACAGAACAGAAAAACCGCAAGCAACTGGTTGCTTGTTTCAGTAGGAACGACAATCGCACTTTTTGTTATACTGTTCTGGACTTTTGGTCAATTAAATATACCAAAGGAAGGCATTGATTCTTCTTCTCCGAAAATGTTTGACCTACAAGCCTTCTTGGCAAGAGCATTGATTTTCTCTTTTGCAGTTGGGGTCTTTTGGCAAATAGTGAAAAATTATCATGCAAACATGCATCTCTATACATTGAACAAACATAGGCAAAACATGATGACTACCTTCCAAGCCTTCGTTGAATCAACGGAAGATCCAAAAGTTCGTGACGCTGTCTTAATTCAAACAACAAGAGCGATTTTCGAGGCAGGAGAAACCGGGTTTGTCTCGTCTAGGGGCAATTCATCAATCACAGGACTAGAAACGATAAAAATCGCCGAACAGGCGAGGGAATAATAAGCATTGCTCAACCGAAGAAATTGGACAAGAAGCGATCAAAATGAATCATAATTAGGATAGTTCCTTCAAAACCATCTTTCCAGTTAAGCTTCCCAAAATCCGCTTTTTAACAACCGCTTCACTTCCTTGATACTTATATCCCCATGCGTTAAATTCCTTCCACCATGAAACGGGACGCCCTCTACCTAGAAACCTACGGCTGCCAGATGAACGAGTACGACTCCGAGAGGATAAGAAACGCTCTCGGCGCGAGCCTCGCGGAGAGCCCCAAGGAAGCCGACATAGTGATAGTGAACACCTGCGCCATAAGGAAAAAGGCGGACCAGAAGGCGCTGAGCAGCCTCGGGCGGTTCAAGCGCCTCAAGAGAAAAAACCCCGACCTCATAGTCGGAATATCCGGCTGCGTGGCACAGCTCTACGGAGACGACCTGATGCGCAGGATGCCTCACCTCGACTTCGTGCTCGGACCCCGCGCCATCCCCGGGCTCCCGGGTCTCATAGAAGAGATAAGGGAGAAAAAGACAAGACCGGTCGAAACCTCCTTCGACGTGGAAGAGCCCTTCGACGTGATGCCCTACCACGAAGAAGGGAAGCCCTCGGCGTTCGTATCCGTCCAGCAGGGATGCAACAAGAAGTGCGCCTACTGCATAGTGCCCACGGTGAGAGGCTCCGAAGTAAACAGGCCGATGGAGGACATAAGAAGGGAAGTCGCCTACCTGCTCGAAAAAGGCGTGAAGGAAATAACCCTCATAGGCCAGACGGTGAACTCCTGGAAGTCGGAGGGCCTGAGGTTCGGAGACCTTCTCCGGGACCTCGGCGAAACGGAAGGCATCGAGAGGATAAGGTTCACCACCTCCTACCCCAGGGACATAACGAAGAAGATGGTGGACGCCATGGCCGGGGCCCCCAAGGTCTGCCGCCACATACACCTTCCCGCGCAGTCGGGCTCCGACAAGGTGCTCCGGCTCATGAACAGGACGTACACGAGGCGGTGGTACGTGGATTCGGTGAACAGGCTCCGCGACGCCATGCCCGACATGGCCGTGTCCTCCGACATAATAGTCGGGTTTCCGGGAGAGACCGAGGAGGACTTCGAGCAGACCATGACGCTCATGGACGAAGTGGAGTTCGAAAGTTCCTTTTCCTTCCGCTACTCCCCGCGTCCCGGGACCGTCGGAGAAGAACTCTGGAACTCGGAGGAAAGGGTGGCCGACTCCGTGGCCGGAGAGAGGCTCTCGCGCCTCCAGGCCCGCCAGAGGGAGCTTACTCTTTCGAAGAACGCGGAGAGGGTCGGCATGACCGAACGCGTCCTGGTGGAAGGCCCGAGCAGGCAGGACCCCGCCTGGGTTTCCGGAAGAACCGAGCACAACAGGATAGTGAACTTCCCGGGAGACGGAAGCCTCGCGGGGCGGATGGTGGACGTGAGAATAACCGAGGGGCTTGCCAACTCGCTTCGGGGGAAATACCTTAATTGACCGCGGAGGGAGAAAGAATGCTCGTCGAGATGGAAGTTTCCTGCATAGTCGCCGACCCGTTCACCAACAGGCCCATAGTCATACTCAACGACTCGAGCGGAGAGAAGACCCTCCCCATATGGGTCGGAGTGGCCGAGGCCAGCTCCATAGCCATGGAGATAGAGAACACCCCCAGGCAGAGGCCGATAACGCACGACCTCATGAAAAACGTGATGGAGGCCGTGGGCTGCGAGATACTGAGAATCGAGATCACGGAGCTTCGCGAAAGCACGTTCTACGCCGCCATTCACATCAGGAAAAGCGGAGAGGACCTGGTGGTTGACTCGCGGCCGAGCGACGCCATAGCCATGGCCCTTCGCACCCGCTGCCGGATACTGGTCGACGAGAACGTGATACGCGACGCGCTCAGCATGGAGGTCGGCGAGGAGAAGCAGACCATGAGGGAGATTCTCGAGAACATGCCCGACGAGGGATTCGGCAAGTACAAGATGTGATCAGCGGTTTCGGCTGTAGTAGTCGTTCAGGAACTTCCCGCTTCCCCTTATCTCCTCGAACACCCGCCCGCAGCGGTCGCACTCTATGCTTATCCGCTTCGGCGGATGGCTGATTCCCAGGCTCATCATGAACCACCCGAAAAGGGAGTACCTCTGCCTGGGAACCACCCAGGGGTCCCCCGCGGAATACCCGCATCCGCAGGTGGCGCTTTTTTCCGCGGGGACGCTCATGCGGCGGTCCTGATCCGGAAAACGGAGTGCCCGGCCGGAAGGACTACAGGCCGAAGTACCCCTCTTCTCCGTGGTCCGTTATGTCGAGACCCTGGCTTTCTTCCTCGTCCGTGACCCGTAGGCCGAAGAGCATGTCCACGACCTTGAGTATGACGAAGCTCACCACGGCCGTGTAGACGACCGCGAAGAGCAGTCCGTAGACCTGCACCCCGAGCTGCTTTCCTATGTCGAGGTTCTCTATCGACCCGCCGTAGGAGGTAGAGGCGAACACCGCCACCAGCACGATTCCGACGAGTCCTCCGATGCCGTGCACTCCGACCACGTCGAGAGCGTCGTCGTACCTGAACCTGAACTTGATGTACGTGGCCGCGATGTAGGCGAGAGAGGAAGACGCGATTCCTATCACCACCGCTCCCAGGGGTCCCACGGTGCCCGAGGCGGGAGTTATGGCCGCGAGGCCCGCTATGGCTCCGGTGGCGAACCCGAGGGCGGAGGGCTTGTGCGAGCCCGCCCGAAGGGTTTCGATCAGCACCCACGTTATGGCCGCGACGCACGGGGAGATCTGCGTCACGACGACCGCCATGGACGCCTGGCCTCCCGCCGCGAGGGCGCTTCCCCCGTTGAATCCGAACCAGCCCACCCAGAGCATCGCCGTTCCCACCATGGTGAACGTGAGGCCGTGGGGAAGCGGAAGACGGGTGGGATAGCCCCTGCGGGGACCCACCAGTATCGCCGCCACGAGAGCCGCCGTTCCGGCCGTGACGTGGACGACTATTCCGCCGGCGAAGTCTATCAGTCCCATGTCCCCGAGGTAGGAGCCCTCCCCTCCCCAGACCATGTGGGCTATGGGGAAGTAGCAGAATACGACCCAGAGAGCCGTGAACGCTATCATGGCGGAGAACTTCATTCTCTCGGCGAACGCCCCGATTATGAGTCCCGGCGTTATGATCGCGAAGGTGAGCTGGAAGGCGAAAAACAGGACTTCGGGAATCGTCCCCGAGAGGGTGTCCGCGCCCACTCCGCTTAGAAACGCCTTGGAGAAACCTCCCACGAAGGCGTTTATTCCGGTCTCTCCGGCGACCATGCCCGTGGTGTCGAAGGTCATGCTGTAGCCGAAGGCGGTCCATATGATCGTCACGACCGCCGTGATGGAAAAGCACTGCATGAGAACGGAGAGAATGTTCTTTCTGGCCACGAGGCCGCCGTAGAAAAGCGCGAGGCCGGGAATCATCATGAACAGAACGAGCGCGGTGGAAATCAGTATCCAGGCCGTGTCGCCGGTGTCGAGCTCCGCCGCAAAGGCGCTTTGGGGCGAAAGGAAAGCAAAAAGGGCAAAGAAAGCCGCAAGGGGCAAAATTCTTCTGAAACTCATCGGGTCCTCCTCCAAGAAATTCTGTGTCCTGGGTAATTATATCATATGCGGGAAGAAGCAAGGCCAAGGGACTCGCGGGCGCGCGGATCAGCCTCCGCGGGCAAAACCCCCGTGAGCCTCCTCTAGCCTGGCGACCTGGTCTTCCGCGAGACTCCACCCCGAAGCCCCGCAGTTCTCGACGGTTCTCGAGACGGAGTCGGACTTGGGAATGCAGACCACGTTTTCGCGGCAGAGACACCAGTTGAGAGCCACCTGGGCCTCCGTCTTCGCGGTCTCCTCCGCCACGGCGGAGAGCGCGCTTCCTTCTTTCTTCCGGCAGAGCCTGCCCGAGTCGAGCGGCGTGTACGCCATGACCGTGACGTCGTTTTCCGCGCAGTGGGGGAGCAGTTCCTCCTCTATCGCCCGGGAGTTGAGGTTGTAGAGCACCTGGTTCGAGACTATCGGGTGGTTTGGAAGATGGCGCTGGGCTTCTCGCATCTGTTCGACGGAGAAGTTGCTCACCCCGACGTAAGAGATCATTCCCCTGTCGAGGAGTTTTGCCATCGCCGACATGGTCCCCTCCATGGGATGGACGGGATTGGGCCAGTGTATCTGGTAGAGGTCTATGCGGTCCGCGCCCAGTTTTTCCAGGCTCGCCTCGCAGGAGCGGAGCACGCCGTCGTGGGCGAGATTCCTTCCCGAAACCTTGGTAGCTATGAAGACCTCTCCCGCGAGTCCCGAGACGGCCTCGCCCACCACGTCCTCCGTGTGGTATCCCTCGGCGGTGTCTATGAGGGACGCTCCCAACTCTACGCCTTTTCGAAGCGGCTCGACTCCGCCCCCGTAGTTCCACGTGCCGAGCCCTATCTCGGGAATGAAAACGTCGGTAGGGCCGAGTCTTTTTCTGTTCATATCGTCTGTGCGCGCGTCAAAGGTCGTCGGGATGGAGGAACCTGAAAACCGCGGCCGCCAGGGCGCCGCCCGCGAAGTTCGAAACCAGGTAGACCCATGCGCACGAGGGAGCGGAAAGTCCCATGACCGTTATCCCAGCGGCGACCGCCGGATTGAAGACGCCTCCCGAAACGCCTCCCACGGCGTAGGCTCCCGCCATCACCGTGAATCCTATGGCCAGGCCGTAGTAAGAATTTCCTTCGGTCTTTTTCGAGGTGGCGACCTCGAGTATGACGAAGCAGAGAGCGAAGGTGAAAAGCAGCTCCGCCAGAAGCGCGGGAACGAGCGACACCTCCATGGGAGAGACCTCGGGGTTTCCCTTGAGAAAAAGCGCCGCGACGGCTCCCAGCGCCCCGCCCGCCGTCTGGGCCGCGACGTACGGAACTATTTCCCCCGGGCCTATCTTTCCCCTCATCCACACCGCCACCGTCACGGCGGGGTTGTAGTGCGCTCCCGACACGTGCCCTCCGGCGTATATCATCGCCGCCAGCGCTACGCCTATGGCGACGGGGGCGAGCGCCCCCGCTCCCGGCTCCACCACCACGCTTCCTATGGTGAAGACCAGAAAGAAGGTTCCTATGAATTCGACCGTGTATCTGTTCATCGCAAGATTCTCCCGTGCCGTTTTCGGCCGTCCTTTAGTACGTACCGCGTTTCCGCCCCGCTTCTCACTCCTCGTACCTTCCGCCGTAGCCGTCGCGGTGAAAGACCTCGGCGGGGCTTTTCCTGAACTTGGAGGAAGGAACGTTATTTTCGTCGAAGCGGCCGAACGGAAGCACCGTGAGGATGTTGAGCTCCGCGGGGATGTCGAGATATCTCTTGAGTTCTTCCTCTTCGATTCTCCCGATCCAGCAGGAACCGAGTCCCAGGCTCCACGCCGTTATCACCATGTTCTGGGCGGCTCTCGTGCCGTCTATCTCGTGCCACTTGCTGGCCGGGTCCGTAACGACGACCACGGCGAAAGCCGCCTGCGCGACGAAGCTTCCGCTCGTGCAGTGGCGTCGCATCTCCACGAGTTTCTCCGGGTCCTCGACCAGCACGAATTCCCACGGCTGGTTGTTGTGGGCGCTCGGAGCCATCCTTCCCGACTCCATGACCCGCTTCGCCGCTTCGGGCGGAGGTTTTTCGCCGACGAAGCTTCTCACTGAACTCAGCGAGGTTACGCATTCGAAAACGTTCATTTTCCCTGTCTCCCTACATGCTGATTCGAAACCGCCGTATGAATATACTGATCCAAGCCCCGCGGGACAACCCGCCTGTGCCAGCCGAGCCGGAAAAGCGGGGGCGGAATTGTTTTTTATCCGGAATAAGGGAAAATGTATCGTGAGGTTTTTTACGAACAATCGTCTCTTGTCCATGCTGGCCGTTCTGACGGCGATTCTGCTTCCCCTGTACGGTTGCGGAGGAGGCGACGGCGATTCGGCATCGGCCGGCGGTCCCCCATCCGGCTGCGTGGAGAAACCCGTTTCGGAGAACCGCAACGCCGACCGAGGCTCCCTGAAGGGCTTCGCGGATCCCGACACGGGAGAGATCATCACCTACGAAGAAGCGCGGCGCGCGGGAATCGCGGACCATGCCCGGGAAGCGTCCTCGGGCGAAGCCCGGGCGATCGCCGAAGTCGTCAGGGAGATCAGGCTGGGCAAGCGGGTCCCTCTCGAAGGAGGAGGCTACATCGCGGAGGTCGTGTCCCCCCGTCCCCGCGCGGAACTCAAGGCGAGAATCTCCGCGGACGGCGAAACGGAGATTCTCTGCCACCGGCGGGCGGAGAAAGCTTCTGCCCCCAAAGGCGGCGGGCGCGAATGAAAACCTGCGCCGCGGTCTTCCTGCTGATTCTCTTTTTTTCCCCGCTTCCCGAATGCGTCGCGGTCAACATGCAGGCGGTATACGACCCCGACGAACGAAGCGGCCGGGAGGGATTTTTCGACGACACGCTCGGAGAAGCCAGAAGAAACGCTCTCGAGCGCGTTCTCTGCGTACTCGGAAACACGCTCCGCGGCGACTTCACGATCAGGGTGAGTACCGGATTCGGGAGTTTTCCGGGCGACACTCCCACCATCGTTACGCTGGCCGCTGCCGCTCCCTGTCACGTGGCCGTCATTCCGCAAACGGGAGAAACGGGACTCCTGTATCCGTCCGCGCTCGCCAGGGCGGTCTTCGGCCAGGACAGAATTCGGGGAATTTGCGACGACTACGACATAAGAGTGATCTTCAACGCCAGGGCGGACACTTTCCATTACGGTCAGAGCGCCACCCGCGGAACGGTGGATTTCACGAGCGTGGCTCTGCACGAAATTTTCCACGGACTGGGATTTTTGGAGTACATAGAGAGCGACGGTTCGCTGCTGAGCGACATGGTTTCCGGCAGCTCCGGACAGCCGAGTCGAAGGATAACCCTTACGTCCGTCTGGGACCGTATGATGTACTCCGGGGCGGACGGCGGTCGACTGGTCGGCCTCACCGACGCGCAGAGACGGGCGGCGATCACCTCGGGCGACGGACTTCTGTGGGACGGCACGGCCGGACGACGCGCCGCGGCGAGCAAGTCCGCGGGCGTTTCTCCCGACGGAAGACCCAGACTCTACGCCCCTTCCGTCTACGAAACCGGCAGCTCCGTTTCCCACCTGGACCTTTCAATCCGCCCGGACGACCTCCTGGAGCCCTTTTACAACAACAGCGGAGACATGACTCTGGCCCTCGCCATGCTCGAGGACATGGGCTGGAACGTCAACGCAGCGGCGGGTACGCAGGCCTGCGGCGGCGGCGCAACGCCACGCCCGGTCCCCTCTCCTGCCCCACCCCCCCCCTCCGCTGACGGAGACGACTCGTCCCTGCCGGAGACTCCGCCCATACCGATACCTCCTCCCGTCCCCGAAACGGTGCCGGCGCAGCCCGACGACATGCCTACCCCTGAAACCGGAACGGAAGGAACGGGAGAGCCCGACCGCGGACGCGGAACAGGCGGAACGGGGGAAACCGGCGGGTGCGCCATAGCCTTGAAAAGCGGGCCGATTGGACCGGGCATCGCGGTCGGCAACCTGCTTTTGATGTTGTCGGTATCTGCACTCGCGGTTTTCGCAAAAAGAACCAAAAGCGAAAAATAAAACCGCGTTTCTCTCCGACGGACCGATTCCCCGAAACGCTTTCTTCCGACGCGCACCTCGGCTCCTTGACTTTCATTCAAGGGGGGGGGGTAGAATAAACCAAACTGCTGGCAAGTTCATGCAAGGAGGTGGCAGCGGATGTTTAGAAGCGGGGCGGTTTTGTTCCTGTTTTCCCTTCTGATAGCGGGCTGCGGAGGAGGAGACGACGAAAGAGCTTTGACGATCGATGAAGTGACATCCCCGGAATGCGTCCGAAGAAACACAAGTTATCCTTTTCCGGGCGGGACAACCTGTCGGGGACTGTCGGTTTCTTCTTCGGATATCGAAACATCGAACCGCGAATACTGGCGCTGCAGCGCGCCCCAAGGATATTCCGGACCGGTGCGGGTTCAGGCCGAAGAATACCGTGCCGGGGGGATTTACAGAGCCGAAGTAATCCAGGGAGAAACGAGAACCGTCGACACGAACCGGAGAGTCGGTCTTGCCGGGGACATTACCACCGGCACATGGGTGCTGGACTCCGAAAGCTGCAGTTTATGGGTTGCGGACAGTTGCGGCAACCGCGGCGAACAACAGATAACCGAGGCATCGGACAATTCGCTCGTATACGAACAGGTCGACCCGACCGATACGAACGATATCATTTCCATCTCCTGCGAGTGGAGACGGGGGACCGTGCAATGACCGGGAGACGGGCTTAAGGCAAGGACCGAGCGGACCCGCGGCCGGACGGTCTCGAGCCGAAAACGGGTTCAGGACTCGGCGTCCCAGTCGATTTCATGCTCTCCCCTCGTTCTCGAGGCGATTTTCCCGGAAAGACCGTCCGCCTCGGCTAGAGGCGCCTCGATCCCGAACGAAACCGTCCGGCCTCGCTCGACGGAGGTTATCTCCACTCCGGCTTTCTCGAAAAGAACCCTTATGGAGTTCTCGAAGGCGGGAGGGAATACCACCCTCCCCGCCCGCGCGGGAACCTGCTCCTTCACCGAAAGCTCCGAGAGCGCGTCGCGAAGGCAGCCCGAGTACGCCCGCACGAGCCCTCCCGTGCCGAGCCGCACTCCTCCGAAGTAGCGGCTCACCACGGCCGCTATCTCCCCCACCCCGCAGTGCTCGAGAATCGCGAGCATGGGCCTCCCGGCCGTTCCCGAAACCTCGCCGTCGTCCCCGAAGCCCGTCGCCGTTCCGCCGGGGGCGCACGCCAGAAACGCGTGGCAGTTGTGGGCGGCGCCGGGATGGCTCCGCTTCACCCTCTCCACGAACTCCCCGGCCTCCTCCGCGGTTCTCGCCCTCGCGACCGCGGCGACGAACCTGCTTTTCCTGACGACTCTCCGCGCCGCCGCGGTCCCGTCGGGGACCGGATAGGAACCCGGCTTCGCGCCGGAAGCCGTCTTTTTCTCCGCCATGGAAAAAAGAATATCCTATCCCCGCCCGCGGGGGAAAAACGCGCGGCGAAGCGTGTATAATCTCCGGTCCGCCGCCCGCGGCGGAGGTGCGAGTCTTGTCAAGAAAAAAAAGCTTCCTCTCCCTTCTCCTGCGCTACCGCTACTCGTTCGCGACGGGCATGGTCGCCCTCACGGTCGTGGACCTGGCCCAGCTGGCCGTCCCCCTGGTCATCCGCCGGATAATAGACGAGCTCACCCTTCCGGCCGCCGATTTCGGCCTGGTCACCCGCTACTCGCTCTACATACTGGGGCTCGGGCTTTTCATGGCGCTTTTCAGGCTCGGGTGGCGCTACTTCATAATGGGCGGGGCTAGGAAGATAGAGAACTCGCTTCGAGACGAGTTCTTCGCGCACCTCCAGAAACTGCGCTTCGACTTTTTCTCCTCCAAGAAGGTGGGCGACCTCATGGCCCACACGGTAAACGACATAGAGACGCTAAAGTTCTCCTGCGGCCTCGGGGTGCTCATAGCCTACGACGGCATCTTTCTTTTCTTCTTCATATTCGCCGCCATGCTGTTCATATCCCCCGAGCTCACCCTCTACGCGTTTCTGCCCTTCCCGCCGCTCGCCCTGTTCGTCTACAAGTTCGGAAACATGATAGAGCGGAGGTTCGGAAAGACCCAGGAGTCGTTCTCCGAACTCACCGAAAGCGCGCGGCAGTCCGTGGCGGGAATAAAGGTGGTGAAGGCGTTCGGGCTCGAGGAGAGCGAGAACCGCGACTTTCGCCGGGCGAGCGAGGACTACCTTCGCAGGAACGTGCGCCTGGTGAAGATCTGGGGAATCTACCAGCCCTTCATCTACTTCATGTCGGCCGCGGCGACCGCCGTGTTTCTCTTTTTCGGCGGGAGGGACGCCATAGGGGGCGAGATAACCCTCGGGGAGTTCACCGCCGTGCTCGTCTACCTGGTCATGCTCACCTGGCCCATGATGGCCATGGGGTGGGCGGTCGACCTCGTGAAGAGGGGAAACGCCTCGATAAAGCGCCTCAACGAAATCTTCGCCGTGGAGGAAGCCGAAGACGGGGACCCGCGGGAGGAGGACCGCGAGCTTCGCGGAGAGATAAGGTTCTCGGGACTTTCCTTTTCCTATGGCGACCGGCAGGTTCTCCGCGACGTCGACCTCAGCGTTCCGCCGGGAACCACGCTCGGGATAACGGGACTCATGGGCTCCGGGAAGACAACGCTCATGAAGCTTCTCATGAAGATAGACCGCCCGCCCGACGGGCGGGTGACCGTGGACGGCGTGTGCGTGAACCGCCTCTCGAGAAAAAGCCTTCGGGAGACCGTCGTCTACGTTCCCCAGGAGGTCACGGTGTTCAGCGGAACGATAAGCGACAACATCACCTTCATAAATCCCGACATCGCGCGGGAGCGGGTCGAGGAAGCGGCCGGGGCGGCGGGATTCCTCGACGACGTCGAGGGATTCCGCGACGGCTTCGAGACCGTGGTGGGCGAGCGGGGACTCAGCCTCTCGGGCGGACAGAGACAGCGCCTGGCGATAGCCCGCGCCCTCGTGCTCGAGCCCGAGGTGCTGATACTAGACGACGTGCTCTCCTCGCTCGACCCGCGGACGGAGAACACCGTGCTTCGAAACGTGAAGAAGGCCATGGAGGGAAAGACTCTCGTCGTCATATCCAACAGGATATCCTCGGTGGCGGGACTGTCGCGCGTGGCGGTGATGAAGGACGGGGAGATAGTGGAGAGCGGAACCCACGGGGAGCTTCTGGAGAAGGGGGGCGTGTACAGCGCCCTCGAGAGACTCCAGTCGATATAGGGAAAAAGAGATGGGAGCGGCGAAAGACGGGAAGGGAAAATCCACCTACGATCTCAGGATTCTCGGGTGGCTTTTCGGGTTCGGGAAAAAATACCGGGCGTACTTCGCCCTCGCCCTGGTCTTCATGCTGGCGACCGCGGCCCTCGAGATAGCCGTTCCCTACCTGACGAAAGTCGCCGTGGACCGCTACATACACCCGGCCTGGAGCGAGACGCGGGCGGAGGGCGGGGCGGAGAGAGCCCTTCTCTCCGCGGCGGAGAAAAACCCGGGGGCCGCGCTTTCTCTCGGCGGCGGGAGGTTCCTGGTGGATTTCTCGGGGCTCTCCCGGGGGGAGAAAAGGGAAATAGAGCGGGCGGGCGCCGGGTTTTCCGAAACGAAGTACGTGGTCGTAGACCCCGGGGAATTCGGGGGAGAGGAGAAAAAAAGGGTCCTGGAGATAATCGGGAGGGAGCCCGGGGTCTTCGGGAGACGGGGAGAACTGGCGTTCGCCTCCCACGAGTCGCTCGAGATGCTCGGGGAAGGGGAGGTCGCGCTTCTCCGCTCCGCCGAGACGCGGCGGCTGGCAGGCATGGCGCTCTGGATATTCGCGGCCATGGCCGGGGTGTTCGCGTTCACCTCCGCCTTCACCTACCTTCTCTACCTCTCGGGCCACGGGATAATGCACGACCTGCGCACCCACGCCCTGGCCCGCGCTCTCTCCCTGCCCCAGGAGTACTTCGACCGAAATCCCGTGGGCAGGATAACCACCCGCGTCACCAACGACGTGAACGCCATAAACGAAATGTACACCTCGGTGCTGGTGCACTTCGTCAAGGACGTGATAATCGTCGCGGGAATCCTCGTGATCATGTTCAGGATGAACGTCGGGCTCACGCTCGTGATAGTCGCCCTCACGGCGTTTCTCGCTTTCGTGGCCTCGGTTTTCCGCATGAAGCTGCGCGCCGTGTACCGGAACATAAGAACGTCCATAGGGAAGCTCAACGCCTTCGTGCAGGAGAGCCTGCGCGGGATAGTGCTTCTCAAGCTCTACGGGAAGGAGGAGAAGAACTTCGAGAGGTTTCGCGAAGTGAACAGGGAGAACTACAGGGCCAACATCCAGCAGCTCTGGGTGTACGTCGTCTTCCGCCCGTTCATAGAGTACGTGAGCATAGCGGCGACGGGAATAATCCTGTGGTACGGGGGTTTCGGGGTGACGCGCCTAGAGCTCACCCTGGGGTCGCTCATAGCGTTTCTCTACTACGTGAGGATGATATTCAGGCCCATACAGGAGCTGTCGGAGAAGTACAACATCTTCCAGTCCGCGGCGGCCGCCTCGGAGAAGCTCTACGAGCTGGCGGTAGAGGAGCCGGAGAGAAGCGGGAGCGCGGCTCCCTCCGCGGCGCGGGGGGAGCTCGAGTTTCGAAACGTGTGGTTTTCCTACAACGAAAAGGAGTGGGTGCTTCGGGACGTGTCCTTCAGGGTGGAGCCGGGGCGCACGGCGGCGCTGGTGGGAATCACGGGGTCGGGAAAGACGACTGTCGTGAACCTCGTCCTCAAGTTCTACAGGCCCCAGAGGGGGGAGATACTCTTCGACGGGGTGAACGTGGAAGAGCTGGACAACCGCCGCCTGCGGGAGAACATAACCGCCATCTTCCAGGACCTGTTTCTGTTCGGAAAGGAAGTGACCGACGACGGAGGCGGAGCGCGGGCGGCGGCGGAGCACGGGACGCTTTCTTCCGGCGAGAACCAGGCCCGGTCGATCGAAAAGGCGCTTCGCAAGAAATCGCCCCTCCTGATAATGGACGAGGCGACCTCCCACATGGATCCCGAGACGGAGGCGAGGATACAGGGCGAGATAGAGAAAAGCGCGGGCGGGCGGACGAGACTGGTCATAACGCACAAGCTCTCCACTCTCAAGAACGTGGACGACGTCATAGTGATTCACAAGGGACGGGTGGCCGAGCGGGGAACCCACGAGAGCCTGATGGAGAGCGGGGGAGTGTACCGGGCGCTCTACGACTTTCTGAGAAAGGCGGGCGCGGGGGGCGGGGGGCTTCGGTGAGGGTCGCTGGCTAGAACGCTCCCAGGAGCTTCGCGGCCATGATTCCCACGGCGGCCGCCAGGACGAGCCTTATGTACTTCTCCCCTCCCCTCACGGAAAACGAGGCGCCCAGCCACCCGCCCGCGGAGTTTCCGGCGGCGAGGCAGATTCCCAGAAACCAGCTTATGTTCCCGCCGAGCGAGAACACGAGAATCGCGGGCACGGTGTAGCAGAGCACTATCAGCACCTTGTGGGCGTTCACCCTGGCGAGCGACGCTCCCAGGGCGTGGTACAGAGAGGCCATTATCAGGAATCCCACCCCCACCTGTATGAATCCCCCGTAGAATCCTATCGCGACCATGGAGGGGTAGAGAAACCATTTTCCCCTCCCTTCGCCCGGACCCGGCGGACCTTCAGGGGAGCCGGCCCTCAGGAAAAACGACGCGCAGACGAATATGAGCACCACGGCCAGTATCTTCTCGAAAAGCTCGTCTCCCACGCGCACCGCGGCGAAGGCTCCCGCGAGCACCCCCGGAAGCGTGAACGCGGCAAGCTTCAGGCCGGTTCCCAGGTCCGAGACGCCCTCCTTTCTGAAAGAGAGCACGGCGGAGACGTTCTGGAACAGGATGGCCACCCTGTTGGTTCCGTTGGCGACCGTGGGGTCAATCCCCAGGAATATCAGGACGGGAAGCGCGATGCTGCTTCCTCCCCCCGCCATCACGTTCATCACTCCCGCCAGTACGCCCGTGAGGAAAAGCAGTACCAGCGAGAGGATTTCGTATTCGTACATTTCGGTCGGATTCCGCCTTCGGAGGGAACCGGGGGAGGCTTTTTCGAAGCGGCTCCCCGCCGCCTGAATGCTACTTGAAATCCTCCCGAAACAAAATCATCCCGCGGCCGCAGGAAACTTCGGGGCCGTCACCCGCAGCTCCCCGTTCCCGTCAGGATCTCGAATTCCATAACGGCCATTACCGCCACGGCCAGAACCAGCACGAGCCTTATGTACCTCTCCCCTCCTCTCACGGAAAACGCCGCGCCCAGCCACCCGCCCACGGAGGTCCCGACGGCGAGACATATTCCCACGAAAAGGTTCACGTTTCCGGTCAGGAAAAATATGAGCACCGCGGGGACCGTGTAGAAGAGAATCACGATCACCTTGTGAAAGTTGACCCTGGCGAGCGGGTCTCCCATGACGTGGTAGAGAACCGCCATTATCAGGAACCCCGCCCCGACCTGAACGAATCCCCCGTAGAATCCTATGGCGACCATGGCGGGGTAGAGAACCCGTTTTCTCCGCCCCTCTCCCCCCAGCAGCCTTCCGAGAGAATCGGGCTTGAGGAAAAACGACGCGCAGACGAAAACCAGAACCACGGCCAGAATCTCCTCGAAGAGCTCGTCGCCCACGCGCACGGCCGCCAAGGCTCCCGCAAGCACCCCCGGAAGCGTGAGCAAGGCGAGTTTCAGGCCCGTTCCCAGTTCCGAGAACCCCTGCTTTCTGAAAGAGGCTATGGCGGAGGCGTTCTGAAACAGGATGGCCACCCTGGTGGTTCCGTTGGCCACGGTCGGGTCGATTCCGAGACAGATGAGCGTGGGGAGCACGACGCTCGCTCCCCCTCCCGCCATCACGGCTATCACTCCCCCCGCCACGCCCGCGAAGAAAAGCAGGACCAGGGAAAAAATTTCGTATTCGTACATGCCGTTCGGATTCCGCCCCGGCTCGGGGAAGAAAAGACCTTTTCGCCTCCGGCCCCTCGCCGACCAAAATCTACTGCAATTTGCGCCCGGAATAAAATCATCCAGCGGAAGTCCGAGAACGGTCGGCAAAGTCTCCGGCAACCGAGACAGGCCGCGTCTTGCCGAAACACGCAGATGGCAGGCGGTCCGACGCGGACTACCGGCCGGCGAATACGAGGTCGGCGATCTGCCCGCGCAGTTCGCCTATAACCGTCTCGAAGGAAGGAAGTTCCGGAGTCAGATATTCAAGTCTCTCGAGCCAGATGCTTTTGACGAAGGCCAGCATGCTTTCGTCGAAGAAATCTTCCACGCTCCTGAAGGCAAGGTCCCGTTTCGAACACTTCTCCCGCAGAAAAGAATCGAAATCCGTAAAATCCATTTCCCCGGCGTAATTTCCCAGCACCCGCCAGAGGTCGTAGTAGTCGCGAGCCCGCGGACGACCCCATCCGCGTCTTCTGACCCTTTCAGTGTTCTGCAGGATGGCGCACAGTTTTTCCGCCACGACTTCTTCAAGCGAATACACGCGGAACTCCGCTTCGAACGGTTCGTCGTACTGGTGGATGATCTTCCGCCTGCGGACGGGCTTGATAATTCTCTCGTCCATCGTGATTTCCACCTTGACTCTCGTCGGCACTTTCTTCTGCCAGGGCAGACGGGCGTCTATGATGAAGGCTTCCTGTCTTCCCGGGTGCGGCCTTTTTTCAACGTAGCGCCTGCAAGCAATGTCCACCGTTTCAAACTTTTTCAGCAACAGTTCCGCCGCGGCGCACGCTTCCCGCACGGAGTTCTCCATGGAGTCTCCATGGGGAACTCCTTCGGTCCCCGAAAAATCCAGGTCCTCCGAAAAACGGTAATCGCCGAAATAGCATTTCCTGAGCGCCGTCCCGCCTTTGAAGACCAGAGTGTCCTTCAACGACGGAACCCGGCTGATGCCCGCCAGTATCCAGGACAACACGTAGTCGCGCTCAATGGCGTTCCATGCGACCCCCGAGTCCTTGCGCACTTTCTCGAGGCGAGAACGGATATTTCCATTCATGACGCTATTTTCCCCGGCAGATTTTCCTGAATCATCCAGCGGCTGTTGCATGGCCCCTTTCTCGGGCCCGTGGGATCAAGCTTGCGGTATCCCCTGACCGGCAAATCGAGGAGCTTTCTAAATCTCGACAAATCGAAGTCGTAGTACTCAAGAACCCAGCCCAGCCGCTTGGCCGCGGCGACTCCCAGACGAAGCGCGTAATCAACGATCCGCTCTATGTCCAGATCGTCTCCCCGCACGTTGAATGCTTCGAGCGCCTCGCCGAAAGTACCGCAATACTGCGGAAAGCAGAGAGCGTCAAGCAGCGTACGCTCGGGATCGGTAACCGATACGCGCCTGCGGTCGTTAATCCAGATTCTCTCGACGCCGAAGAATCGCTCCGGCCTGACCTGAACGAACAGGTAGAGCGTATCTCCCGCAAGATAACCGCGACGGGAAACCGACTTGTCCGCAGTCCTGCGCACCCGCGGAACGGAACTTTCAGTGGTGGTCAGAACGAAGACCGGTCTCGGTATCTGCTCCGTCAATCCGTGGACGCTCATGGCCGACCAGTGAGAAACAGCCGCGGGACTGACCAGATTCATCGCAACCTCGAATTCATGAGCGGACCAAATTCCCGGAACGGTCTCGGACAAGGCGTACAGACCTCTGCGAAGCGGTTCTATCCAGCCGCTTCGCCGGAGATGATGAAGAGATTCGCAGAGGTAGGAATCCTTGATTCCCGCCCGGGGAGCCAGTTCGCGAGCCTTTTGCGTGGTGAATATGTTATACCCTTCGGACGCGAGAACCCGGACCAGTTCAATCCCCGCGGGAGACCGTTTTATAGTATTTATTGCGTTCATAGGATATATTCCAAATTTTACAAGATATAAGCTGAAAACCAATCTATTGTTAATATATGACTAAAATTGGAAAATATCAAATTTTTACCAAACTGAATCTTTTGAAGTCCCCGCTAGGCTGTGTTATAATGTATTCGTTGTGCTTTAGTCACGGCCCAGAAAAGTAGACGGGCAAGAAATTTTATATTTACGGCTTTACCGCAATGATACTGACTGACGAACTAATTACAGAAGCTAACTCGGAAGGTCGGATAAAAATAGAACCTTTCGAACCTAGCCAAGTTCAACCCGCCTCTTATGACCTCAGAATAGGACCGGAGGCCGCAACTTCCTCTAGTGGCGAGAAAATTAATGTGCAAGAGAAGGGATTCATTGAACTTGCCCCGTCCGATTTCGCCATTGTCGTTTCGGAGGAAAGAATTGCCTTGGACAATAGGCATACAGCTCGCTTCGGTCTCCGAAGCAAGTGGGCACGCAAGGGAATTGTGGCGACTACGGGTGCCCAGATTGATCCAGGATTCCGAGGACGATTGACGGTGGGACTTACAAATCTGACCAGCAAAAGAATTGCCTTGTCCCACCTAGACGATTTTCTTACGGTTGAATTCCATCGTCTCGAGAAACCTGTAAGTGAAGCTTATTCAGGACCTTACCAAGGAAGAGATTCGTTAAGGAGTGAAGATTTGGACGAAGTGTTTGACAGAGAAGTAATGTCAATGTCTGAAATTACCAAAAGCCTCCGTTCCCTCACTTCCAATGTCTCAAGCATGGAAAAGAGTATAGAAACAATGCAAAAAAGCATAGATACAATGAGGTGGTATGTTACAGCTATTGTTGGTTTTGGAATGGCCATTATAGCTGTGATGATAGCTCTAAGATGATGATTTCAGAAGTGTTGCCGAGTGGGTTCAGCAGACCGCACAAAGGCCCGAAGATGACTCCTTGTAAAGATGCTTCCGTTTTTTCCAAGCTTCTGAGATTGCTCAAAGTGTTCCTCAAACCACTTTCCTGCTTTGTCCAGAACCGACTTGCCGCCACGCCGTTTAAACCTCTCGCCGTTATCGCCAGCCATTGGGCTTTGCTCTCCTCTCTCGCACTGGAATTTCCCAGACGGCGGAAATATATCCGCTCCACGTACCGCGCAACTCCATACGCAGATGTAATGTAACTTTCGGGTTTACAAATTTAATTTACGAGCTATATTTGTAACTGTCGGGTTCTCAAAGGAGTAGTACCCAATGAGAAAAAGGAACCAGCATGTTGTTCGACACGAAAGGGGATGGGCGGTCCGCGGTGCGGCGAGCAGGAAGCCGAGTTCCGTTCATCAGACCCAGAAAGAAGCTATCAACGCTGCCAGAGACATCGCCCGAAGACAGAAAACGGAATTGTTCATTCACGACCGTAGCGGAAAGATCAGGGCGCGCAATTCTTACGGAAACGATCCCTTTCCTCCCAAGGGTTGAACGGAACATCCTGCTTATCTCTTTAAAATCAAACCTGATGTAGCGGGGAGAAACTCAATGTTCGGAGAACGCCTGAAGCTGGCACGAAGAAAAGCCGGATTCTCGTTGCGCGGGCTGTCCGGCGCTATGGGCGGAAGCGTAAGCGCTCAGTCGATCGGAAAATACGAGCGCGGAGAAATGATGCCGAACTCCAAGACACTGGTCCAGATGAGCAAGGTATTGAATGTCTCTCTTCCGTACCTGATGAGCGGGCGGATATCGGAACTCAAAAACGTCGAGTTCCGCAGAACCTCGGGAATCACCGAACGCGAGAAGGCACAGGTCGAAGCCGCCGTCATCGAAAAGCTCGAGCGTTACGTGAACATTGAAGAAATTCTGGACATCCGCGACGAATCCCGCCTCCCGCGAAAAATTAACGACGGTTTTCTCGGCCGAGAAGAAGACGGCGAGCTACTGGCCGGAGAAATGAGAAGGAGGTGGGAGCTTGGAACCGGTCCGATTCCAAACATGACCGCCCTTCTGGAAAACCATGGAATCAAGGTTCTTCTCATCGCCTTGCCGGAAAAAGTCTCCGGACTTACCTGCCTGGCGCACAGCCCACACCGAAAACAGCCCGTACCTGCAATTATAGTTAACAAGAACATGACCCTTGAACGGCGACGCTTCACTCTCGGACACGAACTTGCTCACAGACTTATTGACCCGGAATCTCCCGCTAACCGGGAAAAAGGAGCGAACGTTTTCGCGGGTGCTTTTTTAGTGCCGAGAAACCATCTCGTCCGGCAGGTAGGCAGTAGCCGTAAGGCTTTTTGCTTCAAGGAAATCGTCCGCCTGAAGCGCATGTACAGAATAAGCGCGGCGACTCTTCTCGTGCGTCTCAATCAGGCCGGAATAATGGACAAGTCGGCAGTCGCTTACGCGTTTCAAACCTATGCACGAGGCTGGAAGACATCCGAACCGCACCCTCTGGAACCCAACGGAAAAAAAGGCGAATACGAAGCTCCGCACCGGTTTGAACGACTGTGCTACTGGGCCTTGGCGGAAAAACTGATTGGACCGAGCAAGGCATGTGAACTCCTGCAACGCCCTCTGCGCGACATCAAGCTCGACATGAAGGGACCGAATGACCATTGATGCGAACAATAGCCTGTGACTCATGCTGCCTTATCGATATGGAAACAGGCGGGCTGCTCGAGGCCGCGTTTAATCTTCCCTATCGTTTTGAAATACCTGACGTCTTGTTTGAAGACGAGATTCTGAGTCTCGGCGATTCGGAGAAAAGACATCTTAAGAATCTTGGACTAAAGGTTGTTGTCTTGCCTGAAACTGTAACCTTCAAGGCTTCCGAGTACTATGTAAGCTACGGTCCGCTGTCCATAAACGACTGCTATGTGCTTGCCTTAATTGAGCAAAAGCAGAATTCCATATTGCTGACGGGAGACGGATATCTGCGAAACATCGCGGAAAAAATGGGATTTGAGGTGCACGGAGTTCTGTGGATAATCGACGAGCTGCATGCTCGTCGCATCGTTGAGACTTCCGTTCTGCTCAAGGCTCTGAGCATCTTCGAAAAAGACGAGACGGTGTTTCTGCCGGACGACGAAATTCAAAAACGCGTGAGGCGGTTAAGTCAACTCCGTTGAATGCCGAAGCTCTGCGTATTTTTTCAAGATGATGCCGCCGCATCCGCTTCAAAGACGGCGATTGTACGAGCAATTCCAGCGTCGGAATAGCGTTTACGATATCGGCGTCTCGGGTTTCTTCCGGACGGCGAGACCCCTTTTCTTCCATTATCCAAGTTTCGGGGTTATCGTATCTTCATGAATCGTTTCACGGTCGCGCTCGCCCAGACGCGAGCGCCTCGCGATAAACAAGAAAGTCTGAAACAAGCATCTCTGACAGTGGAGAAAGCCCGCGACCTCGGAGCCGAAACAATCTGTTTTCCAGAGCTTTTTTTCACCAGATACTTCTGCCAGACGGAAGACAGCGACTGTTTCGACCTCGCCGAGACCGTTCCTGGTCCTGCAACATATGCATTCTGCAAGGAAGCGAAAAAAAATGGAATCTTCATCGTATGCCCGGTTTTCGAGAAAAGAGCTTCGGGCGTGTATCACAACTCCCTGGTGGTGATAAATCCCGCGGGAGAAATTTCGGGAATCTACAGGAAGATGCACATCCCCGACGACCCCGGGTACTACGAGAAATTCTACTTCGCTCCCGGAGACACGGGATTCTCCTGCTTCGATGCCGGTTTCGCGAAAATGGGGACGCTCATCTGCTGGGACCAGTGGTACCCGGAGGCCGCACGCATAGTTTCGCTGAAGGGAGCGGACATGATTTTCTACCCGACGGCCATAGGCCGGCACACGGACGAGGACGAATCCTCAAAGAGCATACAGCTGGAAGCCTGGAAAACCGTTCAGCGCGCACACGCCGTCTCGAACGGAATCTACGTGGCCGCCGTGAACAGGGTGGGTTTCGAAGAGTCGCCCGAGGGCGGAAAGGGAATAGAGTTCTGGGGAAACTCCTTCGTGTGCGACCCCCGCGGGGTCGTCACGCACGAAGCTTCGGGTGAAAAAGAAGAGCTTCTGCTCGCGGAAATCGATCTTGACGTAATTGAGGAAACCCGAAGGAACTGGCCTTTTCTCCGCGACAGGAGAATAGACGCGTACTCGGGGCTCGAGAAAAGATTCATCGACGACGGTTCCGGAAAATGAAGCCGACCGGCCCCGGGAGTTCCCGCTGCAGACTTCCCGCCGAATGGGAGCCGCACGAGGCCACATGGCTCGTCTGGCCGCAGAACGAAGACGACTGGCCGGGGAAGCTTGGGGGCGCGAGGCGGACCTTCTGCGAAATCGCTAAACACCTTTCGACCTCGGAGAAGGTGAGAATAATCGCCGGTTCCGGGGAAACGAAAAGGCGGGCGGAAAACGCTCTCGGCGCGGCGGGCGCGGACATGGCCTGCGTCGAGTTTTTCGGGTTTCCCACCGACAGGTCGTGGATACGGGACTCGGGGCCCTTTTTCGTCCGCGACGGGGAAGGGAATCTCTCGGCGTTCGATTTCGGATTCAACGGATGGGCCAGGTATCCCGACTGGAAAAAAGACGACGAGGTCGGCTCTCTCGTGGCCAGCTCTCAGGGTCTTGACTGTCGTTCCCCCGCCCGCGGAGGCGAAAGAATCGTTCTCGAGGGCGGAAGCGTAGACTCGAACGGAAGGGGATCCCTCTTGACAACGAGGCAGTGTCTTCTCGACGAGAAGAAACAGACGAGAAATCCCCTGCTGACCAAACGGGACTACGAGGAAATATTCTCCGAATGCTTCGGCGCGGACAACACGCTCTGGCTCGAGCGGGGAATCGAGGGAGATGACACGAACGGACACGTGGACGACATATGCAGGTTCGCGGGTCCGGCCACCGTGGTTCTTTGCCGGGAATCCGACCCCGACGACGCCAACTATCTGCCCCTTCGCGAAAACATGGAAACGCTCGAGGACATGCGGCTTGAAGACGGGGGGAAAATCGAAATCGTCCCGCTCCCCATGCCATCGCCTCTTTTTTTCGGCGGAGAGAGACTTCCGGCGACATACGCCAATTTCTACGTTTCGAACGAAAAGGTGCTGGTTCCGACCTACGGCGACCCGAAAGACGGCGAAGCGCTGGGAATACTGTCCGAGCTTTTTCCGGGAAGAGAGACCGTGGGAATCAGCTGCGTAGACCTGGCGTGGGGATTCGGAGCCATACACTGCATGACCAAAGAACAGCCCGTTCGATGACGCGCGGCGGAGCCGTCACGTAAAGTCCGCGCCCGCTCCTTCGAATTCAAGCATGGCTTTCTTCACGTCCGTGCCCCATCGGTAGCCCCGAAGGTCTCCCGCCTTGCCTATGATCCTGTGACAGGGAACCAGGTATCCAACCGGATTGTCGCCGACCGCGTTTGCGACCGCCCTCACCGCTTTCGGTCTTCCGACGGATTCCGCGAGTTCGGAATAGGAGAGAGTCTCCCCTTCCTCCACCTCGAGGAGCTTTTCCCAGACCGCGAGCTGAAAAGAAGTCCCGAGAAGAAACACTGCCGGCGGGTTTTTGTCGTCGGGGACGAGTATTTTTCCGAATGTCTCGGCGACGGCCGCGTCGTCCCTTCTGTTCTTGGCGTTTGTCCACACGCGTCCGAACTCCCTCGCGACGACCTTCTCGTCCGCTCCGAAGAAACTCGCGTGGCATATGCCCTCTTCGCAGACCCCGACAAGGGATTTCCCGAATGGGGTGTCGAAGATTCCGTGCACCACGGGCATCCGCTCGCGGATTTTCCGCTTTTCGGATGAAGTCGCCTCTCTCTTTACGACCACCATTCTCCGCCAGAGACAATTTCTCATCTTTTTGAAAGGGCGGGAACCATGCGGACAATGAAACTCATCGTTTTGATTATGACTTGTGCCGACAAAATAGTTGACCGTCCTTGCCTGGCAACGGTCCAGCCAATTCCGGAATTATGGAAACGACGCCGGAGATCCCAAGTATTCCTCCCAGCAACCGCTGTTCGATCATTGCACAATAAACGGCGGCTACTATAAACGACAGGGAAACCGCTATTGACCCCCAGAAGCGCAATTTGCCGTTGGATATTAAACCCCGCCTTCCTTTTTTCACCATGTTCTGCTCGTTCTCCGCCATTTTCATAATTCGGTCCGTCGCGCCGGGAAGTATTTCTTCATACTGACGGAACACCGACGGCGAAGGAAGGGTGCCGGCAAGAGACAGACACGTTTCCGAAAGAACTTCTTGCGGAAGTCCTGACGAAGTTTCCTTTAATTCGTCGTTTCGCTCGGACTTTCCCCGTACGTTCGGATATTCCAGCAATTTTTCAAAGTAACTCCGTATATTCTCTCTGTCCTGAAGCATTCCCCGTCTGTCGACGGAAGGAGACCGCAGACTAATCATCCCGGAAAGGAATACATGTCCGCCAGGTACGACCAGAACGAAGACCGTTTTTCCCGAGTTCTTCCCGAAGAACTCTTTTCCGAATGCCGTTTATCGTCCATGGAGACCTCCCCGCAAGATTAGAATCGGGACCCGACCGCAAAACTAGTGTTTCCCGAAAATCGACCTCGCGATTATCATCTTGTGAATCTCGTTCGTGCCTTCGTATATCTCCCCGACCTTGGAATCCCTGTATATCTCTCCCACCTTGTAGGTGGAGCCGTCGTGGGCGAGTTCCACCATGAGCCCCAGGCCTCCGAATATCTGCACGGCGTCCCGCGCCATGGAAACGCTCACGCTCGAGCCGTAGTACTTGGCGGCCGAGGTCTCGAAGGTCGGAAACGGATCGCCGTTGTCAAGACACAGGGCGCTTTTCACGTAGAGATTCCTCGCGTTTTCTATTTCCACCGCCCGCTCGGCCATCAGAAACTGCCAGTGCTGAAAATCCGAGATTTTCTTTCCGAAAGCCTCTCTCCCGTTCATAAACTCCACGCACTCGTCAAACGCGGACTGCGCCATCCCCACGCCGCTCGCCCCGATTCCGGTTCTTCCGTAAAGAAGGGCGTTCACCGCGACCCGAAGTCCCTCTCCCTCCTTTCCCACGAGGTTTTCCACTGGAACTTCCACGTTCTCGAAGTATATGTCGTAGGTAAGCTCTCCCCTGTTTCCGAGCTTTTTGTCGGGAGCGCTCACGGAGCATCCGTCGGAGTCGAGGTCTACTACCATCATCACGGACTTTTCGCCCGCGCTCGCGAGCACGGTGACGAAATCGGCGACTCCCGCGTTGGTAATGTAGCGCTTCTGTCCGTTTATCACGTACCTGTCGCCCCTTTTTTCCGCCTTCGTCACGAGTGATTCCGTCCTTACGTCCGAACCCGACTGGGGCTCTGTCATGGCGAAAGCCGCCACGGAGGTTCCCGCCAGCGCGGGGGCCAGGTACTTCTCCTTTATGCGGGGCGAGCCCGCGGCCAGGGTCTTTCCGGCGAGCAGGAAATGCGCGTTCACCGTTCCGGCCACGCTGGCGCTCATGTAGGCGAGTTCCTCGGCCATCGCGGCCGCGGCGCAGGCCGGGTAGGAAAGTCCCAGTCCCCCGTCCTCCTTCGAAAACGGGATGCGGAAAAACCCTTCGTCCGCCATCTTCCCGAAAAGCTCCCGGGGAAAGTTCTCGTTTTTCTCGCTTCTCTCCCCTATGTCGCGAGCAAGGGGGAAAACCTCTTTTTCGGCAAAGGCTCTTACCCTGTCCCCGATTTCCCTGGTCTCCTCGGGAATCAGATGGTCCCTGTAAAGCCTGGGCCGCATTCTTTCGGGCAAAACGCGCATCTTTTAAGCTCCCGCGGTCCCGGACCGCGTTTTTTTCGGGCGAAGCGACACCCCGAACCGCTTCGGGAAACAGTCTAACCGTCTATCGCTGAAACGTTAAAGCGGTTTTCCGGTCTCCGCCGAGGAATCTCCGCCTTCTCGGCGCGGGCAAACTCAAGTAGAATGAACCCCGCGAAACCAATGAGACGGGAGAAACAATGACTCGAACCGGAATCGTCCTGCCCTACTGGTCGGACGTAAAAAAAGACGATCTTCTCCATTTTTCCCGGATGGCCGAGGATCTGGGCTACGACTCCGTCTGGGTTCCCGAGATGTGGGGGCGCGACGCGTTCTCCCTCATATCCTGGATGGCGACGGCGACGAAGAGAATAAGGCTCGCGACCGGCATAATCTCCGTCTACAGCAGAAGCCCGGCGCTCATCGCCCAGACCGCCGCCACCATAGACGAGTACTCGGAGGGAAGGCTGATTCTCGGTCTCGGAATGAGCACGGCTCCCGTAAACGAGCTCTGGCACGGGGCGAAATTCGAAAAGCCCCTTCTGCGGACGAAGGAGTGCGTGGAGATAATACGCATGGCGCTGGGCGGAGGAAGGGTCGACTACCGGGGCGAGATATTCAGCCTCGGGAACTTCAGGCTTCTTTTCAGGCCGCGAAGAAGCGACATTCCCGTACACATCGCGTCGGCGGGACCGAAGAACGTCGAGCTCACGTCGCGGATAGCCGACGGCTGGATTCCCTACCTGTGTCCCGCGGACTTCATAAACGAGCGCAAAAAGATCCTCGGGTCGAACGGAAGAGACATAAGCGTAACTCCCTTTTTCCCGGCGCTCGTTTCGGAAGACCCCGACGAATCGAGAGAAACGGTGAGGGAGTTCGTCGCCTACTACGTGTGCTCCATGGGAGACTACTACCGCAGGCTCGTCTCCGAATACGGATACGCGGAGGAAGCCGAGAGGGCGAAGAGTCTCTGGAAGGACGACAGGAAGGCGGCCGTAGGTAGCATAAGCGACGAGCTTCTGGATCTCGTCTGCGCGACCGGTTCCGTGGAAGAGGGAAGGAAAAAGCTCGGGGAATTCGCCGCCTGCGCGGACGTCCCCGTCCTCATGTTTCCCTACAAAGCCACGAAGGAGCAGGTGGAGTTCTCGATGAAGGCTCTTTGTCCCGGGGGGTAAAGCGGGATTTTTCAGGGTCAGGTCTTGATTTAAGTTTTCCCGTCGTCTATAGTCTTTTTCCATGGCGAGACCGCTTCGGGTGGAATACGCGGGGGCTCTCTACTACCTGTCCTCGGCGGGCAACAGGGGGGAAACCGTCTTTCGCGATTCCGCGGACGGAGAGGCGTGGACCGACATACTGGGCCGGACCTGCGGGCGTTTCGGGTGGAAATGCCTCTGCTACTGCCTCATGTCGGACCGCTACCACCTGGTCGTCGAAACCCCGCGTCCCAATCTCTCCAAAGCCATGAGGCAGCTAAACGGCGTCTTCACCCAGCACTCCAACAGAAGGCACGAAACGGCCGGCCACGTTTTCGGCGGAAGGTACAGGTCGGTCGTGGTGCAGAGGGAAAAGTATCTTCTGCCGCTCATCGGCCACGTCTTCGCCTTTCCGCTCCGCGCGGGCTTCGTCAGGCACCCCAAGCAGTTCAAGTGGAGCAGCTGCCGGTACGTGTACGGAAAGGACCCCGCGCCGGAGCACATGGACCTCGGGTGGTTCGAAGACGGCTTTTCCTCGGACATAGCGGCGTTCAACGGTTTTCTTCGGGAAAACTATCCCAGGGACGTGCTGGGGGAAACGAAAAAGCAGATATACCTCGGAGACGAGGAGTTCATAGAAAGCGTCCAGAAAAGGATAAGGTCCGCCCCCGCGGACGTTCCGAAGACCCAGGTCACGAAACCCGTGAAAAGCGTCCTCGGCTCCTTCATGAAAGACGGGGCGGACAGGGAAGAGGCCGTGGCCAGAACCTATCTCACGGGGAACTACACTCTTCGGGAGATATCCGAGGCCGTCTCGGTTCACTACTCGGGGGTGAGCAAGATGGTGAGCGACTACGAAAAGGGTCGCCGCGCGGGCGGCTAGAACGCGCCCGAGAGCTCCTCCACCTCGTCCACCATGGCGTCTACGATGTCGAGCCCCGACTGCCAGAAGCCGGGGTCGTTTATGTCCACTCCGACCCGGGACACCAGCTTCTCGGGCGGTTCGCTTCCTCCCGAGGAGAGAAGGGAGAGGTAGTCGGGAACGAAGGATTTTCCCCTCTCCTCGTATATCCCGTAGAGGGCCAGCACCAGCAGTTCCCCGAAGGAGTAGGCGTAGCAGTAGAAAGGAGAGTGTATGAAATGCGGTATGTAGAGCCACCAGTACGCGTAGTCGTCGGTGAGCGTTACGGAGTCTCCGAACATGTCGCGGTTGGCCTCCGTCCACAGGTCGTTCACCGCTTCGGTGGAAAGCTCTCCCTTTTCCCTTCTCTCGCGGTGCAGGCTCTGCTCGAACCTGGTGAGCACGGCCTGCCTGAAAACCGTGGCCAGTATGTCCTCCACTTTCTCGGCCACCAGAACCAGCCTCTTCCGCCTGTTTCTCTCCGAGTCCTTTAGCCTGTGGAACACGAGCATCTCGGCGAACACGCTCGCCGTCTCGGCGGTGGTGAGAGGCGTGTGGGCCTGGAAGTAGCCCCTGCCTCTCGAGAGATACTGGTGCACTCCGTGGCCGAGTTCGTGGGCGAGCACCATCACGTCCCTGGGTTTCGCCGTGTAGTTCATGAGAATGTAAGGATGCGCCCCCGGCACCGTCCCGTGACTGAACGCCCCTCCCCTTTTTCCGTCCCGAAGCTCGGCGTCTATCCAGTTTCTCTCGAAGAACATGGAGGCGATTTTTCTCATCTTCGGCGAAAACTCCCCGAAGGAATCGAGAACCGTCTCCCTCGCCCGCTCCCACGGCACGTTCCCCCTCTTTCCCCCGAGAGGAGCGTAGCGGTCGTAGTCGCGAAACGCGCGGTATCCGAGAAGCTTTCTCTTGAGGCGGTAGTAGCGCCGCGCGGTCTCGAAGTTCCGCTCGCACGATTCGAGAAGGGTCTCCACCGTTTCGTGCGGGATCTCGTTGCCCAGATGTCTCGACGACATGGGATTTTCGTAGGAGCGCAGCCTGTCGTCTATCGAGTGGTCGTTCACGAGCGTGTTGAAAACGTAGGTGAGCACCCTGGAATTCTCCACAAGGCCTCTCGTGAGACCGCGGGCGGCCGCCTTCCTCTTCCCCCTGTCGGGGTCGTAGAGAAGGGCGAGGGTCCTTGACTGCGAGAGCTTCTCGGTCTTCCCGCCCGTCCTCACCCGAAACTCTATGTCGTTCACGGTCTCGTCGAAGAGCCTGGAAAACGCCCTGCGTCCCGTGTTCGACTTTTCCTGCAGTATCTTTTCTTCGGCTTCGGAGAGCGTGTGGTCCCTGTACTGTCTTTCCTGGCGGAGAAAATGCGCGTACTTCGAAAGCGACGGGTGGTTCATGAGCTTTTCGGCCCTCTTTTCCGGAACCGAAACCCATTCCACGTAAAAGAAGATGAGTTTTCGCTGAAGTTCCGTCGCCTTTTCCTGGGCGGAAGCCCGAAAGGCTCCCGTTTCGGGCGAGCGGGTGTCGGCGGCGAAAAGCAGGTGGGCGAAAGAAAGCATCCTGCCCGCGCGCTCCGATATGGATTCAAGCTCTTTTACCGCTCCGGCAAGCTCCCGCGGCGAAAGCGAGGGAGATTTTATCCTCCCCCGGTACTTTCTCTCGAACCGCGCCGCGCGGGAAGACGCGTTTTTCATGTCCCTCTCCAGCCGGGGATCCGAGATCCCGGCGTAGAGATCCCCGAGGTCCCATCTCGGGACTTTCGCTCCGGTCTTCGCCATCCTATTCTCCAAGGCCCGAAACGCGGGCCGCGTCCGAGGGAGGTTCCCCCACAAACGCGTATATGTCGGGAAGCTTCCTCCCCCTGTCCATGTAGTCCATCCCGTAACCCACGAGAAATCCCTCGTTCTCCTCCACTCTGAAGCACGAGTAATCGGGGCAGAAGTGCCGTTCGCCCTCCTTCGTCTTGTCTATGAGCGCGCAGAACATGAGCGAACGCGGGTTCTTGGAACCCAAGTGGCCGACGAGGAATCTCGCCGTCTCCGACGTGTCCACTATGTCGTCCACTATCACCACGTCCCTGCCCTCGAGCGGACAGCCGACGTCGCTCACGAGCCTGACGCGCCCCGGCCGGGTTCCTCCCCCGTAGCTCGAGCACTCTATGAAGCACTCCTCCACCGAGACCGTCACCTTGCGGACTATCTCCTCGAAAAGCGGACGGGCGCTTCTGAGAACGCAGACCAGCACCGGTACCTTTTCCCCGTAGTCCTCCGAAATCCTGCGCGCGAGCTCCGAAGTGGCCTTCTCTATGTCGTCTCTCGAGATGACCTTTCTGAGCGAGAGTCCGTCGAAGTTCCGCGCCACGGTCAAGATTTTCTCCCCTCCCGAAGCGCCCCTTCGAGCTTCGGGCAAAGCTCCGTTATCGAGTTTCTGAGAAATTCCCGCTCGTAGACGTCCGGGTCGACGACCTCTCCGTTCCACACGAGTATGTCGAGGTCTATCTCCCTGGGACCGTGGCGGTTCTCCCGGGTCTCCCGCCCGAGCGTTCTCTCGACTTCCTTGAGAAAGAACCTGAGTTCCCCGAGGCCGAGGCGGGTTTCCACTAGCACGGAACCGTTTAGGAAATCGTCCTGGTCGGAGAACCCCACGGGCTTGGTCCTCACGAACTCCGACGTCCCCAGAACCCCGAGTCTTCGGGAAATCATCTCCCTCGCCGCCTCCACGTTCTTGCCGGCCTCTATGTTCGAGCCCATCCCTATCACCGCGGTGTTCAACTCTCCGGCCTCTTCGCCGTCTCGGTCACGGAAACGGAATCGGCGAACCGAAGCGCCCCGGGCTTCTCGACCCTGACCGAGACCTCGAGCGCGCGGGGGTCCTCGAAAACTATGTCGCGTATTCCCGCGGCCACCCTCTCGAGCAGGTTGAAGTCGTTTTTCTCGACAAACGCCACGATCTTCTTGTTCGCCGCCTTGTAGTCGACGGTGTCCCCTATGGAGTCCGACGCGCCGGCCGACGCGCCGTCGAAGCGGATCTCGACGTTTATCACGAGGTCCTGCCTGGCCTTTTTCTCCCAGTCGTAGATCCCGATTATCGTCCGGAGTCTCAGGTTCTCTATTCTTATTATCATCAGACGAGACTTTTTCCCCCGTCGACCAAAAGACACTCTCCGGTCACGTAGTCGTTTTCGAGAAGATAGTCAAAGGCGTTGATTATATCGGAAACGGAGCCCGGGCGCTTCATCGGAACCCTCTGCGTCATCTTCTCGAGATATTCCTCCCCTTCTCCCTCGGGCGGGAGAATCACCCCGGGACACACGGCGTTTACCCGAAACCCCGGGGCGAGTTCCCGGGCGAGCATCCTGGTGAGGTGGTAGAGGCATTTCTTGCTCAGGTTGTAGGCGAAATGCCGCACCGGGTTCTTCTTCACCCTGGTGTCGAGAAAATTGACTATGAGTCCTCCCGAAGCCCGCTCGGAAAAGGACTGCGAGAGAAAAAAGGGGGCCTTGAAGTTCACCGCCAGGTCGGCTTCGAGAAACTCGGGCGTGACGTCGCGGAAACCCACGTCCTCGAAAACCGAGGCGCTGTTCACGAGAACGCCGAGTCCGGGAAACGTTTCCATCACCCGGGGGACGAGACTTCCGGCGTCCGCGGCGGAAGACAGATCGCACCCGAACGTCTCGCACCGCGCGCCCGCCGCGAGAATCTCCTCCCTCGTCTCGAGGGCCTCTTTTTCCGAAGAATTGTAATGAAGGGCGACGTCGTATCCCCGCCCGGCGAGATTCAGGCAGAGCGCCTTTCCTATTCTCACGGCGCCTCCCGTTACCAAAGCCGCTTTTTTCATTTCAGCAAAGAACAAAGGGGCCTTTGTAACCCCTGTTTCTTTCTATCTTGTCGTGATACAGGCCGAACTTGGTTATCGCGTGCTTTCGCAAGACCATTTCCATAAAAGCGGGGTCGCCCGGATACTTTTCCACGATTCTTTTCGCTACCAGCGTCTCGTTTTTTTCTCCGTGCTTTTCAAGAAGCGCATCGAGCGTCTCGACCATGGGAACGCGCGCACCAGCGAGTTCGGATAAAGTTTTCGCTTTCTCTTTCAGGTCGAAAAGCCTGACAAGAACTTCTTGATAGTCGCGGTCGTCAAAAACAGCGGCATCAGGGTCGGAAAGTCTTTTCCTAATCACTTCCAAGACATCGCGTCCGCAACGAACTTCTCTTATCGAATAAATTCCCAGCTCTCCCTTTCGCACAACACCGGGACCCTCGGCCATGGAAACCGTGTCAAACAATATGTGGCCGCTACCGCTCCTGAAATAATCCTTGTAGTCGAGCTCGCCGCGCAAGTCTCTTCTGTTTTTTGCGGCGTCGATCTGCTTTTGACCTCTCCTGATGTAATAAGCTACTTGCGGGCGGATTCTCTGGCCATTGTATATTTCGAACGCGACTTTTTTCTCTTTTCCGACCGGAAGCCCTCCATGCCGCCGAAGCCAAGCAGCTCAGCCGATTTCACCGTCTAGGCAGGTTGATATATTATTCCCATTGTTTAGTATAAGTAAACTTTGAAACGGCCCCGATCGACCGAATCGCGGCTGTTGTTTTTTATATGAGCACGGCGCGCGCGATCAAGGAATCTTCGGAGGCGAAACGCCTCTCTTTCTCCGGAGACGAAAGCTTGGAAAATCTCGTAATCAACTGCATAAGAACGCTCGCGATGGACGCGGTGGAAAAGGCCCGCTCCGGCCATCCGGGAACCCCCATGGCCTTGGCCCCCGCGGCGTTTCTGCTTTTCGACAGGTTCATAAGGCACAACCCGGAAAACCCCTACTGGCCGAACCGCGACCGGTTCGTTCTCTCGGCGGGACACGCCTCCATGCTCCTCTACGCCACTCTCCACGTAAACGGCTACGACGTCTCGATAGACGACATGAAGGGCTTTCGCGCCCTCCACAGCCGCTGTCCGGGACATCCCGAGTTCGGAGTCACCCCTGGAGTCGAGACGACGACCGGGCCCCTCGGCCAGGGAGTGGCCAACTCCGTGGGAATGGCCGTCGCGGGCAAGTGGCTTTCGGCGCGCTACAACCGCCCCGGCCACGACGTCGTCGACTACGGGGTGTACGCCGTCTGCAGCGACGGCGACATGATGGAGGGCGTTTCCTCCGAGGCGGCCTCGCTCGCCGGACACATGGGACTCGGGAACCTCGCGTGGATATACGACAGCAACCGGATAACGATCGAGGGGGACACGGAACTTGCCTACTCGGAGAACACCGAGCTTCGGTTCAGGGGCTGCGGCTGGCACGTCGAGAGAGTTTCCGACGCCAACGATCTTTCGGCGATGGAAAAGGCTCTCCGCTCCGCGAGAGACGAAACCGAAAGACCTTCGCTCGTCATACTGGAAAGCCACATAGCGTACGGAAGCCCCAACAAGCAGGACACCTGCGAAGCCCACGGCGCGCCGCTCGGGGAGCAGGAGGTGAGGCTCGCCAAGGAGTTCTACGGATGGAGGGCGGACGCGGATTTTCACGTCCCCGAGGAGGTTCTCTCCTACAGAGCCGAGGCCGCGAGGCGGGGGAAAGAGGCGGAAGCTTCGTGGAAAAAGAATTTCGAGAGCTACGCGGAGAAATACCCCGAACTTGCCCGCGAGTTCGAGACGATCGTCGCGAGGAGGCTTCCCGAGGGATGGGACCGCGACATTCCCGACTTTCCGCACACCTCGAAACCCCTGGCCACCCGCTCGGCGAACTCTGCCGTCATAAACGCCATAGGAAAACGCGTGCCGTGGTTTCTGGGGGGAGCGGCCGACGTGGGGTCGTCGACCAAGACGTACCTTTCGGACGCGACCAGCTTTTCCCGCGACGACCGGGAGGGGAGGAACTTTCATTTCGGCATAAGGGAGCATTCCATGGCCGCCATGGCCAGCGGCATGTGCCTCGGCGGTCTTCGTCCCTACGCGTCCACGTACTTCGTTTTCTCCGACTACATGAAACCGTCGATCAGGCTCGCGGCGCTGATGAAGCTTCCGGTCGTCTACATATTCACCCACGACAGCATAGGGGTGGGCGAAGACGGACCCACCCACCAGCCGATCGAACATCTGGCGTCTCTCAGGATGACCCCGAACATAGACGTGATCCGCCCCTGCGACGCCAACGAGCTCTCGGTCCTGTGGAGACACGTCATGGAGCTTTCCGACCGCCCCGCCGCCTTCGCTCTCACGAGACAGAACGTTCCGGTGATAGACAGGGACCGCTACGGCCCGGCCGGGGGCGCCCTTCGCGGCGGCTACGTGCTGGCCGATTGCGACGGTACTCCCGAGATAGTCATGATATCTACGGGTTCCGAGGTTCACCTGTGCCTCGAAGCGCACGAAAAACTGCTCGAGATGGGAACGGGGTCCAGGGTGGTGAGCCTTCCCTGCTGGGAACTTTTCGAAAGACAGCCCCGCGAGTACAGAGACGAGGTGCTTCCGCCTTCCCCGACCGTGAGACTGAGCGTCGAGGCCGCGACGACGTTCGGATGGGAGAGGTTCACGGGACGGGGAGAAAAGGCCGGGAACTACGGCATAGACCGCTTCGGAGAATCGGCTCCCTGCGGCGACGTCATGGACAATTTCGGATTCAACGCCGAAAACATCCTCGGGCAATGCCTTTCGCTTCTCGGCAAGTAGAGCCACATGTCCACCGAACGCAGCCATGACTTCGAATCGGAGAGATATTCCGAATACGCGGGAGAACACCTGGGCGCGATAGAATCGGAGCTTTCGAATCTCGAAAGAAACCGGTTTCTCGAAAGGTTCTTCGATTTCGACCACTCCCTCTGGGGAGACGCCCCCGAGGAAATAGCCGACAGGCTCGGGTGGGTGAACGCCCCCGAGAAGATGCTCGGTTCCGTGGACGAAATCGAACGGTTCTCCGAATCGGCGAGAGAAAAAGGATTCACCGACGTCCTGATACTGGGAATGGGCGGCTCGAGTCTTTCCTGCGAAGTGTTCGCGAACACGTTCGACGCTCCCCCCGGGAGCCTGCGGCTCAATCTTCTGGACACGACCGACCCCGACTTAATACTGAAAACGAGAAAGGAAACCGACATCTCGAAAACGCTTTTCGTCGTCTCCTCGAAGTCGGGCTCGACTGTCGAAACCGTTTCCCTGATGAAGTACTTCTACGGAGAACTCCTGCGGGAAAAACCGAATCCGGGAGAGAACTTCGTCTGCATAACGGATCCAGGCTCGGGGCTCGCGAAAACGGCCGGGGAGCACGGTTTCGCGAAAGCGTTTCTGAACGACCCGGACATCGGCGGGCGGTTCAGCGCGCTTTCGTATTTCGGACTGGTGCCCGCGTCCCTCGCGGGAGTAGACGTGGGAAAAGTTCTCGAGTCCGCGCGGTCCGTTCTGCTAGAAGCCAGAACCGCGCGGGCGGGGAAGTACGGCGAAAACCCCTGCGTGCGCTTCGGGACGTTTCTCGGAACGCTCGCCCGGGAGGGGCGGGACAAGCTCCGCTTCGCTTTCTCGGACGGGCTTTTTTCCTTCGGCTGCTGGGCCGAGCAGCTGGTGGCCGAGAGCACGGGCAAAGACGGCGTCGGTATCCTGCCGGTGCTCGACGAGGGGGATCTCAATATCTCCGGCCTCGGGGACGACACGATGTTCGCGCTTTTCCGCCGACGGGGAGACGCGGCCCTGGAATCCGCCGCCTCGCGCCTTCGGGACGCGGGGGTTCCCTTCGCGGAAATAACCGTGGGCGACCCGCACGAGATCGGGGCGGAGTTTTTCAGGTTCGAGTTCGCGGTCGCCCTGGCCGGAAGCGTAATGGGAATAAACCCGTTCAATCAGCCGGACGTGGAATCGGCCAAGGTTTTCGCGAGAAAATTCCTGGAGAGCTACCTCGAAAAAGGCGAGCTGGAATCTCCCGGGGGCGATTTTCCCCGTGACGGTCTCGTTTTTTCGAGCAACGCGGACATGGAATCGCCCGAGGAGCTCAAGGAACTCGTCTCTTCGAAAAACGAGGGCTACGTGTCCATCCAGGCATACGTCGACCCGCGCGAAGAAAACTCGAAGGAGCTTCTTTCCCTGCGGGAGACGCTGGGGAGGATTTCGCGCGTGCCCGTGACCCTTGGGTTCGGTCCCAGGTTCCTCCACTCGACCGGCCAGCTTCACAAGGGAGACTCCGGAAACGGGCTTTTTATTCAGATCGTGAGCGAAAACTCAAACGACGCGGCCATACCCGACGACATGGGTTCCGCGGAGTCGGGGCTCTCGTTCGGAATACTGAAAACCGCCCAGGCGACGGGCGACTTCAGGTCTCTCGACGAAAAAGGAAGAACCGTCGTCCGTATCCGCGTTGCGTCCGACGGCGGCGCGGGCATCCGGAAGGTCGCACGGCTTTTCGCCTGAATTTTTCTTTCAAGCAGCTTCACGGGGAAAAACTTGCCGGCCCGACAATTCTTCGTTCTTTCGCACCAGCTTTCGGGATTGGGAAGGTCGTCCGGGTGAAAAAAACGAATGATTGCCACTATTGAACCGGGCCCGTTGAGTTTTCGTTTCCGGAGCTGACAAAGGCTATCCGGTTGAAAAACGGACGTTCCATCGGAACGAAATCAACGCAGGTGGAAACGGTCTTCCGCTCTTTGCTCACGACCCGAAGAAACTCCCGCCAAACTTCTCTCGGAGCCGGTTCGAGAAGGTTGCTTACGCTTCCATCTTCTTCAAGGTAAATCGCTATTGTCTTCACCAGTCCTTTGACGAAGTTTTCTTTCACCGACTTCTCGGTCTTGGCGCAAACGAAGTAATCTATTTCAAGACCCTGAGCCATCCATCCATCAGAATCGTTGCCGTCAACCAGCACCCTGAGGGAATCAATACTCATAAGGTCCTGCTCCGCTTTCTTTATGTGAACAGCTTCGGTCATCAATCTTTCCTCCCCGCAACTTTAACCGAACATCTTAAAAATCCATGCTCAAAATATGACTTGCCGATCGAATTGTCAAGAATCGGAAACCTCAAAAAGTCTCATTGTCTCCGCCGTTTCGCCCGAGGAGACGTGTTCTACTCCTTCCCGGAAACCTATCACGAGATCGGTGGCGGTCCCTATGAAAAGCCCGTGCTCCATTACGCCCGCCCGGGCCGAGAGGCGGACGGCAAGGAGGCCGGGGTCTTCCATCTCCCCGAAACGCCAGTCGATTATGAAGTTGCCCTGGTCGGTAAGAAACGCAGAACCGTCTTCGGCCGCGCGAAGTTCCGCCTCCCCGCCCAGATTTTCAAGGTAGGCTTTTTCCGCCTCAAGGGCGAATTCGACCACTTCCACCGGAACGGCGAAACGCGTGCCGAGGCGTCCGGAAAGCTTCGATTCGTCCGCGACGATAATGTTTCTTTCGCTGTGCTGGGCAAGCACTTTTTCCCTGAGAAGCGCTCCGCCGCCGCCCTTTATGAGGTTGAAGTCGGAATCTATCTCGTCCGCCCCGTCGATGGTCACGTCGATTTTCGTTCCCGCCGCCAGACTGGCCAGGCGAAGACCCAGCTTCCCCGCGAAGCGCTCCGTTCTGATGGAGCTGGGGACGCACGTCACGTCCGAAAGACATCCGTCCCGCATCCGCCTGGACATCTCCTCCATCGCGAACTCGGCCGTGGACCCGGTGCCGAGTCCCACCAGCATTCCCGGGCGCACGAAATCGACGGCGCTTTCGCCCGCGGCTTTTTTAAGCTGTCTCGTTTTTTCCGGCATGCGCGGGAAGCGGCTGGCGGATTTTCCGAACCCCGATCCGGCTTCTCCACCCGCAGGGCACTGTATTAAGAGGCGGGGTTGTAGTATAATCGTTATTGTGGAATAGTAAAAGAAGGTGAGCGTCATGGACAATGTTGGAAACATCCTCAATCAGAAGGGAAACCAGGTGTGGTCCATAGGGCCGGGAGAGACCGTCTACAGCGCGCTTGAGATTCTCGCGGAGAAGAACATAGGCGTGCTTCTGGTGATGGAAGGGGAAAGGGTGGTCGGGATATTTTCCGAACGCGACTACGCCAGAAAGGTAATACTCAAGGGAAAATCGTCGGTACAGATGAAGGTGGAGGAAATCATGAGCAGAAACGTGCTCTACGCCTCTCCCGGCGACTCGGTCGAAAAATGCATGGCCATCATCACCGAGAACAAGATAAGACACCTCCCCGTAATGCAGGACGGAAAGCTGCTGGGAATGATAACGAGCGGCGACATAATAAACCACATAATATCCCGCCAGAAGTTCGAGATACAGGAGCTGAAAAAGTACATAACCGGGGGCTACTAGCCTCCCGCCCGCGGTCCCCCGTCCTTCCTCGTCGGAGCGCTACGCCGTGAGCCTTTCCTGAACCTGCAGGCAGGCCGAGTGAAACTCCTTGGCGGCCTCGAGAAACTCTATCGCCTTCGAAGCGGACGGCTCCCCTTTCCTGTACTCCCCGAATCTTCGCGAAACGTCGAGCCATTTCCCGTCGGCGTCGCCCGCCCTGACTATGAGGTTCTCGAATTCCCACATCGTCTGCTCGGGCGTGAAGGGGTCGACGAGCTTCGTGTACAGGGGAACGTGGGCGCTGTCGGAGCACGCCGCGTAGAGCTCGTTTATGCAGGCCTCGTAGTCGCCGTGGAGAAACAGCGCCTGGGCCTGCTCGAGCCGTCTCTCGGCGTCGGCGAACACGGGCATCTTCTCCCCGGTCGTCGCTCCCGCGCACTCCCCCTTGACTCCCTGCTGGAGGGAGAACTCCTCGCCCTCGTGACCCCAGTCCCTGTAGAAATCGGGGTCGTCCTCGTAGGACGGAATCCGGCCGAACTCCGAGAGAGCCTCCTTTACGTACTTCGCTCCGAGGCGCTTCATCGTGAGGTCGAAATGCTCGCCGTCCTCCTTTTCCCTCTCGTATATCTCGAGCAGCCTCTCCACGACCTTCGGAGCGTTTCTCGTGGGAACCTTGGTCACCGGAAACGCAAGCCGCGTGTCGTCCCCGTAGAGCCCTCCGCCGAGGAAAAGCATCTCCGCGGGAACGCTCCTTCCGTCCCTGGTTATGGACGCTCCCTGGAACCCTATGCTGGCCGCCGCGTGCTGGGCGCAGGAATTCGGACAGCCCGAAATCTTTATCCTGAGGTCCCCCAGGGTTTCCTTGTACTTTCCGAGACCGTTGTCCATCATGGACGTGAGCCTGGTGGCGAGTCCCTTGGCCGAAGTTATGCCGAGACGGCAGGTGTCGGCGCCGGGACAGGCGGTCACGTCCTCCAGCGCGTTCGCTCCCGGAGAGGAGAGACCGGCGTCGCGAAGCGCGGCGTAGAGCGAAGGAAGCGCCCCGTCGGGAACCCACCTGATCACGAAATTCTGCTGTATCGTAACCCGCGCGGAACCGTCGGCGAACGTGTCCGCCATGTCCGCCAGGCTCCTAGCCGTGTCCGAGGAGACGTCTCCCAGAAGCACCCTCACGTTCACTATGGAATATCCCTCCGCGCCCGCGGGGGAGACGTTCTTGTCTCTCCACTCCGAAAAGCCGGGGTCGCCGCTCACCCACCGCGGCGCCTCGGGAAAATCGTATTCCTTCTCCGGGGGACTTTCGTGCTCGCCCTCTATGTCGGCGAGGTAGGCGTTCCACGAAGGGTCCACCTCGAGCGAATCTCTCTCTTCCTCCACAAGCTCCCTGAATTTTTCGAAACCGAGCTTGCGGACGAGAAACTTCATCCTCGCCTTCATCCTTACCTTTCTCTCCCCGTACCTGTCGAAGACCCTGATCACGGAAGCCGAAAAAGGCAGGAGCTCCTCGACGGGCATAAACTCCGTCCACAGATGTCCGAGCGAGGGAGAGGCTCCGAGCCCGCCTCCCACGTAGACCTGGAAGCCGCGGCGGCCGTCCCTCACCCCGGCGCGGAACCCCAGGTCGTGAATCCGCACTCCCGCGTTGTCAACGTCCCGGTCGCTCTCGAAGCAGACCTTGAACTTCCTTCCCATGTTCTGGCATATGGGATTTCTCAGCATGAAGTTCTTGAACGCCTCGGCGTAGGGAGTCACGTCGAAGGTTTCGGTCGGGGACGCGCCGGTCACGGGAGACGCCGTGACGTTCCTCACCGTGTTGCCGCAGGCCTCGCGGGTAGTGATTCCCGCGCGCGCAAGCTCCCTCATCATGTCGGGAACCCTCTCGAGCTCGAGGTAGTAGAGCTGCACGTCCTGGCGCGTGGTGAGGTGAAAGAAACCGCTGGCGTAGACGTCCGACACGTCGGCGAGCGTTCTCAGCTGCCGCGAGGTGAGGGCCCCGTAGGGAATCTTTATCCTCTGCATCTGCACCCCGGCCTGGCGCTGGGCGTAGACTCCGAGCTGAAGCCTTATCTTCTGGAACTTCACCTCGCCCGTCTTGCCCGCCCTGTAGTCGGCTATCTGGCCTTCGAACTCGTCGAGCTCGTCTCTTACCAGTTTAGGCAGATCGTCCAGATTATCCTTCATTTTCTCCCGACTCCGTGTTGTAGAACCCGCTCAAAACATCAGATTATAACATAAAGCGGGAATTTTGGGGGAAATCAGCTGAATTCCCGAAGCGGAACTTCCGGCGTCCGGTGCGGGAGCCGTTCGTCGACCTTCCGGCAGGCGGAGTAAAACTCCTCGGCCAGCTCGAAAAACTCGGCCGCCCTGGATTCCGAGTAATCTCCGTCCCTGTAGTCCCCGAGCCGAAGCGATACGTCGAGCCACTTCTCCTCGGCCTCTCCCGCCCTGACTACGACGTTTTCAAACTCCCAGACGGCCTGCTCGGGTGTGAAGGGGTCGATCAGCTTGAAGTGCAGGGGAACGCGCGCGCTGTCGGAGCACGCCAGGTAAAGCTCGCCCGCGCACGCCTCGTAGTCGCCGTGGTGAAACAGCGCGCGGGCCTGCTCGAAACGCTTCTCCGCGTCGGAGAACCGCGGAATCTTCTCCTCCGCCCCCGACCCCGGGCTCTTGGCCACCGCCGCGTGCTCGGCGAGGGAGAACTCCTCGCCTTCGCGACCCCAGTCCCTGTAGAAATCCGGAGCCTCTTCGTAGGACGGAACCCGCCGGAACTCCGAAAGCGCTTCCCTTACGCGCTTCGCCCCGAGGCGCCTCATCGCCAGGTCGAAATGCTCTCCTTCCTCCTTTTCGCTCTCGTACATCTCAAGGAGCTTCCCGACCGCCCCCGGAGCGCTTTTCGCGGGAATCCTGGCGACCGGAATTCCCAGACGCGTGTCGTCTCCGTAAAACCCTCCTCCCAGAAACAGCATCACGGCCGGAACGCTTCTTCCGTCCTTGGTCATCGACGCCCCGTGAAATCCTATGCTCGCCGCCGCGTGGTGCGCGCAGGAGTTGGGACAGCCTGAAATCTTTATCCTCAGGTTCCCGAGACTCTCCCTGTATTTTCCGAGGCCGTTTTCCATCATTCCGCCGAGCCTGGCGGCGAGCCCCTTGGCCGAGGTTATGCCGAGACGGCAGGCGTCGGAGCCCGCGCACGCCGTCACGTCTTCGAGGGCGCCCGCGCCCGGGGCGAAAAGATCCGCCCGGCGAAGCCCGGCGTAAAGGGAGGCGAGCGCCCGGTCGGGAACCCACCTCAGCGCCATGTTCTGCTGGTTCGTGAAACGCGCGCGGCCGTCGGCGAACGTGTCCGCCATGTCCGCCAGGCTCCTAGCCGTGTCCGAGGAGACGTCTCCCAGAAGCACTCTCACGTTCACTATGGAATATCCCTCCGCGCCCGCGGGGACGACGTTTTTTTTCCTCCACTCCGAAAAGCCCGCGTCCCCCGCCACCCAGCCCGGGGGCTCGGCAAAGACGTATTCCTTCTCCGGGGGACTTTCATGCCCGGGGCTTATGTCCGCGAGGTAGCCGTTCCAGGAAGGGTCGACGTCGAGACAGTCCCTCTCCTTCTCGACCACCTCCCTGAACTTTTCGAAACCGAGCCTGCGGACGAGAAACTTCATCCTGGCCTTCATCCATATCTTCCTCTCCCCGTACCTGTCGAAAACCCTGATCACCGAAGCCGCGAAGGGCAGAAGCTCCTCGACGGGCATAAACTCCGTCCACAGATGTCCGAGCGAGGGAGAGGCTCCGAGCCCGCCTCCCACGTAGACCTGAAAGCCGCGGCGGCCGTCTCTCACCCTGGCGCGGAACCCCAGGTCGCAGACGCGCACTCCCGCGTTGTCCGCCTCCCCGTCGCTCTCGAAGCAGACGTTGAACTTCCTTCCGATGTTCTGGCATATGGTGTTTCTCAGCGTGAAGTTCTTGAACGCCTCGGCGTAGGGAGCGACGTCGAAGGTCTCGGTCGGCGAGACGCCGGTGAAGGGAGTGGCGACGATGTTTCTCACCGTGTTGCCACAGGCCTCGCGGGTCGTGATTCCCGCGGCCGCGAGCTCTCTCATGAGATCGGGAACCCTCTCGAGCCGGACGTAGTAGAGCTGGGCGTTCTGGCGCGTCGTGACGTGAAAGGACCCGTCGGAGTAGGCGTCCGAAACGTCGGCGAGCGTTCTCAGCTGCCGCGAGGTCAGAGCCCCGTAGGGAATCTTCACCCTCTGCATGCAGAAGCCCTTCTGGCGCTGGGCGTAGACCCCGAGATGAAGCCTCAGGGCGCGGAATCTAAGTTCGTCCATCTCTCCGGCCCTGTAGGCGGAAATCCGTTCCTCGAACTCGTCGATCTCCTCCCTCGCGACCTCGGGAAGAGCGTCGGCGGACTCTTTCGTCTTCCTTTCCATAAGCGGGAGAACCTCCGCGGGCACGGAACAATGGTACCACGACGCGGAAATTCCGAAAAATCCCCGAAGCGCCCGTCAGTCGGCGGGCCGCCGCGAAAGCCACTTCCCGATCAGCAACAGGACGTAGCCGATCTCCCTTTCCGTGAGCTTTCTTCCCTTCGGAATGCCGTGCCATTTCGAAAGACAGCTCCGACAGCATGTGGCCGTGGCGTGCTGCGCCACGAACACCGGATGTCCCTTCCACGGAGTCTGGCGCCCGTCGGCGGGAGGGCGGGCGGGGGCAAGCCTCCCGTCGATGAAGTCCCTTCCGTGCGAAAGAACCGTCCCGAGTCCCTTCCGGCCGAGGTAGTCGCGGTCCCGCGCGCCGAGACCGAAGCCTGAACGGAACTTCGAGCGCCCAAGCCTGCGCAGGGCCGCGTCCGCCCTGGCTTCTTCGCGCGTCCGGCCGCCGTCTTTCGCCATCTCTCCCGGGCCCCGTCCCGCGCGCTCCCTAGCCGTCGAAAAAAGCCGCGAGGCGCCCGAGCACCTCGTCCGTGCCTCCGCAGTAAAAACCGCTTTCGGAAACGGAATTTATGAAAAATCTCCCGTAGAACTTCGTCACGACGCGGTTGTCGAGAACCATCACGACTCCCTTGTCGGTTTTGGAGCGTATGAGCCTTCCGAATCCCTGCTTGAACTTGAGGACCGCCAGGGGAAGCATGTATTCCTGGAACGAATCGACGTTCTGCTTCTTCATGTGCTCGATCCGCGCCTCGGTGATGGGGTCGCTCGGCACCTTGAAGGGAAGCCTGCATATGACCACGAGCCTCAGGGAATCTCCCGGAACGTCCACCCCTTCCCAGAAGCTGTCGGTGGCGAAAAGAACGCAGTTTCCGATCTTCTTGAACCTCTCGAGCAGGGCGGTTCTCGGCATGTCTCCCTGCCTGAGAAGGGTGACGGGCGAGAACTCGGCCTTTTCGAAAGCGGCCGCCACCTTCTCGTATACGGCGTTTAGGGACGAATAGGAGGTGAACAGCACCAGCGCGTTTCCGTTCGTGACGGAGAAGGAGGCGAAGAGAATGTCGGCGACCGATTCCGCGTACTCCTCCCGCCCCGGCTCGGGGATGTCCGTCGGAACCAGGAGCAGCGACTGGCTCTTGTAGTCGAACGGCGACTTCACCACAAGCCCCCTGAACCTCTCGTTTTCGGAGAGCCCCACGCTTTTTTTCTGAAAGTCGAAGTTCCCGTCCACGGTAAGCGACGCGGAAGTCATGACGACGGTTTTCGTCTTGGAGTAGAGCTTTTCTTCGAGTTCCGGGGAAACGTCCAGGGGCGTGAGGTTGACGGAGCAGAAAACCGCCTGCCTTCTTCGGCTTCCCTCGAACCACCTCACGTGGCTCTCCTCCCCCTTGCCGAAGAACCTGCCCGCGACCTCGGAGTAGGCCGCCAGCCTGGCGGCGACGCCGCCGATCTCCGCCGTGATCTTTATGTGGGAATCTCCCTGGGCGGTCCCTTCGACGACCTTCACGAAATGCGTCATCTCCCTTCGCAGGGCCATGAGGGAGGAGTCGAGCGCCCTGAACTTTTTCTCTATCCCCCTCCACTTCCGGTTTCCCGAAACGCTTTCGGTGAGTCTCACGCTCACGGACCTCTCGTCGCCGGAGACGTCCTTTCCGAAGGCGTAGAGAGAGTCGAAAGCGTCCCGGCCCTTCCGCTCCGCTTCCTCGGCGAGACCGAGAAACGCGCCCGAGGCTCCCTCGAAAATCGCCTTCAGAACGGAGTTTTTCTCCTTCTCGGCCAGACGCGAGATGTAGTGCGCGAGTCCCGCCTGGGCTCCTTTTTTCTTTGAGCGAAGCCGCCCGAGGGTCTTGGTCAGTCCGTGCTTGCTGAACTTCGCGCTGAAATGCGAGGTGGCGGCTTCGGCGATGTTGTGGGCCTCGTCGAAAACGACCTTGGCGTAGGGGGGGATGATTCCGAAGCTCGAGTCGGTTCCGCTCGCCCCCTTTATGGCCATGTCGGAGAACAGCACGTGGTGGTTCGAAACGATTATGGCGGCGCTCGCAAGCTCCCTTCGCGACTTGTAGAAAAAGCACTCGGAATAGTGGGGACACCTGCCGCCGGGACAGCTCTCGCTCTCCGCCGCGACCCTGTCCCACGCCTCGTCCCGGGGCGTGAACCCGAGGTCGGAGAGAGAACCGTCCCTGGTCTCTTCCGCCCACCTGAGTATGTCGCCCATCCCCCCGTCGCCCTCCTCTTCGAGGGAACTGAAAAGATCCTCGCGGACGGCGTTTCCCCGAAGAACGCAGAAATAGTTTCTCATTCCCTTTACGAGGGCGTAGTCGAACTTCTTGGGAAACACGTCCCGAAGAAGCGGAAGGTCCTTGTTTATGAGCTGCTCCTGGAGATTTATGGTGTTTGTGGAAACAACGACCCTCTGGCCGTTCTCGAGAAACCAGAGTACGGAGGGAACGAGGTAGGAAAGCGTCTTTCCCGTGCCCGTGCCCGCTTCTATCATCGAGATGCGCTCGTCGTTAAACGCCTCGACGACGTTCGATAGAACCTGGAGCTGCTCGTCCCGACACTCGTACTTCTCCCCCATGACCCCGGCCACGACGCCCCCGGGACGAAGGTATCCCCTGGCGGCTTCGGGGTCGACGGCCACCGTCTCCCCGGGGACGAAGGGCTCGACCACGACGTACACCTTGCTGACCGCGCTGTCCACTATGTAGAAGCCGACGCCCCGGTTTCCGAACGCCGAGGCCAGGCTCACGTCCTGGGTAGAGGGCTGCACGTTTCCCGAAGGATGATTGTGTATGACCACGTTTCCCGTCTTGGGGATGCCCAGGATCGCCGGAACGGCCGAGCGGTTTCCCCGCGCCAGGACCCGCGCCTCGCAGACTAGGGAGTCGTCGTTGGTCTTCGCGACGAAAAAAACTTCGTTTCCCGACGCCTTGTCTATTTCCTTTCTGATGAAATCGGCGCTCTCGGGGGTTAGGTACTTGTCGATCATAGAGGCTTAATTCTACACGCGGAGAGGCATAACAAAACCCCGGACTGTTGCCTTGCGCCCGAGGCTTCGGTAGCCTGTTTACGCTTTCGGAGGGATGGCCGAGTGGTTTAAGGCGCTGGTCTCGAAAATCAGTGGGGTCTAAACGGCCCTCGTGGGTTCGAATCCCACTCCCTCCGCCACCGGACTCCCCGGGTCCCGTCGTGGCCGAAACGAGCGCGTTTCTCTCCGCGTTCAGCCGGACTCCCGTCCTGAAAACATCCGGTCGGAGCCTCTTGAGTTTTCATTTAACACTTTTTATAATAGGTCTAAAATCCCATTAAGGCTTTCTATACGAGGTTTAAAGATGAAAAAACGCGTCAACCTTCCCATACCGGCTCTCAAGGTCCTGCGAAAGCTGGGAAAGGACGTAAACGAGGCGCGAAGACGCCGGCGCGTCACGGTAAGTCTGATGGCGGAGCGCGCCGGTATTTCCCGGGCGACCGTGGGAAAGATCGAAAGAGGCGACCCGACGGCCTCCATGGGCGGCTACGCTTCCGTGCTGTTCGTTCTTGGAATGACCGACAGGCTGGAAGACGTCGCGGACGCGTCCCACGACCTCGCGGGGCGGCGTCTGGAAGAAGAGAATCTTCCTAGACGCGTGCGGATTCCGAAAGCGACCGGCGGAGGAGGCGATGAGTAGCGGGGAAGCGGTCGTTCACATTTCTCTCGGGGAAGAGAACGTACGCGTGGGAAAATTGTGGTTTCATTCCCGAAAAGGACGGCAGGGCGCTTCTTTTGAATACGACGGAAAATGGCTTGAACATCCGGAGAAGTTCGCGCTCGAGCCCGCGCTCGCGCTCGCGCTCACCGAAGGCGCCTTTCACACTCAAGCCGGCGTAAATGTGTTCGGGGCGATCGGAGACTCGGCTCCCGACAGGTGGGGCCGCGTTCTGATGCGCCGCTGGGAAGCCGCGAGAGCCGGACGCGAAAACGAAACGCCGCGGACCCTGCTCGAGGCGGATTACCTGCTGGGCGTAAGCGACGAAGCGCGCCAAGGGGCGCTTCGCTTTTCGGTCGAACCGGACGATACCGCGTTTCCGGCGACGGGGGACCGGACTGCCGTGCCGCCGCTTGCGGACCTGCCCGGGCTGCTGTCGGCTTCGGAGCGCCTTGTCGAAGACAACGAAAGCGCGGAAGACCTGAAACTCCTGCTGGCCCCCGGGTCCTCGCTCGGAGGAACGCGTCCGAAGGCGTCGGTCCGCGACCGGGACGGCAGTCTCGCGATCGCCAAGTTTCCCGGAAGAGACGACGAGTTCAACGCGGTCGTCTGGGAAGCGGTCGCGCTCGACCTTGCCCGAAACGCCGGAATAGACGTGCCCCCGTGGCGCCTGCGGACCGTCCTCGGAAAGCCCGTTCTGATCGTCAGGCGGTTTGACCGCGCGAACCGGCGCAGAATTCCTTTCCTGTCGGCCATGAGCATGCTTGGCGCCCGGGACGACGAACGGCGCAGCTATCTAGAAATCGCCTACGCCCTCGCGCAAAACGGCGGCGATCCGGAAAAGGACATGGCGCAACTCTGGCGCCGCGCCGTTTTCAACGTGCTGATCTCCAACACGGACGATCATCTGCGCAATCACGGTTTTCTCTACGAACGCCGCAGGGGCTGGAGACTTTCTCCCGCTTACGACGTCAACCCCGCTCCGGAGGAAATCAGGCCGCGCGTCCTCGCGACTTCAATCGGCTTCGACGACCCTTCCGCGTCTCTGGACGCGGCCATGGCCGTCGCGAAAGACTTCAGGCTTTCCCGGGAAAAGGCGAAAGAGACGGCGAGGAACGTCGCCGAGGCGACAAGACAGTGGAGAAAGACGGCCTCCGCCTTCGGACTGTCGAAGCGCGAAACGGACCGCATGGCGTCCGCCTTCAAACACGACGACCTCGGAAAAGCGCTGTCCGCGGTTTCGCCGGGCCGGTGAAATCTTCGCTCGACAGGCTACGCGAGCCCCAGCACCCTCAGAATCTTAAAGGCGCTGTCGAGCCTGATCGAGGTTCTGCCCCGCTCGAACCTGTTGAGCGTCGGCTTGCTCACGCCCGCGAGAACGGCCAGCTGCTCCTGCGTGAGCTTCTGCTCCCCGCGGCGCCTTACCGCTTCCTGGACGATTTCCTGCCAATCAAGGCGAATGTTCCGTTCCATCGTTTCTCCATGAAGTTCACGAGACCGTCTTTGAGCCCGTCCGAACCAATTTCCGCTTCCGCGACCGCGTCTTTCGCCGCCTCGACATTTTTCCCGATACCCGCCACGGCCATATCGACCGCCGGGGGAGACAGGCCGAACTCTTCGCCCAGCAGCACCATGTGCCGCGCCTTGATATCCCCTATGACGCGGTTGGCGGAACCGCCGACAGCCAACGCGATCGTCCCGTATCCGTACAAGGCCGCCGCGACCTGGTCGTAGGACGGCGTCAGACGCGGTCCGGCGTCGGAGTGGAACATCGCGAAGTTTTTCATGTGCATGTCCGTATTGCCCAGAAGCAGTCCCGCGAGAATCCTTCTGTAGAGAAGATAGACCTGCGCGGGCAGGCATCCGTCCGTCCCGCGTATGAAGTCGGCCATGTCCCCGTGCGCGCCGTCGTACTTGCTCTCCGAGCGACGGCCGAGCAGCTGGTTGAACTCCTCGAAATGAATCCGGCGGCCGCCCTCGCGGTCAAAGCGTCCGACCAGCAGCGCGGGTTCGTCGAGACCCGCGACGCGCTCCACCCGCAGGTCGACGATGTCGTCGTCCGGCAAAAGCGCTTTTAAGGCCAGCGTCGCCAGGTATTCGTTTTCCACGAGATCCGGATGCCGCGACGACGCGAACTTGGCTATGTGAGTGCTCAGCTCGTCGGTACGCGACGGGCGGAAAACGCCGTTTTCCTCGACAACCGCAAGTTTCGGCTGAACGCCCGAAAGCGACGCCCGCGCGGCAAGAACGGCCATCTCCTTGGGGTCACTTCTATCGAGTAGGATTTCAGTCAGTTCGTGCGGGTCAGGGTCTACAATCGATACGGCTCCCGCGCAGTCGAAACCGAAAGCCAGCAGCAGCTCGAATCTGGAAGCCCCGCGGCGGCCGAGCAGAAGACTTTGCGCCCTCTCGAGCCAGCCCTCGGAAACCAGGTTGTCGAAAAACGGATGCAGGCCGCCCGCGCTCGCGTACGGCTCGGGACGAACGGGAAGCGTATGGGCGATCGCCGGCTGGCCGGAATCGATGAAACTCTCGTCGTAGGCAAACACCATGCGCCCGTCCGGCTCCTCGCGGATGAAGCCCGCGAAGACGTCTCCAAAATAAACCTTGCCCCACAGCAGTTTCGCCACGGTTAAATCCTTTTTACCCCGGAATGTAAATCTGTCTCCTTCGGTAAAGTTTAGTTTGCCCAAGATTGTTTTCAAGTCCCGCAGTAAAAAATATTTTGCCGCAAAGGTCAAGCTTCAAACCTTCGTTTGCCACGGGCATCCAAGCACAGTGTTCGGGGTTGCTTCTAGATGAGCATCACAGGGGAGAGCTCCCGACCCGAAAGAATCCGGTTCCAGCCGGGTCATACCAATCTTAACTGCTTGTGGGTTTTGCTGATGCTGTATTTACGTTTCTTCCCCGACTCCCGCAGAAATCCGTCAATATCCAGAGACTTGAGCAGCTGAACCGTAATCGGTCTTTTACTGTCCCAGAAAACAAACGATTCGTAGAAAACATTCGCCGTGCTCGAATTCAGAAGATCCGCGAGTTCCTTGGCTTCTTCCGCGTTTTCCAGCGTGATAAAGTTGACCGTATCGTCAAACACGACCGGCTTGCCTCGATAAGGACCGACGGCGGAAAATTCGAGTCTCTTGTAGAGAGCGGGAATGGCTACCTTCCACTCGCCGAACGTGTAGTCTCCGACCCCGAAAACGGAAAATCTCGGCCTGCCCCTGTATATCGAACTTGCCCGTCTATCAAACAAGTCGGCGTGTTTGAGCAGGTATTTCCATGTTTTGGGCGCAACCTCTTCCAGATATCCCGTCTCCTGGCCTATTCTCGTCTGCGGAATCAGCATGAACTTTTCGGGAGCTTCCCCGTTCGCAAGACCTGACCCCTTCAGCAAGGGAAACATGCAGACATCTTCCAGTTCGCCGGTTTCCCCGAATCCGTTTACGTATACCCCTTCTTCCACCTGCTCGAGTTCCATGACCTTCGAGCAGTCGTGCTTGACTCCCGTCCGCCATTCGTAATGCCGGTCGTCGTCAACAAGATGTTTCGTTTTTTCATAACCGTGAACATCGGCCACCAGAAAGCCGTCGCGCAGTCCTATCGTCCGACCGGGGCTCCGCGCGCATAGATGATCGTACACTTCGCATTCTTTGTGATTTTCGTCAGACGACGTTACGGTCAGCAGGCAGGCGTTCGCGGAAATCTCGAAATGGTGTTTTGAATCGATGACGCGCATGGCGGCGATTTCCATCTTTTCGTCGTTCTTCCAGGCGCCGGCCAGAACCTTTCTCGCAACGGAAGTTTTGCACAGCATCGCCACCGTGCCCCGCTTTCTCTGGAGCCATTCAATCATCCGGCTTATCATCCACTCCGATATGTCGAAATTGCTTTTGCCGGTCAATGCGTCGAATCCCTTCATCTTTTCGTGGTTGCTCTTTTCGGGCAGGTTGCCGCTTTTCAGCCGTCCGAGACGCGAATTGGTGACCCACGGAGGATTGCCTATGAACAGAACCGGTTCCGGCATATCGCGAAGCTCCGATTCCCAGTCCTTGGAGAAAAAATCCGCCGTCTGGATTTTGATCGGGATGGAGGTCCCGACGCTTGAAAGCCTGTTTCTCAACACGTTGACGTACTCGCCGTCAACATCGCAAGCGTAACCCGCTTTCGCTTCCCGAAACGCTCTGAGAGCCTCCATGAAGAAAGTGCCGACGCCGCAAGTCGGCTCAACAATGCTGCTTGGCGAAATACCGTTTCTCTTCAGCAAACCGCAAACTTCCCGGGCAAGCTCTTCAGGCGTCTGGAAATCGCCGTATTCTATCCTTTTCGCATTTTCGGTCATCGTTTCCGTTCAAGCAGCCTGCGTATGCCTGCCACGTTACCGGCTTCCTCGATTACGCGACCGTATTGCAATCTCCATTGACAAAGCATTTGAGATGGCCAGATAGCCCTGTTTGGGCTTTTTCCCAAGAAGCTCTTCAGCGGTCTTATCCGCCTGAATATCGTCAAGCGACAAAATTTCTTTCACATGAACGCGACGGAGGTCGTCTTTGTTCCCGTTGTCTTTGATTATCTGATGCAGTCCTTTTGCTTTTGTAGTCTGATACATATATCATTTATGAAGACATGTTGGAAGTCATGTTTGGAGCTTCTTTTCTGCGGATAAGAAGTTTCACAAGCTGGTCGGCTATAGACAGCCAGCTTGACAGGAGAAGGAAACTACGAGGGATTATGTTCTTTGCGAGTTTGCGGTGCGATGAAATAGTGCCACTGTATGAAAAGGGGAAATCATGAAGAAGTTTCGTCTCTCTGGATTGGTAGTCGCCGTTGTGATCTGTCTGTTTCTTTCGGGTTGTTCTGCGGTCATGGCCGCTAGGGGAACCAAGGATGCCAATCTGGCCGTTCTGAGAGAAGGCACGCCTAGGGTAATAGTCTTGTCCGAATTGGGAGAACCCAAGCATTCATACGACAACACGGACATTTACGAAGCGTGCAAAGGTGATAAGAGCTCGTTAGGAAGGGCGTTCGGACACGGGATTTTGTCTTTTCTAAGTCTCGGATTATGGGAAGCTGTTGGAACTCCTATAGAGGCTGCGTCGGGTTCTGGAAAAGAATGTTTCGGGGTCACCGTAGTCTATGACGCAAACAACAAGGTAAAAGAGGTCAAGTAGTATCCTTTTGGAAAACGCTATCGAGGAAAAAGAGGCAAAGAAACAACATCCAAATGCAGAGAAAGCTAATGGGGAAAGAAGTGGACCACCCATTGTTTAGACGGTTTTTTTAAGTTGCGGTTTCAAGCTACCTTTGTCTGTCCGTTCCCACCCCTGCCTGTAGTAAACTTGGTCCTGAGTCAATCTTCCAAGCCCGCCGTGACGACGCACAGAATTGTAAAATTCTATCCAATTCCCTATTTCCGCTTTCGCCATACCGACTGATTCATACGCCTTGAGATGAACCTCCTCGTACTTCAGACTCCTCCAAAGCCTCTCCGCAAACACATTGTCCCGCCAACTGCCCTTGATAAGTATACTCCAAGTATATCCGGTCAATGAGCTTCATAAGCTCTTCGTCTTCCCCTGGAGTTTCCCTAGGGCGATACACTTCTCCCCGAGGTTGTTGGAGATCTCGGTTTGCGAGAAGCTGGCTTTGATAAAGTGCTCTATCAGGTACCTTTGCTTCTCGGTAAGCTGCGTGTATCTGTTCATTGAAGTGCTCCTTTATTGTGGTGATAAAAAAGTGCTGTGAATGTTACCGCAGCTTGCCTTCTTTATCTATCACTCAAGTTGCACTTCATACTTGAAACCGCAGAAGAAAAACAGGCAACCATCGGGCCATTGACAAGATTTAGTGCTGTAAAAAGATGAGTGCACTACCTATAGTGCTGTATTTACTTCATTTTTTTATTATGTAAGATTTTTCCGAAGGGGAAAGATGTCTTTTAAGCTAAGTATAGAAAACTTCGGGAAATTATCTGACGCAGAAATCCGCATCGGGCAATTTACCGTGTTTGCAGGTCCTAACAACACTGGGAAGAGTTCTGTCTCAAAGTTGCTATATTCATTATTTGATGGCATGAACGCTAATCATGCTTCAGTTCATTTCAGAATTTTGGCAAGTCAGCTACGAAATGAATTGGTTCAATTGGAACTTTGGGAAGACGACGATAACCGTTTGCCATCGTACCTTTTAAGCGAAGAAATAGGCAAAATGGAAAATTTTGTTCGGGAGTGTTCTATTGATCATCCTGAGACAACCGAAGAAAAATGGAATCAGATAACCAATTGTGCAAAAAACTTGCGCAAGATATATGGGGAAGTTAGAACGGATATAGAAGAATGGTTACAGCAAGAAGAAAGTTCTTTTATTACCACTAACACGAAAAATATAGAAACAGCATTAAATGAATTATGTGAAGAGATTAGAAAAACAAATGCCCACCAGCTTGTTATAAGCGGTATAAAAGACAAAATTTCCGAAAATCTAATCCAGAATTTTCAAGTATCCAATATCTCATCTTTGAGGAAAGAACAGGAAAAGCATTCTACAGTATCGATTGATGGTGTTGGCTCGTTTGAATTCAGAAATAGCAACTCCGTTAGTTTTGAGATCTCCCGGCCTGGACTTAAAAAACTCCGGGATTATTCCAGAGTAATGTATTTAGAGTCTCCTATTTACTGGAAACTGCAGTCTGCCCTGAAAAGAATCAGGATCTCTCCTAGGTTTTTATATCCTGCAGGCAGAAAGGAATTAGTCGGGATACCAGGCTATTTTTATGATTTAGCAGAAGCTCTAGGAGTAGAATATTCTGATTCTGACGACAATGCATTTGCAAAGATGTATGAGAAATTAACAAAAGTGCTAGACGGAAAACTCACAATTTCTGAAACCGGGGAACTGCGTTTTCAGGAAAATGAACGTTCTTTTTCGTTACATCTAACCGCAATGGGAGTTATCAATCTTGGTATTCTTGCTTTGCTTATTGAGCGCAAGATTATAGATGAAGGTGCTTTTCTCTTTATTGACGAACCGGAGGCTCACCTGCATCCATCATGGCAAGTTAAAATTGCCAAAACTCTCTTTGAACTTTCCCGTTTGGGTGTAAATGTCGTAATTGCCACTCACAGCATAGAAATTCTCAAGTTTCTCGAAGTGCAAGTTGAGAAAAATCCCGAGGATGAAAAACTTGTTGCTTTGAATCATTTTTCACCCGACGGTATTAAAGAAAATGATTTCAATTCCAAGCTAGCAAGCATACAAGAAGAACTAACCAATCCATTTTCTGAACTATATCTGGAAGGTCTATAGCTTTGAGAGATCTTCAAGATTTCTTTACAAGCCACATAGAAATCAAAGTGGTAGGCCGCGAGCAAACATTACAGTTTCCAGTGGAGGCAGCTTATGCTGTTGACAAGCCCGTTGATGATTGCAAAGAAGGTCCTGTTCTCAGAAAAGAGCTTAAGATGGATAACTGTCACTGCTGCGACTATATTGTTCCTAAAGAGAACAAAGTTCTACTATTGGAAGACTCAAATCTTAAAGAAAAAAAGAAGCAATTGGAATATGAATGGCTTTGCTTTAGGGAATTCATGGGAGAAGAAGAAATCAGGAATCTTTTCTCAAAAAAACTGCAGGAAAAAATTCTCAAGATTATAAAAAATGAGCAACTTTTAAAAGCTTATGCAAGCTTGTTGCTTCTATGTCGTTTGATTTCACAAAATATTGAGGCAGAAGAACTGATGAAAAACAAGAAGATATGGTTTGTCGTTATAATAAATGATATTTCTGATAATCCAGAGCGGGAGCTTAGAGCATTCCAAAATTTGGGGTCTCGGATAAGAAGCTCCTTGAGTACTTTTGCTAAAGTTCAAGTTCTTCCTTTGAAAGAAGCAAGGGCATTACTTATTCAATAACAAAGTTCAGATTTGGAAATAATTCGAGTTGCTCTACCCAAACTCTCTTAATTAAGCCCTCTAATTCAGTTAAACTTTCGCCAAAGAGGCGACTTCCCGACAGTTTCTCCGAAAAACAACCCGCGCCATGGAAGGAATAACCACCCTAGACGAATTCATCATAAGGAACCAGTACGAATTCCCTTATTCCACAGGCGAGCTCTCAAGGCTCCTGCGCGACATAGGATTCGCCGCGAAGATAGTGCACAGGGAAGTCAACCAGGCGGGTCTCGTGGCGGAGATACTGGGAAAGACGGGCCAGATAAACGTGCAGGGAGAAGAAGTGAGGAAGCTCGATTCGTATGCCAACGAGAGATTCCTCAGCGCCCTTGAGCTCGGCGGAGAATGCGCCGGAGTCGCCTCCGAGGAAAACGAGGACTTCATAGCCTTTTCGGAGGAAGCGTCCAAATCCTCCAAATATGTGATAGCCATGGACCCTCTCGACGGGTCCTCGAACATAGACGTGAACGTTTCGGTGGGAACGATATTTTCCATATACAGGAGAACATCCAAGATGTTTTCGCCCTGCGTGAAGGAGGATTTCCTGCAGCCGGGCAAGGCCCAGACCGCCGCCGGGTACATAATCTACGGCTCCTCGACCATGCTCGTGTACACGACCGGACACGGGGTGAACGGATTCACCCTCGACCCGTCGATAGGAGAGTTCTGCCTTTCCCATCCGAACATAAAGATCCCGAGCCAGGGAAAGATATTCTCGGTCAACTACTACAACTACAACCAGTTTCCGAAGAAGATAAGACGGTACCTCGACTACCGAAGGGACGGGGAGGACAGCCCGGAGCTTTCGCTGAGGTACGTGGGGTCGATGGTGGCCGACATTCACAGGAACCTTCTCAAGGGAGGATTCTTTCTCTACCCGGAGACCGAGGAGTCTCCCAACGGAAAGCTCAGGCTTCTTTACGAATGCAACCCGATGGCCTTCATCGTGGAGCAGGCGGGAGGAGCGGCTTCGAGCGGGAAGGAAAGAACGCTCGACATCCAGCCGACGGAACTTCACCAGAGAACCCCCGTATACATAGGTTCCTACAACATGGTCAACAGGTTTCTGAACTTCATAGACGGTCCGGAGGACCCGGACGGGGAGTAGGAGATGGGAGGCAGGGCAAGTTTCGGACTCGCGGCGCCCCTTCCGGGCAGGCCGGTCGGGGAGCTCGTGGATTTCGCGGTCGCCTGTGAAAAAGCGGGTTTCGACGCGGTGTGGTTTCCGGACCACGTGCTGTTCATGGCGAAGAAGCTCACCCCCGAGGCATGGTCGGTCATAACGGCGGCGGCGGTGAAGACGGAAAGAATCCGCCTCGGAGCGATAGGCGACCCCCACAGGTCGCATCCCGCCATGTTTGCCCACCGCCTCGCGACGGTGGACAACCTCTCGGGGGGAAGAATCGTAAGCTGCCTCGGCTACGGGGAGAAGATGAACCTCGACTACTACGGCATAGAGTGGAACAGGCCCCTTGCCCGCCTGCGGGAATCGGTGACCCTGATGAGACGGCTCTGGGCGGGAGAAGCGGTCACCCACAGGGGCGAATTCCACAGTCTCTCGGAAGCGGAGGTGAGGATAAGTCCCGTGAACGGAAACGAGGTGCCGGTCTACGTGGCCGCCACGGGCCCCAAGGCCCTCGGCATGGCGGGAGAGATAGGCAACGGGTGGGTGACCAACGCCATGCCCGCCCGGGTCTTCTCCAAAAAGCTCGCCGAAGTTCGAAAGGCCGTGAGCGGGAGCGCGGACCCTTCCCGCGACTTCGAGAAGTGCATGTTCATCTTCGTTTCCATAGCTCCCGACAGGGAAGACGCCTACCGGACGCTCGACGCGATAAAGCACGCGATAATCTGGCCCGACGTGATAGACGAAGCGGGTTACGACCTGAAAATAGCCGAGGAGTACAGGGATCTTTCCTACACGAAGATAATGCCCAACGACCCCGGCATGCTGAAAAGATTCCGGGAGATGGGAGAGAAGTACTACACGAGGGAGATACTTTCGGACTTCGTGGTCTACGGAACAGCCGCCGACGCGACAAAGCGCTTCGGGGAGTACGCCAACGCGGGGGTGACGCACTTCATAGTCAGGGACTTCAGTCCCGACCTTGAATATTCCTTCAACGCGCTTTCAAAGGAAATAACGGGCGCCTTTTCGTGAGCCGCGCGGTCCTCATGCGACCGCGATCTCCTTTTCCAGGTAGACGTTCTGAATGGTTCTCAGAAGCGCGACCCCTTCCTTCACGGGTCTCTGGAAGCACTTCCTGCCGCTTATGAGCCCCATTCCTCCGGCCCTTTTGTTTATGACGGCGGTTCTCAGCGCATCGCCCAGGTCGTCCGAACCCGAGGCCCCGCCCGAGTTTATGAGCCCCACCCTTCCCATGTAGCAGTTGGCCACCTGGTAGCGCGCGAGGTCCACGGGATGGTCCGAAGCGAGCTTCGAATAGACCCGCTCGTGGGTCTTTCCGAAAGAAAGGGCGTTGTAGCCCCCGTTGTTTTCCGGAAGCTTCTGCTTCACTATGTCGGCCTCTATAGTGACGGAGAGATGGTTCGCCTGCCCGGTGAGATCGGCCGCGAGATGGTAGTCGGCCTCCTCCTGCTTGAAGGCCGGATTTCTAAGGTACGCCCAGAGTATCGTCACGAGACCCAGGGAGTGGGCGTGGCGGAATGCCTCCGATATCTCCTGTATCTGGCGGGAGCTTTCCTCCGAGCCGAAATACACGGTCGCTCCCACGGCCACGGCCCCCATGTCGAACGCCTGCTCCACGTGCCCGAACAGAATCTGGTCGTGCGTGTTGGGGTAGCTTAGAAGCTCGTTGTGGTTGATCTTCACTATGAACGGGATTCTGTGGGCGTACTTTCTGGAGACCGACCCCAGGGCGCCGAGCGTCGAGGCCACGGCGTTGCAGCCTCCCTCGATCGCGAGCTTCACTATGTTTTCGGGATCGAAGTACCCGGGATTCACGGCGAAAGAGGCTCCGGCCGAATGCTCTATTCCCTGGTCGACGGGAAGAATGGACACGTATCCCGTTCCTCCAAGGCGGCCGTGATTCAGTATGGTCTGCAGGTTTCTCGCGACCACGGAAGAGCGGTCGTTCTGCACGAACACCTCGTCCACGTAGCCGGGACCCGGAAGATACATGCTCTTTTTCGGAATCGTCCGGCACTTGTGGTCGAGCAGGTAGCCCGAATCTTCGCCGAGCGCCTTTCGTATCCCGTCGATTCCCCTGATTTCCTTTACAGCCATGAGTTCGCCCTCCCGCAAACCGTCTTTGCTCCGCCTGCCGTAAGATACCTTTTTTACCCGTCGCTCAAAACCGCTATGCCGGGAAGATCGAAGCTTCCCAGAAATTCGAACGAGGCTCCTCCCCCCGTGGACACGTGCGTCACCTCGGAGAAGTTCACCCCCGACTTCCGAAGCGCCGCCACGCTGTCTCCCCCGCCGAGAACCGTCGTCGCCCCCCTCCACTTGGCGAGCGCGAAGGACCTCGCGATGGCCGTGGTCCCGTTCGAAAAATCGTCCACCTCGAAAAACCCCATGGGACCGTTCCAGAAAATCGTCCCCTCTCCCCTTATGCGGGAGACGAACTCGGCGACCGTCTTGGGGCCTATGTCGAACGCCGTGAGGTCGTCGGGAATCTCCCCCGCGGTGACGACGGTCTTTTTCCTGCCCTCGGCGGTTTCGGCCATCACGTGGTCGACCGGAAGAAATATCTTGTCCCCGTAGGTCTCGAGAGCCTCTCCCGCCCAGCCGAGCATCTCCTCCTCGACCGAACACCGCCCGACGCTCGCGCCCCGGGCCGCGAGAAAGGTGTACGCCACGCCGCCGCCGACGAGCACCGTCTGCGCCTTTTTGATTATGTTTCTGAGCGCCCCTATCTTGTCCTTTATCTTCATGCCCCCGACTATCACCACGTAGGGCTTCCCGGGGCTTTTCACCAGGCGGCCGAGAAACTTGATCTCGTTTCCCACCAGGAACCCCGCGAGTCTTTTTTCGAAGTGAACGGCCATGCCGCTGGTGGACGCGTGCGCCCTGTGGGAGGTGCCGAAAGCCTCGTTCACGTAGATGTCGGCAAGGGCCGCGAGCTTTTTTGAGAAAACGGGGTCGTTTTCCGTCTCCTCGGAGTGGTACCTGAGGTTCTCGAGAAGCATCACTTCGCCGTCCCGGAGTTTTTTCGAGGCGTTTTCCGCCTTTTTCCCGACGACGGCGCCGGGAAACCTGACCCCGGTTCCGAGAGATTCCTCGAGCCTCGCGACCACGGGAGCCATCGAAAGCCCTTCCACCTTCCTCCCCTTCGGCCTTCCCATGTGAGAGGCGAGAATCACCCTCGCCCCGCGCTGCACCAGGTAGTCGATCGTGGGAATCGCCCTTCTTATCCTGTAGTCCTCGGCTATCTTCCCGCCGTCCATGGGGACGTTGAAGTCCACCCTGACGAAGACCCTTTTCCCCGCGTATAGCGAATCGGGAAGATCCGTCACCAGAAGCTTTCTGCTCAAAGCGAGCCTCCGACGAGACTCACCAGGTCGACCACCCTCGAAGTGTATCCGTACTCGTTGTCGTACCAGGCGACCACCTTCACCAGCGTGTCCTCGACGACCGACGTGAGCGGGGAGTCGAAGGAACAGGAGTGGGTGTCGCCGACGAGATCGGAAGAGACGACCTCGTCGTCCACGCAGGCGAGATAGCCCGAGAGGCTTCCCGCGGCGGCTTTCCTGAACCTGGAGTTCACGTCCTCGGCCGAAGTCGCCTTTTCCACCTCGCAGGAAAAGTCCACCATGGAGACGTTGGGAGTCGGCACCCTCACGGCCACCGCCGAGAGCTTTCCGCTGAGTTCGGGAAACACGATCTGTATGGCGCTCGCCGCGCCCGTGGACGTCGGGATGATCGAAAGGGCGGCCGCCCGGGCGCGCCTTTTGTCCTTGTGGGGGGCGTCGAGTATCTGCTGGTCGTTGGTGTAGGAATGTATGGTCGTCATCTCCCCGCGCCTTATGCCGAAATTCTCGTGAAGAACCTTGACCAGCATGCCGAAGCAGTTGGTGGTGCAGGAGGCGTTTGAGATCACGTCGTGGGCCGCGGGGTCGTACTCGCGGTCGTTTATGCCCATCACGGTGGTGAAATCCACCTCGCCGCTGGCGGGCGCGGTGATTATGACCTTCTTCACCGTGTCTCCGAGGTGCGCGGCGGCGGCCTCGCGCGTCCTGAAAACGCCGCTAGCCTCGGCCACGACCTGCGCCCCGGTGTCGCCCCACGGAATGTTCGACGGGTCCCTTTCCGAAAACACCGCTATGCGCCTGCCGTCCACCACCATGCCGTCGGAGTCGCAGCCGACTTCTCCCGGGTACCTTCCGAACACCGAATCGTACTTGAACAGGTGGGCGAGCGTCTCCCTGTCGGTAATGTCGTTTATGCCGACAAACTCCATGTCGTCCCTTCCGAGACCGATTCTGAGTATGTGCCTTCCGATTCTTCCGAACCCGTTTATTCCAACCTTGATAGACATCCGAAAACCTCCGAAATTTGACTTTGAGCCGAGCTGAAGAGCCCGTTTCGCTCCGCGGCCGCGAGCCGCGGCGCGCCTCGGGAACGCTGCGAGAGATTATACAGAATAACCGCGCGTTAGCCAGTCCCGGGAAAAGAACCGCGACGCGGCGTCGGATTGAGTTTTGCGCCTCCGCGTAGTATCGTTTTCACGCCATGGAAAAGCTCAAAGTCTGCATCCTGGGAGCCAGCGGCTACGCGGGAGCCGAGCTCGTCCGGCTGCTTTCGGGGCATCCGAAGGCCGAGATCTCGCGCGTGACCGCGTCGAGGCACGCCGGCAGGCCCCTTGCCGAGGTTTTTCCGCACCTGCGCGGAACAACCGACCTTACGCTCGGCGATCCCGACCCTTCCGGCATCCCCGACGACGCGGACGTGGTGTTCGCCGCCCTTCCCCACGGGGCCTCGGCGGAGATAATAAGGGAAATCCACGAAAGGGACGCGAGGATAATCGACCTGGGGGCGGACTTCCGCCTCGCCGAGGACGCCTACAGGGAGTGGTACGGGGACCATCCGTGCGCGGAGCTTCTGGACGGGGCGGTGTACGGAATCACGGAGCTTCGCAGAGAAGAGATAGCCCAAGCCCGGCTGGTCGCGAATCCCGGATGCTATCCCACTTCCTCGATACTTCCTCTCGCCCCTCTTCTTCGAGACGGAATGCTAGGGACGGAAGGAATAATCGTCGATTCCAAGTCCGGGGCATCGGGGGCCGGAAGAAACCCTTCGCTCGACCTTCATTTCTGCGAAGTGGAGGAAGGACTCAAGGCGTACAAGGTGGGCGAGCACCGCCACACCCCGGAGATAGAGAGGGGACTTTCCGACTATCTCCGCGCGGAGATAGAGGTCGTCTTCACCCCCCACCTGGTCCCGATGAGCCGCGGGATGCTCTCGACCGTCTACGCGAAGCTCTCCGACGGGTACGAGACGGCGGACCTGATCGCCGCCCTGGAGGAATTCTACGGGGATTCCCCCTTCGTGAGGATATGTCCCGAGGGCCGCTTTCCGAACACCTCCGGCGTGCGGGGGTCGAACTTCTGCGACGTGGGAGCGCGGGCGGACGCCCGCAAAAAGACGGCCGTTCTGGTCTGCGCCATAGACAACCTGCTGAAGGGAGCCTCCGGCCAGGCGGTGCAGAACATGAACGTCATGTTCGGCTTCGAGGAGACCCTGGGGCTCGACTCTCTTCCCCTGTTTCCGTGAAAGCGCTGCAGTCCCGGGAACTTCGGTCCTCAGAAATCCCGAAGCGACCTTATCCTCTCGACTATCGGGGGAAGTATCTCCAGCACCCTTTCAACCTCCTCCCCGCGGGTGAAGCGCCCGAAGCTGAACCTGACCGAGGAAAGCGCCTCCTCCTTTCCGAGCCCCATGGCCAGCAGGACGTGGGAGGGGTCCACGTTTCCTTCGGAGCACGCCGAGCCCGTCGAAACCGAAACGCCCCGTGCGTCCAGGTTCATCACGACCGATTCTCCGCTTGTGCCGGAAAATCCGACGTTGAGCGTGTTGCAGACCCTTTTTTCGGGATGGCCGTTTAGGCCGACTCCCTCGATCTTCCCGCAAAGACCCTCGAAAAGACGGTCCCTGAGCCCCGCCAGTCTTCCTGCTTCGTCCCGCGTCTCGCCGCCCAGAAGCTCGCACGCGCGGCCGAACCCGCAGACCGCCGCGACGTTCTCCGTGCCCGACCTCCTTCCCCTCTCCTGTCCCCCGCCGTGCACCAGAGGCTCCACTCCCACGCCCTTTTTCACGTACAGGGCTCCCGCTCCCTTGGGACCGCATATCTTGTGGGAGGAAAAGGACGCCATGTCGACGGGGAGACCGGAAAGATCGACCCGCGTTCTGCCCAGGGCCTGAACCGCGTCGGTATGGAACAGAACTCCCCGCTCCCTGGCTATCTCCCCCATCTCGTGCACGGGACTCACGACTCCGGTCTCGTTGTTCACGTACATGCACGAGACGAGAATCGTCCGTTCGGTGATCGCGTCACGAAGGTCCTCAGGGGAAACCAGCCCGAGAGAATCCACGGGAAGGTAGGTCACCTCGAAGCCGTTTCGCTCGAGAAACCTGAAAGTCTCGAGGCACGAAGCGTGCTCCACGGCCGTCGCGACCAGGTGGTTTCCCCTGTCCGAAAGAGCGAGCGCCGCGCCCTTCACGGCGTAATTGTTGCTCTCGCTTCCGCCCGACGTAAAGACTATTTCCGAAGGGCGCGCGCCGAGGAAGCCGGAGACTCTTTCCCGGGCGAGATCGAGAGCCGCGCGCGCCGCGCTTCCGGGCGAGTGGATGCTCGAGGGGTTTCCGCAGTCTCTCTCGAGGTACGGAATCATATCTTCGAGCACGCGCGGGTCGAGAGGCGTCGAGGCGTTGTAATCTAGGTACGCGGAGTCAGCGGCCATCGCGGGATTCCTCCAGCAGGTCGGGCACATTCGTGATCACCCCGTTCACCCCCATGTCGCGGAGCCTCTCGCATCTCTCCCTGTCGTCGACCGTCCAGCAGAAAACGGAAAGGCCGCTTTCCCCGGCCCTTCGGGCGAGGCCGCGGGTCATGAAGCGGTGGTTGGTCGCCACGATCCCGCAGCCGAGAGAAAGCGCGGCGCGGACGCACCCGGCGCCGAAGACCGTTATGAGCCCCGTCGCGACATCGCTTCGAATCTCCCTCACCCTGCGAAGACAGTCCTTTCGGAAGGAAACCACGGCGACCCGCCCGGCGACTCCGTATTCTTCCACGAGGCGGAGCGTTTCCTCCTCCGCTCCCGGCTCTTTCAGCTCTATCACGAGTCCGCATCTTCCGGCGAAGTTCTCAAACACCTCCTCGAGAACGGGAATCCTCTCTCCGCCGCCCGCGTCGAGGGAGCGAAGCTCGGCCAGCGTCTTTTTCGAGACGGGGCCCTTTCCGTCGGTCGTCCTGTCGACTTTCCGGTCGTGAATGACGACCGCGCGGCCGTCGAGACTCCTTCTCACGTCGAACTCTATGGCCCGGGAACCCATGTCCACCGCCCTTCGAAAGGACCGCAACGTGTTTTCCGGCTCATAGCGGCTCGCGCCGCGGTGTGAAACGAGCAGAAATCCGTCGCCGAAAAAACCTTCCATGCGGTCCTCCCCCCGAAAGCTACCTGAACAGGTCGAGCGCGGGGTCCCTCACAAGCTCCCCGCAACCTTCCTCTCCCCGAAGGTAGTCGACCCCGCGCGCCACCACGACCGGGACGGCGGCGGTCTTTTCCATAAGAATCCCGGCGGCGCACGCCACCTGGTCGGCCGCGGCCATCTCGGTCGCCGAAAGCTCAAGACCCTTGGTGTCGGTCTCTCCCCTCCGGTCCCGAAGCGCCTTGATTCCGAAGCAGCCGATCGCGATGTCCGTGAGTCCCTCGCGCCACGGACGCCCCACGGTGTCGCTCACGACGACCGCGACGTCCCTGCCCGTCTCCTCCCTTATCCCGTCCCTTATCCCGCGGGCGGAGCGGTCTGCGTCCCGCGGAAGAAGCGTCACGTCCTCCCCGCCCGAAACGTTCGAGGCGTCCACGCCGGCGTTGGCGAGCACGAGTCCCGACCGCGTCTCCACTATGAGCCTTCCCTTTCCCTCCTCCCTGCGGTCCATCCTCACTATTCTCCTGGTCTCCCCGAGAATCACCTCGACGAGCCTCGGGTCCTTGCACACCTCCCGCGCGACGGAAAGAGCGAAGGCCGAAGGCTCGACCTCCGGCAGGCCGACCACCCTGCCCTCGGCCTTGGAGACGATCTTCTGGGCCACCACCACGACGTCGGAGTCGGCGAGCTCGAAGTTCCGAAGGGAGGCGGCTTCGGCTATCATGCGGCCGAGGCGGTCTCCCTTCTTCACCTCCGGGATACCCCCGAGAGGAACGAGTCTTATCTCTCCCGCTTCGCTCATTTCCATGACTCTCCCGCGACCGCCTCGGCGTTTTGTATGCCCGGGCGAAAACGTCTGCTATTATATTACCGGAGAGGACGGATGGAGAAATTCTACGAGAGGAGGGACTCGGACCTGGAGGAGGAAAGGCAGTTCGACGTGTCGGAGACCGCCCGGGCGTCGGGGCTCATGATTTCCGTGTTCGTCACCTCCTCGGTCAGGAACGAGATGATGGAGCCCGACCGCGAGGCCCTCGCACGGGGCGAGGACGAGACCACCAGGCTCAAGGAGATACTCTCGCCCCTGGTGTCTTCCATAAGGGCGACCAGAAAAAGCAGGAAGAGCAACGTCATAAACTTCTCGGCTTCGGTCACCAGGGACGGAAAGAACAGGGAGTTCCAGGTCATCTCCTACCTGGGACCCGTCAAGGAAGGCTCGAAAGACCCCTGCATAACCCTGCTTCTGCCCGAAGACCTGCCCGAGGAAACCGCGTAGCGCCGGAATCGTGTATCATTAACCGTGCGATGGGGGGCGAAGAGGACATTTCCGGCGAAATCTACTTCGACAACAACGCGACCACGCGACCCCTTGCCGAAGTGACGGAAGCCGCGGCGGAGGCCATGGGGGAAGGCTTCGGAAACCCCTCGAGCGCCCACGGCGCGGGGGAGCGCGCGAGGAAGCTTCTCGGCTCCGCCCGCGAGCGCGTCTCGGAACTCGTGGGATGCGCTCCCGAGAACATCGTGTTCACGAGCTCGGGCACCGAATCGAACAACATCGTCTTTCACTCCGCCACCAGGAAGAAGGAAAATCCCCGCGTGGTCACCACCGGAGTCGAGCACTCCTCGATAATGAAGATGTGCGACTTCCTGCGACTGGACGGGGTCCGGACGGAAATTCTCGCCGTGGACGAAAACGGCATTCTCGACATCGCCGCGCTCGAGGAGGCCCTTTGCGAAAAAGCCGATCTCGTCTCCGTGCAGTGGGTAAACAACGAGACGGGAGTCGTCCAGGACGTGGAGAAAATATCCCGTCTCTGCCGGGAAAAGGGAGTGCCCTTTCACACCGACGCGGCCCAGGCGGCGGGAAAGCTCGAGGTCGACCTCGACAGGGTTCCAGCGGACTTTCTCTCCTTCACCGCCCACAAGATAAGCGGACCGCAGGGGTGCGCCGCTCTTTACGCCAGGGACAGGCTGCTTCTCAAGCCCTTCATGTTCGGAGGATTCCAGGAAGAGGGATTTCGGCCCGGCACGGAGAACCTTCCGGGAATAGCGGGTTTCGCGAAGGCCTGCGAGATAAGGCGGGCGGACTTTTCCCGCCTCACGGAGAGGATGAGGGAGCTTCGCGACCGCTTCGAGGAAGCGGTCGCGGACGCGGTTCCCGGAACTTCGATCAACGGGGCCGGCTCGGGCAGGGTCTGCAACACCGCCAGCGTTCATTTCGGCGGAATCGACGGAAGGCGCCTCGTTTCGCTCCTCGACCGGGCGGGGGTGAGGTGCTCGCAGAGCTCGGCGTGCACGAATTTCGACCCCGCGCCCTCCTACGTCCTGACGGCCATGGGGCTCGGCGAAGAGCACGCGCGCTCGAGCGTGAGGTTCAGCTTCCGCCCGGAGAACACCCCGGAGGAAGTGGAAAGGGCGGCGGAGATAATCCGCGACAGGTGCGAACTTCTCAGGAACCGCCGCGGATAATCCGCCGCGGGGCGAAACGGGCGGAGAGTCCGCGCGCGAACCCCGCGACGTCGCCCAGAGCCAGGTAGAGGCAGGGAACGAGGTAGAGTATTATGACGGTCGAGAACAGGAGTCCGAATCCCAGGGCGACCGCCATGGGAGCCAGAAACGCCGCCTCGCCCCTGTAGACGAACATCAGGGAGAAAAGTCCCGCGAAGGTCGTGAGCGTGGTGAGCACTATGGGCCTGAAGCGGTACCTCGCGGAGAACACGACGGCCGCGGCCCTGCCCGGCAGCCTCTTCGCCCTCCTGTTTATGAAATCCATCAGTATCAGGCTGTCGTTCACCACGATTCCCATGAGCGCGACCGTTCCTATTATGGCGGGGAGGCTCATGGGCTCTCCCCGCAGCAGAACCCCGGCCATCACTCCCGTGATGGACATGGGAAGGACGCTCATTATGATGAGCGGCTGAAAGTAGGAACGCAGCATGGCGGCCAGGATGACGTAGATGAGAATCACGGCCAGAAGCGCCGCCCTCGTTATGTCGCTCATCGCCTGGCGGTATTCCTCTTCCTGTCCACCGAAGCGGAAATCGTAGTCGGGATATTTTTCGACAAGGCCATCGACGTAACGGGAAAGACGGGCGTTGACTTCCCTCGAAGTGGTCCTCTTCGCATCCACTTCGGCCGTGACGGCGACCGTTCTGCGAAGATCCTCCCTTCTTATCTCGAGCGGAGTCCTGCCTTCCGTTATCCGCGCCACGGAGCCGAGAGGCACCCAGCGCCCGTCAGGTGCCCGGACCTGGTGCAGACCGAGAAGCGATGCGACGTTCGCGGGACGGGACGCGTAGGCGACGTTTACGTTCGCCTCCTCGTTTCCCACCCTGGTCTCCGCGACCGCGAGACCATCGCCGAGCGCCCTCACCTCGCGGGCCAGGGTCGCGGTGTCGAGGCCGAACGCCCCGGCCCTGGCCTCGTCCACCTCCACCCTCGCCTCGGGCTTTCCGTAGAGAAGGTTGCTCGAGGCGGCGCTCACTCCGGCGATACCCTCGAGATAATCCCGTATTTCGGAAGCCGCGGCCATGAGCGTCCCGATGTCCTCCCCGCTCACGGCCACGCTCACGGGCTTTCCCGCGGGAGGTCCCACGGTGGAGATGAAATCCACCTGCTTCGGACCCGCGACCGTCTCCTTCACGCGTTTTTCCGCCTCCCTGGACAGGTCGAGGGCGTTTTCCTTCCTCTCGGAATAATCCGCAAACTCGATGAACACGGTGGCCACGTGGTCTCCCGTCGAGGCGCTGTCCTGGCTCACGAGGTCCACTCCCACCATGGACGTCACGTTCCTTACGAGTCCCGCGGGAAAGCTCTCGCGCACGGCTTCCTCCACCCGCGCCACGGAGGAAGCCGTGTATTCCAGGGTCGAGCGGGCGGGAGTCTCGACCCTGACGGCCATCTCGTCCGTGTCGTGGAGGTAGAACATCACGTTCGGCATCCGGGCAAACACCGCGGCCGAGAGCAGGAAGACGAACACGAAGCAGCCCGTCACGACGTAGCGGTTGCGGAGCGCGAAGAAAAGTCCCGAAAGGTAAAGCCGCCGCGCGCGGAAAAGCGACCGCTCCGCCGCGCCCCGGCGGGCGGCGATGCCCGGCCTTATCCAGTCGGCGCAGTGAGACGGCATGATCACGAGCGCCTCGAGAAGAGAAAAGCAGAGCGCGAAGATCGCCACCTTGGGAATTATGGAGAGAAACTGCCCTATGAGTCCCGTGGCCAGGAGAAGCGGCGTGAAGGCGGCCACGTTGGTGAGTATGGTGGCGATTACGGGAAGGGCGACTTCCCTGGCCCCGACCACGGCCGCCCGCGCGGGCTCCAGGCCCCTGGCTATGTATCTCTGTATGTTTTCGACGACTATTATGGAGTCGTCGACTATTATCCCGAGTATCACTATCAGTCCGAACATGGAAATAAGGTTGAGCGTCACGCCGGTCGTCTTCATGAGTATCACGGCTCCGAGGAAGGAAACCGGAATTCCCAGGGCGGCTATGAAGGCCGCCGTGCGGTCGAGAAAAAGCCCCAGGAGCACGAGCACCAGAACGAGTCCCAGCGCCCCGCTCTTGACCATGGTGGCGAGGCGGCTTTTCACCCGCCGCGACATGTCGTTGGTAAGAGTGACCTCCAGTCCCTCCACCGGTCCGCTCTCGTATTTTTCGCCGAGACGCCTCACGGCTTCGACGGTGGAGACGACGTCGACGTTGCTGCTGTTGGTGACCCAGAAGGTGACCGCGGGGCGGCCGTTTATCCTGGACCTGGAAACGGGCTTCTCCTCGCCTAGGGTCACGGTCGCCACGTCCCTGAGCAGAACGTGCCTTCCCCTGTCGTCCCTGCTGACGGGAATGGAGAGCAGGTCTTCGACCGACCTTATCTTTCCCTTCGTCGTGATCAGAAACTCCACGTCGCCCTGCCCGACGCTTCCTCCCGGAAGATCCAGGTTGCTCGCGCCGATGGCCGCCGAAACCTGTTCCACGCCCAGTCCGAACTGCCTCATCCCGGCGCGGTCGAGATACGCCCAGAAGGCGGGAGCGCCGAGTCCGGCGGAAGTGACGCTTTCCACTCCGTCCACGAGCAGCAGTTCGTCCCGAAGCCTTCTGGCGCTTCGATGAAGCGTCCGCGGCGGCACGTCCCCCGAAACCGAAACGCTCACGAGCGGAAAGCTTCCCCGCATCTCGTCCACCACGGGTTCGCGGGCGTCCTCGGGAAGCCGGTCCCTTATGTAGGAGACCTTCGAGTCTATTTCCTCGGCGACCGCCGAGACGTCCTCGCCGGGGTAGAGCTCCGCGGTGACCACCGAGACGCCTTCGGAAGAAACGGACTTCACGATCTTTATTCCCGGGACGTTCTTTATCTCCTGCTCCACGGGAACGCTCACGAGCTGTTCCATGTCCTCGGCCGAAGACCCGGGAAAAACCGTCCTGACCGTTACGGCCTCGAGCTGCACGGAAGGAAACATCTGGAGGGGGAGGGAGAAGGAGAACCACAGGCCCACGGCCACCACCGTCACCATGAGCAGGTTGACCAGAACGGAGTTTCTGACTGAAAATTCCGCGACGTGCATGACGGGTCAGTCGACGACTCTCACCCGGTCTCCCGGGCGAAGTCCGAGATTTCCCTCGATCACGATTCTGGACCCCTCGGGAAGGGAATCGAAAGACACGTAGCCCGACCCGCCGTCCGCCCAGTCGACGGTCACGGGAACCCTCGAGACCTCGGAGTCCTTCTCGAGCATCACGAAATCCGCCCCGCCGCGGGAGAGGACGGCGGTTCTCGGAATCTCGACCACGTTTGAAAGCTCCTTGACGGGAACCCTGACCGACACTATTTCCCCAGGCCACCATTCCACGCCGGGGTCCGGCACCGCGATCTCGACTTCGTAGGTGCCCGAAACGCCGTCGGACCCGCGGCTCACCCCCTCGACCTCGCCCGAGGCGGTCTCTTCCGCGCCGCCCCGGGAAAGGGACATCCGAAGGGACGCTCCGCTCTCGACGAGCTTCGCCGTCGAGGCGTCGACGCCGGCCACCACCTTTATTCCCCCGAGGTTGACCACCCTGGCGACCACGTCCCCGTCCCGGACTTCCTGCCCCACGTCGGGAACGACCTCCAGGACCCTGCCGTCTATGGGGGAGCGCACCCGCAGGCTGTCGTGGTTCCATTTCGCCCTCCGGTAGGCGGACTCCAGGGCCTTGACCTGCGCCGAGTCGGCCTCGAAAAGACTGCGGGACGCCTCCGCACTGTCCTCCGACACTATCCCCTTTTCCAGAAGAAGGATGTTTTTCCTGTAGACCCTTTCGGTTTCCCTGAGCCTCCTCGAGGCAGACTCGAGGTTGTACCTGGCCTCTTCGAGCCGGGATTCCGTCCTGTAGTCGCGAAGCCTGAGAATGACCTCGTCCTTTCGGATTTCTCCGCCCCGCCCGAAATCCACCCTCTCCACCCAGCCCGTCGCGTTCGCGCGCACGTCGACGGTCTGCCTCGCGTAGACCCTTCCCAGAACCTCGGCGTGGACGAAGCCCGAGGACGCGACGGGAACCATCACCTTAACCGGCCTCTCCCCGCGGACGGACGAAGAGTCCTCTGCCGTGGCCCTCACCGAGACGAGTCTCGCGTAGAGAAAGATCTCGAGCAGGACGAATCCCGCGAATATGAGCAGAAAAACGAGCCAGCGCTTCCTCGCCGCTTTGCCGAAACCGGATCTCATGCCGTTTGCCGTCCCCGCGCCGCGGTGGATTCGGACACGAATCCGCCGCGTCCGCGCGTCTTCAGAAATTTACGGCATCGGGGCGATAACGCAAAAGATGATTGACTTTTGCGTTATAAACATTGACAATTGACATCAGAAAATCTCAAGGAGGATGTTAATGCAAGAACGACCATTAACAAAATCTCAGCTGGCGGGCCGTATCGCCGAAGAGACGGGGGTAAGCAAAAAGGACGCGGCCACGCTGATCGACTCCATCACCTCTATCGCCTGCGAAGAGGTCAAGTCGAAAGGAGAATTCACTCTGCCCGGGCTGGGCAAGCTGGTTCTCGACGACCGCAAGGCCAGGATGGGGAGAAACCCCGCGACGGGAGAAGAGATAAGCATTCCCGCGAAGAAAGTCGTGAAGTTCAGGGTTTCCAAGGCCTGCAAGGATTCCGTTCTGGGCTAAGAGACTTCCCCGGTCGCCCGGCGGGCGCCGAGCGACCGGTTGAGAATTTCCACGGGATGCACCACCTCGGTCCCGCAGCCGGACCCGGCCAGTCCCCTGCGGATCTGCATCATGCATCCCGGATTTCCCACGGCCAGATAGTCGGCTCCGACGCTTTTCACGTCGCGTATCTTGCCGGAAAGAAGCTTCGCCGACATTTCCGGCTGCACCATGTTGTATATCCCCGCGCTTCCGCAGCAACCGTCGGAGCGCGGCATCTCGGCCAGCTCGAGACCCGGGACGCTTCTCAGCAGCTCTCTGGGCCGCGACCTCACGCCCTGGCCGTGAACCGCGTGGCAGGCGTCCTGGTAGGTCACCCGGACGCGCAGTTCTCCCAGCTTCCGGGCGATTTCCGTCTCGGGGAGAAATTCCATCACGTCCACCGTTTTTTCCGAAATCTCCGCGGCTTTTTCGCGGTAGGCGGGATCTCCTTCCAGAAGTTCGCCGTACTGCTTCATGGTTGAGCCGCACCCCGCGGAATTAACCACCACCGCGTCCACGTCCGGCCGTGCCAGAACGTCCGCGAGCTTTCTCGCGAACTTCCTCGCCTCCCCGATCCTTCCCGAGTGGAGGGAGAGCGCTCCGCAGCATCCCTGGCCGGCGGGGACGAAGACGTCGCAGCCGCCCGCGCGAAGAACATCCACGGTCGCCCTGTTTATTTCCGGAAAGAACACCCCCTGCACGCATCCGGCGAGAACGGCCACTTTTCTCTTCGCTTCTCCCTCGGCGGGATAAAACTCCGCTAGAATCTCCGGCGCGGGAGAGCGGACTTCCGGGAGCATGTGGAACATGGAGGAAAGAGCGGGGCTCAGCTTGTCGAGCAGCCGCGGCGGGAACAGCTTTTTCAGCCGAAACGCCCTCACCGTATAGGCCAGCGGCAGAAGGAGCCTGAGTCTCCCCGCGTGTGGGAAGAATCCGAAGATGAACGCGCGCAGCATTCTCTCCCGAAACCCCCTCCGGAACCTTCTTTCTATCTGCCCCCTCGACGTTTCTATCAGGTTTCGGTACCTGACGCCCGAGGGACACGCGGTTTCGCACGCAAGGCATCCCAGGCAGAGGTCCAGATGTTTGACCAGCGGCTCGCCCATCGGGATTCTTCCTTCCGAAGCCGCCTTTATCAGGTGGATTCTCCCCCTGGGAGAATCGAGTTCGTTTCCGGTCTCAAGGTACGTGGGGCAGGCAGAAAGGCAGAAACCGCAGTGAACGCAGTCCTGCATTATCTTTCCGCTCGGTGTGTCCTCGCCGTCGAAAGCCGTTTGCGGCGGCGCGCTCATCGCTCTCCTCCCGCCCCCCGGACCGTAAACGCCAGCGTCTCCCCGGAGGCGCGGCTGCAGGCGTCCTCGAGCTCCAGCCGCCCGCCGAACGATTTTTTCCCCAGCCCCGCGCCCGGGACTTCGAAAGAAAGAAAATTCTCGGAAAAAGGATTCGGACGGACCGAGTAGTTGAGACCGTCTTCGGACTCAAGGGCCATCCCGACCGCGTCGCCCGAGTAGTTCACGGGAACGTCGTCGACCGCAAGCGACCTCCACCCGTGACACAGGGCGAGCGACATAACGTCTCCCACCTGGAGAAGCCTGAGATTGGTCATCACGTCCGGGGGGATGCGGCCGTTCAGGTCCCCGTCCCCGGGGCTGATTCCCAGCTTTTCGGAAACGAAAGCGGCGATTTTCTCCCTGAGCGAAAGGGCCGCCGCGTCGTCCGGGTTCCTGGCTATGTTCTTTTCGTTGAACCTGGAGAAGTGGAGGGCTATGAGGACGGACGCGTAGGGATGGCTCTCGGCGTGGCTTTCGAAGCAGTCGGACCATATTCCGAACTGCTCCTCCGTCCGCATCTCCGTGAAGCTTCTGGGAAAACCGTTTCGGGGATTGAAGTCGACGGAAGAATCCGCCGCGCGCCACCCGCAGTCGTGCTCCCTGACGGCCGTCATCACCTCGTCCTCGGGAATTATCTTCGAGAATTTTCCGTTGCCCCAGAAACTCATTATCCGAAAGGACAGAAGAGCGTGGCTGCGCTGCGTCACGAGGGTCCATCCCCCGGCCGATTCCCGTCTTATCATCGCTCCCCCGCTCACTCTCCGCCGAACATTTTCTCGCCGCAAAGCGCGCCCGAAGGGTCGAAGCGGCTCCTCATGTTTTTCATTAGAGGAAGCGCGCTTCCGAAATCGCCCCACGCGCGGACTCCCGCTGGCAACTTCGAGGAAAGCGCGCAGAACATGATACCGCCCGAACGGGAGCGGGCAAGGTCTTCGAGAAAGCGCGCGTCCTCCGCGGCCCCGTCTCTCCCGTCGAACGAAACCAGCACGACTCCCCTCGCCGGCCGCGAGAGACAGCGAAACCGCGCTCCCGAAACCGCCCCTTCCCTCGCAACGTCTTCCATGACCTCTATCGAATCCCTTATCGGCAGGGTCATCCTGCAGAAAAAACCCGCCCCGTCGTCGAACGGAAACTCTCTTATCCTCTCCCATATTTCCGCGGCCCGTCCTTCGTCCGCCTCGATGAAAACCGCCGACTCGCCGACCGCGATCTCTTTCGCCGCGGCGGCCTGCTCGGCAGTCGCGCGCTCGAAGCCGTCAAACCTGATAAGCACGGCCGCCGAAGCGCGCAGCTCGGGCAGAAGTTCGGCGCAGAGCCCCTCGTCAAGCACTTCGAGGCACGAGGGAACGATTTCCGCGTCGAGCGCGGCGCCCGCCGCGCGGCGGCATCGGGCGGCGTCGGAGAAACCCAGCAGCACGGTTTTCGAGGACCGCGGCCGCGGGTAGAGCCTGAAAGTCGCTTCGGCGACGACGCAGAGAGTTCCGAGCGACCCGACCAGAAGCTTCGCGATGTCGTATCCCGCGACGTTTTTCACCACCCTGCCTCCCACGCTCACGATCTCCCCGTCCGCCCGCACCGCCCGCGCTCCGAGTATGAGTTCCCTGCACGTGCCGTACCTGGCGCTCAGGGGTCCGCAGAGGTTGGTCGAAACGAGTCCCCCGACCGTGGCCCCGGAATCGAGACGCGGAGGGTCGACGGGAAATATCTGGCCGTGGACGCCGACCGCGTCCTGGAATGTCCGGACCCGCGCGCCGCACTCGACCGCGGCCACCATGTCGGAAGGTTCGTGGAAAACGACCCTGTCGAGGCGGGCGAGGGAAAGGGCGGCCACGGGCGCCGCGGGCGGGACGCCGAGGAAAAGCTTCGTGCCTCCCCCGAAGGGAAGGACGCGGACGCCGTTTCCGGAAGCGAACCTGAGGACGTCCGATATCTCCTCCGCGGTTTCGGGATACAGGATTATTTCGGGAGGGCGCGAAAACGCGGCCGTCTCCCGCGTCCAGTCCTCAGAACCGGGGTCGGCGAACCGGGAAACCATCCTGGAGAGTTCTCTCGCGTGATTCATGCAATCGTCCGGCCGGCGGTTTTTCGCCGTCCCCCGCGTCGCGGGAGAAAGCGGAGAACCCGGCCCGCTTCGGGCTAGAAAAGCACTCCCGTCTCTTTTTCCGAAAAAGCGCTCTCGCCGCCCCGTTTCTGCATCCCGGGCTCGACGCAGGTTCTCGGAGTCGGAAACACCTTCCCGGGATTGCAGAGCCCTTCCTCGTCGAAAACGCAGCGCACGAGGTTCATCGTGTCTATTTCCGCCTCGTCGAACTGGAGCGGAAGAAATTTCTTCTTGTCGAAACCCACCCCGTGCTCCCCCGTTATGCTCCCGCCCGCGTCCACGCACGCCCGTAGTATCTCCGCGGAAAGCTCCTCGGCGGCTTCCGCCTCCCCTTCCGTCCCGGGGTCGTAGAGCACCAGGGGATGAAGGTTGCCGTCTCCGGCGTGGAACACGTTGGCGACCCGAAGACCGTGGCGTTCCCCGAGCCTCCCTATTTCCCCGAGCACCTCGGCGAGGCGGCTCCTCGGTATCACTCCGTCCTGCACGTAGTACCCCGGACTTATCTTTCCCATGGCGGCAAACGCGCTTTTCCGTCCTTTCCAGAAAAGCTGCCTTTCCGCCTCGTCCGCGGCGAGCCGGATTTCGACGGCGCTGTTCTCTCCAAGCGCCTCTTTCACCCTGGGAAGTTCCGCGTCGACTTCCGCCGGGGGACCGTCGAGCTCCACGAGAAGAATCGCGGCGGCGTCCCGCGGATACACCTCCCCCACGGTGGATTCGACCGCCCTTATGCTGAGATTGTCCATTATCTCCATTCCCGCGGGAATCACCCCCGAGGAGATAATCCCGGAGACGGCCGCCCCCGCGTCTTCTATCTTTTCGAAAGAGGCGAAGAGAGTCGAAACGGCGCCGGGCTTTCTGATTATCCTAAGAAAAACCTTCGTGACTATGCCCAGAAGCCCCTCGCTTCCCACCACGAGCGAGAGAAGGTCGTAGCCCGCGCTCTCGGGGGTCCGGCCGCCGATGGCAACGATCTCCCCGTCGGGAAGAACCATCTCCACGCCGAGCACGTGGTTGGCTGTGACTCCGTACTTGAGGCAGTGGACTCCCCCCGAGTTCTCCGCGACGTTGCCCCCTATGGTGCAGACGATCTGGCTCGAAGGATCGGGAGCGTAGTAAAACCCCCGCGCGCTCACGGCCTCGGTCACCGAGACGTTCACCACTCCGGGCTCGGCCGCGACCACGCGGTTCGCGACGTCCACGTCGAGAATCCTGTTCATCCTGGAGAGCGAAACGACTATTCCCTCCTCGTTCGGAAGGGCTCCCCCCGAGAGTCCCGTTCCCGCTCCTCTGGGGACGAAGGGGACTTTTTCGCGGCGGCACAGCCGCACCACGTCGCGGACCTGGCCGGCGCTGGAAGGAAGGACCACGAAGACCGGCTTTACCCTGTAGCCCGAAAGCCCGTCGCTCTCGTAGGCCAGAAGCTCCTCGTCGGCCGATATGACCGCGTCTTCGCCCAGTATGTCCGCCAGATCCGAGGCGAACCGCGGTTTCCAGCTTCGAGATCGCGCCCCGGCGCCTTGATAACTCATGATTAGCGTTATAATATATCCGAATTTCCTTAATCCCAAACGCGAGAAATTGGCCCGACTGATAACAGAAGACGACCCGCGGGCGCTGGACGAGACAAGCGGCGCGCTCAAAAACGGAGGAGTGGTCGTGTATCCCACCGAAACGCTTTACGGGATCGGCTGTCTGGCGTTTGACCAGGACGCCTGCCGCAGGATAATCGCCGTCAAGGGCAGGTCCGAAACCAAGGGACTCATAGTCCTGGTGAGAGACGAAAAGATGCTCGAAGATCACTTCCATATCGGCGGGGAGACGCTTCGCAGGTACGCGGAGGCGGGAAAACCGCTTACCCTGATACTGAAGCCGAAATCCCGGTTTCCGAAAGAGGTTTCGGGCGGCAGGAACTCCGTGGCCGCCAGAATCTCGCCGTCTCCTTTCGTAAGAGAGGTCCTTCGGCGCGTGGGCGAGCCCGTGACGTCCACAAGCGCGAACCCGAGCGGCGGGGGGGACCCCACCCTGATAGAACACGTGCGCCGCGACTTCGCGGGCAGGGTGGATCTCGTAGTGGACGCCGGCGACCTTCGGCCGTCGGCGGGTTCGGCCATAGTGGACCTGACCGCCGACCCCCCGCAGGTCGTCAGAAAAGGAGACCTCTCGGAGGACGAGATAGAGGAATTCCTTCATGGCTGAGATACGGCCCTTCAGGGGAATAAGGTACGGAGACGGGGTCGATTCCACGGACGTGACGGCTCCCCCGTACGATGTCGTAACCCCGCGGCAGCGCGACGAGCTTTACTCCAGAAGCCCGTTCAACGTCGCTAGGCTGGAGCTTCCGGAGGGAGAGGGAGACGGGCGCTACGAAAACGCGGCCGAGACATACTCCAGGTGGCTTTCGGACGGGGTTCTGGCGCGGGACGAGGAGCCGTCGATCTATCCCTACTACCAAGATTTCGAATTCGAGGGACGGAATTTCACCAGAAAGGGATTCATAGCGAACGTGAGGGTCGAGGATTTCGAAAAAAAGGTCGTCCTGCCCCACGAACGCACCTTCAGCAAGCACAAGGAGGACCGCCTGAAGCTCACGCTCGCCTGCAACTCGAACCTGAGCCAGGTCTTCTGCGTCTATCCGGACGCCGACGGAGAAGTAGAAGAGACCGTAGACCGGCACATAGGGGAACCGCTCGCGGAGATCGACTCGGACGGCGGAATCAGAAACACGCTGTGGAAGATATCCGATCCCGAAACCATACTGAAGGTGAAGGAACTTCTCAGGGACAGGTCGCTGCTGATAGCCGACGGTCATCACCGCTACGAAACCTCGATAAACTTCAGGAACCTGAAGAGACGGGAGACGGGCGCGGGTTCCGGTCCCATGCCCTGGGACTACGTCGCCATGTACCTTTCCCGGGGCGAAAGCGAGGGACTGATAATCAACCCCACCCACAGGATGGTGAAGGACGCGGGAGAGAATCTCGTCGAGAGACTCGCGAAGAATTTCCATGTCGAAAGAACCGCGCCGGAGAGCTCCCTGGAGCTGGATTCGAACCAGATATCCGTCGTGACGAAAGATCCCGGGACGACCTTCCGGCTCACCCCCCGGGAAAGACGGGAAAAAAACTACGAGAACCTGGCCGTGATAATCCTCCACGACCTGGTGTTCGCCGAACTGCCGGGCGGGGAGCGGGCGGAAACGAGATATTCCAAGTTTTCCGAAGAAGTGTTCGAACAGGTACGCGGCGGCGAGTTCCACGCCGGATTTCTCCTGCCGAAGCTCAGGTCCGAAGACATATTCGAAGTGGTGCTGGACGGAAGCAAGATGCCCCACAAAACCACTTACTTCTATCCAAAAATACTCTCGGGACTGGTGTTCAATCCTCTCTGGTAGGAATCCGAAGTCCGGCGAGCGAGAATCGCGCTTCCGCTTCATGACGCTCCGCGGAACCGCATCCGGGAGTGGGAGTCCGCAAAAAAAGGAGGGGAGAGACCGCCGCTTTCGGCAATCCCTCCCCTCCTTCGGTTTCTACACGCCCGAAGACGCGCTCTCTTCCTCTATTATCCCTGACTGTACTGCGGCAGCAGGAACCTGTGACGCATCGTGTACTCAAACGGAGTCGAATACACAACATGCCCCATGTCGTCCGTGGTCCGCTCAACCGTCTTCGTCCAGATCGTAAGCGCCGGCGGTATTATCAGGTTGAACGTGAAACTGATCAACCCCACCACTTCCTTCGCTGGTATCTGGCCGCCCATGTAGTCAAACGGCGTCCCAGACATGTACCACGAACGCACGTCCTCGCCTATCGCCGTCCGCACGCTCTCAGGATTCAGCTGGAACCTGTGTCCCGTTCCAAACCCGGGCGGCAGATCCGAAGGCAAATACGTCACCTCGTGGATGCTGTTCGCCACGTCCGGACGAGTCGTTATCCTGTAGTTCATCCGCCCCCAGTCCGTCTTCCCGTAGAAAGTCGGCCTCGCAGACAGCGGCCTGTCCGAATAACGCCCGTTCGCCGTGTGAAGGATGTAACCCCTCCTCTCCATCAAATGGTTGAAGTAGTTGTTGTTCGTCCCGTGCTCGAAACCGGCTATGTACGCCGCCTTCTTCGGAAAACCGAACGGCTCCTTCCCCGCGAATATCGGCGAATCGTTAGACAGATACATGTACGGATAGTATCCAGCCTTGTAGATGTGCCCGCTCCCGTCGTCCACTGTCGCCGAAAACGTCACGCCCATCTCCATGTACGGACCCAGCATCGTGTTCTTGTGTATCACGTACCAAAACTCGATGACGTCGTCCTGTACCTCTATCGGCTCCGGAACCACCGCCTTCATCGCGTTTATGTCCGCTCTTATCACATACGCCATCCACCTGCTCTCCGTATACGTGAGCGGCACTATGTCGTAGTCGAACACAGGGTCCGCAACACCCTGGCTGATTATGTGGATCCTGTCCCGGTCCAACGGCAACGGCGGAACTTCTCCCTCGTCCAGCCACGGGTAACTGTACTCGTTTGCTTGCAATCCCATGTTTTGAACCTCCTTGAACTTTCTTTTTCTCTTACCTTACGAACCCTGACTGATCGGGAACTGCTGGCGCAACCCGTACTTGTATGGCGTAGCGTAGCCTCTGTAGCTCGCCGGCCTCTCGTACGTCTCCGTCCACAGCACCTGCGCTGGCGGTATCACCAAGTCGAACACAAACGAAATCAATCCGGTCACCTCCTGTATCTTCAGCTCCGCTCCCATGTTGTCAAAAGGCGTTGCCTGCATGAACCAGTTGATCGCGTCTCCCGACGCCGTCCGCGTGTGCTCGGGCTTTATCTTGAAACGGTGCCCCTCGATCATAGTGTCGAACGGCGGCGGCAACGCCGACGGCAAATACGTCAACTGCCACTCCGAACTAGACACGTCAGGTCGCGTGATCACCTTCATGTTGAACTTCCCCCAGTCCGTCTTCCCGTAGAAATACGGCGGAGTCACCTGCTTGTCGTCGAACTTCCCAGTCGCGCTGTGCATCAAATACCCGTTTCGGCTCATCGCGAATCCGAAAAAGTCCGTCCCCTTCTCTCCCCCGTGCACAGTGCACCGGATGTAGGACATCTTCTTCGGAAACCCGAGCACTCGTCCGGCGTCCACCGGCGCGTCTCCCGTCAGATACATGTACGGATAATATCCCGCCTTCCACACGTTTCCCTGTGGATCCTTATAAGTCGCCGATATCGTCACGCCAAACTCAAGATACGGCCCCAACATCGTGTTCTTGTGATCCACATACCAAAACTCCACCAAATCGGCATCCTCTCCGTCCCATACCTCCAACGGCGGATTCGGACACAGACGACTCCGCGTCGCCTCGTCGCACCTCACTATGAACGCCGACCACCTGCTGTCCGTGTACGTCAGCGGCAGCACGTCTATGTCCCACAGCGGATCCGACGGATTCGCTATGATCCAAGACTTGATGTCCCGCTCTATCGGCGGGGGCGGAACCTCTTTGGTCAGCTCCCAGTACTTGAGCGGAACGTTCAAATGACTATGGCTCATATCTAAGCCTCCTTACATTGGTTTTCGGGCGGCCCACGCTCCACGCCAACCACGGCTCCCTTCCCCTTCCCCCAGCGGCCAGCTCAGCGTAAACCTTATGCCGGATGAATTCTCCAGCCTCACCCGCTTTATATTTAATCAAATCCCACATCACCTTGTCAAGGCTTTTTTCCCCGCTTCCGCAAACTTTCGGGCGGCGTCGCGAAACATACGTTCCCCGCGGACGGAGACCGGCCGCGACAGGGGGGAAAGGGCGAAAAAAAGCCGCCGAAGCCACTTGATCTCGTGAGAGAAAAAACGGCTACGGCGGCAACCGGAAGGTGGAACGCTTTTCATCTTACCACCCATCCGAGTGAAATGTCAATCAGTTTTTGCGCCGGGCGGCGAATCTTTTGCCAGGGCGGGCCAAAACTGCTATACTCCGTTTCCCAAAATAAGGCCTTCGCGCGAAGGGAGGAGAGCAAATTGCCTATTGACTTCGAATTCACAGACGAACAGCGCATGTTCCGGGAGATGATAGTGGACTTCGCCCGAAACGAGATAGAGCCCCTGGTCGAAGAGGCCGAAACCACCCAGACCTTTCCCAGGCAGCTGTTTCCCATGCTCGGGGAGATGGGCCTGCTGGGAATAGTGTTTCCGGAAGAATACGGGGGAGTCGCGCAGGACAAGCTGACGGACTGCATATTCTCGGAGGAGATGGGCAAGGTGAACGCGGGCATAGCCATGTGCGTGAACGCCCACACCAGTCTCTCGATGTTCCCCATATACAAGTTCGGTTCCGAGGAGCAGAAGCGCAAGTACCTGGTGCCCGGAATAGAGGGAAAAAAGATAGGTTCCCTGGGCATTACGGAGCCCAACGCCGGGTCCGACGCGCGGAGCATAAGAACCCAGGCCGTGAAGGAAGGCGACCGCTACGTGCTAAACGGCACCAAGACCTGGATAACCAACGGAACCATGTGCGACTACGCCGTGGTGGCCGCCTACACCGACAAGACGAAAAAAGGTCACGGAATAAGCATATTCGTAGTGGACAAGGGCACCCCGGGCTTCTCCGTGAGCGGAAAGATGCACAAGCTCGGCCACCGCTCCGCCGACACCTCGGAGCTCATATTCGAAAACTGCGAGGTTCCCGAGGAGAACATGCTGGTGGGAGAGGGAGGATTCCAGGGAGCCATGGAGACCCTGCTCGGAGCCCGCATAACCCACTCGGCCAAAAGCGTCGGGATAGCCCAGGCGGCTTTCGAGTACGCCCTCCAGTACTCGAAGGAGAGGGAAGCGTTCGGAAGGCCCATATCGAAATTCCAGGGCATAAGCTTCAAGCTCGCGGACATGGCGGTCAGGATAGAGACCGCGAGGCTGCTCGTCTACAAGGCCGCCTGGCTCTACAGCTCGGGAAAGAAGTGCCTGAAGGAGGCGTCGATGGCCAAGCTCTACTCCGCCGAGGCGGTACAGTGGGTGGCGACCGAAGCCCTCCAGGTGCTGGGAGGCTACGGCTACAGCGTCGAATACAATGCCGAGAGGTACTACCGCGACGCCAGGCTGGCTTCCATAACGGAGGGCACTTCGGAGATCCAGCGGCTGGTCATATCCCGCGAACTTGGCATTTAGAACATGTTGCTATAATATAGAGAGCCGTAAATTCCAGACAAGCACAAGGAGAATTCATCATGTCTACAAGCCTTGCGGGCATCGAACAGACCCGCGAACTTCTCAAAAACAAAAAAATAGTCATAGCAGGCGTCGGGGAAACCGAGCAGGGAAAAATCCCCGACAAAAGCTCCTTCCACTTCCTCTCCGAAGCCTCAAGGCTGGCCATAGAGGACGCCGGAATCAGAAAAAGCGACGTGGACGGCCTCGTCACCGCCTTCTCCCTAGTGGAGCACACCTTCATGCACTGCACCACCTTCGCCGACTACTTCGGAATGAACCCCAGGTTCTTCTCCTCCGTGGCCGTCGGGGGAGCCACCGCCGTGTGGATGGTAGCGGAAGCCGCCATGGCCGTGGCATCGGGACAGTCCGACGTGGTTCTCTGCGTTCGGGGAGACAACACGCTCTCGGGCATATCGTCTTCCGGCATGCTCGCCCTCATAAGGGAGATGTGCCACGCCGAGTTCGAGTTTCCCTACGGACTCACCACTCCCGGGGGATACGCACTCGCCGCACAGAGGTACCTGCACGACTGGAACAACAGGCCCGAGCACCTGGCCGCCGTGGCCGTCACCATGAGAAAGCACGCGGCGGAGAAGGAAAACGCCATGAACAAGGAACCTCTCTCCATAGAGGACGTCCTGGATTCCAGGGTGATAGCAGAGCCGCTCCACAAGTACGACTGCTCCATCATCTCCGACGGAGGAGCCGCGTTCATAGTGACCACCGAGGACAAGGCCAGGGAGCTTGGAATAGAGAACGATCTGGCCTACCTGTGGGGCATGGGACAGGGATACTCCCACCAGTATCTCACCACGCTTCGGGACCTCGACCAGATATACGGAGCCGTGGAGAGGTCGGGAAGCAAGGCATTCACGACCGCTGGCATAGAACCCAGGGACGTGGACATAGCCTTTCTCTACGACTGCTTCACCATAACCGTGCTGCTCGAGCTCGAAGGTCTGGGGTTCGTTCCGAAGGGAGAGGGAGGAGCGTTCGCCCTGGAGGGCAGGATGGAGATAGGCAAGGACCTTCCGGTGAACACCCACGGGGGGCTTCTCTCGCAGGCCCATCTCGGAGCCATGCATCACGTGGTGGAGGCCGCGCTTCAGCTTCGGGGAGGGGCGGGAGCCAGGCAGGTGGAAGACGCGGAGGTAGCCGTGGTGCACGGAAACGGGGGAATAGTGTCGGCACACAGCACCGTGGTTCTTGGAAACCAGCCGCTCATGTAAAGCGGACAACTCAAAACATACAAAGGAGAACGGACAAGATGGCGGAGAAACAGGAATACAACAAGCCGCTTCCAGAGTTTCGTCCCGAGACGAAACCCTTCTGGGAAGCCGCAAAAGAGCACAGACTGGTCATACCGAGGTCCAGGAAGACGGGGGAGTATTTCTTCTACCCGAGGGCGCTGTCCCCGGGAGAGGACATGTCCGACGACATAGAGTGGGTGGAGTCGGGGGGAAGGGGCAAGGTGTGGACCTTCTCCGTTCACCACATGGGACCCTCGAAGGCCTACAAGGGAGAGCCTCCCTACGTGGTCGCCCTCGTGGAAATGGAAGAAGGGGTGAAGATGATGTCCAACATCGTGGACATAGACCCAAAGGACGTGTCCATAGGCATGAACGTGGAGGTGGTCTTCGACGACGTAACCGACCAAGTCACCCTCCCCAAGTTCAAACCCGCCGCTTAACGGCAAGGAGGACGAGATGTCGAGAATCTTTTACGAAGACCTGGAAGAGGGAGCCGAGCACAAAAGCTCCGGAAGAACGGTCACCGAAACCGACGTGGTCAACTTCGCGGGACTTTCCGCGGACTACAACAACATGCACATAGACGAGGAGTTCGCGAAAAACACCGTGTTCAAGACGCGCGTCGCCCACGGGATGCTGGTCACCTCGATAGCCACGGGCCTGTGGTTCACCATGCCGAGGCTCGCGACGGTCGCCTTCATGGGGCTTGAGGACTGGAGGTTCTCGGGAGCCGTGTTCCCCGGCGACACGGTCCACATAACCAGAAAGCTCGTCGAGAAAAGGGATCACAAGCGCCCCAACATGGGCTTTTTCATCTTCGAGGTGAACGTGTTCACCCACAAGGACGCCGAAAAGCCCGTCCAGAAAGGAAAATGGAGCATCCTAGTCCAGAGAAAGGAAGAAGGATAGAAGAGAGAGACGAATTCCGAACCGGTGGTCGGTCGGAAGAAGATAAAAAAAGGGGAACCCGGCGGGTTCCCCTTTTTTCGTTTTCGTAAACTTGAAACTTCCTTAACCGGGGACGCCGCCCAGCGGGTTCCACTTCTCCGTGAGCAGAAGCATTCCGGGTATGAGAAGAGTCAGCACAGACTCTATGATGAACAGATACGCTATCGGCTTGCCCAGATCCTTGCCCTGCGCAAACGCGAAGAAGCAAAGAAGCACCAGCAACGCCCAAGCCCAGCAGAAATACGCGAAATACGCAAGCCCCAAACTCTGGAAATGAGCCCCGTACCATACGAACACCACCGTAGCGAAAAGACAGTACACTCCTAGCCCCTTCGCGTCGTGTCCGTGCACGAACACCGCGTACACTATCAGGTATATAAGGGCGAACACCGACACGAGCGCCGTCGCCGCCGTCAGACCCAGGGTGTGCAGCTTCCACGCCGCTATGGCTATCAAAACGCCCACGCCCAGGTTAAGCACGCCAACTTCCTTCGCTCCCGTCTTGCCCAGAAGGGTCATTCCGTTTGCGAAGAACACGAATCCCACCAGCAGCAGGACGTAACCTAACAAAGCTTCTATTGGAACCATGCCAATCCTACCTCCTTGTTGATTAAACTGTGTTCCCAACCCGCAAGGGTCTATCTATCCTTATATCCCATCTCCATCTCCATTGTCAAGGAGTATTTGCCCGCGGAGGTTGCGCGGAAACGGCGGAAACCGTGCCTAGGGCTCCTCGACGAAGTCCAGGGCGGCGGAGTTTATGCAGTAGCGAAGACCGGTCGGAGGAGGTCCGTCCCGAAAGACGTGTCCCAGGTGCTCGCCGCACTCGCTCGAGACGACCTCGTAGCGCCTGAGCCCGAAGGAGTCGTCGGGAACTATCCTCACCGCGTCCTCGCTTACGGGTTTCCAGAAACTCGGCCATCCCGTGCGCGAATCGTACTTGTGCTCGGAGCTGAAGACGGGCTGACCGCAGCCCGCCGTGACGTAGACGCCCTTTTTCGTGTTGCGCAGGAGGTCGCCGGAAAAACGCCGCTCCGTTCCCTTCTCCCACAGCACCCTGTATTCGAGAGGAGAGAGCTTCTCCTTCCACTGCTCCGCGGTGAGTCCCATGACTCCCTCGGGAGACTTGGACTTCGCGTCCTCGCCCGCCGCGGGAACGGCGAGCGACGAAAGAAGGAGCAGGGAAACGGAAAGAAAAACGGGCAGCGTTTTCGCGCGCGGGATCATAATCGGAACAACCTTCAAAAAGCATTATAGACACCCCGACCCGCCTTGTAAAACGCACGAAACCGAGTTTACTTCAGGTAAAAGCTCATCGCTCGGACGGAGGTGAAAAAACGATGCCGGAGACGCTCGAGGTTCTCGGAGCCTACGACGAAAAACCCATTAGGGAAATTCCCTTCACCGGAAAAAAGAAAATGGAAAAGGCGCTCGGGGACGCGAGGGCGCTTGCCGACGACCCGGCGAAAAGAATCCCCGTCCCCGAGAGACTGGCAATTCTCGAGAGAACGAGGACCTTCGTGGAGGAGAACTACGACCGCATAGCGGCGGACGCGGCCGCGGAAGGCGGAAAGCCGCTCGTCGACACCAGAGCGGAGATCACAAGGGCGGTAAACGGCATCAAGGTGGCGGCGGAATCCCTCTCATGTCTCGCCGGGGAGGAGATTCCCATGGGAATGAACGCCGCGTCCATGAACAGGATGGCGTTCACCTTCAGGGAACCGATAGGAACGGCGGTCGCCGTTTCGGCCTTCAACCACCCCTTCAATCTCGCCGTCCACCAGGTCGTCCCCGCGGTCGCCGTCGGCTGCCCCGCGATCATAAAGCCCGCGCTCGAAACGCCCCTTTCGTGCCTCAACCTGCTCGACGCCCTGTACGAAAGCGGGCTTCCCGAAGGCTGGGCCCGGGCGGTCATAGTGGACGACTCCCTGTCGGAGAAGCTCGCCACCGACGGCAGGGTCGACTACCTCACCTTCATAGGCTCGGCGCGGGTGGGATGGCATCTGAGGTCGAAGCTCGCGCCCGGCACGAGGTGCGCCCTCGAGCACGGGGGAGCGGCTCCCGTGATAGCGGAGCCCGACGCGGACACAGACGACATGCTCCCCCTTCTGGCCAAGGGCGGCTTCTACCACGCGGGACAGGTGTGCGTTTCCGTGCAGAGGGTGTTCGCGCACCGCTCCGTGGCGAAAAAGGTCGCCGAGGGGCTGGGGGAGCTTGCCGCGGAGGCGAAGGTCGGAGACCCGCTTAGCGAGGACACGGACGTGGGACCCCTGATAAGCCGCGGGGACGTCTCGAGGGTTCACCGCTGGGTGCGCGAAGCCGTGGCCGGGGGCGGAAAGCTTGTCGGCGGGGGGAGGAGAATCGGGAAGACCTGCTACGAGCCCACCGTGATTCTCGACCCTCCCCCGGACTGCCGGCTCTCGCGCGAGGAGATTTTCGGACCCGTGATAGCGGTGTACGCGTACGACCGCACGGAAGAGGCGATTTCCCTCGCAAACAGCCTGCCCTACTCCTTCCAGGCGTCGGTCTTCACCAAGGACCTCGACAGGGCGCTGGGCGCGGTGAGAAAGCTAAAGGCGGCGTCGGTGCTGGTGAACGACCACACGGCTTTTCGCGTCGACTGGATGCCTTTTCGGGGGGCGGCGCGCTCGGGAATCGGAACGGGAGGAATTCCCTACACCATGCGGGAGATGACCCACGAAAAGCTCATGGTTGTAAAATCCCCGGCCCTGTGACCCGACGAAAAAATCCCCGCCGAGAGACCTTTACGGTCCCGCGGCGGGGAACATCCGGACATCCGAAGTACGAAAGCGGTTCTAGAACTTGTACTCGTATGCCAGGTAGTAGTAGCCTCCGTTGAAGCCGAAAGGCGCCGAGCGGCGGGAATAGGCGAACACTCCCGGAGAGTCGACTATGACGGAGCCGTCGGAGTCGTATATGGTGCCGCTTCTCGACTGGCCGATATTGTTCCTGTCGGGCTTGACGTCGAAAAGGTTGTTGGCTCCGACCTTGAGCGTGCCCACCCTGCCCATCCTGACGTTGAGGTTGACGTCGGTGAGATACTCGGGGCTGAAGGTCTGCCTCTGCGAGCCGTCCACGACCGTGTACTCGCCGTAGCGGTGAACCGCCAGAGTCAGGTCCGCGGGACCCCTGGAGTAGGTTCCCGAAAGGGAGAACCTGTCCTTGGGCTGCCACTCCTCTATGATCGAACGGCTCTGCTCGTTGAAAAGCTTGTTGTCGAGAGACTCCGGCAGGTTGGCCGCGGTGATGTCCGTCTCGTTCACCGTTCCCGCGAAGACCATCCTGAGGTCCGAACCCCCGGCGAAGGAGTAGTCCCAGCTCGCGACTATGTCGACGCCCCTGGTTCTCGTGTCGGCGGCGTTCATGAAGAACTGGGCCTGTTCCACGTTCTCCCTGCGGAGAATCGCCCTGACCGACGCCGAGATGTCCTCGTCCGCGGCGTTTATCCTGCCCGGCAGGACTATGCGGTCCTCGATCGTTATGTAGTAGAAATCGGTCGTGACGGTGACGGACGGAACGGGCGTGAAGACGAAACCGGCGCTGAAGTTGTTCGAGGTTTCCTCCTTGAGCTCCGGTATGCCGATCTCCTTGGCCACCTGGCTGTCGTTGCGGTAGGTCCTCACCTGGGACGGTCCGAAGCCGCCGCCGGGAAGCGGGTTGAACTGCGTCGACGTGTGGTTCGAGTAGATCTGCTGCATGGAAGGGGCCCTGAAACCGGTGCTCGCCGAACCGCGCAGGGCGAAGGCGTCGGCAAGCGCCGCGCGCGCGGAAATCTTTCCGTTGAAGGTGTTTCCGAAGTCGCTGTAGTTCTCCCAGCGCACGGCGGGACTCAGAAGTATCCTCTCTCCCACGTCGAATTCCGCGTCGGCGTAGGCCGAATACGCGTCCCGGGTCTCGGAGACCTCGTTTTCGGGAGCGAACCCGGGAAACACCTGGATGCCGGGCGTGGCGCTTCCGTCGTTGTTGAGCCCGAGGTAGTTCTCGTAGGAATATCTCTCACCCGCCTCTATCTCGAATTTCTCCCTCCTGTACTCGCCCCCCCAGGCGAAGTTGCCCCAGCTCATGGGAGTGGAGAAATCCAGGTTCGCCACGTGATGGTAGAGCTTGAGGGTTCCCGCGTCGGCCGAAGACGGAATCGCTCCCCCGTAGTCCACGCCGTCGAGGCAGCGGGAGTTGCCCGATGCGTCGTTGGGCATAACCTTGCAGGCGACCCAGGTGGCGTTGTGGGAGTTGGTTATGTTGTAGGCGAAGGTGTTTCCTCCCACCACGTAGCTTGCGTCCATCTTCACGTCCGCGGCCACGTTCGCCTCGAATCCCGCGCCGAAGGCGTAATCGTTTATCCTGGTTCTTATCAGAGGCAGAAACCCGTCCGGGTAGTCCGAGCCGACGGGGTTCCGGTCGAGCTGGTTGGCCCTCCTGTAGAACCCTCCGCTTTCGTTCTCCCTGGAGGAGAAGTCCGCGAAGCTGTATATCTTCCCGTCGTTCAGAAGGTCGACGGGACTTTCCATGTTGAGCACCACGCTCGCGTGAGTGGAGTCGGCGTCCCCGACCCGGAACTGGGCGCGGTCGATCGAACGCTCGGGGTCGTTCACGGGATTGTCGGTAAGCGTCCTCGGGCCGCTCGCCTCCCGGCAGTTCACCGCCGCGCCGTCTTCGCCTCGGCACTCGCTGTCAAGATACTGGATGTCGCCCATGAGTCCCGCGCGGTTGGTCCTGTCCCTCTGCCTCACCTCGAGAGTGGCGTTCAGGAAGCTGTCCTCGCTCCACAGCGAAAACCCCTTGCTCACGCTCCCGACCAGGGTGTCTCCGTCTCCTTCCCTGATCTGTCCCATGGACACCGAGGCGGTGCCTTCGTAGGTGTCCTTGAGAACTATGTTTATGACTCCGGAAATCGCGTCGGAGCCGTACTGGGCCGAAGAGCCGTCGCGCAGAACCTCGATTCTCTTGATCGCGCTGAGCGGAATGGAGTTCATGTCCACGCCCGCCGTGCCGCGGCCCACCGAGGTGTTCACGTGCACCAGGGCGCTTTTGTGGCGCCGCTTGCCGTTTACCAGCACGAGCACCTGGTCCGGCCCCAGCCCCCTCAGCGTAGCCGGGCGAAGGGCGTCGGTTCCGTCGCTTATGGTAGAGCTCGAAAAGTTGAAAGAAGGGATGAGCTCCTGAATGACGCGCCCCACCTCCGTCTGCCCCGTCGCCAGCATCTCCTCTTCCGTTATCACGTCCACGGGAACGGGGGAATCGGAAACGCTCCTTTCCTCGAAGCGGCTTCCCAGGACCACGAGCTTCTCAAGCTCCTGCGCCTGGGCCCCGCCGCCCCACAAAGCCAAAACGGCCAGAAAAACCAATACTCCAGCAATACTGTTCCTCATAACAGCATCCTCCTCCTTTAAGCAGACGCCGCCGTCGGGCGGCGTAAACTGTCAATATAAAGGTTTTCCGGCAATTTATCAAAAACGCTCTTCCGGCGCGGCGCGGCGGCGTTTGAAACCGGGGGACATTGCTTTATACTTTACGGCTTCGCCATGGAAACCGGCCTCATCCGAAACTTCTCCATAATAGCCCACGTCGACCACGGAAAGTCCACGCTGGCCGACAGGCTGCTCGAGTTCACGGGCGCTCTGGACGAGCGGGAGAAGACCGAGCAGTTCCTCGACAACATGGAGATAGAGAGGGAGCGGGGAATAACCATAAAGGCCCAGGCCGTGAGACTGCGCTACGCAGCCGACGACGGCGGGACCTACGAACTCAACCTCATAGACACCCCCGGGCACGTGGATTTCAGCTACGAGGTCTCCAGAAGCCTCATAGCGTGCGAGGGAGCCCTGCTGGTCGTGGACGCCTCCCAGGGAGTCGAGGCCCAGACGCTCGCCCACGCCTACCTGGCGGCCGACTCGGGACTCGAGCTCATACCGGTGGTGAACAAGATAGACCTGCCGTCGGCCGAACCGGAGAGGGTGAAGAGGGAGATAGAGGACATCGTGGGAATCTCCGCCGAGTGCGCCGTCCTGGCGAGCGCGAAGGAGGGAACGGGAACCAAGGAGATACTGGAATCGATAGTGAGGCTCGTGCCTTCCCCGAAGGGACGGCGGGACGCCCCGCTCAAGGCGCTTGTGTTCGACAGCTGGTTCGACTCCTACCAGGGCGTGGTGATGCTGGTCAGGGTGTACGAGGGGGAGGTAGGGCTGGGGGCGGGCGTCCGGCTCATGGCCACGGGAAAGGACTACGAGGTGAGAAAGATAGGGGCGTTCTCCCCCCGGGCGGTCGAGCTTCCGCGGCTCGGGGCGGGAGAGGTCGGCTTCGTGACCGCATCCATAAAGGAGATCGGCGAGGCCGGGGTGGGAGACACGATAACGGACAGCGGAAATCCCACCGAAAGCCCGCTCGAGGGGTTCAAGGTGATGAAGCCCATGGTGTTCAGCGGCCTTTATCCGATAGAAGCCGGAAGCTACGACAAGCTCAGGGAGGGACTGGGAAAACTCAGGCTGAACGACTCTTCCCTGGTCTACGAGCCCGAGACGTCGGCGGCCCTGGGATTCGGGTTCAGGTGCGGGTTTCTGGGGCTTCTCCACATGGAGATCGTCCGCGAGAGGGTGGAGAGGGAGTTCGACGTGGACCTCATAACCACGGCCCCGACGGTGATCTACAGGGCCGTGTACCCGGACGGAAGGGAGGTGTACGTAGACAACCCGAGCGACCTTCCCACGGGGGACCGCTCGGCGCGCCTGCAGGAGCCCTACGTGTCGGTTTCCGTCCACACCCCTTCGCGCTACCTCGGCCAGATATTCGATCTGTGCGAAAAAAGAAGGGGCACCCAGAAAAACCTCAGATACGCCACGGAAAGCAGGGCGATAATGGAATACGAGCTTCCTCTGGCGGAAATAGTCTACGACTTCTACGACACGCTCAAGTCCGTGACCAAGGGCTACGCCTCCATGGACTACGAGCCCGCCGGGTACAGGGACTCGAACCTGGTGAAGCTCGACATCCTGGTAAACGGCTCTCCCGTGGACGCGCTCTCCACGATATCCCACAGGGACAAGTCCTACGAGCGGGGAAGGGAGCTCACGGCGAAGCTACGCTCGCTCATACCGCGCCAGCTCTACGAGGTGGCGATACAGGCCGCCGTGGGAAGCCGCGTGATAGCCCGCGAATCGGTCAAGGCCATGAGAAAGGACGTGACGTCGAAGTGCTACGGGGGGGACGTGACCAGAAAGAGGAAGCTTCTGGAAAAGCAGAAGGAAGGCAAAAAGAGAATGAAGCAGGTGGGCAGGATCGAAATACCGCAGGAGGCGTTTCTCGCCGTGCTCAGAAAGGACTAGGCGCCGGGCTCCCGGTCCATGCCCCTCATCATCGTCTCCGTTATGACGCGCGTCGCGCCGCTCACGGCGCCGGGGTCGGTCCTCACGTTCACGACCGCCGGAAGTCCCGAAGAGAACGCCCGCTCGATGGCCGGGGTCAGGTCTTTCGGTTCCTCGACCTTCTCCCCGTGCCCTCCCACGGCCTTCGCCATCTCGTGGAAGTCGACGAATCCCAGGTCCACTCCCTGAGTCTTTCCCGCTTCGGGATAGGTTATCTCGAGCTGGTGCTTGGTCATTCCCCAGGCCGAATCGTTGCAGACGACGGCGACGAAGGGAGCGCCGTGGCGCACCGCGGTTTCCATCTCCATGAAGTTCATCGCCGCGGCGCCGTCCCCGGTGACGAGCGCCACGGGCTTTTCGGGGAAAGCCACCTTGGCCCCGAGAGCGAAGGGCACTCCCACCCCCATGCATCCCAGGGGCCCGCCCTTGAGATAGCGTCCCGGCCCGAGCACCTCGCAGGAAAGATCCGTCCACGACTGGCAGTCCCCGCCGTCGACGGCGATTATACCCTCCCCGCCGAGGACGCCGCAGACCGCGCGGGCGACCGCGGCCGGGTGAATTCCCTCTCCTCCAGAAACGGCTTCGGCGAAGGCGGCGCGGCTACGCGACCTGGCCGAAGCCGCTTCCCCGAGCCACGGAGCGAAGTCGAGGGCGGGGGTCCGTTCCGCGGCGAACAGGTTGGCCCTGCGGCAAAACGCGTCGAGGTCGCAGACCACGCCCAGGTCCGCCGGACGGTTTCTTCCGATCTCCCCGGGATCTATGTCCACCTGCACGACCTTCGCCGAGGGATTCAGCGTCTTTCCGAACCCGGCGTAGATGCTCAGGCGGACTCCCAGAAGAATCACGAGGTCCGCGGCGGCGGTGATTTCCCGAAACCCTCCGGGGCCGGCCGGACTGGCGGGTCCGAAGCAGCGGGGGTGGTCGTCGGGGAGGATTCCCCTTCCCATGTTCAGGGTGAAAAACGGGGCGCCCAGCCTCTCGGCGAACTCCGCCAGGCTTCCCTCCGCTCCCGAGTACCAGCTTCCGCTTCCCGCCACCGCGACCGGCCTTTGCGAATCCGAAAGCATGCGGAAGAACTCCGCCACCTTCTCCGCAGGAGGCTCGCAGTCGGTGTCCGGAACGGGAGCCCTGGCGGGGGCCGCCTCCCGCTCCCCGCACCCGGGGTAGAGAACCTCGTAGGACATTCCCAGGTAGACGGGGCCCGGCCGCCCCGACACCGCGGCCGCCCAGGCCGCCGAGACGTATTCCCTAATCCTGGAAGTCTCGTAGACCGTCCTGGCCCACTTGGTCACGGGTCTCACCATGGACTCCTGATCTATTTCCTGAAGCGACATCCGGTCGTTTTCCTCGACGCCGCTTCTCCCCGAAATCACGAGAAGCGGGGAGTTGGCCAGGTAGGAGCCGGCGATCCCGGTAAGCGCGTTGGTGAGCCCGGGGCCCGCGGTGACGAGACACACGCCGGGGGTCCTGGTGAGCCGTCCGTAGGCGTCGGCGGCCATGGCCGCCCCCTGCTCGTGGTGGGTGTCCACCAGCCTCACTCCCAGATCGGTACATGCCCTGTACACGGGATTTATGTGACCGCCCCCCAGGGTGAACACGTCCCTCGCTCCCAGATCGAGGAGGGTTTCGGAAAGCAGGTATCCGCCTTGGAGCCTGGTGGTCATGGAACGTTTCTCCCTAATCAAACAAACCATTATTTCGGGAGAAACACAACCTCGGGGGAGAACGGAAAATTTTTCCTTGAGTGCGCGCGGCGGATGATTAACTTGGAAGTGCGGGCGGAAAGACGCCCGCGGAAAACACACGGACAGGAGGTAAAGACAATGAGATACGCAATGAGCTTGTGGGAGCCGTTCGACGTCTTCCGGAACTTTCCCGCGGTCGCTCCCGGGTTTTTCGATTCCGCGGCCGCGGACGGAAACGCGGCGCTTTCGCCGAAAGTGGACATACTCGACGACGGCGAGAACTTCGTCGTCTCCGCCGAGCTTCCCGGGGTGAGCAGGGAGAACCTGGACATAGATCTCAGGAACAACAGGCTCACCGTAAGGGGAAAGAAAGACGTCGAGAACAGGGAAGAGACCGACGGCTACGTCAAGGTGGAAAGATCCCGCGGGTCGTTCGAGAGAAGCTTCTTTCTCGACGACAAGGTCGACGCCGAAAACATAAAGGCGGAGCACAAGGACGGAGTCCTGCGCCTCACCCTTCCGAAAAAGCGGGAAGAGGTCTCGAAGAAAATCGAGGTCGACTGACCGCGAAGGCGGACGAGAACCGAAGGGAGCGCCCGGCGGGCGCTCCCTTTTTTTTCGCCTTCCCCGGGACGCGTCCCGACCCCGCGGGGCGATGTCCGTCCTTCTTGTCACCCTGGAGAAACTAAAGTAAATTTCACCCAGCATGCTGGAGATCGATTCTAGCTCCGAGATAAAGCTTTCAGGCGCAGACATATATTTCGATTCCGCAAGGGCCGTCCCCCTGTCCTTCGTCACCAGCGCCAACGTCGAAAACGTCCCCGAGAGCGCGAAGATCATAGCCACTCCCGAAACGGTGAGGATCCTGGGGAAAAAGATAAGGAGCTCCGACGTGCTCTCCTCTCCCTACGGCAGGCGCTTCACCCTGGGGAGCCACTCCATCGAGCTCATCCCCTCGGGACACATGCTCGGGGCGGCGCAGGTGGTGGTGGAAAAGGACGGAAAACGGCTCGTGTACGCGGGAAGCTTCAAGCTGAAAAATCCGCCCTCCGCCCGGCACGCCGAAATCAGAAGGTGCGACACGCTGGTCGTGAACTGCGGCTACGGAGCCCCCAAGTTCGTCTTTCCCCGGCCGGAAGCGGTGATGCGTTCGGTGCTCGAGTTCGTGAACGAGGCGTTTTTCGAGGACAAGACCCCGGTGGTTCTCGTAAATCCCGTGGGAAAGGCGCAGGACCTCGCGATCTTTCTCGGAGAAAGAAACGTGGAGCTCGTCCTCCATCCCTCCATAGCGAAAGTCCTCGGGGCGTACGGGGAGCTCGGCGTCGGGATTCCCGGTTACGGAGGAGTGAGGAGAAAGCGCTTCCGAAACAAGGTCCTGCTGGCCCCGTTCCACTACAGGGACTCGGCGGTGGTGGAGGGGCTGGAAAGAAAGAAGGTGGCGGCGGTCTCCGGCGGGGCGATGGAAAACGGAACGCTGGTGAGGTCGTCCTTCAGGGCGGAGGTCGCGTTTCCGCTCACCAATCACGCGGGGTACGACGAGATTCTCGACTATCTCAGCATCTCGAGACCCCAAGAGCTGGTGCTGGAAGGAAACTTCACCGGGGAGCTCCTGAAAACCCTGCGCTCCGACGGCTGGAACGTGAGACCCGTGAAAAAACCCTCGCAGCTTACGCTGTTCTGAGAACCGCAATGGCAGTGGAAACGAGATACTTCGAGGCCGCGACGAAAGGCCGCTGCGACATGCTGGACGTGACGTCCCGCGTGAGCGACGAGGTTTCGCGGACGGGGATGTCCCGAGGTACGGCGACGGTTTTCGTCCCGGGGTCGACCTGCGGAGTCACCACCATAGAATACGAAAGCGGGGCGCTCGAAGACCTCAGGGACGCGTTCGAAAGAGCGGCTCCCGAGGACATCCCTTACGCGCACGACGCGAGATGGGGCGACGGAAACGGCCACTCCCACGTGAGAGCGGCCATGCTCGGGCCCTCGCTGGCGGTCCCGTTCGCCGACGGCCGGCTCCTTCTGGGAACCTGGCAGCAGATAGTGCTGGTCGATTTCGACAACCGCCCGAGGACCAGAAGGGTCGTCGTGTCGGTCGCCGGGGAGTAGCGCCTCAGACGAACTTGACCGAGAAGTGCGCGGGCTTGTACCTCACGTTGAGGTTCACGATAAGCGGCGTCATGGACTCTATCATCGAGGAGACCTCGAGGGGCCCCGCGTCGAGAACCCGAAGGTTCTTCATCTCTTCGGTGAGGCTCCTGACCACTTCCTTGGCGTCCTCGTCGTCTCCGCATATCACCACGTCGTAGTCGAGGTCCTCCCCTATGTTCGCAAGCTCCTTGGCCGGAAGGTTGTGGTAGGCCGACACGAGCCTCGCGGTTTCGGGAAGCGCTTCCCTTATCTCGAGGGCCGAGGAGCCCTGGGCCGGAGGGTCGAAAACGAAGGTCTTTCCCTCTCTCTTCATGGAAACCACCGGGGTGACGACTATCTGTTCCGTTATGCTCGTCCCGCAGCCGGCCACGGTGGCGGCCGCGTACTCCGGGGGAATGCTTATTATTATCACTTCCGAGGCGGCCGCCGCGTCGGCGTTGGCCATGCCGCGTATGTCGGACTCGAGCCCGAGACCCTTGAGCGTTTCCGCGTGGCCGGCGGCTATGCCCAGGGCCTTTTCCTCGCTCCTCGAGCCTATGTAGATTTCGTGGCCGGCCCTGGACCACCGCAGGACGAGTCCCTCCGCTATGTCTCCCGTTCCGCCCAAAAGAGAAATTTTCATCTGTCGCGTCTCCTTTTCCGAAGATTTTCCAGTTTCTTAATCCTATATGCCGGAAGCAGTTTTGACAACTGCCCGTTTTCGGTTCCCGCCGCGGCCAGGAACTCCGCCCGGCCCGGCCCCGGCCGCCAACATTCCGGGGAATTGCGCAACCGGCGGCGCGCGCACGTTCAAAGCCGATTACGGCGGGGGAGTCAGAGACCCGAGGCGAGCTGGACGAGAGAGGTCACGACCGCGCGCTTCACGAAAATTATGAGAACCAGAACGATTATGGGGCTCAGGTCCAAAGAGCCTCCCAGGGGCGGAAGACGCTTCCTGACGAAGCCCAGCACCGGTTCTGTGGCCGAGTGCAGAAACCTCACTATGGGATTGTACGGGTCGGGATTCACCCACGAAATCACCGCCCGACCAACTATTAGCCACACGTAGACCGTAAGAAGAATGTCGACAACCTCCGCCACCGCCCGAAGAAAATTCCCTCCCAGCACTTCCATCTCAGTCCTCCTCCGCGGAAAGTTCCGCGCTGCGAAGCGCCGCGGACTCCACGGCAGACATCACCGCGTCCCTGAATCCGCCCCGCTCGAGAGAATGAATTCCGCTCATCGTGGTCCCCCCGGGAGAGGCCGTCATGTCCCTTACCTCCGCGGGGTGCCTTCCGCTCCGCTGAATCATCTTCGACGTTCCGAGAACCGTCTGCAGGGCCAAGGCGAGCGAAAGCTCCCGCCCGAGTCCCATCTTCACCCCGCCGTCGCAAAGAGCCTCGACGAACATCGCCACGAACGCCGGACCGCTTCCCCCGAGACCCGTCGCGGCGTCCATCACGCCCTCGCTCCCGACCCGAAACGCCCTGCCGAGACACCCGAACATCCCGAGCACGAATTCCTCCTCGGCGCGGGACAGGCCGTCTCCGAAGCAGACGCACGACGCTCCCTCGAGGACGAGAGCGGGCGAGTTGGGCATCACGCGGGCGAGCTTCGCGTCCCGGCCGAGAAGCCCGCGGAGGGCGGAAAGCCTCACTCCCGCGGCGATCGAGACGTAGAGCTTTTTTTCTCCCGACGCGGGCGCTATCCGCCGGCAGACCTCGGGAACGACGCCGGGTTTCACGCACAGCACCACGACGTCGGAGCCGGAGGCGACCCGGGCCGCGTCCGCGTCGCCCGAGATCCCGTGCTCGGAAGAAAACAGCGAAAGCCTCTCGGGATTCACGTCGCAGACCGCCATGTCCTTTTTTCCGAAGCGCCCCGAGGCGAGAAGACCCCTCACAAGCGCCTCCGCCATGTTGCCCCCTCCTATGAAGCACGTCCTTTTCATCCTGCCGGTCTCACCCGGGTCTCGGCCCGAACACGGCCGAGCCCACTCTCACTATGGTGGCTCCCTCCTCTATGGCCGCCGCGAAGTCCCCGCTCATTCCCATGGACAGCTCCCTGAGTCCGGGAAAATCGCCGCGAAGACCGTCGCGAAGCTCCCGGAGGCGCGAAAACCAGCGCTCCTCGTCCCGCGGGGGAGGCACGGCCATCAGCCCCTCGAAGGAGACGTTCCCGAACCGCGAGGCCGCTTCCAGGAAACCGCCCAGATCCTCCACGCGAATCCCCCCCTTGGCCCGCTCCCCGCAGTTTATCTCCACAAGCGCCCTCACCCGCGTCCCGGCGGCCCCGGCCCTCCTGTCGAGCTCCGCCGCGAGAGGAATGCCGTCGACCGAGTGCACCAGAACGGCCTTTCCGACCACGTACTTTACCTTGTTTCTCTGAAGGCCACCGACGAAATGCCACCTTACGGGCTCCCCGCCCGCGTCTTCAAGCTCCCGGCTCTTGTCCCGAAGCTCCTGCGCGTAGCTCTCCCCGAAGTCCCGAAGTCCGAGAGCGGCGGCGCGGGCCACCGTCGCGGCGGGAAACTTCTTCGACACCGCGACCAGCGTCACTTCCTCCCGCTTCCTGCCGGACCTTCGGCACGCATCCGCGATCCCGTCGAAAACCCTCTCTATGTTCTCCCTGAGCTCCATGGCGCGGAGACGGACCCGAACCGCGCGCGTCCCGCCCTAAATGTACCGCCGCATCCGCTCCGTATCAAGAAACCGCGCGGCGGGCGGGGCGTGAAACTTGAAAACCCCCGCGGCGCGTATACAATCATTCCTCCCAGCCAGATGGAACTCAGAGAACTTTACCTGAAAGGAAAAAGAAGCTTCGAGCGGGGCGGTTTCGGGAACCCGGGAATCGAGACCAGGGCGCTGCTCTCCGAAAGCCTCCGCGCGGGAGCCCTCGACGTCTACGCCCGCCCGCGGATGCCGGTCGGAGCGGCTGCGCGGGAGAAATTCGAAAGCCTGCTTCGCCGCAGGCTCGGCGGGGAGCCGCTGGCGTACGTGACGGGCGCGCGGGAGTTTCGCTCGAGAACGTTCCGCGTGGGTCCGGGAGTCCTGATTCCCAGGCCGGAAACGGAAACCCTGGCCGAACTCGGCGCCGTCCTCGCCCGGCGGATGTCGCGGCCGCGCGTCCTCGACCTCGGAACCGGAAGTGGATGCCTCGCCGCGACGGTCTCGCTCGAAGCTCCCGGCTGCGAGATGTTCGCCTCCGACGCGTCGCCCGGGGCGCTGGCCGTCGCCCGCACAAACGCGCTCGAAAACGGCGCGCGGGCGCGCTTCGTCCTCGCGGACGCGCTGGGCGCCTTTGCAAAATCTTCGTTTGACGTGATAATTTCCAATCCGCCCTACGTGTCCGAAGCGGAATACGCGGAGCTTTCCCCCGAGATAAGGGAGCATGAGCCCGCCATGGCGCTTCTGGGAGGAGAGGACGGGCTGGAGTTCACGGGAAGGATCGCCGCGCAGGCCGGGCGGGTTCTTCGCCCGGGGGGCGTCGTGCTGGTCGAAACGGCCGACGGGCGGTCGCGGAAGGTCGGTGAGATGTTCCGCGAGAGGGGCTTTGGCTGCATAGAGTTTTTCACCGACGCGGGCGGCGTCGAAAGGGTGGTGAAGGCGACTTGGAAAAGATAGTGATAGAAGGGAAAAAGAGGCTTCGGGGGGAGGTGTCGGCGGGCGGCGCGAAAAACGCCGTGCTTCCCCTGATGGCCGCGTGCCTGCTCGGAGATGGGGAGAACACGCTTCGCAACGTGCCCGACCTCGCCGACGTGCGCACCATGATGGAGCTTCTCGAGACCCTGGGAGCGCGGTGCGCGTACGAAAACGGAGAGCTTTCGATAGATTCGCGCGGGGTGAACAGCTGGAAGGCCCCCTACGACCTCGTGAAGACCATGAGAGCGTCGGTGCTCGTTCTCGGTCCCCTGGCCGCCAGGTTCGGCAGGGCGGAGGTCTCCCTGCCGGGCGGATGCGCCATAGGCGAGAGGCCTGTCGACCAGCACATAAAGGGACTTCGGATTCTCGGGGCTTCGGTCGAAATCGACGAGGGCTACGTGCGCGTCTCTTCGGCGGACATGAGGGGGACCACGGTTCCCTTCGACCTCTCCACCGTGACGGGAACCGAGAACCTCATGCTCTCGGCGTGCCTGTGCGAGGGAGAGACCGTGCTTCTAAACGCCGCCTGCGAGCCCGAGGTCGTCGACCTCGCCGACGCCCTCAATCTCATGGGCGCCGAGGTGCGGGGAGCGGGAACCGACATAGTGACCGTGCGGGGGGTTTCGTCGCTTCGCCCCCTTCGGGACTACGAGGTCATGCCCGACAGGATAGAGGCGGGGACGCTGATGGTGGCGGCGGCGCTGAACGAAAGCGACGTCACGGTGCGCGGCTGCAGGTTCGAGCACCTGGGGGCGCTGGTGGGAAAGCTCCTGCAGGCGGGAGCGGAAGTGGAGAGGGACGGGGACTCCATCAGGGTGCGCGGGACGGGGGAGACGCGAAGCGTGGACCTCTCGACCCTGCCCTACCCGGGATTCCCGACGGACATGCAGGCGCAGATGATGATACCCATGTGCGTGGCGGGAGGAATGAGCGTGATAACGGAGAACATATTTCCGCAGAGATTCATGCACACCGCGGAGCTTCGCAGAATGGGGGCGGACATAAAGCTCGTGGGAAACAGCGCGGTGGTGAGGGGGGTGGCGGAGCTCCGCGGCGCGCCGATCATGGCAAGCGACCTCCGGGCGAGCGCCTCGCTCGTGCTGGCGGGACTGTGCGCGTCGGGAAGAACCGAGGTGTCGCGGATATATCATCTCGACCGGGGGTACGAGAAACTCGACGAGAAACTCGCCTCGCTCGGGGCGAGCGTGTGGAGGGAGCGACAGTGATAACGATAGCGGCGGCGCGGGGGAGACTGCTCGAGGAAACCGTGGAGCTTTTCGAGCGGGCCTCGATGGACATAACAGGGATAGTGAGGGACCCGAGAAGGCTCATATTCGACTTCGAGGAATCGGGGCTCAAGTTTCTTGTGGTGAGGCCCACGGACGTCCCGTCCTATGTGGAGTACGGGGCGGCGGACTGCGGAATAGTCGGCAGGGACACGCTCATGGAGCAGGACTGCCGACTGTACGAACCGCTCGACCTCCGCATCGGCAAGTGCAGGATGGTGGTCGCCGCGCCGAAGAACTTCTCGAAGCAGGGCCGCTCGCCGCTTCGCATCGCGAGCAAGTATCCGAAAATCGCGGGAGACTTCTACAACCGCAGGGGAATAAGCGCCGAGGTCATAAAGCTCTACGGGTCGGTCGAGCTCGCCCCCATAATAGGTCTCGCCGACGCGATAGTGGATCTCACGGCCAGCGGAGAGACGCTTCGAAAGAACGATCTCGAGATAGTGGAGACGATAACGGACGTGAGCGCGAAGCTCATCGTGAACAAGGTGAGCATGAAGATAAAGTCCAGGGAGATAAAGGACCTGATAGCCAGGCTCGAGCGGGCCAGATAGCCCGCCGTTTTCCGCCTTTTTCCACTCCTGCGCGTCTTCTTCACAAGTCGCGGCCAGGCGTGCGGGACCCTTTTGATGTCCGCCCGGACCGCGGAAAACAGACCGGATGTCTTCTCTTCTGTCCGACGGCCGTGACGAAAATCGATAAAAACTACAGATATTGCGAAAACTGTTGGAACTTGCTATGTTTGCCGGCAGGGAGACAGGCAGCATGAACACGGACAAGGAGTCGGGGACGGTTGGCGTTTACGCGTGCATATCGGCGGACTTGGGCGAGATACTCGCCAAGGTGTCGAAAGCGGAAGAGCGGTCGAAGAGCTATTACGTGAGAAAGGACCTCGAACTGTTTTTGATGAAAAAACTCGAGGCCATTGAGGACTACGAGGAAGGAATGAGGGCTTACGAGGAATTCCTGGCTTCGGGAGAGGAAACTATTCCTTTGTCCGAAATAGAGAAGGAACTTGGCCTCTGACCGGACATGGCGGGCAGAGCTGACGAAAAAAACGAGAAGGCAGCTTCTCAAGTTGCCTGGAAATATCCAGAAAAGCATTGCCAAAGCCGTGGACGGCAAGCTGTCGGTCAATCCCGATTTTCATCTTGAAAAACCCGAAAACGGCGTTCTGTAGTGTCTCGCGAGAAATAAAATCGTCTAATATCAGTATGTTACGATTCTAAACCGCCGAACTCGGGATAGTTCATGTGCCAACAGTCTTCGGAATCGAGGCAGTGCATTATCTTCATAGCTTTCGACCCAGAAAATTCACAGGCATTTGCGCAATTGAAAATTTATTTTTCCGCAGAAGCACTCACAGTTGGCCGACCATGCCGAAAAGCGCTTTCGTTTCGACCTCATGTTCGAGGGAAGAAACAACAGGATATTCGTCCCAAGTCCGATTTTGCAGAATACGGCCCGCTTTCTTTTTGTTAGTTCCACCCCACTGTTTGAAAAAGAAAGGAACTTCGGCGCGTTCACATTGATCTCGAATCTCGGTTACCCATTTTTCCTTCATGGGACGGGAACGAGGCCCGCTTTCTCCACCAACTATTACCCAGTTGATTCCCTGATGCCCACCACTCAAAACAGAGCTGAGGTCAAGGGGACCCAAAAGCGGTTCACAGGAAAGAAACCTGACTGAAGAAGACAGTTTTGAAACGACCCATGCGCGCTCCATGTATTTTTCCGTCTCAATGCTAGTTCCAAGCCATATGTTTGGATGCCTTTCCGCAATAGGTCCCATCTTTTCGTCGTATGATTTCATATACTCCGACATCCTTTCGGGACGCTTTGTCAGAACCTGAAACTGATGGTGCGAGGCTTCACGCATAGTTTCAAAAACCCCGTCTATGAATTCATCCGGAACATATGGGTGAAACAAGTCACTCATGGAATTGACAAATATACGACGGGGCTTTTTCCACCTCAACGGAAGTTCAAGGCGTTCCGGCCACAACCGCATGTCAAAACCCTGTTCGTAAGGATGATTCGCAACTCCCCTGTATCTCTCCGCAATCACTTCTGCGTAGCAGTACTTGCAACCGGGGCTTATCTTTGTGCAACCGGTAACAGGATTCCAAGTTGAATCAGTCCACTCGATTTTTGAAATTTCAGCCATGGTTAACCTGTTTTAACAGAACTTTATCGTTATCCCCGGGGGAAACGTGTCCTTCTTTCTAGCAGTGCCGTCTTTTTTCTTGGCTCATTTTGCTATGCGTATGCATTCATGGTAAAATATCAGTCAACCGAGGAGGATACATACCATGGAACAATCTACCTTTCAGAACTGGATTTCCCAAGCGGAGAATTTGACCCGAGGCCAACGCAAGTCAGCTATCAAAGTGCTGGACGGGACTACCGAAGGCGCAGACGCTCTGGCTGCTATCGAGCTTGCGGTGGACGAGGACAGAACCTGTCCTCGCTGCAACACGAAAGGAGCGGTATCGAGAGGAAAAGCCAGAGGGTTGCGCAGGTATTACTGCAAGGGATGCAGGCGCACTTTCAACGCTCTGACGGGCACTCCGCTGTCGGGACTTGGCCTCAAGAAAAAGTGGCTGGCTTTCAGCGAGGCGCTGGCCGACGGAGACACTATACACGAGTCCGCCGAGCGATGCGGAATAAACCCTTCCACAGCCTTTCGGTGGCGACACAGGTTCCTCGAAGCTGCAAGGACATCCGCCGACAGGCTTAAGGGGATAGTGGAAGCGGATGAGACTTATTTGCTCAAAAGCCGCAAGGGAGAACGCAAGATTGGCCGTCCTGCCCGCAGGCGAGGAGGCAAGGCGTCAAAGCGGGGAATCTCAAGGGAACAGGTTCCCGTTTTGATGGCAGCGGACCGAAGCGGAACTACGATGAGCGCCGTTTTGCCCGCGGTCACTTCCAAGGTGTTGAAAGATGTTCTGGGACCCAGGATGGATAAGGATGTTCTTCTGGTTTCCGACGGCCACCGCAGCTATCCGCCCATGGCCAGGGACTTGGGGGTCAGCCATGAGACTGTCAATTTTACGGCGGGAGAGCGTGTTCGAGGAGACGTGCACATTCAGACGGTCAACAGTCGCCACAGCAGGTTCAAGTGGTTTTTGAGCAGATACCGTGGAGTGGCGACCAAATATCTGGACAACTACTTGCGTTGGTTCCATCTGGTCGACCTTGAACGCAACCTCAACTCTCGAACTTGTCTCATTGCTGCAATGGCAAAATGATGCATACGCTCAGCAAAATGAGCCTTTTTCTTTGATTCCACTTGAATCTTGTAATCATTATACCCGTTAGGGGACTCTAATAATTTCAGTGCGCTACGAGCATGTTTCTCAAGAAATATGGTTTCATCGTTTGTATATCTAAAAACTTCTTCCGAATCTACTGAGTCGCCCTGAAATCTTTTCCCCAAAATTGGTGCCAGGTTGTTTTGCGGAGTAGATGAAAAAAGAAGCAGCTGTTCAGGATTTGTTGCATCGGAGAAATCGAACATGCTGGCGGTTTGGTTCGCCTTCCACATCGCTTCTTTCATTTTTTGATGACCAAGAGGATGATTGGTAGCAAAAAACAAGTAATAGATAACCTTATTGTTTCTGTTCCTCATCCCAAAGGAACACACAAATTTTGCTATCCGCTTCAGTGATTCTTGGTACAGTTCCCTTGCCTTGACAATTCTATCCCCAGACAAGCGGATAATATCAGAGGCATCTGGATTGCCAATCAACTCATTTATTTGGTCTCGGAGTTGCTCTGGAAAACGCTTTATCGTTGAGTCCATGAAGGTAATCAACACTTCACATTTTCGATTTTCGAGGAATCGCCTTATGAGAGAGAAAGGCAACCCTGTGATTCCAAATGGGTCTATAAATGCAAAAGTGGGAGCAATGTGCAATTTTTGATAATCAAGAATTTGTCCTAAGTCAGTTTCAAATTCCTCGTTCTTGATTTGCACCTTGTAGTTGTTTGGTAGAACTTTTTTCTCAATAATATTTTTCAGGTTTTCTGCTCTATCCTTATCTTTTTCTACGAAAATGAAAACCAAATTCTTTTTCAGTTTGTCTTGATGGCTTCTTGCAACATCCAATGCTATCATGGGAGAACCTTTTTCGCCTCCAGCATAAACCCCTGGTCCTGCAAAACCATCATAGTAAACTATGCGGCTGTTCCATTTCGAAAGGATCGGGAACCAAGCCTTCAGATACTCTTCCAATATTAAATGCTTTGCTTTAGTATGCGGTTCTATTTCCCAAATTGTTTGATTAGGAGGTGACATTATCCTTCCTGTACAGCACTTGTTACATCCTTATAATAGAAGACTGGACATCAACAATCTTATTTCAAAACCTGTTTAGAGCATTGTTGGCGAACAAAGACGAAGGCAAAGAAAGTGGGAGAATACACGGGCATCTCTTTTTATCATTCCTCCAGCTTATCATCAAGAATCATTTCACAAAGCATTTTTGGAAGCTGTGAGAAAAAGTTTTCCAGCATCAACAAAGAAAAGTTCCGCTTACCCCAGTTTATCCGCGGGTAAAAATAACCCCGCCGGGCACTTCCTAACCGCATGGAAGTACGCGACGGGGGGTACATGCAAACTCGGCACAACTCATCTGAAAGTACGTAAGAACTTGCAGAGTCTTATGTTCATTATAGCTATTTCCATGATTTTTTCAAGAATTTCTTACGAGAACCGTGTTCCGCATCTTAAAAAAAGTCGATTTTTTGCCAGACCAAGACAACCTCCTGCTCCGGATAAAAAACCTGAAACCGTAGGAACCTCGCGACTACCAAAAACACAGGCTTTTCCTAATCAGGAATCCCCGCAAAGCTGAGCATCCTGCCCGCGCTCGAACCGTCCCTTCTGTACGAAGGAAGTCCCCCGCAGCAGGTACAGACATCCGTAACGTCGATTCCGGAAACGCCCGCGTCGCGAAGCTCGATTCTGTTAAGCTCGACCAAGTCCAGAAGAAACTTCCCCCCGCCTTTTTCGCAAAGCCAGCTTCCGCCTTCGCCGAACCTGGAGGCGAACTGCGAAGCCAGGTCGTCTCGAACCTCGTAGCAGCATCTCCCTATGGCCGGGCCTATCGCCGCGAAAATGTCCGACCCTTCGCAGGAGTAATTGCTTCTTACGGATAAAACCGTCTCCCTCGCTATCCGCAGAAAAGTCCCCCGCCATCCCGCGTGAACCGCGCAAACGCATCCCAGGTCCGGTACGCAGAGAACAATCGGCACGCAGTCGGCCGTCACGACTCCCGCCCCGATTCCTTTTTCGCGGACGACTATGGAATCGGCGCACACCGTTTCGTCGCCCACGCGCCCGTCGGCGAAGAAAATCCCGGCACCGTGAACCTGTTTCACCGTGAGGATACGGTCGAGTCCATGCCCGCCGGCGATTCCGGCGACGTCCGGTCCCCCTGCGTCGTGGACGAACCCGTGAACGATCCCCGCGCATTCGGAAAGAAGGTCGGAGCGAATAATCTTCATCCGTCCGCCTTCCTCAGAAAATCGATAACGGAAGCCATGTCTTCGGGAATCTCGGCCGAGAACTCGAGCCGCCCGCCGCTCGCCGGATGAGCGAACCCGAGCTTCTTCGCGTGAAGCGCGTGTCTTTTTATCAGCGTTCCCGTCGTCCCGCGATTGCGCGACCTGCTTTTCCCGCCCCCGTAAACCCTGTCGGCGAGAACGGGGAACCCGTTTTCCGCAAAATGAACCCTTATCTGGTGCGTTCTCCCCGTCCTGGGCTCGATTTTCACGAGAGTCGCTCCCCGCAGTCTCTCGATCACTTCCCAGCGGGTCTCGGCGTCTCTCCCCGCCCCGGAAAGAGACGTCATCTTCACCCTGTTCGACGGGCTTCTTCCTATCGGGGAAGAAAAGACCCCTGAATTTTTTTTCATCTCCCCCGAAACCACCGCCGCGTATTCCTTTTTCGTCTCCCTGCTTTTGAACTGGCCGGAGAGGTTTCTGTGAGCGCGGTCGTTTTTGGCGACGACCATTACCCCCGAGGTCTCCTTGTCCAGACGGTGGACTATTCCCGGGCGCGTCTCTCCTCCAATGCCGGAGAGGTCCCGGCACATGTGGAGAAGGGCGTTGACGAGGGTTCCGCCCGCCACTCCGGCTCCCGGGTGAACCACCATGCCGGCGGGCTTGTTGACGACGACCAGGTCGCCGTCTTCGTAGACGACTTCGACGTCGATTTTCTCCGCCTCCACGCCCGGGGAAGCCGGAGGGGGAATGGCAACGGTGAGACTCTCCCCGCCGCTTATTATTTTCGAGGGCTTAAACGGCCTGCGGTCGATCAGTATGTTTCCCCGCTCTATGTGTCTCTTTATGCTCGAGCGGCTGTGGTCCGGGAGTACGCTCGAGAGAAAAACGTCCGCTCTCTGCCCGGCGAATTTCTCCGGGATTTCCGTCACGTTCCTTTCTTCGGGGATCTCCGTCACGTTTCGGTCAGCTCCTTTCGTCCGTGATCACGACCTCGAGAGGCCCCGCGCCGAGAGCTTCGAGGGCGTTTCCGCGGTTTACCGATATCTCTACGTATCCCGAACTTCCTCCGACGGCGAGAATCTCCCCCGGCGCCGCGGAAGAATACGAACGCGAAACGCCCCTTATCGTTCTCCCCCCGACGCTCACCGTCGCCCGCGCGCCGTTTCGAATAACCTCCGTCGGTATGCTGGTGACGAGATTTCCGAACTTGTCCCCGTAGACCACGGTTCCGCGTATCCGCTCTCCCTCCACCGAGCAGCCCCGAGCGGGAAGTATCTCGGGACCGCCCGCCTCCGGTCCGAGTTCGGAGAGGGAAATCCCCAGAGAGAGACGTGCCGCGACCGGCGAGAACACGTCCCTTCCGTGAAACGTGGAGCTTACCTCATCGCGGAAATACTCCCCGTTCGTTATTTCATGGACGCGGACTTCGGCGCGCGAGCGCAGAACCGAACTGAAAACGCCGTTGTCCGGCCCAACGAAAAAATGTCCGTCGGCGCGGACAGCGAGGGGTCTGCGTTCGCTTCCGACCCCGGGGTCGACGACGACCAGGTGCACGGTCCCGTCGGGAAAGAAGCGGTAAGAGTTCCCCACGACGAAAGAAGCGGCCCCGACGTCGTGGGAAGCGATCGAGTGGGTTATGTCGACCAGCGCGGCGTTTTCGTTTATCGAGAGCATGACTCCCTTCATGGCGCCGACATAGTGGTCCTTGAGCCCGAAATCCGTCGTGAGTGTTATAATGCTTCTCATATGGAAGAACTCCGCGGGTAAATTATATTGAGCGGAGACGGGATATATCAAGTGGGATGACGAAGCTTACCGTTCTGGGTTCGGGCACCTGCGTGCCGCACGAAAAAAGAGGTTCCTCGGGGTACCTGCTCCGGACCGACGCCTGCGCCGCGCTTCTCGACTGCGGAAACGGCACGTTATGGAAGCTTGAGAAAACCGGCGTCGACTATCTCTCGATCGACCACGTCCTCATAACGCACTTTCACCCCGACCACACCTCCGATCTCGTTCCCCTTCTTTTCGCCACGAAATATCCCTACCGGAGAAAAAGGAAGAAACCTCTTCGGATATGGGGACCGGAAGGATTCGCGGACTTCATGGAAAAGCTCCGCTCGCCCTACGGGGAATGGCTCGAACCGGACATGGTGGAAATCGCCGAAGCGGGAAGCAGCAGAAGGGACATCGGGGGACTCGAAGTGGAAACCTTCAGGACCGTACACACGGAAAACAGCGTCGGCTACTCGATACGCGCGGAAGGAAAGAATATGGTCTACACGGGGGACACGGGCTATTTTCCGGGACTTCGCGACGCGGCCGACGGAGCGGACCTGTTCATCACCGAATGCGCGCTTCCGGACTCGGAGAGAATGAAAGTGCACATGACTCCTTCGGACATAGCGGAAATACTGCGCGGGTCGAGTCCCTCGAAGATGGTGCTTTCGCATCTTTATTCTTCAATGAACGGAAAGAATCTGGCCGAAGAGATACGGGCACTGTCCGGAAACGTCGAAACCGAGATAATAGCGGCGGAAGACTTCATGGAAATCGCCCCCTAGCACTCGGGCAACCCGCTTCGGACAACTCACGCCTCCCGTTCGACGAATTCACGGATCATGCGGGAGTACTTTTCCCAGCCCCGGGCGCGGTTGCGGGTTTTGTCAAAATCGCGCTGCCCGTTGAACCTGCCCCAGCAGGCCGGATGATAAGTGTGCAGACAGAAAACCCCGCGGCCGTCCATCCCGATTTTCGAGGCATACCCGTCAAAGCTCTCGAGAGTCTCGTACAGCGATTCCACGGCCTTTTTCGCCTCCGCTCCCTGGGTGACCAGAATGTCCGGGCGGAGTATCGCCAGTTCTCCCCGAAGGTATTCCCTGCAGTTTCCGAACAGAACGGCGGAGGCTTTCTTCCTGCCGGGCCTGTTCATACAGCACTTGGCGGAATTGGCGTGCGCGAAGTATCTCTTCGCGTCCTCGAGCCTGATGCCGGGGTCAAATCCCCGAAATACGTACCACGCGAGCTCGTGCGTCCTGTACCAGTGTTTATGCCTGGGAAGCGCGGAAACATCTCTTTCCGTTTCTTCCTGCCTGCGCACGGCTTCGGGCAGTCTGTTTCCGTCGTTTTCGTCCCCGTCTCCCGAATCGAGCGACAGAAACAGAAGCCGCGGCAGGTCGCGCCGTTCGTATCCGGTGCTTACGAACGCGGACTTCGGACCGGTGAATTCCGCGCAGTCGCCCCCGCATCGCTCCTTGTGGGAACAGGTAAAGGAAGTGGAGAGAATTCCGTTGTCTTCGTAGTAACGGTAGAGCTCTCGAAGCATGGTCTCCGCCATCGGCCGCGAGTCTCCGCTCCCTCCGGTCAGGACGACCCGGCCTCCATGGCCGCGTTGGTCTCCGCGATTATCCCCTCCGCGACCTCGAGACCGTCGCGAGCCTCTGTGACGGGGCGTCCCACCACCAAGTAGTCGGCCCCGTACTCGACGGCCGCCGCCGGAGAGAGAGCCCTTTTGTGGTCGTTCCTGTCTCCTCCCCCGGGGCGTATTCCCGGGGCCACTATAACGATGCCGTCGCCGAATTCACGCCTGATCTCCCGGATTGACTCCCCCGAGGCGACGACCCCGTCGCACCCCGCGGAAACGGCCCGCCGGGTAAAGGTCCGCACGTATTCGTCGAGACCGAGATTCTCGTTCATCATGAGCGCCCTGAGATCGTCCTCGTCGAGACTCGAGAGAAACGTGAGGGAAAGGACAAGCGGCCTGCCGCGCTCGCCCCGCCCCCGCAGGGCCGCGGCGACCGTCGCCGCGCCGCCGTTTAAGGTGACGAACTCCACTCCCTCTGGCACCGCCCGCAGGGCCGCGGCGATCGTGCGGTCTATGTCTCCCATCTTGAGATCGAGAAAAACCTTCTTTCCGAGCGCGACGAGCTCCCTTACGAATCCCATTCCCTCGCGCATGAAAAGCTGAAGTCCGACCTTGTAGAAGCCTACCCTGGGACCCAGAAGTCCGACGAGCGAAAGAGCCTTTTCGCGGGAATCGAAGTCGAGCGCTATTATAAGCCTGTCGCAGCTCTCAGGCACGCTTTTTCCTTTTTCTTCTAACCTTGGAGGAGTACGACCCCATGCACTCGCGGAACACCCTGCGGAGGTCCGACCAGCGGCTCGAGGTCCCGAGCTTCTTCACCTTGCCGTAGGAAACGGTTCTCTGGTCTCCAAGCTTCTCGTCTATCAGCTTCGTCGGCACGATGGTGAAGTTCCAGCAGGACACGTCCAGAATCTTGCGCTGCAGGTCGTCTCCGAGACTCTCGAAAACGCAGAAAATGTAGCAGTCCGACGATCTCTTCGGCGTCGGGTCCCAGGTGTCCGACTCGGCGAACCACGCCTGCTTCTTGGCGATGTCGAACATTATGTTCGAGGGCTTTCTCTGCCTCCAGGTCTGCGCGTAGGCGGCGCTTTTGACCTCGACCGCAAGCCCGCGGTAAGACACGTCGAAGGCGTCCCACTCCCTGCGGCAGTTCCCGACCTCGCCGAGCAGGGCCTTGGCCACCAGGTATTCCGCGAAGACCCCGCGGTTCGTGTTGCCCAGTATGTCGGAATAAGCCCACGTCCAGAAATCTCCCACCGTGGCCCCCTCCGCCCCGCTGATCTCCACGTCCCGGGACCACGGTATCGGATCCTGGCGATTTAGGTATTCCTCGCTCATTTCACCCCCCCCCCCTATCTGAAAAATTGCCGCGCCGCCCGACGCGAGCGACCGAAAGCCGCGGAATAAAAACTAACACCCGAGACGGGACAAGTCAAACGGCAGCAGGGGGGGGGGGTAATCCGCCGCGCCCGCGGCGGAGCGAAACGGGGAAAACGGTCCGCGCGGCGGCCTTTCCGCCTTGACCGCTTTTTCTCCTGCGTTAGAATCCACCTCGCCATGCGGGTAGTGATAGCGAAGCCCAGAGGATTCTGCGCCGGGGTGGACAGGGCCATAGAAATAGTGGAAAAGGCCCTCGAAACTTACGGTCCGCCCATATACGTGCGCCACGCCATAGTGCACAACAAGAGGGTGGTCGACTCCCTCGCGGAAAAAGGCGTGGTGTTCGTGGAGGAGCTCGGCGAAGTGAGGGACCCGGGCGCCCGGGTCATATTCAGCGCCCACGGGGTAAGTCCCGCCGTGCTGCGGGAAGCGGACCGGAGGGGCTTTCGGGTGGTGGACGCCGTGTGTCCCCTGGTCACCAAGGTTCACGGCGAGGTGCGGCGCTACTCCGAGGCGGGATACTCGATAATACTCATAGGCCACAGAAACCACGTGGAGGTGATAGGAACAAGCGGCGAGGCTCCCGACAGGGTGATGGTCGTGGAATCGGCGGCCGAGGCGCTCTCGGTCGAGGTTCCAGACCCGGAAAAGGTGGCCTACGTGACGCAGACCACGCTCAGCGTCGACGACACCAGGGACATAGTGGCCGCCCTTCGGGACCGCTTTCCGAAAATAGTGAATCCCTCGAAGCTCGACATCTGCTACGCCACCCAGAACCGCCAGGACGCCGTGAAGAAGCTCGCCGAAATCTCCGACCTCATCTTCGTAATGGGCTCCCCCGAGAGTTCCAACTCGAACAGGCTGGTGGAAGTCGCCAGATCCCGCGGGGTCGAAAACGCCTATCTCATAGAGGACGCGGGCGGACTCGACGGAAAGCCTCTCGGGAAAAACGCGACCGTGGGACTCAGCTCCGGCGCTTCCACGCCGGAGGCGATAGTGGAGGAGGTCGTCTCGAGACTCGTGGACCTAGGGGCGGAGACGGTCGAGGAGCTCACGCTCAAGGAAGAGTTCGTAAGGTTCCCCTCTCCCCGCTCGCTCGAGTTCTCCGCGGGAGGGGCGGAGGCGTGAACGGCGGAACCGAAAGGTACGTGGCGGACATAGAGACTCCCGACGGGATGGTTTCGGTGGACTGCGAGGCGCGCCCGGGAGCGGAGATATTCTTCATGCTCAACCGCTCGACCATGCCGCCGGGCGCGGATTCCCGCCGACGAGGCTTCCGCGCCCGCCTCGAGGAACTCGGCGAAGTTCTTCTCGTCTCCGACGGTCCCGACGCCCGGGCGTTCATAACGCGGACCCTCGCGGCCGCCTACGGACCGGGGGCGGACGTGACTCTCGCCGAAACGGACACCGACTGAGAAAGCCCCGTCCCTACTAGTTGGCCACCCAGCCGCCGTCCACCGAAAGCGTGGCCCCGGTCATGAACGCCACGTTTTCGCTGTCGCAGAGAAAAAGCACCGCGTGGGCCATCTCCTCGGGAGTGGCGAAGCGTCCCAGGTGCTCGGTTATGGGCTGAAGACCCTTGAGATAGGTCTCGACTTCCGGAGGGGAGTTGTCTAGAAAGCTCTCCACCATCGGGGTTACGGTGGTGCCGGGACATATGGCGTTCACCCTTATGCCGTGCGCCCCGTACTCCAGAGCCATGCTTCTGGTGAACTGCGTGACGGCTCCCTTGGTCGAATTGTACGCCGCCACGCCCGGAATGGCCTTGAGTCCCAGTATGGAGGAATTGTTCACTATCGTTCCCCCTCCCTGCTCGATCATGTGCGGAATCGCGAACTTCGACATGAGGAAGGTGCCCCTCACGTTTATGGCGAACACCCTGTCCCACTCCTCGACGGGCGTCTCGTGGGTGACCGCGAGGGGAAGCACCCCGGCGTTGTTAAAGAGTATGTCGATTCTGCCGAAAAGCTCCTTCGCACGCGCGACCGCCTCCTCGCAGTCCTCCTCCTTCGACACGTCGCTCACGAGGTAGCGTATGCTTCCGGGGGCGTCCGCGCCCGCCTCGGCCACTTCGGCGAGCGTGCTCTCGGTTCTTCCGGTTATCAGAACGTCGGCTCCTTCGCCGGCGAACAGAATCGCCGTCGATTTTCCTATTCCCAGGCTCCCGCCCGTTATGACGGCGGATTTTCCTTCAAGCTTCATGGTAGCTCCTCCTTGATGCGCGGTGAGCGAAACGGGAACCCGCCCGCTCCCGCGAACAGTGTAAACATCCGCGGCGGACGCGTCAATTTTCCGGCCGGCCGGGGACGTGAAGAAGCGGGGAACTGGCAGCCCCAACGGGATTCGAACCCGTGTTTCAGCCTTGAGAGGGCTGCGTCCTAAACCACTAGACGATGGGGCCTTGGAAGGACGGATGGAATCTATCACAAAAGACCGTCCTTTTCAAAAACGAAAAACGTTCCCGGTCCGGGCGCTCTGGTCTTTCGGAGAAAATATCCTGTATAATTGAGCGGCGCTCCAGGTTGCTTCGGAATCTGAAAAAGAGACGGGAAACAGGATGAAAACCGGCCGGGACCCGGCGACGACGCGGGAAATTCGAAACCCCTTTTCGAGAAAGAGGTACGACGCGGTCCTCTTCGACCTGGACGGGGTCCTGACCGCCACGGCCCGGGTGCACTCGGCCTGCTGGAAAAGGACTTTCGACGAATTTCTCCTGAAAAGGGCCCGGGACGCGGGAGAGGAGTTCGTTCCCTTCGACGAGACCGCCGACTACCTGGAGCACGTCGACGGAAAACCCCGCCACGAGGGAGTCAGGGGATTTCTCCTGTCCCGCGGCATCGAGCTTCCCGAGGGCGGGGAGGACTCTCCCCCCGGCGAGCCTTCCGTCTTCGGGCTCGGAAACAGGAAAAACGGGATGTTCGCGGGCGCACTGGAAACGGAGTCCCCGGGAGTCTACGAAACGTCGGTCGAGCTCGCGCGCGCCCTGGCCCGGCGCGGGTTTCGCCTGGCCGTGGTGTCTTCAAGCAGAAACTGCCGCGCGGTCATGGCCGCCGCGGGCGTGGAGGGACTTTTCGAGGTCACGGTCGACGGGGTCTCGGCGGCGCAAAAAGGCCTCAGGGGAAAGCCCGAGCCCGACACGTTTCTCGAGGCCGCGGAGCTTCTCGGAAGCGGGCCCGGGAGAAGCGTCGTCGTCGAGGACGCGGTCTCGGGGGTCGCCGCGGGGCGGCGCGGGGGATTCGGACTCGTGATCGGCGTGGCGAGAAAGGGCAACGAGGGGGAGCTTCTCGAAAGCGGGGCGGACATCGTGGTCCGCGACCTCGGGGAACTCGGTCCCGGCGGCGTGGAGGAGGGTCCGCGGAGATGATAAGAAGGGAGAGGAAGGGAATCTACACGGCCCCGCACATATACCCCCCGGACCCGTGGAAGATAACGGAGAGGCGGTTCTACCCCGAACTTCTCGGAATCACCGAGACCGTCTTTTCCACTTCCAACGGCTACATGGGAATGCGGGGGGTGTTCGAGGAGGGAAAGCCGAACCACCAGAACTCCACCATCCTAAACGGCTTTCACGAAACGTGGCCCATCACGTACGGGGAGGAGGCATTCGGATTCACGAAGATGGGCCAGACGGTGGTGAACATTCCCGACTCCAGGATAATCAGGCTCTACGTGGACGACGAGCCCTTCTACCTTCCGACGGCGAACCTGCTCCGCTTCAAGCGGTCTCTCGACATGAGAACCGGGGTGCTCGAGAGGGACGTCGTGTGGGAGATGTTCTCGGGAAAGCGCATATCGATAAGGTCCAGGAGGCTGGTGTCCATGGAGCACCGCCACCTGGCCGCCATATCCTACGAGGTGACGGTTCTCAACGCCAGGGCCCCGGTAATCATGTCCTCCGAGATAATAGAACGCGAAAACTACGGGGAGGACGAAAACCACGCGGAGGGAAACGGGGGAGACCCGCGCAGGGCGAGCCGCCTCGAGCACAGGGCGCTCGAACCGTGCATGAGCGAGGCGGAGGGAACGAGGGTGATTCTCTGCCACTCGACCCGCAACAGCAAGATGACCGTCACGTCGGGAATGGACCACTCGCTCGAGACGGAATGCGACTTTTCCCACACGAGCAGGACGGCCGACGACAGGGGGAAGGTGGTCTTCATGGTCGACGCGCGGGAAGGGGAGCCCATACGTCTCACCAAGTACATCACCTATCACACGACCAGGACGGCCCCGCACACCAACGAGGAACTGTGCGAGAGGGCGAAGAGAAGTCTCAAGAGGGCGAAGAAGTTCGGATTCTCGAGCCTGCTCGAAGGGCAGCGCAGGTACCTCGACGGGTTCTGGAAGCGAAGCGACGTGCGGGTGGAGATGGAGGACCGGGAGGCCACCGAAACCTTCCAGCAGGCCATACGCTTCAACCTCTTCCAGATGTACCAGTCGTCGGCGAGGGTGGAGGGAGCCGGAGTGCCTTCGAAGGGGCTCACGGGAGTCGGCTACGACGGCCACTACTTCTGGGACATGGAGATATACCTCATGCCGTTTCTCATCTACACCTCCCCGCTCATAGCGGAGAACCTTCTCAAGTTCCGCTACAGCATGCTCGACAAGGCCAGGGAGTACGCAAGGAGGCTCAACCAGAAGGGGGCGATGTTCCCCTGGAGAACCATAAACGGCGAGGAGGCCTCGGCCTACTACGCCGCGGGAACCGCCCAGTACCACATAAATGCCGACATAGTCTACGCGCTGGGAAAATACGTGAACGTCACGGGAAACGGCGACTTCATGAACAAGTACGGAGCGGAGATACTGATCGAGACGGCCAGGCTGTGGAGCGACCTGGGGTTCTACCCGCGCAGGGGAGCCAAGTTCGAGATACACGGCGTCACCGGCCCCGACGAATACAACACCGTGGTGAACAACAACGCCTACACCAATCTCATGGCACGCGAGAACCTGAGGCTCGCCGCGAGAACCGTGGAACGCGTAAAGAGGACCGACCCCGCGCTGTTCGACGACCTCGCCCACAAAACCGGCCTCGAGACGGCGGAAGTCGGAGAATGGAAAAAGGCCGCGCGGGACATGTACATACCCTACGACGAGAAGCTCGGCATACATCCCCAGGACAACTACTTCATGAACAAGGAGAAATGGGACTTCGAGAACGTGCCCCGGGACAACTACCCCATACTGCTTCACTACCATCCCCTCGTGATCTACCGCCACGGGGTGATCAAGCAGTCGGACCTCGTGCTCGCCATGTTCCTCCTCGAAAAGGAGTTCTCCCCGGAGGAGAAAAGGCGAAACTTCGACTACTACGATCCGCTGACGACGGGAGACTCCTCGCTTTCGGCCTGCGTGCAGGGAATAGTGGCGGCGAGGGTCGGGCACATGGACAAGGCCATGGAATACGCCGAAGACGCGGTCTTCATGGATCTCGGGAACGTCGGGAGAAACACCGGGGACGGCTGCCACATAGCTTCCATGGGAGGAACGTGGATGCTGTTCGTGTTCGGGTTCGGGGGGCTGGTCAACACGGGAGAGATTCCCGAGTTTCACCCCAACCTGCCCCGGGAGATCTCGAGGCTCGAGTTCGCCGTGACGATCCGCGGAAACTCCATAGAGGTGGACATGGACCGCGAGGAATCGAGGTACACGCTCGCGGGAGGCGGGGGGATCGAGCTTTCCCACGACGGGCGCAGGTTCAGGCTGTCTCCCGACGAACCGACCTTTTCGACGAGGACCCAGAAGACCGTTTCGGCGGACTCCGACGATGGGATTCGAACCTGAAAGAAAGGCCGCGGTCGAAGCGGTGCGCGGGGCCGCGAGGGCGTGCGAGGAACTGAGAAAGAGCGGGGCGTTCTCGCGGGCGGTGGAAAAGACGGACGGCTCTCCGGTCACCCTGGCGGATTTTTTCGTGCAGGCGGTCGTGACCGGCGACATCGTCTCGGCCTTTCCGGACACGCCGGTGGCGGCGGAGGAAAGCTCCGCGTGCCTTGAGAGCGGCGCCGGGGAAAGGCTCCTCGGGGAACTTTCCGGACTCCTTCCCGGAAAAAGCGAGGCCGAAGTGCTTCGCGCCGTCGACGGGGGAAGCCACGGCGGAGGCCGGGGAAGGTTCTGGGCTCTCGACCCCGTGGACGGAACCAAGGGGTTTTTGGCGAACCGCCAGTACGCCGTGGCGCTCGCGCTGATAGAGGACGGAGAGGCGGTCGTGGGAGTTCTGGGCTGTCCCCGGCTCGGCGGGGAGGACGGGTCGCTGTTTTTCGCCGAGAAAGGGTTCGGGGCGTACCAGGAGAGCCTCGCCGGAGGTCCCGCGACGCGGATTTCCGTCTCGGCGGTCCGCAGGGCTTCGGACGCCGTAATGTGCGAATCGGCCGAACCTTCGCACTCCTCCCGCGGACGCTCGGAAAGGATAGCGGGGCTTCTGGGCATGGCCGCAGGACCCGTGAGAATCGACAGCCAGTGCAAGTACGCCGTCGTGGCCAGAGGAGACGCCTCGGTCTACTTCCGTCTGCCCGTGAGAAAGGACTACGAGGAAAACATATGGGACCACGCGGCCGGATGCGCCATCGTCGGGGAGGCGGGAGGGAAGGTCACCGACTGCGCCGGAAGGCCGCTTGATTTTTCGCTCGGAAAAACCCTCCGGGCCAACAGGGGCGTGGTGGGAACGAACGGAATCATTCACCGCGAGGTGCTCGACGCGGTCGAAGAGGCGGGCGGCGGGGGATGAAACGGATATTTCGGGGCCGCGGCGGGCTTTCCGGGACGCAGCTTCGCCGGGCGGAGGCGCGCTTGACAAACGCGGCTTGAATATTTTCAATATTGACCGGCAGGTTCATTGAAAGACAAGGACGAAAACTCATGAGAATCATTTCCGCCCTGCTGCTGGCCCTGTTTCTGTGCGCGACTTCGGCGGCGCGGAACGAGCCCCCCGGCGGCGAGGCCGACCGCTATCTCCTCGAAGCGAAAAAGGCCGTCGAGAGGGGTGATACGCGCGGGGCTATGAAAGCGTTCGGGAAGATAGAGGCCCTTGACGCCGAGCCGGGGCCGGAGTTTCTGTTCCTCTACGGCGGGTTTCTCGCCGAAAGCGCCTCCGCGCGGGGCGACCTGAAAAAAGGCCGGGACATGCTGAAACGGTTCGTCGGACACAGGCGCGCGGGGAAGAACCCCGAACGTCTCGGGACCGCCCGGCGGCTGCTTTCCCTCGCGGAGCGCAGGCTTGAGAAAGCCAGATGGAAGGCCGCGCGCGAAGGCGACACCGGGGCCGTGAAAGCCCTCGCGGACGCCGGGGCGGACATGAACGCCAAGGACCGGGACGGCTACACGCTTCTCCACAAGGCATCCCTCGCGGGCAACGCCGAAACGACGAGAATCCTGATAGACGCCGGGGCGGACACGAACGCAAGGGACAAGTACCAAGACACTCCCCTGCACGACGCGGCCCTCAAGGGCAACACCGTGATAGTGAAAATGCTGCTCGAGGCCGGGGCCGACCCGAACGCGAGGGACAGGGATGAAAACACGCCCCTGCATTATGCGTGCCTGGTGGGCAACATCGAGGAAGCCAGGGCGCTGCTCGAGGCCGGGGCCGACCCGAACATAAGGGACAGGGACGGCAACACCATTCTTCACTACGCCTCCATGGGAGGAAGCGGAGAGATAGTGAGAGCGCTTGTCGCCGCGGGAGCGGACGTGAACGTAATGGGCCGCCACGGCGCCACCCTGCTGCACGACGTCTCCGTGGGAGGCAACCCCGAGGTGGTCGAAGCTCTCCTGGACGCCGGGGCGCGCATCACGGCTACCGGAGAAAACGGAGACACTCCCCTGCACTACGCCTCGGTGGGAGGCAACGCCGGAGCGGTCAGGGTCCTGGTGGAGAACGGGGCGGACGTGAACGCGACCGACGACATCGGAGACACCCCCCTGCACGACGCCGCGTGGGGAGGCAGTCCCGAGGTGGTGAGAGAGCTTATAGCCGGCGGGGCGGACGTGAACGCGATCGACGGAGACGGACACACGCCGCTTCACTACGCTTCCCGTCACGGCCACACGAAGGTGGGCAGGATAATGAAAAGGGCGGGCGCGAAGAACCGGGTTTTTCGCGACGCTACGGGCCCGACGGCCCCGCGCCCATGAGGTGCGCGACGATCACCGCCCCGGCCAGAAGCACCCTGTAGACGACGAAGGGCGCGAAGGACCTGGTCTTCACGTAGCCGAGCAGGAACCTGATGGCGAAAAGCGCGGAGAGAAAGGAGACGGCGACGCCCGCGGCGAAGGACCAGTCCAGCATCTCGCCCCACTCGAGGCGTCGGAGCGAAAAAAGCGCCGCGGCCAGTATGACGGGTATCGCGAGCAGGAAGGAGAACCGGGCCGCCTCGTCCCTTCTGTAGTTTCTGAACAGCCCTCCCGTAATCGTGACTCCGGCCCTGGAAACCCCGGGCAGGACGGCGAACGCCTGGGCAGCGCCGAAAAAGAGCGCGTCCGCAAGATTCATGTCCCGAAGGGTCTTTCGGCCGGTCGTCTTCCTGTCGGCCGCGTGGAGAAGCAGCCCGAAGCCCAGGAGAAACCCCGCGACCGGAACCGGGTCCCGAAGGGCCCCCGAGACGTATTCCTCCAGAAGAAAGCCCGAAGCGACCGCGGGCAGGGTGGCCGCCACCAGGTAAAGTCCCGTTCTTCCGTCCGCAAGTCCCTCGAAGGAAAGAGAGAGAAGCCCGCGAAGAAACTCCCTCGTTATGCGCAGAAGCTCGAGCCTGAAGCAGTAGAGAATGGCGAAGAGACTTCCCACGTGAAGCGCCACGGTGAAGGGAAGTCCCTGGTCGCGCCAGGAAAAAAGCCACGGAACTATGATCAGGTGAGCGGTGCTGCTCACGGGGAAAAATTCCGTCACCCCCTGCACCGCGCCCAGGACGGCGGATCTGACGATTTCCAACCGCTAGCCCTCCCCGCCGCCGTTTTCGAGAATTTCCCCGAGATAGGAACCCGTGTGCGACCGCGCCGCCCGGCACACGACCTCGGGGGGGCCGCAGGCGACCAGGCTTCCTCCCTCCTCGCCGCCCCCGGGACCGAGATCTATCACGTGGTCGGCGCACTTGACGATGTCGAGATTGTGCTCTATCACCACCACGGTGTTTCCGAGGTCGACCAGCCTCTGCAGGACGGAGAGCAGCTTGCGTATGTCGTCGAAGTGAAGTCCCACGGACGGTTCGTCGAGAACGTAGAGAGTCCTGCCGGTGGATTTTTTCGAAAGCTCCCTGGCGAGCTTTATCCTCTGGGCTTCCCCGCCCGAGAGGGTGTTGGACCGCTGCCCGAGCCGTACGTAGTCGAGACCCACGTCGTCGAGGACCCCCAGGCGGGAGGATATGGCGGGAACGTTCCCGAAAAAGACGGCCGCCTCCCCGACGGTCATGTCCAGGACGTCGGACACCGTCTTCCCCCTGTAGGTCACCCGAAGCGTCTCGTCGTTGTACCTTCTTCCCCCGCACTCTCCGCATCTCGCGTAGACGTCCGGAAGGAAGTGCATCTCCACCCTCACCTCTCCCGCGCCGCCGCACTCCGCGCAGCTTCCCTGCGGGAGGTTGAAGCTGAACCTGCCCGGCCCGTATCCCATGACCCTGGCCTCGGGAAGCATGGAGAATATCTTCCTTATCTCCGTGAACACCCCGGTGTAGGTGGCGGGGTTCGACCGCGGGGTCCTTCCTATGGGGCTCTGGTCGACCTTCACCGCCTTGTCGAGCTTCTCCGTTCCCGAGATTCCGGAGTGGGGAGCCGCCCTCGCCCTGGTTCCTCCTAGCTTTCCCGAAAGAGCGTTGTAGAGAGTGTCCACGACCAGGGTGCTTTTCCCCGAGCCCGAAACCCCCGTCACGCATATGAACGTCCCGAGGGGAAAGTCGACGTCGAGCTCCCTGAGGTTGTTTCCGACGGCCCCGCGCACGCCGACCCGGTTTTGCGAGGACCGCCTCCTGCGGGGCACGGCAATCCGCTTTTTTCCCGAAAGGTACTTTCCGGTGAGCGACCCGCCGCAGCGGGCTATTTTCGAAACCTTGCCCGAACAGACGACCTCACCCCCGAGCTCCCCCGCGCCGGGACCCACGTCGAGAACGAAATCCGCGTTCCTTATCGTCTCCTCGTCGTGCTCCACCACTATCACCGTGTTTCCCCTGTCGCGTATGTTCCTGAGGGTTCCTATGAGCTTTTCGTTGTCCCTGGGGTGAAGACCTATCGAGGGTTCGTCGAGAACGTAGGTTATCCCGGTGAGCTTCGAGCCCACCTGGGTCGCGAGCCTAACCCTCTGGGCCTCTCCCCCCGAGAGGGTCGGGGCAGCGCGGTCGAGACTCAGGTAGCCCAGTCCCACGTCCTCGAGAAAACCGAGCCGCGAGGATATCTCCTTGAGCAGTTCCCCCGCGATTTTCGCTTCCCTCTCTCCAAGCTCCACCGACCCGAACCAGCGGATCAGGTCGCAGACGGGCATCCTCACGAGATCCGAAAGCGGCTTTCCCGAAAAAAGCACGGAGACCGCCACCCTGTTGAGCCTCGCTCCCCCGCAGGTCCCGCACGGAACCGTCCTCATGTACTTTTCGAGCTTTTCCCGAAGCTCCTCCGAGCGGGTCTCGCGGTGCCACTCCGAGAGGATGCCGACGACCCCCTCGAACGCCGCCTCGTACCTCTCGCTCCCCCTCTTCCCGCTTTTTTCGAACTCTATCTCCTCTCCCCCCGTGCCGAACATTATCCTTTCCCTGTGTTCGCGGGAAAGCCCGGAGAACGGAACGTCGAGGCTGAACCCGTAGCGGCGGGAGAGAGCCTCGAGCGCGCGGGCGAGGTACTTCGAATTCTCGAAAGGCTTTATCGCTCCCGCGCGAAGCGACCTGCCCGGGTCCTCCACCATGAGCTCCGGATCGAAGAACGTCTCGAAGCCCAGCCCCTGACAGTTCGCACACGCCCCGTAGGGGCTGTTGAAGGAAAAAAGCCTGGGGGATATCTCGGGGTAGCTTACGTCGCAGCGCGGACAGGAGAAATGTTCGCTGAAGGTGAGCGACACGTCGTCTCCCGCCTCGCACCTGAGAAGTCCGCCCGATCTTCTGAGCGCGAGAGCAACGGCGTCGGAGAGCCTTTTCTCCGAGCCCTCCCTGCCGAGGGTCATCCTGTCGACCAGAAGTTCGATGGTGTGCTTTCTGTTTCTCGAAAGCTCTATCTCCTCGTCCAGGTCGCGCATCTCCCCGTCGATTCTCACCCGCAGGAACCCTTCCCTTCTCATCTCCTCGAGCTCCTTTCTGTACAGGCCCTTTCTCCCCCGAACCACCGGGGAGTAGACCGACACGGGCCTGCGGCCCGCCTCCCTGACTACTCTCTCCACCATGGCCGAGCGGGTCTGGGAGGATATCTCCTCCCCGCACTCGTGGCACGTGGGCTTTCCGGCGACGGAGAAAAGCACGCGCATGTAGTCGTATATCTCCGTTATGGTTCCGACCGTGGAGCGGGGATTTCTGTGAAAGGTCTTCTGGTCGACGGACACCGAGGGGGAGAGTCCCTCCACGAAGTCCACGTCGGGCTTGTCGAGCTTGTCGACGAACTGCCTGGCGTAGGAGGAAAGCGATTCCATGAAGCGTCGCTGCGCCTCCGCGAAAAGTATGTCGAACACCAGCGAGGATTTTCCCGAGCCGCTCACCCCCGTGACGACGGTAAGGCTTCGGCGCGGTATCTTGGCGTCCACGTTCTTGAGATTGTGCTCTCTCGCGCCCGTTATGTTTATGAATTTCAACTTGGAAGACATCCGCCGGAGTAGTGGTGCAGGGGTGAATTCTACCCGATAAGCCGGAAAATCGGCCCGACCCTAAGAAGCCTCGCGGAGAAACCGCGTGAATATGGCCCGCGAAACCGGGTTTTCCTCGAGCTCGGGATGCCACTGGACGCCCATCACGCATCCGTCCTCGGACTCGAGGCCCTCGACTATTCCGTCCGGGGCCGCGGCGCTTGTCCGAAGACCGCCGCCCACCCTCCCCACCGCCTGGTGATGATAGCTTTTCACTTCAAACTTCCGCCCTTCCACGATGCCGTCCAGAACGGTGTCCGAAACGACCTCGACGCCGTGCACGCTTCCTCCCTCGTGGTCGAGCGCGTCGGGCAGGAGGGCCTTTATGTCCTGGGACAGCGACCCTCCGTAGAAAACGTTTATGAACTGCATGCCGCCGCATATCCCCAGAACGGGGATTTCGTTTTCGAGAGCCTGGCGAAGGACGGCGAATTCCGTTTCCGTTCTCTGCGCGCTCATGGGCTTTATGGCCGGATGGGGCTCCTGTCCGTAGAACTTCGGGTCCATGTCCCTAGAACCCGGTATCAGAAGCCCGTCGATCGCGGACATTATCCTGGAGAGAAACCCCGAACCGGAAGCGTCGGCGACGGTGGGAACGAGAACCGGCGCGCCGCCGTAGAACTCGACCGCCCTGGAGTAAGCCGCCTCTATGAGGTTGGACTTGTCCTCAAGGTCGGTGGTTATGCCTATGAGGGGGCGGGTTTTGGCTACCGCGGGGTCTTTTGCCAAAAGATGTCTCCGTTTCGTTTGCGGACGGTTTCAAGGACGGTTCGGGCTTCCGTCCGAAAATCCGGTCCGGTCTTGATAAATGCCGTCGGGGTATTATACAATGTCGTATGCGTTTTTCAGTCATCAGGGAGGTTTCGACATGCGGGATTTTCCTTGCACGGTAACCGCGGACTGGGACCCGGAAGCTTCGGTCTGGGTCGCCGGAAGCGACGACATCCCCGGGCTTGTCGCCGAAGCCGCGACGGTTGAAGGTCTGCTGACAAAGCTCGAAATCCTGGTTCCCGATCTGCTACGACTCAACAAGCACCTTCTGGACGGTCAACCGCCGCAGGTTATTGAAATGCCCCGGGTCGTTCTGAATCCGGAACGAAAACTCAAGGTTGCCTGAAAACGGCGGACCGCAAAGAGTCTCTCCGGGTCATATCGCGGCGCCGACCATTCTCTCCAGTCGGGCGACTCTCTCTTCCATCGGAGGATGGGTGCTGAAAAGCTTCGCGAAGGCTCCGCCTATCATCGGACTCACTATCATCATGTGCGCCGTGCTCTCGGCCGCCTGCTCGCTTACCCGAAAGGGCACCCTGGAAGCTCCGGCGTGGAGCTTTCGGAGCGCCGAAGCGAGGTAAAGCGGATTCCGGCATATCTCGGCTCCCGTCTTGTCCGCTCCGAACTCCCTCGTTCTCGATATGGCCATTCTCACTATCATGGCCGCCATCGGGGCTATTATGGCCATCGCCAGAAGACCGATCATGCCTCCTCCCCTTCTGTTGTCTCCTCCCCCGAATATGGCCGCGAACTGGGCCATGTAGGCGATGTAGCTTATGGCTCCCGCTATGGTCGCCGCGACGGAGCCGATCAGTATGTCCCTGTTCTTTATGTGGGCAAGCTCGTGGGCTATCACGCCCTTGAGCTCGTTTCGGTCGAGAAGGCGCATTATTCCCTCGGTGAAGGCGACGGCGGAGTGATTCGGGTCCCTCCCCGTGGCAAAGGCGTTGGGAGACTGCTCGGGAATTATGTAGACCTTGGGCATCGGAAGCCCGGCGTTCATGGCCAGTTCCTCGACGTCGGAGTAAAGCTCGGGTGCGCTGTCCCTTCCGACTTCGCTCGCCTTGTACATCCTGAGGACGATCTTGTCGCTCCACCAATAGCTTACGAAATTCATTACGCCTGCAATTATAAGCGCCACCATGGCGCCCGACCTGCCCCCTATCATGCCTCCCACCCACACCAGAACGGCGGAGAGAAGCGCCAGCAGGAAAAGACTCTTGAGAGTGTTCATTCTTTCAGAATACCTCCGAAACGCTTTTGCGGACGGAGAAACCCGTTTCCCCGTTACGCGGAATAAATAATAATACCGGCGGCAGTAAATTCAACAAAGGGAGAGGAAAGCTAAAAAACGGTCTGGAAGCTTTGGAGCTACCGGGAAAAAACGAAAACCCAATCTCTGGATTTTCCCCGCAAATGAGTTTTTTTTGATGTTTCTTAAAAATTAAGTTTTAATCCCTCGCGTTTCCCAAAAGGAATTCCTGCGATTTTACAGGCTTTTCGCAACATAGACTTCTTGGCATCAGTTGATGAATGCGTCGTTAACCACCAGCCGTTAGTAATTTTTCTGGCTGCTTTGCGGTCATGGTCTGACATTTCCGCAAGATTCCGGGACAACCGCTTGCTTCTTGTACCTGAAACTTCCGGAGCCAAACGTTCGAGAAAATTCTGATCTCTTCTTGCAAGAACCTTTATGATTTCAATAAACGCAGATGCCACATCTTTCTCGTCCAGATATTCTTCACCAAAAAGAATAAAAGAAGATTTCTTTTCCGTCTCTTTTTTTCTGGAAGTGGTTCTCGGCGGCCTAATTATTTCTTGCTTCACAACTGGAGGAATCTCGTGAATGCCCTGATTCTGATATGATTTGATAAACTCCTCAACATCCGCTCTCACCGGAGGATATCCCGAGGAAATACGCGAGGTTTCGTCAACCAGCAAAGTGACAAGTCTGTCGGAAGGTTCGTCTAACAAGTTTTCCCACGCCTTCGAGATATTTTTATTGGTCTCGATGCTTCTGATCCGCTCTTCGTGGTCGCGCTCTGCATTCTTCTTTGCTTTCCCCGAGCGCGTATTCTCAAAAGAGAGATAGTCGACGAGCCCTTGAACCACCTTTTCGGGCTGATGCTTCTCAACATCGAGAGTTCTCACAAGTCTTTCCTCGAAATCTCCAGCTGCCATGGGAAGGTAAAACCTCCACCTTCCTCCATCGGTAAGAACGGCGAGCGGGGCCCCCGCAAGAAAAGCGTATTGAAAAAGTTGGCGGTTGGCGTTTGCATTTCCCTCGAGATTTTTCTCGGCTTTGACTTCGATTATGCATCGCAGGTCTTTTCTCTTGCCTTGAGAAATCTTGAGGCCGTAATCAACTTTGAGATTCTCGAGAGAATACTGGGGGCAAACATATCCGGGAGTTTCTATATCCCAGCCCAGACGTCTAAGAACAGGCAGAATAATGTTTATGCTAACAGTTTGTTCATTTGAAAAAGAACCTACCCCCAGCCTGTCCTTCAACGACGATATAAATTCCAGCAATTCAGAAGACATGATTCGTGGAATTCTAACAATCGCAAACGTCCCGGTCAACACACATAATGACTGTGACCGACAGTTTCACATATCACCAGAAATATTCATCTAGCCAACTGTTCAGAAAATTGACATATACTTGAAAAAGTAGCAAATACATACACCTTATTTCTTTCTTATATCAAATATTTCGCATTTGATTTGATATATACTCAAAATAGTATTAATATAATTGCTGCTATGTTAAATGATTATCCAAACAAGCAGCCCGCAAAGCTGAACGAATTCTTTCTGGAGCGTTCCGTTTTCACAGTGGACGAACTGGACCGCTTCCTCTTGGAAAGAGGAGGGTCCGGCAACCCCAACACCCGCAAGTCCCTGCTTGCCTACCACTGTAAGCAAGGGCGCATAATACCCGTGCGTCGGGGATTGTATGCGACGGTTGTCTGGATGGACGGCCAAGCGATTCCGGCTGACCCTTATCTGGTAGCCGCAAAGATGACTCCCGACGCGGTGCTCGCGTACCAAACGGCTTTGCAATTTCACGGAAAATCCTATACCGCATATACGAGATACCAGTACGCGTCGGCAGTTCAATCGCCCCCGTTAAGGTTTCAGCACTGGAATTTCACCCGTGCTCCGGTGCCTCGCTCCATCATGGCGAAAGGCAAGAACATGTTCGGGGTAATCACTCAAAGGCGTTCCGGGGTGGAGTTTCGGGTTGCCAACCTTGAAAGAACCTTGGTCGACGCGATGAACCGGCCGGACCTGGTCGGAGACTGGGAAGAGATATGGCGGTCTCTCGAATACGTGGATTTTTTCGACCTGAACCGGGTCATGGAATACGTCCTCCTGCTGGAAAACGCCACCACCGCCGCAAAAGTGGGATTTTTTCTGGAACAAAACAGGAGCAACTTGCCGGTCAGCGACGCCTGGCTGAATTTGCTGAGGACAATGCGTCCGAAAAAACCCCACTACATGGCACCGAGAAAACGCGGAGACTGTAAATTGGTCAGGGACTGGAATCTGATAGTTCCGGTTGAAATCCTGAACAAGTCTTGGGGAGAAGTGCTGTGAAGTTTTCTTCGTCTGACATAATGCCCGTAGTCAGAACCGCGGGTTTCGATGCGGAGATCGTCGAAAAAGTGCTTCATCTTCTGAACCTGCTAAACGCTTTCAATTCATGCGAGCGTCTCGAAGGAAAGTGGGTCCTGAAAGGCGGCACGGCGCTGAACATGTTCGTTCTTGACTTCCCGAGACTGTCGGTGGACATCGATCTCAATTACATAGGCGCGCTCGACCGCGAGGAAATGCTGAAAGACAGAGTCCAGATCGAGCGGACCGTCCAAGAGGTGTTTTCGCAGGAAGGGTTCGTTCCGAAAAAGATTCCCGCGGAACACGCCGGCGGAAAATGGCGATTGAAATATCGGAATTTCAGGGAACAACCAAGCACACTCGAAGTCGATTTCAATTTCATGTTCAGACAGCCGTTATGGGACATTCGTCGTTTGGACTCCCATCCGCTCGGAAGATTCCATGCCGCCGGCATTCCCGTTATAGACCTGCACGAACTGGCAGCCGGCAAACTGGCGGCGTTGCTGTCGCGCGACAAGGCGAGGGACATGTTCGACTGCTACAATATTCTCAAAATGCCTCGCATTGAACGCGATCGACTCCGCACGGCATTCGTCGTTTACGGCGCAATGTCCCGCAAAGACTGGAGAACCGTCTCGACTAAAGACGTGAGCTTCAATGAGACGGAACTGGCAGGACTGCTGATTCCCACTCTTGCCCTCTCCGCGAGAAAGGAACGGATGTCCCTGAAGGAATACGGAGAGGAGCTTGTGAAACGGTGCAGGGAAGGTCTTTCCCTGCTGTTGCCTTTCACGGATTCCGAGAGAGCGTTTCTGGATCTGCTGCTTGACGAGGGAAAAATCGATTCGACCGTTCTCACCTCCGACGAAACCCTGCGGAAACGCATCCAGGATCAGCCTCTGCTGAAATGGAAAGCGATAAACGTGCGAAAGCACAAAGGACTTCCCGACGATACGTAGCTTTCCGGATGAAGCGAATACGGTCTCCGTTCCCGGAGATTACGGAAACTCAGGTCGCCGGACGGCGCTGAATCCGACTCGTCACATTGCCGAAGGTGAATCGCTTCTTCCGACGACCGCTTTTCTCCATCTCCCGTTGCGCGGTTATAATGGGCGGTCAGAACACGCCCGAGGCGAGTCGCCAAATGTCCGTTAGAAACTCCAAACGTTACGAGGTGATAGTGATCGGGGCCGGCCACGCCGGCTGCGAGGCGGCTCTCGCCGCGGCCAGAATCGGCCGCAAGACGCTGGTTCTCACCGCGAACATAGACACAATCGGCCTCATGTCCTGCAACCCTTCCATAGGAGGAGTGGGGAAGGGACACCTCGTGAAGGAGATAGACGCGCTCGGCGGCGAGATGGGAAAGGCGGCGGACGCCGCGGCGATACAGTTCAGGAGACTCAACACCCGAAAGGGAGCCGCCGTTCAGGCGACCAGGATACAGGCCGACCGCCAGAGCTACAGGACCTACATGAAAAACGCCCTCGAGAGCGAAAGGAACATGGACGTAAAGCAGGCCATGGTCGAGGGATTCCTGCTCGACGGCGGGAAGGTAGCCGGAGTGAGAACCGCCCTCGGGGAGAGCTTTTTCGCCGACGCCGTCGTGGTCACTCCCGGCACGTTTCCCGGGGGTCTCATACACATAGGTCTTACCAAGATTTCCTCGGGACGGGCGGGAGAGGCCGCCGCGGGAGCCATATCGGACTCCTTTTCGGAACTTGGCTTCGGGGTCGGCAGGCTGAAGACCGGAACCCCTCCCCGGTTCGACGGAAGGACGATCGCCTGGGAGAAGCTCGAGGAGCAGCCCGGAGACCCGGACCCCGTGCCGTTTTCCTTCTCCGCGGGAAAGATAGAGCGGAAGCAGATGCCGTGCCACGTAACCTACACCAACGAGAAAACCCACCGCGTGATAAGCGAGAACATGGACAAGTCCCCGCTCTACTCAGGTCTCATAAAGGGAATAGGCCCCAGGTACTGTCCCTCCATAGAGGACAAGGTGGTGAAGTTCCCCGACCGCGAACGCCACCAGATATTTCTCGAACCCGAGGGGCGCGGCACCTACGAGATATACCCCAACGGAATCTCGACCAGCCTTCCCGTCGAGGTGCAGTACGAGTTTTCAAGAACGATGGAGGGGCTCGAGAACGTCGAGATAACGAGACCGGGCTACGCCGTCGAGTACGATTTTCTCGACCCGACCCAGCTTTCGCCCACGCTCGAATCGAAGCTTCTGGAAAACATATTCTTCGCCGGACAGGTGAACGGAACGACGGGTTACGAGGAGGCCGCGAGCCAGGGGCTGGTCGCGGGGATAAACGCCGCGGGGAAGATCAAGGGGAAAGCTCCCTTCGTGCTCGACCGCTCCGAGGCGTACATCGGAATCCTCATAGACGACCTCGTGACCAGGGGGGTGGACGAGCCCTACAGGATGTTCACATCGAGGGCGGAATACAGGCTGATACTCAGGGAGGACAACGCCGACTCGCGGCTCCGCGAACTCGGACACGAGGCGGGGCTTGTGGACGAGAACAGCGTGGCCGAGTTTCGGGCGAAAAAAGCCGCGCTCGACGCCGAACTCGAGAGGATCGAGAGCGAAAAGGTGTTTCCGACCGACGAGACGAACGGGATTCTCGAAAACCTCGGGTCCCAGAGGATAAAAAAACCCCAGAGCCTGAAGGAAATACTGAGAAGACCCGGCTTCACCTACGGGATGCTCGCGGGCCTCCGCCCCGGCGGGAATCCCGCCGTATCCCCCCGTCTCGCCGCGCGCATAGAGATGGAGGTCAAGTACGAGGGGTACATAAAGAGGCAGACCGAAGAGGTCGGCAGGTTCCGCAAGTTCGAAAGCGTAAGAATCCCGAAGGAATTTGAATACGCGGGCATCCCCGGGCTTTCGAACGAAATCGTCCAGAAGCTCTCGAGGATAAGGCCGCGGTCCGTCGGTCAGGCGAGCCGCGTCTCGGGCGTGACGCCCGCCGCCTTATCGGTGATTCTCGTGCATATGAGGAAAAACGGAAACGCGGAAGCTCAGTTGAAGTCGACTTCGAGCTCCCCGTCGTAGAAGTTCTCGGAGAGATCGTCCATTTCCTCAAGCTCCTGCTCGTAAAGCTCCATGGCGTCGCGGTCGCTTCCTATGTATCCCGAGCCTTCGGGATCCTGAAGCATCTCGACGAGATCTCTGACCTTGGCGGTGTTTCTTTTCCGGTTCATAACTCCCCCCTGAAAAAATTTTACAAGGATTATAGGGCAAGTTTTCGCAAATGCAACACTCGGGCGAAAAAAATTTCGGCCCCGAAACGGCCTCCCGTCAGGAACTTTCGGCCGACCCGACGATCTCCCTCGCAAGCTCGAGCATCCGCACGGGGTCGTCGGTGGGAAGCCGGCACTCGAAACCGGCGCACACGTAGGCCGTGGTCCTGCCGTCCGCGGGAACGTGCCCCTCGGTCCAGGGAGCGATTCCCGAGATCTCCCGCTCGTTTTCCGCGTCCTTCACGATAACCACCTTGTTCGGCAGGTACTCGCCCGCCAGAACGTCGAGGAACCGCGCGGTTTCGGGAGAGTTTCTCTCCCCCGCGATCACTATCTCGACGGAAGGTCCCAGCATGAAGTCGAGGGCGTTTAGGTGCATGGAGAAGGAAAAGGGATTTTCGGAAATCGCGGGAGAAAAAGCCTCGGCCATACGCGCCGCCCGGTCCTCGAGGGCGGGGTCGGCCGTGAGCCTCGCGATTCTGAGAACGTTGAGCATGGAGACGGCGTTTCCCGACGGAACCGCCCCGTCGTAGATCTCCTTTCGCCTGGCTATGAGCTTCTCCCCGTCGGAGGCCGTGAAGAAAAATCCCGCGGAGCTCTCGTCCCAGAAACGCTCGAACTGCTCTCGGCAGAGAGAAACGGCGAGCGACAGGTAGCGCTCGTCGAAGACGCTCCCGTAGTACTCCAAAAGCCCCCATACGAAAAAGGCGTAGTCGTCCACAGTCGCGTCTATAGCGGCTTCGCCTTCCCTGTACCTGTGAAGAAGCCTGCCTTCGCGGAAGAGGTTTTCCCTGAGAAACTCTATCGCGTCGAGGGCCGCCTCGGAATACCTTTTCTCTCCGAAAACCGCCGCGGCCCTGCAAAGCGCCGCGACGGCGAGCCCGTTCCAGTCGGTGAGAATCTTGTCGTCCCTGTGGGGACGGATTCTCTTTTCCCTCGCGGCGAAAAGCCTGGCCCTCGCGTTCTCGAGCTTTTCCCCGAGCTCCCCGGCGGGGATTTCGAGCCGCGCGGCCGCATCTTCGAGTCTCTCCCCCATGTGGAATATGTTGGCTCCCGTCCGCTCTCCCGTGGCCTCGTCGCGGAAATTCCCCCCGGCGCGAAGATTGTAGACGTCGAACACAAGCTCCGCGTCCCCGCGGCCGAGAAGCCTCTCCACTTCCTCCGTCGTCCACAGGTAGAACCTGCCTTCCTCCCCCTCGCTGTCGGCGTCTTCGGCGGAGTGGAAACCGCCCTCGGCGGAGCGCATGTCCCGAAGCAGGTACTCGAGTATCTCCCCGGCCTTTTGCCTGTGGAAGGGATTTTTCGAAAGCTGCCATGCCTCGGTGTAGGCGATGGACAGAAGCGCCTGGTCGTAGAGCATCTTCTCGAAGTGGGGAACGAGCCAGCCCGAATCGGTGGAATACCTGTGAAACCCGAAACCCACGTGGTCGCAAAGACCTCCCCTTCCCATGGCCTCGAGGGTTTTTTCCGCCATGTTCAGGGAGGATGCGTTTCCGGTCCGCGCGTGGTGTCTCATGAGGAACATGAGATTGTGCGGAGTGGGAAACTTGGGAGCCCTCCCGAACCCTCCGTCGTCGGGGTCGAAAGCGGAGAGAAAATAGCCGTGGGCGCGCTCGAGGGTCCCCTCGTCGAAAACGGCGGGTCCGCCCCCCGCCGAGAAATCGCCCGCGTTTCGCACGGCCTCGGTTATCTGGCGGGCGGAATTCGCGACCTCCTCCCTTTTCTCTTCCCACAGCCCGCGTATTCTCGGAACGAGCTCGATCATCCCGACCCTTCCGTAACGGTTCTCCCTCGGTATGTAGGTCGCGGCGAAAAACGGCTCTCCCCCCGGGGTCATGACCACGTTGAGAGGCCACCCGCAGTTTCCCCCCGAGAGCATGTGGCAGACGGTCATGTAGACGTTGTCTATGTCCGGGCGCTCCTCCCTGTCCACCTTCACCGAAACGAAAGCTTCGTTCATGAGCCCGGCCACTTCGGCGTCCTCGAAGGATTCGCGCTCCATGACGTGGCACCAGTGGCAGGTCGAGTATCCTATCGAGAGGAATATCGGCCTGTCCTCCCTTCTGGCTCTCTCGAACGCCTCCTCCCCCCACGGGTACCATTCGACGGGGTTCTCCGCGTGCTGGAGAAGGTAGGGACTTTTTTCGTTCTTGAGCCTGTTTGCCATCGAAACCTCCGCGTTTTCCGCCTCCCGAAGGAAGAGTATACATTTTTCGGGACGAAGGGGCCCGCGGGGCGGAAACTATTTCGCCCGGAGCGGGAAAAACCGTCCTCCGCGTCTGTTAATATCGGATTTTTAGGCTAACATTCTTTTCCGGATGCGCGAACCGGCACTAAAGGCGGGCATAGTGGCCCACAGGAAAAACGAAGCGGGGGAAACGGAGGTTCTTCTGGTAAGCTCCAGAAAGCTCGGGAACTCCTGGGTTTTTCCGGCGGGCGGGGTCGACGAGGGAGAGACCCCGGCCGAGGCGGCCGCGAGGGAGTGTCTCGAGGAAAGCGGGTACGTGGTGGAAATAGAGCGGCCCCTCGAGGAATTGCGTTTCGAGGGCGGAAAAAGGGACGTGGTGTACTCTTTTTTCGCCGCCAGGGCGCTCGAAGACACGGGAGACTACGAGAGGGACAGGAAGAGGAAGTGGTGCGGACTCTCCGACCTTCCCGACACGGTGGCCGGCATGTTTCGCGAAGTTGCGGAGAATTTCAGGAAAATATCTTGAAAACCCCTTCCCGGGGGTTTAGTTTTAGTCGTTCAACAGGCAGTCGATATTCGGCTCGCACCGGAGGGTTGCGATGAAAACCCAGCAGTTCATAAAGAAAACCCAGGACCACTACGCGCACGTGGCCAGCGTGTACAGGTCGCTTCGCAACACGGACTCCGAGCCCGTCATCTACGTGAAGGAGATGATAGGCAGCAGGACCGGGGAGACGAAGGCCGCGGACGTGGGAGCGGGGGCGGGGAGGTACGCGAGGCTTTTTTTCGAATACCTGGGAAAGGACGACCTTTTCCTCTACTGCTACGACACAAACGAGTTCATGCTGGAGAGCCTGGAGGAGTACCTGAACGAAAACGGCATATCGAACTACGCCACCAAGATAGCCATGGCCCAGGAGCTTCCCGTGAAGGACAAGGCTCTCGACGCCGTGTTCTGCTTCAACGCCATACATTTTTTCAACACCCCGAAGTTCCTTCGAGAGTGCGCGAGGGTGCTGAAGAAAGGGTCGTTTCTCTTCATCTACACCAGAACCAAGGCCCAGAGGATGAAAACCGTGTGGGGAAAGAACTTCCCGCTTTTCAGCGAGAAGGAATCGGAGCTCTACAAGACGAAGGGACTGCCTCTGGAGATAGAGAAAACGCCGGGTCTCGAACTGGCGGAGACGAAGATCTTCAAGTTCGACAGGAAAAACTCCCTCGAAGAACTCGTCGACAGGGCGAGGAGCAAGCACTACTCGACCTTCTATCTCTACGAGAGCGGGGAGTTCGAAAGATGCCTGGCGGAATTCCGCAAAAGCGTCGGCGAATCCCACCGAAACCTCTCCAGAGTCGAGTGGACCGACGAGAAGACAATGTACACGGTGCTAAAAAAGTAACGTCCGCACATTCCCCGGAGCGCGTCACCTTGACATCCGCACGTTTTCCACCAATATAAAGTCAGACTTTGCATTAGTGGAGATTTTTGTGTATATCGAGCGCACGATCAGCGGTACCATTACAAAAACCAGCAGGGCTTTCAAAACCCTTCTGCTTACGGGACCCAGACAGGTCGGAAAGACGACTCTGCTCGACAGACTTCGGGAAGAGGAACGTTCGTACGTCTCCCTGGACGAAACCGACCTGCGGTTTTCAGCGAAACGGGACCCCGCGGGATTTATCAACCGGCTGAAACTCCCCGTCCTGATCGACGAGGTGCAATACGCTCCCGAACTGTTTCCCCACATCAAGGTAAAGGTTGACAGAGCGAACGCGAACGGCCTGTTCTGGCTGACCGGCTCGCAGCAATTCTCCATGATGAAAAACGTCTCCGAATCCCTGGCCGGCAGGATCGCCATACTCGACCTTCAGGGTATCTCTCTCGCCGAGGAACAAGGACGACCGCAAACGCCGCCTTTCATTCCGAAAACCGAAGTCCTGAACGAACGTAAAAAAATCGCCGAACCTCTCGGCACAGAAGAAATCTTCAGAAAGATATGGAGAGGTTCGTATCCTTACGTCGTTCTCGACCAGAGCGAAAACTGGGAGCGGTTCTATCAATCCTACGTCTCAACCTATATTGAGCGCGACGCCCGCGACTACCTTGAAATCGACAATCCGATGGCTTTTCACAAATTCATACAGGCCGCCGCGGCGCGGACCGGCCGGATGCTGAATTACCGTGAAATTTCAGGCGACGTGGGGGTAAGCGAACCGACCGTAAAATCATGGTTCAACGTACTGCAGGCCACGGGGCTTGTAAGAATGATACATCCTTATTCCGGAAACGCGGCGAAGCGGCTTCTGAAGACGCCGAAATTCTATTTCATGGATACCGGCCTGTGCTGTTATCTCACAGGCTGGGTCAATCCCGAAGTTCTCGAAAAAGGCGCAATGGCGGGACCCATGCTGGAAACCTACGCGGTATCCGAAATCATCAAGTCGTACATTCACAACGGCACATCCCCCCGCATCTACCGTTACGCCGACAGGGAGAAACGCGAAGTGGACCTTCTGATCGAGGAAAACGGCTACGTGCATCCGGTCGAAATAAAAAAAAGCTCTTCCGTACACGGGTCGCGATTCGGAGGCTTCGACTTTCTCGACAACCTCAAAACTCCCGTGGGACACGGCTGCGTTTTATGCTTTCACGAAAATCTGGTTCCGCTCAGCAAGGAAATCGACCTGGTTCCGGTCGGGTACATATAATGCCGACCGACATAAAGCTCGATTTCATATCGGTCGGGTTTTCGCGACGGAAGTTCGGCAAGATGGCGGGCGATGGGGGATTCGAACCCCCGACCCCAGGCTCCGGAGGCCTGTGCTCTGATCCGCTGAGCTAATCACCCGCCGAGTGGTATTCCGAGTTCCTTCATGACGAGCTTCATGTCTTCCCACACGGGCTTTTTGAAAGCGGGATTGCGAAGAAGCGCCGCGGGATGGTAGGTAACCATGAGCTTTGAGTCCTCGTAATTGTGAAAGGTTCCCCGAAGCTGTCCCATCCTGAAGTTCCTGAGCTTGAGCAAAAGCCCCGTGGCCACGCTTCCCAGGCACACTATGACCTCGGGATTTATGCTTCTTATCTGTTTTGCCAGAAAAGGCTCGCAGCTCGCCACTTCGTCCGGTTCGGGATTTCTGTTTCCGGGCGGGCGGCACTTCACCACGTTGCATATGTACACGTCCTCCCTCTCGAGCTTCATCGCCTTTATTATCCTGGTGAGCAGCTGCCCCGCCCTTCCGACGAAAGGCCTTCCCTGGGCATCCTCATCCCGTCCCGGGCCCTCGCCCACGAACACGAGCCTCGCGTCGGGGTTGCCCTCCCCGAACACTATGCTGTTTCTTTCCTCGCAGAGCTTGCACCTTCGGCAGTCCCCGAGCTCCTCCCTTATCTGCGAAAGCGACATGACGGGGGAAGCGTCGCCGCCCGGCGCTTCGAGCGGAAGGCCCAAGTTCCGCTTTTCGCCCGAAGACTCCATGACCGTTCTCCGCGGGCGAGAGGCGGGCAGTTCCTCGATTCCCATCTCCCTGCAGAACCGCAGATAGCTCCTGAGTCCGCTCACCGTCTCGCCGAATTCGTCGTAACCCGCGTTCACGGAGAAGCAATTCTAACACAAATACTCCCGCGGGGCTAAACGGTTTGAAAGCGGCGGGGCTTTCAATTAGAATAAACCGCGTTTTCGCGGACCGGGAGCCGCTCTTCTCCCGGAAAGAAAAATGAAAAGAGAATACGACCCCGAAGCGATCGAGAGAAAGTGGCAGGATTTCTGGGACGAGAGCCGCGTCTACCGGGTTTCGGAAAAGAATCCCGGAAAAAAATACTACGTCCTCGAGATGTTCCCCTACCCGTCGGGGAGAATCCACATGGGGCACGTCCGCAACTACACGATCGGAGACGTGATCTCGAGGTTCAAGAGGTCGAGAGGTTTCAACGTGCTCCACCCCGTAGGCTGGGACGCGTTCGGTCTTCCGGCGGAAAACGCGGCGATTCAGAACTCGACGCACCCCGCCGACTGGACCCGCTCGAACATAGAGCAGATGAAAAAACAGCTCGCGCGCCTGGGGTTCAGCTACGACTGGAGCAGGGAGATAGCGACCTGCGACGCCGATTACTACCGCTGGGAGCAGTGGTTTTTCACGAAGCTCCACGAAAAGGGACTGGCCTACAGGAAAACCTCGCAGGTGAACTGGGACCCCGTGGACCGGACGGTGCTCGCCAACGAGCAGGTGGTCGACGGCAGGGGATGGCGCTCGGGGGCGGTCGTGGAGAAAAAGGAAATCCCCCAGTGGTTTCTCCGGGTGAGCGACTACTCCGAGGAGCTTCTCTCGGAGCTCGAAAGCATGGCGGGCTGGCCCGAGGCAGTGAAGACCATGCAGAGAAACTGGATAGGAAAGTCGCGGGGAGTGGAAGCCGACTTCCGCGCGGACGGCGGGGAGGAAACCTTCAGGATTTTCACCACGCGCCCCGACACCATCATGGGAGCGACCTACCTGGCCCTAGCCCCCGGGCATCCCGCGGTCGGCAAGGCGGCGGAAAAAAGCCGCGAGGTCGCGGATTTCATCGCCCGGTGCTCGAAAACGCCGGTGTCGGAAGTCGAAATCGAGACCATGGAGAAAAGCGGCGTGCCGCTGGGCGTGGACGCGGTTCACCCGATCTCGGGAGAGAAGATTCCGGTCTGGACCGCGAACTTCGTGCTCATGAGCTACGGAACCGGCGCGGTGATGAGCGTCCCCGCCCACGACCGGAGGGACTGGGAGTTCGCGAAAAAATACGGCCTGTCCATAAAACAGGTGATATTCCCCGCCGACGGGAGCCGCTTCGACGTCGGGGAAGGGGCGTTTACGGAGAAGGGGACTCTCGGAGACTCGGGCGAACTTTCGGGGATGAGTTCCCAAGATGCTTTCGGGAAGATAGCGGAGCTTCTAGAGGAGCGGGGGGCGGGAGGAACCAGGACGAACTACCGCCTTCGGGACTGGGGAATATCGAGGCAGCGCTACTGGGGAGCCCCGATCCCGATAATCCACTGCGAGAGGTGCGGGGAAGTCGCCGTTCCCGAAAAGGACCTCCCCGTGGAACTTCCCCTGGACGTGAAAATCGAGGGAGACCGCATTCCCTCCCTCTCGGGAATCGAGAGCTTCGTCCGCGCGGAGTGTCCCGGGTGCGGGGAGCCGGCGCGGCGGGAAACCGACACCATGGACACGTTCGTCGAGTCTTCCTGGTACTTTCTCCGGTACGCGTCTCCGGGGTTCGGGGAAGGGATGTTCGACGAAAAGAGCGTCGCCTACTGGCTCCCCGTGGACCAGTACATAGGGGGAGTGGAACACGCCATACTCCACCTCCTGTACTCGAGGTTCTTCACCAAGGCGCTTCGCGACGCGGGCGCCCTGAAACTGGACGAACCGTTCACCAACCTTCTCACCCAGGGAATGGTGGTGAAAGACGGCGCCAAGATGTCCAAGTCCCTCGGAAACACGGTGGATCCCGACGACATGATACGCCGCTACGGGGCCGACACCGTGAGGATGTTCATGCTGTTCGCCGCTCCCGTGGAAAAGGATCTCGAGTGGAGCGAGAGGGGAGTGAAGGGAATGTTCCGGTTCCTGGGCAGGGTGTGGCGCTTCGCGGCCGGGTTCGTCCCGGGCGGGGAAAAGGCGCGGGGCGGTTTTTCCAAGGAGGAATCGGCGAAGCTCGAAAAAGCGATCAACCGGACCGCGAAGAAGGTCACCGAAGACATAGAGTCGTTTAAGTTCAACACGGCGATTTCGGCCGTGATGGAACTTTTCAACGAGACGGCCGCCACCGAAAACGCCTCCCGGGAGACGGTCTCGAGGAGTCTTTCGGCCGTCGCGAGGCTCCTCTACCCGATGGCTCCCCACTTCGCCGAGGAGCTTTGGGAATCCCTGGGAGAAAGCGGCAGCCTGGTCGAAAAGGAATGGATCGGGTGGGAAGAGGATGTGCTTCGAAGCGACGAGATAACCGTTCCCGTCAGGGTGAACTCGCGGGTGAGAAACCAGATATCGGTCGCCGCCGCCGCGGACGCGGAAACGGTCAGGGAGGCCGCCCTCTCCGACGCCAGGGTGGCGGAGTACATAGCGGGGCGGGAAATAAGGAACTTCGTCTACGTGCCCGGGAGGCTCGTGGACATAAGGGTGTAGGGAGGAGCGCGCGGAAGTGAAAGACGACTCCGGTTTTCTCAGGGAAAAAGTGAGGGCGATAGAGGTCTCGCCGGGAAAGTCCGTCTCGGAGCTTCTCGGGGAAATGGCGAAGACGGGATTTCAGGGAAAAAGTCTCGCCAGGGCGGCCGACGTTTTCGAAAAGATGATAAGGGCGGAAGACCTCGCGATCTTTTTCGGCTACGCGGGTTCGCTCTCCACGACCGGGCAGTGGAAGATAGTGAACTGGCTTCTGGAGAACAGGTATGTCGACGTCCTCGTTCCCACCGGAGCCAACATCTCCGAGGACATAGTGGAGGCCATGGGGCTCTCCTACTGGCAGGGAGACAGGAACGAGGACGACTCGAAGCTCTTCGCCGAGGGGATAAACCGCTACTACGACGTGTACGGAACCGAGCCCGACTACCTCGAGATGACAGAGCTTCTCGCCGACTTCATCGTGACGCTCGACGAGTCGCGAAACTATTCCTCCAGGGAGTTTCTGGAAAAATGCGGGCGGTGGCTCGACAGGAAGAACATAGACTGCATAGTGGCCGCGGCGGCGAGAAACGGCGTTCCCGTGTTCTGCCCCGCCATCGCCGACAGCCCCTACGGAGACGCCGCGCTCGTGGCCAGAAGCAGGGGCTTTCATCTCGCCATAGACGCGATGAAGGATTACGTCGAGTTCATGCGCATGGGGGAAACCGTGACGGACACGGGAGTCGTGTACATAGGAGGAGGGGTGCCGAAGGACTTCATACAGCTGTTCGCCGTGACGGGCGACCTTCTCTACGAAGACAGGAAGGTTCCCGGAAGGAAGGCGGGAAAAAACCGGAAGGGCACCGGAGAGCAGGAGACCTACTACCCGCACAGGTACGCCGTTCAGATCACGACCGACTCGCCCCAGTGGGGAGGACTTTCGGGATGCACCTTCGAGGAAGCCGTTTCCTGGGGAAAGGAAAATCCCGAGGGGAACCTCGTCCAGTGCTACTGCGACGCCACCATAGCCCTTCCCGTCGTTTCGCACGCTCTTTCGGAGAGAGTGTCGGGGAGAAGGAAGGGAACCGTTTTCAGTTTCGACGACTGACCGACCGCGGCGGCGGGTCGTCAGGCGTAGTCGAAACCCGAGAAGCTTTCCTCGAATATCTCCTCGATTCTCGCAACCTCGGCGTCGGTCAGCGCGGAGAACTCCTTTTCGCGACGGCGTCTCGGGAGCCTGCCGTCGTTTTGTCGGAGACAGCGGAACAGAAGGTCGGACAGGCGGTCCGGCATATCGACGACGAAATTGAGATCCGCCCTGAACGCGTCGTAGCGGCGAAGGAACTCGGCCTCCATAGGCATGTCCCGCTCGATCGTCTGCCGTACGCATTCGTAAAGAAATTCCGTCTGCGCCGTCGCGTCGAAGAAGCGGTAAAAATCCGCCGTATCGTTCATCACCCTGACGTTGCCTCTCTCGGTCGCCTCCCAGTCCACGCACGGAAGCAGACGGCGCGAATAGTCCTCCAGGGCCGCGCGGTAGTCCTCGATCCGTTCGAGAATGGCCGCGGAGACGGGAAAGAACGCTCCCGGAGGATTGAAACCGCTTTGCGCAAGAACGTGATGAATCAGGTAGCGATGCAGCCTGCCGTTTCCGTCCTCGAAAGGGTGAACGTAGACGAACCCGAACGCGAGGACGGAGGCCGCAAGCACAGGGTCGAGCTCCCGCGCCGAGCCGTCCGCGAAGTCCGCCATTCCGCCGACCAGCGCGCCGAGGTCGCCGTGCGGAGCGCTCACGTGGACCGGAATCGGCATTTGCGTGCGGCGGTCCCTCTCGCCCACGAAACCGCCTTCCGCGCGAAGCCCCGCGCGCACGAAGCGCGCGTCTCCTATTATGATGCGCTGGAGACGAACCAGTTCCTCGAGATCGACGGGCCGCCGCCCGGCTTCTCCTATGGCCGCTCCCCATCTCTGTATGCGGTTCTGGGGCGGCCTTTCTCCCTCGATGATAAAGCTCGACCTCGAGTCCTGAAGCAGAAGAAAGGCGGCGGTGCGGACCAGCAGGTCGCGCGGAACGGCGGCCGCGGTTTCCCGGGCGAGAGTCTTCAAGTCAAGCGCCGTCAAGCGTTCGAGTTTCTCCGTGCGGAAAACCAGCGGGCAGAAATCGGGCGTGCCGGGCAGGTTGTCGCGAACGCGATGGCGAGAAGAGGTCCTGCCGGGGACCGCGTACTGGAGAGCGGGATTGACGACTTCCACGTAAGTCCCCGCCGTCGCGTTCGGCAGGGAAAGTCTCTTGCCGGTCAGCCATTCGTAGAGAAACCATGCGCGCCGGGCGTAACCTCCCGTGGGCTTCGACCTGACCATGCGCTCGACGGGCGACGGTCCCGCGGCGAGAAACAGGCGCTTCAGAAGAGCGAGATCGAGACCTTCGTGTTTGAGAGCGAACGTGAGATGGCCTTCAAGAGTCGCCGCCGGGGTGCGGAGCGAGGAGTGGATTCGCCAGCCGTCTTCTTCAAGAGTCCCGCGGCGCTCGCCCGCGGCGCTCAGCGTTCGGGGCAGCGGCGCCCTGAGGTCGTAGGCGCCCGCGAGGGCCGCGTAACCGGCGGGAACGGCTTTTACCGGAAGACGGCGGTCCAGAAAAACGTTTACGGGTCCCGGGAAACGATTATTGTCGTCCATGTTCATCGCGAAACCGCTGTTTTACGGCATTTATTGTGCAAAAATCTCCCGAATCCGTCAAAAACGATAATTAATCGGAAAAAATCATAACATAGACGCTGTTTTGTGAAAAAACAATACCGAACGTCAATTTTTCGGACAAAACCGTTCCGCGTTCCGCCGCTTTGAAAATCGCTTGTTGCGACAACGAGCCTCAGGCCATATAGTTTGGAATGACGGAATTCGGAAGCGGAAATCTCCGCGGCGGAGGCACGGAAAAATGACCGAAAAACAGATAGGAGTGGATTACTCGGAACTGCACAGGCTGGACAGCCCGGCAAACAGGCTCATAAGAGAGTCGATCTGGGGAAGGGAAAACGACATAGGACAGCAGTCGTTCATAACGCCCCGCTATCTCGACGAGCTGATCGCGAGACTCGGCATCGACAAGACGACCCGGGCGCTCGACGTGGGAAGCGGAGCGGGCGGCCCCGCGGTGTACATAGCGGACAGGTCGGGATGCGGGATTTGCGGGATAGAGATAAACGAAGTGGGAGTGGACGTGTCGAAAAAGCTCGCGAAAAATTCCGGGCTGGAAGACAGCGCGGAGTTTCACCTGGGCGACGCGATGGAGATGCCGTTTTCTGAAAACACCTTCGACCTGGCCATAAGTCTCAACGTGATGAACGTGTTCGAGGACAAGACCGCGCTTTTCCGGGAAGTCCGAAGGGTGCTGAAGCCTGCGGGAACGTGGGCGTTTCTGAGCGGCACCTTCGAGCTTGCGGACGACGAGGAGACGAAAGCCAGAATGGCGAGAGGGTACCTGATTCCCCAGTATTACGATTCGCTTTCAAGCTACAGGGAAAAGCTCGAGTCGGCGGGGTTCCGAATCGAGGAAATAACGGAATACGTCGCCGACTTTCGGGTTCAGGTCAAAAGATGGGGAAACGCCTACAGGAAGCACGCGGCGGCGATAGCCGAAGAACAGGGAGAGGAAAACACGCGGCATCACATCGAGTATTTCGACACGTATCTTAAGCTGGCCGAAGAGGGAAGAGCATCCAACCATTTGGTGATATCGTCAAAACCTTAACGAGTCCGGAGTATTGCCCCCTCTGTGCGTCAATCTTCTGAAAGAAACAGAAGATTGCTGACGGCAAGCATGGCCTGCAAAAGGTTGTGTTTTTTAAGAGCGAAATCGTCGGAAGAAGCATGGACTTGAAGCGTTTTGTCGTTGTTCCGCACTCCGAAACCGTTCAAAGTCTTTTCGAGCAAGACCTGGCTCTTGGAATTATCGATCCTGCAACCGGAAAGCTCAAGGTCTTGCAGAACGTAACCGTCGTCCGAAAGAACGAATCCTCCGTCGCAACCCTTAACGTAAATCTGGAGACAATCGTTGTGACGACCCAAGTAAGGCGTCGTGATCTCTACACATTCGTCGGTCTCGCGAAGCGTCGTTTTGCTTCGCAGCCACTCCCAGTGTTGATCCAAGAGCGTTTTCACTTCGGTCATCATGCGAGTAACTCTCTAAAACCCGGTAAGTCCGGACCACACACAGCATCAATCATGTCCGGCTTCCAAGGCTTCCGCAATTACTGACAGCACGGCGTTTTTGACCGCTTTGGCACCCAGAAAATACGGCACGCTACCAGTTCCCAGCGGATCAAACCGACCGAGTCTGTCCGAAAGGGTCGGACGGAGACTTGCCCGCCAAGTTTCTCTGCCAGCTGCGGAAAAAAGTCCTGCCGGCGGTTTCAGCCCTTCGGCAAGAGTGTCAACAGCATTCTCGATGTCCAGCGTTGCCTCGTCGGAGTAATCGCTGCCTTGTGAGTTCAAAACATCTTGACCGTTTGTGTCTCTTTCTCCTCTCAAATACTTGTACAGAAGTTCCGAAAATATTTGGTCGCAATTCTCGGCAGTAAGTGTCATATCAATATCCAATAAGTCTCCCATGGCAAATACTCTCCGCCTTTAAGATTGTATGTAACTCCCAAATTTGCTGTGCGGCGTTTCTTTTCGTGAGCCGGAGAAGAGTACACAATATCGTGATCAGGGAAACCCAAACTACGGACAATATCTATTGTTGCTTGGTGCTCGCCAGATTCAATTCCAGCAACCTGTGCAACATGTCGTCGTCAGATATATCCGCAGGCCAGCCATAAGCATTCGCAACAGCGGTATCAAGATTTGCATGCGCATCAGCAAGCCATTGAGGACGAGAGTTGTAAAGACCGGTGAGGGTTCGTTTCTTGAGTTTCTCCGCCGAAGCTTCGTCGCGAGGAACCGGGCGCTTGGGATAACCCGGCACAGGTTCATCCACCCATTTCACCCATTCCTGAGGATTCAGCCAGCAGTTGCGGAGCTCTACGAGCCGTCGCGTAGCATCCGCGATAGCTATAGATAGTGTTTGCCAGAGAACCGTCTAATATATTGATATCAATTAAATAATTGGTGTTTTTTTGTAGCGAAGATTCTCTCTGTGCAGTATAATACAGGGCAAAACAGGCCCGAATCAAGCGATTTGGGCGAATCTTCGGGAGGAGAACATACCATGAGAGAGGTCAAGCACTCGGATCTTTGGCTTGGCGAAGTTTCCATAGAGAAGATTTCCTTCGACCCCAAGTCCCGAGACGACATTCCTGCCATTCTGATGGCCATGCAGGCGGTTTACGTCAACGAGCGCACGCGCGGGGAGCTGTTTGAGCTTCTCGACAAGCACGTTTGTCCAAACACAGACCGCACGGTCGGTCGTCCGGGCATGGAGATGTGGAGAATGTTGCTTTTCGCTCTTTTGTATCAGGGGTTGAGGCGTGATTTCGATCAGGTGCACGATCTTGCCAACGAGCATTCGACGCTGCGCAAGATGTTGGGGCACGGAGCTTTTGACGATTACCGTTACAATCTCCAGAGCATAATGGACAACATCGGTTTGATTACTCCGGAGCTTTTGCGGGAAGTGAGTCGTCTTGTGGTGGAGGTCGGTCACGGTCTGGTAAAAAAAAAGCCTGGAGAAACATTGCTCGGGCGATGTGATTCGTTTGTTGTGGAGACCGATGTTCACTATCCCACGGACTTGAATCTTCTTTGGGATTCGCTGCGTTGTCTGATCAGGCATACGAGCAGGGAGTGCGCGGAGTGTGGAGTGGAGGGATGGCGTCAGCATGCGCATCTTACCAGGAAAGCCAGGCGTTTGTTCAATCGGGTTTCCACTTCGGCTAGATGGAGGCGGCGGGCGAGGGCCGTGGAGGAGTACATTGATTACGCTCGCAGGCTTGTCGCGCGGGCAGAAGAATCGGTTGTGATGTTGGCGGTGCTGGGGAACGTTCAGGGGATTGACTGCATCAGGCGCTTCATCGGGTATGCGCGGCTGCTTGCGGACCAGATAGAACGACGGGTTCTCAAGGGAGAAGTCATAGCGCAGAATGAGAAGGTGTTTTCGGTGTTCGAGCCTCACACGCGTTGGAACAACAAGGGCAAGGCGGGGGGCGTGGTTGAGCTTGGCGTTCCGGTGTGCGTGCTTGAAGACCAGCATCAGTTCATTCTTGATCACAGGGTCATGTGGAAGGAAAACGACGTGGATGTCGCAGTGCCTGTGGTCGAGGGGTGCAAGGAGATGTACCCGGATTTGAAGGGGTGCAGCTTCGACAGGGGCTTTTACAGTTCCGCCAACCGCGAGGCTCTCGACGGACTTTTGGAGATAAACGCATTGCCCAAGAAGGGTAAGTTGAACGGCGCCGAACGCATGCGGGAGAGCGAGGAGGAGTTTGTGTCCGCCCGCAGGCGACATCCCGCGGTGGAATCGGCGATCAACAATCTTGAGCACAAGGGTCTGGGGCGTGTGCGCCTGCGTGGCGAAGAGGGTTTTGAGCGGGCTGTGGCCATGGCTGTGACTGCCTACAACCTGCACAGGGTCGGAGCGCTGCTGCAACGGCGGGAGCGAAAGAAGCTTCGGCGGCGACGACGGTTTCAACGAGCTGCGTAACCTCCGCACTCCATATCCCGCAATTCGGCAGTTGTAATTTTGTCGGTTCGGGGAGAGTTGTGTCTGAAAACCCCGCTTTTTCACCAGAACGTAATACGATCTCGGAAAACAGTCTGAAACTGTCCGCTTGTACCCGAATCGTCCTCAAATACTACGCTGGAACTCCCAGAATATTCTCGGTAAACTTCCAAAAAAAGGGGGTTTTCTGGCAGACACTAGATAGTGGATTATCCGCATATTCATCAGCAGGAATGTTTGGAGTCAATCCATTGGGAAACGGAAATGTTTGGAAGGTAGTAGTTGGAGTATAGCGTGGACGGTCTTCGAGACTAGTACCAAGCATGAGCGACCATTGTTCGTGAAACCGGCTGTGCAATATACCAAAAGTAGTGTCATCGTCGCGAGCAATCACGACTATTGCACTATCGGGATAGACCACTGCATCGCACCAGACAAACAATCGGTGTTTAGCTACGCGCGGGGTGGCAATGTAACGAGATAATTCTCCTACCCTTTTAAACATGGTTTTTCCCGAGCGGTCATGTAACCACCATTGATCACGTAAATCAGCACGTTTGTTGTCAATCCTCACAGATTTTACATGTTCGGAGACATAGGAGAATGGAGCTTCGTATATGGCTGCATCAGCTTCACTCATAGATGAACCAAAATTAATGACCCACTTATCAGAGGAACGACTGGTAATATCTTTTCCATTGGTCCATGGTCTGAGAACATCTGCATTATAACGATTGTTAGGATTCTTCGGCAGACAAAGCCATTTTCTTGCCAAATCGCCGGAGATGTCAAATCCGCCTTTTTTGTAGCCGCCGATAAATGCTGTTTGCTGGTTTTCCTGTAATTTTTTCGCTTTTGTGAGATCAACGAAACCGGCCGTGAGGTCAGCATTAATCCGAGATACATTGGTTCCGTTCAGATGTGTAGACAACCCCGAGTTCTTAGAAGCAAAACATATAAGAGACACTGATACGGCTGCTCCATCAATTACCCAAGGTTCTTTTGACCAAGCATTAAAGATCTCATCATGATTGACGATTCGGTCAAGCACGGTGCGGTTTAAGCCACCTTCAATTGAACTTGTGGCAACTAGACCAGCGCGAGAAATTTTGCCTTCGGCCAAAAGTTTGCCAGCTTTGTAAAACCAGTAGCAAACAAGGTCTGCAAAAGCAGGTACGAAACCCTTATAGATATTCCTCATAATGTTGGCATAATCGTCTCCAAGGGTTTTTCGCATTAGTGAATATCCGAGAAATGGAGGATTCCCTATTACCACATCAGCTTGAGGCCATTCAGACTCCTTACCGTCCGCTAGGATTGCGTCGCGACATTCTATGTTATCAAGCGGTTCGAGAATTGGTTCCTCCCAATTGCTGGGGTCCACTTCAGCAAATCCATTGCGTCGCATCCACTGTATATTTCCTATCCAGATTGAAATACGTGCCAGCTCGGCCGCATATGTGTTCTTTTCAATACCTTTGAGATTAGCTGGACCGACAGCGGGAAATTGTCTCTCCAATCCAAGTTCTCCAGCCTCTGTTTGTATCTGATGTTCCAAATCCTTGAGCGTATGTAGGGCAAGGTATAGAAAATTCCCCGAGCCACAGGCTGGATCAAGTACTGTAAATTCCCGCAATCGCTTCAGAAATGTTCCCAGCAATCGCTCGGCTTTTCTATAATGTTGCGTTTTAGCTGACCTCGACTTAGCCACCTCAACCTTTTCCAGTTGGCGCGCTATTTCTAGCTTCTTGGTTTTCCATTCATCAAGCCAAGGACGAATTATTATTGGTTCAATAATCCGCATGATTTTGTCTCGGTCCGTGTAGTGCGCACCCAGTTGCGACCGCTTATCGGGATCAAGCCCCCGTTCAAACAGCGTCCCAAAGATAGAAGGATCAATCTCCGCCCAATCAAGTGCTGCTGCTTCAAGTACGATTTCAATATCCGATTTTTTCAGCGGCAAAGCCGTATCGTCATCAAACAATCTGCCGTTGAACCAAACCACTTTCTCAAATCCGATACGGCCCCCGCTAGACATCGCTTCAAACAATTTGCAAGCAAGGTCAAAAAATTCTTCAGGTTGACTGTATGCTTGCTTCAGCATCCGCGTAAACATATCGTTGGGCAGAAGTCCCACATCCTCTGAAAACATGCAGAAGATCAGACGATTGATAAAATGGGCCACTTCCTGTGGGTTGTGGCCTCTTTGCCTCAATGACTGAGCAAGCGGAGCAAAGGTTTCAGCCGCCTGCTCCGTAAGAACCTGTCGACTTTCGCCGGGCCGAAGTCTATCAGGGTCGGAAAATGCCCATTTGAATTTTTCGAGTGTGCTAGCATTTCTGAAATCGTCAAGCTGAAATTCGTAAACCTTGCTCACACTGTTTGTCCAATTAGTGTGGATACGGAACCGTTCCATATCCGAAACTATCAGAAGAGGTGGACTTTCAAGAGCCAACGTATACTGACGCAACTGGTTAAAAGCTTTATCCAAATTCGAGTGTCTGCCTTTGTATTCCCAAGCGAAATGGTGACGCTTCCAGACATCTGCCCATCCGTTTTGACCGGTGTCTTTGTTTGCGCCACGTTCAAAGCAGTAGTAATCTCCTTTGGGATCAGCCTCGGCTGGAGTCGGTTCGCCCAGTAAACGACATAGGTCAATAAAGTGTTCCTGCGCACCCGACCTCTCTTTGAGTTCCGAGCGACTCCACTTGTTAATGAATTCTTCCGGGGTCATACGGTCACCAACAAAAACACATATTGGACAAGGCAACAGTACCTTCGCCAAATGAAATTATAATCCCTAATCATTCCCAGTTCTGAAGTTGCCCGGCTTTATCAAACAACCGCACACTGTTACACTCTAGAGTATATCAATCGGCTAATTGTCTCATCATCAAAGTACGGAACAGATTCCCTTTGAAGCTTCCTCAGGGTCTTCCGCGCCGAACACGCCGGTTATGACCGCGACTCCGTCCACTCCGGTCGCGAGAACCTCTGCCGCGTTATGAGCGAATATCCCCCCGATGGCGAATATTGGAATTCCCGTGATAGCCGTTTTGGCCTCCACGAGAGTCTCGAAAGCCGTGGGAATCCTGCCCGGTTTCGTGGGAGTAGACCAAGGCGTTCCGAAGACCACGTAATCGGCTCCCATTCTCTCGGCGTTAATTCCCCTCGGAACCGAACCGTAGCAGGAAACCCCGATGATCGCGCCGTTGCCGAGCTTCTTCCTTGTGGGTATCACGTTCGGGTCGTCTTCGCCCAAGTGCACCCCGTCGGCCCCAATCTCCATCATCAGGTCGGGGGAGTCGTTTATTATGAGCGGCACACCGTATCTTTTCGTAACCCCCAGAAGTTCCCTGCCCAGAACGACGACTTCGGCGCGCGGCGAGGTTTTGTCCCTGAGCTGAACGATGTCCGCCCCGCCCGCAAGGGCTTTTTCCACGGTCTCGAGAAACCGGCCGCGCGGAATCAGCTTCTCGTCCGTGATCACGTAAAGTCCCCTGAGGTCAAAATCCATGACGGGTCAGAAGGGGAGGACGCCGGGGATGGTTACATGCATTTTTTGAGAAACCTCCTGGCCCGGGAAATCTCCTTCTTCACGTTGGCGGTCGCCGTGCCCCCGGCCGAGGTCCTGCTCTCCACCGAACCCGAAACGGTTATCACGTCGAAGACGTCTTCTCCGAATTTCTTCGAGAACCCGCGGAACTCCGACAGCGTAAGCTCCCAGAGCTCCTTTCCGCTTTTCTCCGCGCGGGCGACTATCCGGCCGACGGTTTCGTGCGCCTGGCGAAACGGCACTCCCTTGCGGACGAGGTAGTCCGCCACGTCGGTCGCCGTGACGAAACCTCCCTCGAGAGCCCCCTCCATGTTCTCCCGCCTGAACTTCGCGCCGCGGAGCATCTCGGCGTTTACCCGAAGACACATCTTCACCGTGTCGGCCGCGTCGAAAAGGGGCTCCTTGTCTTCCTGCATGTCCCTGTTGTAGGAAAGCGGAAGTCCCTTCATCAGAACGAGGAGCGCCTGGAGGTTCCCGTAGACCCTGGCCGTCTTTCCCCGGGTGAGCTCCGACATGTCGGGATTCCGTTTCTGGGGCATTATGCTCGAGCCCGTGGTGAACCCGTCCCCGAGGTCCACGAAGTCGAACTCCTTCGAGCTCCACAGAACGAGCTCCTCGGAAAGCCTGCTCAGATGCATCATGAGAACCGAGCAGCAGAAAAGAAACTCCGCGCAGAAGTCCCTGTCGCTCACCGCGTCTATGCTGTTTGCGGAAACCGACCCGAAACCGAGCTCCGACGCCGTCATCTTCCTGTCTATCGGAAAGGACGTTCCGGCCCCGGCACAGCACCCGAGCGGACTCGCGTCCACCCTCCGCAGGCAGTCGAGAAACCTCTCCCTGTCGCGGACCAGCATCTCGTAGTAGGCCAGAAGATGGTGGGAGAGGAGCACGGGCTGCGCCCTCTGCATGTGCGTGTAGAGGGGAAGGACGGTTCCCATGTTCCCCTCGGCCGAAGAGACGAACTCCGAGGCGAGTTCCACGACCAGGGAGACTATCTCCCCGATCTCCTTTTTGAGGTAGAGCCTCGTGTCGGCGAGAACCTGGTCGTTCCGGCTCCTAGCCGCGTGCACCCTCGCCCCCGCGTCGCCGGTTTTCTCTATGAGCCTTTTCTCGATGTTGAGGTGTATGTCCTCGTACTTCTCGCTGAAGGGAAACTCGCCCCTGTCGATCTCCCTTTCTATCTCCCGAAGCGCCTTTGCGATCTTCGCCGAATCCCTCTTCGAAATGATCCCGGTCTCGCCCAGCATCTTCGCGTGGGCGATGCTTCCCCTCACGTCCTCCCTGTAGAGACGCCTGTCGAAGCTCACCGACTCGGAGAACCTCTCCGCGACTTCGCGCGTCCCCGAGGCGAAACGGCCTCCCCACGCTTTGGATGCCCTGGCGGTCAATTCAGCTTCCCCTCGCCGGTTCGGGGGGTTCCCCTCCCGCGGATTCGAAAAAAACCTTCCGCGTCGGGTAGGCGAACTCTATTCCCTCTTCGGCGAACCTCCTGAAGATCTCGAGGTTTATATTCTGCTGTATGTCCATGTAATCATCAAACAGCGGGGTGAGCACGAAGTAGACTATGTCGTAGTTCAGAGCGAAATCCCCGTAGCCGCTGAAGTGCGCCCGGCCGAAGCGGGCCTTGGGCTCCCCCGATATTATCTCCCTCACTATCCGCGGTATTTCCACCAGCTTCTCGTAGGAGGTCTCGTACACGACGCCCAGGGTGAAGAGCACCCTGCGGTCGCTCATCCTCTTGTAGTTCTTCACGCGGCTCTGGAGAAGGTCGTTGTTCGAGAGCACGAGCTGCTCTCCGGAAAGGCTTCGAAGACGCGTGGTCTTGAGTCCTATGCGCTCCACGTTCCCGCTGAGATCGTCTATCACTATGAAGTCTCCGACCTCGAAGGGCTTGTCCAGAATGATCGAAAGCGAGGCTATGAGGTCGCCCAGAACGTTCTGCATAGCGAGGGCGACGGCGATCCCCCCGATTCCGAGACCCGCTATCATGGTGGTCGGATCGAATCCCAGGTTGTCCGCCGCGAGGACCGCGAGAGCCACCCAGACAACCGACTTCACGAAAAATCCCAGGGTCCTCACGTGGGTTATCGAGGCGCCCCCTCCGGGCCCTATCTCCGCGAGCTTCCTCGCCACGTAGTAGTCGGTGAAGCCGCTCGCCCAGAAACCGACCTGGACGAGGAGGGCTATCACTATCACGGTTTTTCGAAACGCCTCGACCTGCTCCGTGACGTCGAGGAAGAAGGTCGCGGCGTAGACCGAGAAGATCACGATCAGCGCGATGCTGGTTTTGCCGACGAGAGCCGAGATCAGGTCGTCGAGACCGGTTTCGGTCTTCTCGGCGAGGCGGGCGAAGGTCCTTACGAACCTCTTCAGAACGAAGTTGAACGCCAGGGCCAGAACTATCGCCGCCCCCAGGGCCCAGAGCCAGGTCTCGACGGTGTTGCCCAGGTACGTCCGGGCAAGCGTTTCCCCTATATTCAACCGGATATTCTCCTTCGCGCGGAGGCGGGCGCGGCGCGGGAACCGTTCCCGGCGCGCTTTCGCCGACCGGGCTAAATAGATACCCGCTCAAGGAACCCTAAACAACAGGGAAAGGAAGACGCGCGGGCTAGAAGGAGCTTCCGGGCTCCTTCAGAAACCCGATTTCCTCGGGGGTGGACTCCCTCCCCAGCGCGGCGTTTCTGTGGGGATACCTTCCGAACCTCTTTATTATGTCGTAATGCCGCCCGGCGAAATCCGTCGAGCAGGCGAGACTCTCGCGGATCCGCGGCTCGCTCTCGTACTCCCTTTCAAGCTCGGAGTAAGTCTTCACGCTCATGCGCTGCGTTTCGGGATCCTCGGAGTGCATGAGCGGCAGGTAGAAAAACACCCTGTGAATGGGATGGAGCCCCTTGTCGAACCCCTTTTCCATGCCGCCCCGACAGGCGCGGAGGGCCAGTGAATCCCTTGAGAAAGCGCCGGGCTTGTCCCTGTGGATGTTTCTCGGAAACTGGTCCGCGACTATTATGAATGCGAGGTTTCCGAGAGGAGTCTCGAGCCAGGAGGAGAGGCTTCCGCTCTCCGCGAGCGTCATGAGATCTCCGAACTTCTCCTCCACGAGGCGGTCGAATTCCTCCGATTTCATCCACCACGTCTTCTGCTTCTCCTCGGACGGCAGTTCGTTTTCCCGAAGGTCCCCGAACCAGAAACGCAGGACTTCGGAGATCCTTTCCGACTCCTTTGCCGTTGAAGTCCGTTTTTCCACGACTCCGAATTGTAACCGAACGGAGTCCGCGACGGAAAAAACAACGCCCGCTTTGCGCGAACCACTTCGGAAGCCCCGCGGAAATTTACCGCCGCCCGAAACGAGGTTAAAATACGTCTCCCGAGCGACGACATGAAACGGGTCGCGGAAGAACTCATGCGGAAGATGGCGGGCATGATCGTAAACGAGGCGGACCCCGAGAAGGCGATACTTTTCGGTTCGCGCGCCCGCGGCGACGCGCGGGAGGCTTCGGGAGGAAGAGATGCTGTATGAAAGATCTTAAACTGGCCCGCGTACTTCTGGATTCCGCGGGAGCGAATATCTTTTCTCTGCGAAGCACGGTCGATACGCCCGATTATCCCGAAGAGGTTTTCGGTTTCCATGTACAGCAGGCCGCGGAAAAAAGTTTCAGGGCATGGCTTTGCCTGCTCAACGAGCAGTATCCCGTATCTCACGACCTGACGCTGCTGTCGGACAGGATAAAAACCGGCGACGCGGAAGTGACACGCTTTCGGAGTCTGCTTGAATATACCCCTTACGCCGTCGAGTTCCGCTACACGAGCAGCACCCAAGATGAACCGCTTGAGCGAAACACGGCCCTGCAGCTCTCGGAAGAGCTCGTGAAACATGTAGAGACGATGTCCGAAGGCATGGAGGAAAATCAGTAAGAGACCGTTTTCTTCAGACTGAAAAACGGAGTCCTTCACGTCCAAGCGGAAGGGACCCCGCTTTCCCGAACCCGGCCGGACGAGCCCCCGCCGCTTTCAGTTTCGCCGGTACGGTTCCGAAATTCCTTCCCGCGGAAACCGCTTTTTTTCCTTCGGATTTCGCCCGCACCACCGCGAAAAAATTATCCGCCCGGGCATCGAAAATTTTCTCCTCCGCTAATTTCCTGATCTCATTGAGATTTAGATGACCGCGGGCGGCCCTAACAAAATCTTGACAAAAAGACCTTGACAACATACCAGATATTGTGCTTGAATAATCCCTACGCACAATCTGTGCCGGACGCTCAAGCAACCATCGAAAAGGAGGATTATTAATGCCCGGGGACAAAAACCTTCAGGAACTTACCACCAACGGAAACGGAACGACGGCGGGCGAGACGGAACAGCTGCTTGAACAGGAAACTCCGCAAAAACACGCGACTCCTCCGAGCGACTCGATGGACATCCCCATGGAAACCGTGAAAGCCTTCGGCGGGGACGACCTGCGGGCCAGGGTCTTCTACGAGAAATACGCCCTCCGCGACTCCGATGGGAACATAACGGAAAAGCTCCCCTCCCAGATGTGGCGCAGGGTGGCCAAGGAAATCGCCTCCCCGGAACAGAAAAAGGACCTGAGAAAGGAGTGGGAAGAGAACTTCTACTGGCTTCTCTCCAACTTCAAGTTCATCCCCGGCGGAAGAATTCTCTTCGGCGCCGGGCAGAAAAGAAGGGCGACGCTTCTCAACTGCTACTACATGCCCATAAAGGAAGACTCCATAGAGGGAATATTCGAGTGGTGCAAGGAAGCCGCGAGAACCTATTCCTTCGGCGGGGGGGTCGGAACCGACATATCGGTCCTCAGGCCCAAGGGCGCTCCCGTGAACAACTCGGCGATATACTCCACGGGCGCCGTCTCGTTCATGGACCTTCTCTCCACCACGACCGGAACCATAGGCCAGGCGGGCAGGAGAGGGGCGCTCATGATATCCATAAAGGTCGACCACCCGGACATAATGGAGTTTCTCGACATAAAGAACGACGCGGCGAGGTCCAAGGTGCAGTTCGCTAACATCTCCGTCAAGGTCGACGACAGGTTCATGGAGGCCGTCGAGCAGGACGAGGACTACGACCTCAGTTTCGCGAACGAGAAGATCGAGATGCGGAGAACCGTGCGGGCGCGCGAAGTCTGGAACAAGCTCGTGAAGTCCGCGTGGTCCTCGGCCGAGCCCGGACTCATTTTCTGGGACACCGTGAAGAAATACTCCCCGACCGAGTACCGCGGCATGGAGGTAAACGGCGTGAACCCCTGCAGCGAGCAGGCTCTGGAGGACTACGGAAACTGCTGTCTCGGAAACGTGAACCTCTCCACGTTCGTAAAGGACGCCTTCGAGGAAAACGCCATGATAGAGTGGGAGGAGCTTGAAAAGGCCTTCCGCTACAGCGTGAGGTTCCTGGACAACATACTGGACTACAACGCCAGGAAACACCCGCTAGACTTCCAGACCGACGCTTCCTCGAAGTCGAGAAGAATCGGGGTCGGATTCACGGGCCTCGGGGACATGCTCGCCAAGCTCAACATAAAGTACGACACGTCGGAAGGAATAAAGTTCACCGACGAGCTTTTCGAGCACATAAAGAACATCGTCTACGAAGCCAGTTCCGACCTGGCGAAGGAAAAGGGAACCTTCCCGGTGTTCGACCTGAAAACCCACATAGACAATCCGTTCCTGAAAAGCGTACGCGAAAACGTGATGAACAAGATAAAGAAGCAGGGGCTTCGAAACGCCTGCATCCTCACGGTTCCGCCCGTGGGAAGCGGGTCCGTGCTCGCGGGAACCACAAGCGGGATCGAGCCCATATTCGCCCTTTCCTACCTTCGGCGCTCCGAGTCGCTTTCGGCGGGAGAGTTCAAGGTCTACCATCCGCTCGTCTCCAAGTACATGGAGAAGTTCGGAATCGAGGACGAGAAGGACCTTCCCGACACCTTCGTCACCTCTCACCGGATAAAGCCGGAGATGCGGGTGCGCATGCAGGCCGCCATACAGAAGCACATAGATTCGTGCATATCGAGCACGGTGAACCTCCCCAAGGACGCGAGTCTCGAGGATGTGGAGGAGACCTACTTCCTCTCCTGGAAGCTCGGGTGCAAGGGCGTCACCGTCTACAGGGAAGGCTCTAGGGAAGGAATACTGATAACCGAGCAGGAAACGAAGGAAAAAAACAGCTCTCTACACCGGGATGAAGGGATGTCAACCACCCACTCCAACCTCACCTCATCCCCTCATCCCTCTGAAAAAGAAAGGGTGAAACCGGTGACGAGACCGCGGGTCTTGGAGGGTTTCACCGAAACGATAAAAACTGGGCACGGGAATCTCTACGTGACCGTAAACAGTCACGAAGGCAGGCCGTTCGAGGTGTTCGTCCAGATCGGAAAGTCTGGATTCACCACGATGGCCGACGCCGAGGCAACCGGAAGGCTGATATCTCTGGCATTGAGATCCGGAGTCGATGTCGGAGATGTCGTGGAACAGCTGGAAGCCATTGGAGGTTCCTCTCCAGTTTTTTCGGAAGGAGCTCTCGTGATGTCCGTCCCGGACGCGATAGCGAAGGTGCTGAGAGGCCGCTTCCTGGAACCCGTCGCCACGGAAAAAAAAACTGAAAACGACGGCAGGGAAGCCGTAGCCGCCCAGGTCGCGGCAGTCCAGAAAGCACCCACCGCGGATCTTCTGCTCGAACAGTGTCCCGACTGCGGCAGCAAGGCTCTGGCTTTCGAGTCGGGTTGCGTCACGTGCAGAAGCTGCGGGTTTTCGAAGTGTAGCTAAGTAAGAGTTTTTTATCCGCATTGGTATTCAGACCTGTCTGTGTGCGTTGACAAAACTCTCTTCTATATCTAAATTCCAAATAGAGTTTAGTTATAGCCGTTTATGGAACCGATGTTTGAACGGTTCCGCTCATGGCCTGGAGGTTATCGCGAATGCCGTCCATCGACCCGAGACATTCCGGAAAACTTGCCATTCTTCGGAAAGGTGAAAACAAAAAGAATATAGAACAGATATTTGATGCGGCTGAGCATTGGAAGACGACCGTCCTGTTTTCGAACGAGGGAATATTCGGAAACGCAGAAAAAATATGGAAAATCGAGAATCTCGAAGCGTTGCGGTCCTTGATGGAAAAGATAGGCAAGACGAACAAGGAGGATATCTTTCTCGAAAAGCTAAAATCTCTACTGTCCGAGTCGGAAGAGCCGAAACTCAGTCAGCTCGCCGCAGAAATGTTCTGGTTCATGCTTTTGTGTCCAAGCAACAGATCGGAACAAAAAAAGCGCGAAATGATCAAAAACATGTGGGAAAGTTCAAGCAAGCCGTTTCCCGACAATCCCAACTGGCTGAAGGACGAAATTCTTGGTGGTATAGGTAGTGGGGGTATAGGTTTTTTCACTAATCTTTGGTGGGAATTAAGATTCTTCATCCTCTTGACAATTGCTTTCAAGAAACTTTCCCCGCAACGACGCGACGAGATTATTTCCAATGGTTGGAGGTTTGCCGAGTGGCTCGAGCAGGATATTCCGCAGAGTAAGAACAGACAATTACGCCACATGGTGCTGTTCTTGCTGTTTCCCGACGATTTTGAACGTATATTCAGCGGAAGCGACCGAATCGACATTGTCTGCGCGTTCACTGGCAAAGAAAAAGGTCAGGTAAAGAAACTTTCGGGTCGGAAAATAGACCGGCATCTTCTTGATATACGGAAGGAAGAAGAAAAGAAGCATGGCACCGATGAGCTTGACTTCTATAATCCACCCTTAAAGGAAAAGTGGCGGAATGGGAGTTCCCAAACCGGCAACGATCAGTACTTATGGACCAGATTCTACGAATCCATGGCCGACAAGTTGCTAGGCTTCAAGGACAAAAGAGACAAACTGGTAAAAGGAATAAACAGTATCCTTGACCGGACGGGCTTTTCATCCAGCTACAAGGATAAATATAAGGACGGCACTTCTGGTCCATTCAGAGACATCTGCCCATTTACAATCATAGGAACTTTCAACCGGGGAATTACGGACTCGAACAGACAGATAGTTGCAAGAGAACTTGCCGAGTTTCTTAACATTGATGAACCAGCTCCAGAGTCATTCGGCGGAACACCCGTTCTTAACAACCTAAATTCCTGGTTTTTCGGTTACGAAAAGGGAAGGGAGTCCGACGACATTGACGGACTCTGGGAAATCTTTGAAAAAGCGATCGAATTTTCTAAGTCGGGAGACAAAAACAATAGGTCCGCCTTTGTGTCTGCTTACGACAAAGTTGCTCCGAAAAAGAATGTGGGTTGGAAACTTACAATAGGTTTATACTGGATTCGGCCTTGGGATTTTCCCACACTCGACTCAAAGTCGCAGGCTTATCTCAACGAAGAACTCGGTATAAAAATAGATGACTATGTTTCAAACAAATACCCTAACGGCGAGGAATACCTCAATATCTCGAGGACTCTGAAAGACAAATTTCAAGAAAATTCGTCCCCGGTTAAATCATTCCCCGAACTGTCGCTGGCAAGCTGGGAACACACTCCACCAGAACCAGAAAATGAAGTTGATGATGACGAAGAAGATTTTCCCGGTGGGATCTCAGAAGACACTCCAAGAAACCTCATTCTGTATGGACCCCCTGGAACCGGCAAAACCTATCGGCTCAACAAGTTGGTCAAGAAACTGTATTCGGGTAGGGACCAAGTCCCGCCCAACAAGGCTTGGCTTCTGGAAGAATTGTCAAAGGCAACCTGGTTCGATGTGATAATTGGAGCCCTGTACGATTTAGGCAAAGAGGCAAAAATCCCTTCGATCCGCAACCATGAATACATTCAGATAAAAGCGGAAGCTGTCGGGCGTACCAGAAATATCGAGCAAACAATATGGGCGGAACTCGGAGAACACACCCGTCTGGAATCTGAAACTGTCAAGGGCAAGATCGAATATCGCAGGGAGCCTCTGGTGTTCGACAAGAAACAAAACAGCGTATGGCGCCTTGTCGAGGATTGGGAAGAGAAATGCCGAGACCAGATCGAGCTTGTACAAAGCTGGAAAGCAGGACCAAAGCAAGGAACAATGGAGAAACGGTTCGAGTTTGTGACTTTTCATCAGGCCTACAGTTATGAAGACTTTGTTGAAGGAATAAGACCTGTTCAAGAAGAAACCGGAGATGTGAAGTACGAGGTCGTTCCCGGCGTATTCAAGAGAATCTGCCAGAAGGCGAAAGCAGACCCCGAGTCTCGGTATGCGATTTTTATTGACGAAATCAACAGAGGAAACATCGCCAGCATACTCGGCGAACTCATAACTCTGATTGAAACAGATAAAAGGGCAGATTACGGCGATGACGGAGAACTGAAATCCGGAATGACGCTTACGCTTCCGTATTCGAGGGAACAGTTCGGCGTCCCGGAAAATCTTGACATCTACGGAGCCATGAACACTGCGGACCGTTCAATCGCTCTTCTGGACACCGCGTTGCGACGCCGGTTTGAATTCGAGGAACTCATGCCGGACACAAGTTTAATCAAAGGGTCACAAAGTGACGGGACCATAAAAGACGGAAAAGGCGGTACCATTGACTTGCGCGCTTTGCTGAAAGCCATGAATCGCCGCATTCTCTTTCTGTTAAACAGGGACATGACCATAGGACATTCGTATTTCATGAAAGTGCGTGATTTCGAGGATCTCAAAAAAGTCCTGCTTTCCAGAATCATTCCGCTTCTCCAAGAATACTTCTATGAAGATTGGCACAGGATTCAGCTGGTGTTTCGCGACATGGGACCGAACGGAGAAAAACTCGAACCGCAGATCATACGGCACGAACCTTTGAAAGAAGAAGAAATAATAGGGTTTGACCATGATGATTTCGAAGACTCGGTTGAATACCGCGTGGCGGACAAAGACGAAATCACCCCCGAAGCAATAAGGAAAATATATGAGGACGGCAAAGAAAGTTCCAAGTCGGACGACGAAGAGAACCCCTGATGGCGGAAACACTCACCCTCCGTGAACACGAGGCGATTCCCGTAGTGCGCTCCCGCAGAAACGGGCAGAAGGAACTTGAACAAAAACACGAGTTATAGTCAAGAGTTGTGTATGGAGAAGAGATCAAGCGGCCTCCTGATTTTCTGTTGACACCTCGATTCCGTTTTTGAACTTCACTCCCGTTATCACTTTTCCCAGATATGCGAACCCACGCAGTCTTCGCCAGTTCTTCTCGGCACTCATCCCGAGCTTGAATATCATATGCAGCGTGCCTTCGCGACTCAGACAGCCCTTGCAGCGCCTGGTTCGGTGACGAATGGTGCCGAAGGTCGATTCGATCGGATTGGTCGTCCTGATACTCTGCCAATGATGAGCGGGAAAGTCGTAGAACGCCAGAAGCTCTTTCCGATCCTTCTCCAGACACTCCGTCGCCTTGGGATACTTCGCCTCATACATCTCGACGAACAGGTCGAAGGCCCGCTGAGCTTCCTCTTTCGTTTCCGCTCTCCAGATGTCGTGGAGCTTGTCCTTGGCCTTGGGCTGAGCCGACTTGGGAAAGCAGTTGAGCACGTTGGCCGTCTTGTGCACCCAGCAACGCTGCTGACGAGCATCAGGGTAAATCTCTTCGAGAGCCGACCACAAACCCATGGCTCCGTCTCCGACGACAAGCTTCGGAACGTTCATTCCCCGAGACTTCAGATCGAGCAACAGCTCCCGCCAGCTCTGCGTGGACTCCCTCATCCCGTCCTCTATGGCCACAATGCGCTTCTCTCCTCGCTCGTTGACCCCCATGACGACCAGAACGCACAACCTGGGATTGTCTCCCCTTACAGGGCTGTATATGGCGTCCGCCCAAAGATACACCCAGCGATCCTTCTCCACAGACCTTGTGCGCCACTGCTCGTATTGATCGCGCCACACGCGCTTGAGTCTCGACACGGTGCTTGAGGAGAACCCCTCGGCGGGAGAACCGAACACGGCTTCGAGCGCAGGCCCCATCTCCCCAGTGGATATGCCCTTGAGGTAGAGCCACGGCACGGCAGCTTCGAGAGTTCGGGTCTTTCGCACATACGGAGGAACCAGAACCGACTGGAAAGCTCCCTCCTCTCCGTCCCTGGACCTTGTCCTGGGAATCCTCACCGAGACGGGACCCACGCCTGTCTGAATCTCCCTGCGGGGAAGAAATCCGTTACGCACAACCGCGGCTCTTCCGTCCGCAAGACGACGACCTTCACACTCTGAGAGGAAGTCTCGAACTTCTTGGTCCAACGCTGCGACAAGCATTTTGTAAACGGCTTCTCTGATCAAATCCATCAACGGGTCCAGAACACCCTGTTGACCTTGCATCTCAAAGACTTTATTCTTCTTCTTACTCATAAGTGGCGTATCCTCCTGATTAGTTGTTTTTGAAGAATTCAACAATCAAACCAGATACGCCGCTTTCTTCAACCCCTATACACAAAATTCAAACATAACTCCAAAAACACGCCGACGCTCTTGAAAAACTCGAAAGAAAACTGCCCTCAAAAGCGTGGTCGTGGGGAAACAGGGAAGTAAAGTTCAGCCACTACTGCGGAGTCATCTCGCTTGGAGATGTCTCCATAGAGATTCTTCCCAAGATTTACGGAATCGAAACGGAGGTCGGATCCAGCAGAGACGCCTTGGTCCGCATGCTTGCCAGCGCCAGGCGCCTCAAGCTCCACAAAGCGGGTTCGGCGCAAACCGCACTTCAAAAACAAAGCCTTCTCAACGTGTTCATTCTGCATTTCTGCGCACAGTTGCATGATCAGCTGAAGCAGGGCGCGATCCGAAAATACGTCAAGCGCGAAAAGAATCTCAACGTGCTACGCGGCAGACTGCTGACCGAGCGGCAGTTCAAGCTCAACCTCGCTCATCGCGAGCGACTGTTCTGCCGGTACGACGAACTGAGCGAGGACAACCTTTACAACCAGATACTGAAGTTCGTTCTCGAAGTACTGATGAGAACGGCCAAGGGAAACCGGGCCGTCCAGGAAGTCTCCGGGCTCTTCATGCGATTCGACCCGATAAGCGACCGCCGAATAAACGTCAGGCGACTGGACTCGCTGGATTTCGACCGCCTGACGGAACGATACGAATCGATATTCCAATGGTGCAGATGTTTTCTGGAGGGATATTATCCCGACGTTCTGGGCAAGGGAAAATCCTGCCTATCCGTTCTGTTCGACATGAACCGGCTGTTCGAAGCATACGTAGGGACGCAACTGCGCAGGGATGCTCGGAGCAAGGGGCTTCGCGTAAGAGAACAGGGGCCTCAAAGATATTTCGCGACGCGGCGCTATCCCGACATGTCCCACAAACCCGTTTTCCGAATGAAACCGGACATCTCCCTGACGGACAAGGAGGAAAACATCCTGTGCATCGTCGACGCGAAGTGGAAGGTGCTGGACGAAGAAAAAAACGATCTGGAAATAACGCAGGCGGACCTGTACCAGATGGAGAGCTACGCTTCCGTATACGGGGTCAAATCTCTCGCGCTGATTTACCCCACGCAGAAGAAACTGACAGAACCCGTCCGGCTGACGCTCGAGGGGTCCAAAGCGACGCTGCTCGTCTTTCCCGTCGACCTGTCGGAGAAAGAGTTCACTCTCCCGCTCTCGCCTTCGCTACCCTGAGTCTTCTCTCGAGCCGGGCTCTCTCGGCAGGCCCATCTTCGTCCTGAAGCCCGTCGATTTCCCTGGAAACCGCCTCGATGTCGGCCCGCGTCGCCGCAATGTCCACATCCTCGGGACGCTCCGCCAAGTCCGTAAGCACGCTCACCGTGTCGTCCTTAACGTCCGCGAGCCCTCCGTGGATTATGAAAACGGTCTCGCCCGAAGACCCTTCTGTTCTGAACCGCAGTCTTCCGGGAAAAAGAGCCGATAAAAAAGGAACGTGACCGGGAAGAACTCCGAATTCCCCAAGCTCCCCGGGAGCCACAAGCTCCTCGACATCCCCGTCGAACACGAGGCTGTCGGGAGTTATTATCTTGAGTCTAAGCTTATCGGCCAATTCGGATTCTCCGTCAGGAAGCGATCTGCATCGCCTTCTCCCTCGCCTCGTCGAGATTGCCCACCATGTAGAAGGCCTGCTCGGGAACGTCGTCCATTTCCCCCGCGATGATCTCGCCGAAAGCTTCTATGGTCTGCTTGATCGGAACGTATTTCCCGGGAGTTCCCGTGAACACCTCGGCGACGTGGAAAGGCTGCGAGAGGTATCTCTGGACCTTCCTCGCCCTGGAAACCGTGAGCTTGTCCTCTTCGGAGAGCTCGTCCATTCCGAGAATCGCGATGATCTCCTGGAGCTGCTTGTAGCGCTGCAGGACCTCCTGCACGTCCCTCGCCACCTGGTAGTGCTCGTCCCCGACTATCCTCGGGTCGAGAATGTTGGAAGTCGAGTCGAGCGGGTCCACCGCGGGGTATATCCCGAGCTCCGTGAGCTGCCTGGAGAGAACGATCGTACCGTCCAGATGCGCGAAGGTGGTCGCAGGCGCCGGGTCGGTGAGGTCGTCCGCCGGAACGTATATGGCCTGAACCGACGTGATCGAGCCCTTGACCGTGGAAGTGATCCTCTCCTGGAGCTCTCCGAGGTCGGTCGAAAGCGTGGGCTGGTAGCCTACGGCCGAAGGAGTTCTTCCGAGAAGGGCGGAAACCTCCGAGCCCGCCTGAGTGAAGCGGAAGATGTTATCGATGAACAGCAGAACGTCCTGTCCCTGTGTGTCTCGGAAATACTCCGCGAGCGTGAGAGCCGTCAAGGCAACTCTCGCTCTCGCGCCCGGCGGCTCGTTCATCTGTCCGAAAACGAGTCCCGTGTTTCCGAGAACCCCCGATTCCTTCATCTCCCAGTAAAGGTCGTTTCCTTCCCTGGTTCTCTCCCCGACTCCCCCAAAAACCGAGTAGCCGCCGTATTCCTTCGCTATGTTGTGGATAAGCTCCATCAGAAGAACCGTCTTTCCCACTCCGGCTCCGCCGAAAAGACCTATCTTTCCTCCCTTGAGGAAGGGCGCGAGTAGGTCGATAACCTTTATGCCCGTCTCGAAAAGCTCCATCTTGGTGCTCTGCTCGACGAACTCGGGGGCGGGGCGGTGAATGGGCCAGCGCTCCTCGGTCTCGACGGGACCGGCCTCGTCTATCGGCTCGCCGACGACGTTGAGAAGCCGGCCGAGCGCCTCCTTCCCGACGGGGATGGTTATTCCCTCCCCCGTGTTGAGCGCGGGCTGTCCTCTTCTGAGTCCCTCGGTCGAATCCATCGCTATGCATCTCACGCGGCTTCCGCCGAGCTGCTGAGCCACCTCGAGAACCAGGTTCCATTCCGTCTCCCCGAGCGAGGGATTGGTCACCTTCACGGCCGTGAAGACGGTCGGAAGATCGCCTTCCGAGAACTCCACGTCCACGACCGGACCCGTCACCTGAACCACTTTTCCGTTGCTGTCAGCGCCGCCCTGGGCGGCCGATTCGGTACTCATTTCTATTCGCTGCCTCCTTTCTGAGCCTCCGTGCCGTTCACTATGTCCATAAGCTCGGTGGTGATGATCGCCTGCCTGGTCTTGTTGAAAAGCAGGGTAAGTTTCGCTATTACCTCGTCCGCGTTGCTGGTGGCGTTCTCCATCGCCGTCATGCGCGCCGCGTGTTCGCTGGCGAGCGACTCGTTCATCGCGCGCTCTATCCTTATCTGCACGTACTTTGGAAGAATCTGGCCTATCATGTCCTCCTTCTCGGGCTCGAACAGGTAATCCGAGCCGTCCGTCTCCCCCGCGTCCTCCCCGGCGTCGAGAGGAAGGAGCCTCTCGAAGGTCATCGTCTGGGATATGGCCGAGACGAAGGTGTTGTAGGCGAGCACCACCTCGTCGGTCTCCCCGTCCCGAAACTCCCCGGTGAGGGCCGAGGCCAGCTCCCCGGAGAACCCGCGGGAGTTCTTCTCGCTCACCCCCGTGTAGTACCTTCCGGTGGCCACGCCGTTTTTCGAAAAATAATCGCGCCCGCGACGCCCGACGAAGCTGAGCTTCACGTTCTCGAAGTCTCCCCCCCGCTCCTCCGCGTAGCGCTGCATGTTCCTTATGAGAGCGCTGTTGAAGCTCCCGCAGAGCCCCCTGTCGGAAGTGAAGAACAGCACGTGGAGATTCCTTTTCTCTTCGGGAACTCGAAGAAGCGGGTGGTCGCCCGATTCGATCAGCCCCGCGACGTTCAGCACGACTTCCCTGTAGGCGTCGGAGTATGGCCTGTAGGCAAGAAGCGCCGACTGGGCCTTCTGCAGGCGCACCGCCGCTATGAGCTTCATCGCGCCCATTATGCGCCGCGTGCTCCTCACGCTCTTTATCTTGGTCGTTATCTGCTTGAGACTTGGCATTCCGCTTCCGCGCCGTCAGGTCAGGCGAGGTCTCCCAGCTGGTTTTTGAGTTCGTCGAGAGCCGCGACGAGTTTTCCCCGAAGCTCGTCGGAGACCGCCTTTTTCTCCCTCACTTCCGAGAGAATTTCGGGATGAGCGGACTCGAGGAAGGAGAAAAGCTCCCTTTCGTACTTCCTCGCGGCCGAAACCGGGTAGTCGTCGACGTAGCCGTTTGTGACGGCGAATATGACGAGAACCTGCTTTTCCACGGCCCGCGGCTCGTACTGGTCCTGCTTGAGCGCCTCCACGAGCCTGCTTCCGCGGGCGAGCTGGTTCTGGGTCACCTTGTCGAGGTCCGAGGCGAACTGCGCGAACGCCTCCACCTCCCTGTACTGGGCTAGCTCGAGCCGAAGAGTTCCCGCGACGCCTTTCATCGCCTTTATCTGCGCGCTTCCCCCGACTCTGGAAACCGAAAGTCCCACGTTTATCGCCGGGCGCACGCCGGAGTAGAAAAGATCGCTCTCGAGGTATATCTGCCCGTCGGTTATCGAGATCACGTTGGTGGGAATGTACGCCGAAACGTCTCCCGCCTGGGTCTCGATTATCGGAAGCGCCGTGAGCGACCCTCCGCCGTCTTCCTCCCTCATCTTCGCCGCGCGCTCGAGAAGTCTCGAGTGCAGGTAGAACACGTCTCCGGGATACGCCTCGCGGCCCGGGGGACGCTTGAGAAGCAGCGACAGCTGGCGGTACGACCAGGCGTGCTTGGTGAGATCGTCGTAGATTATGAGCGCGTGGCGTCCCGTGTCCCTGAAGTACTCTCCCATGGCGCAGCCGGAAAACGGGGCGAGGAACTGGAACGGGGCGGGAGTGCTCGCCGTGGCCGAGACTATGGTCGTGTACTCCATGGCCCCGTGCTCCCTGAGCTTGTCGACCACCTGGGCGACCGTGGACTGCTTCTGCCCCACGGCCACGTATATGCAGTGAACGTCCCCGTCTTTCTGGTTTATTATGGTGTCTATGGCGATCGCGGTCTTTCCGACCTGCCTGTCGCCCAGGATGAGCTCCCTCTGTCCCCTTCCTATGGGAATCATCGAGTCCACGGCCTTGAGACCCGTCTGCAGGGGTTCGCTCACCGACTGGCGGTAGATGACGCCGGGGGCCTTCACCTCTATCTGCCTGGTCTCCGCCGAGGCTATCTCTCCGAGACCGTCTATCGGCCGCCCGAGGGCGTCCACCACCCTGCCGCCGAGGGCCTCTCCGACGGGAACCTCGGCTATGCGCCCGGTGCGCTTGACCGTCCCTCCTTCGCTCAGGTGAGAGTCCTCTCCGAAGAGGGCGACTCCCACGTTGTCTTCCTCGAGGTTGAGGACGAGTCCCGTTATGCCGCCTTCGAACTCCACGAGCTCCCCGGCGACCGCGCGGTCGAGGCCGTAGACGCGGGCGATTCCGTCGCCCACGGAAATCACCGTTCCCACCTCGTCGGTGTCCGCCTTGCGCTCGTAGCCCTTTATCCTGTTTCTCAGTATCTCGCCTATGCTTTCCGCTTTGAGTTCCTGCATCGCATGCTCCTTGTTCTGTGAATCGGTGTCGTCGTCAGGACCGGGAAAGAACTCCCCTTATCCTCTCAAGCTGCGTCCCGACGCTGTTGTCGTAGATCCTGTCTCCCACCTTCGCCCTTATCCCGCCTATCATGGAGGAATCGACGGTAAGCGAAACCGAGACCTTCTTTCCCGTCGCCCGGGAAAGCGCCTCGCTCACCCTGCGCACCTCCTCCTCCGAAAGACCGACGGCGGAAGTCACCTCGGCCGAGACCTCTCCGGCCGCGTCGGCGAGCCTCGCGAGCACGAGGTCCTCCGACCCCAGAAGCGCCCGGACCTTGTCCATCTCGACGGCCAGCAGGACGAACCTCCTCGTCACGTCGAGACACGAAAGCTTCGAGAGAAAGTCCTCCGCGACGGCCTTTTTCTCCTCCGGGGAGAACACCGTGCTCAGAAGAACCCCGCGCAGGTCGTCCGCGACGGAGATCTCCTCAAAGAACCTCTCCATGTCGTCCGCGACCCCGGAGAGCTCCGGGGCGTCCGCCGCGGAATCCACGAGCGCGGAGACGAGATCCCTGAGCGTGGCTACCGTCGCCATCTTCCCTCCTCCACGGTCTTTACGAAATCGTCCACCGAACCCGAGGTGAAGTCCCGGTCGACCCTCTCCCTTATCATCTTCTCCGCCAGGACCACGGCCGACCCGACGACCTCCGCCTGTATCTCCGAGACCGCCCGGGCGGTCTCGAGGCGGACGGTGTCCTCCACTTCCTTCCTTATGGCGTCGCCGCTTTTCCTCGCCTGGGAGACGAGTTCCGCCCGTTCCGTCTCGCCCTGCTTCCTTATGCTTTCGGTAAGGGAGCCTATCTCCGAGGATATGGTGTCGAGCCTGGCCGAGTATTCCTCGAGAGTCGCTCTCGCCGCCCCGGCCGCCTTCTCCGCGCGCTCGACCTCCGAGCGGAGCCTCTCCTTCCTGTTTCTCAGAAACTCGCCGAAGGGCTTTCTGAGAAGATAGACCAGGAGGCCGATCAGCAGCGCGAGGTTGAGAGCGTACTTGCCCACGTACCACCAGTCGAAATGGCCTTCCCAGTCGAAATGACCCGACACCCAGTAGATGTGGTCGATCAGGTCGTAGTAGCTGTAGTTCTTATCTTCCACTTCCCGTCTCCCCTCCGAGGACGCGGTCCGTTATGCTCGCCGCGAGCGATTCGGCTTCGGAGCGGACGCCCGCCCTTATCTTCGAGATTTCGGCCTCGAGAACTCCCCTTTTTCTTTCAAGCTCGGCCTGGGCTTCCTCCCTGGCCTCGGCCAGGATTCCCGCCGCCTCCGCCTGGCCCCGCTGCCTGAGCTCGTTTCTCGTTTCCGTCGCGGCGGCCCTGGCCTCGGCTATCTTGCGCTCGTACTCGGCGACCGTCTCCTCGGCCCTGCGGGTCATCTCCTCGGCTTCCTCCAGGGTTCCCGCCGTAAGCTCCTCCCTCCTGTCGCGGACGCGAAGAAGCGGGCGGAACACCAGTTTGTTGAGAAGCCAGAGGGCCACGATGAAGGTGACCGTCTGCACCCCGACCGTCCAGTCGACGGTAAGCATGTTGTCGGCCACGGCTCTGGCCTCCCGCGCGGACGAGAGGAGCAGAGCGAAAAGGCATGAAAATGTCGGCAAACCGCGAAATCTCATGGGCAGGTCCGTTGGTCGGGGTTGTCGTGTCCCGGCCCGAGGCGGGCGGGCGCTCCTTTTTCTATTTTTCGAACATCCTTTTCAAAAGCGGGGGCACCATGAAGGTCGTGAGTATGACCATGACGGTGACCGCGGAGAAAAGGTCGGTCTTGAAGACTCCGTACACGAGCCCGAGCTGCGCGAATATGAGTCCGACCTCCCCCCTGGGGATCATTCCGACGCCAATTATACTCCTTTTTATGCCTTTTTCATATGCCACGTAGCCGCTGGCGAACTTGCCGACGACCGCCACCACGAAAAGAATGAGGGCAATTGATATTACCAGAATATTCTCGGATACAAAGGGGTTGAACACCGAAACGTCGACGGCGGCTCCTATCATCACGAAAAACACCGGAGTGAGGAAATGGGAAACGGGCTTCACTCCGCTCTCTATGGTCTTTAGCTGCTCGGTTTCGCTTAGAACGAGTCCCGCGGCGAACGCCCCGACTATCGCGGCCAGAGAGGAGATGTGCGCCAGGTACGAGTAGAGAAAGCAGAAGGCTATGGCCATGATCCAGACGAATTCTCCCTTGTTGGAGCGGGCGAGAAAGCCGAAGAGCCGCGCGGCGACGAGCTTTCCCACCACGATGGAAGCGGCGAGAAAGCCGAAGGCCTTGAGCATCGTAACGGAAACGAGTCCCAGGGTTATGCCGCCGGTTCCCCCGTCCTCGTTGTGGGAAATGATGAGAGTGCTCACCACCCCGAGAATCACGAGTCCCAGGATGTCGTCTATTATGGCCGCGGTGAGAACGATCTTCGATTCCTTCGCGTGGAGCTTCCCGAGGTCCGCAAGAACCCTGGCCGTGATGCCCACGCTGGTCGCGGTAAGCGTCGCGCCCACGACTATCGCCACGATTCCGACCATCTCGGGCTCGAGGCTCAGCATTCCGAACTTCTGGAAATAGACCACGCTCGCGTAGCCCAGAACGAAGGGAAGGACCACTCCCGCTATGGCCACGAGAAGCGAGACCGGACCCACCTTTATCAGATCGCCGAGCTTGGTTTCGAGTCCTATCTCGAAAAGAAGCATGACGACCCCGACTTCCGCGAGCAGCTGAAAGGTCTCGTGCCCGACCATGCCCTGGGTGGACGGTATGAGCGCGAGGACGCTTCCGCTGAGAATCACTCCCGCGACGAGCTCGCCGAGAACCGAGGGCTGCCCGAATCTCTCCGCCAGGCGGCCGAAAACCTTGGAGAAAACGAGGATTATCAGGAAATAGAAAAGAAAAAGATGAACGGAAAGATGAACCGACTTGTGCCCTATTTCTTCCATTGCCTGACCCTGGAGAATCCGGAGGTTTCCGCCCGAACGAAAAGCAGTTTTTTAGCATAAAACAAATACGCTGTCAAAAACTGTCGGGCTCCGAAGACTACAGAAACTTCGCCCCCGCGTGGTCCCTGAAGGAATCGGCGTCGCGGATGTATTTCATCACCGTCGCGGGATTTGAGTGCCTGGTGATCTCCATTATCTTGTCCAGACGGGCGTTGTGAACCGCGGCGCTCGTGACGAAACCCGCCCGAAGAGAATGTCCCGACACTTCCTTCGAATCCAGTCCGACGAGTCCGGCGTAATGCTTCACCAACCTGGGTACGTCGGAATGGTGCAGCGGCAGACCTCTCAGCTTGCCTCCGCGCTTCATCGTCTGAAACAGGTACCCTCCTGTTATCCCCGACGCTTCGAGCCAGTCCCGGAGTCTTTGCACGGGCCTCAGGTGTTTTCCTTCCGGTATCGCTATTTTCTGCCCTCTTCCTTCCTGGTCCGTTTTCGACTTACGGATGTGAACGAACATCTTCTTCGAGCTATGTCCGTTCGCCGGTTTTATGAACTCCACGTCGTCGACCGCGAGCCCGCATATCTCGGAGCGCCGGAGCGCTCCGGCGAATCCGACGGAGATTATCGCGGCGTCGCGAAGACCGATAAGAGTGTCGCCGCACTGATCGAGCATCTTCTTTATGTGATGCTCCCTGAGTGCCTTGACCTGGCGGGAAGCGGTGCCCTTGATGCGCGAAAGTCCCTTGAAAACGGCGTTTACCTCGGGGTGGCTCATGGGAGAGACCATGCCCGCCTCGGCGTATTTCTTGTTTATTCCGCTTCTGTACAGAGCCACCGTTCCCATGGAAAGCGTTTTTCCGCTCTTCGGGCTGGGACGCGTCGCAAGTTCGATCAGAAAATCCGCGACTTCTTCGGGTGTTGCATAAAGGGGGTCTATTTTTCTGCTCGCGCAGTAATCTTCAAAACAGCTCCAGCCTTTGTCGTAAGCGATACGGGTGTTTTTCGCCAATGCAGAGGAAAGAACCTCGCTATAGAAATCCCTATTGTCTAATGTCAATATCTTCATTTCTTGCTCCTTCAAAAACTAGTTTTGCTATAAAGGAGCTGAAAATTAACTACTTCAAACTCCGCGGTACTTCTATTTACCGAGGAATTTTGACTGGTTATAACAAGGCTTTTGTCATCAGTAATGAAACTAAAGAAGAATTGATCAGGCAAGACCCGAAATCGGCTGAACTGATTAAGCCGGTACTGAGAGGAAAAGACATTCAGAAATATTGGCATAACTGGGAAAAGACGAGACTCTGGTTAATAGCAACATTTCCTGCTCTTAAGATTGATATAGACTGTTACCCGGCCGTCAAAAAATATCTGCTTTCTTTCGGTAAGAGGAGATTAGAACAAACAGGTACAAGATTCCCAGACGGCACAAAATCAAGAAAGAAAACTACTCATGCTTGGTATGAATTACAGGATACTTGTGCTTACCACGAAGAATTTGAGAAAGATAAGATAGTTTGGTCAGATATCACAACATCCCCAATTCGCTTTGTTGATCAGACAACTTGTATATCAACAATACTGCGTAACTTGCTTAATTACGGAAAACAGTAAATACTTGTTAGGAATTTTAAACTCTGATGTAGTCTACTATATGTCCTTGATTGCAACAAAATTAGGCGAGAAAGGTAAATGCAGATATTTTAAGCATTTTTGAAAAAACTACCTGTACCTCAAGTTTCGGAAGCCAAACAGGCTAATATTGCGGAAATTGTAGAAAATGATATGTGAACACTGCTCTAATCCAGGCAAAAATCGGATACATCTGAAGAAGAAAGCGAAATGAATAAGCTAGTCTATCAATTTTACCAGCTTGACCGATGAAGAAATCGGCTTTTATCAAGAGAAATCAATAACAAGTGAATTCTTTCCGATAAGTAATTCTTGTTAGTTTAATTGTTTTTCTACCTGAGAAATTTCTTCAGGAATGAGACTGTAAAGACGATAGAAAGTTTATTGATTTTGCATTCTATCCTGTCTATTCGTCTTTTCTTGAATTATTATCACGTTTAGTTTGAGCCTGTCTTAAACGCTTTTGGTTAGACAGCATTTTATTAACGAGAGAAATGATTTGTGTTTCTTCTTCCTCGCTTGCATTACGGGAATAGGAATATTTTGAATACTCTCTTAGTTCCGTGTTAAATCCTAATTTGAAGAAGTTTTCATATATCCACTAAGCAGAGACTATAATTAAAATATCCTGTAAGGTATTTCAAATGGCTTTTCCCAGAAATCAATAACAATTTTTATCGTTTGTATAAGTAATTCCGTTCGATCGTAAGCGAATGGTAAAAACTTTGTCATGTTTGAGATAAACTATCTAGAAATCGTATTGATCTTTTCATCTATTCTTCTATTGGTTAAGCACAATTATATCACGTTTAATTTGAGCCTGTCTTAAAGCTTTTGGTTAGACAGCATTTTTTAACGAGAGAAATGATTTGTGTTTCTTCTTCCTCGCTTGGTACGGGAATAGGAATATTTTCAAAGAAACTCTTCTTAGTTCTCTTGTTTATTTCCTAATTCTGGGACAGTTTTCATATAGTCCACTTGCAGAGACTATCAGAGTTAAAATATTCCTGTAAAGTATTTCAAATGGCTTTTCCCAGTTATGCAATTATCGTTTGTATAAAATCCGTCTCGATCAACAAAGCGAATGGTAAAAATGTTGTCATGTTTGGATAAACTATCTTATCGTGTAGAAATTCTTCGTGGTAAGCACAATTACGGAGATTGTATGGAGTAACACCTTTATCCTGTCGTTTTTTTAGCTCGGGGTAGAAATTGTCTAAATGCTTTTTTATGGATTTGTATCTATCAACATTAACTGGAGGAACATCTCCGTATCCATTATGCGTGTCAATAAGCCATAGCCCACCCCAGTTAGCTTTATAGCGACTGATATCCTTTCCTCTTAGTATTGGTTTGATCAGTTCAGCTGATTTCGGGTCTTCTCTGACCAATTCTTCCTTAGTTTCATTACCGATGATAAAAGCTTCGTTACAGCCAGTTTTAATCCCGTAGTAAATAGAAATATCCCATTCTTTAAGAGGCTTACCTATACGCTCTATTTTTTGTTTAAGCTTTACTTCAGTTTCCGATCCGATGAACCATGTTTCTTGTGTGATATGAGGAAGCTGTATCGACTCTTTTTTGACTTTACTACTTATATCAGAGCCATCGTTTTTGATAAAATTTAAACCTTTTAGCAAACGTAAATTCTGATCTTTCTGGACAATAAGAATATTTGTGTCCACCGTGGCAGTCTTAAATACGTCAGGACCTAAATCAATTAAAATCTTGGGATTGTACTTTAGAAAAAATTCGCGAAGCTTTTTCCCGTAACCGGTACGCATCCATTTGTTGCTTGATATATAGCAAAGCACACCTTCATTACAGGTAATATTGATCCCTTTTTCGTAAAATAGGCAGTAAATATCCCCCGTTGATTCGTATGTTTCATATCTCTGTTCTTGATACTTTTTTCGTATAGGTTCGCCCTTCATCTTCTGCAGTTGCACGTACGGCGGGTTTCCTATCACTATGTCAAATCCTTTTTTTCCTTTTCGGGTGGATGTGTCGCGAAAAACTTCCGAAAAATAAACTTCAAAATCAAATTCTTTGTGTTGATTGGTGATTTCAAGGATGATTCTCTCAATCATCTCTTTGTAATCCGGCTTTTCGTTTATGATGGTTTCATCGAAGCCGACAAGAAATTTCAGTTTCTCAAGTTCTTCAAACTTGTTCCAATTGAAAAGATTTTTCTCAACTTGTAGCAAAGAATTGCCCTGAATAATTTTGTAATCTAAATTTGGCAGGGGCCGAATCCTCTTCCGGTCCTGTTCATCTACTATAAGCGACAACCAAAGTCGGAGCCTAGCTATCTCCACTGCACCGGGATCAATATCTACTCCATATAGACAGTCACGAATTGCATCACGCTTGAAATTATAGGGAATTCTTTCAGGGTCTGGTTGCAAATATGGGGTAAGAATGTTCCTCGCCCTAACAATTTCGGTCATCATACCGACTACAAAAGCACCAGACCCAACCGCAGGGTCACAAATACGAACTGAAGCAAGTTTTTGGTCTATTACCTCGGCATTTTGCTCGATAGCATCGGGAAGAGAGGTTTTCTTGCCGTTTAGACCCTCGAATTTCGGACTTGCACCATTCTCGAAACCGGACTCGCCGTATTTTATTAGTTTCTCTAGGTTGTCACTAGAAACAGAACTATGTAATTCAGTTTCAAGATAGTTAATCAAGGTTTCTTGGCACATGTAGTGAACTATTTCACGTGGCGTATAGTAAGTTCCTTTTGATTTTCTATCTTTAGCTTCAAGGAGATTCTCAAAGACTTTTCCCAGCATTTCTGGATCAACCGCAACTTCTTTTTCTAGTGGTTCGTCTTCTTTGACGGTAAAGTTGTAGCGATCAAAGATGTCCAAGATTCCATTGCCTTTATCACCCTCCGAAGTTTTACGACTGTTGGAAAACATCTCGTCGGACAAAAGAATTTCAGTATTCACCCAGTCGTAATTGTTGATAGGTTCAAAAAGCCCTCCGTTCAGAAACGGGATTCGACACTTAAAACGGCTGTAGTAATCTTCTTTGCCTCGGTCCCGTCCCAAAGCCTCGTAAAAAAGCGGTTCAAGAATATCATTGAAGAAATTTTCATAGTCTTCATGTCTTTCAAATAACTCTCGCAGAAAACTCTTTGATCCTGACCCCCAGTCTTGGCCTTTTGGTATTCCGAACCAACCCTTTTTCTGCAAGAAGTAGAGAAACACAATCTGACTTAAAACTTTTTTGGCAAAATCGGCGGCACTGATTCCTTTACCCTCAAAATCAGCTTTTATTTCCGAGTCTTTTTTCATTATCTCGTTCAAAGCTTTTTCAAGGCTCATTGAGAGATCGCGGTATTTGCCAAAGAACTCATTTGTTACGGTTTCAATGTTGAAGGCCGTTTCAATATCTGGAAGCCTAGGATTGTCTTTGTCATTTGTGAGAATTGGAACTATCTGGTTTTGTGCGGTATGGTTCGGTTCTTTTGCCCCAACAAGGAAGGAAAATCTTTTTGCTGGGGTGAATTCTTCCCTTGGGTTTATTTTTCCGTCTTCGTCCTTTTCCGAAATGTAATCTCTTTTTACATACGAAAATCTCCCGTCATCCGCATTCTCATGGTGGAACGCTACCAATGCGTTGTCTTTGCTGTAACCCACGTTTCTTAAATACCATCCGACGAAATTCCTCTGCATCGTTCTTGCCCGTGCGGGGGATGTTTCTTTTCTAAGGTTCACGGACAACACGTCAAGCATTTTTCCTTCAGGGTCGGTATACTGACCGATGCGTTCGTAACTCTTCACATATTCTTCGTATGAATTAGGAATGCTTGCGTCAAACAAAACGTGTTCATCCTGATCAATCTCATTCAGGAAATTTTTCACGAAGAAAGTAAAACGTTCCTTGCTGAAACTGTTTTTGAATGTCTTCTCAACTAATTTTTTGGCTTCTTGCTCGTTCATGTCAATTTGCCCTTAAAATATATTGAGACAGCACAACCTGACTCTTTTCCCTATCCGTATATCCCAAAGTGCCGATTCGCAACATGGAATCTGGCATAGCACCCCTTAATATCGAGACTATTTTCAATGGGCTGTCTTCCTTCTCTATCGATCTTTTTATCTTTTGGATGGTCTTTTGGGGAACAATTCCATATTCAAATGCGGAAACAGTTTTTTTCAGGAAATCCTTGTCGTCCTGGGTCAAGTCTTCCAACGTTTCCATTTCTTTGGCCTTGAGTCTTTTCAAGACATATCCCTCGTTTGAGCTGCTTTTCAATTGCGATTGCCCCGTTACTTCCCCCGATGTAAGCGAAGCGAACTTGCGTTTGTTGATTTGCAGTAGCTGGTAAAAATTCGGGGGGGGGGGGGGGGATTTTAATTCCTCGAGTCTTCGGACCGCACTCAAAATAACCAACGGTCTCAAAGAAACTCAGCTCTCTGGAATCACTTCCCTCGGTAATCAGAAACTTCTTGAGCTTTCCCTTCCTGAAAAACGTAACCAATGCGTCTGTATTCCCGTCGCTGCGAAGAGCAGTTCTCGCCTTCTTGGGCAGTCGTCTTATCCTTTCAAACAATTCAGGATTGTTATCTCTCACATTCCGGAGAATTTTCAGATACTTGAGGTCGGATTCCTGTTCTTCTTCGACTTCGTAACTCCTCTTGTCGTTAAGTTTGTGGTAAAGCGTTTCGCCGAACAACTCGTGCGCGACGGGATGTTCTTCATCCGTTATGTATTTCGCATCTTCTCCCAAGGTTTCATGAAACGCCTGAATTTTTGATTTTATATTCTTTTCCAATCCCAAGTGTTCGTCCGATTCCGAGGTGGGAAAAAAATTGTAAACATGCAGGTCTTCGTGTTCCGTTCCGATTCGATTAATGCGTCCGACTCTCTGAAGAACTCTGGTCGGATTCCAAGGAAGGTCATAGTTTACGACCACGCTCGACCTGTGCAGGTTGATTCCCTCGGCCAAGATGTCTGTTGACACAAGCAACCTGATGTCGTCTTTTCCGGCTTTGCTGTTGGGGTCGAAGTTTTCCTTTATCAAATAGGTGGAAGCCGCACCACTCAGTCTCTCTTCCTTGTATGTTCCACCGTTACTGGAATAAAACATTACTTCATCTGGAAAAACCCCGTTCAGCTTGTTGTATAAGTAAGCGCCGGTTTCCTTCGATTCGGTGAATATTATCAGTTTTTCCTTTTTCAGCGTTTCTTCGTTCTTGAGGTCAGATATGAACTGTTCCAGCTTGGGGTCATCTTTCACATGGGTCCATAACGAACTGATCTTCTTCAACAACTCCAGGTCATGGTCCAAATCCGAGGGAAATTTGTCGACAAACCCTTCCGAATCGTATTTCTGGACCTTCGCCGCATTGTTTTCGTCCACCAGTTCAAGCAGTTGTTCCTCGTCGTCCCTGTCGAGATAATCGTAAACATCCACACTGCGGCTTATGTAAACCGCTCCGTTCTGATACATGTCAATAAACCGCTCGTATGACTGAATGAAGCGTCCTACTGTTTTTTTGAACGCGTGAAAGCTGCTTTCCAAGCGCTTCACCAGAATTCCTTTCATGAATCCGCCGATATTGCGCTGGGACTGCTTTTCAAATTCTGTCAGCTTTCTTTTAAGGTAAAGCAGAGGCGTGTATCTCGAGTACCTGAACTTTCTCAGCAGGGAAATCGTCTCGCAAAAAACATCGTTAGTGGAATCGTCGAATTCGTATACTATTTTTCGAGGGTCCGCCAATTTCGGAAAGTTGAGTTTCTGCGATTCCAAATCTTCGGCAAAGTAATTCAAAATCTCGGTCCTGGTTCTGCGAACCATTACATGCCTTAACAGTTCATCCCTTATGTTTTTTGAACTTTCTTTTATCGCATCCATATATTCCGGGTCGGCTTTGTTATACCCGGTCAGCCTCTTTCTGACCCCCGAGAAATAAGCTTCAAGGTTCGAAATTCCCGGAATCGTGCTCTTCCTGGGTATCTGGAACAGCTTAAGCTGGCTGTATATGTCGTCAATAGTGTTGTTGAGAGGCGTAGCCGACACCAGTATTACTTTTTTTCCGAAACATATCTCATGCAGTTTCTCATACCCCAGCGTCCCTTCGTTCCTGAATCTATGGGCCTCGTCAACAAATATGTAATCGTACCGCACACCTTTTCTTATTACATGGTCCAGCTTTCCATGCGATTCGACGGCGGAACCCTGAACGCCGAAATCCCTGAAGGTGTCGTGCCAGTAATCTTCCAGTACCGGAGGACAGAGAACCAGTATCCTGCCCGTCAGTTGCCTGGCCAAAAGAGCCGAGACGAAAGTTTTGCCCAGACCCACCACGTCCGCCAGAAACACCCCGTTGTAGGCATCCAGTATTTTCTTCGCGGAGTTCACCGCCTGCAGTTGATATTTAAGCTTCTTAAAACCCTCAGGAAGATAGACATCCTCTTCCTCTTCATCCAGGTCTATGTCCTCTCTAAAGTATTCATACAGGAATTTTAGGTAAATCTCGTAAGGAGTTATCTGACTCATCCACGTTTGGGTTTTTATCGTCTCTATGTAGTCATCCGTTACGTCAATCGAGTCTTCCCACAATTCTTCAAATTTTTTGAGCGCGAACCTGACGTCGGAGATGTTCTTCAGCTCAACGTTAAATTCAAGATTTTCCTCAAGTCCCGCCTCCGAAAAATTGCTGGAACCGGTTACGACGCGGCCGTAATCCTTGTCGTCTTTGAAGAACCTGATTATGTACACCTTTGCGTGAATGTTGGCTTTCGGATACACCCTGAATTCAAGTTTTTTCGTCTGCAGAAACTCTATGAACTTGTTTATCCCCTTTTCGGTCTCAAGACTGTCTTCCGAATTCTCCATCTCGTCTCTCGTAAGCTTCCGCAACCTCCGCTTGGCTTCTTTTGAAGAATGCCAGTTCAGTTCCCTCCTCCCGGAACTCTCTATCAACTCATACGCCTTCCTGTCTATGTTGATTCCGATCAATATTCTGATTTTGCTGACGGAATCTAATGATTCGTACAGACGATGGAATCCGCTCGTTCTGAAATATGCGACCAGAACGTCAAAAAACTCGGCGCCCCCGGTCAATGCCCGAAACCTGCTAAGTAGGGTCCGGTCACCTTCGTTGGTTATAAAAGTTGAATCCGAATAATTGTTCATACCCCTGTTAAAACTCCTTTGAACAAAACTAGGCAGGTAAACATGTAGAGGAAACTCTGATTTAATCGGAGATATTGTTAGTGGATTAGGGTACTCTATAGCATTCTCGGAATCAAAGGAGCCCTGCCATGCAGAAAGTCCAGCCCGCCAGCTTTGCCGACCTGTCGTATAGAGAGGAAGAAGAAACAGACCCGCAGAGAGAAATTCCTCGCAGAGATGGATGCCATACTGCCGTGGAAGAGGTTGCTCGAGCAGATTGAGCGGCACTATCCCAAGGGTCGCAGGGGACGGCCTCCGGTGGGAGTTGAGCGGATGCTCCGCATTTTTTCATGCAGCAATGGTACGGGCTCAGCGACCCTGCGATGGAAGAGAATCTCTACGACATAGAGGCGTTGCGGAGGTTTGCGGGCGTTGATTTGAGTTCGGTTCCCGACGAGACTACCATCTGCAAGTTCCGCCACTTTCTTGAAGAGCACAATCTGACGGAGAAGATGTTTGAGGAGACAAAGAGCCATCTTGATGAGCATGGGTTGATTCTCAACGAAGGCACCATAGTGGATGCGAGCATAATAAATGCGCCGAGTTCCACGAAAAACATCGACGGCAAGCGTGACCCCGAGATGAAGTCTACGAAGAAGGGCAACAACTGGTACTTCGGGATGAAAGCTCATATAGGCACGGATGTTCAGGGGGTGGTGAAGAAGGTAGCCGTCACTGCGGCTTCGGTGCATGATTCGCAGATGAGGGAGGAGTTGCTTGAGGGGGAGACAGTGGCTGTATACGGGGACAAGGCGTATGTGGATGATGGGAAGAAGAAGGTGTATAGGGACAAGAAAGTGAAGTGGCGAGTGAGCCGCAGGGCTGCGAGCGGGAGGAAGCTTCGGGCCAGGGAGAAGAGTTTCAACAGGCTGGCCAACAGTGTGCGGTCGCGAGTGGAGCACGCGTTTGGGGTGGTGAAGAACTTGTGGGGTCACAGGAAGGTTCGATATAGAGGTTTGGCGAAAAACGGAGCGCAGATGTTTACGCTGTTCGCGTTGGCCAATTATTACATGGTGAGGAAGAAGTTGTTGGATTTACGACAGGAGAGTTGCGCCTGAAATTCAGGAAATGGCCCGAAATCAGGCGAAATCGGATGAAAAACGGACAACGCCGATGCGCTGACGGCGGGCAAAAAACTTGAAAAATGCTCTTCGGGAAAGTTCCCGGCAAAATAACCTATAAATCAGAGCTTCCTAGATGCTCCCTTTTGCAAAGCTTCGGAGCCAAGATGTCTGCTTATCTCCTCGTGAGTCTATCGGACTTTAGCAATCTCAATCAAGGTAAAACAAGATAAGAGTATCACAAGAATCGCAGGAGAGAGAAATATGTTGCGGTTGATCGAGTCACGCCGAGCATGCTTCCTCCTAGGGTGGAAGATTATGTGCCCGAGGGCCATCTGTCCCGTTTTGTCGTGGAGATTTCGGCAGTCTGACGGCGGCGTATTCAGGCAGGGGTTCGATGCCGTATCACCCGTCCAGATGTCGAACAGCTACAATCGATCTAATCTGTCCCGCTTGTTAGCCAAGTCCGACAGACTCTGCTAAAAGGTTTTTTCCTAACGCTCAGTTCGCAATTTGCATGTTTTCAGGTAAAACGATGGCTGAAACTGGGAAGTTTTTGCCATGGAACAACTATTTGAAGAACAGCTCAAAAGCGTCATAAATGAATATGAAGAAATTGAACCAAAAGGTTTCTCTCTTGTGAAACTTACGGATTTGCAAACCCGATGCGTCGCATCAATTGAAAGAATTACCGGACACAAATCCTCTTATTCAAGAATGCTCGCAGACATCAACGGGCTAAAATTTTCTTATATTGACCAACGTGTGGCTGCACAAATCGGTGTCGCGAAGGGATTGCTATCAGACATCCAGAACGATTATCTGAAATCCTTCGAAGAAATTTTACACGGCGATTTATTCAACGATTTCCTAGAAATGGCCGAATATCTTTCAGAAAAGAAGTACAAAGACGCCGCAGCCGTAATAGCGGGCAGTGCTCTTGAAATTCACATCAAGAAATTATGCGAAAAATTCAATGTGCCAACGATGTCGGGGAACAAGAGCAAAAAAACCGAAACACTGAATACAGAACTCGTAAAAGCAGGTGTGTATAATAAAAGCGACCAGAAAACGGTGACCGCCTGCCTTGATATACGCAACAACGCGGCTCACGGAAATTATTCAGAGTATGACAACGCTCGGGTGAAACTTCTCATTGAGCAGGTACGCCATTTCATCAACCGGTATTCAGCGTAATACTTCTTTTGAAAGTCCGATCAAGTAAGCGGCCAGCCACCATGCTTATTGATTGTTTTATCGATTTTGCTCATCACTCCAAGCGTTTTTTTCAGGACGGAACAGATGCGGCCGTAATACTCAACATCTTCGAATGAAAGAGTGCGACCCTTTCGTTTCTCCAACCATTTTTCCACGGGACGGTAGCCACCGATGGTAAAATCCCAGACTTCCTGCTCCACGCCCTCGAAATACTGCTTGTCATTGATCCATACTCGTCCTTTCTCGCCACCATCAGGTGAAATATAGCGAATATCTTCCACCGCTATGAACCTGTCGTCGCCCGAATGCGGAAAAGAGAGGATGTTGTCCGGTTCCGCCTTCATCATGTGAAGCAAGGCAATATCTCGGCCTAACTTAACAAGTTCGGCGAAAAGCAACCTGCTACCGGTAAAGGGAATACGAGGAAAATCGTATTTAAGAGAATCGGCGTAGCGACTACGGTATTCCGGACTGTACAGCAAAGCGTAGACATAGTGGAATATATCTTCTGAACCAAATGTGGCGGTTAAATCACCTGTGCCCAGAGAAACGAAGTCCAGACCCACGTCAGAAGCGAACTTATCAATAAAATTCTGCTGTATATTAGGTTGATGCATCTCAATGAGTTCACCACTCTCCTCCTCCGTATACAGGTAGAGGGGGAAAAGACAATTACCTCCGCGCCTGAACAGATTGAGGTCCGATGGATATTCGGATACAAAAGCAATGTCCCATAAGCTTGATCCGACAACTTGTCCGGCCCTGCCGACGCATAGAGCCATATTCGGTCCGGTGCGCATGTGATGCATGACATCCGGTCGCGGCATACAGATAAACCCGCGGGATCTCCCGGTATAATAGGTATAGCGGGTATCGAACGGCCTGTATAAGACTTGAGTGATATGCATTTCAGGATCAGGATGTGTGCGCAGGTCCTGTTGTGCCAACGATACCTTCCAATCGCGCGTATCTTTTCCCAAGTTGTAATAACTTCGCGCCTCTTCCACGGAAAGTTTCAGAAAATCTGACACTACATTTTCCATGTCTTTGGCCGTGAATTGAACCGCCAGCTTGTCGCGGGCAGTCGTGATCCCGACAGAACTGACGGGGAAAATTTCCGTAAGTTTCTTCCCCTTCTCGTACTCTTGGTCCAGCTTGTGGTTCCTTGGAACGAAAAAATAATACGGTGACTTCGGTGCAAGTTCCGTCCACTCCGTAGTCTCAATATCATTGGCGACAAGCCAGTCGTATTTGCCGATGTTCAAGTCCGAGTCACGCCTGCCCCAAAGATCGGCGTGGAATACCCGTGTCTTATCATCGCTTCCACGCCTGTGCTTGACAAACAACCCTATGGCAACTCCCTGTTGAATGTCGAACACGTTCTCGTCCTTGCCATCATCTGGAGTCTTCTCTTTCTTTTTGGCATTGCCGTGCAGGTCGAGAAGATATATCTCGTCGAATGTCCTCATCAGACTCTGTCGCATGCCCCGGAAGGTAGGATTGTCCAGATAACTATGATTCGTCACGTAACCGAGTATTCCCTCTCCCGTTCGTGCGATCCTCCATTGGGCGAATCGAATGAACTTGACGTAATCGTCGTTCAGCCATTTCGGGTTGCTTTCCCCCAGGTCTTTCCCGTCAACCTCGAAATAGTTGTCCGTTCCAAGTTCGCCGTCTCTCCCGCGAAGCAGCCCCTTGATCCACTCGCCCTTGTTGGCGGAATGACCGGAATAAGGCGGATTCCCCAGTATCACCATCACCGGTTTTTCGCTCTTTACGGCATCCGCACCCGTCGCTTCCCGCGCAATTTCCCGGGCAAAAAGGGGAACATCCATTTGCTGATGAGCCTTTTCAAGCGTGTTGGTTAGAAACACGTTGAGACGTTTGCCCTTCTGTACCTTAAAACCAGAATTTCCTCCGCCAATCTCAAGTGCCAGTTTCAAATGACATACCGTATACGGAGCCATGAGCAGTTCAAATCCGAAAAGACGGTCAAGCAGATGATCATCTACATAAGTGCTCCAAGCACCAGGCATTCTTTTTTCCTTTATGGCGGAACGGACCACGGAGATCACTTCGCGCAGGAAAGTGCCCGTGCCGCAGGCGGGATCAAGTATCAGTACTTTGTGGACTTCTTTTTTTTCTTCGCTCTCCTCCTCATTAACAGTAACCTTGCTTTTATCGGCAAGGCCATCCGGAAGCCCGAACCTGTCCCGAAGCAGGCGGTCCGCACTTCTCACGATGTAGGACACCACGGGTTCGGGCGTATAATAGACGCCACGTCTTTCGCGCAACTCCCGGTCGTAGTTAGCAAGAAAATTTTCGTAGAAATACCACACGGGATCTTCCCGTCCTGCGCGTTTTCCGAAATCGGATAAAATCGTTGCCATCTCGGCTCTGTTCAGCAAAAGAGCCAGGTCGTCCATTATCCACGCAATTCTGGAATCAGCTTCAGGGCCAGCAATATGACCAAGAACATTTCGCAGGAAAGGTGTCGTCTCGGCGAAAACGGCGGACTGTCGAGTGAACGGTTCTCGCCCGCTGTGCAGACAGCGGGCAGCAAACATGCCGTAAGTAGCTGTCTGCGCTTGCAGATCGGCAAATCGTTCGGGGGAAAGATCGGAGATAAGAACGGCGCGATAAGAGTTCAGCAATTCGTGGAACGACCCCGACGGTCCTTCCTGTTCCAAGATGTGTCTTATGCAGTCACGCAGCAGAAGAGCCTTGGCGGCCATGCGTTCGGCAAGCTCGCGCGGACTGCCGACGGACGGCAGTTCAGCCTTGAGAAAAGAGTTGAGCAGAGTGCCGACCCATGTAGCACCGGCCATGTCAATGACAATGCCTCTTTTGCTGTCAATATTCGCCAATCGGGCTTTTGGTTCTTGACGTTCACCCACCACATACCATCGAAACTCGAGATAATCGGTAAGAATCAGGTTCGGAAGACCGCCTCGGTAGCGTTCTAGTTGCTCTTCGTTTTCAGTCCGGTCCAGGTTGGCGCCTATGTTCTTGCATTCAATATGTCCTATCGGTATTCCGTTCTCTTCAATGATGAAATCGGGCGCACCGCAGTCTACGCGCGCAGGTTCGTTGATCACGCGCACATCTCTTCCAGTCAGATTCTCTATAAGTTCCTGAAGAGCGGGGCGGTAGCTGTGCTCGGTTGCTATACCGGTCGCATGTATTCTTTTTACTTCGCTATAGTAATCACGAAGTGCTTTTGTCGATTTCGCCTCTGTCATTGCGCTTGCTCTATACTACTTGCCCTTTTCCATTATTTGAGAAAGCACATCAACCGAACAGCCATCTCCACAAGAGTGTTGCTCCGAGAATTAAACTTCCTACAAAAACAAGAATGAAAATGTTTCTCAGGGCCATGAAAGCTACTTCGTTGTTGTTCCTAAGACGAAGGTTCATAAGTTCTTGGCGTACTAAAGCCCCCGTTAGTATTTGCTTTCCCTTGCTTTGACGTCCCAACAAGAAACTGGTTCCGCATCCATATATTGTTTGCGTACGGATGGCCCGAAGGGCAAAAAAACTCGCAAAGAAAACATACAAAAGGCAAATCACAATAATTCCAGTTAGTACTTTTTGAATTGTTCCGTCTAAGTCTGTTACGTTTTTTTGAAGCAGTGCCAACGCTGAAGTAAGTATCGTAACTATGAATGAGAATGAGAGAAATAGTTTGAAAGTTTTTTCCTCGATAACTAATGCGCGTTGATGTTCGTCTTCTAGGCACTTTTCAAGCTTCTTTTCGTCAAGCGTGGAATATTCTTCCTCGCCACGCAATCTATCGAGCGAATTAATTTTTTGTTTGAGACCGCGGTCAATCGTAACGTGGTCCCAGAAAGGAAAGATCTCTTGAATGATTTGAGAACAAGTCATCAGAATTTATCCAAGCTTCTTGCCGTTTTTATTAGGTGCCGCTAACCAAGAAGCTATGGCACGGTCTATAGGACGTTGCGGCATTGATAACCATTCCCACCCTCCCGTGGGATTAACCTCAACAAAAAAAACTCCTTGACGCGTCTCAACAAGATCAACCGCGGCAAAAGACAAATTGAGCTGATTCGTCAACGACTTGCAACATTCAGTTATATCTTCGCTTAACAAAACATCGCTATATTCGAGCTCTGATTTCGGAGTAATTCGCCAGTCTCCAGAAACTCCAGACCCTTGAGAAAGTATGCGAACTGCAAACACCTCATCACCAACAATAGTAACTCGCAGGTCGGTCTTTTCTTCCAATGCCTGTTGTGCAAACAGCGGAGCTATATTAACTCTTTCATCAACCAATTCAGTGTCAGGATTTAGAATCGTATAAGTGAAGAGGTCATAGTCTCCATCCCTCAACAAAACCGTGTCGAGAGACTTCACAGCAAGGCTATCCGGAAATGTCTCCCTGATTTTATTCGCATCGTTGGTCGCAAGCGTTGCCGGAACCTGAAAACCGCAATTTTTTGCGATGGAAAGCTGATAGGGTTTTGACTCTGCTAGATAGGTGGCGGGCGGAAAATTCATCCATGCCGCATTTCGAAACACGCAAAGCCCTCGAAGAAAGGCCATCCACTGAGACCGTTCAAGCTGTTCCACAGGCGAAAGAGGAGCTGAAGGAGTGTTTCGAAGGAATACGGGCTGGCGAAACCAAACGGAAACCAGATCCCGTCCGATGTTGTAGGTGCCGGAAGGTCCGTATATCATTAGTTCTGGAGTAAGGGGATTTAGCGTGAGACGATATTCGGTGAGTTGCTCCCGGTTGAGACGTACGTAAGGCACGCCTGCTTCCTGCAGTAACAAAGCAACTAAATCTGTAGAGAAGTCATATAGGCTTGAAAGAATAAGGACTTGCGGACTCATTCTCCTTTCAGATCTTCACCTGTTTCCAAGTCCCGCTTCTTCGACCCAAAACAACCTTCGGTAAATTCTTCCAAGGCAACCATAGGCATACCATCTTTTAGCCAGTAACCCTTGGAAAAATCATACGACGCACGGGCAGGCATATCGGGAATTGCACGGTACGGCAACCGGGTTGCATAGGTCATGAGTATATGTTCCACGGGGGGATTAACCTGCCTTTCTCCATTCATTCGTCTAATTCTACCCATTTTTAAGGTAGAATCCAGAAACGCTTCAAACGCTCCCATCTCACCGAGAGGAGAAACAGAAGGCAAACCCAAGTCTTCATGTTCAAAAGGAAGCCTGTCGGACATGTAATTCTCCAAAACGGCAATCAAATTTCCGCGCGGTCGCGAACAATCATATTACACGCCGTGCGGTTTCCGCAAGCCCGATGTCGGAGATTTTCAGCAGTCCACGTCTCTCAGAACCTTCTCTATCTCGTAGCCCGCGGCGATGGTCGCCGCTTTGGATACGAGTTCGAACGCCGGAGAAATCCCGTCCGGAGAAGACTCGCACGGCAGAAACGCCATCCCCCTGGAGTTCAGGTTCTCAAGCTCTCCCTTCGTCGAGTTCGCCCTGTAGAACATCCCCGCGACGCTCGCCTCGACGAGATACACGACGGGTTCGCCGACAAGCCCGTCCCCGACGCGAAGCGAAGTGGGCACCCCTTCCTGCACGACGACGTCGCGAACCGGCACCCCTCCCTTGGAAACCCGCATTCTCTTCCTGTCGCGGGAGTTCATGCCGGAGATCTCCGCGGGGTCCGAGACGCTCGTGACCGCCATTCCGTAAGTGCCGGAATTGCTCTTCACGAAAACCGAAGTCCCGCCCTCTATCCCCCTTTTCGAGTACTCGGCCCCTACGCTCGAAAAAACCTCCTCCGCCCGCGCACGCACCCTCTCCCTGTCTTCGGCGAAATCGAAGTCCACCCCCGTTTCGAGAACCGTCTCGACCGACATCGCCCAGGGGTTGATCCCGAGTATCGCGGCGAGTTCCGAGACGAGCCCGTTGTAGAACTCGAAGTGCACGTTCTTCTTCCTCGCGTGCCACCCTATTTCCACGGGAGGAAACACGGGCTGGCGGAGGTTGCTGAGAGTCTTCGGGCACTTCTCGGAAAAATCGTTGTTTATCATCACGATGTCGGGAATAAAACCGTCTATCCCGGCCACTCCCTCTTCCTGGAAAACGCGCTGCGCCTCGATCCTCTCCCCGCCCGCGGCGTCGAAGGAAATGCTCTCCCCCCGAAATTCCTCGTTCGCGATGCCGACTCTCGCCTCGTAGCCCGCGTACTCGAGAATCGACCTTATCACTCTCACGTTCTCCCAGTACCAGGCGTTTTTGGTGTTGAGCTCGGGAACGAGAAGTATCTTCCTCGCGCTCGGATACCTCGAAGAAAGGGATTTCCCGAAAAGCTCCCCCGCCCTTTCCCGAAAACCCCGCGAGAGGTTGTTGAAGCCCGCGGGAAAGACGTTGGTGTCTACGGGAGCTATCTTGTGTTCGGAGAAGCGGAGGTCGACGGAGCTGTAGAACGGCACCATTATCCTCTCCAGATGGGATTCGACCCAGAGACCGATTTCGCCGCGCTTCTGCGAAATCCTTTTTTCGAGATCCTCAATCAGCATCGACGGCAGGGGAGCCGCTCACGACGAAAGTGCCGAGCAGCCTGTCGTTCAGGCTTCTTCGTTCGCGGCCGAAAAGCGCCGGGACGAAGCCCAGAAAAAGCGTGGCCACGGAAAAAAGAGAGCCTATCCACCGAAAGAAACTCTCCCCCGCTCCCGGCCCCGAACCGTCGCGGCGGACAACCCTGATCCCCGCGGCCGCGTTTCCGAGCGTCGTTCCGCAGAGAACCGGCAGAAGGAAAAAATACGCGGTGGCCAGCAGGTAGACGGAAAGACACGTAGGCCCCCAGATGGAGACGAATTCCCCGAGACTCGAAAAGGACGTCTCCCCGATGAGATACGCCCCCGACCCCAGCGCGAACGCCGCGGCGGCAAGCGTGAAGAGAAAATCCACGGAGAAGGCGAAAAACCTCGCGGGGACGCCCGCGGGCGAAAGTCCCGGGAGAAACGGGCCCTCCGGGGAGGGCTCCGTCTTCGGCTCCTTCCTTGTTTCCCGCGCGGGTTCCCCGCGAAGCCGGGGAATGTCCTCGGGAGCGACGAATATTCTCTCGTCGTCGTCTATTTCCGCCGGCGCGGGCAGGGCGCCCGCGGTTTCCGCCTCGGCGAACACGTCGCGGAAGTCCGGCATCCCGCCTTCCGAAATCGCCCCCGCGCCCGCCGCGAAAACCCCTTCCGTCTCCCTCCGCGCCTCGCCCAGAACGGTCTCCACCGTGAGCCTGTCCTCGTGGAGATACCTGAAGACGGGAATCGGGGAGAGGGCGGAGCCGCATTTTCGGCACCTGGTGAGGTAGTCGAAGCTCGTGTACCCGCAGCTGGGACATTTCATGGTCGCGGCCTCCGCGCGGACGTCATTTCCCGGGCTCCGCCCCGTCGCCCGAAAGACGGTAGTCTATCGCCTTCCTTATGGCCTTCATGTCCGCGCCGGGAACCACCACCCCGTCCACGACGAACGTCGGGGTGGCCCTGACCCCGACCGCCTTTCCTTCCTCCACTTCGGAGGCGACTCTTTGTTTCGTCGCGTCCGACCCCACGCACTCGTCGTACTTCGCCATGTCGACTCCGAGCCCCCGGGCCATCTCCGAGAACCTCTCCGCGGCCTCGCCCGCGCCGATTTCCTTCTGCCCGGCGAAAACCTCGTCGTGAAATTCCCAGAACTTTTCGTTTCCCTGGTCGTACACGCAGAGAGAGGCCGCGGAGGCGAGTTCCGCCCACGGGTGAATGCTCGGCAGCGGGAACTGCTTGTAGAAAACCCTGATCCTGCCCTCGTAGTCCGAAAGCAGGGAGGATATCTGCGGAGCGACTCCCGCGCAGTAGGAGCACTGGAAATCCGAGTATTCGACCACGGCGATCTTCGCGTCGGGACTTCCCTTGAAGGGAACGTTCTCAAGCGATATCCTGCCCGTTATGGATTCCGTCCAGTCCCCCGAGATGTCGTCTATCTCTCCCACCAGTATCTTCTTGCGGTCCTTCGACACGAGGATGGGAAGGCTTCTGCCCTCGACCGAAAGAAAGCCCTTCTTTATGCCGCGCACTCCCGCGTCTTCCATCTCCTCCACGTCGGCGGGTTCGGAACCCCCCATTATGAGGAATCCGCCGTCGTCGCTCACGTAGAAGGGAAAGGTCTGGCGCCCGCCGCCGGAAAAGGCGACGTCGTAGAAGCCCTTTCGAAACCCCCGCATGGCGGATTCGCCGCCGCCCGAGGCCTTCACGGTGAAGCCCGCGGGCATGTAGGCCCCGTAGCGGTCCTTGAAGTAGCGCTCCAGCTTCCCGCTGTCCAGTTCCTCCTCCTCGCCCCCGCCGCCGCAGGAAAAAAGAAGCGGCGCCGCGAGCAGCAGCAGAACCGCGGACTGTATTCCGACTCCGAAAGAAAATTTTCTCGTTCTCATTGCATTGGTCTCCTTGAAATCCGATTTCATCCGAACACGGTTTCGAACACGTGTCCGACGTTCGCGAGATCCTCCTCGAGCCCGAAGCACGAATCGATCTCCTCCCCGGAGAGCAGGGCGGCCACGTCCGCGTCGCCCCCGAGCGCCTCGCGGAAATCCGCCCCTTCGTCCCAGCACTTCATGGCGTTTCGCTGAACGAGCTCGTACGCCCGCTCCCTGGAAACCCCCTTTCTCACGAGCCGGAGCAGCACTTTCTGGGAAAAGACGAGCCCCCGGGTAAGCCATATGTTCCTCTCCATGTTCTCGGGGTATATCCTGAGACCTTCCACGACGACGCGGAGTCTCTCGAGCATGAAGTCCACCAGTATGGTCCCGTCGGGCCCTATGATCCTCTCCACCGAGGAGTGGCTTATGTCCCTTTCGTGCCAGAGAGCTATGTTTTCCAGGGCGGCTACGGAATGCGACCTCACGACCCTGGAGAGCCCGCAGAGGTTTTCCGCCAGAACCGGGTTTTTCTTGTGGGGCATGGCCGAGGAGCCTTTCTGCCCTTCGGCGAACGGCTCTTCCATCTCGCGCACCTCGGTTCTCTGGAAATGCCTTATCTCGGTCGCTATCTTCTCCACGGAGGCGGCCACGAGGGAGAGCGCGAGGAAATACTGCGCGTAGACGTCCCTCTGCACGACCTGCGTGGATATTCCGGCGGGGCGGAGGCCGAGCGTCCCGCACGCGTCGCGCTCGATTTCGGGAGGAATGCTCGAGTAGGTGCCCACGGCTCCCGACATCATCCCCACGGCCGCGGCGTCGCGCGCGGTCTCCATCCTCCCGAGATTCCTTCTCATCTCGTCGTACCACAGGGCGAACACGAGCCCAAGCGTCCTGGGTTCCGCGTGCACGCCGTGGGAGCGGCCGATCATGGGAGTGTCCCTGTGCTCGAAGGCCCGCACGCGAAGAACCCCTAGCAGCTTCGAGAGCCCCGCGGCGATGATGTCCCCGGCCCGGCGAAGCTGGATGGAGAAGCAGGTGTCGAGAACGTCGGAGGACGTCATGCCCAGATGAATGAACCTCGACGCGTCGCCGACGCGTTCGGAAACGCAGGTAAGAAAGGCCAGGACGTCGTGGCGAAGCTCCCTCTCGAGCTCCTCTATCCTCGCGGCGTCGAAAGAGGCCCTTTTCCTTATGGTCTCCATGTCTTCGGGGGGAATCTCCCCGCGGCGCGCCCACGCCTCGCACACCGCGAGCTCGATCTCGAGCCAGATCCCGTACCTGCTCTCGTCGGACCATACGCCGGCCATCTCCTCCCTCGAGTACCTTTCTATCAAACCGTGAGAACCTCCGAAACCTCGTTTCTCGGCGCGACCCGAAGGGCGATGTGCTCCGCGCCCCTTTCGCGCAGGATCTCCCGGGAGGCCGAAAGCGCCCTCTCGGGCGTGTTGTTCGAGCTGCTGAGGTGGGCGAGCACCACGTGCTTGAGTCCCTCGTGAACCACCTCTCCCAGAAGCCCGGCCGATTCCTCGTTCGACAGGTGCCCGTCTCCCCCGCCTATTCTCCGCTTGAGATCCGGGGGATAGGGACCTTCGAGAAGCATCTCCCTGTCGTGGTTGGACTCTATGACGAGCGCGTCGCAGTTTCTGAGCCTCTCCACCACGAGCCGCGTGACCCTGCCTATGTCGGTGACCGCCCCGACCCTGCTCCGCCCGTCGCTCACGGTGAAGCCGACGGGGTCCCTCGCGTCGTGGGACACGGAAAAGGGGGTTACGAGAAGATCGTTCACCCGAAAGGGCGTTTCGGAATCGAACTCCCGAAGGTCCGCCACCCTGTCTCTGAGAACCTCCGCGGCCGCCCCGCACACGTACACGGGAGTTTCCATCTTCGCGACGGCCCTCGAGTGGTCACCGTGCTCGTGGGAGAGCACCACGGCGTCTATCTCCGCCACGCCCGTTCCCAGGCTTTCGAGACTCCTCGACAGCCTGCGCAGGCTCACCCCCGCGTCTATCAGTATCTTCGACCTCTCGGACTCGATGTAGAGGGAGTTGCCCGAGCTGCCGCTGGCAAGTGTGCATATCTTCATGTCGTCTGCGTCTTGAGCCCGCGAGGAGGCGGAGAAAAGCGGACGGTTCCGCTCGCTCGGGCGGACAGATTATACCTGACCGGAAGCGCGGCGGGGAAAAAACCGCCGTTTCCCCGCCCGAACTTGTTAAAGCCGCGGTTGTCGTATATTCTAATGGCCGTCCCATCGGAAGGACCGGATCCTTAATGAAGCTACCCATAATACTTTCCGCGGCGTTCGCCGTTTCGGCCTTCGCGGTGGCCCTCGGCGGGTTCTCGGCCGCGGTCTCCCTGCTGGCCGCCGCCGCGTGCGGGCTTTCGGCCTTCGCGGCGCTCGCGGGCTTTCACGTGCTTTTCAGAAGGATATCGCTTCGCGGCGCGCTCGGAATCTCGGCCGGCGTCGTGACGGGCGTGTTCCTCTACCTGGGACTTCTCACGATTCTCGAAGGCTTCGCGGTGAGCCCGCAGCTGCTTCCCTACCTCAAGGCCGGGACGTTCGCGCTGCTGGTCCTCGCGGGAGCGCTCGTGGGCTTCGACAAAACGGCCCTGGGCGCGGCCTCCGGGTCGTTTTTCAGGCAGCCCGAGGCGGTCGCCCCGAAGATACTGGACACCAGCGTTATAATAGACGGCAGGATCGCCGACATAGCCGAGGTGGGCTTTCTCCAGGGAGAGATCGTGATACCGAAGTTCGTCATACAGGAGCTTCAGTACATAGCCGATTCTCCCGACGCGGCGAGAAAGGTGCGAGGGAGACGGGGACTCGACATCATAAGAAGGATGCAGAAGGAGATCCCCTCGATCCGGGTGAGCATCACCGACCACGACTTCGGACACATAAAGGACGTGGACATAAAGCTCATAGAGCTCTCCAAGAAGCTGAACGGAATGCTGGTGACGAACGACTACAACCTGATAAAGATCGCGAAGCTCGACAAGGTCTCGGTCCTCAACATAAACCAGCTGAACCACGCGCTTCGCCCCGTCGTGAGCCAGGGAGAGACCATAAAAATAAGCCTCGTGAAGCCCGGCAGGGAATCGAACCAGGCCGTGGGCTATCTGCCCGACGGAACCATGGTGATCACCGAAAACGGCGCGAGACACATAGGAAAGGAAGTGGACGTCTCGGTGAGAAGCATGGTGCAGACCGAAACCGGAAGAATGGTCTTCGCCAAGCTCAAGGGGTAGAGGCCGCGATGGGATCTCCCGACGTCTGCGCGGTGATAGCCGCCGCGGGTCTTTCGCGGAGGTTTTCCGGGAAAACCGCGAAGCAGTTCGCGACGCTCGGCGGACGGCCGCTGGTGACCTGGTGCCTGGACGCCATGGAGGAAAGCGCGCTCGTGTCCGACGTGGTGGTCGCCGTTCCCGAAGACGAGACGGACCGCTCGCGGAATCTTTTCGCCTCCTTCGGGTTCGGAAAGGTGAGGGCGGTGGTCGCGGGCGGGGCCAGCAGGCGCGAATCGGTCAGAAACGGCTTTTCGGCCGCGCCGCCCGGGGCGGAGGCCGTGCTCGTCCACGACGCGGCGAGACCCTTCGTCGACGGAGAAACGATAAGAAGAGCGATAGACGGTTGCGCGGAGACCGGGGCGTGCGTGTGCGCGGTGCCCGTCTCCGACACCCTCAAGGCGGCCGACGGGCCGGGGAAATTCATTTCGGGAACCGTTTCCAGGGAGAGTCTGTGGAGGGCGCAGACGCCACAGGCGTTCAGCCGCGAAGTCTTTGTGAAAATCTGCTCGGCGGACGGCGGGGACGAGGCCACGGACGAGGCGTCGCTCGCCGAGGCCGCGGGAGTGCGGGTGAAGATGGTGGAGGGAAGCGCGCTCAACATGAAGATCGCCACCCGGGAGGACCTCGAACTGGCGGAGATCGTGGCCCGGAGCCGGAGGACGAAGAATGTATAGAACCGGAATCGGGTTCGACGCGCACGGCTTTGGCGACGGGAGAAGGCTCGTGCTGGGAGGAGTGGAGTTTCCCGAAGAGCGGGGACTCGACGGCCACTCCGACGCCGACGTGCTCTCCCACGCGGTCGCCGACGCGGTGCTGGGAGCCGCGGGGGCGGGAGACATAGGGAGGCACTTTCCGCCTTCCGACCCGCGATGCGCGGACATGTCGAGCCTCCTCATCCTCTCCCGCGCCGCGCGCATGGCGGAGGAGAAGGGATTCCGGATAGAGAACGTCGACTGCTCGGTCGTCTGCGAGAGGCCCAGGATATCGCCCCGCGCCGCCCTCATGGAAGAGAGAATCGCGGGGGCGCTCGGAATCTCCCCGGATCTCGTGAGCGTCAAGGGAACGTCGACCGACGGCCTGGGCTTCGCGGGGAGGGGGGAAGGAGTGGCGGCGCTTGCCTCGGCGCTTCTCGCGAAAGCCCGGAAGCGCTGAGTCTCCTACATCTTGGTGTCGAGAAAATTCCTGAGAACCGAGTTTTCGCTCGAGCGCGCCTGTGCGACCGTGCCCGAAAACACTATCCTGCCGCCGTGGAGAAACGCCAGGCGGTCCGAAACCTCGTACGCCACCCCTATGTCGTGGGTTATGACTATGCCGGTTATGCTCAGGCGGTCCCGCATGTCCTTTATCAGCTCGCTTATCCTCTTTATGTTGGGAGGATCGAGACCCGTGGTCGGCTCGTCGTAGAGAAGTATCCCGGGACGCGTGGCGATGGCCCTGGCGAGCGCGGCCCTTTTCTTCATCCCCCCGCTGAGCTCCCCGGGGTACTTGTCCTGCGTGCCCGCGAGGTCGACGAGCTCGAGGTCCCTGGAAACCTCCCTTCTTATATCCTCTTCGCCGAGGTCCGAGTTTTCCACCAGAGGGTAGGCGACGTTCTCCTCCACGGTGAGCGAATCGAAAAGGGCCGCTCCCTGGAAAAGCATTCCCATCTCCTTTCTCACCGCCACAAGCTCCCTCTCGCCCATCCCGACCGTGTCCCTGCCCAGAACGACGACCCTGCCGCGGTCGGGCTTGACGAGGCCGTTTATTTCCTTGAGCAGGACGCTTTTCCCCACGCCGCTTTCCCCGAGAACCGTGAGAATCTCCCCCTCCCTGACCGTCAGGTTTATTCCCGCGTGGACGGACCTTCCGTCGAAGGACTTGTGCACGTCGGTCATCTCTATCACGTTCTGCGCCACGGCCGCCTCCGTCCTTAAATCTACATATATCGGCCCCGCAAGTAAAAACGGGGATTCCGCCTCCCCGCAATCTCCCCGCGGCCGTTTGCGCAACGGCGCCCGCCGTGTTATTATATAGTTTCGAATTTCGTTCAGGAGAGAGGAGAAAAATGGCGCACCAGCTACCCGAACTGCCTTACGACTACGAGGCTCTCGAGCCGCACATAGACGCGGAAACGATGAGAATACACCATACCAAGCATCACCAGGGCTACGTGAACAACCTCAACGCCGCCCTGGAAAAGCACCCGGAGCTCGGGGAAAAGACCGTGGAGCAGCTGCTCTCCGACCTGGATTCCGTTCCGCGGGACATAAGAACGGCCGTCAGGAACAACGGCGGGGGACACGCCAATCACAGCCTTTTCTGGCCGTGCATGGCGCCCGGGGCGGGAGGGTCTCCCTCGGGAGAGCTCGCCTCGGCGATCGATTCCGCCTTCGGAAGCTTCGAGGCGTTCCAGGAGACTTTCGCCAAGGCCGCCGCGACCAGGTTCGGAAGCGGGTGGGCGTGGCTCTGCGCGGGCGGCGACGGAGGACTGCTCGTAACGTCGACCGCCAACCAGGACAATCCCGTTTCCGAGGGACTGAAACCGGTTCTCGGCCTCGACGTCTGGGAACACGCGTACTATCTCAACTACCAGAACAGAAGGCCGGACTACGTGAAGGCCTGGTGGAACGTCGTGAACTGGGAGAGAGTCGGCGAGAACTTCGCCGAGGCCGGGTAGCCGAAACGGAGACGGCCGCAAAAAAACGCTTACATTTTAGCCGGAAAAATCTTATAATTGCCTTCTGAACGAGCGGAAGGGGGGACGCCCCGTTTCGGGCCAGCGGTACGGCCGGTTTCGGAGCACGCCTTCCGTTTTTGTTTAAATACGCGGAGAAAGACGAAATGGAAATAAAGTACGACGATTACGACGGCGGCGGGACTCACGGCGAGGATTTCGAGCCCTACGGAGTCGGCGGGAACCTCGGCGCGGGCGGCGGCATGAGGGAGAGAACGGGGGCCGCGAAGGAATTCGAGAATCCGGACGAAGAGCAGCTCCGCGCCAGGGAAAAGGCCAAGGAGAAGGACAAGTGGATTCCGGACGAGCAGCTCCGTCTCCTCTACATCTATTTCAAGGACATGGCCGTCGAGCCTCTTTTCGCGGCGAAGCAGGAAGTGGAGATATCGGCGAGAATCAAGATGTGCGAGCAGAGAATCGAGAGGATTCCGAAGGGAATCGCCAAGCTCGAGGCCATACGCACCAGGAAGAACAGCTCGCGGGCTCTCGCCGTGGAGCGCAAGGTGCGAAGCCTGCGGGCCAGAGAAAGAATCTACACGGACTGGGCCCTGAAGCTCAAGCAGAAGTTCGTCAAGGCGAACCTCAGGCTCGTCATAACGATCTCCAGAAGATACATGAGCAGGGGGCTTCCCCTTCCCGACCTCATCCAGGAAGGAAACCTGGGCCTCATGCGCGCGGTCGAGAGATTCGACTACACCAAGGGATACAAGTTCTCCACCTACGCCTCCTGGTGGATACACCAGGCGATACTCAGGGCGCTCCAGGGACAGACCAGGACCATAAAGGTTCCCGTCTACCTGCTCGAGCAGGCCAACAGGGTGTACAAGACCAGCGCCAAGCTCAGCAAGGAGATGGGAAGAAAGCCCACTCCGAAGGAGATAGCCGAAGCGTCGGGAATCTCGGCCGAGGTGATAAACAGGATACTGAACTCCACCAACGACGCCATAAGTCTCGACACGCCGGTTCTCGACGGGGAAAAGACCACCCTTCTGGACTCGGTGGCGGACAAGGAAGCCAAGATTCCCGACACGATAATAGCGAAGATGTCCCTGGCGGAAAAGCTCCAGGAGGCGCTCACGCTTCTGAACTCCAGGGAGGAGGAGATCATAAGGCTGCGCTTCGGCATAGGACGCCAGAGCACCTTCACGCTCGACGAGATCGGAAAGAAGTTCAACCTCACCCGGGAGAGGATAAGGCAGATAGAGAAGGCGGCCCTGGGCAAGCTCGCGAGCTCGGGCGTGAGAAAGGACCTGGAGAGCTTTCTTAAGCAGTAAGGTTCCGGCCCCTGTCAGAAGCCGTAGTAGTCCGCCCCCAGGTGGCTTATCAGCTCCTCGCCGCGCAGGTAGCGCAGGGTGTTCTGAAGCTTCGCCAGCTGAACGAAAAGATCGTGCTCGGGATAGAGCCGCCTGTCCACCATGGGACTCTTGAAGTAGAAGGAAAGCCACTCCTGCACCCCGCGGAGCCCCGCCCTCTGGGCAAGGTCCAGAAACAGCACGAGGTCCAGAACCACCGGAGCCGCGAGTATGCTGTCGCGGCAGAGGAAGTTCACCTTTATCTGCATGGGGTAGTCGAGCCACCCGAAAACGTCTATGTTGTCCCAGGCTTCCTTTTCGTCTCCCCGGGGCGGGTAGTAGTTTATCCTGACCTTGTGGTGGTAGTCGGAGTAGAGCTCGGGATTGAGTTCCGGCTGGAATATGTACTCGAGCACGCTGAGCTTGCTCTCCTCCTTGGTGCGGAAGGAGCCGGGGTCGTCTAGCACCTCGCCGTCGCGGTTTCCGAGTATGTTCGTCGAGAACCAGCCGCTCAGTCCCAGAAGCCTGCTCTTGAGCCCCGGGGCCAGGATGGTCTTCATCAGCGTCTGGCCGGTCTTGAAGTCCTTTCCAGCTATCGGAACCCCGTTTTTCGCGGCGAGCTCCTGGAGGGCGGGAACGTCGACCGAGAGATTCGGAGCGCCGTTTCCGTAGGCCGCCCCGCACTTCAGGGCCGCGTAGGCGTAGATCATGCTGGGGGAGATGTCGTCGTGGCTCTCCCGAAGTCCCCTCTCGAAGCTCTCGACGGTCTCGTGCACGGCGGACGGCTCGAGGTAGACCTCGGTGCTTCCGCACCAGAGCATGACGAGCCTCCGCGCGCCGCTTTCCCTGCGGAACTTCCGTATGTCCCTGACCAGCTGGTCGGCGAGATGCATCTTCGTCCTGCCCCTCTTGACGTGGGAGCCCTTGAGGTTCTTCACGTACCTGCCGTCGAAGACGGCGCGAAGCGGGGACTTTCCGCGAAGACCGGGCTTTATCTTCGAGAGAAGTTCGGGCTTCAGCACCCCGGCCCGAAGCGCCGAGCTGTGGCAGTCCTCGGGGTATATGTCCCATCCCGCGAACTCCAGGTCCCGTATCCCGGCCAGGGGAACGAAGTCCCTTATGAGAGGAAAGTTCTTCTCGGTCCTCTTGCCGATCCTGATCTTCCCCATCTGGGTGAGGGAGCCGACGGGCCTTCCCACGCCCTTCCTGACGGCCTCCACGCCCGCGATGAAAGTGGTGCTGACGGCGCCGCTCATGCCGGGAATCAGTACTCCCAGTTTTCCCTCGGCGGGCTTTATGTCGAACTTTCTACGGGACTTTTGGGGATTGTCGGACAAGTACGGATTACCTTTTGGAGAACTGCTGTCCCCTTCTCGCCTTGCGCTTTCCATACTTCTTGCTCTCGACCATCCTGGGGTCGCGCTTGAGCAGCCCGGACGTCTTGAGCTTCTTTCGAAGCGTCTCGTTGGCCCTGAGAAGCGCCCTGGCGAGCCCGTGGCTGACAGCCCCGGCCTGGCCGGTGAGACCTCCGCCCTTGACGGTCACCATGACGTCGTACTCCCCCGAGGCGTCGGTCGCCTCGAGAGGCTCGCGCGCCTTTATGCGCCATACTTCCCTGGGGAAATACTCCTCCAGGGACCTTCCGTTGACGGTCACGTTTCCCCCGCCCCTTCTGAGCCACACCCTGGCTATCGAGGCCTTCCTTCTTCCCGTGCCGTTGTAGACGGATTCAGCCATGTCGAATCATATCTCCAGAATCTCGGGGTTCTGGGCCGCGTGCGGATGACCGTCCCCCGCGTACACCTTGACTCTCCCCATGAGCTTTTTCTGCCACCTGTTCTTGGGAAGCATTCCCCAGACGGCCTTCCTTATCACCTCGCCGGGCTTTTCCGCTTCTAGCTTCGCGGCGGTGACGGACTTCAGCCCTCCGGGGTAGTGGGAATGGCGGTAGTAGGTTTTCTCCTCCCACTTCCTGCCCGTCAGGACCGCCTTGTCCGCGTTCACTATCACGACGAAATCCCCGATGTCGGAATGCGGAGCGAACTGCGGCTTGCCCTTTCCCCTGAGAACGGAGACCACCCTGCTGGCGAGCCTTCCGACGCGCTTTCCGCCGGCGTCGATCAGGTACCACTTCTTTTCGAAATCTTCGTTTCTGGGCGTGTAGGACTTCATAACCTTCTCCCCGGAAAAACAAGGATTGGGAATTCTACTGAATATGGGCTCAAAGTCAAAGGACTTTCCGCGGCGCGCGAGCAGTTTTTCAATCGACCCGACAGTCGAGCAACATTCCCGCGATACGCGGGCGTCGAGAGAACCGGTCCGCGCAGGTTCGAATCCCGCCGGTTGAGTCTCCCCCGGAGGGAGAGGCCGCGCTCGGGTTCGCCTGCGACGACCTCAGTGCGCCGGGTTTCGAGAGGCGCGCCGAACATCCCGTCCATGCCGAAACGGCTCGCGACCCCGTAGTTCCGACCGTTCTCGCCAGTCAGTCCGAAAGAGAAAAAAGCTCATTCCCCCTGCGGAAACCGTCCGCTTCTTTTCCGAAAGCGGCCGAAAAACAAAAGAAGCAGCAGCGTCGCCAGCAACACCGACGAGGCGAACCGACCCTCACCCGAAATCGCGCATCCGCCGTCGCCACCGCTTCCCGCACCCGAGTTCATCTCATTCGGGGAAGACGGAGTCTGGCCGTCGCTTCCCGAGTTCGTCAGTTCGTACACCACCGCAAAAGGAGAAAATCCGCTCGAGTCCGCACACACCTCCTCCCCCTCCACGGTCGAGGAAAGCTCCTCCCATGTCCCGCCGGAGAACCTTATCAGGTAAAGCCTCCGCTCTCCCGCCGCCCGGCGAAGCTCTTCCGTCACCGGAAGGCATATCCTCACGGCGGCGTCAGGCACGGGGGAAACGTCCACGTCCACCAGCACATGGTCCGCGTCGTCTCCCGTGTATCCGAAAAGATCAGGGTCTATCTCCGCGTCCGAAGGCTCCAGAGTCACCGTGAGCTCCTCTATCGTCTCCCCTCCGCTCTCAAGCTCCGTAGGCAGTACCACCTCGAGCCCCGTGTCCTCAGGAAGCCTCGAATCCACAGTCACCACAGTGTCTCCCTGCGAAAACTCTCCCGACGTCACTCCGACCACCGTTCTCTCGTCATCGTCCACTATGGTGCCCGTGGCTACAGACGAACCCGAAACGCGCACCTCGCTCGGACTCGGAGCGCCCAAAGCCACCTTCACCGTCTCGTCTCCTTCCGACAAAGAATCGTCGTTTATCGGCACGGATATGATCTGTGTCAGCGGCGACCCGAAAACAAGCGTCCCTCTCGCCGCTCCCGAGTCGTAATCCCCGTTGCCCGCCGTTCCGGGCGTGGCCGTGCCGCCGGAAACCACCGCCCAGGGCACCGTCACGCGGCGACTGCTGGCCTTGCTCAGCCTCACCGTGAAATCGAGCGTCTCATCGCTCTCCGACGCCGACGCGCCTGTTATCGTAAGACCGGGGTAGTCGTCGTCCATGACGTTTACGTTCCGATTCAACCTGTCGTCGCCGGCAATCCAGGAATACTCCGATGGGCTGTCGCTTGACACCTCGAACGACAGAGTCGCCCTCTCGTCAAGCAGATTGTCGTCGGAAAGAGCCTCCACCGTCACCGTCTGCGCCGTGCTCCATATCTTGCTGTTATCGTCGTTTGCCTCGAACGTAAGTTCCCGTCCCTCCTTGACCACGACGCCCGGGTTGTTGCTCGCCACGCGTATCGTGACGGCTTCGTCCGTCTTGAGCTGCACAGGATTCGCCATGTGCTCAATGCGCGTGGGCCAATTTCTGAGCTTCACCGTGTACGTCCCGCGTCCTCCCTCCACAAGCGAAAGCCCCCCGCCAAGACTCACATCCAGACCGTACAGCGGAACCCGGAAGGCAATGTCGGTATTAACTGTAGACCCATTCATCACTACCCAGAATTCTCCGTTGTCGACCATGGACTGGGTCACGTCAAAGTCCCTGTCCCAGTTTAGTCCACCAACTCCCGAAGCAAACGATGAGCATCCCGACACGTTGTCGGCGGCGGCTTGATTTGTCGGTCTTGCGTTCCAAGGACAGGCGTAAAAGGTGTATTCCGGATAACCGCTCGCTACTTGATGGTGCATCCTCATCCTGAAGGTCTGTCTGCCCGTCCGGGCTCTATAGGTACCGTCAGTTCCTAAGACATTCCACTCAAATCCCTGCCCGCCACGCCACTGTAACCACTTATCTGAGAAATTTACTCCCGATTTTTGTTGTGCGGAAGCATCGGACGGGAAAGACGAAACTCCCGAGGCCAGGACCACAACGAGAAGGAAAGCCCGAGCCAGGAACCCGGGAAATCCTAAGCGTGTTCTAGATTGAAATGGGGGGGGGGGTATTCAGTCCGTCATGTACGTCGCGCCGGGTTCTTCCGGCCTCGCACGTTTTCCCAGAAACCGAAAAGCGCGTCTGAAGCTTCGTTTCAGTTTTCTTTTCCATTGTTTTTCCTCCTGCAACCGCGGAATCACCGAAGGTAATTATAAAAACATCTCATCCCCGGTGTCAAGAGGTGTCCGTGGCGCGGCGAAAGTCAGAAATCGTAGACGGCGATGACGAATATCTTCGAGAGAACGAAGTCGAAAAGTATTATGAGAAAAAGCGAGATCACCACCGTCTTCGTGGTGGCGTTTCCCACCCCGCGCGTTCCTCCCCGGGCCTTCATCCCCACGTAGCAGCCCGTGATGGCGACTATTATGCCGAAGAAAAACGTCTTCGAGATTCCGGTCACCAGGTCCTCGAGAGAGACCCAGCCCCTGATGCTCTCGATGAAAAGCGTGGGCCGCACGTTGAGCTCCATCTGCGAGATGATCATCGCCCCCCCTATGCCCGAGAGGTTGGATATGACGGCGAGCAGCGGAAAGGATATGACGCACGCCATGAGCCTCGGGGAGACGAGCTTTCTCACGGGGTCCGCCCCCAGGGTCTTTATGGCGTCTATCTGCTCGGTGACCTTCATCGAGCTTATCTCGGCCGTTATTCCCGAGCCCACCCTTCCGCCCACGAGCAGGGAGGTTATTATGGGTCCCAGTTCCCGTATGAAGGCGAGGGTGACCATGGGACCCACAAGTCCCTTCGCCCCGAACCACGCGAATCCCCACGCCATCTGCACCACCATCACCATGCCGATGGCCATGGCGGAAACGACCACTATGGATATCGAGCGGAATCCTATGTCGTATATCTGGACGACCAGGAGACGGTGGTCGTAGGGAGGGGTGACGGTGGCGACGAGCGCGTTCCAGAAAAAAAAGCAGACTTCTCCGACGCCGTGGACGAAGTCGAGGCACCGGGTTCCGACTTCCGACAGAAAACCGGTCATTTCGCCCTGATCTCCTCGAAGCCCGAGACGAAGTCGAGAAACTCCCCGAGGTTCGGGGCGAATGCCTCGGGGGAGGCGGAATAGCTGAAATCGTACCGGCACTTACCCGTCTTGTGCACCACCGTGGCGAGTCCGAAGCTCCGTCCGTCGAGCACGGCGTCGTACTCGGAGTAGAGCCCCTCGCCGCCTCCGACGGGGACGGGTCTTCTGGTCTTCATCGTCTTTTTGCCGACGCCGGCCAGAAGGGAGTCCGAAAGCTTCTCCAGGGTGTATTCGCGCCCCCCGCAGACGGAATCCACCGTGACGGCGAGGCCGCCCGCCGGGTTGTGGAAAGCCGCGTCTCCGCCCTCGATCTCGACCCGACGCCAGCCGTCGGAGAGCTCCGCAACCCTGTAGCTGTTGCGCTTGGAGGAGTAGACCCGCCCTTCCATCTTCCCCGTCTTATCCCCGGTCGAGGAGTAGGTGAGGGCGAACTTCGCGGCGGAACAGGAGCACAGAAGCAGGCCGAACGCCAGCGGAACGGAGAGAAACAACTTTCTGCGCCCGGGACCGCCGCCCCGCGGCGGAAAAAAGCTCATGGAGGCTAAAATACTTGAATACGGCCCAAAAACCAAGCATCATAAGCGCATCCTGAAAAAGAAGAGGTGTCACCCTGAGTTCCGTGACGATCTACACGAGCGCCCGCTGCGGCTACTGCGAAAAGGCGAAAAGACTTCTCGAGGAAAAGGGGGTGGACTACGAGGAAGTCGCCGTCGATCTCGACGAGGAGAAAAGAAAGGAGCTTGTCGAGCGGCACGGGTGGAGAACCGTGCCCGCCGTGTTCATAGACGGGAAGCTCGTGGGAGGCTACGACCGGCTCGCGGAGCTCAACGGCTCGGGAGAGCTCGACCGCATACTGGGTCCCGGGCGGTCCGGGAACTCCTGACTTCCGCCGGCTTTTCCCCGCGCTTTTCCGCCGAACGCTTGACCGGCGCGGTTTCGCCCGTTAAGCTTCCCTTCCAGATTCGGGCCAAGGGAATCGGGTGAGAATCCCGAGCTGTTCCCGCAGCCGTAATAGGGCCTGTTTTTCCGTTCCGTTCCGGGGATGCCCATGCGCCCCGGGGTCACTGGCTCTCGCGAGAGCCGGGAAGGCCTTTTCAGGAAAAACGCTTCGACGCAAGAGCCCTTCAGTCGGAAGACCTGCCTGATTCAATACCGGCACAGTTTGCCTCGGGAGCTAGGCTGATGGGCTTTTTCGAACATCCTTTCACATACTCGACGAAACACCCAGACGACCGCCCGCCAAGCGGACGGGTCGCGCCCTGCGATTCTTCCGGCAGACGTCCGCCGTCAAAACCAGGAGGAATCCGAGATGAAGAATCTCTTCGCCTTTTTCACGTGTCTTTGCCTGTTCGCCGTTCTTTCGACCCCGGTCCGGGGCGCTGACCCCCGGGAAGAAACGGAAAAAATCGTGGTCACCGCCACCAGGGCGGGCGTGCCCGCCGAACAGCTCGGAGCGTCGGTCAGGGTCGTAACCGCGGCGGAAATCGAGCGCGGCGGAAAAAGGGACGTCGCCGAAATACTGTCCTCGGTCACGGGACTCGAGGCGCCCCGGAGCGGAAGCCGCGGGGCGACGACATCGCTTTTCGCGAGAGGAGGACAAAGCGACCACAATCTCGTCATGATAAACGGCGTGCAGGTAAACCAGGCTGGCGGAGGCTTCGACTTCGGACAGCTTTCGGCCGAGAACATAGAAAGGATAGAAATAGTGAAGGGAGCGCACTCCTCTCTCTACGGTTCCGACGCCGCCGCGTCGGTGATAAACATAATCACGAAGAAAGGCGAAGACGCGCTCGGGATTTCCGCATCCGCCGCCCTGGGGTATCGCTCGGAAAAATCGCTCGTCCAGGAATACTCCTCGAGCGTCTCGGGCGGAGCGGACGGCTACGGGTACTTCCTTTCGTACGGACGGATAGACGACGGGGGAGTGCTCGAAACGAACAACCGCTACCGGAACGACAACTTCACGGCGAATTTCGACCTCGCCCCGGCCGAGAATCTCGAACTGTCGCTTTTCTCCGTCTACAGAAGCTCGAATTTCGGGTTTCCGACCGGAGGGGCCGGAGACAGGTTCGACGCGGTCGCCGACCCCGACAGCGGAAGGAAGGAGAAGGCGGCGGTTCTGGGTTCGGACGCGAGGTTTCTTCCAACCGAATGGTGGGAGAACTTCGTCAGGATCGGCTACTCCAGGCTCGACGCGGACAACTACGACGGACCGGAACCCGAGGGGGACACGCCGTTTCCACTCAAGACCCTCGACGGGAGACTGTCCCTCGAATACGGGTCCACTTTCCTCGCGAAGACGGATTCCGTTTCCAGCTCCACCACCGCGGGAGTCGAATACGAAAGGGAAAGATACAGAAGCGGGGCACTTGACCGGTCGAGAAAAAACTACGCCTTCTACGCCCAGGAGCACCTGGGGCTTTTCGGAAGGCTGTTCGTTACCCCAGGCGTGCGCTTCGACAAAAACGATTCTTTCGGAAACAAGTGGAGTCCCAGCGCGTTCGCGGCCCTGAAGATAGACGAAACCGGAACCAGGTTGCGGGCCGGATTCGGAAAGGGAATAAAGGAGGCGAATTTCTCGGAGAACTTCGACTCGAGCTTCTCCGTGCCGAACCCCGACCTCAGGCCCGAGGAAACTCTCAACAGGGAAATCGGAGCGGACCAGAGTCTTTTCGGCGGCGCGACCAGACTCGGCGTCACCCTGTTCCACAACAGGTACAAGAACATGATCGCCTACAGCTTCGAGCCCTTCGCCAACGGAACGAATTTCGAGAACATAAGCGAAACCAGGGCCAGGGGCGTGGAAGTGGAACTCGCGCTTCGCCCGGGGGGAGGAGTCGTTCTGGACGCCGGGTACACGTACCTCGACGCCGAAGTCACCGACGACGGGGGGCTCGGTTCGGCGTCTTTCGCGAAAGGCGAAAAGCTCGTCAGGAGACCGGCCCACTCCTTTTCCGCCGGGGCGAACTACTCGGGAAACGGTCTCAATCTCAACGTCTCCGGAAACTACGTGGGCAAAAGAGACGACGTGAACTGGAGCGGATTCCCGGGCGTGAGAGTCGAAAACGGTTCGTTCTTCACGGTGGACCTCGCCGCGTCGTGGGAAATCTCCCGGTCGCCCCGAAAGATCCGGCTGTTCACCAGGGTGGAGAACCTGTTCGACAGGGACTACGAGAGGGTGTTCGGATTTTCGTCCCCCGGCCTGAGCTGGGTCTCGGGAATATCCGCGGGAATACGGCCGGCCATGTGACCGGCGAAACCGCGGGGGACGCGCGCGTCTCCCCCGTCCCGGTGTAGAGAGTCCGCGGCGCTTCGGGGAGGATCAGGACCGGAAGTCCGGAACGACCCGCTTTCCGAAAAGCTCGATGGAGCGGGAAACGTCCTCCTTCGGCGCCTGTGGAAACACCATCCGGCACATTATGTTGCGGATTCCCGTCTCCCCCGCGTACTTTTCGACCTCCCGGGCGCAGTGCTCGGGAGTGCCGATCATGAAGCGGTCCTCGGCGAGATGCTCGAAAAGCGGGTCGTCGACGCTCGTTATCTTCTTGCCCCTTATCACTATGTTCACGCCGAGGGTGAGATAGAACCGGTACATGTCTATTATGTATTCCGTCCCCCCGGCAAGCGCTTCCTCCGACGTTTCGGCGACGTAGGTTTCCCGAAGAAGGACGTGCCCGACGGAAGAGGGGTCGCGGCCGTGCTTCTCCGCCTCGTCGTCGTACCACCCGAGAGTGTCCATGATCATGGGAACCGTTCTTCCCGGACCTATGAGGAGAGGGTAGCCAAGCCGTCCCGCCCTTCTCACCGCCGGCTCCTCGAAGGCCCCTATGTATATCGGAACGGGTTTCTGGACGGGCTTGGGCGTAACGTCTATGCCGGAGAACTCGAACCTTTTTCCCGAAAAGGAAAACGGGCCGTCCGCCCAGCACTTCTCCATTATCTCTATGCCCTCCTCGATTCTCGAGGGTCGGTGCCTCACGTCGAGTCCGAATCCCTCGAACTCCTCCTTCCTGTAGCCTATCGCCACCCCCAGGTCGAGGCGGCCGTTCGAGATGAGGTCGACCGTCGCGGCGTCTTCGGCGACCCTCACGGGATTGTGAAGCGTGAGTATGAGCGCGCCCGTTCCTATCCTCACCCTTTCGGTGACCGCGGCCATGGCCGCCGCCATCGCGAGCGGCGAGGAGCAGTACCCGTCCTCGAGAAAATGGTGCTCGGAGAGCCACACCGAGTCGAAGCCGACGCTCTCGGCCAGCTTCACGTGCCCGAGGGAGTTTCGGTAGAGCTCGGCGTGGCCGCAATCGAGGTCCTCGTGGGTCTGCATGCTGAAAAGTCCGACTCCGAATTTCATCGTCGTTCCTCCTTCTTCGCGGGGGCGTTCACTTGCCTTGCGGCTGCGAATCGGCAATAATTCTAACCGCCGCGGCGGTTCCGCGGCAAATCCCGATGCAGTGCGAAAGGTGAAAAGATGGGACAGGAAATAAAATTCGGACTGTCGGCTCCAATGCCCGGGGCCGACGTGGACGGACTCGTGAATTTCTCGGTAAAGGCGGACAAGCTCGGCTTCGACACCATATGGTATCCCGACCACCTGCTGTTCGTCGCGCCCCAGGCGATAGCTCCGGAGGCGTGGACGGTGGCGGCCGCCGCGGCGATGAAAACGGAAAACATAGCACTGGGGACGGTTTCCGACCCTCACAGGATGCACCCGGCGGTGTTCGCCCAGAGGCTCGCCACGGTCGACCAGCTCTCCAGGGGCAGGACTGTGCTCTGCCTGGGAGTGGGGGAGTCTATGAATCTCGACGCTTTCGGAATCGAGTGGGGAAAGCCTCTTTCCAAGCTCAGGGAATCGATGGACGTGATGGAGCTTCTGTGGGAAACCGAGAGTCCAGCGAACTACGAGGGGCGGTTCTACAAACTCGAAAACGCGTTTCTGCAGATAAAGCCCCACGAGAGAAACAAGATACCGTTCTACATGGCCACCCATACCCCGAAGGGTCTTCGGCTGACGGGGGAGAAGGGCGACGGCTGGCTTCCGATAGACCTGAATCCCGACCTCTACTCGCGCTACCTGGGCGAGATAAAGTCCGCGGCCGACGGCGTCGGAAGAAACCTCGACGACGGCTTCGACCCCGCCCTCTGGGTGTTCACTTCCCTGGGAGAGAGCGTGGACGTCGCCTACGAGACCCTCGAGCCCTTCAAGTACGTGCTGGTCATGCAGGACCAGCTGCTCAAGGCCGGCTACGACGTGGAGATTCCCGAGGAGTATCGCGGCCTGAACTACTTCAACATAGTGCCGACGGACGAGGAGGGAAGGCAGAGGTTCCGGGAGCTCGGACAGATGTTTCCCAGGGAGGCCATACTGGACTTCACCATCACCGGAGCGAAAAAGGACTGCATAGAGAAGATCGAGAAGTTCATAGACGCGGGAGTGAGAAACTTCGTCCTCTTCTACAGGTTCAGCCCCGACCCCGATCTCGCCCTCGAGACGTACGCCAAGGAAATAATCCCCTACTTCAGGTAGGAAGAGCTCAAGGGAGAGGGAACGATGAAAAACGCGCTCGCCGTCTTTCTCTGCGGAACCGTCATGTTCGTCTGGGGCGTCGCGTCGTGGATGGTCCTTCCGTGGCACGAAAACGCGGCCAACCGGTTCGCCGACGAATCCGAGGTCGCCGAAGTCATCAGGAAAAACGCTCCGGAAGCCGGAATATACTGGCTTCCGTTCGCCGACGAAAACTACGAGGCGGGGGAAACCGCGGCCTTCGTAAACGCGCTGCCCGACGGGTACGACATGGACATGGGAGCCCTCATGGGAGCGCAGCTCGCCGCGAACTGGGCGGGCGCGCTCATATTCCTCCTGCTTCTTTCCGCGACCGCGGGGCTGTGCTACTGGGGACGGGTGGGATTCGTGACGCTCGTCGGGGCGGCCGTGGGATTCATAGGCCATTTTCCCTACTGGAACTGGTTCGGGTTCCCGACCGAGCACTTCGCCGTCACGCTGCTCGACGGCCTAGCCCGGATATTTCATGAAGGGCAGGAAGAGAGAGGGATTGGAGGTGTTGGAAGGTTGGCGGGGCGAAGTTGAGAAGGATTTGCCTTGTGTTTTCCCGTTGGGAGAAGATTTGGAGCGTTCCGGGCACCTAAAAAAGGGTTTTGAGGTGCTTTCAGACGCAGTTGTCCGTGACCGGCCAAGTCCGACAGGCAGTCTTTGGGCAACAGCAGCAGGATTTGAGTCCTACGCGGGTCTGAGTCTGGTGAGCACGAGGCGGAATAACTCCTGGTCTGGAAAGGCGCTCGACAGATATATTCTTATGCGTCTTGTGTTGCGCATGACGACGGCTCCTATGTTGAGCAGCTTGAGACGTATGGTGTCGCATTGAGCCCGCGCCATGGAAGTTTTTCTCAGTCCTCTCTCCCTTATGTGGTTTACAAGGGTGTACGCCAACCCGGCTTCGAGCAGTCGAAGCTGGTTGGGCCACCAGTTGTGGCAGGAAGTGCGGTCGGCGAACAGTTGCAGTTGCTGCTTTATGCAGTTTTCCATGTCTCCGCGCTTGCAGTAAAACCTCTCGTAAAGATACTGGCCGTCGTCCTTTTTGTTGGTCACTATGTAGCGCGGATTGGCTCCCCTCGGCCCATGCTCCAGTCTGCCCACCACCCGCCGCTGTTTTCTCCAGCCTATGGCTCCGTACTCCATGTTGCAGAAGTGACGATGCTTGCCTCCCCACGTCTCGAAGGCTCTTTGGACTTCCTGGAGATATGAAGAGGCCCCATCCGTAATCCTCGAGTTCTTCGCCAAGCCGATCACGTAGTCCACGTCGTTGCGCTCGCACCACGACATCGTGCGGTGACGACAAAAACCGGAATCTGCGCGCATCGTTATCCGCACCTCTGGCCACACCCTGCGAAACTCCTTTACCAGCAACTTCAAAACAGCGGCGGAGTGCTTTGCAACGTCAACATTGGCCGGACGCAGCAAGGCAACCAGAAGATGGTTTCCGCAAAACACATACAGAGGCAAAAAACAGTAGTGGTCGTAGTAACCGTGGAAGAACCTGCCTTCCTGGTTGCCATGAACCTCCGCGTCGGTGGCGTCGAAGTCTAGCACCAATTCCCTGGGAGGCTTTTTCTTTTTGAAGGAACGGATGAACACATTGACCAAAGTCCTGATTATAGTCCATGCCAAAGCCCTGTCGGCACTGTTCTCGAAACGGCAAAGAGTGGATGGACTGGCAAGGGGACTGTCCTTGCCAAGCGCCGTCTGGAGCAGGGGGTCGTCGCGCAGCTGATTATGATCGTTGAGGTCCTCGCGGCCAAGCGCCATACCGTAGCTGCGCTGACGCAGCATCGCACCTTGGGAGTGACGCACCTTGGAGAGTTGGCGGGAGTCTACAAGTTGCTTGTCTATTTCCTCGAAGATTCCCAGCTCGCGAGCCGCTTCACGCAGCAGCAAAGCGCCGCCGTTGGAACTTACGTAACCGCCGTCGAAATCCGCTTCTACCTTGCGACCCCGGCAGGGTTGAAAAACCATGGACTGAGAGTTACAATTCGTCATCGCTGAGCTCCTGTGTTTATTTGGTCTAACTACCCTTAAATATAACACATTATGGAGCTCAGCGTTACTTCTTCATGAAATATCCGGGCTAGCCGCGTCGTTTCTCGCCGGGCTCGTCATGGCGAAGTTCGTCAAGGGCCGCGAAACCGCCCGGTCGGACGAAGCGTTCGGCGGCTAACGCTCCAGCGGAAAATCAAAGAAAAAACAGCCCGAAAATCACCGCCGCGGTCAGCGACCCGAGCACGGCGCCCAGGGCGAAAGCGAAAAAAAGATACCGCTTGAAGTCGGCCATCGTGTAGCGCGGCCGGTCGGTCATCGAAGCTCTCCGTCACCTTGCAAAGCCGCTCCCGGTCCCCATGCCGCTCGGGACGGCTCGCCTTGCAACGACTCGCGCGCCGGCAGCTTTCGGTCGCGGTCTCGGCCGCCGGCGGTACCGCCCGGCACCGGCAACCGAAACCGCCCGTCGTTCACCTTCGCCACCATCGCCCCGGCTACCGGCCGCCGGCCGAAGAGGAAGTATCCACGAACTCCACCCTGTTGAGATAGAGAAAGTTGAGCTGGTCCGGCTCGAGCCCCCTCACGTAAGGCTTTATCATGTTCTGCTGAACGGCGATCATGTGGGGAACTATCGGAACTTCCGTTTCCGTCAGGATTCTCTGCGCCTCGTCGTAAAGAGCCTTTCTTCTCGCCCCGTCCCGGGTGTCGGCCGCCCTCTCCACCAGGGAGTCGTACCGCGGGCTGCACCAGCCCGTGTCGTTGTTTCCGCTCCCGCACCTGAAAAGATCCATGAAGTTGTGCGGGTCGGGAAAGTCCGCGCTCCACCCCGCCCGAAACACCTGCGGAGGGTCGGTCGCGAGGGTGCGGAGAAACACCTTCCACTCCCGGCTCACCAGCTTCACTTCCACCCCCAGATGCTCCTTCCACATGCTCTGGAGGGCCTCGGCGATGATCCTGTTGTTCGCCCTCTCGGGGTAGAGAAAAGACGTCTCGGGAAGACCCTTTCCGTCCGGGTAGCCCGCCTCGGCCAGAAATCTCCTGGCCCTCTCCGGGTCGAAGGGAAGACCTATGTCGGGATTGTGGGCGAGCATGCCCTCGGGTATCCACGAAGTGGCGGGCACCCCGGCTCCCTGGAGAACCCCCGCGAGACTCCTTCTGTCTATGGAGCTTCCGAAGGCCTTTCGCACCAGGGGATTGTCAAGCGGCGCCTTGGTCACGTTGAACCCTATGTAGCTGTTTCTGAAAACCAGGCTTTCGGTGAAGTCCGCGAGCTTTCTGAGCCTCGGAACCTCGAGCAGGGGAATTCCCTTGCTGTCCAGGAAGTCAAGCTCCCCGCTTTCGTAGAGAGCGAGGGCCGAAACCGGGTTTTCGTTCATTATCATCTTCACTTTCTTGGCGCTCTTCGCCCGCTCTCCCCAGTAGCCCCCGTGTTCCTCGAGCAGGATCTCGTTGTGATGCTTCCACCTTCTCAGCGCGTAGGGCCCGAGGGTCACGATGTTCGCGGCTTCGGTCCACTCGGGGCCGTGTCTTTCCACGACGTCACGTCTCATGGGGAAGGTGGACATGAAGGTCACGACGCTCAGGAAATACGCCCGGGGTCTCTTGAGCGTGACCACGAGAGTGCGGTCGTCCGGGGCCTTTACGCCGACCCGGGAGAAATCCCTTATCTTCCCGGAGTTGAATTCCTCCGCGTTTTCTACGTCGTAGAGAAAATACGCGTAGTCCCCCGCGGTTTCGGGAGTGAGAATCCTTTTCCAGGAATAGAGAAAATCCCCGGCGACGAGCGGCTTTCCGTCGGTCCATAAAACCCCGTCCCTTATCCTGAAGGTGTAGGTTCTTTCGTCTTCGCTTATCCGCCAGCTTTCGGCCAGCGCGGGCCGCGGACGGTAGTTCTCGTCAAACGCCGCCAGGCCGTCCATGAGGTTGATTATGATGGTGAAGGACGTGACGTCGGTCGCAAGCGACCAGTCGAGAGTGGGAGGCTCGGTGCCGATGTTGATGTTGAGCGTGTCCTTGGCCGGGATGTCGACGGCCGTGGGGGAATCGCCGCCCCCGGCGCAGGAAAGCATGAGCGGAACGAATAAGGAAAAAACAAGTCTCTTTAGCATTTCGTCTCCTCCGAAACCGTAATGAATTCGCGGCGGCTCCCGCCGCCCGGGTCACGGCGTCCCGAGAACCTCGAACCTTCCGTTTCTGACGATCTCCACGACGGGGTCGTAGACCGCGTCGCCGTTTTCGTCGAACGAGAACCTGCCCAGCACCGTGTCCAGGTTCCTTATTCGGGCAAGGGCGTTCCGAATGGAGCGCGAGTCGGTCGACCCGTCGGCGTCGGTTATGGCGCGGGCCAGGATGCGGACGCTCGCGTACGCCGCCGCCGAAAAAGCGCTGGGGTTCCTGTCGTCGTACTTCGCCCGGTATCTCCTGATAAAATCCGCGTTGAGCGGCGCGGGGGACGCGGCGCTCCAGTTGGTGAAGCTGATCGCGCCCTCGGCGGAACCGGCAAGACTCCGGTTCGCGGATTCCACTTCGTTCGCGGTCAGCAGGCTCGAAACCAGCGGGACGCGGATGCCGAGGCGGCGGGCCTGCACTATAACGCTCCGCTGTCCAAGAGGCTGGGCCGAGATGAACAGGACGTCGGCGGGGGGATTGGCGTCCGCCACGGCGCGGAGCTGCTCGGTCAGGTCGGGAAAGTCGGGGTCTTCGGTGCTGCGCGAGAACGTCTGGACGGTCACGACATTCACGCCGTTTTTCTCGAGCGCCTTTCTGATTTCCTCGTCGCCGCTTCGCGAAAAGGTGTCGGCGGAGTTGGTTATCGTGGCCGCGGTTCGGTATCCGGGGCGCTCCTTGGTAATCCTCACTCCCGCCTCCGAAAGCCTGCCGACGTCCAGAGTGACGCGGAAAAGGTAGTCGCTTCTCTCGCCGAGCCCCTTGGCGGCCGCCGTGGGACTGATGGCCACGACTCCGTTTCTGTCCGCTATGGGAATGATCCGCTCCGTCGAGATCGAGCTTGTCGGACCGAGGATGACGGGCGCCTCGTCGCGTTCGATCAGCCTTTCGTACGCTCCCGCGGCGCGGGCGGGGTCGCTGCGGTCGTTCTCGAAAAGCAGCCTGATTTTCCTGCCGCCGGGAAGCGACGAGCGGGCGTTTATGTCCTCGACCGCGAGCCGAAAGCCGTTTTCCATGTCCCGGCCGACCGCCGCCGACGGGCCCGTCAGGGGCAGCACCGCTCCGACGACGATCTCTTCCGCGGCTTCCTGGTCCTCGTCGCACACGTAATTGTACCGGTCGGTGCGATTGCCGTCGGAGTCCACTTCGTAGCCCGCGTACTCGTCGCGGCATTCAAAGCAGCCTACCAGCAGGAAAGCCGAAAGCAGGCAGAGCAGGACGGCGGAAAGACCCGCGTACGCGAACCGCGCCCGTCCGAAAGGAAGCGGGAAGCCGTTCACGAAGGATCGGGACATGTCAGAACCCTGAACGCGCCGTCTTCGACGACCTCCACGACGGGGTCGTAGACCGCGTCCCCGTTTTCGTCGAACGAGAACCTGCCCAGCACCGTGTCCAGGTTCCTTATGCCCGCGAGGGCGTCGCGGATGGCTTCGGAATCGGCCGTCGGAGCGTCGGCTATCGCCCGGGCCAGTATGTAGACGCTGGCGTAGGAGCGGGCCGCGAAGGCGTTTGCCGCTTCGCCGTACTCCCTTCGGTAAGCTTCCATGAACTCCGTGTTGCCCGGCGTGTCGATTCCGGTGCTCCAGCTGGAGAAGCTGACGGCGCCTTCCGCGGAACCGGACAGCTGGTCGTCGGCCCGCCCCGCTTCGTCTATCGTGAGCAGGGTGTGAACGAAGTGAATGTCGTCGATGCCGAGCCTTCTGGCCTGGACCATGACGCCTATCCGTCCCGGGGGAAGGGCGGAAACGAACAGCGCCTGCGGAGCGGGGCCGGCGTCCGCCACGGCGCGGAGCTGCGTCTCGAGGTCGGGAAGTTCTTCGTTGCCGGTGCGGCGGAATTTCTGCTCGCTTACGAGCATGATGTCGTTTTCGCCAAACGCCTTTTTCATTTCGTCGTGACTGCTCATGGAAAAGGTGTCCGCTTCGTTCACTATGGCGGCCACGTTTTCGTAGTCCCGAAGATCCGCGATGCACCTCACTCCCTCGGGCACCAAACGGTTCACGCTGAGAGTGGTGCGGAAAAGCCAGTCGCTTTTTTCGCTGAGCCCGTTGGCGGCGGAAGTGGGACCGACGGCCACGAACTTTTCCCGCATCGAGAGGGGAACGACGACGTTGTCGGTCGCGCTCGACGTGAAGGGGCCGAGGATGACGGGAACGCCCCGCTCGACGAGCCTGTCGTAGGCGGCCCGGTTCCCGTCCAGGTCGCTTAGGTTGTCCTCGACAAGAAGCCTGATCGTTCTGCCGCCCAGAAGGGACGACGCGTTGATCTCCTTTACGGCCAGTTCGAAACCGTTTTTCATTCCCCTTCCGGTCGCCTCGAGCGAGCCGGTGAGAGGTGCCACCGCTCCGACCAGGATCTCTTCCGCGCTGTCCCCGTCGCCGCAGGATGAAACTCCGAGAGCCAGAACCGCCGCCGCCGCGATGACGACCGCCAGATTCGTGATTTTTCCGAAAACCATTTCGATGCCTCCTCTTTTTCCGCTCTGACCGGGAACCGGGCCTCCCCGCCGGAAATTATCTTACAGGAAAAACGGAAAAGCCGGAAACGCGAGGAGCTCACTCTTCGGCGGAGAGAGAGACCAGAACGGCGTCCTTCTCGACCGTTTCGCCCTCCGACGCCCTTATTTCCTTTATCGTGCCGGAAACCGATGCCTTGAGCTCGCTTTCCATCTTCATGGCCTCCACTATCACCACGCTCTCGCCCTCTTCCACCTCGTCCCCCTCTTTCTTGAGGACCTTCACCACCCTGCTGTGCATGGGCGCCGTGACGTTGAGACTCCCCGCGCCGCCGGACGCCGAGACTTCCCTTCCCGAAACGGCCTCTATCTCGTGGAGGTCGCCCGCGTGGAACACCTGTATCTTCTTCCCCTTTCTGAATATGCCGACGGTTTCGCTTCTGTTCCCGAGGAGAATGGAATAGACGTTGCTCTCCACGCGGAGAACCTCGACCTCCACGGGCTCGCCGTCTATGCTGACGACGCTCGTTTTCTCCTTCTCCTCGAAACCGACCTTGTAGGTCCTGTTCCCCAGTCTGAACGTGTACGTCATAAAAGCGGATTCCCCGACACGGCGATTTTTCTCGCGAACTGCTTCCAGCCGGAAGAAGACTCGGGGCCTCCCCTCGAAACTTCCCCGGAGTCCGCTCCCATGGCGACGGCGGAGGCGGCGAGCAGGACTTCCGGATCGATTTCCCCCGGGACCAGAAGCTCGGGATGTCTCTCTATGAAGCCGGTGTCGATCTCGGCCTTTCGGAACTCCTCGTTTCCCATCACCCTGATCAGGAACCCGAGATTGGTCCTGACCCCTAGGGCCACGTATTCCGAAAGCGCGGACCGCATCCTGTCCACGGCGTCTTCGCGGGAATCTCCCCAGACGACGAGCTTCGAGAGCATGGGGTCGTAGTATGAAGTTATCTCGCAGCCGCTGTAGACCGAGGAATCGTCCCTTATTCCCGGACCCGAGGGGGCGCGCACGTACTCGAGCGTCCCGGGAGAGGGCAGGAAGTTGGCCGCGGGGTCCTCGGCGTAGACCCTGCATTCGAGCGCGTGGCCCCGCATCTTCACGGCCGACTGCGAGAAGGGAAGCTTCCGCCCGTCGGCGATCCTTATCATCCACTTCACTATGTCGATTCCCGTTACCATCTCCGTCACGGGATGCTCGACCTGCACCCTGGTGTTCATCTCGAGAAAGTAGAAATTCTCCCGCTGGTCCATTATGAACTCCACGGTGCCCGCCCCGGAATAGTCGACCGCCCTGGCTATGCGCAGGGCGACCTCTCCCATCTCCTTCCTGGTTTTCGCGCTCACGAACCCCGAGGGCGCCTCCTCTATCACCTTCTGGTGGCGCCTCTGGACCGAACACTCCCTCTCGAAAAGATGCACTAGGTTTCCGTGGCTGTCCCCCAGCACCTGTATCTCCACGTGGCGCGGCCGCTCGACGAACTTCTCTATGAACACCGAGTCGTCCCCGAAGGAGGAAAACGCCTCGCTTCTGGCCATCCGGAGCGAGGACTTGAAGTCCTCGGGCGAAGCGACGAGCCTCATTCCCTTCCCGCCCCCGCCGGCCGAAGCCTTTATCATCACGGGATAGCCGATCTTCTTGGCCACCCTAGACGCCTCGACGTCGGACACCGCCCCCTCGGACCCCGGCACGAGCGGCACGTCCGCCTCCCTCGCTATCTTTCTCGCGGTGACCTTGTCGCCCATGAGCCTTATGGCCTCGGGAGAAGGTCCTATGAACACCACTCCCTCCCTGCGGCAGAGCTCCGCGAAGGCGTCGTTTTCGGAGAGAAACCCGAAACCGGGGTGCACGGCCTGCGCTCCCGCCTTTTTCGCGGCCCCGATTATCTTTTCTCCCGCCAGGTAGCTCTCGGAGGGCTTCGAGGGGCCTATGTGGTAGGCCTCGTCGGCGAGCGTCACGTGGAGGGCGTTTCTGTCGGCGTCGGAGTAGACCGCCGCGGTGGAGATTCCGAGTTCGCGGCAGGCCCTTATTATCCTCACCGCTATCTCTCCCCTGTTGGCTATCAGTATCTTTTCGAACATTTCCTTCGTCCCCCGCGGTCAGAGAGGAATGTTTCCGTGCTTTTTGGGCGGAAGCGTCTGTCTTTTTCCGCCGAGCATCTCGAGCGCCGCTATTATCCTCGGCCTGGTTTCCTCGGGCCTTATGACCTCGTCCACGTAGCCGAGACCCGCCGCGCGGTAGGGATTGGCGAAGTTCTTCTTGTACTCCTCTATGAGCCTCAGTCTCTCGGCGTCGGGGTCGTCGGCCGCGGCGATCTCCCCGCGGGAGATTATGTTCACGGCCCCGTCGGGACCCATGACGGCGATCTCGGCCGTCGGGTAGGCGAGGTTCACGTCCCCCCTTATGTGCTTCGAGGACATGACGTCGTACGCCCCGCCGTAGGCCTTCCTGGTTATGACGGTGACCCTGGGAACGGTGGCCTCGCAGTAGGCGTAGAGAAGCTTGGCGCCGTGTCTTATTATTCCTCCCCACTCCTGCGAGGTCCCGGGAAGAAATCCCGGCACGTCGACGAAGGTCACGAGGGGAACGTTGAAGGAGTCGCAGAACCGCACGAACCTGGCGCCCTTGACCGAGGCGTCTATGTCGAGACAGCCGGCGAGCGTCCTGGGCTGGTTTCCGACCACTCCCACGACCTTTCCGTTCATCCTGGCGAAGCCCACCACCAGGTTTTTCGCGTAGTGCTCCTGCACCTCGAAGAAGTACCCGTCGTCCACGGCGAGGCGCACCACGTCCAGAATGTCGTAGGGCTTGTTGGGGTTGTCGGGAATGATCTCGCGGATGCGCTCCTCCTTCCTGTCGCGCGGGTCGTCGCAGGCGACCGAGGGCGGGTCCTCCATGTTGTTGGAGGGAAGAAAGCCCAGAAGCTCCTTTATCACGGCTATGGAGTCGCGGTCGTCTTCGGAGGCGAAGTGGGCGACGCCGCTCACGGAGTTGTGCACCATCGCGCCCCCCAGTTCCTCGGAGGTGACTTCCTCGTGCGTCACGGTCTTTATCACGTCGGGACCGGTGACGAACATGTAGCTCGTGTTTTTGGACATTACCGTGAAGTCGTTCATGACGGGGGAGTAGACGGCTCCGCCGGCGCAGGGCCCCATGACGGCCGATATCTGCGGTATGACTCCCGAGCACAGGACATTTCTCAGGAATATCTCCCCGTAGGCCCCCAGGCTCTCGACCCCTTCCTGTATCCTGGCCCCGCCGGAGTCGTTGAGACCTATCAGCGGAGCGCCGGTGCGGAGGGCCATGTCCATTATCTTGCATATCTTCTTTCCGTGCTTGACCCCGAGAGAGCCGCCGAAAACGGTGAAGTCCTGGGCGTAGACGAACGCCTGGCGCCCGTCGATCTTCCCGTAGCCCGTGACCACGCCGTCGCCGGGAAACTTCTTTTTTTCCATTCCGAAATCGGAGCAGTCGTGAAGGACGAACCTGTCGAGCTCGACGAAGGTGCCCCTGTCGAGAAGCTCGTCCACGCGCTCGCGCGCGGTGAGCTTTCCCGCGGCGTGCTGCCTTTTCACCCTGGCCTCGCCGCCCCCGGCGAGCGCTTCTCTGTCCTTGTCTTCGAGAATGGAGAGTTTTTCTTTCATGAAACGGATCCGGCCGCCCGCGGGCGGCAATCGACAGTCAATCATAACACGGAGAAACGCCGTTTCAAGACTCCGCGGCGCGAAGTTCCTCCCAGAGAGAAAGCACCCTGGAGCGGAGGGTTTCCAGGTCGGAGTCGTTTTCCACGAGAAAATCGGCCGCGGCGGATTTTTCCTCCTCCGACGGCTGGGCGGCGGCCAGGCGGCGGAAGCGCCCGGGCGTCATGCCCGCGCGCCCGGCCGTTCTGCGCTCCCTGATCTCCGCGGGACACGCAACCGCCACGACGCCGTCGAGCAGGCTTCCCAGGGGACCGTCCCGGTCCTCCATGATCGCCGCCTCGACGAAGGCGATCTCCCCTTCCGCCTCCGAGAGCTTCTCCCTTATTCTCCCGAGAATCCGGGGATGGGTGATGGACTCGAGGTCCGCGCGCGAGGCGCGGTCGGAAAAAACGCGGTCGGCGAGCGCCGCGCGGTCGAGCGTTCCGTCGGCCCGAAGAACCTCCGGCCCGAAGCGGGAGACGATCTCCGAGAGCGCGGGCTCCCCCGGCCGCGCGATCTCCCTCGCGGCGTCGTCCGCGTCCACCGTGAACGCCCCGAGCCCGCGAAGCATGCGCGCCACGGTCGATTTGCCGGAACCCGCGTTGCCGGTAAGCCCGTATACCTTCATTTTTCGGGAAGTTCCCGGGACCGTATGAATTCAAGCGCCCTTTCGAGCCTCCGCGCCACGGTCTCACCGCCCAGTATCTCGGCTACCTCGAATATCCCCGGGCTCCTCGCGCCTCCGGTGAGCGCCACCCTGGCGGGCTGGGCTATCTTTCCCAGGCCGAGACCCAGGCGTTCCATCACCCGCTCGAACCCGCCGCGGACTTCTTCGGCGGAAAAATCCCCGAGGTACCGCAGTTCGGCCAGAAGCTCGGAGAGAATCTCCCCGTTTTTCGGCGAGAGGAACTTCTCCGCGGCCGCGGGGTCGTATTCGAAATCGCCGGTGAAAAAGCAGCGGGACTGGCGCGCCATGTCCTCCAGGGTCTCGGACCTCTCGCGAAGCTGCGAGACGACTTTCCCGAGACGTCCGTCGCCGCCGGGGGAAAAGCCCTCGCGCTCCATGAAGGGAACCACCCGGCGGGCCGTTTCCTCCTCCGGCATGTCGCGCAGGTACCTGCCGTTTAGCCAGAGAAGCTTTTTCGGGTCGAAAACCGACGGAGATTTCCCGAGACCCTCGAGGGCGAATTTTCCGACAAGCTCCTCCCCGGTGAAAATCTCCTGGTCCCCGTGCGACCACCCCAGTCTCACCAGGTAGTTGAGCGTCGCCTCGGGAAGATAGCCCCTCGAGCGGTACTCCGCTAGCGACTCCGCCCCGTGGCGCTTCGAAAGCTTCTTTCCGTCCTCTCCCAGTATCATGGGAACGTGGGCCAGGCGGGGCGTCGGGAGCCCCAGGGCCTCGGCCACGAGAATCTGCCTGGGAGCGTTTATTATGTGGTCGTCTCCCCTTATGACGTGGGATATCTCCATGAGCGCGTCGTCGGCCGCCGCGGCGAAGTTGTAGGTGGGAAACCCGTCGGCCTTGAGTATCACGAAGTCCTCTATCTCGGCCGTGTCGAAACTTATAGGCCCGCGGACAAGGTCCTCCGCGACGACCGTCCGTCCCTCGGGAACCGAAAGCCTCACGGAAAAGGGCTTTCCCGTGGCCTCGCCCTCCAGCGCCCACTCCCTTCTGTAGCGAAAGATCTCGTTTCTCTTCCCTGCCTCGGCCCTTCTGGCCTCGAGCTCCTCCGCCGTGACGTAGCACCTGTATGCCTTTTCCTCGTCGAGGAGCCGCCGCGCGAGGTCCCCGTAGATCTCGAGGCGCTCGGACTGGCGGACGACGTCCCCGCTCCAGTCGAGGCCGAGCCACGCGAGCGTTTCCAGTATCTCGTCCTCGAACCTCTTCTCCGAGCGGGCGCGGTCGGTGTCCTCTATCCTCAGCACGAAGTCGCCGCCCCGGCCTTTCGAGAAAAGCCAGTTGAATATGGCGGTGCGGGCCGAACCCACGTGAAGGTTTCCCGTGGGACTGGGAGCGAATCTCGTTACCGTCTTCACGGAAACTATTTTACACGCGGGGAGAAGAAAAAAAGAGAAGCGGGCGCGCGTTTCGGACCCGGGTCCGGCCTCTTGCTGTATAATAACCTCCCATGAGAATATGCTCCCTTCTTCCGAGCGCGACGGAGATAGTCTTCGCGCTGGGTCTCGGAGACGATCTCGTCGCCGTCACCCACGAGTGCGACCATCCTCCGCGGGCGCGGGACAGGGCGGTGGTCGTCGGAAGCCTGCTCGACGGACGGGGAGACCTGTCCAGCGCCGAGATAGACCGGGTGGTGAGCGAAAACCGCGCCGCGGGAAAAAGCACCTACCTCATAGACGCCGAGGCGCTTCGGCGGGCGCGCCCCGACCTGATCATCACCCAGGGACTCTGCGAGGTGTGCGCCGTGGCGAAAGACCGGGTCTTGGAGATATCCCGGGTTCTCGACCCGGCGCCGCGGGTGATCTCGCTCGAGCCCGGCACCGTGGAGGAAATCCTGGATTCCGTAGACGCCGTGGGAGAGGCCGCGGGGGCCGAAGAGAACGCCGCCGCCCTGGTAGGGGAACTTCGGGAAAGAATCCGGGCCGTCGGCAGGACGCTTGCGAACGAAAGATACCGTCCCGGGGTTTTCTGCCTCGAGTGGCTGGACCCTCCGTACGCGCCGGGCCACTGGGTGCCGGACATGGTCGAGACGGCCGGGGGGAGGTGTCTTCTGGGAAAGACGGGAGAGCCTTCCTTCAGGACGGACTGGGACTCGATACTGGAATCGGCGCCCGAGTACGTGATCCTGATGCCCTGCGGATTCGACGTGGAGGCGACGCTCGAGCGCATAGACGAGGTTACGGCCGGAGTTCCCCAGTGGCACATGCTGCCGGCCGTGAGAAAGGGGCACTGCTACGCGGTGGACGCGAATTCCTACTTCTCAAGGCCTTCGCCGAGAACGGTGGAGGGAATCGAGCTGCTGGCCGGGATACTTCACCCCGATCTTTTCAGACGGGTCCCGAAGCCGGACGCGGTCCTGAACCTCAAGAACCACTTCTACCTGCAGGCGTTTCTGGGCTAGGACTTGGGAGCCTCGAACGGACTTCCCGACGAGGCGGAAGAAGATCCCGAACCGTTCCCCTGCGCCTGGGAAGACTGGAAAGGGTCGGCGTCGCCCGCCGGCTCCGGCGAGGGCGGTGGTTCCGGCGGAGCGGCTTCGGCCGACTCCTGCGCGTCTCCTCCGTTTCCCGAAAGCGAAATGAACACGCCTATCAGGAGTATCAGAAAGGCGACCACCAGTATCGGATTGCTTGATATCAGGTCCATCAGTTTGTATCCTCCGTGCTGCTCTTTGTGCCGCGGCGCTTCGGCGGTAACGTTGACTGCCGGAAGAACCGGAATCGCTCGTCTAAATGATACTAGCTGATTAAACGTTATGTCAAGGATATTTTCACGCGGGACGGACAGGCTCGGAGCGCTTCGCGAAAACCGCGAACTCGCCATGGAGCTCGAACGCATAGAAAGCGGGTGCGTCCCTCACCTGGAGGGGGGCGAGTGCCTGATCGTCTTCAAGGAGAGCGAGGAGAAAGCGGCGTTTCTCCGCGACGCGAGGGAGGTGTCGACGGGATTTTTCCTCGTGGAAAAGCGGGAGTTCCCTTCCGTGTCCATGGACATCAGGATAAAGACCGGGTCGGGACTCAACATCAGGTACGAGCACTTTTTCCTGACGGAATCGCCCGAGGAAACTTCCTTTCTGGCCGAGCTCGGGAGACGGGGAGCGTTTTTTCTTCTTTTTCCCGGCCCCGATGGGGGACTTGAAATCGGGGTCGAGCTTGCGGAACCGGAGAGAGAATCGCTAGGAAGCGTGCTCGAAAGAATCGACGCCCCTGACGTTTGACAAAGGGGGGCCTTTAAAATACGATTGCCTATCAGCATTTCGGAGACCCCGGCTTGAAATACGCGAAAATCACCGGAACCGGTTCCGCGGTTCCAAGCGCCGTGCTTTCCAATTCCGATCTGGAGAGGATGGTCGAGACCTCGGACGAGTGGATCACCTCCAGAACCGGGATAAGGGAGCGCAGGATCGCGGACGAGAACACAGCCGCATCGGACATAGCCCGCGAGGCGGCGGAAAAAGCGCTTCTGGCCGCGGGCGTCGCCGCGGAGCGGCTCGACGCCGTGATAGTGGGAACCGTGACCCCGGATTTTCCGTTCCCCTCCACTGCCTGCGTGGTCCAGGGCCTGATCGGCGCGAAAAACGCCTACGCGTTCGATCTCATGGCGGGATGCGCGGGTTTTCTCTACACCCTCCACGTCGCCCAGGGAATCATAAGGTCGGGCGGCACAGAAAGAATCCTCGTCATAGGAGCCGAGACCCTCTCGAAGATAGTGGACTTCGAGGACCGCTCGACCTGCATACTGTTCGGCGACGGGGCTGGAGCGGTCGTGCTCGAAGCGTCCGAAGAGCCCGGGGTTCTCTCTTCCATCGTCAGTTCCGACGGCGACTGCTGGGATCTTCTCTACGTTCCGGCCGGGGGGTCCAGAAGGCCGATAAGCCCCGACGTTCTCGAAAACGGGGACCAGTACATAAAGATGAAGGGAAACGACGTGTTCAAAATCGCCGTGAAGAGCATGGAGGCGGCGACCGTGGACGCCGTCGGCAAAGCGGGGCTCCGCCCCGACGACATCGACCTCTTCGTTCCCCACCAGGCCAACCACAGGATAGTGGAGGCGGTGAGGAAACGGCTCGACTTTCCCGAGGAAAAAGTGTTTCTGAATCTAGACCGCTACGGAAACACCTCGGCGGCCTCCGTTCCCCTGGCCCTCGACGAGGCGGTCAGGTGCGGGAGGGTGAAAAAGGGGGACACGGTGCTCTTCGCGGCGTTCGGAGCGGGATTCGCGTGGGGAGCGTCGGTGGTCAGGTTCTGAGAATTCCTCCCGCCCGCGGCTCCCGCGCGGCGGACCGCGAGACATGAATCCCTCGTCGATTCCCGAAATCGCAAACATCGTGCTTCCCGCGTTTTTCGTGATCGCCGCGGGATTTCTCTTCAGCAGGGCGAAAAGAATGGATGTCTCGCCCGTAAACGACATCGTGGTCTACGTGACCACGCCGTGTCTCATAATCTCCTCTCTTTCGGACTTCAGGACGGACCCCGCGGTGGCGGCGAGGCTCTTTCTCTCCATATCTTCGGTGATAGCCGTTTCGGCGGCCGTCGGCTGGGTCCTGGTGAAGACGCTCCGGCTCGACTACAGGGTCTATCTTCCCCCCGTTCTTTTCGCCAACACCGGCAACATGGGGCTTCCCCTCTGTCTTTTCGCGTTCGGAACCTACGGGTTCAACATCGCCATACTGTGCGTCGTCTCCATGATGCTGCTTCACTACACGGCGGGAATAATGATCCTCGACTCCCGGAGGGACTTCCGGGAGATATTCAGGCTTCCCCTCATATACGCCACGGTCGCGGGCGTCGCGATAAGCGCCTCGGGCTGGCAGATGCCCGTCGTGGTGGAAAGACCCGTGGACCTGCTCGGGCAGGTCACCATTCCGGCCATGCTGTTTTCCCTCGGCTACAAGCTCTCGGAGATGAAGGTCTCGAAGCTCTGGACCTCTTTTCTCTTCGGTTCGGCGAGGATATTTCTGGGGGTTTTTCTGGGAGCGTTTTTCGTAAACGCGTTCGGCCTGGAAGGGGTCGAGGCCAAGGTGGTGATCCTCGAATGCGCGATGCCTCCGGCGGTGTTCAACTTCGTCCTGGCGGAAAAATACGGAAGGGATTCCGAAACCGTGGCGTCGATAATTGTGGCGGGAACCGTGGTTTCCCTTTTCGCGGTTCCGGTCGTCATTTCCTATCTGGGGGTATAGGGGGCTACCTAGCGACGTCCTTGAGAGCGAGTCCCTCGTCCCTGAGGTAGGGGAGGAGTCCCTTCTTGGTCACGGTGCGGAGGGCGCGGGCGGAAATCCTTATCCTTACGTGCCTGTCGAGTTCCGGAACGTATATCCTCTTCCAGTGCAGGTTCGGATTCTGGCGTCTTTTCACGTGGTTGTTAGCGTGCGAGACGTGGTTTCCGAAAAGAGGCTTCTTGCCCGTTACGGCGCATCTGCGGGCCATGGCTACTTGGTCTCCTTGAACAGAACGTGCTTGCGCACCACCGGATCGTACTTCCTGAGCTCGAGCCGGTCGGGAGAGTTCGTCTTGTTCTTCTTGGTGTAGTACATGTACGGGCTCTCCGTGCTCTTCATCCTCACCAGCACCCTGTTGAGCGACTTTCCCATTGCGTCCTCCAGAAAAGGCGGGGGTTATTATCCACCAAAGAAAAACGGTTTTCAAGAGGACCGGCGAAATTCGTTCCGCGGGCGGTACGCCTCACTGGGACTCGCGGGGAGCCAGCTCCGCGTCCCAGTCGAGCCTGAGGGTTCTGTGCTCCGGAAATCCGAAGTCGTTAACCAGCAGGCAGGAGTCCCTGCCGTCCATTTTCGTCCTGACCTCTTCCGTGCAGGGAATCTGAATGCCGAGTTCGTCGATGTCGCCCCCCGGCGTGTTCTGGTTGTCGGGGTCCATCTTCATGTAGGTCGGACAGAGCAGCCCCTCGTTGGTCTGATCGTCAGAGTCATCCGGCGTACCGACCCAGAAACCTATAAACTCGTCCTTGTCTTCCACGTCGTTGTCGACGACGTCCGGGTGCTCCTCCACGTAATACACGCCGGGGGACCGTATAACGCCGTTTTGATCCTGCAAATGCTGGGTGAACGCGTAAATTCTCCTGCCGCACGTGCCGTCCCCGTGCCGGTTCTGCGCCCTGTAGCCTTCCTGCAGGTAGGGCGTGCGGTATCCCTCGGGCAGATTCATTATCATGGTAGCCTTCTGCATTTCATCCTGAATCAGCACCATGTTGAGGCCGGAGCAGGAGAGGACGCCCTGCGCGTTCTCGCTGAGAAAGTACAGGTCGACGTGACGAGTCCCTTCACCCTCCCCGGGGGGTCCGCACTCAACGCTTATCACCCTTCCGATTCTTTCCCTCTCCTCGCTCGCCTCTTCCTCGCCGCACGACATGAGAACCAGCAGTCCCGCCAGACCCGCCACCGCGGCGGTCCCGACCAAGACCCCCCCCCTTTCCGAAAAAATCGAACAGCCTCTTCATAACCGAATCTCCTCCCGGCCAAGTTTCATAACCCGAAATGCCGCAACAGCCCGATCAACATGACGGATCGTGTCGTCTGCATATTACCACGAAACCGGCGGGAGTTCCAGACCGGAGGGTTTTTCCCGAAGCGAGGCGATCGGGAACGCGGAAGGCGACGGATTTTCGAGAACGACCCTGCGCTTGATGCCGTCGGGCTTCAGCCGCAGGAAAAAGAAGCGAAACGCATAAGAGTCAGCACCGGCAACCGTACTTCCTGCAGAGCCTGAAGTTGCGCGCGTGGCCGAGCACCATGACGAAAGCCCCGGCGAGAGTGAGAGCGGGCTCGAGGTAGCCGTCGGCGCCGAAAGCCCCGGCGACCAGCAGGCACAGGCCGCAGACTCCCAGACCGACGACGCTCATGTCCTTGTGACGGCGGCATCCCAGAAACACGGCCGCGGCGCTCGAGGGAACGGCCAGCAGGACCATGAGTTCGTGAAAAGTCTCCCTGAAGAGAAACGTCGAACCCATCACGGGAAACAGTATCAGGGCCACGGGCGTGAGAAAGCAGTGAACGGCGCAGATGCCCGCAAGGGACATCGACGCGTAGTCGGTCAGCCTCTGAAGCCTGAGCTGGCTCACGGCGCGACCTCCCCGCAGTCGGCGCACTGCCCGAAAAACTGCACGAAATGATCCTTCACCCGAAATCCCGTCCTTTCCATCGGGGCGAGGTCGAAGCTCTTCACCGGACACTCCGGAAAGTCGGAAACGCTCCTGCACGTGAGGCACACCATGTGGTGGGCGTTTCCGGCGCGGGAAAACGCGTAGCCGCTTTCGCCGTCCGGAAAATGAAGGCGCCTGACCACTCCGAGACTCTCGAACGTCTCGAGCGTCCTGTATATCGTGGCGAGTCCCGTCCCTCCGAGAATGTCCCGCACCCCGTCGTGTATCTCGCCCACCGAAAGGGACCTGCCGCTTTCGTGCAGGACGTGAATCACGGCGAGCCGCTGCGAGGTGGACCTGAGACCCCTTTCCCGAAGAACCTCCTTCGCGTAAGACTCCTCGAGACACTCGAAATCCTTGAGCATGATCGTCCTTAAATGAGAAAATCTCTCAATTCGCCACTTAATCTAACTTCCGCCGCCCGCCTGTCAAGACGCGGGAGCTTTCCGCCGCCCCCGGTTTTTTGATCCCGGCCGAATCCGAAGTATAATTGAGTCTGTCGGACTTTGCTAACGGACGAGGCAGATTAGCCTGATTGGAGCTGTTTGACATCGAGAACCAGTCGTTTTGTTCAAGACGGCGTGATACCTTGGCAGTATATTGTCCGTTTTTGCGTGTGCGTTGCCGTCTATTCTCCCGTTTTTGCCTCCTCCCTCTCTAATTCGTCCTCAATGTGAACATCTTCTTCAGGTTGTAGCCTATACATACCAGACTCCACTCCCTGCTCACAGCCTTGATCCCTCGCATAAAAAACCGGCCAAACCCCAGCACGTGTTTTATCACTCCGAACATCGGTTCCACAGTGCTTTTGCGCCTGGCGTATAACGCCTTGCCTTCCTCCGTCTCCAGAAGCTCCTTCATCTCATCCACTGCCGTCTTGTTCTTCGCAACGGCTTTGGGCGGCTTTGCCGACTTGTGACCTCTCCTCTCGTTGCGTATGGAAATCACCGGCCTGACCCCGTGCTCTGTGCAAGCCTCCACGTTCTTTTTGCTGTAGTAACCCGCGTCGGCCAAAAGATTGTCCGCCTCCCCCACCAGCCTCTCCGCCTCTGCCAGCTGCTCAAGGGCAGGCTCCATCTCCCGCTTGTCGTTGCCGTTGTGCGTCACGTGCCTGCCCACTATCATCCGGCTCTCGGTGTCCACCATCGCCTGAACGTTGTAACTCTGCTCGTATCCTCCAGTGCTCACCGACATGATCCGTGACTGCTCATCCGTAAGATTAACCCTGTCCTTGTCCGTCGGCCCGGGCTGAGGCTCCCTGGGTTTGGGGCCTGGTATCTTGCGCCCGTCGCGTCGTTCCTTGGCCCTGCGCTCTTCCATCTTCTCCTCATACTGCTTTCTCTCTCGTTCGTATCTGTGCTCCGCTCTGCGCTCAAGCTCCCGCTTCGCGTCGCTCAAAGCCTCAAGACGCTCACTGCGACTGTTTAACTCCTCGGGAATGTCTATTCCGTCGGGACTCTCGCTGTTGTCCGCCTCCTGTGCCTTACGCATAAGCTCCTTTATCTCCCTGCGTATGCGCTTGTCCACCTTGCGTATCTGCTTCCAGCTCAAGTTCTTGCGTCTCGACGCGTTGGCCTTTATCTTCGTGCCGTCCAGACTCACCGTCCCCATCTTGAGAATCCCCATCGCGTGAGCCATCACGAGAATCTGCCCGAACAACCCCTCAAGCTGCTCCAAAAACCTCTTGCGGAAACTGTTTATGCTGTCGTGGTCGGGATGGTTGTTGGCGCAGATATACCTGTACGCAATGCTGTCGTATGTAGCCTGCTCAAGCTTGCGACTGGAAAATGTCCCCGTGGCATATCCGTAAAACAGCAAGGCTACCATCATGGAAGGATGATACGCCCTGGAACCCCTGCCCGAATACGCCTCCGTCAAATCGCTCAGGTCCAGTTGCGCCACTATCTCCACTACGAAACGGGCCAGATGCCCTTGGGGCACGTAATCATCCACCCTCGCGGGCAACATGCTTGGCGTGGACCGATCAAACGTAACGAATTCAGGCATGCTTCTCTCTCCTGTAGTTCTTGTGATTCTCTTATTTTACCTCGATTGAACATAGACGCTAAAGTCCGACAGACTCAATTGTTCCCGCAAGGCTTCGGACATCCCGGCGTTCTCGCACCGCGGGGCTCGGACTCGTCCCCGGCGCGGTCGTTCACGGAGTTTCGAGAAGCAAGGAGGAAATTTCGTCATGAAAGGTTCAAGGTCTCTTTTTTCGGTCGCGGCGGCCGCTTTTCTGTCTCTCGCGCTGGCGGCGGGCTGCGGCGACGACGACACCGCGTCCCCCGCCCCGGTCGTGGTCGACGACAAGCCGGGCCCGACGCTCACCATAGGACTGCTGCTTCCGGACCCGGACGACAATTTCGGCGCGGCCACCAGAGAGGCCGCGGACATCGCCCGCGCGACCATCAACACGGCCGACGGCAACGTCGCGTTCGTGTACAGGGAAGGAGACCACGCGGACGACGAGACGGTTCTCCAGGCGGCCAGGGATTTCAGGAGCATGGGGGTAAACGGCATAGTGGGACCGGCGTACTCCTCGAGGGGGCAGGCCATCTTCGACTTCGTGAACGAAAACAGGCTGGTCACCGTCTCTCATTCGGCCACGTCCGTGTACTTCTCCGACGAAAACAAAAAGCTCGTCGACGCCGGAGAGCCGCACTACTTCTTCAGGACCGCTCCCTCGGACATATACCAGGCGCAGGTCATCGAAGGACTGGCCGAAGGCAGCGTCCTGATAGTCTACCGCAACGACAACTGGGGCATGAATCTCCAGCGCCTGATAGGCGAGAACATGAGCGCCAACGGCCGCGAGGCGCCCATGACCGTGGCGTACGAACCGTATGACTGGGATGACGCCGACGCGGCCGCGAAAGCCAGCAAGGTGGTCACGGACGTCGAATCGGTTTCGGGGCTCGCGGAAGTGGATTCCATAATCATGATCGTCTTCGAGGAAGGAGGCGGAATAATAAACGGAATGCTCGCATCCGACGACGTTCCCGACGACGCCCAGTACTACCTCGGGGACGGACTCGCCGCCAAAAACCTCTACGAGTTCGTGGACGAGAACGATCCCTCGAAAGTGGAGGGATTCAAGGCGACCACCCCGTACGAGCATTCCGACCCTCTCGAAAGGGACATCAGGTTCCAGACCCTCTTCGAGGACGAGGAGGACGACTTTCCCTCGCTGGAGTTCACGACCCACATCTACGACGCGGTCGTGACCATAGCGCTCGCCGCCCTTGCGGCCGGAAGCGCCGACCCCGAGGTGTACGTTTCCGAGATGGAAAACGTCACGAAGGGAGGAACCAAGTGCAGAACCTACGCGGTGTGCGCGAGCCTTCTGAACGTAGGCGTCGACATCGACTACCAGGGACTTTCGGGACCGATAGATTTCGACAGGTACGGGGACGTGACGGAAGGATACTACGCCGTCTACACCTACGACGCCGCGAAATGCCGCGCGGCGGAGGTGGTCGACTTCGAGCTTCGGGAGGTCGAGGCGCCCGTGCTGTCGCGCTCGCAGAGGTGCGCGCCGTAGCGCGGGGCTACCCGCCCCTGGTGGGGGACCTTTTCCCCCGCCGTCTCAGCTTCTTCGTCTTTCGGACCTCCGGCGGAGCTTCGGGCTGAAGAAGGGATCTCGACTTCGTTTCCAGAACCCTTGGAGACTTCGCGTTAACAAAGGAAAATTCGGAAAGCGGGAGGTTGCGCAACGGCGGAGCGCCGGTCCCGAAATCCGTAAAACCCTGAGGGGCAAGTTCGTCGGAACCGCCGGGTTCGCGGACGGACCAGAGGGACGCGGGGCGCCCGCCCGCGGGTCCCGAAGCGATTTTCTTCGCCTTTCCCATGTTGCGAAACGCGTCGTTTTCCCTGACCGCCCGCTGGAAATTGCCCTTGTCCAGACTCGTGTCCCACACCGCCTCGTAAACCTTTCGGAGCTCGCTTATGGTGAACTGCGGAGGACAGAACTTCGCCGCTATGTAGGGATACTCGAGCTTGTCCCTCATTCTCTCCAGGGCGTCCAGGAGAATGTCGCGGTGATCGAACGCCAGGGCGATTTCTCCCCACTCGACCGCCGACACGGGAACCAGTTCCGCCGAAGCGGCGTCGCTTCCCGCCTTCGGGTCGGGAAGGTTCGGACAGATCGCCCAGTACGCGACCGTGACCACCCTCATGCGCGGGTCGCGGTCGGGCTCCCCGTAGCTGCCGAACTGCTCGAGGTACGCGTCCCGCTCCGTGATGCCGGTTTCCTCCTCAAGCTCCCTCGCCGCGGCGTCGTCGAGATTCTCCTCGGGCTTTACGAAACCCCCGGGAAGCGCCCAGTCTCCCCGAAACGGCTCGCCGCCCCGCCTGACCAGCAGCGCGCGAAGCCCCTCCTCGCGGAGCGTGAACACCACCATGTCCACGGTGACGGCCACGGGAGGAAAGTCCCGCGGGTCGTATTCTGAAAGAAAATCCTCGCTCACGATAAAAAATTCTAGCGTGATGTTGACAAAAATACAATATGTTTTATATTAATTGTGAAAATGATATTATCTGTTTGACAATTTTAGTGAGAACATTTTGTTCCGAGGAGGCATCACATGAATATTTCCAATCTTGAAAACGCTTCGGTCGGCTTTCCCGTGACCCGCCTGGGCGTTTCGTTCTTTCCCGTCTATCTGAAGAACAACGAGCTGCCCGAGATAGCGACCGGCCCGGAGTCCGGGCTCGTGGTCGAGGAGCTTGAGAAAGCGTCCGTGCCGACGCTTCGGGCGAAGAATCCCACGGACAGGCCGATACTCGTGGTGGAGGGCGAGCATTTCGTCGGAGGCGACCAGAACAGGGCGTCGAACGTCTCCCTGCTGGTCGGGGCCGGAACCGAGCTCGAGATTCCCGTCTCGTGCCTCGAGAGAGGACGCTGGGGAAGACGCCGCGAGTACGAAAGGAGCCCGTCGTACGCTCCCCGCAACGTGCGCGCGAGGCAACAGGAGACAGTGAATCTGGCTTTCCGCGAAGGGAGGAGCAGAAGAAGCGACCAGGGCGCGGTCTGGGCCGAGGTGGACAATGCGCTTCACATGTTCAACGTAACGTCCGACACGGCGGCCGCGGCCGATCTCGAGGAGATATACCGGCGGGACCGTTCCAGGTTTTCCGCCGCGGAGGAACTGGAAAAAATGGGGCCTCTTTCCGGTCAGTGCGGATTCGTGGTCACTCACGGAGGGTGGGTGAGGTCCGTCGAGCTGTTCGGTTCCCGAAACCTGCTGGCGGCCCACTGGAGCCGGCTCGCGCGTCCCCACCTTCTGGAATTTCCGGAAAAACCGTCGGCTCCCTCGGCAGACGCCGCGCTGTGGGCGATCAGGCGGTTCGCCTCCATGCCGTCGGAAAGCGGCCCCGGAGTGGGACTCGGCACGGAGCGCCGCGCGTCCGACCGGACGATGAACGGGCAGACGCTGGTTCTCGGCGAAAGCGTAGTGCACGCGAGCGTTTTTCTGAAAACATGAGGACGCGGAGCGGAAAGCGGAGGACGGATGCCGGAAAACGTCTCCGACAAACCTTCGATTTCGATTATTTCGACAAGGATAAGGAAACGCAATTTTACCGGACCTTATGAAAAAGACGCGGAAAAAAACGAGGAGAGAGTGAAATGTCCGATCAGTCCGCTATCGACAAGATAGAGAAAAGATTCAACGAAAAGCTGGAAAAGTATTTGGCGTTGGGAAAGAAAAGAGAAAGCCTTTCGCCGACCGACTTCAACCCGAATCTCATGAAGATTGACTACGAGCTTCAGACGGTTGGAAAAGAGCTTGAGACAATATCCAGGTTTATGGGTTTTTAACTGTTTTGTTTTATCTGGGTTTTTTTTGGTAGTATCTGGGTCTATGGATAAGAGGCTGGTAAGAATAGGCGAGGCGGCGGCCTTGTTGGGCGTACGAGTCGAGACATTGAGAAAGTGGGAAGCGTCGGGGGAACTGCTGCCCGCCAGGAAAACAAAAGCGGGCACCCGCTATTATTCCGTGGCGGAGCTTACCGGCGCGGCCGCCCTGGACGCGACTACGGTCTGCTACGCTCGCGTTTCTTCACACGACCGGAAGGAAGACCTGGAGCGGCAACAGGCCGCGCTGGAGGCATATTGCGCCGCCAAGGGGTGGCGGACGGAAACGATAAAAGACCTCGGGTCCGGAATGAATTACCGGAAAAAAGGTTTGCAGAAATTGCTTGAGCTGATATTGCGCCGGAAAATCCGGCGGCTTGTCATCACGCACAAGGACCGCCTGCTTCGGTTTGGCGCGGAGCTTGTTTTCGCGCTCTGCGAAATTCAAGGCGTGGAGATAGTGATAATTCATAAAGGCGAGCAACCTTCTTTCGAGGAAGAGCTCGCGCAGGATGTCCTGGAGATAATCACGGTGTTTTCCGCGCGGTTATACGGCGCGCGGTCAAAAGAGCACCGTGCGCTGACGGAAGACCTTAAGCAGTTTGCGGAGGCGGCCGAGTGATAACGGCGCACAAAATCCGCTTGTCTCCGACCGCCGCCCAAGCGGAGCGGATCGCCCGCCAGGTCGGCTATGCCAGGACGGCATACAATCTCTCGCTTGAGCACTTCAAGGTGTGCCTGGACGCCGGATTGCTTCTGAGTGAAGCGGATCTCAGGAAGTGGTTTAACTGCCTCAAGGACGTTCTGGTGCCCTGGCACAACGACAAGGAAGGCAGGAAAAAAATTCATTCAGAAATAGCGGCCAAGAACTCAATCAAGTACGGACTGGGCCGCGCGATAAAAGGTTTTCTTGCCAAGCGCGCCGGCTTCCCCCGCTTCAGGGCCCGGGGACGGAAAGGCGACAGTTGGCGCGTGTCGAAAACATGCAAAGAGGAAAGCTCAAGGTGCTGGTCCGCCCCAGAGCTTTCTGGATGACAAGGTCGTACTGCGGAGAACGCAGCCCGTTTTACGGCGATACTCCGCGCTGAGAGCGACCGACCCGGACAAGTGACACCTCCTTTCGCTTCAGTCATACTGCTTTCACGTTCCGGCCGGCGAGCCTCGAGCGAGAGGTTGCGGTCAGAAATTCGCCACGCGGGAGGCATCGAGGCATGAAAACGGCAGTTCAGGTCATGACGGCGGTTCTGGTTCTGGCGTTCGCGACGGGTTGCGGCAACGACGGCAGTTCGCCCTGCGACAACGCTTTCTGCGTAGGACTGCTGTTTCCGATCAACGACGACCGTCCTTTCGCGACGCCCCTGATCTCCGGAGCCGAAGAAGCCAGAGACGACATAAACGCCGCCGGCATCGACGAATTCTTCGGAGACGTGGTGCTTGTCCGCGGCGAGGAGGGAGTGGAAAACAGAAGCGCGGTGGAGACGACTCTCGACACCGCGAGAGACATTCTGGGCAGGGGGGTCAGGGGACTTGTCGGACCGACGTATTCCTCCTCGTTCGAGAAGGAATACTCTTCCGGAAGCTATGCGAATTTCTTCGACTTTCTGACCAGGGAAAGAATCGTCACGGTTTCGCCCTCGGCCACTTCCTCTTCCCTGACGGAACTGAGCAGGAACGCCGGAGAGGGAAACCGCTTCTTCTTCAGAACGGCACCGTCAAACGACCTGTGGGCCAAGGTCATAGCGGGCGAGGCGGCGGACGCGACCGGAACGGTCCTGATAGTCTACCGCGACGGCACTTTCGGGGACAATCTGAAAAGCGGCGTCCAGTCGGAAATAGAGAAACTCGCAGGGGGCCCGAGAGTGGAAACCGTGTCCTACGAACCTTACGGTCCCGACGACCCCGAAGCGGCCGAAAAGGCCCGCGACGTGGTGGAGGATGCGGAATCGGTCGTCATGAGAGGCGGCGTGAGCTACGTAATCGTGATCGCGTTCGACGAGGCGGGAAAGATAATAAAAGGACTGCTCGATTCGCCGGCCGTCGGCGACGACGTTACCTACCACGTGGCGGGAACGGGGAGCGCAAGACTCGGGGAGCTCATCAACCCGGACGACCCCGCCGCCGGGCGGGCCGAGACAAGCGGCTTCGTCGTCTCCGGCCCCGAAGAAGGATACAACGACGAAGCCTACGACGCTGTGGTGATTATGGCGCTGGCGGCTCTGGCCGCGGGAAGCACGGACCCCGCCGAGTACGTTTCCCGGATGGCGGCCGTTACGAAAGGAGGAACTCCGTGCTCAAGCTACGCCCGGTGCGCGGCGCTGCTGACCGACGGCGACGCGTCGAACGACGACATCGACTACTGCGGACATACCGGGCCGATAGAGCTTGACGAAAACGGAGACCCGACCGTCGGATACTTCGCCGTCAACACGCACGACGCCTCGGGGAACGTCGGCAGCCGCCGGACGCTCGACACGGATCTGAACGAAGCGGACGCCGGCGCGAAGTGCGCGGCGCGGTAGAGGAAACCGTCATGAAAAAGTCGTTTCCCGCGGCGGTCGCCGCGGTTCTGCTCCTCCTCGCGGGCTGCGGCGGCTCCTCCCCGTGCGACGACGCTTTCTGCGTGGGGCTGCTGCTTCCGCTCGAAGCGGACCCGCAGCTCGACGCCGCTCTCACCAGGGCGGCGCACCTGGCCGGAGACGACGTAAACGCCGCGGGAGGAAACGTGAGGATCGTCCGGGGCGACGGAACCGTGTCTCCCGCCGCCGCGAGAACCCTCGTGAACATGGGAGTCTCCGGCGTGGTCGGACCTTCGGATTCCTCCGCGATAGGAGAAATCTTCGACTTTCTCGCTCGAAGCGAAACGGTGGCCGTCTCGCCGCTCGCGACTTCCGTCTCCGTGACCGAAAACAACGCAGCGCTCGCCGAAGCCGGGAAGCGGCGGTTTTTCTTCAGGACCGTTCCCTCCGACGTTTTCCAGGCGAAAATCCTGGCGAAGCAGGTCGGGGGCGAAGTCCTGATAATTCACCGTGGAGACGACTACGGGCGAAATCTCGCGGAACTGGTCGCGGGGGAGCTGGAAGACGCGGGCCGTCCCGCCCCCGAGACCCTCGAATACGAGGAGTACGGACACACGGACGAAGACGCGGACTCGAGAACCCGCGACGCGGTCGGACGCGCGGAGGCGCTTGCCGGAATCCGCGGCTTCGACTCCATAGTCATGATCACCTTCAGGGAGGGGGCGGGAATAATCAGGGGACTGCTCGATTCGCCGGCCGTTCCGGAAACGGTCCGGTACTTCGTCTCCGACGGTCTCGCGGGAGAGGACATGGCCGCGCGGGTGAACGCGGACGACCCTTCGGCCGTCGCGGGCTTTTCGGGAACGAGTTCCTATCCTCTGGCCGACCCTCCGCGAAGAAACACAGCGTTCGAGAGCCGGTTCGACAGAAACGAGATTCCGTCGCTGGTATTCACCGCCCATACCTACGACGCCGTGGTGGTGATGGCGCTGGCGGCGCTCAAGGCCGGAAGCGCGGACCCTTCCGTCTACGTCAGGGAAGTTGCGGGCGTAACGAAGGGAGGAACCAGGTGCCGAAGCTACGCAGAGTGCCGCGGGCTTCTCGCCGACGGCGACCCGTCGAACGACGACATAGACTACGAGGGAATTTCGGGACCGATCGACTTTGACGAGAACGGGAACATATCGCGCGGGTTCTACGCCGTCTGGACCTACGACGCCGCGGGCGGGAGAACGGCCCGGGTGTTCGAAATCCCGGGTCTCGAAGATGCGGTTCCGGCTCCGTAGCGCTCCCGTCTGAAAACCGAAACCGCGAGACGGTTTGCCGGGAAGGAAAGACCGAAGCGGATTGGAGCGCGGGAGGGAATTGGGATATAATGATTTTCGCGTGTCCCGGCGCGTAAATCGCACCGCGCGCGGGTTCACTTCTACAGGAGGGTATTCACGATGAAAAAAACCGGCCGGACGAACCGGCTTTTTCCGCTGTACCGCACGCGGGCAAAAATCATGAAGACGACATTTCTTTCCTTGGTGGCAGCCGCTCTTCTGGGCCTCGGCCTCTCGGCCGGCTGCGGTGGCAGCGACAACGAACCGTTTCTAATAGGATACTCGGTCCTCGACGTCGACGCCACGCGCGAGATGGAAAACGCTGTGAAGTTCGCCGCGGCGGACATAAACGCGGCGGGCGGGAACGTGAGGCTGGTGGACACGGACATCGACGACGAAAAGATATTCAGGATGGGAGATTCCGTAACCCAACTGCGGAAGTTCGTGGACATGGGCATCAAGGGGCTGGTCGGAACTTCAAGCTCCATAACGAGCGTCGAGATTCTCCCCTTCGTAACCGAAAACAAGCTGGTCACAATCGCGCCTTCCGTGTTTTCCGAACAGATAACCACACTCAACGAAGCCGTGGAAGGACAGCACTATTTCTTCAGAACCAGTCCCCACAACGACTATCAGGCGGAAGTTCTCGCGGAGCAAAGCGAAGGCAAGGTCGCGATAGTCTATCGCAACGACGAGTACGGACGGGACCTGAACGTGCGTATCGGGAATTATCTGAAGAAAGACGGCCGCCCGACGCCCGTGAGCGTGGCGCTCCCGCCTTTTGACAACCCCTTCGGCGTACGGACCTCGGACGCGCAGGTCCGGCAATGGGTCGAGACGGTCGAACGGACTGCCGGAATCCGAGAAGTGGACTCCGTAATAGTCTCGGTATACCTGACGGATGCGAGAATACTGGAACAGTTGCAGGACTCAGCGGTCGTCCCCGCGGACGCGAAATACTACCTGGACCAGCTTCTGACCTACAGCGACCACCTGCATTCGTACATCGCCGCGGAAGACGAGGAACCCGAGTCCGACGAAGTGAAGGCGCGGCTCCGAGGCGTCAAGGGAGTGATCTCGTATCCGCATTCGGAACCCGCGCAAAGAGTGAGGACTTTCGAATGCCGCTTCTCGCACGACATAGAGCACGTGGAAGAAGCGCTTCACTACACCACGTACGCGTACGACGCGGTGGTGGTGATGGCGCTGGCGGCGCTCAAGGCCGAAAGCACCGAGCCTTCCGTCTACGTCTCGGAAGTGGCGGGCGTCACGAGAGACGGAACCAAGTGCCGAAGCTACGCCGAATGCCGCGGGCTTCTCACCGACGACGAGACCTCGAACGACGACATAGACTACGACGGACTTTCGGGACCGCTTGAACTCGACGACGAAACGGGAAACGTGACGGACGCGTTTTTCGCCGTCTACACCTACGACGGCGAGGGCGGAAGAGAAAGAAACATCGTGGAGGTTGACGAGGGAGAGTTAAGGGACCTTCACGTGTCCGAAGCGCCCGAACGGCCGCTTCGCGAATGTCCCGAACAGTAATACGCGGCCTGCGCGGACGAATTCACACCGACCCCGACAAGGAGAATTTACCATGAGAGAGCTGATTGAACGAGGTTTTTCCCGCATCTTTCCCCGCGCGCGAGGAACGGTCAGGACGGCGGTTCTTTGCGTGGCGACGGCCGCGTTTCTGGGTATAGGACTCTCGGCCGGCTGCGGAAGCAGCGGCGACAGTTCAACGCCCGCACCGGCTGGCACGGAATCAGGCAGCGGCGACCAGCAGTTCCTCATCGGATTGTCGGTCCTCGACGTTCCCGGTTTCAGGGAGATGAAACGCGCCGCGGAGTTCGCCGCGGCGGACATAAACGCCGCGGGCGGAAACGTGAAACTGGTCGACTCCGTTCTCGACAACGAAGTGGTATTCAGGCGCGCGGATCCCGCGGACATTCTGCGGGGACTTCTGGACGCGGGCGTCAGGGGGCTTGTCTCCACGACTTCCCAAACAGGCGAAGCCATCATGGATTTCATAACCCGAAACAGTCTGGTCACCATCGCCCCCGGCTCGAGTTCCGACAGGCTGACCGAACTCAACCGCGAGCAGCCCGGGCAGCACTACTTCTTCAGAACCCTTCCCCACAACGACTACCAGGCGAGAGTTCTCGCGGACCGCACCCGGGGCAAGGTCGCCGTAATCTACCGCGACGACGGATGGGGACGGGATCTCGAGTTGCGCATCAGGGAGCATCTGACGGACGACGGCCGCCCGACGCCCGTGAGCGTAAAGCTTCCGCGACGCTCCGGAAACGCGCCCCTCACCGACGCGGAGGCGCGGGAGCTCGTGCGCACGGTCGAGGAGGAGGCCGGAATCCGCGACGCGGACTCCGTGATAATCGTGATGTGGTTGCTGGACGCGAGAATAATAACGCACCTGCGGGAGTCGACGGCCGTTCCCGAAAACGCGGGATACTACCTCGCCGAAGCGCTGACGCTGAGCCAGCGTCTGCATCGGCTCACAGCCAAGGAAGGCGAAGATGCGGATTCCGCCGAAGTCAAGGCGCGCCTCGACGGATTCACCGGCGTGATTCCGTATCCCCATTCGCCGCACGACGAAGATCTGAGGAATTTCGAATGCCGCTTTCCCCGCGACATAGAATACGTGGAGGAGGCGCTTCACTTCGCCACCTACGCGTACGACGCGGTGGTGGTGATGGCTCTCGCGTCCCTGGCGGCCGGAAGTGCGGATCCCTCGCGGTATGTCCGTGAAGTCGCGAACGTCACCAGGGGAGGAGAACTGTGCACGAACTACGCCGAGTGCCGCGGGCTTCTCACCGACGGCGACCCGTCGAACGACGACATCGACTACGAGGGGCTCTCGGGGCCGATAGAACTCGACCCCGAAACGGGAAACGTGACGGACGCGTTTTTCGCCGTCTATACCTACGACGGCGAGGGAGGCAGGGAAAGAGATTTCGCGGAAGTCAAGGACGGGGACCCGGACTTGAGATATCTTGAAGAGCACGAAGCGCCCGAACGGCCGCTTCGCGAATGCCCCGGCCCGTGACTTCCGGAAAGACCGGAAGCGGCTTCCCCGCGACGCGAGGCGGGACCGTCCCGCCGAATCTCTCCAGGCCGTGGCGGTCTCAAAGCCGAAGCCGCGAAACGTATTGCCTAAACATACCGAGAGAACGGAGCTTCGCGAAGAGAACGCGGCGCCCGCGCAACCGCAACGTGACCGCCGCTCTCTGAAACCTGATACAATCATTTAGCATCGTCTATCAGGCTCGCAGTTCGCGCTTCGCGGACAGCCGCGGCCGCAACCGACCGTCTAGCGCCGTCTCCACGCGCCAACCCCGGGGGAGATCCCTGTTGTATCGTCTTTATCTCTCCTTCCTATGACGGCGGCAACGTCAGTGGATTTTCACATCCTCCCCGGCCGCGGGGTCAGGTGGAGACTCGACACCGTTGCCGCGGAGGACCTCGGCCAGGGTGGAGTCAATCCGGCGCTTCACCACCACGCCGTAAACATAAGCTCCCAGCAGGACTCCCAGAGTGAAAATCGAGAAGCCGGCCGCCACTACCGTGACCACATCCGCAAGCTCCATGCCCGCCTCCATCAGTAGATTTTCAGGTCCCGTCGCGCAAGTCCGCTACTGGAAGACCGCGAGCAGCATGCCGGCCGCCACGGCGGAACCGACCACCCCCGCGACGTTCGGACCCATCGCGTGCATGAGAAGCACGTTCTGCGGATCTTCCTTGGCGCCCATGTCCTGGGAGACCCGGGCGGCCATCGGGACCGCCGACACTCCCGCCGAACCTATGAGCGGGTTTATCTTCGTCTCCGAAAAAACATTCATCAGCCTGGCCATGAGCACCCCGGAGGCCGTCCCTATGCAGAAAGCCACGATTCCCAGAAGCAGGATGCCGAGGGTTTCCATCGAAAGAAACTCCGAGGCCGAAAGCTTCGATCCGACCCCCAGACCGAGAAATATGGTGACGATGTTTATGAGAGCGTTCCGCGTGGTGTCCGAAAGCCTGTCCACGACTCCGCATTCCCTCATCAGGTTGCCGAACATGAAAAATCCTATGAGCGGAGCGGCGGACGGCAGGAGGAGGACGCAGAGGGTGAGCGCGATGAGGGGAAACATTATCTTCTCCCTCCTGGCCACGGGCCGAAGCTGCTTCATCTTTATCTTTCTCTCCTCGGAGGTCGTGAGCGCCTTCATTATCGGGGGCTGGATTATCGGCACGAGCGCCATGTAGGAATAGGCCGCGACCGAAATCGCCCCCAGAAGCCTGGGGGAGAGCTGGGAGGAGAGATAGATGGCCGTCGGACCGTCCGCTCCCCCTATGATTCCTATGGACGCCGCGTCGCTTATCGAGAAGTCGATTCCCGGAACGTAGCGCGTGAGCACGAGCGCCCCGATGAGGGTGGAGAAGATGCCGAACTGCGCCGCTCCGCCCAGAAGAACGGTCTTGGGATTGGCCAGAAGCGGGCCGAAATCCGTGAGAGCGCCCACGCCCATGAATATGAGAAGGGGAAAGACGCCCGTCTTTATTCCGATTTCGTATATGTGGTGGATTATCCCCCCGGGATCGTTTATTCCCGCCAGCGGAATGTTCGACAGCACGCACCCGAAGGCTATGGTCACCAGGAGCAGGGGCTCGAACTTCTTCGCGATTCCCAGGTAGAGGAGCAGAAAGCCCACCAGGATCATCAGGAACATCCCGAGCCCGTCCACCCAGGAGACGGAGTTTCCCGCGACGAACCCGTAGACGCCCGTGCTCTCGGCCACGTTCCGAAGAAGCGCCCCGAAGGAGGGAAGTTCCTGCGTTTTTTCCGCGACGGGCGCCGCGGCTTCGGCCGCGTCGGCGGCCAGACACTCGTGAGCGCCGGGCGGGGCGTGCGCCGCGGTGAGAAGCAGAAGGAATATGAAAACGAATTTCTTCATGCGCGCGGCCCGCGTTCAGGAGGGAAGAATGGTCAGGATCAGCTGTCCCGCTTCCACGACGTCCCCCTGGGCGACCTCGATCGACGCCACTTCCCCGTCGCAGGGAGAGGCGACGGGAGTTTCCATCTTCATGGCCTCGATCAGGATCAGCGTGTCGTTTTCCCTGACCTTGTCGCCGACCCCCGCGATCAGCCTGTAGACGTTGCCCGGCACGCTCGCCGAGACCGCCACCACGTCGCCCGAAGGCGCCGCCGGGGCGGGCTCCCTCGGAGCCTCGGTCACGGACCGCACCTCCGAAGTTCCCTCCTTGACCGTCACGTTGTAGCTTTTTCCGTCGACCGTGACGACGAAGTTCTCGCCCGTCGCCGACACTCTCGAAGCCGTGCTCGGAGCGGGACCGCGGCCCGGGGGAGGCAGGTCCTGCTCGTTCATCCTGACGTTCACGGAGAAGTTTCCCTTGAGAAACTCGAGGCCCTTGTTCCCGCCGGGGGTCTCGAGCGCCCCGACTATGAATATGTTTTCGTCCGTGACCGCAAGACCTTCCTTCTCGAGGGTCTCCCTGGCCCTGGGAATTCCGGGTTCGAGTATGTCGAGCGGGTCCCCTTCAAAGCGGGGCTTTTCCATCTGCTTTTCGGCTATGGCGACGATCTCGGGGTCGGGCGGGACGGGGGTGCGGCCGAAGTAGCCGAGCACCATGTTTCCGTAGCCGTCGGTGATCTTCTCCCACGGCCCCTGGGTGACGTTCGCGTACGCCTGCTGGAAGTAGAACTGGGAAACCGGCGTGACCGAGGTTCCGAACCCTCCCTTGGCGACGCATTCGCCCATGGCCTCTATGACCCTGGGATAGAGGTCCAGGGTGCCGGTGTCTCTCATCATCATCGTGTTGGCCGTGAGCGCCCCGCCGGGCATGGGCGAGAGCAGCACCTCGGAGGAAACGCGAAGCGCCTCGGGAGGGAAGTAGTAGCCCGACATGCACTCCCTGAACACGGAATTGGCCTCGAGGATCCCGCCTATGTCCACGTCTAGCGTGTAGTCGGTTCCCTTGAACGCGTTCCACATGGATATGAGGTCGGGCTGGGACGTTCCCCCCGAAACGGGAGCCCTGGCGATGCAGATGCCGTCGCATCCGCCGTTTACGGCGGCCATGTACTGGTTCACTCCCTGGGCGGCCGTTTCGTGCGTGTGCATCCAGAGAACCGTCTTTTCCCCGACGAGCTTTCTGGCGGCCCGAAGCGTTTCGTAGATTTTTTGCGGGTTCGAGGTTCCCGATGCGTCCTTGAAGCATATGGAGTCGTAGGGAAGTCCCGAGTCGAGAATCCCTCTCAGCCTGTCCACGTAGAAATCCACGTCGTGCGCCCCCTCGCAGCCGGGGGGAAGCTCCATCAGGGTGACCACGGCCTGGTGGTGAAGTCCGGCGTCCCTTATGCACCGCCCCGAGTATTCGAGGTTTCTCACGTCGTTGAGCGCGTCGAAGTTTCTTATGTGGGTTATTCCGTGCTTTTTGAACATCCTGGCGTGGAGGTCTATCATGTCCCTGGGCTGCTGGGACAGCGCCACGACGTTTATGCCCCTGGCCAGGGTCTGGAGGTTTGCGTCCGGTCCCGCGGCCTCCCGGAACCGGTCCATCATGTCGAACGCCGATTCCCCGCAGTAGAGAAAAAGGCTCTGGAACCTGGCTCCTCCGCCCGCCTCGAAGTGGGTTATGCCGGCTTCCCTGGCCGCCTCGACGGCCGGAATGAAGTCCTCGGTCAGAACCCTGGCCCCGAACACCGACTGGAAGCCGTCCCGAAAGGACGTGTCCTGAAAAAGAATCTTCTTCATCGCGAAACCTGCCGCGGTTTTCGGGATCAGCCGTCCCGGGCGCCCCTGGCCCGGTAGGCGGCGACGGCGGCGGATATGACCGCGACGACGTTCCCGCGGCCCCCGCCGGCGGGGGCCGCGCTCCCGGAAGACGAAGGCGGGGCGTCGTCCTTGAAAAGCCTCGCGGAGAGAATGACGCTCAGCATGAGGACGACCAGAAACACGTACACGATCACCATGCCGACGACCATCAGCTTCACGCCTTCCAGTATCATAACCTTCGCCCTGCCTCAAAACCGCACGAACTCGACAGCGGACAAATTATTTACGAAAACCCGCCCGTTGTCAATCCGAACCGGCTCCCACGGGACGCGCGGATCCGCCCGTTTTCTCCCGCCCGCCGGGCCGCTTGACCTCAAAACCCCTACATGTTATCTTGACCCTTCACGATGAAGAGGACTTATCAACCGCACGTGAAAAAGAGGCTGAGAACGCACGGCTTCCGCGCCAGGCTCGCCACCAGGGGAGGAAGAAGCGTGCTCAGGAGAAGAGCGGCCAGGGGAAGACGCAGCCTCGCCGTCGCGAGATGGAAAAAGTAGCGCCGGCGTCCGACGGCTCGTTCCCGAAAGAATTCAGAATAAGAAACCGGAAAGGCTTCAGGAGCGTCTTCTCCGAAGGCGCGCGCGCGCGTTCGGAAAATTTCGTCCTCTACTCGAAACCCAACGGCCTGGGACATCCCCGGCTGGGCGTTTCGGTGGGAAAGAAGGCGTCGCCGAGCTCGGTCAGGAGAAACAGGATGAAGAGGATGCTTCGGGAGATATTCAGGAACAACAAGTCCGCGTTTTTCTCAAACGACGTGGTGGTGGTGGTGAAAAACGACGTGTCGGACAGAAAGTCGGGGGAACTTCTCCCGGAGATAACCGCACTCGCGGAGGAACTGGGGTGAGAGGGGCGACTCCGGCGGCGTTTCTGGTTTTCCTGGTCGGGCTTTACCGCAAGTTCGTCTCTCCCCTGTTTCCCCCGAGCTGCAGGTTCCGGCCGAGCTGTTCGGCGTACTCCGTCGAGGCGATTCGGGAGCACGGGGCGGTTCGGGGAACCTGGATGACCCTGGGAAGAATACTCAGGTGCAGTCCGCTCTGCGCGGGGGGATACGACCCCGTGAGGAAGAAACCGCGTCGCGGCTCCGGCGGAGCGCCCCGCGGGTAGCAGCCCGAAAAGCGGTTTACCGGCAGGAAATATCGTGTATATTCTAGTCCATGATTTTTCGCGTTTCAATTTCACCCGACGCGCCGCTTCGGGGCGCGGGGAACGGGAGCGGTTTCGGAAACGCTTCGCGCAAGCCGCGGTAGCGCCCGGCATCCCCGGCCAGGACCCCAAGAAACAATAGATGAACGGCGATCTCAAGAAAAACTACATCCTGTTTCTGGCGCTTTCGGTGCTCGTCATAGTCGCCTACTCGGCGCTTTTCGGAAAAAGCGAACAGGAAAAGCGCGTGGACGCGAGGCGGGACGCGGCGGCCGGGCGGAGCGAGACGGCGGCCGGATCTCCGGCGGAAACCGCCCCGGCGAAAGACGTTCCCCGGCGGTTCGAGCGGGTGGACCCCTCCTACGAGTCGAGGACCGTGAAGGTGAGATCGAAGCTTTTCGTCGCCGAGATAGACACCCTGGGGGGGAAGGTCGCGGGATGGAAGCTCGCCGGATACCGAGAGAGCGTGGAGCCGGATTCCCTTCCGGTCGAAGTGGTCAGGGAACGGAAAAACTCCTTCGACGCCGTACTGTCGGTAAGAAACGAGAGGATGCCCGAGCTCCTGCCGTTTTCCTACCGCGGCGACGAGGAGCTCGAGGTAGGTCCCGACGGACTCGACGTCGTCATGGTCTGGAAAAGAGACGACGGACTGTCGGTAAGAAAGACCCTGTCCTTTCTGCCCGACAGGTACTTCGTCGGGGAGAAGCTCGAGGTCCTCAACGGAACCGGCGGGCGGATAAGCCAGAAGGTCTACGTGAACTGGACCAACTCCGTGTACGAGGACGGCACCAGGGGTCTCTACGAGTTCGTCGCCATGGTGGGGGGCGAGGTCGAGAGGATAAAGAAGACCCTCAAGGAAGCCAGGACGCTCGGAGGAGAGGTCGCCTGGTTCGGCTTTTCCGACAAGTATTTCATAAGCTCCTTTCTTCCCGAAATAGGAGGAGATCAGGGCGTTTCCCTGGAGCCGCTCGACGGAAAGGGACTCACGGAAGCCTCCTTTTCCTATCCCGAGCAGAAGACTTCTCCGGGAAAGACCTACAGCGTGGCGTGGAAATCGTATTTCGGCCCGAAAAACGTGTCCGACCTGAAGGAGGCGGGATACGGACTCGAAAAGTCGATCGACTACGGCTACGTGGGCGGGCTCACCAAGGTGGCCGTGGACCTGCTGAAGTTCGTGAACGACTTTTTCAGCAACTACGGGATTTCCATAATAGTTCTCACGTTCCTTCTGAGACTCGTGTTCCTTCCCCTGACGGTGAAGAGCATGAAGTCGATGAAGGCCGTGCAGTACAAGATGCAGAAGATAAAGCCGCAGATAGACGCGCTCAAGGAAAAGTACAAGGACGACAAGCCGACCCAGCAGGCGGAGATGATGAAGCTTTACTCGAGCAACGACATAAATCCCCTCAGCAGCCTGGGCGGATGTCTTCCCCTGCTGGTGCAGTTCCCGGTGTTCATAGCTCTCTATTTCGCGCTTCTGTACTCCATAGACCTGAGACACAGCTCCTTTCTCTGGGTGGCCGACCTGTCCCAGCCCGAGCACCTGTTCGACGTGGTGGGAGTGCCGTTTCGGATACTGCCCATAGCGATGGGAGTGTCGTGGTTTCTCTCTCAGCGGCTCACCCCGATGACTTCTCCGGGGAGCGAAACGATGGAACTGCAGATGAAACTCATGCAGTTCATGCCAATAATTTTCACGGTGATGTTCTGGGGCCTTCCGTCCGGACTGATACTCTACTGGACGGTAAGCAACATACTTTCCATCGGTCAGCAGCTTTACATCAACCGAAAGGTCCCGGCGCCCGAAGGAGGTTGACGATGTGCAACGTGATTGAAAAGGAAGGAAAAACCATTTCCGAGGCGGTCATGAACGCCTGCGAGGAACTCGGAGTCTCGAAAAGCGAGGTGGAGATCGAGGTGATCAGGGAAGACTCCAGGGGACTCCTCGGCATAGGCGGCAAGAAGGCCATAGTCAGGGTGGAGGTGAAAAGCGAGGGACTCAGCGAAAAGGGAGTCTGCGCGAAAAGGACTCTCGAAACCATCCTGGGCTTCCTCTCCGCCTCTGCGCAGAAAGTGAAGATCTCGGAGACCGAAGACAAGATATCTCTCGAGCTCCCGCAGACGGAGGACAAGAGGCACCTCGTGGGAAAAGGCGGCGAGGTGATAAAGGCCCTCGAGTACGTGGTCGGAAGGATTTCCTCGAAAAACATCCAGGAAGGAAAGTCCAAGAGAGTCGCGATAAACGTCGACGGACGAAGGAACAGGAAGAGGGGAACCGACGACGTGGCGAGAAAAGTCGCCGAAGCGGCCAGAAAAGCCGCGGAGAGCGGAGAACCCCAGACGCTCGAGAGACTCTCGGCCTACGAGAGAAGAACCGCCTACGTGGAGCTCAAGAAGCGAAGCGACGTGAAGTACGAGTCGGTTCCCGTCGGGGGGAATTCGAAGAATATAGTCGTGAGCCCGAGAGGCTAGTCTTCATCACTTGACCTCTTAACCGTGCACTTTCGCACAGGCAGGTCAAATCATGATGACTAGTCACGACGACAATCGCTTCGGCGGATGAAACTCTGATCTTCTACGAGTCGGGACTACCAGTTGAGTCTTCCCTGGAGGGAGAGTCCGTGCTCGGGTTGGCCCCCGCCGGTCTCCGAGCGCCTGGCCTCCAGAGACACGTCGAACGTCCCGCCCACGCTCAAACGGCTCCCCGCCCTGTAGTTCCGACCGTCCCCGCCCGCGCGTCCGAGGGCCCCGTAAGGGGTGAGCAGTCCTCCGTCTCCAAGAGCCGCAAACCCGTAGGCGACTTCCGTCTCCAGACCGAACTCCCGCCCCGAACCCGAAACGCCAAGCTCCGACGCCCGCTCGCTCTCCCACAAACCCCGCACTCCGCTCGCGCTCTCTCCGTAGCCGGGAAGCACGCTCATCGAAAGTCCCCGCCCGTCTCCTCCAGAATCGAAACGCACCGAGCCTCCCACTCCCCACTCCTTCGCGTCCCCCTGGTGAAACAGAAGACCCCGACCCCTCGCTTCCAACGTGAGTCCGAAGGACGACGCGTACGCCACCCCTCCTCCGAGCTCTCCTCCCACTCCCGTCTCTCCGTCTCCGCCGTCGCGGCGTATTCCGAACTCCACCGAAGGAACCAGCGAAGAACCCGAACCGACGGAAATCGCGTGTGAACCCTCAAACGCCGCCCGCAGGCGGTTGGTACCGACCCGAAGCCCCTCTATCCGGCCCCCGTCGTCCTTCACCCTCATCCGCGCAATCCACGCCTCCCCCTTGAGAGAAAGCGCGGAGCTTCCGCCGCCCAGCAGACGAAGACTGGCTCCCGCAGCCAGGTTTCCCAGACGCGTCGCCGCGCGCTGCCGACCGGCCACCTCCGCGTCGTCCATCCTTATCTCCCCGAATCCCCAGCCCCCGGAGACCCACACGTCGAGCCTCCGGGAAACGGAAAGACCCGCGTAGGGATGGAAGCTGTTCATCCTGCTCCCGTACTCTCCCCTCACGCGGGTCCCCTCTCCCCTGCCAGTGTAGTCGAACGACCCCTGCGACCACGAAGTCGCCACTCCCACCAGCAAGCTTCGCCCGAACAGGTAGTCCGCTCCCAGGTGCCCGGATATAAGCCTCCCGTCCCAGTCCACCACGGAACCGCTGTTGCCTGAAAGGTTCCGGTAATCTCCAGACATCCACACCCCGAGACCTCCGCGCCGGGAACCGGGAACTTCCCCCGAAACATCTTCCCCAGCCGCCGAGGCGTAAGACCCTCCGCCAAGAGGGTCGTAACCCCCAGCCAGGGAGACGGAGAAATAGGAACCGTCCACGGAGTCGAGCAGCGAAAGCGTCTCCCCGTCCTCAAGCTCTCCCAGCCGAAGCCCGGGCTCCACAAGCCAAGACTCCTCCCCGCCCGAAGCGGAGACGTTGAGCGACGAGGCGCTCCCGCCTCCGGCCATGGCGTCGTCTATCCGTCCCGTTATCGCTTCCAGCGTGCTCGCCGTCATCGCCCGCGAAAGCTCCGGCAGTATCGCCCTGTTCACTTCTCCGAAGCGACGCTTTACGTAGTCTATCTGGTAGACAAGCGCGAACGGAGAGAAGCCTCTCACGTCCGCGCACACCTTCTCTCCTTCCGTGGCGGAGGAAAGCTCTTCCCACGAGCCGTTCGAGAACCTTATCAGGTACAATCGCTGCTGTCCGGCGGCGCGGCGCAGCCCCTCCGTTATCGGAAGGCATACCCGCACGGCGCTGTCGGGCACGGGGGAAACGTCTATGTCCACCAGCACGTGATCGTCGTCCGTCCCCGTGTATCCGAAAAGATCCGCGTCTATCTCCTGGTCAGTAGGTTCGAGGGTTACGGTGAGTTCCTCTATCATCGAGCCTCCGCTCTCAAGCTCGGAGGGCAGGACGATTTCCAGTCCCGTGTCCGCCGGAAGCGTGGAATCCACCGTCACCGTCGTGTCTCCCACCGAGAACTCTCCCGACATGCTCGCGTCCACCATCTTCTCGTCGTCGTTCACTATGACGGCCTGGGCCGAGGAGTTCTGCGGGTCTATCTGTCCGTTAGGGGTCTCGGTGAGACTCAGCGTGAACGTCTCGTTCGCTTCCGCCTCGTCGTCTCCCGTAACCGTCACCGCCACCGTCTTCGTCGTCTCTCCCGGGGAGAAGGTCACGGTTCCCGACGCTGCGACGTAGTCGCTTCCCGCCTCCGCCGTCCCGTCCGCCGTGGCGTAGCTTACCGACACTTCCTGCCTCCTCGCCGGAGCGAGGGTCACGGTGAACTCCGCCCGCGCGGAACTCCCCGAGTCTCCCTCCGTCACCTCTCCTCCACCGCTCACCGAGAGTATGGAAAGATCGTCGTCCAGATTGGTGAACGGCACGTCCACGGGACCGAGACCCCTGTAGTCGGCGTCGCCGGGCGGAGTGGCCGTGGCCGCCGCCGTGGAGAAAGCCAGTCTTATATTGTATTCCACGTCCCCGTCAAGATCCTCGTCGTCGACTCCCGTAACCGTCACCGTCTGCGCCGTGTTCCAGTTAGTCGAGGTGAACGTAAGCGTCGGATCCGGATCGTCCTCCGCCGCCTTCACCGTCCCCTCCGTCGTGTCCTCGCTGGTCACCGTCACCGTGACGTCCGCCGTCGGCTTGCTCGAAAGCGCCACCCCGAGCTCCACCGTCCCCGCGTTGTCCTCCGTAGTGCTGCGAAGCGACCGCTCCGGCGTTACCCTCGCCCCCGCAACGTCGTCGTCCACTATCGTCCCCGTCGCGCTCCCGTCCGAAATCGTAACGTCGGCCGGACTCTGATTGCCGAGCGTCACAGTCACCGTCTCGTCTCCCTCCACATCGAAATCGTCGGTTATCGGCACCGAAACGGTCTGCGTCAGCGAACCACCCGAAGAAAAGGTCAGCGTCCCGCTCGGCGTACTCGCGTCGTAGTCCGTCCCCGCCGTCGCCGTCCCCGCCGCCAACGTCCAGTCCACAGTCACCGCGCGGCTGCTAGCCATGTTCTTCGTCACCGTGAACGCAAGCGTCCCGCCGCTCTCAGACACCGATGCGTCCGCTATCGAAAGCCCCGCGTAATCGTCGTCCGTCACGTTCACCGCGACCGTCTGGTTGTCAACGTTGTCGTATTCGTCCGAACTGTCCACCGCCACCACCGAGTGCGTTATCGTCGCGCTCTCGTCAAGCAGGTCCGTGTCCTCGCCGGCCTCCACCGTAACCGCCTGATTGGTGCTCCATATGCCCGCCCCCGAAGCAGTGAACGTAAGCCGCACGCTCGAACTCTTCGTCGTCCCACCGTCCTTGCTCACCGTCACGTCTCCGTTGTCGCTCGACACCTCCACCACCACGTCCGAAGCAGGCGCCGCCGTAAGCTTCACATTGTACGTCCCCGCGCTCCCTCCCTCCGTCAGAGCGAGAGCCGCCGTCTGGCTCACGTCTATGTTCGGAGCGTCGTCGTCCGTCACATCCACCGTCACGGGATCAACGCTCAGCGAAGACGGATACTCACTGGCGCTGCCGCCTACCAAATGCGTGAGCGTCTCGCTCTCGTTCAGAGAATCGTTATCCTCCTCCGCCACTACCGTCACCGTCTGCGCCGTGCTCCATATCTGGCTGTTCGTGTTGTCCGCGTCGAAAGTAAGAGTGATGCTGTTGGCCTTGGCGTTCGTCCCCTTCTTCACCTTCACCTTGTCCCCGTCGCTGCTCGTAACCTCCACAGTCACGCTGGCGCTCGGCTTCGTATCCAGAACCACAGTGTAGTCGCCGCTTCCTCCCTCCGTCAGACTCACACTGCTCCTGCTCACCGTAACTCCCGCGGTGTCGTCGTCGGTAAGCGTCACGCTCACCTGACCAGGAGTCACTCCCGTCCCGTAGTCCCCCCCGCTCACCGAATGCGTCACGCTCCCCGTCCGGTCCGCCGCGTTGTCCACCTCGTCGTCCACCGCCGTAACCGTTACCGTCTGCGTCCTGCTCCATATCTTGCTGTTCGTGTCGTCGGCGTCGAAAGTGAGCGAAGACGGATTCACCGTCGCCACTCCCGAAGGAGCCGTAACCGTAACCGTCACCTGCGCCGTCGGCTGGCTCGCGAGCTTCACCGTGTACGTGAACGAATTCCCCGCTCCCGACTCGTTTATCGTCGCGCTGCTCCTCGATATGGTCACGTCCTTCGTATCGTCGTCGGTAAGCGTCACGCTCACCTGACCAGGAGTCACTCCCGTCCCGTAGTCCCCCCCGCTCACCGAATGCGTCACGCTCCCCGTCCGGTCCGCCGCGTTGTCGAGCTCGTCGTCCACCGCCGTAACCGTTACCGTCTGCGTCCTGCTCCATATCTTGTTGTTCGTGTCGTCCGCGTCGAAAGTGAGCGAAGTCGGATTCACCGTCGCCACTCCAGAAGGAGCCGTAACCGTAACCGTCACCTGCGCCGTCGGCTGGCTCGCGAGCTTCACCGTGTACGTGAACGAATTCCCCGACCCGGACTCCGATATAGTCGCGCTGCTCCTCGATACGGTCACGTCCTTCGTATCGTCGTCCGTCGTCGTCACGCTCACGGTCCTCGAAGACAGACCGTTGTAATCACTGTCCCCGCTGGACGAGGGATCAAGCGTGACGTTGTAGGTCTGGTTCCCGTCGTCCACCTCGTCGTCCACCGCCGTCACGGTAACCGTCCGCGCAGCGGCCCAGTTCTGAGTCGTGAACGTAAGCGACGAAGGCGACACCGTAGCGTCGGCCGAATTGCCGCTGCTCACCGCTACGGTCACGTCCGCCGAAGGCTCGCTCCCGAGTTTCACCGTGAACGTCCCGGCCCGTCCCGAACCGCTCGCCTCCGTCACCGTAAGACTCGTCTCGCTCACCACCAGCCTGACGCTCTCGTCGTCGGCCACCGTCGCCGTGAACGCCACGTCGGACACGCTGCCGTAGTCGCTCGAACTGCTCGCGGTCACCACCGAGTGCGTTATCGTCACGCTCTCGTTGGCCGCGTTGTCGTCCTCCACCGCCGAAAGCGTGATCGCCTGGTCCGTGTCCCAGTTCGATGTCGTGAACGTCAAGTCCTGGCTCGACCCCGCCGTCCCTCCTGACTTGTTCACGCTCACCGCGCCCCCGTCGGAGCTCGACACCCGCACCACAACGTTCCCCGCGGGCGCCACGCCAAGCTTCACGTTGTACGTGCCCGCGCTTCCACCCTCGGTGAGCGCCAGTGTACTGCTTTGGCTAACCACTATCCCGGCGGTGGTATCCGTCACGTTCACCGTCCGGGTCACGTTCGCCACGGTGTCGTATTCGGACGAAGTGCTCGCGTTCACCGTGGAATACGTGAGCGTAACGCTCTCGGAGACGAAGTTGCCGTCCTCCACCGCCGCTACCGTGACGGCCTGCGCCGTGTCCCAGGTGCTGGTGGTGAAATCGATGTCCGCACTTGAACCCGCAGTCCCCGACCCTACCTTCACCGTGACGGCCGCGTTGCCGCTCGTAACCCGCACCTTGACGTTGCCCGTGGGCGGCGCGGCGAGCCTCACGTTGTACGTACCGGTGCTTTCCCCCTCCGTCAGCGAAAGCGCGGTGGAGGGACTCACTGTTATCGCCGGCGCAACCAGCGGTATCCATCCGGCAGCCCGTAAAGTAGTATGATCATTGTATCTCACCATAGCGAGAACGAATCCGCCGTTGGTAATCATGGCCTGGGTCGGGGTGACGTTAAAGCTGCGGCTGCCTTGTGTGCCGCTGGGCCTTTCGGCAAGCGCTGTGCATCCCGATACGCCGGAGATCGGAGTCTGTGACGGTACGGCGGTCCAGGTACAAGCGTAAACGTCAACGGTCCTCCAAAAGAGGTTGTACGCTAAAACAAATCCGGCGCTCTGCTGAGTGGCGACGTTTCGCAGGGCTGAAGGCGATACGCCAGTAAATTGGCCAGATACGGTAAAAAAGTTTCGGTTCTGCGCCGAAGCCTCCGGCGGGAAAGACCAGGCTCCCGCGGCTAAAACCAGAAAGAGAAGGAAAGCCCGCGCCAGGAGGCGGGAAGTTCTTGTGCATGCTCTATGTTGAAATAGGGGGGGGGGGTATCATGAAAGCGGCTTCCGCGTCATGCGCATCGCGCAGGGCTCCCCCGTCCTCGCGCGTCTTCTCCGAAAGCCGAAAAATGCGTTGAAGCTTCGTTTCGGTTTTCTTCTCCATATTCTTTGCCTCCGGCAAACGTCGTAGCTACCGAAGGCAATTATAAAGGCATTTCGACCCCGGTGTCAAGAGGCATCGACGCTCTCTACCCCCCCCCCTATTCTGAAAAAAAAGCCCCGTCCCCCGACCGCTTTCCCGCAACAGGGGCGACCGTTCCGCCGGACCCCGGAGGCGCTCGGACGCGGTCCGGAGACGGAATCATTCGATTGATAACCGTTGCTGGTTTATCATCATGGAATACGGAGCCGGAGGCTGGAGAAAACAGCGGCGGGTGGTGGGCAGACTGTAGCATGGGTCGAGGGGAGCCAATCCGCGCTTCCCGCCACAACCGGCGGCCCGACCAGCTTCGACTGCTCGAAGCTGGGTTGGCATACACCCTTGTAAACCACATAAGGGAGGGAGGACTGAGAAAAACTTCCATGGCGCGGGCTCAACACGACACTATACGTCTCAGGCTGCTCAAGGTGGGAGGCGTCGTCGCGCGCAACACAAGACGCGTAAGAAGATATCTGTCGAGCGCCTTTCCAGACCAGGAGCCGTTCCGCCTCGTGCTCACCAGACTCAGACCCGCGCAGGGCTCGAATCCCGCTGCCGTTGCCCAAAGACTGTCTGTCGGACTTGGCCGGTCACGGACAACCGCGTCCGAAATCACCTCAAAACCCTTTTTGAGGTGCCCGGAACGCTCCAGATCTTCTCCCGACGGAAAAACTCAAGGCAAATCTTTCTCAACTTCGGCCCGCCAACCTTCCATCCCCTCGAATCCCTCTCTCTTCCTTTTTTTGAACAGTTTGGGAGGTATTTCACAGGGGTTTGAAGGCACGGGGTCAATGTTTACGGGGGTTTTGTGAGTTTGAGGGTTTCCGGTTGCGAGAAATGTAGTGCCTAGAGATTGTATCGGGAACAGTTGTTTTTCTCCTTTTCCGCTTGACATATATCCGCATCATTCCTATAATCGTCGTAGTGTCACTTTTATGGACCTGCGACCATGTTCTGCAGAACCAAGTCAAACGGCAAGTATCAATACCTTCAGATAGTCGAAAACAGACGGGAAGGAGGCAAGGTGCGCCAGCGCGTTCTGGCCAACCTGGGCCGTCTCGACGTTCTTATCCGCACCGGAGCTTTGGATCGTCTCATCGCATCCGCCCTGAAGTTCTCCGAGAACCTGATGGTTCTGGCACAGAGGGAACGCAAGGAGAAAGAGGGAGGGGAAGAAGAAGGTTTCGACGCATTGAGCATAGGACCTTCCATGGTGTTCGGACGTTTGTGGGAACTTACGGGATGCGCGGAAGTTGTCGGGGAGATGCTCGCGGGCCGTCGTTTCGGCTTCGACGTGGAGAGAGCGGTGTTCATGAGCGTTTTGCACAGGCTCATGGAGACGGGGTCGGACCGCAGCGCCGTCGCATGGCTTGAGAGTCAGGCGATCGAAGGGACCGAAGGGCTTTCTCTTCACCATCTGTATCGGGCCATGTCGTGGCTCGGGGAGGAGGTCGGGGAGGGATATCCCGTGGGCAAGGACGGATGCGTGGCGGTGGCCCGCTGCGTGAAGGACGAGATAGAGGAGAGGCTATACGGGCGGAGAAGGGATTTGTTCAGCGGACTTGAGCTTGTGTTTTTCGACACCACTTCTCTCTACTTCACGGGAGAAGGAGGCGAGCTGGGGGAGCGCGGCATATCGAAGGATCATCGTTCCGACTGCAAGCAGGTGGTGCTGGGCGTCGTGGTGGACGGCGAAGGGACTCCTGTGTGTTCCCAGGTATGGCCGGGCAACACGGCGGACGTTTCGGCGCTGCGCGCCGTGGCCCGAAGGCTCGAAGAACGTTTCGACATACGGCGGGTATGCGTCGTGGCCGACAAGGGGATGATAAGCAGAGCCAACGTCGTGGCGCTTGTGAATATGGGCTGGGAGTACATTCTGGGAGCCAGGCACCGCAACAGCAAGGAGGTCATGGAGTGGATTCTCTGCGACGACGCTCCCATGCGTATGGAGAAGATAGAGAGGGAAGGAGGCAGGGAGCCTTTCTGTGTGGAAGTCAAGGAAGTGTCGATGGAGGACAGCGAGGAGGAGAAGAAAAAGAAGGCCGCAAAGGGACAGGAGCCTTATCCGCCCCGCCGTTACGTGATGTGCCGCACGCAACAGCAGGCGAGCAGGGACGCGGAGGTTCGCCTCTCGAAGAGAAGTTGAGAACCGATCCCAAGTCGCTGGTGGCCAACCGTGGCTACAGCCGCTATCTCAAGACCAGGAGAGGAGGGATGGAGATTGACCGCGACAAGATAGAGCGGGAGGCGAGGCTTGACGGCATCTGGGTTCTTCAGACCAACAGCTCCGCTTCCGCCGCCCGCATAGCGTGGCAGTACAAGAATCTGTGGCAGGTAGAGCACCTGTTTCGGGCGGCCAAGTCGCTTCTGAGAACTCGACCGGTGTATCACCAGTGCGACGCAGCGATACGTGGACACGTGTTCTGCTCGTTTCTGGCTTTGGTTCTGCGCAAGGAACTGCTGCGCCGCATGGAGGACAAGAAGATAGAATCGGAGTGGAACGACATCATCCGCAACCTCGACTCTCTTACCGAAACGAAGATAGAGACGGGGGGAAAGAGCTTCGTCGTGCGCGGCACGGCGAAGGGAGAAACCGGAGCCATCTTCAGAAGCCTGGGGCTTCGCCTGCCCCCCGTCATACGGCGTGAGGACGGTGGGGACTTCATTGAAAGGCAACCGGCCGCAGACTGATCGGCGGGCTTATAGCTTGGCGACGGAAAAAGCGGTTTGTAGTGCCACAGCGTTTTTTTGCCCCCGTAACCCCCTGTAACAAAACACCTTTTATTTTGGCTCATTTTGCTACTCGTATGCATTCATGGTAAAGTATCAGTCAACCGAGGAGGATACATACCATGGAACAATCCAGATTTCGCGATTGGCTTTCCCAGTTGGCGGACTTGACGGAAAAGCAGCGCGAGGAGACGGTCAGGACGTTATCAAGCAAGTCTCAGGGTGAAGCAGCTTTGGCCGCGATTGAGCTTGCGGTGGACCAGGACAGGACTTGTCCTCGCTGCAATACCAAGGGGGCGGTATCGAGAGGCAAGGTTCGGCAGTTGCGCAGGTATTACTGCAAGGGGTGCGGGCGAACTTTCGACGCTTTGACCGGCACGTCGCTTTCGGGTCTTCATCACAAGGAGAAGTGGCTGGCTTTCGGGGAAGCTATGCTTGACGGCGACACCATACACGAATCTGCCGACAGGTGCGATATAGACCCCACCACGGCCTGGCGGTGGCGTCACAGGTTTTTGAAGGCGGCGCAGACTTCAGCGGACAAGCTCGGAGGGATTGTGGAAGCGGACGAGACATATTTCCTCAGAAGCCGCAAGGGGGAGAGGAAGCTGGGTCGTCCCGCTCGCAGGCGAGGAGGCAAGGCAAGCAGGCGGGGGATTTCAAGCGAGCAGGTTCCCGTTGTGATGGCGGCGGACCGTAGCGGGTCCACGGTAAGCGCTGTATTGCCCAAGGTCACTTCGGGTGAACTGAAAGAATTTCTGGGACCCCGAATGAACAAGGATGTTCTGTTGGTTTCCGACGGCAACAACTGTTACCCGCCCGTGGCCAGGGACCTGGGCATCAGTCACGAGATCATCAATCTGTCGGCGGGGGAGCGGGTTCGGGGAGACCTGCACATTCAGACGGTCAACAACCGTCATAGCAGGCTGAAGTGGTTTTTGAGCAGATATAGAGGGGTGGCGACCAAGTATCTGGACAACTACTTGCGCTGGTTTGAGCTGATCGTTCTCGGGCAGAATCCGAACTCGCGAACGGTGCTCAACGCCGTGATGATAAGATGATGCATACGGATGGCAAAATGAGCCTTTATTTTTAAACGGAAGTTCTTGAGGCGAATGGCAGGTAACAAGTTGTAATCATTGAGATGTCGAGGGGTTCCAACTTGCGTTTTCTGACTACAACAGGCTTCTGACCCCGAGAAGTTCCAACGCCTTGTCCTGCAGTTCTGTGGGAGGAACCACCTCGTGGAACAGGACGCCGCCCACCTCCTTGGTGGCGCGCGTAAGCGTGGCCATCTGCTTTATCAGACCATCGAAACTGTGAACCGGCATTCCGTCCGCAGTCTTCTTCGTGCCCGCCTTGCGTTTGGCGCTCTCGGACTTCACCGCAGGTCCAACCTCCGAGTTGCGAAGACTCTCTGCACGCCGAAGGTCGTCTTCTGAGAACATCAAAGGAGCCCACGCCCTGCGCATGTGCCACTCCACGTAGTAGGCGAGCACGCATATGAAGACGTGAGCCCGAACCCTTGCTTCAAGCCTGTGATATATGGGTCTTATGTTGAGGTCCACCGTCTTTATGCAGCGAAACGCCTTCTCCACGTTCTTGAGATTCTTGTAGGCTCTCACCGCCGTCTCGTCTTCGAGAAACTCCTCGGACACAGAAGTGCGTATCACGTAAATGCCGTCAAGCGCGGCTTCAGACTCTATGCTGCTTTCCCTGCGCCTGTATTCGAAGGACTCGTCGGTGATAGTCGTCTCGAAGTGCTTGGCCATCTTGAAACGGTTGATCACCTTTCCCACCCTCACGCCTATCCTGTCGCTGCCCCGCAACGTGCGTTTCTCCCTTGTCGTCGCGACAACTATCTTGTCGAGCTCCTTCTCCGTGGCACACAGAAGCTCTTCACGCTTCTTGCGCCTCCTGTGCTGCATGAAGGGATTGAGACACGCCACCAGACGCTCCCCGGGGAAGTCCGGATGATACACGCTCGCAATGTCGGTTTCGTCGAACAGGGAACGTTGCAGAGGTCCCTGCTCTTTGGCAAGCTTCTTTATCTGATTTCCCTTCAACGCGCTTATCCACTCAAGACCCTCCACGGGTCTTATCTCCTCGTTTATCCGCGCCGTGGTAAGCATTCCCCTGTCGGCCACCAACACCACCCGCTCGAGTCCGAAGCGCTGTCGCACTTTCCTTATCTGGGCTCCCAGCGTCCTGGGGTCCGAAGTGTTGCCTTCAAAGACCTCCACCGCCACGGGATAACCTTCATCGGTGCACAGAAGCCCGTAAACTATCTGCAGCTTGTTCTTCTTGCCGTCGCGGGAGTAGCCCCGGGCGGCCGGAGGACAGCAGCTGCCTTCCATGTAGCTTGAACTCACGTCGTAGAGAATCAGCGCCCCGTCGCGCAGATGCCGCTTTGCAAGAGCCTTCTCTATCCTGCCCTGTCGAGCACCGAGCCAGTCCATGGCCTCGTAGAACTCTTCGGCCGTCACGTCCCCCAGACCCAGCATGTCGCCGAGGGTGGAGAGAGGATTGTCCTTGCTTATCCCGCGGGCGGTGGCAAGTTTCGAGACTCCCGAAGACCCCGAAGACATTATGCGGTCTGCTATGAGACATACGCAGCGGTCGCGAAGCGAACTGCGTCTCGAAGCTATTATTCGGTCGAGCCCCAGGTTCTTTATGACTCCCAGGACGGCCGCGGCGTGGCCGTGAGGAATGGTGCGCACGACGCGCCCGGCGGTGTGCTGGTCCACGGGAACCAGGATTTCTCCGCCCAGGGCGCGTCTTAGTATCTCGATGGCGTATTCGGGGAGGTGGGAGAGATTGGCCAGAGTCTGCTTTTTCACCTTGCCGTTTTCTCTGTAGGAGCGACGGAGGAGGTGGGAGTGGTAGGTTTTGCCATTGTGGACGGAAGTGTTAGTGACTATATGGACGCCTGGGCGCTTACGAGTGGCCATACGGGTAATAATAAGCGAAAAAAGGGAGAAGTCAAGAGGGAAATAAAGCTACTAGTGACTACAAAATGCAGTTTGAAAAGACCCCCGAACAAGAAATCCTTCAATGAATGCAAAGAGTTGTTACCTCAAATAGGGGGAAATCTCGTCAGAACTTCCGTTTAAACTGTTCAAAAAAAGTCTTCCTGCCCTTCATGAAATATCCAGACTAGGAACGGCGACGGCCGCGAAGCGTCCTGAAAAAGCTTTCCAGAAGCTCCGCGCACCGCGCGCCCAGCACTCCGCCCGAAAACTCGACCCTGTGGTTGAGCTCGTCGCCCGCGCCGACGCCGAAGTTGCTCACAAGCGCCCCGCCCCGGGGATCTTCCGCTCCGAAAACCACTCTCCTTATCCTTGCGTTCACGGCTGCCCCCATGCACATGGCACAGGGCTCGAGCGTGACGTAGAGGGAAGCGTCCGAAAGCCTCCAGCCGCCGACCGCGGCGCAGGCGCGCCTTATGGCGAGAATCTCCGCGTGGGCCGTGGAATCCGCCGAGGACTCCCGAAGGTTGTGCGCCGAGGAGAGGACCGAGCCGTCCCGCGAGACCACCACGGCGCCGACGGGAACCTCGCCCCGCCTCGCCGCTTCTTCGGCCTCCGCGACGGCCAGGAGCATGATCCGCCTGTCGGCCTCCCCGTTCACGGCCGCGCGGGGACGGTCACTTCCTCGCGCTGAACTTGAGACCGGACTTGCTCCTGTCCCACGTCGCGTCGGTGATCTCCTTTATCTCCGCGACCTTCACCTTCTGGGTGGCGGTCACCGGGAACCCCTCCTCGTAGACCTCTATGAAACGGGGAACCATGGCCACCATCACCCGCTCGGCCATCCACTTGCAGTACTCCGCGGGATCGAACTCCTCGCCCGTCCTGACCGTCACGCAGAGCTTTATCTCGTCGTCCGAAACGTTGGGAAGCCTTATGCCGACGGCGATCGCCTCCTGTATGGCCGGGTACTGCATCGACTCGTCCGCGACGGCCACGGGATCAACGTTCTCCCCGGAAACCCTGATGCGGCTGAACCTTCCGACGAAATAGAACCTGCCGTCTATTCCCTTGGCGAAGATGTCGTCGGAGTTGAAGAATCCGTCGTCGTCGAACGCCTCGTTGGTTCTTCTGCGGTCCTTGAAGTACTCGTTGAGGGTAGTGTGGGGAACCAGGGGCTTTACGAAAAGAAGTCCCTTGGCGTCGTCGGGAGGAGTGATGTCGCCGGTCGGGTCCCAGAAGGCCCGGACGACGCTGTCTGTGTCCTCGGGGTCTCTCAGTTCCACGTGATATCCCTCCATGGGAAAGCCGGAGGAGCCGGGCCTGTGGTCTTCCGGGTCCTTCCAGAGCACCATGCCCATCTCGGTGGAGCCGTAGCCGTCTATCACCCTCACCCCGAACCTCTCCTGGAACTCGTCGAGATTCCTCGGGGCGGGAGAGCCGAGCATTATCCTCACGCCGTGCTCGCCGTCCCACTCGCTCTGCGGGGCCGCCCAGAGGTACTCGGCCACCGCGCCCAGCATGTTGACGCAGGTCGCGCCGCAGTCGGCGGCCCACTTCCAGAAGTTCGAGGCGGAAAACCTGGGGAAGAACACCGCCGTCGCCCCCGCCGCCATGGCGCTGAAAAGGCACATGACCTGGGCGTTTGCGTGACCTAGGGAGAGTATGCTCATCAGCACGTCGTCGCTTCTTATCCCCTGCTGCTGGAGATAGGAGCGCACGGTCATAACCACTCCGCCGTGGTCGCGGGCGACCCCCTTGGGCATGCCGGTCGTGCCGGAGGTGAACATGCACCGCTCCATGTCGGAGGTCGTGACGTCCACGCCGGGATTCGAGTCGCCGCACTTGTCGAACCGCGAGAAGGGAAGGGTCCTTATCTTCCCGATCTTCTTCGGGGGATTGTCGACCGTGACGAAGATGACTTCCAGGTTCTCGAGGCTCTCGGCGATCTCGGTCACGAAGGAGACGCTTCCCTCGTCGATGACGAGCGCCCTCATGTCGGAATAGTTGATCACGTAGGCGAGCCGCTCCCCCTTCTCGTCCTTGTTTATCGGAACCTGCACGGCTCCGCACTTGTGTATGGCTATGATGGACGCCACGTACTCCGAGCAGTTGAGCATGTACATGCCGACCTTGTCGCCCTTCTTCACGCCGAAATCCTCGACGAGTCCGTTGGCGACCCTGTTGGCCCACGCGTTGGTCTCCGCGTAGGTGTAGCTCTCCACTATGTTTCCGTCGCGGTCGCCGACGCTGAACATCTTCTTTTCCGGAAACGCCTCCGCCCCCCTTTCAAGGTTCCTGGTTATCGGCTCCCACCGTGAAGTGTCCTCGAAATTGCCGAAGGGAAGCTCTCCGCTTCCCAGGTACCGGGCGTCGCGCGGTTTGAATAATAGTCGCATTTCCTGTAACCTCCTGAACGGTCAGTAATGCCGGGAATGAAAAAATCAAGGTAAGTATAGGGCAATTGCCGCTTCATTGCAAACCCCGGCGTTTTCTCCCGCGCGGGACGGAGAGTTTCCGGTCCGCGGAATTGCCCGAAAGACCGCCGTCCCGACCGAAGTTCCATGGAAATAGACCTTCTGCTGTTCGCCGCGAGCCTCGCGATGCTCTGGGGGGGAGCGCTACTCCTCGTCAGGGGCGCCGCGGGGGTCGGAAAGCTTCTGGGGCTGGGGCCCTTTTTCGTCGGGTTCGCCCTGGTGGCCCTGGGAACCTCCGCCCCCGAGCTTCTGGTATGTCTCGCCGCCGCCTTCATGGGCTCGAGCGACATAGCGGTCGGGAACATGGTGGGAAGCAACGTCGCCAACATAGGACTCATCTTCGGGCTCACGGTCCTGGCGAGCCCCGTGACGGTGACGGCCGGGGCGTGGAAGGAGCAGAGGCCCGCGCTCGCCCTCCTGCTGGTCGTCACGCTGCTGGCCTTCGCTTTCGGCCGCACGGGGTTTCACATGGAGAGATGGGAAGGCGTCGTGCTGCTGCTCCCCCTCGCCGCGTACCTGCTCCGCCGCAGGGCGAACGCGGGGGAGGAAGCCGGAGGTTCCGCGCCGGACGGGGGACGGGGCGCGGCGAAGCTCGTTCTCTGCGCGGTATCGGGCTCCGCGCTCCTGGCCGTCGGGGCCCGCGTCCTGGTGAGCGAAGCGATGGAAATCGCCGCCTCGCTCGGGATAAGCGAACTTTTCGTGGGCGCGGCGGCGGTGGCGGTCGGAACCTCGCTTCCGGAGCTCGCCGCCTCGCTCGCCGCGGCGTGGAGAAGGGAGCAGGACGTGGTGGTCGGAAACATAATAGGGAGCAATTTCTTCAACCTCGCGTTTCTCGGTCTCGTGGCGGCGGCGCGGCCGGTGGAAGTGAGGCAGGAGATGTTCGGCTCGAGACCGCAGTTCTGGTTTCTGGCGGGCTTCACGCTTCTGCTGGCCCTCGCGATTCTCGGGGCCAGGGGCGGAAGGGGGCGAATAGGAAGAAGGCAGGGAGCGCTCGCGCTTTTCGCCTACGCCGCCTTCGTCTGGGCGATTTCGGGATCACTTCCTTGAGCGGAGAACGAGACCGGAGTCGCGCCTGTCCCAGGTGGAGCCCGACAGTTTCTTGAGCTCCGAAACGGCTATTTTCTGAGTGGAAGTGAGCGGAAACTCGCCGTGGACCTCTATGAACCGGGGAACCATGGCCACCATCACCCGCTCGGCCATCCATCCGCAGAATTCCACGGGGTCGAATTCCGCCCCGTCGCGGACGAGAACGTTGAGCTTTATCTCGTCGTCCGACACTTCGGGAAGCCTCACCCCGACCGCGACCGCCTCGCGCACCGAAGGGTGCTCCCGGGCGACGTCGGCGACGGCCACCGGGTCCACGTTCTCTCCCGAGACGCGTATCCTGCTGTACCTGCCCATGAAGTAGTACCTTCCGTCGGCGCCGAGAGCGAAGATGTCGTCGGAGTTGAAAAAGCCCTCGTCGTCGAAGGCGTTTTTCGTCCGAAGCTCGTCCTTGAAGTACTCGCGGAGCGTCGTGTGGGGAACCAGCGGCTTTATGAAGAGAAGTCCCTTTTCGTCTTCCGAGGGGGCGGGGCCGTTCTCCGCGTCCCAGCGCCTCTCCACGACGACGTCGGTGTTTTCGGGGTCCCTTATCTCGAGGTGGTATCCCTCCACCGGAAACCCGCAGGAGCCCGGCCGCTCGTCCTCGGGGTCCTTCCAGAGCACCATGCCCATCTCGGTGGAGCCGTAGCCCTCGACTATCTTGGTGCGGAACCTCTTTTCGAATCCGGCGACGTCCCTGGGGGCGGGTCCCGAGAGCATCATCCTGATTCCGTGGCGGGAGTCCCACTCCGACGGCGCGGAGGCCCATATGTATTCCGGCACGGCTCCCAGCATGTTGGCCCCCGTCGCCCCGCACCCGGCGGCCCATTTCCAGAAGCTCGAGGCGGAAAATCTCGGGAAAAACACCGCGGAGCACCCCGCGGCCATGGAGACGAAAAGGCACATGACCTGGGCGTTGGCGTGACCCAGGGAGAGAACGGTCATGAGGACGTCCCCGCTTCTGAGGCCCTGGCGCTGTATGAAGGAGCGCACGGTCATCATCACTCCCCCGTGGTCGCGTATCACTCCCTTGGGGTTTCCCGTGGTGCCGGAGGTGAACATGCACCGCTCCATGTCGGCCACCGTCACCCCGGCCTCGGGGTTCCCGGAACCGAAGCCGTCGAAAACGGAAAAGGGCAGAGTCCTTATCCCCCCGACCTTCGGCGGGACGTCTCCCCGGGAGACCAGAAAGATCGTCTCGAGGCTCTCGAGCCTCCCGGCCATCTCCTCCACGTAGGGAAGGCTCTGCTCGTCGACCACCAGCGCCCGCATCTCCGAGTAGTTGATCACGTAGGCGAGTCTCTCTCCCTTCTCGTCCTTGTTCACCGGAACCTGCACGGCGCCCGCCTTGTGGACGGCCGCGATCGATATCACGTACTCCGAGCAGTTGAGCATGTACATGCCGACCTTGTCCCCTTTCCGTATGCCGAATTCCCCGAGGAGGCCGTTGGCGACGCGGTTGGCCCAGGCGTTGGTCTCCGCGTAGGTGTAGCTCTCCGCGACGTTTCCGTCGGCGTCCCCGACGCTGAACATGGTCTTCCGCGGGTAGGCCTCGGCGCCCGCCTCCAGGTATCTCGTCACGGGAAGCCACCCGTCGGTGTCGTCCAGGGGACCGTTGGGAAGGGTTCCCTTCCCGACGTATTTTTCGTCCCGGGGTCTCGAAGCAAGTTTCATCTCTGGAAGTTCCTCCCGAAAGTTCCGGCGGGCCGCCGCGCGCCGCGGCCGCCGGCCGCGACTATTCTACAGGAAAAGCGCGGCGGAAAAAACCCCGCCCGGGCCCTACGCGTAGCATTCCATGAAATTGCGAAGAAGACGCTTTCCGCACTCCGTGAGGACGGATTCGGGGTGGAACTGCACCCCTTCCAGCGGAAGATCCCTGTGCCTTATGCCCATGATCTCCCCCTCCCGGGTCCACGCCGAAATCTCGAACTGCGGGGGCAGAGACTCCCTTTCCACGAGAAGCGAATGGTACCTGGTGGCCTCGAAGGGGCTCGGAACGTCCCTGAAGGAGGTCTTTCCGTCGTGGAGAATCGGCGAGGTCTTTCCGTGCAGGAGCCTCCCGGCCCGGACGATGTTCGCCCCGTAGGCGTAGCCGAGCGCCTGGTGGCCGAGACAGACCCCGAGAACGGGCTTTTTCCCGGCGTACCTTCTTATCACGTCGACCGAGAGCCCCGCCTCCCTGGGCGTGCAGGGACCCGGAGAGATCACTATCGCGGCGGGGTCGAGCGCGTCTATGAACCCGAAGTCCAGGCGGTCGTTTCTCCTGACCTCCACCTCGTGGCCGAGCTCGCCGAAGTAGTGAACGAGGTTGTAGGTGAACGAATCGTAATTGTCGATCATGAGAATTTTTCCGCCGCTTCGCTCCATCGCGCCCTGACCTCCTCTCCTACAGCCCGGCCTCGGCCATCTCGACCGACTTCACCAGGGCCCTGACCTTGTTCACCGTCTCCTGGTACTCGGTTTCGGGATCCGAGTCGGCCACTATGCCCGCGCCCGCCTGTATGTATATCTCGCCGCCCGTCACCACGAACGTCCTTATGGTTATGCAGCTGTCCATGTTGCCCGAGAAGCCGAAGTAGCACACGCAGCCCCCGTAGGCGCCCCGCGCCGACGGCTCCAGCTCCCCGATTATCTCCATCGCCCTCACCTTGGGCGCGCCGGAGAGCGTGCCCGCGGGAAAGGTCGCCTTTATGACGTCGAAGGCGTCGGCTCCGTCGCGAAGCGCCGCGGTGACGTTGGAGACTATGTGCATGACGTGGGAGTACTTCTCGACCGTCATGAACTCGTCGACCTTCACCGAACCCGCCCGCGAGATTCTTCCCAGATCGTTTCTCGCCAGGTCGACGAGCATTATGTGCTCGGCCCTCTCCTTGGGGTCGGCCAGAAGCTCCCCGGCGAGCCTCTCGTCCTCCGTCTCGTCGCGTCCCCTGGGCCTGGTTCCGGCTATCGGCCGGCTCGAGACCCTTTCTCCCTCCACCCTCACCATGACCTCGGGGGAGGATCCGGTGAGTATCTGGTCGCCGAGGCGGAGGTAGAACATGTAGGGAGAGGGATTGAGCACCCGAAGCGCGCGGTAGAGGTCGAAGGGGTCCACCCGAAGGTCGGTCTTCCATCTCTGGGATATGACGGCCTGTATCACGTCCCCCGCCTTTATGTACTCCTTGGCGCGAAGCACCGCGTCGCGAAACTGCGACGGCTCGAAATTGGACCTGGGGGCGGGGCGCGGGCGCCCGTCTCCCGCCGCGGCTCCCGCGGGAGCGGGAGCCGCGAGCCTTCTCTTTATCTCCTCTATCTTCGCGACGGACCTTTCGTACTCCTCCCTCGCGTCCCGGCCCTCGGGAACGTGGGAGTTGGAGATGATCTTTATCCTGTGGGTCACGTTGTCGAAGGCGAGCACCGTGTCCATTATCATGTAGACCGAATCCCACAGGCCGAGCTCGTCGGAGGCGGGGCGGGGGACGTCCTCTATGAACCCGACGACGTCGTAGGCGAAGTAGCCGACCGCTCCGCCGTGGAACCTCGGAAGCTCGTCGCAGGAAACCGGCTCGTAGGGAGCGAGCAGGTCCCGAAGCGCGTCGAGCGGGTCGCCCGCGAAGGTTTCGGTCGGCGAGCCCGCGCGCTCTATCTCTATCCTCTTTCCCTTGGAGCGGAAAATCACCGAAGGATTCGCCCCGACGAAGCTGTAGCGCGCCCACTTCTCCCCTCCCTCGACGCTTTCCAGCAGAAACGAGTAGCCGGGGCGGTCCATCTTCCTGAAAACGGAAACGGGAGTGTCGCAGTCGGCCAGAACTTCTTCCCAGACGGGAACCAGGTTTCCGCGTTCGAGGCTTTCGAGGAACTCCCCGTAGGATGGAGCGGCCATGAAGGGAAAGGATAAGACCCGAAGACCCAAAGTCAAGAACGGCGGGCTTTATAAACGCCCGCTGGCGGATTATAATTGGGAGGTCGCGGGAAGGAGGGTTTCGAGCTGATTCCGGACAAGGGAATATTCAGGGAGTACGACATAAGGGGCGTGGCGGGGGAGAGCATCACCGAAGAGGCGGTGGAGACGATCGCCAGGGCGTACGGAACCGTCGTGGCCGCGGCCGGAGGAAAGACGGTCTGCGTCGGGCGAGACTGCAGGAAATCCTCTCCCGCGTTCCGCGACGCGCTGGCAAGCGGCGTCACGTCGGCGGGCGTGGACGTTCTCGACATCGGAACGGTAACCACCCCGATGGTCTACTTCTCCGCCTTCACGGAGAACGTGGACGGCGCGGTGATGGTGACCGCGAGCCACAACCCCCCGCGGCACAACGGGCTCAAGATGTGCGTGGGCCGGGACTCGCTTTTCGGGGAAGGCATACAGTCGATAAGACGTCTCGTCGAAAAGGGGGAATTTTCCTCGGGAAGGGGAAAGGTGCGCCGGGGGGACATTCTCGAAAAATACCTGGCCTTCCTCGAGCGCGGCGTCTCCGTCGAACCGGGTCTTCGGGTCGCGGCCGACGGCGGCAACGGAACCGCGGGAGTCGCGTGTCCCGAAATTCTGCGCAGGCTCGGATGCGAGGTCCACGAGCTCTACATGGAGCCCGACGGAGACTTTCCCAACCACCACCCCGACCCCACGGTGGAGGAGAACCTCTCGGACCTGAGGAAAACGGTGACCGGTCTCGGCCTCGACGCCGGTCTCGCTTTCGACGGAGACGCCGACAGGATAGGAGTGGTGGACGAGAGGGGAGAGCCGGTCGGCGGAGACATGCTTCTTCTGGTCTACGCCCTCGACATCCTGCGGGAGAATCCCGGGGCCACGATAATAGGAGACGTCAAGTGCTCCTCCGTTCTCTTCGAGAAGATAAGGGAAGCGGGGGGCAATCCGGTCATGTGGAAGACGGGCCACTCCGTGATAAAGGACAAGATGAAGAGGGAAGGCGCCGAGCTCGGGGGAGAGATGAGCGGTCACATGTTCTTCGCGAACAGGTTTTTCGGATACGACGACGCCGTCTACGCGGGACTTCGGCTCCTCGAAATTCTCTCGAAAACCGGCGGACGGGTTTCGGACCTCCTCCGCGGGCTTCCCGAAACCTTCGCGACCCCGGAGATAAGGGTCGACTGTCCCGACGAAATCAAGTTCCGCGTGACGGAGGCCGTGAAGAACCGCCTTGCCGGACTCGGCGAAGTGACGGACATAGACGGGGTGAGAGTCGAGCGCGACGACGGCTGGGGACTTCTTCGGGCCTCGAACACCCAGCCCGCGCTCGTGCTCCGCTTCGAGGCGCGGACCGAAGCCAGGCTCGCGGAGATACGGGAGACGGTCGAGAGCGCCCTGGGAGAAGTCATGGCCGAGATCGGCTGAACGGTCTCCGCTTCCCGGCCGTTCTCAAAAAGCTCCGGCGTCCGGTTCCGCAAGTCGTTTCAGAACACTGAGCGCGCGCGGGGCAAGCTCTGATTATCCAGAAGTTGACACAAATCCGGCAAGTCTATACTGTATTCGTCAAACGTTGGATTTTCAAAAGAAGGAGAATATTGCGATGAAGACCGGAAACCTTTTCTCGAAAAAACTTCTGGCGGGAGTTCTGCTGTTCGTCTGCGCCGCGGTCGCGGCGCCGCAGACGGCGGGGAGCGCCACCCTGACGGGGGGCGTCACGCTGACGGAAAGTACCTCGGTCAACGACGACTTTCTGGGCTACAGCGTGGCGGTCTCGGGCGACAGGATGATAGCGGGAGCGCCCGGAGCCCCCCGCGCGCTGCCAGATGATCGGCTGGGACCCGGCTACGCCGTAATATTCGACAGAAGCTCCAGCGGCACATGGTCCAGGGCGGCCAAGCTCGTCCCGAGCGACGGGGAGAGAATCGACGCTTTCGGCTACGCGGTCTCGGTCTCGGGCTCGAGGGCCATAGTGGGAGCGCCGGTAAAAGGGTTCTGGAGGGGAGCGGCGTACATATTCGAAAGAAGTTCGAGCGGGACATGGTCGCAAGTCGCAAAATTCACCGGAGAGGGGGGCGCCGACGCCTTCGGCGTAAGCGTTTCGATCTCGGGAGACAGGGCCATAGTCGGGGCAACCGACAACGGCGCCAGCGGATCGGCCTACGTATACAGAAGAAACTCGAGCGGGACATGGTCCCGGGAAGCCAGACTGAGGGCGACCGCAGGCGCCGGAGAGTCGGTAGAGAGTTTCGGCGCGGGAGTTTCGATCCTGGGAGACAGGGCCATAGTCGGAGCCCCCAGAGGCAATCCCGACGGCTCGACACACCGGGCGGGAGCGGCGTACATATTCGAGAGAACCGGCGGCACATGGTCTCAACACCGGAAGCTCACGGCGGGGGACAAAGGCGGAGACGACAACTTCGGCCAAGGCGTGGCGCTCGCATCCGACGGCAGGGCGATAGTGGGAGCGCGCCACGAGAACGGCGACCGCGGGGCGGCGTACATATTCGAAAGAAGTTCCGACGGCAACTACGCGGAGACGGCCAAACTCACCGCGAGCGACAGAACGGCCAACGACAAGTTCGGCTGGAGCGTGGCGATCTCGTCCAACGGCAACGCGGCCATAGTCGGAACCGAGAATACCGGCAAGACCTACGTATTCAAGAGAAACGCGGCCGGATCCTGGTGCCAGACCCAGAGATTATCCCTAGGCAACAACTTCGGCCACGGCGTTTCGATCTCGAACAACAACAGGGCGGCGGTCGGCGCGCCGAAGCGTAGCAGCAACAAGGGCGCGGCGTACGTATATAATTTCCAAACGACTACCGGGAACTGTCAGGGAGGCAACCTGGGGAGCAGTCAGGAGGACGACCAGGGAGGCAGTCAGGGGAACAACCAGGGAGGCAGTCAGGGGAACAACCAGGAAGGCAGTCAGGGGAACAACCAGGAAGGCGGTCAGGAAGGCGACCAAGGAGGCAGCCAGGAAGGCGACCAAGGAGGCGGCCAGGGGAACGACCAGAGAGACACCATGCTGCAGGGAGGCGCCATACTGACGGAAAGCACCTCGGTAAACAATGATTTCCTGGGCCGAAGCGTGGCGGTCTCGGTTTCGGGAAACAGGATGATAGCCGGAGCGCCCGGAAGACCGTTTAACCGTCCAGGTTCCGGCTACGTTCTGATATTCGACAGAAGTTCCACAGGCACATGGTCCCAGGAGGCCAAGCTCGTCCCGAGCGACGGGGCGACCGCTTTCGGCCACGCGGTCTCGGTCTCGGGAGACAGGGCCATAGTCGGAGCGCCACGAAAAGACAACTGGACGGGCGCGACGTACATATTCGAAAGAAGATCCAACGGCACATGGTCTCAAGTCGCGACATTCGCCGGCGAAGCGCGCGACGACTCTCTCGGTTACAGCGTTTCGATCTCGGGAGACAGGGCCATAGCGGGGGCGCGCGAGGAGAACGGCAGCCGCGGAGCGGCCTACGTATACAAAAGAAATTCGGCCGGCACATGGTCCCAGGAGGCCAAGCTGACGGCGAGCGACCGCGCGGCCAGCGATTTTTTCGGCTGGAGCGTGGCGATCTCGGGAGAGAGAGCCATAATCGGAGCGCCTTTCGACGACCGGGACTCCAGCATGCCCGACTCAGGGTCGGCGTACATATTTGAGATATCCTCAGGCTCATGGGCTCTGCACCGCAAGCTCGTCGCGAGCGACAGGACGGCCAGCGATTTTTTCGGCCGGAGCGTGGCGATCTCGTCCAACGGCAGGGCGGCGGTGGGAGCGAACGGGGAGAACGGCAACCGCGGGGCGGCGTACGTATTCGCGAGACAGACGAACGGCAACTATGCGCAGACGGCCAAGCTCGCCGCGAGCGACAGGACGGTCAACGACAAGTTCGGCTGGAGCGTTTCGATCTCGAACGACGGCAACGCGGCCATAGTCGGAACCGAGACCGCGGGCAAGGCTTACGTGTTCACGAGAGACGCGGCCCGGTCCTGGCGTCAGACCCAGAGAACCAGCAACGGCAACTGGTTCGGCTACGGCGTTTCAATCTCGAACGACAGGGCGGCGGTAGGAGCGCCGTGGCATAACAGCGCCAAGGGCGCGACGTACGTATATAATTTAGTAACGACTTCCACAAACCAGGGCGGCGACCAGGGCGAAACCGGCGGAGGAACAAATCCCGCGCCCGGCGCAGGCGAGACAGGCCCTACCGCCGTGCCGCCCGGGACTGATCCTCCCGTGGACCCCGCCGTCGAAGCCGCGCAGAACGAGATTCTGAACAGTATCAGGGCCACCGCGGCCTCAAGCGTGGCCGTCTCGGCAGACACGGCGGTAGTCGGGCTGGAGTCGGATGCGCAAAACGGAGAATTTTCAGGGTCGGCGCTCATATTCGAGAGAAGCTCCGACGGCTCCTGGTCGCAGACTCAGAAGGTGGCCGCCAGCGACGCGAGAGTCAGGGGGTTCTTCGGCACAGGCGTGGCCGTCTCGGGCTCAAGAGTCGCAGTCGGAGCGACCGGAGACGACACGAACGGGCAGCTTGCGGGCGCGGTCTACATATTCGACAAGTCCTCGTCCGGCACATGGTCGCAAACGGCCAAGCTTCTGGCAAGCGACGGAACCATTATGGACTTTCTCGGCCGTAGCGTTTCGGTTTCGGGCGACATCGTGATGGCCGGAGCGGACGGATACAACGAAGGTGAATCAGTTCTGGGAGCGGTGTACATATTCGAGAGAAGCTCCGACGGCACGTGGACACAGACGCAGCTTCTGGCAAGCGACGGAGAGCACGGAGACAGCTTCGGCGAGAGCGTGTCCATGTCGGGAGACAGGGCCGTAATCGGAGCGCCTCGGGTCGGCGACAACGGGCAGAATTCCGGCGCCGTGTACATATTCGAGAGAAGCTCCGACGGCACGTGGACACAGGTCGTCAAACTGAGCCCCGACGACGGGGAGCGGGGAGATTTCTTCGGCGAGAGCGTGTCCATATCGGGAGACAGGGCCATAGTCGGGTCGGAACTCGACGCCGACGAGGGACTGGCCACCGGGTCGGCCTACATATTCGAGAGAGACTCCGACGGCACGTGGACCCAGGTTCGGAAGCTCACCGCGGGCGACGACGCCGAGGTCGGAGACCGGTTCGGCGAGAGCGTGTCCATATCGGGAGACAGAGCCGTGGTCGGAGTGAACGGCGCCGATTCGGCGTACGTGTACAAAAGAGATTCGGACGGCGCCTGGGCGCTTGAAGAGAAACTGACTCCAGCCGCACCAGCCGCCGATTACTTCGGCGACGCCGTGGCGGTCTCCGGCAACAGGGTGATTCTGATATCGAGCCGGAACACGGCTTCGATATACGAGATTTCTTCAGACGATACCGCCCCGCGGCCCGACCCCGAAGAAGGGCCCGTAGCCCGCGTGTCCGAAACCGTCACCCTGCCCGGAAGCGGGAAGCTTGCTGCGGGCGACGGCGCGGCCGGGGACCTTTTCGGCAGAAGCGCTTCGGTATCGGACACAAGGGCCATAGTCGGAGCTACCGGAGACAGAAACAACGGCGTGATCACCGGCTCGGCTTACGTGTTCGAGAAAGGCTCGGAGGGTTCCTGGACGCAGGTCTCGAAGCTTCTGGCAAGCGACGGGGCGGCCAACGACGGGTTCGGCATCAGCGTTTCGGTCTCGGGGAACAGGGCCATAGCAGGAGCGCTCAACGCCGACGGCGACACAACCGACCCCGGCGCGGCCTACGTGTTTGAGAGAAGCTCGTCGGGCGCATGGACGCAGGTTCAGAAGCTCACCGCCGACGACGCGGCGGATAACGACACCTTCGGCGCAAGCGTTTCGGTATCGGGAGACAGGGCCGTAGTCGGCAATGCCAACGACGACGACAACGGAAGCAATTCCGGCTCCGCCTACGTGTTCGACAGAAATTCCGAAGGCGTCTGGTCCCAGAGCGCCAAGCTTCTGGCAAGCGACGGCGCGCGCCTGGACGAATTCGGCGCAAGCGTTTCGATCTCGGAAGACAGGGCCGTAGTCGGCAATGCCAACGACGACGACAACGGGATCGACTCCGGCTCCGCCTACGTGTTCGACAGAAATTCCGAAGGCGTCTGGTCCCAGAGCGCCAAGCTCACCCCGGAAGACGGGACTGCGGCGCACTCGTTCGGAAGAAGCGTTTCGGTCTCGGGGAATATTGCAGTCGTGGGAGCGGACGGAGACGGAGACGGCGGAACCAGGGCGGGAGCGGCTTACGTGTTCGAGAGGTCCACGGACGACGGGACGTGGGCCGAGGTCTCGAAGCTCACGGCGAGCGATGCGGCGGCCAGAGACACGTTCGGCCGGTACGTGGCGGTCTCCGGAAACAGGATCATGGTCGGTGCGGAAATCAACGGGGACAACGGAGCGGCGTCGGGTTCCGCCTACATGTTCGAGAGAAACTCCGACGGTTCCTGGTCGGAAACGACGAAACTGCTCGCCGGGGACGGAGCTGCCGGGGACTTGTTCGGCGGCTACGTGGCGATTTCGGGCGGCACCGCGGTCATCGCTGCGCCAGGAGACGATACGGGCAGGGGTTCGGTCTACGTGTACGAACCTTCGACGAGCACACCCTCGGGAACGGGTTCGGGGCAGGGAGCGGGGCCGGGTGGAGTTGACGACCGGAGCGGGAGCGGAGAGGTCGCGCGGTTAAGCATAGCGGTCGACAGACCTTCGGGGCCGGGAACCGGAAGCGGGGGATGCGCAGTCTCCTCCGGGGGAAGCGGGGGCGACGCCCTGCTGGCAGCCCTGGCACTGATGCTGATACCGGTCTTTGCGGGTTTCGGGAAAAGAAAGCGGACCTGACGAAAATCGAGACGACAAGACATCCCCGAAGAACGGGCTTTGACAATGCAGAGCCTCGTTCTTCGGGGCTTTCTCTACCTCAACGGATGTTCGTTACTCGGCGGCCAATAAAGCAGGCTTCCCGCCCGCCGCAAACCTGAAGGAAAAACCAACCGAGAGATTCCCCTCTCAGGAGGATTGTTCCCTCACGGGAACGAACTTGTAGGACCTCACGTCCGTTCCGTCCGCGGACTTCTTCACCACTCCCACCGTCACCGCCATCTCCTCGCCGAACTCAAGCGAATCGTAGTCCCCCGTTTCCACCTGCGCCATCACCCTCACTCCTTCGGGAAAATCAACCAGCCCCAGAACGTAGGGAACGGGAAACTCCGGCATGCTCCTTCTCACCACCGTATAGGAATGCAGAACTCCCGTCGGACTGAGAAATCTCTCCTCCACCTCGTCCGAAAAACTTTCCGGGTCGGCTAGATACTTCGGAAACGTCCAGTTGTCCGACTCCCCGCAGTAACCCGCCACCAGCCTCACTCTCCCCTCTTCGTCCGTTGAAAACAGGTCCGGCCTGAAAAGATCTTCGCTCATCGTCTCACCCTCTCCTTATAACCAGTTTCGCGCGCGGGAAAATTGTATACGACCAAAAACTCTTTTCAATTCCCGCCTCGCGGGACGTGGAAAAAACCCGCGGTTTGTAAAACGACGGCTGAATTTGTAGAATCCTCCCGTGCCGGAAAAAATACCCAGAGCCCTCACGGTCGCGGGGTCCGACCCCAGCGGGGGGGCGGGGATTCAGGCGGACCTCAAAACCTTCGCCGCGCTGGGAACGTACGGTCTTTCCGTCCTGACCTCCCTCACCGCGCAGAACACCACCGGTGTGAAAGCCGTACACGATCTCCCCGAAGAATTCGTGGAACTTCAGCTCAACGCAGTCATGGACGACATCGGATGCGACGCGGCGAAAGTCGGAATGCTCTCGAACGAAAAAACCGTCCAGACAGTGGCCAGGGGGATAGACCGCCACGGAATAGCAAAGCTGGTCGTCGACCCGGTGATGCGCTCAAAGGACGGAACCTCTCTTCTGAGGAACTGCGTCGGGACTCTCGCAAGGGAAATTCTCCCCAAAGCCCTCATAGTCACTCCCAACATACCCGAGGCGGAAATACTGGGTTCGCTGAAGATAGAGAGCGTAAGCGACATGAAGACCGCCGCCGAGAGAATTTTCTCGCTGGGAGCGGGGGCGGTTCTCGTAAAAGGAGGTCACCTGCCGAAAACTCGTCCGGCCACAGACGTTTTCTTCGACGGAGAGACATTCGTGGAACTTGCCGCAAAGAGAATGAAAACGGAAAACACCCACGGAACCGGCTGCACTCTTTCCGCGGCCTTGTGCGCCTTTCTGGCGAAAGGAATGTCGCTTGAGGATTCGGTGAGAAACTCGAAGGCGTTCATAACGAAAGCCGTAAGAAACTCCCTGGAAATAGGAAAGGGCCGCGGTCCCCTGAACCATTTCGGAAAAGCCTGAAATTTTCGTTTCCTTTCAGGAAAATTCGTCTTGCGGACATGGACGGACCGCCGACCCCGCGATACGCGCGGGAATCCCGTTTCGGAAAAACCCGCCGTCTTTCGGCGTCAAGCCCGATGACGGGTCATGTACTTCTTAATCCTGCCGCCGTCTTCTCTTTCGCGGTCTCCCTTTCGGTAAATCTGAATGAATTCGATTGTCCGCATCCGGGGAACGTAAGCGTAGACAATCCGAAGAGAGGCGCACGCCATTCGCGACTTCATTATCTTGACTGCTTCGGTTGAATGGATAACGACGAAGTTTCTCCCGACGCCGGTTGGAAACTTCATAAGCACTTTTTTGAATTTTTCCAGGTCTTCGTCAAGCGTCGCGTATTTTCGGAAGAGACATTTGAATTCCTTCGCGAACTCCGGAAGGAGATTAAAGTTCTTCTGCGGGGGGCACTTCCTCCGCAGGCACCTCCGGCAATCGGATTTTCGGAGAAAAACCGGAAATCCGGGGCGAATTCGTTCTTCGTATGGATTAACTTTCCGAAACCGACTATATTATGATTTTCCCAGCCGGCGCATTCCGAGAAAAAGGAACCAGAGCATGTCCGAGATCATGGACGGTAGAAAAGTCGCCCGTGAGACGATAGCAGAAGTCGCGAGAAGAACCAGGGAACTCAGGGAGAGCGACGGGACGGTACCCGGTCTCGCTTCCGTTCTGGTGGGCGACGATCCCGCCTCCGAAATATACGTGAGGAACAAGAGGAGGGCGTGCGGGGACTGCGGGATGCGTTCCGAGGAGTACAACCTGCCGGAGGAAACCTCCGAAGAGGAACTTCTTTCCCTGATAGAGAAACTCAACCGCGACGGCAACATCCACGGCATACTGGTTCAGCTTCCGCTTCCGGCCCACATAGACGCCACCAAGGCGATAAGAACCGTGTCTCCGCGAAAGGACGTCGACGGCTTTCACCCCGAGAACATGGGAAAGCTGCTCCAGGAGGAACCGGGTTTCACGGCCTGCACCCCTTACGGAATAGAAAAGCTTCTCGACCACTACGGGGTGGAAATAGCCGGCAGGCACGCGGTCGTCGTCGGAAAGAGCAACATAGTGGGAAAGCCCGTCGCGGCCGTCCTTCTCAACCGAAACGCCACGGTCACGATTTCCCACATAGAATCCCGGAACCTGGAGACGATAACCGCCGCGGGCGACATCCTGGTGGTGGCCATAGGAGACCCGAAGTTCATAAAAAAGGAGATGGTCAAGGACGGGGCCGTCGTCGTGGACGTGGGAATCAACAGGGACGGGGACGGGAAGATCGTGGGCGACGTGGACTTTGAGAACGTGAGAGAAAAGGCGTCCCACATAACCCCGGTTCCGGGAGGAGTGGGACCGATGACCATAGCCATGCTGCTTTGGAACACGCTGGAGGCCGCCCGCGGGCCGACCGGCGACTAGCTCCCCGCGCCCGGTTCGGGGGGTCCGCCAGTCTTCATGACCGGCAGGGAGTCGCCCAGTCCCGAGAGAATTTCCTTCAACGGCTTTCCGACGGCGGGATGCGACGCGGCGGGCTCTATCTCCAGAAGCGGCTCCAGAACGAACCTCCTCTCGTGAGCCCTCGGATGAGGTATCACCAGGGAATCCGACTCCATCACCAGGTCGCCGTAGAAAATGATGTCGAGATCGATCACCCTCGGTCCCCACCTGACGGTTTTTTTTCTCCCCATTTCCCCTTCGACCGCCTTGAGGCGGCCGAGCAGGGCGAACGGAGAAAGCCCCGTCCGGACTTTCGCGACGGCGTTTGTGAATTTCGGCTGCCCGGGAAGTCCGACCGGGTCCGACTCGTAGAGAGAAGACACCGCCAGCAGCGTCGAAAATTCGGAAACTCTCCCCAGAGCCCTTTCGAAACTCTCGCGCGCCGCTCCCAGGTTCGCCCCCATGCCTATGAAAACCTCGCTTCCGCGACTATCTCGTCCCTTCAATGGAATGACCGTCCAGCCTCGTATATAATTCACAAAGGGCGCAAGAGCGCCCGGGGAGAAAAATATATGGGACTTTTGACGGAAAAAGAAATTTCTTCGGGGCTCGCGGGTCTCGAAGGATGGGAGAGGGACGGAGAGGCAATAAAAAAGATCTTCGTTCTTCGAAACTTCGTAGACTCCATGGGTCTCGTAAACAGGATAGCCCTTCTTTCCGAGCGGGCGGACCATCATCCCGACATCCTGATCAGCTGGAACAGGGTTTCGGTCTCGCTTTCCACTCACAGCGAGGGAGGAATCACGGAAAAAGACCTGACCCTTGCGGAGGAGATAGAAAAAACGCTTTAGAAATTCCCGCGGCGGCCGCTTCAGGGGAGCCGGGAGCTTATATCCCTGATCTCGTAATCGTCCTTTCCGAGCGCGACGGCGTCGTCCGCCGTCCCGGGACTCTTCTTTCCGCCGACCTGAAAAAGCCGCCCGAGAACCGAAAGTCTGAACCCCAGAGCTCCCGCGGCGAGCAGAACCGCCGCGGCGAAAGCGGCGAAGAGGAAAAAAACCGCGACGAGCGGCAGGAAAAAGAGCGGAACAAGCGAAAGGGGAAGCCCGCGGCCGCCGAGACGCGCCCCGCCCGCGATAAAAGTTCTTCTTTCCGACATCTTCACGCGCCGCAGCACTTTTTGTATTTCTTTCCGCTTCCGCAGGGACAGGGGCTGTTCCTGCCGACCTTCCTGCCCGTCCTTCTGACCGGCTTTTTCGCTTCCTCTCCGCCTTCCTCGCCCCTTCCGAAAACCATCCGGCGCTCTTCCCGCTCCCTCTGTTCCTCGAGCCGCCGGATTTCCTCGTCGCTGACGGGCCGGATCTTGAAAAGGTTCGAGCACACATCGAGGCCGAACTTCTCCATCATCAGGGCGAACATCTCGAAGCCTTCCTTGGTGTATTCCCGAAGCGGGTCCTTCTGGGCGTATCCCCTGAGTCCGACTCCTTCCCGAAGGTGGTCCATGTTGAGAAGGTGATCCTTCCACAGGTAGTCGATGGTCTGGAGCATGACGTAACGCTCGATCTGCCGGAGGGTTTCGGAGCCTATCTGCTCTTCCTTCTCGTCGTAGGCGGCTTCCATGGCGGAGGCGAGATGATCCTTCGCGACCTCGGCGTCCCCAGCGACCGACGCGGGCACGTCCGCTTCCGTTCCGAAAATTCTCCCCGCGGCCTCGCGCAGCTTCGAAAGGTCGTCCCCGGACGACTCCCCGTTCCCGGAAAAGCAGTCGGCGACCAGAGAGTCCGTCACCTCCCGCGAAAGAGAAAGCAGCGTTTCCCTGAGGTTCTCCCCGCCTTCGAGGATTTCGCGGCGCTGCCTGTAGACGACGTCCCTCTGGGTGTTGAGCACGTCGTCGTATCTCAGAAGGTGCTTTCTTATGTCGAAGTTCCTTCCCTCGACCTTCTTCTGCGCGTTCTCTATGGACTTGCTTATCATCGAGTGCTCTATCGGCTCGCCTTCCTCCCAGCCTAGCTTGTCCATGACTCCCGCTATCCTCTCCGAGGCGAAAATGCGCATGAGGTCGTCTTCGAGCGAAACGTAGAATCTCGAAGACCCGTCGTCTCCCTGCCTGCCCGCCCTTCCCCGAAACTGGTTGTCTATCCTCCTCGCCTCGTGCCTCTCGACGGAGAGAATGTGCAGGCCCCCGAGACTCCTCACCTTTTCCCTCTCGGAATCGCAGACCGACTTCGCTTCGAGAACAGCCCGTTCCATCTGCTCCTCCGCCGCCTCGTCGGGGTCGGTCGCGAACCGCTTTCTCAGGATGTCCCTGGCGAGAAACTCGGGATTTCCGCCGAGCAGTATGTCCGTTCCCCTGCCCGCCATGTTGGTCGCTATGGTCACGGCTCCCACCCTGCCGGCCTGGGCCACCGTTTCGGCCTCCCTGCCGTGCCTCTTGGCGTTGAGAACGTTGTGGGCGAGACCCGCGGCTTCCAGGCGGGCGCTCATCTTTTCCGACTGCTCGATGGACGAGGTGCCGACCAGAACCGGTCTTCCCTCGGCGTTCATCTCCCGTATTTCCGCCACCGCGGCGTCGAGCTTTTCCTTCTCGGTCTTGTAGACGACGTCGTTGTGGTCCTTTCTCACGAGCGGCTTGTGGGTGGGGATGACGGTGACGTCGAGGTCGTATATCTGCTTGAACTCGAAGGCCTCGGTGTCGGCGGTTCCGGTCATTCCCGAAAGCTTTCTGTACATCCTGAAGTAGTTCTGGATGGTTATCGTGGCCATGGTCTGGTTCTCGCTCTCTATGGTGGCCCCTTCCTTCGCCTCCACCGCCTGGTGAAGCCCGTCGCTCCACCTGCGCCCGGGCATGAGCCTTCCGGTAAACTCGTCGACTATCACGACCCTGCCGTCCTGGACCATGTAGTCCACGTCCCTGCTGAAAAGGGTGTTGGCCTTGAGCGACTGGTTCGCGTGATGGAGAAGCTTGAGGTTCACGGGGTCGTATATGTTCGGGATGTCCAGGGCGTTCTCCACCTTCGACGCTCCCTCCTCGGTAAGATCGACCTGGCGGAGCTTTTCGTCGACCGCGTAGTCGGTTTCGGCCGAAAGCCTCTTCACCACGGCGTCGACCCGGTAGTAAAGGTCCGTCGAGTCCTCGGAGGGACCGGAAATTATGAGCGGGGTGCGGGCCTCGTCTATGAGAATGCTGTCGACCTCGTCCACGATGGCGAAGTCGTGGCCGCGCTGGACGTAGTCCTCCAGGGAAAACTTCATGTTGTCCCGAAGGTAGTCGAAACCGAACTCGTTGTTGGTTCCGTAAGTGACGTCCGCCCCGTAGGCGTCCTGCCTGGAGGACGGCTCGAGAGCGGCCCGAAAGGACCTCGTCACGTCCAGGTCCCTCTCCTCCCGTCCGTCGCCGCCGGGCCACGCCGAGAGGTTGTCGGCGATCGATTTTTCGGCAAGCTCGGGAGACTCCCAGCCCAGCACGTAGGAAGTTTCGTGGTTCACGACCCCGACCTTCATTCCGAGCGCCATGAAGACGGGAGACATCCAGGCGGCGTCGCGGGCGGCCAGATAGTCGTTCACGGTGACCAGGTGGGCGCCGCGGCCGGCGAGCGCGTTGAGGTACAGGGGCAGGACGGCGACCAGCGTCTTTCCCTCCCCCGTTTTCATCTCCGCGATCCTGCCCTTGTGAAGAACCATTCCTCCTATGAGCTGGACGTCGAAATGTCTCATCGCGAGAGTTCTCTTGGACACCTCCCTCACCACGGCGAACGCCTCGGGCAGAATCTCCTCGAGAACCTTTTCCATCTCGGAGAAATACTTCTCGTCGGGGGAGTCTCCTCCGGGACCGAGCCGCGCGCGTATTCTTTCCCGGAATTCCGGAGTCTTCGAGCGAAGCTCGGCCGCGGGAACCCGGCCGACATCCTCTTCCAGGGAGTTTATCCTCTCGGCCGCGGCGGCCAGCCTCCCGACTTCCCTTTCGTTCTGGGAGCCGACTATCTTTTTCAGCAGGTAGGAAATCATGCCGCGGACGGGCCTCCTCGGCGGCCGGACCCGCGGCGCGGGACGGCCGTCCTGAAACAGTCTAATAACGCTTCGGAAATTGACAAGGAATTTTCCGGCGGGCGGTCAGGCGTCTAGCTTCACGCTCACGACTCTCGAAGACGCGGCGCCGTCGGAGGTTATGCCGACCAGCGAGCGGGCTTCCCGCATGGTCCTCTTGTTGTGCGTGATCACCACCACTTGGGATTCCCTGGATATCTCCCGCAGTATCCTGTTGAACCTCGCGGTGTTGATTTCATCCAGGGCGGCGTCTATCTCGTCGAAGAAAAGAAAGGGCGCGGGCCTGACCAGGCACGCGGAAATCACGACCGATATGGCCGACAGCGCCTTCTCTCCTCCGGAAAGCAGGTTTATCGGCTGGAACTTCTTGGCTCCGGGCCGGATCATCACCTCTATGCCGGTTTCCAGCAGGTTGCCGGGGTCCACGAGCTCGAGCCTGGCCTCCCCGTCCTCGAAAAGCCTGGCGAAGGTCTCGGCGAACTTGGCGTTTATGGTGTCGAAAGATTCCCTGAACCTCTGAACCGACTCCCTGTCGAGCTTCCTCACGGCGCTTTCGAGCGAATCGAGCGCCTCGGTCAGGTCGTCGGTCTGGGCGCGCAGAAAGCCTTCCCTCTCCTCGAGCTGCCTGTACTCCTCGGGGGCGAGCAGGTTGACGAGACCGAAGCTCTCTATCTGCGCCCTCAGGGACCTGAGCCTGCGCTCCGCCTCCGGCACCGGAGTTTCGAGCGCGGGCGCCTCGGCCGTTTCCCCGGGGTCGCCGCCGAAAACCTCGCGGTACCTCTCCCCGAGATACCCGAACTCGTCTTCCACGCGCGCGAGTTCCGCCCGGGCGGCCGCGAGCTCTTCCCCGCGGACTTCAAGCTCCCGGGATGCCTCCTCGAATTCCCGCTCCGCCGCGCGAAGCTCCTCCCCGCGGGACGCCGCCGCGACTCTGGCCTCCTCGAGGGACGCCTTTTTCGAATCGAGCTCCCCGCGGAGGCGCCGCGACTCGCCCTCGGCCGCCTCCCTCGAAGCCGCGAGGGCCTTTTTCTCCTCCAGCTTGAGCTCCATGTCCTTTCGGCGCAGGGAAAGCCTGTCGCCTATCACGTTCTTTCTTCTTTCCGCCTCGGCAAGCTCTTCTTCGAGCGCCTTCTGCCTCTCGAGAACCGACGCGCCCTCTATCCTGAGCCTCGTTATCTCTTCCCGAAGGGACCTTTCCTCCTCGGCGAGTCCCAGCGTCTTTTTCTCGGTCTCCTCGTACCTGAGGTCCAGAGCCGCCCTGCGCCCGTCGAGGTCGCCGAGCAGCGACTCCATCTCCTCCATCGTCCGGTTCTTGCTTCCGAGCTTCTTTTCCACGGCGTCGAGCTCCGCGGAGAGACTTTCCTCCCTCGAGCGCAGGTCCTCGATCTTGGCGGCGAGACTCGACTGGTCCTTCACGTTTTCGACGGAGCGTATCTCGTACTGCCTGAGAAGCTCGTCGAGCTCCGCGCAGCGGGCGGAGAGATTCTCCGTCTCCTCTTCCAGCATCCCGCACCCGGCGCGAGCCGCGGCGATCTTTTTCCCGAGGGCGGCGGTTTCCCTTCCGAGCCGCTCGATCTCCCTTTTCCTTTCGAAGACCCCTCCGGAGGCGTGTCCGCCGGTTATCGCCCCGGACGAATCCACGTAGTCGCCCTCGAGAGTGGCGAAGCACGCCCCGTTTCCGTTCCGTTTCTTGAGCCGCAGGGCCTCGGCGAGATCGGCCGCCACGTACACCTCGTGGAGCATGGAATCCATGAGACCCTTCTCTATCACCTTCACTTCGAGGAGGCTGTTGAGCGAAGGAGCCGGACCGTCCGCGCTCCTGGCGGCTCCGTTTCCGCGAAGCTCGTCGGTCACGGGGATGAAGGTTCCCCTTCCCGCGGAGTACTCGCGAAGAAGCTCGACGGCGTGGACGGCCTCGCGGCTCTCCTCCACCACTATCCAGTTGAGCTTTTCGCCGAAAGCGGCCTCGACGGCCCTTTCGTAGTTTTCGGGAACGGCGACGAAATCGGAAACGACTCCCAGAACGCCCCTGCTTTTCCTCTCCACGACGAACTTGCGCGTGGCCTCGGGAAGCCACTCGTAGTTGCTCTGTATCCTGTCGAGAGCCTCCATGCGGGAAGCGCAGTCCTTCTCCCCGCTCTCGAGGCTCCGAAGCTCCCCCTGCTTTCTTTCGCGTTCGAGCCGAAGGTCGTAGAGCCTGGAATCGAGCTCCTCCTTCTCCCCGGCGGCGGCCGTGAACTCCCTTTTTATCTCGTCCTGCCTTTCGAGAAGGGAGGCGAACTCCTCCTCGTGTCCGCGTTTTCTGAGCGCGAGGGCGGAGAGCTGTTCGCCGAGCGCCTCCTTTTTGAGCGAAAGCTCCGAAAGCTCGTCCGAAAAGGCCCCCACGGTGCTTCCCAGAGAGCTTCTTTCGGTCATCACCTCCGAAACCTTCCTTCCCGTCTCCTCGAGCTCCTTTCTGCTCTCTTCCCGCCTGCTCCTGAGAAGTTCCAGGTCCCGCTCCTTGCGCGAGACCTCCTCCGAGAAGCCGAGCCGGGAAGCCCCGAGCTCCTCCAGGCGGCGCGAAGAGAGAAGCGTTTTTTCCTCCGCGCCCTCGACCTCGAGACGGAGCTGCCCGATCTCGCTTTCGATGTCCTCGGCGTAACGGGCGGCGGCGGCGATCTCCCTCTCCATCGAGGCGCCCTGGTATTCCTTCTCGCGCACGGCCGACCCGAGCTCGTAAATCTCCTTCTCCAGAGAGGAGAGCGCGTCGCCCGAGACCGAGCTTTTCTCCCTGGCGGAGGAGAGCGCCGAGGACTTCTCCTCCCTCGCGGCCCGCGCCTCGTCCACCCCGGTCCCGAGCCGCCGGGTCTTTTCGACAAGTCCGCTTCGCCGTCTCCCGGAGTCCGCGAGCTTCGCCGCCGCGACGCCGAGCTCGAGGGAACGGGCCTCTCCCGTGAGTTCTCCGTAGCGCTTGGCGCGCTCGGCCTGTCGGGCCAGGGACTCGATGCGGTCCGACACCTCCTGCTTCATCTCGAGCACCCGGGAGATGTTCTCCTTCGTGGACTCTATCCTGCTTCTCGTCTCCTTTCTCCTCGCCTTGTACTTCTCTATTCCCGCGACTTCCTCTATGAACTTCCTTCTCTCCTCGGGCCGGGCCGTTATGAACGCCTCTACCTGCCCCTGCTCCACTATGGAGTAGGCCCGCGCGCCCATTCCCGTGTCGAGAAACATCTCGGTCACGTCCCTGAGCCTGCACTTCGTCCCGTTTATGCTGTACTCGCTCTCTCCCGAACGGTAGAGCTTTCTCCTCACCCTGACTTCCTCGAAGCCGAAGCCCTCGACGTCCTCGAGCACCAGGGACACGTCGGCCATTCCCAGGGGCTTGAGCTCCGCGCTCCCGTTGGAAATGACGTCCTCCATCCCCCCGGCGCGAAGCAGCCTCGGGTTGTGCTCGCCTATCACCCACTTCACGGCGTCGAGTATGTTGGATTTTCCGCAGCCGTTGGGACCGACCACGGCGGTCACGCCCCCGGAGAAGTTTATCTTCGTCTTCCGGTAAAAAGACTTGAAGCCCGATATTTCAAGAGCCTTTATCTTCATGAAAAAACCGCGGCCCGGGGCCGCCGCTTTCCGACGCGCGGGAAACTCCCGAAGCGCGCCTTCCCCTTCCGTTCAGAAGCCCACGGGCGACAAGAAACCTGAATATGCTCGCTCGGAACGTTCCGCGAACCGGCCGCTGGAAAAAGATTCCTTCTCGGTCATGGCCTTCCGGTCGCTTCAATTCTACCAGAAACCGCCGGACATTTCCATCGTTTTCGATACGGGGGATCAGCCGCTCTGGGGGAGGATGTCCGGGTTGGGCCTGATCGTGGAGGTCCTTCTCGCCCGCTCCAGCATGCCCTCGACGACGCGGTTTCTGCGGACCTCGGTCCGCCTCCGGCGGGAAGAGTCCTTTTCCTTCTCGAAGGACTCCGCGTCGGCGGACTTTTTCTCCCTGAGCGAAACCACGTAGAAGGTCGAGCCCGACTCGTAGACCCTCTCGGGAACGGGGCGGGAGGAGTCGAGGCCGAAGACCTCCGAGACGAATTCCGGCGACTCTATCGCGAGAGGCGGTCTCGATCTTCTGAAAAAACCCGTTTCGGCGGCCGAAAGACCCAGAGACTTCGCGGTCTTCCCGAAATCCCCTCCGGCCGCGAGCTTCGGAAGATTCTCCCCGGCGGCCAGCCTCGCCGCCTCGAGAGACTTTTTCTCCCGAAGAGCCTTCTCCACGTCTTCGCGCACGGAGGAAAGTTCCGCGGGCCTGGAGGGATTCACCGCGGTCACCTCGAAAAACCACGCGAAATCCCTGTGGACCACGTTCGAAAATTCTCCCTCCCCGACCGAAAAAGCCTTTCTCCGCAGGCTCGCGGGAACGTCTTCTCCCGCGTCCTCGAGAAGAAAATCTCCCGTCTCCTTCGTTTCGAGAGGACCTATTTCCTCCAGAAGACCGTCGAGCGACGGCTTTCTGCCGCCGAGAAACCCTTCGACGAACCGGTCGTAGAGAACGGCCGAGCGGTCCTCGACCAGCCGCTTCTCTATCTCCTCCCCGACCTCGGAAAACGGCTTCCGCTTCCCGTCCGCGGCGAATTCGTCCGTGTAGGTTTCGTAATAGGCGCGAAGCTCCTCTTCCGGCACTTCGACCCCGGAGGCGAAGTCCGCGGGGGAGATCTTCACGTAGCGAGCCGCTCTCGTCTCCGGCTCGACGAAAATATCCCGGTTGTCCCGGTGATACTTCGCGACCTCCTCCCCGGAGATCTCAAGCTCCCCGGAGTAATCCCCGGCGGAGAAGGAAACGTACCAGAGGTCGACTTCCTCCGCCTCCATCCTGTAGAGAGCGAAAAGCTCCTCGTCGGTGGCGGTCACGGAACTTTCGACGACCGAAAGCAGCTTTCTCGCCAGAAGCTCGTCCCTGTACGCCTCCTCGAACTGGCTCACCGTCTGGTTGAGCCCTCTCGACACGTATTCCGCGTAGCGCTCCGAGCCCACGAAGGCGCCGTCGACCTGAAAGGCCGGGTCCGTCGTTATGGCCCGGGAAAGCTCCTCGTCGCTCACCCTGATTCCTACACGCGCCGCGCGCTGGGCGAGCAGCTTCCTGTTGACCAGGGTGTCCATCGCCGTGAAGCTTATGAAGTCGGCCAGCTGTCCCGATATCTCGGGGGTGGTCTCCCTCTGGCGCCTCGTGAGGGCGTCGCGGAGGTTGAAGAACTGGGCGACCGGAACCTTCTCCCCGTTCACCTCGACGGCGGTTCCGCCGCTGGGCCCCCGCCCCCCGATGCTTATGCCGCCCACGTATCCGAAACCTATGACGAAGGTGAAGGCCAGCAGGAGAAGTATCGCCCGGGTCAGAAAGGTCTGCCTGTTCTTTATGATGTCGAAGGCCAACGGGAGAGCGTCCTCTGGAAATCGGAAGTAAACTGTATACCAGCCGCAGGGAACTTTCAAGCCGCCGTCGGGACGTCGGGACGGCCGCCGCTTGACACCCTCGGAGCGCTCGAATAGCTTACAGACCCAAATGCATCCCGAAAGCGGAATCCGGAAATGATAACGGCTCTCGGCGGCGGAAGCGGGGCCGCGAAGTTCCTGAGGGGCCTGGTCGGGATCGTTCCTCCCGAAGAGCTCACGGTCGTGGTCAACACGGCCGACGACATGGACATCTTCGGAATGAGGGTCTCTCCCGACATAGACACCATAATCTACAGGCTTTCGGGAAACATAGACGAGAAGAAGGGCTGGGGGCTTCGGGACGACACCTTCGGCTTTCTCGGGGCGGCCGCGAGGCTCGGGCTTCCGACGTGGTTCGGGCTCGGCGACAGGGATCTCGCCACCCAGCTTTTCAGAAAGAGCCTCCACGACGACGGCGCCACCCTCAGCGAATCCACCGCGGCGCTCGCCGAAAGATTCTCCCTGGAGGGAATCCGCATACTGCCCATGACCGACGACAGGGTGGAGACCTGGATAGAGACCGACATCGGCGAAATGCACTTTCAGGAATACTACGTGAAGCGCGCGATGGAGCCCGCGGTGCGGGGAGTGGAGATAAGGGGAGCGGCGGAGGCCTCGCCCGCCCCGGGCGTCCTCGAGGCGATAGAAGAGGCGGACCTCGTGATCGCGTGTCCGAGCAATCCCGTCATCAGCATCGGTCCCATACTCGAGGTGCGGGGGGTGCGGGAAAGACTCGCCGCCGCCCCCGGTCTCAAGGTCGCGGTGAGTCCGCTGGTGGGCGGAAAGCCTCTCAAGGGTCCCGCGGACAGGCTGATGAGAGGGCTTGGAATGCGGCCGTCTTCGGCGGGAATAGCCGAACTTTACGCCGATTTTCTGGACGTGATGGCCATAGACGGCTCGGACGCGCGGGAGGCTCGCGAAATCGAGGCCTTGGGAATCTCGCCGCTTGTGACCGACACCGTGATCCCCGACGAGGAAAGTTCGAAGAGGCTCGCCGCGGAGATTCTGAAGCTCGCCGGAGACGGACGGGGTATCCCGTAGCGGCGGTCAGTCGGTCTTTTCCCTTTTCGGCGGCTCGTAGGGAACGATACTGTAGAAGTAGAACTGGGGAATCTCCTTTGTCCCGGGGTCGTCGCAGCCGGTTCTAAGCTTCAGCGCCTGGTTCACGACCACGGTGTTCACGCTGTAGACCGTGCTCTCGCCCGCCGCCCCGAACTCCACCGCGGCGTATTCCGCCCTGTCCTTTTCGAACTCCCACCTTATGTCGTGGATGCCGAGCTTGCCCGTCTCCCTTCTCATGAAATAGTCCGCGACCTGGGAGGTCCGGGAAAAGCACGACCTTCCCCTGTAGCAGTCGAGAAAGATTTCTCCGCGGGCGTGGCTGGAGAGGATTTCGCCGAGGTTCTCCGCGCTCACCCTTCCGTAATATATTCCCTCGGGAAGCATGACCAGGTTCGCGGCGAACCTGTGCGCCCCGACATGCGTGGTTCTCCAGGCGGAGACGCCCCGGGCGTCCAGAAGCTCCCTGAAGACCGGAGAGCCGAGACTCGCGCAGCAGCCGTCGCGGGTGCCGTGCGTGCACACCAGAACGAGCCTTTCGGCGGACGCGAACTTCTCCATCTCCCCCGTCTCCGCCAGTCTCGCGAGGTCCACGTCGAGAAGGTCCTCGTGGCGGTCGAGACCGAACCTGTAGAGCTTCGGGGAAAACTCGGAGGACCTGGCGTAATAGAAGCTCAGTTTCCCGCCGTCGCCCGGGCGGCGCCGTCCCCCTATGAGCTGGATTCTCGATTCCCCGAAGGAGGAAGCCAGATTTTCCAGGAACCGCTTCACCTCTTCGGACAGGGAGCTTTGGGCGAGGGCGTCTCTTTTCCACGCCCCCGGGTACTCGAGCGCGAACCAGTTCTTCACCTCCGGGGCGGTGCCGTAGAGGTGCTCTCCGCTGGCGGAAGAGACAAGCGAACAGACATCCGAGCTGTCGTCAGTCGTCCGGATTTCCTAGACCTCCCCGCTCCAGCGGAGCTTCCGCGCGGAGCTTCTCCAGAAACTCCGCCCTGGGAACCAGGCAGAACAGCCTTCCCCAGTTCTTCATGACTCCCGCGTGGCGGGACGCGTCCTTCCCTTCGCCCCAGAAAAGATCCACGCGGCGGGGGCCCTTTATCGCTCCTCCCGCGTCGTGATTCGCGACTATGCGGGAAACCGGCCTCCACCCCGAAGGCTCCACCGCGTCGGGGCCGTCGAAAACCGGGGCGTCGAACTCCATGAAGCCCACCGCTCCCCTCGGAAAGAAAACGTCGTCGGTGGCGACGGTGCGGCCGTCGACGACTTCGGTTCCGAAGGAGGTGCGGGGCTTTCCCCGCAGTTCCCGAAAGAAAATATAACTGGGATTTCCGTAAAGAACCTTCCTCATCTCCCCGTAGGGAAGGGACCTCAGGTGGCTTTCTATCGCCCAGAGGCTCATTTTTTCCTTCGGAATGACGTCGAAAAGAAATTTTCCCACGGCGACGTAATCGTGACCGTTCTGCGCCGAGTAGCCGACCGAGACCTCCTTTCCGTCGGAGAACCTGATTTTGCCCGACCCCTGGACGTGGAGGAAAAACGCGTCGACGGAGTCCACCCAGGCGATCTCGAGGTTCCTTCCCGCGAGTCTTTGCCCCGAATCGATTTCCCTGCGGGAATAGTAGGGAACCAGTTCGGGCGTCCTTCCCTTTCCCGCGGAAACGACCCTTCCGAAAAGGGATCCGAACTTCGCCCTGGCGGCCCTGTCGTCCTCCATGAACGAAAATCTCTCGAATTCCCCGAAGAACCTGTCCATCCTTACCTTCACGAGATCGCCCGGCGTTCGGTAAAGGGGCTGGGAATGCCTCGGGGTTCTCGTTTCGGAGGCCGAAAGCACGGGAGAAAAGTAGGAAGTCACGAAAATCCTGCCCTCGGGCTTTCCCGGAAACCCGTAAAGGTCGAAGTTCCTCCCTATCTCCTCCATGAAGGCTTCCCTGGACGCTCCTTCCTCCAGTCTCTCGAGGAGGTAGACGAGAGAAAGAGCGTAATCCCGCCCCGAGACGGTCCTCGCGCCGAAGGCGAGAGAATAGTTCTTCTTTTTCGAAAGATTCTCCACCGAGGAGCTTATGGCTTCCCTCAGTCCCTCGGGGAAGATGTCGTCGTCCGTTTCGGGAACGACGGAAACCGGCTTCATCGACTCCGGCGTCGGGACGTCGGGCGGCCTTTCGCAGGAGACGCAGAGAAGCAGGGAAAAAAGCGCGCAGATTAAACTTCCGGTTCCGTAGCGGTTCATTTCGGCTTCCCTGTCTTCGGCCCGGCGGGTCGTCCGCGGGCGGACATAAGTTCACACCCCGTTTCGCCTATGATCGTCGAATCCTTCGCCGACCGGCGCGTCGAAACGAAAAACGGATTTTCATAGCGGTCAAGTGCCGTAAGCATGGAAAATCGCCTTCAACTGCCGACCTTGTCGGAATCCTTCAGTACCCTAACGCCAACCGATCGAGCATGTCTGGTCCTTTCTCTCTGCCGACATCCTGATAGATTTCGAGAACCGCTTCGTACGTCCCCTCGCCGCCTATCAGATTCCAGAACTCTTTCCCCGGCAGAACCTCGCTTTCCCCCTTTCCCGCGACTTCGACAACTTCTCTGACAAGCTCCGGATAGCTCGCTTTGATGGCGCTGGCACCGATTTCGTTTATAATTTCTTCAATCCGGCTTTATAGCTTCGAGTGATATTCGCCCAGTAACGCGATGTCCCCGCTCCGCGTAGTCTGGTGGAAAACGATTTTCCAAATTCCGTTATCATGAGCAGTCCGTCGGGCAGCGGAGATTCGTTAAACGGCTTCAGGTCTCCTTTCCTTGACTCCCTGCGCAATGGGCGGAGCTGTTTGGGGTCGAACTCGCTGGAAGTTTTCTCGTTTATAATCCCCTGAATGAACCCTTCGAGGCAACCCTTGATTGACTGCCTCGTCTTTTTTTGATCATGTTTTCCGCAAATCCATACGAAGTCTGAAAAAGATACTGTAGATTGAACCCTTCTACAAAACAAGGCGTCGGAAACTTTTGATTGGCGGGTGTAATTGAGTCTGTCGGACTTTGCTAACGGACGAGGCAGATTAGCCTGATTGGAGCTGTTTGACATCGAGAACCAGTCGTTTTGTTCAAGACGGCGTGATACCTTGGCAGTATATTGTCCGTTTTTGCGTGTGCGTTGCCGTCGATTCTCCCGTTTTTGCCTCCTCCCTCTCTAATTCGTCCTCAATGTGAACATCTTCTTCAGGTTGTAGCCTATACATACCAGACTCCACTCCCTGCTCACAGCCTTAATCCCTCGCATAAAAAACCGGCCAAACCCCAGCACGTGTTTTATCACTCCGAACATCGGTTCCACAGTGCTTTTGCGCCTGGCGTATAACGCCTTGCCTTCCTCCGTCTCCAGAAGCTCCTTCATCTCATCCACTGCCGTCTTGTTCTTCGCAACGGCTTTGGGCGGCTTTGCCGACTTGTGACCTCTCCTCTCGTTGCGTATGGAAATCACCGGCCTGACCCCGTGCTCTGTGCAAGCCTCCACGTTCTTTTTGCTGTAGTAACCCGCGTCGGCCAAAAGATTGTCCGCCTCCCCCACCAGCCTCTCCGCCTCTGCCAGCTGCTCAAGGGCAGGCTCCATCTCCCGCTTGTCGTTGCCGTTGTGCGTCACGTGCCTGCCCACTATCATCCGGCTCTCGGTGTCCACCATCGCCTGAACGTTGTAACTCTGCTCGTATCCTCCAGTGCTCACCGACATGATCCGTGACTGCTCATCCGTAAGATTAACCCTGTCCTTGTCCGTCGGCCCGGGCTGAGGCTCCCTGGGTTTGGGGCCTGGTATCTTGCGCCCGTCGCGTCGTTCCTTGGCCCTGCGCTCTTCCATCTTCTCCTCATACTGCTTTCTCTCTCGTTCGTATCTGTGCTCCGCTCTGCGCTCAAGCTCCCGCTTCGCGTCGCTCAAAGCCTCAAGACGCTCACTGCGACTGTTCAACTCCTCGGGAATGTCTATTCCGTCGGGACTCTCGCTGTTGTCCGCCTCCTGTGCCTTACGCATAAGCTCCCTTATCTCCCTGCGTATGCGCTTGTCCACCTTGCGTATCTGTTTCCAGCTCAAGTTCTTGCGCCTCGACGCGTTGGCCTTTATCTTCGTGCCGTCCACACTCACCGTCCCCATCTTGAGAATCCCCATCGCGTGAGCCATCACGAGAATCTGCCCGAACAACCCCTCAAGCTGCTCCAAAAACCTCTTGCGGAAACTGTTTATGCTGTCGTGGTCGGGATGGTTGTTGGCGCAGATATACCTGTACGCAAGACTGTCGTATGTAGCCTGCTCAAGCTTGCGGCTGGAAAACGTCCCCGTGGCATATCCGTAAAACAGCAAGGCCACCATCATGGACGGGTGATACGCCCTGGAGCCCCTGCCCGAATACGCCTCCGTCAAATCGCTCAGGTCCAGTTGCGCCACTATCTCCACTACGAAACGGGCCAGATGCCCTTCGGGCACGTAATCATCCACCCTCGCGGGCAACATGCTTGGCGTGGACCGATCAAACGTAACGAATTCAGGCATGCTTCTCTCTCCTGTAGTTCTTGTGATTCTCTTATTTTACCTCGATTGAACATAGACGCTAAAGTCCGACAGACTCAATTGGTTACAATTTTACCTCTACGACTTTGTGCGTCGGCGAAGAAGGACATGTCAATGACTACCTTGCGGAAATTTGCGCTGTGCGCGCTGGGTGTCTTTGCGCTTGCTTGCGGAGGCGGGGAACCGGACACCGCGGAGGCCCCCGAACCCGCCCCGCCGGCCGTGGAAGCTCCCGAACCCGAAACCACGACTCGCACCCCCTCGGCATCCTCGGAGGCGGAGAAAGTGCGCGCCAATTTAACGAGAACCTGCGCCGGTGACAACTCTGATTTTTGTACCGCGGCCTACGCGGTCATAGCGCGCTGGGTCGCTGGCGAGTTGACCGACGAGGAGTTTGTTCAGGCCATCGTGGACCTGCTGCCGCCAGCAGCGGGTACAACCGGACAAGGCGGGGCGGACTGCAGGCAACCTGTGGAAGCAAGCGTACCTGTGGATAATGACGAGAGGATGGTGGTCGGCGTGATGTTGGGAGAGTTTTCGCAGGGAGACACTAAGGTGACGGTGGATTCCACGCTTCCCGAGGACACGGGGCTTGAAGTGATTCTGCCTTCGGAGCTTGAGAGCGGTGGAGAGACAATAGAGGAGCTGGTCATTACCCTGCGGGAGACGGACGCGGACGTGAGATAGACGACGATCTTTTCGGATACACGGGAGACGACGCGGACCATGTGCTGGTGGACATAGACATTTCCCCGGTGCCCGATGCCGCTGTGAGAATATGCCTTCCGGTGACGGAGGGGCTTCGCATAGCGGCGGGAGAGCGGAGGCTTTACCTGATAAGGTTCTACAGCGGGACATGGGAGGAGCTTTCCTCGACTGTGGACGGGGGGAAGGTGTGCGCGGACTCAAGCGGATTTTCTCCTTTTGCGGTGGTGTACGAGCGGATTAACTCGGGCTCGGGCACTGGCTACGAAGGCCCCGCTTACACTGGCGGGTCACCAGCAAGTTGCCCGCTGGAACCGCTGGAACCGCCCTCGCAAAGCCCCGGCACCACGTAGCTACACCAAGCGGGTGAACTGTAGGCAACCTTGGGCGTAACCGAGTTGATTCATTCGTCTTTATGAGAGATTCGAACGTCATCGGCTGAGAAAAACGACTATGTTCGGTGGGACAAGCTACTCGAATTGGTCATGAGGTAAAACAAGGCAATTTCCTCTGCAGCGGGAAAAGACATGACCGAAACAGGTGGCGAGCTGGCCGAAATCCTGAAGGGTCTAGAGGAGGCGGATTCGGAAGCATCAGAAGAAGGATTCCCCGAGCCGTCGTCCGCGGCGAAAACAACCGCCGAACGGCTGATTCGGAAAACATACGCACTCTCGCCCCGCCGTCTCGAAGTATATCCCATGCCGGACGCCGAAATCGCCGTCGACATCCCCTGCGGCCATGGAAAATCCGTCGTGCTGTTCTGTAACTCCCGAGGAGAAGTGCTCTGCAGTACCAACAAAAACGGCAACCACCGCCGCATGAGATTTTCCGGTGCGGATGCACTTACGGACGACTTTGTGCTCGAAGTGCTGGCCGACATGGGTCAATAGATTTTCAGTCCCTAAAAACTCTCGCGGAGCGCGTATCCGCCGAAGTCGTTCAGGAAAGATTTTGCCTGTCTTCGCAAACCTCAGAAGCCGAAAAATGGAACGGAAATTCCTTGGAACGGACATAAGTTTACACGCTGTTTCCCCCGGCGCGCCGTCGGAAACATTTTTCCCGCCTTCCCCTTTTTGAAACCGCACTGAAAAAAATATATGATAGTGTGCGGTTTGAACCAAAAATCATATCCCGAAAGGGAAGGAGGAAGTAACATGAGTAGAATAACGGTAACGGCAATGTTCGTAATCTGCGCGCTGTGCATGGGAACCGGCGTTGTTTCTCCGCCGGACGTGAAGGCGGACGAGTATTCCGGCGCGGGAGTGGCCGCCGCGATGGATGCGGCCCAGACCAACACGGGCTCCCGCAACTTCGTGGACGTGACGGGGAAATTCGGAAAGAACTTTCACAACAAAGGCTGGGGAACATCCATGGGAATGGCTTTTAACTTCGACACGCTCAGCGTGGGCGTCGGATACGGAATGGTCGACCCCAGACAGAAGTTCGACTTGTCCGACCTGCCCATGCTCGAGGGAAACCACGCCCATGACCATGGACTGAACGCGGAACACGCGGTCGGGGTCGCGGTGAGTTTCGGGTTCTAATGGGCTCTTTACTGTCTTTACCCCGGGGGAACCTCCCGAACGGGAAGGATGGAGGGTTCCCCCGCCTAACGTTGAATCGGACCGGGTTTTTCTTCTTCGGGAACATCGCCGAAGGTTTTGGGGCGAAGCGCGGGCCGACATGAACCGACAGACTTTCATTCTCTCGGGGCTTCTCTGATAAAATCAGAATTTGCGGCCGACTGGAAGCCGCAGTGCCCGACGAAGACTTTCCCCTTTTCTCTCAAGTTGCGAGAGCATAAAAATGAAACGAAAATTTCTGGGCATTGACATAGGCGGAACCAACCTGAGGGGAAGGCTGGTCTCGGAGACCGGAGACGCGCTCGCGGAGAAGGAAACGCGCTCGGGCGCCCGCGAGGGCGTCGGGCGGCTCATGGACAACCTGGCGGACCTGATAAAAGATATGGGAGAAGAAGGGCTTTGCGCCGTCGGAATAGGGATGCCGGGAACCGTCGACCGCAGAAACGGCATCCTGACGCAGGCTCCGAACATAGCGGGCGTGAAGGATTTCCCTTTCGCGGCCGCGCTTTCCGAAAAAACGGGAGATTCCGCGCCCGTCTTCATCGAAAACGACGCTTCTCTGGCGGCCCTGGCCGAGCACCGCGACGGGGCGGGAAAAGGCTCCGGCTCCATGATCATGATAACTCTCGGGACGGGATTCGGAGGCGGAATAATCTTGGACGGAAAGCTCTGGTCGGGAGAAGACGGTTTCGCGGGAGAGCTCGGACACGTCACCATAGACCCCTCGGGACCCGAGTGCGGCTGCGGGAGCAGCGGCTGCGTCGAGACCTACGTCTCTCTGGTCGCGATAAAAAGAATCGTACGGCGGTACCCGAAGCTCGGCCGAAAGCTCGAAAACGTCGAGGCGACGGAAATACCGAGGCGGCTCGAGGAGCTCGCCGCCGCGGGAGACGAAGACTCCATCCGGATATGGAACGAATTCGGAAAGAACCTGGGGGTGGGAATATCCGTTTTCGTGAACATTCTCAACGTGAACACCGTGGTCGTCGGAGGAGGCCTTTCGAACGCCTGGGAACTTTTCAGGGAAGAAGCGGAGCGGGAAGCAAAGAAAAGAGCGCTCGAAGCTTCCGGAAAAAATCTCCAGATAAAAAAAGCCGTTCTGGGAGAGGACGCGGGAGTCGCGGGGGCGTGCCATCTCGCGATAAGCGGGTTCGGCCGAACCCGCTAGCCGCCGTCCGGTTTTTCCCGTACGAGGTCGAGCATTTCCCGAAAAGGCCCCGAAATTTTCATTCTAAGCCAGGGTCCCTTTCCTTTTTCCGCCCTGAACCTCTCGTCGGGCCTCAGTCCTCCCACCCACACTATTCCCTCCCGGGTCTCGAAAAGCGGCACCTTCCTTCTCATGAACCTGGGTATCTTCTCGTCGATGAAAAAGTCCTTGAGCTTCTTTCGCCCCTTCATCCCCAAGGGAACGAACCTGTCCCCGTCCTCGAAGCTCCTCACCGCTACGGGGAAGGAAACCCGCTCCGGCGGAAAATACGCGGCGCAGGGATCTCCCCACAGAGAATCGTCGTCGGTGACTTCGACCTCGACTTCGGCGGCCCGCGAAATTCCGACCCGGCCCGGACCTTCCACCAGCGCCGAAACCGACCCGTCAAGCTCCGACCCCCGCGCCAGAAAGAAAACTCCGTGTCCCGAGCGGAAGATCACTTCTCCCGGAAGATCGACCTCGGCGGAGGGTCCGGCGGACCCCAGAGCTTCTTCGACGGCGAAAAGATGCCTGGAAGACACTCCGAGAAGATCTCCCTTGAGTTCGCAAACCGCCTTTCTCATCACGGAGAACCTGACCGCCGCCGGCTGGGAGAGAACGTCGCGGGTCTTTCCGAAAATTCCCCCGGCGACCCGCGAGACCAGTCCCTCGAATCTTCTTTCGGCCTCGGCCTCCACGAAATCCGATTCCATGGAGCAGACCGCCGCCGTGCGGGACAGAACTTCCCGCACGGCGGGATTGTAGGTTTCCAGCGCGGGAAGGAGCTCGTTTCTTATCCTGTTTCTCGTGAACCTGCGGGAACTGTTGGTCGAATCTTCCCTCCACGTCACTCCCCTGGAGCGGAGATATTCCCTGGCTTCCTCCCTGGTCGCGTTTATGAGCGGGCGGACCACCTCCCCGGCCACGGGTCTTATGCCGGAGAGGCCCAGAGAGCCGCTGCCCCGAAGAAGCCTCATGACGACGGTTTCCGCCTGGTCGTCCATGGTGTGTCCGGTGGCTATTCTGGAGGCCGAATGTTTTTCCAGAACGTCGCGGAAAAAACCGTAGCGAAGCCTCCTGGCGGCGTCTTCGGGAGAAAGCCCCCTGCTCTTTCTGAACGCCTCCGCGTCCGCGCTTCGGCACTCGAAGGCGAGACCCAGGCGGCAGGCGGCGTCTCTCGCGTGCTCGGCGTCGGCGACGGATTCCTCTCCCCGAAGCCCGTGATCGAGGTGAGCGACCACGATCTCCAGGCGAAGCTCGCCCATTTCTTCCAGAACGTGGAGAAGGGCCATGGAGTCGGACCCTCCCGACACCGCGGCGACGACCTTCTCCCCCGGGACGAACATCCCGTGGGCGTCAATCGTCTTTTTTGCCTTGATCAGCAGCATCCAGGTTGTTCTGGGAAAGACCGGCGGAGACTATGAGCCGGAAGGCGTCCTCCACCGAAATGTCCAGTTCCTCGAAATCCTGTTCCGGAACCATCACGTAAATTCCGCTGGTCGGATTCGGCGTGGTCGGAATGAAGAGGCTGAAGAGCCTCCGGTCGGTGGCGTTCTGCCTGTTTCCGGCCTCGGTGACCCCGGTGACGAAGGCGACCGCGTGGCAGCCCTTTCTCGGATACTCGACCAGCACGACTCTCTTCATCTCCTTCATCCGGGAGGTGAAGAAAAACGTCTGGACGACCTGCTTGACGCTTATGTAGAAGGTTCTGGCGAGCGGAATCCTGGAGATGACCGACTCGGTGAAAAGTAGCAGCCGTCTGCCGACGAAGTTCCTGGTGACCGCGCCTATGAAGACGACGAGCAGCAGGGTCGACGCGAGACCGATGAGAAACGATATCCACTGGAACACGTAGGGCGGGAGGTCGACGAAACGCTGGAGGACCGCCGCGGGACCCGAGCTGAAGAAGTAGAGCATCCACTTCATCAGCCTGTAGAGAACGAAAAGGGTAAGCCCGAAGGGAACGATTACCAGAATGCCGGCGAAGAAACTCCGCCTGAGAAAAGACGACTGGTCCTTCTGTGCTCCCGGTTTCTGCAGGATGCTCTCCTATTCGTCCTTTCCGTCGATGGCGTTTCGCAGAAACCTGCTGGGCTTGAAGACGACCGTGGTGCGGGAAGGGATGTGAACGCTTTCCCCCGTGGAAGGATTCCTTCCGGTTCTGGCCTTTCTTTTCTTCACGTGAAAGCTCCCGAACTTCGGCAGCTTCACCTCGTCTCCGGCCATGAGCCCGTCCGTTATGGTCTTGAAAAAGAAGTTCACCATCTGCGCCGACTCGCTTTTGGAGAACCCCGTTTTTTCGTGTATCGCGGTTGAAAGATCTTTTTTCGTCACGGAAACCCTCTCTTCAGGCCGAGCGGAGCTCGGCTCCTAGTGTTTTTTTAAGCTTCTCCAGAACATTCTGCCAGACCGCGTTGGCGTCTTCGTCCGTAAGGGTCTTTTCCGCGTCCCGAAGAAGCAGGGACAGGGCGACGCTTTTCTTGCCCCGTCCCAACGGGTCCCCCCTGTAGATGTCAAACACCCACGCATTCTCTATTATACTCGAATTTTCGCCCTTGACGACAGAAAGAATTTCCCGCACCGCCACGGCGTCGTCGACGACAAGCGCCATGTCGCGGCGAAGGGAGGGAAACTTCGGGAGAGGAGAGAACTTCTTCTCCGAGCTGGTGTAGGCGACGGAGAGAAGCGAAAGGTCCAGTTCGAGCGCGTACACGCTCCCGTCCAGCTCGAGCTTTTCCATCAGATACGGGTGAAGCTCGCCCACGAATCCCAGAACCTCTCCCCGCAGGGTTATGGCGGAGGCTCTTCCCGGCCGAAGAAAACCGCCGTCGGACGAAACTTCCCCGAACTCCAGCTTCGCGTCCACCGAGAGCACTTCCGCGCTCCGCTCCAGCACGCTTTTTATGTCGAAAAAGTCGAACTCCTCCCCGCTCCACACCTCGGGAGCCCTTTTTCCGGTCGCTACGGCCGCGAACTTCTTCGCCTCGTCGGGAAGCTGTTCCTTTCTCTTGGGATAGAAGACCTTTCCCGATTCGAAAAGCCTCACGTCCTGGTTCTGTCTCGAGAGATTGAGCTTCACGTTTTTGACCAGACCCGGAAGAAGGCTGGTTCTCATTTCCGAAAGGTCGCGCGATATGGGGTTCAGAACGCTCAGGGACCCGCCGAGACCGAACGGACGGAGAAGATCCGGGGACTCGAAACTGTAGTTCACGGCCTCGAGAAAACCGTAGGAAACGAATATGTCCCGAAGCCTTTTCTCCATTACCGTTATGACGTTGATCGTCTTGGCCGCCATGGGAACTTCCGGCGCGACGGAAGGAATGTTGTCGTAGCCGAGAAGCCTCGCCACTTCCTCGACGACGTCTATCTCGCGCTCGACGTCCACCCTGAAAGTCGGAACCCCGAGAGTGAGAACATCATCGGAAAAGCCGACAATCTCGAACTGGAGGCTTTGCAGGATTTCCGCCACCTCGCCGGAATCTATCGACACGCCCAGAAGACCGCGCACCTTTTCGACCGAAAGGGAAACCTCCCTTGGACCGGCGGGGGACGGATACGCGTCCACCGCTCCCTCGGCGACCGTTCCTCCCGCGAGACGGTTCACGAGTTCCGCGGCGCGGTCGAGCGCGAACGGAACGTTGGCGGGGTCGACGCCCTTTTCGAACCTGGCGGAGGATTCGCTTTTGAGTCCGGTCCGCCGTGCGGTCTTTCTTATCCCCTCGGGGGAGAAGCAGGCGGCTTCCAGCAGAACGTTCGTCGTCGCGTCGTCTATTTCGGTTTCGCGGCCGCCCATGATGCCCGCAAGAGCGACGGGGGCGTCCGCGGAGCAGATGAGAAGGTCCTCGGCGAGCAGCTTTCTCTCCGCGCCGTCGAGAGTCGTCAGGGTCTCTCCGTCCGAGGCCTTTCTTACCGAGATTTCGCCTTCGCCGAGCTTGTCGTAGTCGAAAGCGTGGAGGGGCTGGCCCAGTTCCAGCATGACGAAATTCGTAACGTCCACGACGTTGTTCACTGGCCTGACTCCCGAGGATTCGAGCCTTTTTACGAGCCATTCGGGAGAAGGTCCGACCCTGACCCCTTCCACGAGCCTGCAGCAGTACCTGGGGCAGGCTTCGGGGTCTAGAACCTCGACCCGCGCTCTGCCCGAGACGCTCTCTCCTTCTTCCTTCAGCGAAAATTCCGGTTTCTTGAGCTCCCGCCCGAGTATCGCGGAGACTTCCCTGGCGATGCCGAAGACGCTCATGCAGTCCGGCCGGTTGGGAGCGACCCAGAGTTCGAATATCACGCCGTCGTAACCGAGCTCGTCGGCCATGCTCCGTCCGAGCTCGGCCTTGGGAGAAAGAATCATTATTCCGTCCGAGCGGCCGGAGAGTCCCATCTCCTCCTCGGAACACAGCATTCCCTGCGAAACCTCGCCGCGGATGCGGGATTCCCTTATCGCGATTCCCTCCGGAAACCTGGAAGTCGGAGGAAGAGTCGTTCCCGCCTTGGCCAGGGCGACCTTGTCTCCCTCCTTCATGTTGTCGGCCCCGCAGACCACCCTGCAGGAAGTCTCTCCGTCGGAAACCTCGCAGAGGCTCAGCCTGTCGGCGTCGGGATGTTTCTCCATGCCGGTTATCTGGGCCACGAAAACGCCCTGAAGCTCCTTTCCCCTGTCTTCCAGAGCCTCGAGTTCTATTCCGGCCATCGTGAGCATCTCCCCGAGTTCCTCGGGAGAAACGTCCACTTCAACGTAATCGGCAAGCCATCCAAGAGAGAAAATCATAACTTCACCCGGAGCATAGGTTACACGCTATAAAAAACCGGTCAACAATTAACTTGCTGAAAACAAAAGACTATTCCGCGGGAAAAACGGCCCGGGTTTCCGCGGCGGGCACGGGGAGCTTTTCCCGCTGCGGCCACGTCGGGCCGGGAAAAAGCAAACGCCGTCGGGCAAGGCGACGGAAACGCGCGCGGCGCAAGTTCGGAAACAGACAGGACGGACGATGTCCGCCGAAGACCCGGCATTTCGCCCACGGACAGGGGGAGCGCGCCGGGTATGAGGAACCCGCCGGAAAACTGCGACGCTCGCCGCCCGGAAGACGTCACGGGAATCAACAGGAACCTTTAACGTACCGCTAAGAAAAACCGTCGAAACCTCTTTCAATACGCTGATATCAAACGCTTTTCTTGTGTTGATAGATTGTGAATGAAAATTTTCGAATCTTTTTGTTCTCGCTTTAACTTCCTGAAACAATTAAACAATCTTGTAACGGGCTTTGAGTCTTCGTCCCAAGAAAGCTCGTCGCCTGTGAAATGTTTCACATGAAACGTTCGTCCCTTGGTGTTCACTTCCCTATGCAGAACCTGCTGAAAATTCTGCCCAGAATATCCTCCGTGGTAACCTCTCCCGTGATTTCTCCGAGAGAGTTCATGGAGCTTCTGAGGTCCATCGACAGTATCTCGGGGTACTCGTTTTTTCCCAGAAGATCCAGAAACGCGCGCAGGTGGTCGAGAGCCTTCTTCATGGAGTTTTTGTGCCGAAGATTCGTAAGAACGAGTTCCGAGGCGTCAAGACTGCTTTGCGGTCCCGACAGGGTCTCGAATATCGCTTCCTCGAGCCGGTCCATTCCCGTCCCGTCCCGCGCGGAGGTTCCGACGACGCTTTCGGGGTCCGCGACGCGGTAAAGCTTCTCGGTTTCGATTTTCCCTTCCAGGTCGGACTTGTTGAGCACGACGAGATGTTTTTTCGTTTTCGCCTTTTCGACGACTTCCATATCCAAAGCGTCGAGTTCCGAGCTCCGGTCCAGGACCGCCAGCACGAACTCCGCTTCCTCCGCCTTTGCGAGGGAAAGCTCGACGCCGATCTTTTCAACGTCGTCTTCGGCGTTTCTTATTCCCGCCGTGTCCGCGACGATCAGGGGAATGCCTCCGACGTTCACCCTCTCTTCAATAAAATCCCTCGTGGTTCCCGGGGTCGGACTCACTATTGCCCGCCGTCTTCCCACCAGACGGTTGAGAATGCTCGATTTGCCGACGTTGGGCTTGCCCAGTATCACGGCGACCACGCCGTCCCTGAACATTTTTCCCCTGTCGTAGCTTGCGACCAGCGCCGAAAGCTCCTTTTCCACGGACGTGCCCTCTTCCCGCAGGCGTTCCTTAAGGACGGGACCGATGTCTTCCTCGGGAAAATCGAGGTTTGCCTCTATTTCGGCCAGAACGTCCAGAATCCGGTCCTTGAGCGCGTTGACCGCGACGGAAAGAGAACCTTCGAGCTGCGCCCGGGCGTACTTGAGACTCCGTTCCGTCTGGGCTCCTATGATGTCCGAAACGGCCTCGGCCTGGGCAAGGTCCATCTTTCCGTTGAGAAAGGCCCTCTGGGTGAATTCGCCCGGGGCGGCGGGCCTGGCTCCCAGGTCGGTCAGAATCTCCAGTATCCTGGCCGGAACCAGGTGTCCCCCGTGAGAGTGTATTTCCGCCACGTCCTCCCCCGTGTAGGTGTTCGGGGAGCTCATCGCGACGCAGAGAACCTCGTCCACGGTCTCTTCGGTCATCGGGTCCTTTATCCTTCCGAAACTCAGCCTTCTTTCGGAGAAACCGGATTTCCCGGCGGGAACGAAGATTTTACGCAGGATGTCGTGGGCTTTTTCTCCGCTTACGCGTATCACGGCCACTCCGCCCTCTCCCTGCGCGGTGGACACGGCCGCTATGGTGCTTTCGTCCGAAGTCGTCACGGAAGACATGAAAGAAAATCTACCACATAAAACCGGGGCGGTGAGGGTCAGAAGATATGGAAAGAACCGGGATGTTTCACGTGAAACATCCCGGGAAAACCGCAGGACGCCCGTCGCGCTTACCCCACATGGAACCGCGGACCGCTACTTGTCGAAACTTTTCAGCGTGTCCATCGCTATGCTCGAGTGCGCGTAGCACGAACCGCCGCACATGACCATGGCGACGTTTATGGCTTCGGCCATCTGCTGTTCGGTGACCCCGTCGGCGCGGGCGTCCTTCACGCATCCCCTTATGCAGTAGGGACACTCGGTCGCGTGCGCGCACGCGAGGCCTATTATTCCCCTTTTCATCTTCTTGGAAAGGGCTCCGTCGGCGAATATCTTCTTGTGAAGCTCCATGAACGGCGGAGTGATGTCGCCGCTAGCCTCCCTGAAGCGTCCGATTTCCTTCGAGATGTCCTTTTTGAAGAAATGCCCCTCGGTAAGCGGAACGTCGTTTTCGAGAGTTTCCCAGGCTTCGAAAGCCAGGCTCGAAAACGCGTACGGAGCTCCCATGGCCAGCCTGAGTCCCACGTAAATGGCCTCCACCACTTCCTGGTCGCTAGCTCCCAGGCTCTTGCTCTTGGAAACTCTCGACCTTATGCAGTAGGGACAGGCCGTAATGTGCGCGACCGCAACCGCGATCAGGTTCTTCTCCTTCGCCGTCAGCGCGCCGTCGGCGAACGTCGCGTCGTGGTAGTCCATCCACGCGCCGTAAAGGTCCGGGTCGAGGTTCTTCAGATGAACTATGTCCTCCCCGATGTTGGACTTCATTATGGTATCGCTCATGATGCTTTCCTCCTTTGTCTCGTCATCAGTTTCATTATCTCTCCGCAGGTCTTCTCGAGCGCGTCCGTGGACCTGTGGGTCTTCGAGAGAAGTATCGCTCCCTCGATCTGGGAAATCACCAGGTCGGCCATGGCGTCCGGATCGATTTTCCTGAGGAAAAATCCTTCCTCTACGCCCTCCCTTACGCATCGCGCCACGGATTTCTTCCACCTCCGGAAAAAACCGCTCAGCACGGAGCGGAAATTCTCGTTGATTCCGCTCTGTTCCAAGGCCAGGTTTCCGAAAACGCAGCCCCGGTAGCGCGAAAGAGCTTTATGATAGGCGATTATCCTTGCGTAAAAGCTCTGGAGCCTCTCGGGAGGCGCAAGGTCGGGATTCAGCAGCGTTTCCGATATTGTCTCCCGCTCGTACCGCGAAACGAGGTCCTCGACTATCCTCAGTCCGAGCTCCTCCTTGCCCCTGAAATGGTAGTAGAAATTGCTTTTGGAAACTCCTGCGGACTCTATGAGCATGTCGACCGAAGTGGCGGCGTATCCGAAAGAGTGGAAAAGCTCCCCCGCGGTATCCATTATCTTCTGCCTGTTGTCCATGGATATCCCCAGACTAGAAAGGACCAGTCAGTCCTAATGGTAAACCGCTTTTGATGCCTTGTCAACAAGCCGTTGAAAATTCTCCAGCCTCCTGAAATGTTTCAAAAATTCAAGAGGATCAGCAAGAACACACAATTTATGGTAAAATGCGGTTCATGCTGAAAATCACCGAAATCATGAAAAACTTGGCCGAATGCCGTCCGATTTTTCACTTGGAAAAAGACTTTCAACTCGCTCTTTCCATGCAGATTCAAACAGAGCAAGGTCGAGGGGTTCGCCCGGAGTACCCTTTTCGAGACGAAGAAAAAAAGAGAAAGTATTTGGACATATGGCTTCCGAACAAGGAAATCGCAATTGAACTGAAGTATAAAACTCAAACACTGATAATCAGACAAAAAAATGAAGATTTCAGACTCCGCAATCAAAGTGCACAAGACGAAGGCCGATATGACTTTCTCAAGGACATAGAAAGGCTGGAAAAGATGATTGACGACGGCCAAGCCAGAGAGGGTTTTGCGGTTTTGCTGACGAACGACCCCTCTTACTGGACTCATCAGGGACGAGATACGACGAGTTTCAATTTCAGACTCAAAGAAGGGCGAGAAATCCGCAAGGGCGAGGAGATGAGGTGGAAGTTCCCGGGAACTGCTCCCAAATCAATTGCAAAAAGAAAAAATTCAATAACTTTAAGGAGTTCTTATAAACTTGAATGGCAACCCTACTACTCCTTCTACAAAGTAAAAAACGGAGAGTTCAAATACCTTGCGGTAAAAGTGACGAGATAAACTCCGTAACGCTGCAGATACCGATTCCGCTTTTGAACAATTCCGGCCGAATATGTTTTTTGCACCCCGCGGTCGCTTTATGTCTCCAACACCTTGAAAAAACTAAAGAGCTTTCGGAGTTATCCTGATCGGGGCATCCGCGTAAAACTCCGAAAGTTCCTCCTTTGAAAAGCCCTTGGCCAGAACCAGCGCCTTGAACCTGCTTCCCATGAATTCCGGCATAATAAGGGTCTTTATGGCCAGACGGTCCGCCTGGTTCTCCGGTCCGCCGTATTTTTCGAGAATGTCGAGAATTCCCCAGTCCGCGAGAAACTGTCCCTGCGTCGCGTACCTGACGACATCCAGCTCCAAGGCGTTTCCCGCCCTTACAAGCTCGGAAAAATTGACGTCCGCCGTTATGTCCTGCTCTCCCGGCCGGACATAGGGATCCTCGCAAAGCCCGTGGCGGTAAAAACACCTGAAGGTGCCCTTTCTCCTCCCCCGGGAATAAAGCTCGGGGGCCAGAAAGCCGTAGTCGACAACGAGAACGAAGCCCCTGTCGAGAACGCTCTCGACCTCGCCCAGCCACGCGGCCGCAAGCGTCCGGGCCTCGGCTTCCTCTCCTTCTCCGTACTCCCCGAAGTACCTTTCCGAAAACTCCCGCACGTCCCCGTCTTCAATGTCCGCGAGGATTTCCTCGAACTCTCCGCCGCGCGTCCCCAGGAAGACCTCCTTCATTTCTTCGCCGTCGTGCCTGAGCCTGTGAAAAGGAAGCGAATCCAGAAATTCGTTGGCGATCACCACCCCGCGGAAGCCGCCGGGGCCGATTTCCCCGACGCCGTCCACCCACCGGACTCTCCCGCCGTGCTCTCCGAGCCTCTCTCGCGCTTCCCCGACGGCCGGAGAGCTGGTTTCCACCATCGCGTAGTCGGTTTTGCCGTACACATCCGGGCGGTCCCGCCGCAGGGCTTCGAGCATGTCGAGAGCGAGCCTGCCCCCGGAAGCTCCGAACTCGAGGATTCCGAGCCGCTCGTCCCCCAGAAACTCGCGGGAGGCGACCGCGAAGCGCGACAGGGTTTTCCCGAAGGAGCTGTGAACCGAGGGAGCGGTGTAAAAGTCTCCGCTTTTTCCTATCGCGGCCCTGCCCGAGGAATAATAGCCGAACCGCGGGTGAAAAAGCGAAAGCTCCACGAACCTGCGAAACGATATCCTGCCCCGGTCCTCTATTTCCTTTTTCACGATGTCCGAAAGCGTCCGCATCTTTTCTCCGGAGAGGGAAAGCGCGAAGAGCAATCTACACGAGCTTCGCGCGTTTTGGAAACGGAAAAACCCGGCCTCCGAACCTCGGAAAAAAGGCGTAAAATCCCGTTGAAAAAGGGCTTTTCGCTACGGAAAACGGCGGATTCAAACGCCGGGACATTTCACAGTCCGTGAAGAAAACCGAAGCGACGGGAGATTCCCGTGGTCGAAATTATCAAACGGTTTCAGGAAGTTGTGTTCTCGTCAAAATCGCGGAGAAATATAATGAACAATTTATGAACAGTGAAAATTGTTTAATATCAGGAAGTTGCAAAGACTCGGGATTTCTGTTGACAACTCGCCGGATTTACCCGCCGTTTTTTCCGCCCGAGACCGTTTCGCCGATGCTGGCGAAGGCGTTGTGACTGTGGATGCTTTCGTAGTTGAGAACCCTGAGCTCGTAGGAGCTGAACAGCGGGTTGCCGTTGAGTTCGGAGGCTATGTTTCTGACCACGTCCTCGACGAAGCAGGGCTTGTTGTACGCGCTCATGGTGACGTGACGCTCGTCTTCTCTCTTGAGAAGAGGGTAGAGCGGAGAAGACGCCCCTCTCTCCGCGATTTCTATTATCTCTTCGAGGCAGATGCCCGGGGGGCCGTTCCGCTCGTGCGTTATGCCGACGAAAACCTTGCCGCGCTGGTTGTGCGCCCCGTAGTCGCTTATCTCCTTGCTGCACGGGCAGAGGGTTTTTACCGGAACTTCCACGCCCTGCGCGAGACGGAGGCCTTCGGGGTTTGCTTCGCCCCGGTAGACGCACCTGTAGGGCTGGGGGGATATCTTGCCGCTCACGGGAGCGTGGCGGTTGAAGAAGTAGTCGAACTCCATCTTCGCGTGGGAGCTCTCCGAGTCCTGCCTGTCGCAGAGGGTGGAGAGAAAGGAGCCCATGTCGTCCAGGGAAAAGGAACCGATGTAGTCGAGCGCCGTCTCTATGAGGCGGCTCATGTGAATGCCCTTTTGCTCGGGGCGGAGGTTGACGCTCAGGCTCATGGACGCCTGGACGCTCTGCTCCTTTCCGGAATCTGCCTCGCAGCCCCTGATCCTGAGCGGAATCTTGAGGTCGCATATTCCCACCCTGTCTATGGGAATGTTCCTGTGGTCCTCCCTCGCCTGTATGTCCTCCATGGCTTTCTCTTCAAGTTTCATCTTCAAGGATCGTTCCTCTTTTTCCCGGCGAAACCTTCACGGACGGAAGGCGGACCGCTTCCGAAACAGGCTAGAATACCACAAGGAAAATCCTTTGCAAAAAGCCCGGCGCGCCCGAAACCGGCTTTCTGAGGGAGGAAATTTCCTAGCGGAGCTTGGGGTTGTTCGCGTGCCTGTCGGCGTCCCGGAGCGTTTTCTTTTCCATGTTCCTCTCGAGGGCCTCGGCGAGGTCGACTCCCGTCTGGTTGGCTATGCAGGCGAGCACGAAAAAAACGTCCGCCAGCTCGTCGCCCAGGTCGCTTTCGCCCTCGGAGCCCTTGAAGCTCTGGTCCCCGTAAGTCCTGGACATTATTCTGGCCACCTCGCCGACTTCCTCCACGAGCTGCGCCAGGTTGGTAAGCTCGGAGAAGTAGCGCACGCCCACCTTCCTTATCCACTCGTCGACGTTTTCCTGGTATTCCCTGATCTTCATGTCGCGGGACATAGGGTTCCTCCGTCTCTGCAACCGCTTACCGACAGTATACTACCACCCGAGCCTCCGCAGAAGCGATTTTCTGATAACGCCGTAGCCCTCGGGAGGAGAAGGCATCTTCCGCCCGTCCACCCTGTCCACGTACGTCGTCGCGGCGGTTGAGCTCGTAAGAAAAACGAAATCGCTTCGCAGAAGCTCCCGCGGAGAAAAACGGCCCGGGCGCGCCTCGCAGCCGAATTCCGCCGCGGAAGCCAGCAGAATCTCTCTCGTGACCCCCGGCAGAAGACCGCAGTCGAGAGACGGGGTGAAAAGTCCGTTCCCCCTGACCCAGAAAACGTTTCGGGAGGAAGTTTCCGCCACCATGCCGTCGGCGTTGACGAAGAGAACGTCGTCGAACCCCGCCCGAAGCGCCTCCCTTCTGGCGAGAACGTTTCCCAGATAATTCAGGGTCTTGTGCGAAAAAACGCCCGGCCCCGCGGGCCTTCTCTCCTCCGAAACGCGCAGGGAAGCGGTTTCGGGTCCCTCGGCGTGGGGCCTCGCGACGACCAGAACCGAAGACGCGCGGGGGAGCGCGTAAAAAAGCGGGTCGCCCTCGGAAAGAAGACACGTCTTCACGTAGAGATCTCCTCCCCCGGCGCGGGAAACGGCGCTTCGCACGCGCGAGACGATCTCGTTCTCCCCGGGAAAGGGAATGGAGAGAAACGCCGCGCCGGCGCGGAGCCTCTCGAGATGCTTCGGAAGAAACACGGGTTCGCGGCCCTTCCACCTGAAGGTTTCGAAAACCCCCTCTCCGTAGAAAAGCGCCCGAAGCGGAGGAGGACCCTCGAGCTCCTCTCCGTTGAAAAAGAAAAATTCCCTCACGGCGAAAAGTATAGCACCGGTCCGCGCTCGGTCACGCGACCGAGGTGACGGCCAGGGCCTTCAGCTCCGTCTCCAGGTATTCCCGCTCCGCGTCGGAATCCCACACTATTCCGCCTCCGAACCAGAAATCCGCGCCGTCGGGAGAGCTCACCCCCGTGCGGATTGCGACGCTCATCGCGAAATCCCCGCCGGGAAGAAAGAGGCAGACCGCCCCGCAGTAGGGACCCCTGCGGTGGGGCTCCAGTCCGTCTATTATGCGAAGAGCCTCCCTTTTGGGAGCGCCGGTCACGGACCCCGGGGGAAAGGTGCTCGAGACCGTCTCGGCGAGTCCCACGCCGGGGCGGAGCAGTCCTCCGACCTCGGACTCCATCTGGAAAAGGGTGCTGTAGGCCCGCACGCGGAAAAGCTCGCCCGCGGCCACGGAGCCGTACCGGCAGATCCTCCCCAGATCGTTTCTCATGAGATCGACTATCATGAGGTTCTCCGCCCTCTCCTTGGGGCTTTCCCAGAGCCCGCGCGCAAGCTCCGCGTCCCGCCCGGGGTCGGCGTCCCTAGGAGCGGTTCCCTTCACGGGCCTGGTCGTCAGGGCGTCTCCCTTCTTTCTCAGGAAAAGCTCCATCGACCCGCTGAGAATCTGGAAATCCGAAAAATCGACGAAGGCGGCGAAGGGGACGGGCTGGGCGCGGTAGAAATCGAGAAACCAGGGGAGAGGGTCGGCGACGGAATCGAAGCTGAACTTCCTCGAAAGGTTCACCTGGTAGACGTCTCCCGCCGCTATCCTCTCCTTTACGGCGGAAATCTTCTCCTCGTAGACTTCCTTCAACACGTTCGCGCGGGGCGGAGTCCTTGCCACGCCAGCCGCGGGGCCTCGGGGCGGGATTTCCAGGTCCCCGAAGGCGGCGGTGCCGAAGTCCTCCTTCCCGTAGAAGTGGAAAGAGAGAAGGGGAAGGAGCTTTTCCTCCCGCCCCGAGGTCGTCGCGCCGGGAGTGGTGTGCTCGAGGTAGTCGTAGCTTATGTAGCCGACCGCGGCGCATCCCTCGGAAACGCGGCGTTCGAGAAACCCGAGAGGCTCTTCGTCCAGTTCTCTCTCTCCGGAACCGGAAAACAGCAGGGACCTTTCTCCCGAGAAGCTCAGCGTGAACATGGGCTCTCGGAAAACGCCCGCGACGGGGGACGGGGAATCGAACCAGCCGCCGCCCGAATCTATGAGAAGGGAGCTTGGCTTTCCGAGCTTCATGCGCGTGCGGGGCGAAGCGGGAAGTCCGCGGGGAGCGGGCCGGTCAGTTCGGGGCCGCTTTTCCGGAATCATCGGCGGACGACACGGAGCTGGTCAGGATTTCGGCTATGTCCTTTACCTCGATATCCTCTTCCTTTCCCCGAAAGCGCGCGGCGTCGTCGAACATGGTGTTGCAGAAGTAGCACGCGGTCGCGAGCGTGTCGGGCTCGCTCTCGGCCGCCTCGTCGAACCTGTTCCAGTTTACCCTGGGAGCTTCCTCCTCCATCCATATCTTTCCGCCCCCGGCTCCGCAGCAGAAACTCTTCGTCCGGTTCCTCTTCATCTCGACGAGATCGATCCCGGGAATGCTTTTCAGTATCTCTCTCGGCGAGTCGTAGACGTTGTTGTACCTGCCGATGTAGCAGGAATCGTGGTAGGTCATCTTCTTTTCGATCCTGGAGTCGGGATTGAGCTTCCCCTCCCTGATGAGGTCCAAGAGAAAGTCCGTGTGATGAACGACTTCGTAGTTGCCTCCGAACTGCGGGTACTCGTTCTTGATGGTGTTGAAGCAGTGCGGACAGTTGGCGAGAATCTTCTTCACCTTCATTCCGTCGAGAGTCTCGATGTTCTGCGCGGCGAGCATCTGGTAGAGGGCCTCCTCCCCGAGCCTTCTCGCGGGATCGCCCGTGCAGGTCTCCGCGGAACCCATCACGGCGAAATTCACCCCGGCGATCTTGAGAAGGGAGACTATGGCCTTGGACACTTCCTGTCCTCTGGGGTCGTAGCCGCCGAAGCATCCCGCCCAGTAGATCACGTCGAAGCCGCTTGCGTCCTCGGCCGAGACCCCGAGAACCGGAACGTCCATCTCGGAGAGCCATCCGCCGCGCTGGTTCTCCGGAAATCCCCAGGGATTTCCGTTGTTCTGAAGCTTCTGCAGGGTCCTGGTAGCCGTGCCGCTGAGCTTTCCCTCGAGGGTGAGAAACCTTCTCATGTCCACGATCTTTGCCATCTGGTCGATGAAAAGGGGGCACTGCTCCACGCACGCGTTGCACGTCGTGCAGGCCCAGAGCTCCTCGGGAGTCACCCACTGCGCGTCGGGCAGGTCGGGCTGCTCTTCGGCGGGCTTGCCCGCCAGTATGTCCTTTCCCTCGCTCGAAACGTAGTGCCTGAGCTTCACCACCACGTCCCTGGGAGAGAGAACCTTCTCCGTGTTCCAGGCCGGACAGTTGTCCGTGCACCTTCCGCACTCGGTGCAGGTGTAGGAATCGAGTATGTCCTTCCAGCTGAAGTCCGCGACCTTGGAGGAGCCGAAGTGGTCGAGGTCCTCGGGAATGTCCTCGAAGTCTATCTTGGAGAGCTGCCCGCGGGGCCTGAGGCTCTGGAAAAACACGTTGAGCACCGCGGTGAGCACGTGGCTGTGCTTGGAGTAGGGCAGGTAGTTGAGAAAGGAAAGCACTATGAGAACGTGAAACCACCAGAAAAACTCCTTCCAGAAAACCGTGCCGTCCCAGCTCATGCCGTCGTAGAGGGACGAAAACGCCCAGGACACGGGAAGCATTCCGGGACTGGCCTCCGCCAGCGATATCCTCGCCCCCGTCGTGAGGAAGGCGGTTATCATGAGCCCGAAGATGAGTCCCAGTATGACCACCGCGTCGGGACCGTTCACCTCCCTTCTCCTTCCTATGGTGAGCCTGTTGACTATGCCCATTCCTATGGCCACCAGCACCAGGGCCTGCACGACGTCCAGCACCAGTTCGTAAACCCCGTGGGCGGCGCCGGGTATGAGCTTGAATCCGGGAAACACCCCGCTTGCGAGCATCTCCACGGTTCCGACGGTTATCACCAGAAAGCCCCAGAATATCATGGCGTGCTCGATGCCCGCGAACCGGTACTTGAAAAGCCTTTTCTGCCCGAACACGTAGACCAGCACCTTCCTTATCCTCCCGGGAATGTCGTCGAACCTGTCGTCGGGCCTCTTGCCGAGGGTGACCAGTCTGAAAAGAAGAAGTATGTTGTATGCGAAAAAACCGAACGACCCCGCCAGCAGCAGAAGCATTATCACGGACTTGGGACTCATCTCTCTCTCCGAACCGCAGACTTGAAAAAAGACGGATAGATTATATTGAACGCCCGCGGTTCAAGTCAAGCGGGGCCGCCGCGCGAGGCGGCTTGCGGCGGCGCGAACGCCGCCGTATTCTTTAACGTCGTGAAGGCGGTCTTCTACTACGACTACGTGTGCCCGTTCTGCTTCCTCGCCACGTCAAGGCTGCGCGGCCTCGCCGAGGAGTTTCCGCTGAAGATGGAATGGAGGGGAGTGGAAATTCACCCCGAACACCCGCCCGGGGGGAAAAGACGGAAGAAGACGGAGAGGTCCGCGCGCACAGCCCGGACGCTGGCCGAAGCGGCAGGCGAAGACGGCGCGGACGTGAGGCTGCCGGGCTTTCTCGCGAACTCGAGGCTCTGTCTCGAGGGAGCGGAGTTCGCCAAGAGCGAAGGCAGGTTCGGCGAGTTTCACGAGGGCTGCTACGAGGCGTACTTCCGGGAAGGAAAAAACATAGGGAACATCGACACGGTCGTCGAAATCGGCGACAATGCCGGTCTGGTGGCGGCGGACCTCCGCGAGGCGCTCGAGAAAAGAAGCTTCTCGGAAAAAATAGAGGACAACATGAAAAGCGCCAGGGAGAATCTGGTTCTGGGAGTTCCCACTCTGTACGTAAACGGCATGAGGATACACGGAACCCAGTCGAGGGAAACCTACGGAAAGCTCATGAGAAAGGAGCTCGAGCGGGCGCGGTCCCGGCACTGACCCGCGCGCAGGCGGACGGAGCGGCGGAGTTTTTCGCAAAGGGGAACCGCGCAACATAACAGGCGACCGCGGTCGCGGACCAAGGAGGATTTCGGAATGAAAAGGAACAGAACGGCGGTTTCGGTCGCGGTTTCGGCGCTTCTGGCGGTCGCGGCGCTGACCGCCTGCGGCGGCAACGGAACCGCCGACAAGACAAGCGACGGCTGCGGACAGCGCGACGCCGCCTTCGTCGTGGGGCTTTCGCTTTTCGACCTCCCCTCCGTGGGCGCGTACAAGCACCGGGCCGCGGAACTTGCAAGAGACGACATAAACGCCGCGTGCGGCAACGTGAGCTTCGTCGACGGAAATCTCGACGAGCACTTCTACGGCGGCCGCGACCCCGTGGAACACCTTCGCGACCTCGTGGACAACAGGGGCGTGAGGGGACTGGTGGGACCCACGACCTCGGCGGCGGCCGCCGGCATCTACGATTTCATAAGCGAGCGCGGGCTGGTCGCCGTTTCGCCCACGGCGGCTTCCGACAACCTGTCCGAGAACCTCAACGGCGGCAGGAGCGACGGGGGCGAACAGCACTACTTTTTCAGAACCGGACCCGCAAACAGCCTCCAGGCTCATCTTCTGGAAAACCTCGCCGCCGGAGACGGCGACAACGTCCTGGTGGTCTACGCGGACGACGGCCGGGGCGGATACGGAGACGATCTGGCGAGCCGCATCGCGGCGGAAATGCGGCTGGACGGGCGCCCCGCCCCGACGCTTCGGGGATGGGAACCCTTCAGGTTCGAGGACGCCGACGCCGACGAGAAAGCCCGGAAATTCGTCGAAGAAAAGATCGACACGCTCGACACAATCGGCACGGTGAACTCGGTGATAGTCGCGGGCTTCACCGAAGGCGGAAAAGTGCTGAGACATCTGCTCGAGTCGGACAGGGTTCCCGAAACCGCCAGGTACTACGTTTCCGACGGCCTGGCCCACAAGAACCTGTACCCGTTTCTCCGCAAGGCGGGAGAGAGTCTCGAAGACCCGCAGACGCGGACCCTGCTCCAGGGGCTCGCGAGGAACGTCAGGGGAGCGACTCCGTACCCCCAGTCGGTCGCGGACTGCGAGGCGTGGAGAAACCGGTTTCCCGCCGCGACGGAATTCGAAGACCTTCTGTACTCCACGCACACCTACGACGCCGTCGTGGTGATGGCGCTCGCGGCGCTCAAGGCCGGAAGCACGGATCCTTCGGTCTACGTCTCGGAAGTGGCGGGCGCAACGAAGGGGGGAACCAAGTGCCGAAGCTACGCCGAGTGCCGAGGGCTTCTCGCCGACGGCGACTCTTCGAACGACGACATAGACTACGACGGAATTTCGGGACCGCTTGAAATCGACGAAACTGGAGACGTCGGAGACGCGATCTTCGCGGTCTACACCTACGACGGCGAGGGCGGACACTCGGCCGCAGAGGAAGAAGTGGTCAAGGGCAGGCGGGACATAACGGTGCTCCCCCTGAGCTGCGCCGCGGACCGGTAGGCGGCGAGGCGCTGGCCCCCTCTATCTCTCCATCCGCAGGCGGACCTCGCTTATCGTCCTTGGGGTCGAGGAGACCACCGTGAATATCTTTTTCCCGAAAACTATCACGGTTCCGGGAGCCGGAATCGAACCGTGCCTGTAGAGAAGAAATCCGCCCAGGGTTTCGTAGTCCTCCCCGTCGGGAACGGCGAGACCCAGGCCGTCGTTCACGCGGCCTATCTCGACGGTCGGATCTATGAGATACTCCCCGTCGGCGACCTTCCGCCACGGCGTGATCCCCGCGTCGTACTCGTCCTCTATCTCGCCGACCACCTCCTCTATTATGTCCTCGAGCGTTATGATCCCGACCGATCCCCCGTACTCGTCCACCACGACGGCCATTCCGGCCCTGCCTCCCTTCATCTCGTCCATAAGCTCGTTCACCGGCTTCGATTCGGGGACGAAGAAAGGAGCGAGGCAGTACTTCTCCACGCTCCGCTCCAGGTCTTCCTCGCCCAGGATGGAAAACGAGCCCAGTATGCCGGTGATGTTGTCCACCCTGCCCGTGAAGACCGGAATTCTCGAATGCCCCTTGCGCGTGACCAGTTCCTTGGCCTCCCGCAGGGTCGCCGCGCTCTGAAGCGAGTCCACCCTGACGAGCGGAATCATTATCTCTCCGACAGTGGTCTCGGAGTACCCGAATATCCTGCGCAGAACCCTTCTCTTGTAGTCCTCGCTCGGCTTGGTCCGGTCCTCCTCCACGACGCCCTCGAGCTCCTCCCTGGTGATGGCCCTCACCTTCTTGCCGGACATGCGCAGAATCCCCCTGGTGAAGAAATTGACGAAAAACAGCACGGGGTAAAGAAGCCTGGAGAAAAACCACAGGGGATATATGGCCCAGAGCACCGCGGAGTTTCGCCTGCTCTCGAAAACCGCCTTGGGAACCACCTGTCCGAAAACGACTATAAGCGGAGAGAGGACGGCCACTGTGTATATCTCGCTTCTGTGGCCCAGGGTTTCCTCGAAGTAGAAGGTGAGAATCAGGGTGCTGGTTATGAGGGAAAGATTCACGCCTATGAGCGTGGTGCCTATGAAGCTCTCTATCCTGGAGTGGGCGTCTAGAACCATGGCGGCGGCGCGCGAGCCCGCCTCGGCCAGAGACCTCATCCTTATCTTGTCGCAGGAGATGAGGGCTATCTCGGAACCGGCGAAAAAGGCCTGCAGCACCAGGAGCAGAAGCACCGACGCTACGACCGTCTCAAGCGACATCTCCGGCCTCCCCGGGCGCCACGCCCACGGCTATCTCGGAAATCCTCTTCTCCATCCTCCGCTCGACCGTGAACACGAGGCCGCCGAAGACTATTCTCTCGCCCTCTTCGGGGAGCCTTCCGAAAAGATCGAACACGAAGCCGCCCATCGTCTCGTTCTCCTCCCGGGAGGGCACGACGGAGCTCTCGAGCACCCCGCCCAGATTGTCCGCTCCCGCGAGCCTCGCCACGGAAAAGAGGTAGTCGGAATTGAACTCCTCTATTCTCATTCCCCCCGGAACGGCGACGCCCGTCTCCCCGACCCTGGGCCTCGGCTTCTCGAGCACCGTCCGCTCGTCCTCTATGTCTCCGAAAAGCTCTTCCAGTATGTCCTCCATGGTCACCAGCCCGTCGAACCTTCCGTACTCGTCGACCACCATGGCTATGTGTATCCTGTTTTTCTGGAACTCGCGGAGAAGCGCCCCGGCGGGCTTGGACCTAGGGATGAAATATGGCTCGCGCATGCATTCCCCGACGGTGGCGGGGGAGTCGCCGGAGGAAAAGTCCCACCTGAGAAGATCCTTGCCGTAGAGAACGCCCGCTATGTTGTCCCTGCCGTCTCCGTGGACGGGAATGCGGGAGTGGCCCATCCTGCGGACTTCCCGCACTGCCCTGCGGGCGTCGAGGTCGCGGGGAAGCGTGAAGCAGTCTATGCCCGGGGTCATTATCCTGTGCGCGGGCAGGTCCTCGAGCTTGAAGAACCCCTCGGCGAGAAATCTCTCCACGTCGTTGAGCACCCCCTCCTCTCCTCCAATGTCGACGAGTATCTCGAGCTCCTCCGAAGAAATGCCGTCGTCCTTCGCGCGTTCCGCCCCGGCGCCCAGGGCCCGGGTGAAAAACCCGGAAACGAACATGAGGGCGCGGCGGGCGGGGGAGACGGCGACGTGGAAGAAATAGAGCGGGACGGCGACCATCCTGGAAATCGTCCTAGGAAACTTGACCCCGGCGGTCTTCGGCACTATCTCCCCGAACACCAGAAGGGTGGGAGACGCGACGGCGAGAGACACCAAGGCGACGGTCTGCTCGGGAGAGTCCTGCATGTACCTCCTCGCCGTGAGCCCTATCACGCTCGAGTAGGCGATGTTGAAGACCTCGTCGGCGAAAAGAACGGTGGTTATCAGCTTGTGGGAGTCGGAAAGAAGCCTGTCTATCGCGGCCGAGACTCTTCCACCCTGCCTCGATATGCTTTCCCTCTGGGGCCTGCTGAGGGAGAACAGCGCCCCCTCGCTCAGGCAGAAAAACGCGGAGCAGGAAAGGAACAGAACTATGAGAAGCAAGTTTTCGCCCAAAAAAGCCGTTCTCCGGTATCGGTATCAGCCGAAATGCTGAAAACCCTCTTTGTCGTAAAAAACCCTGTCGCCCGCGGAGTCGAGGAACCTTACCTCCCCGCTTTCCGTGACGGAACCTATCTTCGAGATGGCGACCCCGCAAAGGCGGGAAACCTCGTCCACCGCGCTCTCGCTGCCGGGAAGAGCCGTGAAAAGAAGCTCGTAGTCCTCCCCGCCCGAGACCGCGAGGCCCAGACCGTCTCCGCAGAACCTCGACGACAGGTCGAGAAATCCCGGCGAAAGCGGAATGTCCCCGAGACGGACTTCCGCTCCGAGCCCGCGGGCCGAGGTGATTCTCCCGAGGTCCGCGAAGAGGCCGTCGCTCACGTCGATCATCGAGGAAGCCAGCCCCCTGACCGCCAGAAGCCTCCCCGCCGAGAGCCTAGGAACGGGCTCAAGGTGCCTCGAGACCGGCCCTTCCGACCCCCGAGGTCTCTCCTCCCCCGAGAGAATCGCGAGACCCAGGGCGGAATCCCCCAGCGTTCCGGTAGCGTAAACGTCGTCTCCCGGGGACGCGCCCGCGCGGGTCACCGTCTCCCCCTCGGAAATTTCCCCCAACGCGGTCATGCTGACGAAAACCGTCCGCGACTCGGAGACGTTTCCCCCCACGAGGCTCACTCCGAACTCCGCGCACCCTTCCCCCACCCCCTCCGACATCTCCTCCGCGAAGCCGTCGGGAGCCCCGCGCGGGTAGCCCGCCGAGCAGAGAACGAACCTGGGAACGGCTCCCATGGCCGCTATGTCGCTCAGGGAAACGCAGACGGCCTTCTTGCCGATCTGTCCCGGGGTCATGCTTTCGGAACGGAAGTGAACGTCCTGCACCAAGGCGTCGGTCGAGGCGACCAGTCGGGCTCCGTCCCCGAGATCCAGAACCGCGGAATCGTCTCCTATTCCAAGCACCACTCCGTCGCCCGCGGCCGCGAACCTCTCGGCAAGAAATCTCAAGGTGTCCGTTTCACCCATCTGCGTTCAGAATCTTATTGCAAACCTCTTTTTCTGTCAATTGCGCGAAAGCGCGGGCGGAAACGGTCTTCGCGCGGGGAAAAGGAGCCCGCGGGAGTTGCCGGGAAAGTTTTTTTCTTGACAAGAAACGGGGAGTCTTTATGATTATCCTCCGCTTTCCGGTGGGTGGTAGGCTTTTTCTCGACAGTGGCTTTTTTTGAGCCGTTTTTTCGTTTCCTGGGAGTTTTTCGTCCTTGAAAAACGCAGAGAGAACAGCGTCGCGCGATCCCGCCCCCGAAGCAGCCGGAGGCGACGCGGGCGGAGAGAGCCGTGGAGCCGTTTCCGAATTCGACTGGAAAGCGGTGCTCGAGAGCATAAGCGAGGGTCTCTACTCCCCTCCTTCGTGGCTTTCTTCCGTGAAAGTCAGGGCCGTCGAGGGAAAGTCCGTCTGTCTCGAGACGGAAAACCAGTTCCAGGCCGACTGGGCGAAGAACCACTACCTGGGCCTCATAAGGGAAGAAGCCGGAAAAATCTACGGACGCGGCCCGTTCGAGATAGAAATAGTCTCGGGGGAAAAATCCTCCCCAGGGAAAAACGCGGGAAAGAAGCGCGGGGAGGCCAACGGCGAGATCCGCAACGGCGACTTCCCGCAAACCGCGGAGTTCTCCCACTCGATCAACGCGGGCAACACTTTCGGGAACTTCATCGTGGGCCCCAGCAACCAGTTCGCCCACGCCGCGGCCCTGGCGATCGCCGAAAGACCGGGACTCGCCTACAACCCGCTTTTCATCCACAGCGTCACCGGTCTCGGGAAGACCCACCTGCTCCACTCCATAGGAAACCACGTGATGAAGAAAGCCGGCGCGGGCATGAAGACCTTCTGCATGTCGGCCGAGAACTTCACAAACGGCGTGATCCAGGGACTCAAGACCAACTCCATGGAGAAGTTCAGAAACAGGTACAGGTTCAACTGCGACGTTCTCCTAATAGACGACATCCAGTTCATCGCCGGAAAGGAAAGCACGCAGGAGGAGTTTTTCCACACGTTCAACTCCCTGTACACGGCGAAAAAGCAGATAGTCATAACCAGCGACAAGCCTCCCAGCGCGATGCAGCGGTTCGAGGAGAGGCTCAAGTCCAGGTTCGAGTGGGGACTGACCGCGGACATACAGCCCCCGGAAATCGAGACCAAGCTGGCCATCATAGAGAAAAAGGCCGAAGCCGAAAAGGTGGAGGTTCCGGGCGACGTGGCGTCGCTCATAGCGAAAAGCGTCTCGAACGTAAGAGAGCTCGAGGGCTCTCTCAACAAGATTCTCGCCTACTCGAAGCTGTTCCACGAGGAAGTCGAGTTCGAGACCGCGAAGACCCTGCTCAGGGACCTGACGAAGAAAGAGCCCCCGAAGATAATCACCATAGACCTGATCCAGAAGGAAGTGAGCGACTTTTTCTCCATCACGGTGAAAGACCTCAAGTCCAACCAGAAGCAGAGAAACGTATCCGAACCCAGGCAGATAGCGATGTTTCTCTCGAGAAAATACACCACCTCGTCGTTTCCCGAGATAGGAAGCAAGTTCGGCGGAAAAAACCACTCCACCGTGGTCCACGCCGTGAAGAACGTGGAAAAGAAGATGATCTCCGACCGCTCCGTCGCTAGCACGGTGTCGATGCTCTCTACCAGCCTGGAAAAACTGATAGGCCCTCTCAACTACTGAAGCCTTCTCCCTGTCGCGAAACACTGAAAAGACTGTTCGGAAACTGTCGGATTTTTCACCGTCCCGCCGAAGCGGGAAAATCCTGTGGAGAAAACGTCGAAAAAAGATCTCTTTCTTCAACATTCCGTGAACGGAAAAACTCTAGTTTCCGCCGTTTTCCGGTTTTTCACCGTTTTCACAGGGCCTACTGCTACTGCTACTGTATTCAGGAACAATATTCCCGCAGAAGCAACAGCAGGCGGTCCCGCTCTGGCATTGTCGAAAAATACAAGTTATCATCTTGACGTACACTACGAGGAAGCGGCCGCGTTTCTGGACGGTGCCCGCGCCCGCTTCGCGACAGGAGGTTTTTCCTTCAGATGACGTTCAAAGTAAAAGGCGGAGATTTTTCCAGAAAGCTGGGGATGATCCAGGGAATAGCGGAGAAGAGGACCACGATGCCCATACTTTCCCACGTTCTGATAAGGGCGACCGAGAAAGGTCTGCTTCTGGTCGCCACGGATCTTGAGAACACCGTGAGCGTTCTTTGCGACGCGACGGTGGAGGGCGAGATGGAGCTTGCCGTTCCCGCCAGACTTCTTTTCGACCTGGTCAAGGAATTCAAGGAAGACGAAGAGATTTCCGTGGAGGGGGTCGAAAACAACTGGATAGAGCTGACCGTCGGTTCGGGAACCTACAGGATAGCGGGACTTCCCGCGCAGGACTTTCCCAAGGTGCCCGAGGTTTCTTCGGACGAGACGTTTTCCGTTCCGTCCGAAAAGCTCGGGAAGATGATATCCAGAACCATCTTTTCCGTCTCGCGGGACGAGATGAGGAGAAGTCTTTCGGGGATATTCTTCGAAAAGAGAGGAGACGACGGCCTCCGTCTAGTCGCCACCGACGGCCACAGGCTGAGCTTCGCGGACCACAGGATGGAAGGCGTCGCGCTTTCGGAAAACGTGCTGGTTCCCCAGAAGGCGGTGGCCGAGATAAGGAAGCTTCTCGGAATGTCCGAGGAAGTTTCCGTCGGATGCAGCGAGAACTTCTTCGTCTTCTCGGTGGACGGCGAGAATCTGGTTCTTCTTTCGAGAACGGTCGAAGCGGATTTTCCGGATTACATGCAGGTGGTTCCCGCGTCCACGAAAAACGAGGTGAAGCTCGACGCCGGAAGACTTCTGATGAGACTTCGGACGGTTTCCATATTTTCCTCCGACAACGTGAAGGGCGGCGGAAAGTTCATAAAGATGAAGCTCGGCGAAGGCTCCCTCGTCGTGGAGTCTTCCTCCCCGTCTCTCGGCGGAGGACAGGACAGCATCCCGATCGACTACCAGGGCGAGACGGTCGAGCTCGGTTTCAACTTCGAGTATTTCCAGGATTTCCTGGAGGCCGTCGGCGAGCCGGAAATATCTCTCGGCTTTTCCGGTCCCAAAAACCCGGTGCTTCTGGTCCCGGCTTCGGGGGACGACTACGTGAACGTGATAATGCCCATGGAGCTCTGATTTTTCCTCGGGTCCAGTTGACAACCCGGAAAATTAAGTTAATTACTTAAAAATGCTTGGAAGCGCGGCGGGCTTCGACTTTTCCGGCGGAAAAGTCAGGGTCGTGGAAATAAGAAAGGGTCTTCGCAGGACCGAGATACGCAGAACGTCCCTGGACCCCTCCGGCCTGGGGGCCTTCGTTCGGGAGGAGCTTTCTCCGGGAGCCACGACCGTAACCGGCATTTCTTCGTCTCCGCTGTTCATGAGAGTTCTCGAGTTTCCCTTCAGGGATTCGAAGAAGATAAGGAAGGTCTACCGATTCGAGCTCGAAAACTCCTCCGGGTTCGGCGCCGAAGACGAAGACGTCCACGACTGCCACGAGGTCAGGGTTCCCGCGGGGACGGAGGTCATAGCTCCGGTCTTTCGGAGAAGCGACTTCGAGACGTATCTGGACTCGACCAGGGAAGCCGGGCTCGATCCCGCGTGCGTCGCGTTCTCTCCGGTCGCCTATTCTTCCCTCGACGGGTTCATCGAGGGAGACCGCCCGCTGCTTCTGGCGGACATGGACGGCGAACATCTGAACTTTTCCTTTTTCGACGAGTCTGGCCTCAGGAGGGTCAGGAACTGCGACGGCGCGCTTCGCGGGGCGGGGGAGTTTCCCGACTTCGGGAGGATCAACGGCGACCCGGCTCTCAGGAAGGAGTTTTTCGAAAACATCGGTCCCGTCGCGGACGAGATAAGGAGGACCGCCCGCTACTTCGAGAGCGAAACGGGGACGGAGACAAAAAGCTTCGTTCTCACCGGCGGGGCTTGCGAGCTAGAAGGAATCGAGGACGCGCTGGGAGAGAGTCTAGGAGGAGATGTGAAAAGAATCTCCCTGCCCAAGCTGGGTCCCGAGGACTCCCCGCTTTTCGCCAGGGCCTACGCGCTGGCCCTGTACGGGAGTTCTTCGGGAAGGTCTGGAAGGATAAATTTCAGGAGAGACCGGTACAGGCCTCCCGGGACGGGAAAGGATCTTCTCAAGATGTTCAGGGTTCCGGCGGCGCTTTTCGCGGGACTCGTTCTGCTGGCGGCTTTCTCGAAGGTCACGGGAGTGGTTTCCGCCAGGGGACAGATAAGCTCGCTGCGCTCCCAGATGGAAAGGGAGATCGCGACCGAGTTCCCCGCCGCCGTCGGCAGCCTGGACCCCCTCGAGTTTTCCAGGGCCAAGCTCGAATCGGTGCGGCGCAAGCTTGAAATAGTGAAAAGCATAAGGGGGGCTCACAGCCCTCTCGAGGTGCTGATGGCGGTTTCGGGAGGCGTTCCCGAGGACGTGGGTCTCACCATAGAGGAGATAAGGATAGGCGAAGGGGGCGAGGTGAGAATCCAGGGCAGGTGCGGATCCTACAACGAGATAGCGGCCATAGAGGAATCCTTCTCCCGGTCCCGAAGGTTCGCCGAGGTGAAGAGGGAGCAGGTCAAAAAGGCGGTGAACGACACGCTCAAGTTCGAGATTTCCATGGTGTTGAGATGAACAGGGAAGAAATCGCGGAAAGGACCAGGGAGATTCTGGGGACTCTCTCGAGCAGTCTGGGTTCCGCCCGGCGCCGGGCGGAGGAGTACCTGGAGAAAAGGGACTTTTCCCCGCGGGACATGAGGGCCGCCAAGATAGGGGGGGTAGCGCTGTGCGCGCTAGTTCTCTTTTCTCTCTACAGGGCGGCGTCTCCGGACGGACCCGGCATGAGGGGCGAGCTTGAAATTCTCCGGGCCCAGATGAGGGAGGTCAGGACCATCGGGCAGGAGTACAGGTACTCCTCGGACCTTCTGCGCAGGGCCGGCTCCCTCGGAGAGGAGAAGGAGGCGCTCATTTCCGTCGCGGAGCGGGCGCTGCTGGGAAACCAGATAGCCAGGGACTCGTTTTCCATAAGGGGAACCAACCCTTCGGGAAATTCTGAGGCGGTGGAGGGCGAGAGGGTGGTCGTGGTGCAGATAAACAGCGTCTCGCTCTCGGGCCTGATAAACGTTCTCTACGCTTTTCAGGAAAGCGACTCGATACTCAGGGTGTCGGACCTCGTGATAAAGACCAGGTTCGACGACCCCAGCCTGACGGACGCGTCCTTCCGCCTCTCGACTTTCTCCTTCGGGGACTCCGGATAGATGAAAAAGCCGAACATCGACATCCGAAGCGTCAGGGTTCCGGAGAACGTTCCTCCCGTTTTCTACGCGGGCTGCTTTCTGTTTTTCCTAGCCGCGTTTCTTTTTTCCGGGTTTCCCGGGGAGTCCGTGGAGAGAAGGATAATATCCGAGATCCGGAGCCGCTCCCCGGTTCCAGTTTTCGTCGGCGAGGCCAGGCTCAGGGGAATCTCCTCGGTGGAGCTAAAGGACGTCCGGGTGGAAGTGGCGCCCGGCAGGGCGGCGGAAATGGAGAGGGCGCGGATACGGGCGGGAATCCTTTCCCTTCTTTTCTCCGACGTCGCGGCGGTCTCCTTTTCCGTGGACGCCTACGGGGGAAGCGTCCGCGGAAAGGTTTCCCTCGACGTCGGGCGCGACGCGGTCGCGGGAGCGGAGATTAAGCTCAACTCGGTCGAGGCCGCCGGAATTTCCGGGCTTTTCCTGGCGGACGGGGGAATCAGCGTGAGGGGGAAAATCGACGGGAAGATTCTCCTCTCCGGGGAGGAAAACGACTCCGGGGTCTCGCGTATGGACTACGAGTTTTCTTCCGGCTCCCTCTCCGTCGGAATCGGAGAGATAGGGGGGATGAAGATCGGAAGCGAGTACGGAGGTCTTTCGGCCGAGCTTCGCGGCACTTCCAACCGTTTCGAGACCCGGGTCGAGAGGCTCCACGTTTCGAACCGGGACTTTTCCCTGGAATCCAGCGGAAAGGTTCCCTCCCCCATAAGGTTCCGAAAGGGCGCCGGGATAGACCTTTCCCTCAACCTCAACCTTTTCTCCGACAAGGCGAAACTGGCCCTTCTGAGCGCGTTTCTCAATCCCCGCAAGGACGGAAGCTTCTTCGGAAAGGTGGAGGGCACGCTGGCGCGCCCGAAGCTGGTCAGGGGCGACGGAAGCCTCTAGAAAACCTCTCTCCTCTCGGAGAGTTTTTCCGGCCGCGGGGGCCTTGTTTCCGTGGCCCCGGACGCGTATTCTCGCTATTTGACTTTGCTTTTCGCGGTCGCTATTCTTTGAGCGACCCCCTCCGAAGATTCCGCCATGGCTCCCGAGAAAAAACTCGCCGACTTGAGAAGGGAAATAGACGAGATTGATTCCGGACTGCTCGAGCTCGTGAGCCGCCGCGGAGAGCTCGCGGTCGAGATAAGGGGTCTCAAGAAGGAAAGCTCCCTGGGAATCTACGACCCGGGAAGGGAGAGCGAGATAGAAAGCAGGATAGCGGGCGAAAACAGGGGCCCTCTGTCCGACGGCGACGTCCTCTCCGTCTTCAGGGAGATAATATCCGGCTGCCGGTCCCTGCAGCACGACATCAGGGTCGCCTACCTGGGACCCGGGGGCAGCTTCTCCAACCAGGCGGCGTTTCGCAGGTTCGGCGGCTCCTCCGAGCTTTTCCCCGTGCACAGCTTCGAGGAGGTGTTCGAGGAGGTGCAGAAAAAAAGGGCGGATTTCGGCATCGTGCCGGTGGAAAACTCCATAGAGGGCTCGGTGGGAAATGTCCTCGACATGCTTCTGGCCTGGGATCTCAGCATTTCCGCCGAATGCTTCGAGAGGGTGAACCACTCCCTGCTCTCCGAGAGCGGGGACGTCGGCAGGGTGAAGGTGGTGGCTTCCCATCCCCAGGCCCTCGGACAGTGCAAGAAGTGGATAGGAGAGAATCTCTCGGGGGCGGAGCTGGTGGAGACCGCCAGCACCGCGGCGGCGGCCAGAAAGGCCGCCGAAGATCCCGAAACGGCCGCGGTCGCGAGCGATTTCGCGGGTTCCATCTACGGACTTAGGACCATACAGAGCCGCATAGAGGACAGCCCCCAGAACACTACGCGCTTTCTCGTTCTGGGAAGACAGGGGTCCGCCCCGACGGGAAACGACAAGACCTCGATCGTCTTTTCCACCAAGGACGAGCCGGGGGCGCTTCACAAGGCATTTTTCCTGCCTTTTTCCGACTCGGGCGTGAATCTCACCAGGATAGAATCGCGCCCCTCGCGCGGCGGGCGGTGGCAGTACGTGTTTTTCGCGGATTTCACCGGACACCGGGACGACGAGGTCGTGGAAAAAACCCTGGAAAAGGTCCGGGCCAACTGCATCTTCCTCAAGGTTCTGGGATCCTATCCGGTCGGCGAGGCGGGCTGAATGGCGTCCGTCCGCAGGCGAGCCCCCCTCGCTCCCAGGGCGAGCGTGAAGAAGCTTGTTCCCTACGTTCCGGGAAAGCCCCCCGCGGAGCTCGGGTACGACTTCGGTCCCTGCGGGCCGGCCAACCTGGCGTCGAACGAAAACCCGCTCGGTCCTTCCCCGATGGCCCTGGAGGCGGCGCGAAGGAGTCTTTCGGAGGCCAATCTCTACCCCGACGGGTCGTGCCGCGTTCTCAGGGAGAAGCTGGCGGAGAAGCTGGGCGTGCTCCCGGACGAGATACTGGTCGGCAACGGTTCGAACGAGGTGATAGAGATAGTGGCGAGAACCTACCTCGATTCCGGCGACGAGGCCGTGTACGGAAGACACGCGTTTATCGTCTACCCGCTGGTCACGCAGGCGATCGGGGCGGCTCACGTCGTCTCTCCGATGCCGGACCTCGTTCACGACCTCGAAGACATGCTTTCCAGGATAACGGGAAAGACGAAGATGATATTCATAGCGAACCCCAACAATCCCACGGGAACGGACGTCGACAGGGACGATTTCGAGCGGTTCGCGGAGCGGGTGCCGGGAAACGTGATGGTGCTCGTGGACGAGGCGTATCTTGAATACGCGGAAAAAGGAACCCGTCTCGACGCCGTCCGTCTCCGGACGGCGGACGATTCGCTGGTGGTCGTCAGGACTTTTTCCAAGATATACGGCCTGGCGGGGCTGCGGGTGGGATACGCCGTCGCGTCGAGAAAGACGGTGGACTTTCTCAACAGGGTGAGGGAGCCGTTCAACGTGAACTCGGTCGCCCAGGCCGCGGCCTGCGCGGCTCTCGACGACGAGGAGCACGTGCGCCGCTCGAGGGAGCACGCGTCCCGGGAGAGGGAATACTTCCGCGAGAGACTGGCGCGTCTCGGGATCGGGCACGCGGAATCCTGCGCCAACTTCGTTCTGGTGGACCTCGGGCGGGACGCGATTCCGGTCTACAGGGCCCTTCTCGAGGACGGCGTGATAACCAGGCCCGTGACGGGCTACGGGCTCGACGCCCACCTTCGCGTGAGCTTCGGCCTGCGGGAGGAAAACGAGAGGTTTTTCGATTCGCTGGGGAGGATACTGGGAAGATGACTTTCAGGAAGGTCGCGATAGTGGGTCTGGGGCTCATAGGAGGGTCTCTCGGCGCGGCGCTTCGGGAGTCGGGGGAAGCGGGAGAGGTCTTCGGGGTGGAGAGAGATCCCGAATCGCTTCGCTTCGCTCTCGAAAACGGAATCGCGGACGACGGAGCCCCGCGGGTCGGCCGGGAGATGGCCGACTGCGACATGGCGGTGGTGGCCACCCACATGGATTCCGCCGCGTCGGTCGCGGAGGAGGTTTTCGGGGTCGTTTCGCAAGACACCCCGGTCTGCGACACGGGAAGCGTGAAGGCCCCCGTCGTCGCGCGGGTGGGGGAGAACCTGCCCGGGGCGGCTTTCGTCGGGGCTCACCCGATAGCGGGAACGGAAAAATCCGGCCCGCGCTTTTCCGACGCGTCGCTTTTTCGCGGGAGAAGATGCGTGCTCACGCCCGTCGAGGGCACGTCCGCTCCGGCGCTCGCCGCCGCGAGGAGGCTGTGGGAGATCGCCGGCTGCGAAGTGATCGAAATGGATCCCGGGACGCACGACGAGATTTTCTCCGTGGTGAGCCATCTTCCCCACGCCGTCGCCTGGGCGTTGCTCGGCGCCGCGGGTTCGGACCGGAGGCACGGCAATCTGGTCGGCTTTTCGGGAGGAGGTCTTCGGGACTTCACCAGGGTCTGCGAGAGCTCCCCCGCCATGTGGGCCGGGATTTTCGCCGAAAACCGCGAGGCCCTGCTGGACGCCCTCGGGAGATTCAGGGAAAAGCTCGGCGAGGTCGAAGACGCCGTGGCCTCGGGAGACGCGGGAATTCTGGAGAGCTTTCTCGCCGAGACGCGGTCGCTCGGAACCGGCCCCCGCGAAGGAGGGCCGCCGGATGGCCGGAAAAACTAGAAAAAGCGAGAGCGAATGGAAGGAGGAACTCACTCCCGAGCAGTTTCGCGTCGCGAGAAAAAAGGGCACGGAGAGGGCCTTTACGGGAAAGTACCACGATCATCATGAAAACGGAACGTACGTCTGCGCGTGCTGCGGACAGGAGCTTTTTCTCTCTTCCGGAAAGTTCGATTCGGGCACGGGATGGCCGAGTTTCGCGGAACCTGCCGCGAGCGGCCGCGTGACGGAGGAGATCGACCGCTCCCACGGAATGGTCAGGACGGAGGTTCTGTGCTCGGGGTGCGACGCCCATCTGGGACATGTCTTTCCCGACGGGCCGGGGCCCGCGGGCACGCGGTACTGCGTGAATTCGGTTTCTCTCGACTTCAGGAAGGAGGATTGAGACGGGATGGTGGCGACGGGTGGGTTCGAACCACCGACCTAGGCCTTATGAGAGCCCCGCTCTGCCCCTGAGCTACGCCGCCTCCGAGGAAAGGCACGAGGGCTTGGAATTATACCGAGACCCGGCGAAGATTCAACGCTCCCGCATCCCCGACCGTCAGAGTCCGTCCGTTCCGTTTCTCTCCGCCGTTTCCCCGATGAGTCCCAGCTTCACGAGCTTCCCGTAGGTTCTGGTGCGGGAGCCGTAGAGGGAAAAGGTCTCTATGTCCCGCGGCTCGTCTATGTCTATGCCGATGTTGCGGTTCCTGCACACCTCGCAGGGCACGTATCTGCGCTCGGCCTCCTCCCTGTGCTTTCTGAAGCTGTCGTGACCGAACATGGAGGGGATGCTGTCGGGAGGCTTTCTCATTATGGCGTTGGTGCCGAGCTCGTCCTCCGACGGCACGAGCACCACGGACTTTCCCCTCTTCTCCCTGCCCAGGACGAAATCGAGGTCGTCTCCCGTCACCAGGGGCGCGTCGGCGGGGATCACCAGCACGGATTCGGCTCCCATCTTCCTGCAGACCTGGCAGGCGAGGTCCACCGAGGAGCTCTCCCCCTCCTGGCTCTCTTCCCTTATGACGTCGAATCCCCGCCCCAGGGCCATTTCCTCGGCTTTCCTGTCGAGCGTCACGACGACCCTGTTGTCGGCGAGCTTCGAGCCGCCGACCGCGGCGAGCACGTCCTCCAGCATGACGTAGGCAAGCTCGGTCCTCTGCCTTTTGCTCAGCACCGAAGAGAGCCTTTCGTTCGCCCTCGACAGATCCTTTACGGGAACAAGTATGAATTTCAAAGCCACACCTCGCCGGGACCCGGTTGTTCGTCCCCCGCGTTATTCTATCAACAAAAGGGGCGTTGGGAAACCGGCCGTCGCGGACCTCCCCGTTTTGTTGACAACGAACGAAAGACCCTTCAATATACACGGGCGGGGGCCCCGGGACGCGGGGCGGCGGACGAACGGGGGACTGGACCGGTGGAACGCAGGGCGCTTGTGAAAAGACGGACATCCGAGGTGAGCGCGGAGATAGACGTCGACCTCGACGGGACCGGGAAATTCGACGTCCGCACCGGCATCCCGTTTTTCGACCACATGCTGAGCCAGTTCGCCAAGCACGGCTACTTCGATCTCTCGGTGAAGGCCGAGGGGGACATAGACGTCGATTTTCACCACACTGTCGAAGACGTCGGGCTGACCCTCGGGGAGGCCTTTTCGCGGGCTCTCGGGGACAAGAGGGGCATCGCTAGATACGGACACGCGATCATCCCCTTCGACGACGCCCTGGTCGTCGCGGCGGTGGACCTGAGCGACAGGCCGTGTCTGGTTTTCTGCGGAGACCTGCCCAAGGGCAAGGTCGGGGAGTTCGACGTGGAGCTCGCCGAGGAGTTTTTCAAGTCGTTTTCCAGTTCCCTGAGGTGCAACCTTCACATGGACGTCCGCCGAGGAACGAACCTGCACCACGCCGTGGAGGCCATGTTCAAGGCGCTCGGCCGCTCCATGGACGCCGCGTCGAAGATGGACGGCCGCTCCTCGGACGTTCCGTCCACCAAGGGCACTCTCTAGTGATCTCCATAGTCGACTACGGAATGGGGAACCTCAGAAGCGTCGAAAAGGGCTTCACCTCCCAGGGAATTCCCGCGCGGCTCGTCGCCCGCCCCGAAGACGTGGAAGGCTCCTGCGGCCTCGTGCTGCCCGGCGTGGGCGCTTTCGGCGACTGCGTGAGAAATCTCCGGGAACGGGGCATGACGGGACCCGTGACGGAATTTGTCCGGAGCGGAAAGCCGTTTCTGGGGATATGTCTCGGATTCCAGGCGCTGTTCGAATCCAGCGAGGAGGCCCCGGGAGAGAAGGGACTGGGGATTTTCAGGGGAAAGGTCGTGAGGTTCTCCGGTCTCGGCAAAGGCGTGAAGGTTCCCCACATGGGCTGGAACAGGGTGAGCGTTCCGGAGGGAAACCCCCTGTTCGAGGGAATACCCGACCGAAGCTGGTTCTACTTCGTTCACTCCTACTACGTGACCTGCGGCGAAGAGGGGGTCGACACGCTGGTTTCCGACTACGGGGGGGAGTTCGCCGCGGGAATCGCCTCGCGAAACGTCTTCGCCTTCCAGTTCCACCCGGAAAAAAGCTCGGACTACGGCCTGGCGGTCCTGAGGAACTTCTCCAGGCTCTGCCGCGCCGTCTGACCGCGCCCGGCCCCGTACGTCGCCTCGTACGCCCCGTAGCTCGAGAGCACCTTCTTCACGTAGTTTCTCGACTGCTCGAAGGGAATTTCCTCGACGAACTCGTCGAGCGGAAGGCCGCCGTCCCCGTACCACTTCTCCGCGTTGGTGGGCCCGCCGTTGTATCCCGCCAGGGCGACCGCCACGTTTCCCGAAAACCTCTCCAGAAGCCAGCTCACGTAGTAGCATCCGAACTCGACGTTCACCCGGGGAAGGAAAAGCCGCGAGACCCGGAAGCGGCGCGCTCCGGTCTTTTCCGCGACTTCCCCGGCCGTGGAGGGGAGAAGCTGCATGAGTCCCCGCGCGTCGGAGACCGAGACCGCCCTTTCGTCGAAACGGCTCTCCTCCCTTATGAGGGAGTAGACCAGAAATTCGTCGAGTCCGTACCTGCGGGAGAAACGGCGCACGTGCTCCCGGAAACCCAGGGGGAAGGAGAGCCGCGCGGCCGCCGGTGAGGAACCCGCGGCCGAGAGCCTTATCGAGTCGTACCAGTTTCCCGCCTCGCCGTGGAGGGCGGCGAGAAAGACTCTCTCGGCGGGCGTGTCCGCGCGTTTTTCCAGAACTTCGGCCTCCGCGCGAGCCAGGGCGCCCGCGCCCGCGTCCCTGAAAAACAGGAATCTCGCGACGGCGGGGTCGCCGCCGAAGGGATTTTCGGGAAGAGCCGGGGTCTCGCCCGCGGGCCGAGGGGGTTTTCGTCCCAGCCTCATCTTCGCGAGAAAGGAGTAGTAGGAGAAGCCGGGGGAATCGGCGAGCCCGCGGTACGCCTCGCGCGCCCCGCGTCGGTCGCCTGTTTTCTCGAGAACCCTCGCGCGCCAGTAGGCGAAGCGCCGCGACCCCCGAAGCGGGGAGAAAAGCCGGAGGGTCTTTTCGTACTCCCCGTTTCGGTAGTGAATCCACCCGAGGTTCCAGACGGCGAGCCGCGCCTGTTCCGTCCCGGGGTATCTTTCGACGACGGCGCGGTAGACGCCCGCCGCCGCTTCGGGCTCCCCCCGCAGGTGGCGGAGCCTGCCCGCCCGAAGAAGCGCCCTGGGGGCGTAGGGGGTTTTGGGGTTGAGCCTGTGGAGCAGGGCGAACGCGGCCGCGGCGGCTTCCTCCCTTCCCATGGCCTGGAGGGTCTTTCCCTTCCAGTAGACCGCCCTGGGGGAGTCTATCGCGGAGAACGCCTCCAGGGCCTCGGGGAACCTGCCGAGCCTGTAGAGGCAGATCGCGGCCTTGGTTCTCACCCCCCGCGTCTTCGGCGCCCCGGAGAACGCATCGAGGGCGGCCTTCCAGTTCATGGAGCGGTAAAAGATGTTTCCTCTCTTGAGGAAATGGCGCGGAAGCGGCGAGAACGCGGCCCCGTTTTTCGCCGAAAGCTCGAACACGCGGTCCGAAAAGCTTACCTCCGGATGCTGGGTCCATATCTTTTCGAACACCTCGAGAGCCTCGGCCGTCCGGCCCTGCTTCTCGAGAATCTCCCCCAGTCTCCTGAGATAGAGGGCCTTCAACCACCTGCTTTGCGTTTCCCGGGCGAGCGAGGCGTATATTCCTTTCGCCTCCTCGAGTTCCCCGCTTTCGGAGAGGATCTCCGCCAGCCCCTCGCGCGCCTCCGCCCCCGCTGCCGAGCGGGGGTGCTTGCGAAGGAGCTTTTCGTAGAGTCCCCGCGCCCGGACGTTCTCTCCCCCCTCGCGGGCGAAGGCGGCCTTGTAGAGCAGGAGACGGTCCTCTATTTCGGGAGCCTTTCCCTCGAGTTCGACGAGAGCCTCGCGCGCCCGCGCGTAGTCTTTTCTCTCGGCCAGGCACCAGAGCCTGAGAAAAAGCGCGCGCGGGTCCTTTTCCCGGGAACGGAGCGCCTTTTCGCAGTCGGGCTCCCCCGCCGGGCGGGAGCTTTCGCTCCGCGCGGCCGCCGGGACCAGCAGGAAAACGCAGAGACACAGGGCGAGGGTTTCGGCTCTCATCTATTCTTTCGGGCTCTCCGCGGCCAGAAGATCCCTTACGCCTTCGCCGAAAAGATTGAACGAGAGCGCCGTCACGAAGATCGCCAGGCTCGGAAAGACTATGAGGTGGGGAAACGTCCTTATGCCCTGCCAGCCCGTGCTCGCGAGCGTGCCCCAGCTCGCGTCGGGCGGGGAGATTCCGAGTCCCAGGAAGCTCAGCGTGGATTCGGTGAGAATGGCGTAGGGAACGGAAAACGTGACGGTGACTATGAGGGGGCTCAGAATGTTGGGGAGTATGTGTCTCGCCAGAACGGTGGCGGGTCCGACCCCCAGCGCCCGCGCGGATTCCACGTACTCGAACGACTTGGCCTGCAGGACGCTCCCCCTCACTATTCTGGCCACCCTCATCCACGACATCACTCCCAGGGAGAGTACGATGCCCGTCACTCCCGTTCCGACGACCAGGGTGATGAGGACTATCAGGAGGAGGTCGGGAACGGCGTAGAACACGTCCACCGTCCGCATTATGAGCTCGTCGGTCTTTCCTCCCGCGTAGCCCGAAAGCGCCCCGAGCGCCGTTCCTATGACGAGGGCCATGGCGGCGGTGCCGAGCGCGACGGCCATGGAGATCCTCGAGCCGTGGATGATCCTGCTCATCAGGTCCCGCCCCTCCTGGTCGGTCCCCATCAGGTGTTCCGAGTCGGGCGCGCGCAGCGCCTCGGAGAAGTTCGTCCTGTCGGGCTCGTGGGGGGATATGGCGGGGGCGAGGAGCGCGGCCAGCATCGCGGCGCATATTATCGCTCCGGTGACCGCTATCTGTACCTTTACGTACACTCGACTCGCACTAGCGCGGGGCCCGCGCGTCCTTTCTGTGCGCCGCCCTCACGACCGTCTTTATTCCGCCGCGGACGTTGAAGTCGCCCGTGACTTCCGCGCTTCTGGGGGCGCAGGCGGAGACGAAGTCGTCCAGGATCCTGTTGGCGACGTGTTCGTGAAACTCCCCAAGCTGCCTGTAGGAGAACATGTAGAGCTTCAGGGACTTGAGCTCCACGCAGAGCCTGTCGGGGACGTATCTTATCCTTACGGTTCCGAAGTCGGGCTGGCCCGTTTTCGGGCACACGCACGTGAACTCGGGACAGGATATCTCTATTTCGTAGTCCCTTTCGGGATTCCGGTTCTCGAATGTCTCGAGCATTTCCGCTTTGGGTTCCGCCATGGCTTCAGGAGTGAACCGATATTTCGACTTCGTAGAGGCCCCGGGATTTTCTGACCTTGCGGTTTTCGTATCCCGCCCTGGCGAACGGCATCCCCTGTTTGGCCTGTCTTTTTATTTCCTGCATGATTTTCCTGCGAAGGTCCGCCCTGGTCTTCGCTCGTACGGTGATTATTCTTGCCGGCATGACGACTCCTTTCGCTCTTCGGTCTCAGGGTTTCTAATTTATCAGACGCCCGCGAGTAATCAACAGGACTCCGCGGGCGCGGGCCGGTCCCGATGTTTGACACGGAGTTTTTTCCCGTAAATAATTCCGAATGCGGATGGGGCATCGTATAACGGCAGTACAGCGGACTCTGGATCCGCTAGTCTAGGTTCGAATCCTAGTGCCCCAGCCATCTTTCTCAAGGTTGTCGCGGGGGCGAAAAAGACCGATGTGCGAGATCAGGTGCCATGAACCGGGTTCCTGTTGAACCCGAGCTTCTGCGCTGGGCTCTTGCCCGCGCGGGTCTTGAAGCCGAGGACCTGCGGAAGAAGTTTCCGAAACTTGAAGCCTGGGAGCTTGGCGAGAAGCGGCCTACCCTGAAACAGCTCGAGAAGTTTGCGAAGGCCACGCGCGTGTCCGTGGGGCATCTGTTTCTTGATGAGCCCCCCGTCGAAGAAATACCCATTCCCGACCTTCGGACGGTCGGCAATCGGAGGGTTGAAGACCCGAGTCCCGACCTGCTCGACACGATCTACATCTGCCAGCATCGACAGGAATGGTATCGCCGTTACGCTCTTTCCGAAGGCGACGGTCCGAGGAGTTTCGTGGGTTCGGCCGGCACGGGAGATTCCGTCAAGCAGACCGCCGCGACGATGCGCGGGACGCTGGGTTTCGATTCCGACTCCGTCAGAGCCTGTCGCGGCCGGGCGGATGCCTTCAGGATGTTCGTCGGGCTTGCCGAAGCGGCGGGCGTGCTGGTTATGACAAGCGGCATCGTGGGCGGCAACACTCATCGGAGGCTCGACCCGAAAGAGTTTCGGGGTTTTTCCCTTTCCGACGCGTCGGCGCCCCTGGTTTTCATAAACGGCCGAGACGGCAAAGCCGCGCAGATGTTTACGCTCGCTCATGAACTTGCCCACATCTGGCTGGGGCGGTCCGCCGTCTCGGATGCGGCCCCCGAACTGGAATCCTCTCATGACGTTGAAATATGGTGCAACCGGGTGGCGGCCGAATTTCTGGTCCCCGAAGACGAACTCCCCGAAGTTTTGCCAATTCGAAAATTGTCGGGTCGTGAACCGCGGCAGGAAATCGCCCGGCGGTTCAAGGTAAGCGCTCTTGTCGTTCTGCGGAGGCTTCTTGACGCGGGTTTTATTTCTAAGGGAGATTTCAGACGAGCCTGCCGGGAGGAAGTCGCGCAACAGCCGACTAGGGACGGCGGAAAGGGTGGAGGAGACTTCTACAAAACCCAGCCGGCAAGGGTAAGCCGCCGCTTCGCGCGGGCCCTGGTGGTCAGCACTCTTGAAGGACGCACCCTTTATCGGGACGCGTTCAATCTGCTGGGAATCGGTAGCGAAAAGATATTCCACAGGCTGGCTAGAAAGCTGGAGGAACCTCTTTGAAGACCTATCTGGTTGATACAAATGTTTTCATCCAGATAAAAAATTACTTCGGTCTGGATGTCTGCGAGGGCTTCTGGGAATGGATGATTGCGGGCAATGTCGAGGGAAAGGTTTTCAGCGTCGAGAAAGTGGCGGAGGAACTGACCAAAGGAAACGACGAACTTGCCGACTGGGCCAAAAACCGCGGGTCCGAGTTTTTCTTGTCCCCGGACCAGAAAGTGATCAAAAGCATGAGGGATGTAAGCGGTTGGGTGCATGGGCAATCGTACACGCAGGCGGCGGTCGACAAGTTTCTTGCCGAAGCAGATTATTTTCTTGTTTCCCATGCGCTGGCCTACGACTGTGTTGTCGTAACCTACGAGGTGAGGCAGAAGACGGAAAGCAGGGTCAAAATCCCGAATGTCTGTCAGGAATTCGAGGTTGAATGCGTCAGGCCTTACGAGATGCTAAAAGATGAAGGTGTGCGGTTTGTGCTGGCGCAGTAACGGGAGTTTTGCCCCGACGGGCCGCTTGACAAAAGAAGAACGCTCAAAACACTGTTTTAGCGATCGGTTATCAATAAACACTGGAGGAAAAGACATGCGTTTCACAGCTGGAATTTTTCTGGCCGCGGTTCTTTCGCTCGGTCTTCTCGCGGGCTGCCAGCCCGCGGGCGTCTCGTCTGCCGAGGAGACGAACAAGGCCGTGGTCCTGCGCTACATGCAGGAAGTCATAAACGGGCGCAATCTCGACTTGCTCGACGAAATCATGGCGGAGGACTGGGTGGCCCACAATCCCGGCGAGCAGAACGGCCGCGAGAACCTGAAGGCGTTTTTCGCGGGGATGTTCGCTCAATATCCTGAGGTATACGCCGACGTGAAGAGAATAGCCGCCGAGGGGAATCTCGTCTTCGTGCAGTCGCACTACACGGGCAGGAAGCAGGACAGGGGCGACGACTGGGCCCCGGGCTCCGGCGCCGTGGTCGACATTTTCCGCCTCGAAGACGGCGTGATCGTGGAGCACTGGGACGTGGGACAGCGCCCGATTCCCGAAAAGTCGGTGAACGGAAACTCGATGTTCGACGGCGGCGCCCTCTACAACTACCCCCGCTAGGGCGGGTCGATTATCTCGAAGCGGAATATGTCGGGCCGGGAGAAGTGGCCCGCACAGTCTATGACGGCCTTGGCCCTGGTTATCTGGCCGAGGTCGATTTCGGCGCAGACGATCTCCTCTTTCCCGTAGACCGGCCCGGCGAGGTATTCCCCCCGCGGGCTTATCACGCCGCTTCCCCCGGGGTAGTCCCACACCGTGCGGTCCTTTAGCGCGAAGGAGTCGGGGACCGACTTTTCGTCCATGAACAGCGAGGCGACCACGACGAAGGTCTGTCCCTCGAACGCGTACTGGCGGCTCGAGAAGTCCATGGTGTCTTTGGCGAACCCGTGACCTCCCCAGAGCCCCGCGTGTATCTGCTCTCCCCTGGCGAACATGGCGTACTTCTCGAGAGTCATGTGGTGCTCGTAGCAGAAAAGCCCCCCTATTCTTCCGAGCTCCGTCTTGAAGACGTTCACGTCTTCGGCCGTTCCGTTGGCCCAGACGCACTTTTCGCTGTCTATAGACATGAGCTTCCTGTGCCTGCCCAGAAGCGAGCCGTCGCTTCCGAAGTACAGGATGGTGTTGTAGAGCGTCCCGCCGCACTTTTCGTTCACGCCCATCACCACGCACGCCCCGGCCTTTTTCGCCGCCCGCCCGATTCGCTCGGTGTCCTTTCCCGGAACCTCTACAGAGTTTTCGTGAAGCTCGACGAGGGCGTCCATCACGAGCTTTCTCTCGGGGCCGAACCCCAGGTCCTTGGGCCAGAAGGGATAGGTGGGCACGAACGCCTCGGGAAAGACCACGAGCCGCGCTCCCATGCCCGCCGCCTCTCCCACGAGCTCGACGGCCTTGCGGACGGTCCTCTCCCTGTCGAGAAACACGGGCGACGCCTGAACCGCCGCCGCGGTGAAGGAATTTTCGCTCATAATGGGTTATTATATAGCAAAAAGGGAAGCGGCGGGGAAACCGGTTCCCGACGGAGGAAGAAAAGATGGGAAGACTCGAAGGAAAGACGGCTCTCGTTACGGGCGGAAGCGAGGGGATCGGGAGGGCGACCGCGCTTCTTTTCTCCGGCGAGGGAGCGAAGGTGGGGATCATGTCCCGAACCGCCGGGAAGCTCGACGAGGTGGTTTCCGAAAACCCCGGCCCGGGGGAGATAAGGGCGTATCCAGGGGACGTTTCGAACGAGGACGACGTGAAAGGGGCGGTTGCGGCCTTCTACGCGGACTTCGGCAGAATCGACGTGCTTTTCAACAACGCCGGAATTCTCGAGGGCGGCACGGTGGTCACGACTCCGGACGACGTGTGGGACAGGACCATCGACATAAACGTCAAGGGCGTGTTCCTGATGAGCAAGCACGTCGTTCCCCTCATGGCGAAGCACGGGGGAGGGGCGATAATCAACAACTCGAGCGTGCTCGGAATCGTGGGCATGGAGGGATGCGTGGCGTACAACGCGTCGAAAGGGGCGGTGAGGCAGATCACCAGAAGCATGGCCCTCGACCACGCCAAGGACAACATAAGGACGAATTCCGTCTGCCCCGGCTACATAAAGACGAAGATGGACCCCGAGTTCATGGGAAACCCCCCGGACGCCGAGGAGCAGCTCGACAAGATAGCGGCGGACATGATTCCGCTCGTCAGGAGGGCGGAGCCCGAGGAGGTCGCCCATTCGGTCCTCTACCTGGCGTCCGAGGAGGCCAGGTACGTCACGGGCTCCGACCTGGTCATAGACGGAGGCTGGACGACCCTGTAGGCGGTGCGCGGCGGAGATTCGCGGAACGAAATCCAGGAAACAAGGAGGGACAGGCGCATGGAAGTTTTAGAAGCTATGGGAAACAGGAGAAGTTTCCGTTTTTTCAAGCCGTGGAAGGAGGTCGAGGAGTGGAAGATACAGAAGATGCTCCAGGCGGCGCGCTACGCGTCCTGCCAGGGCAACTGCAACTCTACCGAGGCCATAGTGATAGACAAGAGGACCTATCCGGAGGAGAAGTTCGAGCGAATAGTGGAGTGCGCCTCGCCGTTTAACGAGATTCACCTGCGCCAGGCCCCCGTGGTGATAGCCTGGCTCATAAACCTCGACGCCTGGTACAAGGAGCTCATACAGACGTTCGCCGTTCTTTTTCCCGCGAGGGCGATAACCGCGGCCCACGGCTGGACGTACGAGCTTCTCACCGAGCACACCTACCCGAGGCTCATGAGCTTTCCGAAGGACAGGACCGAGGATCTTCTCAGAATCGAGGCGGGCCAGGCCATAGCCCACGCCATGCTCGCGGCGACCGACCTGGGCGTCGGGTGCTGCCTTCTGGCCACGGGGAGAAAGCCTTCGGAGTTTCCCGAGGTTCTGGGCACTCCCGAGAACATAGTTCCCATCTGGCTCATGGCCGTGGGATACCCCGCCGAGGACCCCGGGCAGAGACCCAGAAAGAGGTTCGACAGGCTCTATCACAGCAACGAGTACGGAACCCCTCTCGAAGAAAGCCCCGAGGTCAGAAAGGAGCTCGAGGGCGAGGGTCTCATACAGCCCATGGACCCGCTTCCCGGAAGGGAGGAGGAGCTTCGCCACGTGTGCAGGATGTTCGGCTTCAAGGAAGACATGCCGGACATGCCGAAGGACAGGATACTCGAGATGTACGAGGAGGCGTCTCCGTATTACGGGGAGCTTCCCCCCGGCCTCGAGAAAAGGGGAGTCTGAGAAGACCGGGGGATTTGTCCGCCGGCCCGGGTTTTCGGTGCGGACGGAGACGGGAGGTTTGAAGATGAAAGAAAAAGCCCCTTTGCTGAGTGTTCTCTTTGACGGCGATGCGGTCGGACCGGGAAGAATTCCGGTATCTCACTTGCTAGCCTTTCTTTCTGACTTCAAGAAGGTTCTTCAGAGAACTGGACGAGTTCTGCGGGGAGAAGCCAGCAGTCTGCGTCCGGGACAGGCGCCGCGGGAAGCAAGGGAAGAAGTGGAACTTGTTCTGGTGTCCCTGACGCAAGGAAGTCCGGCGGTGGTCCTGGGCTTTGAGCGTGGTTCCGAACGGGAAGACTCTTTTTCCGAAACGGATTCCGGCTTGGAGGTTCTGGAAAAAACGCTTGAGGGGCTGGAGGCGGTACAGAGCAAAGACATCGGAGAGGTTTTGCCTCGTGGATACGACAGGGGGGTGCTGATGGCTTGGCGCGGTGTCGGGACCTTGCTGAACAGGGGAATCTCGAAAATTGAATTTAGCTTGCGTCGCGGCAGGAAACCGAAACGGACGACTTTTACGCGGTCCGGTCTAAAACGAATCCAGAAACAAATCCGCCAACCGCAGACGAAAGTACTCGATATCGAAGGACGGTTGCTTATGGCCGATTTCAAGGAACATGGAACCCGGTGCCGTGTTCATCCACCTGTGGGCGCGCCGGTTCTTTGTCTCTTTGACGAAGAGCGGAAGGACGAAATACTGGAAAACATTCTTCAATATGTGCGCGTTACAGGCGAGGCTCAGGAGGACCCCATATCTAAAAACGTGACAAGTATCAAGATTCACGACATAGAGCGTCTGCGCGACCGCTGGGACGAAACCGCCGATCTTTTGCCTCGGGGCGCGCCTGTCGCTTGGGATTTCTGGGAGTCGCGGACGCTGGAAGAACTGGCGAAGCTGCAGAACGTGGGACCGATAAAGGACATTCGGGATCTCTTCGGCACTTGGCCCGGCGAAGTGGACGATGGGTTTGAAGAGGCGATTGAACGGTTGCGACATCCAAAAGCCGAGTAAAGGCGACTTCTTGTGAACGGCCGTCCCAGATTCATAGTTGATACGAATATTGTCTCATACATTATGAAAGGCGACCGGTACGCCGCAATGTATGCGAAGGATTTACTAGGGAAATCGCTTGCCATCGCCTTTGTCACGGTTGGCGAGCTTTGCTTCGGAGCGGAGAAAAAGAAATGGGGCGACAAGAGACGAAAAAAACTTGAAACGATTTTACGCAACTTCATTCATATTCCATACGACCAGGAAATTGCCCGCTGTTACGGTTCGTTGCTTGCGGAGTGCTACCGAAAGGGGAAAGCGATCGAAACCAACGACGCGTGGATAACCGCTTGCGCCGTTCGCCACAAGATAGTTCTGGTGTTCTGGTGACTCACAATCCCAAGCATTTTGTAGATGTAACCGGACTCCAAATCTTTACGAAGCATGTTAAGGGAGAAGGTTAAAGCGACGGGATTCGGATCATGTGATCAACGCAAGGCACCCAACCTCAATTTGTCTCCGCGTTTGGTCCGGCGAGGGCCAAACCGCATCTTTCTTTAGAGCTGTTTGTGCTGTTCCTATTTCTTGTACCGGCACTCGCAGAGGTTCTGCCTTATGTGGGCCACCACGTTCTGTATGTCCTCGGCGCTGATCACCCCGTTCCAGGGAGGCATGGCGGCCGAAAGTCCGCCGGCGGCCCCGCCGTTGGCTATGACGTTCACCAGACTCTCGTCGGTTTTGCCCTGCATGATCTCCGCGCTCGAGAGGTCTCTCGGCTTGGGGTCGAGGGCGGCCGCTCCCGGCCCGTCGCCCTTCCCTGTCGGACCGTGACAGAGAGCGCAGTAGGTGTCGTAGACCTGCTTTCCCTTGGCGGCGTCGGCCGCCATCGCCCGCTCGGGCGGCAGAAAAAGCGCGACCGCCGCAAGCAGGGCCGCCGAAACCGCGACGGTGAAAACGGAGTTTTTCATGTTCCTGCGTTCCTCCTTCGCCAAAACCGGTTGATTTTGGGAAAAGTTCCTTTAGCCTTCTAGGGTATCATCTTTGTCCCCCGCAATCAAACGGGGCGGAGGAATCGGGATGGTGGAGATAAGATACTGCGCGAAGTGCGGGTGGCTTGCCCGCTCCGCCTGGATGGCCCAGGAGCTTCTGGCGACTTTCGGGGAGGACATAGGCGGAGTCGCTCTCGTTCCCTCGGACGGGGGAGTGTTCGAGGTGAGGGCGGGAGGAGCGCTCGTCTGGTCGCGCGCGGAGACGGGCAGGTTTCCGGACGTGAAGGAGCTCAAAAGAGCCGTCCGGGACGCCGCGTGTCCGGGCAGGGACCTGGGTCACGCGGATTCGCGGTGAGACGCTTTGACAAGCCCCCGCGCCGCGTGTAAATACCTGCTTTCGCGGGGAAGCGGGGAGAAATAAAGAGGTTTTCGGCGATGGCCAGAGACTACGTGCACATATTCGACACGACGCTTCGCGACGGCGAGCAGGCCCCGGGCTGCAGCATGACGTCGGCGGAGAAGCTTCGCGTCGCCCGCCAGCTCGAGCGCCTGGGAGTCGACATAATAGAGGCGGGCTTTCCCATATCGTCCGAAGAGGACTTCCGGTCGGTGAAGAAGATAGCCCGGGAGATAAAGAACTGCCAAATAGCCGGGCTCTGCCGGGCGAACTTCAAGGACATAGACAGGGGCTGGGAGGCGGTGCGCCACTCCGAGAGCCCGAGGATACACACCTTCATAGCCACCTCCGACATACACCTCAGACACAAGCTCAGAAAGACCAGGGACGAGGTCCTCGAGATGATAAGCGCGGCGGTGAAGCACGCCAGGGCCTACACCGACAACGTCGAGTTCTCCTGCGAGGACGCGACGAGAACCGACATCGACTATCTGTGCCGGGCGGTGGACACGGCCGTGCGCTCCGGAGCCTCCACCATAAACATTCCCGACACCGTGGGCTACACGATTCCCGAGGAGTTCGCCGAGATAATCCGCGCGCTGGTGAAAAACGTTCCCAACCTCGACCGCGCCGTGCTGAGCGTCCACTGCCACAACGACCTCGGCCTCGCCGTCGCCAACTCCCACGCCGCGATAAGCGAGGGAGCGAGGCAGGTCGAGTGCACCGTCAACGGCCTCGGCGAGAGGGCGGGAAACGCGTCGCTCGAGGAAATAGTGATGGGCCTTCGGGTGAGAAGCGACAGGAAACCCTACGGCTTCGGGGTGAACACCGCCCAGATATATCCCGCGAGCAGGCTCGTCTCCCAGGTCACGGGCGTGAACGTCCAGCCGAACAAGGCGGTGGTGGGAGCCAACGCCTTCGCCCACGAGGCGGGCATTCACCAGGACGGGGTCCTCAAGGAGAGCATCACCTACGAGATAATGACTCCCCAGGAAGTGGGAATCCCCTCCAACAGCATAGTGCTCGGAAAGCACTCGGGCCGCCACGCCTTCCGCGACAGGCTCGAGGAATACGGCTACTTCCTGGAAAAGGACGTCTTCGAAAGCTCCTTCGAGAAGTTCAAGGCGCTCGCGGACAAGAAGAAGTACGTTTTCGACGAGGACATAGAGGCGCTCATAAACCAGGAGTTTCTGAAATCCTCCGACCACTACGTCTTTCTCTCGGCGAGCTACTCGGGCGGAACGGACGTCTCCCCCCGGGCCACCGTCTCGATCGAGGCGGGCGGGGAGGAAACCACCGTTTCGGAGACCGGAGCCGGACCCGTGGACGCCATATTCAGGGCGGTGAAGAAGGCCGCGGGACTCGACCCCAGGCTCGAGAACTTCTCCGTCTCCTCCATAACGGGCGGAACCGACGCCCAGGGAGAGGTCACCGTGAGGATTTCCGACGACGGGACGGTGTCGCAGGGCCAGGGTCTGGACACGGACATTTCCGTGGCGGCGGCCAAGGCTTTCGTAAACGCCCTGAACAGGCTTCGCTGGAGAAAGGAGCATCCCCGCCGAAAGCCCCCGTTCAAGGGGATCTGACCTTCAGTTGAGAAGCCTTTTCGGAAGGTAGACCCCTTCGCTGAATCCCGAGAAGAATTCGTTCACCAGGGGGTTTCTCACGGGCTCCTTCGTGGCGTCGGCCTCGAGGTGTCTCTCGGCCACGTACCTTATCGCCGGGGATTCCTCGGCTATCACGTGGTACCAGGGCCTGTCCCGCGGCGGCCGCGAGCGGGCGACCTCGTCGTACCACTTCTCCGTTCCCGAAAAGACGGGATCGACGTTCACCACGACTCCCCTGTAGAAGAACTTGCTGTGGCGCACCACCTGCCCGACGTGGAACCTCGACCTTTTCTCCGTCGCGCTTTCCGGGGGCCGTTCCGCCTCGGCGGGCTTCTTCGCGGATTTTCCGCCGAGCCGCACGGTGAGCCCCCCGCCCCCGGGCACGTTCACCCTGACCGTGACGCCCCGGCCGCCTCTTTTTTTCCTCTCGTCGTCTTCCATCTCCGCGCTCCCGCCCGCGTAATTATAACGGACGCGGCGCGGGGGTTCTAACGCGGGCCGCAAATTCGGTATAATTCTTTCATGGCTTCCCGTACGCCGCTGATGAGCCAGTATCTGGGGATAAAGAAGGAATATCCCGACGCGGTGCTGCTTTTCAGGCTGGGAGACTTCTACGAGATGTTCTACGACGACGCGAAAACCGCGTCGGAGATACTGGGAATAGCCCTCACGGCGAGGGACCGTTCCAAGAAAAACCCCGTGCCGCTGTGCGGCTTTCCCTTCCACAGCGCCGAGTCCTACATGGCGAAGCTTCTGGCGAGCGGAAAGAAGGTGGCCGTCTGCGAGCAGGTCGGGGACCCGAAGGAGACCAGGGGGCTTGTCGAGAGAAAGGTGGTGAGGGTGCTCACCCCTGGAGTGATTCTCGACTCGGAGAACCTCGAGGCGAAAAGCAACAACTATCTGGCGTGCGTCTTCGCCGAGGAGTCGGGATTCGCCCTCTCCTTCTGCGACATATCCACGGGAGAGTTCCGCGTTTCCTCCTTCGGCTCGCGGGAGGACCTGCTCTCGGAGCTGGCCCACCTGGACCCCAGGGAGATTCTCGTCGGGGACTCCGACGCGGAGACCCAGTGGCTCTCGTCCTTTCTCGCCGCCCGCCCCAGGACGCTCGCGACGAAGGTGGATTCGTGGAAGTGGGAGCTTTCGAGGTCCAGGGAGACGCTCGCCGACGGTCTCGGGGTGGCGACCCTCGAGGCCTTCGGCATCGAGGAGCGCCCGGGGTGCGTCGTGGCCTGCGGGGTGCTTTTCGACTACCTTCGGGAAACGCAGATGGACTTCATGCCCCGCATGGAGGTTCCCAGGTACTACGACGTCGTCGACTACATGAAGGTGGACGAGTGGACGAAGAGAAACCTCGAGCTTCAGCTCTCGGCCGAGGGGTCGGAGAAGCATTCCCTTCTGTGGGTGATGGACGAGACCCGCTCTCCCATGGGCGCCCGCCTCGTGAGGAAGTGGATGAACTACCCGCTGCTCGACGCCGGGGAGATAGCCCGGAGGCAGCAAAGCGTCGGGGAGCTGCTCGAGAGGTCCTCGGAGAGACGGGAGATGGCGGGGCTTCTGGGAGAGATCGGGGACCTGGAGAGAAGCGTCCGCAGGGTGCAGACGGCTTCGGCGCGGCCTAGGGACCTCGCCTCGCTTCGCGACTCCTCCTTCCGCGTGGAGGGAATCCGCGCCGCCATGGAGAGCTTCTCCTCTCCCGGTCTCCGGTCGCTTCGCGAGAGCATGGACGACTTCCGCGACCTTCGGGACTTTCTCCTCGGGGCGATAGTCGACGACCCCCCGGTCTTCGCCCGCGAGGGGAACGTGATCAGGACGGGTTTCGACCCCGAGCTCGACGCCCTTCGGAAAATCCAGAGCGAGGGCAGGAAATGGATATCCGAGCTCGAGACCAGGGAAAGGGAGAGGACGGGGATAACCAACCTCAAGATCGGCTACAACAGGGTGTTCGGCTACTACATAGACGTCACGAGGTCCAGGCTCGACCTGGTTCCCGACGACTACGCGAGGAGGCAGACGCTTACGGGAAGCGAGCGGTTCGTCTCCCCCGAGCTCAAGGAGTACGAGGAGAAGATAATGACCGCGGGGGAGAAGATATCCGAGCTCGAGGCCGTCCTGTTCGAGCGGGTGCGCGCGCGGGCCGCGGCCGAGGCGGAGCGGATAAGGAAGACCGCCGCGGCGGTCGCCGGGGCCGACGTTCTGTGCTCCTTCGCCGAGACCGCCGAGAGGTACGGCTACTGCCGGCCCGAGATCGTCTCCCGTTCCGTCATGGAGCTTCGCGACTGCCGCCACCCCGTGGTGGAGAGAATGAGCCTCGAGGCGGGATTCGTTCCCAACGACGTCTCGCTCGACGCGGGCGGAACGCGGTTTCTCGTCATAACGGGTCCCAACATGTCGGGCAAGTCCACGCTCATAAGGCAGGCGGCGCTGGTCTCCCTCATGGCCCAGATGGGAAGCTTCGTCCCCGCCCGAAGCGCCCGGGTCGGAATCGTGGACCGCATATTCTCCCGGGTGGGAGCCGCCGACAGGCTCACCAGGGGCCAGTCGACCTTCATGGTGGAGATGGTGGAGACGGCCCACATCCTGCGAAACGCCACGGAGAGAAGCCTGGTCGTTCTGGACGAGATCGGAAGGGGCACCAGCACGTTCGACGGAATGAGCATAGCGTGGGCGGTCTCGGAGCATCTCTACGACCTGGGCCCCATGACGCTTTTCGCCACCCACTACCACGAGCTCGCCAAGCTCGCCGACGTGAAGCCCGGAATAGAGAACTGCAACGTCATGGTGAAGGAGCGGGACGGGGAGATAGCGTTTCTGCGCAAGCTGGTCCCCGGGGCGACCAGCCACAGCTACGGGATACAGGTGGCGCGCCTGGCGGGAGTTCCCGCCGAGGTTCTCGCCTCCGCGAGAAAGGTTCTTTTCTCCCTCGAGAAGCTCAAGGAGAGCCTCTCGGACTCCATTCTCGGCGAGCAGCTGTTTCTTTTCGACAGGGAGCCCGAGGGGGGAGACTCCCCGGCGGCCGGGGCCGCGGGACTGGTGGCGGAGGAGCTCTCCGCCCTCGACCCCATGAGCATGACCCCCATGGAGGCGCTCGAGAAGCTGATCGAGCTTCGCGACAGGCTTCGGGAGGCCGGAGGGTGAGCGCGGCGGCGCGTCCGGGCGGTTTTTTTCCGCCCGTCCCTTGACAGTCCGCCAAACGTGCTTACCTTATAGCTGGCACTCGGATGTGGGAAGTGCCAAAAAAATCCTGACAAGACCTATATTTCATACGGAGGAGGTATTGAGATGAAGATAAGACCGTTACACGACAAGGTCCTGATAAAGCGGCTGGACCTGTCCGAGACGACGGAGGGAGGGATCATAATTCCCGACACCGCGGCCGAAAAGCCGCAGCAGGCGGAGGTCGTCGCCGTGGGCAAGGGAAAGATTCTCGAAAGCGGGGACGTGATTCCCCTAGACGTCAAGAAGGGCGACAGGGTCATATTCGGGAAGTACAGCGGAAGCGAGGTTTCGCTCGGCGGAGAGGACTACCTCATACTCAGCGAGAGCGAAATACTGGCCGTAGTAGACTAACAAAGGAGGAATCATCGAGATGGCAAAGGATCTGTTATTCGACACGGAAGCTAGGGAAAAGATACTGTGCGGGGTGAACAAGCTCTCCTCGGCGGTGAAGGCGACGCTGGGTCCCAGGGGCCGCAACGTGCTCATAGAGAAGACGTTCGGCGCTCCCGTCGTGACCAAGGACGGGGTTTCGGTCGCCAAGGAAATAGAGATAGAGGACAAGTTCGAGAACATGGGAGCCCAGATGGTGAAGGAGGTCGCCTCGAAGACGAGCGACGTCGCGGGAGACGGAACCACGACCGCCACCATACTCGCCCAGGCGATATTCAGGGAAGGGATAAAGCTCGTCGCCGCGGGACACGACCCCATGAAGCTCAAAAGAGGGATAGACAAGTCCGTCGAGGTCGTCACCGGCAGCATAAGGAAGCTCAGCAAGCAGGTGAAGGGCCGCATGGAGATAGCCCAGGTGGCCACGGTTTCGGCCAACGGGGACGCCAACGTCGGAAACATAATAGCCGACGCGATGGAGAAGGTCGGAAAGGACGGGGTGATAACCGTCGAAGAGGGAAGGAGTCTCGATACGGAGCTCGACGTGGTCGAGGGAATGCAGTTCGACAGGGGCTACCTCTCTCCCTACTTCGTCACCGAGCCCGAGAAGATGACCGTGGAGCTCGAAGACCCGCTCATTCTTCTTTTCGACAAGAAGATATCGAACATGAAGGACCTGCTTCCGCTGCTCGAGGAAGTGGCCAGAAGCACCAAGCCCCTTCTCATAATAGCCGAGGACGTGGAGGGAGAGGCGCTGGCCACGCTGGTGGTCAACAAGATCAGGGGAACGCTCAAGGTCGCGGCCATAAAGGCCCCGGGCTTCGGCGACAGGAGGAAGGCCATGATAGAGGACATAGCGGTTCTCACCGGCGGACAGGTCATATCCGAGGAAGCCGGCATGAAGCTTGAGAACGCCAAGACGGCCGACCTCGGCAAGGCCAAGAGGGTGGTCATAGACAGGGACGACACCACGGTTGTGGGAGGTTCCGGCACCAAGGCGGCCATAGCGGGCAGGATAAACCAGATCAAGGGCCAGATAGAGTCCGCGAGCGGCGAGTACGACAGGGAGAAGCTCCAGGAGCGGCTCGCCAAGCTCGCCGGGGGAGTCGCCGTGATCAGGGTCGGCGCCGCCACCGAAACCGAGATGAAGGAGAAGAAGGACCGGGTGGAGGACGCGCTCAACGCCACGCGGGCCGCCGTCGAGGAGGGAATAGTTCCCGGCGGAGGCGTCGCGTTCATAAGGGCCGTCGGCGCCGTGGAGAAGTTCGGCGGGGCGGATTCCGAGGAGCAGGCGGGAGTCAACATCGTGAAGAGGGCTCTCGAGGAGCCGCTTCGCGGAATAGCGTCCAACGCCGGATGGGACGGCTCCATAGTGGTCGAGAGCGTGAGGAACCAGAAGGGTTCGAACGGCTTCGACGCCGCCACGCTCGAGTACAGGGACCTCATAAAGGCCGGGATTCTCGATCCCGCCAAGGTGACGAGAACCGCGATGCAGAACGCGGCCAGCGTCGCCGGGCTCCTGCTCACCACCGAAGCGCTCGTGGTCGACCTGCCCAAGGAGGAGCCGGCGGGCGGTGGAATGCCCGCGGGCGGACCGATGGGAGGCATGGGAGGCATGATGTAGAAGTCCCCCGCGCCGGGTTCTTCCCGAAAACGCAGCGAGCGGGCCGCGCGCCGAAGGCGTCCGGCCCGCTTTTTTTCGCCCTTTTTTAAATTTCTTTTAATTTTTCCTTGACAGTTTAAGTAAATCACTTATATTTTGTACTGCTGTTGGACACAGCAGCCAACACTCATCCTTCATCCTCCTTTTTTAGCGAGAGCGTCCTGGTCCCCCCTGGGACGCTCTCTTTTTTGTCTCCGGCTCTCTCTTCGTGTATGGTTTTTCCCGCGGGCCGCGGGGAGGTCCCCGTTTTTCCGATGCGCCGCGGATTCCCGCAGACCGTTGAGATGAAGCGAGCCGCAGCGTTCCTGATACCCGTCGTCCTGATAGCGGCCGCGTGGGCCGCCGTCGGGAAGTTTCTGCTCCGGGAGGAGTTCCACGGGGACGAGTTTCGAAGACCCGCTCCCGATTTTTCCCTGACCGACCACGGGGGCCGCGAGTTTCGCCTTTCGGACCACCGGGGCGAGGTGGTTCTGCTGAACTTCGGGTTCACCAACTGTCCCGACGTGTGTCCCTCCACCCTGGGAGCGCTGGGGAGCATGCTCGACCTTCTGGGCGAAAGAAGCGGGCGGGCGCGGGTCGTTTTCATAACGGTCGACCCGCGAAGGGACACGGTCGAGCGCCTGGGCGGCTTCATGCCGTTTTTTCACGGGGAGATGGTCGGGCTCACCGGCCCGGAGGAGCGGATAAGGGAGACGGCCGGGGCCTACGGAGTCTTTTACTCCAGGGAGGCGGAGAAGTCCGAAACCGACTACCTGATGAGGCATTCCTCCTCGGTTTTCCTCATAGACCGCAGGGGGAAGATGATCCTCAAGTATCCCAGGGAAAAGCTCGACCCCGCGAAAATGGCCGACGACGTGAGGCGTCTTCTCTGACGCCGTGGCCGCTTCCCGTAAAATCCCGCTCGCGGTCTGCCTCTTTCTCTGCGCTCTCGCCGTCCCCGGCGCTTCGCGGGGCGAGGGGGGAATCTCGGTTTCCGGGGCGTGGATAAGGGCGTTTCCTCCCGGGGCGGCCGCGACGGCGGCCTACATGACGATAGAGAACGCGGCGGGCGGAGACGACGTACTCGAGGAAGTCTCCTGCGGATGTTCCCGGAAAGTCTCCATACACTCGACCGTGCGCGAGGCGGGTTCCGACGTCGTCGGCATGAAGGAGATGCCCTCTCTTCGGATTCCCGCGGGAAAAGCCGCCGTCCTGGAGCCGGGGGGACTGCATCTCATGCTGGAAGGCGTCCGCGACGACATCGGCGCGCGGGCCGTTCTGGTGCTCAGGTTCTCCAAGGGCGGGGAAATCGCGGTGACGGCTCCCGTCAGGAGGTCCGCCGCTTCCGGCGGCGGGCACGGACACCACGGGCACTGACCGCCCGGGTTTCAGCCGCCGTTCTCTCCGGCGGAGGAAGCGAAGGGCGCGTCGCCCCGGGTCTCGGATTCGGAGTCCCCTCCGGGCTTTTTCATCTGGCAGTTGCCCTTGAGGATGCCCCCGGGCTCGGTGACCAGAACCCCGGTGGTGAGCTCTCCGAGGATTTTCCCCGTGCTCTTTATCTCCGCGGTGTCGGAGTTTATCTTCCCCTCGATCTCTCCGAAGACGATCAGGTGCTCGGTCTTTATCTCGCCCTCGATCCTGCCCTCGGGGCCGACGACGAGCTGGCGGTCGACCGTTACTTCTCCCTTGACGGTTCCCTCGACCTTGAGAAACTCCCCGCAGGAAAGGATTCCCTCCAGACGCGAGCCCTCTCCGAGAATCGTTCCCGAGTCTCCGCCGTTTTTTTTCTTCCTGTTCGAGTACATGCCGCTCTCCCTACTTCGGAGACACGTATCTTTTCGGGTTGAGCCTCTTGCCGTACCTCGTTATCTCGTAATGAAGATGCGGTCCCGTGGAACGGCCGGACGACCCGACCCGGCCTATTATGTCTCCGACGGCGACTTTCTGTCCCCTGGTCACGTTTATTTTCGAAAGGTGCGCGTAGAGCGTCTTGTAGCCCTTCTTGTGCCTGAGGACCACCGTTCTTCCGTATCCGCCCACCCACTCGGCCTTCTCGACCGTGCCGTCGGCGGTCGCCGTGACGCTGTCTCCGGTGGTTCCCCGAAAGTCTATCCCCCCGTGAAACTCCACCTTGCCCGAAAACGGCGACTTCCTGTAGCCGAAGCGCGAGGTCATCGCTCCCGAAGACGGCTTTCCTATCGGAACCGCCCTGAGAGCCCCGCTCAACTTGTCTATGTCCTTCTCCATGGCGTCGAAGTACCCGAGGTCGAGGTTTTCCCCTCCCGGTCCCCTTCCCCCCATGGAGAGCTTTTCCTCGAGCCCCTTCTTGGAGAGAATCCTTTCCATGGAAAGAAGCTTCTTCTCTATCTGCACGAGCCTCTGCACGAACCTCTCCCCGAGGTTCTCGTCGACGAGGGCCTGCGAGGACATGCCCGTGGCGTTGAGCAGCAGGCTGAGCTCGAGCTCCTTCTGCGCCCTGACGGTCTGGGAGTCGCCGTAGAACTTGTAGGAAAGGTAAAAGGAAGCCGTCCCGGCGACGGCGAGAATCGCGAGCGAAACGTAAAGTGCCTTGAAGAAGTTTCTCCCCAGACTGACCGACCTCGTCCGGCCGGAGCGGTCGCAGGAGAAGAAAAAACGCACCGCGTCGTTTCTTTTTTTCATCGTCTCATCCCCCCTCTTCGCGGTACCGCGAAAAGCTGATCCCGTCCATTATACAACAAAGTTTCATAAAATATCAACAGTTCCGCGCGATTTCTCAAGCGAAGTGTCGTTTTTCCCCGCCCCCGCGACGCGCGCGGCCTCATTCTTCCGAATACCCCGTGATCCTGTCCAGCCGCTCGAGGGGCAGCACTCCCACGTAGAAGTTGCCGTCGATTTCCCACGTCGGGTAGCTCCTTATGCCCTTGGACCTGCAGAGTTCCGGGTCCGCCCCGGGTCCGTCCCGGGAGCATTCGACGTAGGGCACCAGGCCGAACGCCTTTCCGAAAAGCTCCTTCTGGGTCATGCAGTGAGAGCACCTGAAGGATCCGTACATCGTCGCCCCGCGGTCCGAAAGCCATCCGGCGAGGCTTGTCTGGTAGGCGTCGGATCTCGCGAGCGCGGCTTCCTCCCGGGGCGAAGGGGAGTGAACCGAGTACGCCGCCGCGAACACCAGCGCGAAAAGAACCGCGGCGGCGGCCAGAGTCTTTCCCGCCGAGGACGCGGGGGCCATCTCCCCCCTTCGGATCGCGACCAGCGCCAGAACCGCGACGGCCATGGCGGCCGACGCGAGGCAGTAGGAGCATGCCGCCCCTATCACGAAAAACTCGAGGTACGTCAGGTAGGCGGAAAAGGAGACCGCGGCGACCGAGAGGAAGAAAAGAAGGTTCCACTTCCTTCTCCTGGAAAGCGGGGAGAAGACCGCCGCGAGCATGGACAGGTACCCCAGGACTCCCAGCACGGCGACCGGAACTCCCCCGATGCTGGAGTACCTGCTCTCCCTCACCGCGTCGCAGGACTCTCCCGTAAGGCAGAAGGACGTTTCGGAGGAAAGAAGCCAGGTGGCCGACAGGTAGGCCGAAAGCAGGGCTCCCGCGGCGCAGAGAACGGCCGCCGCCGCCCCCGCGCGGCTCTCCGTGAAGCTGTTTGCGAAAACGTTCATGGCGGCGTTATTATACAGGCAGTTTCGCGGTTTCCGAAACTCCCCCGGCTGGCGGGAGAAAGTTCGGGAATCCGTCGGGGTTTCGCGAAAGAGGGGTTTAGGCGCGGCGGCGGGAGCGGTTTTTTCCCGGGTTCCCTGCCCCGTCCCGTTTTTATCCTGTATAATTAGGTTCGGGGACTTTCCGCTCGAAGCGGAAATCCACGGCTTCGCAATGCTGGGCAACAACGACGTCACGCAGAAGGTTTCCTTTCCGGAGCGCGGGGACACGGGCCGCGCGACGGTTGCGGCGAATTTCGTCTCGACGCTCTTTTCCCCCGCCCTCACCGTCTTCTACGGGGTGATTCTCTGCTCCTCCTCGGTCGACCGTCCGTCCATGTTTCTCTGGACGTTCTACTTCATGCTCCTTTTCGTCCTTCCCCCGACGGCGTACATACTGTATCTGATGAGAAGGGGGGAGGTGACGGACTTTCACATGAGCGTGAGGGGGGAGAGGGTGCGGCCTCTCTGCGTCGTTTTCCTATACACGCTGTTCGCGATGCTTCTCTACAGGTTCTCCGGGGGACCCGACGCGCTGGTCATGATGGGGTTTTCGGGACTGGTGGCGCTGGGATTCGTCACGCTGATCTCCCTTTACTGGAAGGTGAGCGGCCACTGCGCGGCCATGGGAGGGCTCTCGGCCGTGGCTTTCGGCTACCACGACAGCCTGGTTCTCGTTCTCCTGGCCCTGGCCTTTCTGGTCGCGTGGTCGAGGATAAGGCTCGGGCGCCACACCCCGCTCCAGACGCTCGCGGGCTTTTCGCTAGGCGCGGCGATTTTCGGATTCCTGGTTTTCTGACGGGCGAACCGCGCGGCATCATCCCAGGAGGTCGAGCATTCCCTTTTTCTCGGCGTCGGCGATGGGCGACCCTCCCGGGTGGTCGAACTCCTTTCCTCCCCCGTACCTCTCGGCGTACTCCAGAATGATCTCCGCCACCTCGGGAACGACGTCCCTGAAGTCCTCGCGCCCCGGCGCGGGAATATCCAGCCAGTCCTCCACCACGCGCCGGAAGGTTCCGTCCACCCCGTGGAGCACGGGAAAGCCCATATGTTCCAGGGCGCAGGCGTTGCACTCCTGCTCGTACTGGCCCTTCATGGGAACGGCCAGTATCTTCTTTCCCAGAAACAGGGCCTCGGAAGGTGTCTCGAAGCCCGCGTTGGTGACGATCCCCGCGCTTCGGGCGAAGCTTTCTATGAATCCGTCGTGGCTCACGGGACTTATCGTCACGTTTCCGTCCGAGTAGGGCTCCCCCCTGTAGTGCTTGGAGAATATCTCCCACCTGGCGTCTATCTTCCTGAGCTGTCCGAGCAGCTTCTTCTCGTCGAAGCTGGGAAGGTAGACCGTGTAGTGCTCCCCGGCGCGCACCTCGCGGTTGCGAAGCTCCTTCCTTATTATCGGGGTCTTTATGAAGTCGTCGTACTCCCTGAAGTGAAGCCCCAGGGGGATGCACACGGGGGCGTACCACTTTATTATGAACTCCATGACCTTGTTGGGCTTCTCGGGCCTGGGGGTCAGGGGGGAGGCGAACGACGTCTGGTGGGAGAGAGAGACGCAGGGCCTTTTCTTGAGGCGGCACGCCCAGGACGACACGGGCTCGAAATCGCTCACCACCATGTCGTAGTCCTGGACGGGAAGCTCGTGCACGTCGGCGAGCAGCCTGTCGAACCTGGCCTTCTTGAGGGACTTGTAGTAGTCGATTCCGCCGTTTTTTCCGAATATGAACCCCAGGCCCTTGAGCTTGTACCTGGTCTCGAAGCCGAGATCTATCTCGTGCTGGCTCTCGCTCACCAGTATGTCGACTTCCGTGCTCGAGCGAAGCTCGCCTATCACGTCCCGCGAGCGGCTTATGTGGCCGTTTCCGGTTCCCTGTATGGCGTATAGTATCTTCATCCCCGCTGCCGTTCCCCCCGGGCCGCGAAGCAGTGTAATCTTTTTTTCCGGCGTTGTTAAGCTCCCCGCGCCCGGCTTGCCGACCCCGCCCCTTTAAGTTAGTCTAGCTCCCTGCCGAAACGGGCTTTCCCGGGGAGGTCTTTCCATGAACGTGAAGTGGGCCAAGAGAATAGAGCAGTTGCCTCCTTACCTGTTCGCCGAGATAGACAGAAAAAAGAACGAGATGATCGAAAAGGGCGTGGACGTGATCGACCTCGGGGTCGGAGACCCCGACATACCGACGCCCGGCCACATAGTGGAGGCGCTTCGGTCCGCGGCCGGCGATCCGGGGAACCACCGCTATCCCTCCTACGTGGGAACGCCGTCTTTTCGGGAAGCCGCGGCCGAGTGGTACGCGCAGAGATTCGGAGTCTCTCTAGACCCCGCGAGCCAGGTCGTGGCGCTCATAGGCTCGAAGGAAGGAATAGCGCACGCTCCGCTCGCGTTTCTCGACCCCGGCGACGTGGCGCTGGTTCCCGACCCCGGCTATCCGGTTTATCCCGTTTCCACCACCTTCGCCGGGGGAGTTCCCCACGCCATGCCCCTTCTCAAGGAAAACGGCTTTCTTCCCGACCTCGACGCGATTCCCGAAGACGTGCTTGAGCGGGCGGCGATCATGTTCGTGAACTATCCGAACAATCCGACCACGGTTCTGGCGGACGGGAGCTTCTTCGCGGAGGTCGCGGACTTCGCCCGGAAAAACGACGTTCTGGTCTGCCACGACGCCGCGTACACCGAGATAGCGTTCGGGGGAAAAAGTCCCATGAGCTTCCTCGAAATCCCGGGCGCCGCGGACGTGGGGCTCGAGTTCCACTCTCTCTCGAAGACCTTCAGCATGACCGGGTGGCGCGTGGCGTTCGCCGCGGGAAACGAGAGGGCCGTGGCGGGTCTCGGCAAGGTGAAGACCAACATCGACTCTGGCATTTTCCAGGCGGTGCAGGAGGCGGGCATAACCGCTCTTCGGAACCACTCCCTGGGGCTAGAGGAGAGAAAGGAGATCTACGGGGAGAGGCTCGACATATTCTGCCGGGGTCTCGACGAGGCGGGGATAGCGTACACGAAGCCCGAGGCCACCTTCTACGTGTGGTTCGAGGTTCCGGAGGGGATGACGTCTTCGGAGTTCTCCTCTAGGATGCTCAACGAAGCCGCCGTCGTGGTCACTCCCGGAAACGGCTTCGGGGAGCACGGAGAGGGATACGCGCGGGTTTCGGTCACGTTCGACACGAAGAGGATAGAGGAGGCGGCCGAGAGGATAGCGAAGTTCCGCCCTTAGGCGGAGTTTCGGCCGCGGGCTCCCGCGATTTTCCATGAAAGGCGAAAGGGGTTGCCAGGGTGTTTGAGTTCTTCAGGTATTTTTTCACCTCGCTTTACGTCGTATCTTCCTTCTTTCTCTGCGTGTTCGGTCTTCACCGCTACTACCTGGTCCACCTGTACAAGAAGGCGAAAAGACGCCCCGGCGCGCCGGGGGACAGGCTCTCCGAACTTCCCGCCGTCACCGTGCAGCTTCCTATCTACAACGAGAGGTACGTCGCCCGCAGGCTGATAGAGGCCGTCTGCGCGCTCGACTACCCGCGGGAGCTTCTTGAAATACAGGTTCTCGACGACTCGACCGACGAGACGAGGCAGATAGCTGCCGAGTGCGTCTCCGAGCAGAGGGAAAGAGGGTTCGACGCGAAGCACCTGACCCGGTCCGACAGGGAGGGCTACAAGGCTGGGGCGCTGGCCGCGGGACTCGCCCGCGCGCGGGGAGAGCTTCTCGCGATTTTCGACGCGGACTTCGTCCCTCCGCCGGACTTTCTCAGAAAGACGGTGCACAGCTTCTCCGACCCCGAAGTCGGGATAGTGCAGACCAGGTGGGGACACATAAACCGCGACTACTCCCTTCTCACGAGAGCCCAGGCGGTGCTTCTCGACGGCCACTTCGTGGTCGAGCAGACCGCCCGCTGCTCGAACGGCCTGTTTCTCAACTTCAACGGCACCGCCGGGGTGATCAGGAAAAAGTGCATAGAGGAATCGGGAGGGTGGCAGCACGACACGCTCACAGAAGACCTTGACCTCTCCTACAGGGTCCAGATGAACGGATGGAAGGCGGTCTACCTGCCGGAGGTGGTATCGGACGCGGAGCTTCCCGTGGACATGAACGCGTTCAAGATACAGCAGCACAGGTGGGTGAAGGGAGGAATCCAGACGGCGGGCAAGCTGCTTCTCTCCCTGCTCGGGCGCGGGGACATTCCCATCAGGGTGAAGGTCGAGAGCGCGTTTCACCTGCTGGGGAACTTCAGCTACCTGTTTCTGCTGGCGACGATAATTCTCGTTCTGCCCATGAATTTTTTCTGGGAGCGCCTGTGGCTCAACGACTTTTTCATCGCTAGCGTCACGGCCGTCGCCGCGGGCACCTTCGCCATAATAAGGTTCTACGCCCTGGCGGTGAGCGAGGCGGGCGCCGGCCGTTCGGCGAAACCCTACGGGTACATACCCGTCGCCCTGGGAGTCGGGGCGGGCATCGCGGTGAACAACGCCAAGGCGGTTCTGGAGGCCGTTTTCGGGAGAGTGTCGGGATTCGTGCGGACTCCCAAGTACGCCGTGGTCGGCAGAAAGGACGGGTGGCGGGCGTCGGCCTACGTATCCTCCCGGGGAGTCACGACGTTTCTCGAGGCCGCTCTGGGGGTTTTCTTCACGTTCCAGCTCGCGTACGTAGCGTACCTGGGCTTTTTCGTGTGGGTGCCTTTTCTTCTGCTGATGCAGTTCGGTTTCGTCTACACGGCCTTTCTTTCCATACGGCATGGTTCGTGAGTTTCCGAGAAAGTACGGAGACGCGATAATAAGCGAGTGCGGAAAGTACAGATATGTTCTGTACCGGAAAATTGCGTACGGGAGCGAAAAATCCCTCTGCTTTATCTGCCTTAATCCTTCCACGGCGGACGATGTAAATGACGACCGAACGGTCAGGCGTTGTATGGGTTTCGCCCGGGATTGGGGATGTGGTGATCTTTACATTGTGAATTTGTTTGCTTGGAGAAACAGGGAAAGGAGCGTGTTGCTTCAAGCCCCGCAGGACAAGATCGGCCCCCGCAACGACCATTACATAGACAAATACGTGAAGACCTGCGACATGACGGACGCCGCTTGGGGAGCGATTGATAGCAGGTTGGAGTGGAGGGCGAGAGACGTGAGTGGCCGTCACGACAATCTGCGGGCGCTGAAAATCACAAAAAACGGCCATCCATGGCACCCGTCACGCTTGCAATGGGACTCGCGCGGGCCCGTCGAGTTTCTTGGATATGCATAGGAGGTATACTTGGCATATGATCGGTTGCTGGAAAATAAAAAGCTTGGCGGTAACGCTGGCCTTTCTACTGGTCGGCTGCCTGCCGCCCGAAGTCGGAACGCCCGAGGTCGAGGATGTCTGGCACGTTCTCACGACCGCCAGTGACGGTCAGGTTGCGGTAGATGTTTTCGTCTACGACGAGACCACGACTACCCGGGAGGAGTGGACAGCTGCGGCATCCGCCAGGGTGCGCTCGGGCGAAGAGCCGGTGCGGATAATTTATTTCTTTCCGTTCGGACGGTGGAGCGGGTGCGGTCATGAATATAAAACTAGGCCGCTGGACTGTGCTGAAGAAATAGGCCAGATGCGCCTGTGGAAATTCTCAACCATAACTAACAGGGACTCTGGATATTTTGCGGTGAGGGAAAACAAAAAATACAAGGCGGAGAAGTGATATCCATCAGAAGCTATCCATGTCCCTGAAATACTTTGCTTGTTGCACACTCTTTGCTTTTTCAGGAGGAGGGGGACGGGGACGGAAATTTCCCGACTCGCGAAATCACGTCATTCAACCCCGAAACTGCCGGACAACACGGATATTGCCAAGGACAAAATGCCGCTACCGGAAGCGTCTGGATTGTCGTCGGGCACTTCCGCTCTTACGGTTCTTTCCGCGGTCGCAGGAGAGTCGGACGAAGTTGACCGTCTCCGTTGGCAAGTGGAAGAATCAATGTTGCTCAGATTGTTAGGGTCTGCCGTCTCAGTCGTATATGAGTTGGCGGAAATATCTGTTATCTGGCCTTCGACGCTGACGCCGCAAAAGCTTTGGTCGAACCGGGCCCACAGACTGCAGGTTTCCGTATCGAGAGACCAGCGGAAGTTGAAAATCGCGCCGGCAAGGTCGGCGGTATTTCCGTCACGAGTAGGGACAGTCAACCTGATCACTTCCAGCCTGCCCGTCCCGTCCGAAAAGTAGTATTCTCTGCTTTCACCGTCCGAATCCCTGCAATGCCAGTATTCGCGCTGCGGGGTTATCAAATCCGAAGGAGAGACATCCAGCCCTCGGCAAGTCGTTCCTCCCGGAAAGGGGAAACTTGCGTTGCTTTGTACGCCGCACTGTAACCCCACTTCCCCTCGTGTGTAACTCAAAGTTTCCCCTCCGTCTCCCCCTCCGCAACCGGTTACGAAGAAGGAAAACAAGAAGAAAATCGCCAGGTTTCTGATCATCTTACTTATCCTCCTAGTTTCAGAAAGTTGAATCAGTTTCTTTTCGTCCAGATAATTGCCACGAATGCCCAATTGCCTGAAAAGCAAGTATAACTTGCCCCCCCCCATGAAGTCAAGATCGTTTTAGATGCCCTATCTATCTGGAAAGAAACATGTATTTGCAATAGGAGGAAAACCATGTAAACTAAACAAAAGTTTGCGGCCTTGGTTTTGTTGTTGATAGAATTAGGATATGTCCTCAGGGACTGAAGCCAATTAAGGTCTTACAACGAGGGAAGCAATGAAAGTTACGGCGTTAGATGTAGCGGAATGCGTTCTCCAGAAATTGGGAGCGGTGCCTGCCATGAAACTGCAGAAGCTGGTCTATTATTGTCAGGCTTGGTCTCTGGTATGGGAAGACAGGACCATCTACGACGATAGAATAGAGGCATGGGCGCACGGTCCGGTGATTCCCCGATTGTATGCGGCACATCGAGGTGAATACACGGTAGAGACCGTTTCAGGAAATCCTTCGAAACTTTCTCGGGAGGATGCTGAAACAATTGAAGCCGTTGTGAAATTTTATGGCGACAAGTCTTCGCAATGGCTGTCTGACCTGACTCATCAGGAATATCCATGGGAAAAAGCGCGCAGGGGTCTCCAAAGAGGCGAAAGGGGAAGCGAGGAAATAACGCTAGCATCCATGGCCGAGTATTACGGTTCGCTCTGATTGGCGGTACGCATGGCGAAAAACCGCAAGCGGCCGTTGAAGGAACAGGGGCCCTACTCCAAGAAGCATGCTAGAGTCTCAAGCATCGCTCCTAATCCCGATTCGTTTCAGAGACACCCTATAAGGTGGTCGTTCTCCCTTCTTGACATGGAAGGTCCTTTCGGGTGGTCAGCCTTTTCCATTCAAGTTTTGGAGGAGGTGTTAAAGCCGAAGCTAATCAGTTTTGAGACCATGACTTGGGGAGAAATTGAAGGTCGTCAAAACCACGCCATTCCGAGGGAGCATCTATCCAGGGAGGCGGAAAAACGTCTCGTTGAAATTAAAGGAGAAGACATAGATGAAGTTTTTTCTTTGAGAATAGACGGAAAGAAGAGGGTTATAGGGGTTCGTGATAAAGATGTTTTCATGTTTCTCTGGTGGGACCCCGAGCATAAAGTTTGTCCATCAACTTTTGGCAAGTAAATAATATGGGGAGATGTATTTGTCGCATTGTGAAACGAGGAGGTCGACATGGCTGATTCCCTGCAGGTTACGGCAAAGTGGCACGAAGACATGTGGGTTGCCACGAGCGAGGACATGCCGGGCCTTGTTGCCGAAGCTTCCGCGCTGGAAGAACTTTCGGAAAATCTGAAGACTATCATCCCCGAATTGCTTGAGAAAAATTCACATCTCGTTAAACGAAAAGATTCTCCAGTTGTCCTGCAATGCTTGTAACAGCTTTCCAGAAACTCATCCTGCGTCCTCCTTATCTTTCAGTTCTTTTTCCTTGTCCGAAAACGCCTTGATAATTCCATAGGTAGCCAACCCGACCGTTGCTCCCGCGATCGCTCCCACAGGTCCTGCCGCCATCCCAATCCCAGAACCGCCTCCGACCATTCCCGCCGCCGTCATGCCCGAAACCGAAATCAGCCCGGAACCGACAACGGATCCCGCGCCTCCCAGGACTGTCAAATCCAATCCGGCCCGGCACTTCGGATTATCCAGACACTTCTTCGCGCTGTCGTTCAGAACGCCCACGCTTTTTCTCACGGCGTCCGTATCCAAGACTTTCTCCATTTCCTTTACCATAGCTTTCAGTTCCTCGATGGACGTAACGGATTTTATCCTGTTCACAACCTCGGAATTCAAATACTCGTCCTTGTTGCGATACACCTTGCCAGAAGCGTCTTTCAGAAACGACGCGGCCGACCCGGCCAGGTCTTTGGCGTTCTTTGCCGTCCACTCGGCGCCTCTTTTGGCATGGCCAAACCCGGATACCGCCCCGTCCCTGGTAACTTCCACCCCTTTCTTTCCAAGTTTCCATGTTTTCTTTATCGCCCTTTTCAACACATCCCCATCCTCCTTGCATTTGCGGTTTTCCAAAACCGAAATCCGTTCTTCCAAGGCGGCAATTTCTTTATCCGCCTTATGTTGCGTCCAATCACTGCCGACCATATAAGAACCGGTCATGAGTCCCAACACGACCAGCATGAAAATAAACTCGTTCCACATTGTTTGGTTTCTCCTCCTTTTCCAGCAAGGCCTGTCGACTAAAACGCGTAATTCCCACTTGTTTCTTGTTCCTGGTTTACCCGGCCGGCCAAAGCATGTTCAAGTGATTTACGTCGTCGGTTTTTCTTACGTCTGTGTACATTTTCTCCTTTTCTATTCTTCTCCGCTTCCCGTCCTTGCGGTTTTCAGCTTCTTTTTGCTTACCTGAATCTGGCGGACGGGAAAAATCAACGGGAACGAGTTGTCACGGAAACGGGGATTTCCCGACTCGCGAGATCACGTCATTCAGCCCCGAGACCGCCGGACAACGCTTCTCTCACTAGGGACAGAACGCCGCCGGAAGCGTCCGGATTGTCGTCGTCGGCCGCTTCCGCCCTTGCGGCTCTTTCCGCGGCCGCGGGGGAGTCGGACGAAGCCGTCCGTCTCCGCTGGCAGGTGGAAGAAATGATGTCGCTCAGGTTGTCAGGGTTGGCCGCTTCGGTCGTAATCGAGTTGGCCGAAACGTCCGCTATCTGGACCTCGCCGCTGACTCCGCAAAGGCTTTGGTCAAACCTGGCCCACAGGCTGCAGGTTTCGGTATTGAGAGACCAGCGGAAGTTAAAGTGCGCGCCGGCGAAATTCACGTTGACAGCATTTCCGGTACTTGCGTCAACGACGGGCAGGATTCCCCTGACTATTTCCGTTCTGCCCGTGCCGTCCGAAAAGTAGTATTCTCTGGTTTCACCGTCTGAATCCCTGCAATGCCAGTATTCGCGCTGCGGGGTTATCAAGTCCGAAGGAGAGACATCCAGCCCTCGGCAAGTCGTTCCTCCCGGAAAGGGAAAGCTTAAGTTGCTTCTTATGCACTGCGTTTGTATTTCATCGTAATTCAAGGTTTCCTCGCCACCGCCGCCACCGCAACCGGTCGCGAACAACGAAGACAAGAGCAAAATCGTCAAGCTTCTGACCATCCCCTTCCACCCCCTGTTTTCGGAACAGCTTCGGTCAACCGCCCCGACGCGCGTTTATACGAAACGGCGAGACTCTACTTTACCCGTCGACGCCCCGTTGTCATGATCGTTGAGGCAAGGCACGGATTTCATGCTTCAACGGCGGAGACCGAAAGAGAGTCTGGACGGACGGCCCGGCGACCTCCCGCTCTGTCGCGATTGGACCGGCTCTCGCCGCCTTTTGCCCTGCTTGAACGTGTGATATCTTTGTCGCGTCGCGAAACGAGGAGGTCGACATGGCTGATTCCCTGCAGGTTACGGCAAAATGGCACGAAGACATGTGGGTTGCAACAAGCGAGGACATCCCGGGTCTCGTTGCCGAGGCTTCCACGCTGGAAAAACTTTCGGAAAGTCTTGAGATTATCGTCCCCGAACTGCTCAAGGAGAATTCTCATCTCGTCAAGCGAAAAAATTCTCCGGTCGTCCTGAACGCGTCGCGAGAGCTTCCGATTACCTCGTAAAGGAAATTCTCCGAGGAAAGGCGCTTGCTCGAGCATCGAGACAAACCGGCGGAATCGGGACATCCCGAGATGTTGAACCTGACCGGCATCCCGCGGGGAGGAAAACAATGAAGATCAGAGTACAAGATGTAGCAGAATATATTCTCCGGAAATTGGGACCGATTCCCGCCATGAAACTGCAGAAACTGGTCTATTATTGTCAGGCGTGGTCTCTGGTATGGGAAGAGAGGCCTATTTACGAAGACAGGATAGAGGCTTGGGCAAACGGTCCGGTGGTTCCTGGTCTTTACGCTGCTCATAGGGGTCAGTACAGGGTGACGACTGTTTGGGGAAACCCCTCGGTACTTCCCCCGGATGACTGCGAAACCGTTGACGCCATCATTCACTATTATGGTGACAAATCATCTCAATGGTTGTCGAATGTAACCCACCAGGAAGCTCCGTGGAAAAGCGCGCGCAAAAATCTGTTGCCGGGAGAAAGAGGGTCGGAAGAGATAACGCATGCTTCCATGGATGAGTATTACGGCTCACTGTGACGGTCGGAAGTCCGGGAGAACCTTTCCTTCCGCCGTCTTCCGCTATTCTCGCTTTTCGTCTTTCCGCTTCGCCTTTTCCATGCGTTCCCGCACCCCGCGCGTCGGACCGTCCAGCCTTTCTTTCCCGGTTTCTATTTCCGTCTTTCCTGACTTCGGGTCCCCGAACCCCTCCTCTCTCGCGGCTTCGACGCGTCCGCCGACGCGCCCGCGGACTTCGCTCACCTTCTCCCCGACCGATTCGCGGCTTTCGTTTATCGCAGCTTCCGCCCGGCCCGCATCGAAATCGTGTTCCTCTCCGACCGACTTCCCGTATTCCGCGAAGCTCTCCTCCGCGTCGACCCGGAACCTCTCGACCTCCGCGATTCCCCGCCCCGAGACGCCTCCCGCCGCCACGGCGCGCCTCGGCATGCTCCCCGCTCCCACGAGCTCGTCGAGCCCCGTCACCCTGCGTATCGATTCCGAAACCGCCTCGGCCTCCTCCGTGTCGAGCCTTCCGTCCCGAAGATCCGCGAGACCTCTCGCCGTGTAGTCGTCCGGACGGCCGAGCCCTCTCATGTCGTCGAACACGGCCTGGGTGTATTCCCTGTCGAGACCCGCGGCGAAGGAGCTTTCTTCCGAAAGGGCGCTGGAATAGGATTCCGCCCTTTCCCTCCGGGAAGAATACTCCCGAAGCGACTTTCCGGCCGAAGAGAGGTCCGCGGAGACCTGCTCGGCCTCCCGCGAGGTCATCCGGAGGTTCTCCCGCACCTGCCTCGAATCGAGAGCCCTGTCGAGCTGGGAGAACGCCTCGCCGAAGCTTACCTGCGAGTTGGACGCCGCGGCGTACTCCATCGCTTCCTCGTATCTCTCCCCCGCGCTTCTGTCCGTTCCCCGAACGCCCCTGGCCCTCGCCCCTCCGCCGACGGAAGCGTCCCACGGCGCCGCGGAGAGACCTCCCCGGGCTCCCAGCTTTCCTCCGAGTTCGTAGACCATGGAAGTGTCCCACGACATCCTGAGCGCCTCCTGGCGGGAGAGCCCGAACTTCTCCCGGAGGTTCTCCGCGGTGCGGAGGACGGTGGAAAGATCCTTTTTCTCCGCCGTCTCGCCGGAAAGCCCCAGCATCTCCGAGTAGCTCCTCTCGCCGCTTGCCGCCCGCGAGGAGCCGAAGACCCTGGACAGGGCCGCCGATGCCGACTCGGAAAACGCCTCCCTGCTCGCCTCCATTTCCCTTGCCGTGTCGGCGAGCTCCTCCCTCGCGGCGAACCTCACTCCCTCCGCGCCCGTTATCCTCACGCCCGCGACGCTCGAGGCGGGCCGGGAGTAGACGTCTTCGTAGCGGCGGGTCAGGTTTCCCGTGACGGTCTCCCTCGCCACGTTCGACTTGTTGGCGGTGACCGAATCGTACGTTCCCGCGCCGACCGACACGTTTCCCAGGGACACGTTCCCCGCGGCCCAGGCGCCCGCGGACTGGGTGGAGAGCGTCTGCGTCGGTCCCATGAACTGCTGCACCGCCCCGACCACGGCGTGCTGGCTTCCGGAAACCACGTAGTAGGCGATCATGGGGACTATGGTCGCGGCGAGTCCCGCCACGGCCATGGCCATGTCGGATTCCCGGGCGAGAGAGCCCCTGGAGATGATCGTGAGCGCCCCGTCGGCGTAGGGAACGAGCGTTCTTTCCAGCTGGAGGTTCGAAAACAGGTTCACCACGGCGTATATGGGATTCCATAGCTCGGTCCACAGCATCGCCGTAGCGTACGCCGGAAGCATCCGCGCCGCGAGGGGGGTCATGGCGAGAAATATAACGGCGGGGAATATGCCGTAGAGCATCCCCTGCAGAAGCCCCCGTATGTAGGGAAGGGTGTGTCTCGCCATCTCCCCGAACACGAGGAAGGCGTTTTTCTGCCGCGCCCGCGCCTCGGCCATGGACATGCTGAGAAGCGACGCGTCGGAGCCCGAGGCCGCGGCGAGCGACCTTGCGGACCTCGAGTAGCTGTTTATCATGGCGTTCTGGATGATTATGTCCTTGGCCGACATGGAGATCCCTGCAAGCTCCCTGTAGGACTGCGAGAGCGCGCCGGTGAACGCGGCCGAGTTCACGGCGTTGGTGGCCCTGTTGACGAATCCCGACTCCTCGGCAAGCTCCCTCGCCCACCCCGGGTAGTAGGAGTCGAGGCACGCGGTTACGCCCGCGTGGGCCTCCCCGCAGTAGGCGAGTATCGGCCTCGCGGCCGCCGAGCAGTCTCCCGCGCTGGGGGGAGAGGCGTACGCCCCGGCGGGCAGGGCGACGTTGGTGTGGAGCTCGACGAACCTGTAGCCGCTCGTTCCCATGGAGGAGAGAAGCGCCCCGGACTTCTGGAATCCCCCGGGGCTTATCAGTCCCGAGGTCACTCCCTTGAGACCGCACTCCCGGGTGAAGGAGTCCAGAGTGGCGGCCAGGTGCGGTTCGGGGACGGCGAACGCCGTGGAGCGCTTCATGAGCTCCGCTCCCCGAAGAAGCCCGTTTCGCGAGTAGCGAAGCGGCCCGGGGAGGGAAAACGCGGTTTCCATGAGCCTCGTGAGCCCGCTTCCCACGCTCGCCGTCGCCCAGGCGAAGATTCCGAGCCCCGCCGGCACCCCGCTTACGACCCTCGAGTAGGAAGTCACCCTGTCGTAGACCGAAACGTCGACCTTCACCCCGAAAAGAACCATGTAGAGAAGAACGGAAACCGCGAAGTGGTGACCCGGGGCCGTCCTTCCCCCGAAAAGAGCGGACGCCACGGCCAGCAGTATTCCCGCGACCATGCCCAGGCGGACGAGTCCCAGGAGTCCCGAGCCCGCGAGGACGGCGATCGAATCGAACACCTCGGCTATGAAGCTTCCGTTTCCGTAGGTGTCTATCTGGAAGACCGACTGGGCCCCGGCGGCCTCGGGGAACAGGAAGACTCCCGAAAAGATGACCGCCGTGGCCGTTCCCGCCCGCGCCCGCTTCCGTTTCCCCTCCATCCCTCTCTCAGTCCGCCCCCTCGGCGGCCTCCCCCGCGCCCTTGCCGAGAGTCCTTTCGTCGAACTCGACCGCGACGCGCGAGTCGAGATGCTCTATTATCCGAAGGGCGTAGACGAGCTTTTCCACCTTCACGTTCTCCTGCTTCATCATGGAGGATATCTCCTCCCGAAGCGTCTCCGCGCGCCGCGTTATCTTCTTCCTGTCCATGGCCGAGAGCGTTCCCTTTCTCTCCGAGCTTCCCGCGCCCGCCAGCAGGCTCGCCGTCGCCCGCTCGAGCCACGCCGCCGTGGAGAACACGGCTATCGGCCGGGCGAGCGAGGAGACGTATGTCGCCCCTATCCCGGGGTCCACCGCCCCGGCGGAGGAGAGAAGCTTCCACGCGGGAAACGGGAGGGCGTCGAGGAACCTCACCGTGGCGTCCGGCGGACGGCGGTTCCGCGCCGCCGCGTCGTGGGCCTCCTCGAGCCTCTCGGCGACGAGTTCGGCGAAGGGCTTGAACGTCGAGGGCACGACGACGGCCGACGGGTTCGCGCAGTCGGGGTCCGGCCCGCAGTCGTAGACCCGGGCGGACCCGCCCCCGGCGGTCAGGTACTCGAGGCTTATCAGGGGAGGCATGTAGACGGAGCCGTTTCGGGTGATCACGAAGGTGCCCGTCACGCTCATTATCTGTTCCTTCTGCTCGTCCGTGAGACTTCCCGCGGGCACGTCCCGAAGGGCCTCCCACACGGCGTTCCTCGCGGGCTTCACGAGATCCTTGTCCCGCTGGACGGAACCGGCGTTCACGTCAGCGACCGTTCTGGTGAGCCCCGCCTGGGTTCCGCATTCGGAAAGCCCTTCCGCGTGGTCGGTGAATATGGAGCGCTTCACCCCGACGAAGGCGCATCTCGCGCTCTGCTCTCCCCTTATGATCCCTCCCTCCCCGAATATGCCCTCGGCCAGGGCCTCCCCCGCCTTGCAGGTCTCGACGTTGAGGGAGTTGGCCGAGCGCGACGCCGCCTCGAGCTTCTCCATTATGTTCTCGCACGGGGAGCACAGGGTCTTGAGCGCCATCATGAAGGCGTAGCTCGCGAACGACGACCCTATGGTCTTCATCTTCCGCACGAGGTCGTCCGCGCTTATGTAGGATATGGCTCCGAGGAAAAGGTCCACCCCTCCGCACCCCGAGCGCAGGTGCGGGAGGCTCACCGACACGGGCTGTACGGTCTCGTTCGGAAGCCTGACCGACACCGACCCTCCCGTCGCGAACCCGCGGGACTGTCCCTCGTAGACGCCCGCCGGGGTGGAGGTCCCGGAAAGCCCCAGGCGGTCGAACATGTCGCGGACCTCGGAGTTGAGGTCGGCCCCGGCCGGGGCGGGGGACGCGAGCGGGAGGAGGGCGAAGAGAAGGAAAAGGGCGGATTTCTTCACGGGCCCGCCTCCGCCGCGGAGAGAAGCTCCCGCGCTCCGCCGGGCGCCCTTTCGGGACCGAAAATCTCCTCGCCCACCAGGCGGAGCCTCTCCCTCGTTTCCCCGAGCGTGAGAAACCCCGCGCCTATCCTCGCGACCTTTCGCCGCGAGGGAACGAACAGGAAGATCGCGGGCACGGCCTCCACCCGCAGCCTCTCGGCCTGCGCCGCGCCGTCCACGAACCGCGGGTAGAGCGGCGGAAGCCCCCGCCCGTCGAGAGACGCCGCGACCACGCCTATGCCGTGCCTTTTCTCGAGGGTCGCGAGCACCTCCGCCTGCCCTTCGCAGAACGGACAGTCGGAGCGGAAGAAAAAGACGAGCTTTCCTGTCTCCGAGATCCTGCGCAGCATGGAATCGGTCGCATCCCTCCGGAGTCCCCTCGCGATCTCCGCGCCCGCCGCGCTCACGGGGTTCTCCACCGAGGCGTCGAGCGACGGGGTCTCCAGAAGAACCCTCTTCCACGTCCGCGCGAACTCCTCGCTTCTCTCGAAAACCCGCTTCTGGTGCTCCATGTACGCCCTCACGTTCTCCGCCGTGGGAAACAGCACCGCCCGCTCGAAAAGCTCCTCCCCCCTCTTTCTCACGTCCTCTACCGTCGTCTTCCTTTCCGGGTCCCGGGTTTTTCTCCCGCTCTCGGGACCGTTTTTTTCGTACCAGAACCAGCCCCTCTCCCTGTCGGCGAAGTACGCGGGCTCGGCGAAAGACGTCCCCGCGGGAAAAAGAACGAAGACGGTGAAAAGAACCATGGAACTGAAAGCGGCGCCTCTCACCGGGAGTCCTCCTTCCCGTCTTTCCCGCCGCAGAGTTCGGCTTTCGCCTCTGGGTTCTCCGCGCAGAGCTCCTCCCGCCTTCTCTCCGCGGTCTTTCGCAGGTCGAGAAGCTTCGGCCGGTCGGCCTCCCCGAAGACGTCTCCGTAGACCTCGGAGAAGTCCACGGCGTCGAAGTCTATTTTCTGGAGCTGCTCCGCGGTCATTCCCCCGCAGTCCGGGCTTTTGGCCGTTCCCCACCCTCCGCCCGCGGACGTCTTCCACAGCCCCCGGCCCAGAAGCTGCGGTCTTCCCTGCTCGTGCACGAGCCTCGCCATCTTCGAGTTGAAGCAGCAGTACACCTTTCTTTTCCTTATCGTGATTCCGAGCACCTTCTTTTTGTACATCCCGACGTAGCGGCAGGCCCGCGCCCCGTCCCGCCTCGCCCGAAGCTCCCTCGTGCTCTGCGGGCAGTACCCGCGGAAAAGCCCCTTTCTCCTGCAGCAGTTCTGGACGAATCCCGCGAGGTTGAGGTCGCAGCGGTAGCGCTTTCCCTTGAACACCGACACCCCTCCCGCCGCGTCGTCCGAGCAGTCGATCGGGGCCGCCTTCTCCCCCGCCGCCCCGTCCACCGCGAGGGGTCCGTATCCCCCGGGGGAGAGTTCCCCGTCCCTCGTTGTGGCCATGCACCGCTCCATGTCGGAGAGCATGGCCATTCGGGCGGCGGTTTTCGGAAAGTCCGCGCTTTGGGAAGTCTCCGTGTCGAAGCAGTCCGCTCCCGTCGCGCAGCGGATCTCCCCGCCGCAGTCGAGCACCGAGGTTTTCCTGCGGCAGAGCCTCACGCTTCTGGGACACTCGTAGAAGTTTTCGCGCACGAGGCAGGTTCCGAGGTCCGCTCCCGGGGGATCCGGCCGGTCGGGACGCTCGTTCGACCACAGGACGCACTCCGCCCCCGTCTGGTGGCAGCCGTCGGCCCGAAGCTCGGCGCAGCCCCGCCCCTCCGTCCGCGGCCCGACGCACCTGTAGGTCTTCCTCCTGTTCTCGCACACGGTTTCCCCGCCCCGGGTGACGGCCGTTTCGAGGCACCTGCTAGTGAGAAGCCCGCAGCTTCGGTTCGCGGCGAGAGTCCGGCACCCGTCGTCCGTAGTGATTTTCGTCGAGTAGTCGGTCCTGGTCGCCGAGTAGGAAACCCGCCAGCCGTTTCCGTCGCCGTCTCCCTCCCGACATCTCCTGGCCGAGGTCCAGTGTCCCCCCGAGGTTCCCGTTCCCGAGACCCGCCCCGAGGGCGGGGGAAAGCGGGCGGAGAGGGCGGAGACAAGCGTCCGCTCGAGCGCGGCGTTCTGCGGCCCGTCCTCCAGCGGAAGCGCTCCCCCGTTCGCCGTGAGCCCGAAAACGGAGACGCACACGGAAGACGGAAGCGGGACGAATCTTCCCGAGGCGGCAAGCTCGTAGCACCCTCTCCAGATGGGACCTCCCAGGGAAAAGCCCTTGTAGAGACCCCAGGTGGTCCCTCTCCGCCTGTTGAGGCACGACGGGGACCTGACAGTCTTGTCCGCCGCCCCGTCCCCGTCGGTGTCGAGCACGGCCGAAAACCCGACGCTCGCGTCGTTTCGGTCGATATCGAGAGTCAGGTACCTGAAGGTTTTCGTCTTCGCGGTTTCGGTGACGGTCTTTCTCACGCTGCAGGCGACGGTTCTTCTGGTCGCCTCGTCGTAGCACGATTCCCTCTCCTTCCACGACTCGGTCGCGTACTCGGCGCAGGCTTCCTTCTTCTCGCAGTCCGGCGGGGGCTTTTCGACCGCCCGCCTGGAGCTTGCGATCACGGGGTCCGTTTCGGGGTCGATGGTGAATTCCGGTCTCGACTCCGAACTCCGCCTGAGAAAGCCCGGGGCGTCGGAAGTCGCGGGGTCGCCGTTTCTGACCGCCGCTTCCGCTTCCGTCCTCATGCTCTCGGGGTTTTTCGACCACGCCGCTCCCCTGTCCTCCATCTCCTTTCTTTTTCCGTCCGCGTAGGCGGGAACCGCACCGTCCGGAACTGCAGGAGGCCCGAGTATCGTCCCGTGGCGGCCGAGCATTTCCTTTCCGTGGGACCTTCCCTCCCGCAGCCCCGATTCGAACTTCTCTTTCGCCTCCGCCGAGGGGGCGAAGAGCAAAAGAAGGCTAATCGCCGTAAAAGCCGCCCGCGCGCACGCGGCCGAGAAAAGTTCCGGCATCGGCATCCTCCTTCTGCATGATTTCTAGCGCGTAGGAGACCGACACGTCTCCCGAAACCTTCACGTAGTCCGCGTTTCCGCAGTCCGCCCCCTCGGAGAACCCGGAGACGAGGGCGAGCTGCGGAACCGCCTCCACCCCGAGGCACTCGAAAAGAGAGGGCTCTATCCATATCTCCGCGTCGGTCTTTCCCGCGACTTCCGACGCGCGGAGGATCGTTTCCCGAAAATCGTCTCCCGCGAGCCCCCGAAGAACCATGACTCCCCCGGCCGCCGCCGTCTCCTCCGCGACGGAGCGGAGGGTCGCCAGCGGCATGGAGAAGGAAAAGAAGTAGAAGAACCTCGGCCCGCCGGTCGCGGGAGAGATGTCCGCTTCGGGAGGAGCCTGCGGGGAACCCGTCTTCGCGGAGAGAAATTCCTCCGCGAGTTCCTTCTGTTTTTCCACGTGCGGGTTGTTCATTGTTTCCGAGAGGATTTCCTCCGCCTTTTCCATGTCGGGCTTCCCGAGGGTCTTCAGAAACTCCCTCGCGGAAACGACGTCCTTCTCCTCCGGTTCCGTTCTTATCCCTTCTAGCGGCGGTGGATCTTCCGCGAAGGAAAAACCGGCGGCCGCGGCGAGCAGGATTCCCGTCAGAGCAGGCAGCAGTCTCTTTTTCTCCATAGAACCCATGTCCAGTCCTCTCCTTCGGCGGGATACCACTTCCCGGGAGCCCACCCGGCCGTGACCCTTCCTATGGGAAAGGCGGAAGTGTTTTTCGGATACGCGAGCTGAAGCTTGTACTGGTCCTTCACTATCATTCTGTGGGGACGCGCCCCGCAGAGAGCCTTTTCCCCGGTGGTCCGAAAGGCGAGAAATTCGTTGTGGAGTTTCGCGAGAAGTTTCACGGCCGTAAGGGCGTAGGTCGCGGGAAGGTCTCCCGTGGCTCCGCTGTTTCCGGTGAGCGGATACACGCTTCCCCACGACCCCGCGCACCAGAAAAGCTCGTTCGAGGGAAAGCCGCCCGTGGTCTTCACGGCGTCGGCGGCGCACGCGGCCTGGGCGGCGGGATTGGCGACCAGGGCTATTTCGGGGTGGAGGAGGAACGAAAGCTCGTCGTCGTTCCACAGGGGGTCGAAGGCGGTCACGTAGGCGAGGTCGAAACCGCCCGGGGTAAGGCACCCGAAGCTGGAGAACAGGTTCAGCACGGAAAAGACCGGGTAGAGGAAGTGGTGGACGTGAAGAAAGGAAGTCCTGTCTCCGCTCGAACCCTCGGAAGACGAACCGCCTCCCTCGCCGTAGACTCCGGTCATGGCGAAGGACGGAAGCGGGAGCTTCACGCCTCCGAGGGAGGGGAAGCATCCCGGGTGCCTCACGGTTTCCACGAGCTTCACGGGTTCCCAGAACGAGATCTTTATCCCTATCCGAGGGATGGGAGAGCCGCAGAAGCAGATCGGAAACTTCGACACCGTGTCCGTTCCCGACCCCGGCGTTATCTTTATTCCTCCTATCTTTATCGGGAACATCGCCTTCCAGTCCACGTCGAGAATCGGGTTGAAGAACCGTCCGCCGCATTTGGCTTCGACCGCGTAGCCTTTCGGAACGGCGACGAAAAGAACGGCCGCAAAGGCCGCGAACAACGCTTTTTTCGGAAACATGAGAATAAATGTAATACATATTTCGTGAATAGGCAACAAGATATGAATCGGAAAATTTCTTCCGAACGAACTTGTCCGTCTGGCCCTGCCGTTATGCTATACTTACGGTGGGAGAAGGGATTATGGTTAAAATGACCGGAAGACTCGGAGAACTGCTGGTGGAACAGCAGCTGCTGGAGCGCGGCTGGTACCCCGTGCGGCTGGACACGGCGCAGATGGCGGCGAACGCCGACATCGTGGCCCTGAACCGCGAGCGTCGCGTTTCCGTGCAGGTGAAGACGACCGACGCGACGACGGGCCACAGTCATTCCAATTCGGTGGGTTTCGGCTACGCGACCGCTTATCTTCGCGAAGGAAAGCCCATATTCAATTCGAAGCCGAGCCCTCTGGTGGCCGATGTCGTGGTCGGGGTGAAGTACGACTCCGAGAAATCGAGATTCGTCGTAATGTCTGTCGCGTTCGCGGAAAAGCTCTGCCGGTTTCACTGCTACTGTGGAAAGACTTCGCCATCACGAAGGATGTGAACAAACCAAGAGACGGCGATCTCCGGTTCGCCGAGGAGGAGAAGTGAAAACGAACATAGAGAAAGCCCTCGGAGGTCTGTCCGCAAGGGGAAAGGCATGCGTCGCCATAGTGCCTGCCATAGTGCTTGCCATAGTGCTCGTCGTTCACCACGGGCTCGAACCAGGGAACACCTGTGCCGCGCGGCAATGGAGGATGTCGGTTTATGAGGCAGAGGGTTTGGTTTCTCCAGCTAACCATGTCGAGTACAAAAGAGCGTTCTACGTGAACACGGCGGCTTGGCGGGTTATGTCCTCGGACGAAAAGAGGGACATGGCCTCTTTCTTGTTCGATTACTATGTCTGCATGGGCGGACAGGAGAGGGTCTTCATCGCTGGCGGTTACGAATTGGGGGCGATGATCCTGATCTACTCGACGGACCACCGCACTTGGTTATTAGGGAGCTACCACAAAGAAGACGGGTTCCGGGAGCGTGTGCCGTAAGATACACGATAAAGCTGATTTTCACGAAAACGAGCGGCTGGCCGTATTGTATCACCGAGACGCGGTGCTCTCCGATTCCCTCTGCGCGTCGCGCCTGGAGATCAAAGACATGTCCGTCGCTGTGCGCGAGCTGACACTGGTACTTTTTGCCGACTCGAAGCGGCGGGAAGAAAAGTCCTTCTTTTCCCATCTATCTTTATTTCGAGGGAGGTAGCAAGGTGCGCTACAATGAAAAGGTAAGCTGCAACATCTTGGCTTTCGAGGACCGCTGGGACATTCTTTCAGAACCGATAGGCAAGTTGCATGACGCAGAAGCTTGGCACTTGCTCGATTGATGGGTAGAAAACTATCGGATTGTGGTTTTAATTCCACAGATAAATATCGAGCAGAGATTTTCGCTCGGCGTTTGCCAAGATTTAACGCTTGAAAGTCAAACGGATTTTGAGCAGGAAAAACTCATGACAAAAAAAATTCCTAGGTATGCGGATTTACTCTGGCCTACCATGGAGGCCATGAAGTCTCTGGGCGGCTCCGGTTCCATTAGCGAGATTTTGGAACAGGTATTATCCGACTTGAAATTGCCCGATTCGATATTGGAAATTCCACCCGAATCGTTCGGGTATAGGTCTAAGTTTGAGTCTAACCTCGCGTGGTCGCGTACTTACCTAAAAAAGGCTGGCATGATTGACATTTCGTCTCGCGGCGTTTGGATAATCACGGAAACGGGATGGGGAATCCATACGGAAGAAGAAATACGCGAACTAGTTAAGCGCTGTCGCAAGGAAGAGCGAGAGCAACGCAAGAACGCTCGAAGCCGAAGAGCCGAGAATGAAGACGACGATACATCAAATGACCTGAGCTGGGCGGAGACGCTTCTCGACATTATACGCAATGAGCTTAATGGTGAAGCGTTTGAGCACTTTTGTAAGCGCGTTCTTCGCGAGGCGGGTTTTACGAAGGTCAAAGTAACAAAACGCGGTCCCGACGGTGGCATAGACGGCGCGGGAGTACTTCTGATAAATGATGTTCTTTCGTTTCGCATACTGTTCCAGTGTAAAAAGTATTCAGGTTCGGTCAGCGCATCAAAAATCCGCGATTTTCAGGGGGCTATGGTTGGCCTTGCCGATAAGGGGTTGTTTATTACGACGGGAACATTTACCAAGGAAGCGGAACAAGCCGCTGTTAGACCTGGATCTCCTGCTATCGATTTAATTGACGGCATTAATTTCTGCAACCTGTTGAAAAAATTCGGCATAGGGGTAGCTACTGAGAGCCAAGAGGTCGTTAAACTACAAAGAGAGTTTTTCCGAGAGTTCAATGCGAACTACAAATCCTAGTATTTTTGGTGCGAATCCCTCTCCATATCCATGGTTACTACATGTTTCCGGGTCGCAAAGTGAGTTGGACCTCTTAAACTCATGTGGAAATTCTTGCTGGTTAACGGAACCGCCGCGCGAGTCTTGTTGAGGAGAACATAGTTAGTCATGGTGCGAAAACAAATTTAGAACAATGAGCTTGAATCGAAGATACAAAATGACCGTAGCTGGTCAGCTTTTCAAACATCTCGGCTTGCAGATGTACGCGGGTGCGGTGCCTGCGATTTCCGAATTCATTTCAAACTCCTACGACGCCATGGCGAGAAACGTATGGGTGACTATTCCTACTGGCCAGTCCATACAGCTAGACGACCAAATCATCGTTGAGGACGACGGTCATGGAATGAGCTACAAGGAATGCAATTCGTTTTATCTACATGTGGGCAGAAACCGTCGCTCAAGACAGAGCGAATGGACTAATGAATACAAAGGACTGCCTCCCAGAAAAGTTCAAGGTCGCAAGGGAATAGGCAAATTAGCTGGGTTTGGCATTGCCAACATAATAGATGTTCGTACGATTAGAAAGAGCGAAATTTCCCATTTCAGACTCGATTTTGAAGATTTGACCAAAAGCTCCGAGTTTGCCGACAACGAAGGATACGAGCCAGACCCATTGCCCGAGGACGGCGAAGAGACCAACGAGCACCAAGGCACCAAAATAACGCTTTCGCGATTAAAAATTAGCAAGCAGATAAAAGAAGAGGATTTCAAAGAAAGCCTTGCTAGGCGGTTGCTCGTATTGGACGATGATTTCAATGTTTACGTGAATAAGGAAATGGTGACGCGGCAGGAAATTCCCTTCCAATTCCGGTTCCCAGAAAATTCTAAAGAATGGGAAACGGCCGAGCTTGCGAATGGACAACAAATTGAATGGTGGGCGGGCTTCTGCAAAAATACGATTCAAATTGAAGAACAACGAGGTTTCGTAGTTTATGTGCGTGGCAAGTTGGCTCAGACTCCTTGGTTCTTCGATCTCAGTGGAGGGGTTTGGGGACAACACGGCATGCAGTATCTCACTGGCGAGGTGAAGGCGGATTTCCTTGACGATAATATTGATCTAATTTCCACGGACAGGGGCACCGTTCGATGGGAAGATCCCATGGCCGTGCCACTGAAAGAATGGGGTCGCAAGAACGTCAAGAAACTGCTGGAGACTTGGGCAGGCAAAAGACGTAAAGAAAAAACAAAGAGCCCCGAGATAATCCAATACTTGAAAAAGGCGGAAAAACTTCCAGACAAAGAGCGTAAAGCGTTTAATTCCGCGGTTGACATGATCTGCTCTATTCCGCATCTTGACAAAGATAAGGAAGGCAAAGACATCACGCACGAGTTTGTAAAAGTCATGTACAACGCCATGACGAATCGAACCTTCCTCGAAGCCATAAGAAAATTGAATGCGGCATCTTTAGAGAATATTGACCGCTTCAACGAAATTCTTTCTGAGTGGGACATCCTTGAAGCGGTGAACACGGCTCACCTCGTCAAAGGACGCATTGAAATCATAGTTACGTTCGAGCAGATGATAGCTGACAATGTTCGAGAGAAGCCCGACATGCAGGATTACCTAAAGCAGTATCCTTGGCTGATTGACCCGAAGTGGACCATACTTGAGCACGAGCGGGGGTTGGACACATTGATAAGAAAAAACTTCAACATTGCATCCTCGGGAGAAGACGAAGGAAGACAACGCGTTGACTTCTTTTGCTTGGGAGATTCCCAATCCGCTTACGTTGTTGAAGTGAAGCGTCCCGGCTTCAAGGTCGGACGAAAGGAATTTGACAAGCTCCGCGACTATGTGCTTTTTCTTCGTAAGCAGTTACAAAGGCAATCTACCGATGACGAACATAACAGAGCCGTTGTTAAAGGGATATTAATCGCTGGAGAGGTGAAGGAGGGCGAAAAGGAACACCTCGAAGAAGCAACCGGTCGAGGAACGTTCGTATTCAGAACATGGGACGATCTTCTGAGGACAGCAAAAGAATTACACAGAGAGTTTCTTGAACGCGTGAAAACTCGAGCTCCTTCTGACGACCCAAGGATGAAAGAGCTTTCTACCGACGACTCAGAAGTTAAGCCGGAAAGCAGCGGGGAACTAAAGCCGAAGAAAAAGCAGCGGAAAGCAAGAAGGCGGAAGTAACGGAATGAAGAATGGAAAGCCCATCGCCATAGACCTTTTTGCCGGATGCGGCGGACTCACGCGCGGTCTTCGGGACTCGGGGTTTCATGTCGCTGCGGCCGTTGAGGTTGATCCCATTGCCGCTAAGACGTACAGGTGGAACAATCGTCGCACCGAGTTGATTGAAAGGGACATTCGGGACGTGTCGGCTCGGGAGATACTGCGAGCCGTCCTTGGAAAGGAAATTGACTTGGTGGCGGGTTGCGCTCCTTGTCAAGGCTTTTGCTCTCTCACGGCGAAATATCAGAGAGAAGATCCCCGAAACGAGCTTCTTCTGGTCATGGCCGACCTCATCGAGAAAATCAAGCCCAAGGCCGTAATGATGGAAAACGTTCCCGGCCTGGCTCGCCGGGGCAAGACGATATTCGACGAGTTTTTGAGGATTCTTCGTCGCCTCGGATACCACCGGCCCGCGTGGCGGGTCGAGCAGATGGCCGATTTCGGCATTCCGCAATCCCGCAGGCGTCTGGTTCTTCTGGCCGGGCGGGGTTTCGAGATAACGTTTCCGGAAGCCACTCACGCGCGCTCGCCCGAAAGGGATTCCGGTCTTATGAAGTGGAGGACGGTGCGAGAAGCCATAAGGCACATGTCCACGCCGGTTACGCTGAGAGCCGCGCGGGAGAGCGGGGGTCCGCGGCTTCATAACTGGCATGTCGTTCGGGACTTGCTCCCCAGAACGAAGGAGCGTCTTCGCGTCGCCGAGCCCGGGAAAACCTGGAGGGATGTGGACGAGTCGTTAAGACCTAAGTGTCATCGGAACGGATACCAAGGATTTACGAACGTTTACGGCAGAATGGAGTGGGACCGACCGGCTCCCACCATCACCGGCGGCTGCACCACCGCATGCAAGGGAAGATTCGGCCATCCTGACAAGGACAGATACACCATATCCGTTCGGGAGGCCGCGCTGCTTCAGACTTTCCCGGAGGACTATCGCTTCGTCACGGATCAGATGGAAGCGGTTTGCAACCTGATAGGCAACGCCGTTCCTCCTCTTTACGCTAAAACAGTCGCGAAAAAGGTTTTGGCCGCGATTCGAAGCTAACTGATGGTTCACATTGTAGAAAAATCTAAAAGAGATTGCCCGCAAATTAGAAATGGACGAGCTAATCGTTGCCCGCGGCGTCGCGGCGAGAGCTTTTCGGTTGACGCTCTGGCGCGGCGCGACCCGTTGCGGAGCATGAGCCGCGGCGCGCTGGCGGTGCTGATAATTCTTGCGCTGGGAACTGGATGTTATGGCAAGGGACTCCAGCGAGGCCTTGGGAGCTGGTGGAAGTGTTACCAGGAAGAGAGAGAATCCGGCAAGGGTCCCAATCACGCCAGCGATGCGTGCACCCTCAAGGCGGAAAAGCAAAGCGATGAAGAGGCTCTTCGCCTCAAGTCCTGTCTCGTCGAGCAGAAGGCGGCAAACAGAATAGGAGAAGACGCGTATAGCTATTGCATGAAAAACCATGAGCGATAATTAAAAGCAGTCTCATGCAGCTTATGGGTTCCCGCAACTTCCAGCCTTTTCCCTCGCTCGCAGACTGATGCCAAAGCCTAAATCCCTTTCTAACCCCCGGTTCGAGGTGCCTCGCCCGCACTTGGCCCGGGTCAAGTCGAAAGACACCACGCTGGAGCTGAAGATCAGACGACTTTTGCTCGACATGGGGCATCGCGGTTACAGAATTCATTACGACAAGTTGCCGGGGCGTCCCGATGTGGTATTCACGAAGCGCAGAAAGGTGATATTCGTCCACGGGTGTTTCTGGCACGGTCACGACTGCAAGGCGGGGAGAAACACGCCGAGGATCAACAAGGATTACTGGGAGCCCAAATTGCGGCGCAATGCGGAGAGAGACAGACAGCACTTGAGGCGGATAAGAAAAGAGGGATGGAAGGTTCTGACAATTTGGGAGTGCCAATTGAAAAATTCCGAAGCCCTGAGGAAAAAACTTGATAAATTCATGCGCCTGCCCGCGTAACCGCTTTGCTTGAGAGCCTTTTGCCTTCAATGACAATCATTGATTAGCAACAGTTCGAGAAAATCTAATTTCTCGCTTATCCAAAGCGTAAATTTATTCGAATTTTGAAAAGCGTCTGTCAATTTCCGGCTTCAGTTCCATTCCAGCTCTTTCGAAGCAGTCCAGCAGTTCCGAGTAGACTTCCCCGCCCCCGAGAAAGTCCCAGAATTCCTCCGCGACCTTCAGTTCGTTTTCCAGATCCAGCATGCCCTTTATCGTCCATCTTTCGTAAGGCTTCGGCGCGTACGGATTGTACGGAATCGCGATGTAGGAACTTACTTCGGCATCCGGCTCTTTCGCCAGAAAGATCGCGACCCATTCCAGCAGCGTCCTCTTGAAATCCTTGAAATTGCTTACGTTCGGCTTGGCGGTCTTCAGGTCGAACAGGTGAACGGCTCCGTCGAAGGATCTGACGAACAGGTCCACCTTCACCGTTCTCAGCTTCTTCATTTCCCCCTTGTCGCAGACCTCTCTTATCCTTTCCACTTCTTCCGGCTTGTCCGGGTCGCGGCCCATGGAGAGTTCGTTGATGATTTCCTGGATTTCCCGCTGGGCTCTCTCGCTTATCTCGCTTCCGACCGCGAACTGCTTTTCGGCGGCCGCGAAGTTCAGGCTCGACAGAACCTCCGCCACCGGTTCGAATATGGAAGTGCCGAAGGTCGTGTTCAGGGAATGTATGAAGGAAAAAAGCGCCATCCTGTCTCTGCCGAGCAGGCGGTAGTGAAAGGGCATCTCCTTGGTTTCCGGGCTGTAGCTTTCGAACTTCTTCCTGAGACTGCCCTTGATGACGTTCCCTATCTTTTCCTTCTGATCTTCGGCGAGAGGCATCTATTTTCCCTTCAGATGGAAAATCGTTTCCGCGTAGACGGTGGACCTGTCCTTCTCCACCCTGTTCAGCACGGGACGCTCGAACCGGTTGACGATTTCCATGTCGGCGCGCTCGGCGATGTCGGGATAAAGGTCGTGTTTGTCGTTCGCCACCAGGAACACGTCGTAGTCTTTCCGCATGTACTTCCCGCAGTTTCCGAGGACTTCCGCTATGCCCGCGGCGTAGGAGTCTCTCGCCTCCTTTCCCTGGCCTTTGAACAGGGGGCCGATCTCCAGTTCGTCCTCCCTCCCGAATCCGAATATCTCGTAGGCGTAGGCGTGCTGCTCGTGGTAGTCGATGAGACCCACGTAGGGAGGGCTCGAGAATATCCCCCGGATTTTCCGTTTCGCCAGCAGTTTCCCGAAATCGGGGTCCTGCTTTTTCATCTCCCCGAAGACATCGATCTTCCTGCTGTCTCCCGTAAGGCAGCGCTGAAACGTGTCGGTTCTGATTTTCCCGAATTCATTCAGCCGCTTCAGAGTGTCTTCCGTGTACCTTTTCCACCAGCCCGCGACGGAGAATATGGGCTTGCACATCTTGCCGTGCTTCTTGCAGTAATACGTATCCGTGACGGGGTCTTTCAGCGTTCCCAGGTCGGCGTGCGTGGTGGCCCTGCAGGAGCGCACCACCCTGCTCAGGACGACTCTCAGTATTTTTTTGACGTCTTCGTCGCCGAGGCGCTCCAGCTCCCGGAACAGGAAGTCTATTTCTTCCCTGACGGAAGGCAGGAACCACTTGTCCAGAAAGGAGCCGTTCTTGCCCTGCTTTGTCTTGATTCGATGCTTTTTCAACAGGGCCGAGTAGACAGGCAGAAAATCCTTTTCCTTCTCCGACGCGTAAGTTTTTTCCTCGGTCTCCCCCTTGCTGACTTTTCTCCTGTATTCCGGCGACGGAAAATGTTCGGAGTTGAACTTGCCGAGTTCCTCCAGAAGCTCGCGCTCGAACTCCAGATTGCTTTTGGCTTCCTGGAAAATCTCGAGCTTCGTCGTCAGTTCGCGGACGGCCTCGGCGACCGCGACGACGTCGTGCTTTTCGACCTTGGCGTTGGCGATCATGCCGTTGAACAGGGAAACATCTATCCCGACCGCGTGCATCCCCAGTTCATTTGCCTGCACCAGGGTTGTTCCGCTTCCGCAGAAGGGGTCGAGGATTACGTCGCCTTCGCGGAAATAGACCTCCTTTTTGAACTCGTCGGTGCGGCCGTCGAGGAAGTACTCGACCAGCTGGGGAATGAACTTGCCCTTGTAGGGATGCAGCCTGTGAACATGCTTCGTGCGCTCCTTTTCCTTGTACTCGGAGAAAGACAGCCGCCAATTGAGGTCGGCGCCCAGCTTTTCTTTACAGTGCCTCTCCCTGTCGAACGAGTCGTAATAGGTTCTAAGCTCCCCCGCGTCGATCAGGGCGTCGCCGTTGCTTCCGTATTTTTTCACCCTTCCGTATTGAACCAGGTACGAAATGTTCGACACGGTGACTTCGCTTTTCGTGTAGACGGCCGCCAATCCGGCGGCTTGCTTGAAGCTGACGAGCGTTTTTTCCTCTACCGCCGAGTCGTTTCTATTTATTTTCTCTACCGAATCGATGATGTCTTCGACGATTCGCTTTTGGGTGAAGACGTCAAGCGAGCCGGTGAAATCGTTTAGCTTGTCGGCGTCGACCTCCTTGACCAGAACGGTTACTTGATTGCTGTCTAGCTCTAGCCGCATTTCGTTGCTGCCGAACGCTTCGTTGAACAGCCGGATGGTCAGCAGGTCATCTTCGTCCAGAAAGTCGTAATTCAGCGTTATTGCTTTGTGTCTTTCCTCCGCATTGAGGTTCATTGTTGTGTCTCCTTGCGTTTCTTGGCAGTTCCGAACGAATTTTCGTTCACGTTTTTCTCCAGCCGTTTCTTCAATGAATCTGGCTTGATACGAGAGGGTCTCGCGCGGCGAAATTCTCTCGTGAGTTTTCGGAACGTAAGGAGAGGGAAGCCCGCGCCATGCGGCGGTCGTCTCTTCCCGGAAGATATAACACGGCTCTGCACAAGTGAAGATTTGCTAGGTTACATGCAAAGATAGCACGACTTGACTCGGCTGTCCAGTTTCGTCGAAACCGTCGGGAGGGATTGGAATTCGCCTCCGCGTCCCGACTGCCGTATTTTATCCGCCGTCCAAGCGTTTTCCGGTTCGATTGGCGCAAAGTCAAATTCAGGGAAAGCGGCCCGGAGAAAGCGAAAAAGCGCGCGTCGCGCTAGGCGAACTTTCTCCCGAATCCTTCGTTATGATAAACTAACCTCTCGATGCTCGTAACTGCCTTCATGAAGAGCCTGTCTCGCCGCCGCCCGGTCTTTCATTCCGAGGCGGACTTCCGAGACGCTCTCGCGTGGCAGATTCAAAAAGCGATGCCGGATTATCGGGTTCGTCTGGAGACTCCTTTCCCGGACGAAAAGGAGAACAAGCATCTGGACATCTGGCTTCCGGACATGAAAATCGCGATTGAGCTGAAATACAAGACTCGGAAGCTGAACGTGGAGCCGGAGGGAAGCGAAGAACCTTTTGAGCTCAAGGACCAAGGAGCGCGGGATACGGGCAGATATGGCTTCATCAGAGATATAAGAAGACTTGAGCGACACGGGCGAGCGGAGGCCGGTTTCGCGGTTTTGCTGACGAACGACCCGTTGTATTGGGAAGAACCTTCGGGGAAGGCCGGTGCGCAGGACGAAGACTTTTTTCTTTACGACGGCAGGGTCATTGGAGGCGCGATGGAATGGTCTGCGACAAAGGATTGGATGCGGGAGGAAGGCGTAGACGGGAAGATAGAGCTCGACGGTTCCTACAGACTCGACTGGGAGGACTACCGGAGAATTACGGAGGGGGAGTACGGACTATTTCGATTTCTCGCGGTAAAAGTGCCGTGCGCTGCGACTTGACGTCAGGCGGTTTTCGCTTAGCCGCCGGTTTTGGGATTTGCTTGTCAGTCCCGCCGATTCAGCGAAAGACATGATCACGAAACAGACGAGACAAACGATAAAGGGTTTCCTTGAAGGGTTCATCCAAGGAATCGTAGACGAAAAGACCGACAGCGGTTTCGACCCCAGGGAGCTTCGTCCGTTGCGTCAAGAATCGAAAAAGGGCGATCTGAAGCCGTTTCACGAATCCCTTTTGCCCGACGGGTTGCTCACGATAACGGAGTTCGAAAGGTCGTTTTCCACGAAGCTCGGCACCACGTTCGAGGAGTGCGCGCGGCTTGTCGCTCTTGACAACCACGAACGCGCGGAGCGCGGGCATCGCGTTACCGGACGGATTTCGCTTGAAGCCATCGGCCGGATTGAGGAGATCGTGAACGAAATAGGCACCGGAGGCATGAAGTCGAGCTATCCCGAATTCGTGAGGGAAATTGTCGGAATTGCCGGCAACGGCGAGAGCGAGGAAAGAAGGAGCATCGCCGACCTGTATATCGTCCGAAAAGACGGAACGGAGCTTTTCATCGAGATCAAAAGCCCGAAACCCAACAAGGGACAATGCCTGGAATCCACAAGCCGCCTGTTGCAGATTCACGGTCTGACTCACGAGAGATATCCCGAGGCTAGAGCTTACTACGCGACCGCCTACAATCCTTACGGAATAGACAAGTCCACCTACAAGCACAGCTTCGTCAGAAATTACATGGACCTGGAAAACGAGGTTCTGCTAGGAAAGGAGTTCTGGGACCTGATAGGGGGCGAGGGAACGTACGAGGAGGTTCTCAGCATCTATCAGGAAGTCGGCAGGGAAAAGGGACCGGACATGCTTGACCAGCTGGCTCTGGGGTACTGAATACTCGGTCGAATACTCGTCCTTGCTTGAGAGCGGAAAGTTGATATTTGCGGGAAAATTCACATTTCCTTCGGTCGGAGAGGTCAGAGGAAGCCTCACGCTGGATGGAACGGAAAGCTCTCTTCACGTGTGGAGCGACTACTTCATCCAGACATGGCATGAGGAAATGAGGCGAAATGTCGGGACTATAAAAGGAACTCTTGATGATCAGAAGGAGGTGTCTTTGATCAACTGCTTGGCGCAAGATCCTGGATTTCGGAGTATCGGGGAGAAATTCATTCACAACGCCACCTTCTTTCCTCGCTATGCCGTCTTGGGCAGTCAGCATATATCGCATGAAGAAGAAACCGTTACGGAAGTTCGTTTTGTCATTGAAGATGAATCCGTCCTCTTCCATGATCCCGATGTGTTCGGCGTGGAGATAGAACCGCCGCACTCGCTTGTTGAACAAGCCGTCCGGCATCAAATAGACGGCGTTGGGGAAATAAAGGCCGGGGAGTTTTCGTATATCAGCTACCATATTGGCCGGAAGCAGGTTTTTGAAGAAGCGGATACTGTATGCGGAAAGATAAGAGCTTTCCATAATCCGGTGTTGAACTTGGCGGAGGACGGTCTCAGTGCGGAGATTGGTACCAAGGTTTTCATAACCTTGAAGTTTCCCAGTCCGACTATCTTTGAAGAGGCCATTGAAAAAACTTTCAGAGTCCGGCGATTTTTCGAATTATTGATTGGGTGTTCTCAAAATCTCGTGGAATTTCTGCTTTACAAAGAATGTGGACACGAAGAGCCGGAAATTCTTGAAGTGCACGGAAGAGATTTTCCCAAGCATGAGCCGTCTGAAAACAAGCCAAAGAAACATTTTACGGATGTTCTGATAAGAGCCGTCCGGAACCCCGAAGAGTTCCCACGAGTGCTTGAGAACTGGCTACGCAAGGAGGAAGACGAAGGATGGCGCCGGGCGCGGGGCAGATTTTTCAGTTTTTTTCGGACACAGAATTCCTACGATCCAGATCGCCTGATCAGGGCGGCGAACATGTTTGACCTTCTGCCTAGAGAGGCGGTTCCCGCCGAAAAAGAACTCCCGGAAAAGGTTAAGATCGAATATGAAAGGTCTAGGAAGGCTTTTAGAAAACTGTCGCCAAGTCAGGAACGCGATAAATTCTTGAGTGCTCTCGGCTGGGCTTCCAAAAACTCGCTGAAAGACAAGGTCCGTCACCGAGCGCAGCTTATAGTCAACGAGATTGGAGATGAAATAACAGAACCGGGATTCTTCACAGTTACGGATGAAGCCGTAGACTGTCGCAACTACTATGTGCACGGCGACTCTGGGAATACTCGTATCGATTACGATAATGAACCTCATATAATGCTTTTCCTGACTGACACTTTGGAATTTGTATTTGGCGTTTCCGATCTCATTGAAGATGGATGGGATGTGAAAATCTGGAGAGAGGAAGCCAAAAACTCTATCCACCCGTTCAGCCTCTATCTGAACCATTACGAGGAGAATTGGCAGAAGCTGGAGAATCTGATCAAGAAAAATTGAGATTCTTCTTTCTGCAGTCTTGGCGAAGGCGCTTTTCAGCGGAGATTTCCTGATTGAGGTCGAGGTTACGCTGAAGACGGTCCGTTTTGTCGCCCCTGTCTCCCGCCGCCGTTTGGTTTTTTCTAGCGGTTTCACGATCTTCTTCAACGAAAATTCTTCTGGAAATTCAGAGAAAATTTGGAGCGTGCGGGGGATGACGAAAAGAGTTAGTGAATTGGTTTAACTTATCTCTTATAATTCATGGATGGAGGAGCGACGATGAGAAGGATGGCGACGATACACCATGTCGGATATCATGTCGACCGCAAAGCGCAGCCAAATTATGCGCGCGGTCAAATCTAAGAACACGTCTCCGGAGAAGAAAGTGCGTTCTGCCGCGCATCGCTTGGGATTGCGGTTCCGCCTCCACAGAAAAGACCTGCCGGGTTCTCCCGACCTGCTTTTTCCCGGTAGAAAAACGGCGTTGTTCGTCCATGGATGTTTTTGGCACAGGCACGAAAGTTGTCCCAGAGCGACGACCCCGAAAACCAACACCGATTACTGGAACGAGAAATTCAGACGTAATGTTGAGCGCGACGGGGAAGTCAGAAGGAAGCTTGAAGAAGACGGCTGGAAAGTTCTGGTTATCTGGGAATGCGAAACGAAGAGCGAAGAATCCATAGCGGCTTTCTTGTCGGGAAATTTTCTTTCCCGGTCAGACTATGGAGAATATTAACTCTATCCGTGATGTATGATACACTTCGTGCACGGAACTCGCGCTGCTAAAGAACACGTGCTGCCTGCGGTCCGCCTCGCGGGTCGGGAAGCGTTTTCGAGTGACGACCAAAGCTTTTCCGACTCTAACTGATGCGCGCTTCGAAGGCGGCGAAGAAGCAAAGTTCTCGAGAAGATGAGAATATAATCACGCTGGCCGTCATGGTTCTAAAGTCTATAGTCATGGCCAGAGTCAAGGATTCCCGGCGCGGCTCGAAACTGAACCTAATTGCCTAGGCCGAAGAATCTGCGAGCTTCGGCTGGGAGCGAGGGCTTTTGATATGTCTGTTGACGCTTGTCTTAATGCACCTTCCAATGTCTCGACCAAGGCTTTCGACCTGTTTTGCAGCATAGGCGGATTGTCGTACGGTTTGCGGAAGGCCGGAATTTCCGTGGTCGCGGGATTGGACGTCGACGAAACCTGCCGCTACGCCTACGAGGAAAACTGTCGAGCGGAGTTCATCTGTTCGGACATCAGGGCAATCGGTTTCAAGGATATTTCTTCTAATTTCACGGGCGCGAAATATCGAATCCTGGTCGGTTGCGCGCCCTGCCAGCCTTTTTCGCCGCACACGAGCAAAACTAGAAAGAACGGTCAAGATTCCAGATGGACCCTTATCAACGAATTCTTGAGACTTGTTATTGAGGGAAGACCCGAAATTGTTTCCATGGAGAATGTGCCGACGCTCAGGAACAAAGCGATTTACCAGGAATTCATAAACGTCCTGCGAGAACATGGATATCGGGTTGCCGAAGATATAGTTTCATGCAAACACTTCGGCGTACCGCAAAACCGTCGGCGTCTGGTTCTTCTCGCCTCCTTACTGGGGGAAATTCATCTGCCCCGGAAAAGCGTGGATGCGGCCGTCACCGTCAGGCGGGCCATAGGGCACATGGAAAGCCTGAAGCATGGAGAGGCGAGCGCGGCCGACCCGATGCATGTCTGCCGGTCTCTGTTTCCCGTCAACCTTGAGAGGATAAGGGTCTCCGTGCCGGAGGGAAGCTGGAAGGATTGGCCGGAAGAACTGCTCCCCGACTGTTACAGGAGAAGCACCGGCAGAACTTACTCCAACGTCTACGGCCGGATGAGCTGGGACAGGCCCGCCCCGACGCTCACTACCCAGTTTCACGGTTACGGCACCGGCCGTTTCGGTCATCCGGAGCAGGACAGGGCTTTGAGTCTCAGGGAAGGCGCCATTCTGCAAACCTTTCCCGAAGACTACAAGTTCTGCCGTCCCGGCGAAAAGCCCACGTTTTCCAATGTCGGAAGACACATAGGCAATGCCGTGCCGCCGCTTTTGGCCAGAGCTATCGGCAGTTCCATAATAGATCATCTGGAGAACGTCAATGCCTGACTACGAACTGAAAATAGACTTGAATGCCTTGGAACATCTTGGTCTCAATCTTTACAGCAACGTTCCGGCGGTGTTGTCGGAACTGATCGCCAACGCTTGGGATGCCGAGGCCGGTCAAGTGAACCTTGACATCGGTTCAGCAGGCGGCGATACGACAATCACGGTCAGGGACGACGGTTGCGGTATGAGCAAAGCGGACATCAACAAGAAATTCCTGATGGTCGGCTATCAACGCAGAAAGAACGAACCGGGCGACCGTACCCCACACGGCCGTAAGGTAATGGGAAGGAAGGGCATCGGCAAGCTGTCGGTTTTTTCAATCGCCAATCACGTTGACATCTATACGAAGAAAGGCGGTAAGACTTTGGGACTGCAGCTCGTCGTTGAGAAAATCCGCGAAGATATCGAAAACGATAGAAAACATTATCCGCCGCCCATACCCGATATCCCTCCCCAATACAGAGTTCCCACGGAAACTGGGACTATAATTGTTTTATCGAATCTGAAGAAGCGGGTTCAGTCGTCAATTGACGCCAACTTGCGGAAGCGCATAGCGCGGCGCTTCAGTATATTCTCGGACGAGTTTCAGGTGATTGTGGATGGCGAACGGGTGAACGTGAACGACAGGGACTATTTTCGCAAGCTCGAATATGCCTTGGTTTACGGTGAGCACGAAAAAGCTCGCTTCGATCATCTTCCCGAAGGTCGGCTAAAAGACCGTGGGAACGCTATAGGGAAACATGCTCTAAAAGGATGGATAGGTCTCGTCAAGGAATCGGGTTCTCTGCAAGAGGGAGACGACAATCTTAACAAGCTGACGATTTTGACACGCGGAAAAGTCGCCTCGGAAAATATTCTTGACGCCTTCAGGGAAGGAGGTCTGTATACCAAATATCTTATAGGGGAGTTGGAGGCGGATTTCTTGGACTTGACGGAGGAAGACGATATAGCGACCTCAAGCAGGCAGGACTTTTTACGGAACGACGAAAGGTTTTCCAGCTTGCTGAGATTCGTGGAAAAAGAGCTGAGGTTCTTGAGCGGAGAAAGAGCGCGCTACAAAGAAGACGAAGGAGAGAAGAGAGCGAAGGAAATTCCCGAAATCAAGGAATGGTTCTCCACGTTAAAGGGCGACGCGCGCAAATCCGCCAGAAAACTGTTCGGCCGAATCAATGTTATCGCAACAGACGAACAGCACAGGAAGACGCTTTACAGATATGGAGTTCTTGCTTTTGAACATCTTCATCACAAGGAAAAGCTCAACCAACTTGACCAGCTTGATATCAACAACCTTGAGGTTGCAGTTCAGCTGTTCTCGGAATTGGATGATATCGAGGCATCCTGGTATTACGAAATCACGAGGAACCGACTGGAAATCATCTCCAAGCTAAAAGAGCATATTTCCGAGGATGCGTTGGAAAGAGTTATTCAGGAACACATTTACAAGCATCTATGGCTACTTGATCCTTCATGGGACAGAGCTACCGAAACTGCGGTCATGGAGAAAACCGTGAAAGCCGTTTTCGACAAAATATCAAAGAAGGCGGAGGAAGAGGAGGAAAATGGGCGGATCGACATTCGGTATCAGAAATCTTCGGGCAAACATATTATCATTGAGCTGAAGCGGGCCAGCGTGATTACGGAAACCAGTGCACTGATCAAGCAAGTGGATAAATACAGGGAGGCCCTTAGGAAAGAAGCCGAACATGCGAACGAAAAATTTCCCATTGAAACTATTTGTTTGGTCGGAAGAGATCTGAGAGATTGGGACCCTCCAGACGGTAAAAGGGAATCCGAAGAGACGCTCCGTCCTAAAAACATCAGGGTGATTACCTATCGGCAACTGATTAAGGATGCGGAAGTCAGCTACCAAAACTATCTGGAAAAAGACAAGGAGAGGGGCCGTATTAGCAAGCTGCTGGAAGCAATAGACGTTTACGACCACGCGCATTGATTTGCCTTCCGATCGTCACATAGGACAACAGTCGATTTTTCTCATTTTCTGAATTTTAAGACGATAGCCTTGCTAGAGAGTGGAAAAGTTGATATTTACGGGAAAATTCACATTTCCTTCGGTTGGAGAGGTCAGAGGAAAACTTAAGCTTGATAGAACAAGAAGTTCCCTATGTGGTCAATCGCGGTACTCGGATCGGGTGCGATAACCTCCCAAGAATCAAATCCGTCGTCAACGATGTATCTCATCGTCTTTACCTCCTTGTCTTTATCCCGTGATCTTGCCGTAGAGTATTATCAGGCACCCCAGCGCGAGCCCGCCGAAGAACAGGACCGCCCGCCACAGCTCCTTTTTCCAGTTCCAGTCGTGCCTCATGTTTTGCCTTCCTTGAGGACGGCCGCGGCGGCTAATCCTTCGTCGTGCGACTCCCCGAGGTCGCGAGCGTAGGTCTTACTCTTCATTGTTTGCCGCCTCCTTTAGTTCGTCGTTCCGTTTAATTGGCAGATACCTCCGTCATTATAAAGAGAATCAAGAAAAGGCGGAAGCATTATTTCTCTTGAACCTCCTTTGCTGAAAGTTCCTTCTGCCCTCGTCTTTTTCCATGCTAACAGGTAAACCATCATGACCGGGAAATCCCGGCAGGGTCGCATCGCCGGACCGCGGAACGCAATGGAGGAACGCAATTGAAATACATCAGCGTGTATGTTGTCCGGACCGGCTTTCGCGAGAATCTGGCGGGAGCCTTCGTCAGCAAGGACGCCGCCATAGAGCATATCGCCGGACGGATAAGAGAGAATTCGGGAGCGCATCCCGAGGTGAAGCTGGAGGGAAAGTACGAAATATCGGTTCCGGACGACTGGACCCGCGACGGGACCCCTCGCTCCGTCTACGCGCTCCTGCAGCATATTCACGAAGCGTCGGTGGGCACGATACTCGGTTTTCACGTGACCCACGACGAGGCTAGGGAAGCCATGGAAACGCGAAGCCGTTTTTTCCCCGAACTGGGGAAGGACTTCGTGCCGAGGCTGAAAATAGTGTCGACCGACCTGCACGCGTACGCGGAATCCTGAATTCCGCCGGCTCCGGCGAATCGAAACCGGGCGGGGCGCGGGAAGTTCAAGCCGCGACGGGACCCGGGACCGAGAGCGTGCGCGGGGACCGTCGAAGCTGTCGGGACGGGCCCGGATTTTCAGGAGCTTTCGAAAAGCCCGACGGCGGTTTTTCCCGTCGAGGAGGAACGCGATTGAAAGACATTGACGTACATCTTGTCTGGACCGGCTCCGGCGGTTCCAGAGAGCCGGTCGCCGCCTTCGTCGGCAGGGACGACGCGATAGAGCATATAATCGCCCGGGTAAGAAAGAATTCGGGGAGACATCCCGAGGTGAAGCTTGGCGGCACGTACAGGGTTTCGGTTCCGGACGGCTGGACTCGCGACAGAACCCCTCGTCGCATTTACGTGCTCACGCAGCGCAGGTTCGAAGGAAGCGGGGCCACGATACTGGGTTTTTACACGACCTGCGACAAGGCCGGGAAAGCCATGAAGCGGCACAGCCGCCGTTTCTTCGAAGAGGGATGGTACATCATACCGGGATTCAGAATAATGGCGATCAATCTTTACGCGTGCGCAGAATCCTGAATCCGGACAGCGTTTCGGACTTTTTGAGGATTCGGACGGGAAAGGGCGGCGTTTCTGTGGTCCGGTTAAAAAGCGAGAGTCGAAATCTCATTTAACGCTCGGGAAACGCCGCCTTGGGCGAGAAGCATACACGGAAATGTCCGCGGCGGCGAGAAAAGGATTGTCCGGACCGTCTCGCGATCAAGTCTGTGGACGGCGCTTTGTACATCTGCGATGAAGCGGGCAAGGTGCCGTGCGGCCGCATAATACTCCACTCCGGCGGGGAACATGTTCGCGGCGGCATGGTCAACGGAAACGAATTCTACCGATGTTCTTGCTGATATGATCTGATTATTGTGATATTGTTATTTTGCTTGATTGACCAGCAAAGTCCGACAGACCCACCGTCAGCTCAAATGACCGACAAAACAAGCAAAGCCTCCGCGGAATCTCTGCTTAAAAAAGCCGTAGGCGACCCGAAAGCCCGGTTTCGGGATGGTCAGTGGGAAGCGATTGACGCTCTGGTAAATAAGCGCAGGAAAACAATGCTGGTGCAACGGACCGGCTGGGGAAAAAGCTCGGTCTATTTTATCAGCACCAGCGTTTTGCGCGACGGCGGGGCGGGACCCACTCTGATCGTGTCGCCGCTGCTGGCTCTTATGCGCAATCAGATCGAGCAGGCGGAACGGCTTGGCATTCGGGCCGAAACTATCAATTCCACAAACAGTGAGCACTGGCCCGAAATCAAACGGAGAATAAAGTCGGACGAAACCGACGTGCTCCTGATCTCTCCCGAGCGTCTCGCAGACGAATCTTTCGTGGAAAACGAACTGCTTTCCGTATCGCACCGCATAGGGCTTCTGGTGGTGGACGAAGCTCACTGCATATCCGACTGGGGACACGATTTCCGCCCCGACTACAAACGCCTGGTCAACGTGCTCAGACACATGCCTTCGAATATGCCGGTGCTGGCCACCACGGCCACCGCGAACAAGCGAGTTGTGGACGATGTAGTGGAGCAACTCGGCGACTTGGATGTCCGTCGCGGACCCTTGAGACGCCGGAGTCTCACGATGCAAACCCTGCGCCTGCCGGGAAAGGCTTCCAGGCTCGCGTGGCTTGCGCAGAACGTAAACGAACTGCCGGGAAGCGGCATTGTTTACGTGCTTACGAGACGAGACGCGGAGGAAGTGGCTACATGGCTCAGGGAAAAGAAAATCAACGCGCAACCTTACCACGGCGGAATGAAAGCCGAACCGCGAATTCAACTTGAAGAATCGTTGAAAGACAACAGAGTCAAGGCATTGGTCGCAACTACGGCCTTGGGAATGGGCTACGATAAGCCGGACCTCGGGTTCGTCGTCCATTATCAGGCGCCGGGGTCGATAGTCGCCTATTACCAGCAGGCGGGTCGGGCGGGAAGGGCGATTTCCGAAGCATTCTGCGTACTGCTCGCCGGCGGCGAGGACGAAAAAATAATAGAATATTTTCGCCGCAGCGCTTTTCCCGAGGAAAAAAACGTGAGCGCCATTCTCGAAACGTTGGAATCCGGCAACGGAATGACCCTGCCCGAACTGCAGTCCGAACTGAATTTGACCAGAGGTCAAATTGAGAAGGTACTGAAGGTGCTTTCGGTGGAAAACCCCGCTCCTTTCGTTAAGGACGGCTCCAAATGGCGTCGCACTCCGGTTCCTTACGACATGGATAACGAGCAAATCGCACGCCTGAACCGACAACGGGAAATCGAGTGGCGGGAAGTGCAGCGATACGTCGACAGTGAAACTTGTCTGATGGCCTATCTCTGCCGCGTTCTTGACGACCCGGAAACCGACGATTGCGGATGTTGCGCCGCTTGCTTGGGCGAACCCGTCGTCGATTCGCACGTGCCGGAAAACCTGAGAATGGAAGCTGAACGCTATCTTAAGCGTCCAAAGAAGATACCATTTACTCCGAAGCAACAAGCTCCAAGGGATGCGTTTCCCGAGTACGGGCTCGACGGCGGGGAACTTAAAAAGAACGGCGCGCGGGAAGGACGAATTCTGTGTCGCTGGGGCGACACCGGTTGGGGCGAGATGGTGGAGAGCGGCAAGAACGAAGGAAAGTTTTCAGATACACTAGTGAAAGCCTTGGCCGAAATGATCGAACGATGGAATCCGCAACCTCGGCCCGAATGGGTGGCTTGCGTACCTTCTCAGAATCATGAGACGCTGGTTACCGATTTCGCCGAAAGGCTCGCAAAGCGCCTGGATCTCGGATTCGTCAAAGTCGCGATTCGTAAAAAACGGGACAACGAACTTCAGAAAATGCAGCAGAACAGTTTTCATCAGGCCCGGAATCTGGACGGCGTCTTCTCCGTATCCGGAAGCGTTCCCAAGACCCCCGTATTGCTCGTAGACGACATTATCGACTCTGGATGGACGATGACGGTGCTTGCCGTACTCTTGAGGCGAGGCGGAAGCGGAGATGTTTATCCCGTGGCTCTGGCTTCGACCAGCAGAGCATTGTGAACACGTTATGATCTCGCAGACCACTCAAGCCATATTGCTTATGACCGCCCGGTTCCCGGGCGGCGCGGACGGCAAGGCCAAACCGCTGACGTTGGCCGAGTGGAACGGGCTTGCCAGGCGGCTTAAGTCAAAAGAGCTGACCCCCGAACAGCTGACGGCGGGAACGGTCGCGGAACTGCTCGGAGACTGGCGGGACAAGTCCGTTACGCCGGAACGTCTGGAATCGCTCCTGGAACGCGGCGCGGCTCTGGCCCTGTCCTCGGAAAAATGGGAAAGAAGCGGCCTCTGGGTCATAACCCGCTCCGACCGGGACTACCCTGAAAATCTCAAGAACCGCCTGAAGGAGCGTTCCCCCGTTCTGTTTTTCGGATGCGGAAACAGGTCGCTGCTCAACGCCCCCGGCCTGGCGGTGGTCGGTTCCCGCAATGCCGACGCGAAAAACATATCCTACAGCGCGTTGCTCGGGGCGAAGGCGGCGGAAAACGGCCGTTCCGTGATTTCCGGCGGGGCGAAGGGCGTGGACGAAGCGGCCATGTTCGGGTCCCTGCTGAGCGGCGGAGCCGCCGTCGGAGTGCTGGCGGACGGACTGATGAGCACGTGCCTGAGCGAAAAATACAGGGAGTACCTGATGGACGGAAAACTGGCCTTGATCTCGCCCTACAGTCCCGAAGCCGGATTCCATCCCGGCAACGCCATGAGGCGGAACAAGTATGTCTATTGCCTGTCGCGCGCCGCGGTGGTGGTTCATTCCGCCCGCGAGAAGGGAGGAACCCTGAGCGGCGCGCTTGAGAATCTGCGGAACCGCTGGGTGAGACTTTGGGTAAGAAACGCCAACGGCACGGCGACGGGCAACGCGCGTCTTGCGGAACAAGGAGCTTCGCGGCTGCCGGAGCGGATGGAGGAAATCGATTTTTCCGACCTGTTCGCGGAGGAAGCCGCGCAGAATTTCCGCCCCGTTTCCTACGAGGCGTTCCTTGAGAAACTCCGGTCCCTGTGCGCTTCCGAACCGCTCGGACTCGGGGAACTCACCGAAGCGGTTCAGGTTGAGAGAAAACAGCTGAACGGCTGGTTGAAGCGGGCTGTGTCCGAAAACAGAATAGAGAAGCTCGAAAAACCGGTAAGATACCTGAGCGTAAACGCGGAGGTCGCCTCTTACGAGGCGTTTCTCGAAAAGGTCGAGATTTTATGCTCTGCCGAGCCGCGTGCCCCCGGCGAATTGATGGAAGCACTTCGAATCGGCAAGTCCCGCCTGACTTCCTGGCTCAAGCGGGCCGCGGCGGAAGACAGGATAGAGAAGCACTACCGGCCCGTTAGATACAGCTGGAACGACAAAAAGATACAGGGCGAGTTGTATCCGCGACGGGAAAAGTCCGTTTCCGAGAGCACGGACGGCCGTCTGGGCGGAGATGAAACTTCTGACGACCGCTCGGGAGTTGAAACCGTAACTGAGTATTGACGACGAGGCAGAACGTTGGATGATTCTCGGGTAACTATAAGCTGAAAACCGACGTCACCAAGCCGAACATCATCTGCTTCAGGATGCCGAGGAAGGAGTTCTTTTTCCCCCCAGTTTGTTTCCTGCTTTTTCCACAGACCGTCGTCGCCCATTGGCAACTACTGTCCGACGGTGACAGATTCACGGCGTCAACCTCTCTTGCGAGAAATCCGGGCTATATCCTCTTGTATCTTTTGGATGCTCTTCGCCATGGAATGCAAGGGAGGGTCTCCAAACTTGCTATAACCCTTGAACTCGGCCATCTCTAGTTTATAGACATCTTCGTACTCTCGTTTCGTGGCACCGCTGTACTTTATCTTGACAGTCAGAACCGCTTTGATTTTTTCTCCAAAATTTTTTAAGAACGAAGAGGGGCCGGACTGCAATTCTTGTCCGGGTCCCAGATATTTGAGACCGGTGTTGAGGAATTGTGCTTCTGAGAAATCCTTGATGAGCATTTGTCCCCCGGGAGTTTCCGTTTCTTCGCTTATTTCAAACGAAACGTTAAAAGCGGGTCCGAGACCTATGTTTCGAACGTAGAGATGACCAAAATTTATTTCTTCCTCTCTTGGTCTGAACCACACGGCGATTTTCGGCTCCGTCTGGGTTTCCCGCATTTTTTTCGTCTCGGCGACTAGGGAGCGAGTTAAAATAGCGTAGAAAACAGTTGATGCTGCAACCACTCCTGCAAACAAGATTTCGCTGTTTTGTACCATCCAGCTGAACATAATAGTTTCCTCCGGTATCATGGAAAAGGCTTAAGTATTATATTTGCTAACTGGTCTGAGTTGAAGGATGGTTAGAAAGAGAACTCGCTTGTATTACCTATCTGTTTATTCTTGCTTTACTGTCGCTCCACTTCTGCTGCGCGAAGAATGTCGTTTTTTCAACCTTAAATCTTTAGAAGCATGGAACGCACTGCCCTGTTCTTGATTGTCCAACAAACTAATAAGCAATGACAACCTACAAACCGAAAACCGACGTCACTAGGTCGAACAGCATCTGCTTCAGGACGCCGAGAAACGAGTTCTTTTTCTTTCCCAGTTTCTTTTCGGCTTGTTTCCAGAGACCGTCGTCGCGCGCCAGCGCGAGAAACTCCCGCCCCCGCTCGGTGAGTCCCATGGGTTTCCATTCGCGACCGTCCAATGTGGACAGGTTCACCGCCTCAATCAGCTCCGCTTCATGCATGAACTTGACGTGACTCGAAACTTCTTCCCGCGTCCGGCCGGGAATGTAGATGTCCGTGAACCCGCGCCTCCCGACATCTTCGTTTTCCCCGATGGCCAAAAGTATCTCTCTGACAAGTTCGAAATCCGTTTTCATGTTCTTGCGGCTGGGCCTCCCAGCCTCGCAGGTCTGGGTGCCTGCTGGGCAGAAAAACCGCACGGATTTAGGAGTTCTCTCCACCTGGAAAACTTCCCGGTCATTTCAGTACCATCTCCTTTACTCTGAGCCTGAGTCCTTCCTGTGTTACGAGAGACGGCGTTTTATCGACTTGAAGTCTTTCAAGAATGAGAGGGTTTGCCCTGTAAACCGTCCGCCCCGCGAGCGAGGAAGCCGCGCGTACGTCGCCGTCCGTGAGCAGCAGAAGCGGCTTCTTTTCCTTTATCTTCTTGAGCAGCCCCTCCACCTGGTCTTCCCTGAGAAACAGAATCGGCTTCGAAAGCGGCACGTACTCGAGCGGATTCACGGTTCCCGCGGGGGAGACGATCTTTCCCTCCAGGTCGTAGACGGGATTCGGCACGTTCACCGAGGGGTTCACGTAGCGGGTCCGCTCTTCCTCGGCGGGCGGCACGCCGAGCGAAACGACGGAAAGCTTCCCGTGGGCCCTTTCGAGATTCCCCGTCATGTTCTCCCGAAGCGCCCGCATGTCGATTCCCCCCGCCTTCCTCCTTACGTATGAGAGCATGTCCTCCTCCCTTATCTCGTAGAGCCTTCCGTGGACCCCGAGGTCTTTCCCCGCCGCCCGCGCGGTCGGAAGCGAAACGGGGAAAACCAGCGCCAGCGCTAAAAAAGCGGCCAAGCCCGCCCGACTACCCACGACCTTCTCACGAACCCCCAGTATCTCGAATCGTAGCTCCTCGGCCCGTCCCCGAGAACGAACCAGCTCCCCTCGGGAATGGGGCCGAAGAACTCGAAGCTCCCGACCGGCTTTCCCCCGGAATCCGTCCCGCTCGCGGCCCCGACCCGCTCCCCGTTTATAAAAAACTCCCTCCCCTCCGTCCGAAGAAAGTCCCCGGGACAGCCGACGAACCTCTTGGCGAATACCGTCCCGCGCTCCCAGTAGGGATTCTCGACCTCGAGGCGGAAAAGCCCCACGGCCTCCGCCCCGCAGGAAACCTCCGCGCCCCGCACGGCGAGAAAGACCCGCCAGGGAAGCGACTCCGAGACGCCGAGCGCGACCCGGACTCCCGAGAGCCGGAGCCCCCCGAGGACTGCGCACATGCAGAGCGAAACAGCGGCCGCCCTCCGGAATCCCCTCATTCCCCGTCCTCCCCCTCGGCGAGCTTCCCGATCACCTCCTCCGTCACGTCCCGCCCCCCGGAAAGGACCGAGTCCGCCTCGAGCACGACCCGTCCCCGCTCCCCGTAGCCGCGGAGAACCTCCCCGAAGCGCGAAAGGAATCGCCCGGCCCGCTCCTCCGCCTCCTCCCCCGAGAGCTCCCCGCGAAGCGCCCTCGAGAATATCCTCCTTTTCTCGGCCGCCACCACGGCCTCCACGTCGACGAACACCACCCGCTCCCCCGCCCCCCGCGAGAGGGCGAGAAAGACGCAGACCGCGGCCGCCGCCGCGAGGACCGCGAGGAGCGAGGCGAGGACGGCCTTTCTCATCTCCGCCCCGAGACCTCCGCGCAGCGCTCTATCGCCTCGGCCGTGTCCATCCCCCGGGCGACGAAGCCGTCGAGCAGGGAGACCTCGTCGGGACTGGTCGTGTACGTCCAGTAGGAGAAGGGGTCCACCACGAGGCGGCCGACCCCCATCCCCCGCTCGCCGTTGTGCATGAAAAGCTCGGAGAACTCCCCGGGCCGCGTCGAGAGGCTCGAGACGAGCGAGGAGAAGTAGGGCCCCAGGAGAAGCTTTCCCCCCTTCTTCATCTCCTCCACGCTCTCCCCCTTCTGGCGCAGCATGAACGTCCAGGCGGAGTTCTCGAGCACCGCCTCCCCCACCGCCCCCGCCCTGTAGAAGTCGAGCAGGCTCTGCGTGACCGAGACGAACGCCCCGTTGTACTTCCTCGCCCTGCGGTACCCGTGGGCTATGAACTCCCCCGAGAACCCCCCGCCCAGCAGGTCCCACGCCTCGTCTATCACCGCGAGCTTCCTCCTGGACCTGTCCCCGAGGTACATCTCCCTCTCTATCCTCCATATGACGGTGAGCAGCACGGCGGCCTGGAGATCGGGCATCGCCCGAAGCTCCTCGAGCTCGAGCACCGTGAAGTCCCCGCCGAACGACGCCCCCGACTTCCCCTCGAAGAACTTTCCGTAGCGCCCCCTCGAGGAGTACGCCCCGAGCATGCGCGCGAGGTCCTCGCCCATGCGGCGGCGGTCGCCCGAGCGGCGAAGCGCCTCCGCCACGTCGTCTATCCTCGCCCCGCGCCCCTCTTTCTCCCACGCCGTCCTTATGGCCTCCTCGAGAAGCGACCCGCCGAGATCCCCCATCTTCCCGGAAGGAGCCGCCATGCGCGCGAAAAGCGGTTTCAGCAGTTCCATGTCCCCGTCCATGTCCCCGACCCCGGAGAAGGGGTTCAGCGATATCCCCCCGCGGTCGTCGAACGCCAGGAACTCCCCGCCCATGAGCCCGCAGAGCTTCTCGTATGAGCGCCCCACGTCTATGACGAACACCCGGGCCCCTTCGGCCAGGTACCCGGCTATCATGTCGGAGACCAGAAACGACTTTCCCGAGCCCGACTGGGCGAACACGGCGCAGTTGTAGTTCGAGGGCGAGTCGAAGAGGTCCACCTTCATCACCTGCCCGCGCCTGGAGACGAACGAGAGGGGCCCGGAGCCCGTCCCCCGCCAGTCGGAGACCACGGGCAGAAGCGACGCCCCGGCCGAGGACTGCATGGCGCGGGCGCGGCGAAGGAGCTTCTCCGCCCCGGGCTCCATGCCGAGGGGAATGCTTCCCAGCAGCAGCGGGAGCAGCACGTACCTCTCCTCGCGGAGGTCGAAGCCCCTGGCCCGCCACAGTCCCGCCGCGGCCTCCCTCGCCCCGTCGGCCTCCTCCCCTCCGCGGGTCTTTACGAAAAGCCCGAGCGAGCCCCGCACCAGCCCCTCGTCCTCGAGAGCCCCGACCAGGAAGTCGAAGTTCTCGGCCTTTCTCCGAAGCCTCGGTATGAACCTCGTCGCGAGCCCGAAGCTCTGCTGCTTCACCATCACGGCCTTTGCCCGCACCCGCGCCTCCTCCTTCGGGCCGGGAACGACGAACCCTGCGTGGAGGAGGAAGTACGCGGGCACCTGGGAGTCCCCCCTCGCCGGGTCGCCCAGAAGCTCGTGGAACTCGCCCAGGGAGAAGCTTTCGGGAAAGACGGCCGGGGAGTAGCCCCGAAGAACCTCCTCGCCGATCCTTATCTCCCCCGCCAGCGCCTCGACGGCCGTCTCCCTGTCCACGATCCGCCTCCTTATCTCCTCCCTGCCGTCCCACAGCGCCCCGGGCCGCGAGAGGTACCACGGGTCGTCGACCGGGGGCCCGTGGGGATTGAGAAGCTCCCGCAGCAGCAGGACGAGCTCGCGGGGATGGAGGTCCCGCGGGCGAAGAAGCGCGGAGCCGAGAGCCCCCGCCGCCCCCGCCCCGACCTTGCGCGCCGCCGCGAGCCTCGCGTCCCACGCCTCCCCGTCCCCGATCCCCCCGGCCGGGGGAGGGAGCCTGACCGACACGAGAAACCGAAAGTCCCTGGCCGGAACCCCCGTCCTCTCCCTCATGCCGCCCGCGTACAGGCGCCTCCTCTCCGCGGCCATCCTCGCGAGCATTCCGTCCCCGCCGTCCCGCGCGGGAAAAAGCGGCGAGACGATCTCGGAGGCGAACGCGTTGAACTGCACGGCGGTGCCGGGGGGAAGCGCGGGCGAGCCCAGCATTCCCGAGAGTATTCTCTTCGTGTCCTCCCCGGCCTCGAGCAGCGGCTCTATCTCCCAGACGAAGCCGAGGGACATGTCTGCCTGCATGTACGTCCCGTCCTCCCACGCCACGTAGGGAAGGTAGTCCGAAAGCGAGTTCCTGCGGCAGAGATCCTCCACCGCCCCTCTCGGAAGCCCGCTCACCTCCCTCCCTCCGTCCCCCGGAGGCGAAGCGTCTCCCCGCCCCGCCCGGGCTCCTGCGCCGCGGGCAGGGCGACGCCCCCGGCCGTCCACGTTCCCCTCCCCGGGAGGACCCAGACGTACTTGGCCGAGTGAAGCGCGCCGTCCCGGTCGGTCCACGGGGCGATCCATATCCGCACGGCCCGGGGGGACTCGTAGACGGGCTCTTCGGCCGAAGCCGCGGCGAAGACCCCCGCGGGCTCCCTCCCGTTCCGCGCGCCGCGAGTCTCCGACCCCGGGTCCCCGCTCCGCCGCGGGCGGCCCTTTCCCTTCCTCTCCCCGCGGCGGCGAAGCTCGGGGGACTCCCGCCCGTTGCTCCCCGAGACGACGTCGGAGTGGACCCGCGAGACGCTCCTGCAGGAGACCCCCTCCGCGGCGGGACAGCCGTAGCGGGCGGAGGCGCCCGCGCACGAGGAGGCCAGCAGTGCGCAGGCGAGGACCGCGGCGGGGGAAATCCTCATCCGCTCCCCTCCCCGTTCCCGTAGGAGGTCCTTCTCGGCGAAAGCTCCGTCCCCTCGGTCACCACGACGTCCACCCTCCGCCCCGCGTCCACCTCTATGACGGGAAACACCTCCTCGGCCAGGCGAAGGTAGTACTCGGCCAGGAGCCTGCCCGCCTCTCCCGCCCCGCCCCCGATTCCCGCCCTCGCGAGATCCTTCCCGCTCCCCCCGCCGAAGGCCGTTATCGTCGTTCCGCCCGCCGTTATGCCGGTCGAGGAGCCGGAGTTTCGAAGGGCCTCTCCCGCCCCCGCGGAGAATCCCGCCAGGATTCCCCGGGAGAGCAGCCGCCCGCGCCGGGACACGAGCCTTCCCCGCAGGCCCGTCTTTCCGTCCTCCCCCGCCACGTAGCCCCGCACCTCGGCGTCTATCACGTCCCCGGAGCGCAGCACGCACGAGAGGCGCTCGAGCCTCACGTACGCCCGCTCGCTGGAAAGCCGCCCGTATCCCGCCCCCGTCGCCCGGCAGCTCTCCACGCCCAGGCGGGCCGCGCCGGGCAGGCTCGCCGCCCCGACGAGGTGTATGAGCACGGGGTGGGGATTTCTCGAGGCGCCGGTTCCGGCCGGGGCGTCGAGACCGCTCAGCAGCACGCCGGGGACGAAGGAACCCGAGGGGATCCAGTTCACCAGCGCCGCTTCGGGCCCCGGCCCCGTATCCGGCGGACCTCCCTCGGGAGAGAAGACCCGTATGGATTCGGGCGGCTTCGGTTCGGCGGCGGCGTCCGCGGGAGCGGGAAACCCGCCCGCCGCGGGAACGGGCGCGGACGCGGCCTCTCCCGCGTCCGCGGGCTCCCCGGCGGGGCCGGGAGCGTCGTCCCTCTCCCGCGAGAGCTCGCGCAGCATCCCCGCCATCGCCTCCATCTCCGTCCTCATCTCCCTCTGCCCGCTCTCGAGCGCCGCCAGGCGCTTCTCTCCCTCCACGCGCCACTTCTCCCGGGCGAGGTCCACCCCGCTCAGTATCCTTATGCTGCCTCCCCCGCGCCTCTCCCCGGCGTCCCCCTCCTCCCCTCCCCCGAGGACGAGCAGGGCCAGGGCCGCGAGTCCCAGCGCCCCGGCCGCCGCCGCGGCGGCCGCGACCTGGCGCCGCCTCTCCGAAACCGCCCTCGCCAGGCGCCCGATCACTCCCCCGCCTCCCTTCTTCTCACCACCACGGCCCGGGAGGACTCCCCCGGCCGCAGGCGCCCCTTCTCCGTCCACACGGCCGCCACGGCGGGACCGGACCACAGGGCCGCCTCCGCAAGGGCGGTCTCGCGCCGTCCCCCGTTTTCCACGAGGTAGGCCTCGGCGGAGAAGTCCCCGTCCTCGGCCGAGGCGTACGCCGAGAGAAAGAGCCCGCCCCCGAGGGCCGCGCGGGGCGCGGCCGAAATCTCCGGGGGAGGCTCCCCGCGAAGGAGCGAGAGCACGAGGCCGACGGCGGCGCGCTCCCGCTCCCTCGCCCCGCCTTCCACCTTCTCCTCCCCCGGCGGGGAGGGCTCCGGCGGGGCCCGCAGGACGACGGTGCGCGACGGGCCGTCTTCGGGGACCAGCAGGAGGGTGAGCCTTCTTTTTTCCGTGAGGGCCACGAGCTCGGCCTCCTCCTCCGTCTTCACCAGCACGGACCTTCCGGCTATCTTCACGTCCATGGACGCGTTCGAGGTGAACGCGCTCATCACGGCCTCGGGAAACTCGACGCGGTTCACGCTCCCTCCCGACACCGCGACGGAGAGAGTCTCTCCCCCGCCGGCCGCCCCGAGGTCTATCTCCAGGGCCCGGGCTCCCGCGGCGGGGAGGGCGAGGAAGACCAGAAGCGAGACCGCCGCGGCCCGAAGCGCGCTAGGGAGCGCCACCCGGCCCTCCCTCCTCTTCGGCGAGGTCCGTCACGAGCGGGCGGTTGCGCGCCCCGAGCTCGAAGCGTATGCGGTAGGCGACCTCCCTGTCGTCGGTCACCACGTTTCCCACCACCCGGGTGCGCCTCCCCTCGACCACCGCCTCGCCCCCCTCGGCGCGGGCTAGCACGGTCTTGGGGAAAAACGCCTGGGACACCCCTGCCGACCTTATCTCCCTGGACTTCTCGAGAAGGAATCCCGAGATGCGGTGGTAGCTTCTGGGGTGGACGTAGAGGAGAAACTGCCTCGCGTTGAAGTCCACGGTCTCCGGGGTGAACGACGCCACGAAGGGAAGCAGGGAGAGCGCCCACTGCTCCACGTAGGAGAGCGACGCGCCGCCCGCCCCGACGGAGAAGTCCTCCCTCACGGTCTCGGGGGCGTGGACGTGCACGACGGCGCTCTCCGAAATCCTCCTTATGTGGCAGCCCTGGAGGACCACGGCGACGCAGAGGGCCCCGACGGCGAAGCGCAGGACCCCGTTTTCCCTGGCCAGATCGAGCCACCTCTCCCGAAGCGCGCGTATGAGCGTCACTCGAAGAACCTCCGCCTCCGGCTCTCGGGCCGAAGGGAGGAGAACCCGTACCAGTAGGCCAGGCGCGGCAGGCGGGAGCTTCCCCCGCCGGCCTTGAGCCTCGCCAGCAGCCACGACAGGGCCACTCCCGCGACGAGTCCCGCGAGTCCGTGCCCCGCGAGCGCTCCCAGGACGAACGCCCCGGAGAACGCCGCCACCTCGTCGGCCTCCCACCAGAACACCTGGGGAGGGTCGTCTATGTACCTCGGGATCCTGGTCCTCACGGTCAGAACGTCCCCGTGGCTATGCCCTCTATGAGGGCGGGCCCGAGGGAGACGACCAGCGCCACGCCTATTCCCGTGAGGGCGGGAAAGAGCGTCTGGCGCATGATCGACGTCCCCAGCCCTATTATGAAGGTGGAGAGCGCGAGCAGCCTTCCGAGGTAGCCCGTCGACCAGCCCTTTATCTTCGTGTATATGCTCTGGAACTCCGTCCCCGTCGTGCCCGCCGCGGCGGGGTCGGAGAGGAGCAGGAAAAGCAGAAGCGCCGCCCCGAGGGCCAGCGCCGCGCGCGAATCCTTCGCGTTTCTCATCCGGCAGTCACCTCCCTTGCCTCGTTTCGCGTCCGCCCCCTCGGCCCCCGCGGTCAGTGAAGCCCGCTTCCGGGGGGAGGGGGAGGCCACTCGACGTCCGTCCTCGGGTCGCGCGGAAGCCCCTTCGCCCCGATCTCTATGAGTATCTCGGCGTATTCCTCCGTCTCGAGACCGCGGCGCGCCGCCTGCTCGGCCAGCAGGCCGCGGTGGCGCCGCGACACTTCCACGCTCACGGTCTCGATCTCCATCTCCTCTTCCTCCTCCTCCCCGAACCCGTCGCCCTCCCACAGCCTGTCCCCGTTCTCTATGAGCTCCTCGAGAAGCATCGCGGGCTCGAGAATCCTGTTCCTCGCGTGCTCCTCCAGGTACTCGTAGTGGCGCTTCTCTATGCTCAGCGCCGCGCCCGCCCCCCGCTTCTTGGGTTCGCCCATGTGAAAACCTCCTTTTCGTGTTCGCGGCGCGCCTCACTTCCTCTTCCCCCCGCCCGCGCGGGGCGAGACGGACGCGGGCGCCCGAACCTCCGCCGTCTTTCTCTTTTCGAGTTCCGCGAGATCCTCGCCGAACGCCTCGGCGAAAACCGGTATCCAGAACCCCGGCTTTCCCGCCTTCCTTCCCCCGAGCTCGTAGTTCCAGAACGCGGCGTAGTAGCCGTCCTTGACCTCTCCCCCGACCCAGCCCCGGGACTTGAGCGCGTTGGTGACCATGAGCTTCGCCTCGAGCTCGGCCGAGGAGTCGAAAAACCTCATGTCGGCCACCTCCTCCGCCTCCATGTGCTCCCGCACGGCGTCCAGCAGCCGGTGGGGGTCCACGTACACGACCCCGCCCGTCGTCGAAAACGCCCAGAGGGATGGCTCGCGCTCCCCGTCGGCGACGTTTATCGCGGGCGCCACGCGCTCCACGAGTATCCGGGGGACGTCCTCCGCGAGCCACCCGGGAGGCTCCCCGCGCGGGGCGTCCCCGGCCGCGGGTCCCGCCCCCGTGCGTCCGCCCGAGAACTCCTCCTCCCGCGCGGCCCGGTCCGCGCTTCTGAGATCCCGGAGAAGCTCCCCGGCCTCCGCCGCGTTTCTGTGGTGGTTTCGCACGGCGTCGACCACGCCCTGCATCTCCCGCGGGGCGGACCTTGCGCCGAACTCCGCTATCCACTCCGAGAGAACGGCCGCCGACGCCTCGGCGTGGGCGTCCTTCACGTAGCGGCCGGGCTTTCTGTACTTCTCCATCTTTCCGACGTCGTGGGCCAGGGCCGCCAGCAGGTACCTTCCGTGGAGCAGCCTCTCTCCGTGGCGGGCGTCGTGGATTCTCCTCACGTGGCGCGCCGCGCGAAGCGAGTGGTCGAGAAGCGATATCTTCCCGAACCGCGAGGCCGTGGGGCGGAACCTGCCGATTCCGTCTCCCGAAACGACGCTCGGACAGAGCCCCCCGGAGTCGAGCTCCGAGAGCGTCTTTTCGATTATACGAAGCTCCCCCGTCCGCTCCAGGACGTCGCGGAAGGGAGCCACTTCCTCCCTCCAGAACGCGGCCGTCTCCTCCCTCTCGAACCGCGGTTCGGGAGCCTCCCCGGGGTCGGCGAGCGCGGGGCCCGCCTCCGCCCCCGCGGGGGGCTCGGCGAGCCAGAGCCTCGCGGCCAGGGACGAGACCGTCTCCGGGGGCTCCGCTTCGGGGGACTTCCCCGTTCCGCCCCCCTCCCCGGCGGGAGAGCCGGCGCGGAGCGCCGCGTTCTCTCCCGCGTCCCTGCGCCCTCCCGCCCCGCGTCCGCGCCCTCTCCCGAGGGCGGCCGCCGAGAGAAGCGCGCCCAGGGCGAAGCTTCCCGCGGCGAGCAGCGCGAAAGTCTCCCAGCTCACGGCCACGTGCGGCAGGTTCATATCTTTTTTCCTCTCCTCCCTCATCGGTTCTCTATTCGCGGAAAGAGCATTTCGGGAGCCTCATCCACGTCCAGGGTCCTTCCCCTGTACACGCCTCCGAAGGCGAAGGCGAAAAACTCCCTGCGCCCGAGGCTCATGAAGCTTTCGGGAGGAATCCTGTCCTCCTCCGTCTCCCGCGCGCCGATTTCCCCGCCGAGGCTCATCACGGGGGAGAACCTGGTTCTCCGCCCCGCCATGCGCGAGGCGTACTCCGCCGTCCCCGGGTCGTTCACCCGAAACACTATCCTGGTGTTGGCGTTGTCGAGAATCTTCGAGGCGCGGGCATCCCCGAGCTCCGCCACGAGATCCTGGCGGCTCTGGGACAGCATGTGTAGCCACACCCCCGCCCCTCCCGCCTTGCCGAACAGGTCCTCCGCCCCGAAGTACAGGACGTTCGACGCCTCGTCGACGTGGACGCAGAGGGGAGGGTCTATCCTTCCGTTGGAGCCGAACACGCGCCCGGCGAAGCTCTGCACCATGGAGAGCAGGGCCCGGGCCATCGCGTGGGCCGTCCTGCCGGTGAGAAGCGAGCCGGTCTGGACGACCAGTATCACCGTCCCGCCGCCCTCGAGCCTCTCCATGAAGCGGTTGGCCGGGTCCCTTCCCATTATCTCTCCGACGGAGCCGGAGGAAAGCGACGTCATCGCCGCGCGCAGGCTCGAGGACACCTTCGAGAAGTAGTCCCGCGGGGAGGACAGTATCTGGTCGAGGTTCGAGAGGGTCTCGCGCGCCTCCTCCCCCTCCATCCGGGCCACCTGGGCCCGCAGGCTCTCGAGCTCCCCGTACCCTATGTTCTCCTTTATCTTCCTGAACGTGAACACGGGCTTTTTCCCGAGCGACTCCGCGATGAGCGAAAGGGCCCGAACGACGACCAGCGTCACCTCGTACGCCACGTTGAAGTAGAACTCCTCGCGCGTCCTCACTCCCGAAACCACGTGGCTCACCACCTCCTCGGGCATGAACCAGTGCGAGAGCGGGTCTATCCTCACCGAGAGCTCGGGAAAAAGCGGGGAGAAGAACATGAGGTCCCCCTCCCTTCCCGTCTCGCGGGCGACCGCCGCTATCTTGGAAAACGCCCGGGCGTCCCCCTTGGGGTCTATCCACAGCAGGCTCCGCCCGCGGCGGATGTCGTGCTCCATCACGGCCTCGGCGAGGCGGGTCTTTCCGCTCCGCGTCGCCCCCATGGTGAACACGTGTCCCTCCCTGTCGGAGTCGGGGAGGACCAGGGTTTGGGTCTCCCCGCCTTCCTCCGCCCCGTCGGCGACGGCGAATCCCTCGCCTATCGGGGCTCCGGCGGGAAGCTGGCGCTCCTTCTTTCTTCCGCGCGCGGCTCCGATCACGGGAGGACCTCCCCCGCGGGCGGATTTGCGCGCCGTTTTTCCGTCGTCTTTCTCGATGTCTTTTCCGTTCGTCTCTTCATTTTCGAACCGTCGCGTTGCGCGATCTTTCGGAATAATGTATTACATTCCAGCGAAAATGTCCACAAGAATTTTTTCGGAAGGAAAAAAAGTTTTCCGGCGGGAAAACCCGGGAAAGAAGCCCGCGGTTTCCCTTTCGTCGCACGCGGGGCCGCGCCTCCCCCGCCGCGCGGCCGGGTCCGCAAAGCCTCTCCCTCATTATACACGATATACACGATTCGCGAGGGCGCGTCTCCCCGCCCCGGGGATCCGGGGCGGATTCCCTCCGCCGCGTCGCGGAGGAGGGGCGGGATGAGCGCGGAAGGTGGAGGTCCCGCCTCGCGGGAGAGAAGGGGCGGCGGGGGCGCCGTGAGCCTGGTCGAGGCGGTGTCGCGGATACAGCGCTGCCGCGCGATGGAGCGGACGGGGCGGGAGATGCCCCCGGACTTTCTCGCCGCGGGCGGCGCGCTCTCTTTTTTCTCCGCGGGGTTCCGCGCGGGTCTTCGGGAGGTCCTGCTGCTGGCCGCCCTCCTTCCCCCGGCCTTCGGGGTGCGGGCGGGGGCCGTGCCCGTCTTCGGCGGGGAGGCCGGCTTTTTCGAAAAGTGCCTCGCGTTTCTTCTCTGCTTCGGCGCCAGTCTCGCCGCGACGGCGGCCGCGGGAGCGGTTCTCGCCGGGTGCCGCCCGGGAGGGTTCGCGCGAAAGGCGGCGGACTCCCTCCTCTGGGGAAGGGCGGCGGGACTTCTGGCCGGGGCCGCGGGGGTCTTTTTCCTCTTCCACGCGCTTTTCCTTCTGGCCGGTCCCGAGAACGTCGGGCGCTTCGCGCGCCTGGCGGGGACGGTCTTCCGCTCCGACCCCGCCACGGTTTACTCGGCGATGACCGGGATGAGGGAGCCCGTGCGCGCGGGAGCTTCCCTGCTTATTCTCTGCGCTCCCCTCCTGGGATTCCTCCCGTTCCTTTCGCTTCCGTTCGCGGGGCGGAGGAGAAGGCGGCGGCGGTGACGGGCGGTTTTCTTCGGAAGAACATTCGCGGTCCGGCGGGGGTTTTCCGCGCCCGGAGACGCTCCCCGCGGGGGCGGGCGGGCACTTGACAACCCCGCTTCGGTGCTTTAGTGTTAAGGGTGCGTTAAGAAAAAGAGGGTCGGCTGGGCGAAAAAACGCTTGATATTCGTCCCGCCGTTGTAATAAGCTAGTAGAGCGTTTGCCCACGTTCCGCTTTCGGACGATATCCGGGATGTGGGGGGCTTTGCGATTGCGAATGCACAATTTTACTAGGAGGTAAGGAGAGATGATTCAGGCCAGATGGCTAGTTATATTTTTCGCGGTTCTCGGCATGACGATACCGTCTTTCGCGATAGATCTTTCGCTGGGCGGTTTTCCGAGCTACATGAGGACCCGCGCGCGTTATCTGTCGAACGCCACTTTCATGAACACCCTGACCGACAGTCAGGCTCGGATGATGGGCACGGAAGATGCCGACGACCAGATTTTCTTCGTGGATACGACACTCAGGCTCACCCCGCAGCTCGGGCTCAGCGACGCAGTGACCATAAGGGCGCAGGTCGACGTTATGAACAACGGCATATGGGGCGGCCGGACCAGCGGCTTTTTCGGGGAAACTGACAGTGCTTTCGGCGGCGACAGCGTTGTGCTGTCCGATCTGAGACCGAACGACCGCTTTCGGGGTGCCGTTCTTGCCGGAAGCAAATCGTATGACAACAACGCCGGATATTTCAGCGTCCGCATGCTTCACGCCGATGTCGTTCTTCCGAACAACCTCGGCTTCGTGAGAATCGGCCGCCAGCCTTTCGACTGGGGTCTCGGGATTCTCGCCAACGGCGGACACGATCCCAAGTCCGACCTCGGTTTCGTGGTCGACAGGTTTCTCTGGCTGAAATCCTTCCCCGCGGGGTCGGGCACCTTCACGCTGGTTCTCGTATCCGACGTGTTCAGCGGCGGTTCGGGACCGTTTTCCGGTAGCGGAACGGGCTACGACATAGCCGCCGCGGCCGCTATCTACAACCAGCAGGTCGGAGCCGTCAACATGACGGTCGGGGCTTACGCGTTCCCCTACCTGCACCAGAACAACGTATTCAGTGGTGGGAGTTTTGGCTATAACTGGGACCTTGACCGCACGGGGCTTTACGCCGGTATGCTGGCTCTTAAGGCCGACAGCTGGAGCTTCAACTACGAAGTTCAGATGTTCGGGGGAGGAAAGCTGGAGCTTGGCAACATTCCGAATGTAGCGGATCTTTCAGGTACAAGTTGGGATCTGGGCTACTCTTTCGACATGGCCGGCCGTCTGGAATACTATCCATCTATGATGGCCCAGGTAACCACCATAGGTCTTGAAGGCGGATGGGCGCAGGGTGATGACGGAAATACGGCCAAAGTTGAAGGTAACGCTCTTCCGTTCAGCCCGGCTTACAATGTTGACAACCTTCTTTTCAAGCACATGATTCCCACCATCTACAACATAGAGGGAAGCGTCATAAACGCTTATTACGGCAAGATCTACGCCAACCTCAAGCTCGCGGACAATCTGGCGTTCATGCCTCAGGTTCTGGCCGCTTGGAATCATGAGAAGACGGCGATTTCGGCCTTTGACAGCGGTGCTTTCGGGTCTGGTATTCCCAAAACCGCTGTTGACAGCTACCTCGGCACCGAGGTTGAGGGAACGCTCACATGGTCGATTTACCCGGGAGTTGATCTCGACTTCATGGGCAGTGTCGTGTTTGCAGGAAACGGCCTGAAAGACCTGCTTATGGCCAGCGGTGCGGAGAGAGCGGGGGATGCGATGCGCGCTCAGCCTGGTGCTGACCCAATGGCCCCGAATCCCACAGTTGGAAACGCCGAGGGCACAGCTTGGGCGGTTCAGACCAGGCTGATGGTCTACATCGATCAGTTCATGAAGTAAGAAAAGAAACGAGAGCTAACAAAGCTTGAACGAAGCGGGCTTCCTTACAAAGGAGCCCGCTTTTTTTGGGCGGGACCGCGTCGCAGTTAAATCCTGTAAGAAAAGGAAAAGGAGAAATGAAAGAATCCTTCTGGAAAAAGATGAAAAGCATAGTGCTGTGGGGCGGAGGAGGAGCGGGACTCGGAGCTGCCGTGTCCAAGATCTTGGGCTTGACGGCCGTCGGCCTGCTGGGTGCTGGAATCGGAACTGGTGCGCCCGCGGTTTTTGTCTTTGCCGCGGCTGGATGCGTGATCTTTCTAGCCATCCTTTGCATCAGGAAGACCTTCTGGAAATAGAATTCGGGAAACTGAACCCTGACCGATGTCAAGCACATCGGTCAGTAGAAAACGCAAGAGTCCCAAGCCCATTTATCATCAGTTCCCAGGCATGTTGCGACAGTTATGAGAGACTGCAAGATTGCCAGATGCGGACACATCTTGGCGGAAAATAGGGCGATACGACCAACGGAAACGAGTTCTACAGAATTACTTACTCTCTTTTGATTATTGTGATACTGTTATGTTGTTCATTCGATCGCTAATGTTTGACGAAAAGGAGATAGGAGATAGGCAAAAGAAGCGACTTGCTAAAATCGATTGCTCAAACTATTGACGATTACAGGTCCTGCGAGATTGACAAGCCAACGCCGGAACATGTGAACCGCTGGGTAAATCAATTCTCTCGCAATGTTCAATTGCACATATTAAATGAGATTGATCATGTTTTCAAAAGAATGTATTTCTCTCGCAGGAAGGTTGCTAACTTCTTATATGGACTTGTTAATACAGCGGTTCTTGTCGGAACCGACCCGCGTTCGTTTTGGAAAAAAACACATTTTTTGAATATACAGGACCGCGGAAACAGCCAGAAAATGATGCTTGAAATGTTTGACCAGGTTCTGCGGAAGCATTGTGGAATTGGCATTAACCAGTGTGAAGATAGTCCAGTTGTTTATGTCTACTTGGACGATGCCGTTTTTACCGGAAATAGAGTTAAACAGGACATAAAAAAGTGGGTTGAGGAGAATGCGCCCGCTAACGCTAAAATTCATGTCATAACAATTCTCCTGAGCACAGGTGGTAAATGGAACGCGAAACAGAAAATAAGGGAAACCGCGCTGGCGGTTCAAAAGAACATAGATATTAAATGGTCGTATGCGATTAAACTGGAAAATAGACTTTCTTACAAAGATGTATCCGATGTACTGTGGCCAGTTGATATTCCAGATAATCCAGATGTAAATGCTTATGTGGAACAGGAAGAAAAATATCCTTTTGAACCACGTAAACCTATTAAAAGATCAACGAACGACATTTTTTCATCGGAACAAGGAAGACAGCTTTTAGAAAGAGAAATGCTTGTCGCCGGAATAAAGATACGCTCGTTTTGCCGTGACCCTGAACCGAATATACGGCCTCTTGGATTCAGTCCGTTTGGACTTGGATTTGGTGCCACTGTGTTCACTTTTCACAATTGTCCCAACAACTGTCCGTTAGCTTTTTGGTGGGGTGACCCGGACGCGGATCCCGGGCACTCTCTCAGCAAATGGTATCCTCTTTTGCCTCGAAAGACTTATCCCAGCGGAAATACGGCCGATGCCCTATTCTAGAAAAACACCTGAAAACAATTCGACTCGCAGCTACGCCCGCGGCGACAGCGTAGTGTTTCGCAGGACGAAGGAAAAGTTCGGCGGTCTCTCCAATATGGCTGGCGGTTACCACCTTTGGGTGAACGGCACCCTGGTTCTCTCGTCCGAGGCGTTGTATCAGGCATGCAGGTTTCCCGACCTTCCGGAAATACAGCGGCTCGTTATCGCCCAGAAGAGTCCGATGACCGCGAAGATGAAGACAAAACCCCATCGAGACAAGTCCAGACCGGACTGGAACGATGTGCGGGTCAAGATCATGCGCTGGTGCTTGCAGGTAAAACTCGCGCAACACTGGGCGACTTTTGGAGAGCTTCTGAAAAGAACGGGTTCCGGGCCCATCGTGGAAGAATCCAGAAAAGACGATTTCTGGGGAGCGAAACCCGTAAACAGGGATACCCTCGCCGGGAGAAATGTTCTCGGACGACTCTTGATGGAATTGCGGGAGAAATTCAACAGCGGTCAACGGGATTCCCTGCTGCGGGTCGAGCCTCCGCACATACCTGATTTTTTGCTTTTCGGTCATCCTGTCGAGACTATCGACGCGTCCGCGCTCGGCAGAACATTTCGCATGGAACCTTCCAAGGTAGAAGAGGTTCAACGGGAAACGACATACAGCGTATGGATGCCGATACCGGAACAGCCCCTGCTGTTTGAACATCTTGAGAAAGCTCCTGTCAGGAACATGCGGGATCTGACGGAGCGGGTGACCGGCCCCGCGGACGGAAAGAGTTTGATGAAAACCCGGGTGCTTGGAAATTTTCCGCTCTCGGAAAAATTTCCAAGCACTCTTCACGAAGAAATGCTTTCAGTATCGCTTCCGACGTCATGGAGTTGCGGAGCTCCGGACGATGAAGAAAGAAGTGACGAACTTGCTGCCTCATTGGAATATGTTTTTTCTATTCCTTCCGATAAAGACCCCGAGAAATTTTCCGTCGCATCCGAAGGTTTGGCCACATTCACATGGTGGAATCGGTGGGAAAAAGAATTTGTTGCGATACGGGCCGAGCATCCGGAAGGCAGCGAACGATACTTAAGAGTCGGGAAACCTATTTTTACTATCAGCAAGTGCCAAGCGCCGTTTTAAGACCTGCTTCGCTTGTCAGTGCACGCGTTTGTTATACGCGGTCAAGGCCGCGTAAGCCCTCTCGCAGGAAGCCCAGAGACCGGGCACGATTCGACAAAGATACCGCAAATGCAAAAGCAGCACTTCTCCGTCGTCGCCTTTCAGTTCGTCAAACGCCAGCTCTTCCAGCCAGTTACCGACAAATTCTCTCCAGTCGTCCGGACCGGTCCGGCTTGCGGCGGCTTGAAGACAAATCATCAGCTCCGCCTCCGCGGAAATTTTGTACTGGATGTCGTGTCTGTATACGCGCGCCAGAACCCGCAGCTCGTCCGCGAGAGTGCGGTTTCTGCTAACGGCCGCGACCGCGGCCAGCCCGTGAAGCGTCGCCAGGAATTCTCCAACGCCTTTTATGTCCGCAAGTCGATATCCACAAGGTCCCAAGGACTTGGCCGCCAGTTCCGCGTATTTTGATTCAAGACGGAACATCCGCGCCGAGTTGATAAGAGCGATGAAGGAGGACGGACTCACATGCTCCGCGGTAATCTGCGCCTCAATGGAGTCGGCAAGTTCTTTGGGCAATGCGGACCGATTCTTCCCGGCCCCGTCCAGCGGTCCCGGAAGATATAGGAGCAACGGGTTGCTTGCGGAGAAGATGCTTCCTTCGGTTCCGAAGACGAGCCTCAACAAATCCCGGCTTCCGATATTGCGCTCATATGCGTTTGTCGCAACCATGATGCGGCCGAGGAAGTTCTGCTTGACCTGTTCGGGCGTTTCTGGAACGGGATTCCAGTTGGGTTCCAATCGCATATCGACAAGCGACTGGATATTATGCTTCCCTCGAAAATTCCTGAACAGCTGCTCGGAAAACGAGTCGGTGTCGACTCCCGAGTTTGCCAGCTGGCGATGAATCAGCGCGGCCTGCGACAACGCCGCCAATCTTCTGTAGAAAGGAGGTTCCGACGACAACAAGCATGTTTGCGACAATTCTCCGTCCACTAGAAAGAACAATCCCGAAAGAAGCCTGAAGCCGCTTTGCTTTCCTTCTGCATTGTCGTCGCGAATCTGCTTTATGATACGAACGAGACAGGATTCAATCTCGGGTCTTTCGGAAAGAACGCGCAAACCTACCTCAACCGCTCCCAGCTGGGAGATTCTGTCTCCATGTTTTTCCGTGTAATCCAGCGCCTTGAGGAGCTCTTCCTTATCCATGCGGTCGATTTGCATTTCGTCGGTGAGAGCCGGATGCGCGGAGAGAAGAAGGCTTGTTAGGAAACCATCATACGGTTTCCATTCGGACAATCTCTGAAAAAGCTTTCTGCCCCCGCCCGCGGCGTAATTCTGTATGGAACTGCTGCCGTCGTATTTTCCCACGAGTCTTTCAAAATACTTCCGCGAATTAGGAACAAGAAAAGATATGTCGCCCTGCCTTTCCGCAATCCCGCCGCGCACGAGTTGCGCCACATAGACGGGCGTGTCTGAAAAATCCCCGCAGAATTCTTCGATTTCGTCGTTTTCGAGAGTGCGTTTTGCAAGAATGTCATGCCACATTTCCCAAGCTTCGTTCGGCAGGTTGAATTGGGAAGCTGATTCTTTAAGAAAACGTAACCGCATGTCCCTGTCTGGAGAAAGCCCTGCGAGGGTGGTCGTGCTGAAACGCTCCTTGCCTCTGGAAAGCACGATATTCGGAAATTCATCCTCTTTGCCCGTGTTTTCCAGTTTCCATTTCCGACCTTTCGTGTCGGACAGTTCCTCAGAAGACGAATCCGAGAGAATCTTTCTGATCGAATCAAGCAGGGGGGAACGCTGAAAGCAGAGCTCGGAGCCTCCGAAGCAGAGAATCGCGTTTCCTTCAAGCTTGTAGTCTTTGCAGAAATCCGATTCCAGAACCATGGTGTCCCTCACCAGCGGGGGCACGATTTCCTCCAACGCTATGCGCGCCAGTGCGGACCTGATATATGGACTGTCGGCCATTCCGGTTTCTTCTCCGGCTACGTATACTTCTATCGATTCCGTGATTTTTTTCTCATACCATTCGACGATCCAAGAGTACAAGGCGGCATGTTGCTCCTTTATGGGTGCCAAAATTCGCTCTGCCACCCATTCCCAGTATTTTTCTTTGGCTTGCCTCGGCATTCCGGGGGCGGACAAAATCGCCATAATGACCTGTTCTCCGAATTCGACTACGGACGCGTCTTCCTCGATTTTACGTCCGAGCCGGTTTGCCCAGGCTTGGATGTTGATTTGATCGATAATCCAATTGGAGCGAGCTCGCGCGTCGGCGAAGTCGGCGTCTGCAGTCCACAGACTGCCGATCGTCCAAGCGAAAGCCTCTATGGACGTGTTTACCCAGAACCATTCTTTCGGAAACTGCAGATGGGAATTCATCTGAACATAAAGGAGGCTTTCCCTGATGGCTTTAAGTTCCGCCACTTCGACGACCTTGTTTTTCACAACCCTGGAATTGCCGAGGTAAAATTTCAGCTCGTCTCCGGTTACGGGAATAAAGGAATATCCGGCGCTGCGAAGAGAAGCTCTGTAATGCATTCTCTCTTCCTCGGTTATGGAACCGGAAGAAGCCAACGCGTCCAGGAGGTCCAGGGTCGAAAATACGGGAGACGATACGTTTCTGTTTTCAATGTGGGCGTTCTGGTTTATGAACCTGTCGTCCACGATAACGAAGTCGCAGTCGCCCGCAAGAGCGACTATGCTGGCGGACGGGTGCCTCAACAACGTCTGCTCCGTCGGGTCGTCCGTGTCTACGTCAACTTCTCTGGCCACTTTTATTCTTTCCGACTCTATTCGAGAGTTTAACGCGTCACGAATGCGCTCTATGGCGTCGTCAACGTCGTCGGAAATATTCTCGTAAGAAACGAGAGCGCTTGCCTCGGATATTGTTCTGGGTAAAACGACAAGCTTGAACCCCGCGGAGCATAGGTCTTCAAGCACTCCTAGATGTAAAAAGTATTTTACGGACAAATTATCCAGATAGAGCATCGCCCCGTCGGCGATTTCAGGCTGGTTCGGCCAAAGTTTTTTCTCTTGAAGCCGCAAATAGGCATCTGCCTTTTTCAGCTTTTTTGACGTAAGTTGACCTTTTTCCCGTAACTTGTCGATAACGGGCTTGCAGCCGCTCAGCACGTTCGCATGTGCCGTCAGGTCGGCTTCCTCTTCCAGCAGAGAAGAAACATGGTAGACCGGTGCCGGTCGCACAACGAGGCGTTGGGTACCGTCGCCCCCTGTTGTTTTTTCCGCTTCCGCTATTAGAATCGCCAGGTCTTCACCGACCTTGACGGAAAGTTCGCTGTCCGGAACGACATCCCGCTTAATCTCCTCAAGCACCCGCGCGGCGACCAAACTATTTATTTTATGAGCGTCTTTTATGCGACTGGGTTGATGAAATTTGACCCCCATCTTCTCTCGAAGAAGCCAATTAAGCGTCGAATGCGGAACGCAGACCGTGTCAAAAGCATCCAGCGTCTTGTCGAGAAGGTCTAAAAAACTCAGGGTAATCAACGCGGTGGCGTCAATTCCGATAGTCCCTTTCATATCGATCCGTGCTGGCTGTCTCGCTCCGCTGTATGCCGGAATCATCTGTCTTCGGCGCGGGTCCTTCTGTCGCTGGTTCGACAAGGCGGGGAAAAGCGTCATATCTGCAAGAGATTTGCCGAGGGAATCAGCCGCGAGAAATATTGGAATTTCTCCCTCGGCCAGTTGCTTGTGGACTCCTGCCGCCCTTTGATTCCACTCTGACTGCCTGTCCAGAAAATCCCTGAGCTGAAACAGCCGGACCGGTCCGTCGTCGCCCGAAAGCGAAACGGCTTTTTCAAGCCATCTCTGAGCCTGTGCATCATCCTCCCAGCCGGCCTGAGTGGCCAGCAAGTATACGGTACCCAGCACGCAAGCGTCGTTACCACCTTTTTCCGCCGCCGCGACCGTTAAATCCTTCAATATTCGCGAACCCAAGTGCACGGCGAGCGTTGCGATTCCTATCAAGTCCCTGGCGCTTCTTTTGTCCCTGTTCGAGTACTCATTGTCCACGATGGCGGCGAGGGCGTTCCAGTCTCCGAGAGAAATCGCAAGCTGGGTTTGGAGCGCGCGGTGGTTCTCATTGTTCCAGTCGCTATCCAGCTCTTTCAGTCTGGAACGGGCTTCAAGCAGGTTTCCGTTACGGTACAAGGCAATACAATAAGCTCTTTTCAAACTCTCGGACTGCTTCAACAGGTGCGTGTTCTCTTCTATGAACCCGATCAGTTGGTCTGTGCGCCGTGTTTTGATTAAAGCGTTTGAAAGTTCCTCCGCATGTTGCGCCGACCCGGTTTCTTCAAACAGATTCTGGGCATATTCACGTAATTCCTCCCATTTCTCCTTGTCCTTAAGCTCCTTAACCAGAAATATAAGAGCGGGCAGAGAATAATCTTTTTTTAACTCCTCTTTTTTGACCTCGACAGAATCTGTCCCTTCAGCTTCGGCGATTATTCTTTTCAAGCGTCCGTGCTCAACTTCCGAAAGTTCTTCTTTCTCAAGAGCTTCCACGCACTTTTTTGCCTTCTCAGGTTGCCCTGCCTTGTAGAATGCTTCGGTCTGAAGAGACAGGAGAGACTTTTTGTCAAGGTACCGAGCAATTTCGTCCCGATACCTGTTTATATAGTTGGCAACATCTCTCGGCGTGTCTTGCTTGAAAGCAATGGCGAGACGCGCAACGGCAGCGTCATGGGTTTTACCCTTGACGGCAATTTGCTTTCTGATCTCCTGTTCGATTGCCCCCATGTCCATCTTAATCCCGAACTGAAGTCCGAGACGGACGAAACGCAAAGAAGATTTGGGTTCGCGAAGCTTTTTCTCCAGTTTTCGATTGGCGTTGCTGGCTTTTTCCGGGTCGGGGTCTCTTAATTCCAGCCAAAGTGCGTATTCCTCGCATAACTTTGCTACCTCACGGCAGTTCAGTTTCTCCGCAGCTTCGGCAGCCCTGGCGAAATGCTTATGCGCTTCCCGGCGTTCGTCAATAGCAGGTGGAGCATCATATAGGGGGAAGTGCGCAGCTTCAAAATGTGGCCGGTAACGCATGTTGGCACGAAACTCATCCGGTACCGCCATTAAAAGATGGGTGATCGCGATCATATAGGAAAGAGCGGGCGTCTCTTCGGTTAAGCATTCTTCAGACAGTGCGTTAACGCAATCTCGCGCCTCTTCCCAGCGGGAGATATCAAGATAACAGGCCAAGAGGAAGTATTTGCCGTCAGAATCCAGGTCCGTGACGGCAACATTGCTAGTTCTGAGCCAGTCGATGGCTGCTTGAGGACCTTCGTGATTCGAGACGACCATAAAGGCCGCCGTGCGGGATATAGGCTGATCAATGTCGTTTAGAATTTTCAGGGCGTATTCTTTGCCATCTTTGCTTGAAGAGATGAAGGAATCTGCAATCTTGGTTTCGATACAAACTTCCAACCTTTTCGCCAAATCAAGGTACTTCTCCGCTACATCCAGTTTTCCTCCATGTGCCAAGAACCGTACGCACCATGCAATCGCGCGGCTCCTTACCGCGTCTGTGCCGTCGAGCAACTCTCCTTCCGTAAGTTTCTTGGCGAGTTTTAACGAGTGGCCAACACTGTCAAATTCTTCAAAGAACCGAGACTTTCGAAGTATGTTGACCTCGTTTTCGATCTTTTGATTTACAAGCTTTGCGGATGCATGAGACAAGGGTTTTTTCAGGTCTGAAAAACATCGCCTGTGTATTTCAGCTTCGTGCTCATGCTTCCACTGTCTGAGAGTTTCAGCCGGGTAGGACTCATGTTGATCGTCTACTATCTTATGGTGAGTCGGGCAAAGAAGGATGAGATTTCCCAGAGAATTCAGCTCTTTTGAGGTTAATCCCTGTTTCCATCTTGGTCCTTTCTCGCTAACTGCGTAGATGTGGCAGATTTCACCCACAAAGCAGTCGTCAGATTCATCGGTAGACCGCTCAGTAAAGCGAGTCTCGCATCCAGGATATGCACATTTGTTGCCGCTGGAAGCAGACAGTATCCTTTGTATCTTAGGTGGAACACCTTTTCTTGATTTGGTCACATTCGTATCTTTTCTGCTAGTCTTGTCTTAATTGGCATTGGAAAGCAGGATAATTATATATTACGAACACACAATGGGCAGTGCAAAAAAGAACTACTAACTCCCCAGTCTGGAATTCCTTCCAGCTTCATGAATACTATGAATTCATACTCGAAACCCGCGAACAAACATGACCGTTGAGTGGACAGAGGAACAGAAAAGAATTCTGAAACACGAGCTGGACGGAGACGCCAGAATCCTCGCGGGTCCGGGGACTGGCAAGAGCGCGACGATCGTCGAGTGGGTCGGGCGGCTCTTGAGGAAGAATCCCGAACTGAAGGTGAGGTTGCTCACGTTCACCCGCGCGGCCACTGCGGAACTCGTGAAAAAGCTGGGAACCCGTCCCGCGGGCAAGAGGCTGAAACCGAGCACGATACATTCCTTTGCCGTTTCGATTCTGCTACGGAACCCGAATGTCGGCAACTTCCCCAGGCCGCTGAGAATCGTGGACGACTGGTAGATGGAAAACATAATCCGTCCCGACTTCAAACCCGTCGTGCCCCCAGTTCCCGTCCCCGCACCAAGATGTTTTTCCCGGTAGACTTCCATCGTTCTTTCGCAACGCGGTTTCCAGAAGCGGGAAAACATGGAAGACTGGAAAGTGCGGAACGGTTCTCTCCCGGTGGCCGGAAACTCGTAACAGCAAGGAGTCGGGTTCCGCTTCCTGAGTACTGAGGAAATACATGGCAGGCCGTCGCATCATACCGATTCCAGGCTTGCTGTAAGAAGGGGAATTTAATGATCACTACGAACATCCTTTGTCGCGTATTCTATATCAGTGTCGGTTCAAAGTCAGGCACGTCTTTCGCAATCGAGCATTCGGGCAAGCAATATCTTGTGACCGCGCGTCACATTTTTCAGAACTTGTGTCGGAAAGTGGATATTTCCATCTTTCATGACGGAAAGTGGCGCGGACTATCAACGACGCTGGTTGGTGCCAAAGATGATGCCGACATTGCGGTCTTGTCGCCACCGGAACAGTTGGCCCCTGCGTTTCCCGCGGAACCGTCAACGGGAGGAATAGGCTTGTCGCAGCAAGTGTTTTTTCTGGGATTTCCCCTTGGACTGACTGGTTGCAACGAAGAGCTCAACAGAAAATTCCCACTGCCGCTGGTCAAAGCGGGCATAATCAGCGGGATTGACTTCACGCCGCCTTCCAAGTTTTGGATAGACGGGCATAACAATCCCGGATTCAGCGGCGGTCCCGTGGTATTCATACCGTATGAACAGCAGACAAGCCGTAATGTAGAGTGCAAAATCGCCGGGGTGATTTCTGCATACAGGCTGTCACCACAAGAAGTCCGCGATAATTCAACTGGCCAGAAAATTGGATATGTAGGCGAAAATTCCGGGATAATTCTCGCTTATAGCATTGACCACGCAGTCGACCTGATCGAATCGAATCCTGTCGGTTGTGAAATTCGTTCGTAGGATGGCTTTCGCCGCTTCGCGTCCCTTATAGTGACAATCGGATAAGGAAGGAATGTCGACTCCGATTTACAGACCGCCTGCTTTCGTATACAATCCATTGTACCTTAGTTGTTTTGCGTATCCTGCCGGAAGGGTGCCGAATAATCGCCGGGAAAACGAAAAACATCTTTATCAGCCATATTCACGAAGACGATTCGAGACTCGGCGGGCTGAAGAGGCTCATCGAGTCCAACGGAATGACCGTTCGGGATTATTCCGTGAATTCAAACAATCCCAACAACGCCAGATCGGAGTCCTACATCAAGTCCGAGATACTGGCTCCGCGCATCGACCGGTGCTCCGTACTCGTCGTCTACGTTTCTCCCGAGACTAGGGACAGCAGGTACGTGAACTGGGAGATAGAATACGCCGAGAAAAAAGGCAAGCAGATCGTCGGCATCTATGAAGAGGGCCGAAAGGGGTGTGAGCTTCCCGAGGCATTGGAGAAATACGCCGACGCGGTGGTGGGATGGAGGGGAAACCGCATAATCGACGCGATCAACGGCAAGATCAGCGACCGGGAGAACCAGGACGGGTCTCCTCGTCCCCCGTTTGTTCCCGAGAGGTTCAGCTGCAAGTAGGGGGAGCGCTTGGAACTGTTTTCGTACGTCGTCGCCAGAGATTACGGATTCGCCCCGAATCCCTTTTGCGGCGCGTGCACTCTCGCGACGTGCAAGCCTCTGATAAGAAAAGCCGCCCGAATCGGGGACTGGGTGATCGGTACCGGAAGCGCGACGAAAGGCCGGAAGGGGTTTCTGGTTTGCGCAATGCGCGTCACCGAAACGATGACGTTTGACGAATACTGGAACGACCCCGGGTTTCATCGCAAGAAGCCGACCATGACCGGAAGTCTCAAGAGGGCCTACGGGGACAACATATATCACCGGGACGGCGACGGCTGGCACCAGCTCGATTCGCACCACAGCTGCGAGGACGGGAGTCCGAACCGTCACAACATCGACAACGACACTCAAGCCGACAGGGTTCTGATAAGTGCCGAATACAAATACTGGGGAGGAGAAGGTCCCGAGATTCCGAAGAAGTTCCGCGACTACAAGGGTGTCGACATCTGCGCGGTACGAGGACACAGAAGGAATTTTCCGCCGGGCCTCGTCGATGAATTCGTGGAGTGGCTGTCCACGCTCGACGGGGCCGGTTTTTCGGGCGAACCGCTGGAATGGAAAAAGAAGACAAGACGGAAAAGCGGAAAGGCAGGGCGGCGGAAGTAGAAACCGCCTCGAGGGTCTCGGAGCTCTTGCGTGACTACGTGATCCGGGTGGCGAAGACCAGTGATTTGCCGGAAGGCGATCCGAATCCCGTTCTGCAGGGACTTTTCGGGGAAGTCGGCAGCGTCATGGCCACGGCCAAGAAGTCCCGCAGGGAAGGAGAGGCTTACGCCCTCACCGAAAGACACAGGAACGCCGTGGTGGAGGAACTTGGAGACACGCTCTGGTACTTCAACGCTCTCTGCGGGCATCTCGGCCATGACGCGGCCGAGATTTTTTCCGGTGTCGTTGGTGGCGGGGGTTTTGACGAAATAATGGTAGAGTCCGGAGGGACCGCTTTTCACGATGCCGGTTCCGAGGCCGTTTCGGATATTGACGAGCTTCTGCTGAGTCTGGGCGAGGCGGCATCCGCGCTTCTCGGAACCAGGGCAAAGAGCCTGAAAACCCTGGATTTGTTGCGCGCATTCACGGAATGCTATCTGCGTACCGTTCGGACCAAGGGGGTATCGTTTCCTGAAGTTGTTGAGACGAATATAGAGAAGGTGCGAGGACGATTCGTGAAAACCGGTTACGATGAGCTGCCTACTTTCGACAGTAAGTTTCCAAAAGACGAAAGACTGCCGGAAAACTTCGAAATCGAGATAGTGACACGCGCTACGAAGAAAAGCCACATGATGTGGAACGGCGTGTTCATCGGCGACTCCCTGGGCGACAACATACCCGACGAAGACGGCTACAGGTTCCACGACGTGTTCCATCTTTCCTACGCCGCCATTCTTCACTGGTCCCCGATTTTCCGCGCGCTCACCAAGCGCAAACGCAAGAGCGAACAGGAAACAGACGATAATCAGGACGGGGGAAGGGCCAAGGTCGTGGAAGAAGGGGTGAGCGCGTGGATATTCTCCCAGGCCAAGGACCTCGATTTCTTCCGGAATCAGGATCAGGTTTCCTTCGATCTGCTCAAAGGCGTTCAGAATTTCGTCAAGGGGTACGAGGTCGAGAGATGTCCTCTCTGGCTCTGGGAGTACGCGATTCTGGAAGGGTTCAAGGTATTCAGACAGGTGAACGAAAACGAAGGCGGCATAGTCATAGGCAGCCGCAAAGACAGAACTATCGCATACAAGTCTTTGACGAAATCCGAATCATGACGCCGGGCCGGTTCGTAGAGAAACTCGAAAGTATCAAATTCGACGACAACGTCTTCAACCCTTACTCCGACCGTTGTCGCGAACACGATTACGAATGCGCGCCCGGCAGACGTCGCCGGGCGTTGCTGCGCATACTGGAAGCTGCCGTCGCACGGGGAGATACGGAGTATCTGTGGGTCGGACGCGATCTCGGGTACCGGGGAGGAAGGCGGACGGGGCTCGCCCTGACCGACGACGTGTATTTCTTCAGGCACGCCGCGCGCTGGGGAGTCTCGATCGAAAGACCCACGAGAGCGGAAATCCCGGAGCGCACCGCCGCCGTCATATGGGATGTTCTCGAGCGAATCGAAGATCCCGTGTTTCTCTGGAACGTTTTTCCCTTTCATCCTCACCGGCCCGGCGATGAGTTCACCAACCGCGCGCACAACTCCCGGGAGAGACGAATCGGAGAAGAACTGCTTTTCGAGCTTGTCCTGATGCTGAAGCCCAGAGTGATCGTGCCTATCGGCAACGACGCGGCTTGCGCGGTGCGCCGAGTGTCGAACGGCCTGGAAATTCTTCAGGTCCGGCACCCCAGCTACGGGGGGCAGAACGAATTTCGCGGGCAGATGCGTGAAATATATAAACTTGACCGAAAAGGGTCTCCGGCAGCGACGGCGCGGCAACTTGGACTTTCGGCGAGGCCCGTCCGCGGTACGTGACGGGCCCGTACCGTTTTTCATCCCGTTTCCGTTTCGGCGAAACGTCTTCCCAGCCCCAGGCTGACGAGTGCGGCTATTTCGCTTGGCCTGTGCGTGACGGCGAGCTTTCCGTTCTCGCTCCCGGTAAGTCCGTTGTCGAGTCCTTTCCGTCCGGTCCGGCTGTGCGCGTCGGCCAGCTTTTCCAGTCCGCGGACCAGCCGCTCGTCTCTTCTCGCGGGCTCTTCCGCGCCGGTCGGAAGAATGGAGCCGTCGTCCGCTCCCAAGGCGCGGACCATGTCGAGCGTCACGCCCCCGAACCCTCCCGCCAGATAGACGGGTTGCCCCTTCTCGACGGCCATGATCGCCTCTTCCACGAGTCCCGGCATGTCGCCCTGGAATCCCGCGCGGCGTCCGCCGAGAAAAATTCTGCCGTCCGTGTTTTCCGCCATGTGTCCGCGCATCGCCGTCAGGCCGCTTCTGGTCGCGGCCTCGTCGGTTTCCTCTACGGCCTCCTCGGGACGGTCTTTGAAAGGATCGATTTTCGCTCCGTCGACGTCCAGGCAGACGATCTCTCCGCAGAGCCCCAGCAGTTCCTTCTGCTTCCCGATTTCGGAGACGGAGAGCTTTCTGTGCTCCGGCCACGCGAGAAAGACCCGCAGCGGACGGTCCCGACTGCCGTACCGCTGCAGTTCCTTGACCAGGAAAGCCGTGTAGCCCTCGGGGTCCAGGTGTCCTCCGTAGCCGAGCGTACCGCCGCCGAGCAGAACGCATCGGGCGATTTCCCCGAGAGCCAGTCGAAAATGCGACTCCAGCAGACCCAGACGGCCGAGGTCGGGACTTCCCGAAACCGAAATCCCGAGACGGATTCCCGAAAGCGCGTCGGACGGAAGAACGCGTTTCCGCTCCGGATCCGGCTCTGCGTCGCAGCCGCCCCGCGCCGCCAGCAGGCGCGGGGTCATGATGTCGAGCTCGCCGCCCGGGCGGCCGAGGGATAGCACCTGTCCGAGAACCAGCTTCTCCTCGGGACCGAGCGGAGGGTCGGGGTGCAGGATGCGAAGAACCTTGCTGCCCGACGCCGGGATTTCTTTTTCCGGTTTCCCGAGCCATTCGACTAGCGTCAGCGGCTCGGGGGCGTGCGGTGCCCACCACGCGACTTCGAGCCGCGGGTCGTTTTCCGACAGGGCCCTTTGACGAATCCAGAGCTCCCGCTTGAGACATTCGTCGACGAGCAGGTTCAGGGCCCGGTAAACGTCCGGCTTCCGCCAGCCGCCTTCCCCGGTCTTTCCGACCGGTACGCGCGGCACGTGATCCATCAGGAACGACCCCCTTTCTTCCCCGGCGTCCAGGGCGTCCATCGTTATTACGGGCATGCCTTCGCGCTTGGCGACCGAAATTTCCCTCTGGCACCATTCGCGGCTCGGGTAGAGATCGGTGCGGAGGGCCAGAAGCGCGCTCGATCCCGCTTTTTCCCGCAGTTCCTTTTCCCATTCGCGCCCTGGCTGCAGGTCGCTCGGGCTGAAAAACTTGCTCAGGCGAGTATCCTCGATGACGCGGCGGACCGTTTCGACCAGACCGGCCGCGGTGTTTCCCGCGTCCGGCGTCTCCTGGTTCGTGTAGCTGATGAACACGTTCAGCCGCCTGTCTTCGTTTCCCGAGAGAAACTGGGAAATGCCCTGGGAGAGGTCCCGGCACCGGAGAGAGGCTTTGGTTTCCCCGTCCGGGTCAGGCGGCGAGCCTGCGATGCGCTGGTATTTCCCCAGCATCTCTCCCAGAACGGTTCCGTCCGTCGCATGCCGGTCCAGAAGGCAAGGAAACACCGCTGCGCTCTTTGGATTTTCCTCCCGCATCCGGCAAATGCTTTCTATGTAATTCCTCCATGCCGGCGGTTCCGTCTCCACCGCCGCGGCCATTTCCGTGCCCATGAGCGGCACGACGGCCGTGAATTCTGCCTGCCGGACGCCGTTCGGGAGCGGCGCGTCCGCGCATGGAATCGGTCGCGGCGCGTCATCCCTGTGCCGCCATCCCTCGCTTCGAACGAAGACCTCCACGGCTCCCCGAATCAACCCCGTGAATATGGAGCCGCTGAAGTGTTCCGTGAATTCCTTGGCGATTCCGGTTCCCTTGACGTCTCCGGGGTGCCATACTACGTAAATTTCCAAAATCGGCGACATCATGCGGATTTACCTCGAGATGGCCGTCCGGTTTCCAGAACTCGTGCTCCCTGATTCAGAAGTAATCACTCTCCGCAGATTTCAATCATCTCATCGTAATGCGCCTTGTCCAGCGCTTCCATCAAATCCAGCAACGCCTCTGCCGCATTCTTGGTCTCCTCCTCCGTCATGGAAGGGAGCGTCGTGAAGTCGTCAAGGTTGTCGGAATGGGATTCGACCTGCGCGAGCCGCTCAAGGGCCTGCATGCGTACGCCGTCCAGAAGCTTCCCGTTCTTTTTCAAGGTCTTCTTGATTTTTACTCCGAGAGATTCCGCTTTAGGCAATTTGAAAGCCAGAAAGAGTTCGAGCATCTTGCGCAGGGCGTTCGGCATGAGATAGAGATATTCTTCTCCTTGTCCGTTCCCGGTGAATTCCAGCACCAAATGGAAAAGGTAGTGATACTCGGATTCGTAATGCTTCAGATGCTCGGGCATTTCCACGATGGTCGAGTGGCGGAATTCCTCGTCTTTCTTTTTCCTGACATCAAGAAACAGCAAGGTACTGTCCTTTTTATTTTTCATCCACTTTTTGGCTTCGTTCATGAAATCCAGGTTGTGCGTAAGGAGGATTGCCTGCCCCGCGTCGGACAGCGCCGATTTTATCAGATTGAAGGCGTAGTTCAGTGCCTTGGTGTCAAGACTCGATATGGGGTCGTCGACTACCACTATCATCTCGTCAAGGTTTCTTCTTTTCGCCTTTAGCCTCGAGAGAAAATAGCAGAGGGCGAGGGCGGTCTTTTCGCCTTCGCTTAGCGGTCCCTTGACCGGTTCGCCCCGGCGCAGTATCCGGTAGCCTTTTTCCAGGGCGGACAGACGAAATTCCCCATGACCGAGATATCTGTGCATCAGCCTGTTGATTGCGTCGGCCGCAGGGCCGTGTTGGCGCAGCCGCTCCAGAATGGATTCCCTTTCTTCCTCGTAGTCTTTTAGGGTCGTTCGACTGGTTTCGTATTTTCTCTTGGACTTGCTGAATTCTCTTTCCTTCTCCTCGTAGTCTTTTCTGTAGCAAGCCAAGTAATGCAGCTTCAATCTGTCTATCGCCTTTTCCTTGTCTTTCTCGAACCGGTCGAGGGAACGGTTGTGATCTTCTATGACCTGATTGACGGTCCCCAGCCTTGCGGCAAACGCTTCGTCATTCCACTCCGTTTCCTGGATTCTCTCCGCCAGTTCCGTGCTTTCCACGGGCAGGTTCGGAGCCTTGGCTTTTTTGGCCAGTAGCTTTTCCAACATGTCTGCGATTTTCATCCCTGCCTCGCGAAGAGGTGTCAGGGGCTCAGCGGCAGAGATAAATCTGGAACGATACTTTTCGGATATGTCGTTTTTCGACGGGACCAACATCTCCGAGAAAGATTTCCTAGCTCTTGTGACTCGGGCACGTGTCTCTTCTACGCTCTCGGTCAGCTCCTTGAACCGTTCCTCATCTATGGACCTGACTAGGTCGGCGATGCGGGCCTCCGACAACTCGTTTCCGCACAACAGGCATTTAAAGAGGTTCTCTTTCTGATGGTAATCCAGTCCCTCCCTGACCCATGTCATCATTACTTTGTGGAGACGGAGTTCTTCAATTTCCACTTGTTCCAGTGTCGTTTCGAGAACTTTCTTCGCTTCCCCGGCCAAGCTCGCCAAGCCGACGGGTTCAGAGTCTAGGAGACGACATTCTCCAAGAGGGGCTTTCTGCCTTGCGAGGTTTTCCAGATTTTCGGCCTCGCTTTCTCCAAGCAGGTTTTTTGGATCGTCCTTGTATGATTTGTAGCCTTTTTCAAGGTGGGTGGCCATGTAACGGGATCCGCCGATCGCCTTTTCGATATTTTGTGCGCAGTCGTGCTTGTACTTTTTGAAAATATTTTCGCTTTTCTCATACCATTTTTTGTTCTCCTCGAGTTTACCCTCGTGTTTTTCTATTTCTTTTTCCGTGTTCTCAAGCTGCTTCGCCATACCCGCCTGTTCAGTTCCGATGTAGGATACGGGGACCGTGTTTGCGGTTCCTTCTTTCCAGTGGATGTTTTCTTCGATGAAATCGATGTTGAAAACGGCCACGCGATCTTTCAACATGTCCAGAGGCTCCCCGCTCCTGATTCTATCTCCGTCGCTCATAATGATTTCGAAACTTCCCTCCTCGGGCAACATCGAATCTGTAAAACCCCGCTCCAGGCTTGACAGGACTCGAGAGATGATCGTTTTCCCCGACCCGTTGAATCCGTAGATCAGGTTGTAACGGCGGAATTTCGGGCAGTCCTGCGTCCCCGCCCTGTAGTCGCGGAAAACGCCGAGTTTCTTGAGTGATGTTATTTGCGAAAGCGTTGACTGGGGCATGATCCTGAAAGATAAAGACTGGCCTCCGTTTCCTCTTCCGTTAATGTACCAGATAACGCTCAAGGTCTCTGGAGAGAAAAAGATGTTTTTCCTGCCATATCTTGGTTGCCAGGGTCGAGTCCAGAAACTCCGACCTTACAAAGACACGGTGCATTCGATAACTTCGGACAACGGCAAGGAGTTCGCTCGCCACAAGCTGGTTTCCGAGAAGCTGGAAGCCGACTCCTACTTCGCCCGTCCCTACCGCTCGGGTGGATTCAAGGCAATGATTGCTGTAAACTAGCAAATGACCGAGAGGTTTTTGCGACCGGAAGTTTCATGTCCGACAATCCTGACCGTTACAGACCGAGTTTTTCTGAGAGGTACAATCTCAAGGAACGCCCCGGGCCTCCGGGCCCCGGAGAAATCAGCGAGAAAGCCCGAAAATGTCTTTGGAACAATTTGTTCGATGCCGTCGAGAAAGAAGGAGTGGATTGCGACGATTGGGGCAACCCTATTTTTCATGTAGGACATCCGTGGTTCGTCATCCTGAAAGCCGCGCACACTGAATTCTTCGAATTGACCGTGGACGAATTCTCCCCTGTCTACGACGATTTTTTCAGCAAATACAAAAGCCTGATATGCGGTTCCGATGAAGACGCGTTGCCGTTCGCGGATCTCTTCGACCTGCTTGAGTTCATCATCGCCCATCAGGAATGTCCTCCAGAATTCGTTGACGACATTGAGAAAACATTCCAGAAATGTCGTCTTCCCTACGGGGTGAACAATATCCCTCCGGCGAGCATCTACCTCGCCGAGGACGAAGTGGTCCGGAAAACCGCCTTGGAACCGGCTCTGGCCGTTCTGGCGGAACCGCGTTTCAAAGTTGCGAGTGAGGAATTCCAAAGCGCCATGAACGAGTACAGAAACGGCAATTATGCCGACTGTCTCGCAAAATGCGGAAGCGCTTTCGAGAGCGTTCTGAAAGTGATATGCAAAAGCAACGGCTGGCCCTTCGCCAGGACCGACGTCGCGGTGAAGACGGTTGTTGGAAAATGTCCCTCTCTCGCCCCGTTTTTCGAGCGGCCGCTCATGCTCATAGCCACGATGCGAAACGAACTGAGTGCCGCTCACGGTGGCGGGGACAAGCTCCGGGCTCCGCAGCGCCACATCGCCCGGTACGCCGTATCGAGCACCGCCGCGGCGGTGGTTCTGCTCGCGAGCGCCGCGGATATTCTGGAGGCTGGCGGAGAACCCTGCGACATGTAAGCGCGGCGGCTTTCCGGTTTCTCCGAATTCCCCCTCTCGCGGAGAAATGAAAATCCGTGACGGAAGGGCGGTGAAAGTTTTGAAGCCGCGGTTTGAAATGGCAAAGCTTGGCCAAGTATGTATAATATATACAATCAGGGAGGAAAAACACATGAGCGACAAGAAGGATATTAGGACGAACGACGAGAGTCCGGACGACCGGAGCCTCGAGTCGTTGCACCGGGCTCTTTTCGACTGTCCGGACGACAACGACTGGAAAGCGACGCACTCTCTCGCCCAGCCGTCGTTTCTCAAGCAGATTGACAGTCGCGGAGGCGCGCACAGCACTCCCGTAGTAGTTTCCTCGGACACTCCCCGGAAACGGTAATGCCCGACTGGTCCGAAGTACTCCAGGAAATAAGCAGTCTCGAGGCTCAGATAAAGTCTCAGTCGGCGGTCGACTTGGTGCGCCGCAAGCATCTCATCAACCTGTTCGAGAAGACCGGCAGGAACGTCATTGCCTACTATTCCGGCTGGTTGTCGAAACCGGGCATAGAAGGCATACAGATTAACGACGAAGACAAAAACGGCTTCATGATGTCCGTTCACGGCCTCGAACGTTCCAGGGGACTCGATTTGATTTTGCATACGCCGGGCGGCGAGTTTTCGGCGACGGAATCGATTATCGATTATCTCCACCGGATGTTCGACGACGACATTCGGGTCATCGTGCCGCAGATAGCCATGTCGGGCGGTACGCTGATAGCGTGCGCGAGCAGGGAAATCCTGATGGGCGCTCATTCCAATCTGGGGCCGATCGACCCGCAGGTTATGGGAGTGCCCGCGTATGGAGTCATCGAGGAATTTCGCACCGCCGCGAGGGAAATCGGAGAGGAGCCGAGCAAGGCGCGTGTCTGGAGTCCGATTCTCTCCAAGTATCATCCGACGTTTCTCAGCCAATGCGAAAACGCGATCGAATACAGCGGGAGGGTGGCCAGGAGTTACTTGGAAAATTTCATGTTGAAAGACGTTCCCGACAGGACGGAAGTCGCCAGGAGCATTGTTGAGAGTCTGACTTATCATACCGACAACAAGCTTCATACCAGGCACATTCATGTTGACGAGTGCGAGGAGCTCGGACTGAAGATAACGAGGCTGGAGTCCGACCAGGAACTGCAGGGGCTTGTTTTGACGGTTCATCACGCGTTTATCTACGCTCTCATGAATACTCCTTCGTTCAAGATTATCGAAAATCATCTGGGGCGGGCTTTGGTCAAACAGCAATTGCGTGCCTGAACTCCGGGCGGAGCGTTCGCGTGTCGCCGCGTCGTTGCGGCGAATCGGGATTTTCTTCCATGGTCTCGGCGAGTCGTTCGGTCTTGCGGGGCTTCTTCAAAGAGGCTGCTCAACCTCTACGAGTCTTGCGGCATCACTTCGATTTCCAGCGTCTGTTTGATGCGGACGACGACCGTCTTGTTCATGTTTATGTCGGGTTCGGATTCATGGGCCTTTTCGTATCGTCGAAGCTTGATCAGCAGTAGCATGTCCGTCTGGTTTTCGGACAGCAATTCCTTGAGAAGCGACTCCGAGCACGCAAGTCTCAGTCCCGCGCCCGGCGCGTCGCGGTCTCCCTTGGTTCCATGCCCCCATGCGGCGCTTCGAGCCGTCATTTGACCGTTCTGCCAGAGGCGCCCGAAAGGATCTTTTCGCTCCAGCGACAGAGTCGAGCGGAAGTTTCGGGCGATTCTCGGTCTTCTTACGGCCACGGCCGAACCGAGAGGGTCGTCCTTGTCGAGTTTTCCTTCTCCGTCTTTCCACGCAATCCAGGGTTCGCAGTCGTCTTTGTCCGTGCCCGGATACTCGCCTTCGCCTTCATACGCAAGGTAGTTGGGAAGCCAGGCCGACTCGGGGTCTTCCCGAAAAAGCCGCCTTGCGACCGCGCGAACTTTCTCCGGCCTGACCAGGGCCGACTCGACGTGGACTCTTACCATGTCGGCGGAATCCCACTCGCCCGCGACCACCACTTCTCCGGATTTCGGGTTGACGAGCTCGAGTATCTTTGATTCGTCGCGGGGAAGGGCGAGCCCGTCTTCGGTTTCCTCGAGAAGCGTCCGCAAGGCGCCGAGCGGCGCGCGGTCCATGCCGTCGGACAGCCACAGCCCGTCTTCTCCGGCAAGCAGGAAAGAGCCAAGCCACCTGTCCCAGCGGCCGCCGGTGACGGGATAGTTCTCGAGAAGTCTCCCCGCCGCCATGAACAAAGCGTGCCAGCTGATCTGCTTGACGTGCGCATGAAAGGATGCGCGGGTCGTTTCGATGTCCGCGGTCGATGCTCCCTGCACGACTTCCTCGGCGGATTTGCCCCTGTTCTCGATTTCCGGATCAATAGATTTAACGATGTCGGACATCAGGTCCCTGACTCTTTGCCCGGCTTTTCCGAACGCTCTTCCGAGAGATCTTATGTCGTGTCCGTAAAGACGGCCGACCAGTGAAAATTCGGACTTCAGCCAGCGAAGCGATTCCGGTCGCCCGTCGTAGCGGTCCCTCCCGTTCGCGGTTCTCCTTTCCGACCGTGGAAACGGCGACCCGTTGACCCGCGACAAGGATTTCTCGTGACCGTCCGACAACTCGACCTCTCCCGCTTTCACGCATGTGCGAACAGCTTCGGCGGCGAAATGCTTCATGAGAACGTGGTGGTTTTCCTCGTTGAAAGCGATTTCGAGGAGAACGTCCTTGTGTTCGGCCACGGCCTTCGGTTCGTCCAGAGCGATTCTTGCCAAAGCGACGAGGAGCCACAACTTCGCGTGCATGAAGTAAAACGGCCGTTCGGCTGCCTGAAAGGCTCCGGCGTCTTTTCTGTCCATCTTGTCCACCAGAGCGTCCAGTGTCCGCCATCTTCCGAATCCGGCAAAGCATCTCACGCCGTGCGCGGCTCTCCATCTGTCTTCGGGGTCGGGAGATCCGAGCTTTTTCCATAACATCCCGGAGAAAATATCGGGATTGTCGTTCGGGTACAGACCTTCTTGCCATTCTCCGTCGGAGGCTTTGTGCGAGAGTTTCGCCGCGGGGCCGTTCAGCAGGCGGCTGAGAGCTTTGCGGCCTTCGTCTTCCCGCGCTTTTTCGCAGACGTGATACGACAGCGCGAGCCAGACTTCTCTGCTGGGATGCGACCTCCTGCCGGTAAAGTTCTTGACTAGCTCAAGCGCCAGTTCCGGGATTGGAATGCGTGAAATCTCCGAAATTCTTTTTAGCTCATATCCTGAAATTCTGTCGTCTCTTGTCAGGTCGTCCGCGTGGCGAACCGTTATCGGCTTTCCCAGTTTCTCGTACTCGCCCGCGATGGATGCGGACGAGCTTTTCCATGAATTCCTGCACCTGGTCAGTTCGTCCAGTTTCCTGGAAAAATCCAGGGTTTCGTGCTCCGCCAGCATGCGCACGTAATCCGCCCGTTTCCCGTAAGGAACTTTTTCGCGGATTTTTTCGAAGAATTTTTCATGCGGGTAATGGAAGTCGTGGATTTCCTCGAAATCGCCGATCGCTTTTTCAAGCGATTCCATGTCGGCGGTTTCGGCGCGGGCGACGATTTCCGCGACCTTCCGTTCTTTCCGTCGTGTTTCGACATGCCGGTCGGACGAGCGTCCGGTCCGTTCGCCGCGGGAACCCAAAAGGGCGTTGCGGACGAGAAATTCCCGGCCCCGCTTGAGGAGCGAATAGCCTTTCTCGAGATAAGCGGCCGTTTCCGATCGCTCTCCAGAGACTCTTCCGGCGACGGAGGCCAGTTCCTTCGAAGCCTCGTACATCGGAAAGCCGTGCCGGTTTTCCATGAACTGCGCGACCGCTTCCGAGACGAGTTTCTTTTTGTCGCCGTTGGGGCGGCTTTCTACGGCGGCCGCCAGGGTTCCCGAACCGCAGTGGACAAATTCCTCGGGAGCGGCGAGGCGGTTCAGCGCCAGGGCGTCTTCCGGGTCGATCTTGCCGTCGTTGACCAGTGCGGTCAGATATGGAAGCAAGGTGCAGCCCAGGGGAATCTTCGCGCGGTCGTCCCATCTTGAAAGTTTTGCGAGACCTCTGCATCCCGCGACTTTCGAAAGCCCCTGTCCGAAATGGATCCAAGGAAATCTCTCCGGTTCCTCCGAGACGTTGAGCTCGCAGATGTCGGTCAGCTTGTGAAAATCCTTTTCGTCGAGTTCCTCGCCTTCGAGCGAGGCCGCGAAAAGGAGCAGCTCGTTTACAAATCCGTAGTCCCTCTCGGACCCGACCGCGTCCACCTCCTCGAGACCTTTTCCGAAGTGTTCCGCCGCCTCTTGAGCGCTGCCCGGCAGGATCGCCCTGGCGAGACCGGCGTAGAAGTAGGCTCTGTCCCGGACGTCGGTTTCGCATTCGATCAGGGAACGGGCTTTCACCGCCTCTTCTCCCGCGAGAGCCCGCATGGTCGGGCGCTTCGCCAGTATGCCGACGACTTCGATTACCGTCGACGCCTCGGCGGGTTCCCGCTCGTGGAGACGTTTGATGTACGCCTTGACGGAAGCGTCGCCGAGGTCTTTGCGCGTCCACAGGGCGAAGGTCGAGATTCGACGGCCCAGCATGTGAAAAAAAGGACTGAACTCTTCGGTGCCGTGGAAATCGGCGGTCTTCTCCGCGTCCGCCCAGGCCTTCAGGATGTCCGCGAAAGGTTCGTCCGCCTCTCCCCTGCGCGAGCCCAACAGTCTGGAAAGAGCCCCGGCCAGACTAGTCAAAGGGGTCATTCCGCAGTTCATGAACTGTTTCGCTTCCCGTTTTCGTTCATCCGCGGATGTTTCGTCTCCGGAACCTGAACCGCCGTCCTTCAGACTCGCAATCTCATCCACCTTCTCCATGAACTTTTCCCGAAACTCATCGCCGTCGATGTCGTCTTTTATGCTTTCGCAGAGATACATCAGGTCCTTGGGTATGATGTCTCTTTCCCTCACGTCTCTTCTCTCCGCCGCCGCGGCCGACGCTACGCGAAGAATAAACAAGTTGGCATGGAACAGGGCTGCGCGCGGGCCCAGGTAATAGTCGTCAAAACCCCCCGTGTCGGGCCGCTCTTCCGATACCAGACTCAAAATTGTGGAAGCTTCGGGGCGAAGCCCCAGGGAAAGAGCGATGCCGCAGGCTTTGCACAGACCTTCGGAGAAATCGTATCGGCGCTTTTTTTGGGGTCCGCTTCCGTCGCCGAATTCCATTTCGCCTGCTCCGCCGCATGCTTCTGAGAGCTCGGCTACCAGTCTTTTGAGGCTCGCTTCGTCCGTTTCGATAAACGACAGCATCGCGGTCAGGGCACCTATGTTTCCCTCGAGCTGGCCAGTGTCGACATCGGAAGCGACATCGGCGCTTTCTGCCTGACTGGAAAATGCGAAAACATGTTCCCAGACCCGATAGGCATACCAGTATTTCCACCCTCTCATAAACTCTCCGGCTTCCCGTAAACGTCCCTCGGCGGTCCGAAGGAAAGGAATCGCGGCAATATCCATATCTGCGGGACTTTCCCTCCTTGACTTGACGCGGCGTTTCTCCTTGGGCTGCGAATACCAGTGATCAATCCATCCGTCAGCTTCTATCGCGTGCCTGTGCGCCTCGTCCATGTCGCCGGACAACGCGTTTGCGACCGCCAGCCGCGCGTGGCGGGTTCCGGGCCACGGCGTACGAGTCTCGAAAAGCCTCCTGACGGCATCCGCATCTCCTGCCGCCACGACGAGGTCGGGATGATCGAGAATGTATTCCGCTCCGAGCCGGTCCGCTCCCGCGACGGTCGACATCTCGACCAGAAGCCCGACGAGCTGTCCGTAATTCCGCCGGTCCGCCGCGTGGCGCAGCGCGGCATTGAGCCTTGCGTAACGTATGTTGCGCGTCCCGACCGTGCCCGTTACGGCTTCCGGGAATGTTTCATCGAAGGCCAGCTCGAACAGTCGGCCCCCGTCGCCTATCCTGTAAAGCAGTTCGGGAAGAGCCCTCGCCGCGTATACGGACTGGTCCTGATATTTCCGCAGATTGTCCGCGATGCGCCTTAACGATTCTTCGGAAGAGCCGTATTCCTCGCGTATCAGCGTTTCGGTCGGTTCGTCCCTGAACGTCAACCCCTGTTCGGTGCGTTCCAGCAGCGGATGCATGTCGACGGCGAAACTCTCCGCCGCGCTTTCTTCGACGCCTTGGGACCTTGCGTACTCTTCGAGAGGCACGGGAGGCGGGAGAACCGCCAGTCCCGCCAGAAAAGAATCCGTCTCTCCGGTTTCATAACCTTGCTCGTAAGCGTTGGAGAGAGCGTCATCTATGCGCGACTGGATCAGGTCGTCAAGTTCTATTTTCTTGTCAATCTCCGATAAGCCAAGACGGGATCTGTCACCTTTGACGAGATAATCCAGAATCCTCGGGTTTCCCCTGGATCTGGCCTGCGCGACTCGTATTTCGTCATCCGTCGCGTCCGGCAGGAGCGTTCGGAGATATTCCTTCGTTTCCTCGCGGCTGAACGCGGACAGTTTGAATTTTTCGTACAGGGCGGAATCTCCGGGAATGCGATGGGAGCGGCTCGACGCCACGACCTTCACTCCTTCCGGCGGGTCGTGCCTGAAGCTTTTCAGAAGAAGCGTCGGGAAACAGTCTTCGCCCCTGTCCTGGGCGCCCACCTCGGCGTTGTCTATCGCGTCGAGAAAGAGCAGGAGCTTTCTTTCCGGCGATGCCTTGGCGAGCGTCCCGACGCTCTGTTCGAGCCTGCGCCGGAAAGTCCCGAGAAGCGACTGCAAGTCCGGGTTTTCCGGAAGCATGGGGTCGCAGAGTCCTCTGTGCGCAAGGGTGTTTACTATATGCGCGAGTCCCCTCCCTGGAAGATGGCGGGAGTCTTCGGGCGAGCGGTACGCTCCTCCGGCGAAGCAGTCGAAGAACACCGCTTCGTGGCCGTCTTTCAGTTTTTCCGCGAGACTGCGCATGAACACGGTCTTGCCCATTCCGCCCGCCGCGTGAACCAGCAAGGGTCTGGCCATACTTGGAACCCGAGCAATGACCTCCGCAAGTTGCTCGCGCTCAAGGATTTCCCCGACCTCCGGCAGCTTGGAGGGGCATGGCAGAAGGTCGTCCTCGCTCGCTATTCCCAGGGCGGCGAGAACGTCCATGCGCGTTATGACGTTTCTGCCTTCCCCTTCGGTTCCCGCTTTGTCTCGGACCATCTGTTTCATTTTGTCGAGACGGGCCGAAGCCACGGCGTCCCGGGCCGCGGACCAGTCCGCCAGGATTTTCGAGAGATCTTTCTTTATGTCCCCGAGATTTCCGGCAAGACCCGTGACGCTGAACTTGCTTGCGAATTCCGTCAGCCGCTCATCGTCAAGATTAGCCGCTTTCTTGAGCCGGTCCGCCTGTCTTTCCGCGTCGCCTGTTAACTCTGTTCTCTTCGCGAGACCCGTTATCGCTTTGTTCAAAGCGGGGGAAACGGGCCTGTTGGTAATCAGCCGAAAATAGAGCTTGTCCCGAACTTCCTCCGCGCCGTGGCGTTTTTCGAAATCCCTGTACGCGATCGCGAACTTCTCGACGGTTTCTCTTGCGTCGCTCGCGCGGAACTCCGAATCTTTTCGGGCGACCGAGTACTTGAACTGAACGATCACGGTTCGCCGCGAGTCGGCAAAAGAGGGATGTCCGCCGTAGTAAAGAGCGAGGTCCGCCACCTGGACGGTTTCCGAAGAGGCGTTTTTCTGGTCGGAGGGCGAAAGACCCTCCACGGCCATGCCCGCGAGGCCGCCGTCGGGAAGCAGAAGCCGCATGGCCTTTCTGGCGACCCAGGCTTCGTGGAATTCATGACCGTCTCGGGATGCTCTTGTCGAATCGGTTTTCTTTTCGGCTTTCGCCATCGTGGTACATTATCCTTGTTTTCTTTTCCGAAAAATATAATTTGATGAATTCAACGTTGCACGACACATCTTTTTGAAAGAAGCACCCGGGTGCGTTCTCGACGGCAGGACGTGGGACCAGATGCCCGCGAGGCTTTCGGCCTTGGAGAAAGATCGGTGCGACGCACGATTGGACCGGGACCTCTGACGGTTCTGTTCCTTTCCCGCGCAATGGGTCTCCCTCGTTGCTTTTGGTATAATCAAGGCACACCGGAGGAAACGAGAATTTCTCTGGGTGCTCGGTCCACGCTTCTGGATATGCCCTTGCTATGCAAGAGGTCATCATGACGGGATTGAGTCGCGCTCCCGAATCTGGAGTTGAACGCGAATATCAAGAAAAGGCCAAGAAAAACTATACTGGCATGATTGCGGACGATCCGATAGAAACGAAAGAAAGGGATTTGCTCAATCGTCATCCCCTGGCCGAACGCATAGCCATTTCCATAAGCCGTTTCAGAGGAGACAGAAGCTTCGCCGTCGGAATCGAAGGTCAATGGGGCTGCGGCAAGACTTCCTTCGTCAACCTGGTTCTGGAAGAGCTCAGAACATTTCCGAATATCCTGACGGTCGAATTCAATCCCTGGAATTTTTCGGACCAGGATCAGCTTGTGACGGATTTGTTCAACTCGATTATCGACGCGTTGGAATCGGATAAGACGATAGGGAAATCCCGCGGCGAAGCGGTAAGAAAGATAAAACGCTATTTTCCGAAGCTGCTGGAGAGAGGTAGCGTGAATTTCGGAGTTCCGTTCCTGAACGTTGATCTTAACTTGGAGGGTCTGGCGGGCAATCCGCTGGAAAAGCAGAAAAAGGAAATCGACGACCTGCTGAAAGAAATCGGCAAGACGATCGTCATTGTAGTCGACGACATAGACAGGCTTGACGGTCGGGAGACCATGCTTGTCCTCAAGCTGGTGAAAATGACCGCCGGTTTCGCCAACACCGTTTTCCTTCTCGCCTACGACAGGGACAAGGTGAGCGGTCTGATAACGAAACAAGGATTGCCGGGCGAAGAGTATCTGAAAAAAATCGTTCAGCTCGGTTTTGCGCTGCCCGAAATCGCCCCGGAGGATTTGTCCAGGATACTGTTTGACGACATCGACGCGACGATAAGGAATTTCGACAACGAGCGCTGGGACGAAGTGCGATGGGGCAATCTTTTTCATTCGGGCTTCAGTGAGCTTTTCCAGACGGTTCGCGACGTAAAGCGCTACATAAACAGTCTGCGTCTCGATTTCGAGATGATAGGCTCGGACGAAGTGAACGCGATAGACTTTCTCGGCGTGGAAGCCGTAAGGGTTTTCGCTCCGAAGGTCTATTCGGCGATGGCTGGAGAGAAGGCGGTTCTTACCGATTATTTCAATAGCGAGGATGCAGTATTTACTGATCCTCCGAATCCAAGCGACCGCAGCGAAGCCTGCGAAGAAATCATCAAGCGGGAATCGCCTGAAGGCCTGACCGACAAAATAGAGAAAATCGTTCGACAGCTTTTTCCCCAGTTGCGTTCCGATCATTCCCCGGAAGTCCGACGAGGCTGGAGAAAGGATCTGAGGGTTTGCTCCGAAGACATTTTCGACAAGTACTTTTCGCTTGCCGTTCCTTCCACGGTTCTTTCGGAAAGAAGCCTGAAGGATTTTTTGTCGACCGTTGACGACATATCCGCGTCGGTAGGCAAACTCGAAAGATTTGAGAAAGAAGGCAAGTCGCGCCTCCTTCTCGCGAGACTGTTTGATCATCTGGACGACTTGGACGATTCGCAACGGGAAAACCTGCTGGTCGGCGTTTTCGACTTCGCGGAAGCATCAAAAGACGACCACCTCGGTGCGTTTGACGTGGACAGCGTAGAAAGACGGGCGTGGGTGCTCGGCTACCAGGCACTGAAAAGAATAGAAAAGGGGAAACAGGTCGGGTTCTTGACGAAAGTTCTTGATTCAACCAGGGGTCTTTTTTCTTCGGTCAAGCTCGTGGGAGTTCTTAATCAGGAAATTGAAGAGCGTTCAAAAGGAGAATTGCCGGAAGAACCCTTGCTGACGAAGGAGGAGGTCGATTGCTTGAACCAAGCGTGTGTCGTGAAGATAAGGAACGCGGCGGAAGACGGTTCCTTGGCCAACACCAAAAATCTGGCTCTTGTTCTCTACGGCTGGAGAGGGTGGGAATCGGCGGAAGCGGTGAGAGCCTACGCGGCTGAATTGCTGAAGAAGAAAGACGGCCTGTTTTCTCTGATAGGAGGGTTTGTTTCCGAAGCGCATTCGCGAACAATCGGCGATTCCGTGCCGAGAATAACAAGAATGATAAACAGGAATGCGATCGGAGAATTTGCCGACCTCGACGAACTCGACAGGCTGGTGCACGGTCTTGATGAAAGAGCCTTGTCTCCGGAGAAGGCCGAACTGCTCAAGTTGTATAAAAATTCAACGGAGAGTTTTTAGTGAAATCAGTTCGGAGGCAATTATGCCCCGGCGGTTCGAAAACGCGCGTGAACGCCGCGGGCGGCGCTTTCCGTCGCGGAGCTGTAGCGATGGATGGATACGGTGACGGATATGCCGAAGGTTCCCGTTGCGGGGAGACGCGAGGTCGTGATTTCCTTGGAAGCCTGAAAAATTCTCTTCGGGCGGACACCCGGCGGGAACGATCTGCAAACCGGAGATTCCTTGGCGCCGCGGGCCACCGACTTCAGTCTCGAACGGGAGAGTTGGTCGAAGGCTCGGCATGTACGCCGGCAAGACGGTCATTGATGGCGATGGCCGGTTCCAGACCGTGATTTCTGGTGTTGTCGGTCACGACCGTCTTCGCTCCCGTCGCTTTTACGAACTCGAGCGCCCCCTCGAAATCGGCGTGATTGGAAAGCGCGACGCGGTAGACCCTGTCCGAAAATTTCATCAGCGGTTCGGATTTGTCCATGCCCGCGCTGCGGGTCACGCTGGTTCCCTCGATCGGCTCGTTGCCGAAGCCGTCGCCCTTCGAGTACAACCGCGCGTAAGACCGCTCCTTCATCGCCGACTGTCCGGTCTCCGAGTCCAGTGCTTCCAGAGGGCGCCCGCCGCGAACCCGTGCTCCCGGCACACATGGATTTCCCTCGTCAGTCTCTCGCTGGCCAGGGTCGGAACGGTCGGGCTGGGCTCGAGAACCTGCACCACGCGCTCGGAGGTAGAGAACAAGATTGGCAAACTGACGGAACGGATGCGTCGCAAGGAAAAAGTCTGCGGCGTTTCGATAAGCGATGCCGTGAGATGTTTGATTAACTGAGAGAAGTTACGTTCCGAAAACGGTACGCTTTCTTCACTTGGTTTTTTCGCCGGTGAATTGTTCTATTGAAATACCGGACTGCTCTATGATGGATTTAATGGTTCCTACCGGGATGTCCCTGCCTTTGTGATGCGGAACAATAACGGTTCTGCCCGCTTTTTTGTTTTCGTACTTGAAATGACTGCCCTTCGAGCTTTTGAGAGCGAATCCGGAATTAATTAAAACCTCTCTTATTTTCTTGAAGGGTAGTGGGTGGAGCCGGTTCAAGTTTCTGCCTTATCCTGAGAAATTTTTCAGCGGGACTGTTTTCGACGTGATTGATGCCGGCATGGAACTGGCGACATGTTTGATCTCCTCTTCCGACATATCTTCGAAAAACAGTTCCATCGCCTCTACGTGGTGCTCAACGGCTTCGGCCTCCGTGTCTCCGTAACTTGAAACCGACGTTGCGGGACACCGGGAGACGTAAGAGTCACCCTCTTTCCAGATTAGAACGGGAATGTGCTTCATGTGAACTTTACCTCCGTCGGCAAATTATATATTCATTTTTCGTCGCAATTCAAGGAATATTCTCAAATGTGGCGTTTTCCGCGAACTTGGAAAACGAATTCCCTGCCGCTGGCAACCCCTGTTTGTTTGCGGTTTCAAGCATTAACTCGACAATCAAACCCGGACATCGCTTTCTTCAACTCCCGTACGCCAAATCCAATCATAACTCGTTTCGGAGTTGTAGCCAAGTTTGCGTATCGGAGCAAGCGACTTTCCGATTTTCCGTTGAGACCTAAACAGCGGTACGGCTTCAGGTGTCCGTTTTTGTCCCCGAAACGTTGTCGAACTCACAGACCCAGCGTCCCGCGTCCACCGTATAACGCGCGAGACATTCCCTGTCCTCTCCGTCAAATATCCTGACCTCTATTCCGTCGGCCCGCGATGTCCATTCCTCCGACTTGAGATTTTCCGCGTCGAAATTTTCTTCCGGAAAGCTTTTCGCCCAGCACTTCCACCCTCTCGGCCGCCACCGGTAGCCGGTCGCTTTCAGCGACTCCTTTATTCTGAGCGTGGGCTGGATGCTTCCCTTCCGGTTTCCCACCTTGACCACGACTTTCGACGTCTTCAGCACCGGGGACAGCTCGTCCCAGTCGATTTCGGAAAGCGGACCCCCGCCTTCCAGTGTTTCGAGAAACGGAGCCATGTCTTTGCGGTCGGTGACTATGATCAGTTCCTTGATCGGGCGGGTTACGGCGACATAGAAAAGTCTCCGCTCTTCCCGTATTATCTTCCGGAGGTTGTCGCCGAATATTCTGGTAAATATCCAGTCCGGGTGTATCAGCGGGTAACGCCACTCGAAAGCGTCGAGTATCACCACGGCGTCTTTTTCGAGTCCCTTGTACCGGTGAACCGTCGATATCGAGACGCGCTCCCTCAATCCTTCCTCAAAGTACGAGCGAACCCGTTCCAGGAAAACATCCAGCCCCCGGGCGTCCGCGGTCGCCTCGTCTTCGTACCTGTCGGCGAATCCGGGAACATCGTTGGTCCTGGAAAGCAGCGTCACGTCGTCGCCCTTCTCGATGCTTCTGCGGACCAGCCGCAAGACGGCCGGCATGATCAACCGCCCGAAATGAAATTCGTCCTCGAGCGGGGTCGGACCGAAGCCGTCGAGGTCCGCCACGAACACCCCGCCCTCGCTCTCCTTGTGCGGCCGCGCTGGCTTTCCCATGCCGTCCATCAGAACGTTGCCGTTTTTCACTATGGACCGGGCCGAGCGGTAGTTGGTCGTAAGGTAAAGACGACGGGAATCGTCGAAGTATTCGCCGAACTTCTCGAAGAACGCCAGGTCGGAACCCGCGAACCCGTTGATCGCCTGCCAGTCGTCCCCGACGCAGAATGCCTCCGCGTCCCCGTTCAGTTTCCCGATTCCCGAAACCAGTTCGCGGAACAGCGGGGAGAAGTCCTGGAACTCGTCTATGAGCATGTGGCGTATGTCCGCGAGATCGCCTCTCGACGATTTCCTTCCGAATGCGGAACGGCCTTCTCCTATCATCGCCGCCGCACGCTGCAGAAGCCCGTTGAAGTCTTCTTTGTCCAGCTTCGACAGTCGCTCCAGGTATGCCGAATATATGCGCGCCGCGACATGCAGGAAGCTTTCCTCCACCGGTCGGTCCTCCTTCTCGCAGTAACTTGATATGCGCTTCCTCGCGTCTTCCGCCGTCCATGAGAGCTGGCGGCTCCTGTTGATGAAATTCACGGTCAATCCGGTGAAGCGGTCGATCGCCCTGTCCTTTACGCGCGACCATATCTCCTCCTCCGAAAGCCTCTCGCACTTCCATCCTTTCTCCCGCAGAATCTTCTTCAGCGTTTCCCCGAAATCCCCGTTGCCCGTTTCCACCCGTTCCGGACGCAGTTCGACCAGGTCCCATCCTTTCCTGCCTCTCCAGCGGCGGCAGACCTCTTCGCTGAACGCCCTGTCGCGGCCAGGGGAATCTTGCGGCCCGAGATACTCGATTGCGACGCCGCTTTCGTCGTCCCTCGAAACGGTGAAGTCCGCGGCGTAGTTGGTCCCGTCGCGCCGATGGTTTTTCCGGTAACTGTAGCGGACATCGTGTTCGAACAGGAAATCCGCTATAAGTTTTCTTCCCCTGGAATCGACGAAATCGCCCCGAATGGTCAGGTACGCATGGGAGCGTCTGAATTCAAGGAGATCTTCCTTGTCCTTTTCGTAACCCCTTCCGATGATTCTCTCCCAGTCCAGCCTGAAGTACGCGAGCATGACGTTCCTTATCTCCGATTCGAAGCCCTCCCTGATGCGTTCGTCGATGATCCGCTGGACTTCGCGGCTCAATGCGGGCTTGTCGTTTTCCCTGTCGTCGTAGATCAGGGTTTCGCCGGGACGCACCATCGAGTGGGCGAGGGAGTGAAAGGTCATGACGTGGGGCAGCCGTATTCCCAGCTCCTCCGCGACGGCGTCGACGGCTTCCATTTCCATGTCTCCCCGCTTCGCGCCCCCGGCGGCTTTCATCTTCACATCCAGGGCGTCCCTTGCGCCCCCGTTGAGGGCGAAAAGCAGCCTCCGGCGCATCTCGAGCGCAGCCTTCCTGTTGAAGGCTAGCAGGAGCAGTGCCCCGGCGGGCACGCCGCAGTGCCCGAGGAGGAACAGCGTGCGGGCGACCAGCGTGAACGTTTTGCCGCTGCCGGCGCGGGCCACCAGCTGCACGTTGCCGCCGATTCGGGCGACGGCCGCGACCTGCTCGTCGGAAAACGACACTTTCCCCTCTCTTCCTTCCGGCGTATTCTCCGAAAGCCATTTGCGCGCGAAATCGGTCTTTTCCCTCTCGTATTCCCCTCTCGAAAGGATGTCCGAAATCTCGCGCTCGTAGAACGCGTCGGCCCCGGGAAAGTCGTTTCGGAACATGTTCCGTATCCGCTCCGCGGCCCTTCGCCTTTCAAGTTCCTTTCGCTTGCGGGCTTCTTCCGCAAGGCGGCGAAGCCCCGCCGCCTTTTCCCGCAGGGCTTCCTGCTCCAACGGCGATTTCCGCAGGACTTCCGCGACCGTTCGGTCGGAGCGGGGTTCGGCTCGCCCGGGGTTTCTCGGGGCGTTCCACGTCAGGTCGTCCAGCATCCTGTCGTACCGCTCGAGCGGTCGCCGCGGATTCCATCCGTGATAGGGCCTGATTTTCGGGTCGAGACGCGTCGCCGTGCCGTAATCGGCGAGAGCTTCTTCCTGTCGGCCGAGAATGCGCCTCGCGGTCCCCCTCATGAAGTAAGCTTCCGCATGTCCGGGATACAGGAGTATGGCTTCGTTCAGGTCGGCTACGGCTTCCTCCTGTTTCCCGAGCCCGCCCTTTAGAACTCCCCTGACGTAAAAGGCTTCAGCGTACCGGGGGTCCAGACCGAGCGCACGGTCCATGTCCTCCACGGCTTCTTCGCGCAGACCGCGTCCGATTTTCAGTACCCCTGAACGGAAAAAGGCCAAGGCTTCTTTCCGTCGGTCGAGGAAACGCTTGACGGTTTCACCGACTCGGCGCGCCTCCGCGCATTCGGGATCCAGGAGGACGGCTCGGTTCAGGTCGGCTGCGGCCTCCTCGTACCTGCCGCAACCCGCCTTTGCGACTCCCCTGGCGCAAAGGACCTGTGCGTTTCGAGGGTCAATATCGACCGCTCTGTTCAGGTCGGGGATCGCTTCTTCATACTGCCCGCCCGAAATCTTCACGGCGGCGCGGAGACAAAGAGCCTCGGCGTGGTCTGGGTCGAGGGAAATCACCCTGTCGAGGTCCGCCGCGGCCTCTTCGAGCGGACCTTGCGCGTCCTTTCGGTGTTCCCTCCCGCCGTGTTTCCCGCTTGAGATGATACTGTGCTCCCGTTCTTTGGAATACGATAGCCGCGACGGAAAAATATAACAGAGACCGTGGGATCAGGTATAAGCAACTAACGGTAATATTGAGGCGGGATGACACTTCTCGTAACTCCCCTGAATATTCTCTCCGGGCTTTTTTGGAAATCGAATCTCATTTCTCTCGTGACTCAAGAATTTCAGCGTAAAACAACGAAAGGTCATAATTTCCCCCAAAGGGGTTGAATCCGCTAAAAGACGCACTATATTGAGTCTCAACAATGAAATTTTCTACATATGGAGGTTGAGAATGCTAAAGCTGGAGATTTACGAAGACCCCGCTAAAGCGGGTGAGATTTGCTGGCTCATTCGTTTGATAGACAAAGATGGTAAAACCGTTCTTTGTAGCGAAGACCCGTTGCGAAAGGGAGAAATTGTCGCTATCGCCAAGGAAATCAGACATGAAGGTTCCACCGCAGATCTTCTGGACAAGGAAGATGAAACAGGACAAAAAGGAATCTGGTTCGAGGCGTTCCAGAATGAGAACGACGGATGGTGTCTTTATCTGAGGGTGGCTGAAAAATGCACCTTGGTATCCGCGACGGTATGCGCTTCGAAAGAAGAGCTCGAAAAACTGTTTGAAACCGTAAAGAATGAAATAAAAGAGGCGGAAATCGTCTGGAATCCGCCGGATGCGGACCCGGCCAAACGGGAAAAAGACCATGACCGAACCGAACCGCGAGGAATTCCCGGGAGCTGATAAGACGCATGTCGCTTTCGGAAGAATTCAAGAAGGAATTAGACAAATACTTCTGGTGGGAGTTTGACAACATTCCTAATCTGGACCAGCCGGTTCTGATAATTCTCAACTACAGTCCGCCAAACGAAAACCTTCCGGTTTCTTTTGCGTTTAACTTAAGGAGCGAACCCAAATGCTGGATGTCCGTGTCTGGCGACAAGATAAGGCAAATCGAAGGTAAACCGCCGACATACTGGCCAGATTACAAAGATTTCTCATACAGAGAGCGAAAGTTCTATGCCTATTCGGTAGAAGCTTTCGAAGACTCTGTATTCAGGAACATTTCCGAGTTCGGAGAAGTCTGCGACAGGCTTTACGCGCATATAGACCAGGGATGACGAGGACAGATGAAAGAAAACAACATGCTGACTCGAACCAAAGCGGCCTTGGGGAAAGATTTGATAGACAGGCTGGCTTCCCTGCGTTTCTGCATAGTCGGTTGCGGCGGTACGGGAGCGACATTCGCCGAGATGCTGGTTCGTTCGGGCGCAGAAAACATGGCTCTCGTTGACGGAGAACGCGTTGACTCATCAAATTTAAACCGAGTATTTTCATTCGTTCCGGAAGATGTGGGAAAGAATAAAGTCGAAGTTCTTGAAAAAAGACTCAAGGCAATAGCCCCCGAAATAAACGTCCGCTCTTTGGCCCACCACCTGCTTTCGGAAGAAAGTATCGTGAATGAAAACTCCTTGCCGCAAGAAGTCAGGGATTGCGTTTACGACTCTTCCGTTGTTTTCATCGGTACCGACGACAACGAATCGAGGATAGTTTGTGAAAAGCTCTGCGGGGACAAGCCGGACAAGATGTATCTTTCGTGCGGCATCGGGGTTGAGAACGGGAAATCATTCTTTGAATGCAACTGGAAACCTGAAACGCCCGAAGAAAAGAAAGATGCGGAAGGATACGGTCCGGAGAACGCCTCCTACATATCAATCGTCACCGAAGCCGCATCCGCAGCTTTCTCGATGCTTCTCCATCACCTGAAAAGTCCCGATTCAGACAAGTTCAGACAGTATTACAAAGAGTATGACGCGAACTTTACGGTCTCGAGAATAGAACTGGATCACGAGAATCTCCAGCTGCAGTAGACTCCTGTTTCGGGGCTGTAGGGAATGTTGCCGTCTTCTCCAATTATCTCCCCTTCCTCCATCGCTATGTAGTGTCCGTGCAGCAAGGCCACGTATCTTTCCGATTTCTTTCGGGCGAGGCCGCGGATAGTTTGTCCGTCCGAGCCGTCGTATTCGAATTTCAGCTTCAGGTACTTCGCTGCTATGCTGAACTCCTTGTTCGTAACGCCCCCGTACGGCCAGTTCTCCGCACAGTGGGTAAAGGCGTCAATAATTTCGTCTTCCGGCACATCGGGAACAACGGCGTATAACGCGACCAAGGCACAGTCGTGTGGACCTTTCCCGAACTTTTCGGGTTTGCCGCGAGAGGTTGAACCAAACACCCGCGCCCACAGACTTGAGAGAAACGAGAATATACTTTTAGCAAATTTCATTCGGCTCCGGATCCCGGAGAGTTTTTATTTCGGCGAATCGCCTGGACTACGGGCGACGGAAGATTTTCGAGAGCGGCGCGCCATGCGGACGATCGGGACTTCCCGTTCATATTGCCCGATTTTTCATTAAGTCCGGCGTTTTGTTTTCCCTGGGGGCTCAATTGGAAACATTGGCAGCCCTCGCCTTCCATAATACAGGTCGACCACGTATTGCCTGATTATCTCTTGTTGGTTTTCAATTTCGGCCCAGCCTTGAGGTGAATATCCGCTTTTGAAAATGCTGGGCACCTCGACTTCGTGGTCAAGAGTTTGCGCCATAACGCGAAGGAGCTCGATGAGAAGTTCCTGGCGTTCTAGTATTATTCTCCCAAAGTAACGCTCGTTTCTTATCTGACGTTGCGGTTCGGGCGTATCATCCGACAATTCTTCATCCTGCGTTCTGACGGGATTTTGGCAGAGGTGGTCCAGGTATTTCTTCCAAGCGTCAATTACCTTCCTGTCGCTCTGAAACTCGACTTCGACGAGGTTCAGAGCGGAAACATGATCGAAAGACAAAGTGTCGCGACGGGTTCGCATCAAGGTGCGGAAAACATCCATGCGGCGTTCGCGCTTTAGACGTCTGTCGTCGAGATTGCGTCCGACACGTACTGCGAGTAGCGGTCCGAGAAACAGGGCTGCGATCGTCAAGATTTCGACTGTGAAAAACGCTTTTGCATACTCCATGCATCTACCCTCCGATTTTCAAGATCGCATGAATGATACCACACGGTTTTCCGAGGAGTAATGCGCGAGATTTTCGTAAATTCGGATGCCTGGTCGCCTTGCGCCGCCCGCTTTCCGGTTCGCGGAACTTTTCCGCTTTCCCCGCGGCCTGCGAAAATTCTCGGAAGGAGCCGTGTTCCTTCATCGTGGTCGTGTCCTCTTCCTAGGATTGCCTTTCCCGGCAGGTTGCGGGAAATCCTGATCGGGACATTTTCCGCGACCTGTGCGGCGGCGATATCGCCGGGCGTCCGGATGCTTGAAGACGACTCGCCTTTCCGATTATAATGTTCCCGCCCTTGGATTGGCGGGCGGTGCGGTCCCATGTCGGAAACAAATCTTACGCAAGCCGAAGCCGACGCTCTGATGCGGATGGACAAGCGGATGGTCGAAGAGACGTCGGTGCTTGAGCTGCCCGACCGCGGTCAGGCCGTGTGCGTTCCCTTGATCTCGACGGACCGAAGGGAACAGTTTCTGCTCGACGTGCGCCGCGGAAGGATTAATTCTGCCAAGATTACTTACCAGGACCGTGCCAGAAAAATCGTGGTTCTCCAGCGGCTCGACGTAGAGAGCGCTCCGCATCGGAACCCCGACGGAGAGGAAATCCCTTCCACTCACCTTCACGTGTATCGTGAAGGGTTCGGCGACAAGTGGGCCTGTCCCGTGCCGGAAGACAGCTTCCCGGACTTGAGCGACTATCATCAGACGCTTCGGGATTTCATGAGGTTCTGCAACGTGGTTCGACCGCCCGCGGTGCGACGGAGGCTGATTCCGTGACGGGCGACGTGAAGACTCTTCTGGACGAGTACTGGGAATGGCTTCGGGGCAAGACGACGCTTCGGGAGCTCGACGACCGCGTCGAGATCACGACGCCTTACCTGGACCGTCATAACGACTATCTCCAGATCTACGCCGAAAGACACGACGGGGGGTTCGTTCTCTCCGACGACGGCTACGTTCTGGAGGATCTCGAACTTTCGGGCTGCAAGATCGACACGGACAAGCGGGAATCCCTGCTCAAGATGACGCTCAACGGTTTCGGGGTCCGGAAAAACGCGAAAACGCTCCAGGTGAGCGCCTCGAGGGATAATTTCGCTCTTCGAAAACACACCCTTCTGCAGGCCATGCTCGCCGTCAACGATCTTTTCTATCTGGCGTCTCCAGTGGTCGCGAGCATATTCTACGAAGATGTGGTGGCCTGGCTCGACCGGTCCGAGATTCGCTACGCGCCCAGAGTGAAATTTACGGGTAAAAGCGGCTACGACCACATGTTCGACTTCATAATACCGAAGTCCAGGGCCAGGCCGGAGCGGATTCTCCGGGCGGTCAACCGGCCCAGTCGCGACACCGCTCAGACCACGGCCTTTTCCTGGATAGACACAAAGGAGGTGCGTCCTCCCGAATCCCGCGCCTACGCGATTCTCAACGACTCCGAAAATCCGATACCGGACAGCGTCTACAACGCTTTTCTGAACTACGACGTGCGTCCGGTCGCGTGGTCGGCCCGGGACGGGGTGGTGGAGGATCTCGCCGCCTGAGTTTTTCCGGTTCGCCGTGAACGAGAACGGACGCGCCGGTTTTTTCGGGCGCGGCAATTTCGCGGACAACGGGAGATGTGGGCCATGAAGGAGAATTGCGCCGGGATTCGCCCGTCCCCGCGACGTTCCGAACGAATCCGGTGCACTGCTTCCCTCCCGTTCCGAGAAGGAGCCCGGAGAAGGTGCGGTGGAGATAAGCATTCCCCGTCTTGTGACCGTGCGTCGCAAATGTAGTTGCGGGGCACATTGAAATCTTCCTTGTCGTGCGCGGTTCAATTGGCGGTGCCTCATAGATACTGGTTTAAGTCGGACTTTCCCATGACGGACTTGAAAAACATAAACATCGTTGAAATTGAATCGATCACCAGACCCTGGAGGAACGCGCTTTATCATAGAAACGCCATCGTTGAGGGAATTCGCAAGATTGCGTCTCGGAACATGGTGCATCTTGAAACCGCCATGGAGCATTGCGGGGTTTCACGTGGCGAGGGAAGCGGCGAATCCGAAGACTGGATTGCCGACGTTCAGGAAAAGGTGTTGAAAGACCAAGGGCTGGAGAACACTTCCCGTAACAGGGAATTGCTGACGCTGGCGACGTTTCTTCCGGTGGCGACTTACGGCTCTCTTCTTTATGCCGAGGTGGAATTTTTCCGCCGCAGTTCTAAAAAGATGGATTTCTATGAGGACAGCGCAATGTCTGACTATCTCGAGAAACGCGGGGACCTGATCGCCGAACTGAAGGACTTTCGGAATTCCTTTATTCATCCAGGCGGCGGAAGCGGGTTTTCCGGAAAAAATTTCACCCCGTATTATTCATGAAGACACGTTGGGAGTCATGTTTGGAGTTTTTTTTGGTGCGAAGCGGTCGGTTGCAACAAGTTATGGGGTTTTCGGCAAGCCGGACTTGAGGATTTCGTAAAAAAAGGGGGGAAGTTCCCGATTTCGGCGTTTTCGGGACGCACCTCTCCCGCTCCCACCTGTTCGACTGTCCGGATTTATGGATTGCGATTCGGTATCAGCCGCCCACCCAGCGCACCCTGTCCATCATCGTCCACAACTTGTTCCAGTGCCCCGCGGCACAGGACGCTATGACGAAGTAAAGCCTGCGCGCATGACGCACCACGCGCGAAGCCACGAGCAGCACTCGCTCCCTGAACCTGCGCAGACTCCAGCCTCTCTGCTCCACCTCCGGTTCCTCTATCACCGGATTACGGATACTGGACAGAATGTCCGGAGCCGCCTCTTCTTCTATCCATTGATGAAGGATGTCCGCTTTCCGTGCTTTTTCCGCTTCCTCCATCATGCGCCTTCCTATGTTCATGAACTGGTAGGAAAGCACAGAGAACAAAAACAGCGCCTCGTTGCGGGGATGAACTCCTTCTCTCTCCACGGGCGCGCAGGGCTCGAGCGCCCGCCCGCCGTAATGACTCTTCGGTCGGTCGGAGCAGGGAAGACCGGAGTGAACCACATTCTTGAATTCCCCTATGTGCCCCTCCGCCTTGCCGCGACGACGATACAGGGCCAACACCTGATCAGCATCGTGGGTGTCGCAACTCAAGCTGGTCACCAGCCAGAAGTGTTCGGGAAACAGCTTGCCCGCTCTGCGAACCACTACCAGCACCACCCGCCTCTCCCTCTCCCACGACTCTGCCTTGTAGGGCATGTTGTAACACTGCATCCACACACCGGGAGGAAGATACAGATAGGGCGCGGCCATCCTCTCGAGTCTGGCGTTGGACTTGATCCTGATAACGTAGTCCTTCCTCAGACGCTCAAGCCCCCTGATCATCTTGTCTCCGCAGAATCCGGCGTCCATCCGCACTATGGCCGATTCCAGGGCAGTGCCCGCGCAGCCTTCCATAATGTCCTCCACAAACCCCAGGGCGCCTCTGTCCGCGCACACGTTGCCGGGCCTCAACATCCCTCCCAGCATGTATCCCCCCTGCTCGCAGATTGCCACAAGCGGATAATAAACCCGCCTGTGGAAAAGACCGTTGTGCTCGCTTCCCGCCTGGCTTCCGTGAACGTCTATGGGAAACCCGTCGACATCGATGACAAGTTCCCCCTTCCCGCAGTCCTCGACATTGCCGACCGCCAGTCTGACGACGGCGTCGCGCAGCACCCTGATGTTGTGCTCCGTGCTCATAATCTCCACAAGGCGCGACATGGTGGGCTGGGAAGGCAAGGCTTTGCCTTGCGCAAGCGCCGCCGCGTTGCGGCGCAAATCCCTGGCCAGGCGCAAGGCGGGGTCGTCCGACAGTCTGTCGGTATCGTCTTGATCGTTATATCCTTGAGAAGTCATCAGGAACTGCAAAAGCAGCAGCTCCTCAAGCGTATGGATGACCCGTCTTTGGTTTCTGGGATCATGAAGCCTTGCGCGCATCCATTTCACTATGCCTGTGCGTTCGATAATTTCTCGCAGGGCGAGGGCTCCGGTGTCGGAGCTCAGAGAGGCAAAACCGCACTCCTGGATGACCTTGACTGCCTTGTTGAAAGATACGGAGAATTGTGTTAGATTCTTTTCACCCATGACGTGTTCCTCCTTTGCGGTGCATTACTGGTCTAATGCTCTTATTTTACTCGCAAATCAGGAACACGTCTACTTCTTTCTCCCCTCTTCATGAATAATACGGGTGTACAGAAACAGGATGCCGTCCTTGAGCTCCTTCCCGGTCAGCTGGCGACGGACCAGATTCTCGGCGACGGATATCGCCTTGGCCTGACCTTCGTCGACGCGCTCGTCCATCACGGCCGCCGAAATCGTCTTGCGCCTGAGTATCTTGTGCGCCAGGAAGCGACGCTGGCCCGTGAGTATTTCCCACTTGCCCGGATCTCTCGCGGGACAGACGACGATCGGATGGAGAAGCCCCTGAACTTCGATGTTCGTCACAAGGTCGTCTATGTCCTTGCCCGGATTCTCGGTGCGGACCTGCCCCTTTCCGATCACCAGGTCGTCGAGAGGGATGTTTCGGTAATCAACAATCTTCGCCATGAAGTCGGTCCTCCGCTGTTTGCTGCGTCATAGGGTACACATCAGCCCGCGAAAGCTCAAGAATCCGGGTCAGTTCCTCGACGCTGAAGTGCCGCGCGGTCGTTTCCGCGTCCTCGACCACGTTCTCGAACATTCTTTCTTTCCGGTCGAGTATGTCCGCGATGCCCTCTTCGATCGAGTCCGTGATCAGAAATCTCACGACATGCAACGGCTCGTCGCGGGTGAAGCGATGCGCGCGATAGACGGCCTGCGTCTCGACGGCGGGGTTCCACCACCGGTCGAAGACGACGACATGCGTGGCCTCGCCCATGTTGAGGCCGACCCCGCCCGCTTTGATCGACACCAGAAGCACGCGCGGCGCGGGTTCCGTACGGAAACGGCGGACGGCGGCGTGGCGCTGGTCGCCGGACATGGACCCTGTCAGAACGTCGTGCGGAAGCGCGAGCCTGTCGGAAATCCATTTCAGGGTCTCGACGAACTGGGAGAACACGAGAATCCTGGCCCGCGGACCCGCCTCTTCGCAGATTCCGCGCAGGGCGTCGAACTTCGAGGAGGCGCCGGCGGCGGCGTCCAGATTGCAGACCGTCTTGAGACGCGTGACCAGTCCCAGGAGAACGGCTCCGGCGTTTCGGGCCGTATCCGCGCCGGCCTCCGCCCAGCGGTTCACCCACAGTTCGTCGTATCTCTCTCTTTGGGGAGGCGTAAGGTCCAGCTTCAGGTCCTGGACGATGACGGGCGGCAGTTCGCCCCGAACGTCGGCCTTCCTGCGGCGCAGCATCATCGACTCCAGCTTCGCCTTGAGAGGCGGACCGGTCATGTCCGGCCGGACCGACGGGTCCAGGAATCCGAGTATGGCCGCGACGTCCTCGCTGCTGTTCTCGAGAGGGGTCGCCGACAGCGCCCAGGCGCGCTTTCGGGGAAGCATCCGGCAGGCCAAGGCGGTTCTGGAGTTCCTGTTCTTGACGCGCTGGGCCTCGTCCAGAATCACGATGTCGAAGCTGTCCGACGGGATGCGGTCCAGGCCGTCCTGCCGTATCTGCTCGTACGAACCGACCAGAACGGGTATCGGCAGCAGGTAGAACGCCTCGCGTTCCCGCGCGTTGCCCCGTACGCGACGCACGGTGAGAGACGGAGCCCACTTCTCGAGTTCCGACATCCAGTTTCTCGTCAGCGCCGCGGGAGCCACGATCAGCGCCCTTTCAATTCCCTCCCGTCCGTCCAGCAGAATAGAGAGCGCCACCGAGGCCTGCACGGTCTTTCCAAGTCCCATCTCGTCGGCCAGAAGCGCGGCGCCGGAACGGCGGAGAAACGCGACGCCTTCCCACTGGTAGGAGTGGAGTTCTTCGGGTACGCGCAACCGGTTCTCGACGCTGCGGCGAAGTTCTATCGCGTCCGCCTTCAGGTCGTCGGGACGCGAGGCGTGATGAATCCCGGTGGACATTACGGCGGCCCGCTACGCCGGAATGTCCATGTCTGGGCGGCCTGTTTGGCCAGTTGTCTGGAGCGTTTCTCGACCTCTCGGGGAGTCCACTCGTCGTAGTCCTCCGCCAGAGTCCGCGGCATCTTCAGCATGCTTCCGGCGAAGGCTCGCTTCTTTGCGTCGAAGCTTCCGTTGTATTCGGCGTCCGACCGGTTTTCGTCCTCCGGAACCACCAGCATGTTGCCGGTTCTGTAAACCCATATCCCCGCGTCTTCTCCTTTGAAACCGGGCCATCCGTTCCAATGCGCTTCCGACTCCGGCAGTATGTGTTCCAGACTGCACTTGCTCTCCATCACCGCGCCGGACCCCACCTGGTCCCTGGCGTTGATGCCGAAGAGAAATCGAATCGGTCTCTGTGTGTCTTTTTTAAACTCTACCACGCTCATGAGCCGGATGAAGTTTTCGTCTTCGATAATGTCCCATTCGTCGTTGCGTTCCAAGTCGTCCATGATGTCGAGCGACTCGAGACTCGACCCCGCGAAAACATCCCGGGCGCAGTTCGCAAAGGCGTCTTCGAATTTCGACGGCTCGAATTTCGGAGAAACAAACGCGGTCCTCAGAACGAACGACCCGAGGTTTTTCAAACTGCGCGCAACGAGCTTTCCGGTCTTCCTCTTTTCTTCTTGGTCCACCTCGCGAATGAACCTGTGCAGCAAGGCGAACACTATGGGATGCGAAACGGTATATTTCCGCAGTTCGCGCAGCAGGACGGTCAGGTTTCGCTTCCCAGAAATCGAAGGCAGGCACTTTTCCAGACCCGGACTGACGGCTGACGAGGTGATCGTTCGAAACAGTTCTATGCTGTCCCTCTGCCCCAGTCCCGCCACAAGGTCGTAAACATAACCGGACGGGTCGCGGCGCGGCGCGGACCTGTCGATTTGAGCCCGGACATTGCGGTAAAATCGGGTTTTTTTAAGATAGCCGTACCGGCATTGCAGATAACAGCGAAAATATTCTCGTACCTTTTGCTGACGGCGGATGATCACGGGAGGAGCTTCCAGCTTTTCGTGAACCTGTTCCCTGCGCGTCGCGTCCTCTGTTTCCGAAAAATAGGAGTACAGACGATTCCGGATCAGGTCGACGTCATCCAGGGTTTTGCCGCGGGCATTGAGAGACTCGAACACGGAATTCGCGTCGACGTCGCCCGGTATGTCCAGCACGGAAATCTCGACCTTCCTTATGAGAAAATCGAAGAACTTCTCCCTCTTCTTGCTGTTCATCTCCCGGACGAAAGCGTCAATTCTGTTCCACGCAGTGGTCAGTAGTCCGTTGGTTCCGATGTCGTATCCGCGGACGATCTGAAAATAGTTGGCCTCGTTATCTCTCGGTGGTTTGATTCTCGGCCGGTAACTTGAGGCATCGGTCAGTCGGGAGATCTCGTTGTCGGAGCGATCAAACAACGCCCGCAACGCCAGAGTTTCACGGCCCGGGTCGCGGGGCCGCTGCCTCGCGAAACACCGACAAAACGCCGCGATCAGCAGGGACAGGGTGATAAGGCGCTGCTGGCCGTCGTTTATCCTCCGAGGCGCCGACTCATGGGCAGAGGGTGGGGGATCAACCAGCATGATCGAGCCGAGAAAATAGCAGGAAGCGCCTGCCGAAAGCGCGTTCTCAAGGTCGAAAAGAAGCGCTTCAACCTCCTCCCCGTCCCAGTCATAGTAGCGCTGGTGCCATGGAACCTCAAAGCATCCCGAATACAGGATGTCCGAGACAAAACGCACTTTCGACTTGATCTTGGTCATCTAGCGGTCCCCTCCGATTCGAATTCTCCAGTGCCGAAGACGCTCCGGTCAAGGGACCTGCGCGCGTCCTCGCGGATTTCGTCCCGCCACCAGATGTCCTCGATCGAGTCGATCTCCGCCTGCAGGATAAGCCGCTCCCCGACCCGCTTTTCCAAGGCGCGCAGCCGCTTCAGTATCTCGCGGCGCACTTCCAGAGTAAAAGGTCCGAAAACGCGGGAACCGTCGTCTCTCGTCTTCACGTCCCCGTTTCTCCGAACCGGCAGCCGGTTGGCGTCGTCTTCCCTGATCTCGATCAGCCACTCGCGGAAATCGAACAACGCCTCCATCATCCCGGCCTCGGCGTGGCCCGAATCTATGAGGCCGCGAAGGCTGCGGTCCTTTTGAACCACCGTGCAGGTCCAGCACCCGAATCGGGGCGAGGAGCTGCCGCAGGACGGAGCCTGCTCCTTGGTTACCACGAGCGGGCACTCCCCGCCTCCGGCGGCGCGGTAAAGAGTGATAAGGCGGCGGTGGGTCCCGCCCCAGGGGGGCTTGCGCTGAATGAGCGTCATCCACACCTCCTCGTCGTCGAGGTCGGCGAGCGGGGCGAACATCCTGCATCCGTCCACCGTGTCGTGCCGGTTCATCCGGTGAGCCGCGACCCGGCGGCGGTCCATCGCCCGGCGGCGGTTCTGCGATTCGGCCCGCCGCGTGCCGACGAGCAGAACGGTTCCCCCCGCCTCCCGCGCAAGCCGCTCCAGCAGCCGGTTCGTGGGCAGTATCTTCATCCTGTCGGTGCACCACCGGAAATTCCTCGTGGGCGGAATGTAGCCGCGGCCTATGACGCTTACCCAGAACGTCTGGTCTATGCACGGCTCGGTGATCTCGGTTTCTATGGGAAGATCCTGTCTCTCCGCCGCCCCGTCGATCTTCCCGAGCGAGTCCTTCATGTGCCTGACGACCAGGGGGGATTCGACCAGGGTGTCGTTTCCGACGACCAGCACGGGGCGCTTCCGCTCCCCGGCGGGCAGTTCGGCCACGACCTCCCACACCAGCTGAAGCAGCAGCGTGGAGTCCTTCCCGCCGGAGTAGGCGACGACCCACGGGCGGCGGTGCTTCCTGGAGTATTCCGTCCTGATCGCGCCCCGCACGGCCTCGAGGCGGTCGGGCAGGGTCGCGAGCGCGCCGCCCGGGGTTGGCGACGCGGTCACAGCGCGAGCCTCCGCAGCGTCGCCACGGCTTCCCCGACCAGCCGTCCGACGCGGTCGATTTCCCCGGCCGTCGTGAAACGCCCGAAGCTGAACCTGACCGACGAAAGGGCGCGGTCGGAATCGCAGCCGAGGGCCAGGAGAACGTGCGACGGTTCGATGTCGGCCGAGGTGCAGGCGGAGCCCGAGGAAACGGCAACTCCGCCGAGAGCCATCATCAGCGATTCCGCCTGGACGCCGGCGAAGGCGACGTTGAGAATGCCCGGGACGCGACTGTCGGGGTCGCCGTTTATCTCCGCCCCTTCGATCCGGTCGAGACGGGCCCGAAGACGACGGTCGAGAGCGCGAACGTGCCTGGCGTCGACCTCGCGGCGCCAGCGCACGATAGCGGCGGCTCGGCCCATGCCCGCGACCTGGTGCGTGGGAATGGTGCCGGAGCGCAGTCCGGATTCGTGCCCGCCCCCGTGAATCTGAGGAACCATCTCGGCCATAAGAGGCCTGCGGACGCGCAGCGCGCCCACTCCCTTCGGCCCGTAGATCTTGTGCGCGCTGACCGACATCAGGTCGGCGACCGCGGCGATGTCCTCCATGGGAAGCCGCCCCGCGCCCTGGACCGCGTCCACGTGCAGCAGCGCTCCGCACTCGCGGACCGCCCGCCCCAGAGAGGCGATGTCGGTTACGGTGCCCGTCTCGTTGTTAACGTGCATGAGGGAAACGACGACGGTGTTCGGACGAAGCGCCCTCGAGAGATTCTCCGCCGTCACGTTGCCGTCGGCGTCGGGCTCCACGTAGCCGACGGAAAACCCGAGCGTCTCGAGCCAAGCGACCGAATCCAGGGTGGCCCGGTGTTCCAGGGGCGAAGTGACGACGTGGTCGCCGCGGTCCCGGCGGGCGAGCGCGGCGCCCTTGAGGGCCAGGTTGACGGCTTCGGTCGCTCCCGAGGTCCAGACTATCTCCTCGGGCCGGGAGCACAGCAGCAGGGCCACTTCCTCCCTGGCGCGCTCGACGGCCTCGGCCGCCTCGCGACCGAAACCGTGGGTCGCCGAGGCGGGATTTCCGAAAGCACCGTCCACCGTGAGAAAATCGTTCATGACGCAGGCGACCGCGGGGTCCACAGGCGTGGTCGCCGCGTAGTCGAGATAGACGGCGCCGTCCGGGCGCTCCGCGACCGGAACGGAGATTTGCGGGGCGGAACGGGACATCGGCAGATCGGCCTGTCCAAGCGACGGGTCGGTCATCTTCTCCTCCTCAAGGCGGCGCGCGACGACCGGGATCCGCTTGCGGGCGCGCTGGGATCCATAACCAACGCCGTCACGAAAGGGGAGACGGCACAGAGACCCGCAAAGGACAAGTTCCGGTCGGTGACGGCGGGACGGGGGAAAAACATTCCGAGACAACCACGCCGCCCCGCCCATCCTTAACCTCCCGCCAAGCAAAAAACATAATGAAACAATGACGGTTGTCAAAAACCGCCCCGAAGGCTCGGCGTGCAGTTTTCGAAGGTCTCGACGGGGGAGCGGGCACAAGAGAGCGAGTACGCTCTTTACGGGACAGAGCAAGGGAAACCGGAACGAGCGTTACGGCTTCCACGTTCAATCATCGGACTGTCAGAAACGCGATTGCCGATATATGGTCTCCGCGAAATCATCGTAGTGCTTCCCCATGTAACTGTAATAATCGGCAAGTTCCCGCAGAATCCGAGAAGTTTTGGGGTGGGAATATTTCGTTTTGTCCGCCCATCCGCGATACTCGCTCTCGATTTCCCTTTCTTGGTCGCCGCCGAAAGATCCGACGCGCGAACTTCTCGCGTTGCGGAGACCGACCTGGAAACCGAGACTGATCTCCTCGTTGTAGAACTTCTCCAGCGCGGCCCTGACGGACTCGCACGGCCAGACCCCGTCTTTGCCGACAGGCGATTTCGAAAGAAATGTTCCGATATGGTCGTCGCATATGCGAAGCCGTCCGTTACGCTCGCACCGCGCCCGCGCCTCGCGAATCCATCCGATCAGCCGCTTCGTCCCGTCCGCCTCGTCCGGGGCGTCCTGGCCGGGAATCCGCCTGAGCGCATCGAGCAATATGCGGGCGAGATAGGCCTTTCGCTCCCGCTTGCCATTCGAAACGGAACTCTCCGAATCGCTTTCCTCCGAATCGTCGTGCGGGTAAGCCAGCGAGACGATTTCCGCGAAGATCCCGGGATCGTTGCCGACCCTGCGTTCCAGATTGGGAACGCCGCGGTCGGATCTTTGCAGAAGACCGACAAACTCGAACTCAAGGTCGGCGACCCTGTCGCGGGGAATCTCCTCTTTTCCGTCAAGCCGCCTGAACGCGTTTTCGAGGAAGAACTCGTCCGGCGGATGGTCTTGCTGTCTTTCCTCTCCTTCCCCTCCGGCTATGGCCTCAAGCAGCAGGAGCACGCGCCCGGGTTCAAGCTCCTTGAGCCGATGCTGAACGAGCGAAACCGCTCTTAGGGGGCGCCCGGCTTCCGTCAGCTTTCCCGCGACCTCGTTCAGGTCAACCGGCCCGTCGGGCCCCCAGGCGGGGTCGACCTTCTTCCAGTACCGCAGCTTCCGTTCATCCGGCAACCCGTCCAGAAAATTCCAGGTCTCTCTCCGGAAGGGAGCCAGGAGAAGAAGCTTCAGGAATGTTTCTTCGTCGCATTCCTGCGAAAACTCCCGCAACGTGTCTCCGCGCGAATCCCCGAGCCCTTCAAGAACTCCCCGGACCAGATCCTCCATTTTACGCCGGTCGCCCGCCGCCGCTTCGTCCAGCGCCGAACGGACCAGAGTTTTTATCCCGCTCCCGCCGAAGTCCGGAATCCGCAAGGCGAGACTGCCGACAACCGTTTGTCCTTCTCCCCGGCGCGCAAGATCTATCAATCCGTCCACGCCCCTGCGGGAATAAATCTCGGAAAGGGCCTCCACCCGGAGCTTTTTTATTTCTCTTTCGGATTTCGACAGGTATTCGCCGAACTCAAGACCCGAAATCTCGACTTCCCACTTCGCAGGTTTCACGAAGGAACCGAGAAAAAGCCACCCGTGCCTGATCACGACGTCCGAAGGCTCGAGCATGTCGTACACCTCGCGCGCGCGGGCGATCATTTCTTCCAATGCAAGGTAAAAACAGCCGGACACGCGTATCGCTTCGCGAAGCCGCGCCTTGTCCTCGTCCGCCGGGTTTTCCCGGACGCGCCAGTCTTCGATCCGCCGCCAGACTTGAGGCTGCAGATCAATCGGTATGTTTTTGAAGTTCGCCACGAGGTCGGCGAGGGTCTCCTCCTTGTGGGAAGACCAACGGACCGCCTTTTCCACGGCGTTGCGGTCGAACTTTCGGCGCTCGTGCTCCCATGCACCCCAGCCGTGTCCGTGACCGTCCGTACGCCATCTGGGCCTGTGGCCGAACTCGCCCCACCACGCCCCCGCGGCGAACTGGTCCAGGCACAGAATCCATCCTACGTCCGGGAAATCGTCCAGAAGCCTGTTGAACACGGAAATCCGGCCGTCGACGGGCGCCGACGTCTGGGGAGCCCTCGACTGAAATATGGTTCTCAGGCTCTTCATGGAACTGTTGCTCCAGTTGTCCCCCTCCTCCTTCTCCGCAAGCTTCGCCAGTACTGTCGCCGCGCGCGGCAGATGGTCGCCGGACCACGCCAAGGATTCGAGAGCCCAGAGCAGCTCGACCCTCGGAGGAGAAGGAGACATCAACGCCGGCGCCTCGACGGGCCGAAACAGCCTCAGAATCCCCGGGTCGTCGCTTTCCAGATATTCTTCCATAATGGACAGAAACGTGTCGGGGGACGCCTCGGCGAAGGCGGGCAGGGCGTCTTTTCGCGATTCGAGAGCTCTACCGTCGCCGGGACGAAACCATTTTTCCACCGCTTCCCGTACACGCGCCTCGATGTTGAAGCCCTCGAAAAGCTCGCCGCCGTACACCGCCAGCAGCGCAAAGGAATCGATCACGCTCCGTCTCAGCATGTCCGACGCCTCGCGGGATTTTCCGTAAAGACCGGCCATGTACCGCTCGTCGTCCGGAAGGTCCAGCGCGGGGTCGTCTTCCTGGATGACCTCCTCCGCCACTTCGAAAAACCTCTCGACGTCCGGTCCGGTCACGGATCCGCCAACGGCGAACAACGCGTCTATCTTCGACTTGACGCCCAGATAGCTGCCGAAAGACATGACGGGCGAGTCGTCAAGCGACAGCAGGCCGCGGATTTCCCGTTCGATTTCTTCGTGGGGATGACCGCTGGCCAGTTTCGAAACAAGCTCCTTGTCCTTTTCGCCGGTTACGTCCCAGGTTCCCGCAAATATCGCGGCAATCAGACTTCTTGCGTGTTTTCTATCTTCCGCCCAGTCGGGAGTCCGCACGGCGGGACGTTTCGACAGGCGACGCCGCAGAACCGTGAGCGAAAAACCCGACTCGCGGGACAACCGGTCGACCTCGTCGCGAGCGTGGCCCATTTTTTTCAGGGCGGCGGCAAAGGCGAAAGGATTCAGGGGTTTCAGATCGATGTCCGGTTTTACGTTGGGCGCGTTTTTCGGATAGATCAGGACCGTTCTGACCGACTTTCCGCGGGCAGCGAGTTCGCGGTCGATTTCCCGGGACGTGGAGACGGCTATCATGTCCGACGCGGGGGTGACTATTTTCTCAACGGCTCCGGATTTCCTGAAGACCACGACCTTGTCTTCGGTCCCCTGAGGAAAAAATTCGTTTCCGGAAAACAAAACATGCAGAAACGCTAGCGCCTCGACCGCCGAATCCGCCGATACTACGAGCGGTCCGCCGAGCTCGCCGTCAAACCACCTCGAAATCCTTTCCCCGCACTCCTTCTTCCCGCACTCGTTCACGGCCTGATCGAACAGGGCGGGAACCAGGGCGGGTTCGCAGTCGGCTTGCCATTCCTTCCAGCAGGCTTCCAGCGAGAACACCCCTTCGCTCGGAATTCCGGTTTCATCGGCGAACCACGCCTGGGCGGGAATCGACTGCTCCATCCACTGCTCAAGGTCGCTTGAGTCGAAGACCCTCACGTCTTTCCACTGACCTTCGGCGCGGCGCTCTTTCTCCCAGCCGTTCTTTCCGGCCCATCGTCTCGGGGTCACGAAAACGAACGTGATGTCCGTTCGCTCTTCGAAAGAAAAGTCGCGAGTCCTTTCGCCGAAGTCGTCGTCGGCCTTCCGTTTTATGTCTTCGCCACATCCGAATTCCCAGGCCGACGTTCCTTCGGGAACCCACGGCCGCGCCTGCCGCGCCTCGACGAAACCGTCCCAGCCCTTCCTCTGCGAGTCGTCGTTTCCCGGAAAATCGACCTTCGTCAGGCCGCTTCCGGTCGAATTGACCAACGTGCGGAGCAGAACGGAAAGCCGGGAGCGAGCTTCAATTCCGGTCGCCCAAGTCTCGATCTGGCTCGCTCGGATCCGGAGAAAAGGCGGCACGTAAGACCCGACCGGGACCAACATGCCTTTATCTTTCGCAGCATCGGCTTTGTGAGAAGCCTGCATTTTCAATAGCTCCTCCGCCGAAAAACCGAAAGCCGACTCTATGCTTTGCGCCAAAGCAGCAGAGAGCCGCGCTCTACCGTTCAGAACCCTCGAGAGCGCGGGTCTGCCGATCCCGAGAAGTTTCGCCGCCGCCGTAACTGTCATGCCGGGCGGGAAGATCTCTTCCCTGATAAAAATCCCCGGATGCCCCGACCGTTCATTTTTCATCTCCGTCTCGAAACTCCTTCGCTTTTTTCCCGCAAACCATGTTCGGACGACCGCAACCCGTCCCTAAAGTATTCCGGCTTTTTTCAGCTGGCCGGAGTTAAAACGCAGCTTGCAGTATTTTCTCTGTCCTTTCTCCGCCAAGGCGCTTTCCGTATCGTCTCCAAGGATGCCGACGGAAACCAGATCAGGTCTGTTGTACTTCCAGTATTCTCGAGGAATCTCTTCCACCACGGGTGAAAGAACCAGCTCATGCTCATCCAGAAGACGATGTGAAAACACTTTCCCTCTTCCCCATGCCGTTATGCGACCTTCGGCCAGGGCTTTCCATAAACGTTTCTCGACTTTCCCAACCGAAGACTTCAGTATTTTTGCCGCGAGCTGTTTCATCGTAATGTCGGGATCAAGACGGAAGCCCGCAAATTTCCCGTCAAGGACGACCCAACGAGAAAATGTTTTACGCAAAACCGCGACAACCATCATGCCAACGACCATCCAAAGCAAATAATCGGACAAGAACAGAACTTTCAACCAGTTCGCCCATGTCGAAAGATCTTCCAAATGTCCCGGAATTCGTATCAGAAACTGGACAAACCCGAGAAAACCTGTGCTTTGTGTCGTCACAGGCTACAAATATACTTGCCAAAACAATTTTGTCAAGCCCCTGTGGTCATCCAACGGTTCACAAGGGTCTGATCAAGAAGAAAGAAGTCCACGTAGATAAAAAGTTCCCCATGCTAATGAAACATTCTAGTTTTTAGGGTCCACCTCTCTCTTTATGGAGTTGCCGAAATTTCATACTGTATGTTGTCGCCCATCTCGATTTTGTATGCCATTGAAGTTTTCCTTGCCGTCACCGGACATCATGATCTTCCTCGCACGTTTTGAGACATGCGAACGGACTAAACACATTATTGCAACACACAGGGAGTCGTCTGGTTTGGAAGTCTTTCCATCCGCTAACCGTAAAATTGCAGTCAGCCAAATTTTCTTTCTCTCTCCCATTTGCGTAAATTCTCAATCTGGTTGTCAATCTTTTTCAACATTCCGACCGCCCATCGCCGTACGAGTTTTTTTTCGTGGTTCCTGATTTTCATCAGAGGTTCCTTGTAAGGAATCAGGCCATCCTCCAGGGAACCGTGCCAGACGGGACCGGGTATGTTTGATTCAAGCCCGTCCAGAACGTCTCCGCGTTCCCCGAATTCATCCAGAAGACGTCCGACCGTCGGGTGCAATTCGGTCCCCTCTCCGGTTTCCTTGAGTACCGGAACGGCTCCTGCGACAAACGCGGGAGCAAACCCGGGATTGGCGTGACACCACCCGAAAAGAAGATTTTCGGGAAGACTGAGAATTGCAGGGTCCTCGCCTCCGCGAGGAGGTCTACTGGTCAGGGCATCCGAAAGTTTCCATTCATCGGGTCTTTCTTCTACCGCTTTGCTTATCAAAGGCCACACAATCTCTCCCAGATTCGACAAGAGAGCCGGGAGAATCCGACTGATTGTCCGTATGCCGTTAAGGTGGAGTTTCTCGTCGACGAGTCGTCTGGAAATGAGAATCGCCGCGGTCCGCGCGTCGGGGTCTTCGCTCCCCCTTGATATTAATCGGTTCATCAGAACCTCGTAGTGGTAAGGAGATTCATTGTTCCAGTCTCTCACGATTGACGGGTACTCGGCCGCAAGCAGCAACTGGGGCGTCAGCTCGTCCAAACGTTCTTCCTTGTCGTGCATGTACATCCCCATCAGCTTAAGTGCGACTTCAAAGAGTCTCGGCTCTTTTTTCTCCAGCATGAAACCGAACAAAGGGGCGACATCGGAAGGTCGCATCTCGGTTAAGGCCGTCCTGCACCAGGAATTCATTTCGTTCGGTTCTATCAGGTTCGTTTCCAGTGCCCCAATCGCCGCGGACACGTCTTCGGAACTGATCCCGGTGCATCCGGTCAACTCCAGCAGGACGGGAGCGAAGACGGGAGATTCGGCCGCTTCCAGCTTGAATTTTTCAAATTCCTCCCGGTCTTTTTCTTTGAGTTCCGCCAAGTATCCAACCAGAAGTCCGCGGTTTCGGTCAGTTTCCGGGATTGATTCGAATTCTTTCATTATCAGCTCTTTCCAATAAAGCGGATCTTCGGTTTTCTCGGCCAGGTACGCTCCAAGTTGCCAGACCCTTCTTTGCCTTCCTCGGGATAATCTTGGTATGAACTCCTCAAGCTCGTCTTTGTCGTCGAGCAGGTCTTCCGCGAGTTGTTTCAGCTCTTCGCTCCGAAGCTTGTCCATTGTCTCAATATCCATGCCTTCTCTGCCGAGATGCGCACCCGGCGCTTCCGTTACGAGGAATCGAACGCGGTTGTCCAGGCTTTCGGGTTCAAGCTTGGAGACGAGAGAGTTCACTCTTTTTTTGACGGAAGGGGAAAGTTTCTCCGAGCTGTAGAACAGGAGTTGTTCAAGAGAGTTGAGCGCTTCGGGCCAGTATGGATGGGATTCCGTCACTTTTTCTGTCCATCGCTCGACATCTTCTATTAGTCCGTCCAAAACATACGGACGCCAATTTCTTGCCAGACCGCTTCGCGCCCGCTTGCCCGTATCGTCGTTTCGTTTCGACAGTTCAACAAGTCGCTCCGCGCATTCCCCGACGTAACCGAGATATTCCTCTCTATTCTCCGGCCACCACGGTTCCAGAGCGGGGCGGCTTCCTTGAATCCTGGGGCCCGGCTCGATTTTGAAACCGGTCGTTTTCGCCCCCTCGAGCAGGGAATCGGTTATGACGGACAGACAAGCGTCTGCGTAACGCTCGTCAATGGATTTTGTTTCTTCCATCAGTTCGTCAATAACCCCGAGCCGTTTCTCCCGTCCGGCGGCGGTGGCGGAAAGCTTGGCCGGAAAAAAAGATTTGAACCGGTCCGCGGCGTATCCGTGCGACCAGCTTCCGCCAAGCGTTAATCTGAATAGAAGCAGCGCGGCTTTTTCAAATTCGTCGCCGTCCGGGTACGCGATTATAGAAAGAGCCCTGACGATATTGTCTTGCTCATGGACTATATCGTCGAGCTCCGCCTGTGTCAGCGGGTCGAGAATCTCTCCCAACAGTTCGACGACGCATGGCGCATTTATATACGCAAGCGAAATAAGAACTCCCGCATTGCTTTTCCACTTTTCCGGCGGAAACCATAATCTTTTGTTCTCGCAGATTCTTCCGGCCACTTCGTTCGCTATGCGTTTTTTGTTGAGACGGACAAGCCCCGAAGCGGTTCGTCTGAGCAGCTCTTCGGGGAAAGACCCGTTTGGAAACTCCTCGTTCCAGTGTTCCCACTGCTGTTCGGCCAAGTTAACGGCTATGTGTTCATACCGCAGTTTTACGAGATTTTCCCGCCTCTGAACAACTCCTCTTTTCCTTAATTTTTCAATTGAGCGACGAACATCTTTAACCGACATATCGCCATACCGTGCGATTTGCTCAAGTTCGTTGTCGTCAAGGTGAAAGGGAGCGCCCGGCTTCGTTTTGACCGTGCCGAAGGCACTGATCAGTTTCGCCGTTTCATACACGTCCTCGGTTTCTTCGCCGCCCACGAACTTTCGCATGAGAGACCTGTCGTCCACCGAAGAGGCCAATCCGTCCTTGTGCCACGACCTGGCCATCTCCTGAGCGCACGTGACGGCTCCGCCTGAATCCCCGACTATGCGTCGGCGGTCATACGCCGAGATGCTCGGGTCGACGGATTCCACTATTCTCTCAATCAGGAGTTCGTCCGCCGGTTCAACAGAAATCTTGTCGTCGGATTCTTTCGCGTTCTCGCTGTCTATTGTTACAAGTGAGAGACTGCTGCCCGAGTGCCCGGTTATGTTCGCAAGCTCCGCGTGGGTTTTTTCCGGACAACCGTCGACGACCAACACGATTCGTTTCCCCGTGTCGGCGAGCTTTCGTGCGTACTTTTTTATTTCGTCCGACGGACAATCTTCCGACTCCGCGACGTAAAGCACCAGATCGCTCAATTTCAAATACTTGTCCGTTTGGGCCGGATTGAAAGCCTCCAGAACAAGCCGGGATTTTCCCACGCCGGGCAATCCGACAACCCGCGCGACGCCTTCGGGGTCTCGCGCGATATCCAGAAGTTTTCTCTGAAAACCCGGAAAGCGCGAATCGTCAATCCATGGCGAACCGTTGTGCTCGTGTCTTCCGGCCCAGTGAGACCAGTCTTTGAAAGGAAAATCGTCGAACCCGGGTCGAGATTGCCGCAAAAGCCAGGCGGCCACCGACGGATGGCTGTCAACCCAGTTGGCTATCTGGCCCGCATCTCGAAACTGTATGCGGTCTTCTTCTATCTTCAGGCCGAGGTTTTTCAGGTTTCCTAATATGCTCTCCCGACGCTTCTTGATTTTCTCCATAGCGTAGGGCTGGGAACAGAGCATTATGTAAAAGCCGCCTTCTTTCAGCACTTGGCGAATCATCGGCTTTAGCCGTTTCTCGGAATCCAGAACTTCTTCTCCCGCATCCTTCGGAAAAACCTTTCCGGTCTTGAGCTGAAACTGGCAGAGCCTGCCGGGCAGAAAGTCCGTGCGCGGGGGACCGCCTTGCCATTCTATGCGCGCGTCCTCGCCTCCGTCGGGAGCGCTTGGTTGCTGGGAGACATGAATTCCATCCAAGGGGAGACCGAACTTCGAGGCTTCGGCGTTTAAAAGTTTTTCGACCAAAGAGGCGAACTCGCGGGTCTTGAGCGCCGAGATGTCTTTTGCTTCAAAGTCAAACGGCATCCTCCCCGGTTTTCGTTCAGCGTCTTTTTTACGGCCGGTGACCGCATACAACTCTCCCGGCCTCAATTCCAGAAATCTCAGCATTCTCGCTAACGAGGCGGCCGGCTTGGCCGCACCGCTCTCGTATTTTGCAAAGGCACTCGGTCCGCCGCCCAGAAATTTTCCGGCTTCGACTTGCGACAAGCCCAGCCGTTGCCTTATTCTTCTTATTTCCTCGGGAAGAATTTCCGGTGCGTCGTCGTTATTTATTTCCATGATCTTAAAACCTCCTTAAAGGTAATTATTTTTGATAATATACCTTTAAGGTAGCATGTCAAGGGATATTTTCCCTTTTGAGGTCGACTGTCCGGATACCAGTCTTTGCAAACGGCATCGTCAATGCCGCGGGCGAAGCGAATCAATTCCCAGATATAAGAACTCGCAAGTGGCTCTCGAGGAAAAACCGGACGGGCAACATCCGCTTTCGCGGGAATCTCGCCACGGCCTTGTCCGTTTTTTCGATGAACCCTCCGTGCGGACGCAGGATTATCAAACGGGCCGAGACCGCTTTTTCCGTGCCGGTTCGTTGACGACGGCTATCCGGCTTTCTTTTTCCTGAGGTTTACGGAAAACCGCCCGCAGGCGCAACGCATCCCCGTGTCCTTGCCTTCATGACTATGCATCATCCCCACGTAACTTCTGCAGTTTCCGCACCGCATGGTATCCAGAATATCGAAAAACGCCTTCGCGACGGGCCGGAACTCCTCCGCCCCGAGATTTGCCCAGAAATTGTAGTGAACGGCGGCATTGATGGACCACTGCTGTCCCAGCCCCGCTTCATTGTACTCGAGAGCACAGGGGAACGCTATTTCTCACTTTCGATTTCACGGCAGCCATCTTGAAGAAAGAATCGAAGCAGTTCGGAAAAAACGGAAAGGTCGATAGCGTTATCGGCATAAGTTTCCACCATTGAGGGGTCCACGCTGCCGGGGTCGGTTTCCCCGTTCCATACGTGAAAGACGGAATTTCTGAAATTTCTCAAGGTTTCCAGCCTGTCCCGAACGGACAAGTAATCATCTATCTTCCGGACCGATATCGAAGGATTCTGCTCGGCTGCGGTTTTATACATCCTCAAGGGTTCGTAAAGCAAGGCCAGCGCGACTCTGGCGGGAGCCATCGCCTCGTTCCAATACTGCTTCCCGCGTTCCCTCACATAACTTTCACCATACTCCGCAAACTCATCGTCATCCATGATCATCCGCTTTTGCCCGATGTCAGCCAGAGGAGCTTCATGGGCCGCCTCGTTAAGCAGAACTTGAACACAGGTTAACAAGTCTACAAAAAATCCACCGTTTTCGACGATGTGAGCTTCATGCCTGTTCCCTCTGTTCAGAGCCAACGGCGCGTCTGCCAATTTTCCGAGAAATCCTTTCATCAAGTTTGAATCGAAAGACATAGGAGTTTGTCTGTAGACCGGCTCCTCGTACTGTAGCTCAGGCGTAGACGGATTAATGTCGTTCATGCATTCCGCAAGACGAGCAATCACTTCCTTTTGCTTTTGGTCGGGCGACCAGGTTTGGAGGTTTTCGTCAATGCTCTTCGATAATTCCCCGATAAGAGACTCTAAAGGTAAATGTCTCATAGCATCTGAATCTTTGTAGAAGATAATTCTCTTGTAATACAGAAGTAAATATTCTCTAACAAAATACATGTACTGATTTTCTGGCAATCTCTTCGGCACATTTTGCAAATGTTCATATATCTTCCTCCGCACTCTGGCCAGATATTGGTCGAACTCTTCCTGAAGTTCGGGGAAAGCCATGAAAGCGGGGGAACATTCCGTGAACCCGTATTATTCATGAAGAGGGGAGAAAGAAGTAGACGTGTTCCTGATTTGCGAGTAAAATAAGAGCATTAGACCAGTAATGCACCGCAAAGGAGGAACACGTCATGGGTGAAAAGAATCTAACACAATTCTCCGTATCTTTCAACAAGGCAGTCAAGGTCATCCAGGAGTGCGGTTTTGCCTCTCTGAGCTCCGACACCGGAGCCCTCGCCCTGCGAGAAATTATCGAACGCACAGGCATAGTGAAATGGATGCGCGCAAGGCTTCATGATCCCAGAAACCAAAGACGGGTCATCCATACGCTTGAGGAGCTGCTGCTTTTGCAGTTCCTGATGACTTCTCAAGGATATAACGATCAAGACGATACCGACAGACTGTCGGACGACCCCGCCTTGCGCCTGGCCAGGGATTTGCGCCGCAACGCGGCGGCGCTTGCGCAAGGCAAAGCCTTGCCTTCCCAGCCCACCATGTCGCGCCTTGTGGAGATTATGAGCACGGAGCACAACATCAGGGTGCTGCGCGACGCCGTCGTCAGACTGGCGGTCGGCAATGTCGAGGACTGCGGGAAGGGGGAACTTGTCATCGATGTCGACGGGTTTCCCATAGACGTTCACGGAAGCCAGGCGGGAAGCGAGCACAACGGTCTTTTCCACAGGCGGGTTTATTATCCGCTTGTGGCAATCTGCGAGCAGGGGGGATACATGCTGGGAGGGATGTTGAGGCCCGGCAACGTGTGCGCGGACAGAGGCGCCCTGGGGTTTGTGGAGGACATTATGGAAGGCTGCGCGGGCACTGCCCTGGAATCGGCCATAGTGCGGATGGACGCCGGATTCTGCGGAGACAAGATGATCAGGGGGCTTGAGCGTCTGAGGAAGGACTACGTTATCAGGATCAAGTGAGTCTGTCGGACTTTGCTAACGGACGAGGCAGATTAGCCTGATTGGAGCTGTTTGACATCGAGAACCAGTCGTTTTGTTCAAGACGGCGTGATACCTTGGCAGTATATTGTCCGTTTTTGCGTGTGCGTTGCCGTCTATTCTCCCGTTTTTGCCTCCTCCCTCTCTAATTCGTCCTCAATGTGAACATCTTCTTCAGGTTGTAGCCTATACATACCAGACTCCACTCCCTGCTCACAGCCTTGATCCCTCGCATAAAAAACCGGCCAAACCCCAGCACGTGTTTTATCACTCCGAACATCGGTTCCACAGTGCTTTTGCGCCTGGCGTATAACGCCTTGCCTTCCTCCGTCTCCAGAAGCTCCTTCATCTCATCCACTGCCGTCTTGTTCTTCGCAACGGCTTTGGGCGGCTTTGCCGACTTGTGACCTCTCCTCTCGTTGCGTATGGAAATCACCGGCCTGACCCCGTGCTCTGTGCAAGCCTCCACGTTCTTTTTGCTGTAGTAACCCGCGTCGGCCAAAAGATTGTCCGCCTCCCCCACCAGCCTCTCCGCCTCTGCCAGCTGCTCAAGGGCAGGCTCCATCTCCCGCTTGTCGTTGCCGTTGTGCGTCACGTGCCTGCCCACTATCATCCGGCTCTCGGTGTCCACCATCGCCTGAACGTTGTAACTCTGCTCGTATCCTCCAGTGCTCACCGACATGATCCGTGACTGCTCATCCGTAAGATTAACCCTGTCCTTGTCCGTCGGCCCGGGCTGAGGCTCCCTGGGTTTGGGGCCTGGTATCTTGCGCCCGTCGCGTCGTTCCTTGGCCCTGCGCTCTTCCATCTTCTCCTCATACTGCTTTCTCTCTCGTTCGTATCTGTGCTCCGCTCTGCGCTCAAGCTCCCGCTTCGCGTCGCTCAAAGCCTCAAGACGCTCACTGCGACTGTTTAACTCCTCGGGAATGTCTATTCCGTCGGGACTCTCGCTGTTGTCCGCCTCCTGTGCCTTACGCATAAGCTCCTTTATCTCCCTGCGTATGCGCTTGTCCACCTTGCGTATCTGCTTCCAGCTCAAGTTCTTGCGTCTCGACGCGTTGGCCTTTATCTTCGTGCCGTCCAGACTCACCGTCCCCATCTTGAGAATCCCCATCGCGTGAGCCATCACGAGAATCTGCCCGAACAACCCCTCAAGCTGCTCCAAAAACCTCTTGCGGAAACTGTTTATGCTGTCGTGGTCGGGATGGTTGTTGGCGCAGATATACCTGTACGCAATGCTGTCGTATGTAGCCTGCTCAAGCTTGCGACTGGAAAATGTCCCCGTGGCATATCCGTAAAACAGCAAGGCTACCATCATGGAAGGATGATACGCCCTGGAACCCCTGCCCGAATACGCCTCCGTCAAATCGCTCAGGTCCAGTTGCGCCACTATCTCCACTACGAAACGGGCCAGATGCCCTTGGGGCACGTAATCATCCACCCTCGCGGGCAACATGCTTGGCGTGGACCGATCAAACGTAACGAATTCAGGCATGCTTCTCTCTCCTGTAGTTCTTGTGATTCTCTTATTTTACCTCGATTGAACATAGACGCTAAAGTCCGACAGACTCAATTATACCTCGGGAATAGACCTTCACGAACTGCCCAACATTTGCGTCGACACGTTGAAGATAATAAAGTCTCTGGCGCTTCCAAGCCACGGTCCTTCAGGCCCGGTCGGAAAGCTTGACGTATCGGAAGAAATGGAAAAATCCTCGCGTTCATCGTCTCTAAAAGAAGAAAACTTCTTTTCTCCGTCTCACGGAACGGGACCCGGCAAAGCGAGGTCAAAGAAAGACAAGGTCGAAGAATCGATAAACGCGTCGATCAGGATATTAAGCTCTTCCCGCTTCCACTGTCAAGACCGGGAGATTCCCGACCACCCCCGTTTGTCGGAATGGACCGAAGAATGAAGTCTTGAGTCTTCTGCGTGAACTGTTACTCAAAGCGGTTGGAAGAAGACAAATTCGTCCGTTCAAATCAAAATGACGAGGAGAAACTGAAGCGTTGAAGCGAGGCACGGTCAGACCGGTGCGGGGAATCTTTCTTCAAACTAAACTGGCGCCGAATGACGGGATAATCTCCGACGGAGCATTCCCCCCGACTCGCCGTTGAGTTACGTTTCTTCGTTGCTTGACCTCCTTCGCCGAAAAGTTTTTCTCTCTTCAGCTCACTCGTCCGCTCGCAGACTCGAAGATCAAATCATCATGACCGAGTTTTTTCAAGTACGATGACCGAACCCGTTCTTCCCGCATTGATGCGCGGTGTCAGCGAACTTTGTTATCGTGTAACAAGTCGGATATGTTATGTGCAATCTTGAAAGCTAGGAGGTGTTTTCATGCAGACTCCTTACAAAGCCGCCCACATAGCGAATTTCATTTTGGGCAAAGCGGAAGAAGACGGAGTCTCGGACATAAGCATTCTGAAGCTTCTCAAGCTGGTTTACATCTTTTTCGGCTGGACGAGCGCGATTCATCCCAGAATCTACTTGTTTTCCGACCCCATAGAAGCCTGGGACTACGGCCCCGTCGTTCCTTCCCTTTACTACGAGTTGCGAGGGTCCGGGAAAAAAGCCGTAGAGGGGCGGGCGACCTTGTATGACCCGTTCGGAGAAGAAGACCCGAAACAGCCTACGGAAGAGGATATTACGGACGACAAGATACGTGAAACCCTGAATATCATCTGGGGCGCTTATAAGGACGCGCCCGCCGAACATTTAGTCGCCCTCACGCACAAAGAAGGCACCCCGTGGTGGGAAACCTTCGACGGAACGAGGAACAAGGAGATTCCGAAAAGCCTGATCAGGGACTACTACGGAGAACTCTACAAAAAGCTGAATTGATCAGCTGCGAGATACGGACGCAACCCCCGGAGCGTGACTTGAACAAAAAACCTTCCAAAGAATCCCTCAGGAAATTCATTCAGGACGAGGCCGGGACGGATTCAATCGACGAGCAGACAGCGAGAAACAAGAGACTGGAACTCCAGAACAAGTCCGAAGAACAGAAGCAGAAGATGCAAAGAGAGTTCGGGGACTGGGCAAAACTAATAGTTTCCTGGTGGCTGGGTTTTATTGTCTTTCTGCTGATTGTCGTCGGCGCAATCTCTTTTTTCTACGGAACGCAGATATTCTCCGACAAGGTTCTAATCACGTTGCTCGCGGCAACCACCGTGAACGTGCTCGGAATGGTGATAATCGTCATCAAGTATCTGTTCGCAAACAAATAAGCTCTCCCGCGCAGGTCCGTGAACATGCCCGTCAAGGCATGCGGGGCCCGCCTCGGGCATATGACGGCGACGTGACCCAGCTCCTGGCAACGGCCGGTCGACGTCAAAAATCTTCGGCTTGTCAGAGACCGTGCGCCTTTCAATGGGATTGAAAAACCTGGAAACCAGACCGCCGCCCTTCACGGCCCAATGAGTGCTTGTCCTCTCGAATCTGCCGAAATCAAACATATCCGAATCGAACACATCTTTTGACGCTACACCGCCGTTTAAGCGCCGGTACGGTAATGAAAATCAACCCGGCGACCGCGTTTCCCGACATCTCCAATACGGGACAAAAAAGCCGGGATTCGGGATTTCGGGTCCGGAGGCGTCTCCGCCACGACCAGGGCGGGCAGTTCGGCAAGGGACGCGAGGGTTTCTCTCCGCACAGGCCAGCTTTGCCGATGCAGGGCTTTCAGTCCGTGCGGAGCCGCGGATTCAAAGCGACGAAAAACAAAAAGAGAACGTGTCGAAGGAAAAGCGGGAGCACCTCGGTACGTCCGACAGGCGGACTACTCGAGCTTCGCCAGAGAAGACGCGCCGCTTTTCCATTCGCTGTACTGCTTGTGAAGAACCTGAGTTTCTTCGGGCAGAAAAGGCTCGATTCTCTTCATGATGTCGTCGAGGCTCTTCTTCGCGTCGGACAGCTTTTTCGACCGCTCTTCGGGCATGTCTTTTTTCTCTTTCATTTCGGCTTCCCGCTTCAACGAAAAAAGCTGGAACTCCCGCTCTCGATCAGCTTCGAGGTCGGAGCGGAAGTCAGCCCGCTGTTTATTCTACAGTACAACTCATAGATTTTCGACCACGTGTCGTCTTTAAGCGGCTTGATTTCGACTTCCAGATCGCATTCCTTCGCTTCTTCCGCACTCGATTGACTGGAAAAGTCCCACAGACTCGGAAGTGCTTAACGATGAACCGTCCTACATGGACGAAGAAGAAACCGTCAACGCCCTCGCCAGAAGTTTCAGGGCAAGTCCGGCCGCTATGCGCTTCCGGCTGGGCAATCCGTTCGCGTAAAGAAGCGCTTGCTCCTGCTTTCGGAACCCTCCGTGCTTTTCCGCCACACCATCCAGCCGCCATCCAACCGATTGCGCCCGCAACGTTAATATTGTATCATTGACCAGCGTTCCCGGTCGTCTCGAACGGTACGGGGGCGTATCGGTTGCAGGCGGCTTGCCGCCTGCCGGATTCTGAATTACGGAAATCATGCGCATCAGTCCGCAAATCGATCAGGTAAGCGTCGTTCTGCTCGGCTCTTTCAACCCGGCCATCTTTCTGCCGAGATGGTTTGCCCAGAATGAAATGCTGGGAAAAAAGGAATCCGGGGTTCCTCTCAGATTGCAAACCCGCGAAGAACTGGAATTCGAGGCGGGCAACTTTCACGTCCACGCTTCGCTGGAAAGATTTGAAATCGCCAGCGTCACCCGCCAATTCGAACATGTCAAAGATCTCTTGATTTCGTGCTTCGGAACATTCCTGCCTCACACGCCCATGCATTCGATGGGAATCAACAGGTGCGTTCATTTCGACACGGGAGATTTCGATGTCAGGGACCGGGTGGGAATCCGGCTGGCGCCGAAAGAAGCCTGGGGCGAGTGGGGAAAGGAGATAGAGGAAGCCTCGGGGGAAGACCCGGACATGTACAAGCGCGGCGGCATGACGTCGATTACGATGCTCCAGCGGAACCTGCAGTTCGAAGGCCGCGACCTCCACGTGCAGGCCAGAGTGGAGCCGTCTCTCAGAATCGGCAACCATACGGGGATATTCGTCGACGTGGTCAATCATTTCAATCTGGTCGCCAACGGGGTCCGGGACACATCGTCCGCGACGGCGGTCCGCACTCTGGAAGCCAACTGGGAGAGCTCGCTCCGGCGGGCGGAAACGATATTCGACCAGATCATGAAACTGACGGAGGAGTGCCGGCAATGACCGTGGCGCAAGCACTTGAGACTTCAGGGGTGTCGTCCGACCGCAACATGGGCGGGGAGGCGGCGAACCGCCCTTCGTCGACCGCAGGTCTTCATGCCGGTTCCGACTTCGACTACGCCTCCGCAAGAACTCCGGACCGCTTCCCCGAGAAACCCGCGGGCGAATATTCCTGGGGACGGCCCTCGAACGAGAGCGGCAGGATACCGAGATTCCAGGACTCCCCGCAGGGTCCGAACGGCGAACGCCGGGAAACATCCGAGGAGGTGCTGCAGGAATGGGAAGGAGTGGTCGAGTCCGTGGAGAAAGAAACCTTCACGGCGTCGATGCGCGACCTTACGGCCGGCGAAGCGTACCCGGGCGAAGTCGCGGAACTCCCCGTCAAAGACGTTTCGGACGACGACATGGAACTGCTCGAGACGGGCGCGGTGTTCTATCTCACCGTGGGCAGGTCCGTACGACCCAACGGTCAGCAGGAACGTTTCGGACGCATGGCGTTCCGCCGCCTGCCGCTTTTCACCTCTTCCGACTTCAGCCGTGCCGAGGAGCGCGCGCGCAGGCTCGCGCGCTTTCTGGGTTCCGGGCGGTGAAAGACGCGCCGACCGACGCTCCCCCGGCGGATGTCGCGGAAATTTCTCTCATCGGCCCCGGTTACGGCGAGTCGACGGTCGTTCATCTCGGCGACGGCGAGTGGATCATAGTGGATTCATGCGCCGAGCGGGGCTCCCGCAATCCCGTTCAAAGCGCCGCGGCCGTCTACCTGGGCGGAATCGGCGTCGATCTCGCCACCCAGGTGTCGTGCGTCCTCGCCACGCACTGGCACGACGATCACATCAAGGGACTGTCCGACGCGGTCGGTCTCTGCGCTTCGGCGGAATTCTGCTGCGCGGTCGCGCTCGGCAGGGAGGAATTTCTCGGCTTCGCCTCTTTCTTCGCGGGGACGGAACCGCCTGCAAGCTTGAGGTCGACCCGGGAAATCACGGACGTTCTGGAGATCCTGGAAAGGCGGGACGCCCGGCCGAAATTCCTGAAGACCGACTCCATGGTTCTGAAAAGGAAGGAGCGCGGCGTGGAGGTATACGCGCTCTCGCCGTCGGACGAGCGCATCGCGGAATTTCTTTCCCGGCTGGCGGAAAACATGCCGAAACCGGGAATTACCAGGAGAAAGAAAATACGCGACCCGGGACCGAACGAGCTTTCCGTGGCTCTTCTGATCGACCTGGGAGACGACGCCGTGCTGCTCGGAGCCGACCTCGAAGAAACGCCCGGACGCGGATGGACGTCCGTCGTCCGCAACTCCCAGTCCGCGGGGGGAAAGAAAGCCTCTGTGTACAAAGTCGCCCACCACGGTTCGAAAACCGCGGACTGTCCCGACATCTGGGAAAAGCTTCTCCTGCCTGCTCCGTTCGCCCTGCTTACGCCGTTTTCCAGAGGCCACAGACGGCTGCCGAGCGGAGAAGACGTCGCCCGCATAATGAGACGCACGCCCAAGGCCTACTCTTCGGCGCGGCTGGATTCGGGCAAAGGAGCCGTCCAGCGCGACAAGTCGGTAGAAAGAACGGTCCGCGAAAGCGGATGGAAGTTTCAACATCTCAGGCAGGGACACATACGAATGCGCAAGCGGCTCGGATGTCCCCGCTCCGAGTGGTCGATCGACCTCTACGGCGACGCCGTTTCGCTGAAAGACATCAGACGCCCCGGCAGGAGAAGAATTCCCGCGGACTGAATTCGACGGTCGGTTCTCCCGTCGGCGGATTACGGCCGTCGAGCGACACGGCGAAAACCAAGACCGCGCGCGGCGGCATGATCATGGCTTGAACGCAGAGCCCTGTTTTCACCTAGTTGGGGCGAGTCTCAACGCCTGCTTTCTTCCGCGCCGTCAGGGGCATCAGTATTTCCATCACGTCTTCTTCGGGCTCTTGGGCGTCAACGGGAAGCAGAACGCCGGATTCGTTCAGAACTTCGTAAAGCGTGCCTCTTCTGTAACAGCTTTCCACAAACAGCGTCACGACCTCGCGAAAATTGGCCAGGGCGTTCTCTTCGCTTTCTCCCTGGGTAACCAGGTCCAGAGCGTCGTTGGACACTATGAACCAGTCTCCGTCTTTTTTGACCGAGTAACGCAGAAGCAGGCGAAACTCCGCCGGGTTTCTCTTCATGACACGCACCTCCTGACCGATTACAGATTACTACATCCGCCGGGAGAAAATCAAGCCCCGATTCTTCCCGGACTCTCCCGCCTTTCAACGGCACGCCGACCGACGCCGCGAGCGGCGCTCGTGCGGTTTCGCATCGTCGCCATGAGAGCGAGAGGCTCCTTGAAAAACGAGTCGAGCGAGGATCTTTCAACGACCGTCCTCATCAACCGCCCCGCGGCATCCGTTTCGTCAAAGGACCGGCCGTCGCTTTCGCATATCACTTTCAGAACGCTCTCGAAAGCGCTTCCGCGCTTCACCGGACAGTCGGCACAACCGCCGTTGCCGCACTCGTTCACGGCGCTTCGGAATTCTTCGTCCGCGACCTCGAAACGCGGCCCGGCCTTCAAGCACGCAATTATCCATGACACGAGGAGGAACCGCCGCCCGGAATTCGGGTTCGCGACGGCGGAAGTCGCGACGATTCGACCCGCGAGCCCGCAGGCGGCGGACGGACAAGCGGAAAAGGGCAAAACCTTTCAGCAAGGAAGACCGAGTCATCGAGACTGACCGCGCTACCGGGAGGTTCTCACGTTTTTGACGATCCTGTGCAGTTCGGGAGAATCCATGTGAAAGCCCTCCGCCACGAAAATTTCTTCTTCCATGTTTTTTTCGTTCACGAATTTGCTCCCCGTTACCTTCCGTCCGGTCCCCGCGACACTCCAATCTTGAAAACGCTCCGTGAAGGTCTACCTGCGGCCGCAGGAACTGTCGTCTGGTTCTTCCCGCCCGCAAGTGCGCGGAAGTCTGGATATTGTATATTATTCTCCGTATTGACGTGAAAGCGGTATCGCTCAAAAACAAGACGAACATGTCCAAACTCAACCGGTCTTACGAGCAAAGCACATTAAAGAAGCTGTTTGCCCTGAGCGGAAACCAGTGTGCGTATCCCGAATGCGCGTTTCCCATTATCGGACCGGCTACAGAGAAATCCGGCGACATCGTCATAGGTGAAATATCTCACATCTACTCAATCAGTGAGGAAGGACCAAGGGGAAAAGCCGAACTCACCAATAAAGAACTGAATTCTCCCGAAAACCTGATTTTATTCTGCCCGAATCATCACACGATAGTGGACAAGCAGCACGAAACCTATCCGGCCGAAAAGCTTATAGAATGGAAGAGGGAACACGAAGAAAAAATCAGAAAATATCCGGATGACATCACTTCCGATTTTTTTTCCCGTTTCCAGGTTCTGACGGAGCTTGTCGACCGGGAAATCGAGGAAGAGTTCAGGCGGCTGAGGGAATCACTGTTTTTCGAGGGGCTCGACTATGCCGTTTCATGGATAGAGTTTGCGAACAAACTGGCAACGGGAAAGCTGTGCTGGGGCACCGGCGCCGTGAGGAGCAGGGCTCTGGCGTGGTGCGCGCGAGTCCTGTCGCTTACCAAAGAAAACCTGGAAAAAGCCGAAGAGTGCCTTGGCATAGCCAAAGATCTGGAAACCAGCAAAGAAACCAGAATAGCGGAAGCGTTTATACGCTCAGGCAAAAAGGACCAAAAAGGCGCTCTGAAAATTCTGGCCGGCATTGATTCGCCCATGTCGCGGGGCGCGGCGTTCATCATACGTTCAAAGGGAAAGAAAGGCGCCGGAAAAGCCGTCGACTGGCTCAACGATACCGGAATCGGCATTGCGGACATGGACCCCGACGGCAAGTATTTTCTTTTGGAGAACACGCTTGCACTCGCCGACTGGGACAAGACACGTGAATACATAAACGAATTGACCGACGCAGACATGCGCGAAGTTCCCGCTTTCCATTATATGAAGGCAGTAGTACACCTGTTAAGAGCGGTTCCGAACGACCTTCGCACCGCTTTGCGCATGCGGCCGCCGTTTGAGGAAGCTGAGTTCAGGCTGGCATCGGATACGGCGGCGACCCGCGAGCGGAGCGAGGCGCGGGAACATTTCGTCAAGGCTTCGGAACTCGCCAAAAAGCTGAACTGCTCTGGAGCAGCGAAAATGTGCGAAGAGTACGCACTTTGGCTGGAGTTGAGCAACCCCGAAACACTTGACGAAGGGAAGCGCCGGCTGAAAGAAAGGTTCCGCGGTACCGACATGGCTCTTCATCTCGTCCGCCTCGCAATCCGCTTCCAAGTCAGTCTGGACCCGCAAGCGGTCGAAAAAGAAATCGAAAGGCAGAAAGCCCTCAACGGCGAAATTACTTACGATGCCGCCCGCGCACGGCTCGCTCTCGTCTTTACGAAGAATGACCTTGGCGATGTAGCAGATTACATAGACCGATACGAAGACGACATTGTCCACTGTTCGGACAAAAAATCCATACAGATTTTTAAAATCAGAATGCTTTGCGAAGCCGGACAACTTGGTAAGGCGAACAATTGTCTGGCTGTTCTCAAAGAGGAAGGGCTCTCAAAAAACGAACATGAAAACATCCGCCAAATGATCGCGGAAGCCGAAGAGAGCGACCAGGTCGCGGTGATGAAGAAACGGTTTAAGAAAACCGATTCCCCGCGCGACCTGGCAATATTGCTAAACGAGCTCGGAACCGCAAACAGGTGGGACGAACTTGGCGAATATGCTCGTATCATGTTTGACAAAACCCGTTCGTTGTTTGATGCCGGGAGACTGGCAGATGTTTTAATCAGGACCCGGAAAAACGATCAACTTGTCAAGTTCGTTGAAGAAAACAAGGATTTGCTGGAACAGTCTGAGAACCTGCAAATGCGTTACTGCCAAGCCCTGTACTATGAAGGCAAACTGCTTGAAGCCCGCTCCGTACTGGAAAATCTGGATTGCGACAAAGACGATGCCAACTATCGCGAACTGAAGCTTCATCTCGCGGTTTCCTTGGGCGATAAAGACGAGCTCTACGCATTTGTGGCCAACGAGACGCTGGAGAAAGACAAAAGAAACTCTCAAGACTTGATGCGGACCGCCTGTATCGCGGCGCAGATGGGAGTACCCGGGACAAAAGAATTAACGACCGCGGCGGTGGAAAAAAGCGACGAAGACGCGGAAGTACTGGCCGCGGCCTACTTTCTGGCCTCGGAGTCCGGTTGGGAGAACGACCCGGAGCCTCGACAGTGGCTTGAAAAAGCCGTGTCGATTTCCGGTGACCAGGAAGGTCCGGTCCGGCGGGTTTCATTCAGAGACGCTCTGGACCAGTTATCGGAATGGAACAAACAAGAAGACGGAACCTTGCGACAGCTGAGCCGCGGGGAAATTCCCATGTTCGTGGCGACTCATTCTCTCAACAAGTCTCTGATCGACCTCACGCTTTTTACCGCTTTTACAAACTCAAATTCGCCGCTGACGGACCTGAGACGACGAGGTGCGATTCCCGCGTACAGCGGCAACAGGCATCCAATGTCTCTTGACACTAACGGAACCGTCGCAATCGACGCCACGGCGTTGCTGACACTCAGCTTTCTGGGACTGCTCGGCAAGTTCCTGGACGCTTTCAACACAGTCTACGTGCCGCATTCGACGCTTGCGTGGCTTTTCGAAGAGAAGAAAAAAGTCAGATTCCATCAGCCGAGTCGAATAAAAGACGCCCATAAGATTCTTGACTTAATCGCAACCGACAAGCTTGAAAAACTTGAACCGACGGTCGTTCCCGTCAAGGAACTCTCCGATCAGGTCGGCGACGACCTGGCAACCCTGATAGCGGAAGCCGTAAAGGCAGGAAAAAGCGACAATGCCCGGCATGTCGTGGTCCGCTCTTCGCCGGTAAGTCGAGTCGATTCTCTGATGGAGGAAGAGGCTGACCTGAATGCGTACTCTAATGTGCTGTGCAGTTGCCAATCCGTCATAGGCAAGCTGCGACAAGACTGCTACATAACGGACGAGACGGCCGATAAAGCTTACGCTTATCTGAAGCTCGTCGGAGAAAAACCCTGGCCCGACGAACCCGAACTCGCGGACGGAGCGGCACTGCTTCTGGACAATACGTCCGTGGCGTATTTCCTGCACCTGGGAGTACTTGACAAGCTCCACCTCTCGTTCAGGCCTCTCGTCTTGCCGAGAACGGTATCCGAAGCGGATGCTTTCGTTTCCTACGAAAGCACTTCCGACGAAATCGGCACCACCCTGGAAAACCTGCGGGCCACTCTCAACTCTCAAATAGAAACCGGAAAAATAAAAGTGGCCAGACAGCTCCAGATCGACGACCCGGAAAACCGGCTACAGTTGCTGTACAGGCATCCGACGGCCAGCGTACTGGCATTGGCGGACTACTGCGACGCAATCATCGCGGACGACAGATTTATCAACCGCAACATGCAGGCGCCGATATTTTCGACGCTGGATATTCTGGACGCCCTAGCTTCTTCAAAACATATAAAGCATGAAGAAAAGCTGGCCCTCAGGAACAGGCTTCGCAACGCCGGATATTTCTTTATCCCCGTAAACGAGGATGAGCTCAAATTCCATCTTGAAAAATCCGAAGTTCAAGACGGCAAACTTGTCGAGCGCTCCGGTCTCAAGGCCATCAGGGAAAACGTGCTTCAGGTCCAGATGAGCGGCTGGCTTCGTCTTCCGGAGGAAATGTTCTGGGCATACATGTCTTTTACGTCCTTCGTGAAAGTGCTCAGGGGTCTGTGGACCGCCGACGCAGATCTGGCCACCGCACGGGTTCGGTCGGACTGGGTCGTCGACCGGGTCAATATCATCGGCTGGCTTCAAAACATCTATCGCAGAAGCAAAAACGCCGCGAGCGACATAGGTTTCGAGTCGCATTTGATGATCATGTTGCTTCCCTCCACCGAAACGAGGGAAGAGAGAGTCGAAACGGAATACTGGGAGTGGTTCCAGCAAAGAATACTGCGCCCGATGAAAGAACAATATGCAGACATGTATTCCTGGGTCGCAAAATATTACAAAAAGGAAATTTCGAAATACGCGGGAGCGTATCTGGAAGAGGTGAAGGCAAAAACGGACGGAGCGTACAACAAAACCACGCTGGCGAAAGACGCGTTGGGTAACGTGCCGCCCATGTTGCGGGACACTTTGCTCGCGGACCATGTTTTTTGCAAGGAGTACGGAATTAAAGCCAACCCGGTCGTTTCCTTCGAATACCCGAAGCTTTCCATCCGGGGTTCCGAAATGTTCAACGCCGTGAGAAAGATTCTCTCGGGAACACCAGTGGAAAAAATGACCGATACCGACGACCGCGAGTGGGAATTGAAGAATGCGAGCGCGCAAGGCCGGACTCCGAGCATGGAGGCATCGCGCGGCGACGAGCGGTTTACGCTTCCGTCCACTTTCATCTCGCTCTCCCCTGATATGGAAACTCGATTCCGTATCCTCGAGGAAGTCGCTACCGACCTGGGTCTGCCAGAGGATGCGAAAAACTTCTGGCGCGGAATTCTCGAGCAGCGCGCTCTGGAAGACCATGAAATCGAAAAACTCGGCAAAGACCTTCTCGACACCCCGACTTACGTGGAAAAACTCATACGCGGGAAAGTTGTCAACAGGCAACCTTTCACGCACCATTTCGTTCCTTCCTCTCGAAGATACTTCAACAGGCTGGCGGGAAGATACAACGGGAGCAACACAATACGGGATTACGCGTCGGGAAGCGGCAGAACGCTGTTTCGGGAATTGTCCAGACGGAACCCGTATGACGGCTTCCTGTCGAGTCTCCTGCTCTCGTCGCATTCGTTTCTGACAGATGAAATCCAAGTCGTAGGTCTGATGGAAAACGATTTTATCCGCGCCTGCGAGTTTCTGGAAAAAACCAAAGACAGGGTCTCGCAGCTCGGAGCGATAGAAGTGGGTTTACGGGTTCTTCCATCAATGCCCGGCATCGAACCTCGTCTCATTCGTCTCATAAAGCAGCTTCGCGACGATGACATCACCGAAGCGACCAGCGGATTCAGGTTTTTTTCCATCCTGTTCGTTTTGATAAACGGAGAGTTGTCGAGCATTCGCCTGTTTCCGTCGGAACCGCCTTTCTACAGGAGACTGGCGGCGTTGTCGCAGGCCGCCCTTATCCATCGTCAGCTGGCGGGTTTCAACACCGATATCGACTCGTTAGACAAGCGGTTGGTAGACTACGGGGAAGGCGCGCATCTCCTGCAATCCCTAATCGACATGCGCATGGAACCTTACTGGAGTCCCGCAGTTGAAACGGCCCGGGAGATAAAGTGGAATTTTCTTAGCCGCGTAATGATCGCAACGGATAAATACAAGCAGAACATCAGAAGCGAAGAGTTGCTCCAAGCAACGAAAAGCATCCTCGAAGTTCTTCCTTTTCCTTTTTATTTCCCCGGACCCATGGACGGAACCGGTGAATCGTTGCAGGATCTGCCCCCAGAAAGAGCCGAGGCGATCCGGACACAAACCGACATGGAGAAAGCAAGTCCTTCGTCGTTTATAGCTCTTTCGAATTCAACGTTGTTTTTCCGTCTCGAGCCCGATTACGCGGAATTGGCCGCAAGGACGCTGAAAGCCTGTTCCTATCAACTCTCAAACATAGAAGACGGCATGCAGCTTCAACTAATGCTGAACGGACTGGCCAAGGTCGCGGCCGTTACGAGAAGCTCAGAGCTTGCGGACGAACTGCGAATAATCGCTCGCAGGTACAGGTCGGATGTTCAATATCCCGTCCCGGCGGGGAGTGAAATAATGATCTGCCTGCTGGCCGCCGCGAGTCGCGCAAGCTTGGAAGACTGGACGGAGTTTGTCGGTCTCTGGATTACGGAACTGGCATTTCTTGACGAATTGGAAAACGGTGAAATGAACATGCTGTATTCACAGTTGCAGTACCTGTGTCACGCAGTTCCCGATCTGTGGGCTACGTGCGACCGGGCATGTGCCGCCTTGGTCGCAAGCGGTGCCGCCACGCTTGAGCCGGAAGTCGTCGCTTCCATGAAAACTTGACACCGAACCGTAGAGACTTAGATTAATCAAGGGTGGAGTTGCATAATCTGGATGTTGTTTTCCCAATCGGAGGAAAATCATGACGCACGAAGAGTTCATTATGAATGCCTGCCGTTTTGAAGGTAAGCTCGGACGGCCTTTCCCTTTGCCGGAACCTGAAAGATTTAACCACGAAGCGTCGGAGAGCCATCTGGTTTCCGGCAAGCGGGAGTTGTCGTATGCCAAATTGACTGATAAAACATTTTCGTTGCGTACAGCAGTCTGGCTCTCCTATGGAAATCATGATGAGTCGCCCTATTCAAGGGGGGTTTTCTTTCCAGAAATAAGAGAGCGCTTTTCCAAGGCGAGCATTCTTAAAAAAATCGAGCCTCGAATCGAAGAGCTCAGAAAGATCGCCCTCGAAGAAGCATCCGACGGACAGTTGCCCTTGTCGAATGATTCCCGGCGAGGACTGATCGGCTTTCTGGACAAAATCGTAGGTCTGGGTCTGGATATGGTTCCCGGTTTGGTTCTGACGTACGAGGGGAATATTAGAGCAGAATGGCATTCTTCTCCCGATGAAAGACTGGCGTTGGAATTTACGGATTCGACCCATCTGAAATTCGTGTTCTTTTATCCGGACCCTTGCTTCCCTGACAGAATATTGAGGATTTCGGGAAGCGGCTCAGTGAAGGGTTTTCTCGACGACCAACCCAGAGCCCTGCAATTCCTGCGGAGTCTGATCACCGAACGCGCAAAACCCAGATTTTACGGAGGAAGCATCTCCATAAGACAAACGTTGGAAGCCCCGACCGACGGATATATCAGATTCTTCGCCGAGCGGGCGGTAGTACCCGAATCCCCACTGAAATTCACTGCCTGAATTGATTCCAGACGACAACAACATAGCCCGCTACGCCAGTCCGTCCAGAATTAACCGCGACACGAAGAAGCCGGACGGTGTCGCTTTTCGTCCCAAGCAGGATGAAGAGTACTTATCCGTCCACTGCCTCGACATGCTTCCGGGCGACGATGTATCAAGCCAAATCGAGTACCTGAAAGAAGACATTCCGCTCAACACGAAAGAAACGGGAAAGATAGGTGTCGTCAATGTCGGAGCTATGAAAAAGCTTGTGGAGACCGAAGAAAACAGGAAACTGACCGTGACTCACGAGCCGGAAGTCAATCCTCATGAACCGAGACTCAACTGCGACTATCACTGCGGCGTCAGGGGGATTAGATACGAAGACGAAGTCATAGCCGACCTGATAGCTAAATGCGTGACAGAATGCCACAACGCATTGGACAAGAAAGCAACAGACAGGCTTTATTCTCCGTCAGACCCGTGATTCATTGTTGCCGGCTCACTTGAGGAATTCCCGCCTTTGAACCGCACCGGACGGAAACGCCGATCTCCTGAATTTTCGGAAAACCGGCGGAGCATGTTTCATCAGAATGAGAAATCTTACGTACGACACGATATACGTATCCAACGCCGTAAGGCTGACCCGCAACCCGACCATCTTGGAGCCTGACGAACTGGTCGGTGTCGTGAAGCTGCTGCCTTATCCTGAGCAACCCGCTCCCCCAAGAACCCTCTTGCCTGAGAAAAGCCCGATGGAACGGATATTCAGCAAGCGCAACGACAAGTGGTGCGCCCTTTGTCTGGAGATGTTAACACACGAAGAGGCCACCCAGGCGCATATTTTGCCCAAGATCTTCAGGAAACGATACAAATATGCCCACTACGGCATGCACAACAAAAGAACTCCGGACATATGGGACGGCATATCGTTGCCCACGGAATGGATGTTCGTTTACCTGTGCGAACAATGCAGGAGACGGGAAAAGAAACTTGACGATATCTGGGCCAACGTTCTGAAGACGCCTCTTCCCTTTTCCCATCAGGAAGTTCGTCATCGGGATGGAACCCGTCTTTTCAGGGACAGACAAGGATTTGTGAGTCTGCGGGAAGGTCCTTCCGTCGGACCGCTGAAAGCAAACGTTCATCTTACGATTACATCGCCGCAACCGATGCTGATACAAATCGCCAAGCTCAAGACAAGCTATTTTCTCAAATTGTTTTCCACACTCGTTTTCGGGACAGCCACCCCTTCACTGACGCGTATGGAGGCCAGCAAGTCAAGCGCCCGCCAGACTATAGTCGAGTGGATGGCGAAACCCAAGATAGACCCGCAGATTATAGACTACAGGTCAAGCGACCGGCCGTTCCCTCAACCAACGAAACCACTTAACTTCATACAGGCTGCCGCGGCCGCCCGCGTACCCCAAGAAACAGCGAAACGGCCTATTGTGGCCGGGGCACCGCACCGGAAAATTATCATAGAGCTAATTCCCTCCGTACATATGGACGGGGAAAGGCACTGAAAAGCCGGAGCAATTCTATCTTCTTCCAGCTGTCGCAAACGGCTCACCAAGCTTCCGTCGTAATCCGCCCGCGCCCGCTCAAATGCTTTTCCGCGTTCCTTGCAACGTTCAGGACCAAGGGGTGAGTTATAGTCAAGAGTTGTGTATGGAGAAGAGATCAAGCGGCCTCCTGATTTTCTGTTGACACCTCGATTCCGTTTTTGAACTTCACTCCCGTTATCACTTTTCCCAGATATGCGAACCCACGCAGTCTTCGCCAGTTCTTCTCGGCGCTCATCCCGAGCTTGAATATCATATGCAGCGTGCCTTCGCGACTCAGACAGCCCTTGCAGCGCCTGGTTCGGTGGCGAATGGTGCCGAAGGTCGATTCGATCGGATTGGTCGTCCTTATGCTCTGCCAATGATGAGCGGGAAAGTCGTAGAACGCCAGAAGCTCCTTCCTGTCCTTCTCCAGACACTCCGTCGCCTTGGGATACTTCGCCTCATACATCTCGACGAACAGATCGAAGGCGCGAAGAGCTTGTTCTTTCGTTTCCGCTCTCCAGATGTCGTGGAGCTTGTCCTTGGCCTTGGGCTGAGCCGACTTGGGAAAGCAGTTGAGCACGTTGGCCGTCTTGTGCACCCAGCAACGCTGCTGACGAGCATCAGGGTAAATCTCTTCGAGAGCCGACCACAAACCCATGGCTCCGTCTCCGACGACAAGCTTCGGAACGTTCATTCCCCGAGACTTCAGATCGAGCAACAGCTCCCGCCAGCTCTGCGTGGACTCCCTCATCCCGTCCTCTATGGCCACAATGCGCTTCTCTCCTCGCTCGTTGACCCCCATGACGACCAGAACGCACAACCTGGGATTGTCTCCCCTTACAGGGCTGTATATGGCGTCCGCCCAAAGATACACCCAGCGATCCTTCTCCACAGACCTTTTGCGCCACTGCTCGTATTGATCGCGCCACACGCGCTTGAGTCTCGACACGGTGCTTGAGGAGAACCCCTCGGCGGGAGAACCGAACACGGCTTCGAGCGCAGGCCCCATCTCCCCAGTGGATATGCCCTTGAGGTAGAGCCACGGCACGGCAGCTTCGAGAGTTCGGGTCTTTCGCACATACGGAGGAACCAGAACCGACTGGAAAGCTCCCTCTTCTCCGTCCCTGGACCTTGTCCTGGGAATCCTCACCGAGACGGGACCCACGCCTGTCTGAATCTCCCTGCGGGGAAGAAATCCGTTACGCACAACCGCGGCTCTTCCGTCCGCAAGACGACGACCTTCACACTCTGCGAGGAAGTCTCGAACTTCTTCGTCCAACGCTGCGACAAGCATTTTGTAAACGGCTTCTCTGATCAAATCCATCAACGGGTCCAGAACACCCTGTTGACCTTGCATCTGAAAGACTTTATTCTTCTTCTTACTCATAAGTGGCGTATCCTCCTGATTAGTTGTTTTTGAAGAATTCAACAATCAAACCAGATACGCCGCTTTCTTCAACCCCTATACACAAAATTCAAACATAACTCCCAAGGGGTACCGCCCTCCTTTCACGCGGGAGGGTCAGAAGAAGACAAGATGAAACGCAGCCGCCTCGAGAAAAGACGGGAGTTGGGACCCGCGGTCGAGTCATCATCAGCCTCATGGTTTCCAGTTTCGGGCCGCGCGAAACCAATCCGTGAAAATCCCCCACGGTCTCTCTACTCGTACCGGCACTCGAGACGAAGCGGAGGCGGAGCGGTTTTCTCCGGGTCGGGCGTGAGCTCGAGAATCCCCCTCGCCAGCAGATACCAGACGTATACCGGACCCAGAGCCGCTCCCATCGCAACGCGCGTCGCCAGCACGGCGCCCGCGTCGCCGAGCTCCGCGCGCAGGTTTTTTTCGAGTTCCTCCCGACTCCGCTTTCCGCGAAGAAATCTCGCCACGTTCGGCCACAGCAGGGCGAGTCGCACGCACGCGCTGCCTTCCCCCAGACTTACTGTCGCGCCCCATCGGTCCGAGGTTTCCCGGGCAAGTTCGTCCCAGTTTCCCCTGGTCACTCTCTCGAGCTCCTCGTTGCTCCACTCGGTCGTCGTCACTCTCGGGTCGTCCGCGTAGCGCCCGGCAAGCTCGCCGGTGGTGATTACGGGATGCTCGGGATACCGGAGCAGGGCGTTTTCTACGAGGGCGGGAGCATCCGTGGACTTGAGCGAAACCTCGATTTCCCGTCCGGTCTCCGCGTCGGTGAAAACAATGTCGGAGCCGGCGAAGCTCTCGTCCTCGTGAAGACGGGCCGTCCACCGGTCTCCGTCCGCGTTTTCGTGCTTCTCCACCAGACGCTCGAACATCTTTCCCTTGATCACGTTCACGACCCCTTCCAGCTGTTCGGCCGTGTAGTCCCGACCTCTCATGAATTCGGCTATCTCCTCCGCCGAGGCATCGGGACCGACATCCGCCCAGCGGTCGCGGGTCGACTGGAGGAACATCTCCCCCAGGGGTCCGTCAAACGCCTCCGTCCGTCCCCGGAGCAGATGGGCGAGCGCTGCGCTGGCGAAAATCTCTCCGCGTCGCCGCTTCGCGTCCGCCACGGGACGTTCGCCCAGCAGAAACGCCCGCATCCTCGACGCGACGGTTCTGAGACTGGACGGTCTCGCCACCTTCTTCAGTATTCCCCACTGGTGCCCCGCGACCGCGCGGGTTATCCTGACCGCTTCGGGCCCCAGCTTGACAAGCGTCGCGGTTCCGAGTTTTTCCCTGCCGCCGGCGGACTTGAACGCCAGCCAGAAGAACACCCCGAAGAAGGTCGTGGTCACGAACTCGGCGAGGAACGTGGCGGGAAGCGCGGGCGTCGCCGCCAGCAGGCTGAAAACCGCCCGCAGCACATGAACGAATCCCAGTATTCCGGCCGCTCCTATGCCCAGAAGCTTGAGCGCGCCAGCGGGAGAACCAATCCCGACGCCCAGATGTTTCGCTATCCTGTACGCCATCCACGCCTCGAGGGCCACGCACACGAACACTCCCACGCCGAGCTTTCCGGGAAGTCCCGCGAGCACCCCGTTGGCGAGGGCGACCTGCGTTATGGTTCTTTTGACCCGATCCTCGGTCGTGGAGCCGAAAGCGTTGAGCAGCTTCTCAAAAGGCTCGAATACGACTCCCTGCAGGGTCCTGTTGTCGGCAAGCTCGCGGAGTCGTTCGGAGTTCTCTCCGAGCCACCTCTCGGCCCGCTCCCGGATCTTTTCGTCAAAGCGCCCCTTGAATCTTTCGCCGAATCTGCTTTTCCTTTTCACGGAGTTTGTCTCGTCGCAATTTTTCCGTCGCGGTCCTTACGCGGAAGACTTTCCCATCATCATGTCGTAGTGTGCCTCATGCCCCGATTTTTCGAAAATTTCCCTGAACACCTCGCGATACAGCTCGTCTGAGTGGCTCATCGACACGTACAGGCCCTCGTCGACGTGATGAGATCCGGCATGGGCCCATGAGAAAAGGGAATTGCAGATCGTTTTCCTCTTCCCGTCAAACTCCCTGCAGATATCGTCCTTGTTCACTCCTCCCAGAATCTTGAAGTAGTATTCCAGTATGCGACGCATGGTGTTCTGCAGGGTGCCCGTACAGGAGCTTTCGTCGTTCCTTACGTCAACCCAAAGGAGTTCGTAGGATGTCTTTATCGGATTCGTCGCGCTCTTTTTCAGTTTCTTCCCTTGCGGTCTCGATTTCCTCACTATCCAGAACGTTGATTCGTTTTTCTTGTATCCGTGCGTTATCTCCTTGTGAAAATACACGTTATGGGTCAGGACGAACGCCTGTCTTATGTTTCCTTCTCCCTTCCCGATTTTCTCGAAAATGTCTTTTATCAGGTTCGAGATGACGAACAGCATTTCTCCGTCGAGGCTGGAGACGGGGTCGTCGAAAACCGCCACGCAGTCGGACGCGGTTCCGTCGCCGGACTGCGAGCCCTTCAGAAGGTGGTAGAAGTAGAGGAAGGTCACGAATCTTTCCTCTCCCTCGCTCAGGGTTTCCTTCGCGTTCTCGCCGCCATCTCTCACCACCCTGTAGAAATCTCCCGCTTCCGCCTTGTCAAGCCGAAAACTCGTGAACCCGACGGAAGACAGGATCGAATTGATTTCCTCGACGGTGCGCTGAACGCCCGTTCTTCCCTTTTCAAGATCTTTGATCTCTCGCTCTTTGTCGTCCCTGTTTCGCGACATGGAACGGATATCATTCTCTATCTTCCCGATGCTCTGCGTCAGTTCGCTTTTGTCCTTTTCGTACCGTTCGATGGCGTCCCTGAGTTCTTCCTCGACGATATATTTCCACACCTGTTCCCTCAGTTCCTTTCTTTCCCGGTCGATCTCCCGCACTTCATCGTTGCGCTGACGTATGGAAGAGTTTGCGGTTTCGACAAGCGATTCGATTTCGGCGATTACGTCCGCCGCCGTTTCCAGGGCGATTTTCCGGCTGGGCTCCGCCTGCTTTGTTTTGATCCGTTCGGCATTCGTCGCGATGATTTGGCCAAGAACTCTTTTTTTGTCTCCTATCTTCTGCTTGACTTCCGGAAATTCGGACGCGGATTCCATGATTGAGCGGACTTGTTCCTGAAGTTTCCCCGAGTCGGTTCCGTAGGAATCTGCGAGCCCGCCGACTTCTGCCATGTCTTCTTTGAATGTCTCGTCAAAGTACTCGTTCAGGCTTTTCGCGAACTCCTCCGGCGTCTCCTGCTGGCAGAAGGGACATACTTCTTCGTCGTTTTTCTCGAAATAAATTCGACCGGACTTCACCCAGTCGCTGTTTCCAAGCCTGCGGATCATGTCCGCGATGTCTATGTCCCCCCTGCCGACTATCTTCTTGCAGAGGATCGGGTTCGTTTCATGACTCAGGATGTCGTCTTTGCGGATGGCCGGGATTTCTTCGAGCTCGGAGAGATCGTCCTTGAATATGGTTTCGGCTTTCCGCTTGAGGTAGTCGAGGGGCTTCAGTTCGGCCACGCTGGAGGCCGATTCTTCGAGGACTTTTTCCTTGAATCTGCTCCGGTCCGCCCTGTATCCAGTGAAGGCGCGTTTGAAATACTCGTCGTGTTTTGTTTTTTTCTCCCAGCACTTTTCCTTGAACTCGTCCTCAAGGCTTCTCCTCTCGCCTTTTTTCCCGCCGTCGCCGTCTTCGCCTTCCAATTCGTATTCCAGGCCGGCGAGCTCTTCCTTCAGGGTCTCGACCTCCGCACGCGCCGAGCCGATTCTTTCCCTGATTCCGATATCGTCCTTCCCCAGGGTGAAGATGCCTTTTATCTCTTTCCTGCTGAAGTTCTCCTTTACGAAGTCGCTGTTGTAGACGAAAGTCCGCAGCGGGCTGCCGCTTTTCCACTTCACGTTGCAGGACGGGAACCTGTCCGCGGCCGCTATCAACCTGGAGATCGTGGTTTTTCCCGAGCCGTTGGGACCGTAGAAGAAGTTGATTTTCGACAGGCCGCCCAGTTCCTCGGGGTTCTCGCTGAAATAGGGGACGCTTTCGATGTAGATTGACTCGATCATTGCGCGGTCGCTCTTTCCAAAAGATATATGTTAGCGGTTCAGTCCTCAAATACGCAATTATCCGTGACACAAGGAGGAACTGCCCGGAATTCGGGTTCGCGGCGTCGGAAGTCGCGGCGATTCGACCCGCGGGTCCGAAGGCGGCGGACGGGCAGGCGGAAAAGGGCGAAACACCTCCGGCAGGCAGGATCAAGTCATCATGACCGGCGAAAGAAACGGAACCTCCGCCGCGGTGGAGTCTCCGGAAAGTCGAGGAAAAGAGACGGCCGTTCAGGCGAGACGTAGCAGACCGACAAGGCACAGAGTCAGGCACAGCAAGAAAAAACCCGCGGGGAGAAAAGTCTCGACGACCGTAAGCTTCCAGTAGCGTCTTCTGTTTTCTCCTTCTTCCAGCAGCTCCCATTCGCGGGTGAAAAAAGGATAGGAGAGTTTTTCCTCAAGCTCGAGCAGCGCGGCGAACTTCCCGGAGTTCAGCTGACGATAGGAACGGATGACTATGAACCAGGACGCGGAAAGAAGCATTCCCACGAGGGCGGACGCCGCCAGAACGATCCATACCGGAACCGTGTCCGCGCCGTATCTGAGAACCGTCGCCAGAAGAACCAGGGTTCCGGTAAGCAGGGTGACGTAAAGCTTGTTGGCCGCCGCCCGCCTCTGGCTCACCCTGTCGGCAAGCTCCGAGTGAAGCTTGTAGATCTCGAGCAGTTCCCGTCTGTTTTCGTCATTCATCGAGCCAGATCCCTTATGGCCGAGACGACGCTCTCCGTGTTCCACCGGACGATACGGTCGGCGTTGTCTTTGACAAACGCGGATGTTCTTTCGCTTCCCCATGGCTCTATCGCGACGGTCGGTTTTTCAATCCAAAATCCTTCCCTCGCGATTTCAACCTCTTTTTGAATCCATTTGCTGTAGGTCGCATAAACTCCCGCCAATATGAGTATTACGCTGCAAGGATCCATCTTCTGCAGGATGGCGCGATAAAGCTCCCGGTCGGTTCCGTTGGTATGTACCGGGTCGTTTCTCGGCACCGAATAGTTCCTGAAATCGAAATACGGTCTGCTCTCCAGCAGATTCACCAGATTTTTATAGTTGTTCGAATACGCCCAAGAATGACTGACGAACAAGTTGAAAGTTCTCATTTCCGCCTCCTTGTCAATGCGCGACAGTGTTTTCGTTTTCGCTCATTTTATTTTCTCGCCGCACTCCGGACAGGCGACCTTGCTTAATATTCCCCCGATCTTATCTCCCGCGAGCCAGCCCAGTACAGCTGCCGGTATCGTGGCCACGGTTCCAACCGCAATTCCAAAAACCGCTCCCGCTATCCCCAGGGAACCGCCTATCCATCCTCCCATCACTCCACCGACAACTCTCCCGACCCATTTGCCCGTTTTGCCTCTGGTGAAAACAACCGATTCGGAGCAATGCGGACATTGGACCTTAACCTCGCTCGGCATCGCGTCACAAGACCTCCTTTTACGGATTTCTTTATGTCTTTCAGTATATTATACCATGACGTCGGGGGAAACAAGAAACGCGGCGACGGGACTTTCGGGTTTTGTCGGGGTCCTGGACGAATCGCATTACGACGAAATGCGGTGCAGCTCAAGTCAGGAAAAGCGACCGCAGAAAACCGGTAAAGACAGTGTTTCTCGAAATGTCGGAGAAAAGATCAAATCCTGTCCCGCCCGCGGAAACCGGACGGCGACGCGCGGCGGAAAAAAGCGAGCGCCTCGGCCATGAGTAGCGATTTCCAACTGCCTTCCAGCATACTTTCCTGCCTCATGCGGTTAAAGATTGAGTACGACCAGTCGGAAAACCGTCTTCTCTCGCAGATCGTCACTTCAAAGGTCTTTGTTCGAGAACAGACCGAAGAACATGACGTTACCCGAAATTCAAGGACCCGTGTTTACGGTCACGACGTCTTATTCTTTTTGCCGGACCACGTTTTTAAGCAACTCGAACTCAAGAAAGAAAAGTCCTGCCGCGAAAAAATTCGCAGAGACCTTAACGAATGCAAATCCCTCGAAGACGAGTTTTTCAACGAAGTCTTTTTTGAAGTCGAAGACGAAAACGACCGGGAATATCAACATGCGGTTTCCCTAGACAAGCGCCCGCAGGTCGAACCCGACACCTTATCAATATGGCAGCCCGGCCGTATAAGACTTTTCGTAAGCCACCGCGACAGGCACAAGAAGAAGGCGAAAGAGCTGGCCGAAGCTTTGGAGGGCTACGGAATGTCCGCGTTTCTCGCCCACGACAGAATTGAAGTGACAGCCACATGGCAGAACGAGATTCTAAAGGGGCTGGATACGATGGAGATCATGCTGGTTTTCGCGACCGACGATTTACATGACAGCGAGTGGACCAATCAGGAAATCGGCTTCGCCCTCTGTCGAGGAATTCCGATCTTATCTCTCAAACTCCAAAACGCCGACCCGAAAGGCTTTATCCGCGACAAACAGGCCCTAAGGGGCGACCTTCAAGACCCCGCGGCTTCCGCGCCGCGGATTTACAAACTCGTTGCAAAAAAACTGGACAACAAAGATCGTCTGCAGAGCGCATTGATTTCCGCCTTTATCAGTTCGTCCTGTTTCGAGGAAGCGAAGAAGCGGTTCCAGAGGTTAAATAAAGCCGTCGACAGCATTTCGGAAGAAGAAGCGCAAAGAATTATCGACGGATTCAAGGAAAACGACCAGCTTCATAATGCCTTCTATTTGATCAATAAATACAAACGTCTAATAAACTTTCTGAAGAAAACGACAGGCCGAGAATATTCTATTGTCGGAAGGAATAGAATCTCTCGCAAGAGCGAAGACTGATGCCTGTAAATCACGCTTCGTGAATTGCAGTCTTGCCGAAGGTAGAAACACGCACGATTGTTTCAGCGCGTCAATCGCTTTACGAATAACTTGAGCCCGAGTTCAATGCCGCCCGCAGCCAGCCGAGAGCAAAAGCGCCGCGGGCGAAACGAAAAGAAGATGGAGGTCCCTTCGCATGGAAGCGGTGGAAGCCTACCGAAAAAACATCCGGTTGAGGGGAGGGAGGTTCTCGGGAGCGATTGATGAATTCCGCGACAGGTTCGACATCCGCCGGAGAGTCTATTTCCGCGCAGTCTGGATACAAATCCCTAATCTGCGCTAGTCGTCGCCCCTTGATCTGTTGGAGGAATAAACAAGAATCCGGTCTATTACTTGCGAGGCTTCTTCCAGATTCATTTGACGAGCCAGCAGAACCAGGGCAATAAGTTCGAGAATCAGAATAGATATCGGGCCTCCCCATGATTGCATTGTTGAAGCAACCCGCTGCATTTGGGTATATTGAAGTTGTTTGTTGCTCATTAACAACGAGGTTTATCGAAAGTCGCGGTAAGAGCAACCCAGAGCCTCGAGCTTTTCTATGGATTCATGAACTGTTTTCACCGGAGTCAAGGACCGGAGAAATTTTTCCGTGTGGCTCCAAAAAGCGAGCGGAGGATTTCACCTGATGTTTCTTAAGCGGATCGACATCAGAAATTTTCGCGGAATTGCGGAATTGTCGCTCGAATTGGACGACCTGTGCGTCCTGATCGGAGAGAACAACGCGGGGAAATCGTCGGTGCTTGACGCGCTTCGCTTGTGCATGACGCGTTTCCTGGCGCGGCGGGATTCCGTGTTTGAAGAATACGACTACCATCTTGACGACGCTTCCGCCGAACCTTCGAGGGAGAAGCCCATAGAAATAACCCTGCGGTTCGCGGAACGCGAAGGAGAAGAATGGCCGGACGAAGTTTCTCAACTTCTAGGACCCGCCGAACAGGTTGACAACGAAGAGACCAGAAGCGTGACGTTGCGGGTAAGAAGCACGTTCAATCCCGCCGGGCGGGGACATAACGTGGAATACGATTTTCTCGATCTTTCGGGAAACGCGATTCCGCAAGCGAAGAATCCGCGCCTCATCATCAACCTGCAACAACTCGCACCGACTTTTTATCTCGGGTCGTTCAGAGATGCGGAGAGGGAATTCCGTACGCGGTCGTCTTTCTGGGGTCCGTTCGTCCGCTCGCTGGACATTGACGAAGAAGCACAAGCCGAACTTGAAAAAGCTCTTCTCGACCTGAACAACAAGATACTGGACCGACATTCCGCCTTCGACGCAGTGAAGGAACGTTTATCCAATACCGCCGAATTGCTTATGCTCGGCCAGGTCGACCCCGTCTCGATCGAAGCGGTGCCGTCCAGACTTTCCGACATTCTCTCTCGCGCCCAGGTGAATCTCGAGTCGAAAACGGGCGCGAGGATTCCCGTCGCGCACCACGGAAGCGGAACCCAAAGCCTTGCGGTAATCTGCTTGTTCAACGCCTATCTTGAAAGCCAGCTGAAAGAACAGTACGGCGAACACGCGGAGGCTCTGCTCTCCCTGGAAGAACCGGAGGCCCATCTTCACCCGTCCGCGGTAAAGACCGCAGGTGAAATGTTGCGCGACCTGTCCGGCCAGAAACTGCTTTCAACTCATTCCGGCGACCTGCTCGCGGGCATTCCCTTGAAAAAGATCCGTCGCCTGTCCCGCAAAGACGGAAAAGTCGTAGTCCACAGCATCGCCGAGGACGCGCTTACCCGTTCGGAAATCAGCAAGCTCGATTACCACGTGAGGACGAAGCGCGGCAGTCTGCTGTTTTCAAGATGCTGGCTGCTGGTCGAGGGGGAAACGGACGTTCTGCTGATTTCCGAATGCGCAAGAGTCATGGGCAGGGACCTTTACGCGGGGGGCGTCTCCTGCATTGAATTCGCTCATGTCGGCGTTGAGAAATTCATCAAGCTCGCGGACCAGCTGGGAATAGAATGGTTTGTTCTCGCCGACAACGACTCCGCGGGGAGAAAGTTCAAAAGAACCGCTCTCAGACAGATCAAATCCCGAGAAGAACGAGAACACGTCCAACTGCTCGATCACGGAAACATGGAAGTGTTTCTTTGCAAGGAAGGATTCGGAGACGTGTATGAGAAAGGGGTTTCAGGTCGGAAACGGAAAACCGTGACGGCGAAGAAAAACTCTTCCGCCTACTGGAAGCAGGTAAGCAAGGCGCAGAGCGCCGGAAAGCCGGAAAGAGTGCTCGATGTCGTCGAAAGAATTCGCGAACACGGCCGGGAAACGGTACCCGATCTCATAAAGCGAGTAATCGAACAAGCGATCGGACTGGCCGGGAGGGGCGCCTGATGGTCGATCTCTCCATGCTGAACGAAAGTCAGTATTGCGCGGCGACCTGGCAGGAGGGAGCTCTTCTGGTTCTCGCCGGACCCGGCTCCGGCAAGACTCGCGTGCTCACTTACCGCATCGCCAGACTTGTCGAGGAAACTCCCGACAAGCATTTCAGGATTCTCGGACTGACCTTCACGAACAAGGCGGCCGCCGAGATGCGCGAACGCATCGAATCTCTGGTCCCGAATTCAAACGAAAGAACGCTTCTGACGACGTTTCACTCCTTCTCCGCGGACATACTCAGGCAACACGGCCACCACATCGGCCTGAAACCGGATTTCACGATTCTTTCGCAAGACGCGGACCGGTACGCCTTTCTGGACGAAGCTCTGAACGAAGTCGATTCGGCGCAGGGAAACGGAAAGAACGGCGAGCGGCTGCTCCCGCTCGTTTCCAGGCTCGCGGAAAACAACATTTCCCGGGAAGAAGCGTTCGAATTTCTGCTTAAAACCTTTGACGATCGGGAAGCCTCCGTCATAGCGACCGCCTACGGAAACTACCGAGACCTGATGATCAGACGAAACGCCCTCGATTTTCCGAGCCTGATCAACGAAACGCTCGTCCTCATAAACAGCAACCCGGGGGTGAGAAAGCAGATTCGACGAATATATCCGTATGTTTGCGTGGACGAGTTCCAGGACACGAATCTTTCTCAATACAGAATCCTGAAGCAAATAGTCAATCCGGAAACGAAAAATCTTTTCGTGGTCGCCGACGACGACCAGGTCGTTTATCAATGGAACGGCGCCAGTCCCGGGAGGCTCGTAAAAATCAAAAACGACTTCAACATGAAACTCTTGCAGTTGCCGGAAAATTACCGCTGTCCGCCGGAGGTGGTGGAGCTGGCGAATCGGCTGATTCAACGCAATCCCGGCCGCTTCCAGTCCAAGCGAGACATCAGGGCGCATAAAAAAACGGGCGAATCCGTCTCGGTGGAAGCGCGACAGTTCGAGACCTTCGAGGAAGAAACTCTCTGGGTAGCGCGTCATATAGCCGGGCGACCCGCGGCCGCGCGGTCAAGGTGCGCCGTTTTGGCGAGAACGAAAAAGCTGCTGGACGAAGTCGTAAAAGCGCTTGAAGAACAAGGCGTGGAGGCATACCTGGCCGCGCGAAAGAATGAATTCGAAAGCGCCTCCCTGCAATGGCTCCACTCGGTCCTGCGTCTTGCGAACGCGCGAGGGAGCCGGGAATATCTGCACGGCGTCTGCAAGGCGTTTTACCGGCTCGAAGGCGTTGTCCTCGATGTCAAGGATATTGTCGCTCAGGCAAGCGCCTGCGACGGAGACTGTCTCCGCGCGTGGATATGCGCCGCGGCGAAGACCGAAAACCTTTCGGAAGAATCCCGGGACCTGATTCGGAATCACCTTCCCAGACTTTCCGAACGTCTCGATTTCTGGACTTTCCAAGACGCCGCGTTCGGGTGGCTCGACACGCTTCCGGACATCGTCCCCGACGAAAGCGGAATCTTCGACGAATACACGGAAGAAAAGAACGCATGGCGCAATCTGGTCGGCGAGATATCCGCAAAGTTCGGAAAAGAGGAAGTTACCCTGAACCTGCTTCTGCAAGAACTTGATCTTCGTTCAAAGACGCGGCCTCATCCCAAAAACGCCGTACCCTGTTTCACCATTCACTCGTCCAAGGGAATGGAATTCGATTACGTGTATCTGATCGGACTGGTTGAAGACCAGCTTCCCGGCTGGCGAGCCGTAAAGAGAGGAGACGAGAGCCGCGAGATGCAGGAGGAACGCCGGAATTGCTTCGTGGCCATTACCCGCGCCCAGGAATTCCTCTCGTTGTCATGCGCGAAAGAAGTGCACGGATGGTGTAAAGAACCTTCCAGATTCCTAATTGAGATGAAGATACCGCTGGCCGTAGCCGCCGCACTCCACGCGTAAAGAAGACGCGCCGCTTTTCCATTCGCTGTACTGCTTGTGAAGAACCTGAGTTTTTTCGGGCGGAAAGGGCTCGATTTTCTTCATGAGGCACCGCCCGGAATTCAGGTTCGCGGCGTCGGAAGTCGCGGCGATTCGACCCGCGAGCCCGCACGCCGCGGACGGACAAGCCGAAGAGGGTGAAAACTTTCGGCAAGGGAGATCGAGTCATCGCGACCGACCGCGCTACCGGGAGGTTCTCACGTTTTTGACGATCCTGTGCAGTTCGGGGGAATCCATGTGGAAGCCCTCCGCCGCGAAAATTTCTTCTTCCATGTCGTAATGATATTCCGGGCGGCTTATACTCCTTATGCGCGGTTCGCAACCGCAATGTTCCAGCGCCCGCATCCCCACGTCCTCGGGAGTTATCAGGAACACCGAGTTTTCCCAACCGTAGCCGTCGAGAAGTAAATGCCGGTAGATTTCCAGCCGGACATCGTCGGAAATTCCGATTCTCCAGAGGTAAGGACAGTCGGAAGGAAAGCGGTCGACCGTCGCTTCTTCCTGAAACAGCATGACGAGCGGATAACATGCCGCGGATCCGCATATCGCGACTATCTTCGAGTCTTCCCCTCCGGGCTTGCCGCGCGTCAAGGAAGTGACCAGATTCATGAACCGAGATTTTTGCAGATGCCCACCAACATCAATTACGTCGGGCGCGCCAGGACTTTCCATCCAGTGCACGAAACCGCCGGTCTTCGTTCTCTTTTCCTCTTTCGGGCTTAGCACGTCGCCGTCGGAGGGTTCTCCGAAGAGAAAGGCGCGTTCCCTGCGTTCGACGAATTCAAGCCACGCCTCCCATATCCGGTCGTTTCTCTTGTCCGGGGTGCAGCCCTCCATTTCCGTTATTCTGGCGAAGGACTGGATAAGCTGAACGTAATTGGCGTTCCGGTTTTTCAGAACGCGAAAACTTTGTTCCCGCACGGGTTTTTTGTTTCGAGCGCAGATGGCGGAAAATATTCCCGAATCCGCGCCTCGCGAATAATCGTCCGTTCCTATTTCTTCTTCAAGCAGTCTGGATTTGTTCATTGCGGAACCTCCCGCCGCGAAACGCGCGCTACGAAACTCCAAGCCTCCCTCTGTTTCTAGCTTATCGCAGAGCTTGAGAGACGCAAAGCGGAGAGATCCACGGGGTAACGCCTTGCCGGAAATTCGGGAAGCGATGACCCTTCGGCGTCCCGTCCCCGCGGTCTCTCACGGTATAATAAAGTGGGAGAGGGACATTGCGGGAATCCGCGAATACGACTTCGAACAGACATTCTCTCGGAACATGGAACCGAAAGCGGGCAAAATAGATTTTCAGGGAGCGCGCGCCTCGAACGCGGGGGACGCGTTTCACGAAATCTGGGTGACGAGAAAAGCTCTGGAGCTGCTAGACCCGGAATCCCGGCTGGTATGTCTGACGGTCGAAGGCATGCCCGCCGCAAGTTCGGGCGAAAACAACAATAGGTCATGGGACGGAGTTGACTGCGCCCTGTTCTACGGAGAATCGGAAGAGGGTCCGTTCGACCGGGTAGAGATCGTTCAGCTCAAGTATTCGCCTTCGGCTCCAGAAAAGAGTTGGACCTTGGGACGGCTTGCAGGAAACAACTCGGTCGCCCGGCGATTGGCTGACGCCTTCAATGGAATTATCAGAGAGTACGGACTGACTTACGAAGACGCAAGAAAAACCGTAACGATTTCCCTCGTCACCAACCAGCCGATTTCTCCGTCTCTGGCAAACCTTGTGGAACAAATCCGCGACGGAAATTCAAGTTCGCGGGCCGCGGAGAAGTTGCGGAACGCCACGGGTTTGCCGAAAACGCGACTGAAGCCGTTCTGCGAGTGCCTGGATTTGAAGGGCGGAGAGCAATCCCGGGCGGAACTTAAAGTTGACGTAACAAGAAAGATCGGTCAAATGATCGATTCCGACGTCAGGGACGCTTCCAGCAGAATCCTAGTGGATGTAAACGGGTGGATGTTGCCGGTGGTACGGGGCGCGCGGATTACGCGGATTACGGTCGAGAGCTGGTTCGGCGTCGGCCGGTCGTCGGGACTGTTTCCGTGCGAAGCGAAACTGGAATCCGTGAAGGTGAAAAATCTCATCGAGAGGGATGTCGCTTCCGAGCTCGCCGAAGCGGTCAGGAACAACGGTCTGGTCTGTTTTCACGGAGGCGGGGGACATGGAAAAAGCTCTGTCGCTCAAGGACTTGAAACTTTGCTGCCCGAAGGGTCGAAGCTCATCCTTTACGACTGCTACGGAGCGGGCGGATACAGAGACCCTTCGCAATACCGTCATCGTCCTCGGGAAGCTTTCACGCAGCTGTCGAACGAATTGGCCCGCAAGACGAAAACACCTTTCCTGTTTCCAGTGCCGAACACGGACAATTCGGATGTCATAAGATCTTTTCGGAGACGCTTGGAACAGGTTGCGGACCTGATCGAAACCGACAAGCCCAAAACACTTCTGGTAATACTGATCGATGCGGCCGACAACGCCGTCGCCGCGTCCAGAATCCCTCCCGCTGGCGAATGCTTCGTCCACGACCTGACGCGAATGCGTCAATTGCCGGACAACGTCCGGATCGTGGTCAGCACGAGAACCAGCCGCAAGAATTCCCTGGAATTGCCGTCCGAGTGTGAGGAAGTGTTCTGTCCTCCGTTTTCGCCGGAAGAAACCGGGCGATTTCTGGCGCGGCGGTTTGCCGACCTACCCAGAAGTCTGGTTGAAGACTTTCATCACCTGTCGGACGGCAACCCGAGGGTTCAGTCGTCCGCCCTTGCCGGCCGCGACAGTTTTGAAGAAGCCATGACATTCCTCCGCCCGGGCGGAAAATCCCTGGAAGACATTTACAGGGAGTCGGTGGACACGGCCCTGCTTCGCGCGGGCGGCGATATTTCACCGGAACTTTTCCGCTCGGCGCTCTCGATCATGCCTTCTCCCGTTCCGGCGAGACTGCTCGGTACCGTCTGCGGTACGAACGAGAACGCCATTGAAGAAATCTGCGAAGAACTGGTTCCGAATCTTCGGGTTGAGGGACGGAAAGTCAAAGTCGCGAACGAGGATTTCGAAAATTTCTGCGAAGAGCGAGGCGCCAACATCAAGAACGAAGCGATGCCACGAGTCGCGGAGGTGTTGCGTAAGAACCGCTTTGAATCGGAATACGCGGCGGTCCACTTGTTCGACATCCTGCTGGCCGCGGGACGCAACGAAGAAATTTTCAACCTGATCACGGAAAAAGATTCAACGCGCGCCATCAAAGACCCGGTAGTTCGTCGCCGAACCGACCTTGCGAGGCGGCGCACTTCCGTGTCGATCGTTTCTCGTTGCGACAACTATGTTGAAGCGGTTAAAAGAATTCTCGTCGGTTCCGAAGCTATCGAGACCGCCTGGAAAACCAACGAGACGCTACTTGGAAATCTGGATTTGTCCGCCCGTTTTTGCCAGGAGGAAATATGCAGGCTCGTTCTTAACGACCCGGAGCAACGGGGAAGGCAGGGTTCTCTCCTTGCGTACCTCAGCATGGAACACGCACTCGCTGGAAATGCTCCCGCATCCCGCGAAGCGTTTCACCGAGTTCGGGAGAAAAGCCGTTTGAGCGATCAAGACGGCTGGAAACCTGAAAAAGAAGAGTTCGTAGCCGTGGTCACGGGATTTTATAAGAACGACGGCTGGAAAAAAGCGGAAAAGTATTGCGAGCGCTATCCGGAATTGTTTTCAGTGTTTCTGAAGTACGAACTCCTCAAGTTTGTCGCGCTCAGCGAAGGCATCGACCGAATAAGAAACATCAGACAAAAGATGAATCCTCAGCAACGTTGGATCGCCTGCGTGTTCATCAAGCGACGCGGCGGAGAGATCTCGGCCAAAGACCTTGAAGACGACCTTGGAGCTCTCACGGACTTCGACTTCGGATGCATGGATGTCGGCGACTTTGAAGAATTCGACAGGTCGAAAAGCCTCCCGCTGGTTGACGATCTTCTGTTCTTCGCCGAGGTCTGCGGAGGGTGCGGAGTCAACAGCAGGAGCGTGGCCGAACTCGTGGGAAAGATTCTGCCGCAAGCGGAACGTAAAATCGAGGATGCGATGATGAGAAGACCTTGTCTCATCGACTTCAGCTACAGGGCCGCGCGCTTGGAAACCCTCGGCGAAAACGTCGCTCTTGAAGTTGAAGATGTTTTTCAGTTTCCCGAGAGTCAAAGCGATATCGACAAGGGTTCCAGTACGCAACAACCCCGATCTCTTGAAGGAAATATCCGCGACGCGAAGCAACTGCTGCCGTTTTACAAAACGCTCGCAGCGGGACACGCGACAGAAGCAGACGGGAACTTGCGCGAAGCGACAAGCAGTCTGCTCAAAGAGGCAGAAACCATTTTCTCAAGCTCGCTTCCTTGGGATCTTCCCCATATCGTGGAGGTGATCGGCCGCCGCGTTTTCGATCTTCAGATCATAAACGGAATGAAGATCGATCAAACGCTCAACATCCTTGATAAAACAACCTCGAGAGGCTGGCCGTTCGACAGACTGCAACTTGCGATGCGCGGCGGCGAGTTCTTCGACAAGGTCATAAATCTCCTCCGCGATTACGCCCTGTCCCTTGAAAATTCCAATTGGCTCGCCACGGAAAAGGCCGACGAGTTGATCGAGATCAGCCGCTTTCTGCTTCCGGTCAGCGAGGATGAATCGCGCGAGTACTTCGAAAAGCCCTGAATATCGTCAAGGACATCGACTATGAACTGATTTACCAGCTCGACTGCCTTCTGGAAATGGCGGGCGGGTTTTCCGGGGACACTCCCCGGAACCGGAAGTGCGGCGAAAATCTCGCGAGGCTCGTCAGACGCGCGGCCATGCTTCTGGGAGACGAAAAGTCTTTCCCGTACGCCAGGTCAATGGAAGCCGTCGCCTCCTTGTCGACTCCCGTCGCCGCCTGCGTTCTGAACCGGTGGGCGGACGAGGGATTCGTTGAGACGGACATGTACGCGGCGATCTTTCTACGCAAGGCGATCAGCCGCAAAACCTTGCCCGAATCCCATGTAACCGCGCTTTCCCTGCTTGCGGGAGGTCACGGCGGGCTGCTGACGGATCCGATATGCGAGTCCGCAAGAGAACTCCCTGAAAGCGTTCGCGACAAGATTCTGACCGAGGTCGCCGGACGCGAACTGACGAATCTCGCTCCCGACGCACCGAAGGCGATGGGCGGACAGCTTGAACGCCTGGCGGAGTCGCTTGAGAAACCCAACGCTACATTCGGGAATCTGGCCGACGCGCATGCGTTTCTGAAAAGCAACTCTCTTGCGGAAAAACCGCCACCCCGCTACCCGCTTCCCGGCACCGGTGCCGAAAACATGCAAAAACCGGACTGGTCGGAAGTCGACGTTCTGAACCCGGACGAGATGTCGGCAGTAATGGAGGCCAACAGGGCCGCGGGTTATCACGACGAAAAGACCTTCTACTCCGACTTGGCGAAACGTGTGGAGTCCGGCGACCGGATCGGGCATCTGGACGCGATGGCCGTCATAGCCAAGTCAAAATCTTATCCCGCGAACGAAGCGCTGCATATAGCAAACTGCCTGGAGAAGTGGCAGAGGGAGGCCGTGAAGAGGTGGGCGAGGGAAACTCTCCCCGACCTGATCGTCCAACTTAGTCCGACGATTATGAGTCATTACAGCGAGCCTTTCGAGGCGCTGGTCGAAGCGTCGGGCGTTGCCGGCGAGAAGCTCAGGAACACGATCGTCGCCGCCGTGGAGAGAAACGCCCACAGGGCAAGCTCGAACGAGCTGCGGAAATACACCGCGGCGCTGGTCGGCACCCTGCCCGAGGAGGCGGCGGGAGAAGTGTTCGACTGGTACGTCTCAAGGCTGAACGACAGAATCGACGTTCGGGAAACATCGCCCGGAAGACACGACATTCCGACTGACGACCTGCCTGACTCTTCCGACGAAATAGCCGCCGCGACGCTCTACCGCTTCCTCGGGGACATGGACGTCCGCCTCCGCTGGCGCGCCGCGCACTCCATCCGGGCGTTCGTCCGGCTGGGCGACGAGGGTGTCGTCCCGGCTCTAGTTCGACACGCCCTGGCCACCGAGTCCAGAGCCTACACGTTCGGCGACATGCCGTTTCACGAACTGACCGCGAGGCTGTTTCTGGCGATGACCCTGGCGCGCGTCGCGTTCGAATCTCCCGAAACCGTGGCGTCGGTCGACAACGACGTTCTGCGGCTCGCAACCGACGGGCCGCCCCACGTTATGATAGAGCACTACGTGAAACGGGCGCTGATGCAAGCGGGAAAGGCCACGGAAACGCCCGGAGCATCCTCCCAGCAGATAAAGCGTCTCGCATGTCCCGTAAAGGGCTACTCGAAGCCTTCGGAGAAACAGAGCCAAGGAAGTTTCCGTTTCAGAACGAGTCCGAAGGACATACGCTTCAATTTCGATTTACTGGATACTCTGCCGTACTGGTACGAGCCCGCTATGAATATCTTCGCGGACGTATCCGCGGAAGAATTTCTCGAACGGGCGGATTTCTGGATCGTGGACCGGTGGAACGGAAACGAAAACGACGGAGACCCGCATCGAGACCCCAGGCACAACCGTTTGGAACTGACCGGGCGGACGACATCGAGGCACGGCGCAACCTATCCCGCCTTGGAGTCCCGCGCAAGGTATCTCGAATGGCACGCGATGTGCGTGGTCGTCGGGGAGTTTCTGCGAACCCGCAAGCTCGCGGAAACGGAAGACGAAAACCCTCTCAAAGAATGGATTGAACGTTGGGACACCGTCTACGAGGGGGCGTGGGTCTGCGACCTGCTCCGTCCAATTCCGCCGGAGCCGAGATACTGGGTCCGGCCGAGCGAGAACGACCCCGGCTGGCTCAACCCCGCTGGAGAAGAAACCCTGTTTGACGAGCTGTTCATCGAATCGCGGGGCCGGCCAGTGATTTTCTCTTATCGGGAAACGGTAAAATATTCTTCCGGCAAAAGAGAAGCGGGACAGATGGTCAAGGTGGCCTCTTCCCTGGTGCCGCCCGAAACCGCGCTTGCGCTCGCCAGAGCGTTCCGGGCTGCGGGCTATCCATGGGACGTTGAACTGCCCGATAGTTCCCTTGACGACAACTTGAGAATAGAAGGATTCACGGCGCGGCGAACGGCGGTCGACCGCATGGGATATTCCGACGGCGGTTTCGATTCGTCGGATCCAATGAGCGGGAACGCGGCAATCGGAGTGAGCCTCGAGCCCGCGGAAATCCTCGTGAAATCCTTGCGGCTTTCCCGAACCTCTCCCTGGAGCGGAACATGGAGTTCAGACAAATCGGACCGGGAGGTCTGCCGTTACGACTCCTGGAGCACTCAACGCAACGACGACTACGATTCCCGCGAGCTCAGCCGGCACGGCACGGCCGTCTACGGGGAGAGGCTTGCGGTCGACGCGGAGGCCCTCGCGAGGGTACTTGAGAAACTCGGCAACGACCTTCTGGTCGTCGTCAAAATGAAAAACTTCAGAGGTGAGATATATGCACGCATCAACGAAGAGGACGGGAAAGAAAGCTCTTCCGTCGGCGCCTACGTCCTCAGACGAGACGGAACCGTCGAAGACGCGAACGGAAAAGCTGCTGGAACTTGGCTCCCGGATAGCCAGGGACATAGGGGCTGAGGGGCATCGCAACGTTACCGGTCAATGGATCGCCCACCACCTGGCCGAAAAGATCGAGGCGGCCAAGACCGACCCGACGCTCGAAGACGAATGCGTGGACCTGATCCTGAAGCTATGGAGTTCGCGCAGGGACTTTCCCCAGGGCGATCCCTTCGAGCGTTACGAGAACCTGCTCGCCACTCTTCAGGCATATTTCCCCGACGATTCAAGAATAGCGGCAGAACCGCGGCTCGGAGGTCCTCCCGAGAACGAACTGATCGATATCGCGTCCGAAGTCGACATATGCTCAAGACGGCTGGTCAAAGCCATTTTGGTAGAGGCGTTCAGGAGCACCGGGATGGAGAACGACGAACTTCTCGCGATGGCCAACGAGGCAGTTCCCGATAAACTGACGCGCTTTACGCTAAAAGCAATGCCTCCTCCTTTCGCAAGCGAAGAACGCGAAACCGAAGAAGGCACGGGGGAGGAAGAATGCCTCTTCGGGGAACTCGAGGAAAACGAAACCGACTACGCGGGGCTGCCGGACGACATCGCCCAACCAATGAAAGAACTCGACCGGGCCGTGCGCAGGTACAAGAAGATGTACGCAGACCCGGAAGACGGTTGATCACTCGGAGGCGGTTTTCGGCGTTTGCCTTTCTTCTTTTCTTCAACCTCCCGGACTTCCGGAACAAAAGCGGGTTGCTTTGCTTTCGGAGAAGATTCAAGGTCTCGGTCATATCCGCGCAGGACTCGTTTTCGGCTCATCCATCCCCGACCCTCTTTGCGATTTCGTCGAACCATTTCCTGATTTCGTCGTAGCCGCCGCGGTCCCGCAACCGGTCGGGCGTCATTCGTTCAGCGACATCCTCGTTCAACCAGCGCTTTACCGTGCGGCGGCGAATTGTCCCCCGTCCAACCAGCAGTTCCTTGATCCTGCTTTCGACATCGCAATCATCGGTCAGGTCAAATTCCAGCGGAGAACCGAGCATCGGCTCGAGAACATCGTTGATCGCGTCGAGATGCAGGTAATTCTCCATTTCCCGCTTCTCCGTAAGGAACGCGACGGAACCGTCGTTCCTGTCGTTCACTTCGTCTCTGGCATCCTGATATTTGTACTTGCCGTTTTCGTCGGGCAGGGCGCGGTCGTAAATATGCACTTCCGGCAAGTCGAGATTCTTCAGGTAGCGCTGGTTTACCCACTCCCGCAGAGTGCTTCCGCCGAGAGGGACGAACGCAACCCTCGGGTCGCCGAAGACGTCCATTACCGCATCGTCCTCCTCGCGCAGCGTTCTGTTTATCCGCTCGAGAAACCGGAGGTCGTGCGGACCTTCCACGCATACCAGCACTCTGGCGCGACCGTCCGGAAGAATTCCCAAGCTCGAAACGACTTTGCGTACGACATCCTCGTCGTCCGTGAGCACCTCGCAGCCTTCTTGCCCGCGAGAGCGTACGTATCGAATGCGTTCTACGGGCAGAAGCGAGGCTACGGCCGGAACGTGAGTGGTGAGCATCACCTGATGTCCGTCGCTGTCCGCTATGGACCGGAGAGCTTCAACGACCTTGCGCTGGTTGTCGGGATGCTGGGAGGTTTCGGGTTCCTCGACCGCGTAGACGATGTTTCCCTTCCCGTTTTCCTCGCGGAGACGCTCCGCCTCGGCCATGAAGAAACTGAACAGAATCAGACGGCGCACGCCGCTTCCCCGCTTGTTGACGGGTATGTCGTCATCGCCCGTCAGGGACAGCTTGAACAGGCCGTCCCATCTGGGCTCGGTCTTAAAATCGGGCCTGAGCTTCGACGCCAGGGAATCGTCGAACTCCGCGAGCTTCTCGATGGTTCGGTTCGCCACGCCCAGGGTTTTTTCCCGCACCTCGTTTTTCACGACATCGAGCGCTCTTTCCGCTTCGGCTATGGCTTGTTTTACCGCCACCTTCAATGGATTCTGGACTTCGGAATCTTCGTCCGTCGACGGCCGGTCCGCCCGGAAAAGCGCATACTCGGGAAGGTACCCGGAAAGTCGTTCCCAGATGGTCTTTCCGTCTTCCTTGTTGAGCGGGATTTCGACTTTCTGTAACCGCAAGTCGTCCGAGGCATCCCATATGGCTCTTCTCAGTGCCACGTTGGAGCGTTTGTCCGCTTTTTCGTCTATTTCCGCCTGTTTTCCTATATTCTTCAGGTCGGAATTTTTCTTCAACAGCAAGTCGTCGCAACCCTGCGCCGTCGGGTGGTTGGCGACCGCGACGACTCTGGGTTTTTTCAACTGACCTCCCGGAAAATCGAAAATCTTGTGGATCTCGAGGTGTCCGTCCTCGTTCAGAAGATGCTCGTCCGCGAGAGTCGTCTCGGAAGTCTCGTCGATCGTTATCGAGTCGGGGAAGTCCGTGAAAACGCACCCGATGCGCAATTCTCCCTCGTCTCCGGCGTGAACGCAGATGTCGGAACCGTCGATTTTTCCCAGCGGATGATGGTCGAAGAAAACGGCCGGCGCGTCGAAAACGGACGACTTGCCAGCGTCGTTTTTCCCTATAAACGCGGTCAGATCGTCTATCGGAATGCGGTGACGGTTCCTGTACACGCGAAAATTTTCGATAACGACTTCCTTGAGAATCACTACTGTTCGCCTCTCGTTTTCATAATTGGATTATCCACAGGTTTCACTTGGGAAAAACCGGAACTCATTTCCCCGGCAGACCGTCCTTCAGCTTTTTCAGGTTCTCCTCGTAACCCTTCAGGTACCCGAGAAAAGGATGGGATATCGTCTTTTCGGCTTCGATGAAAGTCCTTATGTTCCAGCCCGCCTCAACGAGGTCGGAGGCGGCGAACGCAAACTCCAGGGTGTTCGTCAGAAAAACTCTCGCGCTCTCTTCGTCGCAATACGCGCGGGCCCGGTCGGAATCGCCGTGCACGTAGCGATTGCGACAGTTCACCGCTTCTTCCGTCACCATGTCGAAGTCCGGAATCTTGTCCCCGATCAGCTCTTTTATACGACGCGCGCGGCGGACAACCTTTTCCTTAAGCGTGATTTTTCTTCCGGGCCGGCCGGAGGAAACGGCCTCGGGAGGAAGAAGGTCGAACATGTTCGCGACCGCGACCAGGCGGTCCACGTCGTACAGGCTCCGCTTCGCGAAGCAGCCGGAAAACCTGTCTCTGGCTTCGCTTCTCGCTTCGTATCGCTCGAGCCAGCCGCTCATGACCCGCTTGAACTCCTCCGGGTTGCCGACGGGATCTACGAGAGGTTCGGGTTTCACCTCGCTTTCCAACCGTTCGCGCCCGTAAAACCGCCTCGCGTAAACCCGAAACCTCCTCGTCTCCGGCTCTCCCCCCGAGGCCGCCCGCTTGCGAAGCAGAAGGTTTTCCAGATTCTGCGGACGGCCCGCGAGAAGCTCGAGAAACCGCAGAATTTTTTCGGTCCCGCCGACGGCGTCCCGGTAATTCACCGCTTCGGCGAACCGCAGATGCACGTAGGTTCTGTTGTCCATCCTTGCGCCGTCGGGACCGGTGGACAGATATGTTTCGCGGCGAGCCGATATGTTTCCCAGCGACGTGTCGACTTCGAAAACCTGGTTCCTGCCCGTGTAGTAAAAGACCGCGGCGGCGAAAACGTCGGGGTCGTGAAACAGGACGTTTGCGTCGTCGGAAAGAAAACTCGCCTCGTCCACGGTCTCTTCCCCGGGGGAAAAGTGTTCGGAGACGTCGGTCCCGAAAACGACGCAGTCGAGAGAGAACACGGCGTAATAGACGCGTTTTCCTCCTGCGTCGGGAATTCTTGAAACGCGAATCAGTTTCCGTTCGCAACCGATCAGCGACACGTCGCCCAGGTCGTTCACCGTTCCCTTCATAAAGTCGACGAAACGTCAATCGTCGCCTCCCGGTCCGTCGGACTCCCCGCCCCACACCTCGAGGCGGATTTCCCGTCCGGCCACGTCGAATTTTCCCTGAACTTCCTTTCCCGAAGGAAGAGTGAACGCTCCGGCGAACATACGGTTCTCCAGGGCGAAAAACAGGGGATTCTCAAGATCGACGGGCGTCGACTGCCCGGCAACCGGCGGCTTGTCCGAATCGTCTGCCAAAACTGCTCCTCCGCAGATGCTGCAAACTTTTTCCCATTTTTCCTAACTATCGCAAATTTTTCATTTTTGCCTCCTTTGGACAGTTGTCCACATAATTTCCAAAAGTTTAAAAAATGATCTTCGAGAACATTCCCGGAGAAACAATCTATAAATCAGAGTTTCTTAAAAGCCTAAAGCCCTACAGAGTCGGTTTCCGCCTGTATCTGCGCGGCGACACGGGAACGAACCTGCTCATAGACCGCGATGCCCGATTCAATCTCCACCTCGAAACTGACGGCAATTGCATAGGGAACGGATTCATCATGCTTACCCGCCGTGTTGCGACAGGAAATATTGAGCATGAGATGTCCTTCATCAATCAGGTTTGTGGCGTTTCCCCCACATCTGCGCTCGTGCAGTATCGTTCCCCGCCTCACGGACCTGTCGCTCGGCTGATCTTGTTCCCGATGCGGAACCGGCCAGTATTTTTCACCGTTGCTGAAAGCTGTGTCCAAGGCCACCGCGCGGTACCCCTGATGCCTCATGTTGATCGGAGAGAACCACGCAAGCGTCAGCGTAAGGACGCGAGACGCCCGCAACCCGTCCAAGTCAGGGGGAAGGGGTATCCGGTACAGCAAGGAGCTTTCAGGGTCTATCGTTCCCCAGCCCAGCAGCGTGGCGCGGTTCTCCGCACAACCTACGACACGGTCGATTCCAGGCACTCCGTATCCCAGCAGGCGGGCGATGTTGTCGCGTCTCTGGATATGTTTTCCCCGCCCCTGCGGTTCGAAAGTCGCGTCAAACTCCGAGCCCTTCGGTCCCCAGCGGGATCCGTGCACCAGCAGGGTTCTTACCGCCAGAGCCAGATACTCCTGCGGAATGTCCAAAAGGCTGGAATTGTCCTCGCCTTCGCCGGAAACGAGCACGTCGTGAATCCTGTGCGCGGCTCTCGTGGCAAGAGCCGTCGCCACGCTGGTGCCGTGCGAGAACCTCTCCGCACGGTTGCTGCCCGATTTCCCCGGAGTCGCCACTTTTATTCCGAAGAACCGTTCCGAGCTTCTCGCCGGAGCGATTTTTATCGAGTCTTCGCCGGCCCGGCCCGAAAAACGTACCGGAGTCCTGCCTCCTTCCACCAGCAGGTCGGGTTTGACGGTTTTACGGTATCCCAGACCCATCGCCGAAACGATGCTCGGCAGCTCTTCGTCCGTGAAAGGGTCTACGAGACCTTGGTACCCGTGTCCGGCGAAGGCGGACCCCGAGTTCGCCGCACCGACGGTCAGAACGTTGATCGCTTCGGCCGGGGAAAGCAGCGTCCTGTGAATCTTGCTGTCGTTCACCGCATTGAGGATAAGTTTCTCGCGCAGGTCCGGAGACGCATTTTCCAGTTCCGCAAGAGTGCCGAATCCCGACACGACGAGTTGATCCGTCACGTTGCCGGCGCTTACCAGGAACTGCACCCCGTAGCGGTAAGCCAGGTGGTCGAGCAGGCGCGCGAGCGGACTCACGACTCCGGCGAAAGGGCGGCACCTGTCTCCCAGCGACAGGTTGATCAAAATCACGTCCGGCGCCGAGGCCGGCTGCCCGCCGTCTCCTTCCTTTATGCGCTTCACCGCCCGGTAGACGACATCTACGAACAACCGGTCCGGCAGCAGGCTTTCCGTCCCGCGGCCGTCCGGTCGCATTACGGGCAGCACGAAAAGGGGTCGCGGAATCGGCGGTTCTTCCCCGTTGAGGTCGCCGTGGATAATGAGGGACGACATTTCGGTTCCGTGCACCCGGTTTTCCACCAGGCAGACAGGTTCCAGGTCGTCGGGGTCGTCGATTATCAGCCGTCCGGCGAGCCTGGCATGGTTTTGCGCCGGAAACCCGTCAAGCAAAGCCGCGACGGGCTTTCGTCGGCTTATATCCGGATCGGGGAAGATGTCCTCCTTCCCCTCTTCCTCTCCGTCTTCGGCGTCGTCTTTCGACGGTACGTGAGCTACGGATTGCGGACGCAGGAACATGATCTCGTCGGCCATGGCCAGCGTTATGTCCGGGTGATCGATCAGCCTTTGAACCTGGCCGGCAGGCACGTCAACCAATGCGGCGTGATAGCGGATATCCTGGATGACGGCGTGGTCGACGATTTCCCCGCCGATGGAACCCACTTTTTCCTCCAGATCTCCGAAGCTGCGCCGCCGCCGCGAGCGGTCCTCGTAGTACCAGAGCTCGACCTCGAACCGAACGTCTTTTTCCGGATGTTCCTCAAGTTCCCCTCTCCAGAACGATACGGTCTCCGCCGGAACGCGGTCCTGCGGTCCCCACGGCCGCACCTCGATCAACAGCGAAAACAGTTCCTTCCACTGTCCCGTTCCATGCGGAAGCGGCTTTCCTTCGCGGAAAAGCTTCCAGAGTTTCAGAAGCTCTTTCAGCGACCGCTCGTCGGGCATGGCGAGATAAAGGCGGGCACTGATTTTCTTTTCCTGTCTTCTCTCGACACCCAGGTAGAAGTCGCCGGTGGGATCGACCTCTTCTTCTGACTCGCCGAGATATTCAAGCCCGAGTTTCCTGGCCTGCGCGTAAAAATCTCTCAGCGGTCCCGCGACCTCGAAAACGATCGCGCGTTCGGGGGCTATCGAGGACGGGTCGTCGCGCAAGCCCGCAAGCCCGTCCCGGTCTTCGAGGGCCTCGGTCAGTTTGCCGAACAGCGGGGCGAGGCGTTCCACCTGACGTTTGCGCGAAGGAGTCTGAAGATTGCTGACGAACCCTCTGCGATTCGCGGATTTTTCCGAAGGAGCGGGACTAGGAAGCCTGAGTAGGGGATATGCCTGCATGTTCCGTTTTTCGTTTCGTCGAGGGGGCGCGTTCGCGGGTTCTCCAGATTTCCAGCTGCTCCTTTGCGATTTCATTCGCGGAACGCCCGCCGAGCGCGAGAACCTGACGACGGACGAGGTCGAGAAAAAACTGCTCCGCTTCTCCGTAGCTCAGCCCCCCGAGTTTTCCGGCCGCGAGCCGGGGGGATATTCCCAGTTCCACGCCGGCGCGGTCGGCGAGGGTTTCCAGAAAAGCGGCGGTCTGATTCCGGTTCGGCGCCGGCAGGGACAGCCGCAGCTCGAATCTTCTCCACACGGCGCGGTCGAGCAGTTCCGGATGGTTCGTGGCGGCGATGACGACGACGTAGCTGGGGAGTTCGTCGACCTGCATGAGCAGCGACGTCACAACGCGTTTTATCTCGCCCGTCTCGTGCCTGTCGCCGCGCTCCTTGCCCACGGCGTCGAATTCGTCGAAAAAAAGTACGCACGGAGTCGTGCGCGCGTAGTCGAAGACATGCTTCAGCCTGCCCGCCGTCTCGCCCAGGAAACTGCCTATCATCGTTTCGTAGCGCACGACGAAAAACGGCACGGCGAGACTTTCCGCGACGGCCTCGGCCAGCGAGGTCTTTCCGTTGCCGGGCGGGCCGACGAGCAGGACGCTGTGTCTCGGCTCGACGGAGTGGGAGCGCAGGACGTCGGCTCTCGCCTGTTCTTCGATCAGCTGGTCGACGGCCGTTCTCGTCGATTCGGGCAGGAAAAGTTCCCCGAGCTCCCTTGCGGGTTTTATCTCCGCCATGAAGTTCCGCGCTTTCGTCGAGACCGCGTCGTACGCACCCCCGTTTCGGTGGAATTTTCCGTTTCCGTTCGAAGATGCTAGAAGACGCTCCAGACGGTCGGCGAGAATATTGTGTCGCTTGGCGCGTTCCTCGGCGATTATTCTTTCCACGGTTTCCCTGAAAACTTTTCCGTCGCCGCTCCCGCCGGACTTCACCAAGCTGATCAGAAGGTCGCTTCTAGGCATCTCCGGTTCTCCCTGTCGTTTCGATCATCATGGAACCAACGGCCAGCCGCCCCGATGGTCCGAAGCGACGCCCGACGATTATCATTGTATAACACCAACGAGCCGCGGGCAAGAAATTTATGCGAGACCGACGCGGCAAGGGGTCAGGTCTTTTTGAGGAAACAGCATCCGCCCCTCCGCCGAGACACGACGCGGTCCGGCGGACAAAAAACTCCTGATTTCTTCTCCGCGAGACGCCCGTCTGGAACAAAGGACCGTCACATCCTCCAGATGCGGGGGAAGCCGGAAGACTCTCCCGGCCGTCGGCACTGGACCGACGACTCCCGGCCCGCAGAGATTATCTCCGTCGTCTCAATCCCGTTTTCCGTTTTTCGAGTGAGAGGAGACCGGCATCCGTTCGAACTGGCGGCGGAAACCTTTCCTCCAGTCCACCGCACATAAGCCTAAGGCTTTCGGGTGGGGATGTCCGTATCGATTTCCCACACCCGCGCTTATCAGGACGACCCTGGAGAAATAAAAGGAATGGTCTCCGCGCAGAGTCCGCTTTCTGACCCGTGATGAGGAGCCGCCATGACATCGGAGCTCATGAATTTCGGCCGCCTGCCCCTGCTTCTGAGAATTTCCAGAATCTTCAGGGTCTCCCAGGTCGACCGATTGCGGCTCAGAGCGGAAGCGTCGCCGCGGTCGTAAGCGAAACGAACGAACTCCGGGCAGGTGAACACGGACGCGCAGCAGAAATCGGCGGACGAGCAATGGCCGACCACCTTGGACAGCTCGGCAACGTGATCGTCGCGTCAATGAGAAGCGAACACGAGCGAGACCTGTGTCGAGAGATTGACCCCGATTCCTCTCAGGTACGATACGGCGGAACTCCGGGCAAGATGCGGAGTTTCCTTTTCGAGACAGGAATCGACGATCATCCACTCGCCCCAGCCGACGTGAACGACCACCGACTCGCCGTAGCACGTGCCGACCAGCGAAACCTCCGCGACGTCCGGCCACGTCGAACTTTCCCTGAACTTCCTTTCCCGAAGGAAGAGTGAACACTCCGGCGAACATACGGTTCTCCAGGGCGAAAAACAGGGGATTCTCAAGATCGACGGGTGTCGACTGCCCGGCAACCGTCGGCTTGTCCGAATCGTCTGCCAAAATTTCTCCTTCGCAACATCTTAACATATCGGTCGAAGCCGTTCGCAAAACCGCCGTCATGAGTGGCGACAGCACCGATCTTGCGGTAAACTGCTCGAAAGACAATAATACGTCGGGCCGTCAAAGGCGCGTTGCGCGCGAGGAAGTCCCGAATTGTCGTCTCGCAAGGAAAACATGTTCAATGAGCATCAATATCTCGGAACACTCTTTTGAAGGGCCCCATCCATGCGACGGCAATTCTCTGCGACGCTTGCCGGGCGTGTACGTAATTCTCGGACTGAATTACGGCAACAGGTGGGAAGTCGTAGACGTAGGCGAAGCGCGAGACATCCGGAACCGAATCGCATCCCACGAACGCGGGGCTTGCTGGCGCGCGCAGGATCTGGCCAGTCTTTCGGTAGCGGTTCTCTACACCGACAGGCATCCCTATCGCTATAACGAACATCGGCGAATGCGTTTAGAGGCGAGAATCAGGAGAGAATACAATCCGCCTTGCGGCTTCAGGTAAGGACGGAGCGGGAAAGCGGCGGAGATCACGCGTGAAACGACCCTTGACGCGATCTTTTCTGAAAAGCCGGCTCACAGGGTCCCGAGGAATTGATGTTCAACTTCACGTTTCCCACATTCAACAAAGAGCATGTGGCTTGGCTTCGTGAAGGCCTGGTTTCCTGGAACAAAAGACGCGAAGAACAAGATTTCATTCCATACTTTGACGGCGCAGACCTCAAAAAGGAGCTCCAAGGAGCACCGTACCCGCCCCAAGAAGAAACCCTTGACTCGGGCTTGGGATACGGCCAGATAGACATGTCAGGACCATAAGCCACAAACTTCAGTTTGGAACGGGAGCGTTTGTCGACGGCTCAGCATGTACGCCCGGAAGGCGGTCGTTGATGGCAATGGACAGTTCCCGTCCGTGATTTCTGGTGTTGTCCGTGACGACCGTCTTCGCTCCCGTCGCTTCGACAAACGCGAGCGTCCCCTCGAAATCGGCGTGGTTGGACAGCGCGACGCGGTAGGCCCTGTCCGAAAATTCCAACAGCGGATTATCAGGGTCAACCATAAACGCACTGCAGGTCACGCTCGTCCCCTCGATCAGTTCGTTGCCGAAACCGTCGCCCTTTGAATACAACCGCACGTAGGACCGTTCCTTTGTCGCGAACCGCCCGGTCTCCGAATCCAGCGCTTCCAGGACGCCAACCGCGAACCCGTGCTCCCGATACACCTTTATTTCTCTCATGAGGCGTTCGCTGGCCAGAATCGGAACGTTCAATTCAGGCCCGAGAACCTGAAGTACGCGTTCGATGGTTCCTCTGTGAGCCCTGATGTGCACAGAGCCGTGGCGCAGGCGGCTGCATACCACTTCCAGGAGACGTTCCTCGGCCTCGGCCTGCGTGTACCGTCGAACGCTTCTCGGACTTCCGTAGGTGCTGTCCACGACGAGCTGATCGACCTGTATCACGTCGTCAAGCGGCCAGCCGAAGTCGCCGGAATAGCCGCACAGCGTGCCGTCGGGGAGCGTGAGCGAGACCTGGCACGACCCGAGCATGTGACCGGACGGCGGAAGAGTCAGCACAGAGCCGTCTTCGAGAACGCGCTCGCCGCCCCGGTCGACCGGTATGAGGTTGTCGCGGTATTCCAGGTCGGCGTCATGCTCGGCGATAAGAAGCGAAAGAGTCTCCGGACTCATGAACAGGTCCTGCTGTCCCTTGCTCCTGTTGAAATCCCCCATGTGGTCGTCGTGGACATGCGTCTGGATCCGAACCGCGCAGTCCCCCGCGTAGCCGTCGCAGACGGTCCTCGGTCCGAGACGCACCGCGCCGTTTCCGAGGACGTCAACGACCGGACGCGCCATTGTTCACGGTCTCCGAGATATGGCTCCGAAGCAGGGCCTCAACGTTTTCCTTCCCGACATCCAGCATGGAGACGTTGAAACGCTCGTCGCCGACGAGCGTGAAGAATCTGGCGCCCAGACGGCCGGTCGCCCCCTGAAGGTTAAACCGCTCGATGCCCGATTTCAGAACAGAATCCTTGGCCGCCTGCGTCAGGCCTCCGAGACGCGCAACGTCCTCCTCCGCCACCGAGCCGATAAAAACGTAGCGTCTCTCGACGACCGTACGCATGCGCAGAACTTCGTCTACGCACTCTTCTACGGAGCGCCCCGAACGCTTTCGGAGCTGTGCCACCTGGCGGACTTCCCTGCTGTTGAGTCCCTTCGAAAGTATGACTTCGGCAACGGCCCGCTGGTCTTCGGGATCCGGGAATTTCGCCAGCTCGACGGCCGACGTGAAGCCGATGAACCCTTTCCCCGCGCCCCAGTCGACCAGGTGTCGAACATCCTCGGGCAGTTTCAGGATGCGCAGGAAACGACCGATGTGCCCCGTACCGTCGAGCCGGACCGCCTCGGCGCAATCCTCCAGGGAGGTCCCTTCGTCGCGGGCCTTGCGAAGAAGCAGGCCCACCTCCACCGGAGACAGCGGCCGACCCTTCTTTTGCCTTCCGTATCCGACGGACATGCGAAGACGCCCGAGATCCATGGCGTTCAAGCCGGCCAGCATCCGTTCTACTCCTCGAGGAATCCCCTGTCCGTCAGGGACTGCTCGATCAGCATGGCCGCCGCTTCGTCCTGGTTGGCCCCTTCCTCCGCAGCGAATCTCCGCAGCGCCGCATGCGTATCCTGGGTCACCGTCGCGATGATCTGCGTCACTTTCCCCCCGCTCTTCGCCCACTCGATCACATCCTCAACCGGCTTGTCCGGATCCTTTCTGATCTCGCTGACGACTTTTTTGCGCTGGACATCCGTCATCGGCGCCATTTCCCGCGCGAGCCTGACCGCGCGCCCGGTGTCAACGTTTCCGTCCCGTTCCACCGACGAGTCCTGCGCCCTCACGGCGACGTTGACGTCAACCTTGTGGTCGTCGACAAGAGCCTTCAGCTCGGGGACGAGCCGGGGGTACTTCACGTAGTCGCGCACCTTGTTCTCCGACAGTCCCGTGGTCCGGGCCACATCGGGAACGCTCCCGTAGATATTGTACCCCGTATTATTCATGAAGACACATTGGGAGTCATGTTTGGAGTTTTTTTTGGTGCGAAGCGGTCGGTTGCAACAAGTTATGGGGTTTTCGGCAAGCCGGACTTGAGGATTTCGTAAAAAAAGGGGGGAAGTTCCCGATTTCGGCGTTTTCGGGACGCACCTCTCCCGCTCCCACCTGTTCGACTGTCCGGATTTATGGATTGCGATTCGGTATCAGCCGCCCACCCAGCGCACCCTGTCCATCATCGTCCACAACTTGTTCCAGTGCCCCGCGGCACAGGACGCTATGACGAAGTAAAGCCTGCGCGCATGACGCACCACGCGCGAAGCCACGAGCAGCACTCGCTCCCTGAACCTGCGCAGACTCCAGCCTCTCTGCTCCACCTCCGGTTCCTCTATCACCGGATTACGGATACTGGACAGAATGTCCGGAGCCGCCTCTTCTTCTATCCATTGATGAAGGATGTCCGCTTTCCGTGCTTTTTCCGCTTCCTCCATCATGCGCCTTCCTATGTTCATGAACTGGTAGGAAAGCACAGAGAACAAAAACAGCGCCTCGTTGCGGGGATGAACTCCTTCTCTCTCCACGGGCGCGCAGGGCTCGAGCGCCCGCCCGCCGTAATGACTCTTCGGTCGGTCGGAGCAGGGAAGACCGGAGTGAACCACATTCTTGAATTCCCCTATGTGCCCCTCCGCCTTGCCGCGACGACGATACAGGGCCAACACCTGATCAGCATCGTGGGTGTCGCAACTCAAGCTGGTCACCAGCCAGAAGTGTTCGGGAAACAGCTTGCCCGCTCTGCGAACCACTACCAGCACCACCCGCCTCTCCCTCTCCCACGACTCTGCCTTGTAGGGCATGTTGTAACACTGCATCCACACACCGGGAGGAAGATACAGATAGGGCGCGGCCATCCTCTCGAGTCTGGCGTTGGACTTGAGTCTGTCGGACTTTAGCGTCTATGTTCAATCGAGGTAAAATAAGAGAATCACAAGAACTACAGGAGAGAGAAGCATGCCTGAATTCGTTACGTTTGATCGGTCCACGCCAAGCATGTTGCCCGCGAGGGTGGATGATTACGTGCCCCAAGGGCATCTGGCCCGTTTCGTAGTGGAGATAGTGGCGCAACTGGACCTGAGCGATTTGACGGAGGCGTATTCGGGCAGGGGTTCCAGGGCGTATCATCCTTCCATGATGGTAGCCTTGCTGTTTTACGGATATGCCACGGGGACATTTTCCAGTCGCAAGCTTGAGCAGGCTACATACGACAGCATTGCGTACAGGTATATCTGCGCCAACAACCATCCCGACCACGACAGCATAAACAGTTTCCGCAAGAGGTTTTTGGAGCAGCTTGAGGGGTTGTTCGGGCAGATTCTCGTGATGGCTCACGCGATGGGGATTCTCAAGATGGGGACGGTGAGTCTGGACGGCACGAAGATAAAGGCCAACGCGTCGAGACGCAAGAACTTGAGCTGGAAGCAGATACGCAAGGTGGACAAGCGCATACGCAGGGAGATAAAGGAGCTTATGCGTAAGGCACAGGAGGCGGACAACAGCGAGAGTCCCGACGGAATAGACATTCCCGAGGAGTTAAACAGTCGCAGTGAGCGTCTTGAGGCTTTGAGCGACGCGAAGCGGGAGCTTGAGCGCAGAGCGGAGCACAGATACGAACGAGAGAGAAAGCAGTATGAGGAGAAGATGGAAGAGCGCAGGGCCAAGGAACGACGCGACGGGCGCAAGATACCAGGCCCCAAACCCAGGGAGCCTCAGCCCGGGCCGACGGACAAGGACAGGGTTAATCTTACGGATGAGCAGTCACGGATCATGTCGGTGAGCACTGGAGGATACGAGCAGAGTTACAACGTTCAGGCGATGGTGGACACCGAGAGCCGGATGATAGTGGGCAGGCACGTGACGCACAACGGCAACGACAAGCGGGAGATGGAGCCTGCCCTTGAGCAGCTGGCAGAGGCGGAGAGGCTGGTGGGGGAGGCGGACAATCTTTTGGCCGACGCGGGTTACTACAGCAAAAAGAACGTGGAGGCTTGCACAGAGCACGGGGTCAGGCCGGTGATTTCCATACGCAACGAGAGGAGAGGTCACAAGTCGGCAAAGCCGCCCAAAGCCGTTGCGAAGAACAAGACGGCAGTGGATGAGATGAAGGAGCTTCTGGAGACGGAGGAAGGCAAGGCGTTATACGCCAGGCGCAAAAGCACTGTGGAACCGATGTTCGGAGTGATAAAACACGTGCTGGGGTTTGGCCGGTTTTTTATGCGAGGGATCAAGGCTGTGAGCAGGGAGTGGAGTCTGGTATGTATAGGCTACAACCTGAAGAAGATGTTCACATTGAGGACGAATTAGAGAGGGAGGAGGCAAAAACGGGAGAATAGACGGCAACGCACACGCAAAAACGGACAATATACTGCCAAGGTATCACGCCGTCTTGAACAAAACGACTGGTTCTCGATGTCAAACAGCTCCAATCAGGCTAATCTGCCTCGTCCGTTAGCAAAGTCCGACAGACTCAATTGGGTTCGAAATGCTCAAGCTCGTTTCTGCGGTCGCGCAGGTAAAGAATGGAATTCTTTTGGCTGCCGGTTAATTCCAGAGGTCTGGAATGAACAAACGGTTTTGCCGCGCAGGCGCGTTTTACGGCTTTTAGAAAATCGACGAGTCTTACGGAGTGTATGTTGTCGACAATCCAGTCATAATCAAGCTGATCAGTTTTTTTGCCCGTCGTTTCGTCTTCGGCTTCAACGAACATTTTTTTCATATGCTTTTTATTGAAATCCGCGACGTTTATCTTGTTCGTTCCCGCGGCGACGATTATGGAGAAAGTGTAGAGGGAATGATGCAGGCAGATGATTATCCACTTCCAGAGAAACGGGTTCCCCTCGCTCTCGACTCGCCTGATAAATTCCTCGGCACGGAGAAGAGAGTCTATGGCGTTTGTCGCGGTGTTGATTACCAGAAAATCTTTCATTTTGCTTGATGCGGAATTCCGGTCCGAACGAAGATTGCGGAATAAGCTACTCTGGACAACGCGCGAGTCAAAGAGTCCCGAAAATATATCGTCTGGAAAGTTTTCCGGCCGCGGCGGCATCTTTGGGTCAAGGACGCGCCCGCGGTTTTCGTCTGTTCCATCCATAATGGAAAGCTCTCTGCCCAGTCATATGGCCGGATACGTGTCGGACCGCCGTTTGGATACTCTTCGGTTGAAAGTCGCGGCCGGCCGAAGTGCAACCGATACCTTGACGGAAGAACGTGAGGAATTTCCCGTGCGGGACGCACCTTGGCAAGAAGCGCAAACCGTCGGTCTTGTGGCTTTAATGTAGAGATTGCTGTAGACTGAGACGATAATCGGAAGACTTTTACAGCAGGAACAATTCCATGCCTGAGAGCAATCCTGACCGCCATAGACTAAGATTTTCCCAGAGATACGGTTTCAAGGGAATTCCCGAACCCGTGAAGCCGGGGGAAATCAGCGAGAAAGCTCGAAAACGGATATGGAACAAGCTGTATGAGTCTGTGAGATGGGTTTGGAGCTACAACGAAGATTTCTTTAAATATAAGAAGGTGGATGACCCATGGGTCGACATCCTTGCATACCTGTATGACGAATCTTTCGAATTGACGTTGGATACGTTCTCACCTTCCTACAACAGGTTTCTTCGGGAATACAAAGACCTTATATGCGGTTCCGACGAAGATGCGTTACCGCCCGAGGAACTCCTCGACCTGATTGAAGGGATCATCGCCCATCAGGAGTGTCCTCCGGAATTCGTCAACGACATCGCCGAAACATTCGAAGAATGCCGTCTTCCCTACGGGGTGAACAAGACCCCTCCGGCGAGCATTTACGTCGCCGAGGACGAAGCGACGCGGAAACTGGCACTGCAACCGGCTCTGGCCGTCTTGGCGGAACCGCGTTTCGAAGTCGCGGACGAGGAATTTCGAAGTGCCATATACTGGAAAAATATCTGGACGCCTACACCACCGCGCTGAAAGGTCAGCGGTTCGACCTGATGTACATCGACGCGTTCGCCGGCACGGGTTCCGTGGAACTGCGTCGGGAAGACTATCGGGGGTTTGTACAGGAATTCATACCCGGTTCGGCGAAGATAGCTGTGGGAATTGAGAACAAGCCGTTTGACAAGCTGGTTTTCGTTGAACGGGATACCGGCAGGTGCGAGAAGCTGCGGGAGGTCGAGAGGGAAAACCCCGGCAGAAACATCAGGATAGAAAACCGAGAGGCGAACGAGTTTCTGGTCGGCATGACGGAGAACTGGGGCAACTGGCGGGGCGTGCTTTTTCTGGATCCGTTCGCAACTCAGGTTCGGTGGTCGACCGTTGAAAAGATAGCGGGCTTCAATGCGCTCGACACGTGGATTCTCTTTCCGACGTCCGCGGTTTCGCGCATGCTGCCGATATCCAGAAAGCCTGGAGACATCAGCGAGGCGTGGGTCGAGAAGTTGAACAAGGTATACGGCGACGACAGCTGGAAAAATCTTTACGGCAAGAACCCGCAGTTGCACCTGTTCGGAGTTAAAGAGTACAAACGGACTCACGGCGTCAGCGGGCTTGTGGAAATCTACAAAGATAAGCTCGGGGAGCTTTTCGGCGACAGGTTCCTTCGAGAGTCCTGCCCTTTGAAAAACTCGAACAACTCGGAGCTGTTCGAATTCCTGTTCTGCGTCGGCAACGAAAGAGGAATCGGTCCCGCGAAAAAAATCGCTGAACATATTCTGGGGCACATATAACGATGTCTTCGCGTTCCTCCATAGAATGGACCGAAGTCACCTGGAATCCTGTGACGGGCTGCACGAAGATAAGCGACGGTTGCAAACACTGCTACGCGGAACGGATGGCCGGGCGCCTGCGGGCGATGGGAGTGGAGAAATACCGTCGCGGGTTCGAAGTCGCCCTCCACGAAGATGCCCTGAAGGAGCCGCTCGGATGGAAAAAGCCGAGGCTCGTTTTCGTCAACTCGATGAGCGACCTGTTTCACGAAGCCGTCCCCGCGGAGTTCGTGGAATCGGTTTTCGACGTGATGAGCCGGGCGCGGGAGCATACGTTCCAGGTGCTCACCAAGCGGCCGGAGCGGGTCCTGCGGCTCGGCGCCCGGCTTCGGTGGACGCCGAACGTCTGGCTGGGCGTGAGCGTGGAGTCCGAAAGATGGCTGGGCCGTCTGGACGCGATTGCGGACACGGGCGCCTGCGTGAAGTTCCTTTCCCTGGAACCGCTGCTGGGGCCGCTTCCCGGGATCGATCTTTCGGGCGTCGACTGGGTCATAGTCGGCGGGGAATCGGGGCCGGGAGCGAGACCCATGGAGGCCGACTGGGTGAGGGACATACGGGACGGCTGCGCGGAGAGCGGGGTTCCCTTTTTCTTCAAGCAGTGGGGAGGAGTGTTCAAGAAGCGGCGGGGGTGAGTTCTCGATGGCAGGACGTGGAACCAGATGCCCGCGAGGCCTTCGGCTCTGGAGGAAAATAGAGACGGCTTGCGGTTAGGCAGGGATTTCTGAAGGTTGCCGCAAAGGACCTGTCGACTCGGCGCGGGGAGTCTTTACCGGTTCCGCGACCTCTCTGGTTTCAATACGCGGTTTCAGTCGGCGTCACGCTTTTGCAACCGCGCGTCAACGCCACGTAGAGGTCCCGATGAGTGCCCCAGTTTTTCTCCTGCCAGTCGACATCGCGGACAATCACGGCGTGATCAGACTTGAGTCTCTTGACCAGGGGACACGGCGCCGAGGAATAGCTGATTTGGAGTTTTGAAGCCGATACCTCGATCAGTCCATCTTTAAAACTTTTCGTCTGGCGCTTGATTTCTTCCCCATACACCAAATTTGATTATAACTCCATCGGGGAAAATCGTTCGGCACCTTATCCCGGCTCGTCCGAAATCGGATAGCATTCCCCGATGCATTCCGCCAGAAGACTCTCTATTACGCCGTTGTCGTACTTCACGCCTCGAACGCCGCAGTGGTAATCGCGGTTAAGCTCGGGATGTTCGGGGTTCGCCTCCGGTTCGTGAGTCGCGCTGAGCCTTCTGTCGTCCGCGCTTTCTGCCTCCCCGTGCTTCTTCATGTGTCCGACGTTGATGATGCCCAGTTCCCCGTCGGGACTGGAGGCAAGCGGCATGTCTTTCTTCAGATATTCGATTCGGCTCGAGACGTCGTCGCCCTTGATCATGTCGAGGCAGAAGACGGACAAATGCTCCTCCCGGGGGCTTCTCAGGCGAACGGGGCCCGGCTAATACGGCCGTTGTCGTCAATCTTGGAAGAGCCGGCGTAGCGAGCTGTGTCGCTGTCGTCCGGAATCGGGTCAGCTGGCAACGCCGACGCTCCTCAGGAATTTCAGGGCGTTAGGGTTGCAGTTGAGAAAACCCGACACCGATCCGCTCCCTGAAATTCTCAGTATCTTGTCCGCAAGATCGGAGCATTGATAAAAGAATACGAATTTCAAGGATGATGAGTCCAGAAATTCCAGGGAGAGCACTTCGTCCGGAGAGGATTCCCATTCCGCCACGATGTTTCCCTCGTATGTCAAGGCCAGGCCGGGAACCGCTTCTATGCCCGAATCGAAAACCCGCTTCAGAAAGTCGATCAGCCCCCGGTAGGAATCGCCCGAAAGCGGCAGTTGCCCCAGCCCTTCCGATTCTTCCTCGAGAGCGGCCTCTCTGAGTTCCTCGATTCGGGGTCTTATCCTGTCTTCGATTTCTTTTTCGGACAAGCCGCTTCTCAGTTCCCGAAGGTTTCGGCAGAGATCCCGCAGGAACTTCATGGCCTTGGGATGGTGGTCGAGAAAATCCGACACCGAACCGTCGCCCGAAGTCCTGAGTGTTTTGGAAGAAAGGGAGTCGGGATAGAAAAACACGAATTTCAGTCGGAAGAAGTCCACAAATTCCAGTATGAGAAACTCCTCGTCGGAAGATTCCCACTCAGCCCTGATGTTTCCCTCATAGGTCAGGTCCAGCTCGGGAACCAGATACATGCCCATATGGACGATTTTGTTCAGAAACCGAGCCAGTCCCCGGTAGGAATCGTTTGACAACGGCAGCTGTCCCTCCGATTCTTCCTCGAGAGCGGCCTCTCTGAGTTCCTCGATTCGGGGTCTTATCCTGTCTTCGATTTCTTTTTCGGACAAGCCGCTCCCCGGTTCCCGAAGGTTGTCGCGCAGCTCCAGGCAAGCGGAGAAACCGTCTTTCTCTGGGGAGGAATTCCCAGCATGCTCCTGCGACCTTCCGCCGCGGACGACATAGATCCGGGTCGCGAATTCATTGACCTTCACGCGGACGATTCCCTGCCGCTGCAGTTCGGCGAACACCTGGTCGAGGACACCTTTTTTCGCCCATCTGTTCATGCGGGTATAGACGGTGTGCCAGTTGCCGAAACGTTTCGGCAGTCCTCTCCACTTGCACCCGCTTTCGGCCACGTAGAGTATGGCATTCAGAAAATCCAGATTGCTCATCTTTACGTTGCCGCGCTGGCGGGGCAGCAAATCCTTGATCCGCTCGTATTGCTGAGGCGTGAGTTTCATGTCTGAAATTTATCATACGTGATTGACGACAGATAGCGTTAACGTTCTCGTGGTTGCGACGCGAAACGAACCGGGCGCCGCTCGCGGCCGCCGTGCCGTCGAAAGACGGGAGAGTCGGGGGAGAATCCTGGCTTGATTTTCTTCCGGCGGATGCAGTAATCTGTAATCGGTCAGGATGTGCGTGTCACGAAGAGATGCCCGGCGGAATTTCACCTGCTTCTGCGTTGCTCGATCAAAAAAGACGGAGACTGGTTCGTAGCGTCCAACGATGCTCTGGACATGGTTGCCCGGGGAGAAAGCGAACGGAATTCCCGGCGTCATACGATGCAAGGACGGTGAGAGTCGGAACGGTTCGGGATTGAAAGCCGAGACGGCCCGAGTAGCAGTCTGCAGGTCGGTTCACCGCATCGAGCGGAAGCGGGAATGTAGTGCCACACGGATTTTCCTGTCTCGCAACCCCTTGCAATCTCTCGCTCTTTATTTTTAAACTGTTCAAAATGAGCCAGGCGCGAGCGGGTGAATCGAAAGAGACGTCAATGACTTCAGACCAGAAACCTTTCTACCCCGGCGGTTCGAAGGCGCGCGTGAACGCCGCGGGCGACGCTTTGCGCCGCGGCGGGCGGACGGAAGAGGACATGGAGGTTCTGCGTACCTGGCGCGCCGCGCACAGACCGGTTCTGCACGCGTTTTACAGGATTCTCCGAAACCGCGTCGGGGACGGAAACGTGATCGTCGCCCAGCGCTACAAGCGCGAGCGCACCATCGTCGACAAGCTCAGGAGACTGCCGCGGATGAAGCTCTCCCAGATGAACGACGTCGCGGGGTGCAGGCTGATTTTCGAGAGCATGGACGACCTGTGCGAATTCCGTGCGAAGATGCTCGGTTCGAGACTTACCCACGAACTGAAAAACGCCCCCGACAGATACGACTACGTAAAGTCTCCCAAACCGAGCGGCTACAGGGGCGTGCACGATGTCTATTTCTGCGGATCCGGACCGATGCGCGGGGAACTGCTGGTCGAAGTCCAGTACCGCACGCGCGTTCAGCACGACTGGGCCACGGCCGTCGAAGTGGTCGGATTCGTCACCGACAGCCTGCCGAAATTCGGTCGCGGAGACCGCGGATTCCTCGAGATTTTCCGCTGTGCGAGCGAGATACTCGCCCGGGCGTTCGAAAACGAAAGATCGTGTCTCGCGGACCTGGGCGACGCGGAAGTGGTCCGGGGATTCGACCGGCTCGATTCGGAGCTCGGTCTTCTGCCCATGCTGGAAGGGCTTCGGGCGGCGGCCGAAGATGTCCCCGCGCGCGAAAACGTGATTCTCGAGTTTCGGGAAGGAGGGCCTGCGATGCGGGGCTTTTCTTCCGCCGCGAGGGCTCTCGAAGCGCTTTTCTGTCTGGAAGCGAAGAGGCTGTGCGGGGACGTGGTGCTGGTGAGAGCCGCCGGGAACGGAGGAGTGAGGATTGCCTTCAGGAACTATTTTTCCGACGCGCGGGGGTTCGTCCGAAGAATCCGCGAAGGGCGGTGCCGTCTTCTGGTCGGCGGGAAAGAACAACTCTCCCGTCAAGGTTGACGGAGCCGAGCTTTGTTCAGCTTTCCAAACCCAGGAATTCTGTAAGACTTTGCGCTTTTCTCTCCACGCGCGCCATGTCTTCGGCCGTCCTGACGTGCCGGATGAACGTTATGCGCCCGAAAGCCTCCTCGGTGCCGTCCGTCCGCGGCTCTCTCGGGCTCATCGGGAGGAGACATCTGATGTGCGTGGCGGAAGATGAAGACTCCGCTTGACCGGGATCGGTATCCGGGGCCGGAATCGGAAAAAGACCGGAAACACGAATTGGCGAAGCCCGAATTGGCGTGTACGTTATTCCGAGGAGGAGAGAAACCGTGAACAACGGGAAGAACAGTGGGAGCGATGTCGGAAGCGCTGGCGGCCGGAGTCTCGAGTCGTTGCATCGCAGTTTTTTCAAGCATCCGGATGACGGGAGCTGGAGTGCGACGCGCTCTCTCGCCCAGCCGTCTTTCCTCAAGCAGATTGACAGTCTCGCGGGCGCGCACAGCACGCCGGCGAGATATTTTTTCAGCCGTGTCCGAGAACAGGCGGCAACGCCCGGCCGGTCCGAAGTGCTCCGGGAAACAAGCGACATACCGATCTCCGCCCCGGCTTCGAAGCTGGTCGAGAGTGGAAATTCCGGCTTTTCTTGCTGAAGCGGGAGGACGAGATGAAAGAGAAGAAGGACATGCCCGAAGAGCGGTCGAAAAAGCTGTCCGACGCGAAAAAGAGCCTTGACGACATCATGAAGAGAATCGAGCCTTTTCTGCCCGAAAAAACTCAGGTTCTTCACAAGCAGTACAGCGAGTGGAAAAGCGGTGCGTCTTCTTCGGCGAAGTTCGGATAAGAGATCGATCCGTTTGCGGGAAGGCCTGAAGCGTCTTGCGGCTTGACCGGACAACCCGTAGGAAAAAACCGCCGTCGGGCGTGTTTCGACCCTTGAGCGGAAGGCTGGGTTTGCGCATAATGGTTTACAATTACCAGTGAGTTGTCTGAGCAAGGATAGAAAAGATGGAAACCGCCGCGCTTGAGATTGTTCTGCAGAATATAAAGAGCTTGGAACGGAACATAAAGAGCATAGAAAAGAACCTGGAGAGGGAAATCAAGGAGTTTAAGAGCGATTACAAAACCAGGAACCAGGAAATTGACAACAAGTTCGACGGGATCGACAATAAGTTCGACAAGATTGAAAACAAGATTGACAGGCTGACTGAGCGGATGCATCGCAACGAAATGAAAGTCTACGGTATTTCTGTAGTCATAGCCCTTGCGGTAAGCGGGGCCGCAAGATATTTCATAAGCTGAAAAAGGCTCTTTTGCTTTTCCCCGAAGCGGACTCCCCTGCAGTCGCGATACGGCCGCGGCCGACGGTTCTTCCCCGATGGACGCGGCGGTCTGTCCGTCTGGATCGAGGGTGCTTTAAATATTTCGTTTTCGCGTTGTTCCTGTTCGAGTCTGCGGTCTTGGAACTCGAAGGCGCGAGGAACGGTCCGATGAAACGAAAAAACAAGGGAATGTCTTTTGACAGCTGGCTTGACGAAGAAGGCATCAGGGAAGAAGTCACCGTGGCGGCTCTCAAGCGCGTGCTTGCCCGCCGGATCGCCGCCGAGATGAAACGGGACGGCATTACGAAGACGGAGATGGCGCGGCGGATGCGAGCCGGCCGCGGCACTCTCGACCGCCTTCTGGACGCGGGAGACGGGTCTGTCACTCTCGCGACCCTGTGCAAGGCCGCTTCGGCGGTCGGGCGCGAGGTGCGTCTGGACCTCGTGTAGATGGTGTAGGGCGGAATCTCCGCGGGTTTTCGATTTTCGCCACGGCTTCGAAGAACTGATCGAGAGTGGAAATTCCGGCTTTTTCGCTGAAGCGGAAGGGCGAGATGAAAGAGAAAAAAGACATGCCCGAAGAGAAGCCGTCCGAACGGTTCGAAGAAATCATTCAGGACTGGGAGGGCGTCGTCGACGAGGTGTGCGAGGACGAGGGAATCTTCACGGCGCGGCTGTGCGACCTCACTGCCGGCGAAATCTATCCGAGCGAAACCGCGGAGATTCCGATCGAGGACGTTTCGGACGACGACAGGGAACTGCTTCGTCCGGGCGCGGTGTTCTACCTGACGACGGGCCGGGCGCTTCGCAGTGGCCGGTGGGAGCTATTCGGACGCATGGCGTTCAGGCGGCTGCCGGGCCGGACGCCGGCCGATCTGCGGCGCATCGAGGAGCGCGCCCGGAGTCTCATCGACTTTCTGGGTCTGGAAAGCTGAACGACGCTCCGCCTCCGGACGTCGCGGAGGTTTCGCTGATCGGCATGGGCTACGGCGAGTCGATGGTCGTTCGCGTCGGCGGGGATGCGTCGCGCGTCTCTGACCGGGCTCCTGTTCACGGGCCAGGATATCCGCTCAGGCGCCGCCGCGTCCGCTTTCTCCGCCGGAAAACCTTCCCGGCGCCCCGGATTCTTTTTCTTCCGTTGAGTTTGTTTTCCCGCAGACTCTTTCATCCCTGCAATCGGAAGGATTTTTCGGTAAACTTCCACCGTTCCGATGCGAAGAAAACTCCACATCCTTTTCGTTTCGGCGGCGGCGCTTCTTCTCGCCCCGTCGGCGGGCGGCCTCGAGCTCACCCTGGAGCGCGCGAAGATGCTCGCCCTCGAGAACAACCGCGACGTGAGAATCGAGATGAGCAACGTCGCCGCCGCCAGAGGCGACCTGCGGGAAAAAAAAGGCGCCTTCGACCCCGTGCTCGACTTCACATCCTCCTACAGGGACGCGAAGATTCCCACCAACAGCACCCTCATAGAGGACGGGCGGGAGAGGCGCAAGGTCTTCGCCTTCGGAAGCGAGCTTTCGGGAAGGCTCCCCACGGGGACGTTCTACAGGCTCTACGACCTTGACGCCAGGAGAACCGAGACCGACTCCCCGCTCGAGTCTCTCTCTCCTTCCTGGAACGCCTCTCTGGGGTTCAGCGTGGGGCAGGAGATTCTCCGCGGCTTTCCCCTGGGTTCGAATGGTGTGTCGGTCGCGGTTTCGAGGCGGGACAGGAACATGTCGGTCCACGAGTTCTCGCGCGTGGTGTCGAGGACTCTTCACGAGGTGGAGAGGGACTACTGGAACGTGGCCGCCGCGCGGCGGGACCTCGAGCTTGAGCGAAAGGCCCTCGAGCTCGCGCGGGATCTCGAGCGCAGAACCAGAACGCAGGTCGAGGTCGGGGTTCTTCCCAGGGTGGCTCTCACGCAGGCGATGTCGGAGACCGCGGCGCGGCGGGTGACGCTGATAAGTTCGGAAAACGCGCTCGAGCGGGCGAAGGACGTTCTCAAAAACCGCCTCGCCCTTCCTCTCGGGGAGGAGATAGAGACGGCCGACGTCGCCGCCTCGCCCTACGTCGAGGTCTCCGAGTCCCTGGCTCTCGAGCAGGCGCTCGGAAAGCGCCCGGAGATATCGAGGGCGCGGGAGGAGGTCGAGAGAAACGAGGCGCTCAAGCGTTTCCGCTCCCGCCAGAGGCTTCCCCGCCTCTCGGTCGAGGGGAGGGTCGACTACGTGGGAGTGGGAGGGGAGGAGAACCCGGGCAGGATAGTGTTCGGCCCGCAGGACGAAGCCCCCGCGGGTCCGCTTCCCTTCAACGACCCTTCCGACGCGTTCACCAATCTCGTTGACCGCAGGTTTCCCGACTGGAGGGTTACGGGAACCTTCAGCTTTCCGCTTTTCAACAGGGCGGCGCGGGGGGCGTACGCGAGGGCCCGGGCGGATCTCGACAGGAGCGTGGTGAACTACGAGAAGCGGAAGGACGCCGTGCGCCTCGAGGTGAGAAACGCCGTTCGGGACGTGCGCGACGGGCAAAAGAGAGTCGAGGCCGCGGCGCTTTCGGTGAAGCTCGCGCGGGAGGTGCTCGGAAACGAGGAGGAGAAGCTAAAGGCCGGACTTTCCACCACCAGGGAGGTGCTCGAGGCGCAGAGGGACCTCATACGGGCCGAGGCGGGGGAGATAAGGGCCGTTGTCGACTACAACGTCGCTCTTTCGGAGCTTGAGCGGGCCAAGGGGACGATACTCGAGAGCAACTCCGTGGTTATGGAGGGGTCGGAGGCGGAGGCTTATCTTGAGCTGGAGTGAGTTTTTTTGCTGCACCGAAAATATCTTTCCGTTATCCGGCAGGTAAATATCCCCCCGCTTGCGCCAAGGATTTCTGTTGGGGTGCCCGTATTGTTTCCCAATGTTTGCGAAGCGCGAAAAACGGCCTCTTGTAGTGTCTCATGAAAAATGAAATCCTGTAATGTCAGTATGTTGCAACTCTAAACCGCCGAACTCGGGATACCTTTGGCCGCCTATGAGTGTCGAATGAAGGCCGTTGAAAACTACCGCGGGCCGTCTGACCGTAGCGGTTGGACCAAGACGCGACGAAGGTTTTTTCTTTCACGGTTTCGGCCGTTCCTTCCCATTACTGAAGCGTCTCCCGGGATGTTCTCCTGCAATCTTTCCAGGTTGGAAAAAGAGTCGCCCGCGGGGGAATGGACGGCTCCTTCGTTTCGCGTCTGGCGTTTCTCCGCCGCCGTCATCACTAACCGCAAGACCGGGTTTCCGACGCCTCCGCAAGGCTTCGCAGAAACTCCGCGGCTCTGGGATGGTCGTCGAGAAAGCCCGACACCGCTCCGCTTCCCGAAATTCTCAGCACCTTGCCCGGCGAGCCGGGATCCGGACGGAAAAACACGAATCTCATGCGGTCCCTGCCCAGGAATTCAAGAGCGAGTCTCTCGTCGGGAGAACGGCGCCACTTCGCTTTTAGGTTTCCCCTGTACGTCAGGAACAGGCTGGGAATCATGTCCAATCCCCGCGCCGCGAGGTCGCGGAGAAAGTCGAAAAGTTCCCTGCGGGAGTCGTCCGAAAGCGGCAGTTGTCCCTCCTCCGCTTCCTCGAGAGCGATTTTTGAAAGCTCCGCTATTCTGGTCCTGATTCTGTCGGGAATTCGGAAAGCGTCCATTTCGAAAGGCTCCGGAAATCGTGCGGTTTCCGCCGCTACGCGGTTTCCAGCAGTTCGCACATTTCCCTGTCGAGTTTTTCCTTTGCGATGTCCAGGGGAGAGAGACCGTCCCTGTTTCTGGTGTTCGCGTCGCCTCCCCGCGTCAGGAGAAGAGACGCCACTTCCGGGTTTCCTTCTGACGCGGCCGCGTGAAGGGCGGTCCGGCCGCTTTCGTCTCCGGCGTTCACGTCGGCTCCCTTTTCTATCAGCGCTTCCGCTCCTTGCGCGTTTCCCGCGTATGAAGCGTAGTAGAGGGGAGTCTTTCCGGTTCTGCTTCTGGCGCCGACATCCGCCCCTTTCTCCATCAGGAGGAGCGCCGTCCGGCGCCTGTCCCCGAACAGGGCGTAGTGGAGGGGTGTCCGTCCGCTTTCGTCTTCGACGTTCACCTCCGCCCCCGCCGTTATGAGAACGTCGGCGGCCCGATGCTTCCCCCTGAACAGGGCGGCCTGAAGAGGAGTCAGGCCGTTTTTTCCCCTGGCTTCGATGTCGCTCCCCGACCCCAGGAGAATTTCCGCGACATCCGCCATGCCCTTGCGCGAAGCGTGGTGAAGAGGGGTGTCGCCCTCGTCGTCCCTGGAATTCACGTCCGTTCCGGCTTCTATCAGAACGCGCACGGCCCCGGTTCTTCCCCTGCGCAGGGCGACGCTCAGGGGAGTCCGGCCGTTTTCGTCCCTGGCGTCGACGTCGGCTCCCGCCTTTACGAGGAAAGCCGCCGTTTCCGCCCTTCCCTTGTGCGCGGCGGCGTGAAGGGGGGTCCATCCGCTCTTGTTTCGCGCATTCACGTCGGCTCCCGCTTCCACGAGAAAGGCCGCCGTTTGCGCGTGTCCCGCGATCGAGGCGTCGTGAAGCGGGGTCGTGCCGGTTTCGTCTTCGGCTTCCACTCTCGCCCCCGCCTTTATGAGAATCCCGGCGACTTCCGTGTTTCCCCTGTACGAAGCGAAGTGGAGGGGGGTCGTGCCGATTTCGTCCTTGGCGGTCATGTCGGCTCCCGCCTTTACGAGGAAAGCCGCCGTTTGCGCGTGTCCCGCGATCGAAGCGAAATCGAGAGGAGTTCCCCCGTACCTGTTTTCGGCGTTGACCTCCGCTCCGGCCTTCACCAGGGAAGACACTTTTTCCTCGTTCCCTTCAAGCGAAGCCATGTGAACGGGTTCGGTGCCGTACTTGGCCGGCGCGTTCGCGGATTTCCCGAGGAGAAAGCACATCGCTCCCGTGTTTCCCTTGCAGAAAGCCCTGTTAAGAAAGATTCTGCCGTTTTTGCCGTTCGGCATTTGCGTCTGCTCTCGTCTTGCTGGAACGCGGAACAGGAACTTTTTTCGCTTTTCCCGCAAACGGTTGCCGGAAAGAAAAATTCCGCCGCCCGCGTTCTCTAGATTGATTTCGGTTCATATCCTGCCCCTGCAACCTTTCCGCGGCGTATTTTGTTAATCTATCATGAAATCCTGCGAATCGCATGAAACCTCGGGACGGTGCGCGTCGCCTCGTTGCCGTCTCCGCTGCTTCACGCCCACTTGAATTCCGCGCGCGCGGGAGTTAAACTGTTCACAAAGGTTCCTCCCCGATGACAAGGCCCCAGGGGGGCCTCTCCGGCGACGGAGTAGTCGGGGAGGTCGTTTTTTTGTCTCCTCGTTTTTTTCCGTAGCGTGCGTTTCGCTTCGCAGTGCGTCACTTACGAGTTCGTAGTAGCGCGTTTCTTTTCTTTCCCATTTTCTGAACATCGCCCAGCAGCAGTAATCCGCTACCTGAAGCCCGTAGTGCGAACGCGAAGAATGGTGCAGTATCTTGTACTTTACGGTTCCGGGCAGGTCTTCGGCCAGTGAATTCTTTACTCCTTTCTCGATGGCCTTTTTCGGGTTTTTCACCGGAATGGTGTCGGTGATCGCGACGATTTTCTCCGCGCCGGCTTTCCATTCTCTGGGAACGACGTCTTTGAGCAGACGAGTCAGTGTTTCGTGATAGAGACGTTTTTCTCCGCCCCGCCCCGGGTCCGTTTCAGATTTATCGACCACCAGGCAGTCGATGCGTATTTCCCCGAGGTGATCGGCGATCCTGTCGAATACGCTTTCGCGGACCCGCCAGCTGTCTTCGGCGCAGTGAAAATACTCAAGGTCCAGCCCGTCCTCCAAACAGTGGTGTTTGTAAGAATCCAGCGCTTCGCATATCGGAAATGGACGGAGCATGCTGACGCTCGTCATGACGAAGTAACGCGTTCCGCCCGGCTTGAAGTCGAAATTTCCCGACTCGTCGAGAAAGATATAGGCGCAGTCAGACATTCGGTGTTTTTGTCATGTCCCGCGAGTTCGTTCCTGAAACGCGACGGAACCTCAGTGCCGAAAATGCCGCATCCCGGTGAACACCATCGCCATGCCGTGCTCGTCGGCCGCGGCCACGGTCTCCTCGTCGCGGACCGACCCCCCGGGCTGGACTATAGCGGTTATGCCCGCCCCTGCCGCCTCGTCGACGCCGTCTCTGAACGGGAAAAAGGCGTCGGAGGCGAGAACGCATCCCCCGGTCGGCTCCCGCGCCTTCATGGCCGCTATCCTGACCGAGTCCACCCTGCTCATCTGCCCGGCCCCGATGCCCACCGTCCGCCCGTCTCTGGCGTACACTATGGCGTTCGATTTCACGTGCTTGCAGACCTTCCACGCGAACTCGAGATCGGCGGTCTCCTGCGCCGAGGGCTTTCTTTCGGTCGGGACCCCGAGCTTCGAGAAATCTAGCCTGCCGCTCCTGTCGCTCTGCTGTATGAGGGCTCCTCCCGTGACTTTCTTGAGGTCGTAGCCGCCCGCCCGCCCGAGGTCCGTGCCCCCGGTTTCGAGAACCCGCAGGTTCTTTCTCTCCGAAAGCGCCTCGAGAGCCTTCTCCGAGAACCACGGGGCCACCACCACCTCGGCGAACATCTTCGCCACCTCGGCCGCGGCATCTTCGTCCACCTGCGCGTTGAAGGCGATTATTCCCCCGAACGCGCTTTCCGGGTCGCAGCTTCTGGCCCCGAGGAAAGCCTCGGCGGGAGTCGCCCCGAACGCGACCCCGCAGGGATTGTTGTGCTTCACCACGACGCAGGCCGTCCGCTCGAATTCCCTCGCCAGCTCGAAGGCCGAATCCGCGTCGTATATGTTGTTGAGCGAGAGCTCCTTTCCCTGGAGCTGCCTCGCGCTCGCCACGCAGTGAGATTCCCCGAGGCCCGTTTCCGCGTAGAAGGCCCCCCGCTGGTGGGGGTTCTCCCCGTAGCGGAGGTCCGTCCTCTTCTCGAAGTAAAGCGTGCGGGTCCGCGGAAACCCCTCCTCTCCTTCCCCCGCGGCCGCAGAAGACATGTAGTTCGCTATCGCCGCGTCGTAGCGCGACACCATGGAGAACGCTTCGGCCGAGAGGCGCAGGTTGGTTTCCGCCGAGATCTCCCCGTCGTTTCGCCGCAGTTCCCGAAGCGCGGCCCCGTAGTCCTCGGGGCGGGCGAGAACGGTCACCGATTCGTGGTTCTTCGCGGCGGCCCGAAGCATGGCCGGCCCCCCTATGTCTATGTTCTCGACGGCCTCGGCGAAGTCCGCGTCCTCCCTTCCGGCCACTTCCTCGAACGGGTAGAAGTTCACCACGAGCATGTCTATGGGCTCCACGCCGTTTTCGGCCATCTCCCTTTCGTGGACCTCGTCGCCGCGGATTCCCAGCAGTCCCCCGTGAATCCTGGGGTGGAGGGTCTTCACCCGCCCGCCCAGTATCTCGGGAAATCCCGTGAACTCCGATATCTCGCGCACCGCCACTCCCGCCGCGCGAAGCGCCGCGGCCGTGCCCCCGGTGGAGAGAATCTCCGCCCCGAGACCCGAGAGCCCCCGGGCCAGCTCCTCTATCCCCGTCTTGTCGTGGACGCTTACGACCGCCCTTCGTATTTTCGGCACCTTGGAAGTTCCTCCGGGTCTCGGGATTTTTCCGCGTAAGGTCCGCGGCGGAGGGCTCGCGGGGGAGACGGGACGCGTCCCCCTCCGCACCCCGGGCATTGAAGGTATCACAGAGTTTCGGATTTTCAATTCCCGGCTTACAAACGGGCGGGTTTGCCGGTAAAATACGGGGAAGGGAGCCCGCGCGCTTCGGGAGCCGCCGTCATGAAGAAGGAAAGATCGGTTCAGACCAAGGTGGGGATATTCGTTCTCGCGTCCCTGGCGATTTTCGTCTACGGGGTGTTCACGATAAGCGGCCAGGACGAGCTTTTCGAGAAGGAGCACACGGTGAGGACCTACTTCGACAACACCGCGGGACTTCTCGAAGGCGCCTACGTGAGACTCTCGGGAGTGGGCGTCGGAACCGTCTCCTCCATACGCTTCTCCGACGACCCGGACCTCGGAAAGGTGCAGGTGGTGATTTCCGTTCACCGAAAGGCGCTCGACCTCATCTCCCCGGACTCTCTCGCGACGATAAGGACCGAGGGGCTTCTGGGGGCGAAGTACGTGGAGATCATTCCCGGAAAGGAGCCGGGCCTGGGGCTTGCGGGCGACGGTTCCGTCATACGGGGCTACACCTCGCCCGAGATGCAGCAGATAATCAGCCAGTCCGAAGAGCTCATATCGAACCTCACGAGCATTTCGAGGGATCTCAACAAGATAGTCCACTCGTTTTCCGACGAGAAGTTCTCCTCGGACATGCACGCGCTTTTTTCGAACCTCGCGTCCATATCGGAGTCGATAAGCCAGGGGGAAGGCACCCTCGGGGCTCTCGTCGTCGACCCCTCGGTCCACGACGCGCTCAAGGGCGTTCTGGGAGAGGCGCAGAGAAACAGATTCGTGAGGTCCGCCGTGCGCTACATGCTAGAGGAGAGGGAGAAGCGGGCGCTTCGCGAGGGCGGCTCCGCCCCGGAGTCGAACTGAGCTTTTCCGCCCGGGGTTGATTGTTCCCGCCTTTGGGTGCTACAATATCGGATGAAACAACGTTAAGGAGGAGTTTGGAAATGCAGACAAGAATGTTTTCCGTCTTATTCGCGCTCGCGGTTCTCTTCGCGGTTTCGCCGGGCGCGCTCGCGCAGGATTCGCCTGCGACGCCCGACCCGCTGCCGGGGCCGCAGCTCGTGGTGGGCGCGGACATGTTCATCGCGGCCTACAAGGCGGACCCCGCGACGCTCAAGTCGCTTCTTCCCCCGGGCCTCAAGCCCCACCCGAACAACCACGTGGTGATCAACATGTACACGGTTCCCCGGGCCGACCAGACCTCGGGGTTCGGAGCCTACACCCTCACCTATCTCACCATAGAGATAGACGGGGACGACTCCTACGTGATGGGCGCCCCCGACGTGACCTATCCGGGAAGGTACTTCGTCCATTACTTCAACAGCTCTCCCAAGATGAGGAAGTTCGCCCTGGCCGCCGGAATTCCGGCCACCGTCACGGACGGCGCGACCACCACCGAGGTTAAAAACGGGGCGCTCGTAGCGAAGCTCGCGGCGGGCGGAAAGACCCTGATAGAGAGCACCGCCAAGGTCGGGGAATACGGTCCCATGGGGGGAGGCCACCTCAACTACTTCGGACTTCTCGGCGGCAAGGTGGTGAAGTATCCGATTCCGTGGAACGGCAAGGCGGCCGCCGCGGAAGGAGCGAAGATAAAGTTCAACGTCCCGAAGGATCATCCGCTCGCGAAGCTCAAGCCCCTTTCCGACCCGACCTGGGCCGTGTGGATGAAGGGAAGCTTCGTCTATCCCCAGTATCAGGTCGTGAACTGAAACCTCCGCGGGAAAACGATCGAAAAGGTCCCGGGCGCGCCGCGGCGCGCCCCGGCGGCCTCCCACGCCTCGAACCATGTCCAGGTCCGACTACGCGGTCTCCTTCGTAATAAGCCAGATAAACGCGGTTTTCGTGCTGCTTCTCCTGTTCACGCTGCGCATGGAGATTCCCTACGGGTCCGCCGCCTCTCTCGGCGGGGTGAAGTGGGGGATATTCGTTCTGAGTCCCGTCGCCACCTTTCTTTTTCTCCGCTTTTTCTGCAGATGGGCGGCGGTCGCCCAGTTCGGCAGGTTCTGGCTCATAAGCGTCTCGAACTTCATGATCGACTTCGGGGTGCTCAACCTGCTCATGTACCACTTCGGAGCGACGGAGGGAGTCTTCTACTCGGTTTTCAAGGCCGCGTCGTTCATTCTCGCCAACATGAACGGCTACGCGTGGAACAGGTTCTGGACTTTCGGCTCCGGGGGGGACGATGGATGGACGAGACAGTTCATGAAGTTTTTCGGCGTGGTCGGCGTGGGACTCGTCATAAACGTCGCGGTGGCGACGGCGGTAGTGGCGAAGTTCAGCGGCTCCGGTTCTCTCTCGCCCACGGTGTGGGCCAACATAGGGGCGCTCTCGCCCATGGCGGTGACGCTTTTCTGGAATTTTTTCGGGCTCAAGCACCTGGTTTTCGACAGGAAGCCCTGACTTTTCCCTGCTTTTTTCCTCCCGCGGGTCGAGGAAGTTGGTAATGGAATTCGCGGTCGTAATTCACGAAGCGGAGGAAGGAGGCTGCCGGACGGAAGTTCCGTCCATTCCCGTCCGCGCGACTCAGGGCGAATCCTTTGAAGAACTTCTTGACAATGTATACGAGGCGGTTGAAGGTCGCCTGTCAGCGGAGATGCCTGTAGCGATTTTTCGCCGGGGAAAGATGCCTGCATTCGAAGCAAAGACAACAACGGGTTGCCCTGTCATTTTTTTCGGCAGGCTTCCCTGCAGAATCTTTCTGTATCGAGAGGGGGAATCCTCAAACTCGAAAAGCCCTTTGCAGACAAGCTTTATGATTTCCGGCTCGGCTTTCTGCCTCGGCGATATCTTTTCATCTCTGTTCGTCGCTTTTATGCCTTGCTCTATTTCTTTTACCGACATTATCCTGGCCTTGGGGTAATTGATATAGCTTTTGTGTCTGATGAAGGGATGGTCGCCTTCGTCCAGCGTAAAATCCGGATCGATCTTGGTAGACGTTATTCCCACCAGAAGCACTCTTTCAATGTTTCGCTTGCGTAGCGGAGGGGTCAGGACGAAATGCAGATGGGCTCCTTTCCTGGACGGAAGCATAAGCGTGCTGCCTTGTTGCGGAATAAAGGACATTTTGATGAAGAACGGGTTTCTTACAGGAAAGAAAAAAAGAAACTATGAAAGGAGGATTTCGTCAATTTCTCTTTGCGCTTCAAGTTCCGCCGCCGCTTCTCCCGCTTTTTCCCGGCTGTAACCCAGGGCGTAAAGAAGCTGCTCGTAAGTAATTTCAAAAGAAGAATCTTTGGGATTTTTCCACTCCCTGCACTTTCTGTGAGTATAGTGGCTGAGTCCCCACTGGTTCATGTGACCGAACCGGCGCCACACTTGCGCCAGAATTTCCAGAGTCACGTTCCCCAGAAGATCCAGGTCCGCCGGTTCGTATTCTCTTGCCAGGGAGACTTCGTGGTTCCTTATCGGCGACACCCACATGGACCATCCATTGTCCGAATGTCCGCATCCCTTCATGTAGTTCAAAGTATTGATGAGGACGGGGCCGTAGGGCATGGCCGCCAGCCTGTCTCCCAAAATGGGGTAGCCTCTTTGTTCGATGGAAGTTCTTTCGGCCAGGTAAAGCAGCTTCATGAGCTTCATGTGAGGCATTGAATTTCCCGGACTTTTACGCAGAAACCAGGCGGCCATCTGCCCTGCGATTTCTATGTCGAACATTTTGATTCGCTCTCCTCGCGATACGGAGCTTACCAAGAATACCATACCGCCGCGTTTTCGGATCTGAAAACGCGACCGTTGAATATCCCGACGCGTGAAGGGAAACAAGCTTCCCCCGGAAAAATTACGGAAGAGCGGGCGACGGGATTCGAACCCGCGACCCTTAGCTTGGGAAGCTAATGCTCTGGCCAGCTGAGCTACACCCGCTTGGTACGTCGCCCGTAAGTCTAGACTTGTCCGGCGGGAAAATCAAACCGCCGGCGTTCGGTATAATATAATCCCCGTGGAAAAGACCCGAAGCACAGGACACCTGATTACGGAAAGAACGAACCCGAGGACCGTCGACATAGACGAACTTCCGCGCGCGCGGATAGTCGATCTCGTAAACGGCGAGGACCGCGCCGCGTTCGACGCCGTTTCCAAGGCGAAGGAATCCGTCGCGGCGGCCGTCGACGTCGTTTTCCGTTCCCTGAAGGAAGGGGGCAGGGTTTTCTTCGTCGGAGCGGGCACGAGCGGACGCCTGGGGGTTCTCGAAGCGGCGGAATGTCCGCCGACTTTCGGAACGGACCCCGAGACGGTGCAGGCGGTGATGGCCGGGGGCCGCGACGCGGTGTGGAGTTCCGTGGAGGGGGCCGAGGATTCGGTCGAGGCTTCCGTGGAGGCCCTCCGCGGAAAAAAACTCTCGTCCCGGGACGCGCTCGTCGGAATCGCCGCGAGCGCGGGAACTCCTTTCGTCGCGTCGGCGCTCGACTACGCCCGGGCCGTCGGCTGTCCGACGGTTCTCGTCGCCTGCAACGAAACGGACGCGTCGGCGGCGGACGTCGTGGTGACGCTTCTCTGCGGCCCCGAGGTCATAGTGGGCTCGACCAGGCTAAAGGCCGGTACGGCCACCAAGATGGCGCTCAACACCATCACGACCGCCTCCATGGTGCTTCTCGGCAAGACTTACGGAAACCTGATGGTGGATCTGCAACCGAAGTCGGAAAAGCTCGTCGACAGGGCCGAGAGAATGATAATGGACGTGTGCGGCGTCGAGCGAGGCGAGGCGAGGGAGCTTTTCTCCCGGGCCGATGGAAACGTGAAGGCCGCGGCGGTGATGAAGCTTAGAAATCTTCCGCTCGGCGAATCCCTCGAGCTGCTCGAGAGAAACGGCGGCTTTCTGAAAAAGGCCCTGGGCGAGGCGTCCGGCGGACAAGGAGAACTCAAGTGAACTGGCTTTCCTCCCTGCTCTCGAAGAAGGAAAAACTGGTCGTGGGGCTTAGCTCCGGGACCTCGATGGACGGCATAGACGCGGCGCTCGTAGCGATTTCGGGCTCGGGAGCGGACACCGAGGTCCGCATAGAGGACTTCATCTGCCGGGACTATTCCCCGACGGCCAAGGGGATTCTTTTCGCTCCCCGCGCGCTCGAAGCCGCCGACGTCTCCGACCTCAACTTCCAGCTCGGAAGCGAGTTCGCCGAAGCCGTGGTCGAGATTCTTCGCAGAAACGGTCTCGAAACCACGGACGTGGACCTCGTGGGAAGCCACGGACAGACGATCTTCCACAACCCCCCTTCGCTCAACTTCGACATCCCCTCCACCCTCCAGGTCGGCGAACCGGACGTCATCTGCGAGGAGACGGGAATCACCACCGTGGCCGATTTCAGGACCAGGGACCTCGCCGCGGGCGGAGAGGGGGCGCCGCTCGTTCCCTATGCGGACTTCATCCTGTTTTCGGGGGCGGGGAAAAACGTGATAGCCCAGAACATAGGCGGAATCTCGAACTGCGCCCTGGTCACCGGAAAGTTCGAGGAGCTGATCGCCTTCGACACCGGCCCCGGAAACTCGCTCGTCGATTCGGTGGTGCGCATAGACTCGGACGACGAGATGTTCTACGACAAGGACGGCGCCATGGCGTCGGAGGGTTCCGTGGACGAGGGGCTTCTGCGCGAGCTGATGAGGGACTTCTACCTTCGCCGAAAGCCCCCCAAGTCAACCGGCCCGGAGCGTTTCGGAATGGTCATGGCCGAGGAGTATTTCCTTCTCGTGGAAAACGGGGAGATCTCGGTCGAGGACCTTCTGCGCACCCTGGTCGAGTTCACCGCCTGCTCCATAGCGGACGCCTACCGGAGATTCGTCTACCCCTCGGCGGAAGTGGACGAGGTGATCCTGAGCGGCGGCGGAGCGCGAAATCCGCTTCTGGTCTCGAGGCTCGCGGACAGGCTGGGAGACGTTCCGCTCGTTTTCTCGGACGACTACGGCATCCCCGTCGACGCGAAGGAGGCGGTCGCCTTCGCCGTTCTGGCGAACGAGACCGCGTGCGCCAACCGGGCGAACGTGCCCGCGGCCACGGGGGCCCGCGGCCCGACCATTCTCGGGAAAATATCGATCGGAAAAAACCACGCCTAGCTCCATGTACGAAAATCCCGCGGTGTTTTCCCCGAAAGACGTCCCGGCCGCCCGAAGGGCGGGGCGGTTCGTCATGCCTAGAATCGATTTCGGGGATCCCGGGACGGTCGGGCGGGCGGAGGCACTCGTGCGCGACTTCGGCGTCTGCGGGTTCATAGTGTTTCGGGGGGAGATCGAGGAGGTCAGGGAGACCACCGCGAGGCTCGACGCCCTCTCGGATTTTCCGCTTCTTTTCGGCTGCGACGTCGAGCGGGGTCTCGGACAGCGGGTCCGGGGCGGAACCTATTTCCCGTTCGCGATGTCCCAGGGCGCGGCGGACGACCCCGATCTCGTCCGCCGCCAGGCCGCCGCCACGGCGGAGGAGATGAGGTACTGCGGACTCAACCTCGCCTTCGCCCCCGTTCTCGACGTGAACTCCGAGCCCCGCAATCCCATAATAAACGTGAGGGCGTTCTCCGACGACCCGTCCGCGGTCTCGCGCCTGGGCGGAGCGTTCGCCGAGACCCTCCAGAAGGAAGGGGTCATGGCGTGCGCGAAGCATTTTCCCGGCCACGGGGCGACCGCGCGCGATTCCCACGTCGAGCTTCCGGTCGTCGAAAAATCCCTCGAAAGCCTCATGGAACGCGACGTCGCTCCCTTCCGCGAGGCGGTCGCCGGACGGCTCTGCTGCGTCATGCCCGCCCACGTCTCGTATCCCGCCCTCGACCCGGGGGGAGTTCCGGCGACGCTCTCCGCCCCGATCCTCGGAGATCTTCTTCGGGAAAGGCTGGGATTCGACGGCATCGTGGTCTCCGATTCCTTCATGATGGACGCCCTCGGGGGAGCGGAGAAGGAGGAGGAGAACATGCTCTCCGCGATTTCCCGCGGAGTGGACGTGGTTCTCGACCCGCGCGACCCCGCCGGGTTTCTCGAAAAAAACGGGAACGGCGCGTTTTTCCGGGATCCCGCCCGCGCGGAGTCCCTGGCCAGGACGTTCCGCGCCGCGGGACTTTTCGCCCCGAAGAAGACCGACGTTCCCGCGCCCGATTTCGAAGGCAACCGGAAGCTCGCAGAAGAGATATGCGCCCGGTCGGCCTGCGTGCTTCGGGGCGGAGCGCTTCGCGGAGAGAGGATATTTCTCTGCTGCTTCGCGGCCGCGGAGAACCCCGGCCTGCTCGACGCTCTCGTCGCCGCGCTCGAAAAGGGGGGAAAGAGGGTGGAGAGAAGGTTCTCCTTTCCCGAAAATCCCCCGCTTCCCGACGGCGTCTCGCTTCTCTGCGTGGTTTCGACCGGGGTTTCGGCCTGGACGCGCGACTGCTTCGTTCCCGACGCCGCGGCGGGGTGGATAGACGGCTTTTCCGGCTTTTCGGGCGAAAAGGCGCTTCTGTGCTTCGGCTCTCCCTATCCCGCGGCGCGCTTCGGCTTTTTCGACGCAGCGGTCGCTCTTTTCGATTCCGTGCCCGGGGCGGGCCGCGCGGCCGCGGGGATTCTTCTGGGAGAGAGGACGGCGGGGGCGGAGCTTCCGGTGGACATCGGCCGATGACCCTCCACCCCGTCGACTGGATTCTCGTTGGCTGCTACCTTCTATTCTCCCTCGGGGTCGGCTTCTGGTTCTCGAAAAGGGCGTCGGGAAGCGTCTCCTCCTACTTCGTTTCGGGCAGGAAGCTTCCCTGGTGGCTTCTCGGAACCTCCATGGTCGCCACCACCTTCGCCGCCGACACCCCGCTGGCCGTGACGGGATGGATAAGGACGGAAGGCATATGGAAGAACTGGTTCTGGTGGAACTACGCGTTCAGCCACGCTCTCGTGATAATCGTTTTCTCCAGGCTCTGGAGGAGGGCGGAGGTGGTGACCGACAACGAGCTCATAGAGCTTCGCTACGGGGGTCGGCCCGCCGCGTTTCTTCGGGGGTTCAAGGCGTTTTACTTCTCCACCGTCTTCAACTTCATAGTCATGGGATGGGTGATAACCGCCATGACCAAGGTGTTTTCGGTCTTTTTCGGAGTGGGGCAGATATACGCGGTGTGTCTCTGCGTGGGGATAGTGCTCGTCTACACGGTCTTCTCCGGCCTCTGGGGGGTGGTGGTGACGGATTTCGTCCAGTACGCCATAGCCCTTCTCGCCACCGCGGCCCTGGCGGCGGCGGTGATAAACTCGGACGCCGTCGGGGGGTACTCGCAGTTTCTCGCGAAAATAGGGGAGCTCGACCCCGCGACGACCGCCATGTTCATATCCCCTCCCTCCGAAGGCGGGGAGTTTTTCTCTTCCGACTTTTTCACCTTCGCCGTGTTCATGACCGTGGTCTGGTGGTCTTCCCACAACGCCGACGGCGGCGGCTACTTCATCCAGCGCCTGTGCTCTGCGAAGGACGAGCGCCACGCGCTGTGGGGAACGGCGTGGTTCGCGCTCAACCACTACGTGCTCCGCTTCTGGCCCTGGGTGCTCGTGGCCCTCGCCTCGGTCGCCGTCTTTCCCGACGCCCGCGCCGCGGGGGGAGACGACGAGGCCATGTATCTCGTGATGATAAACGAGTTTCTCTCGCCCGGCCTCCGCGGTCTTCTGCTGGTTTCCTTCCTGGCGGCGTTCATGTCGACGGTCTCCACGCATCTCAACTGGGGAGCTTCCTACATAGTGAACGACGTGTACGGAAGGTTCGTGCGGAGAAACGCCCCGCAGGAGCATTACGTGCTCGTCTCCAGGATAGCCACCGTGGCCCTGGCCGTCTGCGCCGGGGCGGTGGCCCTGCGGATAAAGAACATAGGAGACGCGTGGATATTCCTCTGGGCCATGAGCTCGGGCATAGGACTCGTTCTCATTCTGAGGTGGTTCTGGTGGCGGATAAACGCGTGGAGCGAGATAGCGGCCCTGGGGTCTTCGCTCGTCGCGATGACCGTCATCGTTCTCTGGGCGGGCGCCTCGGGGACGCCGCTTGAGCTCAGGCACCAGATACTGGTCGTCCCGGTGTCCATAGCGTGCTGGGTCGCGGCCACCTTCCTAACCGCTCCTGAGTCCCCGGAGAAGCTCCGCGCCTTCTGCGAGAGGGTGAGACCGCCGGGGTTCTGGTCCCCGGTGCGCCCTCGGGCGTCCGCGTCCGAAGAGCGGGCGGGCTTCGGGGGAATCGTTCTCAACTGGATTCTGGCGGCGTCCTTTCTTCTCTGCCTCATGCTCGGGACCGGAAAGCTGCTTCTCGGCGAGACGGCCTCCGCCCTCGGGCTTCTGGCGGTCTCCGCCCTGGGGCTCGCGGCGGTCGTCGTCCGCCGCCGCGGGTTTTTCCCCTAGCGCGGGTTTAACGTTCCCTCCTTTATGTGTTATATAGAATGACCGTCGTGGCCGTAAGCGTGAAAATGATGAAGCGCCCCCGCCTCTCCTTCTGGGAGAGGCTCTACCTGCCCCAGGTGCTGAGGGGGCTTGCGATCACGCTTCGGCACATAACGCGCTTTCGGCCGATAACCGTGAAGTATCCCGAGGAGGTGAAGGCCCTTCCCGAAAACTACAGGGGACTTCACGTGATGCCGGGAGACGACGAGGGGCGGATAAGGTGCGTCGCGTGCAAGCTCTGCGAGATCGCCTGCCCCACCCAGGCCATCTCCATAGTGTCGGAACCGGCGGACGACTACGGCGTCGAGAGGCGTCCCGAGGTGTACAACATAGATTTCATGCGCTGCGTTTTCTGCGGGTTCTGCGTGGAGGCGTGTCCCTGCGACGCGCTTCGCATGGGAATGAAGTACGAGCTCGCCTCCTACAGCCGCGCGGGGCTCGTTCACACCAAGGAGGTCTTCTTCGACCCCGACGTGAAAAGCCGGGCGCCCAGGGACAACGCCAACTTTCTCTACAGCATGGGACGGGGAGAGATACTGGATTCTCCCGAGGAAGTTTCCGGAACGGAGAAGCTTGACGGCACCTATTCCGCGAAAAAGCATTCTTGAAACCTTCCGCGGCTGATTTTTCCGACAGCTTCCGCAAAGACTCTTTGTTCATTGTTACGGTAACTTGACGTTTCTGTCAGCTTGTTTATATTCGTCGCAATCCAGGGAATGAAGTGCTTTAATTTAAAATGGGAGCGGTGTAGTTTGATTGATGCGTGTCGTGTCCAAAAGAAAACTGGAGAAGTTCTGTAAGCGTCATGCGGATGCCGAACAATATCTTCTTTCTTGGTTTCGCAAGGCTAGTGCAGAAGACTGGGATAACCCGGGGGAAGTTAAAGCGAGATACGGCAACGTCAAAATTATTAAAGGAAGCCGAGCGGTCTTCAAGATCAAGGGCAATAAATACAGATTGGTGGTAAGGATTAATTATAGAAAACGAGCGGTCTACATACGTTTTGTAGGTACTCACGAGCAATACGATTCTATAGACGCGACGGAGGTATGAAAATACGGATTGGCAGCTGAATGAATGACATGTGTTTTAGCTGCGTTTCGTAAGTATCTATGCGCAACAGGTTTACATTTGGAGGTGTGTAAACATGGGTAATATCAAGCCGATTCGCAATGAAGCGGATTACGAAGCCGCATTGGCTCGAATCGAGGAAATCTTTGATGCCGAAGCCGGAAGTCCCGAGGAGGAGGAACTTGATGTTCTCATTGATCTGGTCGAACTATATGAGAGCAAGCATGTGGTGCTGGGCTACCCGGACCCCGTTGAAGCGATCAAGTTTTGTATGGAGCAGTCAAACTTGAAACAACGCGACTTGATTCCTCTTATCGGAAGTCGCGCCAAGGTTTCAGAGGTTCTTTCCGGCAAACGCGCCATAACGATGTCCATGGCGCGCGCGTTGCACGAACATCTGGGGATTTCCGCTGAAATTTTGCTCGGGAAACCTGGCGGAGTGTTCGAGAATACGTTGAACGACATTCAATGGAGTCGATTTCCGCTCAAGGAAATGGCAAGGCGCAAGTGGATTCCCGGTGGTTCCGATCTTGATGCACATGCCGAGGAACTCATCGGCAAGATGGCAACAAAGGCCGGCGGATGGAACGAGACATGCGCCGCCACGCTGTTCAGGAAGAATGCTCATCGGTATGTCAACTCTAAGACGGATTCTTACGCGCTAAAGGCCTGGTGCTTGCAGGTCTTGGTGCTCGCGAACCGGAATCCACCCCCGGCGAACTACAGGTCAGGCACGGTCACTCTGGACTTTCTCAGGAAAGTCGCTCGTATCAGCTGGTCGGAAAACGGCCCGCGGCTTGCGAAAGAGTTTTTGGAAAAGCATGGAGTTTCTCTGGTGACCCTGAGGCATTTGCCAAGAACTTATCTGGACGGAGCCGCCTTGCGTCTGGGCGACGGTCGACCGGTGATCGGGCTTACCCTGCGTTACGACCGCATAGATAATTTCTGGTTCTGCCTGCTGCACGAACTTGCGCATTTGGGCCTTCATATGGACAAAGACGACGGGGAAGCATTCGTTGACGATTTAACTCTGCGCAAAACCGGAGGAACGGTGCGGGATTCAAAAGAAGCGCAGGCCGATCACTGGGCCGAAGAAGCGCTGATACGGAAATCGGTCTGGGAGACGAGCGAGGCGCGGCTGCGGCCCACCGCCATGGCCGTTATCAACTTGGCGAATTCTCTGAATGTTCATCCGGCGATAGTCGCGGGCAGGGTGCGGCGCGAACGGGACAATTACCGTCTGCTGTCCCAGTTCGTCGGAAACGGCATGATTAGGTCTCAATTCGATTTTTCCTGACGGCTAAAGCCAGTCTTCTCCGCCGAAGATGTCGGTTTCCCCGTGAAACCCGGGTTCCGGGTCGCTGTTCCGAAATCCCCTGAACTGCAGGAGCCCCGAAATCGCGGACTTTATCTGCCTTCTCTCGGCCACCAGGTGAACGCCGCCGTTTTCGTCGTAGAACTCGGACGACATTATCTTCGGGTCCACCCCCCGCCCGCCGCTTGTGAGCTTCACCACCCTGTCTCCGGCAAACGCTATGGTCGCCTTTTTCTCCGCTATTATGAAGTCCCCCTGCACGGCGTAGCTTGCGAGCGCTCCCCCCGTGGTGGGATGTCCCAGGATGGAGATGTTGGGAAGACCGTGCTCCCGGAGTCTCATGAGCGCCTCTATGGTCTTGGCCATCTGGTAGAGCGCGACGGTTCCTTCCTGCATGCGCGCCCCCCCGCTCACCGTGACCGTTACGAGGGGAAGCCTGTGCTCTATGGCGTAGCTTACCGCCATGTTCATCTTCTCCCCGAAAACGCTGCTCATCGACCCGCCCATGAACCGGAAGTCGCAGACGGCCACCGCCACGGGCATTCCGAACATCGTGCCGTAGCCCGTGACCAGCGAGTCCTTCGAGTCCGTCTTGCCGGCGAGCTTCTGCCTCGAGGACGCGTAGTTGAAAAACTTGTACACGGGGTCTATGTCCTCCACGGCGAGCTCCGGCCTTATCTCGTGAAACGACTCCCCGTCGAGCAGGAAGTCGAGGTAGTCGTCGGAGCTCAGCGCCTCGGGCCTGTGGCAGTAGGGGCAGGAGGAGTTGTTCGCGTGAAGTTCCTCCCTGGTGAGCTGGCTCTTGCAGCCGGGGCGGATTATCTTTCCCTGGCCGTCCTTTTCGTCGTTGCAGAAATGGGGCTCGGAGCCGTAGATGGCTATCTGCATCTCCGATATGTCGTGGCTCTGCCTGCTTCCGCTGAAGTAGTTGGGAAGCCAGGCCTTTATCTTTTTCGATATGCCCTCGTAGATTCTCTGCTGCTTCTTCACCCGCCCGCACCTTCTTATCTTTTCCCGAAGCTCCTCTCCGAGACGCCTGGGGTCCGAGCTTTCAAGCTCCCGCGCGGCGGCCGCGAGCGACTTTCCGAGGGTTCTGAGCGTCTGGGTCATGTAGCCGGGCTTTCCGAGCGGGGCCTCCTTCACTATCTCGTCTATTATTCCGTAGCGCTTCATGTGGACGGCGGTGGGCTGGAGCACTTCGAGTGCCTCGGCCACCTTGTCCGCGCTTCGAAACAGAATCGCCGAGCACCCCTCGGCCGTTATGACGGAGTATTCGGCCCGCGAGAGCATGAGCCTCCTGTGCCCTAGCTGTATGGCTATGGCGCCGCCGCTTCCACCGAGTCCCAGGACCGTGGACACCGTCCTCGCGCGAAGCGAGATCATCTTCGACTGGCAGTAGGATATGAGCCACGACTGGAGCTTTTCGGCGGAGTACTCGTAGGGGTCTCCTCCCACGGTGTCGACGAACGTGAAGAGCGTGAGGCCGTTTCGCTCCGCGTAGTCCATCATGCACCACGAAAGCCCGTACCCGTCGGCCTTCACCATTCCGTAGTTGAGCGCCGCCCTTTCGTTTTCGCCGGAAGGCGTCTGCTGGGCTATCACGGCCGCGAGCGTCCCCGTCGGCTTGAACCTCGCCGTTCCTACTATCACCGAGGGGTCGTTCACGAACTCTATCTTCTTTCCGGAAGGGGCGTGGAGGAAGTTTCGGAATCCCGAAAGCTCGTTCCACGGGGTGAAGTCCGCGAAAAGGGCGCCCAGCACGTGCTTTGACTTCACGCGGTCGTAGGACTTGGCCTCTTCGTGGGCCTGGAGGATTTTGGGAGTCTTCGCCATTTCGGGTTCGGAGGGTCCGCGTCCGCGCGCTTTTCGGAATTCCGCGCGTCTCATGGAGTGTCGGCCCGTGCCGTGCCGTCTTTCCGCGGGGGAGGTTGCGCGTGCCTGGCGCGCGCTGGGTCTTCGCTTTCTTACGCCGTGAAAGACTGTCCGCAGCCGCACGAACCGGTCGCGTTGGGGTTTTCTATGGCGAATCCCTTTCCGTTGAGACCGTCTTTGAAGTCGAGCACGGCTCCGTCGAGATAGGTGTAGCTCAGTTCGTCGATGGCGACCTGCACGCCCCCGGATTCGATCATCCTGTCCGAGTCCTCGGTCTCGTCGTCGAATCCCATCTCGTATGAAAACCCGGAGCAGCCCCCGGGCACGATTCTCACCCGGAGAAACGCGTTTTTGATGTCGTCCTCGGCAAGCAGTCTTTTTATTTCGTCTACGGCCTTGGGAGTTACGGAAAACATCCTTTCCCTGCCTCCTCGCTGTCGTTTTTCTTCCCCGTTCCCTCAAGGACTAAAATACAGTTCCGCCGGGGGATTGTCAAAGCTGTTGCCCGACGCCGCGGGTTTGCTGTATAGTCTTGCGCGTGAGCAGAACCGCCTACCTCATAATCGATTCGAGCGAGGCCAACTCGGACCTCTACCACAGAACGGGATTTTTCGTTCCCGACCCCGTCATATTCTTCGAGCACGATGGAAAGACCACCCTGGTGCTGAGCGACCTCGAGCTTGAAAGGGGCAGGCGCCGGGGGGCGGCCGACGAGATAGTCTCCTTCCCGCGGTGCGTCGCCGCGCTTCGCGAAAGGAAAAAGAGGTCTCCCTCGACGGCGGACGTGGCCGCGTTCGTTCTGCGGGAAAGGGGAATAAGGAGCCTCGTGGTCCAGAGGACCTTTCCGGTCCTCTACGCGGACGCTCTCCGCGGGGCCGGATTTTCCGTAAGGGTCGCGAAGACGCATTTTCTTTTCGAGGACCGTCTGGTGAAAACCCCGCGGGAGGTCTCGCTCGTAAAAAAGGCTCTTTCCGCCACGGCGGCGGCGATGAGACGCGCGGTCTCGCTCGTTTCCTCCTCGACCCCGGAGGGCGGCCTGCTCCGTCTGGGCGGAAAACCTCTCACCTCCGAGACGGTGAGGTCCGAGATCGATTCCTTTCTCGCCGCCCGCGGCTACCTCGCCTCGAACACCATAGTGGCCGGAGGGGTCCAGGGCTCCATGCCCCACGAGAAGGGCTCGGGACCGCTTCGGGCCGGGTGGCCGATAGTGATAGACATATTTCCCCGCTCCCAGGAAAACGGCTACTTCGGCGACATGACGAGAACCGTGGTGAGGGGAGAGCCTTCGGCCGAGCTTCTGCGGATGTACGACGCGGTTCTCGGGGGACAGAAGACGGCCCTCTCGATGATAAGGGACGGCGCGCGGTCAAGGGACGTGCACGCCGCGGTGGAGGAGTTTTTCTCCGGCAGGGGCTTCGAGACGGGGGTTTCGGATTCCGGCGAGCCGCGGGGGTTCATTCACTCCACCGGGCACGGCCTGGGCCTCGACATCCACGAGCCGCCGAGGATAGGTCCGGGAAAGGAGATTCTCAGGGAAGGAAACGTCGTCACGGTGGAGCCCGGGCTCTACTACGGGAGTCTCGGGGGAATTAGGATAGAGGACGTGGTGCTTGTTACCCGCGGGGGATGCGTGAATCTCACGAGGTGTTCCAAGAAATTCAGGGTTTAGGTCCGGGAGAAATTCGATGGCGGAGAAAAAGACGTTCGAGGACGTGGTTTCTCTCTCGAGGAGACTTCGGGCTCCCGACGGGTGTCCGTGGGACAGGGAGCAGACGATGGAATCTCTCCGTCCCTACGTTCTCGAAGAGGCGTACGAGGTGATACAGGCCATAGAGAGCGGGGACGCGGCGAATCTCGTCGAGGAGCTCGGAGACTTTCTCTTCCAGGTCGTGTTCATTTCCCAGATAGCCCGCGAGGAGGGAAAGTTCGACGTGGGCGACGTCGTGGCGGAACTGTGCGACAAGCTCGTGAGAAGACATCCCCACGTGTTCGGGGAGAAAAAGGCGAAAAACGCGCGGGAAGCCGTCGACTCCTGGAATTCGCAGAAGAGGAAGGAAAACGGGGGAAAGTCCGCCCTCGGGGGGATTCCGAGGGCCATGCCTTCCCTGCTTCGGGCGCAGAGAATCGGGGAGAAGGCCGCCCGCGGGGGATTCGACTGGCCCGGCGCCGCGGAGGTTCTTCGCAAGGTGAGAGAGGAGCTCTCGGAGCTTGAGCGGGAAATCGGGGCCGGAAACCGCGACGGGGCGCGGGAAGAGTGGGGCGACCTGGTTTTCTCCATGGTAAGCCTCGCGAGACACCTCGGCATCGACGCCGAAACCGCTTCCCACGAGGCCGCGGGCAAGTTCGCCGAGAGGTTCTCGCTGCTTGAAAAAGCGGTCGAAGAGCGAAGCGGGGACATGAACGACATGTCCGCAGAAGAACTCGACCGGATGTGGGAAGAGGCGAAAAAATCCCCGGCGTGACGGCAGACAGGCGCTATTAGAAACTCCGACGCAGACCGATGTTCGCGGAATGAAAAGGCTTGGCAATTGAAAAACTACTCAACCTGATTCTCATCTATTGACACTGCCCATTTATAAAGTAAAATTCAGCTAGGGAGTTTTTTACGATGCAGGAAAGTATTTGCAGGGCGGCGCACGTTGCGAATTTCATCCTGAATAGAGCGGATGCGGAAGGGCGGAATATAAGCATTCTAAAACTGCTCAAGCTTGTCTACATATTTTTCGGCTGGACGAGTGCCTTTCATCCCGACCGCTACCTGTTTTCCGACCGCATAGAGGCTTGGCAGTACGGTCCCGTGATTCCCTCGCTTTATTACGAATTGCGCAAATTCGGCAGAGAGCCCATAAGGGGCACCCGAGCGCTTGTTTACGACCCTTCCAAAGACGAATCTCCCAGAGTGGCCTTGGAAAACGATATCCATAAAGAAATACTGAAAACTCTGGAAACCATCTGGAATTCGTATAAAAACGCCCCGGCGGAACATATAGTCGCCCTGACGCATCAGGAAGGTACTCCGTGGCGAGAATTTTATGACAAGACGTATGGTAAAGAGATTCCGAAAGATAGTATTCGCACTTATTATCAGAGACTGTACAAGAAGTTTGCAAACTGACCGTGTCTCAAAAGAAAGAAGAATTGTTCGGCAAGATTCTGCAGGGGTTGCAGGAAGGGCGGAGCCAGCAAAATGAAGAGCACTATAGGGGTCTGGCTGAGCGTTACAGAGAAGAAACCGCTGGAATAAAGCAAGAAAGAGAATTACAGTGCGGTTTCAAGTATGAAGTGCAACAGGAGGGTCAATGCCGAAGAATAACTGATTCGGTGTTTTGAAGCCAAGACCTCGTCTTGGTCTGTTGTTCAATCTCTCCGTAGCCTCCGCGGTCTGTTCTTTCGTAATGGAAGAGAAGTCGCTGCCCTTGGCGAAGTACTGGCGAAGCAGACCGATAGTGTTTTCGCACAGCCCACGGTCCCCCGAGCGGTAAGGACGAGCGAAGTAGAAATCGGCTTCGAGCTTCTGGGAAATCAGCTTGTGGCGAGCGAACTCCTTGCCGTTGTCCGAAGTTATCGAATGCACCGTGTCTTTGTAGGGAGTGAGCATTTCCACGACCGCCGCGGCAACGACATCGGAGTTTCTGGATTCGACCCTGGCAGCCAGGGTCAGGCGTGTTTTGCGCTCAACGAGAGTTACCAGGTGGGAGCCTTTCTCTCTGGAACCCGACACCGTATCCACTTCCCAATCTCCCACGCGCAGTTTCCGTTCCACTTCCTCGGGTCTTTGCTCTATGCTCACCCTGTCGGGCATATGTCCCCTGCCGTCGGAGCTTCCGTGAGGTTTCTTCTTCTTTCTCCCGCAGCGCAGATGCGTGTATAGGTTTCCTCCTCGCTCTCTGTCTTCCCATATATGATCGTAGAGGCGCTGGTGGCTTATGCGCAGGTCCAGATTCTTGCGAAACCATCCGCAGACCTGTTGAGGGCTCCAGTCGTATCCGAGAAACAGCTGCGCGAAGCGCAGGAGAGGCTCGCTGATTCGTTTTCGGTTGTCTGCCCGACGTTCGTCGGCCCGACTCTGGGCTCGTTGGGCGCGATAGCGTTGGGCGCAGGAGTTTCGGCGCAGTTCTCTGCTGATGGTGGATTTATGAACCCCGAGGTTGTTGGAGATCTCGGTTTGTGAGAAGCCGGCTTTGATAAAGTGCTCTATCAGGTACCTTTGCTTCTCGGTAAGCTGCGTGTATCTGTTCATTGAAGTGCTCCTTTTATTGTGGTGATAAAAAAGTGCTGTGAATGCTACCGCAGCTTGCCTTCTTTATCTATCACTCAAGTTGCACTTCACACTTGAAACCGCACAGAAAGGAGTTGCGGGATGGGTGAAGTGGGTGGTCTCGCTCTGGCTTTTGTTTATAGCCCTTGTGGTGGTTTCCGTCGGAAGATCTTGGCTCAGCTATTCCGACGGCGTCCTAATGACTTTGCTTGCGACGACCACCGTCAACATCATAGGTCTGGCGTATTTCATGGCGAAGGGGCTTTTCCCGGGGAAGTAGCTTTCTTTGCTTGGTCTACATCAACTCCCGTTTCAATGTCCTTTGCAAATACGGTCCATTGTAGCTGTGCGAGATTTGCTAAAGAAGCCGCGGCTTTTTTCGGAATGGGTTTGAGAACGAAATTTCGCGAAAAGCGGACCAATTCCCGATTCCCAGATTGATTTTCCCCGTTCCGGCCTTTATAATTAACCGTGTGCTCACGGGCCGGACCGCCGGACGGAAGCGTCCCTCCGTTCCCGGGCGGTCTTCATCAAGGAAAGGAGGTATGAGAAATTGAAAAGACATTCTTTTGAAGCAATAGCCGGTTTCGCGCTCGGCGTCCTGTCGCTGGTTCTGCAGGCCGCCCCGGCGGCCGAGGCCGCGGAGCACGTCTCTGGAAAGAACGAAAACGGGTTCTACGTGGGTCTCGAGGCCGGAATCTCGAAAGCCCGGAATTTCAGACTCGCGCAGTTCGCGGTCAATCACCCTACGCGCTGCGACACCCTGCTCTACTCCGATCCTTCCGACGCGCCCACCGACGGCGCGTGCGCCGACAACTCTTCGGCCGCGCTAGTCGAGAACAAGTTCGCCCCGGGCGCGGGCTTCGTCGGCGCCGCCGCCGTGGGCTACGCTCTAGGCAATCTTCGTTTCGAGGCGGAGTACCTCAACCGCCGCCAGGGCCCCAGAAGCAAGCTCGTCAGTCTGGGCTCGGGCGGAAACGATCCTCTGGCGACCAAGCGCAACGAGTGGAGCGAGGTCGATCCGCCGTCGGAGAGCGTGAGCGACTTCAACGCGCAGCATTTTTTCCTCAACGCCTACTACGATTTCAGGAACGATTCGCCCTGGACGCCGTATCTCGGCGGGGGCGCGGGCTTCGGCCTCATAGACATGAGGTACAGGGCCCGGTTCACGCGCAAAACGGATCTCGGGACGGAGGAATGGCAGCAGTCCGCCTCCGGCACCACGAGCGTAGTCGACACGAAGCTTCGGGGCACGCCTTTCGGTTTTCAGGCCATCGGAGGGGTCGACTACGACCTCACCGAGCACACGTCGGTCGGCGTGAAGGTGCGCTGGACGCGTTTCCGCGGATTCAAGGACAACGGCAAGCTCTGGAGAACTCTTCGAAGCCACGCGCCCGTGCGCGCGGACGGCACGACGCCGTTTACGAGCGACTTCGACCTCGGAGCGGCGAGCAACTGGGCCTTTACCGTGGGCATAAAGTATTACTTCTGCAACCACGGACATCCCGACCATACCTGACGCGCGTTCAGGAAAGCAGCCGGCCCATGAGCCTCCAGCCTTCCTCCTCGAACACGCCGGTGGACGCGGCGCATTCCTCGGTGTAGACGAGCGGGCTTTGCGAGTTCCCGCCGTCGGAGGAGTCGAGTATGGCGAAGGGAACGGGCTCGTTCACGTGGGTTCTCACGTCGACGGGCGTCGGGTGATCCGACATGACGAGAATCCTGTACTCGCCGAACTCCCTCATTCCCTCGAGCACCGGGCCGACCACCTTGGAGTCGAAGTCCTCGACCGCCCGTACCTTGAGCCCCGCGTCTCCCACGTGTCCGGTCTCGTCGGTGGCCTCTATGTGTATCATCGCGAGGTCGACCCCGCGAAGCGACCCGAGGGCGTACTCGACCTTCCCCTCGTAGTTGGTGTCGAGGTATCCCGTGGCCCCGGGAACGTCTAGCACCTCCATTCCCGCGAACTTTCCTATTCCCTTGACGAGGTCGACGGCCGACACGACCGACCCCGATATTCCGTAAAGCTCCCGAAGGGAGGGCATCTCGGGCCTGGTTCCCTGTCCCCAGAGCCATATCGAGTCCGCCGTGTTCTTTCCCGAGACCCTTCTTTTTTCGTTCACGGGATGGTCCGCGAGGACCTCCTGAGATTTCTCCATGAGGGCCGCGAGCTTTTCCGAACCGTCTCCCGAGGGAAGCCACGGTCCTATCTCGCTTCCCGGAATGTCGTGGGGCGGAGTGGTCCGGATGTCGGGATTTCCGCCCCGCCAGAGAAGAAGGTGCCTGTAGCTCACCCCCTGGCTCAGGGAGAACTCCTCGCAGTCGATTTCCTTCTTCAGGCTCGCTATCATCTCCCCCGCCTCGTCGTCCGTTATGTGTCCCGCGCTGTAGTCCTCGAGCAGCGTTCTTCCCCTTCTCCGCCTGAACGTGACGAGGTTGCAGCGCACGGCCACGTCCGTTTCCCCGAGAGAAATCCCCATGCTCGCCGCCTCGAGCGGGGAGCGGCCCGTGTAGTAGAGCGTGGGGTCGTAGCCCAGCACGGAGAGGTTTCCGACGTCGCTTCCCGGTGGAAGGGAGTCGGGAATGGTTTTGGCTGTTCCGAACACCCGCGCGTTTCGGGCCACGAAGTCGAGGTTCGGGGTTCGGGCGGCCTCGAGCGGAGTCTTTCCCCCGAGACTCCTGAGCTTGTGGTCGGGCATGCCGTCGCCCTGAAGGATGACGTACTTCACGGGGAAAAGATGGTATACGCAAATCCGAAGGAATCAAGACCGGCGGCGGGGGGAGAGGCGGCTCACGATATGTCGACCGCGTGCTTCTTGAGGTCCGCCATGTCGATCACGTCGAGGGCGGAGGCGTGGGTCGAGCGGAGAAACACCGGGGGAGCCGCGCCCGCCTCGAACGCCTCCTTCCAGCGAAGGGCGCAGAGACACCACCTGTCGCCCGCGGCGAGCCCCGGGAATCCGAACTCCGGCCTCGGGGTCGTGAGGTCGTTTCCCCGCGATTTCGAAAAGGCGAGAAACTCCTCGGTCATCTCCGCGCACACCAGATGCCTTCCCGGGTCCTCGGCCGAGTCGCGGCAGCAGCCGTCCCTGAAAAACCCGGTCGCGGGCTCGGAGCCGCACTCCTCGAGAGCCTCTCCGAAAACGTTTCTCTCCCCGTCTTCCATCGTTTCTCCCCCGTCGTCCGCGACCTTCGCGGTCCGCGCGCCGGCACCATCATTATATACTTATTTCTCCGAGTCGAGTATATAATTTTCCCCGTCGTCCCATGTCCGATTTCACCGTGAAGGAAAAGCCCTGGGTCTTTCGGGGAGAAGCTACTCCCCCCGGGGACAAGTCCGTTTCCCACAGGGCCCTTCTGCTGGGAGCCCTGGCGGAGGGAACGACCCGCGCGCGGGGATTTCTCGTTTCGGCCGACACCATGGCGACGGCCGCGGCGCTCGAAGAAATGGGCGTCGGGATAAGGATCGCCCCCGGGTCGGCCGAGATCTCCGGAAGGGGGCTTTTCGGGCTGCGCGCCCCGCGTGGGGCGCTCGACGCGGGAAACTCCGGGACCACCGCGAGGCTGCTCGCCGGAATACTCAGCGCCCAGGATTTTTCCTCGACGATAACCGGCGACGCGTCGCTTCGCCGCCGTCCCATGTCGCGTGTCGCGGTTCCGCTTCGCCTGATGGGCGCCCGCGTCTCGGGGGAGGGAGACTTTCTTCCGCTCGAGATCGAGGGGACGAAGCTTCGGGGCGCGACCTACTCTCCTCCCCAGGCGAGCGCGCAGGTGAAGTCCGCCGTCCTTCTGGCCGGGCTCCACGCCGAGGGCGAGACGACCGTGGCGGAGAAAGTGGCCACGAGGGACCACACCGAGAGAATGCTCCGCCACTTCGGAGTCGGCGTCTCGGTCGTCGGAAACGAGGTCTCGGTCTCCCGTCCCCGGCCGTTCCGCGGGGCGGACCTCGAGATTCCCGCCGACATGTCCTCCGCGGCGTTTTTCATCGTGGCGGCGGCCGTGAACCCGGGTTCCGAGGTGCTTCTGCGGAACGTGGGAGTGAATCCCCTGCGCACGGGCGTTCTCGACGTTCTTCGGGAGATGGGCGCGGACGTCTCGGTCGAGAACCGCGGGGAGATCTGCGGGGAGCCCGTGGCGGACATCGTCGCCCGCCACGGGCCGCTTCGCGCCGTCCGGGTAGACGGAGAACTGGTGTCGCGCGCGATAGACGAGCTTCCCGCGGTCGCCGTCGCCGCGTGCTTCGCCGAGGGAGAGACGGTGATAGCCGGGGCGGGGGAGCTTCGGGTGAAGGAAAGCGACAGGATAAGCGCGATGGCCGGGGAGCTCCGCTCGCTCGGGGCGGACGTGAGGGAACTGCCCGACGGAATGGCGATAAGCGGCGCGGAGGACGTCCGCGGCGGGCGGTGCCGCTCGCGCGGCGACCACAGGGTCTGCATGTCCCTGGCCGTCGCGGCCACCCGGGCGCGGGAGGAGACGGTCGTCGAGGACGCGCGGTGCGCGGACGTCTCCTTTCCCGGGTTCTTCGAGACCTTCTCCGCCCTAGGGGGCGGGAGATGAAGGGAGAGGACACCATAATCACCATAGACGGACCCGCGGGAGCGGGCAAGAGCACGGTCTCGCGCCTGGTGGCCGACGCCCTGGGGTTTTCCTGTCTCGACACGGGAGCCATGTACAGGGCGCTGGCCCTCAAGGCGGGCCGCGAGGGGACGGACTTTCGCGACCCGCAAGCGCTCGGCGCGCTGCTTCGCGAGACGGCCGTGGGGTTTTCCCGGGACGGAAGGGTTCTTCTCGACTCGCGCGACGTCTCGGGCGAGATAAGGACCGCGGAGGTCTCGGCCCTCTCCTCCGAGCTCGCAGCGCTCGGGCAGGTGAGGGAGTTTCTCGTCGCCGTCCAGAGAAAGATGGGCGAGTCGGGACGTCTCGTCGCCGAGGGCAGGGACACGGGAACGCACGTCTTTCCCGGGGCCGCGCACAAGTTCTACCTCGACGCCCCGCCCGGCGAGAGGGCGAGGAGGAGGTCCGGCCAGGACGGCCCCGCGGGCCGGGACGTCGGGGAAACGGAGAGGGATATCCGCGAGCGGGACCGCCGCGACGTCCTCCGGAAACGCAATCCGCTCCGCCCCGCTCCCGACGCCGTGGTGATAGACACCGCCGGGCTCGACGCCCGGGGGGTCGCCCGCGAGATACTCCGCCGCGCGGCCTCCCTCCGTCCCCGGGACGGAGAATGACCACTCCCCGCCGTTTTCCCCGCTTTATTTTTGGCGGTTTTCGTGTACCCTGTTGCCTTCAAGCACCCAGAACACTGACACAAGGCGGCCGACGGACATGATTCAGGAAAACCAGACGACGGATTCTGACGAAAAGAGCTTCGAGGAACTGCTCGACGAGAGCATGAAAACGCGCCTGAGCGAGCCCGAAAACGGCGAGCTCGCCACGGGCAGGGTGATAAGGGTCGATTCCGACTCCGTCTTCATAGACCTCGGGTTCAAGTTCGAGTGCATGATCCCCATAGGCCAGTTTGCGAAAAAGGACGGGGAGTACGAGGTGGCCGTGGGTTCGGAGATAGAGGTGCTGGTCGAGCGGCCGAATCCCGGCACGGTGCGGGCGTCGAAGCAGAAGGCCGACGCGCTTCGGGAAAGAAAGGCCATCGAGGAGAAGTTCAGAAACGGAGAGCCGGTGAGCACGAGGATCCTCAAGCGGATCAAGGGCGGCTTTTCCTGCGACATAGGCACGGGCGCGTCGTTCAAGGTGTTTCTTCCCGGCTCCCAGGTCGCGCTTCGTCCCATCGGGGACTTCGACCGGATGGTGGGGCAGACCATAGAGACCCGCATAATCCAGAACAACGACAACGGCGTCGTGGTGTCGCGCAGGGTCATCCTCGAGGAGGAGAGGGAGGAGAAGAGGAAGCGGACGCTGGCCACCATAGCCGAGGGCCAGACGGTCCCGGGACGCGTGGTGAAGATAATCGACACCGGGGCCTTCGTCGACATAGGCGGCATGGAGGGATTCGTTCCCATAGGAGAGATTTCCTGGGGAAGGGTGAGACATCCCGGCGACGTTCTGAGCGAGGACCAGGAAGTAGAGGTGAAGATACTGAAGCTCGAGATGGAAAGCGGGAAGATGACCCTGGGCGTGAGGCAGACCACCGAGGATCCGTGGGAGAACGTCGCGCGGAAATACTCGGCCGGCGACAGGGTCAGGGGAAAGGCGGTCTTCGCGGCGGACTTCGGCGTGTTCGTCGAGCTCGAGCCCGGGGTGGAGGGACTCGTGCACGTGAGCGAGCTTTCGTGGCTCAGGAACTTCCGCCATCCCGGCGAGGTGGTCTCGGCCGGAAGCGAGCTCGAGGTGGCCGTTCTGGCGGTCAAGCCCGGGGAGAGGAGAATTTCCCTGAGCCTCAAGCAGATACAGAAAAATCCCTGGGACGAGTTTCGCGACGCCCATCCCCCCAACACCAGGATCACGGGCACCGTGAGGAACGTCACGGACATAGGCGTGTTCGTCGAGGTCGCTCCGGACATGGTGGGACTGGTCCGTCCCGAGAACATAAGGTGGGACGGCGACGCGGACCCGCGGGAGGCGTTCGGAAGCTCCGACATAGGAAAGGAGATAGAGGTCGCGGTGCTCAACGTCATCCCCAGGCAGAGAAAGATAGGGCTCGGAATAAAGCAGCTCGCCCCGGATCCCTGGAACAAGGTGCTCAGAAGCTACAGGGTGAACGAAAGCGTGGTCACTTCCACCGTGGAGGAAATACTGGACGCCGGAGTCGCGGTGGCGCTCGAGGACGGCGTGCGGGGCTTTTTCGCCGCCCGCGAGTTTCGGGGAGAGGGAGGGGAGGCGGGACACCGCTCCCTCAGGGCGGGAGACGAGATAAGCGGCCTGGTCACGGGGTTCAACAAGCCCAAGCACCAGGTCAACCTCAGCGTGAGAAGACTCGAGAAGAAGCGCGAGAAGGAGACCATGAAGAACTTCGCGTCTTCGGGCGCGGACGGCTCCTTCAAGCTCGGGGACATACTGGACGAAAAACTGAAGGCCCTCGACTAGACCCCGGGCCGCGGGCGTCGCCTTGAACCACTTCCTGAAAACTTTCCTCTGCGTACTCGTCGTTCTCTTCGCCGTCTCGGTCGGGATCGGAATCGGGGCGCTGGTTTCGGGAGGGACGGGCGATTTCGACCGCCCGGGCGTGGCGGTCGTGAACGTCGAGGGAGTGATACTCGATTCCGCTCCCTACCTCGAAAGCATAAGGCGGATACGCGCGGACGATTCCGTGAAGGCCGTGGTGGTGAGGATAAACTCTCCCGGCGGGGCCGTAGCCTCCTCCCAGGAGATCTACGAGGAGATAAGAAGGCTCGGCGAGGACGTGCCCGTGGTGGCGAGCATGGGAACCGTGGCCGCCTCGGGAGGCTACTACGTGGCCTGCGCGGCCGCCGGCATCTACGCCAATCCCGGGACCGTGACCGGAAGCATCGGCGTCATAGCCCGGTTCGCCAACTACGAACAGCTGCTCGAGTGGGCGAGGATAGACGTCGAGGTGATAAAGAGCGGAAGGATGAAGGACGCGGGTTCCCCGCTGCGGGAGATGTCCGGGGAGGAAAGGGCGTATCTCCAGGGGCTGATGGACGAGGTGCACGAGCAGTTCAAGGAGACGGTGGCGGCCGCCAGGGGGCTCGACCGCGAGCGGGTCGCCTCGCTTTCCGACGGAAGGATAGTGACGGGAGCCACGGCCGTGGGGCTCGGGCTCGTGGACGGGACGGGAACCCTGGAGACCGCCCTCGCCGAAGCGAGAAGGCTGGGCGGCCTGGAAGACGACGCCCCCGCGGTGGAGTACCCCAGAAAGAGGCATCCCCTGCTCGAGCTCCTCTCTCCCGAAAGCTCCGCGCGCCGTCTCTTCGCCTCTCCCGCCCGGACGGGCTTCGGCCTTTTCTACCTGGCGGGCGCGTCCCACTAGCCCCGCCCGGCGCGATTGTCATTCCCCGCGAAAACTGATATTCTAGGACCGGACGGCCGGGGCGGCCGCGGAAGCTCCCCGGAACGTTTTTCGGACGGCCCATGAAGCACGTAAGAAGATTCTTTCTCGTTCTGCTGATCGGTTTTCTGGCGATCTTCTATTTCCAGAACCGCCAGACGGTCGGCCTCATGTTCACGCAGGTGTTTCCGTTCAGGCTGGACCTTCCGTTCGTCGACGAGTTCGGCCCCGTGGGAATCTACAACGCCGGCCTGCTGGGAGCCTCGCTCGCGCTCGGCGCGCTCGCGGTTTCGCTTCTGGGCCTTTTCAGAGGCGCGTCGAGCCGCTCGAAGCTCAGGCGCAGCGGGGAAACCGTGAAGGACCTCGAACGCAAGGTCGAAGAGCTCGAGAAAAAGCTTCTGGAGCAGAAGGTCGAGCGGCTGAGCGAGAAACCCGCCGCCCCCGGGACGGGGATGTTCCAGGCCCCGAAATGAGCCTTCCCCCCCGCGAAGCGGATTCCCGGAAACCCCTCCCGGGGTTTCGCCGAAAGCCCCCGTGGATAAAGGCCAGGATCCCGGGCGGAGAGAACTACTCGAGGCTTCGGGGGCTTGTGCGCGAACTCGGCCTTCACACCGTCTGCGAGGAGGCCAGATGCCCTAACATAGGGGAGTGCTGGGGGGCGGGCACCCTCACCTTCATGATTCTCGGCGACGTCTGCACGAGGAGCTGCGGCTTCTGCCACGTGAAGACCGGACGGGGAGGGCCGATCGACCTGGAAGAGCCGGGGCGGGTGGCCGAAGCCGTGGCGCGCCTTCGGGAAAACGACGCGCGCGTGTCCCACGTGGTCGTCACTTCGGTGAACAGGGACGACAGGAACCTCGAGAGCGCCCGCGTCTTCGCCCGAACGGTAAGGGAGATAAGAAGGACCTCGCCGGGCGTGAGGATAGAGGTCCTGGTTCCCGACTTCAAGGGAGAGGCGGAGGCGATAGGGGAAGTCGTGGACTCCGCTCCCGACGTCTTCAACCACAACGTGGAGACCGTTCCCAGACTCTATTCCCTGCCGCAGAGAACCGCCACGGGAAAGACGAGGTCGGTGAGGCCCCAGGCGGTCTACCGAAGGTCCCTCGACCTGCTCTCGAAGGCCGGCAGGGAGGGCCCGGAGGGGATGCTCGTCAAGTCGGGCGTCATGGTGGGTCTCGGGGAGACCTGCGAGGAGCTTCTGGGGACGCTCGAGGACCTCGGGGACGCGGGATGCGACATAGTGACCGTGGGACAGTACCTGCAACCGACCGCCGACCACATACCGGTGTCGCGGTTCTATCATCCCGTCGAGTTCGAGTCGCTGAAAAGCTACGGGGAGAAGGTTCTGGGAATTTCCCGCGTGGAGTCGGGACCTCTCGTGCGAAGCTCCTACCACGCCGGGAGGCAGGCCGCGGAGCTCTCCGCCCCGCCCGCCGCCCCCGTTGCCGAGGCGGCTTCGGCTCTCAGCCGATAAGTTCTGCTATCTCCCCGGCCAGGGCTTCGAGCCGCTCTTTCGGGATTTCGTATTCCTCGGAAATTCTCCTCGCGTCCTCCCGCGAGAGCCTCGCGCCCCGTCCTTTTTCGATCACGGGCTCCCGTCCCCTCCTGTCGAGAAGGAGCTTCGCCACGTCCCACCTCGAGTAGTGGCCCAGAGAGTCGAACACGGCCTTGACGGCCTTTATCTGGTTGGCCCAGCAGTCGGCGTACAGTATCTCGTCCTTCCCGAAGACGGGTCCCGCCAGGTATCTCCCCGCGGGGTTCACTATGGAACTTCCCCCCGCCGCCCAGTCGTAGTTCACGTGGTCTCCGTCGCGCACGCCGCTCCATCTTTCGGGAAAGTCCCCGGGCCCGAGCCGTCCGCACGCGCTGAGCACGAAGGCGCCCGCCTCGAACGCGTGAACCCTGACGAGCGACTGCACGTTGCAGCCCGCCCCGAGATTTTCCGTGTCGGGGGCGAGCAGCTTTTCGTCCCCCCTCTTCCAGTTCCCCGGCCACACGGCCGCGTGAAAGTCCGCCCCGCTGTAGACCATGGCGGCCCTCACGAGCACCATGTGGTTCTCCCAGCATATCAGGCCGCCGATTCTTCCTATGTCGGTGTCGTAGGCGGCAAGGTCGCTTCCGTCGCCCTGGCCCCAGTAGATTCTCTCCGTGTAGGTGGGCATGAGCTTCCTGTGCCTGCCCAGCACCCTGCCCTCGCGCGATATGAAGAGAAGGGAGTTGTAGACGGTGCGGCTTCCCTTGCGGCCGGAGAGCTCGTTGCATCCCATGACCAGGTGCAGGTCCGCCGCGCGGGCCGCTTCGGCGAGCGCCGCGGTCTCCTCGCCCGGAATCACGATCGAGTTGTCCTGGAGGGCGATCATGAAGTCCGTCCACTCGTGGGCGCCCGTCTCGTAGCCCACCGTGTAGTAGGCTGGATAGCACGGAATGAACGCCTCGGGAAACACCAGGAGCTCCGCCCCGCCTTCCCCCGCCTCCCTTACGATCCGCAGGGCCTTTTCGAGGGTTTTCCCCTTGTCCATGAAAACGGGGCTCGCCTGGGCGACCGCCGCTCTCACCTTCTCCCTTCCGCCGAGAACCTTTTTCATGGAACCGCCGCCGCAGACCCTAGGTTATTATCCTGCCGCCCGGCGGCTCGTCGCCGCCGCCGGCGGCCTTGCTCCGGTTCTGCTTGGCCCTTCTGTAGATGAGTTCGAACAGCCTTTCCTTGAAGTCGTTGTCGAAGGCGCACACGCTCGGGATTATGTATCCCATGAGCGATATCTGCAGGAAATACTCGGCGTTCGCCTTGAGAAACGACTCGTTTACCTCCCCCCCGTATCCCTGCACGAAGTTCTGGTATATCTGCTTGCCGAGCTCGTCGGCTATCTCCGCCACGCTTTTCGTCTGGCCCGCGGCCTGGTTGGCCGAAACGCCGAGGTTGAACGCCATGTTTATGGAGTTCATGAAATTGTCGGCCGCGGCCTCCTCGGTCGCGCTCTCCCCGCCCGAATTCTTTTCTTCTTCCGTCATCTCCGTATCTCTCCTCTGGATTTTCGTATGGTTAAATTCTCCTGCCGTATTATATTATATTCGCACTCTGACCTTTTAACAATTTCCGGAGGAACGCGAATGAAGGCCGACCACATCATCCAGAGACTGGGACTCAAGAAGCTTCCCGGCGAGGGAGGATACTACAAGGAGACGTACAGAAGCGGCGAGACGGTAGAAGGGGACAGGAGCCTCTCCACGGCGATCTACTACCTGGTGACCGCCGAGACGGGTTCGAAGATGCACAGGGTGCGTTCGGACGAGATATTCCATTTCTACTTCGGAGACCCGGTCCGGATGCTCCTTCTCTACCCGAGCGGGGAGTCGCGGACGGTGTTCATGGGCCACGACATGCCCTCGGGGCAGAAGACCCAGCTGGTCGTTCCGAAGGGAACGTGGCAGGGATGCGCGGTGGTGGAAGGGGAGTGCGGCTACGCGTTCATGGGAACGACCATGGCCCCGGGATTCGAGCTCGGGGATTTCGAGCGGGGAGACGCGGAAAGTCTCGTGAGCAGGTTTCCCCAGCACGAGAGCATGATAAGGAGCCTCACCTGACGGGGCGCGGAGCCTTCGCATGGAAAAACGGGAAATTCCGAAGCTGCCGGGACCGGTCGTCTTTTTCGACGGCGTGTGCGGGGGCTGCAGCAGGTTCGTCGATTTCGTGATGGCGGCCGACCGCCGCGGCGAGATTCTCTTCTCCCCCGCCCAGGGAGAGACCGCGGGCGGGCTCGGTCTTTTCCGGGACGAAGACCCGGACGACTGGGCGATCGCGTACGCAGACGAAACCGGGATCCGCGAGGGAGCCGACGCCGTCTTCGCCATACTCCGGAGGCTGGGAGGTCCGTGGCGGTTCGCCGCTCTTTTCGGGCGTCTTCCGGGATTCGTGAAGGAGCCCTGCTACCGGGCGGTCGCGCGCTACCGCTACGCCGTTTTCGGCAGGAGGGAATCGTGCCGCGTTCCGTCGCCGCGGGAGCGGGACAGGTTCCTGCCCTAGGAGGGGTTTTTCCGGGCGTTCCGTTCTTTCGGGCCCGCGCTCCCGCCCGGGATTTCGGGGATGACTGAAGAGAAAAGAGCTGCCGCCGCGGGCTGGGATCCCGACCTCTACGCCGGGTTCTCCGGCCAGCGCCTCCGCGCCGCGGCCGAACTGCTCGCCCGGGTGCCCTTGGAGAGCCCCCGGCTCGTTTTCGATCTGGGATGCGGCGCGGGAGACTCGACCCGCCTCCTCGCGCGGCGCTGGCCCCGCGCCGTCGTGCGTGGAATCGACAGTTCGCCCGACATGCTCGCCCGTGCCCGGTCCGAAGGCGGCGCGGTCGAATGGATCGAGGCGGACGCGGAAAAGTGGGTCCCGGACTCTCCTCCCGGACTCGTTTTCGCAAACGCCTCGCTTCAGTGGATGGAGGGACACGACGCGCTGTTTCCGAAACTGGCGGGCTTTCTAGCCCCGGGAGGCGCGTTCGCGGCGCAGATGCCGCTCAGCCGCGATCTTCCCTCCCACGTTCTGATGCGCGAGACTCTCGCCTCCTGCGGACCCGGCGGAGGTCCCGTCGGTTCGCAGCCGCTTCGCCGGTATATCTCCCGGAGACGTGTTCTCGATCCCGCGGACTACTTCGACCTCCTCGCGCCGCTCGCGGCCTCGGTCGACGTATGGGAGACCGAATACGTCCATGTTCTTCGGGGGGAGGACCCTGTGTTCGCGTGGGTGAGCGCCACGGGACTTCGGCCGGTTCTGGGCGGCCTTTCGCGGGACGACCTGTCGCGGTTTCTCGGCGCCTACCGCCCGGCGCTCCGCGCCGCGTACCCGCGGCGGCCGGACGGCTCCACCCTCTATCCCTTCAGGAGGCTTTTCATGGTCGCGGTACGGGACTGATTCCTTTTTTTCGAGCCCGTCCGCGGCGCGCGCAAAGCGGGCGCTTTTTGATAAAAATCCTGCCGTATGTATATTGAAGCGGAGGAGAATTTCCGCTTCCGATGCCGACTCTCGAAGAGCTCGTCCGCGGTTCCGACACCTCGGACGAAACAGCCCGCGCCGCGAAAACGGCCCGCGGCGAATGGGAGAAAATACGCGGTTCCCTGTCTCTTTGCGGCGACGCGGGGGAGTTTCGGGAAGAGGACTTCATGCTGGGGATAATTTCGGGCGACGCGATAACCCGAAACCCCGCGGGAAGTCCCACCAAGTCCGTTTCGCTCCATTCGCCGACCTACTACCCCATGTATCTCGTCGCCAATCTCCTCGCGTTTTCCGAAAAGTTTCCGGAGAAGGGATACGGGACGGTCGAGGCTCTCTACGTTTACGTGGAGCTTGCCGCGAAGGCCGCCGCGCGGCTCGGGCTCGAGGGAAACCTGGCGATGGGATTCGCCTGCGGCTACTCGAACGCGAGAACGGGCTGGGTCGCGGAGAAGGGACTCGCCGAACACGCCGCCGCGTTTCGGGAAATGTTTTTTTCCGAAAGACCCGAACGCCACGACTGGGATTTTCACTGGACTTCCGTCAGGCGCGACCTTCGGAAAATTTACGACGCGTTCGTTCTCTGGAGGGATAGCCCCGAGATCCGCTTCGAGGAGCTCAGGCCCGCCGCGGTCGTAAAGCCTTTCATCGTCTAGTTCCGGATGTCGCGGTTTCCGCCCCGCCCGGACGTTTCGCGCATGCGCCCGACCGCGTTTTTCAGGGACTCCGGGTCGGCGCATGTTTTCCATATTACTTCGACCCTGATTTCGTGATAGCGGTGTCGGAGAATGTTTCCGATTCCCGCCAGGTCTTTCCACGGAACTTTTGGCTCGCTCCTTTTGAATTCATCGGGAATTCGGCGACTGGCTTCGGACGCGATCTCCAGATTCCGTTCGACGAGCTGGCGTGCCCGCCTGTCTTTTCGAAAGCTCTCGAAGTCGTGGCCCCGGATGTCGGCGCTTATGTTCTCTATGGCTTCCAGGATGTAGTCCGCCGCGGAGGAGGGGTCTTTGGTCATTCAGAAAATTTTCTCCGCTTCCTTCAGTATGCCTTTTCTCATTTTCGGATGAAGTCCTTCCCGCATCGAGACGTCCACCTCTCGCCCGAGGCCGTCTTCGAGGAGATTTTTCACCCCGGCCAGGCTGAGCAGGGTGAAACGGGCCCGCGGGTCGATGTCGATGAAAACGTCCACGGCGCTTTCCGGATCGGCTTCGTTCCTGACGACCGACCCGAACAGGCTGAGGGAGCCGACTCCTTTTTCGCGCAGAGGCTTTTCCAGAGACAGTATCCGTCTGCGTATTTCGGCCTTCGAGGCGGGCCCCGCCGAGCGCCCGTCCCCGCTGAACAGGAGCCTCAGGGCCTCGCGCACCACTTCGCTCGAGTTGTTGTAAAGCCCGGACGAGACCCTTTCGCGGACCATCTTTTCAAGCTCGGGAGTGAGAGAAACATTCATTGACCGGCGCCTCCGCAAGGAAGAATGATACAGACAATAACAAGCTTTGTCAATCTCTGTTACGGCTCCCGCGAGGGCGGTCTGCCGGAGTCCGTCAGAAACCCTCTTCGAGTTCGTCCGAGGGATTCTCGAAGCTCGGAACCCCGTTTCGCTCGAGAAACACGAGCTTGACCACGCCCTGGGGACCGTTTCTCTGCTTTCCGATTATGAGTTCCGCAGTTCCGTCCTTTTCGTCGGGATCTTTTCTGTATATGTCCTGGCGGTGGATGAAAAGCACGACGTCGGCGTCCTGCTCTATCGCCCCGCTTTCCCTGAGGTCGGCGAGCTGGGGCCTTCGGTCCGTCCTGGTCTCGGTCTGGCGGCTGAGCTGCGAGATGGCTATGACGGGGATGGACAGCTCCTTGGCGAGCGCCTTGAGGGAGCCGGATATCTCGGCTATCTCCCTCTCCCGCGTCTCGTTTCTCCCGCCGCCGCCCCTCATGAGCTGCAGGTAGTCGACGATCAGCAGGTCGAGGTTGTCGTCCTTCCTGAGCCTTCTGGCCTTCGCCCGTATCTCCATGACGGTGAGAGCGGGGGTGTCGTCTATGAATATGTTGGCCTCCGCGTAGCGCTCGGCGGAATCGAAAAGTCTCCCGAGATCGTCGTCCTTCATGTAGCCGCTTCTCATGGCCGAGAAGCTCACCTTGGAATTTATGGAGAGAAGCCTCATCATCAGCTGCTCCTTGGTCATCTCCAGGGAGAACATCCCGACCGAGAGCCCCGCGCCGAGCGCGACGTTGCTGATCACGTTGAGGCAGAGCGAGGTCTTTCCCGCCCCGGGGCGCGCGGCGACGATCACGAGATCGGAGTTCTGGAGCCCCGAGGTCATGTGGTCGAGCTTCTCGAAACCGGTCCTCACTCCCGTTATCAGCTCCTTTCTTTCGTGGAGCATCTCGATGTTTTTCAGGGCTTCCGGCGCGAGATCCCTCGAGTGCCAGAAGCTTCTCTTTATCTTGTCCTGCGATATCTCGAAGATCGACTGCTCGGCGCGGTCGAGAAACTCGTCCACGTCGAGGTCGGGGCCGTATCCCCTGTGCGCTATGTCCGTCGCGGCGAGGACGAGGTTGCGCAGGACCGACTTGTCCTTCACTATCCTGGCGTAGTGGCCCACGTTCTCCGCCGTGGGAACGGTCGACGTGAGATAGGCCAGGTAGGACGCGCCGCCCGCCTCCTCCATGGTTCCCTTCGATTCCATCCACTCGTAGAGCGTGAGGACGTCGATGGCGTCGTTCCGTCTGTCGAGCTCGATCATGCTCGACATTATCTTCGAGTGGTTCTCGTTGTAGAAGTCCTCGGGCGTGAGTATCTCCAGGACGTGGTTCATGGAGGAGTTTTCGATCAGGATAGCGCCCAGAACCGCCCTTTCGGCCTCCTCGCTCCTGGGAAGCGGGGCCTTGGCGAGGCTTTCCATGTTCTGCCCGCGGCCGCTCATTCTCCCACCAGGACTATGCCTATGTCCATGACGTTCGTTCCCGTGCTTCCGGTCTTCACCAGGTCCCCGAGCTTCTCGAAGAAGGTGTAGGAGTCGTTGTCGGCGAGATGGTCCCTCGCGCTTATCCCCATGGCCCTGGCGACCAGGCGCGAGCGACCGTCGCACACGGCTCCCGCGGCGTCGGTGGGACCGTCTATGCCGTCGGTTCCCGCGAAAAGCCCCACTATGTCCCCGCTTCCTATTATCTCGAAGCAGAACGAAAGGGCGGTCTCGGTGTTTCTGCCCCCCCTGCCCCTGCCCTGCACGTTCACCGTGGTCTCCCCTCCGAAAAGTATGCAGGCGGGCTTTTCCACGGGCCGCCCGAACCTTCGCACGTCGAAGCAGATTCCGGCGAGCACCTTGGCGACTTCCCTGGCTTCCCCCGATATCTGGGAGGAGAGAAAGAGCGTGTTGTACCCCATCTCCGCGGCGGCGCGCTCGGCCGACGCTATGGCCTTGCGGTTGCTTCCGACCACCGCCGTGACCGCCCCGCTTTCGAGAAACCTCTCCCGCGTCATGTGTCGGGGAATCCCGTTCTTCCTTCCCTTCTCCAGGTGCACCACCACCCTCGGGGGAATCCTGTGCTCGAGCCCGAGCGCCTCGACGACCCGCCAGGCGTCCTCGAACGTCGTGGTGTCGGGAACCGTGGGGCCCGAGGCTATGAACTCGGGGCGGTCCCCCACCACGTCGGAGAGAATCAGCGTGGCGACCCGGGAGGGAAGGGCCTTTTCGAGAAGCCCCCCGCCCTTTATCCGCGACATCTTCTTCCTCACGGTGTTGAGGCCGTAGGTGTCCGCTCCCGAGAGCATGAGCTTTTCCGTGACGGCCCTCTTGTCCTCCAGGGTGAGACCCTCGCTGGGCATGGCGAGCATGGAGCTTCCGCCTCCGGAGATGAGGAACACGACCAGGTCGTTTTTTCCCGACTTCTCCAGGAGGGAGACAGCCTTTTCGGCGGCCGCCACGCTTCTTTCGTCCGGCACGGGGTGGGAGGAGAGGTGAAAGTCCATTCTCCGGAAGGGGATTTCGGATTCCACGTTCGAGACCACGAGCCCCCGCGTTATCCGGTCTCCGAGAAGCTCCTCGAGAGCTCCCGCCATGGCCGGGGCGGCCTTTCCGAACGCGACCGCGTACACCGATTCGAATTCCGAGAGGTCGAAGACGGCGTCGGCCACCGAGAGCTCGTTTCCCCGAAGCTCGAGACGCTCGAGAACGCACTTGCGGGGGTCGGCCTCGGCGAGCGCCGTCTCGAAAAGCTCCCTCGCGTCTTTTCTGAGTTTCTCCTGCATGGGCGTCTCCGGCCGCGGCTCAGCTCTTTTTCATCTCCTCCACTATCCGGTCGACTTCGGCTTTCGTGAGGTTTTCGTGCAGCGTGTCGTCGACCAGCATGGCGGGGGCGGTTCCGCACGAGGCGAGACACTCCGCCTCCATCAGGGTTATCTTTCCGTCGGCGGTAGTCTCTCCCATGCCCACGCCGAGCTTCCCGCAAAGATGATGCTCCAGGTGCTCCGCCCCGCGAAGCGCGCACGAAAGCGTCCTGCAGAGCCAGACGACGTGCCGTCCCGCGGGCTCGGTGAAGAACATCGTGTAGAACGTCGCCACGTTCTGAACCGAGGAAGGGGGGATTTCCAGGATTTCCGCCACTTCCTCCATGGACTCGGCGGAGAGCCATCCCAGTTCCTTCTGCACTTCCCGAAGCGCGGGAATGAGGGACGAGAGCCTGGTCTCGTGCTCCTCCGCCATGGCGAATATCCTGGTTCTGAGCTTCTGGGAAAACGGCAAGCCGGGTCTCCTTCGGAACCGCGAAAGCGGAAGTAGAAAACTAACACCATTTGCCCTGCCCTTCAAGACTCGCCGCCCGCCGGACGGCTCCGCGCTCCCCGTTCCCGCCGAAGCGATTGAAGCCCCCGAAGGGGCGGTTAAAATTTCCCCGTGGCGAAGAGAAGGATAACCAGGGTGTACACGCGTACGGGCGACGACGGAAAGACCGCGCTGATCGGGGGGGAGAGAACGAGAAAGTCGTCTCCCAGGGTCGAGGCGTACGGCGAGGTGGACGAACTCAATTCCGCGGTCGGCGCGGCGGCCCGCGCGGCGCGCGACCCGCGGGCGGGAAAGATTCTCCTCGACGTGCAGAACGCCCTTTTCGTCCTGGGAAGCGATCTCGCGACCCCGGGGGACGCGGGGTTCTCCGTGCCCAGGGTCACGGAGCGGATGTGCGGGGACCTCGAGAAGCTCATCGACGGGTTCGCGGCCGAGCTGGGAGACCTCAGGGAATTCATCCTTCCCGGGGGGAGCGAGGGCGCGGCGAGTCTTCATCTCGCGCGCGCGGTGTGCAGGAGGGCGGAGAGGAGGACCGAGGCCCTTTTCGGGGACTCGCCCGGGGGAAGGAACGTTCTGGTCTACCTCAACCGCCTCTCCGACCTTCTTTTCGTCATGGCGCGCGCCGAGAACCGCGCCACGGGAACCGGGGAGGTTTTCGCGGACTTCGGAGGCGGCGGATGAGCGGGCGCGCGGCGCGGATAACGGACCCGGCGATCGAGGAGTACATGTCTTCCCTCTGCCCCCCGGCCCCCGGGGTGTTCGCCGAGATGGAGAGGCGGGCCGAAGGCGGCGACGTCAGGATAGTCGGCCCGCTCGTCGGGAGGTTTCTTTCCTGGACGTGTCTCGTTTCGAGGCCCCGGAGGGTTTTCGAGATGGGCTCGGGCTTCGGCTACTCGGCGCTGTGGATGGCGCTTTCGCTCGAAGAGGGCGCGTCGGTCACGTGCACGGACGCGGATCCCCGCAACTCGGAGCTTGCCGGGGAATACTTCGCCCGGGCGGGAGAGGCCGCGAAGCTCGAGTTCGTCGTGGGCGACGCGCTCGAGACGCTGGGGAACAGCGGGGGCGGATTCGATATGATATTCAACGACGTTGACAAGGAGCTTTACCCGGAGGCGCTTTCGCTCGCGCGCCGGAAGCTGGATCCGGGGGGCGTGCTGATCACGGACAACGCGCTCTGGGGCGGAAGGGTCGTCGACGGCGACGGCGCGGAGAGCACCAGGGGGGTCGCGGAGTTTAACCGCCTCGCGTTTTCCGACCCGGGGTTCGTCTCCGCGGTCGTTCCCCTCCGGGACGGGCTCGTGCTCAGCGTCAGGGTATAGGAGGCAAACTCATGACGGACGTTCCGCAGGCTGCGGAAGACGCGAAAAAGGGCCTCGTGGACTTCTTCGTCGAGTCCTACGAGCGGCTGCGCGAGAGGCACTACGCCAGGAGGAGGAAGAACAAGGCGCTCATAGGGTTCGAGCTCGCGGCCCGCCGCTCCGACGTGGTGGACGAGCTGGTGAGAAAGGCCCTCGCCGAGTACGGACATTCCGAGCTTCCGGGGGTCTCGGTGGTCGCCCTCGGGGGCTACGGCAGAAGGGAGCTCTGTCCCTATTCCGACATAGATCTTCTTTTTCTCTACGCCGAGGGTTCCAAGGACCTCGCCGAGGAAGTGATCGAGAAGCTTCTCTACCTGCTCTGGGACCTGCGGCTCGACATAGGAAACTGCATGAGGAGCGTCGAGGAGTGCGCCGAGCTGTCGATGGACAGAAGCGACACGACCATACTCAGCTCGCTTCTCGACGGCAGGTTCGTGTGCGGCGACGCGGACCTCTACGCCGGGCTCGAAAGGGAGATATACGGCGAGGTGCTTCCCAAGATCTCGGGAGATTTCGTCAGGAGAAAGATCGAGGAGAGGGAGCGCCAGGCGGAAAAGCACGGACAGACCCTCTACCTGCTCGAACCGAACGTCAAGGAGGGAAAGGGGGGACTTCGCGAGTTCCAGGCGGCCATGTGGATAGCCCAGGCCCACTACAAGGCGGGGAGCTTCGAGGAGGTGCTCCAGAGGGGATTCGTCTCCGAGAAGGAATACAGGGTCATCCGCAAGTGCGTCAACTTTCTCCTGCTCGTGCGCGCCGAGATCCACTACCAGGCCGCCAGGAGGCAGGACAACCTGAGCTTCGAGTTCCAGGAAGCGGCCGCGAAATCCTTCGGCTACAAGGACGGAAAGCTTCGGGCCGTGGAGAAGTTCATGAGGATCTACTACCTTCGGGCCGCCGTGGTCACCCAGCAGTCTAGGAGGGTGATAGAGAAATGCACCAGGAGCTACGCGCGCAGAAGAACCGCCAGAAAGACCGTCCACCTCGACCACGGGTTCACCATACAGGGCGACCGCCTCTCGGTGACCAGCAGGAACGTCTTTCGGGAGGACGTGCGCAACTTCGTGCGCGCCTTCGAGCTCGCCGACCGCCACGGCCTCGAGTTCAGCGAGCACATGGAGTTTCTCATGAGCGAGCAGGTCACCCTCGTGGACGAGAAGGTGAGAAACGACCCCGAGTTCAACTCCATATTCAGGAGGCTGCTGCGGTTCGGAAAGAACGTCTCGAAGATGCTCTTCAAGATGAACGAGATACGCCTGCTCGGCCGCTTCGTTCCCGAGTTCGGAAAGATAGTCTGCATGGTCCAGTACAACTCCTACCACATCTACACCGTGGACGTCCACTCCATATTCATGGTGAGGGAGATCGAGAGGCTCACGAGCTACCGCTACGAAAAGGAGTTTCCGTTCCTTACCAAGGTGGCCGAGAGCCTCGTCAAGAAGCACGTTCTTTTCCTCGCGTGCCTTTTCCACGACATGGGAAAGGGCAGGGGCGGGAGCCACGCCCAGAAGGGGGCGGCCATGATCCCGAAGATAGCCGGCAGAATGGGGCTCGGCGAAGCGGACGCCGGGCAGCTCGAGTTCCTGGTGCGCCACCACCTGGCCATGGTCCACTTTTCCCAGAGAAGGGACATCTCGGACCCCGTGGTGATAAAGCGGTTCGCCAAGTCGTTCCACGACGAGGAGACCCTCTCGCTTCTCTACCTTCTGACCTTCGCCGACATAAGGTCGGTCGGCCCCGACGTGTGGACCGACTGGACGGGACTGCTGCTCCAGGAGCTCTACATAAGGACGCTTCGGGAGATGTCGGGGGCGACCTACGGGAAGAGAACGGACGAGGAGAGGGCGCGGAGGGTGACCGAGGACGTCGCGGCGGGGGCGGAGGGAGAGATTTCCGAGGGCGAGGTGAAGGAGATACTCTCGAGGATGCCCGTTTCCTACTTCCGTGGGTTTTCGAAAAACAGCGTGGCGCGCCACGCGAGGTTCCTGGCGGGCCTCGACGGGGAGTTCGGAATGGACGTCGTCCGCTACCAGGGATACTCGGAGGTTACGATAGTCGCGCCGGACGAAAAGGGCATATTCTCGGTGTTCTGCGGGATTCTCAGCGCCAACGGGCTCAACATTCTCGGGGCCAGGATCGTCACGACGCTCGACGGAAAGGCGTTCGACACCTTCTACGTCGACAAGGCCGACAGCTCCCTGCCCGAGGAGGACGAGGAGACGTGGGAGAAGGTCCGGGCGAGCCTCGGGATGGTGCTCGAGGGAAGGGCGGACGTCGCCGAGCTCGTGGAGAGGAGGAGGAGAAACTACCGCTCCTACGGAAGGAAGGTGCCGGAGTATCCTCCCGAGATCGCGTTCGACGGCGACTCCTCCGACGCCGCGACGGTCATAGAGGTCTACGCGAACGACAGGGTGGGGCTTCTCTACGACGTCACCAGGACGATCTCGGAGCTGGGACTTTCGGTCGACTACGCCAAGATATCCACCAGGGCGGACCAGGTCGCCGACGCTTTCTACGTGCGCGACTCCGAGGGACGCAAGATAGACGACCGCGGCCGGCTCGAAGAGATAGAAAACGCCCTCATCGCGGCGGTGAGCTGAGGGCGGGGGAGCGGAGCTTCGCGGTGAGGGAAGAAACGGTCGATCTCGAATTCGACTTTCTGATCGTCGGGGGAGGTCTCGCGGGCCTCTACGCGGCCGTCTGCGCGTCCGCGTTCGGACGCTGCGCCGTCGTCACCAAGCAGACGCTCGTCGAGAGCAATTCCTACTGGGCCCAGGGGGGCATAGCCGCCGCGGTCGGTCCCGGGGACTCGCCGGTCTTTCACGGCGAGGACACTGTGAAAGCCGGAAGGGGTCTCTGCAACGAGCGGGCGGTGGACGTGCTGGTCGAGGAGGGAAGGGAGAGGGTTTCGGACCTCGTGGGGCTGGGGATGAGGTTCGATTCCGACGACGGGGGTTTCCTGCTCGGCCTCGAAGGCGGACACTCCGAGAGAAGGGTTCTTCACGCCGGGGGCGATTCCACGGGAAAGGAGATGGTGGAGTTTCTGATCTCCTTCGTCGGGCGAAGCGAGGCGATAACCGTTTTCGAGCTCGCGACCGTGACCGACGTGATCTCCGACGGCGGCAGGTGCTACGGGGCGTGGGGCTACGACCAGGGACGCGGAAGCTACCTGAGGATACTCTCCCCCTCCACCATCCTGGCCACCGGGGGAGCCAGCGCGCTTTACGGGAGAACCACCAACCCCGCGGGCGCCTCGGGGGAGGGAATATCTCTGGCGTGGAGGGCCGGGGCGGAGATCTCCGACATGGAGTTCGTGCAGTTCCATCCCACGGTCTTCGTCGGGGACGGGGGAGAGGCGTTTCTCATAACCGAGGCCGTGAGGGGAGAGGGGGCCTACCTGCTGAACGGCCGCGGGGAGAGGTTCATGGACTCCTACAGCCCCCTCGGCGAACTCGCTCCCAGGGACGTGGTCTCGCGGGCCGTTCACGGCGAGACGGCCTCGGGCGAGGACCGCGTCTATCTCTCCCTCGCGCATCTCGACCCCGATTTCGTGAGACGCAGGTTCTCGAACATAGAGAGGCTCTGCGCGGATTCGGGGTTCGACCTCGCCAGAGACAGGATTCCCGTGGCCCCCGCCGCCCACTACACCATAGGCGGGGTGAGGACCGCCCTCTCGGGAGAGACGAGCATAAAGGGACTGTACGCCTGCGGAGAGGTCTCGAACACCGGGGTGCACGGGGCGAACAGGCTGGCCAGCAACTCTCTTCTCGAATGCCTGGTGTTCGCCAAAAGGTGCGTCGACTCGGCCGCCGCGGGCGGTTTTTCGGAGCGCGGCGGCGGGGATTTCCGGGGATACGCCCTGGCCGACCCCGGCGGGGGGGACCCCGGGGATTTCCCCCGGACCGCCAGGGAGACGATTCTTCGGGGCATGAACAGGCGTCTGGGGATAGTGAGGGACGGAGACGGCATGAGGGAGTTTCTCGCCGAGCTCGGGGAGATCTCGGAGCGGGGCCGCGGAATTTCCGGCTGGTTCGGCTTTCGGCTCGGCGCCATGGTCGACGTCTGCTCCCTCGTCGCGCGGGCGGCTCTCGAGAGAAAGGAGTCGCGCGGGGCCCACATGAGGTCCGACTACCCCGAAGAGGACGCGCGGTACGAAAGGCACATCGTCTTCAGAAGGGAGCCCGGCGGGCGGGGGGAGAGCGGATGAAGACGCTCGACCCGGGGGAAGTGGACAGGGTCGTCGACCTCGCTCTCTCCGAAGACGTGGGAAGCGGAGACGTGACGTCCGGGAGTCTTTTCGGCGAGGACGATTCGCTCTCGGCCGTGGTGCGCGTGAAGGAGAGGGGGGTGATCTCGGGCCTCGGCGTCGCGGGAGCGGTTTTCCGAAGGATGGACGCAGAGTGCTCCTGGGAGAAGATGACCGCCGACGGCCGCCCCGTCGCTTCGGGAGACGTCGTCGCCCGGGTGGCCGGTCGCGCGAGGGGGCTTCTCGCGGCCGAGCGCTCCGCCCTGAACATCCTGCAGAAAATGAGCGGCATATCGACTCTCACATCTCTTTTCGTCGAGGCGGTGCGGGGCACCGGCGCGAAGATACTCGACACGAGAAAGACCGTTCCGGGGTTCCGCGCCATGTCGAAGTACGCGGTCGCCGCCGGCGGCGGGCGAAATCACCGCATGGGGCTTTACGACGGCGTGCTCGTGAAGGACAACCACATAAAGGCGGCGGGCGGCGTCGGGTCCGCGGTCAGAAAGGCGCGGGAAGCGACGAAGGGGAAGTTCGAAATAGAGGTCGAGGCCGCCACGATGGACGAGGTGCGCGAAGCCGTTTCGGCCGGGGCGGACGTGATAATGCTCGACAACATGGACGCCGGGCGGATGGCCGAGGCCGCGCGCTTCGTCGCCGGCCGCGCGCTGGTCGAAGCGTCGGGGGGAGTGAACCTCGCCACCGTCGGGGAAATCGCCCTCGCGGGAGTCGACTTCATATCGGTCGGCATGCTCACGCACTCCGCCCCGTCTTTAGACATCTCCTTCGATGTGTTAGAATAGCACGGCGGCGGCTCTTATCCTCCGCCCGCTTTTTCGATGGCCGACCTGACCGACGCATACGAAGAGATAGACGCGCTCAGAAAAGAGAAAAACGCCGTAATTCTGGCCCACAACTACCAGATACCGGAAATACAGGACCTGGCCGACTACACGGGCGACTCCCTGGGGCTTTCCCAGAAGGCCTCGGAGACCGACGCGGAAATAATAGTTTTCTGCGGGGTCCATTTCATGGCCGAAACCGCGGCCATAATCTCTCCGGACAAAAAGGTGCTCATCCCCGACCCCGGGGCCGGCTGCTCCTTGGCGGAGACGATAACCGTCGAGCAGCTTCGGGAGTGGAAGTCGCTGTATCCCGACGCGCTCGTGGTCTCCTACGTGAACACCTCCGCGGCCGTCAAGTCCGAGACCGACTACTGCGTCACTTCCTCAAACGCCGTCAAGGTTGTGGAGTCCATTCCCAGGGACAGGGAGATACTTTTTCTGCCCGACATGTACCTGGGCTCCTTCGTCGCCAGGACCACGGGAAGGAAGATCCGGATCTGGCCCGGGGAGTGCCACGTGCACGCGGGCATACGGCCGGACGACGTAAGGGAGATGAAGGAGGCTCATCCCGGGGCGGAGATGATTGTTCACCCCGAGTGCGGGTGCACGACCACCTTTCTGGACGCCGCGGCTAGGGACGAAGAGCTCGCCGGGGAGATAAAGTTCTTTTCGACCGGCAAGATGATCGATCACACGCGCAATTCCGACACGGAGGAATTCGTGGTCGCCACCGAAACCGGGATTCTCCACACCCTGAAAAAGCAGAGCCCCGGGAAAAAATTCTATCCCGCGAGGGAGGGCGCCGTCTGCGAGTACATGAAGATGATAACGGTGGAGGGAGTGGCCAACTCCCTCAGGGAGGAAGTGCACGAGGTCCGGGTTCCGGAGGAAACAGCCCGCAAGGCGAAAAAGTCGATAGACAGGATGCTCTACATATCGGCCCAGTAGCAGTGCGCAGCCGCCTGAATTGCGGTTCGTGCGACGGAACATCCGCGCGGCGCGAATACGTCCCGTTATCCGTCTATTCGATGCTGGCTCCGCTCGCTATCCCCGGGAATCTCTCGGTTGCATAGCCTTTCGTGTATCTGATTTATAACGGCTGAGTATCTCGGCTGGCGGTTCTCTCCCGTGATTCAGCCGCCGACATTCCGCCTCCGTCCGTAACCTGCTTTTCGGGCGTGTTCGTTAATGGTCTCTTTCCGTAGTCCTTCGTTGTTCTCTCCTCCCGAGGGTCGATTGAATCGAACAGGCTCGCTTTTTTTCTCAATCGCTCCCTCGAGATTTCTATGTAGCCGGGATTTACGTCAATCCCGATCCATTTTCTCCCGAGCATCTTTGCCGCCACGCAGGTGGTTCCGCTTCCGACAAACGGGTCGAGAACTAGGTCGTTCTCGTTGCTGCTGGCCAAGATAATTCTTTTCATCAACGCTTCGGGCTTTTGTGTCGGGTGGTCCAGCCGTTCAGGGTTTGAATAGTGAAGATGGGAGAACTGCCAGACATCTCCGGGATTTGCGCCCTTCATGTTGTTTCGCTTCCTGTAAAACTTCTGAGGAATTCGAATGTCGTCCAGATTGAACGTGTACTTGTCCGATTTTGTGAAGTAGAGGATGTCCTCGTGCCTCGGGGAAAATCCTTTGATCCTTCCCATTCCCTGAGTATAGTGCCACGTTATCCAACCGTTAAGATGAAAGTTCATTTCCTGCAGAATCAGAAACAGCTGGGAAATAAACCGAATGCCCATAAAGACATAGAGGCTTCCCGTCGGTTGAAGAATCCGCTTTGTTTCCTTCAGCCAGCTTCTTGTGAATTCCTCGTACTCATGCCATTGTTTCCAATCGATGTTGTTCCCGTAATTTTTTCCTAAATTGTAAGGAGGGTCGGTGCAGACCAAATCGACGCTATCGTCGGGAAAGGTTTTGAGTAGCTCGACCGCGTCTCCTGTCAGAAGAATGTCTGTTTTCATGATTTAACCGGTTTCCCTGGTCCAGCCATGTTGCTCGGCAAGTTCCGACCAAGCGGCGACTCCCTTAGACTTTACGTACTTGTCGTCAATAATCCTGATAAATTCCTCGGTCGTTTTCCTTTCTTCCTCAACATAGTGAATATCTCTGATTTGCAGCTGGCCGGTTCCGAGAGAGGGATTGTAATTCAAGTCCTTTGCGGAAACATATTTGATGTCGTGAACCCTATAGTCGCTTATCTGCATAATCCCGTTCGTGATTCCGCCATCGTCCGCCTTTTCGCTAAAGACCCTGTACTTTAGAGACAAAACAAGAAAAATGTAATCCGGGTCTTCAAGATATTCGTTTCTTATTCTGGCGAAAGAAGAGATGTTCGGGTTTTTGCCTGAAGTGACAATGTCCTCTGCGGCAGATTTGCAGTCAACATTCGCAGAAACGTACTCATCATTGTCTTTTAGCTTGAACTGAAGAATCATGTCGTAAATATCCAGTCTCCTTCCTCGCTCGACGTTAACCAAACCATATCTGTTTCCTGATCGGTCTGATATTTCTTCAAATTTTTCCAAGGCCCATGCCTCGACGAAAGGTCCCGCCACCTTGTTTATATTCTCAAGAGGCAGTCCTCTTTTCAGATTTGTCCTGATGAAAATCTTGTTGTTTCTGCTTCTTATGGCGTCTTTCATAATGTTTCGTATGGACCCGCAGACGCCGTCTGACATTTCTGGATAGAAAGGAGATTCTTTTGGAATTTTCCTGTTTTTCATAAAGATTCCACCTTCTGCGGAACCTGGATTCGTCTATGGATCCAAGGCGGTTTCGATAACGGTTGTTCTTAGGGTATCCGTGGCGGTAATGGTAATTAAAAGGCCCGAAAAACCAAATGATTTTCCGCTCCGTCTCTATATTATTGCCTAATACATGGTTTGCCGTTCGTCCACGTTCTCCGTTTAACGGCGACATCTGGAGTGTTTATAAACGGAATGTTCCGCACGCAGTCTCAGTAGCCAAGTGCGGTCGCTCCCGGTCGCCGCGCATCCGCCGCCCCGAAAAAAACTCTCCCGTCTTTCGAGAGACTCTGGGCCTTGCCTATCGAGTCCGCGGTCCTTACCGCGTGTCCCTTTTCGCGAAGCGCCGAGGCGACGTCCTCGCTCACGCCCTTTTCAATGTAAAGGACGTCGGGGAGCCACTGGTGGTGAATCCTGGGGGCGTCGACGGCGCGGCGAAGGTCCATCCCGTGGTCTATCACGTTGAGAATCACCTGGAGCACCGTGGTTATTATCCTGCTTCCGCCCGGACTTCCGGTGGCGAGAACCGGACGCCCGTTCCTGGTCACTATGGTGGGAGTCATGGAACTTAGCATTCTTTTTCCGGGAGCTATCGAGTTTTTCTCGCCTCCGACGAGTCCGTAGGCGTTCGGCGTCCCGGGCTTGGCCGAAAAGTCGTCCATCTCGTTGTTCAGCAGCACTCCCGTTCCCGGAACCGAAAGCTTCGAGCCGTAGGGAAAGTTGAGCGTGTAGGTGTTCGAAACCACGTTTCCGAACCTGTCGGCGACGACGAAGTGGGTGGTGTCCGCTCCCCCGGCCGAGACCGGGTCTCCGGGACTTACGGCCGCGCTGGGCGTCGCTCTGTCCATGTCTATCTTCCCCGCCAGGTGGCGGGCGTATTTCTTCGAGGCGATCTCCCGGGCGGGAACGGGAGAGAAGTCGGGGTCGCCCAGGTGCTTAGACCTGTCGGCGTAGGCGAGCTTCATGGTTTCCGCCAGAACGTGGATGTATTCGGCGGAGTTGTGGCCGTAGGACGACAGGGGGTGGCGCTCGAGGATGTTGAGCATCTGGATCAGATGCACCCCTCCCGAGCTCGGAGGCGGCATGGAGTATATCCTGTGGCCCCTGTAGTCTCCCGCGGAAGGCTTTCTTGTCACCGGGGAGTAGGACTCGAGGTCCCGGCGGGTTACGAGCCCTCCTTCCTTTTCCATGTACGCGGCGATTTTTTCCGCCACGGCCCCCTTGTAGAAGGCGTCGGGTCCGTTTTTCCTTATTTCCCCGAGAGTCCAGGCGAGATTCTTCTGCCTCAGGATCTCTCCCACCCCGGGCGGCTCCCCGTTTGCGGGGAAAAAGACCTCCATGCTCTCCGCGGACCTTTTCATCCCCTCCCTGGCTTCTAGAAGGGACTTTCTGAGTTCCGCGTCGACGGGAAATCCCTTTTCCGCAAGCTCTATCGCGGGCCCGAGAGCCTTTTCGAGCGAGATGGTTCCGTATCTCTCAAGGGCCGCCGCGAGTCCCGCGACCGTTCCGGGAACTCCCGAAGAATATATGCTGTTTCTGGCCTTCTCGTTGTCCACCTCCCCGTTTTCGTCAAGAAACATGTCTCTCGTCGCTTTTTCGGGAGCCTTCTCCCTGTAGTCTATCGCCACGGCCTCGCCGCTTTCGGCGAGATAGACCATCATGAACCCCCCGCCTCCGAGGTTCCCGGCTCTGGGGAACGTGACCGCGAGGGCGAATCCCATGGCGACCGCCGCGTCCACGGCGTTTCCTCCGTCGCGAAGCACCTCGAGTCCCGCGAGGGTGGCGGGTCCGCTCGCCGACACGGCCATGCCGTTTTCGAAAGGACCGGACTGCCGCCCGTCCCTGACGGAAGAAGGGAGTTTCGCGCAGGAAAAAGAGGCTAGCGCGAGCAGGCAGAGCCATAGCGCGGCCGCGCGTCCGCCCGCCCGGTCCTTTCGTTTCGGCGGCGAGGGGGTATTCAGAAGGAGAGGGCGTGCGCGTAGCGCCTCGACATGTTCATCCTGTCTTCGCATATTCTTATCTTCTTCGAGTAGAACGCCTTTTCGAAAGGCTCCCGGGCGAGTTCCGTGGCGCGGCGGAAGTTCGATATCGCGTCCCGGTAGCTGTGGAGGTCGAAGTGAAGGTTCCCGAGGGTCGAATAAAGGAGACCGTGCGACTCGAGCTTCTCTATGCCGCGGATTTCCCCTATGGCCTCTATGGCTTCGCGCGGGCCGCGCTTTCTGGAGATGGCTATCGCTTTTCGAAGCTCGACCGCGGGACAATGCCTGCACGCGAGATAGCTGTCGTAGAGAGAGATGATCCGGTCCCAGTCGGTGTCGCCGTATCTTCTGGCCAGGGAGTGCACGGCCTCCACTCCCGCCCTGAGATGAATTTCCGTGACCTCGTTTCCGTTTTCCGCCGAGATGGAGAGATGCTCGAGTCCCCTCCTTATCATGTCCCTGTCCCAAAGGTTCCTGTTCTGCTCCCTTATGCCGACGGGCCTTCCCCTGGAGTCTCTCATGGTGTCGAGTCTCGCGGCGTTGAGCAGCATGAAGGAAACGAGGGCATGGACTGCGGGTCTTTCGGTGAGGGAGAATCCGCAGAGCGTTTCCCCGAGCCTTATCGCGGCGGAGCAGAGAGGCGCGACGGGAGACGACCCCTTTCCGGCGCCGTCGAGACCCATGGCGAACATCTCGTAGACGTTTCTGGTCGCCGCGTCGAGATTTCTTTCGACGTTTTCGGGGACGGTCATGGCGGCGGGAACGACCGCGCCCGAAGCTATCTTTTCCTTTTCGATGGAAAGCTCCCTCTCAAGCGCTTTCTCGCTTTTTCCGAACATCCTGGCCAGCGAGGCGAGGGAAAATCCGCAGAGCAAGTCGAGCGCCAGGGGCTTTCTCGTCGAATCCTTTATCGCCGGGGAGCAGATGGCCAGAAAAAATCCGGCCTGGCTTTGCGCCACCTCCTTCTCTTCGGGAAAGGCCGGGCGGAACTTCGACACGTCGAACCTCTCTCCCCCGCGGCTTCTGTCCGAGAGGTAGTTCACCTTCGCGCAGAAAAGCCTGCTCGAGTCCTCCGTTATCCCGTTCCACACGGCCGTCCGCGGGTCGCGGGGAATCCCGTTTTTCCCCCAGTCGGTCTTGGCTCTCTCGAAGGAATCGCGGCACACCCTCTGCACGTGCTCGAGGTTGCGCGCTCCGAAAATCCCGACCAGAGTGCAGACTATCGCCCCGTAGTCGTCCGTCATCTGTTTTTCCACCAGCCTGTTCACTTCCGTACTGTGACGTCTTATTCCCAACCTCGCGCTCCGCTTTCTTTCGTATGAGTCTGAACCGGTTTTTTCCTGTCGCCCCGGCGGGACGAAGAAAGTCCGTCTGGAAAAATTTCGGATAAGGAGAGTAAAACATAAAAAACCATAAAGCAAGAAGGAGACCGAACGGAGAGGACCGGGCCGGTTTTCCGACCGTCGGCGCCGGCGTCGTTCGTCCCGACGCGGGCGGAGAGGATGAGCGGCCGCCTTGAGCGGTCTCCGGGTACAAGTCGATCGGAAGTTTGCCGGCCGCGTTCGAGACAACTCGAGAGGTCGATTGAAACCGCAAACAAATTTCACTCTCTTCCGGTTCTTGTGATATTGTTACCGTATCCGATTAACGGTTAAAACGGACTCGGAATGAAAACGCTTTCTTAACCTGACGACCGGGTATGTATTCATGATCGAGAACAGAACTGTCCTTCCGGTAAAAAGCTCCTTCAACGCCCCGCAGCCGATTCCCTACCAGGGAAGCAAACGCCGGATCGCCCCGACCATTCTGAATTGTTTCCCCCCCAAGGTGTCCCGTCTCGTGGAGCCGTTCGCCGGTTCCGCCGCGCTGTCCATCGCGGCCGCCGCGCACTGTCGGGCGGACAGTTTCTGGGTGAACGACGCGCATTCTCCGTTAATTCTTCTGTGGCGGAAAATAATTGACCATCCCGAAGAACTCGCGGGCGAATACTCATGCCTGTGGAACGGACAGCTCGGCTGCGAACGCGAATACTTTGACGAAGTGCGCGACCGCTTCAACGATCGCCACGACCCCGCCGACTTTCTCTACCTGCTGGCCCGCTGCGCCAAGGCTTCGGTTAGATACAACGCGCGCGGCAGATTCAACAACACGCCCGACAACAGGCGAAGAGGAGCCCATCCGCGGGAAATGCGGCGGAGAATAGCCGATACGTCCCGTCTGCTGAGCGGGAGAACGCGGCTCACTTCCCTGGATTACAGAAACGTTCTGAACGAATGCGCCGGGGGCGACCTGGTCTACATGGACCCTCCGTATCGGGGTGTCTGCGGAAATCGCGACCAACGTTACCTTCCGAAGATTGATCACGACGAATTCTGCGGGGAACTGTCGAATCTCAACGACCGGAACGTGATGTTCGCCGTTTCCTACGACGGCAGGACCGGCGAGAAGACATACGGCAGCCCGCTTCCCGGCTTCCTGAAGCTGACACGGCTGGAAATACGCGCGGGCAGGTCGACGCAGGCCACGCTTCTGGGTCGAACGGACGTAACGTACGAATCGCTGTATCTGTCGCCGTCGCTGGCTTCTTCGCTCAAGCGGACGGAACCTGCAGGCGGTTTGCAGCTGGCGCTCCTGTAGAAGGGACGGGAAAATGGCGAAGAAAAAATCCTCGCGGGAATCGAAACTTCCGAAAAAATTCCTGGACCGTCTGGAAGCGGTGACGGCAAAGCGCGCCAGGACCGTTATCGACCACATACTGGAACACGGCTTCGTTACGACCGAGGAGTTGAGCGAAAAATACGGTTACGATCACCCTCCCCGGGCCGCCCGCGATGTGCGGGAACGCGGCATTCCACTCACGACTTTTCGCGTAACCGGAACGCACGGCAGAAAAATCGCCGCGTACAAATTTGGCGACACGGGCGATGCCAGGGGTGACAGGCTCGCGGGTCGCAGAGCCTGGCCGAAAAACTTCAAGAAAACTCTGGTCCGGCTTCACGGTTCGCGTTGCGGCATCTGTTTTGCGGAATACGAGTTCCGTCATCTGCAAATCGATCACCGCGTCCCGTTTGAAATTTCTGGCGACCCCCCGGGAACCCCGGACCCGTCCGAATTCATGCCGGTCTGCGGTTCCTGCAACAGGGCGAAATCGTGGTCCTGCGAACACTGCCGGAACCGGTTGACGGACCGGACGGTCGAAGTATGCAGGTCATGCTACTGGACGGCGCCGCGGAATCACGTTCACGTTGCCTTGATGCCCGTTCGGCGTCTCGACCTCGTGTGGTCGGACGATCAGGTGTCCCAGTATGAACGTCTCGTCAGGCTTTCGAAACAAGCCGGCAAGAAGCTTCCCGAGTTCGTGAAAGAAGCTTTGCGCGTCGCGCTTGGAGAAAAAGCCGGTTGATTTTCTGTTAAATCCCGCGGCCGTAAAAGGCTTTCTCCGCTTCGGAGCCGTCCCCGAAAATCCGTCAAAACCGGCCGAAGACCGCTGCTTGCGCCTTTTCTCCGATTGTCCGGGGTCGAAAACCGCCCCGCGTCTTCACTCGCCCTGCCTGGACCCCAGTTCCGCGTCGAGAATCATGAGCGCCGCCCCGTTGTCCGCGGCGAGTTTCAGCTTCTCCACGACTTCCTCGGCGCTTTTCTCCTCCTCCACCTGCTCCTCTATGAACCAGTGAAGGGCGACCGCGGTCGCGTGATCGTTCTGCGAGAGCGCCAGGTCGTAGAGACTGTTTATCATTCCCGTCACTTCCCGCTCGTGCTCGAACAGCTCCTCGAACACCTCGAGCAGGGTTCCGAATTCCGAGGGGGGCCGGTCTATGGATTCGAGCACCACCCTGCCGCCCCTGTCAAGCATGTAGTCGAAAAGCTTCATCGCGTGAACGAGCTCCTCCTCGCTCTGCCTGCGGAGCCAGCTCGCGAAACCGGGAAAGTTCCTCGATTCGCAGTAGGCCGACATGGAAAGATAGAGATAGGAAGAATAGTATTCGTTCCTTATCTGGGTGTTTATCGCGTCCTGCATGTCCTGGTCGAGCATTTTTCCGCCTCCTTCGCGTCTTGGTTTCAATCCGAGGTTAATGATAACGGTTTTATCTGGAATTGCTACTAGATGGTAAAAATTTCCAACGGGAGACCGGGGCGGGATGGGGCGCCCGCGCGGAAGGTCAGACGAGGAAGACGAAGTTCGCGATTCCGATAAGCGCGAGGACCACGATGGAGGGATTGAGGTCCTCGGTTCTTCTGTAGATGAGCTTCAGCAGGAGGTAGGAGATGAATCCCAGCAGGATGCCGTTTCCGATGGAGAAGGTGAACGGGATCATGAGTATGGTTATGCCCGCGGGCACGGTTTCGGTCACGTCCGAGAAGTCGATTTTCGCCAGGTTTCCGAAAAAGAGCAGCCCCACGTAGATGAGGGCGGGCGCGGTGGCGTACGGCGGTATGGAGTTCACGAGGGGAAAGAAGACGAGCGACACGGCGAAAAGCGCGGCGACGGTCACCGCCGCGAGCCCCGTTCTGCCTCCCGCCTGGATTCCCGTGGTGCTCTCCACGTAGCTTGTCGTGTTGGAGGTTCCGAAAAGAGAGCCCGCCACGGTGGCCGTCGAGTCCGCCACCAGCGCCTTTACCGAAAGCTCCCTCTCGTCCTTTTCGTCCATCATCATCTTCACCGAGGTGAGGGTGCCCGCGGTGTCGAAAAAGTCGACGAAGAGCAGGGAGAGGATCACCGAGACGGTGCCCCACTGCACGGCGCTCGCCACGTCGAGCTCGAGGAACACCGGAGAGACGGAGGGAATCGCGCCCGCCACGCCCCCGAACTGGTTTATGCCCAGGGCGAACGAAAGGGCGGTCACGGCCAGGATGCTTAGGATTATCGAGCCCCGCACGCGCAGGCTGTCGAAGACCGCTATGAGGAAAAAGCCCGCCACGGCGAGCAGCACGGTGAGCGAGGAGAGCTTTCCTATGCCCACGAAGGTGGCGGGATGGTCGACCACGATTCCCGCCGACTTGAGGCCGATGAACATGACGAAGAACCCCACTCCCGTGCCGATTCCGAGCTTGAGGTTCGGAGGGATGGCCTCGATCAGGTAGCGGCGCAGCTGCGTCACGCTGATTATGAAGAACAGCACGCCGCTCCAGAACACGGCTCCCAGCCCCACCTGCCAGCTGTGGCCCATGCCGAGCACCACGCCGTAGGTGAAGAAGGCGTTGAGCCCGAGTCCCGGGGCGAGGGCCACGGGCCAGTTGGCCAGAGCCCCCATCACCAGGCATCCGACGACGGCCGCCAGAGCGGTGGCGACGAACACCGCGCCCTTGTCCATGCCCGTTTCGGAGAGAATGGACGGGTTCACGGCCAGGATGTACGCCATGGTGAGAAACGTCGTCGCCCCGGCGACCATCTCCGTTCTGGGGTCGGTTCCGAATTTTTTGAGGGAAAAGACTTTTTCCAGAAGATTCATGATTCCGCTCCCGCTCCGCCGCCCCGGCCCGTCCGCTTCGTCAGAAATGATACTTGGCCAGGATGTTTAGGTTCTTTTCGTCGACGTCCTTTATGCCGAACTTGCCGAGCCAGAACACGTACTCGACCCCGAGGTAGAGTCTCTTTCCGAGTCCCAGGGCGGACCCCAGGTTGAACTTGAGCTGCGAGGTCCAGTTGAATTCTCCCGAGCGGTCGTCGTTTTTCGTGTACCAGTCTATGAAGCCGTCGTAGAGAAACTCGGCTTTGCCCAGCTTCAGGGGCAGGGCCCACACGGGAGTGAACTGCCAGCTGTCGGACTGGTCCTGGTTCACCCTTCTGTAGAAGTTGAGCGACAGGACCTGGAAGCCGGGAACGTTCACGTCCACCGCTCCGCCGCCCAGAAGATGCGTGAAGCCGTCTCCTATCTCGGCCGTCGCGGAGAGGCCGAAGGATTTGACGAACCCGCTTTCGAAGGACGCGAAGTGAAGCCTCGGCGAGACCTCGATGTAGGTCTCCCCGTCGCCGTTGTCCGACTGGAGGCGGTCGGCGAAGACGAACACGTCTCCCCAAGTGTGGGCGCTGAAGTGCTCGTAGGTGAAGACGGTTCTTTTCGGGTCGCCCACCTCGTAGTCGTGTCCCCTGAGAACCGAGAGGCTGTTGTCGGCGAAAAGGGTCCTGGCCCCGCAGGGAACCGCGGCGCAGAGCAGGACGAGAAGAACGGGCAGGACCGTTGCGGGAGTTCTCTTCATGGCGGCGGATATATGTATAGCACGGACATTTGGGGTTGTAAATACCCCGATCGGTATTATATACTTTAAAAACCTGTTTCATTCGGGAGGAAAAATGTCAGACTCACCCAAAGGCGGCGGGAAAACTCTCCCGCTTCTTCCGCTTCGCGACGTCGTGGTCTACCCCTACATGCTGGCTCCCCTTTTCGTGGGCAGGGAGAAGTCCATAAAGGCCCTCGAGGAGGCCGCCAAGGGCGACAAGGAAATATTCCTTTCCGCCCAGAAGGAGGCGAAGGTGAACGAGCCCTCGAGCGGCGACATGTACTCGATGGGAACCCTGGGGAACATAGTCCAGATGCTTCGGCTTCCGGACGGCACGGTCAAGGTACTGGTGGAGGGCAAGAAAAGGGCCGAGATATCGGACTTCGTGTCCGAGGACGACATGTTCGTCGTGCGCGTCAGGGAGGTGGAGGAGCCGCCGGGGGAGAGCGTGGAGGTCGAGGCCCTCATGAGGTCCGCCACGAAGCTTTTCGAGGACTACGTGAAGCTCAACAGCAAGATACCCTCCGAGACGCTCGTCACCTTCATGTCGATAGAGGAGCCCGGAAAGCTCGGCGACACCATAGCGTCGCATCTCAACATGAAGCTTCCCGACAAGCAGGAGATTCTCGAGGTCGTCCATCCGCTCGAGAGGCTCGAGAAGCTGTGCGAGAAGATGCAGTCGGAGCTCGAGATACTCCAGATGGAGAAGCGCATAGGCAAGAGGGTCAAGAAGCAGATGGAGAAGGCCCAGAGGGAGTACTACCTCAACGAGCAGATGAAGGCCATCCAGAAGGAGCTCGGAAACGGCGACGAGATGAAGAGCGAAATCGACGAGTTCGAGGAGAAGCTCAGGGAGAAGGAGCTTCCCGAGGAAGTCGAGCAGAGGGTGAAGAGGGAGATAAACAAGCTCCGCATGATGTCCTCCATGTCGGCCGAGGCCACGGTGGTGAGAAACTACATCGACTGGCTTCTGGACCTTCCGTGGATAAAGGAGAAGACCGAGGACCGTCTCGACCTGGAGGAGGCCGCGGGGATACTCGACGAGGACCACTACGGCCTCGAGAAGCCCAAGGAGAGGATTCTCGAGTACCTGGCCGTGCGGGTTCTCACCGAAAAGCTGAAAGGCCCCATACTGTGCTTCGTCGGGCCTCCCGGCGTGGGCAAGACGTCCCTGGCCAAGTCCATAGCGCGCGCCATGGGAAGGAAGTTCGTCAGGACCTCTCTGGGAGGGGTGCGCGACGAGGCCGAGATAAGGGGGCACAGGAGAACCTACATAGGAGCCCTTCCGGGAAAGATCATCCAGGGGATGAAGAAGGCGGGAACGGTCAACCCCGTGTTTCTGCTCGACGAGATAGACAAGCTGGGAATGGATTTCCGCGGAGACCCCGCGTCGGCCCTGCTCGAGGCCCTGGACCCCGAGCAGAACTCGAGCTTCAACGACCACTACGTGGAGGCCGACTACGATCTTTCGAACGTGATGTTCATAATGACCGCCAACGTGCTCCACACCATTCCGTGGGCCCTTCAGGACCGCATGGAGATAATCCGCCTCCCGGGCTACACCGAGCAGGAGAAGCTCGAGATAGCGAAAAAGTTCCTCGTGGGCAAGCAGACCGACAGTCACGGTCTCGGCGACGGAAAGTTCAAGATAAGCTCCGAGGCTCTTCTGCAGGTGGTGAGAAGTTACACGAAGGAGAGCGGCGTGAGGAATCTCGAGAGGGAGATAGCCACCCTCTGCAGGAAGGTGGCGAGGGAGATAGTCGAGAAGGGGAAGAATCACAGGGCGTCGGTCACGGCGAAGAACGTCCGCAGGTATCTCGGAACTCCCAAGCACGAGTACGGCGAGATAGAGAAGACCGACCAGGTGGGGGCGGCCACGGGACTGGCGTGGACGGAACTCGGCGGAGAGCTGCTCACCATAGAGGTCTCGATAGTGCCCGGCAAGGGGAACTTCACCGTGACGGGCAAGCTCGGGGAGGTCATGCAGGAATCCGCCCGGGCGGCGATGAGCTACGTGCGCAGCCGCGCGCAGCGCCTGGGGCTCGAGAGGCTCTTCTACCAGAACGTCGACATACACATTCACGTTCCCGAGGGAGCGACTCCCAAGGACGGGCCGAGCGCGGGAACGGCGATCGCCAGCGCCATAGTGAGCGCCATCACCAGAAAGCCGGTGAACAGGGAGTTCGCCATGACCGGCGAGATCACGCTTCGGGGCAGGGTTCTCGCCATAGGGGGGCTCAAGGAGAAGATTCTGGCCGCCCACAGGGGAAGGGTGAAGGAAGTGCTCATCCCGGCGGACAACAAGAAGGACATAGAGGACATACCGGAGAACGTGAGAAAAGAGGTGAAGATAAGGACCGTGGAGCACATGGACGAGGTGGTGGAGAGAGTGGTCGTCTCCGACGAGCCCGTGCTCAAGAACTTCGTCGTTCCGAAAACCGGCTACGCGCTGGTGGACGAGCCGACGCCGAAGAACATAAATTGAAGCCGCCCGCGCGCGGAAGTTCGAAAAAAGCCCCGGGGCGGCCGACGCCGCTTCGGGGCTTTTCGGTTCGGGGAGGGGAAAATGAAAAGACCTGCCGCGAAGGGAAGGGGAGCGCCCGGGAACCCGGCGGGGAGGTTCGAGAGAATCGAGTTCGTCCCGGCGGACGACGACCCCGACCTCCCTCCGGCTCCGGGAACCGTCTACTACAGGGACGACGCCAGGAGGATAATTTCGAGAAACGACAGTCCCGATGTTCCCTTCGCGGCGAGCGTGAATCCCTACAGGGGCTGCGAGCACGGGTGCCCGTACTGCTACGCGAGGCCGACGCACGAGTATCTGGGACTGTCGGCGGGGCTCGACTTCGAGAGAAAGATATTCGTCAAGGAAGACGCGCCGCGGCTTCTCCGCTCCGAGCTCTCCTCTCCGCGGTGGGTTCCCGAGCCCGTGGCGATGAGCGGGGTCACGGACTGCTACCAGCCCGCCGAGAGGCGCTTCGGGATAACGAGAAAATGCCTCGAGGTCTTCCTCGAGTTCCGAAATCCCGTCGGGGTGGTCACTAAAAGCACCCTCGTCGCCCGCGACGCCGACGTTCTGTCCGAGCTCGCGAAGATCGACTGCGCGAGCGTGATCGTCTCGGTGACGACGCTCGACGGGGAGCTTGCGCGCAGGATGGAGCCCCGGGCGTCGCAGCCGCGCCGCAGGCTCGAGACCGTGGAGACGCTCGCCTCGGCGGGAATTCCCGTGACGGTGCTCGTCGCGCCCGTCGTTCCGGGCCTCACCGACCACGAGATTCCGGCCATACTAAAGGAGGCTTCCGAGCGCGGGGCCGTCGACGCGGGCTACGTCATGCTGAGGCTTCCCCACGGCGTGGGGGAGATATTCTCCGGGTGGCTTGAGAATCATTACCCGCGGAGAAAGAAAAAGGTTCTCGGCAGGATGGAGTCGGTCCGGGGCGGGAAGATGAATTCCGCGCGCTTCCACGAGCGCATGAGGGGCTCGGGAGCGTTCGCCGAGCAGATAGAGAGGCTGTTCCGCGTCTCCCGCCGGAAGTTCGGCTTTCCCGGGAAGAAGAGACCTCTCGACGCCTCGCGGTTCGCCGGGGCCGCGCCCGCCCAGCTTCCGCTTTTCAGGTGAGGCGTCCGTCCGCGCCCGGAGTCTGCCGTTTCGGTTGCGCGTCTCGTCGCCGCGGGGTTATTTTTGTCCGCCGGAAAGCCGGAACGAACCTCCCGCGGGGCAATGCACGGCCGGCGGACCTTTCGACGGAAAGATTTCTCCGCGTAAACGGAAAACCCGGTCCGGTCCTTGAGAACCGCGTACGAGCGATGTTTCAATGGCGGCGCAGATAGTATATAATCTTGCGAAACACCCGCTGAATTTTCGGAGGCGAAGACGATGAAGATAATGTGCTGGCTCGATTCGGAAGACTACTGGTACATAAACTCCCTGAGCGAGCAGAACAAGGAGCTTAACTACTACGGCTACGTAATGAAGGTCGGGGACGAGGACGACACCAGCAGGGTAAGGATCATGGTGCTTGAGCTCCAGAGCGCGAAGCTCGTGGTGGGTTTCGTCGTGCCTCTCGACATGGACCTGAGCGGACCGATGGACATGGGGCTCATATGTCAGGAGAGACCCGACAGCGACATTCCGCTTTCGTTCAAGCTTTCGGACGAAGTGAAGGAACTGAACTACACGGGAGACGACATCCAGAAAATAGAATACGCGGGTCTTTCGCTTGAGAAGTTCTACGAAAACAAGGGCGTGAAGTTCTCCCTCATGGACCTCCGTCCCGTTTCCCAGCGGAACCTCGACAAGCCCTGACCGGCCCGCGCGGTTTCCGCCGCGCCGGGGCCCGAGCGATATGCCGGAAAAAAACAGGATAGTTCTAGCGTACTCCGGGGGACTCGACACCTCGGTGATACTCAAGTGGCTCGCCAGCGAGTACGACTCGGAGATCATCGCCTACGTGGCCGACGTGGGCCAGGGAGAGGATCTCGGGGAGGTCGAGCGAAAGGCATGGGACACTGGCGCCTCCGCCGTCTTCATCGAGGACCTGCGGGAGGAATTCGTCAGGGACTACGTGTTTGCGGCCCTGGGCGCCGGGGCCGTGTACGAGGGGAGCTATCTTCTCGGCACGTCGATAGCCCGGCCGCTCATAGCGAAGAGGCAGATCGAGATAGCCGAGCGCGAGGGAGCCTTCGCGGTTTCCCACGGAGCTACGGGCAAGGGAAACGACCAGGTCCGCTTCGAACTCGCTTTCTACGCTCTCAACCCGGACATAAAGGTCATAGCCCCTTGGCGGGAGTGGGACTTCAGGTCGAGAACCGACCTCGTAGACTACGCCCGCGAAAACGGAATAGACGTTTCCGTCACCGCGGAAAAACCCTACAGTTGCGACCGCAATCTCCTTCACACGAGCTACGAGGGGGGAGTTCTCGAAGATCCCTGGGCCGAACCTCCCGAAGACATGTTCGAGATGACCGTCGCGCCGGAGAACGCGCCGGACGAACCCGTCTACGTCGAGATCCGGTTCGAGCGCGGCGCGCCCGTCGCGGTGAACGGAAAGGAGCTTTCCCCCGCGTCCCTTCTCGCGGAACTCAACGGCCTCGCCGGGCGAAACGGGGTCGGAAGGGTCGACATGGTGGAGAACAGGTTCGTCGGAATGAAGTCGAGGGGGGTGTACGAAACCCCAGGAGGCACCGTGCTTCACGCGGCGCGCCGAGCGCTTGAATCGATCACGATGGACAGGGAAGTGATGCGTCTTCGCGACTCACTGGCCGCGAAGATATCGGAGCTCGTCTACTACGGTTTCTGGTTTTCTCCCGAAATGGACATGCTTCGGGCCGCCGTCGGGGAAAGCCAGAAAGACCTTTCGGGCACGGTCAGACTCAAGCTCTACAAGGGCGGCGTCGCCGTGTGCGGTAGAAAGTCCCCCAACTCCCTCTACAGCGAAAGTCTCGCGACTTTCGAGGAGGACTCGGTCTACGACCAGTCGGACGCCACCGGTTTCATAAAGCTCAACTCCCTTCGGCTTTCCGTGAGAAAGCTTCTAGAGAGAAGCAAGACAAAGTAATCGGGATGTCCGGTCAGCTTCGATCTCGGCCGACACCGTTTCTCATATCGCGTTTTTGTCCGCTCTTGCTCTGCCTGACAGCGTTGAGAATGGATAGAATATCCTTGTTGTGCGACTCGCTGAGAATGCCGAAAATCCTGAACATGTCCAGAATCATCGATTTTTTGTCGGGTGTTAACGTAAGACGGGCGGTTTCCTTTGGTCTGGCCGTTCTGCCCGTCAGCTTTTCCGCGGCGGGCTTCAGTTCGCTTATGGGAAAGCAAAAATACAGCATGGGCTGAACTCCGACTGCCCGCTGTTTTTCCCTTATCGTTATTTCGGCGATATAATCGTTATGTGGGTGAAATTTGTAGATTAATTGCGGGTGCTTCAAAATCATGCGATGAAAGGACAAACCGTTTATTTCCGTGTCTGTGGGGTTGTCTCTGCCAATCTGAGCATCCGGACGATGATCGATGAATTTACTTTCTTCAACCTCTACGCTTCTGACCAGATCCTGAATTTCGCCGTCGGATACCACGTCCCAGTGATAGAAGTAATAGAGGACCTCCGACAGTTCGTATAGAGATTTCCTTTCACCCCTGAATGTTGTAAAAGTCACTTCTTCGACGGTCGACCGTTGTTTTTCGGCAGGGTCGTCGTAACATATCTGCCACTCCACGTAATTGTTGGAATTGAAGCATCTGCTTCTTGACGCGAACGGTTCGCCGTAATCGTAAATCGAGCTTCTTTCCTTGATTCTGGCTTTTCCGGTGTGATTGGTCAGAGGCAGGTCGAAGCTGACCTCCAATGTCTCTCTGCTGGCTTCTATTCTCATTACGCGTGCGGGTGATGTTTCCCGAGCAGCGACTTGAAATAGCGCTCTATGTTTTCGTTTGCCTCGCGGTCATTCACGTCGCCCGCGCAGTCGACGTACCTGCACAGGTACGGATGCCGTTTTACTGAATTGTGTACAAAGAATTTTTTCAGCTTCCGAAAAAGCCGCTCGTCTATCATCACGTTGCTGTTGCCAAGGTAGAACGGCACCCTGTGTATGAACTGCTTGAAAACGTCCACGTAGATGTAGTAGTCCAGCTGGCGCTTGTTGATGAACACCGCGTTTGCGCTTTTTCCGGTTACGAACGTCCGGTTCCTTCTCAACGCGTTTATGTCTCTCAACGTCCAGAACATGACCCCGTCGAGATCGTCGTTTTTCGGCTTGCGGGGGTATTTGTCGATAAAGTCGTCTATGTAGCGGAAATCCTTTATCCTGAAGGACAGGCGGTCGCCGATTCTGAATGAATGTCCGGCCACGTCCGAATACGTCGTTCCCGTTCCGGAGCGCAGATACAGGGCGATGGATATGGGAAACGATGTCGTCCGCGAATTGTCGTCGAAAACGCCGCTGTTTATGATATGGGCTTCGGCGAGCGAATAGTTCTCCGAGAAGTTTTTCAGGGCCGAGAAGTTGGTCGGCTTGACCAGATAGGAAAGCGGATGCAGAACGCAGACCGCGTCCGCTTCCAGCTTGTCGAAGGAACGCAGAAACGATATTCCCAGGTCGCGCGACCGTATGTCTTCGTCTATTTTCGTTTCCGCCAGCTTCCGTTTTATTTCCCGCTTGATCAGCGAGGTTCTGTCGTTGAAGGGCGGATTGCCGACGACGACCAGTTTTTTGTTTTTCGGTATGCCGAAGCTTTCGCGTCCGACGTTTTCGAGCGAATTCAGACAGCGAAACGATGCTTTCGGCTTTGCGGTGCGCGCGCGGCGTATCGCCACGGGGTCGATGTCGCATCCCATGTTGTTGGGTTCGTTGCGGATAAAGCCGCCGTACCCGCACGCGCTGTCCAGAACCGTGGTTCCGTCGAGCGCGTCGAGACTTTCCAGCATGTTCCACGCCTTACGCACGTATTCGTCTTCGGTATAATATGCCCCCAGATGCACTCTTTGCGTTTCCGACAGGTGACTTTGGGCTTGCGGAACGTTCTTGTCGCTTGCGTGGCGGATTGTATGTGCGCGGTTCATCTTTCTGGCGCCACGAACGGATATCGGAGTCTTTTTTGGATATTTGTTGTTGCGGTCGGGGGTTTGAGTAGAAGCATTGATGCTTTCAGTTGCTTTTTGACTTTTTCATCACTTCTCTGCTTTCAATATACTAACGCAGGGCGGCGGATTTGTTAACTCGATAGCGCGACCTTGATTCAGATGAGAACGGACCAGTTCGATTACGACCTTCCCCCGCGGCTGATCGCCGACTATCCTCTCTCCGACCGCCCAAGCTCCCGGCTTCTCCTGGTGGACAGGGCCGCGGGAACTCTCTCCCACGCGAATTTCTTCGACCTAAAGGACATTCTTCGCCCCGGAGACCTCGTGGTTCTCAACAACACGAGAGTCATCCCCTCCAGGCTCTCGGGGCGCGTCGAGAGAAGAGGGGAAATGGAGTTTCTTCTCACGGAGAAAAAAGAGGAGACTCTCTGGAAGGTCCTCATGAAAAATCCCAGGGAAGGTCTTCGCATAGAGCTCGACGGCGGAATGTCGGGACGCGTGGAGAGGACTTCGGACGGGAACTGGGCTGTCAGGTTCGCGGGGCCCGTCGAGGGTCTTCTGGAAAAGGCAGGGCGGATGCCGCTTCCTCCCTACATATCCCGGGCGCCCGAACCGTCGGACAGGCGGACCTACCAGACCGTCTACGCCGCGGAAAAGGGCGCCGTGGCCGCCCCCACCGCGGGTCTTCATTTCGACGTTCCGCTTCTGGACGCCCTTCGCCGAAAGGGCGTTTCGCTGGAGTACGTCACGCTTCACGTGGGAGAAGGAACTTTCAGGCCGGTGAAGGAGGAGCTTGTCGGGAACCACGCGATGCACTCCGAGCGCGTCCGCGTTCCGCCGGAAACCGCGCGGGCAGTGAGCGAAGCCAGGGCCGGGGGAAGGAGGGTGGTCTGCGTCGGAACCACGGTCGTGAGGGCGCTTGAATCGGCAAGGCTCCGCGGCGGGCGGATGGAGCCGTTTTCCGGGCGGACGGAGCTTTTCATAAGGCCGCCTTACGAGTTTCGCTTCGTCGACGTTCTGGTGACCAATTTCCACATGCCCCGCTCGACCCTTCTCATGCTGGTTTCCGCCTTCTGCGGCAGGGAGCTTGCGCTTCGCGCCTACGAGGAGGCGAAGTCGAAGGACTACAGGTTCCTGAGCTACGGCGACTCGATGATGATAACGTGAGCAGTTAAAAACCCGCGGCCGGCTATTCTATACATCGGCCGGCTAAATTGTTATACTTTCTGTCGAGGGGGTTTTCCCCGGTCAATCTTTTTCAAGGAGCGCGTCCATGGCAACGATGGTCACCGGAGCTACCGGCTTCATAGGTTCGCACATAACCAGAAAACTGGTCGAGAGAGGGGAGCGGGTAAAGGTTCTCGTAAGAAAGACCAGCGACACCAGGAACATAGATTCCCTGGACGTGGAGAAGGTCTACGGCGACGTCGGAAACCCCGATTCCCTTCGGGCGGCGTTTTCCGGATGCGAAACGCTTTATCACGCCGCGGGATTCGTGTCGTTCAAAAAATCCGACTACCAGAAGATGATCGACGTGAACGTGAAGGGTTCCTCGAACGTGCTCTCCGCGGCCATGGACGCGGGAGTCTCCAGGGTTCTCTTCACGAGCAGCGTCGCCGCCATAGGAGTCGAGAGCGACGGCTCGCCCGTGACCGAGGAGACGGAGTACGAACTTTATTCGGAGGAAATAGGGTACATGAACTGCAAGTACCTCGCGGAAAAGGAGGCGAAGAGGTTCGCCCGCAACGGACTCGACGTCGTCATACTCAACCCGTCGGTGGTTCTCGGCCCGGGGGACGTCTACCTTTCCAGCTCGGGGTCGGTTCTGTGGTTCTGCAAGAGGAGGTTTCCCGGCTACATGGACGGAACCTTCAACGTCGTCGACGCGGAGGACGTGGCCGAGGGCCACCTGCTCGCGGCCGAGAAGGGAAAGCCGGGGGAACGCTACATACTCGCGAACGAAAACGTCGACGTCCGCGGCTACTTCGCCCTTCTGGAGAAGGTGACCGGCGTCGCCGCCCCGAAGATCAAGATTCCCTACCCCTTCGCCTACACGACCGCGTTTCTGCTGGAGAGGCTTTTCGGCTTTTCGTTTCCGAACTATTCGTCGCTCGACCTCGACTCCATAAAGCTCTCGAGGTACAACTGGCACGCCGACGGCTCGAAGGCCGCGAGGGAACTCGGATTCACGACGACTCCCGTGGAGGAAACGATAGGAAAGACCGTCGAATGGTTTAGGGAAAACGGCTACCTGGACTAGGAAGAGAGAGCGCGAAAGTGGCTGGAAACAGTTTCGGAAGACTGTTCAGGATCACGACCTGGGGAGAGTCCCACGGCCCCGCCCTGGGAGTCGTCGTGGACGGCTGTCCCGCGGGACTTGAAATCGCCCCCGCGGACATTCAGGGCGAGCTCGACAGAAGGCGTCCCGGACAGAGCAGGATAACCACCCAGAGAAAGGAGCCGGACGCCGTGGAGATACTCTCGGGAGTGTTCGAGGGAAAGACCCTCGGAACGCCCATCTCCATGATGGTGAAAAACGCCGACGCCGTATCCAGGTCCTACGAGGACATAAAGGACGTCTACCGGCCGGGTCACGCGGACTTCACCTACGACGAGAAATACGGACGCAGGGACCACAGGGGCGGAGGCCGCTCCTCGGCGAGGGAGACAGTGGGACGCGTCGCCGCGGCCGCCGTGGCGAAAAAGATTCTCAACTCGCGCGGGATATTCACCACGGGCTACGTAAAGCGCGTGGGCGACGTCGTGGCCGGGGACGTCGATCTCTCCCGCGTGGAGGACAGTCCCGTGCGCTGCCCGGATCCCGAGGCCGCGAAGAAGATGATCGATCTGATAGACGAGGTGAGAAGGCAGGGAGATTCCGTCGGAGGGACGGTGGAGGTGGTTTCCCGCGGACTTCCCGCGGGCCTCGGAGATCCCGTTTTCAACAAGCTCGACGCCGAGCTCGCCCGCGCGCTCATGAGCATAGGAGGCATAAGGGGGTTCGAGGTCGGAGCGGGATTCGGAGTGGTGGAGAAAAGGGGCTCGGAGGTAAACGACCTCATGTACAGAAAGGAGGACGGCGCCCTGGGTTTTCGCACCAACAACTCGGGCGGGCTTCTGGGCGGAATAACCAGCGGCGAGGACCTCGTCGTGAGAATCGCCGTGAAACCCACTTCCTCGATATCGAAGGAGCAGGACACCGTGGACAAGAAGGGAGAGAAGACGCGGCTTCGGGTCAAGGGAAGGCACGACCCGTGCCTCTGCCCCCGGGCGGTTCCCATAGCGGAGGCGATGGTGAACCTCGTTCTGGTGGACCACCTTCTGGCCTCGAAGCTCTCGGCGGTCTGATTCCAGGGCGATGCCGGAGATTTTCACGATCTATGTAGGAGAGGAGCGGATATACTCGGGGCCTCTCGAAGAGATACCGGACCACTACCGTGAAAACCTCGTCGAGGCGATATCGGAGTGGGGAGACTGTCTCAGCAAAAGCGGTTTCCGGGAGCTGATTTACTCCTCTTTACACTGGTATACTCTCAAGACATATTACTGCGGAGACTGCGCGAAGGAACTTGATTCGGGAGGGTCGTGCGGCGAGTGCGGAGGGGATGTCTCCGAGGATTTCGCGCACGAGAGAAATCCCGAAATAGACAGGATAATGATGTGCATAGGCCTGATAGACCGCGTGGAGATGGAGACCCTGAAGCGGTGAAGATTCTCGTCAGGGGACATGTCTACCCGAAGGCCCGGGAAATCGCCGGGGGCGTGAGGAGGCTTCGCGAGGAGCGAAGGATAGTGAACCTCGGAAGCGGAACCGTGGGCTTTTCGGTTTACGAGGTGGATCTTCCGGAAGATACGGTGAGAGAGGGAAACTACCTGACCACTCCCCAGGGAGTGAGGCTTTACCACAGTGCCGGAGATCATTACGGAACCGGCTACCTTATCTCCGAGGTGGACGGGGACCCGCTCGCGGCGAAGCATTTTTCCTGACGATTTTTATCAGGTTGTTGTGTACCGCAAACTGATACACAAAAAATTTTCCTGTATTGATAATATAGCGTATTTGCTATATATTGAATCACGAACTGGAAAATATATAGTCTCTGATCATAATCGGGATTAGCAGATATTGGTTGGGGACAATGGTTTGGTGGAACAAATCATGCCATGGACAGTAGAAACTCGCTACCTTAAAACAGGAGAAAAGAGAGATGAGCAAGGTAAGTGATTTGCACGAGAAATGGAGCAAAGATCCGGACTATCGGTCTTCTTATGACGAACTTAAACCAGAATTTGAGTTAGCCCGTCTTCTTATAAAAGCCCGTGCCGATGCGGGACTTACCCAAGTGCAGCTCGCGGAGAGGATCCAGACGACGCAATCAGCCGTGGCAAGATTTGAAAGCGGTAGCGTTTCCCTGTCTACGAAAACTCTAAAAAAGATAGCACAGGCAACAGGTACCAGACTCAGGATCAGTTTTGAAGAGGTTGCGGGGGAGCCTCTGGCCTGATATCCGTTTTTTTTACAGGGTACGTTTTACCGAGTCGCCAGTATTTCCGAGACCTTCGAGACCCCGGCTCCCCGGACGAAATCGTGTCCCAGGGACTTCAGAACGGACTCGAGAGCCGAGACGAACGCCACCATGTCGTTTCGGTCGACGTCCCCTATGTGCGAAACCCTGAAGATTTTCCCCTTGGCGTGGTCCTGTCCTCCGGCGACCGTTATGCCGAATCCGTCGCGAAGTCCGGAGATGATTTTTCCCGCGTCCGTTTCCCTTGGCGCCACTCCGACCGTGAGGGCGGGACTCGCGTCGTCTCTGGTGAAAAGCTCGATGTTTACGGCCGAAAGCGCCTGGCGCACGGCCGAAGACATAAGCTCCCGTCTCGCGTAGACGCTTTCCATCCCCTCTTCGAGAAATTCCTCTATCACTTTCCCAAGACCGATCGTTAGCGTGACGGCCGGGGTCCAGGGAGTGGTGTTTTTCTTCGCGCTTTTCATGTAGTCGGAGAAGTTGAGGTAGAACTTCGGAAGGTCCGAGCTTTTGTGAAATTCCCACGCCTTTTCGCTCATGGTCGCGAAGGAGAGTCCCGGGGGAATCATGAAGGCCTTCTGCGAACCTCCCACAAGGACGTCGATTCCCAGTTCGTCGAACGGAAGGGAGTACACCCCCACGGCGGTTATGCCGTCGACTATGAGCAGCACGTCGTCCCTGTCTCTGGTGAGAGCCGCGATCTTTTCGGTCGGATGTCGCGCGCCCGTGGACGTTTCGCTCGCCTGCATCAGAACCGCTCTCACGGAAGGGTCGCTTTCCAGCTTTTCCTCTATGATTCCTGCGGGCACCGACTTTCCCCACTCGACTTTTACCTCGTCGACGTCGAGTCCGTAGGCCCGGGCGATCTTCCCCCATCGTTCTCCGAATTTTCCCCCGTTCACCACGACCACCCTGTCGCCCGCGCTGAGCGTGTTCGAGACGGCTCCTTCCATGGCCCCGGTTCCCGAGGCGGCGAGAATGAACACCTCGCCCCCGGTCTGGAAGATCTCTCTCAGTCCCTCCCGAGCCCGCTCGAAGACGGTCTCGAACTCCGCGGTCCTGTGGTGGATGAGCGGCTTGGCCATCTCGACCATCACCTTGCTAGGAACCGCGACTGGCCCCGGCGTCAGAAGCAGTTTTTTCATTTGCCGTTTCTCCTCGTGGAAGCGGGGGATTGAATGAAAACCGATAAGCTACACTAACGGGCGGAGCATTTCAATCGCGCGGGGAAGGCGTTTTCTTGAATTAGCGGGCGGTTTCTATACTATTTGAAGCACGATCAGGGAGGAATTCGGGAATGAAAGAGGAACTGGGAGGTCTCGTTCGGGACCTGGAAACGAGAATCGCGAAGATGGGAGAGTTTCTTTGACCTGCCCGCGAGAAAAAAGAAGCTCGCCGAGCTCGAGGGGGTCACGGGGGAGGAGGGTTTCTGGGACGATTCGGAGCTTGCGCGTGAAACCCTGAGGGAGCAGTCCGAGATAAGAAATTCCGTGACGGACTTCGAGAGGCTTCGCTCGGACATGGAGGACGCCTCGTGCCTTTTCGACCTCGCGCTCGCCGAAGACGACGAGGGTTCCGTGCGCGAGGCGGGAGACATGCTCCGCGCCGTGGACAAGAGGGTTTCGCGTCTGGAGTTTCTCCGGATTCTCGGAGCTCCCGACGACCCGAGAAACGCCATAATCTCGGTGAACGCGGGCGCCGGGGGCACCGAAGCCCAGGACTGGGCCCGTATGCTTCTTCGCATGTACCTCCGCTACGCGGAGAGAAAGGGCTTTTCCGCCGAGGAACTAGACGTCCAGGACGGGGACGAGGCCGGAGTGAAAAGCGCCACCATTCTCGCGAGAGGAGAGTTCGCCTTCGGCTACCTCAAGGCCGAGACGGGGGTCCACAGGCTGGTCAGGATATCTCCGTTCGACTCAAACAGGAGGAGGCACACGTCTTTCGCCTCGGTTTTCGTCTCTCCCGAGATAGACGACTCCATAGAGGTGAACATAGAGGAGAAGGATATTCGCGTAGACACCTACCGGGCGGGCGGAAAGGGCGGCCAGCACGTGAACAAGACGGATTCCGCGGTGCGCATCACCCACCTGCCCACCGGGGTGGCGGTCAGCTGCCAGAACGAGAGGTCGCAGCGCCAGAACAAGGAAAGCGCCTTCAAGGTGCTCAAGGCCAGGCTGTATGAACTCGAGAGGATGAAGGAGAGGGAGAAGGAGGAGAAGCTCAATTCCTCGAAAAAGGAGATAGGCTGGGGAAGCCAGATAAGGTCCTACGTGATGCATCCCTACCGGATGGTGAAGGATCACCGCACGGAACTCGAATCGTCCTCGGTGGACGCGGTGCTCGACGGGGAGATAGACGGCTTCGTAGAGTCCTACCTGTCGGCGGACGCCGCCGGAAGGGACGGACGCGGGAGGGCGGCGTCCTAAGACGCGGGGGAGAAAGTCTCTTGAAGATCGGGATAACGGGAAAAAAGGAGAGCACGGAAGTCTACGGCGTGGCCAAGGATCTCTGCGCGTGGCTCTCGCAGAGGGGAATCGGGTTTTTCGTGGAGCGGGAGCTCGGCCGGGTGATAGGGGCCTCGGAACTGCTCGCGGAGGCCGATCTTCCGGCCGCGGTCGACGTCATAGTGGTGTTCGGCGGAGATGGTTCCTTTCTATGGGTGTCCCGCATGGCGCGGGGACACGACGTGTCGGTGCTCGGCTGCAACCTCGGGGGCCTCGGATTTCTCACGGAGTTCACCACCAAGGAGCTTTTTCCGATAATGGAGAAGATAGTCGCGGGCGATTACGAGGTCGAGAGAAGGGACATGATATCCGGCCGTGTGACCAGGAAAAACGGCGAGACGGAGGAGTTTCGGGCCATGAACGACCTTGTCGTCAACAACGGTCCCATATCCAAGGTGGTGGATCTTGCGATATACATAGAAGGAGAGTACATAACGACTTTCAAGGCCGACGGAATCATATTCGCGACTCCCACGGGCTCCACCGCGTATTCCCTCTCGGCGGGCGGTCCCATAGTCTATCCCACGCTTCCCGTGACAACCGTCGTTCCCATCTGCCCGCACATACTCACCAACCGTCCCCTGGTGGTGCCCAACACCCAGAAGATAAGAACGAGGGTGCTCGCGGACATACAGAACACCTACCTCACCATAGACGGCCAGGTGGGAATGCCTCTTTCCCTCTACGACGAGATCTCCATAGAAAATTCGGGGGATTTCGTGAACATCGTGAAGTCTCCCTTCAGGGACTACTTCAACATCCTGAAGACCAAGCTCATGTGGAGCGGCAGATATGGAAATACCGACTGACGAGAAACTGGTCCACGACTGGGTGATAAGGCAGGTGGAGGCCAGGTACTCGGGGCTTCACAAGGAAATACGCGCGAATCCCGGCGAAGAGGAGAATTTCGAGTTCGAGGGATTCTTCCCGGACGTGGTCCTGGGCTCCTACGGGCAGGTGGTGCAGATAGTGGAGGTCGAGACCGAGTCCACCGTGAACGGGGAGAGGGCCGCTTACTGGGAGAAGCTCTCGGGGCTCTCCGCGCAGTTCGTCCTGCTGGTTCCCGCGAAGCTGAAGACGCGCGCCGCGGACCTTTGCTGGAAAAGCGGTCTCGCCGGCAGGGTGAACATAGGAACGTTCGAGGTCTCGATCAGGATGTAGGGGGCCGCCGCTCTCCGGCGAACTGTCCCTTCGCGATATTCCTTCCGCGAGCGAAATCTCCCGCGCCCATTCTCCTTCCGCCTTCGGGCTGAACGGAGAGTAGGCGAAGCGCTCCCGCTCCGGCCGCCACGTCCAGTCCGCGCTTTCCGACCGCCACTATCTCGCCCGGTTCTCCCTTTCCCGAAACGGCCTCGGCTCCGAATATCTTGAGACTTTTTCCGCGAAGCGTCGTGTGCGCGCACGGCCAGGGATTCATTCCCCTGACGAGGTTTTTTATTTCCGAGGCGTCCCGGGTCCAGTCGATCTTTCCGTCGCTTCTCGAAAGCCGCGGAGCGTAGGTGGCGAACCGCCCGTCCTGCGGCCGGGGGGAAATCCCGCCTTCTTCCATCAGGTCCACCGTTTCCAGAAGAAGCCGCGCTCCTTCGACGGACAGTCTCCGGGAAAGTTCCCCGGCGGTCTCCTCCTCTCCTATGCGGACCTTCCTGGCTAGAAGAATGTCTCCCGTGTCCATTCCCTCGTCCATGAGCATGGTGGTCACTCCCGTTTCCCTCTCTCCCCCGGCGACGGCCCAGTTCACCGGGGCGGCTCCCCTGTAGGCGGGAAGAAGAGACGCGTGCACGTTCACGCATCCCGCCGGGGGCGCCTTGAGCAGGTCGGGGGGAAACATCTTCCCGTAGGCCGCGACCGCGATCAGGTCCGGGCGAAGTTCCCGGACGAGGCTCCCGAACCGCGGCGTCGTTATGTCGTCCGGCTGAAAGACCGCGACGCCGCGCTCGGCCGCCGCGGTTTTCGTTTCGGGCCAGACGGGCTCGGAGCTCCTTCCCCTGGGCCTGTCCTCCCTCGTCACGAGTCCGACGACTTCGTGGCGGGAATCGCAGAGACCCAGAAGCGACGGTACCGCGAACTGCGGAGTTCCCGCGAAAAGAATCTTCATTTTTTCCCCGTTTCCGGGCGGCGGACCGGGCTTCTGCGCCGCGCCGGCGTTTTTTTGACGCACGCCGTGCACGTTTTTTGTGCATGACGGGCCGCCCTTAAGTCTACTCGAAAATTCGGGACTGTCGGCTATTAAAATTTTTTCAGCCGTTTCAGCGAATTGCGCGGAAAATTCCCCGCTTCCGGTTTTTTTGGCCCCTTAATTGCAAACAACAGGCGGGGAAAGAAAATTGCCCAAACTATGGAGGAGTTGGTTATGAAAATTGCAGATTTCACGAGAAGGTCCTTCGGTCGCGGCGCAACGCCGCTTCTCGCGGCCTTCGCCTTTATCCTTTTCGGGGGGACCTACCCGGCTTCGGCCGCCGAGGGCGTGGCGCAGGGGGTTTTCGTCGCCAACAACGTCTGGATGCTGCTTGCGACCTTCCTGGTCTTTATAATGCACCTGGGTTTCGCGACTCTCGAAACCGGGCTCACCAGGTCGAAGAACACGATAAACATTCTGTTCAAAAACACGTTCATCATCTCGGCGGGCATTCTCACCTACGCCCTCATGGGCTTCAATCTCATGTATCCGGGAGATTTCAGCATCGGAAGCCACTTCGGCTTCGCGGGATTCGGCATTTCCTCGCCGGAGGGGGCGGCGGGACTCGTGGAGTACGCCGACGGGGGCTACACCTACTGGACGGATTTCATATTCCAGGCGATGTTCGCCGCCACGGCGGCCACGATCGTCTCGGGAGCCGTGGCGGAGAGGATAAAGCTCTCGAGCTTTCTTCTTTTCGCGACCATATTCGTCGCGGTCGTGTATCCGATAGCCGGGTCCTGGAAGTGGGGCGGAGGCTGGCTCGACCAGATGGGCTTTTACGATTTCGCCGGCTCCACGCTCGTTCACAGCGTGGGCGGATGGGGAGGCCTCGTCGGGGCCTACCTGCTCGGCCCGCGTATCGGAAAATACCTTTCCTCGGGCGGCATGAGACCGATTCCCGGTCACTCGCTCCCGCTTCTCGCAATCGGCGTGTTTCTGCTGTGGATGGGATGGTTCGGATTCAACGGCGGTTCGGTGCTGAGCGCCGACCCCGAGCTCATATCGCTCGTCATAGTCACAACCTCCCTCGCGGCGGCTGCGGGCGCGCTGGGTTCCGCGTTCACGTCGTGGGCGGTCTGGAAGTATCCCGACCTCTCCATGGCGCTCAACGGCATTCTGGCCGGTCTCGTGGGAATCACGGCGGGGGCCGACGTCGTAAGTCCCATGGAGGCCGTGATCATAGGCCTCGTCGCGGGCGTGATAGTCGTCTTCGCGGTCGGATTCTTCGACAAGATAAGGATAGACGACCCCGTGGGAGCCATTTCCGTTCACCTGGTGTGCGGCATATGGGGAACGCTCGCGGTGGGAATTTTCGGAGGACCCGACTTCAGCTTCGTAACGCAGCTTGTCGGAGTTTTGGCCTACGGCGCCTTCACGGTCGTCTGCAGCTTCGCTCTGTTCTACGCGATAAAGCTCGTCATGGGAATAAGGGTGACGGAAGAAGAGGAGATAAGGGGACTGGACATAACGGAGCACGGAATGGAGGCTTATCCCGATTTCCAGGGCATAGCGGAGGCTTGAAAACGATGAGAACACATGGAGAGGAGAGTATTCACAACTTCAAAGGAGGAAAAAAGATGAGAAACATTTTGTCAAGACTTTCACTGGCGGCTGTGACGGCGGCGCTTACGCTTTCGTTCCAGTTCGCGGCTCCCGCGGCAAACGCCGTCGACCTGGGGCCGGTCAGCCTGGGCGTCTCTCTCGACACCACTTACCAGTACGTTTCGGACGGAAAGGTCGGAACATCTATTCCCGAGAGAGGACTTTATCCCGAGCACAACGACTTTTCGATAGACGCCGTCACTCTTTCGCTCGAAAAGACTCCGACGACGGACGGAGACTCGATGGACTTTCTGGGCTTTCGGGCCGACATCCTTTTCGGCGAGCAGGCCGAGCGTCTCGGCTTCGGCTTCAATAGCGACGGAGACGGCGCGGTAAGTCCCTACCAGGCTTACGTGAACGTGCTGCTCCCGACCGGCGGAAGCAGCATCAACGTCTACGCGGGCCAGTTCACGACGCTTGCGGGCTGGGAACTAATAGAAGCCAAGGACAACACCAACATCACGAGATCCCTGCTCTTCTACAGGATTCCGTTCGCCCACAGCGGCGTCCGGGCGACCACGAGCGCGGGAATGCTAGATTTCGCTCTGGGCGTCAGCAACGACTGGGACGCGCTTGACGACACAAACGACGGAAAGACGTTCGAAGGGCAAGTCGCGTTAAACCTGCCGAGCGACGGCTGGCTCGGGGTCACGGGATACTTTGGCAAAACCTCGGCGGACGACGGGGACGAAAGCAACAGAACTCTCGTTACCGCTGTCGGCAGCGTTACGCTGATGGAAAAACTGACGCTCATCGGAGACTTCGAGTACACGTCGTGGAATGCGGGGGGCGATCGCTGGGGAGTCGCGGGCTACGCGATAATGAGCGTTTCCGACGCGGTGTCGGTTGCCCTTCGGGGTGAATATGTCGACGACGAGGAGATAAAGACATTCTGTGATCCCAGTGTGGATTGTGTGGACCCCAAGACGGTCGTGGAAACGGGGATTATGGGGGTAAAGCTTTACGAGATTACATCCACGCTCATACTCTCGCCTTTCGACGGGAACGGCAATTTCGAGACGAGGCTCGAGTACAGGTACGACAGGGCTTCTGGCGACGACACTTATTTCGCCGGCAAGAAGCATCAGCACGGATTCGCGGTACAGCTTCTCTACTGGCTTGACGTGTAGAGACGGAATTTGATCAGCTCTCCATACCTCTTTTTCTGTGTTCCGGAGGCTTCGATTCTCGCCGAAAAGAATCGAAGCCTCTTTTTTTCCGCAAATTAGGGTATAATGACCAGATTAACCGTCTCAGCAGAAGGGGGGGGGGGTCAAGAGGTTTCGTGACGGTCTACAGGATTAAGAACAAGTATCAGAAGTTTTCCAAAATCAGCGAAGCCAAGTTCAGGCAGCTTGTGAGATGTTTCGCGCAGGACCTCAACGTCAGCTCCACGGCTTTGCTGGTGGGACTGAGCAAGCGCTCGGTCAACCGGATATTCCTGAAAATCCGGGCCCGCATCGACGAGTACTGCATGCGGCGGTTTCCTTTCGAGGGAGAAGTGGAAATCTGCGAGACGTTCTTCGAGTCCAAGCCCGTGCGCGGCAGTTCCACGGCCGTGTTCGGCCTGTTTGAGCGTGAAGGAGAGGTTTTCACGGAGGTCGTGTCGGGCGATTCCACCGATGCGCTCCGCGCGGTCGTGCTCGGACGCGAGAAGCCCGAAACCGTCGTCCGTTCCGACGACTGGCGCGGTTACGACGGTCTTGTGGACATGGGAAGCGCGAAGCTTTTCCAGTTCGACAGGGGAGACGATCCGTCTCTCGTTCCCGGTTATGAAAACCCCGTAGAGCTTTTCTGGAGCATGGGACGGCGGCGGCTCAGGAAGTTCAACGGAGTGCCGAAGCACACTTTCTGCCTGCATCTCAAGGAAACGGAGTTTCGGTTCAATCACCGCGGGGAAGACCTTTACAAGATACTGCTCAGAATGATTCGGGAAAATCCGATCTGACCTTCCGCGAGTCCGGTTTCCGCCGGGGCGTTTCTCCGCTTGAAAGAAAACGGCCGTCTCGGGTAGAATAAAGCCCGCTTCTCTTGGCCCGGATAGCTCAGTCGGTAGAGCAGAGGACTGAAAATCCTCGTGTCGGTGGTTCGATTCCGCCTCCGGGCACCTTGTCTTTCCCTGTCGCCCGAAGACGGATACCGATTGTCTTGTCGGATTCCTTGGGTTAGAATCTTCTCCGGATGTGTATTCAAGCGCTTGCGCCTCGGAGGTCCGAACATGAGATTTGGGGATTATCTTAAGAGCAGGAGAAAGAGCAGGAAGATCACGCAGGAGGACCTGGCCAGGTCTCTCGACGTTTCGAGCGTGTACATACATCAGCTGGAAACCGGCAAGGTGGACGCGCCCTGCTTCGAAAGATGCCAGCAGCTTTCCGCCATTCTCTCGATCAGGGTCGAGGAGATCTGGAGCGTGGCGAGAACCGAGAGACTCAAGAAGTTCATCGAAAAGGAAGCCATATCGGAGCAGGAGCTCGAGGTTCTGACGAACGAGGAGAAAATCCTGATAAAGCTCTACAGGAGTCTCGACGAGGAGATAAGGAAGGACTTCACGGGAATGGTCTTCATGCTTCTTCGCCACTCCCGGGACAAGAAGGTAAGGAAAATTCTGGAAGAATTCGTAAAATGCGCCTGAACAAAAAAGCGGTTCTGCTGTTCAGAATCTTCATGGTGGAGATGGGCATCGTCGCCCTCATAGGGGTCGTGTTCTATTTTCAGTTCGACACGGCCAAAAAGGAGTTCGTCTCGAAGACCCGGGCCATAGCCGAAACGATAGGGGACCAGGCGACGAGTTTCTACGAGCAGCGCGGGGAGAAGCCCACGAGCGGGGAGTTCTACCTTTTCCTCGACGAGAGGCTCGGAAGGGAGAAGCTGTTCAACACCTTCGGGGTGTCGCCCAAGTTCTTCAGCGTGACCTTCACCGAGCAGGGGCCGGAGGGCGGGGTGGCCACGGGGCATTTCATGAAGGACTCCTATCTGCCCGAAGGGCACTCGGTCGAAAGCTACGGAGGGAAGATTTCCGTTTCCGTTCCCTTTCTCGCCGCCCGGACGGAGGGTCCGCTGGGGATAGTGAAGATCGATTCGGACACGAGGACGCTCATGAAGAAGGTTTTCGCCGACAACTTCCTCCTCTACGTGGCCATACTGGTGGTGCTCAACAACCAGGCGTTCATACTTCACCTGTTCTCCAGGAGAAAGAGGGAGGAGATACCGTTTGCGGGAGACGACGGTTATCTCAAGGAGCATTCCATAAGTGCGCTCAAGATAATGCACAAGGTGCTCGGGGACATAATAGAGGATCATTCCTCGGAAGATAAGGAAGAGAAAAAGTCCGCGGAGGGAAAATCCGAAGACTCGGGGACGGGAAACGTGATTTCCATCTCGAACGCGGGCCCGGGGGTGAAAAAATGAAAAGGACGCTTCTCGCGCTTCCGCTCCTTCTGGCGGTTCTTTTTCTCGCCGCCTGCTCGGGCGGGGAGGACGATTCGCTCGTCCACCTCGACGGCCCCATTCTGGAGACCGACGGCCCCGAAGGAGGACTCGAGTTCAACGGCGCGGTCGTGAACACCGCGGAATTTCCCGTGCAGTCCGTCTACGTCGTCATCTTCATAAAGGATTCCGGGGAAAACACCCTGGCGGTGAGCTCCGTTCTCGTCGACGAGGGGGCGAAACTCTACTCGGACGAAAGCGCCTTTTTCACCGCGACTTTCGAAAGCCTGCCCCCGGAGGCCTACTCGAGGGAAGTGGAGATATATTACGAACTTGCCGAAGAGTAGCTTTTCGCCTGCCGCCCGTTTTTCCCCCGCTTCGCCCCGCCGTTTCGGGAGCTCGGGCGCGTTCCCCGAATCCCGCTTGTCGCCGGAAATAGTCGCATGGTTGGAATCGACATAGGGTCCAGTTCCGTAAAGCTCGTGGAGCTGCGCGAATCCGAAGGGAACTTCCGTCTTGAAAACGCGGGGGAAGCCCTGCTTCCCCGCGGTTCGATAGTCGAAAAGGCCGTCTCGAGAAGGGACGTGGTGTCGGGCGTTGTTTCGAACCTGGTTTCGGACCTGGGAATAAAGGCGAAAAAGGCCGTGATAGGGGTCTGCGGAAAGGCCGTGACGGCGAAGGCCGTCACGGTTCCCCGGGCGTCTTTGGGGAAAAACATGGAAAAGCTCGCCGAGGACCTCGTCAGGCTCCATCTTTCCAGGGACGTGGACGAGGTGAACTACAGCTGCGTTCCCTTCGCCCGCGGGGAGGAGCCCGACGGGGTGCGCCTGCTGCTCGCCGCGTCGCCCAAAAAGACGGTGAACGGCTACAGGAAATCCGTCTCTTCGGCCGGTCTTCGGGCGCAGGTGGTGGATATGGACGCCTTCGCGCTTTCAAACGCTTACGGCATCGGCCGCGGGGACATTTCCGAAAAGACGGCGCTTGTGAACGTGGGAGCGGCGGTCACCAGCGTGAACGTTACGAGAGACGGCGCTCCCTTTTTTCTCAGGGACGTGCCGCTCGGGGGAGGGGAGATCACCCGCTCTCTCATGGAGAAGTTCGAAATCACCTACGAGGAGGCGGAAAGGATGAAGTACCGGGTCGGGGACTGCGGAAGATGCGACGAGGCGGCGGGTCTCGCGGAGAAGTTCGCCGCCCGTGCCGCGGCGGAGATAAGCGCGGTTCTGGAAGAATCCGGCGGAGGGGCGAAGCGCCTGGTTCTCTGCGGAGGGTCCGCGAGGATTCCGGCCCTGGCGGATTCGCTCGAGCGGGCCTCGGGACTCGCGGTCGAGGTGTTCAATCCTTTCGGAAACATAGCTTTTTCGGATTCGCGCTTCGACCCCGAGTACCTCGAGTACCTCGGGCCGAAAATGACGGTCGCCGTGGGGCTGGCGGCGAGGGCTTTTTGAAACCGCGGGAAAAACGGGTAAGAAATTGGCGTCCGCGCGGTTCAGTTTCTTGAAGGCACCAGGTGAATTATCAGGGATACGGTCAGGGCGACCGCTCCTACCACCGAGATGGTCTTGAAGTAGAAGGACCAGTCGAGCGAAAACTTGAGGGAGATCCCGAAGCCGATTATCGAGAGAACCAGCGCGGTTATGAATATCCCTCCCAGTATGTTTGTTCTGATCATGTCGGTCTCCGGCAAGCGAAAGTGATGGGAAACGGCACTATTCTATACCAGACGCGGTAAATTTCAATTCGGGAAAAGGGAATTTCGAGAATCGGGGACGCGGATCGCTGAAATGGGAAAGAAAAGAGAAGCGCAGATTTTGAAACTGCTTGAGCGGGAGGCGGACGGAAGTCTTTCGGAAAGCGCCATCATGAAGGAACTGGACCTTTCGGAGAAGAAAAGAAAAAGTCTTCGGGAAGCGCTCGGGCGGATGAGGAAAAGCGGAGCGGTGAAAAAGACCAGAAAGGGCAATTACCGCGTCGCCTCGGAAAAGGGCGGCGGCGAGGGGACCGGAGGAGGGAAACGCGCCCGGTCGGGTTCTCCCGCGGCGGGAAACGGCGAAAAGACTTCCCGAAACGGTCTCGGCGACAAAAGCGCCGTCCGGCTTCTCGCGAGCGTCGGCAGGACCGCCGACGGATACGCCGCCCTGCCGAGAAATCCCGACCTTCCCGACTTCGCCATCGAGAACGGCGGGGACGGGAGCCTCTCTCCCAGAGACCTGGTGGTCGTCGAGCTTCGCCGGGGCAAGTCTTCCGCCAGGGTGGTGGAGAGACTCGGGGTTTCGGGAGAAATGGAGACGGAGAAAAAGGGGCTCATGCGCGAATACTCGCTTCCGGGGAAGTTTCCCCGCAAGGTCGCGCGCGAGGCCGAGGCCATTTCCGGAGAGTTTTCGGACCGGGACGTCTCCCGCAGAGTGAGCCTGGAGAAGGAAACCGTCTTCACGATAGACGGAGAGGACGCGAGGGACTTCGACGACGCCGTGGGGATAAGGAAGATCCGCGGCGGGGGATACAGGCTCTGGGTGAGCATCGCCGACGTTTCCCATTACGTGACTCCCGGCAGCGCGTGCGACGAGGAAGCCGCCCGCAGGGCCACGAGCACCTACCTTTCGGACAGGGTGATTCCCATGCTTCCAGAGAAGCTTTCAAACGACCTGTGCAGCCTGCGTCCGGACGCGAGGCGCTTCACCAAGACCGTCGAGATGGATTTCGATTCCTCGGGCGGGCTCGTGGACTCGAAGGTATACAACAGCGTGATAAAAAGCGCCGCGAGGCTCACCTATTCCCAGGTGTGGTCCATTCTCGGGAAAAAATCCCGAAATCCCTTCTCCGGCCGCAGGAAAATCGTCAACTCCCTGCGGACCATGAAGGAGCTTTACGAAAAGCTGAAAAAGCTCAGGATGGAAAAAGGCGGTCTCGACTTCGATTTTCCCGAAGCCGTGCTGCTTCGCGGCTCTTCGGGAGAAGTGACCGAAGTCGCCAGGAGCAGCAGAAACGCGGCCCACGAGATAATAGAGGAATTCATGATCATGGCCAATTCCGTCGTGGCGGGCTTCGTCTTCCGAAACAGCTTCGAGTCGATCTACAGGATTCACGAGGCGCCCGACGGAGACTCGGTGGCGAAGCTTCGCGAGGACCTTCTGAAAGTGGGCGTCAAGGCGGATTTCCGCCGCAGGGTGACCCCGGCGGACATCCAGGTCGTGATGCGCGCGGCCGCGGAGAGAAAGGACAGGGAGCAGGTGAACGTCATGATCCTCCGCGCCATGAAAAAAGCCGTCTATTCCACCAGGCACGTGCCTCACTTCGGTCTCGCCATAGACGACTACACGCATTTCACTTCGCCCATAAGAAGATATTCCGATCTCGTGGTTCACAGGATAGTGGACGACATACTCGCGCGAAAGGCTCCTTCCTACGAGGTCGGTTCCCTCAGAAGCATAGCCGAGCACTGCTCCGAAGCCGAGCGTCGGGCGGAAGACGCCGAGAGGAGGTTCATGGACCTCGAGACCGCCCACTTCATGAAGGACCGCGTCGGAGGAACCTTCCACGCCAAGATCGTGAGCATACATCCCTTCGGGGTGTTCGTGGAGGTCAGGGAGCACTTCGTGGAAGGGCTTATCCCGGAGCGCTTCTACAAGGGCGGGGGGAGGAGGAGAAGAAAGTGGTTCGAGCTGGGCGACGAACTTCGCGTGAAGCTGGTGGAGGCGGACACGGAGAGAAGAAGGCTTACCTTCGATCTGGGTTCCTGACGCGGCCCTCCGTCCCGGCCGCGGAAACGTCATGAAACTTCTGGTCTACAGCGACTTTCATCTCGAATTCGGTTCCGCGTTCCGTCTGCCGGAAGACGCGGACGCGGATCTTCTGGTGCTGGCGGGAGACATCATCACGTTTCGCGATTACGCTCCTTTCGACCGGCTTGTTTCCGGCTGGGAAAAACCCGCGATCTTCGTGGCTGGCAACCACGAATACTACACCCGGACGCCCATGGAGGAGGAAGAGGAGAAGTTCGCGAGGTGGCTCGAATCTCATCATCCCAACGTCCGCTTTCTTCGCGACGAGTCCCTGAGCCTGGGAGGAGCGCATTTTTTCGGCGGCACCATGTGGACCCATTTCAACGGCCGCGACCCGCGGGACATGGAGACGGCCCGTCGCGGGATGAACGACTTCCGGCTCATAAAGAGACGGGATTTCTCTTCGCTCGAGCCGCACGACACGGTCGCCATGCACGCCCGCTACGTCGCGAGACTGCTCGAGTGGTTCGAACGTGACCTGGCCGGGCCGCGCGTCGTGATCTCCCATCACGCGCCCGTGATAAACCCGAAAACCCTGATTACCGACAGTCCCCTTACCGCCGCCTTCAACTCCCTGGACATGCTCGACATCGTAAAAGAGCGCCAGCCCGATCTCTGGATTTACGGCCACACGCACGAATGCGACGACCACGCGGTCGGCGGAACCCGGATCGTTTCGAACCAGCTGGGTTATCCCGAAGCGGGCGGCGGATTCGAATGCCGCGGGTTCGACGAGAGGGGCAAGGAAATTGAAGTTTAGACCGGATACTTCGGAAGGGCAGGAAGAGAGAGGGGTCGGAGGGGTAAGTTTGGCGGGCCGAAGTTGAGAAGGATTTGTCTTGTGTTTTTCCCGTTGGGAGAAGATTTGGAGCGTTCCGGGCACCTCGAAAAGGGTTTTGAAGTGATTTCGGACGCGGTTGTCCGCGACTGGCCGAGTCCGACAGACGGTCTTCGGTCAACGGCAGCGGGATTCGAGCCCTACGCGGGTCTGAGCCTGGTAAGCGCGAGGCGGAACGGCTCCCGGTCTGGAAAGGCGCTCGACAGATATATTCTTGCGCGTCTTGTGTTGCGCACGACGACGCCTCCCACCTTGAGCAGCCTGAGACGTATGGTGTCGCGTCGGGCCCTCGCCATGGAAGTTTTTCTCAGTCCTCTCTCCCTTATGTGGTTTACAAGGGCGTATGCCAATCCCGCTTCGAGCAGTCGAAGCTGGTTGGACCACCGGTTGTGTCAGGAAGTGCGGTCGGCGAACAGTTGCAGTTGCTGCTTTATGCAGTTTTCCATGTCTCCGCGCTTGCAGTAAAACCTCTCGCAAAGATACAGGCCGTCGTCCTTTTTGTTGGTCGCTATGCAGCGCGGATTGGCTCCCCTCGGCCCATGCTCCGGTCTGCCCGCCACCCGCCGCTGTTTTTTCCAGCCTCCGGCTCCGTATTCCATGATGATAAGCCTGCAACGGTTGTCAATCGGATGATTCCGTCCGCGGGACTCTCCAGGTCCAGTGGAATGTTCGTCCTCGCTACGGGAAAGCGGTCGGGGGACGGGGGTTTTTTTTCAGAATGGGGGGGGGGGTGGAGAGCGTCGTCTCTCTTGACACGGGGGTCGAAATGCCTTTATAATCGCCTTCGGCAGTTCCGATGTTTGCCGGAGGCAAGGAAATGGAGAAGAAAACTGAAACGAAGCTTCGGACGCGTTTTTCGGTATTTGGGAAGTCGCGCGAGGACGGGAGATCCCTGTGCGATGCGCATGACGCGGGAGACGCTTTCATAATACCCCCCCCCCTATTTCAATATAATAGAGCACGCGCGGAATTTTCCGGGTTCCTGACTCGGGCTTTACTTCTCGTCCTGATTTTAGCCGCGGGAGCTTGGTCTTTCCCGCCGGAGGCTTCGGCGCAGAACCGAAACTTTTGGACTGCAAGTACTACCCTACATTCTGGTGTATCTCCTTCAGCCCTTCGAGCCGCTACCGTTCAGCAGAGCGCCGGATTTACTTTAGCAGTCACCCAAAATTGGAGAAATTACAGCGTTTACGCCTGTACCTGGACCAGCGTGCCGCAGCACTGGGGTATCGCCAGCTGGAACGTAGGGACGACCTGCACACGGATTGCCCACCGGGCCGCTGGCCACCAAGCCAGTCGCAGCTTTGCGGTCACCCCGACCCAGGCCATGATCAACAACGGCGGATTCGTTCTCCTTATGACGAGACACAATACTATTGTTTCTGCCACAGCAGCCGGATGGATACCGCTGGTCGCGCCGGCGATAACGGTGACTCCCACCACCGCGCTTTCGCTGACGGAGGGTGGAAGCACCGGTACGTACGACGTGAAGCTCGCCGCGCCGCCCACGGGCAACGTCAAGGTGCGGGTCGCGAGCAACAGCGCGGCCGTCACGGTGAAGGTGGGGTCGGGGGCTGCGGGTTCAAGTGCGGACATCGATTTCACCACCGCCAACTGGGACACGGCGCAGGCCGTCACGGTAGCGGCGGTGGAGGACGGCAACTTCGTCTCCGAGACCGTTACGCTCACGTATTCCACGGTGAACGCGAGCACTTCGTCCGAATACGACACCGTGGCGAACGTGACCCGGACGGTGAACGTGACGGACGACGACAGGGGGATAGTGGTTAGTCGAAGCGGCACTCTGGCGCTCACCGAGGGAGGAAGCGCGGGCATGTACAACGTGAAGCTCACCACGGCGCCTGCGGGCAACGTTGTGGTGCGGGTGTCGAGCTCCGACGGGGGCGCGGTGAGCGTGAACAAGTCAGGAGGGACGGCGGGGTCGAGCCAGGACTTGACGTTCACGACATCGAACTGGGACACGGACCAGGCGATCACGCTTTCGGCGGTGGAGGACGGCAATGCGGCCAACGAGAGCGTGACGATAACGCACTCGGTGGTGACCGCGAGCAGTTCGAGCGACTACGGCAGCGTGTCCGACGTGACGTTCACGGCGACGGTGGCCGACGACGAGAGCGTCAGGCTGGTGGTGAGCGAGACGAGTCTTACGGTGACGGAGGCGAGCGGGGCGGGACGGGCCGGGACGTTCACGGTGAAGCTCGGGAGCGAGCCGACGGCGGACGTGACCGTAGGGGTGAGCAGCGGGGACGCGACGGAGGGGACGGTGTCGCCTTCGTCGCTTACGTTCACGACTCAGAACTGGGCCGCTGCGCGGACGGTTACTGTGACGGCGGTGGACGACGCCGTGGACGACGGGGATCAGACCTACAACGTCACGCTTGATCCCTCGTCCAGCGGGGACAGTGATTACAACGGTCTGTCTTCGAGGACGGTGAGCGTGACGACGACCGACGACGATACGAAGGACGTGACCATATCGAGGAGCAGCGCGACGATAGCGGAGTCCGGGGCGGGGAATTCGTTCACGTACACTGTGAAGCTCGCAAGCGAGCCGACGGCGCAGGTGACGGTTACGGTTACGGCTCCTTCGGGGGTGGCTACGGTGAATCCGACTTCGCTCACTTTCGACGCGGACGACACGAACAACAAGATATGGAGCAGGGCGCAGACGGTTACGGTTACGGCGGTGGACGACGAGGTGGACAACGCGGCGGACCGGACGGGTAGCGTGACGCACTCGGTGAGCGGGGGCGGCTACGGGACGGGAGTGACTCCTGGTCAGGTGAGCGTGACGCTTACCGACGACGACGACGCGGGAGTGACGGTGAGCAAGAGCAGGGTGAGTCTGACGGAGGGAGGAAGCGGCGACTACACGGTGGTTCTGGATACGAAGCCGAGCGCCAGCGTGACTGTGGAGGTTACGAGCAGCGACGGGGACAAGGTGAAGGTGAAGAAGGGGACGAACGCCAAGGCCAACAGCATCACTCTTACTTTCGACGCGGACAACACGAACAGCCAGATATGGAGCACGGCGCAGACGGTGACGGTAGTGGCGGAGGAGGATAACGATTCTCTGAACGAGAGCGAGACGCTCACGCATTTGGTAGGCGGAAGCGCCAGTGAGTATCCGTCTTCGCTGAGCGTTTCCGACGTGACGGTGGATGTGACGGACGACGAGGCTCCGAACATAGACGTGAGCCAGGCGACGGCACTCGCTCTGACGGAGGGAGGAAGCGCGGGGACGTACAACGTGAAGCTTACGGCGGCGCCTGCTTCGGACGTGGTGGTGGAGGTGTCGAGCGACAACGGAGACGTGACGGTGAGCAAGGACGGTGGGACGACGAAGAGTTCGAGCGTGCGGCTTACGTTCACTGCTTCGGGGGCGGGCATATGGAGCACCAATCAGGCGGTTACGGTGGAGGCCGGCGAGGACACGGACCTGCTCGACGAGAGCGCGACGATAACGCACTCGGTGGTGGCGGTGGACAGTTCGGACGAATACGACAACGTTGACAACCAGACGGTCGCGGTGAACGTGACGGACGACGATTACGCTGGGCTTTCGATAGCGGACGCATCGGTGTCCGAGAGCGGCGGGACGCTTGCGTTCACGGTGACGAAGAACATGGCGAGCAGCCGCGCGGTGACTGTGGACTGGACGTTGGCGGCGGGGACGGCGACTGAGGGGACGGATTACGACGCGAGCACGCCGAGCGGGACGCTGACCTTTTCTTCGGGGGGTTCGCTGACGCAGACCGTTTCGGTGCCTGTAACCGACGATTTCGATGTGGAGGGAGACGAGACGGTGACTGTGACGCTCGGCAATCAGAGTCCGGCCGACGTTACGATTTCGGACGGGAGCGCGACGGGGACGATAGTGGACGACGATGTTGCGGGGGCGAGGGTAACGCCGGAGCGGTCGCTTCGCAGCACCACGGAAGACAACGCGGGGACGGTGGAGCTCGGGGTGGCGCTTTCGAGCAAGCCGACGGCGGACGTGACGGTAACGGTGACCAGCGAGGACACAACGGAGGGGACGGTGAAGGCGTCGGAGGACGACCCCGACCCGACGCTTACGTTCACCTCGACTAACTGGAACACGGCGCAGACGGTGACTGTGACGGGAGTTGACGACGAGGATCTTGACGGGGACGTGGAATACAATATAAGACTGGCTTTCTCCACGGCGGCGGCCACGGCCACTCCGCCCGGCGACGCCGACTACAGGGGTCTCGGTCCCGTGGACGTGCCGTTCACCAATCTCGACGACGATCTTTCGATACTGTCGTTAAGCGGTGGAGGAGAGGTGACGGAGGGAGATTCGGGGAGTTCCGCGCGGGCGGAGTTCACCGTGACCCTCGCTCCGGCGAGAAGACAGGAAGTGTCGGTGAGCTATGCCACGGCGGACGGGACGGCGGAGGCGGGAAGCGACTACGTCGCAGCGTCGGGAACCGTCACCTTCTCCCCGGGAGAGACGACAAAGACGGTGGCGGTGACGGTTACGGGAGACGACGAGGCGGAAGCGAACGAGACGTTCACGCTGAGTCTCACCGAGACCCCTAACGGACAGATAGACCCGCAGAACTCCTCGGCCCAGGCCGTCATAGTGAACGACGACGAGAAGATGGTGGACGCGAGCATGTCGGGAGAGTTCTCCGTGGGAGACACGACGGTGACGGTGGATTCCACGCTTCCGGCGGACACGGGACTGGAAATCGTCCTGCCCTCCGAGCTTGAGAGCGGAGGCTCGATGATAGAGGAGCTGACCGTCACCCTGGAACCCTCGGACCGGGAGATAGACGCGGATCTTTTCGGATACACGGGAACGGACGACGATCACGTGCTGGTGGACATAGACGTTTCCCCCGTGCCCGACAGCGCCGTCAAGGTATGCCTTCCGATAACGGAGGGGCTGCGCCGCGCCGCCGGACAGCAGCGCCTCTACATCATAAGGTTCTCGAACGGCTCGTGGGAAGAGCTTTCCTCCGCCACGGAAGGAGAGATGGTGTGCGCCGACGTGAGAGGCTTCTCTCCGTTCGCGCTTGTCTACCAGATAGACTACGTAAAGCGTCGCTTCGGAGAAGTGAACAGGGCGATACTGCCGGAGCTTTCGCGGGCGATGACGGCGAGCACGCTGGAAGCGATAACGGGACGGATAGACGACGCCATGGCCGGAGGCGGGAGCGCCTCGTCGCTCAACATCTCCGCTTCGGGCGGGGAGGAGTCTTGGCTTGTGGAGCCCGGGCTTCGGCTGGGAGAGCTTGAGGACGGGGAGACGCTTTCGCTGCTCGACTCCGTTGACGGTTCCTATTTTTCCGTCTCCCTGGCTGGGGGTTACGACCCTCTTGGCGGAGGGTCTTACGCCTCGGCGGCTGGGGAAGATGTTTCGGGGGAAGTTCCCGGTTCCCGGCGCGGAGGTCTCGGGGTGTGGATGTCGGGAGATTACCGGAACCTTTCAGGCAACAGCGGTTCCGTGGTGGACTGGGACGGGAGGCTTATATCCGGGCACCTGGGAGCGGACTACCTGTTCGGGCGAAGCTTGCTGGTGGGAGTGGCGACTTCGTGGTCGCAGGGGTCGTTCGACTACACTGGCAGGGGAGAGGGGACCCGCGTGAGGGGAGAGTACGGGAGCAGGATGAACAGCTTCCATCCCTACGCGGGACTTTCCGTTTCCCGAAGGCTCGACGTGTGGGTTTCGGGAGGCTGGGGATTCGGGGAGATAAGGCTTGACGACGCGGAGGTGGCCGGACGGCAGAGCGCTGCCGCCAGGTTCGGAAACTTGGCTGCGGGAGCCAGTCTTCGTCTGCTGGGCGGCGGAAGCTCCGCGCTTTCTCTCAAGGGGGAGGCGTGGATTGCGCGGATGAGGGTGAAGGACGACGGGGGCCGGATAGAGGGGCTTCGGGTCGGCACCAACCGTCTGAGGGCGGCGCTTGAGGGTTCACACGCGATTTCGGTCGGTTCGGGGTCTTCGCTCGTTCCTTCCTTGGAGTTCGGGATACGCAGGGACGGCGGGGACGGAGAGACGGGAGTTGGAGGAGAGCTCGGAGGAGGGATGGCGTACGCGTCGTCTTTCGGACTCGTCGTGGAGGCTAGGGGACGGGGTCTTCTGTTTCACCAGGGGGACGCGAAGGAGTGGGGAGTGGGGGGCTCCGTGCGTTTCGACCCGGGAGGAGACGGGCGGGGTCTTTCGATGAGCGTGCTTCCCAGCTACGGCAACGGCTCGAGCGGAGTGCGGGGTCTGTGGGAGAGCGAGCGAGCGTCGGAGCTTGGCGTTTCGGGTTCGGGGCGGGAGTTCGGTCTGGAGACGGAAGTCGCCTACGGGTTTGCGGCTCTTGGAGACGGTGGACTGCTCACCCCTTACGGGGCTTTCGGACGCGCGGGCGGGGACGGTCGGAACTACAGGGCGGGGAGCCGTCTGAGCATGGGCGGGACGTTCGACGTGTCTCTGGAGGCCCGGCGCGCGGAGACCGGCGGGGGCCAGCCCGAGCACGGACTCTCCCTCCAGGGAAGACTCAACTGGTAGGCTCGGCGCCCGCGTCGGACGGTACCTTATCCGCCGAAGCGATCGTCCTGACTAGAAACGCCTCATTATCTCGTAGCAGGTGTTTCTCTGTGCGGGATTGAATCCGGCGCTTTTTATCATGTGCACGAGTTCGTCCACGGTCGAGCGGATCTTGTTCTCCGCGCAGCCCGGAACGTTTTCGTCGTAAAGAGTTCCTCCAAGGTCGCTTGCGCCGTAGCGCATGGACATGGAGCCCATTTTCTTTCCCTGGGTGAACCACGAGCCCTGTATGTGGGTGAAGTTGTCGAGAAATATCCCGCACACCGAGAGAATCCTGAGATGTCTCTGTCCCCCGATTAAACCCCGTCAGGGGCTTATCCTTTTTCTCAACCTGTTGGAGAGCACCTCGGCTCCTCCCCCGGTATCGTCCGCAACCCGGCGTCCCAGAGACCCCGGAGAACATCATGTGTCCAGGTTTTCGTACTTCGCCGCCGCGGCTATCTCGGGGGCGGAAAACGCGTGGAGGTGAAGGTCGGGTATCTCCGCTCTCGCCCTCCCGACTATTGACATTCGGCGACGCGAAGTTGCAGAAGTGACGATGCTTGCCTCCCCGCGTCTCGAAGGCTCTTTGGACTCCCCGGAGGTATGGAGAGGCCGCAGCCGTAATCCTCGAGTTCTTCGCCAAGCCGATCACGTAGTCTACATCGTTGCGCTCGTACCACGACGTCGTGCGGTGACGACAAAAACCGGAATACTGCGTGCATCGTTGCCCGCACATCCGGCCACACCCTGCGAAACTCCTTTACCGGCAACTTCAAAACGGCGGCGGAGTGCTTTGCGACGTCAACATTGGCCGGACGCAGCAAGGCAACCGGGAGATGGCTTCAGCAAAAGACGTCTTCGCGTATCGAATGCGACGGGCCGTGCGGCGATTTCTTCGGACCGGCGAGGGCTTTCAGTCCGGATCGGGCGGCTGGCCGGTTTCTTCCCGAAACTCCCTCATTTTCTCAAGCGGTTCTTCCAGCTTTCCAGGGGCTCTCTCTCTCAGCATGTTGTATCCGACGACTATTTTCGGCGCCAGGACCGAATTTTCCAGAAAAGCCGAGTCTTCGTCCGCGAACTGCGAGATTCCGACTATCACGAGATAGGAGAGCAGCACGCCGACGACGGCTCCCAGGGTCGCGCCCATGAGGTTGTTCACCCACCCCATCCCGAGTTTCCTGATCAGATCGGTGAGAAGCCAGGAAACGAGCTGCATGAACAGGTAGGCGAGCGAAGCCACGAGCACGAATCCCGCCCCGGACGCTATTTTCGGGTCGGCTATCACGTTGTATCCCACCAGGTAGCCCCCGAGCGTCTCGCGGAAGACGAATCCCAGCACGAGTCCCCCGACTACGGAGACGACGAAGAACACCTGCCTTATGAGTCCCGACTTGAGCCCGGCGGCGAAGCACACCAGCATTATGGACAGGAGCAGGATGTCGAGGTTGTTCAAGCCGTGTCACCGCCGCGCGGGGATAGGCTATTCTATACGAAATTTCTCTTCGGAAAAAGGGACTTCCCCGAGGGATGCCGCCGCGCGCGCGTCTTTGACTTATAAAGTCCGTTCGTATAGCTTAACGGCCTGATGGAACTTTCGGAAATCCTTGAAATAGTTTCCCCCGAACTCGCCGAGGTCGAAACGGAGCTCGAAGAGACCGTGAAATCCCGGATTCCCCTGGTTTACGAAATATCCAGGTACCTGCTGGGCGGCGGCGGAAAGAGGATAAGGCCTTCCATTCTCCTTCTCTCGAGCGGGGCGTGCGGGCTCGCCGAGGGGAAAAAGAGAATTTCCGCCGCCGCGTCTCTGGAACTCATCCACACCGCCACCCTTCTTCACGACGACGTCGTCGACCAGGGAGAACTGAGAAGGGGGAGTCCCTCATCCAACGTGGTGTGGGGAAACAAGCCCACCGTTCTGGTCGGGGACTTCATGCTTGCAAAGGCCCTCGAGCTCATACAGGCATGCGGCAGCATCGAGCTTGTGAAGGTGGTTACCGACGCCTCCTACAAGCTCGCCGAGGGACAGATACTCGAGGTCATGAGCGGGAGGAGTATGATAGAGGTTTCGGAGGACTCCTGCTTTTCCATAATCGACCGGAAGACCGCGTCTCTCATAGAGGGCTGCGGGCGGGCGGGAGCGCTTCTGGCCGAGACCACAAACGGCGCCGTCGAGGCGCTCTCCGAGTACGGGCGGAACATAGGCATGGCGTTTCAGCTGGTCGACGACGCCCTCGACTACTGCTCGGGGGAAAGCGAGTTCGGGAAACGGACCGGCCAGGACCTTGCCGAGCGCAAGATGACTCTTCCCCTTTACTACTCGGTGGAAAAGGCCCCCGAAGACGTGAGGACGAGGGCGCTTTCGATTCTCGGAAGAGACGAGCTTGAAAATTCGGAGATAGCCGAGATAAGGGAAATAGTGAACCGCTACAGGGGCGTTCATCTGACGAGGCGGATGGCGAAGAAATTCGCCCTTGACGCGAAGAGATCCATAGAGGGCGTGCGGGAGAGCGGCTACAAGAAATCCCTCAATCACCTGGCCGAGTATGTGGTGGACAGAGACTTCTGACGGAATTTCTCGAGCGAGACGCCCATGACGAAGGCGTCTTCCCGGGTCCTGGAATAGTAGTTCTCCCGCGTTCTTATCACCTCGAACCCGAGCTTTCTGTAAAGCGAGACGGCGGGGGCGTTTGTGGTTCTCACTTCCAGGATGACCGAAAGCGCCCCCCTGCGCCCGTAGAAGTCGAAGGTGTCCGAGAGCAGCGACTCGGCCACGCCCTTTCTTCTGTGACCGTCGGCGACCGCGATCTTGAAGACGTGGATTTCGTCGTGCACGAGAGTGGATATGGAGTAGCCGGCCACCTCTCCGTCCTCGTCCGCGGCGACGCGGCAGAAGAACCTGGGGTCCTCCGCGTGGGCGGCGAGCGTCCGTTTCGGCCACGGAGTGATGAAGGAGAGGTTCTCTATCTCCGCCACCTGGTCCATGTGCTTCGGGGCTAGGGTCTTTACGGTCATCGTCTTTCGGGACGCCGGCGGGCGGGCGAAGTCACCCGTCTTTCGAGTAGACGTCGAGCAGGCGGCGGGCCGCGGCGTAAGGGTCCATCTCCCCCCGGGCTACCTTCCTTTCGACTTCCCCGAGCGTCTTCTTCACCGAGGCGTTTTCGTAGAAACCGTCTTCGAGGTTCTGGAGCAGGGTTTCCCGCAGGCGGTGCTTCGCCTGGCTTTTCCTCCTCTCCCCGAAGTATCCGCTTTTTCTGGAAAACCTTTCGTATTCGCGGACGCATTCCCACGTCTCCCCGATTCCCTCGCCCGTGAGGGAAGAGCACGCGAGCACCCGGGGAATCCAGCCGGATTCGGGGGGTCTGTGAAGTCCCAGCGCGTTTTCCATCTGTTCCCTGGCCAGCCGCGCCGCCTTTTCGTTTCTCCCGTCGGCCTTGGTTATCACTATCGCGTCGGCGAGTTCGATTATTCCCCTTTTTATTCCCTGCACGTCGTCTCCCGCGCCCGTGATCATGAGCAGCATGAAAAAATCGACCATGGAGCGGCAGGCGACCTCGGACTGTCCGACTCCGACGGTTTCTATGAAGATCGTGTCGAACCCGGCCGCCTCGCAGAGGATCACCGCGTCGCTCGTCTTTCTCGAAACCCCTCCCGGCGACCCGGACGAAGGGGAAGGTCTTATGTAGACGTTGTCTTCGCGGGAGAGCTCCTGCATTCTGAGCTTGTCGCCGAGAACGCTTCCGCCGGTTTCGCTACTCGTGGGGTCGATGGCCAGCACGGCTATCTTCCTCCCGCTCCCGCCGCGCGCGAGACGGAGCCCCAGGGATTCTATGAAGCTGCTCTTTCCGACTCCGGGAATGCCCGTGATCCCGACCCTTACGGATTTTCCAGAGAGCGGAAGACATCCTTCTATTATTTTCCGCGCGAGCTTTCTGTGTTCGGGGAGCCTGCTTTCCGAAAGGGTTATGGCCCTGCTGAGAACGGGAATGTCTCCCGCCGCTACGCCCTCGACATAGGTTTCGGCCCGATGCGTTCCGTCCGCCGCTTTCATCCGGGGTTTTCCATGAGCGCGAGGAGTATGTCCCGCGCGGCTTCCGACAGCACCGTTCCAGGGCCGAATATCAGGGACACGCCGGCGTTTTCCAGGTATTCGTGGTCGCGTTTCGGAATGACTCCCCCGGCGACCACCATCACGCCGCCAGCCTCCATTTTCCCGAGCTCCGCCACGAGCTCCGGTATCAGGGTCTTGTGGCCCGCGGCCAGGCTCGAGATTCCGATCACGTGCACGTCGCTTTCCACCGCCTGGCGGGCGGCCTCCCGCGGGGTCTGGAAAAGCGGGCCTATGTCCACGTCGAAGCCCAGGTCCGCAAACCCCGTGGCTATGACCTTCGCCCCGCGGTCGTGCCCGTCCTGTCCCATCTTGGCCACCAGTATCCTGGGCCTTCTTCCTTCGCGTTCGGCGAACCGGTCGGCGAGCTTCCTTGCCCCGGCGAACCCGCGGTCTTTGGAGATCTCCGACGAATACACCCCGGAAATCGTGCGGTGGCCGGGCCGGTACCTGCCGCACACCTCCTCGCACGCGGCGGATATCTCCCCCAGCGTGGCGTTCGCCCTCGCCGCCTCCACCGAGAGGGAAAGCAGGTTGCCCTCGCCGGTTCTCGCGCACCCGGCGATCCCGGCGAGCGCGCGGGCGACCGCTTCCGGGTCTCTTTCCTTCCTTATCCTTCGGAGTTTTTCCGTCTGGCTCTCCCTCACCCTGCGGTCGTCCACCTCCAGTATCTCGAACTCCCGCTCCGCCTCCGCCCCGTAGCTGTTCACCCCGACTATGACGTCCGCTCCGGCGTCTATTCTCGCCTGCTTTCTGGCGGCCGCCTCCTCGATCCTCATCTTGGGCACCCCGGTCTCTATGGCTCTGGCCATTCCGCCCAGCTCCTCGATCTCCGTTACGAGCTCCCACGCCCTCGCCGCCAGGTCGCGGGTCAGGCTCTCCACGTAGTAGGATCCCGCCCAGGGGTCGATCGACCTGCATATGCCGGTTTCCTTCTGCAGGTAGAGCTGGGTGTTTCTGGCTATTCTCGCCGAAAAGTCGGTGGGCAGGGCTATGGCCTCGTCGAGGGCGTTTGTGTGAAGCGACTGCGTGCCGCCGAGAGCTGCGGCCAGCGCCTCGACGCACGTTCTCGCCACGTTGTTGAACGGGTCCTGCTCCGTGAGGCTCCATCCCGAGGTCTGGCAGTGGGTGCGAAGCGCGAGCGATTTCGGGTTCTTCGGCGAAAAGCGGCTCATCATCTTCGCCCAGAGCATTCTCGCGGCCCTCATCTTCGCTATTTCCATGAAGTGGTTCATTCCCACTCCCCAGAAAAAGGATATCCTGGGCGCGAAGTCGTCTATGTCGAGTCCCGCCCCGAGCCCCGCCCTCACGTACTCGAGACCGTCGGCCAGGGTGTAGGCGAGCTCTATGTCGGACGTGGCTCCGGCCTCTTCCATGTGATAGCCGCTTACGCTTATGGAGTTGAACCTGGGCATGTTCTTCGACGCGTATTCGAAGATGTCGGAGATTATCCTCATCGAGAATTCCGGCGGATAGATGTAAGTGTTCCTTACCATGAACTCCTTGAGTATGTCGTTCTGTATCGTTCCGCCGAGCTTTTCGGGTCCGGTTCCCTGGCGCTCCGCGGCGACTATGTAGAAGGCCATGACGGGAAGAACCGCTCCGTTCATCGTCATCGAGACCGTGATTTCGCCGAGCGGTATGCCGTCGAAAAGAATTTCCATGTCGGCGACCGAGTCTACGGCGACTCCCGCCTTTCCCACGTCTCCCGACACCCTGGGGTGGTCGGAGTCGTATCCCCTGTGCGTGGGAAGGTCGAAGGCGACGGACAGTCCCCTCTGGCCCGCCGCGAGGTTTTTCCTGTAGAAGGCGTTCGATTCCTCGGCGGTCGAAAACCCCGCGTACTGCCTCACCGTCCAGGGCCGCGTCGCGTACATGGTGGCGTAGGGTCCGCGAAGGTAGGGAGCAATGCCGGACACGAACCCGAGGTGTTCGCAGTCCTCGAGGTCGCCTGGCGCGTAGAGGTTCTTCACGTCTATCTTTTCGGGGGCTCTCCACGCGACGTCCGCCGGTTTCCGCGCCTTTTTCCCGCGGTCCCCGGGGCCGTCGAGCGTTATTTTCGAAAAATCGGGCCTCATCGCGAAACCTCCTGCGCGCTCCCGCCCCGCCGCCGGCGAAGCGGCCTCTCTTTTTCAAACCGCTCCGCCGCCCTCGAGGGCCGAAGCGGTCTTACGCCCGCGCCCGCGCCCTTCGCCGGTTTTTTCCCCGGGGATTTTCCCGTTTTCTCCGGAACGTCTTCCGGGATTTTTTCCGCGGGGTCGGGAAATTCATTGGTTCCGACGAGAACTCTTTTTCCCGACAGGACGTCGCCCGCGGCCCTCTCCCCGCTCCGCTCCACGGAGTCCTGAACGAACCCGCTTCCGACGCATTCGAGAAAGCCTCCCGCGGCCTCGACCCGCTGGAAGAGCTCGAGGGACGACCGCGCCGTCTCCAGCGTCAGTTTTTCCAGGTGGTACGACCCGCCGCCGGGGTCGGCCACGGCGTCGAGGCGCGATTCGTGTCTTATGAGAAGCTGCACGTTCCGCGCCACTCTCCTCGAGAACCCGTCGGGCGCCTTGCCGTGGACGTCGAAGGGATCCACCGACAGGGAGTCCGCCCCTCCGATCACGCACGCCATGGCCTCGGTCGTCGCGCGGAGCATGTTCACGTGGGGGTCGCGGACGGTCTTGTTGAATTTCGAGGTCCGGCAGTGAATCCTCATTTTTTCGGACGAGGGGTCGGCGGGAGAAAACCGCCGCGCGACGTTCGCCCACAGAACCCTGGCGGCCCGAAGCTTGGCTATCTCCCCGAAGTAGTCCGAACCCGCGGAGAAGGAAAAAACCAGGTGTCGGCAGGCGTCGTCCGTGCCGACCCCGAGGCCGCGGAGACCCACGAGGCATTCGACCGCGGCGGCGACGGTGAAGGCCAGCTCCTGAACGATCGTCGCTCCCGCGTCCCCGAACGTCCCGCTTTTTACCGAAAAGGCCCCGTAGCCGGGGGACCTGCCGGAGAGACGTCCGATCGTTCCGGCCGCCTCCGCGAGTCTCTCTTCGAAAGAGGAAACGGAATCTCCGCGCGAGAGAAGCAGTCCCGCGGGGTCGAAAAAGACGCCCCCGGCGAGCTTCGCCGGGTCCGCTCCCTTCTCCTCGCAGGACGAAACGAAAAGCTCGGCGGTTTTTTCCGGGCCCTCCGAGACGTCGAAGCTCACCCGGGTCGCGAGCGGGTCGATGTCCGCCGTCAGAACTTCCATTTCCTTCCGGGTCGTTTCGCCTTCCAGGTGAAAGACGACGGCGTCGGCTCCGCCCCTCGTCGCCGCCCCGGCGAGCCGGGCCGCTTCGGCGGGATCCGCCGCCCTTACGTCTTCCGCGACGAGCCAGCCGTTTCCTCCTTTTCGGGTTCCGCGCGCGAACGGAAATTCCCCCGGCGGGCTGTGTTTCCACGGAACGAAGTCCGCGGCTTCCTCCCGCGTGTAGAGCGGTTCCAGGGCTATTCCGTCCTCCGTCTCCCACTCGAGATCCTCGCAGGAGCGTCCCTCTCCGAGGGTCCTTTCGGCTTCCTCTCTCCATTCCCGTTTCGACACCCGGGGAAATTCGCCGAAAAGAAGGTTTTTTTCGTCCGGTTCGCTCATCTTCGCCGCAAGTTTCCTCGCCCGTTTTCCGCCGGTTGAATTTTACTCTCTATACGCGGTTTCCGCCAACGGCCGCCCGCCGCGCCATCCCCCGTCCCCGCGCCCGGGAAATTGTCATTTGCGCCCCGCGGCTTTAATATAAACCCGTGTCCGGAAAGGTCGTCGTAATGGTGTCGGGCGGAATAGACAGCTCGACTCTCTGCTGCAAGGCGGCGGCGGAGGGCTGCGCCGTTTTTCCGCTAACCGTCCTCTACGGCCAGAAGCACGAAAGGGAAATCCGCTCCGCCGCCGCGATATGCGAGAGCCTCGGCCTCCCGCCCAGGGTGGTGGACATCTCCTCCGCGAGGTCTCTTTTCGGGGCCTCGGCGCTTACCGACCGGGATGTTCGGATTCCGGGGGTTTCGGCTTCGGAGGAAAACTACGCGACTCTCGCGGCGACGGTCGTTCCGAACAGAAACGCCGTCTTTCTGTCCCTGGCCGTCGCATATTCTCAGAGCGCGGGCTGCGATACCGTGCTCTACGGCGCCCATCACTCCGACAGGGGGGTGTACCCCGACTGCAGGCCGGAGTTCGTCTCCGCCTTCGAGGCGGCCGAAAGACTCGCCACGGACAACGAAAGGCTCGCGATAGAGGCGCCGTTCGCCGAGATGGACAAGTCGGAGATAGTCGCCCTCGGGGCGCGCCTCGGGGTCCCGTTCGAACTCACCTGGTCGTGCTACGCGGGCCTGGAGATTCACTGCGGCTCCTGCAGCTCGTGCAGGGAGAGAAAAAGGGCCTTCGTCGAGGCCGGGGTGGCGGATCCCACGGAATACGGGACGTGAGATGAAGGTAAGCGAGATTTTCTTTTCCATACAGGGAGAGGGGATTCACATAGGGCTTCCCACGGTCTTTCTCCGGCTCTTCGCCTGCGACCTTCGATGCTCGTGGTGCGACACGATGTACGCCGTGGAAGGAAGGGACTTTCGGGAAATGGAGACCGGTGCCGCGCTCGAGAAAATTCTCGGGTTCGGCTGCCGCCGGGTCTGCGTGACGGGCGGAGAGCCTCTCCTTCAGGGCGAGGCGGTGGAGGAGGCGGCCCGCTTTCTGCTCGACAGGGACTTTTCGGTCGTCCTCGAGACGAGCGGGCACAGAAAGCCTCCCGCGATCTTTTCTCATCCCGGTTCGGTCGTGAGCATGGACTGCAAGTGTCCCGGCTCGGGAATGGCCGGCCGGATGGATTTTTCGCTCTACTCGGACCTGGGGGAAAAGGACCAGCTGAAGTTCGTCATAGCCGATTCGGCCGATTACGAATACGCCAGGGGGGTTCTCGAAAAGTGCGACGTGCGGGCATCCGTCGTGTTTCAGCCCGTCCACGGCGTCCGGGCGGACTGGATGGCCGAGAGAATTCTTCGCGACGGCATGGAGAACGTGAGAATACTGCCCCAGCTTCACAAGATTCTCTGGGGAGAGAGAAGGGGGGTGTAGGTATTTGCTCGGTCTTTCCACGCGGCGGGGAATGTTTGACTTTCCCACAACGCGGTTGGAGACTTACGGAAGAAGGAGGACGAGGAGATGTCGAGGATATTCGCGGTTACGGTCGCGGTTTTCATGTTCGCGGCCGGTTGCGGAAGCGGCGGAGAAGATGCGGAAACATTTCCTTCGGCGATGCCGGACTGCACGAGCAGCGGGCGGGTTTTTCTGTTTCCGGGAGGAACATCCTGTCCCGGGGGACTTGCGGTTTCCCGCCGGGACCTGACGACGAGGGCGGGCGAATACTGGGAGAACTGCGGAATTGACGGCGAGAGCAGAAGCTACGCTTTTGACGACGGAACGGGCTGGGACGATATAGTCAGGGGAAGCCTCGCTCTCGGCGACGGCGAAACCGTCGAGTTTGTCGAGAAGAGGCTCAACTTTACGTGGACATTCGACTCCGAAACCTGCAGCCTTCGGGTCGCGTACGACAGGTCTCTCTGCGGTACCGTCTTCGAGTACCGCGTGGAGGGCGTTTCGGACGGCTCGATTACGCTTCAAGCCGCGGACCCGAACGACCCGCCCGAAACTCTTTCCGTTACCTGCGCGCTGAGACGGGCGTCTTCGTCCGAATGAGTTTCCGCGGACGGCGCGGATTTATTTTTGTAACGGTTCCGGCTTTATTGTGTTACAATCTATGAGCCCGGGGGAGTCGCGCGACGACTCTTCGGCCAGGAGAAAGAGCCGACATGGAAGAGAGCACCGAAAAGTACGATTACGAGCCTTTCGCGGATACTGACGAGTACAGGAAGGTGAACGGCGACATAACGAGAATGTGGATCGCCACGATGGTCGACCGCGGAATGAAGAGTCTCGACAGGTTCTTGGACATCGCCACGGGGGCGGGGACCATGGCCCAGCTTTTCTTCGAGATGCTTCCCTCGAACCTCAAGGAATCCGCCGTGCTCTGTCTCGACCAGTCGGCGGGCGCGCTCAAGCTGGCGAAGCGCAGGCTTGAGAAGGAAGTCGGCAGGATAACGCTCATCAACTCTCCCATACAGGAACTCGACCTTCCTTCGGAAAGCGTCGACGTGGCCATATGGGGAAACGGCATTCACTACCTCGACGAAAAAGAGCACCTGGAAAGCCTCAGGAAGATAAGGGAAGTTCTCAAGCCCGGCGGATGGCTGTTTTTCAACACCTCTTTCTACGAAGAGGGGAGGCCCGCCGAAACGATTCCTTTCTACAGGACCCAGGTGAAAAACGCCGTGCAGTTTCTCAGGCAGAACGGGATAAAGAGAGAGAAGATCGAGAAAAAGGCCGAGGCGGCAAAGTTCCACCCGCGCTCATACTACGAGGATCTGGTGAAAAACGTGGGTTTCGACCTTGTCGAGGCCCGGGAATTCGCCGCCGACCTCAGCAAGGACGCGTGGGAGCACATAAGCTCTTTTCAGCAGTACGCCGCGGGAGCCCTTCACGGCTACCCGAACGAAGCCGCTTCGGACGCCATGAAAAACGCCGTCGAGCCCGCGATACTTCTCCACGGGGAAGTCAGCGAGGACGGTACGCATTTCGTCACTAGAAACTGGTTGGCGATAAGCGCGCGGGCCTGATTTTCGTGATAACGCGTTCAGACAATTTTTCCAGTCTTGCGACTTTATAGAACCCAAGAGTGATTCAAAAAAAGTGGCAAACAATACCGCAAAAAACCTGCGCACTATTGCGAAAAAAGGCCAGAAAAATAGATCTATAGTTCGGCCAGTCAGTCAGGTTGTTTTGGAGATTCCGAAATACGATGATCCCTCCGTATTCGAAAAAGTGCGAGAGATTGTCTTGATGTGGATGAAACCACGCGCGGGCGTGAACCTTCCTGACAGAGCATTGAAAGGGCAATCATTTAGCCTTGATGAAGATGCTGCCCAACCTACCGAGGCAGTAGCTGTTGATGAAAAGGAATTTCGCTATTGGAGAGCTCGTATAAGAGATGGAGACAAAGAAGTCCCGGGCCGCACATGGATAACAGAGATTGCGATTGGGGAAGTGGGTGAAAGTGCGGTAACTTTCTGCACTCGATTGCGGTGTCTCACGCGTGGTGAAGACAAGCCTTTTGATCCGTCAATACCTAGTTTTGTTTGGAAGTTAATAGAGAATCAAACTGCGTTCTTGGATTCATACACAGCTTCAACGGTTCCTTGGTTTATAGATTCGCAACATGAAATTGACAAGCTCTACAAACTGCTTGCCAATCCAGACCGGCATTCGGAAGTGATTGTATTTTCTCTTCTAAAAGACTCTACGAACCAAGACGAAACTGCTCTATTATATCGAGATGTTGAGGATATTGCGAAAAAAACAGCTGGTGCAGCACATGTTGTTATTATGACCGGGCCGGCGAGTTTCTGGCTTTCTAGTCGTGTAGGAGAAGAATTTTCAGTTTTTCAGCAAGCGGTACGTACCTATCGTCCGGGTTTTGACCCCGACATTGACGAACCTTTCAGGCACCCTTTAGTATTGCAAAACACCATTCATGAACAGGGAGATGAGTGGCTCAAAAAGCTCCTTATTTCTGGGGCTCTTCGGGGGTCGATCTTTCATAATAAAGATATTGAGCAATATCTTCCTCCGTTCACAAAGATTCGTTCTCTTGCAAACGAAAAAGGTCGTCGTATTAAAAGCAAATTAAACCGAGACACGCGAACTGATGATGAGTCGTCAAATGCTAAACTGCTCAAAGATATCGACCAATTGAAGCAAGAGAATGATCAATTGAAACAAGACATTGATCAACTGAGAAGAGGTCACGAGAAAGAACAGAAAGAGCTTGGAGAATTATTAGATTTTGCGGAAGACGAAAGAGAAAAAGCCATCCAAGAATCTGGTCAGTTCAAGTATCAGAATTCGTCTCTGAAAAATTATATTAAAATATTAGAAGAAAAGCTCAAAGACAGTGGTTACCCAATACAACCAGAGATTCCGACAAACCTTGACAACTTTGAGAATTGGTGCAATGAAATTTCGGATTCTGTGGTGGTTCTTAACAGGGCATTTCGGAGTGTAAAAGAGTCTCAGTATAAAGACCCGTTGCTCATTTATGAAGCATTGTTACTATTGCGCAATTATTATGTTCCAATGCGACGAGAGAGTAACAATGAACTCAGAAATGAACTCAGGAAAGCATATGAAAACAAACTTAAAGAGCTTGGTCTATCTGAAAGTCCATCCATTACTGCAACACGTGCAGGCGAAGAAAACAAGACTTATTTAGTGTCATATGCAGGCCGGAGTGAACTACTAGACCGCCACCTGACAAAAGGAAAAGGGCGAAACCGAAAAAACTGTTTTCGTCTGTATTTTTTCTGGGACAAAGACGAAAAACAAGTAGTCGTAGGTTCCTTGCCGTCTCACCTTGATACAAGGATAACCTGATAAACGGGACTATAAAAAAGGAATTTTTTGATTCCCTCTAATCTTCAAATTCTTTTGCGGTTCTTCTGACTTCTTTTGTCCCCCTCCCCTCTAATAGAACAAGATACCGGTAAATGATGACAACTATTTTCCTCCCGACATGTCGTTTTTTCTGAGAAAGTCGAACGTGTAGAACCCCGTCTCGCACCAGTTTTTTCCCACGAACCTTATCGCGTAGTTTCCCACGTGCTCGATGCGCTCGGGCGTCATGCCGCTTTGCCCCAGAGGGATGCGTTTTCTGAAAGGAAGCTTCCCCGTTCTGCTTTTCTTCCTGAGCCTCCTGCAGGTGGCGCAGGGGCAGATTTGCCTGAGCTCGTCGTACAGAAACACGGTTTCCGCCCCGTCGTCCCAGACTATCTGAAGGGCCTTTTCGGTAAGTTCGTTTATTTCCTCGGGCTTCGCTCCCATGACGCCATATTCTGCCCGCCCCGGCGCTTTCAATCAACCCGCCGTCCCGCCGCCGTTTTATTGCCTTCAAACAGAGCAGGCAGTATAATCAACCCTGAAATGAGCGGTCAGGAACAGGACGCCGTTTCCGCGGCGATAAAATGGATAGGAGAGGCCGCCCGGATAGTCGTTCTCACCGGCCCCGAACTCGCTCTCGAGGTGGGACTTCCCGATGTCGCGGACATGAGCTTCAATCCCGACATAAGACAGTTCAAAAACGACCCCGAGGTAAGAAAGGAATACTGGAAAAAGATAAAGGACTTCTATCCGAGGATTTCCGAGGCGCGCCCTTCCCCGGCCCACGACGCCGTTTACGAAATGGAGCTTCTGTGCAACGTGGACTGCGTGCTCACCCAGGCGGCCGACGGTCTGCACGGCAAGACCGGAAGCGAAAAGGTGATAGAGATATACGCCTCCATAAACTGGGTCAGCTGCCCCGAGTGCGGGCAGGACTACCGCATGGACGGCGTTCTGCTTTCGCTGGAAGACAGCAGGACGGGCATTCCCAGGTGCATGGAATGCCAGAGCGACCAGCTCAAGCCTCCCCTTTCCTTTCCCGGCCAGGCTCTTCCCCACTGGGAGATCAGGGAGTCGTGGATGAGGCTTCAGCACTGCGACCTTCTGGTGGCGGTGGGGGCGAATCTGGAGCTCGAGCCCGTGGCGTCCTTTCCCTTCCAGGTGATGAACAAGGGCAACAAGGTCGTGATAATAGGCGAACGCCAGACCCCGGCCGACGAGTACGTGAGCGCCGTCATATACGGGAGTCCCAGCAGGGTCGTGCCTCACATAGTCGGCAAGCTTAAAGAGGCGCACATAGTTTCCTGAACCGGGTCCGCTCCCGGCGACGGACGTGTCTTCCGAGATGAAAATGGACGATAAAAGCGTTGCGGAGGAGATGAAACGCTACGTTTCGAACCTCGACAGAGACGTCTACACGATAAGCAATCTCCCCGAAGAGGTCGTAGCCGTCATCTTCGCCTACGTGAGCCGAAGTCCCAAAAGCTTCAGGGAGAACATAGGCACCGTGATAAGGGAACGGGAGATGGGGCGGGAGAGGGCGGAGAAGTTCCACGAGAAATGGGTTCTCAACTACGGACACGCCTCGGTCGCCGAGCACGCCACCGTGCACGTGGGCGTCGAGAGGGTTTCCAGGCTTTTTTCCTCCCTTCTCGAGTGCGCGAACGAGTTTCTCTCCTTCACCGAGTACTCCCAGAGATACCAGAGACCCGCGAGCGGAGACAACTACGTTCCAGGGGAGCTCGACTCCGAGCCTGCCCTGAGGAAGGAATTCGAGGAGCTCTGCGCCTTCCAGTACGGGGTCTACTCGAGGCTCAATTCCGAGCTTTTCGGTTTTCTGACGAACAGCGAACCCGCGTCCGAAGGCGAGGACGAAAAGGTCCGCGCGAGGAGGCTTGAGAAAATAGCGTTCGAAGACGCGCGATACGCGCTCAACCTCTCCACCTTCACGAACCTCGGCATGACGGCCAACGCCAGGGCGATAGAGGAGACCCTGAGAGGGCTTCTCTCGAGCCGCTATCCCGAGGCGAGAGAGAGGGCGCGGGAGATAAAGGAGGAGGTCAGGTTCTCCGTTCCGACTCTCGTGAAGTACGCCGACCGAAACGACTACGTCGTAAAGACGCGGGAGGCGGCGGAGGAGTTCTGCGGAGAATTTCTTCCCGCCGAGAGAAACCGCCCGGCGGACGGTTCTTCGGTGACGCTTCTCGACTACGCGGGGAAGGGAAGCGAAGACCCCCAGCGCGAGGCGCTTCGGAAAATAGCCGACGGCCTCCTTTTCGAGTTCTCCGGGAGTTCCCGCCGTGAAACGGGGGAGCGCGTCCGCTCCCGCGAATGCGACCTCGAGAGGATTTTTTCGATTTCCACCGAAGCGCTCGGGCGGCACGACAACCCCGTCCGGATATTCAGGTCCGTGAACTACGCCGCGGAGTTCGTCATGAGCGAGGCCGCGTGGCACCAGATGCTTCGCCACAGGAAGGTCGACTGGGCGGCGAAGGAGCCTTCGGTGCGAAGCGGCGTCACGGTTCCGCCGAACGTGGAAAAATCCGGGACCGAGGGGCTTCTGCGCGAGGCCGCGGAGGCGAGCGAGCGGCTTTACGAAAAGCTCCTCGACGCGGGGCTGGGAGACGTCGCCCCCTACGTGGTGACGAACGCCCACAACAGGAGGGTCGCGGGATACTTCGATCTCTGGGAGCTTTATCATCTCACGAACCTTCGGCTCTCCGAAGCGGCGCAGTGGGACATAAGAAACGTGGTGAGACAGCTTGCCGAGAGGGTGGAGGAAGTACATCCGGTCTTCGCGCGGTCGGCTCTGCGCAGGGCCGGAGAGGATGTGTCCGATGACGTTTGAACCCGAGACGGTCTGCGGCGAATGCGGTTACGGAGGCAGCATGAAGACGGACACGTGTCCCGGCTGCGGGGAGAGGATCCGAAGGAGAAGCGGCGGCTTCAGGGGACTTCTGAGAAGCGTGCTCTTTCTTCTGATCGCCCTTTACGTGCTTTTTTCCGCGTTCAAGGAATTCGATTTCGGCGACTGGCGGTGGTGACGTTTCGTGGCTGATGCCGAGTGCGTGGAGAGGATAGGGCGGGGAGTCCCCGAGTGGAACGCCTGGCGGGCGGCGGAGCCCGACGCCCCGGCGGACCTGGGATGGGCCAACCTCAACGGTCTCGACCTCGACGGGGCGGTTTTTTCGCGTTGCGTCCTGAAGCTCGCTTTCTGCCGGGGGTGCAGTCTCGCGGGGGCGGACTTCTCGGAAGCCGAGCTTCGGGGAATAAACCTCGAAGGGTGCGACCTTCGCTCCGCGGTGTTTCGGGGCGCCGATCTCGAGGGAGCGCACATGATCGGAGCCGACCTCACGGGGGCCGACCTCACGGGGGCGAATCTCAGGCTCGCGAATTTCGACGGCGCGGTTCTCAGGGACGCCGACCTCTCGGGAGCGAGGAAGCTCAAGGCGTCCCAGCTCTTTCGCGTCGCCGTTTTCGAAAACGTCGGGGTTTCGCCCGGGATTCTGGAGAAAGTCAGGGAAAAGTCGCCGGAGCTGTTTGAGTGAGCGTCCGCGGGAAAATTCTTCGGGGCGGAGAATGAGCAAGAGAATCTACAGCGTTTCGGAACTCAACTCCGCGGTGAAAAGGGCGGTCGACCTGCAGTTCGGGGGGATTTCCGTGCTGGTCGCGGGAGAGATTTCCGGTTTCAAGGGACATTACTCGAGCGGTCACTGGTACTTTTCCCTCAAGGACGGGGAGAGCCAGGTCTCGGCCGTGTGCTTCAGAACGGCGAACCAGCGCGTGAGGTTCGACCCGGAGAACGGCACGGAAGTGATATGCGGGGGTAGGGTGGGCGTCTACGAGCAGAGGGGTGTCTACCAGCTCTACGTCGAGACCATGGAGCCCAAGGGGGTGGGCGCGGAGGCTCTGGCGTTTGAAAAGCTCAAGCGGAAGCTCCTCGAGGAAGGACTTTTCGAAGCGTCGAGAAAGCGTCCCCTTCCGTTTCTCTCCCGGAGAATAGGAGTGGTGACTTCCCCTTCGGGCGCCGCGGTAAGAGACGTCATAAAGGTCGTCTACAGGCGCTCCCCGAACGTGGAGGTGATAGTGTCGCCGGCCAGGGTTCAGGGAGAAAACGCTCCCGCGGAGATAGTCCGGGCTCTGGACAGGCTTTACCGGATGGAGACTCTCGACCTCGTCGTCGTTACGAGAGGCGGGGGCTCGAAAGAGGATCTCAAGGCGTTTAACGACGAGGGGGTGGCGAGGAAGATCGCCGCCTCGCCTCTGCCCGTCATCTCCGCCGTGGGTCACGAAATCGACGTTACGCTCGCGGACCTCGCGGCCGACGTGAGAGCCGCGACTCCCTCCATGGCGGCCGAACTCGCCGTGAGGGAGAAAAGCGAGATCGCGGACGACCTCCGCCTGCTGAGAAAAAGGCTGGACCGCGCTCTTTCCAACCGCGTCGAAATGTTCTCCATGCGTCTCGATTCCCTGGCGGGCGCCTTCCGTTTCCACATGACCTCCCGCATCGAGCGCCTCGAGCGGGACATGGAGAACTGCTCCGCCAGGCTGGACGCCCTGAGCCCGTTCGGGGTACTGGAGAGGGGCTACGCCATAGTCTCGGAGGAGAAGACCGGGCGGGTCGTCGGGGATTCCTCCACGCTTGAGAAAGGCGACAGGCTGGTCGCGAGGTTCCGCAGGGGAAGAGCGTTCTGCGTGGTGGACGGGACGGAGGACCCGAAGGAGTCCTGATCTTTTCAGGCGACCGCCGAGAGAGTTTCGAGTTCCACGGCGGATATGCCTTCTTCGAGCAGGCGCCCCGCGGTCTTTTCGCCGGGCGCTGAATCGGTGAGAACGAGCTTCGCCCTTCCGCCCAGGGCCTTTTTCAGGCTTTTTCCCGCCCCGTCGAGTTTCCCCACCGCGTCTTCCAGTACCGCGCGTTCGAGAAGGAGCGTCGCGGGCATTATCTCGAGAACGTCCGAGAAGAAATCCTCCGGGCGCGACGCGACCGCCCCCCTCGTCGCCGTCTGCAGGACGAGCATGTTGGCGAACTTCGAGAAGGAGCCGCAGAGCGGCAGATAGGAAAACGTCTGGTCTTCCTCCGGCACCGGATCCAGCGTTTCCTGCGATGCCCGGAGAACGTCGAGAACGTCCGACTGGGAGAGAATCTTCGCTTTTCCGTTTCCCGCTCCGAAGATCACGGCGGGGGATGTTTCCCCGACGGAGCTTCCCGTCGACTCTATCTCGTCCTTCATCTTCTTTCTGGCGAGAAAGCCGAACTTGACCGCGCTCGAGTAGCTGGCCGTTTCCTCCTCCACGGGGATCTTCGCGTCCACCGTGAGAAAGACTTTTTCGATCTTTCCTTCCAGGGAAGGGTCGGATGCCAGGGAGCGCGCGCGGTCGGGGTCGCCCGAGAGAAAAAAGCAGCCTCCGCCCGAGTCTTCCAGAACCATTTTCGCCTCGCCGGAGCTTGCGACCGGAACGCACGTTCCTCCCGTCATGAGAACCGCTAGCTCGAAGAAAAGACACTCGAGGGTGTTGGCGGATAGCACCACCACCCTGGTCCCCGCGGAGAATCCCGAGTTCAGAAGAAAGCAGGCTATGCTTTCCACCTCGGTCAGCATGTCCGGCCAGGTCACCTGTTTCCAGCTCCAGCCGTCTTTTCTCTGAAAGACCAGCCTCGAGCCGTTTTCCCTGGCTCTTCGCGTGAGAAAATCGTGGAAGTTTCGCTGGCTCATCGCTCTTTTCGGCGGTTCCGCCCCGCGGAGGCGGAGCGGGTAAGATTAGGAACGTATTCTAACCGTTTTGACGGCCATGGTGGCGGATTTTGAAAAGGAAACTCGATTTTGAAAAGAAAACCTTCGAGCCCGCGCTTCGGATAGTGAGGACGCTCGTGGAGAAGGGACACGAGGCTTTTTTCGTCGGAGGCTGCGTCAGGGACGCCCTGCTGGGCTTTGAGCCCGGGGAGATCGACATAGCCACCGGCGCCCCGCCCGGGAGAGTTCAGGAGATTTTCCCGAAGACGGTGGAGGTGGGCAAGAGCTTCGGCGTCGTGATAGTGATTGAAAACGGCATGCCGTTCGAGGTGGCCACTTTCAGGAAGGAATCCGGGTACGAAGACGGAAGACACCCTGAAAACGTCGAGTACACCGAAAGCGCCGAAGAGGATGTTCTCAGGAGGGACTTCACCGTAAACGGCATGCTCTACGACCCCGTCTCGAAGGAGCTTTACGATCATGTCGGGGGGCTCGGGGACCTTGAGCTTCGGATGGTGAGGACGATAGGGGATCCCGAAAGAAGGTTCGGCGAGGACAGGCTTCGGATGATGAGGGCCGTCCGGTTCTCCTCGTGCCTGGGTTTCGAGCTCGACCCCGACGCGCTGGCTGTCGTCCGCCGCGAGGCTTCGGGCATATCGGCCGTCAGCAGGGAAAGGACAAGGGAGGAACTGGTGAAGATACTCACCCGGAAAAACCCGGGAGACGGAATAAGGCTTCTCAGCGACTCCGGACTTCTCGAGCACTTTCTCCCGGAAGTGGAGCGCATGAGGGGAGTGGAGCAGCCCAGGCAGTTTCATCCCGAAGGAGACGTGTTCGTCCACACGTGTCTGGTGATGGACATGCTTTACGGAAACACGGGGGGAGAATACTCGGAGGAACTCGCCGTCGCCGCGCTTCTCCACGACGTGGGAAAGCCTCCCACCTACGAGGTTTCGGACAGGATAAGATTCAACGGGCACGACAAGGTGGGGGCCAGGATGTCCGAGCGGATCTGCGGAAGGCTCAGGTTCTCCAGAAAGCAGGCAAAGAGAATTTCCGAGCTCATAGCCGAGCATCTTCGGTTCAAGGACGTCTTCAACATGAGAAAGAGCACGCTCAAGAGATTCCTTTCGCTTCCGCATTTCGACGAGCACATGGAACTTCATCTGGCCGACTGCATGGGCAGTCACGGGAAAACCGACGCCTACGATTTCGTGAAGACAAAAATGGAGGAATACGGGCGGGAGGAGATAAAACCGCCCGGGCTTATCGACGGAAAGGATCTCATAGCTCTCGGCTACTCTCCCGGTCCCGTTTTTTCCAGGATACTTGGGGAAGTGCGGGAACAGCAGCTCGAAAACAGGCTTCGCTCGAAAGAAGATGCCCTGAACTTCGTTCGGGAAAACTATCCGGCGGACTGTCGGTCATGACGACACGCGCTGGTTCGCACATTACTCACATCCGCCTTGCGGAACTCTCTGGGGTTGGAGAACTTTCCGATTACCGTCTCTGGTCATGGACGTGACCAGGGTTTTCCTGAATTCCTCGACGTCCGCACATCGTCCCAGTTCAAAGCACGCCAGACTTATGGGATAAAAGAGGACGGTTCTGCCGTTGCGTTTCTGTATATCCGCCTTGCTCAAGGTGCAGCAGATCAGGCTTCCCGGGTCGGCGAGGCCGTGTTCCGCGGCGAAATCGAGCAGCCCTTTGATCTCGGATGGATCTTCGACCGGTTCATCGGACCACCTGATTTCCATCGCGCATTCCGGCTTTGTTCCTATTCTGTCCATCAGCACCACGTCTGTTTTTCCATTTTTCCAGCGTGCGTAACGCGGTTTTTCGTTGTTGCCCGCCAGGTGAAAGAAACTCTCGAGAATAATCGCCTCCGCCAGCTTCTCGAGAGTTTCTCCGGTTTCCTTTTCCACCGGGCCGAAGAGCGACGCGTAAATCGATGGATTGGCGGGATATATCTTGAACTTGCGTTCTCTTTTGAAATTTTTAGCACGCTTGTCCACCCGGCTGACTCGTCTTACAAGAAAAGTCGCTTCGAGGTATTCCAGGTACCTCGATATCGTTCCCATCGCCGCTTTTGAACCTCGAAAAAGACCCCTCGGGTCGATTTCCCTTCCCGTATTGAGAACGAGCAGCGTCAGCAACCGGTTGAGTTCGGGAATGTCGCTTACTCCATACAGGCTCGGCAGGTCGCGCAGAAGCACGTTGTCTATAAAATTGTATCCGCCGCCGTTCCGGTCTTTCCCGGATTCTTCCGTGAGCGCGATTTCGGGAAAACCTCCAAGGTTTACGTAATCCACGAATTCTTCGTTGATGACTTCGATTCTTCCGAGCATTTCGGGAAGGTCCGGGGCACCGTCTTCGTTTCTGGCGAAGAGTTTTTCTTCTCTTCCCGAGAGCTTTACGTATTCGTGGAATGTCAGAGGAGGAAGAAAAAAATCGGTGAACCTTCCGGCGCCAGACTCGCGGCTTTTCAGTTTCAGTGCGGAGGCGCCCGAGACCGCTACTACGAAGCGATGACGAGGATAGGAATCAACCAGGCATTTCAGGTGTACTTCCCAGTCTCTCACGTATTGGATCTCGTCGAAGAAAACAAAGACGGATTCATTCTGTTCCACCTCGTTCAGTTCGACGAACATAAGGAGTATTTCTTCGGGTGAACATACCGAATACAGCGGATTGCCTAGAGGGACGTAAAGAATCCGTTCCGGCATGGTTTTTTCGTTTATCAGCCGGGCGACCGCTTGGTGAATCATGACGGTTTTGCCGACTCCGCGGGGACCCGTCAACACGACCGCTCTGTTAACCCCGGTGATGGTTACAAGCTCGTAGAACGGAGTGAAACAGATTCTTTCCGGGGCGTGTTTCCACCTGATGTTCCCTGTATCTTGCCACCATGGATTGTCGATGTGGAATCGCCGGAGGACTTCCTTCTCGGAAATTTTCAGCATGACGGACAATATAATAGCGGAAAACGAGAGACTGACAAATAAGCACAGCAGGTTATTGGTATCAAATCACGGAGAGTCGTATGATGGAGAAATCAGAGATATACAAAAAAACGGTTTCATCCGAATCTAGCCTGCCGCAAAATCTGATTCTGATGACTTTTTACTGCTATTTTTCGATATCCCGATTGTTTTCTTCTCCGTACGGAAAGGGGATCCTGACTGAATCGCGCTTGATTTTTGGGATTTCGTCCAAGCGGTCTAACGATATCCCTTTTTCTTTTATTCTGCGATTGGCATCGTCAAAAATCCTTTCATAAGGATTTTTCTCGGAAGTCTTTTTTTTCATAGGAAGAAACCCCATCTAGATTCTTCTGAAACCTCTGTTTGAATGTATATACCCACGCACACCTACTCTCTTTGAGTAATAATTTACACAATATCCATGATAGTGCCTAATCGTGTTATTCAGTTCTTCGTTAGTGCCAAAATCGTCAATCTTAAGTTTAATTTCATCGCTTTCAAGGTCTTCCCTTGAAATTCCTCGACCATGAGAGTGCCAGCGCTCGGCATTGCCCAGAATCTTGGCTATATCTCTGGCACGGTCTTCTTTCATTTCATCAGTGACTTTTTCCTTTTCAGTTTCGGTTCTCTTCCAGTTTTTAAATTTATATTTAAGTAGCCACTCAGCTATCAGCGACCTGCCGTGTTCAATGCCCTGCTCTATGTGAAACAAAAGAGCAGGGTCGAAAGTAGTTAAATAAGCCAGTTCAGCTTCCGCTTCTTCTTTCTCCGGATTGTTGATTGTTGAGACGAGTTCTTCAAATTTACGCAGATACCCGGACCCGGGCAGCAGGTTGCCATCCTTATCCGGATACTGCGGATCAATCGGAGCAAGTACAGAGTAGTAATCCATGTGGTCTCCGGTGATGTTCATGAAAAGCCTAAGCGAGAGGGAAACCGGTCTCACCAGGTGGCTTATGATCTCGATTATCACCATGAGCGGCGCGAGAAAGATCACGGGACCCAGGAAATGCTTGAGGTAGCCGACGCCGTGCTCCCTAACTCCGTAGTAGTTGTAATGACGAAGATCAGAAGCGAGCAGGCGACGGTGGTGTCGAACACGCCCTCTATCGTGGAGAAAAGAAATTCGACCCCCACGAGCTCGTAGAAGATGCCCTTGACTTTAGTCAGGACAAACTACCCGATGGACTGGCGCTCCTGACTGTCCGGAATTGGTTCGCGAGTTATCAGTTTTGAGTAAAGCTTGCGTCTTGAGGAACTTTCCGACTTCCCTGAGTTCACATCAGAGAAAAGTCGGCAACATACTGTCTCGACCGCTACTATGAATTTCCTAAATCAGGAGTATTCTCCCTGCCGTAAGGAAAAGGGACGGTGTCCGGGTCGCTTTTGGCGGTATCTGGAATTGTATCCAGATAGTCCAATGACTGACCTGTTTCTTTCAGTTTGCTTTTAGCATCATCAAGAAACTTTTCGTAAGGATTTTCCTCTAAAGTTTTTTTCTTCATGGTAGTGAACCTCACCTAATTACGGTTCTCATACCTGTACCACAGTGTATGAAACCTCTAACACCCAATTTCTCCAAATAATAGTTTACGCAATAACCGTGATAGTGTCTAATACTGTCACTCAGTTCTTTATCAGGTCCGAAATTATCAATCTTAAGGTTGATTTCGGGGCTTTCAAGTTCCTTGATGGAAATTCCTCGACCATGAGAATGCCAACGACTAGCATTGCTTAAAACCTTTGCAATCTCTTCGGCACGGTCCTTTTTCATTTTCCTAGTGACTTTTCTTTTAGACATACTAGTTTCCTTCCAGTCCTTGAATTTATATTTTGGCAACCATTCGGTTATTAATGATATGCCGTGTGCGATTCCTTGTTCTATATAGAACAAAAGAGCCGGATCAAATTTTCCAATCAGATAAGCCAATTCAGCTTTGGTTTCTTTTGCTTCTGGATTGTTAATTGTCGAAACAAGTTCTTCGAACTTCTGCAAATATCCTGTTCCAGGTAGCAACTTTCCTTCCTTCGGATATTGTGGGTCGATAGGACCGAGGACTGAATAGTAATCCATTCATATGTTATCTCCTGATAACGCCAAAACGGTACCTGCCGAGTAAGCATAATTTGGAATTACGAAGGAAACTTTTTTGTAATGAGTTCTCATTACGGAGACCAGTCTTTCAACGGTCTCCATATATCCACCTTCGGTTTGTAATACGACAATTAAATGTTTCTGGTTACTTTTGGGAATGTCTTCAATAACGACTCTGAATTCATCATCCAGCGGCGGGACCATTGGGGAATGAATGAATACACAGTCTCCCTTCATCAACTCACCCAATTTTTTATTCATGTCTGATAAAAATTGGTGAGAAAGCTGGTCTGCATTTATTGTTTTGCGGTGCTTGCTTATGCTTGCATCGTGGTTAGCTGGAACATTTCAGTTTCAGAGGTGTCAAGGATTCTTCAAAACAGGTTTTTTGTTTCGAGAAAAACAATTTTCGAACAGCTGGTGCAAACAGGGAGTCCTCCTCAATAATCGTCATTTTTTCTTGTGTACAATGTTTTACGAAAGGACGGGAAATCTCATAAGGACTTCCCGTCCTTTTCGGATATCAGATCTTTCCCTGAAGCAGAAACGCTATGAGCAGGGCGTAGATTACGAGAGATTCGATCAGGGCGAGACCGATGATCATCGGCGTCTGGATCTTCGCCGATGCGCCCGGATTCCTGGCTATGCCGTCGAGGGCGGCCGCCGTGGCGAGTCCCTGTCCGACTCCGGCGACCCCCGCCGCCAGTCCTATTCCCACTCCGGCGCCTATGCCGAGTCCCATCTTCGCCGTGTCCCCCATCTCCGACGCGGCGTGCGCGACATCGGGAATCAGGGTGCCGAGCGAAGCCAGCGCGACCAGACCTATAAAAGAAAACAACCTTCTCATTTCCTTACCTCCTAGATTTGCTGTCTTTAGCAGAATTTGGTTTCAGTGTTCGTGCGCTTCCGCAAGCGCTATGTATATGGTCGAGAGAATCGTGAAAATGAAAGCCTGGAGAAAACATACGAAAAGCCCGAGCGCGACGAAAATCATCGGAACGAAGACATGCGTCAGGTTCGTGAACACTCCGAGCACCATGTGGTCTCCGGTGATGTTCATGAAAAGCCTAAGCGAGAGGGAAACCGGTCTCACCAGGTGGCTTATGATCTCGATTATCACCATGAGCGGCGCGAGAAAGATCACGGGACCCAGGAAATGCTTGAGGTAGCCGACGCCGTGCTCCCTAACTCCGTAGTAGTTGTACATGACGAAGATCAGAAGCGAGCAGGCGACGGTGGTGTCGAGGACGCCCGTGGGGGGGAGAAACCCCGGGACCATTCCCAGCAGGTTCGCGAACAGCACGAAGAAAAACGACCCGGCCAGAAGCGGAAAGTACTTTTTCGCCTTCTCCCGCGAGCCGAACACGCCCTCTATCGTGGAGAAAAGAAATTCGACCCCCACGAGCTCGTAGAAGATGTTCATCGAAAGCTTCTCCTCGGGAATCACCGAGGATTCCCTGGAGTAGTGCTTCCGCACCCGAAGTCCCGTGAACAGGATGAACAGCACAACGATCGCCCCGCCGATGACGTGGTCGTAATGAAGCAGACCGAGAAATGAGAACCAGCTGTAGTGCTCCACGTTTTTAGCCCTTTAGTCCCTTGCCTATTATCACTATCACAACGGAAGTTAAGCCTATCAGTAAACCATAGATATTGAGTTTTGCAAACATCAGCAGAACCGTAACGACGGCCAGCAGGGCGAGCAGTTTCGCGACGAGTACGAATATGGAAAAGGCCAGGGTGTACCTTTTCTCCGAAAGGGCCTTCACGACGAACCTTATGGCCACGTAGTCGGCGAGGAAAAGCGCTCCGCCGACCGCCACCCCGACCGCCACCTGCGTCTGTCCGATCAGCATGTTCACGGCGAAGAAAAGACCGGTTACAGCGAGGGACAGCTTTTCCACTCCCATGCTAGGACTTTTCATCCGGCCCGCCGTTTCCCTTCTCCATCCTTTTCAGGATCCTGATCAGCGCGAGAAATCCCACCGTCACCCCGAGCGCGAGACCCAGCAGGGTGAACGCGGGGAAGTCCATGTCGAGCTTCGAGTCCGCGTATCCGCCGAGCTCGAGCCCTATTATGACGGCCAGGGCGAACTCCACGCCTATTATCGAGAAACCGAGCCAGTTCGGACGCTTCTTCATCCCGCACCTCCGTCAGGAAAGTTCCCCGAGGGATTTTCTGATCGCCCCGAGGGTCCGGTCTATGTGTCTTTTCGTGTGCGCCGCGGAAACGAACGCGGCCTCGAACTGCGACGGGGGAAACATCACCCCGTTTTCGAGAAGTTTTCTGAAAAACCTCGCATAGGCCCGGGTGTCGCACCCGAGGGCCCCCGCGTAGTCGCGCACTTTCCTTTTCGTGAAAAACACCGTGAACATGGAGCCCGCGCGGTTCACTCTCGCCGGAACCCCGAGGTCGGCGATTATTCTTTCGGTTTCCGCCGCCAGAAGTTCCGCCGCGCTTTCGAGCCTCTCGTAGGTCCCTGCGTTGAGTCTCCCGACGGTGGCGAGTCCCGCCGCCGCGGCCAGCGGATTTCCCGAGAGCGTTCCCGCCTGGTACACGGGTCCTTCGGGAGAGACCATGGCCATCACGTCCTTTCCCGCTCCGTACGCCCCGACCGGAAGTCCCCCTCCTATTATCTTCCCGAGACACGTTATGTCGGGCCTCACGCCGAAGCGCTCCTGCGCTCCGCCCCCGCCCAGCCGAAAGCCCGTTATCACCTCGTCGAAAACTAGAAGCGAGCCGTGCCTGTCGCAGAGCGAGCGCAGCCGCCCGAGGAAATTCTTTTCCGGAAGCACGACTCCCATGTTCCCCGCCACGGGCTCCAGTATGACGCAGGCGATCTTCTCCGGGTACCTGTCGAAAAGCGCCTTCACCGAGCCGATGTCGTTGTAGCGCGCAAGCAACGTCTTGCCCACGAGCGAGCGGGGAACTCCCGCGCTGCTGGGGCTTCCGAAGGTGGTGGCCCCGGAGCCGCTTTTCACGAGCAGAAAATCGGAGTGTCCGTGGTAGCATCCCTCGAACTTCACCACGTAGCTTCTTTCGGTGCGGGCCCTGGCGAGTCTCACGGCGCTCATGGTCGCCTCGGTTCCCGAGTTCGTCATGCGCACTTTTTCTATAGAGGGAAAGCTCCTCGCTATGAGCTCCGCGAGCCTGGTTTCCGTCTCGCAGGGAGCTCCGAAGCTGGTCCCCATGGGAAGAGCCTCTCCCACCGCGCGGACCACCGCGGGATGCGAGTGGCCGAGGATGAGAGGACCCCAGGAAGCCACGTAGTCGATGAACCTGTTGCCGTCGACGTCGTGGACGTAAGCTCCCTTCGCCCTCGATATGAAAAGCGGGGATCCGCCCACGGCGGCGAACGACCTCACGGGACTGTTCACCCCTCCGACGAGAACGTTTTTCGCCCTGGCGAAGAGCTTCTGGGAATTGGCCGTGTTCATCGAAACCCGGTTCGGGCCCGGATGCGCCGGAGTTCTCATTCCGTCGCTTTCGGGGTCTTTATCTTCTTCAGGTGCTTTTCGGCTTCGGCGGCTTCCGGGGACCGGGGATGGGATTCGATCAGCGATTCGAAGAAAAGCGCCGCCTCGCTGGTCTTGTCTATCTCCAGAAGCGCCATTCCCTGCCTGAGCTGGGAAGTGGTCACCCTGGGGCTGTCGGGGTAGATGTCGATCAGGTTCTGGTATTCGAGAATCGCCTCCTCGTACAGCTTTTCCATGAAGTAGGAATCCGCGATGAGAAAGACGGCTTCCGGAGCGTCTTCGGCCACTGGATTGGCGTCGGCGTATTTCCTGAAAAGAACCCTCGCGTCGCGGTACTTTCCTTCGGCGAGTTTTTTCCGTCCGAGGTCGTAATGAGACGCGTTCTCTTCCGCCCCCGCCGCGGGTTCCGGACTTTCGGGTTCCGCGGGCCGCGGTTCTTCCCCTGCGGGTTCGGTCTTCGCCGCTTCGGGCGCTTCGGCCGGGGCGGATTCGGCTTCGGGGGTCTCGGGTTTTTCCGCCGGGGGTTCAGTCTGCGCGGCTTCGGACCCCGAAGCCTGCGGTTCCCCGGCCGCCGCGGTTTCAGGTTCGGGGGATTCCGGCTCTTCTTCGGCCGCTTCGTTCCCCGGTTCGGGTTCGGCCGGCGCCGCGGGAGTCTTCGCCGCCTCCGCGCTCAGAGCCGCCGCCGTCAGCTCGAGCTCCGAAACCCTGGCTTCCAGCTCCCCGACCCTCTTTTTCATGGCGGATGTCTCGTCCTTCCCGGCGGCCTCGGCCCTGACGCGCTCGGCGGTCTCGGCCGACCTGCGCAGGTCCGTCTTCACCGTCTCCACCCCGGAGTATACGGTTCCTATCACCTGTTCGAGCTCCAGCACCTTGTTCTGGAGCTCGTGGATCTGTTCCTTGAGCTCGAGGTTGGAGTCTTCGGCGGAAACTTCGGCCTTCAGCCACTCGATGTCCTTTTCGGCCTTCTTGAGATTGGCCTCGAGATCCTTCTGCCTGGTGTAGATGAACCCGACGTCTCCCTCCGACGCCACGCATCCGTACATGAAAAGGCAGCAGAAGAGCATGACCGCGGCCGCGAGGTGTTTTTTTCTCATCTTCGTTCGGTACGCCTACTTGAGGAGGACGCGGAAGTTCGCGCGCCTGTTCTCGCCGTACGACTCCTCCGACGTTCCCTCCCGCCACATGTCCGTCTCTCCCTTGCTGACGGAGTAGATCATCGAGGGGGACACTCCCCTGCCGATCATGTATTTTTTCACCTGCTCAGCCCTTTTCTTGCCCAGGGAGAGGTTGTATTCCTCGGTTCCCCGCACGTCGCAGTAACCGGCCACCACGACGAACCTGATCCTCTCGGCGTCCGCCGCGAGGGCGGCGGCGTTTCCGTCGAGTATCCCGCGCGCCGTTTCGGATATCTTCGAACTGTCGAATTCGAAAAACACGTCCGAGACGCCCTCCGCCCCGGCCGTCTCCGAGGAAAACGCCTCTTCGAGCATCGATTTCTGGAGTTCCTGCGCGTCTTCGTCGAGGCCGCTCATGTATGCGAGGTCCCTGGCGGACCCGATGGCCATGACGGCGTTTATCTCGGCTTCCGAGAGCAGGGCGGCCGCTCCCTCGAAATCCCCCTGTTCCATCAGCGCCCTGGCGCGCTCGAGAAGCCGCGAGGCCTCCCCGTATTCCCACGTGTCCTCCGCGCCCTCCGCCCGGGCCCGCTCGAGCATGCTCTCGACCGAGGAGATTCTTTCCGCCGCTCCCGCCCGGGGGTCGGAGAACTTGGTCAGCTTGGCGCATCCCGAAAGGTAGAAGACGCAGAGAAGCGCGAAGGCTATCGCCGCGGCCGTTTTGTTTCTTTTCACTTTAGGTCCTCCGTTTTCTCGTTGTGGGCGGAAACGGCGCCTCGGGAAAACCCTTACGCCCGACCCTCATTTCAGTGTAACATATAGATGCCCGTCCTTCAATTTTTCGGGGGCGGAAACCCGCGAGCGGGGCGCCCATGACGAACGACGCGTCTTCTGTAGCCGGAATCTTCTGGCACGACTCCCCGGTGGTCGTGATAACGAGCCGCCGGGGAGAGGAGGTAAACGGCCAGGTGGCCGTCACTCTCGTCACCTCCTCGATAGTCCACGACGTGCCGCGCCTCGTGGCCGGCATCTGGAAGGGAAACCACACGCACGGGTTCATAACCGAAAGCCGGAACCTCGTCGTCCACCTCCTCGGAAAGGACCAGACAGGTCTCGTTCGCGACTTCGGCTTCTACTCGGGGCGGGACAGGGACAAGTTCCGCGGGGTCGAGCACTTCGAGGGAAAAAACGGCTGTCCCGTGCTCGCCGACGTTCACTCCCACGTCGAGTGCTCGGTCCTAAACGCCATGGACGGCGGGGACATGACCGCCTTTCTGGTGAGCGCCGACCACGGCGAGGTCGGCAGGGGAGGGGACTGGATGACTCTCTGCGACTTCTACGAGACGGCTCCCGAGGAGTGGGTGATGGAGTACGGACGCAAGCTCGCCGAGTCTGTGAAGTTCTCGATGCCGATAATACACGAGATAAGCCGCGAGCCGTTTCTTCCGTAGTTCCGCGGCCCGGGGGTCAGCGGATTATTATGGTCGTCCGCCCGCCCGAGTTTTCCGCGGCGCGGCGCCGGAGCTTCTCGAGCAGCCTCGTCCGAAACCACTTCCTGGTCGCGGGAACCAGAAGGCAGAAACCGAGAACGTCGGTGAGAAGCCCGGGGGTGAGAAGCACCACCCCTCCGACCAGTATGAGGAGACCGTTCACGAGACTCTCCCCGGGGGGCTTTCCCTCGGCCATCTCCCGCCTTATCGTCCACACGGTCCGGGTTCCCTGGCTTTTGGCGAGCGTCGCCCCCAGCGCTCCCGTGGCTATCACGACGAACACCGTGGGCCACAGGCCGACGGCGCCTCCGAGCTTTATCAGCAGGGCGAGCTCGACCAGGGGAACGACGGTGAACAGAACGAGAAGTCTTGCGAACATGGCGGTTGCGGTTTCCGTATATAATATAACGGCTCGACGGAGGAAATGATGGGTCTCATGGAAAAAAAGCGGTTTTCCCGGCGAAGGCTTTTCATTCTTTTCTTTCTCCTCGCCTGCCTCGGGGCGGGGGGATGCAGGCTTTTCCGGTTCCTCGAGGCGAAGGACCAGCTTCGCGACTTCGCAGAGAACTTCGAGACGAGCGACCGCGACGGCCTCCGGCTCGTCTTCAGAAATCCCGTGCTGCTCGCGGACGACGTCTCCTGGCTCATGCTCCGCTCCCCTCCGGAAAAGACCCGCCTGGGCGAGGACTCGGAACTCTGGACGTACACTCTGGTGAAAAGGTACCCGGGAGCGAAAAACGAGGCCGGAAACTTCGACCTTCCCCTCGGAATGAAGTTCGTTTCGGGAAAGCTCTCCGAGGTCGTCTTCCCCAGGAGCCTGACCAGGTACCTCAACAGCGACGTGTTCGGAAAGATAATGAACTCCATGGGGGACGCCGACGTGAGCAAGCTCTCCCAGACGAGCACGGGAACCGTGCGGTCGCTTCGCCCCGTCGACATTCCCACTTCGGCCGAGGCCGCGGACGTTCTGGGGATTCCCTGGGAGACGGCCCCCGGGCCCGACGGCGAGGTCCACACCTACAGGTACAGGCTCGCCGAAAAGACTCCCGAGGGCGGCTGGGTGACCTTCAGGCTCGTTCTGGGATTCGACGCGAAGACGAAAAAGCTGCGGCGCCTGTTCCTTCCGCTCAGAAGCGTGAAGCTCACGATGAACTTCGACCCGAAGGCCGCGGAGCGATGAGTTCGATAAGGCTCCTTTCCCCGGCGAAGGTGAACCTGTTTCTGCGCGTCCTGGGAAAGCGACCCGACGGATACCACGAAATACAGTCCCTGGCCCAGCCCGTGAGCCTCTTCGACGAGATCGCGGTATCCGTGGAGTCGGGGCGGGGGGTGGAACTTTCGTCGTCGGGCAGGGCGGTTCCCGCGGGAGAGCAGAACCTGGCCGTCGCGGCGGCGGCGGCCTACCTGGAAGAAGCGGCGGTCGAAAAGAGGGTTTCGGTGGAGATGAGAAAGAAAATCCCCCTCGGCGCGGGACTCGGGGGCGGAAGCTCCAACGCCGCCTCCGTGCTGGTCGGTCTCGACAGGCTCCTCGGCGCTCTCGGCGAGGAGCGGCTTTTCGGGCTCGCGGCCCGGCTCGGGGCCGACGTTCCGTTTTTCGCGAGGTCCGCCTCGGCGTTCGTGGAAGGGACGGGTGAGAGGGTGAGGACGCTTTCGGATTTTCCGCTTTTTCACTACGTGATCGTCTTTCCCGGAACGGGGATATCCACCCGGGACGTGTACGAAAGATGGAAGGAGCCGGAAAGTCCCCCGGAGAGGGCCGACCCGGCCGCGCTCGCCGCGGAGTTTCGCGCCGGACGCTTTCCCCTGGAGAACGGTCTGGAGGAGCCTCTTTTCGGGATTTTTCCGAAGGCGGCTTCCCTGAAGGAGCTTCTGCGCTCCTTCGGCGCGGAGTCGGCGCTCGTTTCGGGAAGCGGCTCGTCGGTCTTTTCCGTGTTCGGGGAGAGGGGGCCCGCGGAGGAGATTTACGGGTATCTTCGCACGTCGGACGATTTCGAGGCTTTCCTGGCCGAGGGAATAAGCGGCCGGCATTTTCTCGCGGACTGAACTTTTCGTCCGGAACCGGACATTTCCGCCTGCCATGGCCGCGCGGATGTGGTAACATAGAAATCTCTTTTCGCTGGGGCGTCGTCTAACGGCAGGACACCGGGTTTTGGTCCCGGTAGTGAGGGTTCGATTCCTTCCGCCCCAGCCATTCCGGCCGAAACGGTTTCGAAACGTCAGTGGAACAGGATTTTCTCAAAGGACTGAACCCTTCCCAGGCCGAAGCCGTGAGCCACACCGAAGGTCCCCTGCTCGTTCTAGCCCGGATATTTCATGAAGAAGTAACGCTGAGCTCCATAATGTGTTATATTTAAGGGTAGTTAGACCAAATAAACACAGGAGCTCAGCGATGACGAATTGTAACTCTCAGTCCATGGTTTTTCAACCCTGCCGGGGTCGCAAGGTAGAAGCGGATTTCGACGGCGGTTACGTAAGTTCCAACGGCGGCGCTTTGCTGCTGCGTGAAGCGGCTCGCGAGCTGGGAATCTTCGAGGAAATAGACAAGCAACTTGTAGACTCCCGCCAACTCTCCAAGGTGCGTCACTCCCAAGGTGCGATGCTGCGTCAGCGCAGCTACGGTATGGCGCTTGGCCGCGAGGACCTCAACGATCATAATCAGCTGCGCGACGACCCCCTGCTCCAGACGGCGCTTGGCAAGGACAGTCCCCTTGCCAGTCCATCCACTCTTTGCCGTTTCGAGAACAGTGCCGACAGGGCTTTGGCATGGACTATAATCAGGACTTTGGTCAATGTGTTCATCCGTTCCTTCAAAAAGAAAAAGCCTCCCAGGGAATTGGTGCTAGACTTCGACGCCACCGACGCGGAGGTTCATGGCAACCAGGAAGGCAGGTTCTTCCACGGTTACTACGACCACTACTGTTTTTTGCCTCTGTATGTGTTTTGCGGAAACCATCTTCTGGTTGCCTTGCTGCGTCCGGCCAATGTTGACGTTGCAAAGCACTCCGCCGCTGTTTTGAAGTTGCTGGTAAAGGAGTTTCGCAGGGTGTGGCCAGAGGTGCGGATAACGATGCGCGCAGATTCCGGTTTTTGTCGTCACCGCACGATGTCGTGGTGCGAGCGCAACGACGTGGACTACGTGATCGGCTTGGCGAAGAACTCGAGGATTACGGATGGGGCCTCTTCATATCTCCAGGAAGTCCAAAGAGCCTTCGAGACGTGGGGAGGCAAGCATCGTCACTTCTGCAACATGGAGTACGGAGCCATAGGCTGGAGAAAACAGCGGCGGGTGGTGGGCAGACTGGAGCATGGGCCGAGGGGAGCCAATCCGCGCTACATAGTGACCAACAAAAAGGACGACGGCCAGTATCTTTACGAGAGGTTTTACTGCAAGCGCGGAGACATGGAAAACTGCATAAAGCAGCAACTGCAACTGTTCGCCGACCGCACTTCCTGCCACAACTGGTGGCCCAACCAGCTTCGACTGCTCGAAGCCGGGTTGGCGTACACCCTTGTAAACCACATAAGGGAGAGAGGACTGAGAAAAACTTCCATGGCGCGGGCTCAATGCGACACCATACGTCTCAAGCTGCTCAACATAGGAGCCGTCGTCATGCGCAACACAAGACGCATAAGAATATATCTGTCGAGCGCCTTTCCAGACCAGGAGTTATTCCGCCTCGTGCTCACCAGACTCAGACCCGCGTAGGACTCAAATCCTGCTGCTGTTGCCCAAAGACTGCCTGTCGGACTTGGCCGGTCACGGACAACTGCGTCTGAAAGCACCTCAAAACCCTTTTTTAGGTGCCCGGAACGCTCCAAATCTTCTCCCAACGGGAAAACACAAGGCAAATCCTTCTCAACTTCGCCCCGCCAACCTTCCAACACCTCCAATCCCTCTCTCTTCCTGCCCTTCATGAAATATCCGGGCTAGCGGGTCCCGGCTCGGGAAAGACCAGGGTAATAGCGCACCGCATTGCCTACCTGATAGAAAACATGGGAGTCTCTCCCCGAGAGATATTGGCCGTGACCTTCACGAAAAGGGCTGCGAGGGAGATGAAAAAGAGGGTGGAAGACCTCGCGGGCGAGGCGGCAGGCGGGCTCTGGATAGATACCTTTCACGCTATCTGTCTCAGGATACTGAGAAGGGAGGCGGAGCTTCTTTCGGACTACACCAAGAATTTTAAAGTTTACGGCAATCCTTATGTCCAGCAAAAGCTTATATCAAAGTGTATATCGGAACTCGATTACGGAACAAAAATAGTTTTGCCAAAAGATGATTCCATCACGTTTGATTTATCCAGATTTCTGACACCAGAAAAAATATCAAAGGTGATTATGTCGAAAGATGTTCTACTGAAATTTGAAAAAGCTGAAAACAACGGAGAGGTATTCTTTGAAAATAATTCTTTCACTCGAAAACAATCATCCCAGCTTCCAAACGGATATGAAGAGTCAGCTTTTAAGTATGACGATGATTCCTCGAGGCTGTTTAACATTTTCTACGATCTTTACAAGGAGGAAATAGAAAAGCAGAAAGCTCCCTGTGACAGAATCTTGCAAGATCTCCGCGGAGGCGCGAATGGACTTCTTACTCAAGTGCTTGAGGCTCTCTACGATATTTACAAGAAGGAACTGATAAAGGCTGATGCCATGACTTTTAACGACCTTCTTCTGATTACTAATGGTCTTCTATCCGAGAACAGGAGACTTCTTTCCCATTATCAGGAAAGGTTTTCTCACGTACTTGTTGACGAATATCAAGACACCAACATGCATCAGGATGCGTTCGTAAAGCTTCTTTGTGAACAGCACCGAAACCTTTTTGTAGTGGGTGACGAAGACCAGTCGATTTACGGCTGGAGAGGTGCTGACACAAGAAACATCCTGAACTTCGAAAAAGATTTCAAAGGGTCCAAAATCATCAAACTTGAACAAAATTACCGTTCCACCAAGACATTAGTAGCCGTTGCAGGCGAAATCATAAAGAAAAACTCTTACAGGAAAACGAAAAACCTCTGGACGGAAAACCAAGGTGATGAAAAAATTTCTGTTTTCAGAGCATTTGACACTGATGAAGAAGGACTGTTTATCTCCGACAGAATTCAAGAACTTGCTGAATCAGGAAATTCTTCTTTCAACGAGGTAGCGGTTTTCTACAGGGCTCATTGGCAGTCAAGAAGTATTGAACAAGCACTAATGCGTCAGAAAATTCCATACATGATTGTGAAAGGGGAAAGTTTTTACGAGAGAAAGGAAATAAGGAACATTCTTGCCTACCTGCGGCTGATTAACAATCCTCTGGATTGGGAAAGCTTCAAGAGAATAATAAATATTCCTCCACGGGAAATAGAAAGAAACACCATAAATCAACTCATGGGTATCTCGCAAAATCTAGGACTTGGGCTCTCGGATGCGATTGAATCATGCCGAAAAGAAGGGCATTTGCCAGAAAACATGTTTGAGAGGCTCGTGAAATTTTCAAATCTCATTAACAACCTCCGCTTCACAGCACAGAATCATTCTGCCAAGCGAGTTATAGAAAAGCTCGTGGAACTCACTGATTATTTGAACTATCTGGACGAGGATGAAGAAGAAAGCGTTAGAGAACTTATAACCGTCGCAGCTTCCGATGGTGAACCTTTGGTTTCTGATTTCCTTGACGATGTGACTCTGAAGCTGTCTGGTAACGAACCCCCAGCCGTCGATGGGGATAAGGTTTCCCTTATGACTATTCACGCGGCCAAGGGACTCGAGTTTCCCACGGTTTTCCTTGCGGGACTAAACGACGGGCTGCTTCCGCACGAAAAGTCCTCTGGAACCTCGGAGGGAATAGAGGAGGAAAGAAGGCTTTTTTACGTTGCAGTCACGCGGGCGAAAAAAACTCTCTACTTTACTTATCATTTGGAAAGACCTGGGACATCCGGAGGCGTACGCTCATGCTCATCATCGTTCCTAGATGATGTTCCTTCTGAATATCGTCGTCTAGTCAACCGTCAAAGGCAAAGTCGTTCTCAAAGTTCTTTGCCTTCCTCTGAAAAAACGGCTTCGGCATCACAGCCGAAAATCCGCCTTCGCAAGGCTAATACAAATACAGACAGTGAGATGATTCAACTTGTTTTAGCTGGAGAAGGCGATTCAGTTGAATTCAAATCGACTTTGCGTTACGACTTGGGCACAAAGAAAATCAACAAAAAACTGGAGTACACAATTGCCAAAACTATTGCAGCGTTTCTGAACAGTGAAGGAGGAGACCTTTTCATCGGGGTTGACGACAACAAAAACGCATTGGGTCTCTCAAAAGATATGGAAACCTTAACCAAAAAAAGTATTGACGGTTTCCAATTACATCTTGTAGAAGTGATTAAAAAATATATTGGCGGAGGTTTCATCTCCCATATAAAAATTACATTTCCAATGTATAACGACAAAAAAATTTGTTGTGTCAGAGTAAAAAGAAGTAGTGAGCCCATATTTACGAAATTTGAAGGCAAAGAGGATTTCTTTGTTCGCATGGGGGCTTCGTCGCAACCGTTAAGCAGGGAAGAGCAATCTCGCTATCAAAGAGAGCACTGGGGCGACAAGGAATAAAACAAATTTTGTTCTTTAAGTAGTCCGAAACATAATACTTGAAACCGCAATAGATTAGATGTCAGTGGAACAGGATTTTCTCAAAGGACTGAACCCTTCCCAGGCGGAGGCCGTGACCCACGGCGAAGGTCCCCTTCTGATTCTCGCGGGTCCGGGCTCGGGAAAGACCAGGGTCATAACCCGCCGCATCGTCTACCTGACGGGAAGCATGGGGGTCCCGCCCCGGGAGATTCTGGCCGTGACCTTCACGAACAAGGCCGCGCGGGAGATGAAACGCAGGGTGGAGAATCTTGCGGGCGGGGAGGCGCGGGAGCTCTGGATAGGCACCTTTCACGCCGTCTGTCTCAGGATGCTGAGGAGGGAGGCGGAGTTTCTTTCGGACTACACCGGGGACTTCGTCGTCTACGACCGCAACGACCAGCTGAGTCTCGTGAAAAGGTGCATGAAGGAGCTCGACTACGGGGAGAAGCTCATAAAGGCGGAGGCGGCGCTCGGCAGGTTCGACAGGGCGGAGAGCGGCCCGGAGGTTTCCTTCGGAGAGGGCTTTCTGGCCCGGCACCTGGAAAACCTCTACCTTCTCTACAAAAAAGAGCTCGTCGCCGCGGACGCCATGACGTTCAACGACCTGCTCCTGGTTACGAACCGGCTTTTCCGCGAAACCCCTGAGGTTCTTCGCCGCTACCAGGAGAGATTCTCCCACGTGCTCGTCGACGAGTACCAGGACACGAACGTCCATCAATACGGGTTCGTAAAGATGCTTTCCGAGCGTTGCCGGAATATTTTCGTCGTGGGCGACGACAGCCAGTCGATCTACGGATGGAGAGGGGCGGACATAGGGAACATACTGAACTTCGAGAGGGATTTCGGCGAGGTGAAAACCGTGAAGCTCGAGCGAAACTACCGTTCCACGAAGACCGTGCTCGGCATAGCGAACGAAATCATAAGCAAGAACCTCCGCAGGAAGGAAAAAACTCTCTGGACGGAAAATCCCCGCGGGGAGAAGGCCGTCGTGTTCCGCGCGGACGACGACGTCGAGGAGGCGGCGTTCGTGGCCGGGCGGATTTCGGAGTTCGCGGCCTCGGGGGATTTCGGCTTCGGCGACGCGGCGGTCTTTTACAGGGCGAACTTCCAGTCGAGGGCGGTGGAGGAGGCGCTTCGGGCGGCGGGAATTCCCTATGTCGTGGTCGCGGGCACGGGCTTTTACCAGAGAGCGGAGATAAGGGACGTGCTCGCCTACCTGCGGCTTGCCGTCAACCCCGGGGACGTTGCCAGCTTCGCCAGAATAGCGAACGTTCCACAGAGGGGCATAGGAAAGGTGACGGTGGAGCGTCTGCTCGAGGTCTCGCGGACGCTGGGACTCGCTCCCCTCGACGCGGTGGAGACGTGCGGAGAGGAAAAGCTTCTTCGAAGCGACGCCCTCGAGAGACTGGGGAAGTTCTCGGCTCTCGTAAGCGAACTTCGCCGCGAGGCGAAGAGAAGTCCCGCGGGAGCGGTAGTCGCGAAACTTCTCGATCTTACGGGCTACGTCGGCTGGCTCGGGGAAGACGCTGCGCGGGTCGAAAACGTGAAGGAGCTCGTAAACGCCGCGTCGCTCCACGGCGACCGGCCGCTGTCCGAATTTCTCGACGACGTGTCTCTGGCCACCGACGAGGACAGGGCGCGCGCGGACGGCGACAGAGTCTCCCTCATGACCATGCACGCGGCCAAGGGACTCGAATTTCCCGCGGTTTTCCTGGTGGGGGTGAACGAAGGGCTGCTTCCTCACGAAAAGTCTTCCGAAACCCTGGAGGGAATCGAGGAGGAGAGAAGGCTTTTCTACGTAGCGGTGACGCGCGCGGAGAGATTTCTCTGCATGAGCTACGCTTCTTCCAGAAGACAGTCGGGGCAGCTTCGTTACGCCCTCCCGTCGATGTTTCTCGACGACGTTCCTTCCGAGCACGCGGTCCACAGGTCGCGCAGGAGAGAAATTCCTCCCGAGGACCCGCCGCTCTCCTCCTCCGCGACGTCTCCGGCGGCGCGGGCCGCGGATTCGGGCTTCTCTCCCGGGCAGGCGGTAAGCCACGTGCATTTCGGGCGGGGAGTGGTGAAAAAGGTCGAGGCCTCGGGAAAAAACGTCGTGGTCACGGCGGTCTTTCCGCGCTACGGAGCCCGGAAGATAATCTCCGACTTCCTGTCCCGCTAGGAAGAGCAGCTCACCGGAAGATTCTGCGCCCGCTCCGGAGAAGGTTCCTCCAGGTCCTCGCAGCCGGGCCGCGCGGCGAAGGGATTCTCGAAAATTCTTCTCACCCTGTCTATTTCCGAGAAGTCTCCCCCTTCCGCCTTTCCTATAACGGTTTCCATCACGCGGTTTCGAAGGACGTAGAGAGGGTTTATTGAATCCATCAGTTTTTTTCTCTCGCCGTCCCCGGGGGCGTTTTCCCGAAGCAGGGCCGCGTAGTCGGAAAACCACCCGCGCCACTCGGGCGACGTCACGCGGAGCCGCTCGAGCCGGGCGTTTCCCCCGAGGGAGCCGTCTTTTCGGGCGTCGGAGAGGTTTCGGAAAAAGACGTGATAGTCGGTTTCGTACTTCGCGAGCGTCTCCAGGGTCCTTTCCATGAACCGCAGGATTTCGGGACTTTCCTTTTCGAAGCCGAACCTTCGGAGCATGAGCCCGCGGTAGGTTCCGCGGAAAACCGAGTTGAAGACCTCCGGGACTTCCGCCGTCCGGTCCTCGCCCGCCAGAGGACGAAGGCACGCGGCGAACTTCCCGAGGTTCCAGCGCGCGACGGCCGGCTGGTTTCCGTAGGCGTAGCGGCCGAAGCGGTCCGAGGAGTTGGAGACGTAATCCCTCTCGAACTTCTCCATGAAGCCGAACGGCCCGTAGTCGAGAGCGACTCCCGCGACGGACATGTTGTCGGTGTTCATCACCCCGTGGACGAATCCGAACGCCTGCCATCCGGCGACGAGCTCCGCCGTTCTCTCCGCCGCCGCCCGGACGAAAAGCCCGTAGCCCCCGGGACCGCCGCGCGCGATTCCTGGAAAGTTCCTCTCCATCACGTAATCGGCGAGCCTGGCGACGTTCTCCGGCTCCCCCGCGCGGGAAAACGCCTCGAAGGAGCCGAAGCGCACGTGGGTCTCGGCCGCGCGAAGCAGCATGGCGGCGGGCTCGCGTCTCTCCCTATCGATCTTCTCGTCGCCCGCGACGACGCAGAGCGCCCTCGCCGTGGGGATTCCCAGGCGAAACGCGGCCTCGCTTCCCAGATACTCCCGGACGCAGGAGCGAAGCGCGGCCCGCCCGTCGAACCCCCTCGAAAAAGCCGTCCGTCCGCTTCCCTTGAGGTGGAGGTCCCAGAGCCGCCCCCGCCCGTCGCGAAGCTCTCCCAGCAGAACCGCCCGCCCGTCCCCGAGCCGCGGGTTCCACACCCCGAACTGGTGTCCGCCGTAGCGCATGGCCACTGGCCGGGAACCCCGAAGGAGCCGTTTTCCGCAGAAATACTCGGCCGCGAGAGGATTCTCCCTCTCCCCCGGGTCCATTCCCAGCCGCCCGGCCAGCCCGTCGTTCCACGCCGCCATGCGCGGGCGCCCGAAGGGCGAGGGGCGGGTTTCGCTTCGAAACGCCGCCGGCAGCTCCGCGTAGGAGCCCTCGAGCTCAAGTTCGCCTATTTTCTTCACGTCGCGGGCGCGGACCTCCGTAAACGAGTATATTGTTTCGGGAGAGAGATGAAATACAGAAAGAACAAGATAAAGAGAGAGCATTCCATAATAAAGGGGCTCCGGCGTTTTCTCGAAGACAACGTCTCGGTGCTCGGGCACGTCAAGAGCATAATTCCCGGCGAGATAAAGGTCGGGCGAAAGACGGGAGAGAACCTCGCGGTGAGCTACAAGTACGAGACGGGAAGCGGCGCGAAGCTCATAGCCAGAAGCGGCACGTCGGTCCAGGAGGTCTTCGTCACCACGAGCGATCCCGCGGCGCTTCGGGACGTTATAGAGGCTTCAGGCAAATAGGTTCTCCCCGAGACTCACCGCCCCTTCGCCGAACAGTCCCTCGACGCTCTCGACGAGTCCTTCGCCGAACTCCACCCTGCAGTTTCCCGCCCTGAGGACGGCCTCCGAACCCGCGGTCCGAAGGTCTATCACCACGGTCGAGTTTCCCGGAAACTCCGACAGTATCTCCCTGAGGCGCGATATGTTCTCCTCGGTGGCCGATTCTCCGGCGACGCGGATGCGCACCGAGGAGTTCTTTCCGTTCGCGCGAAGCGGGGAGATTTCGGCCGCGAGCAGCCGGACCCTCTCGTCCGAGTTCTCCACCTTTCCCCTTATCACCACGGGCTCCACTTTCTGCTTGAGAAGGGAGGAGGACCGCTCGAGCGTGTCGTTGAACACCACCACCTCGGTGAAGCCGCCCAGGTCCTCGAGCGTGACGTAGCCTATCCGTCCCGTTCCCTTCTTCGTGTTCTTCGTCTCGAAGGCTCTCACGACGCCCGCGGTCTTCACCTCCGCCCCGTCGCGCGCCTGCCTCACCGATTCGCTGTCGCGGATCGAGGAGTCTCTCTCGAGCTCGGCGGAATATTTCATCAGGGGGTGGGAAGAGACGTAGAAGCCGAGTATGTCGAGCTCCCGCTCGAGCCTCACGCTCTCCTCCCATCTCTCGCTCTCCGCGAGCCGGGGTTCCCTTACCGACTCCGAGAGGTCGAACAGCATGGCCCGGCCGTCGGAGCTCTGCCGCTTCATCGAGTTGTAGGCCAGGAGCGCCTCGCAGGAGTCGAAAAGCTGCGCCCTGTTGGGATTGAGCGAATCGAACGCCCCTCCGGTTATCAGGCTCTCGAACGCCTTCCTGGTGAGCTTCCTCGAGTCCACCCTGGCGCAGAAGTCGGCGACGGACCCGTACTTTCCGTTCCTCTCCCTCTCGCCCACTATCTCCTCTATGATCGAGTCCCCCACGTACTTCACGGCCGTGAACCCGAACCGTATCTTTCCGCCCGAGACGGTGAATCCCGAGGAGCTCAGGTTTATGTCCGGCTGCAGGACGTCGATTCCCGCCCTCCGGCATTCCGTTATGCCGGAGACCACCTTGTCGACGTTGTGAGCCTCCACGGACATGAACGCGGCCATGAACTCGGCGGTGTGGCGGGCCTTTATGTACGCCGTCTGGTAGGTGATCAGGGCGTAGGCCGCGCTGTGGCTCTTGTTGAAGGAGTACTCGGCGAACTTCTCCATCGTGTCGAAAAGCTCCCTCGCCTTCTTCGGGTCCACGCCGTTTTTCTCCGCCCCGGTGAGAAACCTCTCGCGCTGGGCCTTCATTTCGCTCGCCTTCTTCTTGCCCATGGCCCTGCGCAGGAGGTCCGCCTCTCCCATGGTGAACCCGGCTATCACGCTCGCGGTCTGCATTATCTGCTCCTGGTAGACGAAAAGCCCGTAGGTCTCCCTTAGAATCTCCCGCAGGGCGGGATGGGGAAAGGATATCTTCCCTCCCTTCTTCACGCGGATGAAGTCCTCCACCATGCCGCTGTCGAGGGGGCCCGGGCGGTACAGGGCGAGCGCCGCCGTTATGTCCTCGAACTCCGTGGGCTGAAGCTTGGCCAGCATGTCCTTCATGCCCGCGGACTCCACCTGGAACACCCCGCGGGTCATGCCGTCGGAGAGAAGCCTGTACACTCCGGGGTCGTCGAGGGGAATCTTTCTCAGGTCGAACTTCTCCTCTCCCTCTCCCTGGTTCTCCCGGATGAACTTCACCGCCTTGTCGATTATGGTCAGGGTCTTGAGACCGAGGAAGTCGAACTTCACGTAGCCGAGCTTCTCTATCGAGTTCATGTCGAACTGCGTCACGATTTCGTCCTTGCTCCCCTTGTACAGCGGGATGTAGTCCGCGATGGGCTCGTCGGCTATCACTATGCCCGCGGCGTGGGTGGAGGAGTGGCGCACCATGTTCTCGAGGGATTTTGCGACCTCGACGGCGCGGGCGAGCTCCCCGTTTTCCTCGAGGGCCCGCCTCACGTCCTTCACCTTCCTCACAGCCTCCTCTATGCTGAAGACGTTCCCCCTGAATGTGGGGATGAGCTTCGAGAGCTTGTCCACCTCCCCGTAGGGAAGCCCGAGCACCCTTCCGACGTCCTTTATCACGGCCTTGGAGGACATGGTTCCGAAGGTGCCTATCTGGGCCACCTTGTCCGCCCCGTACTTGTCCGTCACGTACCTTATTATCTCGTCGCGGTGCTCGGCGCAGAAGTCGACGTCTATGTCCGGCATGCTTATCCTCTCGGGATTGAGGAACCTCTCGAAGATGAGCCCGTGCCTGATGGGGTCTATGTCCGTTATGCCGAGTGAGTAGGCCACGAGGCTTCCCGCCGCGCTTCCGCGCCCGGGCCCCACGGGTATGTCGTTTCGCCTGGCGAAGGATATGAAGTCGGCCACCACGAGGAAGTATCCCGAAAAGCCCATCTCGCGTATGGTGCCGAGCTCCGTCTCGAGCCTCTCTTCGTAGGTTTCGCGAAGCTCGGGAGCGACGGCGCTCTCCTCGAATATCCTCCCGAGACCCTCGCGGGCGACGTCGTTCAGGTACTCCTCGAGGGAGCGCCCGTCGGGAGGCTCGTAGCGGGGAAACCTGTAGCCCTCGTTTCGAAACTCGAACCCGCAGCGCTCGGAGATCCGGAAAGACTCCTCCACGGCCTCTTCGAACCCCCCGAGGTCCTTCTCCATCTCCTCCCTGGTCTTGACGTAGAAGTCGTCGCTCTGGAAGCGCATTCTCTTCTTGTCCGCCACCATGCTTCCGGTCTGTATGCAGAGAAGCGTGTCGTGGGAGTCGTAGTCCTCCTTTCTGAGAAAATGGCAGTCGTTGGTGGCGGCGAGCTTTATGCCGAGCCTCTTTCCTATCTTCCTTATCTCCGAGTTCGCCCTCTTCTGCTCGGGGAGGTCTATGGCCTGGACCTCGAGGTAGTACCTGTCGCCGAAAATCTCCCTGTAGAGGGACGCGATGCGGAGCTGCTCCTTCCTGTCGTTTCTGAAAATCGACTGGCAGAGCTCCCCGCTCATGCAGCCCGAGAGGATTATCAGCCCCTCGCCGTGCTCGGCCAGCATCTCGTGGTCCACCCTCGGGCGGCGGTAGAAGCCCTCGAAGTACCCTTTCGTGACCAGCCTCGAGAGGTTCCTGTAGCCCGTCTCGTTCATGCACAGCGCCGTGAGGTGGTAGTTCTTTCCGTCCGACGGCTTCTCCAGCCTGAGCGTCGGCGTGACGTAGAGCTCGCACCCTATGATGGGCTTTATCCCCCCGGCCCTGGCTTTTTCGAAAAACTCGTACGCCCCGAACAGGTTTCCGTGGTCGGTCACGGCCACGGCGGGCATGGAGTGCTCCTTCGCTCTCTTTACGAGATCCTCGAACTTTATCGCGCCGTCGAGAAGCGAGTACTGGGAGTGCAGGTGCAGATGGACGAAGGAGTCTTGCATCGGGAACGGTCCAATTATACATCCTCCCGCGGTTTCATCCAGAGCGCCGGGAGAATCGGGCGGCCGCGGATTCGCCGCCTCCGCGCGGCGGGACCCTTGCGGGAAGACCGGGGGAGCCCCCCCCCCGCGGTTTCACACCGCCGCGGCGGTTATGTATAATCGGCACGGGAGTCCCGCGGGACCCCGGGAGGTTTTTTCGTGTCTTCTTCGGTGACCGACATCGCGAGCAGGAGGGACCCGCTTCTCTCCCCGGAGCGGTTTCTCAACAGGGAGCTTTCGTGGCTCGACTTCAACCTCCGGGTTCTCGAGACCGCGGCTAGCGGGAGCGTTCCGCTTCTGGAACGCGTGCGCTTTCTCTCCATCTCCGCGAGCAACCTCGACGAGTTCTACATGGTGCGCGTGGCGGGACTGGTGGGACAGGTGATGGCGGGAGTCGCCGACAGGAGCGCCGACGGGCTCACCCCCTCCATGCAGCTAGACGCCATAAGGGACAAGGCGCGCTCGCTGCTCGACCGCCAGCACGCCTGCGAGAAGAAGCTGCTCTCCCTCTGCCGCGACGCGGGAATAAGCATAGCGTCTCCCGGGAGTCTCCCCGCCGCGGGGGAGAGATGGCTTTCCTCCTGGTTCGAGACGCAGCTCTTTCCGGTTCTCACGCCGCTCGCCATAGACCCCGCCCACCCCTTTCCCTTCATACGGAACGGAAGCCTGGTGTACGCCGTGCAGCTGAGCCGCGGGGAGGACGGAAAGCGCATGAAGGGCCTCGTGCTCGTGCCTCCCCAGGTCGAGCGGTTCATACGGATTCCCGGCCGCAGGACCCTGTTCGTTCCCCTGGAGAAGGTGATGGACCGCCACATCGGGTCCCTCTACCCGGGCTTCGACGTGGAGGCCCACGGGATTTTCCAGATAACCCGCGACAGCCTGCTGGAGATAGACGAGGAGGCCGACGACCTGGTGAGAACATTCGAGACGGCGCTCAAGCGGAGAAGGGGAGGGTACGTCATCCGCGTGGACGTCGACGCCGACATGCCCGAGGAACTGGCGGGCTTCATAATGAACGAACTCGACGCCGAGCACGCGCACTTTTTCAGGATAGAGGGAATGCTGGGCCTGCGCGACATATCGCAGATAATACTCGAGGAGAGAGGCGACCTTCTCTACAGGCGGATGAACGCCCGCTATCCCGAGAGGGTGAGGGAGTTCGGGGGAGACGTGATAGCCGCCGTCCGGCAGAAGGACTTCGTCGTCCACCACCCCTACGAGAGCTTCGACGTGGTGGTGGAGTTCCTCAAGCAGGCGGCGCGGGACCCCGCGGTCGTGGCCATAAAGCAGACCCTCTACCGGACCTCGGACGACTCCCCCATAGTGAAGCAGCTCATAGAGGCCGCCGAGGCGGGAAAGTCCGTCACGGCGCTGGTCGAACTCAAGGCCCGTTTCGACGAGGAGGCGAACATCCGCCGGGCCCGCGACCTAGAAGACGCGGGAGCGCAGGTGGTCTACGGCTTCATAGACCTCAAGACCCACGCGAAGGTCTCGCTCGTGGCGCGCAGGGAAGGGGACGGCATCCGGACGTACGCCCATTTCGGGACGGGAAACTACCACCCGGTGACCGCGAAGATATACACCGATCTGAGCTACTTCACGGCCGACGACGCCCTGGGGCGCGACGCCGCGAAGCTTTTCAACTACATGACCGGCTACGCCACTCCGGGGAAGATGGAGAAGCTCCTCTACTCTCCCGTGACGCTCGGCTCGAGGATACTCGAGCTCATAGAAGAGGAGATCGGGCACGCCCGCGCCGGGCGCCCCGCCGTGATATGGGCCAAGATGAACTCGCTCGTGGACGGCGAGGTGATAGACGCTCTCTACGCGGCCAGCCGCGCGGGGGTGCGTACGGAGCTTTTCGTGCGGGGTATATGCTGCCTTCGGCCCGGGGTTTCCGGGCTCTCGGAGAACATAAGGGTGAAGAGCATGGTGGGGCGCTTCCTCGAGCACGGAAGGATAGTGTGCTTCGGGGCGGGAGAGGGGCTTCCCTCCGACGCCTGCCGGGTGTTCGTCTCTTCGGCCGACTGGATGCCGAGGAACCTTCACCGCAGGGTGGAGGCCATGGTTCCGATAGAGAACGCCACGGTGAAAAAGCAGCTGGTGGAGCAGGTCATGGTCGCCAACCTGAAGGATGTGGCCCAGAGCTGGGAGATGCTTCCCGACGGATCGTTTCGGAAGCTTCCCGCCGACGGCGAGAGCTTCTCCGCCCACGAATACTTCATGACCAATCCCAGTCTTTCCGGAAGGGGCAAGGCGCTTGCCGAATCGCGGCCGGTCATGCCGGCCGAGCTTGCGCGGGAATGACCCATGAGTGAAAAACCTCGCGCCGCGGCGCCGGGAGGAACCGGCGCGGTCGCGGTGATCGACGTGGGGTCCAACTCCATACGCCTGGTGGTCTACAGGGGACCGCGGCGGGTTCCGCTTCCCGTGTTCGACGAGAAGGTCGCGTGCGGGCTGGGACGGGGAATGGACTCGTCCGGCGGGATGTCGGAGGAGAGCATGGACCTCGCCCTGCGGAGCGTCCGCCGTTTCGTCAGCATCGCCCGCTCGATGAGAGTCTCGGAAATAAGGGCCGTGGCCACCGCGGCGGTGAGGAGCGCCTCGAACGGTCCCGGGTTCGCGAAGACGATCGAGAGCGAGTGCGGGATCGACCTCGACGTGCTCTCGGGAGAGCGCGAGGCCGTGCTTTCGGCCATGGGAACGCTCTGCGCCGTGCCGGACGCCGACGGGATAATGGGAGACGTGGGGGGCGGAAGCCTCGAGCTCGTGGAGATCCGCGGGGGACGGGTGGGAAGGCACGCGACCTTGCCTCTCGGCACCATCCCGCTGCTCGAGAGCGGGCACGGTCCGGAAAAGATAAGGAAAAAACTGATTCTCCCGCGTCTCGACGGCATTCCCTGGCTCGGGGACGCCCGGAAGAAGACCTTCTACGCAGTGGGAGGGTCGTGGCGGGCTCTAGCGAGGGAGCACATGGAGTTCGAGGACTACCCGCTCCGCATAGTTCACGGCTACAGCCTCTCCCGGCCCCGGGCCCTCGGCATGGCGAGGCGCGTGTGCGAAATGGCCCGGGGAGGTTCCATCCGCGGCCTCTGGCGTCTCGGGCGGAGCAGGGTGGAGACCGCTCCCTACGCCGCGAGGCTTCTGGAATGCCTGATCGAGAGGACGCGGGCGAGCGAACTCGTGTTTTCCACCTACGGTCTTCGGGAGGGGTGCATATACGACGGGCTTTCCCGGGACGAGCGGTCGCTCGACCCTCTCGTGGTCATGTGCGAGGACGTCGCGGCCGACGCCGGGCGCTCGGCCGAAGACGGCGAGGCCCTTTACCGGTGGACGGCTCCCGCGTCGCCCGGCCGGAGAGCCGGGATTTCGAGGTTCCGGCTCGCCGCCTGCCACCTCTCGGACATAGGAGCCCGCGAGCACGCCGGGTACAGGGCGGAGCAGGTGTTTCTGCGGATACTTCGCATGCCGTTTGTCGGGATCACTCACCCCGAGAGGGTGAAGGTGGCGCTTTCGGTGGCGTCGCGCCACGCCGCCATGGGGAATCTTATCAAGCGCTGGGAGGTTTCCGACTTTCTCTCGGAGAGGGACGTCGAGGAAGCGAGGGTCACGGGCTTGGCGCTTCGCCTCGCCTACACGGTTTCGGGGGGAGTGACGCGGATACTGGAGAGCACGAGGCTCGAGAAGCTGGGAGGCAGGCTGACGCTTCACATGTCCGACCAGATGCCACATCCCGAGACGGTGGGTCGGCGTCTGGGGGCTCTCGCCAAGGCTCTCGGGTGCGAGCACGAGACGACCACCGACCTGGAGCCGGACGGCGCGGAGTTGAACGGAGCGGCGAAATCCGCGTCGGCTTCCGGAGACGACCAGGCTTCGGCGCCCGGTTCGGGGACGACCTGAAAGCGGACGACGCTTTTGAGGTCTTCCGGAAGTTTTCCCGTAGCCGGTTCTGCTTCCTTCAGCTCTTGAAGTGCATCATGAGTATCGCAATGCCCGCCAGGAAGCAGCCCCCGCCCAGAAGTCTGATCCTGAGCGACAGGCCGCCGAAAAAAATCATCGCGAGTCCGAGCACGACCCCGGCCGCCGCCCCCATCGCGAAGAGCAAGTCCAAGGGTCCCGAGAGCTTGTGAGGCAACATTTCCATATCCGCATCTCCTCAATTGTGATTCAGGGCAAAATTCTTCGTTTCGGAAATGGAATTTTATTGGAAAACATGGAGCCTTGTCAATCGGTTATAATCGCAAGCTTTATCAAATTGAAAATTGTACTGTACGGGAGGAATACATGAGCGATGTGGAACTGTTTTCTGGAGCTACTGCCATGGAGTCCATGCGGAGTTCAGACTTTGATGTCTATAGTGCAATGGGAGAAGTCATTGACAACTCGATACAAGCAAACGCCCAATCTGTGAAGATTCAAATTCAATATGAATCTTTGGGAAGCGGACGCAAGAAAGAACCTATCCAGTTTGTTGCTTTTGGTGACGATGGAGATGGTATGCCCTCGAGTGTTTTGCACAGATGTTTGCAGGTGGGATATTCTAGCCGTTTCAATGACCGCACGGGCATCGGTAGGTTTGGAGTAGGAGCGATTTTAGGAGCGATCAACCAATGTAAAAGAGTCGAAATATATTCAAAGCAGGCTGCTGGAGACTGGAATTACACTTACATTGACTTGGATGAGGTATCTTCAGAAAAAATGACTTCAATTCCGGAACCAATTAAACGTATGCCACCGCTAGGTCTAGAGGCTCTAATTAACGAGAGCAAGGGCACTTTGGTTGTCTGGACAAAATATGACAAGCAACCCACAGATGCGTCCGAGATAATAAGAGAACTTACTATTTGGATGGGACGAACCTACAGAAAATTTATATGGGGTGAGGTGCAAGGTATTCCATCGTCAGTTTCTTTCTATGTTAATGGAGAGGAAGTAAGAGCTATTGATCCTCTTTATGCTAGAACTGAAAAAACGAGATTTACTGATGACCCAAAGGCGGAGAGATATGAGACCATGGAATTGTCATGGCCCATTCCAGAAGGTGACAGAATACCAGAAGGTCCCGAAGAATCTACTATTTTGATAGATATGAGCCTCTTGCCGGGAGAATGGCGTCCTAATCAAGGTGCTGCAAACCGTCAATCTAACTTGGAAAGATTTGTTCATCAAAACAATGGGGTTTCTATTCTTCGTAATGGTCGAGAGGTTTTCTATGGTCCCATTCCACACTGGCCGGGAGACAGGTTCCAAGAGATTGATCGATGGTGGGGGTGTGAAGTTAGTTTTGACGCAGTTCTTGATAATGAATTCACCGTTAAGAATATCAAGCGCGGAGCCTTGCCCGTAAAGGAGTTGAAAAAGGCAATTCAGAACACAATAAAACCTACGCGGAAAACGTGTCTAGAAAAGGTTAGAAATCTTTGGGAAAAAACAAGGAGAGAAGCTGAAAATCCCGAAGGCGAACTAAACACAGGTCATTCCAAGGTGGAGAAAGTGGTTAAAAAAGTTCCGACCCCTCAAAGCGTTATAGATAAAGAAAAAGATATTGATAAGGAAACTGAAAAATACTCAAGAGAATATTTAACCGAGTGTACAGACCGTGAAAGAGCTCAATGGATTGCAAAATTTAAGAGCCAACCATTTACCATTAAAGATGAAAACTGGCGTGGCGGGGATTTCATGGAAGTAAAACATCTAGGTGGAAACAGCGTTCTCAGCTACAACACTGGACATAGGTTCTTTAGGGAGATTTTTCAAATCAGGCAAGAATTGCGAGGGGAAGCTATAGATAACCCCATTGCTAACAAGCTGGGCGAATTAATTGATCTTCTTTTGATTTCTTATGCGAAAGCAGAGACCATGGTAAATTCGGAGTACGAGACTACTATGGATCTCTTGAAAAGCAATTGGGGACATTTTTTGTCTAGCTATATTGAAAGCTATAAAAAAGAGCAGGAAGAACAAAACTAATGCAAGCACATCTTCGAGACAGAAAATTCTTCTAAAAAAATCTTTTGGTAAGAGTCAGGAGGCGGGGCGGAGTGAAAGGCCTTTTAGTTTGGACGCATTTGGGTAAAAGCAGATTGCAAGAGCTGATAGGCAATGATATTCTGGACAGGCTCGAGACAATTATTCCTGCACTTTTGCGGAATGGGGAAATATATTCCAAAGCAAATCTTGTGAAAATTTTTGATGCTTTTTCAGGAACCAATTGAGTCTGTCGGACTTTAGCGTCTATGTTCAATCGAGGTAAAATAAGAGAATCACAAGAACTACAGGAGAGAGAAGCATGCCTGAATTCGTTACGTTTGATCGGTCCACGCCAAGCATGTTGCCCGCGAGGGTGGATGATTACGTGCCCGAAGGGCATCTGGCCCGTTTCGTAGTGGAGATAGTGGCGCAACTGGACCTGAGCGATTTGACGGAGGCGTATTCGGGCAGGGGCTCCAGGGCGTATCACCCGTCCATGATGGTGGCCTTGCTGTTTTACGGATATGCCACGGGGACGTTTTCCAGCCGCAAGCTTGAGCAGGCTACATACGACAGTCTTGCGTACAGGTATATCTGCGCCAACAACCATCCCGACCACGACAGCATAAACAGTTTCCGCAAGAGGTTTTTGGAGCAGCTTGAGGGGTTGTTCGGGCAGATTCTCGTGATGGCTCACGCGATGGGGATTCTCAAGATGGGGACGGTGAGTGTGGACGGCACGAAGATAAAGGCCAACGCGTCGAGGCGCAAGAACTTGAGCTGGAAACAGATACGCAAGGTGGACAAGCGCATACGCAGGGAGATAAGGGAGCTTATGCGTAAGGCACAGGAGGCGGACAACAGCGAGAGTCCCGACGGAATAGACATTCCCGAGGAGTTGAACAGTCGCAGTGAGCGTCTTGAGGCTTTGAGCGACGCGAAGCGGGAGCTTGAGCGCAGAGCGGAGCACAGATACGAACGAGAGAGAAAGCAGTATGAGGAGAAGATGGAAGAGCGCAGGGCCAAGGAACGACGCGACGGGCGCAAGATACCAGGCCCCAAACCCAGGGAGCCTCAGCCCGGGCCGACGGACAAGGACAGGGTTAATCTTACGGATGAGCAGTCACGGATCATGTCGGTGAGCACTGGAGGATACGAGCAGAGTTACAACGTTCAGGCGATGGTGGACACCGAGAGCCGGATGATAGTGGGCAGGCACGTGACGCACAACGGCAACGACAAGCGGGAGATGGAGCCTGCCCTTGAGCAGCTGGCAGAGGCGGAGAGGCTGGTGGGGGAGGCGGACAATCTTTTGGCCGACGCGGGTTACTACAGCAAAAAGAACGTGGAGGCTTGCACAGAGCACGGGGTCAGGCCGGTGATTTCCATACGCAACGAGAGGAGAGGTCACAAGTCGGCAAAGCCGCCCAAAGCCGTTGCGAAGAACAAGACGGCAGTGGATGAGATGAAGGAGCTTCTGGAGACGGAGGAAGGCAAGGCGTTATACGCCAGGCGCAAAAGCACTGTGGAACCGATGTTCGGAGTGATAAAACACGTGCTGGGGTTTGGCCGGTTTTTTATGCGAGGGATTAAGGCTGTGAGCAGGGAGTGGAGTCTGGTATGTATAGGCTACAACCTGAAGAAGATGTTCACATTGAGGACGAATTAGAGAGGGAGGAGGCAAAAACGGGAGAATCGACGGCAACGCACACGCAAAAACGGACAATATACTGCCAAGGTATCACGCCGTCTTGAACAAAACGACTGGTTCTCGATGTCAAACAGCTCCAATCAGGCTAATCTGCCTCGTCCGTTAGCAAAGTCCGACAGACTCAATTCACTGAGAGAAAAAGAATTTCGACGGGAGTTTTTCAATACTCTTCCAGAGGAAACCATAAATCAGATCGTCAAGGTATATGAGCCGAACAGAGTCTCAGATAACTTTGAACAAAAGAGGGATTTTCTTCTATCATCTCCTTGGGCGGATAACCCGCTTACCCATAAAATAATTGAGGCGCTTAATCTTCCATATTCTGCTATTCCATATGAAAAGAAGCAATATGAAAACTTTGTAACTATTAAACCGACTGATAAATCTTACAAAGCTCTAAAAGACTATCAAACCACCGTATTCTACAATTCTTTTGATAAACTGAAAATTCCTAGGTCACGCTTTATCATACAGATGCCAACGGGTTCGGGTAAGACGCGTACCGCAATGGAAATAATCACTTCCTTCTTTAACGAGTCTAGAGAGGGAACCATAGTTCTTTGGTTGGCACACTCCAGCGAATTATGTGAGCAGGCATATGAGGCTTTTGTGGAAGTATGGTCACATGTATCTGGAAAACCCCTGAGATTAATTCCAGCGTGGGGAAATGTTCGGCAAATCGATCCTAAATTTAAAGAGTCGGCTTTTATAATTGGAGGTTTCCAGAAACTGTATTCAATGATCCAGAGACATGGGGATATTTTCAATCAGCTGAAATCGAGAACTAAACTTATCGTTGTTGATGAAGCCCATAAAGTGCTGGCTCCGACTTATTCAAAGGTCACTAGAGCGTTCTTAGGTAGAGAAGCTCATGTGATAGGACTAACAGCTACCCCGGGACGTAGCGTTACTTACCCAGAGGAGAACCAGAAGCTAGCTAGTTTCTTTTTTGAGGGAATGGTAGGTATTGATGCACAAGGTGGTTCACCTATTGAGTATCTCAGAAACAAAGGCGTTCTATCTAAAGTGAAGAGAGAGCCGTTAATAACCAGTCGAAATTTTTCTTTGTCTAGTAGTCAGTTGCAGTATCTTGAGCGAAAATTTGACTTCCCACCAGGTTTTTTAAAAACAGTTGGTAACGATGACATACGGAATTTGGTGATAATTAAATCTCTTGAGAAGGAATGTGAAGATGGGAGACAGATAATATTTTTCGGTTGCAGTGTTGAGCATTCAAAGTTTATTTGTGCCTTACTTACCTTTCTCGAAATTAAAGCAGCTCATATTGATGGAGGAACTCCCAATGCCAGAAGGTCCGCAATCATTGAGAGTTTCAAGAAAGGCGATATTAGAGTTATTTGTAATTTTGGTGTGCTCTCAACTGGTTTTGACGCTCCCAAAACAGATGTTGTCTTTATATCTAGACCAACAACCTCAATAGTGTTGTATAGCCAAATGGTGGGTAGAGGACTTAGGGGCCCGGCGATCGGTGGCACAGAGACATGCAAGCTTATTGATGTCATAGATAATATAGAAGGTTTTTCCGATGAAAATTCAGTGTACGATTATTTTGAAGAATATTACCAAAACGATAATAATTAGAGAAAATGAAGACGGTAGCAGAACATGTTTTAATAAACGGGGAACAGCTAAAACACATTCTTGAAAAAGAAGTCAAGCGATGTGAAAGGAAACTATTATTCATATCGGCCTACGTTACGCAGACCGCTGTTGATTGGCTAAAAAGACATGTTCCAGAAGGTATAGAAGTTCACCTTGTATGCAGACTGACACCTTCAGATGTGACAGAAGGTTCAACGAATATTTCTGCGCTTTTCAATGCATTAGATGCGGGTTGGAAAGTTTCCTGTTTACATTCTCTACATGCAAAACTTTACTCGATTGATGCAGAGAGAATATATGTTGGTAGTGCCAACTTTACCAGCAACGGACTTAGGATCTACGGAACAGGAAACATGGAAGCCTGCTCCAGAGTTCCTGCCAGCCGTGAAAATTTGCGTTTCATTTCTAATATAGAAACATCGGCAAACAACCTGAATTACGAAATACTAGAGCGCATGGAAATCTATATTAAAGACAAAGAAGTTGGAACTCGTTTTGACCAGTGGCCTCAAGACATATTGCCGAACAAGGATGGTATATGGGTCTGTGATTTTTTCTGGTCCAATCCTCAATCCACCACATTTCAAGAGAATGAACAGCAACATGATCTTGAAATTGTCGGCGTTGAATCGCTTGATCCTCTCAATAAAGAAGTTCTCCAAAAAGTGTTAATGTCGCGTTGTGTTCAGTGGCTTATATCAAAGCTCCAAAATCAACCAAGAACCGAGCTATATTTTGGCGGTATTGCTGGCCTTCTGCACGACGAGCTAAAAGATGACCCTGCTCCTTACAGGAAAGAGGTGAAGACTTTGGTGCAGAACCTTTTGGCTTATTGCAATATATTCATTCCGGAAGTAGTGGAGGTTTCTCGTCCCAATTATTCTCAACGTGCAAGATTGCTTGCGACGAGCTAGGCAAGCTTCAGAACACCATATAATTCATCTGAGCGGGCGAAGCGTGGTTTGAGGTGCTTTCGAAGTTCTTGCGTACAAGTATGAAACAACTTCAAGATTGCAAGAACCAGAATAGTTGTGGAACTCTAATCAGGGTTGGGAAACTATGGGACTAACAGTCGAGGCAGATGAAGTTACTAGAAGCAATTGACAATCTGAAGACTTGGAGTTCAAAGCAGGGAGACAGAAGAGCTCCCCACAAGCCTTTGCTCCTTCTCTATGTTCTCTCAAGACAGTCAAGAGACCGGAATGCGAAATTTCTGTTCTCGCGGATAGAAGAGGATATACAAGCACTCCTGAATGAATTCTGGAAACCTGGATACGGCAAGCGAGCGCAGTATCCATTCTGGCGTCTCAGGGGAGACGGAATCTGGGAAGTTCATTCGGATGGAAAGATAAGGGAAACCAAATCGTTTGATGCATATCTGACCGACTTGAGAAGGCAGAATGCCACGGGCTCTTTTTCGCCGGATGTTGTCCAAGAAATAAGAGACAACCCGGATATTATTCGGAGAGCCGTGTGGAAACTTTTGAACGAACATTTCAGCGAATCGTTGCATCAGAGCATTCTGGAGCGCGTAGGGTTGTCTTATGAAGCGGGTTTTCGCGAAAGCCCCGTAAAAGCCAGGAGAGACAGGAAATTCAGAGAGAAAATTCTCCACGCTTACGGATACAGGTGTGCCGTGTGCGGTTTTGACCTGCATATAAGAAATATGCCGGTTGGGCTTGAAGCCGCGCATATAAAATGGCATCAGCATGGAGGACCGGACACTGAGGATAACGGCCTTGCCCTGTGTGCTACCCATCACAAGCTTCTCGACTCGGGGGTAATTGCTCTTTCGGACGACTGTCGGGTCATTCTTTCGAAATGGATACACAGTCCCAGCGATACAGGAAGCTTTGTCAGAGAATATCGGAAACGGAGAATCAGTCTGCCTGCAAGTACGGAAAATTCTCCGAATAGAAGCTATGTTCGCTGGCACAGGAGAGAAGTCTTCAAAGAGCCCGAGATTGTTTTTTAGGTAATATCGGTTAATAACCTATCAGTATCGTTCATGTTTTTTGTCCGGCGAAACGATGAACTCTACTAACTCCGCTTCTCTTCAATTTACTGATTTTTCCTCTCCGGAAGGTTTTGCGTCCAAGAGTCTGGCTACAGAGAATGCCGTCGAACCCGGCCCGATGGTGCGCGAACTCATACAAAATTCGCTGGACGCAGGGCATATGGCGGGACGGGAACAGGTCAAGGTGTGCTTCTCCCTGGAAGAGGTCAAGACCAAGGACCTGCCCGGAATACGGGAATACGAAAAAGCTTTCTACGCCGCGAAGGAAACCCATAAAAATCATCTGGAAAACGTCAGGGCGCAGATTTCCCGCATAGAAAAAAGTCTGGAAGCGCGGACGGTGAAGATACTGAATGTGCGGGACAACGGCATAGGTCTGAATTCCGAGACGATGAATTCGCTTTTGGGAGACGGTACGACCAGCAAAAACGCCAAGGAGTTGGCCGGGTCGTACGGACTCGGCCACTTTACGGCGTTTCCGTCCTCGAATCTTCAGTTCATTCTCTACGGCGGCGTCATGAAAGATTCGACGAGAACGGCGTCCGCGCACACCATACTCGCTTCGCACGAAACCGAAGACGGCGTAAAGGGCAAGGACGGTTTCCTTATTAAAGGTCTTCGCCGCAAGAAAGTGCACAACCGCTACATCTTTCCGGGAAACGGCGAAATTCCCTCTCTGGTCGACTCGCAGCTCGACATTATCGAGAAAGAACACGGTTCCGGTTCGGTAATATCGATTACGGCCTTCAACGATTTCCTCGAGGACGATGAAGATTTTTCCGTAAAAGCCATTCTCGCCACGGCGGCGAAGCATTTTTCTCCCGCTATCCACAAGGGGTCTCTTGTGGTCGAGGTGACCGGGGGAAAAGGTTCCGACACTGAAACCCTGGACGCAAAACGTCTAGGTTTCGTAATCAGGGAAAACAGCAAGGGCAGGAGAAGCGGGGAAGACAAGCTGTCTCCTCTGAATGCGCATAACGCGTACAGAACCCTTGTAAGCGGCGAAAGCGAAAGACGCGAAGTCAAGACAAGTTTCGGGAAAATAACTCTCTATGTACGCCAATCCCACCAGGAGACGACCCAGATCAATCTTTTCCGTAGCGGAATGTGGATTACGAACAAACTGCCCAGAAACGCCCGCGGTCAGTACTCGGACTACAACCAGTTCAACGCTCTGGTGCTTATCGACCCTCCCGGCGAAGCCTTTAATCTGGTACGCAGTTCCGAGGGTGAAAAACACCTGGACGTGCACCCCAACAGACTTACCGGAGAACAGAGAAAAAGGTTTAACGGTTTCTGGACGGAAGTAAGGCAGAGAATTATGGAAAGTCTCCACAGGTCGGATGCGAAAGAATATTCGCCGCCCGCGTTTATGTTGATTCCTCCCGAAAAAGAAGGTCCTGCTTCTTCCAGGCGGGGCAGGTCCCCCAAGACGGAGCGGATAGAACCGACGGTTACGTTGGAAGAAGTGCCCGAAATCATGTCCTCGGGCGTCATCTCCGACAGCTTTGCGAACTCCTCGTCCGGCACGAACAAATCAAACGGAATGTCTTCGCGGGCGGGCGAAGACCCGGGCGACAACCTGTCGTTCAATCGGGGCGGCAGAAACGCCGATGTTCTGACCGCCGCCAAGTTTGACGCCGAACGCGTAAGGTTGGTCATACACAGCAACGAGACTCTGGCCAACGCGGGAGTCAGGCTGTCTTTGGACAACGGCGCCGACGCCTCCTGCGAGAAACCGGTTGGAGACCAGTTCATTCCGTTTGAAAAGAGCGTGCTCCTGGACGGGGAACCGCTCGATGAGAGTTCCTACAGGGGAGGAGGTGGCGGAGCGTTGGAACTTCAGATAGGAGCCATGGAGAAAGATCAGACGAAAACCGTCGCTCTTCATCTCATGAGCGCGCTTCCGAGAGACGCCGTTGTAAAGGTAAACGTGGTAAGCAGAGACAAGTAGATGGCAGATCAGGTGGCATCCGTACTTCCTAGAATTCATCCTTACCCTGTATTGGCGAGGAACAGCCTGGATTATCTGCCGGAGTTCCACTACAAGATACAACATAGACAGTCGGAAGACAGGAACGGTTCTTTTATCATAGTCGGCCACGAAATTTCGGAGGGAAATCTGGTTGCAGAACTCGTGTCGAAGGGAAAGGCGGCTTTCGCGTGTACTCTGACATCGGCGCATTCCGCGTACAGGGAAGTTTTCGTTGAAGATAAAAACAGGGATCTGAAATACGATCAGAAGCTTGTCTGGGACGATCAGAAAGTCGTGTTTCCGCTTTTGTTCCAGCCCGCGGTCGTGGCTTTGCGGGAAATAAACAATCTCTATCTGGGAGGGACGCACGGGGTACACAGTATATGGCGCGGCGGCACGGTGTCCTTTCCGAAGGGTTCGGTACTGGCGATAGCGCCTTTCTGGCAGTCCCAGAACACTTTGCAGAGTCTTCTGCGAATCCGAAAATCGCAAGACCTTCCGGAGGGCTGTTACGAAGTGAAGGAAGCCGAGGTGGAAGGGTTTTACTTTCTGGTTGAAGCTCATCCGGAGCTTTTTGAGTCTCTTCGAAATCCCGGCAAGTCTCCTTACCACAGAGACAGCATATACACGGCCGCGCTCGCGGAAGGATTCAGAATTCTGGAATCAAAGTTCGGAAAAGGAAAAGAGGAAGACTGGAAAAATCACCATAACTTGAGGTCTCTGGATGCGGAGATGAAAAGAAAAAGCATTGTTCCGTGGTACGAGGAAGGTTTTAGCGCCAACCGCGCGGCGGCGATGTTTCATCCCCACAAGATTGATACCGGGAACTCCTTGGATGGTTAAGCGCATATTGATATCGGGCAACCTGAGCAAGGTTAGGGGTGACCTGATAAAGTCGCCGGAAGACCTGCGCAGACAAAAGCAAAAGGAATTCGCCGAACTGGCCATGGATTCGAACGGCGGGAGATTCGTTGATTACTTCAAGTTTCACTGCAAGACCGAGCCTTTGGAGAGAGACTATACCTCCTGTCCCGAGCGACCTTTTACCGAAGCGGAGTTTTCCGACCCGCCGCAGGATACCGAGCGGGCGGTTTTCAAGGCGTTGAGGAATCTTCCTCAAAGGCTTGCCTGCTCTCCGGCGTTCTGGGCTAGTTATCATCTGGGCATAATCGAGTCCGACATCATAAAGCCCAGCTATCTGGCCAAGGGCCAGATAGGCAAGTCCGGACAGGGACGTATTGAAAAAGCCCTAGTTTCTTATGGGAAAAAGCCGTTGGATGATTGCGTCCGAACGATTCTGCGTCGCATGGGAGGACTGCCGGAGGCCCGGGGTTCCGTGAGCGTTTTTCAGGACTGCCGAACGGCCAGGGCCTGGTGGAGAGGTTTTTTCGCGGATGAAGCATGCCGCGAGATGGGAACCGACGAAGACAAGGTATGGAAGGCTTTAAGAACGAACCAAGTCTGGGAACAGCTGACAGGTTACGTCGTTCAGAAACTTACGGTTTTGGGCGATACCAGGATCAGAATTCCGCTAATCGCTTACGTGGCGGACATGGATCCTGTTCCCAACGACAGGGAGACGATCCAGAACATACTCAACCGCATAGGGCAACGTACCGCGTACCAGATGATGGGGGTTCTTTCGCCCAGAGAGAACCTGGAGATCATAAAGGACATCTGTTCATGAGTGTCGATATCGCAAAGATCAGATTGAGGAAAGTGCCGGACATGCGCGTTCAGTACGAAATGGACGAGCATCGCACATGGCCGCACGTGCTCAAGTTTTCAGGTGGGAGATCCAGCGCGATGCTGCTCGTTTCCCTTCTGAAGAACCGCCAGCTGAAACCGTCGCGCGGCGACGTGGTTGTTTTCAATAACACTTCGGCGGAACATCCCGCTACTTACGAGTTTGCCTCCATGTGCAAAAGGATTGCGGAAGAACGTTACAACATTCCGTTCTTCTGGATAGAATTCAAAACTTACGAAGACGCGAGAAGAGGCAGATGGTCGCGTATTCCCAACTACAGGCTGGTGAAAGACCACCCGGTTGCGGAAAACCGGCCCTACGGCTACCGATATAAAGGAGAGGTTTTTGAAGAAATGCTTTCTTGGAAGCAGCGGCTTCCAAATCATTTGCAGAGGCTCTGCACCCAGCATCTCAAACTGGAAACCACCATTAGCTTTCTCGGAGACTGGTTTGCTTCCAAGTCCGGCACTTCGCGTCTTGGGCATTGGTATGGGCGAAGCAAGGTCAACTCTATAGCTAGAAGAGATCTGAAAAAGATCACGAGTTATCATTTGAGCACCCCTGTGGAGATACCGGCTCAGAAATTTCGTGATTATACGAAAGCGGGTCTAATACCTGTAAGAAATTCTGGTCTTAGGGACAAGAGTTTCGGCGGAACCGCCGAGCTCAACGGAGACAATCCGGTGGACTTCGTGACTCTCGTGGGTCTTAGGTCCGACGAGTTTCGCAGGGTCGCTAGGGTGAAGGCCAGGAACAACAGCGGGCTTGCCGAAAACGACGCCGACAAACTTGCCCATGGGGAGCATATCTACACCCCGCTTGCGGACAGTGGGATTACCAAAGACGACACGATGGAGTTTTGGGGCAACCAGTCTTGGGACCTGCAAATCCCTCGCTCCGTCAATTTTTCAAACTGCGTTTACTGCTTCATGAAGGGGAAAAAGGCTCTTATGCGAATAATAAAAGAGCAGTCGGAAAACCCCCTTCCGGCGAGATATCGCAACAGTCCGGTTGATATCGCTTGGTGGATAGACATTGAAGACCGCTATGCCCGCAGGGTATCCAGCACGAAGAAAGAAAATTCTACGACGCGGTTCGGTTTCTTCGGCGCCAATTCTCCTGTCACCTATGCTTCTCTTTACGAAGACGCCGCGGACGAGCAAGGCGTTTTCACGGATGATTCCATGCCGTGCGATTGTACCGACTAGGGCGGGTAGATTACAAAAACATGAAAAAGCGTTCAAAGACGGTGTATCTGGACCATCAGGCGACTACTCCGGTGGACCCCAGAGTTCTTGTCGCGATGAAGCCGTTTTTCAGGGACTTCTTCGAGAATCCGCACACCGACAATTATCGCTCCGCCGTTGAAGTGCGGGAAGCAGTGGAGAAGGCTAGAATACGGATTGCGCAGGCGGTCGGGGCGCGAAGCGCGGCTTCCACAATATTCACAGGGAGCGCTACGGAGGCGAACAATTTGGCAATCCGCGGAACCGCGTCTGCGGCAAAAAAGGGGCGCAACAAAATTATTACGCTAGCTACCGAACACAAGGCCGTGCTTGAGCCGGCAAAAGCGATGGCTGGTGACGGATTTGAGGTTTCCGTACTTAAAGTTCAGCGCAATGGGTTGGTTGATTTGGATGTTGTGCGTAAAGCCGTTGATTCTCGCACTCTTCTTTTTTCGGCCATGCTCGTGAACAACGAGACAGGGGTAATTCAGCAAATAAAAAAGATTGCAGAAATTTGTCATAAGCACGGAGTCATTGTTCACAGCGACTGCGCACAGGCTCTCGGCAAAATTCCCGTTAGCGTGTCGGAGCTTGATCTGGATTTGGCAACTTTTTCCGCGCACAAGGCATATGGTCCAAAAGGGATCGGATGTCTTTATGTTCGCCAACGTCCAAAAGTGCGGATAAAACCCATAATTCTCGGAGGGGGGCAAGAGGGAGGTCTTCGTTCGGGAACCCTACCTGTTCCTTTGTGTGTGGGATTCGGGGTAGCCGCGAAAATTGCTGGCGAACAGATAGCGCGGGATATGGAGAAAATTGCAAAACTGACCCATGCGTTGTTTCACGGCATTAAGAAAATCGAGCCGGATGTGGTGCTTAATGGAGATTCTGATCAGCGCGCGCCAGGGTGTCTTAACATCATGTTCCCAGGTTACAGAAGCGACGGTTTGCTTAGTGCCATTCCTCAAATCGCCGCATCCACGGGTTCTGCCTGCGCCGCGACGGAAACCAAACCTTCACATGTGTTGCGTGCACTAGGTCTTTCAAAAGAACAGGCTAACAGCTCAATACGTTTTGGGGTTGGGCGTGGAACAACTAGAACGGAAATATTAAAAGCCTTGGATTCCATAAATACCGCAATTAAAGGAGAATTACAATGAATGGAGATGATATGTCAGCTTTCCCCAAACCGATTACTATAGCTTCAATCTTGGATAGAGTGCACAAAGGTCAGATTATGTTGCCTCGGTTTCAAAGGAAAATCGCTTGGAAAGAAGAAAACTCTTCAACGCTTATGGAGTCTTTGCTTAAGGGCGACCCCGTAGGTTTGTTTCTTACGCTTGAAGTTGGAACAGGAAAGAAAATGTTTGAAACTCGTGAAATTCAAGGTGCCCCCAATCCGACTTGCGAGTGTAGGGAATTATTGTTGGACGGGCAGCAAAGGATAATGTCGCTCTACCGGGCGGTTAAAGGCAAGTTTGATAAACCTTTTATTGTTGAGTTTGAGCATGTAAGGCAAGGAAAAAATAGTGGTTATGAAATTAATGTGCATCAGGTTAAGAAATTGAAGAAAGATGGAGAATTAGACATTCCGAAAGGAGTTACGGATTACTTTTTTCCGGCGAAACTGCTTTCATGGGACCTTGATGCCGAAACAGAGGCAACTGAGTGGATACAAAGTCATACCGAGGAGCATGGACTAAAGACAGAAGCTTTCAGAGAAGCTTACTGGCATATCAAGACAAGATTTCTTCATTTTCAAGTTCCTGTCATAAGACTTCCGGAAGCAACGACCAGAGAACATGCGATAAACATCTTCATACAAATGAACCGGTCTGTTGCCAAGCTTTCGGCTTTTGACATCGCTGTCGCGCAGATGGAAGAGGAGGTTGAAGAGTCTTTACACGAGCGAGTGGATAAGATAGCCGAGAAAACTCGGCTTCTAAATAATCCAAGCGATAATGATGCCAAAAAAGATGCGAATATAGGAAATTTCGCCCTTCGAGTTTTTTGCTTGAGAGAAAAGTTGCCTCCTACAGATGGAAGTTTCACAAACTTAGATTTCAAGAAGATTGACAAGGCTTGGTCTGATTTTGAATATGCCGTTGAACTGATGGACAAGATGCTTTCCGAGGAAAAGATATGGGATAGAAAGCGGTTGCCGAGTTTGGTTCCGTTGCATGTGATAGTCGCGCTTTTCATGGACAGGCCGTCTCCCGATGAAGAGGGACAGTATCTTCGTATACTGAAAAAGTATCTTTGGAGAGCTTTTCTTTCAGACCGTTATTCGTATGCCGCCAACAAGAAAATGAAAGAAGATTACGATGCTCTCTCAATAAAATTGAATAAAGGCAACTTGAAGAAAAAAGACCTGAAATCAAACGTTCCTATATTCGGAGATTCCGTAAAACTTCCGGAAATTGAAGACATCGAAAAAGCAGGCTGGCCAGGGGGTGCGGACCGTGTCGGCAAAGGAATTTTCATATTGACGTTGGGAAGAGGAGCCAAAGATATAGCTACCGGTTTTTCGCCGGGCCCGGATACGCCGGCGAAAAACTATCAGTATCATCACATCTACCCCAAGGCGTATATGAAAGGCACGAGAAGTCCTTTGAAGGAAAACGTCAACAGCGCTCTTAACTGCATGTTTTTGGAGGGTCCGACAAACATATTGTTGGGAGATAAATCCCCCTATGAATACCTTGACGAGAGGATGAATTTTGCTGATGATATCGCGGACAAGCTGAAGACGCATATTGTTCCGATTGACGAACTGCTGGAGTCAAAACCGAGAAAAGACGGCACTCGGGAAGAACGCGAGAGCAATTTTCGAGATTTTATTGAGGAAAGAGCTAAAGAAGTCCGGTCAGAAATAGACAAGGTTTGCAAATTGTAGACCGGCAGGCGAGTCTTGATGACAAGACCGTTTGGTCCTTTGTCGTTCAAGCGAGTGGATGCCTGAAACTGTGAACGAGCAAAAAATCAGATAGTGAAAACTTTCTCACCGGCACTTTCTTTCAATTTCCCCGATTCTCTCTCTTTCACGCGAGTCGCTTCCGAGTCCCCATATGTTCTTGACCCGCTTCCACGAACGAACGTACTCGCAGTGATAACCCCGATTCGACGGGAGCCATCTCGCGGGGTCTTTTGCGCCTTTCGCCCGGTTTTCCCGCCTTGAAACCGCGATGAGAGTGTCTGGATAAGACAGGTCGTTCGCGAAACTCCGTTTCCTCCGCGTGCTCCAGTGCGCTCCGCCGCTCACGTGAGCTTCCTTGAGCGGAACGAGATGGTCCACGTCAAGTTCCCTCGGGTCCGTGAAGACTCTCCCCGAATAAGGGTCCGCCCACTTTCCCGAAACCACCCGGCAGCCGTTCTCGGAAAGAGTCACGGGAACGAGCGATTCCTCTATAAGCACTTCGTGCCGCGTGTTCTGGCAGTCGCCGTCCGCGTCTCCCCACCTGGGAAGCCACTCCTTGCGGTTGTACTTCAAGCCTTCGTGGGATTTCTTCCGGTTCTCCGAGTCGGGACCCCGATGACAGTGTCGCTCCCCGGTTTTGCGGTCGGCGTGGCACCCCTGCTTGTCGAGACCCCCGCCGTGCGGAAGCGCGGGATGACTCCAGAGCAGGGTGGCGCAAAGCGTCGCGAGCGAAAGAATCCGGTTTCTCGTCCTCAAGACCTCTCCGCCTATCTCTTGAGCTTGTAGCCCGCTTTCACCATGTCCCAGGTGTCCTTCGTGACTCCCTGTTCCCGAAGCTTGTTCTTCTGGGTCCTCTGGGTGCCGGTCTTCGGAAACGAATCCACGAACCTTATGAATCTAGGAATCATGAAGTAGGGCATCCGCGGTTCGAGCCAGGAGAGCAGCTTCTCGGGCTCGACCTTCTTTCCCTTCTCCGCTATCACCAGCACCATGAGCTCGTCCTCGGCGTATTTCCCCGCCTCGGACTTCACCCCTATGGCCGCCGACTCCTTAACGTCCGGGTGGGAGTTCACTATCTTCTCCACCTCGAAGGAACTTATGTTCTCCCCCCGCCTCCTTATGTAGTCCTTCACCCTGTCGACGAAATAGATGTAGCCGTCCCTGTCCATCCTCCCCGCGTCGCCCGTGTGGAACCAGAAATTCCGGAAATCCTCCACGGTCTTCTCCGGCATCTTGTGGTAGTGGTGAAGCATCACGTTCGGTATCCGCGGGCGGACTATGATCTCCCCTATCTCTCCCCTCGGAACTTCCTCGTCGGTCTCCGGGTCCGCTATCTTTATCTCGTAGTTCGGAGCCTCCTTTCCGCAGGAGCCCACGCGGAAGGGTTCCCCCGGCCTCATCCACGTGCACTGGCCTATTTCGGTGAGTCCGTAGCCTTCCATGAACTTTATCCCGAACCTCTTCATGAACTCCTCTATCATGTCGTGCGGGGCGGGAGAGCCCAGAACGAGCTTCACGTTGTGAGCCTTCTCCTCCGGCGCGGGAGGCGTGTTCCAGAGAAAGTAGGCCATCGTTCCCACTATGTTGAACTTGGTGACCCCGTGGTCGACTATCCACTTCCAGAAGTTGCTCGAGCTGTACTTCTCCTCGACCACCGCCTTCGCCCCCTTTATGAGGGCGGGGTAGACGGTCATCACCATGGCGTTCGAGTGAAAAAGAGGAAGGCACGTGAAGCACACGTCGTTCTCCCCCACGTCCATTATCTCCGCGTAGTTGCGCGCGCTGCTGTAGTCCGCGGCCGAAGGCCTCATCACTCCCTTCGAGCGCCCCGTCGTGCCCGAGGTGTACATGAGCCTCGCGTAGTCCATGAACGTTATCTCCGCTTTCGGTTCCTTCGCCGAGCCCGATTCGATGAATTCCGCGTAGGAGATCATGTTCCGAAACCTGTACCCGTGCCTTCTGAACTTCCGCTCCCCGCTTCTCGTCCACACGACGACGCGGCGAAGCTTCGGCAGGTTCTTCGCTACGGGAGGCATTCTGTCGAGGTACTCCTCGGCTATGAACAGCACCTCGGAGTCCGAGCTGTCTATTACGTATTCCAGAAAATCCATCTTGTAGGCGGTGTTCACGGGAACCATCACCGCCCCGGCCTTGAGGATTCCGAACCAGGTTATCACGTAGTCGTCGGAGTTCGGCATGTAGACGGCCACCTTGTCCGCCTTCCCAACCCCCATGTCCGAAAGCGCGTTGGCCGCGCGGTTGGCCAGGCGGTTCGTCTGGTGGAAGCTCATCGGCTTTCTGTAGCCGAACTGCAGAAAGGGCTTTTTGCCGTACTTCGCCGCCTGCTCGCGAAGCACGGTCGGCAGTACCCAGCCGGTCCGCTCCTCCTTGAGGTACCAGTCGATGTCGAACTTTCCGTTCTCGCGCCTGTAGGTTACGGGGTGTTTCAGGTCCTTCGGTCTTTTTCGGGTCGCCATCTTCTCTCCTCCTCTTTTTCCGCCCGCGCGCGGAACGTTCCCGGCCCAAGGGGTCAGGTCTTTATCTTCACTCGAACGTCTCGTCTTCTCTCTCCGCGGTCTCCGGCTTTTTCTTCCCGAACGCCCAGGCTATCAATATTCCCAGTTCGTAGAAAATGAAAAGGGGAACCAGCATGAACATCATGGACACCGCGTCGGTGGTCGGGGTGATGAAGGCCGCGAGCACCGAGCCCAGGAGCAGGGCGTACTTTCTCTGCCGGGCCAGAAACCCCGAGGTCACGAGCCCCAGTCTCGCCAGTATGAAGATTATGAGCGGAAACTCGAACACCAGGCCGAACCCGAGCATGAGGGCGGTGAGAAACGAAAAGGCGTCCCTCACGCCGGGAAGCGCCTGCACGTACTGCGTGGTGTACTCCCCCAGCAGGAAGCGAAGTCCCTGGGGGGCGGCGACCAGGTAGCAGAACGCCGCTCCCGCCGCGAAAAACAGCGTTCCGAAAACCACCAGCGGCACCACCACCCGCCTCTCGTTCCTGTAGAGGGCCGGGGAGACGAACTGCCAGGCGTTGTAGAGAACGAACGGAAAGGAGAGGCAGAACGCCGCGAAAAGCGACACCTTGAGGTAGACCAGGAATCCCTCCGCCGGGCGGGTGAATATGAGCGAGCTTCCCTCGGGCAGGCTCCTTATCACCGGTCCCATCAGCAGGTCGAATATCCGCCCGGAGAAGGCGTAGCAGGGGACGAACAGCGCGGCCACGGCCAGAAGCGAGTATATTATCCTCCTGCGAAGCTCCTCGGCGTGCTCGAGGAATCTCATGCCTGCTTCTTCTTTCATTACGGCAGGTTAGCTTAACCCAAACCGCCCCCTTTAACAATCGCTCCGCCGCGGGTCCCCCGCCCCGCCTCCCCGCCGCCCGACCGATTGACATTGCCCGCCGCTTAACTATTATCTTACCGAACCGCTGTCGGGCTCTCGCCGGAGGAATCTCTTGAAAATACTGGTCACGGACGGACTCGCGAAGCAGGGTCTCGAGCTTCTGAAGTCCGCCGAAGGAATCGAGGTGGACGAACGCGGGGGCGTTTCCCCCGCAGAGCTTCTGGAAATAATCGGGGACTACGAGGGGCTGGTCGTGCGGAGCGCCACGCAGGTGACGGCCGAGGTGATAGGGGCCGCGGGGGGAAACCTGAGGGTGATAGGCCGCGCGGGAGTGGGAATCGACAACATAGACGTCGAGGCCGCTACGAAAAACGGCGTCGCGGTGATGAACACCCCGGAGTCCAATTCCATAACCACCGCCGAGCACACCATAACCCTTCTTCTATCCCTCGCCAGGAGGGTTCCCCAGGCCCACGCGTCGGTGAGGGCCGGAAAGTGGGAGAGAAACAGGTACAGGGGAGTCGAGGTCTTCGGAAAGACCATAGGGCTCGTGGGGCTCGGGAACATAGGAAAGCTCGTGGCCGAGAGGGCCAAGGGCCTTAGGATGAAGGCCGTGGCGTACGACCCGTACCTCAGCCGCGACGCGGCGAAGAAGCTCGGAATGGAACTGGTCTCCCTCGACGAGCTTTTCGCCCGCGCCGACGTCGTCACCGTCCACACCCCGCTCACGGCCGAGACCGAGAACCTCATCGACGCCGAGGCGTTCGAAAAGATGAAGGAAGGGGTGATAGTGATAAACTGCGCCCGCGGGGGAATAGTGAACGAGGCCGACATGGCCGAGGCGCTTCGGAGCGGAAAGGTCGGCGGGGCGGCCTTCGATGTCTACACGACCGAGCCCGTGTCTTCCGAAAACCCCCTTGTTTCGGTCGAAGACAACATAGTGCTCACCCCGCACCTCGGAGCCTCGACGGAGGAGGCCCAGGTGAAGGTCGGAGTGACGATGGCCGAGCAGATAATGGACTTCGCGCGCAGGGGAGTGGTGAGAAACGCCGTCAACATGCCGTCTCTCACCATGGAGCAGCTGGCGGCGGTGGGGCCCTACCTGTCGATCTGCGAGAGGATGGGAAGCCTCCACGGACAGCTGCGGCGGGGGGCGGCGCGGCGGGTGGAGATAATCTACGAGGGCGAGGCGGCGGAGATGGAGTCCAAGCACATGACCGTCGCGGTGCTAAAGGGATTTCTGGGACAGATAATGTCCGCGCCCGTCACCTACGTGAACGCCCCCTCGGTGGCCGAGGACAGGAAGATAAAGGTGGTCGAGTCCAGGTCCCGCGCCTCGGTGCGCTACAGGAACCTCGTCACCGTGAAGGTGAAGACCAGGGAGGAGACCGGCAGCGTCTCCGGCAGCGTGCTGGGCGAGCGCGACGGGCGCATAGTGAACGTCGACGGCGTGGACATAGACGTCGTCCCCGAGGGCTTTCTGCTCGTGAGCCGCAACTACGACCGCCCGGGCTTCATAGGCTTCATGTGCTCGGTTCTCGGGGAGAACGGAATCAACATCGGCCGCATGCACCTGGGAAGGGAGTCCGTCGGCGGGCAGGCCATAGTGTTCACCAACGTCGACACCGAGGTCGGCGAAGAGGTGATGGGGAAGATCTCCTCCATACCGCACATAATTTCCGTGACGCAGGTGAGCTTTCCCGATGAATAAGTTCCTCACGCTCCCCCAGGGGGTGAAGGATTTCGGTCCCGTCAGGGCCGAGAACCTGCGCAAGATCGAAACGGGGCTTCTCGAGGAGTTCTCCTGCTGGGGATACCGCAAGGTCATCACCCCGCTTTTCGAGCATCTAGACACCCTGTCGCTCGGCATAGGGGAGAACTTCAAGCACAGGCTCATGAAGTTCGTCGACCCCCACACGGGCGAGATAGTGGTGCTGCGCCCCGACATAACCCCCCAGATAGGCAGGATGGTCGCCACCCGGCTCCGCGACCACAGGTACCCGCTTCGGCTCTGCTACTCGGGCCGGGTGGTGAGGTACGAGGAGAAGGGAAGCGGCAAGGAGAGGGAGGTCTTCCAGCTCGGCTGCGAGCTTGCGGGCCTCGAGGCGGGCGAAGGGGACTCGGAGATAATCGCCCTTTCGGTCAAGTCGCTCAACCGCCTGGGTCTCAAGAACATAACCCTCAATCTCGGCCACGTGGGGATTCTCGACGCCATACTCGCCCACGCCGGGGACGTCAGGGACGAACTCGTCTCCGCCCTGCTCAAGAAGGACCAGGAGCGGATAGGGAACATTGTCGGGCCCTCGGCGATTCCGGGCGACGTGAAGGACGTCCTTCTCTCGCTCTCGGACTACTACGGCGACGCGGGAGTCCTGCGCAGGGCGGCGAAGATCGAGAGCTTCCGCCCCTGGGTGGAGGAGATCCTGTCGGTCCTGGCCGTGCTCGAGGAATACAAGGTCGAGTGCGACATACTGGTGGACCTGGTGGAAGTGAAGGGATTCGACTACTACACGGGCGTCACCTTCGAGGTTCTGTCTTCGGCGACTCCCGACTCGCTCGTCACGGGGGGCAGGTACGACGGGCTCACCAGGTGCTTCGGCCACAGCGTTCCCGCCGCGGGCTTCGCCATAGACGCCGAGGTGCTGATGGCCGGCACGAAGAACAGCGTCGACGACAACCAGGTCCATTTCATAGTGGTGCCCAAAAGCAGGAAGCTTCGGGCCAAGGCCATAAGGCTCGCCGAGTGGCTCCGCTCGAGCAACTTCAAGGTCATACTCGATCTCGAGGGAAGCTACGCGGACCTCGCTGGCTCCCCCGAGCTGTCCGGCGACGTCGACATAGGCTCCCTGACCACCTACGGGATCATAAAGCTCGAGTCCTCTTCCAGGATAAGGCTCGTGGAGTCGCGAAGCGGGTCGACCAGGGAGTTTTCGAACCTCGAAGAGCTTCTGCGGGGAGGACTGTAGGGTTGGCGGGCGTGGTGGTTCTCGGAACCCAGTGGGGGGACGAGGGCAAGGGAAGGATAGTCGATCTCATGGCCGAGCGGGCGGACCTGGTGGTGAGGTACCAGGGGGGAAACAACGCGGGCCACACCATAGTCGTCGACGGACGCAAGACGGTTCTCCACCACGTGCCCTCGGGAATACTCAGGGAAAACGGCCTCTCCCTCATAGGAAACGGCGCGGTGGTGGACCCCGCGGTGCTCGCCGGGGAGATGAAGGGGCTTCGCTCCGCGGGCTATTCCGTGAGTCCTTCCAACTTTCTTCTGAGCGAGAGGGCCCACGTCGTAATGCCCTACCACAGGAAGATAGACGTTCTTCGCGAGGAGCGGCTCCGCGGCCGCAGGATAGGCACGACGGGCAGGGGCATAGGTCCCGTCTACGAGGACAAGTACGCGCGCCGCGGGTTCCGGCTGCTGGACATCGCGGAGCCCGAAAGCTTCCGCGCGCGGCTCGAGACCGTCATGGCGGAGAGAAACGCCTACATCGAGCGGGTTCTCGGCTCCGACCCGCTCGACCCCGCGGAGGTCTACGAGGAGTACGCGGCCTACGGGGAGGCGCTTCGGCCTTTCATGACCGACGCGGCGGCCGTCGTGCGGCGAAGCTCGCGGGAGGGAAAGCGGATTCTGTTCGAGGGAGCCCAGGGCTCGCTGCTCGACGTCGATTTCGGCACCTATCCCTACGTCACGTCCTCGAACGCCGGACTCGGGGGCGTGTTTTCGGGAACGGGAGCCCCCGCGGGCCTCGTGGGCTCGGTAGTGGGAGTGTCGAAGGCCTACGCCACCAGGGTGGGGGAAGGCCCCTTTCCCACGGAGGAATCGGGGGAGATACAGGAGGCGCTTCGAAGGGAAGGGGGCGAGTACGGGGCCACGACGGGGAGGAGCAGGCGGTGCGGGTGGCTCGACGCCGTGGCTCTCAACTACTCGATCGGAACCAACGGGGTATCCGCCCTCGCGCTCACCAAGCTCGACGTGCTCTCGGGGTTCGCGAAGGTCAAGATATGCACGGGCTACGGACGGAACGGTTCGGTCACCGACGAGTTTCCCGCGAGCCTTTCGGCCTTGGCGGACTGCGAGCCCCGCTACGAGGAGCTCGACGGCTGGCGGGAGGACCTGGGAGGGGCGAGAAGTCCCGGGGACCTTCCCGAAAACGCGCTTCGCTTCGTGAGGAGAGTGGAGGAGCTCACGGGAGTTCCCGTGTGGATGGTTTCCGTGGGACCCGCCCGGGACATGTACGTCGAGCTCGCCGAACCCTGCTTCTGACCCGGCTTTTTTCCTTCGGCCGCCCGCCGCTATTCCGCCCCTACCGGCGCTCCGATTTGAGAACCCTTATCTTTTTCGCCGCGAGGGTGGGATCGAACCTGCTTTCCGAGGACACGTAGTTGTTGTCGAAAAGCCCCTCGGCCTCTATTATGTCCCCTTCGGCGAAAGATGCTTCCCCGCTCCAGGTCACCTTTATGTAGTTCCCGTCGCTGTCGGCGAGCTTGAAGGCGGTCGGTTCTCCCCCCTCTTCGGAGGAGACCATTTCCCACACCTTGCCCTTCACCCGCACTTCCTGCATCGAGTACACCGAAGGGTTGAGCAGCAGGACCGCCACGGACTTGTCGGCCGACACCATGGAGGTCGACGGGTCCTGCCATTTTCCGCAGGAAGCAGCGAGAAAGGCGAAGGCCAGCAAAAATACGGATGTTTTCTTCATCGTGTTTTCTCCGGTCGTTTCGGACGGCCCGGGGTCACCCCGCGCGGTCCTTAATTTTTTCGTAAGCGTCTATTATCTTCATCACGAGCGGGTGTCTTATGACGTCCGCCTTGGAGAAGCCGACGAACTCTATTCCCTTTATTCCGTCCAGGATGTCCGCCGCCTCCACGAGTCCCGAGTTCTGCTCCCGGGAGAGGTCTATCTGGGTGACGTCTCCCGTGACCACGGCCTTCGAGCCGAATCCCATCCTCGTGAGGAACATCTTCATCTGCGTGGCGGTGGTGTTCTGCGCCTCGTCGAGGATTATGAAGGCGTCGTTCAGCGTCCTTCCCCTCATGTACGCCAGGGGGACGATCTCGATCACGTTTCTCTCGAGGAGGCTGTTGGCCCGCTCGAAGTCCATCATGTCGTAGAGGGCGTCGAAAAGGGGTCTGAGGTACGGGTTCACCTTCTCCTGCAGGTCTCCGGGGAGAAATCCCAGCTTCTCTCCCGCCTCGACGGCGGGCCTCGTGAGCACTATCCTGTTCACCTTCCTGCCCGTGAACGCCGAAACCGCCATCGCCATCGCCAGGTAGGTCTTGCCCGTGCCCGCGGGGCCTATTCCGAACACCATGTCGTTTCTCCTTATGGCGTCTATGTAGAGCTTCTGGTTGATGGTCTTGGGGCTTATTATCTTCTTTCGGACGGAGATGCAGACGGTGTCGAGGAAAATCTCCTCGAGCGAGGCGTTTTCTTCCTCCAGAACCCTCTTGGCCACCTTTATGTCCGAGGGCTGGAGAACGTAGCCCTTCTCTATGAGGGAGTACATCTGTCCCATGAGCGCCCCGGCCCCGGCGGTCTTCTCCTCCTCTCCCCGAAGGGTGATCTTGTTTCCCCGGGTGTGGATGCTTACGTCGAACTCGCTTTCTATTTCCTTGAGGTTCGAGTTGAGCTCCCCGTAGAGAACCTTCACGGCCTCTATGTTTTCGAGTTCGAGTTCCCTGACTCCGTCCATGGACGCTTCGGCCGCTTTCCTCAAAGCGGGGCCTTTTCTCCCGTGGAACTTCGGTCGCGGATTTCGCTTTTCTGCGCCGGAGGACGGATGTCGGTTCGGCGGGTCTTCGATGTGCGGGACATTCTTATTTCGTTTTCACCTGCTCGCGGTCGTGCGTGAATTATAACCAAAATTCCCGCGCGAAAAAATTCTCCGCGGGGAAGCGGACAATCTCCGACGGACTGCTGAAGGATTCCCGAACCTCGGGCTTGGAGTTGCTTTGTCCTCCCGGCGGCTTGAGACGCTTTGACGGAACTACCGGGCCAGTCCCATTTCCACCAGAAATCTGGACGGTTCCTTCGGATAGTTCCAGTACCTGTCGGCCCTGCTCAGGACGAGGCGTTCTTTCGCGCGCGTGATGGCGACAAAGCAGTTTCTCCGTTCCTCCTCCATTTCGGGACTGTAGTCGCCTTTTATGAGGCTCTGGTAAGAAGGCATGATCTCTTCCGCGAGACCTATTACGTAGACAATGTCGAACTGCAGTCCTTTGGCGGCGTGTATAGTCATCAGGGCGACCGATTCGGGACCGGGGGAAGGTTCCTTGGAGCGTAGCTGAAGCTGCTGGAGGAACTGATTCAGCGGAATGCTCCTGCCGTGAAGTTTTCCGATGTTGCGGGTGATTTCCCGCCACGCCGCCATATCTTCCGAAAGGTCGCCGTCGCGGCCCGCCTTGCCGTTTGATAGAAGCGAGTCGAAACTGCCGACGATATCGTCAATCGGTTTTCTCACCGACGATGAGTTGAGGGAGAGACGCCTGACAGGTTCAAGCAGTAGGCCGCTCGGGGAAGCACCGTTTCCGCTATCTGCCTTCTCGGCTTCTCCAAGCCATGCGTCAAGATAACTCTCGCCGCTTATCTCCGCTCGGGAGACCACATGGTCGATGTCGACGTCAATCCCGGCGACCCGATTGTAAGCTTCGACCAGAACTCCTGCGTTGCGACGGTCAAGCGGCCTGAGAACCTGCGTTATGCAGGCCACAAGCCATCTGAACTCCGGGGAGAGGAAATCTTCCCTGCGTTGCGCGATGACCGCCGGAACTTCTTTTTCCAAAAGCATGTCGTGCATGTTTGCGAGTAACCTGCGGTTTCGCGCCAGAACGGTTATGCAGCTCCATTGACTCGGCCCGCAGGCGGCTATCTCTCCTGCTATCTTGTCGGCCTCTTCCTCTTCGGAACTGAATTCGCGGACCTGCAGGCGTTTTTCTTTGGAAAACTTGAACTCGGTTCTACCCGTCTCCAGCGGTTTTTTCTTTTCTGTGCGTTCAACGTTGTAGGCGACGAGGCGGTTTGCGGCTTTCACTATGATGCCCGGACAGCGGTAGTTGGTCGGGAGCTGTACCAGTTCCGGAGAGAAATCCTTGCGCAGCCGCTGAATCTGGCGGAAACTGGCTCCATTCCAGCGGTAGATGATCTGGTCGTCGTCGGCGACGGCGAAAACGTTTCGGAACTCTTCCCCGGCCATGGCGCGAACGAGCCGGTACTGCGCGGAAGTGGTGTCCTGAAACTCGTCTATAAGCCAGTAGGGGTAGGATACGCGGTAATGTTCCGCTATGACGGGAAACGTTCCGACGAGCCTGTGCGCTTCGAATATGAGAGAGTTGAAGTCCAGAGCGTTCAGCGCTCGGAGCTCTTCTTCGTACGCGCGATAAATCTCGGCGGCGCGTTTCGGGTCGGGCAGACTCCTGAATCTGTCTTCAATGTCGTCCGGTTCGATCAGTCGCGCTTTCGCGCGGTCGACAAACTTGAGATAACCCGAGCGATCAATGTTCGCAGAGCCGCCCGCGGGAGACTCTCTTGCCAGAGCGTCTTCGAGCACCGCAAGGCGGTCGTTCTCCCGGGAGTAAATTGTGAAATCGGGTCTGATGCCGATGTGCGCTCCGTGCTGGCGGAGAACCTGCGCGCAGAAACTGTGGAAGGTCCCTATGGTGGCGCGTTCTTCAAGACCGGGCACGAACGATGCGACTCGTTCTTTCATTTCGTCGGCGGCCTTGTTGGTGAAGGTGAGCGCGAGCACTCTGAACTTCTTGCCGCGCGAGGAATCGAGCAGCCGAGCGATGCGGCAGGTGAGAACCTGGGTTTTTCCCGAACCGGGCCCGGCGAGTACAAGCAAGGAACCGCCGTACCAGTCTGCCGCTCTGCGCTGTATCTTCGAGAGGTTTTCCAGAGCTATATCCAAAGGACGGTCGTTCATTCGAGGCTCCCCAGATCTTCTATCGCGTCGCGAAAAGCTTCCGGCATGCGGGACGCGAGCGCCGAGTTGCCGCGAAGCATCAGGGCCAGTTCCGCCGCGTAGTCCGTTTTATGGTTCTTGAGACGTTTTTCAAGCTCGTCCGGACCAATGTCCTGAGCGTCGTTATGTCCGGCATTCTTGAGAGCGCAACGAAGGGCGATTTCGAGCCCATCGTGCAAAAGTTGCTCTTCAAGATTTCCCGCCGAATGTGTACGGCAACGGTCTTCTACAAGACCGGGGTCGCCGATTCGTGATTTTATTTCCCGGATTCTTTTTTTGCCCGCGTCGTCGCCGTCGAGCACGACCAGCCAGGGAATTCCAAGAGCTTGGGCCAGTGCCGTGAAAAGCTTGGGGTCTCCGTTGTTCATCGAGTCGATGAGGGATATCCCGTGTTCGTCCAGATCGTATTCAATCTCCCGCGCCAGGGCGCTTACTAAAAGGTATTCCGCCTGACCTTCTACGATGAGCCACCTGTGCGCGAAAAATATCTCGCCTCGAATTCGGCGGGCGAACGTCTCGAGTTTCCTCAGTTCGTCATCGTTGATGAAAACCGAAGAACGTTCCAACAGACCCCGCAGTCTTTCGTGCACTTCCGTCTTTTCTGGATGCTTGCCGTAGCAGCTGAGCAACTTTCTGTAAAGATTCTCTTCGAGCCTGCCGTGAACCGTAAGCGTTTCCGCCACTCTTTCGTACCTTAAAAGTCCCTTGCTGCTGTTGACGACGGCGTCAATGTCTTTGACGTGAGGAATTCTTCGTGCCGAGAAACTTTCAGGAAGCGACCTGACTTCGGTTCCTTGGCCTGCGAGCCGGACCAGGCGAAGGTCGCGAAAGGAAACGTGCTGGACGAAATAAGGAGAGTGGGTGGTGATGATCTTCTGACCGGGCAGGCCGTTCACGTGAGCCCACAGCGTCCGCGTCGCGTGAGGGTGCAAATGCGTTTCGGGTTCCTCGAGAGCGAGAACCGGTGTGCTGTCGGCTTCGTAGAGTTCGGAGAGAAGATGCTCGACGAACGCCTGGAAAAGAAAAATTACGGAAAGACTTTGCACTCCCTGGCCGTGCCGCTGAAGCGGAAGCCAGGGCCAGCTCCGTTCGTTTCGCATGATTATCTGCGCTTTCGACAGCAGGTCCCAGGATTTGAGCGGAACGAGACGAAGGTCGACTTCTCCTTCGCCGCTTCTAGCGGCGACCCGGGTTGCGCCGGAAAGCGTATCGGCGATTTTCCTCAGCCGGGGGTCGGCTTGAAGAAGCTTGCTGTTTAGCTCGTCGAGAGCGCTTTGCACCTGAGTTTCAAGCTCCGAAGGTATGTTCATCGCCTTGAGCAAGCGTCCCCAGAACTGAGAACGCGAGGAGAACTCGTCGTCCGCGTCGCGCAGGGCTCCGAGGTAAAATACCGGAAGGTAACGCCAGAAACTTTCCAGGTTGATGCGTCGCGCCGATTCGCCCATCAACGGTTCTCTCATGGCGTTTAGAAACTGCCAGACGGGCTGAAAACTTTCATCTTCGGCGTTCCAGGCGCAACTTACGCGCAAGGAGATGGAATTTTCTCCCGTGGCAGAGTCGAGCAGGACAATGTTGCCAAGGTCCTGTCGCAGTTCAGTCGGCCATTCTCCTTTTTCCCGTTCTTCCGCGCGAAGCTCAATGGAAACTCCCGGCGACTGTTTCGGGTCGCTTTCTTCATTTTCGAGATGGACGTCGTACTCGGTGAACCCTGTTCCCCTCTGGCCCCATCTTCTGGTCAGGGCTATTCGTACCGCATCGAGGATAGCAGTTTTCCCCGCGTTGTTCGGGCCAATAAAAACCGTCGTGTCGCCAAGTTCTATGTCGAGATTCTTTATCGATCGGAAGTTTTCTATGTGGAGACTGGTAATGCGCATAAGATGTCACAAGTTGTCTGCGTATCTTCAACTCACAGACGCACAGTCAAGAGAAAATTGACCTGTATAGTTCAAAGTATAACATGAAAAACTCCCCACAGCTACTAACAACGCCTTGACTTTATTTGTATAAATTGTTATCTTTTGCATAGCTCACCTGCCATGCGTAGGAGGAGTATCCGAGGTCGTTCAAGCTTTCTTGGACGGCCTCAGCTCTTTTAAATTTGTTTTTGCCTAAACTTGTCCCGTTCCTTCTGCAGTTTTCTGATTGTGTGCGTCTTTCCGTTCCATAGGCCGTTGCAAGTAGCCAGTAACCTTGGCGTTGGGCAAGTACCACCAGATATTCTTCGTTGTACCAGAGCAGAGTATTGAGGTTCCCACCTCTGCGGTTTTGCCATTCATCAATACGGGGATGATTCAACGCATTCTCGATAGTCCAGCGTATCCAGCGGATGCGCTCGCAGCATCGAGGCTCGTAAATGCGTTCTTCTTCTGTTGGACCCTCTTGAGTCAAGTGCCAAAACGCGGACCAGCGTTCGTTTGTTTCTGGATGTCGACGGCAACTTACCGGCAGACCTCGGAATCATAGTTCACCCTGCACTATCTCCGTAATGAAGATACGGTAAGGAACCCGCTACCCGATTGAGCTGTGGGTCGAAGGACACTTCGCCGCCCGCGCGAAAATGACGGTGAGCACCTTTCACGAGCTCCACCGCCGCGGCCGCGGTCCACGACGCGCCCCGGAACCGCGTTTTTCCTGGGTAGCCAGGTAAGGGTTCGCTCGCGAACGGCCGCTCACGGGCTTGCTGTGAGCTCGTTTTTTTCCCTCGCGGCCGGAAAACCCCGAAAGCGTCCGCCGCGAGGCCCTCGCCAGGTTCGCCTTCAACAACGCGGCAGGAAAGGTGTTAACAAAACTGTTGACATTTTAATCCGTCAAGAATATATTTTAAATGACTCACCTGCCATGCGTAGGAGGAGCATTCGAGGTCGTCCTACGGGCGGCCTCAGCTTTTTTGTCCCGGGTTTTCCCTGAACCAGTCATCACGCTCGCGACGCAGTCTGGAAGTTCCTCTGTGGGACGGGTCCGTACAGTAGGCGGTTTTCAGCAGCCAGTAGTCCTTGCGTTCTGCCAGCACCACAAGATATTCCTCCCGGTACCATAGCAGGGTGCTTGTCTCTTCGCCCCGCCGGTTCTGCCATTCGTCAATATGGGGACAGGCAAGTGCGTTTTCTATTGTCCACCGAACCCAGCGGATGCGTTCGCAACGTCGCAAGTCAGGGAGGCGGTCTTCCTCAACAGGCCCGTGCTGCGTCAGGTGCCAGAAAGAAGCCCAGCGTCCGAATGTTTCCTCTTTGCGTCTGCAATTCACTTTCCTGTTGCGGAAGCGCAATCCTCCCAGCGCGACCTCCGTCATGAAGATGCGGTAAAGCTCATCCACATATGTGTTCCAGTCGCCGTTGAAGTCCTCCAACAGCAGGAGGTCCGGCGGTGTCATTTTGTCTTATTCCCGGGGTTCCAGACAAGAATGTTAAACTTTGAGGCATTCCGGGACGAGGTTCGGGAAAGCGCGTTCGGCCCGAGCTTGCTGCGGAGCCGCGCGATTACGGCGGTTTTGGCCGCGTTTTTTGCAAGTCCTCGGTTGGCGTAGGTAAGCGCGCCGGTCAGCAGGTCGGTTATCTGCAACAGTTCGCTTTCGTGCGAGCGCATCTGCTGTACTTGTTCAATACGCTGGCAACTGAAATCGCGAAGGCTGTTTGACAGAACCTTGTGCAGCCTGTGTGCTTTCGCTCCGCCGCGAGTGTCCTTTATGTCCAGATATATGCGGTAGCGATTATGGTCCGAGAGAACGGGGCGCAGCATGATGAAATACATCTTGTAGTACCAGTCATCGTGCGACTGATCGAAGCTCGAGTGGTCAAGCAGGCTCTTGTCGGGCACCACGAGCCCTCGAAACCGAAGTTGTCCGCTTGCAAGAAACAGGTCCGCCAGCGAAAGATAGAAGTCTGTTTTCGCGGGTGACATCTTGGTCCATTTCGCCTCGAAATCTGTCGCGAGGCCGTGTTCTGCCTTGAGCGCGCGTACAGACTCGGAGACGGCCCGCGTTTCATTAATCGGACAGAAGACGGCTCCCCATGCCATGGTCGGGATACGGTCGTGTTCCAAATGACAGCTTTCGTCGCAGTAGACATTGAAAACCCTGACATCGCTCGAGCCGGAAACTTCAGGGCATGCGACTTCGGCGTAATCGGCTTGTACGCTCATTTCTTCACCTCAACGTTTCTTGAACATTATACATAAGCCGCCGCCGGAGATTCCCGGAAAAATCTCTCCTCGTCGCGGTTTTCGGATAATCAGTATCCTCGCTCCGTTATGCGAAGCGGGTCGGGATGGACGAATTCGTATCCCAGCTTTTCCCTGAGCTTTTCGTTCGAGACTATCTTGTACCTTGGCCGCCCCGCCCCGCTTTCGAAGACCGGAAGCTCCACGCCGAGCCTGAGGGCCTCGCGGGAGTAGTACTCCCTTCTGGTCGGATGCCCGTCGCAGGTCGCGTTGAAAGTCGTGTTTCTGGCGTCGAGGGCGATTGTCCTCAGGACTATGCCCACGCAGTCGTCGCGGTGTATGAGGTTGAGCGGACAGTCGGGGTCCAGCACGAGTTTCTTTTTCCTTATCGAGTTTATCGGGGCCCTGTCGTATCCCACGAGTCCCGAGAACCTTATCACTGTCGTGTCGGTCTCGGGGTGGTCGAAAAGAGCTTTCTCCGTCCGGAGAAGGGCTTTTCCGGAAGGCTTTTCGGGGTCCGCGGCGTCCTCCTCCCTCACGACGCCGTTTGTGTTCGGATAAACGGAAGTCGAGCCGGCGAATATGATCCACTTGCCCCTGGGCTCGGGAATCGCGTCGAGAAGACTCCCGATCTGCCTTTCGAGGTAGTCCTCCGCGTCGTCTCTTCTCGGAGGGGGGAAATTGACGAAGAGTATGTCCGAGGAAAGAAAACGGTCGGCATCCTCTCCGTCCATCCCGGGATCCAGGTTCACCAGGTACGGCTCTATTCCCTTTGCCTTGAGCCCGGGGAGTTTTCCGGGATCCCTCGAGGAGCCCCTTACCGAAAATCCTTCCTCAAGGAGCCTGACCGCGAGCGGAAGCCCGAGCCACCCGCAGCCCAGGACGCTTACCGACCTCATTCGTTCCGCTCCGCCTCCCGCTCGGATATCCTCTCCATGATTTCCCCCCGCTCGGCGTCGGAGAACTCCTCCCATCCCGCTATCTCCTCGGATGTGCGCAGGCACCCGACGCAGAGTCCCGTGTCTTCGTCCAGAATGCATACGCCGTTGCACGGCGAGGATGTCTTTCCCATCGGCTCGCTACCCGCAGAAGATGTTCAGAATCTCCAGATATTTTTCCCGGGTTCTCTCCACTATGTCGGGCGGAAGGTCGGGCGGGGGAGGCCGCCTGTCCCAGCCCGAGGACATGAGATAGTCTCTCACAAACTGCTTGTCGAAGCTTCTCTGCGCGCGCCCGGGGCGGTAGCCGTCGGCGGGCCAGAAGCGCGAGGAGTCAGGGGTGAGAGCCTCGTCTATCAGCAGAAGCCCGCCGTCTCCCGCGATTCCGAACTCGAACTTCGTGTCGGCTATTATCACGCCCTTTTTCTCCGCGAGGGAGGCCGCGGCCCGGTAGAGCGCGACGCTTTTCTCCCTGACCCTTCTCGCCAGTTCGCCCCCGACCGTCTCCTCCACCTTTTCGAAAGACACGTTCTCGTCGTGGCTTCCCCGCTCGGCCTTCGTAGCCGGGGTGAATATCGGCTCGGGAAGCTTCTGGGATTCCAGCAGACTAGGGGGGAGTTCTATCCCGCAGACCGAACCCGTCTTTACGTACTCCTCCCATCCCGAACCGCTGATATAACCCCTCACCACGCACTCGACGGGAAGGGGCTCGGTCTTTTCGACCAGCATGGACCTTCCGGCGAGTTTCTCGGAGTGGACCCGGAACCGTTTCGGAAAATCCGCCGGGTCGGTCGAGATCATGTGGTTGGGGACGATGTGCGCGGTCTCGCGGAACCAGAATTCCGAGAGGCGGGTCAGCACGCGTCCCTTTCCCGGCACGCCTTGGGGAAGTACGACGTCGAAGGCCGAGACGCGGTCGGTGGCCACGATCAGGAGATTTTCTCCCAGGTCGTAGATCTCTCTCACCTTGCCGCTTTTCGGCCGGTCGGATTCGATGAAGTCGGTGCTGAGTATGGTTTCCCGGATAGCGGCGCCGTTCCTGTCCTGATTTCTTGCTCCCCGGCCCCGAGGCAACCCCCAAGCTACCCGAAACCGCGGATGTTCTCAAGCGGGCGTTCCCTGTTTCCCCGTTTCCGAAATCGTGTTTTCCCTCAGCATGTCGAAACAGGTTTCCACGGCATGCGGCAGCGGGTCCGTCTCCGCCCAGGGCTCTTCCCCGTGAATCTCCGAGCCGTTGAACAGACCCGCGAACGCTATTTCCCCGGAGGGACACACGCACAAGGTCAGCATGACGTTTTTCGACGAGACCCAGTCGAAGTCGATTTCTCCGTGCGGAGACGCGGAAACGTCCGGCGGTTCCACGGACCCCGGAAACAGGTCCGCAAGCTTTTCCGCGAGTCTGACGGTTTCGGGAGCCACGGCAAGCGCGTCCTCGCCGTCCCAGTTCTCCCGTCCCGCGGTTTCCAGCAGTTTGTTTACCGCCCGTTTTATCGCGGGTCTTGCGTATTGCATGAGTTTAGGTGTCGTCACGGTTTGCCGGGCGCGCGAGACGCTCGCGCGTTGCGATTCTCCTTCGCGGAGCGTATTCGTCCCGCGGCAATCAGATAATATGGGTCGGTTTGTTCTTTGCGTCAAGTTGCGCCGAAGGGCTTTTCGGGAGGCCGCGACCGCGGTTCCAGGCCGCACCCGATCGTCGCGACGAACCCGGGAATCCGCCTTGCGGTTTTCCCTCTCCCGCCGCCCGCAACACGCCCGTAACACCGCTTGACAACGGGCCGCCGTTGAAAGAAAATACAGGGTTTTTGAGCACGTAGCTCAGGGGCAGAGCACTTGCTTGACGTGCAAGGGGTCGCAGGTTCAATTCCTGCCGTGCTCACCATTTTTCGAAGGATGAAGGGATCTTGGACGTAAGGGTGAGTTTCGAAGGCGCAGGCGCCGAGTTTCCGGCCGGAACGACGGTCGGAGAGATGCTCGACGCCCTGGGCGCGAAGAAAAAGGCCGTGGGCGCGCTTGTGGACGGAAAGCTGGTCGACTTCCACCACCGCGTGGAGGGCGACTGCGAGCTGGTTGCGGTCGGGAAGAACACGGAGGAAGGTCTGGGACTCCTGCGCCACACCGCCGCCCACGTTCTCGCCGAAGCCGTGCAGTCCCTTTTCCCCGAGGCGAAGGTCGCCATAGGTCCCGTGATAGAAAACGGCTTCTACTACGACTTCGACTTTCCCAGAGGCTTCACCCCCGAGGACCTCGAGAACATAGAGGCGAAGATGCTCCAGATAGCGAAGAAAAACAGCCCCGTCACGAGAAAGACCGTGTCGCGGGAAGAGTCCCTCGCGGCCTTCTCCGGGGCGGGAGAGAGCTACAAGGTGGAGATCGTAAACGACCTTCCCGGGGACGAGGAGATAACCCTCTACGACCAGACGGACTGGTACGACCTGTGCCGCGGACCCCACGTTCCCGAAACCGGACTGGTCAGGGCGTTTAAGCTCACGAGCTCCGCCGGGGCCTACTGGAGGGGAAACGAGAACAACCCCATGCTGCAGAGAATCTACGGGACGGCGTTCTGGAACCCCAAGGATCTCCGCGCGCATCTGAAAAGCCTCGAGGAGGCCAAGAAGAGGGACCACCGCCGCCTCGGCAGGGAGCTCGATCTTTTCAGCGTGAGCGAGGACATAGGCCCGGGCCTCGTTCTCTGGCATCCCAGGGGCGCGCGCGTCAGGAGCGTGATCGAGGACTTCTGGAAAAAGGAGCACGTCTCGCGCGGCTACGAGATGCTCTACACCCCCCACATGGCGAAGCTCGACCTGTGGCGCTCGAGCGGCCACGTGGACTTCTACAGGGAGAACATGTTCTCCTCCATGGAGGTCGAGACCTCGGACTACCAGATAAAGCCCATGAACTGTCCCTTCCACATACTGGTGTACAAGACCAGGACCAGAAGCTACAGGGACCTTCCGCTTCGGTGGGCGGAGATAGGCACGGTGTACAGGTACGAAAGATCGGGAGTGCTCCACGGACTCATGAGGGTCAGGGGGTTTTCCCAGGACGACGCGCACATATTCTGCCGCCCGGACCAGATACGGGAGGAGGTTTCCGGGGTGCTCGAGCTCACCATGGACTTTCTCCGCACCTTCGGATTCGACGACTACGAGATATTCCTTTCCACCCGCCCCGCCAGGTTCGTGGGAAGCGAGGAGAACTGGGAGAGATCCACGGAGGCCATAGAGGAGGCGCTTTCGGAGACGGGTCTCGAGTACGGAGTGGACCGCGGGGGCGGAGCCTTCTACGGTCCCAAGATAGACCTCAAGATAAAGGACGTTCTCGGCAGGGCTTGGCAGTGCTCCACTATTCAAGTAGATTTCAACCTGCCCGAGCGGTTCGCGATGGAGTTTGCGGGCGAGGACAACGCGCGCCACGTCCCGATAATGATACACAGGGCGATATTCGGTTCCCTCGAGCGGTTTTTCGGTATACTGATAGAGCACTACGGGGGAGCGTTTCCTTTCTGGCTGAGTCCCGAGCAGGTGAGGGTGGCGTCGGTCGGACGCGAGCACGCGGAGTACTGCGAGCGCGTCTGCGGGACGCTTCGGGAAAGCGGAATCAGGGCGGAGACGGACACCAGGAACGAAAAGCTCGGATACAAGGTGAGAGAAGCGCAGACCATGAAGATTCCCTACCTGCTGGTGGCGGGGGACAGGGAGGCCGAAGCCGGGACGGTGGCTCCGAGGAGGTACGGTCAGGAGGCGATGCCCGCGCTTTCGGTCGGGGATTTCGTCGAGAGGGTGGCGGGGGAGAACGACCCTTACGGCTGGAGGGAGGTAAAGCGGCATAGCTAGGAGGAGAAGCAGTCCCAAGCCACGCGCGCCCGAGATCCGCGTCAACCGGAGAATCAGGGCCAGGGAGGTGAGGGTGATAGACACGGAGGGCGAACAGCTTGGAATCATGGGCATCGACGACGCGCTTCGAAGCGCCGAGGAGAAGGGAGTCGACCTGGTCGAGGTATCGTCCGGCGCCGACCCGCCCGTGTGCAGGCTCATGGATTACGGCAAGTACAAGTACGAGCTCAAGAAGCAGAAAAGCGCGAGAAAGCACAAGGACCGTTCGATAAAGGAGATAAAGTTCCGTCCCAACATCGGGGCCCACGACCTCAACGTCAAGGTCAACCGCATGAGGGACTTTCTCGAGTCCGGTCACAAGACCAGGCTCAGGATATTCTTCAGGGGAAGGGAGATAGTCCACCCCGACATCGGCCGCAACCTGGCCGCGAACGTGTGCGAGGAGCTAGCCGACGTGGCGTCGGTGGACATGGAGCCGAAAATAGAGGGCAAGAACCTGATAATGGTTCTCGCCCCGACGAGAAAACAGTGAGGTGCGGAACATGCCCAAGACAAAGATGAAGACCAACCGCAGCGCGGCGAAGAGATTCTCCGTGACGGGAAGCGGGAAGGTGAGAAGGAACAAGGGCGGAAAAAGCCACATAAACGTGAAGAAAAGCTCGAAGAGGATGAGGAGGCTGCTCGGCCCCGACTTCATCGAGGGCGCCGCCGCCAGGAGAATAAAGACCTACGTCCCCTACGCCTAGGCCGGGGACGCAGCGCAGACGGAGACCTGCCATGAGAATAAAGAGAGGAGTGACTTCCAGGAAGAGAAGGAAAAGGGTTCTCAAGCTCGCCAAGGGGTACTGGGGAAGGCGAAAGAGCAACTTCAGAAGGGCCAGGGAGACCGTGCTTCGGGCCCTCGCCTATTCGTACAGGGACAGGCGGCGCAGGAAAAGGGATTTCAGGGCGCTGTGGATCATGAGGATAAACGCCGCGGTGAGGCCCTTCGGGCTTTCCTACAGCGCGTTTATGGGCGCGCTGCGGAAGTCGGGCGTGGAGATCGACAGAAAATCTCTCTCGGAACTGGCCATAAGAAACCCGGAGAGTTTCGGCGCCGTGGTGGAATTCGCCAGATCCGCGAAAAAGTAAGGCCGCGTCCGTCCCGAAATCCGCCCGCGTCTCTCACCCGAGGGGACTTCGCCGCGGGTCGTGGGGGTCGCCCTCGAGCGGACATCCCGCGCAGCTGGCCGTCTTCGAGCAGTGAAGCTTTCCCGCCCTCACTATCAGGGCGTGGTACTCGTTGAACGTCCGGGCGTCCGGCGGGAGGCTTTCGGTGAAAAGCTTCTGGGTCTCCCCGTAGCCCGCGCGCCTCGCGACGAGCCCGTGGCGCGAGAGGATTCTTTTCGTGTAGGCGTCGACGACGAACGCCGGTTTTCCCAGAGCGTAGAGAAGGATGGAGTCCGCGGTTTCCTCCCCCACGCCGTTTACTCCCAGAAGCTCCTCGCGAAGCGTTTCCGCGTCTTCCCCGAGCATGTTTTCCATCTCTCCCCCGTAGCTTGCGAAAAGAAAGCCGGCGAAGTTTTTCAGCCGGGCGGCCTTCAGGTTGTGGTACCCGCAGGGGCGTATCAGGGACGAGAGGCGTTTTTCGGAAACGGACCTGATCGACTCCGCGTCGAGCATCGAGTTTTCCCGAAGCGCGCCTATCGCCTTTTCCACGTTTTTCCACGAGGCGTTCTGGGTGAGTATCGCTCCCGCGGCGCACTCGAACCTGGTTTCCGCGGGCCACCAGTCCTGCGGGCCGTAGGCGTCGCGGAGGAGGTCGTAGAATTTCCGTATTCTTCTCCGCGCGTCCGCCGCGCCGCTTCCGGCGGGAGCGTTCAGCGTCTTTCCCCCTCCAGGAAAGACGCGGTCAGGAAAAAGACGGCCGTCAGGGCGTATCCGACGGCCCACTTCGCCCCCGCCCCGAAACCGGGGGAGTAGACCAGGGAGCCCTCCGCGGAAAAGCCCCCCGCGTGAATGAGGCCGAAAAACGCCATCGCGGCTCCCGCGGCCATCCAGACGGACGCCCGGGCGAACCTGCGCTCCACCAGGCAGACGGCCGCCGCGGCCCAGACGATGGAAGAGAGCATGAAGCCCTGGGAGAGGGCGGCGAGTCCTGGAAGCTGAAGTCCCGCCGCGACGAACGCCCCGGGGTTCTCAAACGCCTTCGCCGCGGCCGAAAGACCTCCCGCGGCCCCCGCGAGCGTCGCCGCCGTCTGGGAGACGATCAGGGTCGCCCACGCGGCCAGCGCCGGCAGCAGTCCGAGCGCGACCGCCGGGGCGTGGGCACGGGGAGTGCTCTGAAACGCCTGCGCCGTCATGACGAGCCCTATCCAGATCAGTATTATTCCCGCCGCCTCCACGGGCACGAGCGCGGCCACCAGGGACCCCAGCCCGAGAACGGAAACCGCCGTGTAGAAAACCCCGTTCATGACCGAGTATCCTCCTCTGGCGCCCATCTCCTTCCATCCGGGATGGCCTATGTAGATGGTGGTCGGAAAGCACGATCCGAAAAGGGATGCGGCCACGGACCCGACGCCGTTTGCCGCCAGACACCGTCCCGTGGGGTAGGAATCTCCCGCGGCCTCCGCCGACTCTATGTTCTGGAGGGACCCCAGGATGTTGAAAAGCCCCATGGGAATCACTACGGGAATCAGCACGGAGCGCACGATGGGGTCGGAGAGACCGGCCGCGAGATCGCCTATCACGGGCACGGGAACGTAGAAGCCCACGTCTCCCGCCGCTTCGGACAACGCGCCCGCCGAAACGGACGTCGCCTCCTGCGCCCCGGCGGCGGAGAGAACCCAGGCCGCCGCCATGCCGAGGACGAGGGCCAGACCCACGCCGGGGATTCCGAACGGAAGACGGGTTCTCGAAAGCAGGGCGAAGAGAAGCACTCCGAAGGAAAACAGCGCGACCAGCGGGTAGGAGAAGCATCTCGCCGCGAAGTCCATGCAGAGAAACACCATGGCTATTCCGGCAAGCGACGTCAGGAGCGCGGCGCGGGGGGTGGCCTTCCTTATTCTCTCGGCGACCGCCGACCCGGCAAGCTCGAGCGCTCCGGAAAGAAAGCACGCGGCCACTCCCGCCCGCCACGCCACGGTCGCGGCCTGCTCCTCCGCGAGTCCGCTTTCGAGTGCCAGAATCTTCGCGGGAAGCATCACCAGAAAGATGAAGGCGAACATCGAGATGGTGTTCACTCCGTAGGGAAGGGCCGTCACGTCCCTCCTTCCCGTCTCGGCCGAGAGCTTCTGGGCGAGCCACGCGTAGTAGAGATTTCCGATCAGAAGAGACACCGCCACGGCGGGCAGCACGGACGAAATCACCGATTCTCTCGGCATGCCTATGACTCCCGCGAGCAGTATCACGATTACGATGTACTGGACCAGGTTGTCCACCATGAGGCAGAAAAACCCTTCCGTGTCCGAGAGGGAGAAGAGCGGCTGCGCTCCGGCGGGGAAAAGAGAAAAATGCGTTCTGTTCATTTTCTGTCCGGCTCTATCCGGCGGTCACGGGCGCTTCCCGCTCTTCGGCGTTGTTTTCGAGCTTGACGAGCGTCTCGTTTTCGGACAGACGATACAGCGGCGAAGGAAGGCCCAGCGCCGTCATTTCTTCCAGCATCTGTTTCGTGCCTTCGCTTATGGCCTGGATGTAGGCCCCGCCGTCGGGATCTCTCATAAGCTTCAGCCATTCGAGCAGCTTCGTGTTTCTCGGCATGGAGTCAAGCTTCGTATCGGAGAGCGAAAACACCTCCGGCAGGTCCCTGTCCCGCTGCGTTATCCGCCCCGGATTCTTCACGACGAGGGCGTCGGAGTAAAGCTCGCACTCGATCGGAAGGCCAGTCCGGTAGTCGCGATGAGCGACCGCGTTCACTACGGCCTCGTCGACCACCGTCTCCGGAAATTCCGGTTCTTCGATGAACCCGCCGCCGCACTTTCTTCTCTGGTACCGCTTGAAGAAGGCCGATTCCCTGAAAAAGGTTCTCGTTTCCCGGATCTGTCTCGTCAGCGGACCCGTGAACTTCCGGTCGAAAGTCGGAAGACCGCGTTTTCCGGCCGACCCGAACGGAACCCCGAATCGCAGCACGCGGATGTAGGAAGCCGCCAGAACCCGTTGCGGATTCGATCCGAAGAACAGCAGTCCGGAGTTGGTGAAACCGTACTTCCCGTCGTCTCGTACGACGGCTCCCGCTTCGTAGAGCAGCCTCTGGTCGTCGAAACCGCCCGTCGACTCCGGGTGGAACACTTTTCTGAATTCCGCCACGACGTTTTCGTCGAGATCGTCGGCGTAAAACGTGCAGCAGAAAGAGTTCTCGAAATCCAGCAGGTTCTTTCCGGTCCTGATCCGGTCGCGTATTTCCTGCGTCATCGGAACGCTCTGATGTCCCCTCCGGATCCACGCCTTGGGTATCCGCTCGGGCGTCTCGCAGACGCCGTTTTTGGCGTAGGGCGTGAAAATCAGGCAGACGTCCTTGTTTCGGCCCGAAGCGTCGCCGTGTTCATATATCTTCGCTTCCGCCGCCTGATGGTAAAGAAGCGCGGCGAAGTCCGTCAGGCTGTTTCTCTGCTCTTCCGAAAGGTGATTGATTCCGGTTACGTCGCCGTCGGAGGCGATTCCCAGAACGAGCAGACCTCCCTCGACGTTGCTGTTGGCGAACGCGGATATCGTTTCCCTGATCTTGTTCCGCATGTCGTTCAGCATGGTGCGTCCGACAATCCCCCGCCCGGCTTCCTTGCGGTCGAAATGCTGACCTTCGAAACCGTCGTCGGAACTCTGAGTCAGAAAGTCCCGGTAAGCCGACGGATTGTCGAAAACTTCCTTGGGAGATGGTCTGTTCACTTAAACCCGTCACCTCGATCAGAAAACGCCTGCAAACTGCTTGTCGCCGGGCCGGATCGTCCGTGGTCGAAAAAAATCGGCCCCGCAAAAGTCTAACACGGAGACGAAACAAATTAAACCGGCTCAACCAACCGTAACGAATGAACAAAAATCCGCCGCGATATTGTCCCGGGTTCAGTCCCGGGGCGTTGACCGGAAGACCGGTCAGAAGAAAAACTCCGCTCCCGAGAGAAAAGGGTCCGTCCCCGCCGGACGTATCCGTCAGGCTTCCGGACTTCCGCCCCTTCGACCGCTTTGACAGCGCCCTTTTTTGGATGTTTAATCATAGGGCCCGATCATGCGTCAAACCCCTTTATATCAGACCCACAGAGACCTCGGAGCGCGAATGATAGATTTCGCGGGATGGAAGCTCCCCCTTCAGTTCGAAGGCATACGGCAGGAGCACATGGCGGTGAGAGGCGCGTGCGGCGTCTTCGACGTGAGCCACATGGGCGAGATAGAGATCGCGGGACCGGGTGCGGAAGCCTTATGCCAGAAGCTCAACACCAACGACGTTGCGAAACTGGCCGACGGCCGGGCCCGGTACGGCTTTTTCTGCCGCGAAGACGGCGGGACGGTGGACGACCTGATAACCTACAGGATATCGGGGGAGCGTTTTCTTCTCTGCGTGAACGCCGCCAACACGGAAAAGGTGCTGGGCTGGATAAGGGAGAACGCCGGAGGAACCGGCGCGGAGATAACCGACGCGAGTTCCCGTTACGCGCAGATAGCCGTCCAGGGTCCCGCTTCCGCCGCGGTCATGGAAGCCGCGCTTCCCGAAGCGGACCCGGGGGGCATGCCCAGGTTTTCCTTCGCGGCGCTCGAGCGAGACGGTCTCGGGATGACGGTCGCCAGAACCGGCTACACGGGCGAAGACGGCTTCGAGGTATTTCTTCCGCCCGGGGCGGCCGCGGATTTCTGGAAAAAGGCGTGCGCAAGCGGCGCCGCGCCGTGCGGTCTGGGGGCGCGCGACACTCTCCGCATCGAGGCCGGGTACCCGCTTTACGGACACGAGATTTCGGAGAGCGTGACCCCCGTCGAGGCGGGGCTCGGGAGATACGTCAAAACGGACAAGGGAGATTTTATCGGCCGCGAGGCGCTTTGCGCGCAGGTCGAGCGGGGCCCGGCGAGGGAGCTTGCGGGATTCCGGATGCTCGAGCGGGGAGTGCCGAGACGCGGCTGCGGGGCGCTGGTCGGCGGAAGGAGAGTGGGGGAGGTGACGAGCGGCACCATGTCTCCCGTTCTGGGGACGGGAGTGGGAATGGCGCTTGTGGAGAGAGGGGCCGTCGCCGCCGGCGGCGGAATGGAGATCGAGATACGCGGCAGAGCCAGGGCCGCGGCGGTTTGCGGGTTTCCGCTTCACAAAACCTGAAAACTATTTCCGGAGACGTCAAGGAGAACTTGCAGAGATGAGCATACCGAAGGACCTCAAGTACACGGAGGAGCATGAATGGATCAGGTTCGAGCAGGACAGGGCGGTCGTCGGGGTCACCGACTACGCCCAGGAATCGCTCGGCGAGATAGTGTACGTGGAACTTCCGTCCGAGGACGGAGAACTGATGCGGGGAGACCCGTTCGGCGGGGTCGAGTCCACCAAGGCCGTGTCCGAGCTTTTCGCCCCGATTTCGGGGGAGATAGCGGAAGTGAACGACGTTCTGGTGGATTCTCCCGAGCTTGTGAACGCCGACCCTTACGGGGACGGATGGATAGTGAAGATCAGGGTCGACGAGCTCGATCCCGACGAAGTGGAAAGACTTCTCGACCCGGCCGACTACGAAAAGCTCGTGGACGAGGAAGAAAACGGCTGACGCGTTTCGGACGGCCGCGGGTCCCGCGGCGTTTTTTCCGGAAGGTTCCGGCCCGGAGATTCTTGATTGGGAAGCGACAGCGGAATTTACGAAAGAGAGGATTTTTTCGCCTCCAGGCACATGGGTCCCTCCCCCGGGGAGAGGGATTCCATGCTCTCCGAAATAGGGGCGGGCGGCATGGACGACCTCGTGCGGGAAGCCGTTCCCCCCGACCTGCTTTTCGAGGGCGACCTCGACCTTCCCGACCCGATGACCGAAAGCGACTATCTCGCCCACATGAGGAAGATCGCGCGCGCGAACGGGACGTTCCGCTCCTACATAGGACTCGGCTACTACGGCTGCGTGGTTCCCTCGGTCATATCCAGGAACATTCTGGAGAACCCGGGCTGGTACACCCAGTACACTCCCTACCAGGCGGAGATTTCCCAGGGACGCCTCGAGGCGCTTCTGAACTTCCAGACGATGGTCTCCGAGCTCACGGGCATGGAGCTTGCCAACGCCTCGCTGCTCGACGAGGCCACGGCGGCGGCCGAGGCCATGACCATGTTTCACAGGCTCCGCCCGAGGGGGGGCGGGAAGCGGGAGGCCTCGCGCTTTTTCGTCTCCCGCGGGTGCTTTCCCCAGACCCTGGAAGTGCTGGCGACCCGCGCCGGGCCACTGGGAATAACCCTGGTCGCGGGAAACGAGGACGAAGTCGAACTCGACGAGAGCTTTTTCGGGGCGCTCGTTCAGTATCCCGACGCCTTCGGCGAGGTGAGGGACTACTCGGAATTCGTGCGCGGGGCGCGCGAGGCGGGCGCGAGGGTCGCGTTCGCCGCCGACCTCATGAGCCTCGCCCTCCTGGTTCCCCCCGGGGAGATGGGAGCCGACGCCGTGGTCGGAACCTCGCAGAGACTGGGAGTGCCGGTCGGCTACGGGGGTCCCCACGCCGCGTACTTCGCCACCCGCGGGAGCTTTCGCAGGCAGGTGCCGGGAAGGATAATAGGGGTGTCTCTCGACAGGCACGGAAACCCGGCCTGCAGGATGGCGCTCCAGACCAGGGAGCAGCACATACGCAGGGAGAAGGCGACTTCGAACATCTGCACCGCCCAGTCGCTGCTCGCGATAATGTCCTCGATGTACGCCGTGTACCACGGGCCGAAGGGACTTCGGCGCATCGCCGGGAGGATAAACGCGCTCGCCAGGACGCTCGACGCGGGACTTCGCTCCCTGGGGGTTTCGCGGCGCAACGGGTCGTTTTTCGACACGCTCCTGGTCGATCTCTCGGGGCACGGAGAGGGGGTCGCGGAGACGCTTCGGAAAAACGCGCTTCGGAAAAAGATCAACTTCAGGTACCTCGAGGGAGACAGGCTTTCCATATCGCTCGACGAGACGACCTCGCGGCGGGACGTGGCGGAAATTCTCGACGTTTTCTCCCGCTCCCTAGGCCTCGGCGAAAAGGCGCCGGCCGCCCCCGCGGCGGACGGCGCTCCGTCTTTTCCCGCGAAGCTTCTTCGGACCGGGGATTTTATGCGCCAGCCGGTGTTCAACAGCCATCACTCCGAAACGCTGATGCTTCGATACATAAAAAGCCTCGAGAGCAGGGACCTTTCCCTCTCCCACTCCATGATCCCCCTGGGTTCCTGCACCATGAAGCTCAACGGCGCCACGGAGATGGCGCCCGTGACCTGGGAGGAATTCTCGGGGATCCATCCCTTCGTCCCCGCGGACCAGGCGCGGGGGTACGCCCGGGTGATACGCGAGCTGGAGGGCTATCTCTGCGAGATAACCGGACTTCACGCCTGCTCCCTCCAGCCGAATTCGGGAGCCCAGGGAGAGTACGCGGGACTCATGGTCATACGCCGCCACTTCATGGAGACGGGAGAGGAGGGAAGGGACGTTGCCCTGGTTCCCTCCTCCGCGCACGGAACCAACCCGGCGAGCGCCCGGATGGCGGGGATGAGGGTCGCGGTGGTGAAGTGCCGCCCCGGCGGGGACGTGGACGGAGGGGACCTCGCGAGGCTCTGCCGCGAGCACGAGGGCAGGGTGGCCGCGCTCATGATCACCTACCCGTCGACTCACGGCGTTTTCGAGACGGACGTGAGGGAGATATGCGACATAGCCCACTCCAGCGGCGCGCAGGTCTACATGGACGGGGCCAACCTCAACGCCCAGGTGGGGCTCTGCAGGCCGTCCCGCATAGGCGCCGACGTGTGCCACATAAACCTGCACAAGACCTTCAGCATTCCCCACGGGGGCGGGGGTCCGGGCATGGGTCCCATATGCGTGGCGCGGCACCTGGCCGACTATCTTCCCGGCCACCCGGCCGCCGACGGGGCGGGCGGGGCGAAATCCTGCGGAACCGTTTCGGCCGCCCCGTGGGGAAGCGCGAGCATACTCCTGATATCCTACGGATACGTGAGGCTGCTAGGCCGCGAGGGCGTCAGGGAGGCGTCGGAGTACGCGATACTCAACGCCAACTACCTCAAAAAAAGGCTAGAAGGGCACTACGATGTTCTCTACGAGGGACGCAACGGGCGGGTCGCCCACGAGTTCATACTCGATCTCCGCGACGCGGCGAAGTCCGCCGGAGTCACGGTCGAGGACGTGGCCAAGAGGCTGATGGACTACGGGTTTCACGCCCCCACCATGTCGTGGCCCGTCGCGGGAACGCTGATGGTGGAGCCCACCGAGAGCGAGTCGCGGGAGGAGCTCGACAGGTTCTGCGAGGCCATGATAAGGATACGAGGGGAGATCGGGGACATAGCCGAGGGGCGAAGCGACCCCGCCGACAACGTGATGAAGAACGCCCCCCACACGCTGCTCGACATCGTTTCCCCGGAGTGGAGGCATCCGTACTCGAGGGAGGAGGCCGTGTTCGCGCTTCCGCACCTTCGGAAAGACAAGTTCTGGCCGTCGGTCTCGAGGATAGACAACGCCCGCGGGGACAGGAACCTAGTGTGCTCGTGTCCCGCGCCCGGGGAATTCGACGGGGAGGACTGATCGCGGGGCGGGATCAGATCTTCTTTTCCACGTAGGATTTTTCCCGCAGGTCGGAGAGCCAGGAGCTTACGAACTCCTCCACCTTCTTCATGTATATCTCCTGCCTTATGCGGTCCCTGTAGCGGGAAACCGATGTCTTCCCCTCCCCGCCTCTCTCCAGCACCTTGATCACGTGGTAGCCGAGATCGGTCTCCACGGGTCCCGATATCTCTCCCACGGGGGTCCCGGCCGCCGCCCGCTCGAGTTCGGGGACGAGTTCTCCCTCGGCGAAGTACCCCAGGTCTCCGCCCCTTTGCGCCGACGCCTCGTCCATGGAGAATTCCGCGGCGAGCTTGGGGAAGGGCTCGCCGCCCCGGGCAAGCTCCGCCACCCTCCGGATTTTCCCCGAAGCGTCTTCGCGTTCCCGGGTGATCAGCACGTGGGCGATTCTCGTCCTCTCTCCCGAGACCAGGTCTTCCTCTCCGTAGTGCTCCCTGTGGTAGTCCTCTATCTCCGTTTCCGTGACCGCTATGCTTCCCTGCATGGAGGAGTCGAGAAGCTTTCTGGAGAGCAGCTGGTATTTCCACTGCCGGAAAAAGCTTTTTTCGGTCATGTTCTGCTTTTCAAGCTCCGCCTCTATGCTTTTCTCGTCGAGCCCGAGTCCCTCGCGCCGTCTCTTCATGCTGGCCGCGACTTCCTCGTCGCTCACGGAGATCTTTCTCGAAAACGCCTGCTGGTCCAGCAGAATGCGGTCTATCATTTCGTCGAGGGCGTTTTCCCCGTCGATCTTGGAAGGGTCGCGGGCCGAATCCCTTATGTCCTCGCGAAGCTCGCTGAGCGTCACCGTCCTTTCGTTCACCACCGCCACCACTTTTTCCACCGTCTCCGCGCGCGGCGCGTGGACGTGCGCGAGCGTCGCGAGGGCGAAGCCCAGAAGCGCCGCCGGATACCAGTGTGCTTTCATATGGAATCTCCCGGCGGAAGATTTTTCCGGCCGCGCGACATGGGCGCGGCCGCCTTCCGCGGACTATACTATACGGTTTCGCCGGGGTTTTTCCACCCTCTCGGCCGCGGCGAGAAACGCCTCGTACCCGTCCTCGGCCGGAAGGGGAATCACGAGCTTCCCTCCGTCCCCCGCGAAGACGAGCGTCGCCGACGTTTTTCCCATCTCTGCCCTTTTCACTCCCTTCTCCCCGAGCGCGAGCCTGATCTCGGCGACCAGCAGGAGCCTGCGGAACTCCCCGGGCGCGGGGCCGAACCTGTCCTCCGCTTCCCCGGCTATCTCCCGAAGCTCCCGGCGGTCTCCCGCCGAGGATATCCTCTTGTAGTAGAGCAGCCTCTGGGATTCGCTTTCCATGTAGCCGCGCGGGATGAACGCGCCGTCCGGCGTCTTTATCTCCGTCGCGGTCCGCCCGTCGGGCCTTTCCCCCTCCTTCTTCGCCCTTACCGTTTCGTTCAGAAGCTCCAGGTAGAACTCGAGTCCCACGTCCGCTATGTGCCCCGACTGCTCCTTTCCGAAAAGCGTTCCCGCTCCCCTTATCTCGAGGTCCGACAGAGCGAGCTTGAATCCGCTTCCGAGGTCCGTGAGGCGTGAAAGCACCTCCAGTCTCTTTTTCGCTTCCTCGGTGAGCGAGGCCGCGGACGGCACGAGAAAGTGGGCGTACGCCTTTCTGTCCGACCGGCCGACCCTGCCCTTGAGCTGGTAGAGGTCGGCGAGGCCCATCGCGTGGGCGTCGTTCACTATTATCGTGTTGGCCCTGGGAATGTCGAGGCCGGACTCCACTATCGCCGTCGTCACCAGCACGTCCGTTCCGCCCCCGGCGAAGTCTCCCATGGTTCCCGAAAGCTCCCTCTCGCCCATGCGTCCGTGCGTGACTCCCACCGTCGCCCCGGGCAGAAGCTCCCTCACGAACCTCGCCTTCTCGTATATGTTCTCTATCCTGTTGTGCACGAAAAACACGCCGCCGCCCCTAGCGATCTCCTTTTCCGCGGCTTCCCTGACGGCCGCGGGGCTGAATTCCCGCACGTACACCTCCACCGGCTGGCGGCCCTCGGGAGGGGTGTTTATGACGCTTATGTCGCTCACGTCGGCGAGCGAGAGCTGCAGCGTTCTGGGAATCGGGGTGGCCGAGAGCGTGAGCACGTCCACTCCCTTCTTGAGCGCCCTTATGGCCTTTTTGTGGGCGACGCCGAACTTCTGCTCCTCGTCTATTATCACGAGCCCGAGGTTCCTGAACCCGATTCTTCTGCCGAGCAGCTTGTGGGTTCCTATCACGATGTCGAGGGAGCCGCTCTCCATGCCGGCGAGCGTCTCTCTCTCCTTTTTTCCCGAGACGAAGCGGGAGAGCATGCCGACGGCGACGGGGCAGCCGCCTAGTCTCTCCAGAGCGCTGGAGTAGTGCTGGCTCGCCAGAAGCGTCGTGGGAGCCAGCAGCATCGTCTGCTTTCCGTCGAGCGACGCCTTGAACGCGGCGCGAAGGGCGACTTCCGTCTTTCCGAACCCGACGTCTCCGCATATGAGCCTGTCCATGGGCCTCTCCGACTCCATGTCGCGCATCACGTCCTCTATGGCCGCCGCCTGGTCGGGCGTCTCGCTCCACGGAAACGACATCTCGAACTCGCCGAACATCCTGTCCCGGGGAGAGAACCGGAACCCCTTGGCGAGCTTCCTCTCGGCGTAGAGTTCGACCAGGTCATCCGCCACTTCCTCCACCGCCCTCCTGACCCTGCCGACCGTTCTCCTCCAGCCCGCGGTTCCGAGCTTCTCGACTCTGGGAGTCCCGCCGCCCGCGTACTTCTGCACGAGGGCGGATTTTTCCACGGGGACGAAAACCTTGTCGCCGTCTCTGTACTCGCACTCGATGAATTCGCCGTCTCTCCCGCCGAAGGAAAGCCGCCTGAGGCCCCTGAAGATCCCCACGCCGCACTCCCTGTGAACCACGCGGTCCCCGGGACGGAGACTGCCGAAGGAAGTGAGAAACGCCGAAGGTACGTCGCCCGCCTTCCACGCGGGGGCCCGGGTCACGGTCTTTTCGAACAGGCTTTTTTCCGTGAGGAGGGCGACCTTGAAGTCGGAGAGCGCCGTGCTTTCGAAAAGCTCTCCGACGACGTGGGCGATTCTCCCCCGCGGGCGGCTCCCCGAGATATCCTCGAACTTCTCCCTCTCGGCTTCGGAGGAGAAGAACAGAAACACCCTGTAGCCGTCTTCGGCGAACTTCCCGGCTTTCTCGACGAAGGCTCCCACCGACGGTTCGGGAAACGGTATGATTTCCGTTCCGAACGTCGCCGCGCTTCTCTCCTCCGCCTCCCGCGCCGCGCCGCGGACGTACGCGAGCCTTTTTCCCCGAAGCTTCCCGGCAAGCTCCTCCCGGCCGAGGTAGAGTTCCCCGAAGGAGGGAAGGGATTTTCTCAGAACGCCGAGAGAGCCTTTTCTCCTCTCGAACTTCTCTTCGAGTTTCCCGAGCGGCGGGTTTTTCTCAAGCCCCGCGGGAAGGACGACCGTCAGGTCTTCGGGCGCGTAATCGAGCAGGCAGCTTCTTCCCTTCCGGAAAAACGGCGCGAACCACTCGATTCCCCGAAAGTGGCGGCGCTCCCGCACGTCCCGAAGCAGCGGCTCCACCTCCCCCGCGGTGAGACCCCCGGCGTCCGCCCCCCGCAGTATCTTCCGCTCGGCCGCCTCGGTGTCTTCTTCGCCGTGGAACACGAAGGACGCCGGGGTCACCCGCGCCGCGCGGATCTTCCCCGAGGATTTCTGGGTGGAAGGGGAGAACTCCCGAACGGAATTCACGCGGTCTTCGAAAAACTCCACTCTCGCGGGAAGCTCCGCGCCAGGGGAGAACAGGTCGACTATCGCTCCCCGCACGCTCATCTGCCCCCGCCTCTCCGTGAAGTCCGCCTCGCGGTAGCCGATCCGAAGAAGCCTCTCGACGACCTCGTCTCTTTGCGCCTCCGCTCCCGTCTCGACGGAGAATCTCTCCGCCTCGAAATCGCCGGGAGGGGGCGCGGTCTCGAAAAGCGCCGCGGCGTCCGCGCAGAGAACTCCCGTTTTCTCCCATCTCACGAGCGAGTGGATTCTCTCGGGTTCGGCGATTTCCTTTTTCTCGAAAAGCGAGCGGCTCCTCTCCATCCCCCGGGACAGCAGGACCGGCACCCGCGTTCCCCCGATGGAGGAGACGGCGGACGCCGCGCGCGCGCACTTCTCCCCGCTCTCGCATACGTGAAGAACCCTCGCCCCGGGAATCCCTGAGAGCACGGACACGACGAAGCATTCGGCTTCCCCCCGGAGGCCGGCCAGTTCGACGGGACCTTCGCCGAGGGCGCGGAGCAGGTTTTCTATCGCGGGATTTCGCGCCAGGTCGGAAAGTCCGAGCGCGGGTCTTCGTTCGTTCAATTTTCCAGGACCGCGGAGCCGCCTTATCGGAGTCTCTCGAGTATGAGGGAACCCATCTCTTCGGTGCCCACCCCGGTTTTTCCTTCCTCTCCTATGTCGGCCGTGCGGTAGCCCGCGTCGAGAACGTCTCTCACGGCTTTCTCGACGCTGCCGGCGAGTGCGTCCATGTCGAAGGAATGGCGAAGCATCATGGCGGTCGAGAGAACGGAGGCGACGGGATTGGCGACGCCTTTTCCCGCTATGTCGGGAGCGCTTCCGTGAACCGGTTCGTATATGGCCCCGCGGTTTCCGACGCTCGCCGACGGGAGCATGCCGAGGGAACCCGTGAGCTGGGCCGCCTCGTCGCTTATTATGTCGCCGAACATGTTTCCCGCGAGCATCACGTCGAAGTCCCGGGGCCTTCTTACGAGTTGCATGGCCGCGTTGTCGACGTAGAGATGCTCAAGCGCGACGTCGGGAAACTCCTCCCCGCCGATTCTCGACACGGTGTCCCTCCAGAGCACCATGGACTCCAGAACGTTCGACTTGTCGACGGACGCGAGCCTTCCTCTCCTCTTCCGCGCCGTCTCGAAGGCCGTCCTCGCCACCCTCTCTATCTCCGAAGTAGAGTATTCCAGGGTGTTGAACGCCCTGAGCTCTCCGCCCCCGAGCTCCTCCGTACCCCTGGGGGTCCCGAAGTATATTCCCCCGGTGAGTTCCCTCACGACCATTATGTCGACGCCTTCGACCACTTCCCTCTTCAGGGTGGAGGCGTCGGCGAGCGCGGGGTAGACGACTGCGGGTCTCAGGTTGGCGAAGGCGTCGAGGCGCTTTCTCAGGTCGAGAAGTCCTCTTTCGGGCTTGAGTTCGTGCGGCAGGTTCTCCCACTTCGGTCCTCCCACGGCTCCCAGCAGCACCGCGTCGCTTCGTTCGGCCTTGCGGGCGGTTTCCTCGGTCAGGGGCGTCCCGTGGCGGTCTATCGAGCATCCGCCGAAAAGCTCGGTCTCGAGCGCGAAGTCTATTCCGTTTCTCTCTCCGAGGGTCCTGAGCACCGCCACGCTCACTTCGGTCACCTCGACCCCTATTCCGTCTCCGGGTATTACGAGTATTCTGGGCAATTCGCGTTTCTCCTTTTTCCGTTTTCTTCGGGCGGCGCGGACGGAAAGTCCCTTCACCCGCCGCCCGCCCGCGAAACCACGCGGTTCTCGAGCCTTCCTATTCCCTCTATCTCGACCGCGGCCGCGTCCCCGGGGCTCATGGGACCCACTCCCGCGGGAGTTCCCGTGGCTATCACGTCTCCCGGAAGGAGGGTCATCACCTTCGAGACGAAGCTCACGAGCTCCGCGACTCCGAACACCATGTCCGCGGTGGAGGAGTCCTGGCGGAGCTCGCCGTTGAGATAGGTTCTCACGCGGAGATTCGCGGGGTCGGCCCCGGTCTCGATGAAGGGTCCGATCGGGGCGAACGTGTCGAATCCCTTTCCTCTGGTGAACTGGACGTCCCTTGCCTGGAGGTCCCTGGCCGTCACGTCGTTCACGCAGGTGTATCCGAAAACGCGCCCCGGGGCGTCTTGCGGTTCGATCATGCGGGTCTTTTTCCCGATCACCGCCGCGAGCTCTCCCTCGTAGTCGACCCTTTCCGACATGTGCGCCGGGTACTCTATCTCGTCGCCGTGGGCGATGACCGCGGTGGAGGGCTTCATGAAGAGCATGGGTTCCAGGGGAAGCTCTCTTTTCATCTCCCTGGCGTGGGCCCGGTAGTTCAGTCCCACGGCTATTATCTTGGTCGGAAGGCAGGGGGCGAGCGGTCTTATCTCACCGTAGTCGTACCTTTTGTCCGTAACGGAGTGTCTGCCGAAGACGTCTCCGCTTATCTCGAACACCGAGCCGTCTTCGTACTTCCCGAAGGCGGCGCGCTTCTTCGCGTTTTCGAACCTGAGAATCTTCACCCGGATTCCTTCCTCCGGCCGCTATTATATACGGGAATCGCGGACAAGTGTATCGCGGCGCTTCCGCCCGTTCCGTTTCAACAGGTTTGGTGAGCCTGACGGTTCTCGCGTTTGAGCGCCGAGGGCGCTTGAACAGGTTCTCGGGTGCGGAAAGTTTTCCGAACGGTTCCCGGAGCGTATGCCTTGAAGGAACTACGGGTCGGCTTTTCACCTCGACAGGCGCGTCAGATTTAGTGGTTTTTGATCTTATTGCCGGTTCTTTCCGTAGTGCGGTTTCCGTGATGAACCGGGCGAGCGATTGAGCGATTTCGTTCATTGGCCGCCGGTTTCCGGAGTTGCGCTCTCCTTCAGCATTTCAAAACAGAACTGCACCGGATAGGGCAGGAACATATCGGTCCACGGTCTCGTTCCGTAAAGCTTCAAGTCCTTGAAAACTCCCGCAAACGCGATTTCATCCGACGGACACACGCTTACGGTTAGCATGGCGTTTTCCGATACGTCCCACGTGAAATCTATTTCTCCTTGGGGCGATGCGGAGACGGGGGGCGGAGCGAGAAATCCCGGAAGAACGCCCACGAGCTTTACCGCGATTTCCACAGTTCGGGAAGACACGGCCGGAGCATTCTCGCCGTCCCAATCTTCTTGCCCGGCTGTTGCAAGCAAACCGGCAACTGATTGCTTTACCAACGATTTCTCATGGTTTTCGAGTTGCATAGGTTTATATTCTCCAAAGGCTGTTACCATGACCGGCAACTTGTTTCTCCCGTGGTCTCCATTCTTTATTTTGCGGTTTCAAGTACTTCGGGAATAATCACCGAGAGTTTTTCTGATAACTCATCAAGTGTCGGAGCCTCCGCAAGCACTCCCTGAATCGGAGTCTCCGATGTGTACCACACCTTGGCTTCATCATCCCAAAGCACTTCAAAGACGAGAGTTTCTCCAGTTGACATGACGACTTCCGTATCCATTGAAATTAACATGAAACGGGGAGAAAACAACTTTTGGAGTTTTCGTTCGGGAGCACGGACCGACCGAACGTGTTGGGAGCGGGAGCAACCGGACTTCTGTTTTTATTTTTGGTCCGGTTTTGTCTCCGTATGCAGAATGCGTTTCCAAAAAGGGGACGGGCGGACTCGTCCGACTTTTTAGCGGGAAATGCTTTTCTCCAATGCCAGAGCAATCCAGTTGTTCAGTCTCATGCCGCTTTTTTCCGCCGAGAGCAGAATTCTATGATGCAGTTCCGAGTCGACCTGGATGTCAAGCTTGCCAGAGCAAGGTTTCTCGGGTTCAAGGCCGTATTCTTCGCAGCAAGCGAGATACTCGTCAATTGATCTTCGGAATTCACGCTGAAGTCCTTCCACGTCGGTTGCTTGAAAATTCGCAATCGAATAGCCACCGCTGTTCATTACTCTTCCGTGAAGACGTCCCGCGGAATCGTCAAATTCAACCACACCCGTATATCCTTTATATTTAATCAAGGTCTCACCTCTGTCTTTTTGAGAAAGTCAACGATTAGTCATACGGTTCCTCTGTCCGTTTCAGGTTCGGGATGCGGACGGTGAACCACTATTCCTTTTCGTTTCTTCTTGAGAAGCACTCGCGACCCTGAACGTTCATGAATGTCAACGCCGGCTGCGTTCAGCATGCTTACTATGTCTGTCCACCTGATATCCGCCGGAGTCGGCGTCTGGAACATCTTTTCCAAGGTGCGCCGATGCCTCGTTCGCATGACGTTATGATACCATATTGAACAGTAGAGAAGGCAGGAAATTTTCCGAAATCTTCTGTTTTCGGCATTTCTTCGGTCCAATCGAGCGTCTTTGTTGCGGTGCGGACTTGCGGGAGACAAGGAAGCGTTTGAAAACCGCTGTCTCTTTCAGGTCCATTCGCAAGACAGGAAGCGGATTTTCCGGATGGAAAACGCCGACCGGCCCGGCGTTCCCCGGGCGAAGCCAACCGGACTTCCGCTCAGTAGACGACCTTCTTGAGAAAGAGTCCCTGGGGAGGAGCCGTGACGACGTTTTTCGTCTTCCGGCCGTCTCGCAGTATCTCCGCGAACCTCCCCGGAGCGATTTTTCCCTTTCCCGTCTCGACGAGCGTTCCGGTTATCATTCTCACCATTCTTTTCAGGAACCCGTCCGCCTCTATTTCGAAGAGGATAATCTTTTGGCGGTTCTTTCTCAGCGAAACCCGCTTCACCGTGCGCACGGGGCTTCTGACCGTTATGTTCGCCGAGGCGAAAACGGAAAAGTCGTGCGTTCCCGCGACGTGCTCCGCAGCTTCCTTCATGCTCGCGAGGTCGAGTTTTTCCGGCACGTGCCACACCCTGTTTCTGAGAAGCGCGGGCGGGTGGGGGGCGTTCAGTATCCTGTATTCGTACACCTTGCTCCTCGAGCTGAACTGGGCGTGAAAGTCCGCCGAAACCTCCGCGGCGCTCACCACCGACACGTCGTCCGGGAGAGTGGAGTTGAGGGCCTTTAGCAGCGTTTTCGCGTCAAGCGGCGACGCGGTCGCGAAGTTCGCCACCTGGCCCAGGGCGTGCACCCCCGAGTCCGTCCTGCCCGAGCCCGTTATCCTGGTCCTCTCCCCCGTGATTTTCTCAAGGCACCGCTCGACGGTTTCCTGCACGGTGGGAAGCTTCGCCTGCGACTGCCATCCGCAGTAGTTCGTTCCGTCGTACTCGATGACGATCCTTATGTTTCTCATGGTTCCCGGGATTTTCCCCCGATTCCGTCCGCCGCCGGCGCTACTTCCTGAACTCTATCCTCGGGTCGAGCAGAACGTAGAGGAGGTCCACCACGAGGTTGGCTATCACGAGTATGAGGGCGTAGACGATCGTTATCCCGAGCACCACGGAGTAGTCCCGGTTCGACACCGCGAACACGAAAAACCTCCCGATTCCCGGTATCGCGAATATGTGCTCGACCACGAACGACCCGGTGACCAGGTACGCGGTTATGGGACCCAGCACCGTGACCACGGGTATGAGCGCGTTTCGAAGCACGTGCTTTACGAATATCTTCGTTCTTCCGAGCCCCTTGGCCCTCGCGGTTCTGACGAAAAACCTCCCGGAGACGTCGAGCATGTTCGAGCGCACGAGCCTCGAGATGTAGGCGAAGGGGGCGAGGCTCAGCGTTACGGCCGGAAGCACCGCGTGCTTCGCTTCTCCCCACAGGGCGGCGGGCAGCACTCCCCACCTGACCGAGAAAAAGTATATGAGCGCGGCGCCCACGACGAAGCTCGGCACCGAGACGAGCGAGGTCGAGACCACGACCGAGACGGCGTCGTGCGCGCTTCTGGGAAAAAGCGAGGAGATCATCCCCGCGGCCGTTCCCATGAAGAACGCGAGAAACAGGGCGGCGAGTCCCAGCGCCGCCGATACCGGAAGGGTCTCCCTTATTATGTCCGCCACGGGCCTGTCCTCGTATTTGTAGGAGGGGCCGAAGTCCCCGCGCAGGAGGTTTCCCATGTAGATCAGGTACTGCTCGTGGACGGGCCTGTCCAGGTGGTATTTCTTCTCGACGGCCTCGAGTATGGCGGGGGGAATCTTCTTTTCCGCGTCGAAAGGACCTCCCGGCAGCACTCTCAGGAGAAAGAACGTGAGGGTCGCCACGGCGAAGACCACCAGCGCCCCGGTAAGCAGGCGGAAGAGTATGAATCTCGACATCATGGGGCGGGGGGAACCTCCTTTGCCGTGTCGGGGACGCGGGCGGGCATGTCGTCAGGAGAAGTCCCTTCTCACGGCCAGCGTCTTTTTCGAGACCATGCCCTTTTCGTCCCTGGCCACCACGGTGAACAGGTTCATTCCCTCGTCAAGCTCGAGGGGGAAAAAGAGCGGCGCCTTTCTCTTTCCCGGCGTGAAGAGCCTTATCTTGTCGCCCCCCCGCCACACGGCGACGCTTTTTACCCGCCCGTCGTCTTCGACCGAGCCCTCGATTCTGATCTCGGGGGAGGTCGTGGAGAGCGGAACGTCCCGCAGCAGCAGCGCGGGGGGATTTTCGAACTTCTCTTCCAGGGGCGAGATCTCCGCGGCGTCTCCGCCCGCCGAAGCGGCCCTCAGCGCTTTCTGCGGAACCCAGCCCGAAACGGAATTTTTTCCCTCGACGCGCGTCCACCCGTCCGAATTCCCGAGGACCCTGACCCTGGAGTTCTTCTCCGCGCTCCCCGTCGCCCGGGCTCCCGCGAAGCTTCCCCCGAGCAGCTCGGTTTCGCTTCTGAAGACCGCGGTCCCGCCGGAGAGCGGAGCGGACGGCCTTTCCCGGCGCGCCGAGGGCAGGGTTATCTTCTGGATTCTCACCTCGCGAAAGTCCTCGTCCGTCACCGCGAGTTCGAATTCCGTTTCGCCGCCCCCGCCGCCCTGCCTGAAGCGAAACGGAGCGTCGCGCGTTTCCCCCGGGGGGAAATCTTCGAACTCGAACCTCCCTTCCTCGAGAAACACGTTCTTGCCCGAGAGGTTCTTGAGCGTCGCCACGGTCTTCGAGGACGTTCCCGTTCCGGCGTTTCTGAGCCTGACCCGCAGCACCACCGTTTCCTCGGGTTCGGCGAAGCCGTTTCCGTTTCCCGCGCTCGCGAGCCTGCCGTCGTCGACGACTTCGTAGTTGTAGGAATACAGGGGAGGCTCGTCCGCCAGCGTTCTGACGAGCAGCGTCCGCTCGGACGCGGGGGTTTCCCCCGAGTCGCGGAAAAGGAGCGTCAGGCGGTCTTCCCGCGTCGCCGTCCACCTGGGGACGGAGAACCCCACCCTGGCCGTTTTGCTCTCCCCTGGAAGCAGCTTTCCGAAAAGCATCTCGCCGCCCCGGTAGACCGGGTTTTCGCAGTCGGTCACGGCGCGAAGCCTGTATACGGGACTCTCTCCCGTGTTCGTCACCCTTACCTCCAGAAAGTTCTCGGAGCCCGCCTCGAACACCGTCCGCGGGGGAACCGCCTCGACCGACACGGACGGGGACTCCGTCTTGCCGGCGGACCAGTCGATTCCCGTCTTCTCTATCGCGGCCCTTATCTTCTCGAGCTCCTCGGCGGCGACCGCGCGGGCGACCTCGAGCATCTCCCCGCGGCTTTCGGCCGAAAGCATCCTGCCCGCGAGATTCACGTGGAAGTCCTCCCCGATCCTCTCGAGCCTGCCTTCCCTGCCGAGAGCCGCTTCCGGCGGGACTTCCTCTCCGTCGCCCGCGTCCCCGAGCGAGGGGTCGACGTGCTTCACGACGAGTTCCGGGGCCTCCGGTTCCCCCGCCTCCGCGTTTTCCCTTTTTTCGGGCAGGGGGTCGTAGACGACTTTCTCCCCGGCCACGAATGCTCCCTGGACGAGTATGTCGGGCGTCACCCCCCTGTCCTGTATGGACACGTCTCCGGGGGTGAGGTAGCCGGCTATGGTGAGCTTGAGCGCGGAGCCGTCCTCGAAGTCGAAGACCTTCTGAACGGACCCCTTGCCGAACGACCTGCTTCCGACCACGAGCGCCCTGCGGTTGTTCTTGAGCGCCCCGGCGACTATCTCCGAGGCGCTCGCGCTTCCCTGGTCGATGAGCACCACCGCCTTGCCCCCGTACTCCGGGAGCCTCGGCGACGCCGCGTGGGTCTGCGAGTAGTTCTTCGCCCTGGTGGTCAGTATGGTCCCCGAGGAGAGAAAGAAGTCCGCCACGCTTTCGGCCTGGGAGAGAAGACCCCCGGGGTTTCCCCTGAGATCGAGGATCACTCCGCTCACGCCGCCGGGGCGTTCGGCCAGCTCTTTTCTGAGGTCGGAGAAGGTGTTTTTCTGGAAGTTTCTTATCCTTACGTAAAGTATGCCGTCCCGGAGGTCGAATCCTTCCACGCTCTCTATCTTTATCGTGTTTCTCACTATGGAGAACCTGCGGGGCGCGGGGAAGTTTTTCCTGGAAACGAGTATGTTCACCCTGGTTCCCTTCTTTCCCCGAAGCTTTCCCACGGCCTCCAGGAGGGGCATGTTGACGGTCGACTCGTTCTCTATCTGAACTATCCTGTCTCCGGTCCTTATCCCCGCTCCGTGCGCCGGGGTGCCCTCTATGGGGGATATGACGGTGAGCTGTCCGTCCCTTACGCCGATCACTATGCCGAGCCCGCCGAAGCTTCCCTCGGTGTCGACGATGAACTCCCTGAATATCTCGGGAGATATCATGGCGGAGTGAGGGTCGAGGGACTTCATCATGCCGTCCACGACGGAGTACTCCGCGTTCTCTGTCCTGTCTTTCCCGGCGCCGGTGGCCGAAAGGACGAAGGCCACGGCCTCGCCGAGGACGCTTTCGAGCTCTGAGGGAGAAGACGGGCTCGCCGCGGCGAACTTCCTGGTCTTTCCCCCGACGCGGACGACGAAGCCGTCTTGGGCACCCCCGGGGAAATCCACCAGCACGTCGTCGAGCACGGCTTCGAGATTCGAGACTCCGCCTTCGAGCATCCCGGCGTAGTCGACCCCGCTTTCCACGTAGAAGCTTTCCACGTGCCTGAGGGCGTTTTCCGCGATCTTGAGGGTCGGAACTTCGCGCCCGCGGTCCAGGCTCACGGGCTCGGCGGCCAGGAAAAAGACCGCGACGACGCACGCTCCCAGAACGAGGAGCAGAAAGCGGCTTTTCACGGAATTTGAGATTGTTTCAAGCAATTCGGATCGCGGCCCCGAAAGTCATGACGGCTAATTATACCACGGGCGGAGGGAAACCGCTTCGTTCGGGGACGGGGCGGCGCGCGTCGGCGTCCGAACCCGCTGCGCCGCGGCCGAAAAAAAGCGGCGGCGGGGAAATCCGAAGACTCCTCCCGACGCCGCGAACTTGCGAAACTTGAAACTTCCTTAACCGGGGACGCCGCCCAGCGGGTTCCACTTCTCCGTGAGCAGAAGCATTCCGGGTATGAGAAGAGTCAGCACAGACTCTATGATGAACAGATACGCTATCGGCTTGCCCAGGTCTTTGCCCTGCGCAAACGCGAAGAAGCAAAGAAGCACCAGCAACGCCCAAGCCCAGCAGAAATACGCGAAATACGCAAGCCCCAAACTCTGGAAATGAGCCCCGTACCATACGAACACCACCGTAGCGAAAAGACAGTACACTCCTAGCCCCTTCGCGTCGTGTCCGTGCACGAACACCGCGTACACTATCAGGTATATAAGAGCGAACACCGACACCAGCGCCGTCGCCGCCGTCAGACCCAGGGTGTGCAGCTTCCACGCCGCTATGGCTATGAGAACGCCCACGCCCAGGTTAAGCACGCCAACCTCCTTCGCTCCCGTCTTGCCCAGAAGGGTCATTCCGTTTGCGAAGAACACGAATCCCACCAGCAGCAGGACGTAACCTAACAAAGCTTCTATTGGAACCATGCCAATCATACCTCCTTGTTGATTAAACTGTGTTCCCAACCCGCAAGGGTCTATCTATCCTTATATCCCATCTCCATCGACATTGTCAAGGAGTATTTTTCGGGAGAGATTCTGAAACGAAGTAACATACTTCAGAAGTCAAAAACTTGCCAGCATTTTAACTTCAGACCGGTTTCCGCGGTTCCGCGGGGCGTTTCCGGGAGCGAGGAAAGGGCTTTTCGGAGGAAACTTTCCCGTTTCGGGAGATGGTCGGGAGTCCGGTACTCGGTCCCCGCTTTTCGATTCTTCCGGAGGCGGGCGATGTTTTCGCGGCTTCGGCGAAACGCGTTCCCGCGCCTTGGCCGCGTCGGACAATCGACCGGCGACCGGAACGGTCGGAGATTTTCCCAGGCCGCTCTGATTTTGTTGAGAAACGGACCGGCAGCCGGCCGGTTGGGATTTTGGTTGACCTTACGCCTTTTTTAGTTGACATAGCAAGTTTGGCTGATATACCAACTTTAGCTGATCAATTGACAGGAGAGAGCAATGTCCGGAAAATTTCAGAATCCGTTTCGTCCCGGAGCCGGGCACCCGCCTCCCTATCTTGCCGGTCGGGAAAAGGAGAAGGAAGAATTCATCGGACTTCTCGGCCAGAACGTAATCACCGACAACATGATTCTGACCGGTCTTCGGGGTACGGGAAAGACGGCGCTTCTGGATTCTTTCAAGCGCCTTGCCATCGACGCCGGGTGGAAGTGGGCCGGAACGGACCTGTCGGAAGCGGCGACCATAAGCGAAGAGAGCATGGCCGAGAGACTGCTCGCCGACTTGTCCGTCGTCACTTCGGAGGTGACGGCGCGCAGGCTTAATGTCAGACGTCCCGGTTTTGCGGATGACAGCGAACCCGTGAACGTCAGGCTCGATTACGGAACGTTGCGTCGGGTCATCTACGATGAAACTCCGGGACTTGTGCCGGACAAGCTCAAGGTCGTGATTGAGACCGCCTGGGAACTGCTTGAAGAGTCGGGCGCCGAGGGGCTCGTGTTCGCATGCGACGAAGCCCAGAATCTCTTCGACAAGGCTTCCGGGGAACAATTCCCCGCGGCGGTTCTTCTCGATGTCTTCCAGTCCCTTCAGAAAAAAGGAAACAGGGTGCTTCTGGTTCTGACCGGTCTTCCCGCGCTGTTTCCCAAGCTGGCGAAGGCGCGCGCTTATTCGGAAAGAATGTTTCGTGTCGTTGAAGTGGGAAGACTCTCCGCGCAAGCCGGCAGGGACGCCGTTACCAAACCCATGGAAGATGCAAGTTGCCCCGTAAGGCTGACGGACGAGAGCGTGGACGGTATAGTCGAACTTTCCGGCGGTTACCCGTACCTCATTCAGTTCATCTGCAGAGAGGTCTACGACGCTTTCCTGCGGGGCTCTCGATCCGTTCCCAAGCGCGAGATTCCGAGAAAGCTCGACTCGGATTTTTTCACCGCGAGATGGACCAGAGCCACCGACAGGCAAAAAGATCTGCTCACTTTGGCGGCCTTTCTGGACGGCGGCGACGAAGAATTTACGGTTCGGGACGTCGTAGCCTTGTCCAACGGCAACGACATGGGCATAAAGTCTTTCAGCCCCAGCCACGCCGGCCAGATGCTGTCAACCCTGACGGATGTCGGTCTTGTATACAAAAACCGCCGGGGCAAATACGCTTTGGCGGTACCGCTCATGCGCCGTTTCATCCGCCGCAAAACCGGAACGTTTAAGGAGACCGGAGCCGACGAATAAAATGTGCCGGTCGTCATGAATCGTCCCATTTTTTCAGGAGGTTTTCTCAGATTTACTTCTTGATACGACGAGCAGGTCTCCCGAAGGCACGTAGAAGAGGAGAGTGAACACCGCGCACAGGCATATCTTTATATGGTTCCATACGCTTTTCTGGCCGTTTACGATCGATATGATCTCATAGCCGTCTTTTTCCAACTGTCCTATCTTGCTCTGAAGAGCTCCCACCTGGTTTGAATTCGTGAGCAGGGCTCCGAGTCCCACATTGATCGTTATTCTCTCCACCATTGTGCCGCTCCGCCGCACAGGGTGAAACGCTCTGGAAGGTGCTGTCACTGTTCTTATGCCGTCGGTTTGAACTTGGGGAGGGTGACTTGGTCGGTTACGTCGTCGAAGACCACCTCCACGTTCATGCCTATGGACACGTCCTTTGGGTCTATGTCCACGATGTTGGACATCATCTTCACCCCTTCTTCCATTTCCACGAGGGCGACCACGTAGGGAGGCTCTCCCTTGTAGGCCTTCGAGGGTCCCATGTGGTGAACGGAGAAGGTCCACACCTTGCCCCTTCCCGCGGACTCCACCCACTCTATGTCGTCGGACATGTCCTCTCCCGGGGACAGCGCCCTCGGGTAGAAGAAATACTCCCCCGTCTTCCTCGACCTCGGTATGACCAGTCTGTGCTCCTTGGCCGCTTCCCAGAAGGGTTTCGTCTCGGGACGAAACTCTGGAAGCGGCTTGTTGTATTCCTGTTTCTCCGCCATCTTGTCCGTTCTCCTTTGTATGTTTGAGTTGTCCGCTTTACATGAGCGGCTGGTTTCCAAGAACCACGGTGCTGTGTGCCGACACTATTCCCCCGTTTCCGTGCACCACGGCTACCTCCGCGTCTTCCACCTGCCTGGCTCCCGCCCCTCCCCGAAGCTGAAGCGCGGCCTCCACCACGTGATGCATGGCTCCGAGATGGGCCTGCGAGAGAAGCCCCCCGTGGGTGTTCACCGGAAGGTCCTTGCCTATCTCCATCCTGCCCTCCAGGGCGAACGCTCCTCCCTCTCCCTTCGGAACGAACCCCAGACCTTTGAGCTCGAGCAGCACGGTTATGGTGAAGCAGTCGTAGAGAAAGGCTATGTCCACGTCCCTGGGTTCTATGCCAGCGGTCGTGAATGCCTTGCTTCCCGACCTCTCCACGGCTCCGTATATCTGGTCGAGGTCCCGAAGCGTGGTGAGATACTGGTGTGAGTATCCCTGTCCCATGCCCCACAGGTAGGCCAGATCGTTCTCTATTCCAAGCTCCCTGGCCTTGTCCTCGGTGGTCACTATGAACGCGGCTCCGCCGTCGGAGATGATGGAGCAGTCGTACTTGTGGAGCGGCTCTGCTATCACTCTGGAATCCAGGACGTCCTCTATGGAGAGAGGGTCCTTGTTCATGGCGTTTTCCTTCTCCGCCGCGTGCTTTCTCATGGTGACGGCCACGGCGGCCAGGTGCTCGGGCCTGTTGTTCCAGTCGTGCAGGTACCTCTGTGCGGCGAGTGCGTATCCCCCGGGAGTGGTGAGTCCGTAGGGAAACTCGAACTCGGCGTGGCACATCTCCCTTATGAGGGCGAGCATGCCGGAAGACGATATGCCCGAGAGCGTGTTGTCTCCCCGAACGCAGAGAACCACGTCGGACTGTCCCGATGCCACGGCCATGGCGGCTTCCGCTACCATCCACACGGCGGTGGCTCCCCCGACGGCCACGGAGGAGAAGAACCTGGGGTTCATTCCGAAGTAGTCGGCGAAGGTGGTGCAGTGCATGAAGGTGTGCTCCACTAGGGAGAAGGCGGTGACGAGGCCGTCCACGTCGCTTTTTCTGATTCCGGCGTCCTCTATGGCCAGCCTTGAGGCTTCGGAGAGGAAGTGGAAGGAGCTTTTGTCGGGGATTTTTCCCTGCTCGGTTTCCCCGACGCCTGCTATGACTATTTTTTTGTTTTTGAGAAGTTCGCGGGTCTGTTCGATGCCCGCAAGGCTTGTAGACATGATGAATTCTCCTTGCGCTTGTCTGGAATTTACGGCTCTCTATATTATAGCAACGCGTCCTGAATGCCAAGTTCGGGGCCGTTGCCGGAAACGGACGTTCCGTTTTTTCCGCCGCGACCCGCCCGCGCCGGGTTCCGAACTTCTTAACTTTCCGCGTCCGTCCGGTATACTTGGGGGGAAATTCCCGTTTCCGGGAGGAACCCGCGATGGCGAACGAGAAAAAAGGCGGAGTGGATCCGAACATCTGGATAAGGCAGCCCGAGACGAAGCCGGGAAACGGCGGCGTTCCGGGAGCGGGGGCGGCTTCGGAGAGCGGCTCCGCCCCGAAATACGCGGCCCTGGAGGTGCTTACGCTCAGGATAAGCGAAGAGGACCTGGAATTTCTCCGCGGGCTCGAGCGGGACATAATGAAGAGGCGTTCCCCCGGAAACAGGAAGGAGAGGATCACCAAGAACACCGTGGTAAGGGCCATGCTGGGCTGCTTTCGCAACGTGAGCTTCGACAGGAGGGAGATTCCCGACGAAAAGGAGCTGCGGGCGAGGCTCATGAAGGGTCTTCGCGACTCTCCGCCGAAGCTTTTCTGAAGTGTTTCCCGCCCCCGTCTCGCCGCGCGGAACGCCCCGAACCGGTCCCGGGGAGAGCGTTCCGGTCTTCGCCCCCCGCGGCGGGAAAAAAGCCTTGACAAGGTGATGTGGGATTTGATTAAATATAAAGCGGGTGAGGCTGGAGAATTCATCCGGCATAAGGTTTACGCTGAGCTGGCCGCTGGGGGAAGGGGAAGGGAGCCGTGGTTGGCGTGGAGCGTGGGCCGCCCGAAAACCAATGTAAGGAGGCTTAGATATGAGCCATAGTCATTTGAACGTTCCGCTCAAGTACTGGGAGCTGACCAAAGAGGTTCCGCCCCCGCCGATAGAGCGGGACATCAAGTCTTGGATCATAGCGAATCCGTCGGATCCGCTGTGGGACATAGACGTGCTGCCGCTGACGTACACGGACAGCAGGTGGTCGGCGTTCATAGTGAGGTGCGACGAGGCGACGCGGAGTCGTCTGTGTCCGAATCCGCCGTTGGAGGTATGGGACGGAGAGGATGCCGATTTGGTGGAGTTTTGGTATGTGGATCACAAGAACACGATGTTGGGGCCGTATCTTGAGTTTGGCGTGACGATATCGGCGACTTATAAGGATCCACAGGGAAACGTGTGGAAGGCGGGATACTATCCGTACATGTATCTGACGGGAGACGCGCCGGTGGACGCTGGACGGGTTCTCGGGTTTCCGAAGAAGATGTCCTACATCCGGTGCACGGTGCACGGGGGAGAGAAGGGGACGGACTTTTTCGGTTTTGCGATGAGCCGAAACGGGTATTTGATGCACAGCGCGACTGGGAAGTTCGACGACAAGCAGGTGACTCCGCCGTATTTCTACGGGAAGACGGACTGGGGGAAGTTCAACATGAAGGTGATCACGCGACCTGACGTGTCTAGTTCGGAGTGGCAGTTGACGTATTTGCCGTCTGCGTTGCCGCCGCCGTTCGACACTATGATCGAGGGGCACCGTTTCAAGATAAAGCCCGAGCACACGCGGACGGCGTCGGGAGACGCGATCAACTGGTTCATGCAGGCAACGCCTTTTGACAACATGGGAGCGGAGCTGAAGATACAGGAGGTGACCGGATTGATTTCGTTTGTGTTCGACTTGGTGATACCGCCAGCGCAGGTGCTGTGGACGGAGACGTACGAGAGGCCGGCGAGCTACAGAGGCTACGCTACGCCATACAAGTACGGGTTGCGCCAGCAGTTCCCGATCAGTCAGGGTTCGTAAGGTAAGAGAAAAAGAAAGTTTAAGGAGGTTCAAAACATGGGATTGCAAGCAAACGAGTACAGTTACCCGTGGCTGGACGAGGGAGAAGTTCCGCCGTTGCCGTTGGACCGGGACAGGATCCACATAATCAGCCAGGGTGTTGCGGACCCTGTGTTCGACTACGACATAGTGCCGCTCACGTATACGGAGAGCAGGTGGATGGCGTATGTGATAAGAGCGGACATAAACGCGATGAAGGCGGTGGTTCCGGAGCCGATAGAGGTTCAGGACGACGTCATCGAGTTTTGGTACGTGATACACAAGAACACGATGCTGGGTCCATACATGGAGATGGGCGTGACGTTTTCGGCGACAGTGGACGACGGGAGCGGGCACATCTACAAGGCTGGATACTATCCGTACATGTATCTGTCAAACGATTCGCCGATATTCGCGGGGAAGGAGCCGTTCGGGTTTCCGAAGAAGGCGGCGTACATAGCCGGCTTTGAGCACGGGACGAACAACAACTACTTCAACCATTTGATGGAGAGGAGGGGCTACATTCTTCACACGGCGAACGGGCGTTATTCCGACAGGCCGCTGTCTGCTAGGCCGACTTTCTACGGGAAGACGGACTGGGGGCGGATGAACTACAGGATAACGACTCGTCCGGACGTGGCGAACAGCATCCACGAGGTGACGTATTTGCCTTCGGATCTGCCGCCTGGTTTTGGAACGGGACACAGGTTCCAGCTGAATCCTGAGAGCGTGCGGACTGCGATAGGGGAGGACGTACGTTCGTGGTACATGTCTGGGACGCCGTTTGACTACATGGGCGGCCAGATACCTGCGAAGGAAGTGGTGGGGTTGATCAGTTTCACGTTCAACCTGATAATACCGCCTGCGCTTACGATCTGGACGAAGACTGTTGAGCGGACCACGGACGACATGGGGCATGTTGTGTATTCGACTCCGTTTGAGTACACGATGCGTCACAGGTTCCTGCTGCCGCAGTACAGTCAGGGATAATAGAGGAAGAGAGCGCGTCTTCGGGCGTGTAGAAACCGAAGGAGGGGAGGGATTGCCAGAGACGGCGGTCCCTCCCCTCCTTTTTTTGCCTTTTCGTTTCCGCGGTTCGTGCGAATCCGGGGCTTCGGCCGATTGGCGGAGCGGGGAACGTTTGTCCGGCACGGCGGTCTCGCCGACCTGGTTGACGCGACGGATCTTTCTTGAATTCGGCGAAGCGACGGCGGCGACGGTGGGCGCGGCGAAGAAGGTTGCGGACGGAACGGCGCAAGACCCTGCAAGTTCGTTCCCGTCGGGGAGCAATCTTCCCGATCGAGGCAGACCTCGTTCTCGGCCGTCGCGTCGGGCGAACATCCGTCGAGGTTTTTCGCCGTTCTGTCGGTTGGGGAGAAGGTCTCGGGAGTCTCTTGACTTGCAACGGGGGAGGGAGTATACTAGTTTAGAGTGTGAAGGACGAGTCCCGATTTGTGTTGACTTTGACGATGCAAAGCCCGTGCTTTTGCGTGGAAGGCGTTTCGGCTTGAAGCCTTGATCGTCTGGAAGTCTTTTCCGTTTCAGGGTTGTTCTGGCAGGTGGAATCTTCATGGCTAAATTCTGGAGGTGTTGAGAATTATGTATAGGACGATCATGAGTTTTCTGGGGGCGGCGGTTTTGTGCTTTCTCGCTGCCGGAGGCATCTGGGGCGAGAGAGAAACGGCGGATGCCGCCGTGATCAGCGTGAGTCCGGCCAACGTGGAGGGCAACATAGGAGAGGACGACGAGACGACGAAGACCCTTCAGGAAATCATCAACGACGACGCCACGTACGTCGGCGCCCAGGATGTTCTCAATTTCGCTCCGGGCGAGTACGAGGATGTCGGAGAGCTTCTGGTGACGAGGCCGCTCACGCTCCGCAAGGCTCCCGGAAGCGCGGGGGACGCGAAGTTCACGGGGAAGGTCATGATCAACATAAAGAGCGACGACGTGGTGGTCGATGGACTTACCTTCATGGACGTGACGGTTCCCGACATCGTGACCATCGAGGTCGACCGCGACCCGGGCACGGACGGCAACCAGCCGATTCGGTACGGTTTTCCGGGAAAGACCCTGGCGGAGTTTTTCAAGGAACGGCTCAGCAATCAGCAGGTTCTGGACCATCTCAGGTCCGCCTCCGCCTTAAACCAGCTTGACAACGACCAGATCAGTGGCTATTTCAGGCGGACCCGGGATCAGCTTCCCAATCCCATTGACGCTGAGGATCTTGCCGGTCTCGAGCTCACGGCGGCAGACATGAAGTGCGAATACGACATAGACAATGAAGAAGGGAGCGGTATAATTTACGATTTAACCGACGATTCGGAGTGCACTGAACTTACCTACAACAATGAGCTCTGGGTCACCGTCGCCGGTTCTTCCACCGCGGCCGACAACGGCCAGATAGCCAACCAGCACACCGGAGATCCCGTCTCCGTCTACGCGTTTAACGCTTACAAAATGCCCGCCGACATACCAAGCCCCAACACCCGCCGCCCCCTTGTTCCTGGCCAGCTTCCCGAGACTCCGACCATTCGTCCCACAGGTCCGCCGACCGAACCTCCCAGTTTCGAAATTGTGGAACAGGCCATCACTTCGGCCAAGGCGAAAAACGGGCTGGGAATTATCTGGGTGGACGCTTACGCGCCCGACGGGACGTGCGAGACCGCCGAGGATGCGGACGGCAGGGAGGTTGAGGTAGCGGAGATAAAAGGAGTGGTGATCAGGAACAACGCGTTTGACGGAACGGAGATAGCGGCGGTCAGGGCCGGCGACTGGGCGCCTCCGGGACGGAACGGAGTCACCTACGTCATTCCGGGAGACCGGCCGGGTTCGCCGCCCTCTTACAACCCGCCGTTGCGCCCCTCTCTGCGCCCCTCTCTGCGCCCCTTAACGGAACGGCCGTTTTGCCAAAGCATTCAATGCTCGGAACGGGTGTCGGCGCGCGCCTACTGCCAAAAGGAGCTTGACGTTGTCGCCAACACGTTCAGGAACGTCGGAGGAGCGGGGGATTTTCTCAAAGACGGAAACGGCAGATTTCTTACGGACGACGACGGCAACAAGATAGCGGAGGTCGGCAACAGGGAGCCCGCCATAGACCTCGGAAACGTTGTCAGGGCGGAGATCACGGACAACACCATCGACGGCGGCACGTGGGACGCGCTAGTGCTTGGGAGTACGCCTGAAGGAGCGAGGATCAACATCAAGAACAACCTGATAACGAACACGATTCTAGACGGGATAAAGATCTATGGCCCCGCCGCCCCTTCGCCCGATACGGGGGAACTCGAGGAGGGACTCCACGGAACCCGCCTGGCGCCCACGGCGGCCGACGCCCAGAGCGATACCGTGATAATGGTCATGGGCAACCGAGTGACCGGGACGAGCATGAACAGGTACATAACGCTTCACAACGGCTGGGATCCAACAGGAGACCTCAATCTTCCAGGCACGAGCGATCTTCCGGTCGAGCTTGCTTACTACGGTCAGAGAGACAACTGCTTTCCGGTCGACGAAGGTTTCTCCGAAGAAGACGAAGACGGAGACCTCGTCTGGACGACTGAAGGCGAGGCGACCGCCAACCGTCGTCTGGCTCCCGAGGTCTGGCGTTCGGCCGTGCCGACGTACACGTTTCCCGACACGGGGGGGGGCGTTTCCAATCTGAACGAGGACGGCACCCTGGCAAACGACCCCTACGACCCCTGGGGCGAAGAACAAGGAAGGGAAGGAATAGGATATACAGGTCTGGTCAGGATTTCCGCCGAGAGCTGTGTCACGTCCCGGGTCAGTGTCGTGTACCACCAGCCGGGCTTGAGCATAATCGGCAACGATCTGGGCTACACGCCCGGCCCTTCGGTCTCGGGAATTCTTTCCGGTTCTCCCAGTTACGGACTGACCTTGATAGGCGATGTCGCTCTCGCGGCGTTCAGCGGAAACAACATAGACTTTTTCAACTCGGCCGCGGTGCTCAGCGCCACGGGGAAGGCGATATCCACGAAGGGAAATTATCTGGGCGTAGTTCCCCGGATCCAGACTGGGGCCACCACCGCCTTTGCGGCGCAGGACGCCAGGGAAAGCGAGCCGTTGGGCGGCACCGCGGACGCTCCCAGGGTCATAGGACCCAGGGAGAGCATGCTTAACCCGGACAGATCGACTCTCATGCTGACGGGAGTCGAAGTGAACGCGGCGGGGACCATGATTACGCTTGCCTACAACAAGGCTCTCCGCGAGAATTCGGAGATCGACCCGGATGATTTTACGGTAAGAGCCTGCACGGAGTCGTCGGATTGTACGGGCAGGTATAAGGTCATAGAAGTTACGGGGGTGCGCGTCGCCGGCTCGACCGTCACGCTTTCGCTCGGCGGCTCGTCCAGCATTGCGGAGGGGGACACCGTGGTGGTGATCTACTCCGGAGCCGGGATTCAGGACCTGCTGGGCAACGCGGCGGAGGCCATTACGACGAGTCAGGACGTGACAAACAATGTCGGTCGCTCCGCTCCTACCGACAGCCCCGGTTCTCCCCCCACGACGAATCAGCCGCAAGCCGGAGGAGGCGGTGGGGGGGGGTGCGCCCTGGCTTCCGCGGGGGACGGAGGAGCGAATCCGGGAATGCTGCTGCCGTTTATGCTCGCGGGTCTCGCGTTCGGCATGAGGAGGAGACGCGTCGGAGCCCGTCGGAGTTAGAGGGCGGCGGGCCGAAAGGTTGTCGCGGGAAGAGCGGTTGCGCTGCGAGGCCGCGTCTTCCCGTAACAGCTTTTTGAAGAAGAATCGCGAACCCGCGCCGGTTCGGAAGAAATCCTACTTTCCGTAGAGGTTCGTTATCGGGAAGCGCCTGTCCTTTCCGAAAGCCAGGGAGGTTATCTTCACTCCCGGGGCGCTCTGCCTTCTTTTGTATTCGTTTCTGTTGACCATCGCGACGACTTTTTTCACGACGCTTCTTTTCTCTCCCAGGTTCACCATGTCCTCGAGCGTGAGTCCGTCTTCCACGTAGCCCTTGAGTATCCTGTCCAGAACATCGTATTCGGGCAGGGAGTCGGTGTCCTTCTGGCCGGGGCGAAGTTCCGCCGAGGGCGGCTTTTCGATTATGGACCGCGGTATTATCCGTTTCCCCCTGCTCGCGTTGTAATGACGGCAGAGCTCGTATACCACGGTCTTGGGAACGTCCTTTATCACCGCGTAGCCGCCCGACATGTCTCCGTACAGGGTCGAGTAGCCCACGGCGAGTTCGCTTTTGTTCGAAGTCGCCAGCACGAGCCATCCGAACTTGTTCGAAAGGGCCATGAGAACGTTTCCTCTTATCCTCGCCTGCATGTTCTCCTCGGTCGCGTCGGGCTTCGTCCCCGAAAAAAGTTCCGAGAACGTTTTTTCGTAACTGCCGAAGACGTCTTCTACGGGGACGCTGAGAAGCCTGATTCCGAGGTTGCGACACAACTTCCGCGCGTCGGTCACGCTTCCCCCGGAACTGTACCTCGAAGGCATGGAGACTCCGACGACCTTTTCCCTCCCCACCGCCTCCGCGGCTATGGCGGCCGTGAGCGCGGAATCGATCCCGCCGCTTACCCCCAGCACCACCTTCTCGAAGCCGTTTTTCCTCGCGTAGTCCCCGGTGCCCAGAACGAGGGCCGAGAAGGCTCCTTCGACGGGGTCCGCCGCCCCGGCCGCCGCTCTTGCCGGGATCTTCCCGCGGGCCTTTTTCCTTCCGGGCTTGAGCGCGAAGGTCTCGACGGGGTTGTTTTCGAAGGAAAGCTCGTACCTGGTCTTTCTGATGGTGGGCGTGCTGAGCCTCGACCTGTAGACCTTCTCGGCGTTGACGTCGCAGACCAGCAGGTCTTCATCGAAGCTTTTGGCGCAGGCTGTTATCTCCCCCTTTTCGCTTATCACCATGCTGTTTCCGTCGAACACCAGTTCGTCCTGTCCGCCCACGGCGTTGCAGTACGCTATGATCGAATTGTAGTCCACCGCCCTGGTGGCGAGCATCCTCTCTCTCGCCGCCGGCTTTCCCATGTAGTAGGGAGAGGCGGAGAGGTTGAACACGACCTGCGCGTTTCCGAGAAGCACCTGGCTTCTCATCGGGTCTCCCGGATACCATATGTCTTCGCAGATCGTGACCCCGAAGGTCATCTTCTCCATCCTGTAGACCGGGAACCTTCTTTCGGACTGGAAGTAGCGGTTCTCGTCGAACACCCCGTAGTTGGGAAGGCGGAGCTTGCGGTACACGTCCACTATCTCCCCGTTCTGCATCACGGCCGCCGAATTGAATATGTCGTCCTTTTTGTCGACGAAGCCCGCTATGACGACCATGCCGGCGCAACGCTTCCTTATCTCGTCGAGCGCCCCGATGTTGTCGTCTATGAATTCGGTCTTGAGAAGGAGGTCTTCCGGAGGATAGCCCGTCACGGCGAGCTCGGGAAAGCACAGGATGTCGACGTCCATGTCCCGCGCCGCCTCCATGCTCTCGATCGCCTTTTTCGCGTTCCCGGCTATGTCGCCGACGCTCGAGTTTATCTGCGCGAGTCCTATCCGCAACCGCTTCATTTCAGAAACTATACTCGCAACCGCGGGACATTTCGAGATTCCCCCGCGGTTTCTCATCCAGGGGCGAACCCCAGGGAGAGATACACGACGTTCGCCGCGAAGTGGAAGAATACGCTCGACCAAAGCGTCCGGGTGCTCATGTAGAGGTATCCCATCACGAGCGAGGGAAAGAAGGTAAGAACGTTCTGGGCGCAGGCTCCTCCCCCCGAGAACACGCAGATCACGAGAAAGTGCGCGAGCGCGAACATGGCGCTCGACGCCGCTATCGCCCCGGGTCCTCCTCCCAGGTTTCTCTGCAGGTATCCCCTGAAGAAAAATTCCTCGGGAAACGCGACGGCGAGCAGATGGACGGCCGCGAGGGTCGGCGAAACGACCCTGATCTCGACCGTTTTCCCGAGGTACGCGGCCGAGAGGTGGAAGCATGCCGCGTACAGCAGAAGCACAGCGAGGGAAATCCCCGCTCCCCTGATAAACCCCCCTGAGCTCCACCCGAGCGTTTCCCCGCTTCGGCGGTCCAGCAGGAAGGGAATCCAGAGCATCGCCGCGGCCGCCGCGACGAAGACGTAGCCGCGGCCCAGGAGGACTTTCGAGAGGATTATCGCCGCCACCAGCAGGGCGCAGGCGAAAAGGGGAGTCCTCGTGTCTGCGGCGCCGGTCGGTTTCACTCTGGTCGGGTTCCTTCTCTCGGGGTCGGTTCGGCATTATAATACTCGAACGGCGCGGAAAAGTTTTCGCGGGGGAGGAGTTTTTCATGGATATCTCGAAAATACGAAAACGGCTTTCGGACGAAGTCGCGGGAGAGAGGCTTTTCGTCTGCGGGGAAGTCGATTCCACGAACGACGTTCTCGCGCGGCTTTTCAGGGAAGGCTCGGCCGGCGACGGCACGGTGGCGGTCGCCGATTCGCAGACCGCGGGCAGGGGAAGGCTCGGGAGAAAATGGGCGTCTCCCGGGGGAAGGAACCTCTACCTCTCCGTTCTTTTCCGTCCCGACGTTCCTCCGCGGAGGTCCCCGGTCTTCACCTTTCTCGGTTCCCTGGCGCTCGAGAGCGTTTTCTCGCGCTACGGGGTCGACGTCTCGATAAAGTGGCCGAACGACATCGTTTCGGGAGGGAAGAAGCTGGCCGGGGTGCTTACCGAGATGGGATGTTCGGAAGGGAAGGTCGATTACCTGATAATCGGAATCGGCGTCAACCTCAATCTCTCCGCCGCTTTCATCCGCCGGGAAATGAAGGACGTTTCGGAGAAGGTCACGTCCCTTTCGATGCTGCTCGGCGAGGACGTGGACAGGGAGGAGTTCGCGGCTCGTCTCATCGGGTCTCTCTACCGGTTCCGCTCCATGTTCGTCGAGGCGGGAGCGGACGCCGTGATAAGACTCTGGAGCGAGAAATGGGGACGGGTCGGCGGGGAGATGTCGGTGGACTCGGAGGGAGAGACGCTTCGGGGAGTGGTGGAGCGGGTGGACGAAAACGGGTTTCTTCGCCTGAGGACCCGGGACGGGAGGATTCTGAAGGTGACCGCGGGGGACGCGGCCTTCTGAAACGCCTCGCCGGTTCCCTCTGTCCCGCGCGGAACCTCCCGGCGCAATGCGGGGTCCGATATTTATGTTATAATTGTTCCCCGAAGGCGTTTGACCGGGGTTTTCGGACGCCCTCGCCGGTTCTCGGGCCGGTTTCTCGCGACGCGCGTTCGCATACGGACGGACTCTTATGGATTCAAGGAAACTTTCCTCAAACGAAGGGCTTTACGATCCCGCGTTCGAGCACGACTCCTGCGGAATAGGTTTCGTCGTGAACGTCCGGGGCGAGAAGTCGAACTCCATCGTCAGGCAGGCGCTCGAGGTGCTGAAAAACCTTGAGCACCGGGGGGCGTGCGGATGCGAGGCCAACACCGGCGACGGGGCCGGCATGCTTTTCCAGCTGCCCCGCGCGTTTTTCGAAAAGGTCTCCGGGGACCTGGGGTTTCGGCTTCCTCCCGAGGGGGACTACGGAGTCGGGATGGTGTTTCTCTCCCCCGACCCCGCCGTTGAAAAGACCGTCAGGGAAAAATTCGAAAGCATAGTCCGGGAGGAAGGACAGACCGTGCTGGGCTGGCGCGAGGTTCCGACCGACAACTCCTCCCTGGGAGCCACCGCGGCAGGATGCGAGCCCGCCGTGAGACAGGCGTTCGTCGGCCGGGGCGGCGGAACCGGGGGCGGAACCGAATTCGAAAGAAAGCTCTACGTCATAAGGAAGCGTGCGGAAAACGACATAAGGCTCTCGGGGGCGGACGGCTATTTCTACGTCTCGAGCCTCTCCTGCCGGACCGTGGTCTACAAGGGGATGCTCACGACCTGGCAGCTCGAGCTCTACTTTCCCGACCTCGGGGACGACCTCATGGAGAGCGCGATAGCTCTCGTTCACTCGAGGTTCAGCACCAACACCTTCCCGAGCTGGGACAGGGCCCATCCCTACAGGTACGTGATACACAACGGCGAGATAAACACGCTTCGGGGAAACATAAACTGGATGCACTCGAGACAGGCGATACTGGAATCGGGACTCTACGGCGACGACATGGCGAAGATCTTTCCCGTGATAGCTCCCGACGGGAGCGATTCGGCGTCGTTCGACAACGCCCTGGAGTTCCTCTCCCTCTCGGGCTACTCCATAGAGCACGCCGCGATGATGATGATTCCCGAGCCGTGGTCCAGGCACAAGACCATGCCGCGGCGGAAAAAGAATTTCTACAGGTTCCACAGCTGCCTCCTGGAGCCGTGGGACGGACCCGCCTCCATAGCGTTCACCGACGGGGAGAAGGTGGGAGCGGTGCTCGACAGAAACGGGCTCCGCCCCACGAGGTACTACGTCACGAAGGACGACGTCGTGATTCTAGGTTCCGAAGTCGGGGTGCTCGAGGTTCCTCCCGAAAACGTGAAGTACAAGGGACGGCTCCTTCCCGGAAGGATGCTTCTCATAGACACGGCGGAAGGGAGGATCGTGGACGACGGGGAGATCAAGGAAAGGCTCTGCTCGGAGAGGCCCTACGGAAAATGGCTCGGGGACAACATGGAGAGCTTCTCCGACATAATGAAGGGGGAGGAGCCCGAAGCCGAGCCCGTCTACGACGCCGCGGAGCTTCTCGCTAGGCAGAGGGTCTTCGGCTACACGTTCGAGGACCTTCGGGTTCTGCTGGGGCCGATGGCCGCAAACGCCGTGGAGCCCGTGGGAGCCATGGGAGTCGACACGCCGCTCGCCGCCCTCTCCGACGGCGGCAGGCTTCTTTACAACTACTTCAAGCAGCTGTTCGCCCAGGTGACCAATCCCGCGATCGACGCCATACGCGAGGAGCTCGTGACGGGAACCATGGTCGCCCTAGGCGCGGGGGCGAACATCCTCGACCCGAAGCCGGAGAGCTGCGGGAGAATAGAGCTCGAGACGCCGTTTCTCACCAATCCCGAAATCGAAAAGCTAAAGAGCCTTCGGGGAGAGAGGTTCCGCTCCGCCGTGTTGCCCGCGCTCTTCGACCCGAAAAAGGGGGGAGAGGGTCTCGAAGCCGCGCTTTCGGAAATCTTCGCCCGCGCCGACCGGGAGATAGAGGCGGGCGCGAACATACTGATCCTCTCCGACAGGGATTTCGACGCCGACAACGCTCCCGTTCCCGCGCTTCTCGCCGTCTCGGGACTTCATCATCACCTGATAAGGAACGGAAACAGGATGCGCGCGTCCATAGTGGTCGAGTCGGGCGAACCCAGGGAGGTTCACCACATGGGGCTTCTCATAGGCTACGGGGCGAGCGCCGTGTGTCCCTACATGGCCTACGAGACCCTAAACGGCATGATACGCCAGGGGATGCTCCCGGGCCTCTCCTACGGCGACGCCGTGGCGGGCTACGTGAAGAGTCTGGTGAAGGGCATAGTGAAGATAATGTCGAAAATCGGCATCTCCACCGTGCAGAGCTACCACGGGGCGCAGATATTCGAGGCGCTGGGCCTCGCCGAGGAGTTCGTCGAGAAGTACTTCACGTGGACCGTTTCGAGAATACGGGGAGTGGGAATCGACGTGATAGCCGCCGAGGCCGCGGCCAGGCACTCGGGGGCGTTTGCGGAGAGGAAGGTCGGGGCCGACACCCTAGACACGGGAGGGGTCTACAGGTGGAGACCCGACGGGGAGCGTCACATGTACCATCCCCGCACCGTCCACGCGCTTCACGACGCGTGCAGGACGGGAAGCTACGAGAAGTTCAGGGAGTACTCGAGGCTCGCCGACGACGAGGAGAAGGAGCACTTCACCCTGCGCGGACTGATGGAGCTTCGGTTCGCCGAGAGCCCCGTCCCGCTGGAAGAGGTCGAGCCGGTCGAGAGCATATGCCGGAGATTCAAGACGGGGGCCATGTCCTACGGGGCCATAAGCAGGGAGGCCCACGAGAGCCTGGCCGTGGCCATGAACCGCATAGGGGCCAAGAGCAACACCGGGGAGGGCGGTGAGGACACCGACAGGTTCACGCCCGACCCCGACGGGGACCTTCGCAGAAGCGCCATAAAGCAGGTGGCCTCGGGCCGCTTCGGCGTCACGAGCGAGTACCTGGTGAATTCCGACGAGATACAGATAAAGATAGCCCAGGGAGCCAAGCCCGGCGAAGGCGGACAGCTTCCGGGAAAGAAGGTCTACCCGTGGATAGCCAAGGTGAGGCTCTCGACTCCCGGGGTGGGCCTCATATCGCCGCCCCCGCACCACGACATATACTCCATAGAGGACCTGGCGCAGCTCATCTACGACCTCAAGAACGCGAACCGCCATGCGAGGATAAACGTCAAGCTCGTCTCCGAGGCCGGGGTGGGAACCATAGCCGCGGGCGTGGCCAAGGGTCACGCGGACGTGATACTGATAAGCGGAACGTCCGGGGGCACGGGCGCTTCGCCCCAGAGCAGCATACAGCACGCGGGACTTCCCTGGGAACTTGGCATAGCGGAGACCCACCAGACCCTCCTGCAGAACAACCTTCGAAGCAGGGTGGTTCTGGAAACCGACGGGCAGATGAAGACGGGGAGGGACATCGCCGTGGCCGCCCTGCTGGGGGCAGAGGAGTTCGGCTTCTCCACCGCCCCGCTCATAGTTCTCGGGTGCATAATGATGAGGGTGTGCCACCTCGACACCTGTCCCGTCGGGGTGGCGACCCAGAATCCCGAGCTTCGGGAGAAATTCACGGGAGACCCCGCCCACGTGGTGAACTTCATGCGTTTCGTCGCGGCGGAGTTTCGCGAGATAATGGCGAAGATGGGCTTTCGCGCCGTGAACGAGATGATAGGGCGGACCGACAGGCTCGAGACGAGAAAGTCCGTGGAGCACTGGAAGGCCAGGGGCGTAGATCTCGGCAGAATCCTGTTCCGCCCCGAGGTGCCCGGGGACTGGGGAACCTACCGCCTGATGGACCAGGACCACGGTCTCGAGAAATCCCTGGACGATACCGTCCTCATGGACGCGTGCCGCCCCGCCATAGAGAACGGCGAGAGGGTCGATGCCGCGTTTCCCGTAAGGAACGTGAACAGGACGGTGGGAACCATAGTGGGGAGCGAGCTCACCCGGAGACACGGCCTCGACGGACTTCCGGAGGACACTGTCAGGCTTCGCTTCTCGGGCTCGGCGGGGCAGAGCTTCGGGGCGTTCGTCCCCCCGAGCATGACGCTCGTTCTAGAAGGGGACGCGAACGACTACATAGGAAAGGGACTCTCGGGAGGAAAGATAATAGTCTATCCCCCGGAGGGCTCCACGTTCGTACCCGAGGAGAACGTCATAATCGGGAACGTCGCGTTCTACGGCGCCACGGGCGGAGAGGCGTACGTGAGGGGCGTCGCGGGAGAGAGGTTCTGCGTGCGAAACAGCGGGGTGCGGGCCGTGGCGGAGGCCGTGGGGGACCACGGGTGCGAGTACATGACGGGGGGCCGCGTCGCGGTGATCGGTCCCACGGGGAGAAACTTCGCCGCGGGAATGTCGGGCGGCATGGCCTACGTGTACGACCCCGCGGGGGATTTCGAGGAGAGGTGCAACACCGACTCGGTGTTTCTCGAGCCCGCGGGGGAGGAAGACGGGGCGGAGCTTCGGGAGATGATCGAGAGGCACCTAGAGTACACGGGAAGCGAAGTCGCGCGCTCGCTTCTCTCCGACTGGCGGACGAGCCTCGACAGGTTCGTCAAGGTGATTCCGAAGGATTACAAGAGGATGCTCGCCCACATACGACGGGCGAGGGAGAGCGGTCTTTCGGGGGACGACGCCCTCATGGCCGCCTTCGAGGAGAACAAGAGAGACCTGGCGCGCGTGAGCGGGAACTGACGATGACGCTTAGGACGGAGGACGGCGAGTGATGGGCGACCCCACGGGTTTTATGGACCACGGAAGAAAGCTGGCGGAGGACCGCTCCCCCGCCGGGAGGATAGGCGACTGGGAGGAGTTTCACGGGCATCTTCCGGAAAAGGATCTCGCCCTGCAGGGATCCCGCTGCATGGACTGCGGCGTGCCTTTCTGCCAGACGGGAGAGATGATCGGCGGAATGACCTCGGGATGTCCCATAAACAACCTCATACCCGAGTGGAACGATCTCGTGTGGTCGGGACTCTGGAGGGAGGCTCTCGAGCAGCTTCACAAGACCAACAACTTCCCCGAGTTCACGGGCAGGATATGCCCCGCTCCCTGCGAGGGATCCTGCGTTCTGGGAATAAACGAGCCCGCGGTGACGATAAAGAGCATAGAGTGCGCCATAGTGGACAGGGGATTCGAGGAGGGGTGGATCGTCCCCCGTCCCCCCGCGCGGAGAACGGGAAAGAAGGTGGCCGTCGTGGGCTCGGGGCCCGCGGGACTCGCCTGCGCCGCGCAGCTCAACAAGGCGGGCCACCTCGCCACCGTGTTCGAGAGGGACGACAGGGTGGGCGGACTTCTGATGTACGGAATCCCCAATCCGCATCTGGACAAGAAGGTGGTGGAGCGGCGGGTCGGTCTCCTGGCCGAGGAAGGGGTGGAGTTCGTCACGGGAACGGAAGTGGGAGTGGACGTGGACGGAAACGAGCTTCTGCGCGGGTTCGACGCGGTGGTGATCGCCACGGGAGCGACGAAACCCCGGGACCTGCCGATAGAGGGAAGGGAACTCGGGGGAATCCACTTCGCCATGAGGTTTCTCAAGGCCAACACCAAGAGCCTGCTCGACAGCGGTCTCTCGGACGGCAACCACATTTCCGCCGCGGACAGGGACGTGATAGTTCTCGGCGGCGGAGACACGGGAACCGACTGCGTCGCCACCTCCATGAGGCACGGATGCAGAAGCCTGCTCCAGTTCGAGATACTCCCGAGGCCTCCCGAGGTCAGGGGTCCCGACAATCCCTGGCCGCAGTGGCCCAGGGTCTACAGGCTCGACTACGGGCAGGAGGAGGCGATGGCGGTTTTCGGAGAGGACCCCAGAAGGTACCAGGTTCTCACCAAGAGGTTCATCGGGGACGGGGACGGCGGCGTGGCGGAGCTTGAAACCGTCGGGATAGAGTGGGAGAGGGGAGACGACGGCAGGATGTCCTTTCGGGAAGTGGAGGGGTCGGAGCGGAGGTGGCCCTGCGGACTCGCGCTTCTGGCCCTCGGTTTTCTCGGACCCGAGCAGGGGCTTCTCGAGCAGATGGGCGTGGAGACCGACGAGCGCTCCAACGCCAGGGCCGAGTACGGAAAGTACGCCACCAGCGTCGAGGGAGTTTTCGCCGCGGGGGATTCCAGAAGGGGACAGAGCCTCGTCGTGTGGGCGATAAACGAGGGCAGGGAGGCGGCCAGGGAGTGCGACAGGTACCTGATGGGGTCGACCGACCTTCCCTGATCCCGTCCGGCCCGCGAAACTCTAGGAGGAGTCCAGGTGGCTTTCGCCGACCCGCTGCGGCAGCTTGAAGCGATAGAGAGGGGAACCGAGTCAATAATCCCCAGGGAAGAGCTTCTGGAGAAGCTCGAGGCTTCGAGGAAGGAGAACCGCCCGCTCAGGGTTAAGGCGGGATTCGATCCCACCTCCGCCGACCTTCACCTCGGCCACGGCGTCGTTCTCAAGAAGCTTCGGGATTTCCAGGACCTCGGTCACGAGGTTCTTTTCCTCGTGGGAGACTTCACCGCCCGCATAGGGGACCCTTCGGGAAGAGACGAGACCCGGCTCTCGGTCTCCAGAGAGGAGATAGCCGAAAACGGGGCGACCTACGAGCGCCAGGTCTTTCGGATTCTCGACCGGGAAAAGACCCGCGTCCTTTCGAACTCCGAGTGGCTCGACGGTCTCGGCTTCGAGGAACTCCTTCGGCTCGCCTCCCTGGTCAACGTTTCGCGGATGCTCGAGCGCGACGATTTTTCGAGAAGGTACAGGGAAGGGGTGTCCATTTCGCTCAGAGAGTTCATATATCCGCTCGCGCAGGCGTACGATTCCGTCCGCCTGGAGTGCGACGTGGAGCTCGGCGGCACGGACCAGACCTTCAACATCCTGCTCGGACGCGACTTTCAGAAGCGCCACGGACAAAGCCCCCAGGTGGGCGTGTTTCTTCCCATACTCGAGGGAACAGACGGGGAGAGGAAGATGTCCAAGTCTCTCGGGAACTACGTGGGTCTCGACGAACCGCCGGGCGACGTTTACGGAAAGGTGATGTCGGTCTCCGACGAGCTCATGTGGAGGTACTACCCGCTTCTGAGCTTTCGGGGCGAGAGGGAAACGGAGAAGCTGAAAACCCTCCATCCCATGGAAGCGAAAAAGGCCCTGGCCCTCGAGATCGTCTCCTGGCTTCACGGTCCGGAAGCCGCGGGGGAAGCCTCCCGGGATTTCGAGACCAGGTTCTCGCGCAGGTCCTTTCCCGAAAACGCAGGGGAAAAAACCTACGGATCGGGCTCCCGCAAGGTGGTCGACCTGGTTTTCGAGGTTTCCGATTCCCTGGGCACGAGAGGGGAGGCGAAGAGGCTCATATCTCAGGGAGGACTCGTCATAAACGGGGAGAGATACGCCGACCCGAACTCGGTTTTCCCGGACGCGGACGCTCTCGAGGTGAAGATCGGGAAAAAGGAGTTCGTCAGAGTCCTGCTCCGCCGAGACGGGGATCCTGTCCGTGGCGGCTGACCGCCGCGACGCGACGCCGTTTTTCCCGGATGCCGAAACCCGGCGGGAACGAAGCGAAGCAGGCGAGCCGGCCCGTAAGCCGAGTTCTGTCAAGCGCGGTCATCCATCTGAGATACCCGTTGCCGGATACCTTGAGCGACTACCCGAAAACAGGGGCGGGCGACCCCTCGGGGACGTTGCTCCGTCCCCGCGTTTTCCTATTTGTCTTTCTTCGGGCGGGGTTTGCCTAGCCTCCTCGATCGCTCTCGGAGCGGTGGTCTCTTACACCACCTTTTCACCCTTACCGAAGCTCGCGCTCCGGCGGTATCCTTTCTGCTGCACTTTCCGTTGTCTCGCGACACCTGGCCGTTAGCCAGCGCCCTGCCCTGCGAAGCTCGGACTTTCCTCCCGCGCGAAAAAATCCCGCGGGCGACCGCGAAGCCAGCTCGCCAGCCTCAAGAATATACGTCGATCGCCTCGTTTGCAAGCCTGTCGGCTTCCGCGTTGCGTTCTCTGGGGATGTGGTCTATCTTCAGCCGGGGCAGAGCCGAGGCGAGTTTCTTCGCTTCGGCGTGGAGAACCCGCAGCTTCGGGTCCTTCACCTTCCAGAGCCCGTTCATCTGGTTGGCGACGAGCTGCGAATCGGTGCGGATTACCGTTTCCGGGCTTTTTTCGGCCGACAGACACCCCAGCGCTTCGATCAACGCCTTGTACTCGGCCTCGTTGTTGGTTCCCCTGCCCAGGTATTTTCTTATTTCCCGCCTGGTTCCGTCCCCGCGGATTACCAGAACCCCTATGCCGGATTCTCCCGGATTGCCCCTTGACGCGCCGTCTATGTAGACTACGGTGTTTTTTCCGGAGGCCATGTCGTCCGTTCTCGGGGGAGAGCTCTTCAGTTCGCGTACAGGATCTTCCTGCAGCTCGGGCACTGGACCAGCTTGACGCTCTTGAGTATCTCGTTGAACAGCTGGGGAGGTATGTTTATGTTGCAGCTGGTGCATTTCTCGTTTTCCGCGAGGGCGAGAGCCCTGCCGTTTTTCTCGAGAATCCTTTCGTACACCGGCAGTATCTTCGGGTCTATCTTCGACGCCAGCTCGCTTTTTTCCTTCTCCGCGGGCACGCGGGAAACCTCGAGGTCCTCTATCTTCCTTTCCTTCTCCGTTATCCTCTCCCCGTATTCTTCCTCGAGAGCCGAGTAGGCGGTTCTCTCTTCCCCGAGCAGTCTCTCGGTTTCCTCGATCTCTTCCATTATGGATATGGTCCGCTCTTCGATCTCGAGGTTGTCTTTCTTCGTCTGCGTTATTTCCTTCTGAATGGCCTCGTATTCCCTGTGGGTCTTTATTTCGAACAGCCTGGCTTCCGATTTCCTTATGGAGTCGAGATTCCGCTCGAGAGAGGATTCGAGGCTTTTTCTCTCGGCCAGCAGTTCCCGCGTCCTGCCTTCCTTGAGTTCTATGGATTCCCGCCTGTTGCCGAGGTCTTCTTTCAGTTCGCTGATTTCGCTCGGGTATTTCTCGAGACCGTCCCTTATTTCCCTGATCCGCATGTCGACGCTCTGAAGCTTCCGTAGGCTCTCGATATACTCTTCCATGATCATTTCGTCAGGACGGACCGCCCCGCCCGTTCCCGGCGGAAGACGCGTGGACAAGGTTTTTTACGGTTTCGGAAGGTTCGGTTTCTGTCTCTTTTCTGCTGACCTTCATGGGCTTGCTTTCTCAATTTTGGGCCCACCCGGACTCGAACCAGGGACCGACGGATTATGAGTCCGCTGCTCTAACCAACTGAGCTATGGGCCCTAATGAAATTGAAGGGAAGAATATAGTTAATCGGGATTTTTTGTCAAATTTCCGCAGAAGGAGTCCGCAGAAGCCGTCTTCACCCTGAACACGGACCGCAGAACGTCTTCTCCGAGCGCGAGGGAGGGTTCCCCGACGGCCGCCCTTTTTCCGTCCCGAAGCACCAGTATCCTGTCGCAGAACCTGCCCGCAAGACCCAGGTCGTGAAGAACCACGGCGACTCCCCTTCCTTCCCGGGCTAGCGACCTCAGCAGTTCCATCACCGCGAGCTTGTGATGCACGTCGAGGTGCGAAACGGGTTCGTCGAGGAAAAGAAGATCCGTTTCCTGCGCGAGCGCCCGGGCTATGGACACCCTCTGCTGCTCTCCTCCCGAAAGCGTCGTGACGTCTCTTCGGGAAAATCCCTTCATGTCCACGCGCTCGAGGCACTTCTCCGCGAGCCGCACATCTTTCGGACTTTCGTTCTCGAACATTCCCAGATGCGGGTATCTTCCGGCGAGCACGACCTCTATCGCCCGGAACGGAAAATCGAAATAGGTGTTCTGCGGAACGAAGGCCATTTTCCTGTAAAGCCGCTTCGTTTCGTACCGGGCCATGTTCTCTCCGTCGAGAGAAACCTCGCCCCCCGAGGGCCTGAGCACTCCGGTCGCCAGGCGCAGAAGCGTGGACTTTCCCGCTCCGTTGGGCCCCACCACGCCCAGAAGCTCGCCCGCGCGAAGCGTGAAGCTCACGCCGTCCACTATGGCTTTTCCGTTTATCTCGTAACGCAGGTCCGCAGCCTCGAAGCGAGCTTTTTCCCTCTCCATTCCTACGTCCCTCTCTTCCCCGTGAAGTTTCTCCTGAGCAGGAACACGAAAAACGGAACCCCGACGAAGGAAGTGACTATTCCGAGCCGAAGCTCCCGGGGCTCCATGACGGTTCTCGCCAGCAGGTCCGCCAGGGGAAGAAACGCGGCTCCGGCGACGAAGCTCGCTGGGAGAAGACGGCGGTGATCGACTCCGACGACGAGTCTCGCCATGTGCGGAACTATGAGTCCCACGAATCCCACTACGCCGCTTACCGCCACGCTCGCCCCCACTATGAGCGAGCTTAGAACCATCAGGCGTCTCGTCGCGCGCTCCGTGTCGACGCCGAGCGTTTTCGCCGTCTCGCGTCCGAGAAGCGCCGCGTTGAGGTCCTTGGCGTGCAGCGCGACGGCCGCGGACGCCGCCGCCACGGGAAAAAACGCCGCGGCGAAGTGCGTCCACGTCCGCGAGTCGACTCCTCCCATTATCCAGAAAAGCATTTCCTTCATGGACCAGGCGTTCGACACCGAGAGCACGAAAGTCGTGAGGGAGACGAAAAGCGTTCCCAGCGCGACTCCCGAGAGGAGAAGCGTGGCGTTCTCCACGAATCCCCCGCGGGAGGATATCCTGTAGACGGCGTACGCGGTCGCGAGGGTGCCGGCGAAGGCGGCCAGGGGAAGGATGAAGAACCACTGCTGGTGGACGCCCGTGTAGATCGCCAGAACCGCGAAAAGGGCTCCTCCGCTCGACCAGCCCAGTATTCCGGGTTCCGCCAGGGGATTTCTGAACATCGCCTGCATCGCCGCTCCGACGATCGAGAGACCGCCTCCCACCGTGGCCGCGAGAAGAACCCTGGGAAGCCTGACGTTCCAGACGATGAACTCGTGGGATTTTTCGACGAGACATCCGGTCCCGAGACCCGGGAGCCTGTCCGCGATTACGCAGAGCACGTCCCGAAACGGAACGTCCGCCGTTCCGAGGGAAACGCAGGCGAGAACCGCGAGGGGGAGCAGGACGGCCGCGGCGGCGTACGCCGCCGCTCTACCTTTCGCCGGGCGCGTTTTCATTTCTCCGTGCTTCGAGGATCGAATCGACCAGGTCCGACACCCCGCGGGCGGCGTAGTGGGACGCGGCGTCCAGATGCTTTCCGGGAAGAACGATTATTCTCCTTCCCCGAAACGCGTCGTTCGAGAACATTCCCCCGACGAAATCGGGATGGGAGGGATTGTAGCCGCTGGTGAGTATTATGTCGGGATCGGTCTCGACCACGTACTCGGTCGATACGTTCATGTGTCCCGAAAGTCCCCGGCGGGCCGCGACGTTTACGCCTCCCGAACTTTCTATAATGTCGTTTATAGTGGTCCGCCCGCCGACGGTGAACCCCGGGGCTCCGTAGAACAGGATCCCGGGCGCGGGCGCGCCGCGCGGAATTCTCCTCCCGGCTTCCCCGATCCGCCGTTCCATCTCCCTCACCAGCTTTTCCGCCGCGGCCGCCTCGCAGACGGCCGCCCCCACCGCCCTTACGTTCTTCTTTATGCTCTCGAGAGAGACCGTCTCGCCGAGGAGCAGCGTCTTTACTCCCGCTTCGCGAAGATGCTCGCGCATGTCGGGATTCGTGTATCCCGCCGCTATCACCAGGTCGGGGGATTTTCCCAGCACCTGCTCGACGTTCGCCCGTATCTGCGGAAATCCCCGGGCTTTTTCCGACACGTTCGAAATCGAGGGATCCGAGGCGAAATAGGTGAGCGCCGCTATTCTCCCCCCGTCGCCTAGCAGGTCGACCAGCATCTCGTCCGAGGCCAGCGTGAGAGAGATTATCCTGGACGGACACGGAGGTTCCGCCTCCGCCCGCCAGACGACGGCGACGAGGGCGATCGGAAGAAACAGCGTCGCCGCCAGCAGTTTTTTCCCGTTCACTTCGGCGCGGTGAAATCCCCGTCCTACGGATTCAGGACGACTTTTCCGAACTGCCGGCGGTCTTCGAGAATCTTCTGGGCCGTCGCCGCTTCGCTCAGGTGAAACCTGCTGTGGATAGACGGCCTGAGCTTTCCTTCTTCCGTCAGTCGGGCCACTTTTTCGAAATGCTCCGCGCGGGCGTTGAACACCGTCACTCCCAGCACGGACAGATCCTTCATTATCAGCGGACCCAGAGCCGCTTCGGCGGCTCCGCCGCCCGCCACTCCGATGAGAAGAAGCTTTCCCCCGGGGGCGAGGGCCGCGACGTTCTCCTTCCAGACAGAGGCCCCGACGGGGTCGAATATCACGTTTATCTTCCTTGTCTTCGCTATTTCTCCGAGCTCTTCCCCGAGATTAGATGAATTGTAGTTCACGGTGACGTCGGCGCCGATTTCCCTCGCCTTTTCAAGCTTCTCGTCGCTTCCCGCGGTCGCTATCACGAAGCAGCCGAAGAGCTTCGCCACCTGGATCGCCGCACTTCCCGTTCCGCTTCCCGCCGCGTGCACCAGCACCGTCTCTCCTTCCCGTATTTCCGTTCTCTCGCAAAAGGCGTACCACGCGGTGACGTAGCAGGTGGGAAGCGTGGACGCGTCGTCAAAGGAAAGCCCTTCGGGAATCTCCACCACGTTCCGCGCCGGCACCTTCACGTACTCGGCGAATCCCCCGTGGAGGTTCACTCCGACTATCTCGAGTCCTCTCTCCGACCTGACGGCCGGCATTACGATGACGCGGCTGCCGATCTCCACGTCCGACACGTCCCCGCTTCTTTCGCGGACGACGCCCGCCACGTCGACTCCTCCCACGTGGGGAAGGGGTACGGGCCGGGGAGACTTGCCGCTTCGAAGCCTCAGGTCGATGAAGTTTATCGAGGCCGCCCTCGTCTCTATGAGAACCTCTCCCGGTCCCGGCTCGGGCTCCTTCACGTCCTCGTACTTCAGGACGTCCGTTTCTCCGAATTCGTGGTAGACGATCGCTTTCATTTTCGGCGGCTCCTTGTGGGTGTTTGCGGAAACTTATGGTACTCGGCTTTCGGGATTTGGCAAAAATTTTTTCGGACGGGTCGTCGACAAAGCGCCAGAAAAGGGGTGGAATTCCCGTTTAATTTTTTCCGTCAAAGGAGGACGAGGCGCGAGTGTGCGGACGGGATGTCTTCCGCCTGTACCGGGAACTGCGCGGAGCGGGATGGGAATCGCTTCGGCGGCGGCGGCCGGGACGAGTCCCCGTTCGCGGAAAAATCGCGGCCGGACGGCGACATGATTCGCCGCCGCCGGTCTTTGGAAAGCGGAAGATATAGTATATAATGAACGACCGGTGCGATGGACCCGAACCGGATTCGCCAGATGATAGAAGACGGCATGTCGACTTCGCTCGTGAAGGTCGACGGGGACGGAACCCATTTCGCCGCGGTCGTGGTGTCGGATGAATTTCGGGGAAAGTCGCCGGTCGAGCGCCACAAGCTCGTCTACGGAACTCTGGGCGACGCCGTGGGCGCGGAGATACACGCCCTTTCCATAAGGGCGTACACGGCCGAGCAGTGGGAAAAACGAAACGTTTGAAGGAGCGTGCGATGTCGGACGTAAAGGAAAGGATAAAACGCCAGATCGCGGAGAATTCCGTCGTTCTCTACATGAAAGGTTCGAGGGAGGCGCCCCGGTGCGGCTTTTCCGCCCGGGTGGTGGACATTCTCGATTCCTGCGGGGTCGAGTACGAGACGGTCGACGTTCTCGAGGACCAGGATGTACGCCAGGGCGTAAAGGACTACTCGGACTGGCCCACGCTTCCGCAGCTTTACGTGAACGGCGACTTCGTCGGCGGGTGCGACATCTGCGCCGAAATGCACGCGAGCGGGGAGCTCGCGGAACTTCTAGGGGATTCTTCCGGCGCCCCGGAGTGAGGCGCGCGCCGCCGCGGCGCGAGTATTAACATTTCCCCGCGGTTCGGTATAATTGCGTTCCCCGGGCGGTATTCTCCGGGGTTCGGAGGTTTTGCGAATTGAGACACACCATATCGATAACCGTGGACAACGAAGCCGGCGTGCTTTCGAGAATCGCGGGGCTTTTCAGCGCCAGGGACTTCAACATAGAGAGCCTCAACGTGGCCGAGACCCACGAGCCGGGAACGTCCAGGATAACGCTCGTCACCACCGGCGACGAGTTCATAATCCAGCAGATAATAAAAAGATTCAACAACATGGTCAACGTGATCAAGGTCGTGGACATGACCGAGCTCGAACGCGTGGAGAGGGAGATGATTCTCATAAAAGTGGAGGCCAAGGCGGACTCCAAGGCGGAGGTTCTGAGAATCGCCGACATATTCAGGGCCAAGGTGGTGGACATATCCCCCAGGTCCTACACGTTCGAACTCACGGGGGACGACGAGAAGCTCTCGGCCTTCATGGAGCTCCAGAGACCTTACGGGATAAAGGAGATAGCGAGAACGGGAACCGTCGCCATGGTGAGGGCGAACAAGAAGACGAAATGAGGTGAAGGAGCCGTGAAGGTCTACTACGACAGCGACATAGACTCGAAGAAGATAAGCGGAAAGAAAGTGGCCGTGGTGGGCTACGGAAGCCAGGGGCACGCCCACGCCCAGAATCTCCGCGACAGCGGGATCGAGGTCTCGGTGGGGCTTCGCGAGGGCGGAGAGAGCTGGAGGAAGGCGGAGGAAGCGGGATTCGACGTGAAGACCGTTTCGGACGCCGCGAAATCCGCCGACGTGGTGGTCATGCTCGCTCCCGACACGAGCCAGCCCGCCATATACTCGGAGCACGTCGAAGGCGGCCTCGAGGCCGGAAACGCGCTCGTTTTCTCCCACGGCTTCAACGTTCACTACGGACAGATCGTCGTTTCTCCCGACGTCGACGTGTTCATGGTCGCCCCCAAGGCCCCGGGACACACGGTGAGGGACCAGTATCTCGAGGGAGCGGGAGTTCCGGGACTGGTGGCCGTCCACCGGGACGCGACCGGGGAGGCCAAGGATCTCGCCCTCGGCTACGCCCGGGCCATAGGGTGCTCCAGGGCGGGAGTCATCGAGACGACTTTCAAGGACGAGACGGAAACCGATCTTTTCGGCGAGCAGTCGGTTCTCTGCGGCGGGCTCTCGGCGCTCATAATGGCCGGGTTCGAGACGCTGGTCGAGGCAGGCTATCCGCCCGAGATGGCCTATTTCGAGTGCTGTCACGAGGTCAAGCTCATAGTCGACCTCATATACGAGGGCGGGATAGCCAACATGCGCTACTCCGTGAGCGACACCGCGAAGTACGGAGACGTGACCAGGGGTCCCAGGGTGGTGAACGAGTCCGTGAAGCGGGAGATGAAGAAGATCATCGCCGAGATCCAGAACGGGGAGTTCGCCAGGGAATGGATACTGGAGAACGAGGCGGGGCGCCCCGCCTACAACGCCCTTCTCAAAAAAGGCGAGGAGCATCCCATCGAGAGCGTCGGGGCGGAGCTTCGGGGGATGATGAGCTCGCTTTTCAGGAAAAAGCTGGTCGACAAGGCCAGGAACTGATGAACGCGAAGCTTCCAGGAATCGCGAGGGAAGGGCTCGGCCTAGTCTCCGTCGCGGCCGGACTGTGTCTTCTGTGCCTGGTTTTCGGGTTCTCGTTTTTCTTTTTCGTTTTCCTCGCGGCGACGCTCTTTCTCCTTTTTTTCTTCAGGGACCCGCGCAGGGAAGTCCCGGCCGCCGCCCACGGGTCGGTTCTCTCTGCCGCCGACGGCAGGGTGGTGGACGTGTCGGAGACCGTCGAGCGGACCTACCTCGACGGGAAGTCCAGGAGGATAAGCGTTTTCCTTTCCCTTTTCGACTGTCACGTGAACAGGTTCCCCGTTTCGGGAAAGGTGGCGGGGACCAGGTACTTTCCCGGAAAGTTCGGGATGGCCTTCGGGGCGGACTCTTCCGGGTCGAACGAAAGGCTCTCGACCCTGGTCGAGCTTGAAGGCGGCGCGCGGGTCGTGATCGTGCAGGTGGCGGGATTTCTCGCCAGAACGATAGTGTCGCGCGTGAAGCTCGGCGACGAGCTGGAGACGGGAGAAAAATTCGGCATGATAAAGTTCGGCTCCAGGGTCGACCTGTACCTGCCCGTCGGGACGAAGGTCGCGGTGCGGGTGGGGCAGAAGGTAAGGGCCGGGGAGACGGTCGTGGCATGGCTGAACTGAAGAAAAAGAAAAGGCGCGGGCGTTCTCCGGGGCGAAGAAGGCTCGTTCCCATACTCCCGAACCTGCTCACCACCATGGGACTCGTGCTCGGCCTCGCGTCCGTGGCCGCTTCGGTCTCCGTGCTGGAGCTTCGCGGCTCCGCCGGGGATTCCCAACGGTGGATGTTCGACCGGTTCTGGTGGGCGGCGGCCTTCATGGGCATGGCGGCGGTGGTGGACATGCTGGACGGAAGGATAGCCAGGGCGCTCGATTCGGAGAGCCGCTTCGGGGCTTCCTACGATTCCCTCTGCGACCTCGTGTCGTTCGGACTGGCTCCCGTCGCGCTTCTCTACGCCTGGGGGCTTTCGGACTACGGGAAGCTCGGTTTCATGGCCATGCTTCTCTACGTGGTGTGCGCGGCGCTTCGCCTCGCCCGCTTCAACGTGCAGTTCGCCGGCAAGGAGAAAAACGCGTTCACGGGTCTTCCCAGTCCCATGGCCGCCGCTCTCGTCTTTTCCCCCGTACTGCTTCTCTCGGAGTTCCACGTGGCCCCGGCGCCGCTTGTGAAGTCCTTGTACCTTTTCTTCGTGCCGCTCGTGGGACTCGTCATGGTGAGCGAGATTCCGCACAGGAAATTCCCCGAACTCGCCGGACTCGGCCCCTTCAGCAGCCTCGTGGCGGGAGCGATAGTGATCACCGCGCTCGTCACCAATCCCGGGGTGGTCGCCGTGGCCGCGGCCTACGGCTACTTTTTCCTCGAACTCGGGCGCTGCGCCTGGAAGCTCGGCTCGAAGGCGGTCGTGGGAAAAAAGGAGCCGGAAGATATTCGGAGCGGCGGTTTCTAGGTTTTTGCGTCGGATGACACGGACTTTGATGAATGAAAGCAGTTTCGAAATCCATTTTTCTCTGCGTTCTCTTCGCCGGAGCGGCCGTCATGAGCATCGTTGACGGGCCCCCCGCGGCCGCGGGGGTGACCAAGTACGTTCTCGAAAACGGCATGACCGTGCTTCTGGAGCGAAACGGCTCGTCTCCCGTCGCGGCGGTGAACGTGTGGGTCAAGACGGGAAGCGCCTGCGAGGAGGAGGGGGAACACGGTCTCGCCCACGTGCACGAGCACATGCTTTTCAAGGGCACGGAGAAAAGAGGGGTCGGAGAGATAGCCGGGCTCGTCGAGGCGGGGGGAGGGGACATAAACGCGTTCACCTCTTTCGACGAGACCGTCTACTACGTGGTGAGCGCCGCGAGGTTTCTTCCCGCGGCGCTCGACGTGCTCTCCGACGTGGTGGAGAACTCGACCTTTGACCCCGGGGAGCTTGAAAAGGAGCTCGAAGTGGTGCTGGAGGAGATAAGGAGAGGGGAGGATTCTCCCTCCCGGGTGCTCAGCCAGGCGCTTTTCTCCACCGCCTACAGGGTTCATCCCTACGGAAGACCCGTGATAGGGACCAGGCAGAGCGTCGGGAGCTTCACCAGGGAGAAGATTCTCGACTTCTACCGCAAGTGGTACTCCCCCGACAACATGATCCTCGTGATCGTCGGGGATTTCGACCCCGAGGGGATAAGGGACGCCGTCGGGAGAACTTTCGGAAAGATAAAAAAAAGAAAGACTCCCGCGTGCGAACTTGCGCCCGAACCCGCGCAGACCGGGACCAGAACGTTCGTTCTGGGCCGGGACGTCAGCACGGGGTATTTCGGCTTCGGGTTCCACATACCTTCCGCGGGACACGAGGACACCCCGGTTCTCGACGTGATAAGCGGCGTGCTGGGCGGCGGGGAGAGCTCCAGGCTCTACAGGAAGCTCAAGGAGGAAGCGGGACTCGTGAACGACATATACGCCTACGCGTACGCTCCAAGGGAAAACGGTCTTTTCGTGGTGGGAGGAGTGGTCGACCCCGAGAAGATCGGGGAGGCGACGAAACGCGTGCTCGCCGAGATGGAGCTTGTGAAAAGCGGGCCCGCGGAGGCGCGGGAGCTTTCGCGCGCGAAGATAAACATAGAGAGGGATTTCGTGCGAGCCAGGGAGACCATGCAGGGACAGGCGAGAAAGCTAGGCTCCTTCGAGCTCGACGCGGGCGACCACGGTTACGAAGCCGAGTACCTGGACAGGGTGAGAAGCGTGACGCCCGAGGACGTGATCAGGGTTTCCAGAAAGTATTTCGGGCGGGAGAACCTGACGGCGGGAGCGGTGGTTCCCGAAAGCGGGAAAGAAGCGGCGGAGAGGGTTTTCGAGACGGCGGCGGCTTCCCCCGCTCCGGTTGAGGGGAAGGAGAAAAAGATCGCCCCGGCCGCGGGCGAATTCGCGAGGTACGAGCTTTCGAACGGAATCAGGGTTCTCGTGAAGGAGAACCGCTCCGTTCCGCTTTTCTCCGCCCAGGCAGTGTTTCTGGGAGGCCTGCGCTACGAGGACGAGGGCACAAACGGCATCTCCAACTTCTTGGCCGAAATGTTCACCCGGGGCACCGAGAGCCGCTCCGCCGAAGAGATAGCGGCGCGGATAGAGGGAATGGCGGGAAGCATAGACGGTTTTTCGGGAAAAAACAGCGTCGGCGTGAGCCTCTCGGCGTTCAGCGAGAACCTCGAGGAGGCCATGGACATTTTCTCCGACGTGATACTCAACCCCTCTTTTTCGGACGAGGAGACGGAGAGGGGCAGGAGGGAGATTCTCGCGGCGCTCGAAAAGGAGCGGGACAACCTGACCGGAAAGACCGTGAGGAATTTTCTCGCCGCGCTCTTTGTCGAGCATCCCTACAGGTTCAACGTCCTGGGAACCGAGGAAAACGTAAAGGCGTTCGCTCCGGCGGACGTCTCCGCGTTCTACCGAAAAGTCGTGAGGCCGGAGAACATGGTGATTTCCGTGGCGGGCGACGTGGACGCGGCCGCGGTGCTCGGCATCCTCGAGAGGCTTTTCGGTTCCATGGAGAGGGGAGGTTTCCGGGAGGTCTCGCTTTCGGCGGAGACTCCTCTTTCGGACGTCAGGCGAAGCGTGAGCCTTGAGAAGGACAAGGAGCAGACCCATATGGTCGTGGGCTTTCACGCCCCCGGTTTCGGAAGCGAGGACCGCCACGCGTTCGAGGTGCTGAATTCCGTGCTCTCCGGCCAGGGAGGGAGGCTTTTCATCGAACTTCGCGACAGGAAAAGCCTCGCCTACTCCGTCGCGTCGTTTTACGTTCCGGGAATGGAAGGGGGTTATTTCGGCGTCTACATAGGAACCGCTCCACGGAAGGAGAAAGAGGCCTTTTCCGCGATTCTGGAGCAGCTTGAGCTCGTGCTCGGGGGCGTGGGAGAAGAGGAGCTTGCCAGGGCGAAAAACTACATAGTGGGCAGCTTCGAGGTAGGCCTTCAGAGAAATTCCTCCCAGGCGTCCATGGCGGCGTTTGACGAGCTCTACGGGATCGGTTTCCGCGAGTACGAGCGATATTCCGGGAAAATCCTTGCCGTTACGGCCGAGGACGTGAAAAGGGTCGCGAAGAAGTACGTAAATCCGAAAGTTTTCACTGCGGCGATTGTAAAGCCCGAGAAAGTGGATTTCTAGATTCTGCTGATTTTGGTTCGCGAAGGAAAAGAATACAAGCAGGAAAACCGCCAACCTTCGTCTTCAATATCTGCACGGCGGATGCAAAGTCATGAAAGAAAAGATGGAAAAAAACACAAAAATGTGACAACATAACGATTTCACTGTAGAATTTATACTAGGAGGTTGTCATGAAACGGGAGAAGGATATATTTCCAGAGCAGGTGGATAGCGATTATCTCGAAGTAATGGAAAAAGCAAAAAAACAGTATCAGGAATATATAGAGGTCAGTGGGCTTTACAATTTGCCAACATCAAAACAGGAGGAAAAATCAATAAAGATTAGTCCTCCTAGCTACGATAATCCTCTAACAACCAATACGTTTCGATTAAAGTGATATGTCTTCATGGAGCGAACTGCTCAGAGAATTAAGCGAAAACACAGATGACCCAACATGGCTTGATAACAAGCTGAAAGAACAGTTAGTCAGAGTCTCTGAGTTTCGTAAGGGTACGGCAGTTATTTTCTATGCTTCTGCCTTTCTGAACAAAAATCATCTAGATTCAACAATCACCCGCGAGGACATAAACGGTTTTATGAATGCGCTTTATGAAGCGGATACCGACAAGGGTCTCACCCTAATACTTCACACACCTGGCGGGGATCCAAATGCTGTTGAGAGTATAGTTGATTATTTACATTCAAAATTTAAATACATCGAAGTAATAATACCGTATTTAGCAATGTCGGGCGGGACAATGATAAGCTTGGCAAGCGATCTGCTAATCCTTGGCAGGCAGAGCCAGCTTGGACCTATTGATCCTCAATTCCCCATAGGTGGTAAAATACATTCCGCGAGAGCCATACAAGAAGGATTCAACCGTGCGAAAGAAGACATCAGGAGTGATGTAAAACTAGGGCATCTTTGGGCACCGATACTGCAAAATATGGGGCCTTCTCTCATAGTGGAAGCGGAAAAAGCTCTGTCATACAGTAAGGAACTGGTAGTGAATTGGCTTGCCCGGAGAATGTTCAGGTGTGAAGACGAACCGGAACGACAAAATATAGTCAATCAAATTGCGGCATACTTCAATGCCGAAAGTGTAGGGAGTTATGGTACCGTTCATGTTCATGGGCAAAGAATCGGGATACAAAAACTTAGGGAACTTGGGCTGAAAGTGGAATCGCTTGAAAATAGCCAAACATTGCAGAACGTGGTTTTAACGGCCTATCATCTGATGACTCTCATCTTTGAAAACACGCCTTCAATAAAGTTTATTGTTAGTAATCGAGATAAAATGTGGTCCAAGATGTCGCCAGTTTTCGTACAGCAGCCAGTTCCTCAAAACCCTGATTGATTTTATTATTGATCTGGGGAGGTCATGTTAGCATCCGAAATTACCGAAGCTCTTCGTTCTCCTGTTTTCAATATCGCGAGCCCGGAGAAAGGCGCAGGAATGATGAAATGGTACGTTGCGGTTATTGGCGCTATTGGAATGACAGTTATCGGTATAACATCCGCCGTAAGACGATGACCTGTTTCATCCAGCTTTCTCTTCACGGAATTCTGTTGCGAAACGGACCGGGCGTCCAGATTCATGCGGAAAATCCGGAACGACGTCACACACCTGGAGAAACCAGCGGCGTCACGCGACGAGTCGGACGGCTTGCGGAAAGATCGTGAATCGCCTGCAGGTTAAGCCAGAATTCGGGACTCGTACGCAACGCCTCGGATAACAGCCAGGCCGTTTCCGGGGTCACTCCCCGTCTGCCGCGGACAATTTCATTGACGCGCTGAATCGGAATGCCGACATGCGCCGCGAACGCTTTCCGGGTAAGTCCCAAGGGCTCGAGAAATTCCTTGAGCAGAATTACGCCCGGATGCGTGGCTTCGCGATTGCTGGGAATCATAAAAGCACCTCTTCTTCCATTCAGTGATAATCCATTATTCGGACATCGTGCGCAACACCTTCGGACCGGCGAAAAACGATGCGGCGCCGGACGTTGACCGCTTCCGACCCGCGAATTTTTCGGTTCAGGCTATGCGGTGCGAGGGAGAACCGGTTCAGGAGTCGGGCGGCACGTCGTCGCCCGGGGGGTCCGTGGCGTAGAAGCGCGTGGTGGGGTACGCGAGGTCGATGTCCGGATGTTTCTCAAACTCGCCGAGTATGGCCTCCCAGAGAATCTGCTCGGTTCCCCTTCGCTGCCTGGGGTCGACTATGTACCTGATCGTGAACAGCACCCCGCTGTCTTTGGCCGAAAGGTAGACGGCCGGGGTCAGCTTGTTGAAATACACCATGTACTGGGAAGCCGCGCGGTGAACCTCCCGTTCCGCCGCGTCCGGGAAGTGCCCGATCTTTTCCTTCGCTATGTCTTCGAGGATTTTCCGGGTTTTTCTCCAGTCGCTTTCGAACGTCACCAGAACCGGAACCTCGTTCCATATGTAGCGGAAGCCCGAGTGATAGTTGGCGGTCTTTTCCTTGATCACCTGGCTGTTGGGAATGTGCACCACCCTGCCGGTGCTCTGCTCGGCGTCGACCCAGTTGCCCACCTCGGCCAGGGTGAACTGGAAAAGCCTTATGTCTATCACGTCCCCCTTGGTGTCTCCTATCTGTACGCGGTCGCCTATCACGAAGGGTTTTTTCGAGAGAATGAAGAACCAGCCCGCGATGTTGGCGAGCGTCTCGTGAAGGGCTATGGCGAGACCCGCGCTGGTGAGTCCGATGTAGGTTCCTATGGAGCCGAAGCCCGTTATCCAGACGCTTCCCAGCAGTATTATGAGGAGAAAGCCGTGGCTGTACCCGATGACGCGGCGGGAGTAGTAGATGTTCTTCGGGTCCTTCAGGTTCTTCGTTATCAGGGAGAGGAGGATCTTTCTGAGGGTGAAAAGGACCGCCAGTATGACCAGGGATATGACGATTTTCCTCAAGGCCGAGGGGGAGACGTCGAGGTAAGTTGCGAGAGCTTCCATCTGCCGAGAAAACTATATGATTTCACGGGGAAATTCAAAAGCGGGGAGGGTGTCGGCTTCGCGTTCGGTTTTTCGTCGCGGAGTTGACCAAGTTGACGACGACACACGGCGGCGTACAATATCCCATGCCATGAGGGTAATAACTTACAGTCATGCGAGACGGCATCTGGCCGAAACTATGGAGAAAGTCTGCAACGACAAGTCCGGCGTGATAATAACCGGACGAAATGCCGGTTCCGTGGTGATGATGTCCCTGGAAGAATACGATTCTCTCGAAGAAACGGCTCACCTGCTGAGGAGCCCCGGCAACGCGAGGAGACTGCTCGATGCCGTGGAGGGAGTCGAATCCGGAAAAGGCAGGGAGCGGGAACTCCTTGAGCCTTGAATGAGAGGATGGCCAAGCGGCTGTTTTACGACGATGCTCGGGATGGCTGCTTGTACCGGTTTGAGCGGGATGTCGAAATCCTGCGAAAAATCGACGATTTGCAGAACCCTCTTCCGCTTACGGCTTTTTTCACGCGGCTACATTAACGACTTCAGTTCCCGCCGCAACAGATTCCTGCGTTGGCCCGACGCGCGGGAATAAGGCAGCGAGAAAGTTTTGCCTTTCTTTGCGGCCGTAACGGAGCGTCGAGTTACCTCTACGGACAAACAGCCTTCAACCGCTTCGTATATATTATCGAGCAACTCTTCGGAAGATTCGCCTTGAGTCGCGCATCCGGGGATGGAGGGAACCTCCGCCCAGTAACCGCCTTCCTCGGCTTCGTGAACCACTACCGTCAATTTCATGCAGGCCTCCTTGCAAGCAAATTATACACTGTATTGACGAAGTGGAAGGAAATCACTCGAGTCTCTCGGACTTTAGCGTCTATTTCAATCAAGGTAAAACGAGAGTGTCGAAAGAATCGCAGGAGAGAGAAGCAGGTCTGTGGAGATTCGTTGCGTTTGATCGAGCCCCGCCGGGCATGTTGCCTGCGAGGGCGGAGGATCGCGTGCCCGAAGGGGGCATTCGGCCCGTCTCGTCGCGGAGACCGCGGGGACGTTTTCCAGCCGCAGGCTCGAGCGGGCTGCATGCGACGGCATTGTAAGATTCAAAATTCCGGTCAATTGAAAAACTCCCCGCACCCGGTTCGCGAAACTTGAAAAATCAGTCGACATCCCGATTTCCATTTCTCCGTTTTTCTGTTACCCTGCTACCGGGCTGTTAGCTCAGTCTGGTAGAGCAGCTGACTCTTAATCAGTCGGTCGTGGGTTCGAATCCCTCACAGCCCAGATTCGCGCAGCGTTTCGCGCTCGCGGGAAAACGCCGTCGGGACGGGGGTTTCCGCGCCGCGCGGTTGTTTCGGTCTTTTCCGGGCGAGAGTGGCGGAACTGGCAGACGCGCTAGATTTAGGATCTAGTACCCTAGGGTGTGGGGGTTCGACTCCCCCCTCTCGCAGAAAACGCCGCCCGGATGTCGGGACATGAGACTTCTCCTGCTCCTAGCCTTTCTTCTCTGTTCCTGTTCCCGCCCCGCGGAGGTTCTCTACGAACGCTCCTTTCACGCCATGGGATCGCGGGTGGAACTCAGGTTCTACTGCCCGAACGAAGAGCTTTTCCTCGCCGTGACCGAAGCCTCCAGGAAAAGGATGGAGGAAATAGACCGGCTGTTCAGCAACTACAGGGACGACAGCGTTCTGGCCGAAGTGAACGGGTACGCGGGCGTCCGCCCCGTGGCGGTTCCGCCCGAGTTCGTCCGCCTGACGCGGCTTTCGACGGGCTACTCGGAACTCACTGACGGAGCTTTCGACATAACGGTGGGTGGTCTTTACGAGCTCTGGAAAGCGAAAACGTCTTCGGGGACGATTCCCTCCCCGGCCGAAATCGAGCGGGCCCTCGAATGCTCGGGCTACCGCAAGATAGGGATCGACGCGGAGAAATCGCGGATTTTCTTCGCAAGCGACTGCCTGCGCCTGGATTTCGGGGCGGTGGGAAAGGGCTACGCCGTGGACGAGATAATGGCCGTCGCGCGGAAAAACGGGATTACGAGGGGGCTTGTGAATTTCGGCGGCAGCGTGTTCGCCATGGGCTCTCCCGAGGGCCGGGAATCGTGGGACGTGCGAGTCTCGGGTCCCGGCGGCGTTTTGGTCTCGAGGCTGGAGCTGAGGGACAGGGGGGCGGCCACTTCCGGGGGCTACGAACGGTACTTCGAGCTCGAGGGCAGAAAATATTCCCACGTAATCGATCCGGGAACGGGACGCCCCGCCGGGAGCGTCGTTCTGGCGACGGCGATTTCGAAGACGGCGGCGGAGGCGGACGCCTTCTCGACGGCGGTTTCGGTTCTCGGGGCGGATGCCGCCCGCGCGCTTGCCGAAAGAGACGAATTTCTGGGTTTCGTCGTGGTGGATGGAAACGGGGAGAAAAAATCCTACTTCGGCGCTTCCCTCTTTCCGAAAAGGTAGAACGTCACGACGGCCATCAGGTACGCGAGGCTCGCCTGCAGGACGACGAAGGAAGCGATCTTGACGTAGGCGAATTCGGCGGCCGCGTACCTCACGAGCCATCCCCCCGCTATGTCCAGAAAGGCCGCTCCGTACGAAGCCGTTATCACCAGAAGCTTCTCCGCGTTTCCCCTCCTCGTGAAAAGAAACAGGTGGTTGAGCGTGACGAGAAGGACCGCCATGGAGAAGAAATGAAAGTGTGCCTCCTCGAGCAGCCCCATGTAGCTTCTGGGAGGCCTGAAGCTTTCTTCCGACCCCCTGTAGTATTCCACGACGCTTTCGTAGCTGAGTCCCACCTTGAGGAAAAGCAGCAGGTTGGTGACCCAGAGAAAGACGAAGAAAACGGTCGTGAGCAGCACCACTAGCTTCAGCAGGTCGTTTCTTCTTATGTCCTGCGATATGAAAAACTTCATTCCTCTGCCTCCGGCGCTCCGCGCGCGTCCCGGTCCGCGAACGCGACCCGGAAAACCGCGAGAATCCTCCTCGCGGCTCTCGAAAAGGAGTCGGCGCTTATCGTGGCCCCCGTGATGTTGGGAACGTCGGCCCCCGCCTTCATGCGGTCGCGCCGGACGTCCTTTCCGTCAAACAAGTCTATCCACTTTTGGCCGGGCATGTAGTCCCCGGGCTCGAAAAAGGCGAGAATCTCCGCGTGCCTGAGAGTTCCGTCGGGATTTATGACGAACATGACCGTCTCGGTGAGCGTCCGAAGAGCGTGGGTGTCGATCACCGCGTAGCCCGTTTCCTTTCCCGCCGAGCGGGCCACGTAGAAGGTGTAGAACCTGGAGACCAGCTCGGTTCTGGCCATGGACCGCGCGGTCGCCGCCTCGCGTTCGGTTAAAAACACGTGTCTTTTCTCCATTTCGTCGGCCTCGGGGAAAAGAAGCTCGAGCGCCTGGGTCCTGGTGAGAAAGACCTTCGCGGTGCAGATGTCCGCTCCGTGAGCGAAAAACGCGAGCAGCGCTATAAGGGGAATTTTCGTCTTCATGACGGAGGAAGGGCAATAATACCATGTCCGGACATTATTGCCCTCAAGAGAGAGAAAGAGAGATGAGAATCCGTTTTTCCGGCCGTCAGAACACGTAGCCCAGACCGAAGTTGAACTGTCCCTTCGCTTCCTCCGCGGCGTTGTCGAGCCTCTGGTATTCGGCCTTCACCACCACGTTTGAGATCGGCTTGTAGTTTACGCCGAAGGTGTACTCGGTTCTCCTGTTCTTCGGGTCTCTCGCGAACCCGGCCGGAACCGCCTTCTGCGTGTCGTATCTCTCGTACCGCGCGAAGGGCGCGAGGTATTCCAGGTACCTGCTGCCGGAGTCGAGCGCGGAGAGCAGGTTGTAGGCTCCCGTAACGTACCAGCCGGACTGCTTCGACCCGACGGAATCGTCGCCCTCGAATCCGAGGTTCCTGTTTATGAGGTCCGCGTCCTTGAGCCTCGTCCACACGGAAAGGGCTCTCAGGTCGAATCCCGCGTACTGAAGCTGCGCGTCGACCTCGTACATCGAGAAGCGGCCGTTTATCTTTCTGCCGTCGAGCGGGTGAGTCTCGCCGTCTCTCGCGGCTACGGTCACGTCCTGTCCCGTGTCGCCCCAGAAAAGCGATCCTCCGACCCTGATTCCCGGTGCGGGGTCGTACTGGAGCCTGGACACCAGAGCCATGTCTTCGAACCTGGCCCTGTTGCCCTTGACTCTCAGGCTCCGGTTGTTCGACGCCTTGAATCCCCGCGAATCGAGACTCGACATTCCGTAGACCTTGTACGCCAGGGTTCCCGCTCCGCCCATGTCGAACTCCCCGTGCGCCCCTAGTCCCGCCTCCCTCCACGTCGTCGGGATTATCTGTCTTTCCACAGAAGGCCTTATCACGCCGTAGAACGTCGTCGGTTCGTGAATCTCGTTTGTCATGCCCACCGGCGCCAGCAGAAGTCCGCCCCTGAGATTGAACTCGTCGCGTATGAGAAAATCGAGAAGGGCGAACTCGACCGAGGCGGAACCGGACTTTCCGTCCTTGTTCGCGCCCGTGGTCGCGTGCTCGAACTCTATCTCGGAGTTGAAAACTATGTTGTCGTTGTACTTGTAGCCGTTGTAGAGGATCACCCTCTGGGTGTCCACCACGTTGTTGCCGTCGCCTTCCTTCACCTGGCTTACGAGCAGCTCTCCGTATCCCCCGAACGACACTCCCCGGTCGGCCAGGTAGACTTTCGAGGCCGCCGGGGCCGCCCCGAACTTCATCTCGTAGGTGGGAGGCTCCTCCACGGCGGCGGACTTGAGCTTCTCCACCTCGTCGGCCAGAACCTTTATCCGTTCCTCGAGCTCCTTTATTCTTTTCTGCGTTTTCGTCTGGGCGGAAGAAATGTCCGCTCCGGCGAAGGAAAAGAGCAGGAAAACGGCCAGAACCGTCTTCCATGTGCCTGCTGTTCTCATCTGAAACAACCTCCTTTGCGTCCGTGAAATCCGAACCCGCAATTTATGGATGTCAAGGACCTTGAATATCTACGAGGTTAATTGATAGCATTCTGGAGTTAGAATGTCAAGAATAAGACGAAAATATCTTCGCGAAGGCGATACGGGGGGTTCGGGAGAAGTCGTCGGGCGAGGAACTTCTCCGGACGGAAGTGGGCTCCGGTTCGAGCCTGTCCGCTGACGGAGCGCTGGCAGAAGTCGGTCGTCGGGAATCCTCCGCTTCGCCCGGTCAAGCCGCGGATTCTCCCCGCGGTTCTCGTTTCCGTCGTTCTTCGGGCCCGTCGCGGAGTTCCGGTTTCCTAATTGTTTACGCTCGCGTTGCCGGTCCGGTTCAGCTTCCTTCTTTCTTCAGGTTCTCGAACATTGTCTCGACATGCTCTGCAAGCTCCTGCGAGAGCCGCAAGGCCGCATTCCCCCAGAGCGGTTCACCGTCGGTACTGCCTGTGTAGCGGAGCTGAACCGCGTAGGGGGAGTAGTAGATTCAACTCGTCAAAGCGCGTTGCTTCCGCGTCGACGGCTTTTGCCCCGCCTCCCGGTTGCCGGTCCACAAAACAATTACGAATTTTTTTCATGATAACATCTTAAGGATTTTTCCGTGCGGCCGTTTCAGGGCGGGAGATATAATATGCTTTTATGAAAGAATCTTGTAATCTCATCGCAGTATTTGACATTTTTACAAAACAACAGTATTGTTCTGACATAAAATTGAATACGTGAGATATTCGAGCCCCGACCCGTTCGTCGGAAAACTTGCGAGGGCGATGAAATGACGAAAGAAATCAAAAGGCGAGCGTCCGAAACGGTCGGCGACGGCCCCGCGGGGCGGCTTTCGGCCCCGCGGGGGGCCGGACGTCTCGGCGGCGCGGAGATCGGCAGAAGGCTTCGCATCGCCAGAAAGTCGGCGCGCATGACCCAGGCCGAGGCCGCGGAAAGAATAGACGTGTCGCGGACCACTCTCGTAGCCGTGGAACGGGGTCTCCGCCCCGCGGGGACGGAGGAACTGCAGAGGCTCGCCGCTCTCTACGGAACCTCGGCGAACGCCATGCTGCGCCGCGAGGCGGTACACGTGGACCTAGTTCCGCGGTTCCGCAGGCTGCGGCAAAGCGAGGACGACGCCGTGAACCGCGCGGCGGATCTTCTCAACAGGCTCGCCGGCGCGGAAACCGAGCTCGAGAACGTGCTAGGGGTAGGCAGGGCGAGGCGATATCCGCCGGAGCGTCCCATACTTCCGGGCGACGTGGAGGCGCAGGCCGAGGCCAACGCGCAGGAACTGCGCGACCGGCTGGGAATCGGTTCGGGACCGGTTCCGGACATCGTATCGCTGCTTGACCGTCGGCTCGGGGTCCGCGTGTACGCGAGGAAGATAGACCACGGGATATCGGGACTGTTCGCCTGCGAGGAAAGCGTCGGGGCCTGCGTGCTGCTCAACGCCAACCACCCGGTCGACCGCATGCGGCAGACCGCGGCCCACGAACTCGGGCATTTCTGCTCGACGCGGGAGCGGGCGGAGGTGCTGACCGAGGACGAGAAGTTCCGCTCCCGCGAGGAAAGATACGCTGACCGCTTCGCCCGCGCGTTTCTGACTCCGGCGCGAGGGGTGGCGGAAAGCTTCGCCGGGATAACCGACGGCCAGTCCCACTTCACCCGGCGGCACGTCATACTGCTCGCGCACGAGCACAAGGTGTCCCGCGAAGCCATGGTGCGGAGGCTCGAAGAGCTTTCCCTAGTCGGAAAAGGAACCTGGGAGTGGTTCGAGGCCAACGGAAAGATCACCGACAGGCAGGCGGAGGAAGTGCTCGGACCGCTGCCTCCCAGGCACGTGAGCCCTTCGGTCGCCGGAGACGTCCTGCCCCCGCGGCTGACGCTTCTGGCCAGAGAGGCGTGGAAAAGGGATTTCTACAGCGAAGGCCAGCTCGCCCGGCTCCTCGACCTCGGCCGCGTCGAGGTCAGAAAGATGCTGGCCGACATGGGTCAAGAGGAGGCGAACGATCTCTTCAGGCTTCCCCGCTGATCCGAACGCCGTACTGGTCGTCGACGCGAGCGTCGTGATCAACCTGACCGCCACAGGGTCCCCGGAACGAATCATCGCGGCGCTGCCCAATCCCGTCGTCGTAACGAACGACGTGCGCCTCGAACTGGCGCGGGGGGCGGAGAAAGGACACGAAGCCGGAAAGAAGCTTCAGTCCCTGATCGGAAGCGGGGTCGTCGACCCGGCGGAACTCGGCGAGGCAGGGAAGAAAATCCGCGAGTCGCTGGTCGCGGGCGAGATTCTCCGCGCGCTCGACGACGGGGAGGCGTCGGTCGTGGCCCACGCCGCGGAGATCGGAGGAGCGGCGATGATCGACGAGAAAAAGGCCAGGAGGATATGCGAAGGAAGCTTTCCGCGGGTCGCGACCGTCACGACCGTCGACCTGCTGCTCGACGAAAGGATAGAGCGGGCGCTGGGAAAGGAAGGGCAGGGAGACGCCGTATACAACGCCCTTCGCAAAGCGCACATGAACGTTTCGGGGGAAATCGAGGGCAGGGTCGTGGAGCTCATAGGAAAGAGCAGGGCGAAAGACTGCGTCAGCCTGTCTCTGAAAGCGAGGCGGGAACTTGCCCCGGCCGGACCGCCGACCCGGGAAACTTCCGATTGACGAGGTGTTTCCGTCGAGAGATTCAAGGGAAGCTCGCGACCGGCATTGCGTATCCAGGCGAACGGGCGGAAATTCCGATTGAAGACGACGGAGAACCGGTTGAGCCGAATGGGGCTCTTCGCCTCGCCGTGGTCCGGTCGATTGACGCTGCTTGCCAGGCTCGGAGACAAGTCAAGCGTCTTTCCCGCCCGTCAATCTCACATTCAGACAGCCTGTATTTTGACAATCTGGGGAGAGTTGCGTCCGCGGACCCCCCTTTGCCCCTCCCGACATGATACGATTATCAAAAATATGTCCGAAATCGTTCGCACGTAGAGAAATCGCCGTCAAGTCCGGCTCCGGAAACCGCAAAAGCTTCTCGGCAAACTTCTGAAAAAGGAGACTTTTCGGCGGACGCCGACTATCCGGAACGTTGGTCTGGCTTTGTTCTTGTTCGTTTCCGGAGCCGTAAATTGTTTCCCTGTGAAAACGCATGTTCAGGGAGATTCCTCTTTGAGCTTTTCCGTCAACCTTCCGCCGCATTTCATCGATTCGATGCGTTTTTCACTCCCGCGAAAGCGTATCTTGCTGCGTCTCAACTCCAGCATCTCGGCCGGGTGCGGAGCTTTTCCGAAAACCAGAACGGGGCGAAACCTGATTTTCGTCTTTTCCGGAACGATATCCTCCGCGACTTCCCTGCCGGCTTCAAGCTGCTCAACGACTTTGCTGGCATCGTACTTGCCTCTTTTCAGTTCCAGCGGGACAACCCAGCCCCCGTTACGGTTTCCGTCCGCCACGAAAAGATAATCGCAACGGGTCTGGCTTTCGCCGAGGGGCGAGTCCGGTTCGTCGAAATCGATAATCAGGTGAGGTTGCGGTACGCCTTTAAGAGATACCTTGCAACCCTCCTTTTCGCACTTTTTGCCAAGACACCCGTCGTCGACTCTGGCGCGAACCGCTTCCACAAGTCCCGTCACCGCCTTTCTTCAATCCTGTTGGAAATGTCCGCCCATTCGTTGTACAAGGCGACGGTGACATCGCTGAAGCCGGAAGGGAACAAGCCGGACTCTTCGTCGAGGGGAACTTCCTTCACGACCGACCCTTTAGGTCGCTGTTTCGGCTGAAAGAGCCACACCCCCACCTGGTCGGGCCGTAACGCCGCGTCGTCCTCGCCGGTTTTACCTTTGCGACCCTTGTAAAGCTCTGACGATTTCACCAGATTGGCAAGAGCTCCGAGCAGGCATTCGCTGTGAGTCGTGATTATCACCCTGACGCCGGAATTCACCACCGCGGCGAGCTGACGGGCGAACTCGACCTGCATGGCGGGATGCAGGTGCGACTCGGGTTCTTCGACGACAAGCAGGTCTTCCGGAAGAACAATGTGGCGGAGATACAGCACCACCGGCGCCAGTTCGGATACCATGGAAGAGGCGTTCATCAAGGGCAGCTTCACTTTCCATCCCTGCGGTTGATAAGTAAAAGACGGATATCCGGCTTCCGATTCATCCGTGTGCACGGACCCGCGGAGAACTTTTTTCTCGAACCGCTCGCCGAGATTGTTTCGGGACCCGCGGGACCCGCGTCTCCGGTATCGTCGGGCCGACTTGTTGCCAAGGCTTATGAGCTGTTGGAGAAAGTCGGCCAGAACACCCGAAAGCGTCGGAGTGGGAATGTCGGTGACAACCCCCGCCATGGCGGCGCTCTTGATCAGCGCGCTGACCACAACGTTGTGTCCGTGCATCACCCCGGTCCTGTCGGCCGGAAGGTAGAATGCCGGAAGATGCAATGGACCGAACACGCCGGGCAACTGGCTGGAGGCCAGAGCGTCGATCAGTCTCCATGCCCCGTATTCGCGTTTTCTGCCGTTCCCGCCGGACGAGGAGAGCAGGTCCATCGCCATGTGGCGCATGAAACCGTAGTTCCTGCGGTTTTCAGGTCCGAGCCGCATGGACATCTCTTCGGGTATTGCGGTGCTGAACTTAGAAGCTCCCCGCCTGGAAACCGTCAACCCGCTACGCGCGAAAGATTCCGAATAATTCGGAACGGGCTTTCGGAAAACAACGCGCATGTCGTCTCCGCTTTCCTTGCGGACAAGGTTCCCGATTTCATTCCCGATTCCGAAACACCTTCCAATTTCCTCGGAAAGACCCTGCCCCACCTCTTCGTCGGATTCGGTAAATGTGGATCTAATCAAGTCTGATATGGGGTCGAGCGCGATGCCAGTCTTCGGCAACTCCGTCTCGCCAAGCGCTTTCTCCGCCCATTGCGAAAGAGCGTCGAATTCTCTCTTGGACAGCTTCCGCTCTCCGCCGCGCCGAAATACGCCGCCGGAGGAAAAAAAAGGGTCCCCGTACAGGCTGCCCTCACTCAAAAACCTGTGCAGCGCGTAGAGCAGAATCGCCAGATAGGACTTTCCCGTGTTGCTCGGCCCCACAAGCACGGTCAGCGGACGCAGGTCGATCTTGGCTTCGACAATCGGCCCGAAATTTTTCACTTCAAGTTCGGAAAAACCTCGAGATGGCAAGTCTTTCATGTCTTTACTTCTCCGTCCCGGACGCATCGGTCAGGACGCCGCCGCCCCCGGCCCTTTAGGGACTTCCGGCGGATGTCATCAATTTTTCCGCGGCTTCGTTTAAGCGCAGACGATTTGCCGAAGGAAACGCATTGACTGATTTATAACTTACCCACCGGAACAGGATTCCCCAAGAGGGGAACCTGACCCCCGCGTTCGGTTCTCCTCTTTCCTCCAAGTCGGCTTCAAACTCTTTGTCGAGCCTCCGGACCGGCGTTCCTAATCAACGGCGGGGTGTCGGCAGTCTCCGCCCGCGGTTCGAGGTCCCTGCGTCCGCAACGAGCTGCGAACGCTGCGATTCTTTCTTTGTGAACGTCCGGCCCTGCGCAGGCGGGGAAGCCGTGCTCCTTCCACGGGTTCCTCTGCGCTTCGAGAGCATCCCTCAACGCTTCGCAAGGCTCGAAGCGAGAGCGCTCGCGACAGGAATTTGAAGACAAGACCGTACTTGAGCGGGTCCGAAGCGAATGGAAAAACATTCCGTGAAAACGAAACTCGAACGGATAGAGGAGAAGCCGATTCGTATTGACCGAAGCGACGTTCGACGCGTTTAAGGACTTCTTCGTTAATCTCGCATGCGCCGCCCCGCGGAATCCGGAAGGTCGCGGGCCATTTCAGGATTTTTCATACAGCACCTTTCCCTCCTCAAACGCCCTCCCGATGACGTGATTGATGCAGTCGTGCCAGTATTCCCATTCGTCGTTGCTGTAGACAAGAATGTCTTTTGAAACCCCGAGGCCCGAAAGCGCGCGCCAGAGGCGCATGGCTTCGGCGTGACGGCTTCTGTTTTCGTCAAAGGGCTCCGATTCGACCACGATGAAGTCCACATCCGAATCCGGCCCCGCGTCGCCTCGGGCGCGCGAACCGAAAAGCACCACCTTTTCCGGGTCCACTTCGTTCACGATTATGTTCACCATTTTCTGAATAAGCTCTTCCGTAACCTGGCTCATGCCGTCGCCTCGCGGGTCGGGATTTCACGCGGAACGTTCCGAATACGCCGCGCAAGCTCTATTGTAGCTTTATTCCCGGTCGCGGCAAATTCAAATTCCTCCGAATTCCTGTCGATTCCGGCGAAAGACGAACGCCGCTTTTCCGTGACGTTCCGTCGGATTTCATCCGTGACGTCTTTCCGTGGAATTTGACGAATCGCGGAGCCGGCCGGAAACAGACCGCGGTTTCATTTCGCCGAAGCGACGCGGACCGGACGCGCGCCGGGAGAGACGCGACCGACTCGCGGACGAACCGCCGCTCGGAACAAACCTCGAGATTATTGACAACAAAGGTCTAGAATGGTAGAAAATACGCTCCCGGATCCCTCCGCGGAGCGGACCTGTAGCCGACATGCTGAAGAATACCCTTTTCAGATCGCTGCTCGCTTTTTTCCTTCTTTCCCAGTCCGCCCTGGCGGGCGAGATAGAGAGAATCCTCTCAATGGTGGACTACGTGGGCGGAGATTACTCAAACGCCGTAAGCGAAGGGCGGGTGATCGACGAATTCGAGTACGCCGAAATGGCGGATTTCTCCTCCGCCATAATCGGCCTGTGGGAAAAGACGGCGGAGAAGAAAAACACCGAATCTCTTTCCGGCAAGTTCGTCCTGCTGGAATCCCTGGTCGCGTCGAAGGCTCCGGTTTCCGAGGTTGAGACGCTGGCGGGCGAACTCAAGGGCGAAATCGTCTCCGCCTACGGTCTCAGGCCCTATCCCCCGGACTTTCCCGACTACGAGGCGGGAAAAGCCGTTTACGGAACCCATTGTTCGGGCTGCCACGGCGTTTCCGGAAAGGGCGACGGCGTCCTTTCCGAGAACCTCGAACCTCCCGCCACGGACTTTACCGACGACGGCGTGAAGCGGGGACTTTCTCCCTTCAAGGTCTACAACACCGTCACCTTCGGAATCGAGGGCACGGCCATGGCGTCGTTTGACCGGACGTTGGGCGAAAAGGAGATGTGGGACGCGGCGTTCTACGTTCTGTCGCTCGGATATCCGGACGGAGCGCCCGGCGATTCCCTTCCCGAGACGGCGGCCTCGGCGCGCGACCTTGAAAACCTCTCGGCCATGAGCAACAGGGAGCTGCTCGCGGCCGCGGGAGTCGACGCCGCCCGGGGCGAAGCGGTTCTTTCGTACCTGCGAACGACTTTCGTCAGGGAGGGAACCGGCGGGGACTTCTCCGCCGCCATAGCCCACACCGCCGCGAAGATCGCCGCGGCGCTCGACCTCTACGAGAGCGGGAGGAAGGACGAGGCCTTCTCCGAGGTGATAGACGGCTACCTCGGAGGCTTTCAGAGAGTCGAGCCCGCTCTTCTGGCGAAGAAAAAGACTCTGGTGCGGGAAGTGGAGAGAAAGATGGGACTTCTTCGCGCGAGGATAAGCTCCGAGCGCGACGTTTCCGAACTCCGCGACCTGGGAGCCTCGATAGAAAGGGACCTGCGCGAAGCCGAGCGCGTTCTCTCCGGCGGCTCTTCCCTGGGCGGTTACGTGAGCTTCGCCGGCTCCTTCTCCATAATAACGAGAGAGGCTCTCGAGGCCCTGCTCATAATCGCCGCCATCATCGCGTTTCTCGTCCACTCGGGAAACCGCTCCATGGTGAGGTACGTGCATTTCGGATGGACGGCGGCGGTCGGCGCCGGAGTTCTCACGTGGTTCGCGGCCGGAACCCTGGTGGAAATCTCGGGCGCCCGCCGGGAAATCGTCGAAGGGGCCACTTCGCTTCTGGCCGCCGCGGTTCTGTTCTACGTGAGCTACTGGCTCGTTTCCAAGGCGGACGCAAAGCAGTGGAAGGAGTACGTGAAGTCGAAGACCGAGGGCGCCGTCGGCGGGAGAAGCGGTCTCGCGCTCGTTTCGGTCTCCTTTCTCGCGGTCTACAGGGAGGCGTTCGAGACGATGCTTTTCTACCAGGCCCTTTTCTACCACGCGGGAGACTCTTCCGGGGCCCAGATCGTCTACGGATTCGCCGCGGGAGTCGCGGTCGTGCTCTTGGCGGCCTTCGCCATGTACAGGTTCGCCCTCAGGATACCCCTGAAGTACTTCTTTTCCTTCACGAGCGCGTTTCTCTACCTTCTCTGCTTCATACTGCTCGGCAAGGGAGTGGCGGAACTCCAGGAGGCCGGAATCGTCTCTTCCACCCGGGCGGATTTTCTTCCGTACGCGGACCTGCTGGGCGTGTATCCCACGTACGAGAGCGCGCTTCCCCAAGCCGCGCTGCTCCTCGCCGCCCTCGCCCTGGCTCTCAACGTCCGCGCGCGCTTGAAGGCCGACGCCTGATTCGCGGGCGGGTTTTTAACTGTTTTGACTTTTCTGATACTATCATGACGGAACGAGTATTAGTAAAAATAGGTGAAGCGGCCCGAATGCTGGGCGTTTCCGTCCAGGCGTTGAGAAAGTGGGAAGCGTCGGGGGAGCTGCTGCCTGCCAGGAAAAGCAAGCACGGAACCCGGTATTACGCTGTTTCGGACTTGACCGGCGCGGTCGCGCTGGACGCGTCCACGATCTGCTACGCTCGCGTTTCTTCCCACGACCGGAAGGAAGACCTTGAGCGGCAACAGGTCGCGCTGGAGGCGTATTGCGCCGCCAGAGGATGGCGGGCGGAAACGATAAAAGACCTTGGTTCCGGCATGAATTACCGGAAAAAAGGTTTGCAGAAGTTGCTTGAGCTGATACTGCGTCGGAAAATCCGGCGGCTCGTCATCACGCACAAGGACCGCCTGCTGCGGTTTGGGGCGGAGCTTGTTTTCGCGCTTTGTGAAATTCAAGGCGTGGAGATAGTGATAATCCACAAAGGCGAGCAATCGTCTTTCGAGGAAGAGCTCGCGCAGGATGTCCTGGAGATAATCACGGTGTTTTCCGCGCGACTGTACGGCGCGCGGTCAAAGAAGCACCGCGCGCTGACGGAAAACCTTAAGCAGGCGGCGGAGGCGGTGAAGTGATAACGGCGCATAAAATCCGCCTGACCCCGACCGCCGACCAGGCGGAACGGATAGCCCGCCAGGTCGGCTATGCCAGGACGGCATACAATCTCTCGCTTGAGCACTTCAAGGTGTGCTTCGACGCCGGGGTGCTTCTCAGCGAGGCGGATCTCAGGAAGTGGTTTAACCGGTTTAAGGACGGCCTGGTGCCCTGGCACAACGACAAGGAAAGCAAGAAAAAAATTCATTCTGAAATAGGCGCCAAGAACTCAATCAAGTACGGACTGGGCAGTCATTATGATTTGACCTGCCTGTGCGGCGACGCACAGTTAAGCTGAAGATAAAAATCTTTCAGTAAGGGAGGACAAATCAATGACGCAGAACAATACCACGCAATCCGAGCAGTGCGAAGAGCTGACAGCCGCTCTCCAAGCGCAGAGGAACCTGTGGAAGGAGCACAGCTTCCCCGCATACATAGGGCTTGACGTTCACAAAGAAAGAATCGCAGTATCCGTAGCTCGCTGCGGTCGCCAGGACCCTGAACCCTGGGGAGAGATCGCCAATGATCCGTCGTCCGTAAGGAAGCTGACCGAGAAGCTGAACAAAAAGTTTCACGGTCAGGTCCTGTTGTTGTGCTACGAGGCGGGGCCTTGCGGATACGTTCTCCACAGGCAGTTTCAGGAGCTTGGCCATCATTGTCTCGTGGTCGCTCCTTCCCTCATACCCAAAGCTCCGGGAGAGAGGATAAAGACCGACAGAAGGGACGCGCAGATGCTGGCAAGCCTGCTTCGCAGCGGCAACCTCACCCCTGTGTGGGTTCCCGACGAGGAGCAGGAAGCCATGCGGGACCTGGTGCGCTTCAGAGAGGACTGCAAGGAACAGCGCTTTCGGGCGCGGCAGAGAATAAACGGCTATCTTCTTCGGCACGGACACCACTGGCCCGGGAACAAGACCCGCTGGACGAAGACCTACTACAACTGGCTTGAGTCCTTGAAGTTCCCCACCGCGGTTCAGCAGGCGGTTCTCCAGGGATACATGGACATGGAGAAGCAAGCCGTCGAGGCTGTGAACGACGCCACCGCCCAGATAGAGTTCGCCATGGAACAATGGTCTCTGGCTCCGGTGGTCAAGTCGCTGGTCGCTCTTCGCGGAATCGACAAGCTCGCCGCCGTGACGCTGCTAGCCGAACTCGGAGACATAAGCCGCTTTCCCTCTCCCAAACAGCTGATGTCTTTCCTCGGTCTTGTTCCTGGAGAATACAGCAGCGGACAACGCAGACGCCAGGGAAGGATAACCCGCGCCGGAAACGCTTCGGCCCGCAGAATGCTGGTGGAATGCGCGTGGGCACACCGCTTCCCCGCCCGAAAGACCCCGCACATGAAACGGAAGGCCAAAGACGCTTCCGAAGAGGCCAAGACTATAGCATGGAAAGCGCAGAAACGCCTCTGCGGTCGTTACAACAAATTCCTCCGCGCAGGCAAAAACACCAAGCAGGCAAACGTAGCCGTCGCAAGAGAACTTGTGGGGTTCATATGGGATGTAGTCCGCATAGAGATGGGCAAACTGTTATCCGAAGCGGCTTGAAGAACATAAATCGTATCGGTTCAAACTAAAATGCACGACAAGGAGAGACATAAGCATTGAAGCAAGGCACGGTCAGACCGGTGTGGAGAATCCTTCTTTGCTCTAAATGGGCGCCGAACGACGGGATAACCTCTGATAGAGCATTCCCTTGCGGCGATCCCTGCTTTGCAGTCAAAGGCCAGCTCCGCGACGCAGTGAAGACCTGTGGTAACCAACCCACGCATATCAGATTGATCCACCGTCGCAATCTGTCCGACCGCGCCTCGCTTCAATACTTTTATAACGATATGTGAAAATTATCGGATAGCTCTTTACAGGTCAAATCATATCAGAGCAATAAGAGGCTTTCTTGAGAAGCGCGGCGGCTTCCCCCGTTTCCGCGCTCGTGGAAGCAAAGGCGACAGTTGGCGCGTGACAAACGGCCGGACGGGACTTCCCGTCCGCGGCCGCCGCGTGAAGTTGCCGTGCGTCGGCTGGGTCAAGATGACCGAAAAGCTCCGCTTCTCGGAACCGCTGATTGCGGAAGTGACGGTTACGCAATCAGCGGGGAAGTGGTTTATTTCTTTCACCTGCGAGGTAGCCGACCCCGTAAAACCCGACCTGTCCGGTCGCCCCCGCGTCTCGATTGACCGCGGCGAGCGGTGGCTTGCCACGCTTTACAATCACGCTACCGGCGAGCACGAGAAAATCAGGAACCCGCGCCCGCTGGAGCACGCCCAGGACAAGCTCCGGCGGGCGCAAAAAAAGTTGTCGAGAACAAAGAGAGGAAGCAAAAGACGCGAGCGGTTGAGGCGACGCGTCGCCAGACTCCATTATCGGATTGCCCGTATCAGGCAGGACAACATCCACAAGGCCACATCCGCAATCGCGAGGCTCGCTGGCCGGATAGTAGTCGAAGACCTGGACGTGGCAAGGATGGCGAAACGGCGGCGGCGGAAGCGAAACGCTCGCGGAGTCTATGACGCGGGCATGGCGGAGTTTCTCCGCATTCTCAAATACAAGGCGCAACGAGCGGGTATCGAGGTTGTCGAAGTCGACCCCGCATACACTTCCAGGACCTGTTCCGCCTGCGGTTATGTCAATCACGCGCTCAAGGGCGAGGAGTGGTGGACATGCCCGCAATGCGGCGCGGAACATCACCGCGACGAGAACGCGTCTGTCGTCATAGACCAGAGAGACACGGATAGCAGCGCCGGGAGCTCCCCGGAGCAGGCGACTGGCCGCGAGGCCGACGTCCTGGCTAGCGCGCAGACCGGCTGTAAGACCTTGCCTTGCAAGGCTCGCCGGGCAACCCTCCACGAGGAAGAAGCGCGAAATTCTTAACCTGATAGAAAATGCTGGAGAATAGCAAAAAGTATCAGGTTTTAGAGAGCGGTATTCCAAGATTCGCCGCATCGGGTATTTTTTAGCCCGGGTGCGCGGCGTCCCGCCGCCCGAACTTTCCCCCGAGAGGTTCCGTTCCGATGAAGATAGACATCGAGGATATAGACAGCACGAGAAAGAGGATCAGCGTCCGCGTTTCCCCCGAGCGGGTTTCGGAGAAAAGGGATTCGGTCCTGCGCACCATAACGGCGGAAACAAACGTGAAGGGCTTTCGGAAGGGAAAGGTGCCCCGGGACGTGGTCGAATCCATGTACGGAAAGGAGATCGACCAGGAGACGGCTTCCGCGCTCGTTTCGGAAACTTTCGGGGAAGCGGTCGCCGAGCGCTCCCTCTCCCCCGTGGCGCGTCCCGACGTGACGGACGTGGGCGACCTCAGGGCCGGCGGGGAATTCCGCTATTCGGCGGAGTTCGAGGTGGTGCCCGATTTCGAGCTTGCGGACTACAACTCGATGAGCCTTACGAAAAACGCCTGCGAGGCGACCGAGGAAGAGATAGACGGGGAGCTTGAGAGGCTTCGGGAGGGAGCCGCGCGGACGAAGCTGCTCGAGGAGGACCGTCCCGCCCGAAACGGGGATCTCGCGGTGGTCGACTACTCCGGGACGCCTCCGGACGGGGAGACGATAGACGACCTCGACAAGGAGGGCGTCGAGATTGTTCTGGGGGAAGACCGGTTCCTTCCCGAGTTCGAGGAGAACATACTGGGGAAGAGGGCGGGGGAGGAATCGCGGTTTTCGGTGTCCTATCCCGCGGACTTTCGGATTTCCGAGGCCGCGGGCAGGACCGTCGGGTTCGTCCTCACGGTCAGGGAGATACACGAGCGGACCCTGCCCGGGCTCGACGACGACTTCGCGAGGGATTTCGAAGTCGAGACCCTAGCGGAACTCAGGGAACGGATAAGGGAGCGGCTCGTCTCCCGCCGCGAAAGGGAAGAGCGTGAGCGCATGAAGGACCAGGCTCTCGAGAATCTTCTCGAGAGCAACAGGTTCGACGTTCCGCCTTCCATGCTCGAGAACCGGAAGAAGCTTCTCAGGGCCAGGTTCGAATCGGACATGCGGAGGGCCGGGGTCGAGTCTCCCGAAATCGGGGAGGACGCCGAGGCGAAATTCGCCGAGAAGGCGGACGAAAGCGTGAGGACCACGATAATCCTCGGCAGGATAGCCGGGAAGGAGAACCTGGGGGCGACGCGGGACGAGGTCGAACGGGAGATAAACGCCGCGGCCGCCATGTACAACGTTCCCCCGGATTCTCTGCTGCGGACCTACGGGAAAAGGGAGATAACGGACGAACTGCGGGTCTCGGTGACCAACGCCAAGGTGCTCGACCTTCTGGTCGAAAGGGCCCGCGTCGAGGAGATTTCGGGGTCCGCCGAACCGATTGACAAGGAAAAGCCCAGTTAGTACAATCAGTCAGATGACGACCGGCTTCATACCTTACGTTATCGAGCGCACCAGCCGGGGCGACCAGGGCTACGACATCTACTCCAGGCTTCTCAAGGACAGGATAGTCTTCATAGGCTCGGAGATAGACGACGCCGTCGCCAACGTGGTGATAGCCCAGCTTCTTTTCCTCGAGTCCGAAAACCCGGAGACTCCGGTCTACCTCTACATAAACTCTCCCGGCGGCCACGTCACCTCGGGGCTCGCCATCTACGACACCATGCAGTACGTCAGGCCCGAAGTCTCGACCATCTGCATAGGCCAGGCGGTGAGCATGGCGGCCGTGCTCCTGGCCAGCGGGGCCGCCGGCAGGCGGTACGCGCTTCCCCACTCCAGGGTCATGATCCACCAGGTGCTGGGCGGAGTGCAGGGCCAGGCGAGCGACATAGAGATACACGCCAGGGAGATCGTCAGGGTCAGGGAGCAGCTCAACTCCATACTGGAGAAGCACACCGGGCAGACCCTCGCCAGGATAGCCAGCGACACGGAGAGGGACTACTTCATGACGGCGGGCGACTCCATAGACTACGGCATAGTGGACGCCATAATCACCGAGAGGGAGGAAGCGGCCGGATGAGCCCGAGGAAGAACGGAGAGGAAGCCAGGCACTACTGCTCTTTCTGCGGCAAGAACCAGGAAGAGGTTCACAAGCTCATAGCAGGCCACGGGGTCTACATCTGCGACGAGTGCATAGACCTCTGCAACCAGATCATAGCCGAGGAGAAGACCAAGGACGACGCCTTCGTCAAGCCGAAGAAGACCTTTCCGACTCCCCGGGAGATAAAGACCTTTCTCGACAGCTACGTGATAGGACAGGAGAACGCCAAGAAGGTGCTCTCCGTCGCCGTCTACAATCACTACAACAGGATGCAGTTCAACGGCGCGAGGACCAGGAGAAGCGACAAGATCGAGGTGCAGAAAAGCAACATACTGCTCGTCGGTCCCACGGGGTCGGGAAAGACCCTGCTCGCCCAGACCCTCGCCAGGATCCTCGACGTTCCCTTCACCATAGTGGACGCCACCTGCTACACCGAGGCGGGCTACGTGGGGGAGGACGTCGAGAACATGATCGTGAGCCTGCTCCAGGCCGCCAACCACGACGTCGAGAGGGCCTCGAAGGGAGGCATAATCTACATAGACGAAATAGACAAGCTCACCCGCAAGTCAAGCGACAGCCCTTCCATAACCAGGGACGTTTCGGGGGAGGGAGTGCAGCAGGCGCTTCTGAAGATAATGGAAGGGACGCTCGCCAACGTTCCTCCCAAGGGAGGCAGGAAGCATCCCCAGCAGGAGTTCACCCAGGTGGACACGACCAACATACTCTTCATATGCGGCGGCGCTTTCTGCGGTCTCGAGGACATAGTGCGGGCGAGAATCGGGGAGAAGTCCATCGGCTTCGGGGCGAAGCTGTCGAACGTCGCGGCGGAAGGCGGCGAGGACCCTCTCGGCATGGTTCAGCCCGAGGACCTCATCCAGTTCGGGCTGATTCCCGAGTTCGTGGGGAGAATACCGGTCGTCGCGAGTCTGAGCGAAATCACCGAGGAGCAGCTGGTCGAGATTCTCACCGCGCCCAAAACGCCATAGTCAGGCAGTTCGAAAAGATGATGGAAGTCGAGAAAGTGGAGCTCGAAGTGACCGAGGGAGCGATAAGGGCGATCGCCGGGGAGGCCGTCCGGAGAAAGACGGGGGCCAGGGGACTTAGGGCGATAATGGAATCCATCATGCTCGAGGTTTTCTACGACGTGCCTTCCCTCGAAGGGGTGACCCGCTGCGTCATAGACGAAAGCGTCGTGGCGGGGCGGGGCGCGCCGAAGTTCGACTTCGAGAAATCGGGCGAGGACCACAAGCTTCTCGGGACCTGATTTTCGCCGGGAAGGTTCCTCCGCGCCCGCGTTCCCCCCGCGGCGCCGTGAAGAGAAATGATCGACAGGGAACTGCTTGAAATTCTCGCGTGCCCCGAGACCGGAGAGCCTCTCGGGGAGGCCGACCCCGCCTTGGTGCGTCGCCTAAACGGGATGATCGAGCTGGGAACGCTCATTGACAGGTCGGGAAAACCCGTTTCCCGCAAGATGGAGGGCGGCCTCGTTTCCCGCGGCGGAAAGTATCTTTATCCCGTGAGGGAAGACATACCGGTTCTGCTGACCGAAGAGTCGGTTCCGTTGCCCGTTGCGCCGTCCCGAAATCCCTTGCGCGCTCCGGAATCGTGAGGTCCGGGGAGCGGCGTCCCGCTCCGCGCGCCGTCGCGCCCTGTCCAGGGGTTGTCGCGGGGACGCGGCGCCCGCATCCTTCTCCCCGCCGGAGCGACGTCCGCACTCCGGTCCGTGTCCGTAAAGCGGATCCAAGATTTTCCTCCCGGATTCTTATGAAATTTATTCCGATATGGTATATACTAAAAGGAATTTACGCAGTTCGTTACCAACCGTGACTCGGTTCGCCGGTCTGGATTCAAGGGGGAGGGGGGAACTTTTCCATCTGAACGCGCCGGCTCGGACCCTTTCGTTTGCGGATATCTACAAGGAGGATTTACATGAAGAGTTTAGGACCAGGCGTTCCGGCCGTTTTTCTGTTCGTTCTGTTTTTTCTCGCCCCGCATCCCCAGGGCGCCGTCTCGCAGGAGTCGGAAGACGCAAACAGGGGATTCTACGTAGGCAGCATGGTGGCGGTTCCTTTCGGTCAAAGCCTCTATCACCAGACGTCTTTTCCTGTCGGAGGCAGCGCGGTGGCGATTTCGGCCGACCTCGACCTGGATTACGGAATAGGGTTCGCGGCCGTTCTGGGAAACAGGATCTCCGACTATCTGGGGGTGGAACTTACCGGCACCTGGTCGAGGCAGTCGTCCGACCTGCGGCTTCCTCTTCCTCCCGCCCTGGCCGGCCAGCTTCCGGGCGCCGCGGCGGGCGGCGGCGCAGCTCTTCCCTACAGGGGGAGAGTGATCGCGCTTCAGTCGAAGCTGGATCTTCTGCTGTATCCGGCGAGAATTCCCGTGACTTCGAGCGGCGTCGCGGAACCTTACCTGGGAGGCGGCGCGGGGGTCGTGAGATCGGACATCGACGTGGACCTTGTCCTTGATCAGACCAGCCCGTTAAGAGGCGTTCCGATGATACCCGGGAAAGTGACGAGCAAGCAGACGGATCTACAGATGAGTCTCCGGGCGGGAGTGAACGTGCCTTTCGACCGGCTGAGCGCAGACCTCGGGTGGCAGTTCTACAGAACCTACAACGAGGGGAAAAACAGCAACTCCCATGTTGTGGGTCTTATAATAAAGTACGCGCTCTAGGAGTTCCGCCGCTCACTGAAACCTGATACAATCTGCTATTCGCTAGCATTATCTATCAGGTCTAGCGTTTCGCGCTTCTTCCTCGTGGAGGGTTGCCCGGCGAGCCTTGCAAGGCAAGGTCTTACAGCCGGTCTGCGCACCAGCCAAGCTGGCCTCGCGGCCTGCTTGCTCCGGGGAGCTCCCGGTGTTGCTATCCGTATCTCTTTGGCCTATGACGACGGAGCCGTTCTCGTCGCGGTGATGCCTCGCGCCGCATTGCGGGCAAGTCCACCACACCGCGCTGTTGAGCGCGTGGTTGACGTAACCGCAGGCGGAGCAGGTCCTGGAAGTGTTGGCGGGGTCGACTTCGACAACCTCGATACCCGCTCGCTGCGCCTTGTATTCGAGAATGCGGAGAAACTCCGCCATGCCCGCGTCATAGACTCCGCGAGCGTTTCGCTTCCGCCGCCGTTTCGCCATCTTTGCCACGTTCAGGTCTTCGACAACTATCCGGCCAGCGAGCCTCGCAATTGCGGATGTGGCCTTGCGGATGTTGTCCTGCCTGATACAGGCAACTCGATAATGGAGTCTGGCGACGCGTCGCCTTAACCGCTCGCGTCTTTTGCTTCCTTTCCTTGCTCTCGACAACTTTTTTTGCGCCCGCCGGAGCTTGTCCTGGGCGTGCTCCAGCGCGCGCGGGTTCCTGATTTTCTCGTGCTCGCCGGTAGCGTGATTGTAAAGCGTGGCAAGCCACCGCTCGCCGCGGTCAATCGAAACGCGGGGGCGGCCGGACAGGTCGGGCTTTGCGGGGGCGGCAACCTCGCAGGTGAAAGAAATAAACCACTTCCCCGCTGATTGCGTAACCGTCACTTCCGCAATCAGCGGTTCCGAGAAGCGGAGCTTTTCGGTCATCTTGACCCAGCCGACATATGGCAACTTCACGCGACGACCGTGGACGGCGGGGACATATTCGGGGCCGTTCGACACGCGCCAACTGTCGCCTTTCCGTCCCCTGGCCCTGAAGCGGGGGAAGCCGGCGCGCTTGGCAAGAAAACCTTTTATCGCGCGGCCCAGTCCGTACTTGATTGAGTTCTTGGCCGCTATTTCTGAATGAACTTTTTTCCTGCCTTCCTTGTCGTTGTGCCAGGGCACCAGAATGTCCTTGTGGCAGTTAAACCACTTCCTGAGATCCGCTTCACTCAGAAGCAATCCGGCGTCCAGGCACACCTTGAAGTGCTCAAGCGAGAGATTGTATGCCGTTCTGGCATAGCCGACCTGGCGGGCGATCCGCTCCGCCTGGGCGGCGGTCGGAGACAAGCGGATTTTGTGCGCCGTTATCACTCGGCCGCCTCCGCAAACTGCTTAAGGTTTTCCGTCAGCGCACGGTGCTCTTTTGACCGCGCGCCGTATAACCGCGCGGAAAACACCGTGATTATCTCCAGAACATCCTGCGCAAGCTCTTCCTCGAAAGAAGGTTGTTCGCCTTTGTGAATTATCACTATCTCCACGCCTTGAATTTCGCACAGCGCGAAAACAAGCTCCGCCCCAAACCGAAGCAGGCGGTCCTTGTGCGTGATGACAAGCCGCCGGATTTTCCGGCGCAATATCAGCTCAAGCAATTTCTGCAAGCCTTTTTTCCGGTAATTCATTCCGGACCCGAGGTCTTTTATCGTTTCCGTCCGCCACCCCTTGGCGGCGCAATATGCCTCCAGCGCGGCCTGTTGCCGCTCAAGGTCTTCCTTCCGGTCGTGTGAAGAAACGCGAGCGTAGCAGACCGTAGTCGCGTCCAGGGCGGCCGCGCCGGTAAGCTCCGCCACGGAATAATAGCGGGTGCCCGCTTTTGTTTTCCTGGCGGGCAGCAGCTCCCCCGACGCTTCCCACTTTCTCAATGTCTCGACTCGTACGCCCAACAAGGCCGCCGCCTCGCCTATTCTTACCAGCCTCTTATCCATAGACCCAGATACTACCAAAAAAGCCCAGATAAAACAAAACAGTTAAAAACCCCGCGAAATCCGTCAGGCCGTTGTGCTGTTGTTCCGAAAGATGGTTGACCCCCGGCACGGTTCCGTCGGAAGCGATTCCGAGAACGAGGAGACCGCCCTCAACATTGGTGTTCGCGAACGCAGAGATCGTTTCCGTGACCTGGTTTCGGATATTCTTCAGCCCTTTCCTGTCAACATTTCCCCGTCCGGCTTCCTTTCGGTCAAAATGCTGTCCTTCAAAACCGTCGTCGGAGCCTTGCGTAAGGAAATCCCAGTGAGACGACGGGGCTTCGAAAACTTCCTTTGGCGACGGTATCTTCATCCGAAACGTTCCCACGACCTATCAGTGTACCCCATTGATCAAACAGTCTTGCTGCGGCGGGAGGGACGGCCGCCCGGCGTCCCCGCGCAGGTTTGTACGCGCTCGCCGAGGAATATGGCTCCCGCCTCGAGCATGTGACGGCAGTTCGATTGCTGTATCCTAATCCTGCTCACAGTTCACAGGTTTCCGGCACTGTGTTCCGCCCGTGTTTCGTATTCGCCGGTCACGCTTCTTCCACGGCCATTAGCGCCGCGACCGTGGGCGCACATCCGCGTCAGGCGTCCGATGGCTCCCGTTTGTTCTCCTCTCGAAGATTTACCCAGACCCGGCCGGTTAAAACCCATTTTACCCTAGCATTATACCGAACGGAGAAGATCTTCACCATAAAAACCGCAAATTAATTAATTAATCTCAATGTATTAGACGATTCTCCCGCAAGCACCGTCTGCAAAATGCGCTGAAAGCCCCTTCCGATCGATAATTTTTCAATAAACGCGGTGGATTGTTACTTCAAAAAGGGTGGAATCGTTTCAAGACTTCCAGGTTAACCATGCGCACGAGTGGAATAACCTTTAATCAGAGGTTCCTCAATGAAATCCTCTCCGGCCCCCGGGAGCGTCTGTCGTGATTTCTATCGAGACACCTTCCGGGCAGCCCACGACCCATGGCCGCCGGGGCCGCGACGAAAGCACAGACCTTCCGCATTGGGGAGCGTTGTGGAAGGGCGACGGGGTGCATGGTTTTTTCACTTATCAAGAAGAAATGAAATTCGGTTTTTACGAAGCTTAAGGAGGTTGAAGCTATGTATTTGCGGCTCAGACATTTTTTTGGATTTGCGGTTTTGTTCTTTCTCGCGTTGAGCGTTTTTTCCTTCGGGGGCGTCGGCGCGTTCGCGGCGGAGCATGTCATCGAGGTGAGTCCTGCGAACCTCGACCCGCAGCCGGCCAAGAAGGGCGAGGCGTTGGCGTGTTCGGACACCAAGCCGCTGGAGTGCTCGGTGCAGCAGCTTGTCGACATGGCGGAACCCGGGGACGTGGTGATGTTCATGCCGGCGGAGACGGGCGAGGATACCTACGTGTACGACGACGTGGGGGAGATACTGGTCACCAGGGCCGGGGACGACGACGATCCGATAACGATCCGCGGGATGGGAGGAGGCGACGACATGATCACCCTCACGGGCAAGGTCATGTTCAACGTGAAGGCCAGCAACATAGTGATAAGGGGATTCAGATTCAAGGATACCGAAGTCCCGGACGCGGTCACGATGAGAACCGCCGGCGACGACCCCGCGACGACTCCCGCCATCCAGTACGGATTTCCGGGGAAGACTATCCTGGCGCATCTCATCGACGTGGATGACGACTGGTCGGAAGGCGACGCTTTGAGCATTGCCAATCTCAATTCCAAGGGAGGGATTAACCGATTCTCATCCTCTCCCCCCGGTACTTCCTCTGGTAGTAACTTTACGGCAGGGGTTGCCGACACGCCTTTCGTCACGGTTCCTTCCGGCTACGAAGACGCGGGCAAGGTATCGAGGAGAGGCAGCTCGGAAGCGATAACAGAGCATGGAACAGGCTCGGCCAAGGTTCAGTTGTTTGAGGGAGACGCGGTCCCGGTTTTCGTGGCGCAGAACGTGATGGGGACCGTCTGGGTGGATTCGGTTCCCCGGACGGGAGATTGTACAGCTCTGAAGAACGTCCAGATAAGGAACAACGCGTTTGAAAACACCTACCTTGCGGGCGTGAAGGCCGGAAACCATTCTTATTTCCAGCTATGGTACCTCATATCTGGTAACAGTGCGCCCAACCTCCCCGGAGTCGACTGCTCGGCGCATGTGGAGGTCGTCGGCAACACGTTTACGGGCGTGGGAGAGAACGGACCTTTCGCCACGGACTCCAACGGCGACGTTCTTATGGACAGCAACGGGAACAAGATAGCGGGCCACGGGAACAGGGAGGCGGCCATAAGTCTTTCCGGCATAGGCAGCTCGGGCACGGGCGACACGGCGGCTCCCTCCATGATTACGGACAACACCATAGTCGGCGGGACCGCCGACGCGATCGTTCTGGCGGGTTCGGCGGACGACGCAGAGGTCATGATCAGCTACAACCGGATAAGCGACTCGCTTCTGAACGGGATAGACATCGTGGCAAGTCCCAGAACCCCCGCACGCTCCGCGGAAATAACGGTCGAGGGCAACCTGATAGATGGGTCGTCCAACAACAGATTCCTGACAAAAACTTGGGGTGGTTTTGCGAGCAGGGAGGGTGCCGAGCCAGTACAAGCACAGAATTTTGCGTCGGCATATGTTTTGCCTGGGGACAGCGGCGAAACTATCTGGACTTTAGCGGCATCTTGCAAAGATTTTACTGATGGTACCACTGCAAACAGGGCTGCCATTCGGGTAAGTATGATGCCCGAAGTATGGACTTCTTTACTAGGGGGAGTTCCTTTTCCCTCCGCTGGCGCGCCCACGTCGTTTATAAACGATAATGCCCCCAACGAAAATAGAGAATATACAAATGTCGGTGAAGGAGACGGCGATATATCGAATTTCGACCTGATCCGCTACAAGGCGGACGGGTGCTACAACCTGGGAAGGGTCAGGGTCCTCAACCAGAAGGGAGTCACCGTGAGGAACAACGACCTGGGTTACGGAGAGAACTCTCCTTTCACGGGTTCTCCCGCATACGGAGTGGTCGTGGAAGGCTCCGGCACGAAGCTCGAGGGTTTTACCGGAAACAACATACTAGCTTACAGGTCAAACTCGGTGCTGAACTCCGGAGCCAGTTTTTCGGTCAAGGGCAACTACCTGGGTGAAAGAGGGGCTCAGGAGATTTCAGGCACGGTTGCCGACAAAAACGAACTTGCCGCCGAGCCCTTGACAGGCACTGAGGATGCTCCGAGGGTGATAGGTCCCAGAGAGGCTTACGCGATGCCCGACGAGACGCCTCCCTCGCTGGTCGAGACCGGGGACGGAGCTCCCATGGTGGAAGACGACATGCTTACGCTTACGTTCGACGACATGCTGGACGATAAGTCGGTGCCGGCTGTCGGCGCGTTCACTGTTACGACGGACGAAGCGGAAGGCCGGACGATAGGAGTTTCCAGCGTCGCGATTTCGGGGATGACGGTCACTCTCACGCTTGCGGCGGACGTAACGGAGGGCGAGGAGATAACGGTGGCCTACGACAAGGACGAAGCGGGCGACAACGTGATCAAGGACGACGCGGGGTTGGAGCTGGCATCCTTTGCCGCCAAGGCGGTGGAGAACAACAGCACTGGCGACGGACCGACGACACCAATGCCCACCCCTCCGACGTCGCCCACGACGCCGGTGTCGACCGGAGATGGAGGGTGCGCGCTGGCTTCTGCCGCCGGAAGCGGAGTTGATTTCGGGTTGCTGCTTCTGCCGTTGATGGCGTTTGCGTTTGCCTTCGGGCTTGATAGAAAGAGGAAAGGGGTAGAGTAACTACATCTGAGAGCGGGGAGAGGAGGGTTGTCTCTCCTCCTCCGCAACCGCAATTACGGCAGCCGCCGCGGGAACGGTTTTTCGACGGTTTCCGCGGCGGTTGCTTTTTTCGGGTCAGTTGGTAGCGAACGAATCATGCGTGGGGGTTGGGGACGGAGTCCCATCTGTCTTTCCACGGGTTTTATCCGTGCGGGGCGTGCGCCCGGACACGAAGAACACATCGCTCGCTCGACCATGGATGAAGTATTCTTGTCCTAGGCCATAGTCGTTTGCATATCGCTTCCAGCTTGTCCCACGCAAATAGGTCTTTCCGAGACCTTCGCCGGAGCACTTTTATCCAGACTCCCTTCACACGCAACGCGAACCGCCTGAGATATCTCATGCTGTCGGGCATCGCAAAGCAGTTGAACCATCCTTGCATTACCCGTCCCGTTCATCTCCCCGTCTCCGTCGTGTCCTCGTTCGCTCGCCCGCGCAACTGCTCTCCCATGACCTTGAGGGTTCTTCTCATGCGCTCGCTCACCGGCTTGCGCCCCAGCGCGAACCGACCCTTCCGACAATATGGTGAAGCAGAGCGGTAAGCTTCTCCTTCCCGCTTTATCTCCCGGGGACTGCTCAAAGACCTCCCAAGTCCCGGCAAAGGACTTATGTGCGTGCCCGGGTTCTTTGACGCCGCGGAGCCCGTCCGACCCTCGCCCTTGCGGTTCAACCGGTGTTGCCTTCGACCATCATGACAGTTTCGGCACTCCGAATCCTGGTCGCTTCGTCGCTCAATAGCCCCGCCCACACACCGCCGTCAACGCTTCGTACGCAACCTCGCGGTTTTACGCACGCATGACTCGCGGAATTGACCCGCCTGTGTGGAGACGCACGGTTAGGCTGAAGTCAGGGAGGACAAATCAATGATGCGCGACAACACCGCGCAATTCGGACAGTACGAGGCGTTAACAGGCTCTATTCACAGCAAAGGAGAAACGAATGCAAAATACCCGAAAAAAGCAACCGCCGCGGAAACCGTCGAAAAACCGTTCCCGCGGCGGATGCCGTAATTGCGGTTGCGGAGGAGGAGAGACAACCCTCCTCTCCCCGCTCTCAGATGTAGTTACTCTACCCCTTTCCTCTTTCTATCAAGCCCGAAGGCAAACGCAAACGCCATCAACGGCAGAAGCAGCAACCCGAAATCAACTCCGCTTCCGGCGGCAGAAGCCAGCGCGCACCCTCCATCTCCGGTCGACGCCGGCGTCGTGGGCGACGTCGGAGGGGTGGGCGTTGGTGTCGTCGGTCCGTCGCCAGTGCTGTTGTTCTCCACCGCCTTGGCGGCAAAGGATGCCAGCTCCAACCCCGCGTCGTCCTTGATCACGTTGTCGCCCGCTTCGTCCTTGTCGTAGGCCACCGTTATCTCCTCGCCCTCCGTTACGTCCGCCGCAAGCGTGAGAGTGACCGTCATCCCCGAAATCGCGACGCTGGAAACTCCTATCGTCCGGCCTTCCGCTTCGTCCGTCGTAACAGTGAACGCGCCGACAGCCGGCACCGACTTATCGTCCAGCATGTCGTCGAACGTAAGCGTAAGCATGTCGTCTTCCACCATGGGAGCTCCGTCCCCGGTCTCGACCAGCGAGGGAGGCGTCTCGTCGGGCATCGCGTTCTCCTCTCTGGGACCTGTCACCCTCGGAGCGTCCTCGGTGCCCGCCAAGGGCTCGGTCTCAATTTCGTTAAACTTCGTAACAGTGCCCGTGCCTGAAGTTTCCGGTCTTTCACCCAGGTAGTTGCCCTCGACCGAAAGACTCTTTCCCGAGTTCTTCACCGAGGTTTCCGAGAAAAACTCTATGTTGTTTCCGGTAAAGGCCTCAAGCTCCGTGCCGCTGCCTTCCACGACCACTCCGTATGCGGGAGCGCCTCTAAAGGAAGAGCCCTCTCCGTAACCCAGGTCGTTGTTGCTCACAGTTACCCCCGCCTGGTTCAACACCTTGATCCTTCCCAAGTCGTAGCACCCGTCCGCCTTATAGCGAATCAGGTCAGTACCCCCTATGGCGCTACCCACGGATGTAAACCGTCTATTTTCGCCGCTCGTAGCATCGTTTATGAACGACACGGGCGACCCGGCGGAGGGAAAACTGATCAGGCTGGAAGTCCATACCTCGGGCATCATGTTCCTCCGAAGGGCGGTTCTGCTTGCAATGTCAGTATAACTCGCGCAGGACTCCTCTACTGACCAAATAGCATTGCCGCTCCCACCATGCAGAACATATCTCTGAAGCCAGGTTCTGGCAGGAGCGGGAGCAGCCCCCTCGTCGCTCCCCGCAAAAGGGCCCCAAGGCTTGGTCAGGAACCTGTTGCTGTTGGACCCCACTATCTGGTTGTATGAGACCTCTATTTCCGCGGAGCGTGCGGGGGTTCTGGGACTTGACACGATGTATATCCCGGTCAGACGCGAGTTCTGTATGCGGTTGTTGCGGATCACGACCTTCGCGTCGTTCGCCGAACCCGCCAGGACGATCGCGTCGGCGGTCCCGCCGACTATGGTGTTGTCCGTAATCATGGAGGGAGCCGCCGTGTCGCCCGTGCCCGAGCTGCCTATGCCGGAAAGACTTATCGCCTCCTCCCTGTTCCCGTGGCCCGCTATCTTGTTCCCGTTGCTGTCCATAAGAACGTCGCCATTGGAGTCCGTGGCGAAAGGCCCGTTCTCTCCCACGTCCGTAAACGTGTTGCCGACGATCTCCACATGCGCATTCGCGACGCAGTCGACTCCGGGGAGTTGGGGTGCGCTCCACCCGCTCGAGAGGAATAGAATCTGGGACCAAGAATGGTTTCCGGCTTTCACGCCCGCAAGGTAGGTGTTTTCAAACGCGTTGTTCCTTACCTGGACATTCTTCAGATGCGGTACCGCGCAGGTTCCCGTCCGGGGAACCCCGTCCACCCAGACGGTCCCCATCGCGTTCAGCGCTACGTAGACCATAATCGCGTCTCCTACAAACTGCTGTTTGCCACCGCTCACGGGTATCGCTGCCGAGCTGCCTCTCCTCGATATCTTGCCCTCATCGGCGTCATCGACGCCGTTCACCCTGGCCCCATTAGCAGCAGCATTAGGGTCATCCGCTTCAATCTTGTCAGGAACCGTTACGAAAAGCCGGTCGTTGAATACTAACTCGCTATCCGGATTGCCAGCGTCATTGGCTCTGTCAAGCCCCCCGTTGGAACTAATATCGGAAGCGGACAAAGTATCACCTTCATTCCAGTTGCTATCCACGTCGATGAGATGCGCCAGGATCGTCTTTCCCGGAAATCCGTACTGGATGGCGGGAGTCGTCGAGGGGTCGTCGCCGGCGGTTCTCATCGTAACCACGTCCGGGACTTCGGTGTCCTTGAATCTGAATCCCCTTATCACTATGTTGCTGGCCTTCACGTTGAACATGACCTTGCCCGTGAGGGTGATCATGTCGTCGCCTCCTCCCATCCCGCGGATCGTTATCGGATCGTCGTCGTCCCCGGCCCTGGTGACCAGTATCTCCCCCACGTCGTCGTACACGTAGGTATCCTCGCCCGTCTCCGCCGGCATGAACATCACCACGTCCCCGGGTTCCGCCATGTCGACAAGCTGCTGCACCGAGCACTCCAGCGGCTTGGTGTCCGAACACGCCAACGCCTCGCCCTTCTTGGCCGGCTGCGGGTCGAGGTTCGCAGGACTCACCTCGATGACATGCTCCGCCGCGAACGCGCCGACGCCCCCGAAGGAAAAAACGCTCAACGCGAGAAAGAACAAAACCGCAAATCCAAAAAAATGTCTGAGCCGCAAATACATAGCTTCAACCTCCTTAAGCTTCGTAAAAACCGAATTTCATTTCTTCTCGATAAGTGAAAAAACCATGCACCCCGTCGCCCTTCCCCGGCGCTCCCTACATGAAGCTTGCGGAAACCTTCAGGCTTGCGACGGACAATGGCGGCAATGGCGGAACTGCGCTGACCGGTACCGGCGGAGGAGGTGATGGCGGTTGGCACCGGCTCTGACTTTTTTTGAACAGTTTAAAAATAAAAGGTGTTTTGTTACAGGGAATTACGGGGGCGAAAAAACGTTGTGGCACTACAAACCGCTTTTCCGTCGGCAAGCGATAAGCCCGCCGGTCAGTCTGCGGCCGATTGCCTCTCGATGAAGTCCCCATCGTCCTCGCGCCGTATGACGGGGGCAGGCGAAGTCCCGGGCTTCTGAAGACCGCCCCGGTCACTTCCCCCGCCGCGCTGCGCGCGACGAAGTTCTTTCCCCTGTCTCTATCTTCGTTTCGGTAAGGGAATCGAGGTTGCGGATGATGTCGTTCCACTCCGATTCTATCTTCTTGTCCTCCATGCGTCGCAGCGGTTCCTTGCGCAGAACCAAAGCCGGAAACGAGCAGAACACATGTCCGCGTATGGCCGCGGGAGCGGATATTCCGGTCTGAAGAACCCGGATACCCTCAAGCTTCTCCTCCCGCTCTGTCCCGGCGTAATCGACCTCCATGCATCCCCTTCTGGTCTTGAGATAGCGGCTGTAGCCCTTGTCGGCCGACGACGACTTGGGACCGGTTCTCAACTTCTCTTCGAGACCCGCAGCAATCCGCCGACGAACGGTTGCGTTCCTGCCCGCCTGCCGCCGCGTACGGATTGCGATTCCGCGGCGACCGCCCGACGTTCACGAACCGGCGGGAAAGCGGATCGAACAAAAACTGCGTCTCGTCGCGGGGACGAACTCCGTCTCTCTCCATGGTCGCGCGGGGCTCGAGCACGCGGACCCCGCAACGAGTCTCGGGACGGTCGCGCGAAGAAGAGCGAAAGGACGAAGAACATCCTCACGGTACGCGGCCGACGACCACCCGGCTCCGCGGAATCTCTTCCTTGATGTTCGCGACCGGCCGGAAGCGGTCGGGAAACAACTTGCCGCGACGCCTCGCCTCCCCGTCCCGCAACGACCGTTTCGCTCGGCTCCGGCCGATTGCCTCGGGCCTTACAGCTCGGAGCGGAGTCAATGTCTATGAAGTTTATCTTTGGACAAAACGCGTCTGCGCGGCGAACCGCCACCCCGACTATCGCCTCGCGCGACGCCTCCCGGTCGGGAGAGAGGCTCGCAATCTCAGGGAAGCGGGATACGGCTGCCCGGGAAGGCAAAACATCGTCTTTCCCCCGAACGGCGCGTCCGACCGACGCGAGTCCTTACAAGAAGCGCAACGCGGGATTCACGAACTCCGTAATCCTGGTGGAGACGCTCCACGACCTCCCGCATGGCCGCGGAGCCGGTATCGGGAGTCGGGGCCGGTGACGACATGACGGGACTTGTTGAAATTCGCGGGAAGCCGTGTTAAAATCTTCCGTCTGTGGCGTGTTTCTACTTTGCGGTGTCGGCGGCGCGATATTCTTGTCTTTTACCCGCGAATCGGGAACATGTCCGCTTTCTCAACCCTCTTCCGTAAATAGTGCGGGGCGAGAAAATGACTTGACTTCAAGAGGAAGCACTGTAAAATGGTAACAAAGTGTATGGTTTTTTCACTTATCGAGAAGAAAAGAAATTCGGTTTTTACGAAGCTTAAGGAGGTTGAAGCTATGTATTTGCGGCTCAGACATTTTTTTGGATTTGCGGTTTTGTTCTTTCTCGCGTTGAGCGTTTTTTCCTTCGGGGGCGTCGGCGCGTTCGCGGCGGAGGATGTCATCGAGGTGCGTCGTGCGAACCTCGACCCGCAGCCGGCCAAGAAGGGCGAGGCGTTGGCGTGTTCGGACACCAAGCCGCTGGAGTGCTCGGTGCAGGAGCTTGTCGACATGGCGGAACCCGGGGACGTGGTGATGTTCATGCCGGCGGAGACGGGCGAGAATCCCTACGTGTACGACGATGTGGGGGAGATACTGGTCACCAGGGCCGGGGACGACGACGATCCGATAACGATCCGCGGGATGGGAGGAGGCGACGACATGATCACCCTCACGGGCAAGGTCATGTTCAACGTGAAGGCCAGCAACATAGTGATAAGGGGATTCAGATTCAAGGACACCGAAGTCCCGGACGTGGTTACGATGAGAACCGCCGGCGACGACCCCTCGACGACTCCCGCCATCCAGTACGGATTTCCGGGGAAGACTATCCTGGCGCATCTCATTAACGTGGATGACGACTGGTCGGAAGGCGACGCTTTGACCATTGCCAATCTCAATTCCAAGGGAGGGATTAACCGCTTCACATCCTCTCCCCCGGGTACTGCCCATGGAACTCAATATGTGGCAGGGACTGCCGACACGCCTTTCGTCACGGTTCCTCCCGAGATTGAAGCGGAGGATGATTCTACCGGGGCCAGGGTGAACGGCGTCGCTGACGCCGATGTGGGCAAGATATCGAGGTACGGCAGTTCGGCAGCGGTAACAGAGCATGGAACAGGCTCGGCCAAGGTTCAGTTGTTTGTGGGAGACGCAGTCCCGGTTTTCGCGGCGCAGAACGTGATGGGGACCGTCTGGGTGGATTCGGTTCCCCGAACGGGAACCTGCACGGGACCGTATCTGAAGAACGTCCAGATAAGGAACAACGCGTTTGAAAACACCTACCTTGCGGGTGTGAAGGCCGGAAACCATTCTTATTTCCAGCTACAGTACCTCCAATCTGGTTACGGTGCGCCCAACCTCCCCGGAGTCGACTGCTCGGCGCATGTGGAGGTCGTCGGCAACACGTTTACGGGCGTGGGAGAGAACGGACCTTTCGCCACGGACTCCAACGGCGACGTTCTTATGGACAGCAACGGGAACAAGATAGCGGGCCACGGGAACAGGGAGGAGGCGATAAGTCTTTCCGGCATAGGCAGCTCGGGCACGGGCGACACGGCGGCTCCCTCCATGATTACGGACAACACCATAGTCGGCGGGACCGCCGACGCGATCGTTCTGGCGGGTTCGGCGGACGACGCAGAGGTCATGATCAGCTACAACCGGATAAGCGACTCGCTTCTGAACGGGATAGACATCGTGGCAAGTCCCAGAACCCCCGCACGCTCCGCGGAAATAACGGTCGAGGGCAACCTGATAGATGGGTCGTCCAACAACAGATTCCTGACAAAAACTCAGGGTGATATACCCGGGGGCAGAGAGGGCGCCGAGCCATCATCTGCATCAGGCTGGGCGTCGAGATATGTTTTGCCTGGGGGCAGCGGCGGGAATATCTGGACTTTAGCGGCATCTTGCAAAGATTATACTGATGGTAGCATTGCAAACAGGGCCGCCATTCGGGTAAGTATGATGCCCGAAGTATGGACTTCTCTCCTAGGGGGAATTCCTTTTCCCTCCGCTGGCGCGCCCACGTCGTTTATAAACGATGACGCCCCCGCCGAAAATAGAATATATAGAGATGTTGGTGAAAGCGCTGGCGAGATAGCGAATTTCGACCTGATCCGCTACAAGGCGGACGGGTGCTACAACCTGGGAAGGGTCAGGGTACTCAACCAGAAGGGAGTCACCGTGAGGAACAACGACCTGGGTTACGGAGAGAACTCTCCTTTCACGGGGTCTCCCGCATACGGAGTGGTCGTGGAAGGCTCCGGCACGAAGCTCGAGGGTTTTACCGGAAACAACATACTAGCCTACAGGTCGAACTCGGTGCTGAACTCCGGAAACAGTTTTTCGGTCAAGGGCAACTATCTGGGTGAAAGAGGGGCTCAGGAGATTTCGGGCACGGTTACCGACAAAGGCGACCTTGCCGCCGAGCCCTTGGCGGGCACCGCTGACGCTCCCAGAGTGATAGGTCCCAGAGAGGAGAACGCGATGCCCGACGAGACGCCTCCCTCGCTGGTCGAGACCGGGGACGGATCTCCCATGGTGGAAGACGATATGCTTACGCTTACGTTCGACGACATGCTGGACTCTACATCGGTGCCGGCTGTCGGCGCCTTCACTGTTACGACGGACGAGGCGGAAGGCCGGACGATAGGAGTTTCCAGCGTCGCGATTTCGGGGATGACGGTCATTCTCACGCTTGCGGCGGACGTAACGGAGGGCGAGGAGATAACGGTGGCCTACGACAAGGACGAAGCGGGCGCCAACGTGATCAAGGACGACGCTGGGTTGGAGCTGCCGTCCTTTGCCGCCAAGGCGGTGAGGAACGACACTGACCCGGGCACTGAGCCAGAAGAGCCTGAAGAGCCTGAAGAACCGCGACAACCGGCGGCGGCGACCGGAGATGGAGGGTGCGCGCTGGCCTCTGGTGCCGGGAGCGGAGTTGATTTCGGGCTGCTGCTTCTGCCGCTGATGGCGTTTGCGTTTGCCTTCGGGCTTGAGAGAAAGAGGAAAGGGGTAGAGTAACTTACATCTGAGAGCGGAGAGAGGAGGGTTGTCTCTCCTCCTCCGCGACCGCAATTACGGCAGCCGCCGCGGGAACGGTTTTTCGACGGTTTCCGCGGCGGTTGTTCTTTTTCGGGTGGTCTCAGTAGCGAACGAATCATGCATGCGGGTTGGGGACGGAGTCCCGTCTGTCTTTCCACGGTTTCCGTCCGCACGGGGTGTGCGCCCGGACGCGAAGAACACGGGGAACTCGGACGGTGAAACCCTGTCGCGACAAGCGAAACCGACCGCGGCGGAGCGTTCCGCGCAATCGCGGGCTTCTCTCCCCGCACACCGGATAGATATTGCACCGGCCAGAAATCCGATTTCACCGTCGGCGGAAGAAGATTGCTCCTGCAACTCTGCCGATCTGTGGTCGTAGCGGGGTTTCGTCCGGCAGGTTTTCTCCCCGGTTAGCAGGACGACGAGGAATACGCTTGTTTACTCTCTGACGCGCACCCCTTGGTCTCGTTCACCGTATTGCGGAACTTTGTGGAATTGGAAACCGCGCATACCCACACTGTGGACCGATCTTTCCTCCAAACTCCAAGGTCACATATCGCGGTAGAGCCGTCGGTTGCCCGACGCCCCCGCACAAACCCGCACGTGCCCGTTAAGGAATACGGCTCTTACCTCGAGTGTTTGACGGAAAATCGCTCGCTCGGCCATGGATGAAGGATTCTTGTTCTGGGCCATAGTCGTTTGCATATCGATTCCAGCTTGTCCCATGCAAATCGGTCTTTCCGAGACCTTCGCCGGAGCACTTTTATCCCGACTCGCTTCACACGCAACACGAACCGCCTGAGATATCTCATACGGTCTTGAGGGTTCTCCTCATGCGCTTGCTCACCGGCTTGCCCCCCAGCGCGAACCGACCCTTCCGACAATAATGCGTGAATCCCAGAAAGTCGAACGTCTCCGGCCGCCCCTCTCCTCTCGCCCGTCGGTCTCTGTGCGCATTCTTTCCAAACTCAAGTAGCCCAAGGTCTTGTCCTGGTGCAGTTCCAGCCCGTATCGGGCAGCAAAACGCTCCTTACAGTTCCTTAACGAACCGCCGGGCGGCGGCGGCGCTCTCAAACCCCCACCACATAGTCCTCCGCGTCCGGTGTCCACCTGCCGCCCTCCTTCCATCACTCCAGCGCAAAGCCACTTCCCTATCAGACGCGCCAACCGCCAGCCTCCTATGCGATGTTCCACGAACCGCAACATCTGTTCCCGGTCTATCGAATCGAAAAACCCCTTGATGTCGGCGTCCACTATCCAGTTGACCCTGCGCCGTTGTATCCCACGCACACCGCTGTCAACGCTTCGCGACCTCGCGGTTACGCACGCATGACTCGCGGAATTGACCTGCCTGTGTGGATGCGCACGGTTAAGCTGAAGATAAAAATCTTTCGGTCAGGGAGGACAAGTCAATGACGTGCGACAACACCACGCAATCTGGACAGTACGAGGCGTCATACCCGAAAAAGAACAACCGCCGCGGAAACCGTCGAAAAACCGTTCCCGCGGCGGCTGCCGTAATTGCGGTCGCGGAGGAGGAGAGACAACCCTCCTCTCTCCGCTCTCAGATGTAAGTTACTCTACCCCTCTCCTCTTTCTCTCAAGCCCGAAGGCAAACGCAAACGCCATCAGCGGCAGAAGCAGCAGCCCGAAATCAACTCCGCTCCCGGCACCAGAGGCCAGCGCGCACCCTCCATCTCCGGTCGCCGCCGCCGGTTGTCGCGGTTCTTCAGGCTCTTCTGGCTCAGTGCCCGGGTCAGTGTCGTTCCTCACCGCCTTGGCGGCAAAGGACGGCAGCTCCAACCCAGCGTCGTCCTTGATCACGTTGGCGCCCGCTTCGTCCTTGTCGTAGGCCACCGTTATCTCCTCGCCCTCCGTTACGTCCGCCGCAAGCGTGAGAGTGACCGTCATCCCCGAAATCGCGACGCTGGAAACTCCTATCGTCCGGCCTTCCGCCTCGTCCGTCGTAACAGTGAAGGCGCCGACAGCCGGCACCGATGTAGAGTCCAGCATGTCGTCGAACGTAAGCGTAAGCATGTCGCCGTCCACCATGGGAGATCCGTCCCCGGTCTCGACCAGCGAGGGAGGCGTCTCGTCGGGCATCGTTATCCCGGCCCTGGGACCTATCACCCTCGGAGCGTCCTCGGTGCCGGTCAAAGCCTCGGCGGCAAGTTCGTCAAGGTCGTCAAGCTTGGTCCTGTCCGAAACGTCCTCTCTTCCACCCAGGTAGTTGCCCTTGACCGAAAACTTGGTTCCGGAGTTCAGCACCGAGTATTTCCCGTAAACTTGTATGTTGTTTCCGGTAAAACCCTCAAGCTCCGTGCCTTCCACGACCACTCCGTTTTTGGGAGCACCCGCCAAAGGAGAATTCTCTCCGTAACCCAGGTCGTTGTTCCTCACGGTGACCCCCTTCTGGTTGACGACCCTGATCCTTCCCAGGTTGTAGCACTCGTCCGCCTTATAGCGAATCACGTCGGCACTCGCTATGCCCGAAGCACTTGGAGCGGCGCCAAACCTTCTATTGTCGCCGCTCATAGCATCGTTTATATACGACACAGGCGCACCGCCGGAGGGGAAAGAAATTCCCCCTGTGAGAGAAGTCCATACTTCGGGCATGATATTCCTCCGAATGGAGGTTCTGCTTGCAGCATCAGTATAACTTATGCAACTCGTCTCCAGAGTCCAAATATTTGCACCGGAATAGCCAGGCAAAACATATCTTTCTGTTGCTGCCTGCGTCTGCGCCCCTGGCTCGGCACCGTCGCCAGCCCCTAAAGAGCCGAAAGTTTTTGTCAGGAATCTGTTGTTGGACGACCCATCTATCAGGTTGCCCTCGACCGTTATGTCCGCGGAGCCACGAGAGGTTCTGTCAGTCGACACAATATCTATCCCGTTCAGAAGCGAGTCGCTTATGCGGTTGTAGCTGATCATGACCTTTGCATCGTCCGGCGTTCTAGCCAAGACGATCGCATCGTAAGTCCCGCCGACTATGGTGTTGTCCGTAATCATGGAGGGAGCCGCCGTGGCGCCCGTGCCCGAGCTGCCTATGTTGGAAAGACTTATGGCCGCCTCCCTGTTCCCGGTGCCTGCTATCCTGTTCCCTTCGCTGTCCCTACTAACCTTATCTCTCGAGTCCTTAACAAAAGGTCCGTTCTCTCCCACGTTCATGAACTCGTTGCCGACGATCTCCACATGCGCGGAGCAATCGACTCCGGGGAGGTTGGGCGCAGAATCCGAAGCGTGGATGAAGTTCATATCGAACCAAGAGTGGTTTCCGGCCCTCACGCCCGCAAGGTAGGTGTTCTCAAATGCGTTGTTCCTGACCTGGACGTTCTTCAGAGCTGTGCAATCTCCCGTCCGGGGAACCGAGTCCACCCAGACGGTCCCCATCACGTTCTGCGCTATGTAGGCCTGAATCGCATCCCCGACAAACAGCTGATCCCCTGAAGCATTCTCCGTTATCTTGGCCGAACTGCTTCTCCTCGATATCTTGCCCGCATCGGTGCCGGAAGGAACCGTAACGAAAGGCAGGTTATACAATGCTAAATAATCAGCACTTTGGGTATCATCGTCAAACTGTTTAATCCCTCCTTTGGAGCCGATATTGGTAGCGGTATAAGCATCGCCTGTCGACCAGCTGGCATCCACGTCGATGAGATGCGCCAGGATCGTCTTTCCCGGAAACCCGTACTGGATGGCGGGAGTCGCCGAGGGGTCGTCGCCGGCGGTTCTCATAGTAACCACGTCCGGGACTTCGGTATCCTTGAATCTGAATCCCCTTATCACTATGTTGCTGGCCTTCACGTTGAACATGACCTTGCCCGTGAGGGTGATCATGTCGTCGCCTCCTCCCATCCCGCGGATCGTTATCGGATCGTCGTCGTCCCCGGCCCTGGTGACCAGTATCTCCCCCACATCGTCGTACACGTAGGGATTCTCGCCCGTCTCCGCCGGCATGAACATCACCACGTCCCCGGGTTCCGCCATGTCGACAAGCTCCTGCACCGAGCACTCCAGCGGCTTGGTGTCCGAACACGCCAACGCCTCGCCCTTCTTGGCCGGCTGCGGGTCGAGGTTCGCAGGACTCACCTCGATGACATGCTCCGCCGCGAACGCGCCGACGCCCCCGAAGGAAAAAACGCTCAACGCGAGAAAGAACAAAACCGCAAATCCAAAAAAATGTCTGAGCCGCAAATACATAGCTTCAACCTCCTTAAGCTTCGTAAAAACCGAATTTCATTTCTTCTCGATAAGTGAAAAAACCATGCACCCCGTCGCCCTTCCGCGGCGCTCCCTCATGAAGCTTGCGGAAACCTTCCGGCTTGCGACGGACAATGGCGGGGCCAGCGGCGATGACGGAACTGCGCTGACCCTTTCTGACCTCGCAGCCGGGCACTCCCGCTTTTCGCGCAGTTTGTAATCATTAGCGAGGCATTCGCCGGAGGAGAATGGAAATGGAGAACTCTTCGATTGAAATCGCTCTGCGGAACATACGGAGCGACATACGGAGCTTGGACGAGAGACTGACCGGGCAACTCAAGAATCTCGTGGACGATCAGAAAGCAAGATGTCTGGAGGCTGACGCCAAGTTCGCGAGAATAGAGAACGGGCTCGACAAGATAGACGACAAGTTTGACAGAATGGATGCCAAGTTCGGCGCCAAATTTGACAAGGTGGAAGCCAGGTTCGACAAACTGATTTGCGGATGATATTCAATCCGGTCGTATTTTGCTCATGCGGTCGAAACTCTCGCCATGTCGTCCTTGGAAGAAATAAAGTCCGTGGCCGCATCTTTTTCCGAAGATGACCGCGCTCGTCTGCGCGAGTGGTTCTCGGAGAAGGACTCGCGGGGACGGGGCGAGGGAACCGGAAGAAACCCGGTTTCGGACGGCCCTGACTTTCGGGCGAAAGGAGAGGGCGGCGGAGAAAAAACGGAAACGGAGGTCTGAAAAGTTGAGCGAGGAAGAAACGGGCTCCCGTTCTCGCCGGGGCGCAAGGCCGGCCGAGGGTTCGGAGGAAATTCTCCAGGAATACGAATGCAGGGTCAGGGCGATACACGAGGACGACGGGATTTTCGTCGCGAGCCTCATCGACCTGACGGCCGGCGAGACCTGGCCGAGCGACGCGGCGGAATTTTCGATCGGGGATGTTTCCGACGACGACCGCAAGCTGTTTCACGAGGGAGCAGTATTTTACTGGACCAAGGGCCGTCGCGTGCTCGATGGGCGGGAGGAGCCCTTTGAACGCCTGCAGTTCGACCCGTCCCTCATGACGATGTCCGATTTTCTCCTCATGGAACAACGCGAACGGCGTCTGGAGGAGATACTGGGTCCCGAGGACGAGGACTGAAAGGCGCGTTGTCCCGAAGCGCCGCCGGTTGCTGTTGCGCGGCGGACTTGTTTCTTCCGGATGCGCTGTCGGCGATTTTCCGCTCAGGAAACCGTCTTTGCCGTAATCGGAAAAAATTTTAAAACCGGACAAGTCGTTTTACCGATAACATTTTCTTGACCGTTTTTTTCTTCCTCTCTATACTTGTTCGTGTGTTTGGCGATCGGTTTCCGGTTGCATAGTGTGGTGTTTCGGAATTTTGCCAGAGAGTTATTATTAACGGCGGGAGGCATAGATATGGCTAACACGGGTATAAAGTCGGAAGAAATCGAGGTGAACGGTTTTGAAATCGAGGTTTCCGAGCGGAAACTTACCGCTCACCAGATTCTAGAGCTCGCCAAGAAAAAAGGAGCCATGCCAGGAGATCCTGATGGTTATTTCTTGCAGGGGGACAAGTCGAAATACAGGCAGAACGACGAAGTTGACCTTATGGAAGACCATAGCTTCATTACGATTCCCAACAAGCCCACGCCCGTGGCTTAGTTTTTTGAATGTGTCAGAACATTGAAAAGATAAAATCCGAATTGGAATCCTTGGGATATGAAACTTTCATGTTTGACAGTCCTCAGGGAAGGGCGGTTTCCTTTTCCTACACGGTCGAGGCGGGCTCCCGAAAAGGAGAGCGCGTAATGCTTGCGATAAGCATGCATGGAGACCAGCAATATCCTGAATGTCCTCCGCACTGGATACATTTGTCGCCTCCGATAAGCGACGGCAAGGGCGGAGCGATTGAAAGGTATTCTGCCAACGGACGGGAATGGGTTGTGATGAGCAGGCCTCCGGGAGAGATGTGGGACCGGTTGCCGACAAAACACATGAGTGCCTATCTGAGCGAGCATCTGCGTTGTTTCTGGGACAGTGTATGAATTTTGAAGTCGCCATCACCTCAACGGCAAACCTGACATCCAGCCAACATTTGTTGAGACATTACAATCATGGTGAAAGCCAGGAGGACCTGTGCTTTGCCTTGTGGAGGCCGTCCACCGGGCGGTCGCGCTACACGGCCCTGATTGACGAAATAATTCTCCCCGAAGAGGGTGAACGGATATTGCACGGAAACACCAGTTTCGAGCCGGATTATCTGGCGCGGTCCATAAAACTCGCACGTGAAAAAGAAGCGGGCCTGGCCTTTATGCACAGTCATCCCAACCCGGGATGGCAGGAAATGAGCGAAACTGATGTCAGGGCGGAGAGGGATGTTCTGGCTTGGCCGGCGAGGGCGACGGGCTTTCCTCTGTTGGGTTTGACCGTTGGCACAGACGGCTGCTGGAGCGCGAGATTCTGGGAAGAACACGGAAAACGAATGCGCCGTCATTGGTGCGAGAAAGTCCGCGTTGTCGGCCCCGGCTCATACAGGTTTCATTTTAACGACAACATAAACGAGGCGCCGTTGAGGAAGGAGATTCTCAGGCGGACCTTTGACACTTGGGGATGCCAGTCTCAGAACGCGATAGCGCGCATGAAAGTCGGCATCGTCGGACTTGGAAGCGTCGGTTGCGTCGTGGCGGAATGCATGGCGCGAATCGGAGTCGCGCGAGTTACGCTGATCGACCCCGACAGGATCGAAGAACATAATCTCGACCGATTGCTCTACGGAACGACGAAGGATGTCGGGAAACTGAAAGTCGACCTGGCCGCGCGAAAGATGCGGAACAACGCGACCGCCGAGAAGATAAGAATAACCAGTCTGCCGAGTTCGGTTCACGAAGAAAGAGCTTACAAAGCCGCGCTGGATTGCGATATTCTTTTCAGCTGCGTTGACCGTCCTGTTCCCAGGGACGTGCTGAACTACATAGCGAATGCGCACCTGGTTCCCGTCATTGACGGCGGGGTCGCCGTGGAAACCGACCGGCGCGCCGACCGTCTGTTTTCCGCTCATTGGCGTGCGCACGTGATAACTCCTTACCATCAATGCATGCGTTGCAACGGACAGTACAATTCAAGCATGGTGACTATGGAACTGGACGGGTCGCTTGACGATCCGTCTTATATAAGCAACCTGCCTGCGGAAGAGCGTGCGCGCAATCAGAACGTGTTTCCGTTCGCTTTGTCCGCTGCCGGGATGGAAGTCAATCTAATGCTCCGTTATTTGCTTGCGCTTGACTGGTGGCCCCTGGTGCGGCAGCAGGACTATCAGTTCGTAACTGCCGAGACGCGTACGATCAACGGGGAGTGTCATCCCAACTGTTCTTTCCGGGAACGTCGCGCTATGGGAAACATTGAAAATCCTTCTTATTTGGCAAGGGAGTAACAAGCCGGAACATCTGAAAAACGCCCCGTCAGTATTTTCTGTACGGTATTCGGGAAACCTTGATTTCCGGACCGTCTTTGCGAGTTTTCTCTTTTATCGTTTCCAGAATCGTCTTCAGGCAATAGAGCATGTTGTCGGGGTAAGCCATGCAGGGTCCGAGAGTAATGCGACTGCCGCTGACCAGCAGTTTGGTCGTCGCCAGACATTTGTCCGCGTAATAATGTCTTATATAAGCGGGAGAACCGGTTCCGCCCTGAAGCTCAAAGCGGATTTTATCTTTGTCGACATCCGTTCCTGCAAGAACAATGCGACACTCGTTTTCATACGAGTACGCATCGCTCTTGTACAAGTAGCTGAATCTTTCAAGAGAGTTCCAGACGATTTTTCCCAACGTCTCTCTAACCTTTTCACAAAGATTCTGTTCGGGAATATTTGTCAAAGGACCAAGAAGGTCGAGAACGGGTTTCAGAATGCGGACGGTGTCCTTCACCGCTTTGGAGCCGTAACGAACCATTCTCAATCTGTCGCTCCGAATGCGGAATAAAAGCGAGCACCCTTCGCCTTCTTTTCCATAGGTGCGCCAGAACACGAGATTATTGCTCGCGTCCTCCGTCTTTTCCTGGGAATCGGGAGTGATGAACGAGGCAATATACGCGTGAGACACATCTTTTTTCTTCAGCCAAGCGTACTCGTTCGGGAGATTGCTGGCGATGTAGTTGCCTTCGGCCGGGTCGTTGAGGTGCACCGAATCATACATGCGCAACGAATCTTCATTTCCCGCTGCGATGTTTTGAAGCATCGACACTACGACATCGATACTGGTGTAGTGTATTGCCGTAAAGTGATCGCTTTGGCTGGATTCTACCTCATGAAGTTCTTCAATCTCTTTGTACTTTTCCTTTAACGCGTCTTCAAGGCGTCCACCCAGAACCGAGTCTACATGCCTCAAAAAGTCGTCTGGATCGGTTCTTTTCTTCAGGGCGGCGTCTACGGATCTTTGCAAGTTAAGGAGATTTTCGGATTCTGCCATTGTCTTTCTTGGTGTTTCTTGCTGATTTTGCGACGACTTTCTCGAAGTTGCCAGATTGCTCAGGCCGTCAAGCATCCCCCGAAATTTTCCTCTTGACAAGGTTAAGCCGACCCGCTAATAATATGACTGACTAGTCAGTCAGGTGGGTGAGTGATGGTTGAAGCGAGTACGATTCCTAGCGGCGGCGCGGGTACGCGAAAAGCGGGACTCAGGCACAGAAGACGCGACCAGATAATAAGGACCGCCACGGGCCTTTTCTCCCAAAAAAGCTATCACGACGTCACGATGGGCGAGATAGCGGACAAGATGGGGGTGGCCAAGGGCACCATCTACAACTACTTCTCCTCGAAGGAGAAGCTCTACCTCGAAATTCTCCAGGGAAGCTTCGAGGCCATAGAGGAGCTTTTGCAGGAAGAGATGGACAACGACGCCCCCGCCCCGGAGAAGCTCAGAAAGCTTCTCGCCACCATATTCACCTTCTACAAGAAAAACAGGGAAGTCCTGCGCATCCTCTCCCGCGACGAAACCCACCTGCTCAAGGAGCACTTCGAGCTCACCGAGAAGTGGAGAGTGCGCAGGGTCGAGCTCTACGAAACCATAATAAGCAAGGGAATAAACGAGGGAAGCTTCGTTCGGCAGAACCCGAGACTCAGGGCTCTCATGCTCTACGGGGCGGTGGGGGCCGTGATGGTCCACCACGATTTTTTCATGGACCCCGCGGAGGTCGCCGACGCCGTGTTCTCGCAACTCGCCTCGGGACTTCTCGTCAAAAAGGAATCATAAGCTTTTCAAGGAAGAGACAAAAAAGGAGGAGAAAATCTTATGTCAACTTCATACGCTTACAGTTCGCGGACCGGACACTTCGTTCCGCCCAGGCAGTGGGCGAGCATGCGGGTCGCGAGGGAACTCGAAAGAGATACCGGAAAGAAGATCATCCACTTCGAGAAGGGCGACTACCAGGGCCCGGACTTCGACACGCCGGAGCACGTTCTCGACGCCACGGAAAAGGCGCTTCGCGACGGCTACGTGAGGTACGACCCCGGTCCCGGCCTTCCCGAGCTCAGGGAAGCCATAGCCGAGAAGATGATGGAGCGCGGCCGGCCGACGGAGCCCGACGAGGTGATAGTGACGGCGGGGGCGAAGCACTCTCTCACCATGAACCTTCTCACCTTCCTCGAGGACGGAGACGAGGTCATTTTCCCGAACCCCGGCTATCCCCCCGACGAGGTGTGGGCCAAGTACGCCAACGCCGTAATAAAGCACACGCCTCTCACCAAGCCCGACTGGCAGTTCGACGTGGAGGCCCTCGAGAAGCTCATGACCCCGAGAACCAAGCTAGTCATCATAAACACCCCCCAGAGGCCCAACGGCCACCTGGTGGAGAACCCCGAGGAGATAGCCGCCATGCTCGAGCGCCATCCGGGGGTCATGGTGATCTCCGACGAGATATTCTCGCAGGTGACCTTCGGAAAGCCCCACCTCTCCATATCGTCCATAGAGAGCGTGAGGGACAGGGTGATCTGCATAGACACGTTCTCGAAGACCTGGGCCATGACCGGCTGGAGGATAGGGTGGACGGTGGCGCCGAGACCGGTGATAGAGAAGCTCTCCATCTTTCTTCAGGACTCGATAACCAACGTCGCGGCGTTCATACAGAAAGCCGCCCACGCCGCCCTCACCGGGCCGCAGGACTGGGTGGAGCACAAGCTCGGGCTGCTCGAGCGCAAAAGGGACCTGATGGTGGCGGGACTCAACACCGTGGACGGCGTAAGCTGCGACACTCCCGACGGGGCGTTCTACGCTTTCGCCGACATCTCGGCGACGGGACTCACCTCCCAGCAGTTCACCGACCGCCTGGTCGAGCGCGCTGGGGTGGCCGTGGTCGCGGGCACCGCCTTCGGAAGCCAGGGAGAGGGCTACGTGAGGGTGACGTACGCCTGCGCGGACGCGGACATCGAGGAGGGGATGGAGAGAATGAGGAAAGTGGATCTTTCCTGAACACGGAATCGGCTTGATCCGGAAGCGCGGGCGCGTTGCGCGAAACCGCCGCCGCCCGCGCGTTTTTCGGAACCGGAACTTTTTTGACGGCATGGCGCTGCGCGAGCTGGGAAACGGAAGGCTTCTGCTCCTCGGGGGGCTTTTCCTCGCCCTTGTCCTGGGGGCCGCCTGCTACAAGGTGCCCGTCACGGGCAGAACGCAGTTCAACGTGTTTTCGGCTTCCCACGAGAACCGTCTCGGAGCCGACGCCTTCCGAAGCATAATAGGGAAGGAGAAACTTTCCCGAAACCGCGACTACATCGCGGCGGTAAAGAGGGTGGGAGACCGCATAGCCGCCGTTTCCCACGCCGCGGGCTTCGAGTGGCGCTACGCGGTGATCGAAAACGACGAGACGGTGAACGCCTTCGCCCTTCCCGGGGGAAAGATAGGGGTCTACACGGGAATGCTTCCCGTGGCCCGCACCGACGCGGGGCTCGCCACCGTGATGGCCCACGAGGTGGCCCACGCGGTCGCCCGCCACGGGGGGGAGAGGATGAGCCTGGGGGTGCTCGTGCAGCTCGGGGCCGACGCCATCTCCAGAGGGCTCAGAAACGGCGACCCGACCGTTACGAGCGGAGTCCTCCAGGCGTACGGAATCGGAACGGCGCTCGCCGGCACGCTTCCGTTCAACAGGAAGCAGGAAACCGAAGCCGACAGGATAGGTCTCATCTACATGGCCAAGGCTGGCTACGACCCCCGCGAGGCGGTCCCGTTCTGGGAGCGCATGGGCCGGGCGGCCGCGGCGGGAGGAGGGGGCGCCCCTCCCGAGTTTCTCTCCACCCACCCGGGCTACAGGACCAGGATAGCCAACATGAGAAGGTGGATGCCCGAGGCCATGGAGCACTACAGGGCCGCCCGCAGGGCCCCGGAGAGGACCATTCCGCTTTCGGGCAGGCTTCGCGGGCGCTGACCCCGCGTTCCCGCGGAAGTTCTTTCCCTTTCCCTTGCCGCAACCTCGATGTTTACCCTTCTTTAATTCCCTCTTAACGCCTTCTTAACCTTTCGGGGGTTAAATTCCGCCGTATCCAGTTCGATTCCGTTTTCCACTATCCCAAAGGAGGATTCACGTAATGAGCAATTCGAGCTTCAGATCGTTTTTCGCGCTTGCGGCCCTCGCTTCGGCCCTGGCTCTCGGCGCCGGCCCGGCGCGGGCGCAGACCGTCGAGGTCGACAGGGGCATACCTTCCTACTCGAAGGTCCGCGGCGTTTCCGGAAACATAAACAGCGTCGGTTCCGACACGATGAACAACCTCATGACGTTCTGGTGCGAGGGCTTCGCGAAGTTCTACCCGAACGTCAAGTGCCAGATAGAGGGCAAGGGTTCGAGCACCGCTCCCCCCGCTCTCATAGAGGGAACTTCCCAGTTCGGACCCATGTCGAGGATGATGAAGTCAAAGGAAATCGACGCCTTCGAGAAGACCGCCGGGTACGGGCCCACGGAGGTTCCGACCTCGATCGACGCCCTGGCCGTGTACGTGAACAAGGACAACCCCGTGAAGTGTCTCTCCATAAGGCAGGTCGACGCCGTTTTCTCCAGGAACAGGAAGTGCGGCGGCACAAGCGACATCTCCACCTGGGGAGCCGCGGGACTCGGGGGCGACTGGGCGAACAAGCCGATAAGCGTGTACGGGCGGAACTCCGCCTCGGGCACCTACGGGTACTTCAAGAAGAAGGCTCTATGCAAGGGCGACTACAAGGACACGGTGAAGGAGCAGCCCGGATCCTCGGCGGTCGTTCAGGGCGTCACGGAGGACCTCGGCGGAATCGGCTACAGCGGAATCGGGTACAGGACCTCGGGCGTAAGGGCCGTGGAGCTTGCCAGGACCGCGGAGAAGGGATGCTTTTCCCCGAGCCTCGAAAACGTGGTGGGCGGGAAGTATCCTCTCGGAAGGCACCTCTACCTCTACGTGAACAAGAAGCCCAACGAGGCTCTCGACCCCCTGCGTCTCGAGTTCCTTAAATACGTTCTCAGCCGCCAGGGACAGCGGATAGTGGTAAAGGACGGCTATCTTCCGTTGCCGGCGGCCAAGGTCGCCGAGCTCCGCAGGCGGATAGGCGCCGAGTGACGGATCGAAACATGCGTCCCGGGGCCCGGGGGAAGTCTCCGGGCCCGCCGGGCGCGTTTTCCGTTTTTTTCACTTAAGGTTCGAGGAAATTCTCATTGTCCCCAGATAACCCGATCGACGTCGCGGACGGCGAATCCAGGCGAAAGCAGATACGCAGGCGAAAGCTCTACGACAGGATTGCCCGCCATGCGGTCTTCGTGGGCGGCGTGGGGATAATCTTCTGCATAATAGGAATACTGTTCTTCATAGGAGTGGAAACCGTTCCCCTCTGGAAGGGGGCGGAGAAGGACCTCGAAAGCGTCTCCGGGATAGGGGACGTCGTCTCCGCCGGCCGCGGGGACGGTGTCCGCGTCTTCGCCGTCGGCGCGGACGAGTACAGGGAGCAGTTCTTCACGGTGGACTCGGGGGGCGCGGTGCGCTTTTTCACGCTCGAGGAGCGTCCCCGCCCCGTGGCGACGCGCGTTCTGTCGCACGAAACCCGGGGCTACGTCTCCTTTTACGACTCGAAAAACGGCTCGGGCTACGCCCTCGCGACCCCGGAGGGCCGCGTCGTGCCGTTCGAGATCGATTTCAGGGTGGAGTTTCGGGAAGGGATCGAGAGAACGGTGGTGCCCCTGGTGAGGGAGGGCGAGGCGTTTCGGGCGGCGGACGGGCGGATCGACATGTTCGCCTACCAGGAATCGGCCGAGAGCGGCGCGAGGGCCGCGGCGGTCTACACCTCGGAAAAAAGGCTTCTGCTCCGCGCCGAGGTCGCCGGGGACGATCCTTTCGGGGAGGGCGAAACCGCGCGGACGACGGCCGACCTCACCGAAACGCTTCGCGGCGCGGAGGTCACGGGAATCGAGATGGACGCCCCGGTCGAGAACCTCTACGTCTCCACCGCGGGCGGCAAGCTTCTGCACTTCTCCCTGGCCGATCCTTCGGCGCCCGAGCTCCGCTCCCGCCTCGACGCCACGGGCGACGCCTCGGTGGGAGTCACGGAGATGGGATTTCTCCTGGGACACAGGTCGCTTCTGGTCGGGGACGCTTCGGGAGCCGTGAGCGTGTGGTTCGAGACTTCGGGGGGAACCGGAAGCGGCGGGCTCTCCAGGATTCACTCCCTCCCTCCCCTGCCGGGCCCGGTCGACGCGTTTTCGCTCTCGCAGCGGGGAAGGGGGTTCGTGGCGGCCGACGACCGCGGAAACATCTCTCTCTACCACGCCACTTCGTCCCGAAAGCAGCTCGACGTGAAGGGCGGCGGGCGGCCGTACCTCGGCCTCGCCTTCGCTCCCAAGGCCGACGGCGTCGTGGCGCTCGATTCCGGGATGGTTCTTTCGAACTACCGTCTCGACAATCCCCATCCCGAGGCGGGCTTCCGCTCGTTTTTCGCCAAGATATGGTACGAGGGCTACGACGAGCCGGGCTACGTGTGGCAGTCCACGGGGGGGACCGACGAGTTCGAGCCCAAGTTCAGCCTCACGCCGCTTGCCTACGGAACGCTCAAGGGAGCCGTATACGCCATGCTCATGTCGATTCCGCTCGCGGTGCTCGCGGCCCTGTGCGTCTCGCAGTTTCTCCACCCCTCGATAAGAAACGTCGTGAAGCCCGTCATAGAGATAATGGCCGCGCTTCCGAGCGTCGTGCTGGGATTTCTCGCCGGCCTGTGGCTGGCTCCCCTGCTCGAGAAGATATTCGTCGCCACGCTCGTCATGCCGGTTCTGGTCACCGCCCTCACCCTCGCCGCGCTTTTTTTCTGGAACCGGCTGCCGGTGGCCCTCGCCGGGCGGTTTCGGGCGGGGACGGAGCTTTTCGTCATAGTGGGCGTGATAGGACTGGCGGCGGGGGTTTCCCTGTGGCTCAACGGTCCGCTCGAGGGCCTGCTTTTCGCGGGCGATTTCCGCGACTGGTTCTTTCGGGTCTTCGACCTTCGCTACGACCAGAGGAACATGCTGGTCGTCGGCTTCGCCATGGGGTTCACGGTGATTCCCATAATCTTCACCATATCGGAAGACGCGCTCTCGAGCGTTCCCAGAAACCTCTCCGCGGGCTCCCTCGCCCTCGGGGCGAACAGGTGGCAGACGGCCACGAGGATAGTTCTTCCCTCGGCCAGCGCCGGCATATTCTCCGCCGTGATGATAGGTTTCGGAAGGGCCGTGGGGGAGACGATGATAGTGCTCATGGCCACGGGCAACACCCCGGTCATGGACTGGAGCTTCTTTAACGGGTTCCGCGCCCTTTCGGCGAACATAGCGGTGGAGCTTCCCGAGGCTCCCCACGGGGGAACTCTCTACAGGGTGCTGTTCCTTGCGGCCGTGCTGCTTTTTATCTTCACCTTCTGCCTCAACACCCTGGCCGAGATACTGCGCCGCAGACTCAGAAAGAAGTACGGACAGCTCGATGCCTAGCGCCCCGTGGAAAGCGGGCGACGCCTACGTGTGGCTCTCGGGCCTCGCCCTCATGATAACGCTCGTCATGATAGGCGGGCTTCTCTGGCTGATAGCATCCAAGGGGCTCAGTTCCCTCTGGCCCGCGGACGTCGGAAGGTACGAGCTTCGCGACGGCTCGGCGTACCTCGGGCAGCTTCGCGACAGGGAGCGGACGCGCGGGGGCGGCGGGATTTCGGGCCGGGACTACCGGGTGAAGCTCAAGATCGGAAACAGGGACGTCTACGGACTCGACTTCAGGTGGGTGGACGAGTCGAAGATAGCCGAAGTCTCCTATCCGGAAGACGCCGTGATTCTCGAGAGGCGGGAGTGGGGAAACTACCACGGGTTTCTAAAAGAGATAAGGGTGGACGCCATGACCGTCCCGGCGTCCGACCCCGGGGCGTTTTCGCTGCTCTCCCGCCTCGTGGACGACGCGAACGACGTGTACGCCGACATACTCTCGATCGAGAAGGGCGAGATGGGGGACATAAACCACGGGCTGGAAAAGCAGCGCCTGCGGCTTCGGGGACTCGCGATGAAGGGAGCGGACGACCCGGAGAAGACGGCGGAGATCGGCCGCAGGATGGAGGAGTACGAGGCGGCCTACGCGGTGAGCGAGCGGCGCCTCGCGGAGCTCTACGGGAAGCTAGGCGGAAACGAGGTCGTGATGGTCTCGGCAGGGGGAGAGGAGAAGATCGTGCCGCTCGGGAAGGTGGTGCGGGCCTTTCGTCCCAACTCGATGAACGTCGCCGACAAGACCGGCTTCTATCTCGCCCGGTTCTGGGGATTCGTCGCCGAGGACCCGAGGGAGGCGAACACCGAAGGGGGGATATTCCCCGCCATCTTCGGAACCGTGCTCATGGTGATGATCATGAGCGTCGTGGTCATGCCCTTCGGGGTAGTGGCCGCGCTCTACCTCAGGGAGTACGCCAGGCAGGGAACGCTCGTGCGCGTGGTGAGGATATGCGTGAACAACCTCGCCGGAGTCCCTTCCATAGTGTTCGGGGTTTTCGGCGTCGGGTTCTTTCTCTACGGCGTCGGGGGGACAATAGACGCGGTGTTTTTCAGGGAGGCGCTTCCCAGCCCCACTTTCGGAACGGGGGGAATACTCTGGGCGTCCCTCACCCTGGCCCTGCTCACCGTGCCCGTGGTGATAGTGGCGACCGAGGAGGGCCTGGCCGCGGTGCCGAGAAACATAAAGGAAGGGTCGCTCGCCCTCGGGGCCACGAAGTTCGAGACCACGTGGAAGGTGGTCGTACCGAGCGCGCTTCCCGCCATGCTCACGGGACTCATCCTGGCCATCGCACGGGCGACGGGAGAGGTCGCCCCGCTCATGATAACCGGGGTGGTGAAGCTCGCCCCCGACCTTCCAATAGACGGGAGGTTTCCCTTCCTGCACCTCGAGAGAAAGTTCATGCATCTCGGATTTCACATATACGACCTCGGCTTCCAGTCCCCCAACGCCGAGGCCGCAAAGCCCATGGTGTTCACCACGGCGTTTCTGCTCATACTCATAGTGGTGGTTCTCAACATGATGGCCATAGTGATAAGAAACAGGCTTCGGAAGAAATACGCCACTTCCGCGGTGTAGCGTGTAGTATTATGGAAACTGGAGGTCCGGTCGCGATGCCGACGGAAGAAGCGATGAAAAACGAGGAGACGAAGACCCCGGACGGGGCGCGTTCCGCCCCCGCGGCGGAGGCGGCCGTGACCGTGCCCGACCCGCTGGTGGAGGTCGAGAATCTCAATCTTTTCTACGAGAGCAAGCAGGCGCTTCGAGACGTGAACATGAACATTCCCAAACGCAGGGTGACGGCGTTCATCGGTCCCTCGGGATGCGGGAAGTCGACGCTGCTCCGCTGCTTCAACAGGCTGAACGACCTGGTCGACGGCTGTCGGACCGAAGGGGAGATAAGGATAGGCGGAGAGAGCATATTCTCTCCCGACGTCGACATAACCGACCTTCGAAAGAGGGTGGGAATGGTCTTTCAGAAGTCGAACCCGTTTCCCAAGTCCATATACGAGAACGTGGCCTACGGGGCGAGGATAGCGGGGGTGAAGAAAAAAAGCGTTCTGGACGGGATAGTGGAGAAGAACCTCAGGCGCGCCGCCCTGTGGGACGAGGTGAGCGACCGCCTCGACGACAGCGCCATGGGGCTCTCGGGGGGACAGCAGCAGCGCCTCTGCATAGCCCGGGCCGTGGCCGTGGAGCCCGACGTTCTGCTCATGGACGAGCCGTGCTCGGCTCTGGACCCCACGGCGACGGCCAGGATAGAGGATCTCGTCACGGAGCTCAAGAAAAGATTCACCATAGTCATAGTGACCCACAACATGCAGCAGGCGTCGCGGGTTTCCGACTACACGGCGTTCATGTACATGGGGGACATAGTGGAGTTCGACTCAACGGAGAAGATATTCCTCAACCCGTCGAAGAAGCACACCGAGGACTACGTGTCGGGCAAGTTCGGCTAGGGGCGGGACTCGGGGGGAAGGAGAGAGCGGATGATAAAGTACAAGGAGGAACTCGCCAGTCTCAACCGCAAGCTGCTCGGGATGGCGGCGCTCGTGGAGAGCCGCATCGCCAAGAGCGTGAAGGCCCTTCGGGAGGGAAACATGATCCTCGCCCAGGAGGTGATAAAGAGCGACGAGCAGATAAACTCGATGGAGATCGACATAGACAATCTCTGCATAAAGATACTCGCCCTCTACCAGCCCGAGGCCGGGGACCTTCGCGCCGTGACTATGATAATGAAGGTGAACAACGACCTGGAAAGAATAGGGGACCACGCCTCGAGCATCTCGCGGATAGCCCTTTTCATGGCCGAGTACCCGCCGGTCAGGCCGATTGTCGACGTCGACATTCCCAGGATGGCCGACAAGACTCTCGAGATGCTTCGCGAGAGCCTCGACGCCTTCATACGCAAGGACTCGGATCTCGCCGTCAGGGTCTGCGAGAAGGACGACGAGGTGGACGGCTACGAGCCCCGGATAGTGAGGGAGCTTATCACCTTCGTCATGGCCGACCCTTCGATGATGGACAGGGCCCTTCGCTACATATACGCGGCGAGGCACCTGGAGAGGGTGGCGGACCTTGCGACCAACGTAGCCGAAAACGCCTACTACATGGCCACGGGCGAGGTGCTCAAGCACTACCACACCTCCGAAGTGAACTGACGTCAGCCGCGGTAGGGAAGCTCGACCAAAAACGAGCTCCCCCCGCCTTCCTCGCTTTCCACCCTTACGGTTCCCCCGTGCTGGAGCACTATGTGCTTCACTATGCTGAGCCCGAGGCCCGTGCCCCCCATCTCCCTCGAGCGGTCCCTGTCCACCCTGTAGAACCTCTCGAATATCCTCTCGCGGTGCTCGGGCGGGATTCCGATCCCGTCGTCCCGCACCTCTATGAGCAGGGACCCGTCGTCCCTTCGCGCCCGCACGCTCACCGAGCCGTTTCTGTGGGTGTACTTGGCGGAGTTCTCCATGAGATTGGAAAGCATGCGCTCGATCAGAAACCCGTTTGCCGGAAGCGGCGGCACGCCGTCTTCTATCTCCAGGGAGAGGCGCACGCCCTTTTCGAGGAAAAAGGAGGCGAGCGACTCCGCCGAGCGCGCCGCCGCCTCGCCTATGTCCACGGGCTCGAGTCCCTTTTCCGCCTCGCGCGGGGACGAGTCCCCGCCTTCGAGCTCCGAGAGGGTGAGAAGGTCGGAGGCTATCTCTATGAGCCTGTCGGTGTTCTCCTCTATGACGGAGAGGAACTTCCTTCTCTGCTCCTCGGTGTCGTAGCCGTCTTCCAGCAGCGTCTCCACGCATCCCTTTATGGAGGTGAGCGGCGTGCGGAGCTCGTGGGAGACGTTGGCCACGAAGTCCGCCTTTACGCGCTCGAGCTTCTTGAACTCCGTTATGTCGAAGATCACCACTATGGTCTCCCCGTAGCGGCGGCTCACCTGGGCGCTCACCAGATACGACTTCTCCTCCGGGTAGAGAGACTGCGCTCCCTGGCTCACGGGCTTTCTGGTCTTGCGCGAGCGGGCTATGAGCTTCTGCAGGTCGCTGTTTCTCACGCTCTCGAGCCACGGGCGCCCCACCGCGCCGTCGTCCATGGCGAACATCGCCTTGGCGGCGTCGTTCGCCAGCACCAGGGTTTCGTCGCGCGATATCACTATCACTCCCTCCCTCATGGTGCCTATTATGCTCTTTAGCTGGTTTCTCTCCCTCTCGGTGGCCCGCACCTGGAGGGAGATTCTCTCGGAAAGCTCCCTTATCGAAGCCGACACCCCGGTGTCGAAGTCAAAGACCCGCCTTCCGGTCTTCTTCGCCTTTTTCTGTTTTTCGGGAAGGAGTCTCAGCGCCTTGGATATCCTGGTGAAGTCCTTGAGAATGCCCCTCTCCGTGATCCAGAAAAGGACGAAGCCGAAGGCGCAGAAGGCGGCGAAGTAGGCCGCGTAGCCCGAGAGCCCCTCGCCGGGGAAAAGCGCCAGACACGCGGCGGCGGCCGCGGCCGCGAGAGCCAGCACGTACGGAAAATGTCTTCTGAATATCCTCAAAACCGGTCAGACCTCTTCGAGCTTGTAGCCGATTCCCCTCACCGTCTTTATCATCGCCCCCGCGCTCCCGAGCTTTTCGCGAAGGTTCTTTATGTGAACGTCTATGGTCCTGTCGAAAACGAGCCTGTCGTCCCCCCACAGGGTCTTTCTCTTCAGCAGCTGGTCGCGGGTGAACACCTTTCCCCTCCTCTCGGCCAGGGTCTCCAGAATGCGGAATTCCGTCGTGGTTAGGTCGAGCCTCTCGGAGCCGAGCGACGCCTCGTAGCTCGAGGGGTTCACCGACAGGGGGCCGACGCGCAGCTCGCCGTCCTCGGGGCCTTTCTCCTCGCATCTTCTCAGTATGCTCTTCGCCCGCGCGACCAGCTCCCGCATCCGGAAGGGCTTCACCATGTAGTCGTCCGCTCCGAGCTCGAGCCCCACCACTATGTCCGTCTCGGCGGACTTGGCCGTGATCATCATTATGGGAATGCCCCGGGTGGCGGGACTGCCCTTGAGCGTCCTGCAGAGCTCAAGGCCGTCCATGCCGGGGAGCATGATGTCGAGCAGCACGAGGTCGGGCGGAACGGATTTTATGTAGAGCAGAAAGTCCCTTCCGTTCCGAAACGGCTTCACGACGAACCCCTCGCGCCTGAGGTGGTGGGTCACGAGGTCCAGGATGTCCCTCTCGTCGTCGACTACGGCTATCAGCTTTTTCATGGTCCGCATGACTAATCTACAGAACGCCGTTCCATACATCAATCAGGGACCGGGGCTTCTTAACACAAAACTAACGATGCGTTTATTCGGCATTAACCGTTTGGAAATACCATTGACCCGAATCGCCCGCAATGAGCGGCGAAAAACGCAGAAAGGAGGATACGAGATGAGAATCTTTACGGTTTTGGCCGCGTCTTTCATGATGCTGCTTCCCCTGGGGGCGTTCGACGCCCGGTCCGTCGAGGTGAAGACGAAAAAGGGCACTGGTCTCACTTTCCAGACCGCCGACGGGAACTACAAGCTGCGCATGAGGCTTCGCGGACAGTTCCTCGCCAACTACGTGAAGCCCGGGGGAGGGGACGACTACCTCGGCTTCAGGGTGAGAAGGCTCAGGGTCACCTGGGACGGAAACGCCTTCGCCAAGTGGATGAAGTACAAGGTTCAGTACGATTTCTCCAGAGGGGGAGAGCTCAAGGACCTCAGGCTTTCGTTCGCCAAGAACAGGATGTTCGTTCCGGTCGCGGGACAGTACAAGGTTCCCTTCAACAGGGAGATGCTCAATTCCTCCTCCGCCCTCCAGCTCGTGGGCCGCTCGATCGTAAACGACTACTTCGAGTACGACAGGGACATCGGCGTCGGCGCCTACGGTCTTCTCGGAGACGGCATGGTCCGCTACGAACTCGGCGGGTTTCAGGGAGAAGGCACCAACGTGAAGAACGACAAGGACGACAAGGGTCTTCTCTGGGCCGGCAGGGTGCAGGCGGCCGTCATCGGAGGAAAGGCCAGGAAGGTGAAGGAGAACTTCGCCAGGAAGCCCACCCTTACCGTCGGAGCCGCCGTCGCGGGCATAAACGTCAAGGGAGGTTCCGATTCCAACATGGGAATTCCTTCGGAAGAGAGAGCGTTCGGCGATGACGGAAAGGTCACTTCCGTCACCGGAGACATAAACTACAGGGACCCCAGATTCAACCTCACCGGCGAGTATATCGGAAGGTGGGCGAATCCGAGCGCGGCCGGCATGCCCACGGTGTTCGACTACGGCTTCAGGGCCCAGGGCGGCTTCTTCCTGATGCCGAAGAAGATCGAGCTCGCGGGAAGGTACGCCATGGTGAAGTTCGACAAGGACGGAAGCGGCGACTTCGCGGCCGACCTCGACAACGTGTGGACGTACACCCAGGGCCTCAACTACTACTTCAGCGGCAACCACAAGTGGAAGTTGCAGCTCGACTACACTTACCAGAGGGAGAAGGACATGGCCGGCGCGAAGGACAACGAGAGCATGGTGAGAGCGCAGGTTCAGGCGTATTTCTAGGAATCGGTTTTTCTCCTTCCTCAACATCGCTTCGGCGAAGCCCCGGGCGCCGGCGACGGTTCCCGGGCTTCGTTTTCCCGCCAAGGGATCTCTGATTTACGGATTGTTTCTCCGGGAGTTTTCTCCGATGGCGTTTTCAGACTTTGTCGGGTGTTCTTCTCACGCTCGTATCGTCCTTTCTCCGCCTGATTTCGGGTCGTTTCCCGAAATTGGGGTGCAGCTTTCCTCCGATGAGAGATCAAACCGCGGTGCGTCGGGCTAGCCGGTAAATAGCCGGAATTGAGAGGCCGCTACTGGCAGGATACGGCCATGTCGGTCAATTCCGCGAGTCATGCGCGCATAATCGCGAGGTTGCGGGCGAAGCGTCGACGGCGGCGCGTGCGAGCGGGGCCGTGGAGCGACGAAACGACCATGATTCGGAGTGCCGGGATTTTCAGAGGGGTAAATCTTGTATTCTTTGGAACGAGCCTGTTCGGGAAACATTCATGTGTTCAGTCCTTGATTATCGCTACGATAATTCCGATTATCACCGTGGCCGCGATTCCCAGCAGCCACTTGAAAAAACTGGATTCTTTTTGCGAGATTTCATTTGAAACCCAATCTTTGGTGGCTATATCCTTGATCTGCTGTTCCAATACGGCCGGTCGTTCCCGGATATTAACTGTTCCATTGCTGGGATGAGTTTTGGAAAGCTGCTCATGCTGCGTGGAATCGGTATTGTTTTCAGATTGGTTCATAAGGATTGCCAAGTCTCCATCTGTTGCCATACAGCGGGCGAGTCATACCCGTAATATGTGTTTATTTCGGCAACCAAACCGGAGTTGGCTGTTGATCCCGATTCTGAAATCATCCCTAACTCTTCGGCCAACCAAGCGGATGTTCTGGCAGAATCTAAAGCTATAATCCATGTGGGCGATCTTCTTTGCGGCAAGGGAATGTGAGCGTCGGCAAATTTCGCTTGGAGGATTTGCTCTATCGATTCCGTCGAGCCGGCGGAGGGAGACACCAAAAACAACTTCATAACAACCGCAAAATAGCACAGTCGCCCGGAGATTTCAAGTAGCCGGCTGCGCGTGCTCAAGGTTTTCCTCGCAGGTCTTGGAGATGGAGGCATTCGTTAGTCAATTCCACGGCATCGGTTAGCATTAACCGCAAATGACCAGGATAAAGGTGTGCGGAATAACGAACCTTCGCGACGCTCTTTTCGCGGCGGAGCTGGGCGCCGACGCCCTCGGGTTCGTCTTCTACGAGAAAAGCCCCAGGTTCGTGACTTTCGGGGAGGCGAGGAGCGTGGCGGACAGGCTTCCCCCGTTTGTGACCAAGGTCGGGGTGTTCGTGAACGCCGACGTGGATTTTCTCGCGAGGGCGAAGGAGGAGGCGGGCTTCGACCTCTTCCAACTCCACGGGGACGAGACGCCGGAGTTCTGCTCGAAGCTGGGCGGGCGCTACATAAAGGCCGTGAGGGTGAGGGACGCCGGGAGCGTCTCGGAAGTCGGCCTCTACGACACCGACTGCTTTCTGTTCGACGGCTGGTCGCCCGACGCTTACGGGGGAAGCGGGACGGGATTTTCCTGGGAGATTCTCGATGCGGAGGCGCTTTCGGACAGGTTCGTCATTCTCTCGGGAGGTCTTGACTGCGAGAACGTCTCGCGGGCCGTGCGCGACGTTCGTCCCCACGCCGTGGACGTAAGCTCGGGGGTGGAGGCGTCGCCGGGGGTAAAGGATCATTCGAAACTCAGACGGTTCATGGAGGCCGCCAGGAATGCGGAGAACTGAAACCGGGTACGACTGTCCCGACGAGAGAGGCCGTTTCGGAGACTTCGGAGGCAGGTACGTCTCCGAGACCCTGATGCCCGCCCTGATAGAACTCGCGAAAGCCTACGAGGAAGCGTCCGCCGACCCCACATTCCGGGAGGAGATAAACCGCTACCTCGACGGGTACGTCGGCCGTCCGACCCCGCTTTACTTCGCCCGCGCCATGACGGAGGACCTCGGCGGGGCGAGGATATACCTCAAGAGAGAGGACCTCGCCCACACCGGGGCGCACAAGATAAACAACACGATAAGCCAGGCGGTGCTCGCCGGCAGGATGAACAAGAAGAGGATAATAGCCGAAACCGGGGCCGGGCAGCACGGGGTGGCCACCGCCACCGTCGCCGCGCTCACGAACAGCGAGTGCGTCATATACATGGGGGAGGAGGACACGAGAAGGCAGGAGCTGAACGTCTTCCGCATGAAGCTTCTCGGGGCGGAAGTGCGCCCGGTGGCTTCCGGCACCAGGACCCTAAAGGACGCGATGAACGAGGCCATGAGGGACTGGGTCACGAACGTCGGGGACACGTTCTACATAATAGGGAGCGTCGCCGGTCCCCACCCCTATCCCCTCATGGTGAGGGACTTCCAGTCGGTGATCGGGAGGGAGACGAGGGAGCAGGCGCTCGCCCTGGGGGGAAGGCTCCCCGACGTACTGGTCGCCTGCGTCGGGGGAGGTTCGAACGCCATGGGACTTTTCTTTCCCTTCATCGAGGACGAGGGGGTGAGAAAGATCGGCGTCGAGGCCGCGGGACACGGTCTAGACACGGGGAGCCATTCCGCCACCATAGCCGCGGGGTCCGTGGGAGTGCTCCACGGAAGCAGGACCTATCTTCTCCAGGACGCGAACGGACAGGTGGAGGGAGCCCACTCCGTGGCCGCCGGTCTCGACTACCCGGGCGTGGGTCCCGAGCACTCCCACTTCCACGAGACGGGAATGGCGGAGTACGCCTCGGTCACGGACCAAGAGGCGCTCTCGGCGTTTTCCTATCTGTCCGAGACGGAGGGAATAATACCGGCGCTCGAGACGGCCCACGCCGTCGCCCACGCGAGGAAGATAGCTCCTTCCATGTCCCGCGACCGGGTGATCGTGATCTGTCTTTCGGGACGCGGAGACAAGGACATACACACCGCCTCGGCGCTTCTGTGAACGGGCGCAAAGGCGGGTTTTCCGCCGCTTCGCGCGCCCGGTTTTCAGCTTGACAACCCCCCCGCACGCGTATATAAAGATTCCCGAGGGTGAGGGCGTTTCTGCCGTATTCTTTCTGCTTTCCTTCCGCCGCGCCGCGGTTTTTCCGGGGCCCGGCGGCGTCCCCCTAGCGTCATGGGAAGGATAGAGGACAAATTCCGTGAGATGAAGGAGCGGGACAGGGCCGCTCTCATCTGCTACGTCACCGCGGGGGACCCGGACATCGGTCTCACCGAGGAGATAGTCGCCCGCATGGACGCCAGCGGCGCCGACATGGTGGAGATAGGCGTTCCGTTCTCCGACCCCATGGCCGACGGTCCCGTGATCCAGGCGGCGTCGGAGAGGGCGCTTCGCGGCGGAACGTCCGTGCGCGACGTTCTGGACCTGGTCGGAAGGATCAGGAAGACCTCCGACATTCCCGTGATACTGTTCGGCTACTGCAATCCCTTTTTCTCCTACGGAACGGACAGGTTCGCCCGCGACGCCCGCGAGGCGGGAGCCGACGGGGTGCTGGTAGTCGACCTGCCGCCCGAGGAGGCGGGAGAGCTTCGCGACTGCGCGCTTCGCGAGGGACTCGACCTGGTGTTCCTGCTGGCCCCCACCAGCACGGAGGAGCGCGTGGACCTGGTGGCGGAGAACGCCTCGGGCTTCATATACCTCGTGTCGCTTACCGGGGTCACGGGAGCGAGGCCCGGCATGGACTACGACCTTCGGGGTCTCGTGGACCGGATCAGGAGCCGCTGTCCGCTTCCCGTCGGGGTCGGCTTCGGGGTGTCTTCGGCCGGGCAGGCGCGGGAGATATCGTCTTTTTCCGACGCCGTGATAGTCGGAAGCGCGATGGTGAGGATAATAGAGCGGGGCGGCGCCAGGGAGGAGATGCTGGCCGGCGTCTCAGGTTTCACGGAGGAGCTCAGCGCGGCGTGCTCCAGATGAGCGTCGGCGTTCGAAAGCGGCCATGACTTCCAACGGAAAGAAAAGATACATGTTCATCGGGGACTTCGACCTGCTCCTGATGAGCCTTTTCAGAAACAGGGGGCATGTGATACAGGTGAACTCCGCCGAGGACGCGCTCAACCAGTCGGGCGGCTTCACCCTGATAGTGATAGACCACAAGCTTTCGAACGTCGAAGTGCTGTCCGCGCTCTCCGGCAGATATCCCGAAAACCCCATAGTGGTCTCCACCGACGGCGAGGGGGAGAGGGATTACGATTCGGTGAGGTACGTGAAGTTCGACGACGTGGTGGACAGCCAGATATCGTGGGAGGAGCGCCTGGCCGAGACCGAGATGCGCGTGAGGGAGCTTCGCGACGTTCACCGCCACGCCGCCAGGCTTCTCATTCTCGTGCACAACCAGCCCGACCCCGACTGCATCTCGAGCGCCATGGCCCTTCGCACGCTTCTCAAGAGAAACAAGAGGACCGCGACCATAGGCTACCTCGGGGAGGAGATATCGAGACCGGAGAACATCGCCATGGTCGAGCTCATGGACATAGACATAAAGGTGATTTCCGAAGAGGACATAAGGACCTTCGACTCCATAGCGCTTGTCGACGTGCAGCCCTCGTATTTCGCCGGGGCGGTCGACGGGGTGGATTCCGTGATCGACCATCATCCCAATCCCGTGGAGTGCTACGCCAATTTCACCGAGATAAGTTCCGAGGAAGGGGCGACGGCCACCATCATGACCAGGTTTCTGCGCGCCGCCCAGGTCGACATATCGGAGAAGCTCTCCACGGCTCTTCTCTACGGCATAAAGACCGACACCATAACCCTCAACAGGGGCGCCGACCTGGACGATCTCGACGCGTTCACCTATCTCTACACCCGCGCCGACCTCGGCCTGCTTCGGAAAATAGAGTCGAAGAACATATACTCGGAGGAGATAAAGTGCTACGGGGAAGCCCTCCAGGGCCACTGGATAGAGAACGACATAATCTTCATGGACCTGGGCAGGATAGAGAAAGAGCACCTCATCTCCCAGCTCGCGGACATGGGAATCAGGGTGGAAGGGGTTCAGTGGGCCGTCGCCTTCGGGATCGTCTCCAATTCGCATCTGGTCATATCGGTGAGAAACCTCGGGTTCATGAAAAGCGCGGGCAGGCTTCTTTTCGAGCTGTTCGACGAGATAGGAAGCGCCGGGGGACACAGGTCGTACGCCAAGGCGGTGATTCCCCTGAGAGAAGTGAAGACCCTTATCGGCGAATCTTCCCAGAAGGGCATAGAGCAGTGGCTCACCACGGTGTTCAAAAACGCGACTGGCCAGAGCGTTGAAAACGGCAGGTAGCCCTTTTCTTCCCCGCGCGCGATTTCCCGCGGTTTTCCCCCGAAAGACGTTTTGAAGTTATATTGTTGTCCGGGAACCGGCGCCGTTGCGCGCAAAAGCTTCGGCGAAGACCGCGGGGCGTTCCGGCCGGAGACGAAATGAAGCTCAAAACGGGAATTCTGGGAGTTACGGGCTACGCGGGACAGCAGCTCCTGTCCATTCTTTCGGGACATCCGGAAGTGGACCTCCGCCTGCTGACCTCCGAGAAGTTCTCCGGCATGACCGCGGACGAAGCCTTCCCCCATCTCGCGGGCCGCGTCGGTCTTCCCCTCGTTTCCGTTTCGGAAACGGACGCCGCGGGTCCTCTCGACCTGGTTTTTTCCTGCCTCCCCGGCGGAACTTCCGCGGTTTTCGCGGAGAAGTTCTTGGAGAGGGGCGCGAGGGTGATCGATCTCGGTCCCGATCTCAGGGACGCCGCCCTGGGCGGTTTCGCGGAGGCGGGCGAAGCGGGGTCAGGCCGGTCCGGGCCTCTCTCGCGGGCGGTCTACGGTCTCTGCGAACTTAACAGGGAGAAGATAAGGGGCGCGGAACTGGTCGCCAACCCCGGGTGCTACGCCGCCTGCGTCTTGCTGGCGGTAACGCCCTTTCTCAGGTCCGCGGATCCCGACGGCGGGATTATAGTCGACCTCAAATCCTCCGTTTCCACCTCCGGGCGGGCGGCCAGGCTCGAAAGTCATTTCTCCGAGGCCGCGGCGGAGGTGTCGGTGGAAGACGCGGGGGGACACGGACAGAAAGGCGAAATTCTCCTCGCGCTCGGCGGTTTCGGCGGCGCGCGGCCGGGAAAGCTCGTGCTGGTAAACACCCGGGTTCCGGTGAAAAGGGGAATAATGGCCGTTTCGTATATCAGGCCCCGCTCGAAGATCGATCCAGAAGAGGCGGTCGCGGCCTGCCGCGGGTTCTACGAAAAGGACGTTTTCGTCCGGGTTCTCGAAAGCGGGGTTCCGAGGCTCTCGGACGTCGCGGGCTCGAACTTCGTCGACGTGGGGTTCGGACTCCAGGAAGACCGGCTCGTCGCGGTTTCCGTTCTCGACAATCTCGTGAAGGGCGCGGCGGGACAGGCGGTCCAGAACATGAACATAGTCTTCGGCTTTCCCGAGGACGAGGGACTCGGGCGGGTTCCCGTTTTTCCGTGATGAACGACTATTCGCGTCTGCTTTACTCCAATCTCGGGCGCAGTCCCGAAAACCCCGCCGTTTCGTGCGAGGGCGAGACGTACAGCTACGGGCGGCTCTGCGGCTTCGTCGACGCCTTCTGCGCGTTTCTCTCGGGCAGGGGAGTGTCGGAGGGAAAAAAAGTCTGTTTCTTTCTCCCGAATTCTCTGGAGCTCGCGGTCTGCCTTTTCTCCGCGGCGAGACTGGGAGCGGTTTCCGTTCCCGTGGACGCGGCCGGCGGGTCGGAGGAGATAAGGCGCTGCGTCGAGTTCTCAAGGCCCGTCCTCGTGGTCACGACTCCCGCTCTTGAGCGGACCCTGCGTTCCGCCGTCGCGGACGCGCGCGCCGTCGCCGTCACCCGCGCCGATTTCGAAGGGGAGGGACCCGCGGCCTTTCCCGACGTTTCGGCCGGAAGCGAGGCCGTCTATCTTTTTTCCACGGGCTCCACGGGACGGCCGAAATGCGTCGCCAGAACCCACCGCAACATGACGGCGCTCGCGCGCAACCACACCGCCACCATGGACTGGGACCGCGGCGACAGGATTCTTCTTTCGGTTCCGATATCGCACACCTACGGACTCGGAAACTTCGTGAGCGCCGTGAGCGTCGGGGCGTGCTGCTGCCTCGTTTCGGGATTCGCGAGGAAGGAGGTTCTCGAGACCCTGGAGAGGGAGAGGATAACCGTCTTTCCGGCCGTTCCCTTCATGATCGAGACTCTCGCCCGCTCGAAGATCTCCGCAGGCTACGACCTCTCCTCGCTCAGGCACGTGATCTCCGCGGGAGCCCCCCTGGGGGAGGACGCGTTTTTCTCCTTCCACCGGGCCTTCGGAGCGTATCCGCGCCAGCTCTACGGCTCCTCCGAGACGGGAGTGATGACCGTGAACCTGGCCGAGGACATAGTGGAAAAGCGTCTTTCGGTCGGACGGCCCGTGAGAAACGTGGAGGTAAGGGTGATTTCCGAAGCCGGGCGGACGCTTCCCGCGGGGAGCGAGGGAGAGATCGCGGTGAGAAGTCCTTCCATGACCGACGGGTACGTGGATTTTCCCGAGGAGACGGCCAGGGCGTTTCGGGACGGTTTTTACCGTACGGGGGATCTCGGAACGTTCGACGGGGACGGTTATCTTTTCATACGCGGGAGAAAGAAGCTTTTCATCAACGTGTCGGGAAACAAGGTGGACCCCTGCGAGGTGGAGAATCTTCTCGTGACTCACGAAAGGATAACGGAAGCCGCCGTCGTAGGGGTTTCGCAAGGGGCGGGAGGAGAACGGGTAAAGGCGTTTGTTGTCGCCGACGGTCTTTGCCGGCAGGACGTGGCGGATTTCTGCAGGGGAAAGCTCTCGGCCTACAAGATTCCCTCGAAAATAGAGTTCGTTGATTCGCTTCCCAGAAGCCCCGCGGGAAAGATTCTCAGGGAGAAACTCGGGTGACCCTGGAGAAAGAAGCCCTGGCCGAGAGAATAAGAGCTCTCGTGATCCGCAGGTTCTGTCCCGACGCGGAACCCCGGGACATATCCCCGCGACGGTCTCTTTTCGAACTGGGCGTCGGCGTGGATTCCGTATCGACGCTCGAGTTCGTAATGGAGCTTGAAGAGGAGCTAGGGATTTCGATCGACGAATCCGAGATCAAACCCGGGGTTTTTCAGACCCTGGACAGTCTCTGCGACTTTATAGTTTCCCGGCCGGACGAAGTCTAGAAGCTCAGGCGCAGGCCCAGGTCGAACGAGTGGAGGGGCTTCACCTTGACGGTCGTGGGGTTTTCCACCAGGTTTTCGAACAGGCGGAACTTGAGAGACGGCGCGTGAACGAAGCGGTAGCCCAGCTGCACCGTCAGGGACTCGGACAGTCCGAAGCCCGCTCCCGCCTGGGCCTGCCAGCAGAATCCCCAGCGGTCCTCGTCCCTGTCGTCGGTGGCGAATTCCACCACCCTGCCGTCTCTGAGTCTGTTTCCGATCGATGCCTTCTTGTTCATGAAGGCGTGGACGGTTCCCGCTCCGGCTCCCAGGTAGGGACGAAAAGCCTTTGCGGCCGGAACGTCGTAGTAGACGTTCAGCATGCCCATCCACAGGTCCATGTTTCCGCTCACGTCCAGGGCACTCTCCAGCCTGGTTTCCTGCGCGCCCGCCACGGGATTTCCCATCTGGTGGGAAATCTCCACGTCCCTGAGCCCCGCCCTTCGCCAGAGTCCTTCTCCCTCGACCCGGAAATCGCCCAGCACCCTGCCCGCGGCGAGACCCGCACCCCACGCCGTGTTAAACGTGATGTCGCCCCGGATGTCGACGCTCTGCCCGGTTCCCAGCGCCTGGGGAGAATCGAAGTCCGCGTTCTGGGCGAGGGCGACGCCCGCGTGACCGGCCACGTACCATGGCCGGTTCTCCTGCGCCGAAGCGGAAGCCGCCGCGATGCATATCCCCAGAATCCCGAGCGCGAAAACTACGGACGCCTTGGCGCGCGTACGTACGGTGGGCGCTTTCATTCTCTTTCCTCCGGAAGTTTCGCGGACCGCCCGGACAACGTCTTTTCCCTCGAACGGCCGGCGAAAGGCGCGAGCGCGAGAAGCGCGAGAGTCCCGACGGCGCCCGCCGCCCCGCGCCCTTCGCCCGAAATCGCGCAGCCTCCCAAGGGTTCCGGCTGGGTTTCGGCCGTGAGGCTGCTGCCGCCCGCGCGGGGCTCGAACACGTATCCCGTCCCCCCCGACGCTCCGACTATGGCCCTGGTTCCCGATATGGCGGCGGCGTATCCGAACAGTCCTCCCGCGGCCGCGTCGCTCGCCGCGAGCTTCTGGGTCTGCGACCATTCGCCCAAGGAGTCTTTCTCGAACACGTAGACCGATCCCGTGCGGCTGTGTGAGTAGTTTTTCAATTGACCGGAATTTTGAATTTTACAATTGGCCGGTTTTTGTTTTTCACTTCAGCATCCGAGGGCGTAGCCCGAGGGTGCTGAAGTGAACCTCCGCTGCCGACTCCCGGACGGCTTCCTCTTCCAAGGTCCTTCCCCCACCAACCGACCCTCCGAGTCGTACTTCCCTACAAGCCTCTTCTCCGAATCATACACCCCCATGCTCCCGTCCGGATACTCGTGAACAACCGCAGGATGCCTCACGAAGTGATTCCTATACGTCACCCTCGGCAACTGCAACCGCCGGCCCTTGTACCTCACGCAGTTGTCGTTGCCCACCTTCCGAGTCTCTTTCCGACACAGTATGTTGTCCAGGTCCGCATCCATAACCGGCACAAACCCATCGCCCGTCTCCCTCGCGGGAACCGAAAGACGCCTGTTGAGATCAGCAAGAAACTTGCGCGCCAAAAACTCGTTTGCCTCCTCCATGTCCGTAATACCAGCCTCCTTCAACTCCTGGGGAAGCCTCCTCTGCAACGTCCCGAACATACGCTCGCTTCGGCCCCGAGCCTGAGGAGACTTCGCCGCTATCATCTCGATCCCCAACTCCGCCATCGCCCTGCCAAACTGCGTAGGCTTGTCCCTGTCCACGTCTCCGCCCGCCTTCGGAGTAGTCCAGTAGTGACTGCCCCTGTCGGTGTAGAGGCTATGGAATATGCCCCTTCTCTCCAACACCTCCCGCACCCCCCTCATGCTGCTCCACATACCCTCCTGCTTCACGAAAAACGCACTGTATATCTCCCCCGTAGCATCGTCCATGGTGACCACCAGATCCCACTTCTGATCAGGCACCCAGAAATGCCAGCTGGCGTCCTGGTGAAGCAATATCCCAGGCTTGCCCTTGCGCTCCCTGCTCTGACGGTAGGGACCCCTCCTGCGCCCACGCTTGACCAGAGAAGCCGCATGAAGACATTCCTTCACCCAGCTGTAACTGCGAACTCCTCCGTGCAGTTCCGTATAAGCCTCGTAGAAATGCCACACGCTGCGACCCTCGTAAAGTTCCCTGTACAACGCCTCAAGCGCCCCGACTTCCTCCTCCGAAGCTCTCCGAGGTCCTCGACCCCCTATGCGCCTGTCTCGCAACCCCTCCGCCCCTTCGTTCTCCCAGCGCCGCCTGTAGCGCCGAAACGTCCGCTCGCTCATCCTCAACGCAAACGCCGCGTCCCGCTGTCCTATCTCTTTGGCCTTCCACCTGCCGTATACTTCCTCGAACTTCTCCATCCGATTCTCCTCTATGTGCTCTCTGCGAATCATTGCTTCTCCCTCCTTTATCCAAAAGAAAGAAGCTATCTCCGCAAGAATCAGAACCGGCCAATTGATTCACTCAAAAAGCGGCCAATTGATATATTATTAACACCGATCCCGTGCGGCTGTCGTCCCTCATCGCTCCTATCAGCGCCATGTCTCCGGAAATCGCTACGCTTCCGCCGAAATAATCGTTGGTCGCGGCGTCTCTTGCCGTGAGTTTCTGGATCTGGGTCCACGCGCCCGAGGAATTTTTCTCGAATATGTACGCCGCGCCAGCTCCGTGATCCCTGTTGAAGTCGTATTCGTCCGCTCCCACTATTATGGTGTCGCCCGATATCGCTACGCTTCCGCCGAACGAATCGCTGGGGTTCCTGTCGCTTGCCGTGAGTTTCTGGGTCTGCGTCCACTGGCCGGAGGAGTTTTTCTCGAACACGTAGGCCGACCCCCGCTCTCCGTCGTCTTGGTAGGCTCCGATCACCGCGGCGCTTCCCGATATCGCTATGCTGCCCCCGAAATAATCGCCTTCCGCTCCGTCCGAGGCAGTGAGCACGCCCGCCCTCATCCATTCGCCGTCGGAGTCTTTCTCGTACACGTAGACCTTGCCCGCGACCACTCTCTGGGTAAGGAGCCCTCCCAGGGGCACTCCCGCCATCGCGGTGTCGCCCGATATCGCCACGCTCGCGCCGTACCAGTCGCCGTCCCCTCTCTCGGAATTCGACGCGGCGGCCCGGGGGCGGGGATTCTTGGAATCCTTGTCGTTGTCCGTCGACGGTTGGGCCGGCGTGTATACGACGGTTATTCCCGTGTCGGCCGTGAGTTTCTGGGTCTGCGTCCATTGGCCGACGACGGCCAGCGAGGGGTCTTTCTCGAATATGTACGCCGCGCCAGCTCCGCGGTCGACTCCGAACGCTCCGACTATGGCCGCGTCTCCCGATATCGCCACGCTGTAGCCGAACAGGTCCCTGGAACTTCCGTCGTCGGCGGTGATCTCCTGCGCCTGCGTCCACGCGCCGGAAGAATTTCTTCTTGCGGTTTCAAGTGTGAAGTGCAACAGGAGTGATAGATAAAGAAGGCAAGCTGCGGTAACATTCACAGCACTTTTTTATCACCACAATAAAGGAGCACTTCAATGAACGCATACACGCAGCTTACCGAGAAGCAAAGGTACCTGATAGAGCACTTTATCAAAGCCGGCTTCTCACAAACCGAGATCTCCAACAACCTCGGGGTTCACAAATCCACCATCAGCAGAGAACTGCGCCGAAACTCCTGCGGCCAACGCTATCGCGCCCAACGAGCCCAGAGTCGGGCCGACGAACGTCGGGCAGACAACCGAAAACGAATCAGCGAGCCTCTGCTGCGCTTCGCGCAACTGTTTCTCGGATACGACTGGAGCCCTCAACAGGTCTGCGGATGGTTTCGCAAGAATCTGGACCTGCGCATAAGCCACCAGCGCCTCTACGATCATATATGGGAAGACAGAGAGCGAGGAGGAAACCTCTACACGCATCTGCGCTGCGGGAGAAAGAAGAAGAAACCTCACGGAAGCTCCGACGGCAGGGGACATATGCCCGACAGGGTGAGCATAGAGCAAAGACCCGAGGAAGTGGAACAGAAACTGCGCGTGGGAGATTGGGAAGTGGATACGGTGTCGGGTTCCAGAGAGAAAGGCTCCCACCTGGTAACTCTCGTTGAGCGCAGAACGCGCCTGGTCCTGGCTGCCAGGGTCGAGTCCAGAAACTCCGATGTCGTTGCCGCGGCGGTCGTGGAAATGCTCACTCCCTACAAAGACACGGTGCATTCGATAACTTCGGACAACGGCAAGGAGTTCGCTCGCCACAAGCTGATTTCCGAGAAGCTCGAAGCCGATTTCTACTTCGCTCGTCCTTACCGCTCGGGGGACCGCGGGCTGTGCGAAAACACTATCGGTCTGCTTCGCCAGTACTTCGCCAAGGGCAGCGACTTCTCTTCCATTACGAAAGAACAGACCGCGGAGGCTACGGAGAGATTGAACAACAGACCAAGACGAGGTCTTGGCTTCAAAACACCGAATCAGTTATTCTTCGGCATTGACCCTCCTGTTGCACTTCATACTTGAAACCGCATCTGAATATGTAGGCCGACCCGCGCCTGTTGTACATGTCTCTTCCGACTATGGCCGTGTCTCCCGATATCGATACCGCTCCGCCGAACAGCACGTTGTCGGAGTCGGAAGGAGAGAACCTGTGGATTTCCCCGAAAGTCGTGGACAGCGCCGTCTGGGGAAAGAAGACGGCGGCGAAAAGAAGCGGCGAAAGCGTTGCGACGACTTTTGCCGAAAAACCTTGGATTGTCATGGAAAAACCTCCTCGTCCGCGCCCGGCCGGAGTTGAAACGTTTTCCGGATGCCTGTCAGAACACTCGGTCAAACATACCCGTTCGAGTCCTTGAGAGCAATTGGAAACGGGAGGACCGCCCGCTTGAGCGGCGTCGTTTTTTCCGAAAGCGGGCCGCCAGGAGCGCGAGCGAAAAAAGCCCGAGCCCCGCGAGCGCGTCCGGGTCGCCGCTTCTCCCCGAAACCGAGCATCCGCCTTCCTCCGATGCGGCGCCCGCGTCGTCCGCCGCCTCGAACACGTAGACGGAACCCGAGTTCTCCTCGCCGTCGTCGTCCCATATCGAGCCGACTGCCGCGGCGTCGCCCCAGACCGCCACGCTCCAGCCGAAGCGGTCCGCCGCTCCGGGGTCCGCGGCGGCGAGCTTGCGCATGAGGACCCACGTGCCGTCTGAATCTTTTTCGTACACGTACGCCGACCCGGGGCCTCTCTCCCCGTCGTCCACCCTGGGTCCGAAGAACGAGCCTCTCCACGTGTATTCGTGCGCTCCCACCACGGCTCTTTTGCCCGAGACGGCCACGCTCCACCCGAAGTAATGTCCGCCGTCCGGGTCGTCGGGCGAGAGCTTCTGTCTGAACGCCCAGTCGCCGTCGGGGCTTTTTTCGTACACGTAGGCGGAATGGTCGAAGTAGGAGCCCACGATAACCGTGTCGCCCGAGATGGAAACGCTGTGGCCGAAGCGGTCTCTCAGCACGTCCGTCGGAGACGCGGCGTCTTTGCCCGGAACGAGCTTCTGTCTGAACGCCCATTCTCCCCGCCGGTTTCTCTCGTACACGTAAGCCGCCCCGGACCAGTACCCGTTGCCGCGGTTAAGCTCCGCCCCGACCACCGCCGCGTCGCCGGAGATCGACACGCTCTGCCCGTCTCCGGGCGAAAGCCTGCTTCTGAGAACCCATTCGCCGTCCGAATCCTTTTCGTACACGTACGCGGCTCCCGGAAGGTCCAGGGACGGGTCGTCCTCGTCCGCCCCCACTATGGCTCTCGTTCCCGAAACCGAGACGCTCTCGCCGAAGGAGTCCCCGCCGCCGGCCGCGCCGGAGGCGAGTTTCCGCGCGAGGACCCACTCGCCGTCGGCGTTTCTCTCGTACACGTACGCGGCGGCTCCCGCTCCTTCTCCGGCGTCCGCTCCCGAGTCCCTGCGGGCCCCGATTACCGCCGTGTCTCCCGACACGGACACCGAGGAACCGAACTCGTCGCCCGTCTTTCCGTCCGCGGGCGCGAGTTTCTGCCGCAGGACCCATTCGCCGTCGGAGTCTTTCTCGTAGAAGTAGGCGGCTCCCGAGCCCTCCTCGTTTCCGTCGTTTCGTATGGCTCCCACCATGATGCCGCCTTCGGAGACCGCCACGCCGTAGCCGAAATCCCCCCGGGCCTTTACGTCTTCGGGGACGAGTTTGCCGGTTTGTTCGAACGCGGACGTCGCGGAGGGCGCGAAGAGCGCCAGGAAGAACAGGATCGCTAGAACCGCCGTCGGGGTTTTCGTTTCGGGGTTTCGCTTTCTCATTTCTGTCGCGTTCGGACCGAAAATCCAATAATACAGCATACCTTTTTCCCGTTTTTCCCGAAACGAGACCGAAAACCGCGGCGGCGCCCGAAACGGATTGATTTTTCCGACCCGATGTCTTTATATATTAGAGTGCCTTCGAGTACCCTGATAGTGTACGAGCCTCTGGATTCCTTCGGGGAGAAGTCCGGGTACTGGAAAAAATACCTCAAGTTCTACGAAAGCTACTGGGGAGGTCCCACTTCTCCCTTCGGAATATGGTTCGGAAACGAGTACGGCGCCTTCCGCCAGGCGCTTTCGGACCACCTGGGGCTTGACCACGAAGACATACCGGACTGCCTTTTCATGAAGGACGAAAACGGCGAATACCTGGTGGCCCCGACCTCGAATTCGCTCAACTGCTTTTCGTCCGAAAACGTAATCCCGTTCGAGTGGTTTCTTCTTTTTTCCGAGGCGGGAAGAAACGATTTCTACACGCACTGGGGATTCAACTCGATTCACTACGATTCCCCGCTCGAGCGCTCGAAGGAGAAACTCGCGGCCTCGAGGCGGACGATAGGGAAGACCGTGTCGGGAGAATCCGCAAATCCTCTCCGAAGCTTTCTCGAGAATCTCGACGGCGGCCTCCGGGACCTGGACAGGTGGCTCGAGCAGTTCGCGGCCGGAAGCTGCCTCGTGCTCAACTACGGCGACATCTGCAACCACATTCATCCCTACACCCTCAAGAACGAGAACAGCGTGACGGAGGTCGCCCGTATTCTCGACCTCGTGGCGGCGGCCGATTTCGGGGGAGCGGAACTCGAGCTCAAGGTGTTTTTCCGCAAATGGGAGGACATATCGAGCAAGTGCGCGGGCGCCCCGGGAGAGTCGCGCGTCCAGTGAACGGCGGCACGGTTCCGGAAGATTCTTCCGTGGAAGGGAATCCGGTTCCCGTATTCTACACGGTTCCCCGTTCTTGGTTTGAACTTTCGAATTCTCGTTATTCCCTCGACCGCGCGGAGATTTGGTAAGATGTTTTTCTCGTGTAAATTCATCCTGTAGCGGAAGTCGGGTCTCCGGCCTGAACCTGTGTGCGGGTCCGCATGAACCCCGGCGACGGTCTCTTGCGAATCGCCGGATGCGGAGAGAAAGTTGTACGTGGACGGGCTGATTGTCGATTCAAGTTTTCAGGAGCACAGGTTATGAGCGTTGACATTATTCGGGGCAGCAGTCAGAAGCCGGTTGCGAGCGAAGAGCTGGCGGACATAGTTTCCGGCCTCTCCGGTTTCTCCGGTCGGTTGTTCATCGGATACCCGATCGTAAAGGCACCCGAGGGACCCCGGGCGATGGATGCTCTTTTGATCTCCCCTGAGAAAGGGATTGTCGTCTTTGACCTGATTGAAGGGGGCGGCCCGGGCGACTACCGATTCCGACAGGACGACTTGGCAAACAAGCTGGAATCTCTTCTGAAGACCCACACGGAACTGACACGGGGCAGAAAGCTGCTTATTCCGATTCATACGGTTTCAGTCTCGCTTGCGCCGGCATTGGGTGTCGCAAGCACGGAGGGCGACTATGAACAGACTCCTCTTGTGAACGCCGAGACTCTTCCGGTTGCGCTGACCGAGCTGGAAAATTGGGACGGAAAAAGATGCGACATCTGCGACAAGGCTCTGTCGGTTCTGGGGAATGTTTCAAACATTCGCAAAAACAGGGCCCCGAGAAGCGTTGAAAGGGAAGACTCGCTGGGGGACAGGCTCAGGAAACTGGAAGATTCGATAGCCACGCTCGATCCTTTGCAGAACATGGCCGTTGTGGAAGCAACCGAGGGAGTGCAGCGTATTCGGGGTCTCGCGGGTTCCGGCAAAACGGTTGTTCTGGCCCAGAAAGCCGCGTTGCTTCATCTTCTCCATCCCGAATGGCGAATCGCCGTCACCTTCTACACCCGTTCTCTCAAGGGACATTTCAAACATCTCATAAACAGATTTCTGTTTGAGTACGGAGTGGACCCGGACTGGAACGGTCTGCGAGTCGTGCACGCATGGGGCGGACGCGGTACGGCAGGGGACCGCGACGGCATATACAGCGAATTCTGCGCCAGGCACGATGTCGGGTATTTCGACTTTAAATCGGCCGGAGAGGAGTTCGGGCGGGGCGAGGAATTCACGGGCGCCTGCGAGAGAGCGCTCGCCCAGGTCGGAAAAGACGGAAAAATCTGTTACGACGCGATTCTGGTAGACGAAGCGCAGGATCTTCCGCCGGCGTTTCTGCGTATCTGTTCCAGGTTGCTGGGTGACGGCAAAAGGCTGGTTTACGCGTATGACGAGTTGCAGAATCTTTCGGGAAAATCCCTGCCGCCGCCTTGGGAAATTTTCGGGAGAGATGCCGAAGAGAGTTCAAAATTCTGGTCTTACAAGCAATGGGCCAATGATGTCATCTTGCGGAAGTGCTACCGTAATTCGCGGCCTGTTCTCGTTGCCGCTCACGCCCTTGGCTTCGGAATTTATCGAAAGGACCGGCACGAACAGGAATCGGGACTCATCCAGATGTTCGATCATCCGAAACTGTGGGAGGAAATCGGATATCGGGCGAAAGGCGGCTCGCCGTCATTGAAAGAAGGCAGTTCCGTAACTCTCTACAGGCCGGAGGAGACAAGCCCGTTGTTTCTGGAAAGTCATTCGGATTTAAACGACTTGGTCCGGTTCGTCTGCTTTGACGAAGAGCGGGAGCAGACCGAATGGCTCGTCAGGGAAATAAGGAAAAACCTGGAGCATGACGAGCTTCGCCATGACGACATTATCGTTATCAATCCGGACCCGCTGACTACCCGGGATAACGCCGGGCCGATACGCAGTCGCTTGCTGGAGGAGGGTGTCGGCTCTCACATTGCAGGGATTAGTACCGGATCGGATGTTTTCTTCATGTCCGAATCGGTGGCCTTTACGGGGATTTACCGCGCCAAGGGAAACGAGGCGGGGATGGTCTACATAATAAATGCGCAGGATTGCTACGATGCGCGGGACCGCCGTCCGACGGCGCCGAATCTGGCGCGCGTCCGCAACCGGCTTTTCACAGCTATCACCAGGAGCAAGGCCTGGGTTCGCGTACTGGGCGTGGGCGAAGAGATGAAGCTTCTCAAAGAGGAATACGACCGGCTGGCGAAAGAAGATTTCAAACTTCAATTCGCTTATCCCACGAAGGAACAGCGCAAACGCATGCATATGGTTCACCGGGACGTTTCCAGGGAAAACGGCAAACTGATTCGGGAAGACAGGGAAAACCTGTCTCGAATAGTTTCCGACATCCGCTCGGGCAAGGTGCGTCTGGCGGATTTCGACAAGGAAACCTTGTCCGAGCTTAGAAAGGAATTGTCGCTGACGAGCGGGTAACGAACATGGCTTCTCCTGCCCGAATTCAGACACAAATCAACAAACTCATTTCGTATTTGGTGGAAACCGGCCTTGCGGACGACCAGAAGTTCGCGTTTCGTCGCGCGGACAAAGCGCAAACCGTTCGGATTACTTTTGAAGGAGCTGAACATGTGTCCGTCGCGTTGCGGGACCGCGGCTACGACGAGATTTACTTGGGTCTCGTAAAGCGTCGCGCATACAATGTGAGAATGCTGGACGGGGCGCTGATTCAGATGATGTACGAATTTACGGGTGCCGGTCTTCAGCGTCACCGTCTCGCGTTCTTTCCCGCTCCGAACCTGGAGAAATTTCAGAACGACCCCCAAATCTACCTTGAGGATGAGACCTACGGGGATGTGGTTTCGAGAAACGTCGTTCCGTTTCCGCTGCGTTTCGATTACGACGCGGGGGAGGACCGTTACGAGGAACTGGCTCATCCGAAATCCCATCTGTCGCTCGGACAGTACAGCAACTGTCGCATTCCCGTGACTTCGCCGGTTGCTCCGGGGCGGTTCGTCGATTTTATCCTCAGGAATTTCTACGACACGAAAACCAACCAATACGTCGACGGGCTTCCAGGTTGCGATTGTTCGTTCGAAAGTTCCATATCCCCGGCGGAGCGCGGCGTTGTTCATGTTGTGGTTCCTTCCTGACGCTTCCGGCGGTTGCCGATGGATTCGGGTTTTCGGGGTGTCCCGAAGCCATGGATTTTTTCACGGGGAAGAGCATGGAGCGAAAGTATGCGCATGGCTGGAAACGTCCGGGCGCTTGGTGAGAAATCATCGCCGGACCCTGCGTCGATGACCGCGAGAATCGAAAGAAAGAACATAGGAAAAGTCCTCTCCGCGCTGAGAAGGGAATCGGCGGACTGGGACGTTCCCGTGGTGACCCTCACGGCCGTGTCCTCCAAAAGCCCTTTCAGGGTTCTGCTGTCCACGGTGCTGAGCCTTCGGACGAAGGACGAGACCACCGCCGAGGCTTCCCGAAGGCTTTTCGCTGAGGCCGACACCCCGGCCGGCATTATCGGGCTCGGAGAGAGGAGGGTGAGGGAGCTCATATATCCGGTCGGCTTCTACAGGGTGAAGGCAGAAAACATAATGGGCATATGCCGCAAGCTTCTGGACGAATACGGCGGCGAGGTTCCCGACACCGTGGAAGAGCTCCTGCGGTTTCGGGGCGTCGGAAGAAAGACTGCCAACCTCGTCGTTTCCCTCGGTTACTCCAAGCCCGCCATCTGCGTCGACATACACGTGCACAGGATCTCGAACAGGTGGGGATTCGTCGACACAGAAACCCCGCTTGAAACCGAGACGGCGCTTCGCCTCAGGCTTCCCCGCAGGTACTGGATAGAGTACAACTCCCTTCTGGTGGCCATGGGACAGCGGGTGTGCAGGCCCGTCTCCCCGTTCTGCAGCCGCTGTCCGGTTTCCGGGTACTGTCCGAAGAAGGGGGTTTCGAAAAGCAGGTAGCCTCCGCCTGGTTTGACTGATCGCCCGTTACGAAATACAATCTGTCCCCAAACCCCTTTTCCGGAAAGCCGCCTTGTCCGAAACAGCAGTCTTCTATATATTCTCCGCGCTCGCGGTGTTCGGGGCCGCGATGGTGGTCTGTCACAGAAATCCCGTGACCAGCGCCGTCTCCCTCGTTCTCACCCTGTTTTCCACCGCGGCCCTTTTCGTGCTGCTCCACGCCCACTTCGTCGCCGCCGTGCAGATACTCGTCTACGCCGGGGCGATAATGGTGCTCTTTCTCTTCACCGTGATGTTCCTGAACATAAGGGAGAGCGAGCTTCGCTTCGACGGCGGAAACGCGGCCGGAAGAGCGGCCGTGCTTTTTCTCGTCGTGGCCGCGGCGGGGTTTTTCGCCTCGAGGCTTTTCTCGGGCTACGCCCAGGCGCCGCCGAAGCTCGCGGACCCGGAGAATTTCGGCGGGGCGGCGGAGACCGGAAGGGCGCTTTTCGGCGACTACCTGCTGGCTTTCGAGCTTACGTCCGTTCTGGTGGTCGCGGCGATGGTGGGCGTTCTGGCGATAGCCGGGGGAAAGAGAACCTAGGATGGAAGTCACGATTTCCCACTACGCGGTTTTGGCCTCGATGCTTTTCGCGACCGGGGTCTACGGGGTCCTGACCAGGAAAAACATACTGGTGGTGCTCATGTGCCTGGAGCTCATGCTCAATTCCTGCAACCTGCTTTTCGTCGCGTTCTCGAGGCTCCACGAGGGGGCGGCGGGACACGTGTTCGTCCTCATGGCGATTACCGTGGCGGCGGCGGAGGTCGCCGTCGGACTCGCGTTCGTCGTTTCCGTCTACAGGCAGAGACGCAGCCTGAACATCGACCTGCTCAGGATTCTTCGGGGCTGACCCGCCCCACGGAGGTTTGACCGGATGCTCGCTCTCATAGTTCTCGCTCCGCTGGCAGGCGCCGCCGTAAACGGCCTCCTCCACGCGACGGGTCTCTGGAAGCGGCTCGCGGGAAGGGAAATCCGCCCCGGGGCGGTGGCGGCGGTCGCGTGCGCCTCGGTTCTGCTCTCCGCCCTTCTCTCGACGCGCCTTTTTCTCGACCTTCTCGCCCGGGACCCGGCGGGGAGCGCCCCCGCGACGCAGGAGCTTTTCGCGTGGATCGTTTCGGGCTCCCTCGGCGTGAGCTTCGGGTTTCTCTTCGACTCCCTTTCGGCGGTGATGGCGCTTGTGGTCACGTGGGTCGGGTTTCTCATACACGTCTATTCCGTGGGCTACATGCGCGGCGACCGATGCCTCGCCCGCTACTTCGCCTGCCTCAACCTGTTCGTCTTCTTCATGCTGGTTCTGGTCCTCGGCGACAACTTTCTCATGATGTTCGTGGGATGGGAGGGAGTGGGGCTCGCGTCCTACCTCCTCATAGGCTTCTGGCACGGGGATTCCTTCCGCGCGTACGCGGGGCGAAAGGCGTTTGTCGTGAACAGGGTGGGGGACCTCGGGTTCATTCTCGGGATCTTTCTCGTTTTCGCGACGTTCGGCTCCCTGGACTACGGGGAGGTTTTCTCCATGCTCGCGGACCCCGGCTTCGCCTCCGGCGTCCCCGCGGCGACCGCCACGGCCATGGCGCTTCTGCTTTTCGCGGGGGCCGTCGGAAAGTCCGCCCAGTTTCCCCTCCACGTCTGGCTTCCCGACGCGATGGCGGGTCCGACCGCGGTGAGCGCGCTCATCCACGCGGCCACCATGGTCACGGCCGGGGTGTACATGATGAGCCGCTGCGCCGCGATTTTCTCCCTGAGTCCCGAAACCATGAACGTCGTTTTGGCCGTCGCCGCGTTCACGGCGTTTTTCGCGGCCACGATAGCCGTGGCGCAGAACGACATAAAGAAGGTGCTCGCCTACTCGACGGTGAGCCAGCTCGGCTACATGTTCATGGCCGCCGGAGTCGGGGCGTACGCGTTCGCCGTGTTCCACCTGGTCACCCACGCCTTTTTCAAGGCCCTTCTTTTCCTCGGGGCGGGAAGCGTGATACACGCCGCGGGGGGAGAGCAGGACATAAGGAGGATGGGAGGGCTTCGGGGGGTCATGCCCGTCACCGCCGCGACGTTTCTTCTGGGAGCGCTCGCGATCTCGGGCTTTCCGCTTTTTTCGGGCTTTTTCAGCAAGGACGAGATTCTCTCGGCTCTCTACCACGGCGGCCGCGGGTTTTTCTGGACGGCGGCCGTCGTCACGGCGGGACTCACGGCCTTCTACATGACCAGGCTCTACGTTCTGGTGTTCGAGGGAAGGCCGAGGATGGACCACGCGACGAGAAGCCGCGTGCACGAATCCCCGCCGTCGATGACCGTTCCGCTCGTGGTCCTCGCGGCCCTTTCCGTCTTCGGAGGATTCCTCAACGTTCCCGAGTTCATGGGCGAGGCGTTCGGTTTTCTCCGGGCGGGACTTCTGGGGGAATTTCTCTCCTCCTCGCTTCCTCCCCCCGGCCCGCAGATTGCCGGGAATCCTCCGATCGGTTTCGGACACTGGACGCTGGCGGGATTCTCGGTGCTTGCCGCCGCGGCGGGCATTGCGGCGGGAGCCGCCGCGTACTCGCGCGGACCGGGAGGGGCGGGCGTTTCGGGAAAGGCGGCCGCCGCGGTTCGCCGGGCGGCCTCGGGGAAGTGGTACGTGGACGAGATGTACGAGGCGGTTCTCTGCGCTCCCTTCAGGTGGTTTTCCGGAATGTTTTCCGATTTCGACCGCTCGGTGTTGGACGGGGCCGTCGACGGCCTGGGAAGTTTCGTCGCGGGAGTCTCCGCCCGGCTGGGCTCCCTGCAGACCGGTTTTCTCCGCCACTACGCGGCGGCGATGGTGGGCGGCGCCGCGGTCCTGGCCGCGCTCGTTTTCCTTTTCCGTTCGGCGGGATTCTGAAACCGCGCCGGGCCGGAAAAACCGCCGCGGTTTCCGCGTCCCTCGCCCGCGGGTGTTGATTTTATTCCGGCAATGGTAATAATTACTGTCTGCCGTGTCCCTTCGCGGATGTATGAAGTTCGCGAAGCGGCGAGGTTTGCGCATGCAGGTAAGCAGAACTCTCGACTACGCCGTCAGGTCCCTCATCTACATGGGAGGGAGCCCCGGCCTCAAGTTCAGCATGAAGCAGATATCGGAGAGCCAGCACATTCCCCAGAACTACCTGGCGAAGATAATGAGAAGACTCGTCAACCGCGGCATAGTGAGGTCGAAGGTCGGTCCCGAAGGGGGTTACATGCTCAGAAAAACCCCCGCCGAGCTCAACCTCAGGGAAGTGTACGAGGCCATAGAGGGAGAGATAAGGATAATAGACTGCATGGACGACGAGAGCGTCTGCGCCCTTTACGAAAGCTGCGGCCAGCTTCCCCTGTGGGACAGGCTCAAGGTGTCGATGGTGAAGATTCTGGAAGACACGACCATAGGAGACATGGTGGAGGAGTCGCCGCTGGGCGGCGGCAAAAAGGAGGTTCTCGCGCAGTGAGCGTCGATCTCGAAAGACTGGCGCGGGAGGAATACAAGTACGGGTTCGTCACGGACGTGGAGCAGGAGATAGCTCCCAGGGGCCTTGACGAGGACGTCATCTCCATGATCTCCGCCAAGAAGAACGAGCCTCGCTGGCTTCTCGAGTGGAGACTCGGGGCCTACGAGCGCTGGAAGAAGATGAAGGAGCCCAGATGGGCGTTCATCAGGTACCCGGAGATAGATTTCAACGACATAAGCTACTACGCCGCTCCCAAGAGCAATCCCAGGCCCAGGAGCCTCGACGAGATCGACCCCGAGATAAAGGAGACCTACGACAAGCTCGGCATTCCGCTCGAAGAGCAGAAAATGCTGGCGGGGGTGGCGGTGGACGCGGTTTTCGACAGCGTCTCGGTGTTCACCACCTTCAAGGAGAAGCTCGCCGAGGAAGGAGTGATCTTCTGCTCCATATCGGAGGCCGTGGAGGAACATCCCGACCTTGTGCGCGAGCACCTGGGAAGCGTGGTTCCCCGGGGCGACAACTTCTACGCGGCGCTCAATTCCGCCGTCTTCACCGACGGCTCTTTCGTCTACGTTCCCAGGGGCGTTGCCTGTCCCATGGAGCTTTCCACCTATTTCCGCATAAACGCCGAAAACACGGGACAGTTCGAAAGAACCCTGATAGTCGCCGAGGAGGGAAGCTCGGTGAGCTACCTCGAGGGGTGCACGGCTCCCCAGCGGGACGAAAGCCAGCTCCACGCCGCGGTGGTGGAGCTCGTGGCCCGCGACGACGCCACGATAAAGTATTCGACCATACAGAACTGGTATCCGGGGGACAAGGAGGGCAGGGGCGGAATATACAACTTCGTCACCAAGCGCGGGAGGTGCGCGGGCAGGGGCTCGCGGATTTCCTGGACGCAGGTCGAGACGGGTTCCGCCATAACGTGGAAGTATCCCAGCTGCGTTCTCGAAGGCGACGATTCGGTCGGCGAGTTCTATTCCGTCGCGCTCACAAACAGGCTCCAGCAGGCCGACACCGGGACCAAGATGGTTCACGTGGGAAAGAACACCAGCAGCACCATAATTTCCAAGGGCATATCCGCGGGCCGCGGGCAGAACGTCTACAGGGGGCTCGTCGAGATAGGCAAAAACGCCGAGCGCGCGAGAAACTACACCCAGTGCGACTCCATGCTCATAGGAGACAGGTGCGGGGCGCACACGTTTCCCTACATAGAGGTCAAGAACTCGACGGCTCACATGGAACACGAGGCGTCCACCTCCAAGATAGGCGAGGACCAGATGTTCTACTGCCGCCAGCGGGGTCTTTCGGCCGAAGACGCGGTGTCTCTCATAGTGAACGGCTTTTGCAAGGAAGTGTTCCGGGAGCTTCCGTTCGAGTTCGCGGTGGAGGCGGAGAAGCTTCTCAGCGTGAGTCTCGAGGGCAGCGTGGGATAGGCGGCGCTATTTCTGACAAAACCGGTTTTCAGGAGGCGGGAGAAATGCTCGACGTGAGAAACCTGCACGCGCGGGTGGACGAAAAGGAAATACTCAAGGGACTGGACATCTCGGTCGGACGGGGGGAAGTGCACTCCATAATGGGTCCCAACGGCTCGGGGAAAAGCACCCTTTCCCAGGTTCTGGCCGGAAGGGAGACCTACGAGGTGACGGAGGGCGAGATCGCCTTTCGGGGAAAGGACCTTCTAGACCTCGAGCCCGAGGAGAGAGCGTGCGAGGGGATATTCCTCGCCTTCCAGTACCCGGTCGAGATCCCGGGAGTGGCCAACACCTATCTTCTTCGCGAGGCCCTCAACGCCAAGAGGGAGCATGTCGGCGAAAAGCCGCTCAAGCACGTGGAGTTCGCCAAGCTCGCCAGGGAGAAGATGAACTCTCTCGGCATAGGCGAGGACCTTCTCAAGAGATCCGTCAACGCCGGGTTCTCCGGCGGAGAGAAGAAGCGAAACGAGATATTCCAGATGCAGATACTCGAACCCTCCCTCGCCGTGCTCGACGAGACGGACTCGGGTCTCGACATAGACGCCCTGAGGATAGTGGCCGACGGGGTGAACTCCATGAGGGACGGGGAGCGTTCGTTCATCGTCATAACCCACTACCAGAGGTTGCTCAACTACATAGTTCCCGACTTCGTCCACGTGATGGTGGACGGAAAGATAGCGCGCTCCGGCGGAAAGGAACTCGCGCTCGAGCTCGAGGAGAAGGGCTACGCGGATTTCGAGGCCGCGGCGAACCGATAGGGAGGAGCGCGAAGGATGTCCATGGTTTTCGACGGCACGGAAAAAAGCTACGTTGAGAGACTTCCCGAGTTTCTGGAAACCCGGGGCGGAGACGCTTCGCGCTGGGTCGCGGACATAAGACGCGAGGCCATCTCGGGGTTTTCCAATCTCGGCTTTCCCTCGGTTTCCGACGAGGAGTGGAGGTTCACCAACCTCTCGGCTCTCGGGAAACTCTCCTTCTCCGTCCCCCCGGCCGAGGCGCCCGAAGTCCGCGCGGAAACCGCCGACTCCTTCGGGTTTCCGGGTCTTGAGTGCACGAGACTCGCGTTTGTGGACGGCCGCTTTTCTCCCTCTCTTTCCTCTTTCGAAGAAGGCGGCGGGATTGTCGTCAAGAGTCTTTCGGCGGCCATCGAGCAGAACGGGGACGCGGTGAGAGCCAACCTGGCCAGGTACGCCGATTACGAAAAGGACGCCTTCGTGTCCCTGAACACTTCCTATTTCCAGGACGGGGCGTTCGTCGGCGTCGCCGACGGGGCGGTTCTCGAGAAGCCCGTCTACGTGCTGCACATCGCCACCGGGGAGGCGGGCCCGCTTTTCATGAACCCGAGAAACCTCGTGGTGGCGGGAAAAAGCGCGGAGGCTACTGTCGTCGAGCACTACGTTTCGCTCTCCGACGACGTGTACTTCTCAAACGCCGTGACGGAAGTCGTCTGCGCGGAGAACTCGAGCGTCGAGCACTACAGGCTGGAATTCGCGAGCGAAAAGTCCTTTAACTTCCTCACGCTCAGGGTGGACCAGAAAAGGGACAGCAACGTCGCCTCCCATTCCCTCCTCCGCGGCGGGGCGATCGTCAGAAACACGGTACATCCCGTTCTGGCGGGAGAAGGGTCCAACTGCGACATCTACGGTCTTTACGTGTCCGAGGGACGCCAGCACATGGACAACTTCATGCGCGTGGAGCACGCGTCCGCCCGCTGCGACAGCCGCCAGTTCTACAACGGCGTTCTCGACGGCCGCTCCAGGGGAGTGTTTCACGGAAGGATAATAGTTCACGAGGGCGCCGAGAAAACCGACGCCAAGCAGACCAACAGGAATCTTCTGCTCTCCGACGCCGCCCGGATAGACACCAAGCCCCAGCTCGAGATATACAACGACGACGTGAAGTGCACCCACGGGGCCACCATAGGGCAGGTGGACGAAGAGGCCCTTTTCTACCTGCGCTCCAGGGGCGTTTCGGGGAAAAACGCGAAGAAGATGATGCTTCGCGCCTTCACGAACCAGACGCTCGAGACCATGTCCGTGGACCCGGTGCGGGAATCGGCGCAGGAGACCCTCTCCGCCTGGTTCGAAAAAAGGCTCGGGTGACGCCGCCGTGGCCGATTTTCACAGGGTGGCCGGAGTCTCGGAGGTCGGGGAAGGGGAGATGAAGGCCTTTTTCGTCGGAACCGAGGCGATCGCGGTGTGCAGGGTGGAAGGGGAGTTCTACGCGTTTCGAGACGAGTGCACCCACCAGTCGTTCACGCTTTCGGACGGCGACCTCGAGGGGGGGCGCGTCGCCTGCCGCTACCACGGCGCCGAGTTCGACGTGAAGACCGGAGAGGCTCTGTGCCTTCCCGCGACCGAGGCCCTAGAAACCTACCCCGTGCGGGTGGAAGGGGACGACATACTGGTCGGGCTGGACGACTGACGGGGAAAGTTCCCGCGGCTCACTGGTGCATCAGGTTCAGAAACTCCGTGTTGCTCTTCGTTCCCTTGAGCTTGTCCAGCAGAAACTCCATGGATTCTGTGGTGTTCATGGGGTTCAGTATCTTTCGAAGAAGCCATATGCGGTTGAGCATTCCCTCGGGAATCAGAAGCTCTTCCTTCCTGGTGCCCGACTTCTGAAGGTCTATGGCGGGAAACACCCTTCTTTCCGCGAGGCGCCTGTCTAGGTAGACCTCCATGTTGCCCGTTCCCTTGAACTCCTCGAAGATCACCTCGTCCATGCGGCTTCCGGTGTCTATGAGCGCGGTGGCTATTATGGTGAGGCTTCCGCCTTCCTCCGTGTTTCTCGCCGCGCCGAAGAACCTCTTGGGCCTCTGCAGGGCGTTTGCCTCGATGCCTCCCGAGAGCACCTTTCCGCTCGCGGGAGTGACCGTGTTGCTCGCCCGGGCGAGCCGGGTGAGGCTGTCGAGCAGGATCACCACGTCCTTTCCGTGCTCCACGTACCTCTTGGCCTTCTCTATCACCATGTCGGCCACCTGGATGTGTCTCTGGGCGGGCTCGTCGAAGGTGGAACTCACCACCTCGCCGTTGACCGACCTGCGCATGTCGGTCACTTCCTCGGGCCTTTCGTCTATGAGCAGCACGAACAGCACGACCTCCGGATGGTTCAGCTTTATGGCGTTGGCTATTCTCTGGATGATTATGGTCTTTCCCGTGCGGGGCGGCGCCACTATGACCGCCCTCTGCCCCTTGCCCACCGGGACGAAAAGATCCATCACCCGGGAGCAGAACTCGTCGCTTTCGTGCTCAAGGGCGATCTTCGCTTCCGGATGCAGGGGAACCAGGTTCTCGAACGGCGTTCTCTCCCTGCATATCTCGGGAGAGCCGTAGTTCGCCTCCTCTATCTTGAGAAGGGCGAGGTTCTTCTCGCCTTCCCTGGGCAGGCGCACCTGGCCCTTTATGGTGTCCCCGGTCTTTAGGCTGAAGGACTTTATCTGGGACTTGGACACGTATATGTCGTCCGGTCCGGGCAGGTAGCTGTACTTGGGGGAGCGCAGGAACCCGTAGCCCTCCGCCAGTATCTCGAGCACGCCCTCGGCTATTATCGAGCCGTGCTTTTCGCTCTGGTGAGCTCTCAGCAGCGAGTGGATGAGGTCCTGCTTGGCCATCCTCGAGGTGTCCTCGATTCCGGCGAGACGCGTGAGCTTTACTAGCTCGGAGGGCTTTTTCGACCTCAGGTCGTTTAGGTGAAGAAGCGGGCCGGTCCCGTTCCTTCGCTCCTCCTTTTTCTGGTAAGCCGTTTCGGCTTCCGCTTTAGAAGCTTTTCCCATGTGGCGGAACTCCTTGGCGCATGATCGAATCTTCGCCGATTCAGAAAAAATCAATCGAAATCTTGAAGTGTCAGGAGCGCGCCCGAAGCGCGCGTGTTAAGAATTCAGCGGAAAAAAACCAATGTGCCGTTTGACGCGGATAATATTATTGCCGCCCGGGGCGTTTGTCAATATGTAATTTGAACTATTTTTTGGTTATAATTTCCGCACGAAGCGAAAAAGGAGTGATTCCATATGGCCGGTCATTCTAAATGGGCTAACATAAAGCACAGGAAGGCGGCGGTAGACGCCAGGCGGGGAAAGGTGTTCACCAAGATCATAAGGGAGCTTACCGTGGCCGCCAGGGAAGGGGGAGGCGACCCCGAGTCCAACCCGAGGCTCCGCACCGCCGTGGCGGCGGCCAAGGGCGCCAACATGCCCAACGACACCATAGACAGGGCCGTGAAGCGGGGCACGGGCGACATCGAGGGAGTCGTCTACAGCGAGGTGTTCTACGAGGGCTACGGTCCAGGGGGAAGCGCCGTGTACGTGAAGACCTTCACCGACAACAGGAACAGGACGGTTTCCGAGGTGAGAAGGATATTCTCCCGCCACGGCGGGGCTCTCGGGGAAAACGGCTGCGTGGCGTGGATGTTCGACCTCAAGGGAAGGGTCGCCCTGCGCGCCGACTCGGTCGACGAGGAGAGGCTGTTCGACGCGGTGATAGACGCCGGGGCGGACGACGTGCGCACGGAGGACAGCGAGCTTGTGGTCATAACCCCGACCGAAAGCTTCGAGGCGGTCAAGGACGCCCTCTCCGTCGCGGGACTGGAATACGAGTCGGCCGAAGTCACGATGATACCGCAGAGCAGCGTGAGGGTGGACGGGCGCGACGCCGAGCACATGATAAGGCTCATGGAGGATCTCGAAGACAGCGACGACGTTCAGAACGTGTACGCCAATTTCGACATAGACGAACGGATACTTGAGGCAATTGGATAACCATTCGGACACGAGGGTCATGGGAATAGACCCGGGCTCGAGGTCCTGCGGCTACGGAGTGGTGGAAAGCGCCGGAAACGGCCTCAGGTACGTGACCAGCGGAACCATAACCCCTCCCGCCTCGGGCTCCGTGGCCGAGAGACTCAACGACATATACGCGGGCGTTCTCGGGGTGATAGACGACTACGGTCCCGACGCCGTTTCGATAGAAGAGATGTTTTTCGCCAAAAACGCGAGAAGCGCCATAAAGCTCGGCCAGTCCAGGGGGGTGGCGATGCTCGCGGCGGCGCGCAGGGACGTTCCCGTAAGCGAGTACGCTCCCACCAGGGTGAAGCTCGCCCTCACCGGGAAGGGAAGGGCCAACAAGGACGAGGTGCAGAGGATGCTCGGCTACATGCTGGGAATCGGGGAGTTCGCGAGCGCCGACGAGTCCGACGCCCTGGCCATAGCCATCTGCCACGTCAACCTCTCCCGCTACGGACTTTCCGCCGACGCGGTTCCGAGAACCGGAAGCAGGCGCAGGAAGAAAAGATTCACGGCAAATGATATATCTGCTTAGAGGCGAGATAGCCGTCAAGGAGATCGGAACCGTCGTGGTCGACGTCGGAGGGGTGGGCTACGGGGTCACCGTTCCGCTCTCGACCTACTACGGGCTGGGGGACGTGGGAAGCCGTGTCGAGCTCTCCGTGCACACGAGCGTGCGGGAAAACTCCATAGAGCTTTTCGGCTTTCTCACCGAGGCGGAGAAGCTCATGTTCGAAAAGCTGCTCGGGGTCTCGGGCATAGGACCGAGGGCGGCGGCGAACGTGCTTTCGAACGTCTCGGTGGCCGACCTCGTCGGCTCCATAGTGAACGGGGACCTGGCCGAGCGGAAGATCCGAGGGGTGGGGGCGAAAACCGCCGCCAAGATAGTGAACGAGCTCGAAGACAAGGTGGAGGACATAGCCGGAAGCGTCGACGTCCCGGGACGAAGCTCCGTGCTCGGCGACACGGTCTCCGCCCTTCTCAACCTCGGCTACTCGAAGTCCGAGGTGGAAAAAAACCTCCCCGAGATAAAGAGGATCGTCTCTGTGGCGGGGTCGCTCGAAGACGCGATAAGGGATTCGCTCGGAGCCGTGAGGAACTGAACGGATGGGACGGAACTCGAGGGAAAGAGTCTCGCCGGAGCATTCCCCGGGCGACGAGTTCGCGGACGCGAACCTGCGTCCCCGGCTGCTTCGGGACTTCATCGGGCAGTCGAGCGTGAAGGAGCAGGCGTCCGTGTTCATAGGGGCCGCGAGGGCGAGGAAGGAGTCTCTCGACCACGTGCTTCTCTCGGGTCCCCCCGGACTCGGAAAGACGACGCTCGCGCACATATTCGCCAACGAGCTCGGCGTGAATCTCCACACCACGTCGGGACCCGTTCTCGAGAGAACCGGGGACCTCGCCTCCATGCTCACGAATCTGGGGGAAAAGGACGCGCTGTTCATAGACGAGATACACAGGGTCAACAGGATAGTGGAGGAGTACCTGTACTCCGCCATGGAGGACTTCGACATCGATCTCATGATAGGGGAAGGTCCCACGGCGAGGTCCGTGAAGATAACTCTCAACAGGTTCACGCTCATAGGGGCGACGACCAGAACGGGGCTTCTGACCTCTCCGCTGCGCTCCAGGTTCGGCGTGGAGATGAGGCTCAGCTACTACGGGGAGGAGGAGCTCTCCGCCATACTGAAAAGGTCCTCGAAGATCCTGGAGGTCGAGATGACCGACGACGGAGCGAGGGAGATGAGCCTTCGGGCGAGGGGAACGCCGAGGATAGCGAACAGGCTTCTCAAGAGGGTGAGGGACTACGCCGAGATGAAGTCCGACGGGCGGATAACCGCGCCCGTGGTGAGAGACGCCCTCTCGATGCTGGAGATCGACTCCCGGGGTCTCGACACCCTCGACCGCGAGATACTTCTGGCCATAATCGGGAAATTCGGAGGCGGTCCCGTGGGCGTCGACACGATTTCCGCCGCGGTGAGCGAGGACAAAGACACCATAGAGAGCGTCTACGAGCCGTTTCTCATAAGGGAGGGACTCATAGAGAAGACTCCCCGGGGAAGGAAGGCGACGAGGCTCGCTTACGGACACCTGGGAATCCCCGCTCCCGAAAAGAATCGGCCGCCCGGGCTTTTCTGACCGCCCCGGGGGGCGCGGGAGCTACCTGTCCAGCGGGACTTCCCTCAGAAACTCGTCCCAGTGGTTCCCCGAGATCGAGTCCACGATTTTTCTCGGCTCCCCGTATCCCGACTCGCCCGGAAACATCTTCCTGTAGACCTCGTCCCTTATCTCGAGCCACCTGTCTATCGCGGCGTAGTTTTTGAACTTCACGACGGTCTTGTACGTCCACAGGGGTTTTGCGGAGTGTATTCTCTGCGAATACATCCTGTACCTGTCCGTCGTCAGACCCCTTTTTCTCATCTCCTCCCAGAAGGGGTAGAGGCGGGTCCTGTACACTCTGAGAAACTCTTCCCTGTTCTCCGGCGAGACGGTGTAGAAACTCTCCTCTATCACGGGAGACCGCCCCGACCCGGCCGCGAGCGCGACCCCCGCGGGGACGAGCAGGGCGAGTGCGAGCAGGGCGGCCAGAAGGCTGCGTTTTTCCGGCATGTCTTTCCTCCGTGAAACGGGACGTGTTGGCCCGCGCGCGGGCGTCCCGCCTCGGGCTCAATTCTACTCGAAAAACCCGCCCGTGCGTAATCCGGCGGAGTGGTTATAATAACGCACCGAAACCGGAAGGCGCCGCGGGTTTTCGCTCCCGCTCCCCGTCGCGGACCAGTCATGGAAGCCCTGTCCGACAGTCCCCAGAACGTGTTTTCCCTTCTCTCGGGCGCGGGTCCCGTCGTGTCGGCCGTGCTGGTCGTGCTGGTGGTGATGTCCGTTCTTTCCTGGGCGATCATCTACTCGAAATTCCGTCTCATAAGAAGCTCCTCGAAAAAGTCCGCCATGTTCCTCGACCTCTACCACTCGAACGAGGACATGGGAGCGCTTTTTTCGTTCTCCGAGGAGATAGGCGGTCCGACTGCGGAGCTTTTCCGGGCGGGCTACATGGAAGTGGTGAAGACCGAGAAGCGAAAGGGGGCGGCGGAGCCGGGGCGGTCCGGTTCGCCTTCGGGCTCCGAGGCCGTGGATCTCGTCGAGAGGGCTCTTAAGAGAACCATGACGGTCGAGTCTTCCAGGCTTGAGAAATCCCTGGTGTTTCTCGCCACCACGGGAAGCTCGGCTCCGTTCATAGGGCTTTTCGGGACGGTATGGGGAATCATGAATTCCTTTATCGGGCTTGCGGGAAGCAAGGGGGTTCCTTCCCTCGAGGTCGTCGCCCCGGGAATCGCCGAGGCGCTGATCGCCACCGCCATAGGACTCGCGGCCGCCATCCCCGCTACGATAGCGTACAACTACTTCGTCAACCGCGTCAGGAACCTGGAAGTGGAGATGGAGAATTTCTGCGGAGGGTTTCTCAACGCCGCGGAGAGATACCTGAGCAGGTAGGGAGAGTCATGGCGACGGGAAACTTCAGCTCCGGCGCGGGCAGATCGGTTCTCTCGGAAATAAACGTCACGCCCTTTGTGGACGTGATGCTCGTTCTGCTGGTGATCTTCATGATCACCGCCCCGATACTCTACCAGGGAATCAACGTGAACCTTCCGGAAACGGCGTTTTCCCCCGCTCCCGTCAAGAGCCAGAGAGGGATGACCGTGACGCTTTCGGGGTCCGAAGACATCTTCCTGGAAGACAGGAAGTACCCGCTCTCGCAGATCGCGGCCGCCCTGGCCGGGTCCATGGAGGCGTCGGGGACGGACCCTCGCGTCGAAAAGGTCTTTCTTCGGGCCGACAGGTCGGTCAGGTACGGCTTCATGGTCAGGGTCATGGACGAGATCAGGAAGACGGGAGTCGAGAAGCTCCATCTCGTCACCGAGATAAAGGACGGGACGAAGGACCCGGGAGCGGACATGTGAAAGCATGAAGGACGAAGGGAATCATTTTCGAAAAGGGATCGTCGTTTCCCTGAGCCTTCATGTGCTGGCGGTGCTCTTCGTGTTCGTCCTGGGAGCGGGAAAGTCGGGGTCTCCTCGTCTCGAGCGGTCGATCGAAGTGTCGCTTCGGAGCTACGAACCGAGGACCGCCGAGAGGGAGTCGCGGGCGGAGAGAAAGAAACGGCCCCGCCCCGCGGAGAAAGCGAAGGCGCCTGCGAAGCGTCCGGCAAAGGCGAAAAAGCCGCCGCAGAAGCCGAAGACCGCGAAAAAGCCTCCCGCAGTCGAAAAAAAGCCCGCGACGGAAAAAAAACCTGAAACCGTGAAGAAACCCGAGGCCGCGCGAAAGCCCCCGGAGAAAAAGGCCTCGGAGAAGCCTCCGCGGAGGCCGAAACCTCCCGAAAGGAAAGAAAAGCCCCGGGCGCCCGAAAAACCGAAGCCTCCGGAGAAGAAGGAACCCGCTCCCGCGGTCGAGCCCTCTCCGCCCCCGGAGGAAAAGCGGGCTCCCGCTCCCGAACCCGCTCCCGACAGGAAAAAGGAAGTGATAAGGGACATGAGGAAGGAATCGGTGATAAGGAGCCTGAGGGAAGTTCCCGGGGAGAAAGCTCCGGCGCCGGAGACTCGGAACGCCCCGGACCAAGGCGCGGGGGAACCGGCCGCCGCCCCGCGGGACGCGCCCGAGCCTCCCGCCCCGGAGAAAAGGGAGTCCGCGGGCGAGGCGGCCTCCGAGCCCGCGCTTGAAAGCGTAAGGAAAAATCCCGCGGGCGAGGGGGCGAGAAGGGCGCCCGAAGAGAAGTCCCCCAAGGTGCTTTCCCTGGTGCTTGACGTATACTACAAGGCCATATCCAGACAGATAGAGAAGAACCTGATTCTTCCGCTCAACGTGGAGCCCCGGGGCTTCATGACCGCTCTGGTCAGCTTCCGCATGAGGCCCGGCGGCGAGGTCTACGACGTGGAGATAAGCGAAGGTTCCGGAAACGACGTGTTCGATTTCTACTGCGTAAAGGCCGTGAACGCGTCTTCCCCGCTTCCCGCTCCTCCCGGCGAGCTTCGGGGAAGGATAAGCGCCGAGCCCTTCGTGGTTCCGTGCAAGAACAGGAAGTGAGCCGCCCATGCTGCTGACTCTGGTAAGACACGGAAAGACCGACTGGAACGAGACGGGAAGATGCCAGGGAGTGAGCGACGTTCCGCTCAACTCCCGCGGCGTCGAGCAGGCCGAAAGACTGGCCGTCTCGCTCGGGGACGAGAGGATCGACCGCATATACTCGAGCGACCTTCGCAGGGCGAGGGAGACCGCGGAGAAAATCGCCGCGCGTCATTCGATCGAAGTGAACGTCAGGGAGGAACTTCGGGAAATGGACCAGGGGATGTTCGAGGGTCTCGAGTTCTCCCGCATACGGGAGAAGCACTCCGACATTCTCCGCCGGTGGCGGGAAGAGCCCGAAACGCTTCGGATTCCGGGAGGGGAGACCCTGATCGAGGTTCAGCGCAGGGCATTTGCCGCCATCATGGACATCGAAAGCCGCTTCGGGTCGCTCAACATACTGGCAGTGAGCCACAATCTGACTATAATAACCCTGCTCTGCAGGTTCGCGGACAAGCCGCTTGACAGGTTCAGGGACTACATGGTGGACGAAGCCTCGAAAAGCGTGGTGGAGATCCGCGGCGGAAACTTCAGCGTGGTTTCCGTGAACGACGTGGCTCACCTCGAGTCCCGCGGCGGACGGTGATTCTATGAAAGACAGGATACTGGAAGTTGTGACCGGGGCGGCGGAGGCGCTTTTCGCCTCCGAGATTCCCTCGGTGGCGGACATGGAGTTCGAGGTGGGGGAGCCGAGGAAAAAGGAGTTCGGCGATTTCTCGACCAACGCCGCGCTCGTCATAGGAAACGCGGCGGGAAGGAATCCCCGCGAGGTGGCGGGACTCATGGTCGGGGAGATGGACGCCGGGGGATTCGGCTTCATAGAGAAGCTCGAGGTGGCCGGGCCGGGGTTCATCAATTTTTTCGTGAGCGAGACCGCGTTCGGGTCCGGGCTCAGGGAGATCGTCCGCCTGGACGAGAGGTACGGGAGCCGCGCCCCGGGGGAGGGAGAAAAGGTCGTGGTGGAGTTCGTAAGCGCCAATCCCACGGGCTACCTTCACTTCGGCCACGCGCGAAACGCCGCGGTCGGGGATTCGGTCTGCAGGATACTCTCGTTTGCGGGGCACGACGTTACCAGGGAGTTCTACATAAACGACGCGGGGCGGCAGATGGACATGCTGGGCGAGTCCGTGTACGCGACGCTCGCGCGGATGCGCGGGATCGAAAGGGATATTCCCGAGGACGGGTATCGGGGGGAGTACGTGGCGGAGATCGCCGCGCAGATAAACGCTTCGGACGAATGTCCCGAAATTCGGGGAGACGAGTCCCGGGCGGTGGAATTCTGCAGGGATTTCGCGTACGCGAGACTGCTTGAAGAGATGAAGTCGGACCTCCGGGACCTTCGGGTCGATTTCGACGTGTGGTACAGCGAAAGGAAGGAGATACGCTCCGGCGGCGGGACGGGGGACGGAAAGATTCCCGATGTGCTCGCCGCGCTCGATGCGGCGTCGGCGCTCAAGGAAGAAGACGGGGCGCTGTGGTTCAGGGCGTCGGAGCACGGAGATTCCAAGGACTGGGTGCTCGTCAAAAAGGACGGCTCTCCCACGTACTTCCTCTCCGACATAGCCTATCACCTGGACAAGTATTCCAGGGGTTTTTCCAGGCTGGTGAACGTGTGGGGAGCCGACCACCACAGCCACGTTTCGCGTCTCGGGGCGTCCATGCGCGCCCTCGGGCGCGACGCCTCGGCCCTTCGGGTGCTTCTGATACAGTTCGTGAGGCTCGTGAGGGACGGGGAGGAAGTGGCCATGTCGAAAAGAAGCGGGGATTTTCTCACGCTTCGCGACGTGCTCCGCGAGGCGGGACGCGACGCGACCAGGTTCTTTCTGCTGATGAGAAGTTCCGACAGCCACCTCGATTTCGATCTCTCTCTCGCCAGGAGGCAGTCGAGCGAAAACCCCGTCTATTACGTGCAGTACGCGTGCGCCAGGATATCGAGCCTGACGAGAAAAGCGGGGGAGCGGGGAATCGAGGCATCGGATTCGCGCCTCGACCTGCTTTCGGACGATGCCGAGCGCGACATCGCGAAGCGGCTTCTCCGGTTCGGGGAAACCGTCCTCTCGGCGGCCGAAACGCTCTCTCCCCACAAGGTCGTCTACTACCTGCAGGAACTGGCCTCGGAGTTTCATTTTTATTACAATAAGACGAAGATACTGGATTCGGAAAACGCCGACGAGGCGTCGGCGAGGCTCTACCTCGCCCGCTGCGTGCGCACGGTTCTGCGAAACGGCCTGGGGCTTCTGGGAATAGACGCTCCCGAGAGGATGTGAACCATGAGCGAAGAGAGGAAAAGCGGAAACTCCGGCCCCCTCGTCTTTTCCCTGGGGTTCTTCGTGGTTTTCGGTCTCGTGTTCTCCCTGGGGGTGGTGGTGGGGAAAAAATACATTCCCGCCGACGCGCCGGTCGCGGCGGATTCCCGACCGGAAGATTCCCAGCCGGAGGATTCCGAAAGGAAAACCCCCGGGCGCGACGAATACCTGTCGGCCATGCTCAACCCCGACCACAAGTACACCATCCAGGTGAATTCCTTTCAGAACGCGAAGGTCGCCAACCGCACGGTCAGGTTCTACAAGGACAGGGGCTATCCGGCTTTCATAAGGGAATACTCGCCGTCGGACATCACCACTTTCTACAGGGTGAGGATAGGGACCTTCGAGTCCAAGGAAGCGGCGCGCGAATACGGACACGAGATAAGCGAGAGGGAGAGGGACTTCAAGTTCTACGTGACTCTCAACGACTGAGGCGGCGCGCTCCGCGGCCGCTTCGAGCGGACGTGTGATTGCCCGCGGTTTAGGTTATTATTCTTTCCATGGAAAACGACGAGCGCAGCCCCGAGAACGCCGGAAACCTCGACGAGAGGTCCAAGACCGGGAAGAAGCCCGAGTCTTCGAAGCTTCTTTCGGGAAGCGTGAAGTCCTGGTGGGTCTTTCTGATGAAGCCCATAGAGGACTTTCTGATAGAAAGAAAGTTCAGTCCCAACGTCCTGACCATCACCACCCTCATAGTCTCCGCCCTGACGGGCTACTTCTTTCACCTGGGGCTGATCTTCGTGGCGGGAGTGCTTCTGCTGGCGGGCTCCACCTTCGACATATTCGACGGCAGGGTCGCCCGGGCCCAGGGGCTCAACTCTCCCAGGGGAGCGTTTTTCGACTCCTGCGTCGACCGCTACTCCGAGGCGCTGATCTACCTAGGGCTTCTGAGCTACTTCAGCGGAACCCTTTTCGTCTACCTGGTGTTTCTGATAGTGAGCTGTTCGATGATGGTGAGCTACACGAAGGCCAGGGCGGAGAGCCTGGGGATCGAATGCGAAGTCGGGATGATGCAGAGAACCGAACGGGTCGTCTACCTGGGGGTTCTCTCGACGTTCAACTTCCTCGGCAACATAGTCGCCTACGCGTTCGGGTTCGGAAGCCAGAAGGACTACCTTCTCAAGCTCTCCGTGATTCTGCTGTTTCTTTTCTCCTTCTACACGTCCGTGCAGAGGATGAGGCACGTGATGGGCGAGATAGAAAAGAGGGAAACGACGGCCGGCGGCGACGGCGGCCCCGCCGTCTAGGAAGTCCTTTCCCTTATCCGGCTCGCCTTTTTGGACAGACCCCTGAGGTAGTAGAGCTTGGCCCTTCTCACCCGGCCCTTTCTCTTCACCTCTATTTTGCCTATGAGCGGGGAATGGACGGGGAAGATTCTCTCGACTCCTATGCCGTAGGAAACCTTCCTCACGGTGAAAGTCTCCCGAAAGCCCGAACCCTTCCTGGCGATGACGGTTCCTTCGAAGACCTGTATCCTCCGCCTGTCGCCTTCCTTGATGTTGTAGTGAACGGATACAGTGTCTCCAGAGCGGAATTCCGGAATGTCCGTCCTCATGTGCTTTTTCTCGATCTCCGCTATTATTCCCATGGCCCGGCGCCCCCTCGCGTTAGGGGCTCTGAATATACAGAACCTCCCGCGCGTTGTCAAAAGTCCGCGCGGGCCGCGTCTGCGCCGTCCCGAGGAGGGTTTTCCGGACGGTCAGGCGCCGCAGCGAAGCAGCCTGTCGAGCGTTATCGCCGCCGCGCTTCTCACCGAGAGATGGTTGAAATCCCCGTAGCCGCTTATGGGCCTGAGCACGTGGTCGGCGCTCTCCATCACTTCCCTCGCGAGTCCCGATCCCGTGCCGAAGAGGATCAGGAAAGGCTCCCGGTTCTCGAATATGAGCTCTCTCATCTCGGCGTATCCCGTGGTTCTTTCCGAAAAGCGCGCGTCCGTGGCGACGAGCTTCGGCGCGCGTCCCTCGATTTTCTCTATCTCCGCGACCGCCCGTTCGATCGAGTCCGTTATCTCGACCACGCCGAACGCCCGGCTTTTCGTTTCGTTAAACCGCCTTCCCGCTCCCTCCGTCCAGTGGTCGATCAGTCTTCTGGCGAGCTTTCTCTGCTCCTCGACGGGATTTACCAGGTAGAACCTCCCGATTCCGTAGGTCGTGGCGTCCCTCGAGATGTCGTGTACGTCTATGCTCTTGAAAGCCGTGGAAACTATTTCCATGCGGCTGTTGTACACGGGGTGGTGCGCGAGCGCCACGTGCACCCGGAACTCCGGGGAATTTTCGCTCTTGAGCTTTTCGAGAAACCCGTTTTCCTCCTCCGAGAGCCTTGCCGAGTCCAGCAGGGCGGGGTTTCGCGCAAACGTGGTTTCTACGCTACGCTCCCTCCGCCACTTCCTTATCCTTTCGTGGTTTCCGGAGAGAAGCACCCCGGGAACGCTCTTTCGCATGTACGTTTCGGGCTTGGTGTACTGGGGATATTCAAGAAGCCCGTTTCCGAAAGATTCGGTTTCGAGCGAACAGGAGTTTCCGAGAACCCCGGGCAGGTATCTCGCCACGGCGTCCACCATGACGGAGCAGGCGTACTCTCCCCCCGAGTTCACGTACTGCCCCGTCGAGAGGCTCATGTCGACGCAAAGCTCGCTTACCCTCTCGTCCACGCCCTCGTAGCGCCCGCAGACGATGACGAGCTGGTCGAACCGCGAAAGCTCCCGGGCCTTGCGGTCGTCGAACATCTCCCCCCGGGGAGTGGTGAGAATCACGGCCGATCTCCCGCGCTTTTCCCTCGTTTCGCGGACGGCGTTTACTATCGGGCCGGGGGTCATGAGCATTCCGCTTCCTCCCCCGTAGGGAGTGTCGTCGGTCTTTCCGTGTCTGTTCCGCGCGTAGTCCCTGAGGTTGTGGACGTTTATATCGAAGGCGCCGTCCCGCGCCGCCCTGCCCACGACTCCCGCGGAGAAGACGGAATCGAAAAAGTTCGGAAAAATCGTTATTATGTCGAATCTCATCGCGAAAACGGGCGGGGGTTCAGTCCAGAAGCCCTTCGACGGGCGAGACGGTGACCACGGATTCGTCCATGTCGACTTCCGCGACGAACCTGTCGACGAACGGAACCAGAAATTCCCGGCTCCCGTCCGGGCTCTCTATCACGAGGATGTCGTGGCCTGCTCCGCCCATGAGGCCCCTTATCTCTCCGATGTTTTCCCCCGAGACGGTGCGCACTCCGAGACCTATCAGGTCGGCCCAGAAGTACTCGTCTTCGCCGGGGGGCTCGAGATCGTCTCTTTCGAGCGAGACTTCAAGGTTTCTCAGGCCGTCCGCGGCCTCGGGAGTGTCCACGCCCCGAAGCTTGAGCACTGCGGCGTTTCCCCGGACGCCGCTTCTCGACACGTCGAACATTCTGGGACGGGGTTTTCCCGGAACGTCGACGTAAATCCTCCGCGCCCCGCCCAGGGCGTCGGGGCGTCCGCCGAAGGCAATCACCTTCACCTCGCCCGAGAGGCCGTGTCTTTTCGTTATTTTTCCGTAGAGGACGAGTTCCCTTTTTCCTCGTTCCGGCTTACTCAAGGATCTCCAGGACCGCGCGCTTGTCTATTTTCGCGGCCGCGGCGCCCAGAATGCTCCTGATCGCCTTGGCGGTTCTTCCCTGCTTGCCTATTATCTTTCCCAGGTCCTCCTGGGCGACTTTCAGCTCTATGACGGTCGTCTTTTCGCCCGCGACCTCCGTTACTTCCACCTCTTCGGGATTGTCGACAAGAGACGTCGCCATGAAGCCGACAAGCTCTTTTAGTCTATCCATAGGAACGGTCTCCTGAAACTCGAATTTCTGCTGCCGGACCGACTGCGCGCGAAAAGTCCCGCTAGACGATGTCCGATATGAGCTTGCTCACCCTGTTGGTGGCCTTGGCGCCGTTTGCGATCCACGCCTTCACTCTCTCCGCGTCGACCTTGAGTTCGTGGGGTTTTTTCCTCGGGTCGTAATGTCCCAGAATCTCCAGAAACTTCCCGTCGCGCGGCGCGCGCACATCCGCCGCCACTATCCTGTAAAACGGCCTTTTCTTGGATCCTATCCTTGTCAGTCTGATCTTTACCAAGCTGTACGTACCTCCTGAATCTGCGAAGAAAAGCCGCGGGCTACCCGAAGCTCATCATTCTCTTCGCTATTTTACCCATTTTGCCCATGTTTTTCATCATGTTTCTCATCTGTATGTAGTTTTTTATCGTCCGGTTCACGTCCTGAACCCTGGTTCCGCTTCCCCTCGCGATTCTTTTCCTGCGGCTTCCGTTGAGGATCGCGTGGTTCTTTCTCTCCTCCGGGGTCATGGAGCCTATTATGGCTAGGCTTCTGCCTATCTCCCTGCGCGCGGCCTCCATGGCGCCGGGACTGTCGGCGACCTTCTTCATGCCGGGCACCATGCCGGCTATGTTCTCGAGGGAGCCGAGCCTGTTCATGGCCTCCATCGATTCCCCGTAGTCTTCGAGGGAGAACTGCTTTTTGGCTATTCTCTCGGCCAGCTTCCTGGTCTTTTCTTCCTCGAAGGCCGTCTCCGCCTTTTCTATCAGGCCCAGAACGTCTCCCATGCCGAGGATTCTCGAGGCTATTCTCTCGGGGTGGAAGACCTCGAGGGCGTCCGACTTCTCTCCGGTTCCGAAAAACTTTATCGGCTTTCCCGTGGTGGCCTTTATCGAGAGCGCCGCGCCGCCCCTGGCGTCGGCGTCCATCTTGGTGAGAACCACCCCGTCTATGTCGAGCTTGCGGTTGAAGCCGTCGGAAACCGTGACGGCGTCCTGGCCCGTCATGGCGTCGGCTACCAGGAGAATTTCGTGCGGGGCGACTTTCTCCTTTATGCGGCCGAGTTCGTCCATGAGCTCTTCGTCGAGGTGAAGGCGCCCGGCGGTGTCTATGATCGCCGCGTCGTTTCCTTCGCCCGCGCACCGCGAAACCGCCTCTTCGCACACGGCTACGGGGTCCGACCCCGGGGCGGTGCCGTGCACCCTGATTCCGAGGTTCTCCCCGAGTATCCTGAGCTGGTCTATGGCCGCGGGGCGGTAGACGTCGGCGGGAACGAGCACGGGGTTTTTTCCGTGGCGCTCCTTCAGGAACCTCGCGAGCTTGGAAGCCGTCGTGGTCTTTCCCGACCCCTGGAGACCCACGAGCATCACGACGAGGGGAGGGGCGACGTTTATGCCCAGCGGTTCGTTGGTCTCCCCCAGAACGCGGGTGAGCTCCTCCTTGACTATCTTTACGAACTGCTGTCCGGGATTCAGGCTCCCTTCGACTTCCCGCCCCAGCGCCCTTTCCTTGACGAGCCCGACAAACTCCCTTACGACCCTGAAGTTCACGTCGGCTTCGAGCAGGTTGAGACGCACCTCGCGAAGCGCGTCCTCTATGTTCTTTTCGCTGAGCTTCCCGTAGCCCCCTATCCTTTTGAGGGTGGAGCCGAGCTTTTCGGAGATTCCTTCGAACATCTTGCGTTCTCCGTTCTTTCGCGGATGTTTACCATCGCGCCGAACGGCGTATATAATACCTGAACCGGAATGTTCCTGAGCCGGAAAAAGACGCGAACCTTCCCGGGAATTGCCGACGGAGACGGGGAAAGGCGGTTGGATTGAAAAGATCGGTCCGGGTCGGGTCTTACGTGGAGAAGCAAGGTTGGAGTTCAGTCCCTACCGTTTCATAAAGCAGTTCGTGAGGAATCCCAGGAGCACGGGGGCGGTCTACCCTTCGAGCGAAAAGCTCTGCGAGCTCGTTACCGAAGCCGCGGGGGTCCGGGAAGCCCGAACGCTGATAGAGCTCGGTTCGGGAACGGGAGTCTTCACCGAGAAGATTCTCGAGAAAAAAGATCCCGAGGCGGTTTTTTTCGCGATAGAGATAAATCCCGTGTTCTGCGAGGCCACGAGGTCGCGCTGTCCCGGGGCGACCGTCTACGAGGACTCGGCGGAGAACGCGAGGAAATATCTTGAGCTACACGGGCGGGATTGCTGCGACTGCGTCGTTTCGAGTCTTCCCTGGACCGTTTTCGGCCGCGACACCCAGGACAGGCTGCTCGACGCCATAGTGGATGTCCTCAGGCCCGGGGGCAGTCTGCTCACTTTCAGCTACTCGGCCAGCCTGGTTATGCCGAGCGCCAGAAGGTTCCGCTCGCGTCTTCGCGAGAAGTTCGCGAGCGTCGAAAAATCGAAGACCGTGTGGTCCAATTTTCCTCCGGCGTTTGTCTACAGCGCCGAGAAGTAAGGACTTTCCGTTCGTACGCTTTCGGGAAAACGGATGGTCTCACGCGTGGTACAGGAGATCCTTCGGTTAAAATCGTTCCTTGGCGACGGTACTTACGAGTGCGACGACAAGAATGCCGGGCGCCCATTTATACAGGCTTCCGAATTTATCGCCCATGGTTTTTTCGATACTGGCGATTTCTTTTCTGACTGCCGTGAATTCATCATTTACCTTGCCGAATCTGGTGTCCATGTTCCCAAGCCTGGCATCCATCTTGTCAAACCTGGCGTCCACTTTGTCGCACTGCTTGTTTATATCGTTTTTCAGTTCCGCAATTTTATAATCTGGTTGCTCGTGGACCCCTCGTCAGAACCGCTTTTCCCTTCGTCTGGTTGTCTGAAATTCCGAATGTTCCTGCAAGCCCAAGCTAAACGCTTGTCAACCGGAACCATCGGGACCGGCTGTCCCCGCCAGTATTTGTTCAAACTTGTCCGGTCGCGACCAGTAGGCGACCCTCGAACCCTCTTCAACGAGTTTGAAGTCCTCCTCGCGCCATATGTCCTGCGTGTCGTCGAACACGGAAACAAACTGGGGTTTCGGGGGCTCGGAGCGGCTGAGATCGACGCAGCTTGCCAGCACATGCTCCGTAATGCGTGGAGCCGTGGCGCGGGACCCCGTGCTGAGCAAAAAGACAAGGGATGTCCGGTCGTTGACGAAAGTTTTGTAATCGATGTTCCACTCGCGTCCCGACCTGCCTTGTTCCCTTACGTTGCGCTTAAAGGAAATTTTTCTTTCGCTTAGCCACTCGTTTACTTCATCGGACATGGTTTCAACCGCCCTGGTGCGCAGCGTGAACCAAAGGTCCGACACCCGGACCGCGGCCTGAGCCAGGCGAAGAACTCTTTCTCCGATGTTGTCGTTTGTCTCGGAGCGAAGCATGAGTTGTCCTTGAGAGAATTCTATTCCCAGAGTGTGACAGACATCCTTGACCATGAGATTCTGCTTCTTCGAGCGTCGTTTGCTGACGGACTGCATGCGCAGCCAGCCCAAGGTTTCTCCGAAATCGGTGATTCTATAGGCTTCGCCGCGTTTCAGTACGAAGACGTCAACGATGCCCCCGTCCGGGTACATAAGCGGCGTCCGCACGCGAACCCCTTCCTCCGGAGCGGGCGAACACCGAAAGAGATCCGGCAGTCCCTTGAGTCTGTCGGACTTTAGCGTCTATGTTCAATCGAGGTAAAATAAGAGAATCACAAGAACTACAGGAGAGAGAACCATGCCTGAATTCGTTACGTTTGATCGGTCCACGCCAAGCATGTTGCCCGCGAGGGTGGATGATTACGTGCCCGAAGGGCATCTGGCCCGTTTCGTAGTGGAGATAGTGGCGCAACTGGACCTGAGCGATTTGACGGAGGCGTATTCGGGCAGGGGCTCCAGGGCGTATCACCCGTCCATGATGGTGGCCTTGCTGTTTTACGGATATGCCACGGGGACGTTTTCCAGCCGCAAGCTTGAGCAGGCTACATACGACAGTCTTGCGTACAGGTATATCTGCGCCAACAACCATCCCGACCACGACAGCATAAACAGTTTCCGCAAGAGGTTTTTGGAGCAGCTTGAGGGGTTGTTCGGGCAGATTCTCGTGATGGCTCACGCGATGGGGATTCTCAAGATGGGGACGGTGAGTGTGGACGGCACGAAGATAAAGGCCAACGCGTCGAGGCGCAAGAACTTGAGCTGGAAACAGATACGCAAGGTGGACAAGCGCATACGCAGGGAGATAAGGGAGCTTATGCGTAAGGCACAGGAGGCGGACAACAGCGAGAGTCCCGACGGAATAGACATTCCCGAGGAGTTAAACAGTCGCAGTGAGCGTCTTGAGGCTTTGAGCGACGCGAAGCGGGAGCTTGAGCGCAGAGCGGAGCACAGATACGAACGAGAGAGAAAGCAGTATGAGGAGAAGATGGAAGAGCGCAGGGCCAAGGAACGACGCGACGGGCGCAAGATACCAGGCCCCAAACCCAGGGAGCCTCAGCCCGGGCCGACGGACAAGGACAGGGTTAATCTTACGGATGAGCAGTCACGGATCATGTCCGTGAGCACTGGAGGATACGAGCAGAGTTACAACGTTCAGGCGATGGTGGACACCGAGAGCAGGATGATAGTGGGCAGGCACGTGACGCACAACGGCAACGACAAGCGGGAGATGGAGCCTGCCCTTGAGCAGCTGGCAGAGGCGGAGAGGCTGGTGGGGGAGGCGGACAATCTTTTGGCCGACGCGGGTTACTACAGCAAAAAGAACGTGGAGGCTTGCACAGAGCACGGGGTCAGGCCGGTGATTTCCATACGCAACGAGAGGAGAGGTCACAAGTCGGCAAAGCCGCCCAAAGCCGTTGCGAAGAACAAGACGGCAGTGGATGAGATGAAGGAGCTTCTGGAGACGGAGGAAGGCAAGGCGTTATACGCCAGGCGCAAAAGCACTGTGGAACCGATGTTCGGAGTGATAAAACACGTGCTGGGGTTTGGCCGGTTTTTTATGCGAGGGATTAAGGCTGTGAGCAGGGAGTGGAGTCTGGTATGTATAGGCTACAACCTGAAGAAGATGTTCACATTGAGGACGAATTAGAGAGGGAGGAGGCAAAAACGGGAGAATCGACGGCAACGCACACGCAAAAACGGACAATATACTGCCAAGGTATCACGCCGTCTTGAACAAAACGACTGGTTCTCGATGTCAAACAGCTCCAATCAGGCTAATCTGCCTCGTCCGTTAGCAAAGTCCGACAGACTCCCTTGGAAATGGAATTGCAAAGCTCGGCGGTATTCATAAGGGCGACTCCTTCCGTGCGACGGGCGGATGCATTATACCTCGGTGACTGATGTTCGCCTCCGCGCAAAACTGTTTCCATACCTCCAATGGACGGTCCCAGGTTTCGGTTATGTCTTCGGGCACGTAGGCTTGCTTGTCGCGGAACTCTCCGTTCCATTTATGCTTGTGCTTTTCGCCGACGCGGTCGCATTCGGGGTTGTGGTGGTCTGCCCCGAGATCAAGGGCGTATATACGTCCCGCGTTTCTATGGATGACGGCGTATGAAAGCGTGCCCGCGGAAGCGTTGTAACGACCCGCTACGAACAGGGGATAGCCGGCTTTTGATGAAACTTCCGCCCTGAATTCCAGCGCGGGAGAGTGGTCCTCGTCTTTGACCCAAGCTAAATCCTCGTCAATTCGCTTGGTCTCGTCGCCGGGAATTGTATCAAATTCCTGCTGACTTATAGCCATGACAACCCTTTCCTTGTTGTCAGGTAATTAACCGAACGTATCGGAACTTGGCAAATTTTTGTTAAGGGTAAAAACGAGATTACGTTCAGGTTTTTCCGTGAACCCGGGTTCCGTCCGGATGCGCGCGGCGGGTTCGCCGGAGAAAATCCGCGTGGTCTTTTCATTATCGCGACGGACTATTTTACCGCCGGTTAGGTATAATTCGGGGCAGGAGAACCGTTCGGGAAGACCTCGAACAATCATTTTTCTCATGCCCCGAAAGCCCCTTTACCTGATCGACGGAAGTTCCTACGTGTTCAGGGCCTATTACGGAGTAAAGCAGGATCTCTCCACGTCCTCGGGATTTCCCACAAACGCCGTCCACGGATTCACGAACATGCTTCTCAAGTTTCTCAGGGAATACGAGCCCGAGTATCTGGCCGTCGTGTTCGATTCCAAGGGAGAGGTGTTTCGAAACGAGATATACCCCGAATACAAGGCCAACAGGCCCGAGGCGCCGGAGAGTCTCGAGCTTCAGTTTCCGAAGATCTTCGAGGTGGTCGAGGCGTTTTCGATTCCCGTCGTGAGAATGGAAGGATACGAGGCCGACGACCTGATGGGAACCATAGCGGCGGCCAACGGCCAGGGGGACTCGAAGGTGGTGCTGGTCACGGGGGACAAGGATTTCTGCCAGACGGTGTCGGAGAACGTCACCCTGGTCGACACCATGAAGGAGAGGAATACCGGAACAAGGGAAGTGCGGGAAAGATACGGAATCGCCCCCGGGCAGATGATAGATTTTCTGGCGCTTGTGGGAGACAAGGTCGACAACGTCCCGGGCGTGAGGGGAGTGGGGGAAAAGACCGCCTCGGCGCTCATATCCGATTACGGGGACCTCGACGGCGTCTACCGAAATCTCGCCGACGTGAAACCGAGGGTCGCGGGTCTGCTGGAGGAGCACAGGGACGACGCGTACATGAGCCGGGAACTCGTCACGATAAAGACGGACGTCGAAATCGAAACCGCGATGGAGAGCTTCAGGTACGGGGGATACGAAGCCGAAAAGCTGATCCCCCTCTTCAGGGAGCTTGAGTTCGAAAAGCTCCTGGAAGAAATAGGCGCGCCCCCCTCCGCCCCCGAAAAGGTCCCGGCCGTCGACTACGATTCCTACGAGCTCGTTCTAGACGGGGAGAAGCTCGCCCGCGTGGTGAGGATGATAGAAGACTCCGGGGAGCTTTCGATCGATCTCGAGACGGACTCGAAACTGCCCATGAGCGCCCGCATAGTCGGGTTTTCCCTCTGTCCGGCGGAGGGAAGGGCTTTCTACGTGCCAGTGGGTCACGTTCCGACCATAGGCATGGAGGCCCAGATGGACCGCGGGGCCGTTCTGGAAGCGCTTCGGCCGGTTCTGGAATCGGAGAACGTAAGGAAGATAGGACAGAACATAAAGTACGAGATGCTCGTGCTCAGAAACCACGGCGTCGCCCTTCGCGGAATCCACTTCGACACCATGCTCGCCGCCCATCTTCTCGATTCTTCCAGAAACAGCTACAAGCTCGACGAGCTCTCCAGGACGCACCTCGGCCACAGGATGATTTCCTACGAGGACGTGGCGGGAAAGGGCAAATCGCAGAAGAACTTCGCCGAGGTCGATCTCGAGACGGCCAAAAGATACTCGTGCGAGGACGCCGACGTCGCCATGATGCTTTTCAGGAAGTTCCATCCCGTTCTGGAGGAGGAGGGTCTCTGGGATCTCTACGGGGAGAACGTGCTCGGACTGCTGGAGGTTCTCTGCGACATGGAATCCGCGGGAGTGAGCGTGGACACGGGGATTCTGGGCGAGATGTCGGGGGAATTCCAGAGGGACCTCGACTCCGTTCGGGAGCGCATATACGAAGAAGCCGGACAGGAGTTCAAGATAAGCTCTCCCAAGCAGCTCGGCGAAGTGCTTTTCGAGCGGCTGGGACTTCCCCGCGGAAAGAAAACCTCCAAGGGCGCGTTTTCGACCGACTCGCACGTTCTTCGGGAACTCTCGGCGATACACGAGGTGCCGAGGCTGGTTCTGAGACACAGGTTCCTCGCCAAGCTCAAGTCCACGTACATAGACCAGCTTCCCAAGCTCATCAACCCCGCGACCTCGAGGATACACACGTCCTTCAATCCAGCGGGCACATCCACCGGCAGACTCAGCTCGAGCGACCCCAACCTTCAGAACATACCGATAAAAACGGTCGACGGGAGGAGAATAAGAAACGCCTTCGTGGCGGGCGACGGCCGCGTCATGCTGTCGGCCGACTACTCGCAGATAGAGATCCGCCTGCTCGCCCATTTCTCCAGGGACCCGACTCTCACCGAAGCGATCAGAAACGAAAGGGACCTGCACGCCGCCACGGCGTGCGAAATCTTCGACAAGGAGGAGAGCGAGATCACTTCCGAGATGAGAAACGTGGCGAAGACGATGAACTTCAGCATAATATACGGCATAAGCGCTTTCGGACTCTCGCGGCGGCTCGGCATCCCGGTCCCCGACTCGAGGGACTACATACAGCGCTACTTCGACCGCTACTCCGAAGTGAAGGCGTACATGGACTCTTCGGTCGAGGAAGCGAGGGAGAAGGGGTACTCCGAGACGCTGGTCGGCAGGAGAAGACCGATACCGGAACTTCGTTCGAAAAACAGGGTCGAGAGGGCGAGAGGGGAGCGCGAGGCCGTAAACACTCCCATACAGGGCTCCGCGGCGGATATAATAAATCTGGCGATGATCAGAATATTCGGGAGGCTCGGGGAGGAGGGCTTTCGCTCAAGGATGATTCTCCAGGTGCACGACGAGCTTCTTTTCGAGGTGTCCGAGCCCGAGCTCGAGGAGGTCGGGAACCTGATAAGGGAGGACATGGAAGGAGCCTGGGAACTTAGGGTTCCCCTGAAAGTGGAACTGGGCGTCGGGCGCGACTGGTCCGAAGCCCACTAGAACCGGACGGAAGGTGGAATGATTCGTACCGGATGGAAAACGGCGGTTTTCTCCGCCCTGCTGTTTGCGTTCTTCGCAACGCCCGAGGTTTCTCCGTCCCTTTCGCGGATGGACAAAAGAGAGATTCTCTCTTTTATTTCCAGAAACGCCAACGGCGGCGGAACCGTGGGGATCGTGGTGAGAGAGGCGGACACGGGCAGGACGGTTTTCCGCCACAACGGCGAAAAGAGCTTCATTCCCGCGTCCAACAACAAGATACTCTCCTCCGTGGCGGCGCTCTCCCTGCTGGGAAAGGATTTTCGTTTCGCGACCGAATTCTATCTCGGGGGAGGAATCCACGGAAACGTGGCCCACGGCGGTCTCTACGTGAAGGGCTTCGGGGACCCGACCATCGATCTCGAGGTCCTCGAGCGGATAGCCGCGAGGATAAGGGACCTGGGGATAAGCAGAATAGACGGCGGCATACACCTCGACGGCTCCTATTTCGACGAGACCCGCTACGGGGAAGGCTGGGACCCCGAGTGGACGGGAGAGGCGTTCTGTCCGCCCGTCACCGCCATTTCGTTCAACTACAATTCGGCAAAGATAAAGGTTTCGGCTTCCAGGGCGGGTCTGCCCGCGTACGTGAGCGCGGAGCCCGGGGATTTTCCCTTTCCGGTCAGAAGCCGCGTTCTGACGTCGCAGAGAAGATCGGGGGTGATGGCCGAGTTCGGAGACGGAAACGAGATCAGGCTGTCGGGATACGTCTCTTCCCGAAGGAAGAGGGAAACGCTGGAGATGTCGGTTCCCGACCCGTTTTTCTACTTCGGCGAGATGCTTCGGGCGGCGCTCGAGAAAAACGGAATCGAGGTCGCGGGGCGGGTGAGCCGCGCCAGGGTTCCCAGATGGGCCGGGCCCGTGTTCACCCATTATTCCGAACCCCTCGGCGTCGTCATCCGCGAGTACAACAAGGAGAGCGTGAACATAATAGGCGAGAGCCTCGTGAAGGTGCTGGGCGCCAGATTTCTCGGGGAGCCCGGCTCGTGGAAAAGCGGCACGTACGTGATAAGGGATCATCTGAGGGGCATGGGAGTGTCCGGGGACATCGCCGTCGTGGATGGTTCGGGGCTTTCCAGGATGAACAGGATATCTCCCGCCGATCTTGCCGAAGTGCTTCTAATGGCGTACAGGGACCCCGCGATATCGAAGGAATTCCTCGAGTCCCTGCCGGTCGCGGGCGTGGACGGAACTCTCGAGAAAAGATTCCGCGAACTCAGGGGAAGGGTTTACGCGAAGACGGGGTATCTCGAAGGAGCCCGCTCCCTTTCGGGGTACGCGTTCGCCGAAGACGGCCGCGTCTACGTTTTCTCCGTAATATCCAACGGGATGGGAGCCAGGGTGAAAAAGCTCCAGAGCCTGCTTCTCCGCGAACTTGTCAACTGACCGAGAGCCTGTGAAAGCTGTTGGAGAGTCTCGCGAATTCCCCGACGGAAAGAGACTCGGCCCTTCTTTCGCCGTCGATGCCGGAGTCCTCGAGCGCCGTGCGCACCGTCCGTTTTTCGAAAAAATTGCAGAGAGAGTTCCTTATCATCTTTCTTCTCGAGGAAAACGCCTGCCTAGCGACGGTTCTGAAAGTCCTCTCCCCCAGCACCTCGAATCTCGGCTTTTCGAGGGGGTCGAGAGTCACGACGGCGGATTCCACTTTCGGAACGGGAAAAAACGCCCCGCGGGGAACCCCGAAGGACGGGCTTACGTCGAAGCTGTTCTGGAGAAGCACGGAGAGCGAGCCGTAGTCCCTGCTTCCGTGGGGAGAGGAGATTCTTCGGGCAACTTCCTTCTGCAGCATCACGACGGCCCTTGAGAAAATCTCTTTCCGGTCGAGAACCAGGAGCAGGACCCGGGTCGATATGTTGTAGGGAAGGTTGGATACGAGCTTTGTCTTGCTCCCCCGGGCGAACCGCGCGAAATCGCCCCTCGCGGCGTCTTCGAAGACAAGCTCGACGTTTTCCGACCCGGAGAATTTTTCGCGGAGAAACTTTTCCAGCCTCCCGTCTTTTTCCACGGCGACGACCGAGCCCGCCCTCTCGGCCAGCAGTTCGGTGAGAGAGCCCTTTCCGGGTCCTATCTCCAGCACCCTGTCCTGTTTCGAGAGCTCCGCGGCGTCGCATATTCTCTCCAGTATGCCGCGGTCGGCGAGAAAGTTCTGACCGAGTCTTTTTCTGTGGCGAAATTTCCTGTCCTCGCTGCTTTCGCGCATGACGACTCCGGCGGGACCCTACTCTTCCTTGAACCTGAATATCTTTTCCCGCTCCTTTATCATCCCGAGCTCTTCTCTGAGTATCTTCTCAAGGTACTTCTTGTCTTCCTTTATGGCTTTTATCTCTTTTCTGTAAGCTTCGTTTTCGGTCCTGAGATCTTCTATCCTTTTTTCTATCTTCCTGTTTTCGCTCTTCAGAAAGTAGACTTTCGAGATTTCGTTCACAAAAGCGAAGACCGCCACGAGGGCGACCGCCAGATACGCCGCTAGCCTTGCGAGCCTCGAGTAACCCATCGTCGTTTCAGACCGCCACCCCGAGAATGAAGGGATTGGTCGTCTTTTCGGTTCCCACCGTGGTGGCGGGTCCGTGGCCGGGGTGGATTTCGTAGTGATCGGGGTACTTGAGAATCTCGGACTTTATGGACCCCACGAGTTCCCGCATGCTGGTCCCGCCCGTGAGATCGACCCTGCCGACGCTTCCCGCGAAAACCGTGTCTCCGGCTATTATCCGTTCTTCGAAGACGAAGCACACGTGTCCCCACGTGTGTCCCGGAACGAGAAGTATCTCTCCCCTCAGGTTTCCGACCCGAAGCTCCTGCCCCTCCCGCACGTAGCCGTCCACCTCCGGAAGTTCGACGAAATCGAACCCGGGGAATCTCATCTTGGCTTCCGGCAGGACGTCCAGCACGGGCTGTTCCTTTTCGTGTATGTAGAAAGGCGCGCCGAGCTTTTTCTTGAAAGTCTCGACCCCCGCGACGTGATCGAGGTGAGCGTGGGTGTTGACTATTTTCTTCACGCGAAGGCCCGACGCCTCGATTTCGCCGGATATCTCCTCTATCTGCTCTCCTGGATCGACCAGCATGGCTTCGCCCGTCTCCTCGTCTCCCACGATGTAGCAGTTTTCCATGAATATCCCGCCCGGGACGCATTTTATTATCAATTCTGACCCCCTCTAAGACCTTTTGCCGAACTCGCACCCCATATTATTCATGAAGCTGGCGGGAATTCCAGACCGGAGGGGCTTTTCTCGGGGCGCCGCTCCCGACGGGAAGTTGCTTTATCGCCCAGGTTTCAGTACAATGAAATCCCTTTACGGAAAACAGACGGCGGCCGAACGATGAAATCCACCCGAATAAAAGTGAGCATGGGCCAGGACGGCTCCCTTTCCAAGGAGACCGCGAACACTGTGGATTTCCAGTTTCCGGTCATCCCCAGAAAGCTCCTGAAATCCATGGGATTCGAAAAGGTGGACGACACCACCTACGTGGGCGTCATGTCCGTTTTCCTCAACCTGGCGGAAAAGAACCAGGAAATAGAGGTGGAACTGGGCGTCGAGGCCTCGGACACGAGAAAAAAGGTCATGGATTTTTTCAGGAGGAGTTTTCGGAAAGACGCGGGAGCGGCCTCCGCCGCCAGGGAAAAACCGAAACCCGCGGCGAAGGCCTCGAAGACCGCCAAGTCCTCGAAATCGTCGAAGACCGCGAAGCCAGCGGCAACCAAGACAGCCTCGGCCAAAACCGCGAAGACCAAAGCTTCAAAAACCGCCGCGGGAAAAAAAGCCGGATAGTTCCCATGCAGGACTTCACTTTCGAGGAAGCGCTTACCTTCGACGACGTAATCCTGTGCCCCCGCTACTCCGAAGTTCTTCCCGGACAGGTCGACGTCTCCGTCAGGCTGACCCGGAAAATAAATCTCAACATACCCGTGCTGAGCGCCGCCATGGACACCGTGACGGAGTTTCGCACCGCCATAGCCATGGCCCAGGAAGGCGGCATGGGCGTGATACACAGGAATCTCTCCGTGGAGGATCAGGCCGGAGAGGTCAGGAGGGTGAAGAAGTACGAAAGCGGAATGATCGTCAACCCCCTGACCGTGAGTCCGGGAACCCGGGTGCGCGAGGCGCTCGACATAATGCTCGAAAAGGACATCTCGGGTCTTCCCGTGGTGAAGCCCGACGAGACCCTTCACGGAATAATCACCAACAGGGACATAAGGTTCGAAAAGAACCTGGACCTCAAGATCGACAAGGTGATGACTCCGAGAAAGAAGCTCGTGACGGTGAGGGAAGGCACGACCCTGGTCGAGGCCAAGGACATTCTTCACAAGTTCAAGATAGAGAAGCTTCCGGTGGTGGACGGCGAGTTCAGGCTTCGCGGCCTCATAACCATGAAGGACATAGAGAAGATAGAGAAGTTTCCCAAGGCTTCCAAGGACTCCATGGGAAGGCTCCTGGCCGGCGCCGCCGTCGGCGTGGGAGCGGACAGGGACGAACGCGTGGACGAGCTCGTCTCCGCCGGCTGCGACGTGATAGTGATCGACACGGCGCACGGACATTCCAGGAGGGTCGTCGACAGCGTGGCGCGGGTGAGAAAGAAGTATCCGGAAATAGACCTGGTGGTCGGCAACATAGCCACGTCGGAAGGGGCGCGCGATCTCATAAAGGCCGGCGCGGACTGTCTCAAGGTGGGAGTCGGGCCGGGCTCCATATGCACGACCCGGGTGATAGCCGGCATAGGAATGCCTCAGATAACCGCCATAAGCGACGTCTGCTCCGTAGCCCGCAGGCACGGCGTGCCGGTGATAGCCGACGGGGGCATAAAGTACTCCGGCGACATAACCAAGGCGCTCGCCGCGGGAGCCGACTGCGTCATGATAGGGAACCTGCTCGCGGGCTCCGACGAGGCTCCCGGAGAGGTGGTTCTCTACCAGGGAAGAACCTACAAGGTGTACAGGGGCATGGGTTCGATAGAGGCGATGAGGAAGGGCAGCAGGGACAGGTACGCCCAGGACCAGGAAGACGAGATGATGGAGGCCAAGCTGGTTCCCGAGGGAATAGAGGGAAGGGTTCCCCACAGGGGCAGCATAGGGGCCATAATCTACCAGCTCGTCGGGGGGCTTCGGGCCGGAATGGGCTACACGGGCTCGGCCACGGTGAAAGAGCTTCAGAAAAACGCGAGGTTCGTGAAGCTTACAAACGCGGGGCTTCAGGAAAGTCACGTTCACGACATCATAATCACGAAAGAATCTCCCAACTACAGGATCGGGTGAGGGCGGTCTTTCCCGCCCGGGGCGGGCGGTCCGAAAAAGAGCGTCCGGCCGCGCGAGGCCGGCGGGGAGCGGTCTTTACATGCGCGAAAGAGTTGTGGTTCTCGATTTCGGTTCCCAGTACACGCAGCTGATAGCCCGGCGTGCGAGGGAACTCGGCGTCTATTCCGAGATAAGGCCCTTCGGCGTTTCCGCGGAGACCCTGAAGGGGGATCCGCCGGGCGCGGTGATACTCTCGGGAGGACCTTCGAGCGTCTGGGAGAAGGATTCCCCGAAACTCGACCCCGGGATACTGTCTCTCGGAGTTCCCGTTCTCGGCATCTGCTACGGGCTCCAGGTCCTGGTCTCGCAGCTCGGCGGAGAGGTCGAGCGTTCGGAAAGAAGGGAATACGGTCCCGCCGCGCTGGAAGTGAAAAGCGACGACGTCCTCTTCTCGGGCGTTCCCGCCGAGTCGGGGGTGTGGATGTCCCACGGCGACAGGGTTCTCGCCGTCCCGCGGGGATTTTCGGCCGTCGCGGGCACCGCCGACGCGGAGTACGCGGCCGTGAGGAACGCTTCGGGAACCGTCTACGGCGTGCAGTTCCATCCCGAGGTCGTACACACGGAGTTCGGCTCCGAGATCCTTTCGAACTTTCTTTTCCGCGTGGCCGGTCTCGCGGGGGGCTGGACGGCGGGCTCGTTCATAGAGAGCTCCATACGGGACATAAGGGAGAGGGTGGGAGACGGGCGGGTTGTATGCGGACTTTCGGGAGGCGTCGACTCTTCCGTCGCCGCTGCGCTTCTGAACGAGGCCGTGGGCGGGAATCTCCACTGCGTCTTCGTCGATACGGGATGCATGAGGCTGGACGAGGCGCGGGAGGTCCGCGAAGCGTTTTCGGGGTTCGACATGAACTTCGTTTGCGTGGACGCGGGAAAAAGGTTTCTCTCCCGTCTTGAGGGCGTGGAGGACCCGGAGGAGAAAAGAAAGACAATGGGCGAGGAGTTCGTGAGGGTGTTCGAGGAAGAGGCCGCGAAGATCTCCGGCGCGAGGTTTCTCGCCCAGGGCACCCTCTATCCCGACGTGATCGAAAGCGTGAGCGTGAAGGGGCCTTCGGCCGTCATCAAGTCGCATCACAACGTGGGCGGGCTTCCCGAAAAAATGGACCTCGAGGTGGTCGAGCCGCTTCGCGAGCTTTTCAAGGACGAGGTGAGAGAGGTCGGCAGGGAGCTCGGGCTTCCCGACTTTCTCATAGGCCGCCATCCCTTTCCGGGACCGGGTCTCGCGATCAGGATAATGGGAGAGGTCACGCGGGAGAGGCTTTCGATACTGAGACACGCCGACAGCGTGTTTGTCGGACAGCTCCGGGAGTCGGGAATCTACGACGACATATGGCAGGCGTTCTGCGTCTTCATTCCAGTGAAGACCGTGGGAGTTATGGGGGACGAGCGCACCTACGAAAGCGTCTGCGCGCTTCGGGCGGTTACGAGCACCGACGGAATGACCGCCGACTGGGCGAAGATTCCCTACGACGTTCTTCAGAAAATCTCGGTCAGGATAATAAACGAGGTGAAGGGGATAAACAGGGTCGTGTACGACGTTTCGACCAAGCCTCCGGGAACCATAGAGTGGCAGTGAGTCCCGCTACTCGGCCTTTTTCTTGAATACGGCGAATTCGCCCAGGAGCGCGGCCAGTTCCCAGCCCTTGTCTCCCAGCGAGCCGAGAGCCTTCTGGAGGTTTTCCCTCGAGCTTTCTCTCCGCGAGTCGACCTCTTCCTTGTAGACGGCTATGTCGTGGTCCTGAGGTCTTTTTAGCAGCGCATCTGTCGAAACGACCTTGTATTGCCAGCGGTCCATTTACCTGTCCTCTTTTCCGGTCTTTTCTTCTTCCACTACGAGAGTCTCGGCCTTGTCCTTGACGTCGGGCAGGGATTTCACGTAGCTTTCGTAGTCTTTCTTGGTGATGTTTCCTTCCTTTATGTATCTCTCGTAAACCCTTATGTCGAAGAACCTCTCGTCGTCCTGCATTTTCCGAACCTCCGTGCGGGCTTGGTGGCGGCCGTCTCGGCCGTGTTCTTGCAAGTGTCGAAAATCCCTTTTCCCGGTTTCATTCTTTCGCCCGTCGGATGAAACCGCCGGTTCTTTCGTTACGGATGGGGCGAATGAAGGGACTGGAGATTCTTCGACTGTGAAAACCGCCTACTTCTTCCACGGCATGTAAAATCATAGCATATCCGTTTTTCCGCAGGTAACAACTGCTGGGTCACTTCAAAAAGCGCTTCTCTCGCCCTAGGCCGACGTCCGGTTAAGCGGTTAAGACCGTTCGGAACCATGTTTTCCACAATAACATTCTGACCTGAGAAACTCTTTTTTCCCTTTGGAAAACTTATGCAAATTTCCAAATGTCCTCGCATATGAAGCGGTCGAAACTGTGTATGCTGTCTTTCAATACGTCTTCTGTCAGCATGTTGGGTCGAATGTCGCAGTAATAAACGCCGTCAAGAGAGCTCAGTTTGATCGAGTAGGTGCGGAAATGTCCGGGAAGAAAGGTGGAACTGACTCCGTATTTGTTTTTCTGCCTGCTTCGTTTTCTCTGAATGTCGTTTAAGAAAATAGCGACATGCGGGGTGTTTGTATCCGTAAGTTTGTTGTACAGAAACTTATCAAGGAAAATCTTGCCTAACCGGTCTTTGCTTGAAGTTTTTATCGAACCGATAAGTTTTATATTTTCGTCACGTTCAATTATTAAGTCGTGCTGATAGCTGATGCGAAACTGTTCCTTTCCTTGGAGTATGACAGGAACTTTTATAGTTCCGGCCCTGCAATCTATTCCTAATTCCTTTATGACAAGTTGGATGAGCAGCTCAAAAAGGTCACCGTTGATCTTCCTTGCCTTATTGGAATTTCCGACCGGTAGTGCGTCAAGGGTTGACCCAATTGCCATTTGCAGAGTGTAAACCGCTTTATTTATCGATTCTCTTTTTTTATCGGACTTTACATCTCTGGCGTTTTTCAGAATTCTCAGAAAAGATTTTTTCGCGGAGGGAAAATCGGCGGCTTTATACATAAGTCGCGAATTGATTGGACGGGTAATTTGATAGTTTCCATCAGATTTGTACTGGTGAAAGCAGTAATGATTCTCATTTTGGGATACGATGACCGCCTGCAGTTTCGTAGAAGCGTACTCCAAGTACATTTCTGCAAAGTTGAAAAAGTCTGAAAGCGTTCCAAATTTCGTTTTGTCCGCGGCAATCTTTGTTAGGCGAGTGATTTTCATCTAATCGAACTTCTGCGTTTGAGGTTTTCAAAGTCATACCGTTTCCATCGGTCTATTTCCCAGTCTTCAACCAGTTCGAGCCTTTTCACCGACCAGTCCAGGTATTCCAGGGATAAGTCGCACCCCATCCATTTGCGGTTCAGCTGTTCTGCGCAGACGGCTGTGGTTCCGGAGCCCAGAAACGGGTCGAACACCAAGTCGTTCTCTTCGGACGATGCCAGTATGACCTTGCGCAGAAGTTCCTCCGGCTTCTGTGTGGGATGAGGAGTTTTTTCATGCATTCCGTTACAGGTAGTCGGAATTTCCAGGACGTCTTTCGGTTTTGCGCCGTCCGGATTCGGTTCCCAGTGATGCTGTTTGCCGTTTCCGTATTGGCTGGTGGCTGCCTGGGGATGGTCGGGATATTTTAACGTATGTTCCGAGTAAGGTATGCGTATGTCGTCGACGTTGAACTTGTGCTTCTTCGTCTTTCTGAAATGCAGGATGCTTTCGTGAGACCTGCCCCAGTCGTTCGCCAGGCTCGCCTTGTTTTTATAGTGCCAGATTATCCAGCGACATTTGTCGAAGAATTCCATGGCGGGAGACTTGATGTCGGATACGATTTCAGAGAATCCGCAGACGTAAAGAGAGCCTGTCGGTTTCAGAATGCGCGCGACTTCTTTTATCCAGGCGTTTGACCAGTCGATATACTCTTTCTGAGAGTTGAAATGGTCCCAGTCGGCTTTTTTGATGTTGTAGGGCGGGTCGGCAAAAACCAGGTCAACGGATTCACTCTCGAAAGTTTTCATTACATCCATGCAATCTCCCAGGTAGAGCTTTCCGTTGGGATGATCGTAGTAAACGCGGGGTGACGCCTCTTGTCGCCGCAACTTGAAAACTCGGCCCCTGTACTGTTTTCGGCCAAAGAATTCGTCTATTTCTGTTTTCCTCTTGAGAGATTGTCCGGTACGCTTTGCCATGCTAGTTGGTCAAATCGTCAATCTTGGTTTTCCGATGTTCCTGCGGGGAACAGCTTTTTGCCTTGAGGATGATTCGAGTTGTCCGAAGTTTTTCCAGTTAACGCCGACATAGCTTCCGCACTTTGGCAAGTGGTACGAAGTGTAATATAAACTTCATATGTTTTCCACCGTTTCCGCCCTCGGGCGTTCCGAAAACCACTTCCACGCCCGGGAAATTCCTTCCCGGAAATCCGTCCGCGGCTCCCATCCGAGTTTCTCCGCGGCCAGGGAAAAATCGAGACTTATCCTCTCCACCTCTCCCGAACGCCGCTCCCTGTAGACGACCTCGAGCTCGGTTCCCCTCGTCTCCCCGAGGATGCGGGCTATGTCCCTGACCGAAGTCTCGACGGAAGTTCCTATGTTGAACGTTCCTTCGTCCGTCCGCGTCGCCAGAACGTTGGCCGAGGAAACGTCGGAAACGTGCACGTAGTCTCTCGTCTGGTTTCCGTCTCCGAATATCACGCAAGGATTTCCGTTCATCGCGTTTCGGCAGAAAATCGCTATCACCCCCGCTTCTCCCTCGGGATTCTGCCTCTCCCCGTACACGTTCGCGTACCTGAGAATGGCGTGCCTCATGCCGAAGCTTCGCGAGTGGTACCTGACGTAGTGTTCCGTCGCGAGTTTCGCGATGCCGTAGGGAGAGATGGGAATGGCGGGAGCGGCTTCGTCCGCCGGAAGCCTCGGCGGCTCTCCGTAGATGGCGCCGCCCGTGGAGGCGAAGACGAACCGCCCGGTTCCGCGCTCGGCGCAGAGCCGAAGGACGTTGAGCGAGCCGACCACGTTCACCTCTGCGTCGAAGGAGGGGTTCTCGACGGAACTTCTCACGTTTATCTGCGCCGCGTGATGGTTCACGACCCGGGGGCGAAATTCCCGGAACGTTTTCTCGAGTTTCTCCGAATCGCGCACGTCGCATTCGACGAAGTCCGCCTCGGGCGGTATGTTCTCTTCTGACCCGGTGGAGAGGTTGTCCACCGCGAGAACCTCGTGACCTTCGGCGATATACGCTTCGCATACCCAGGAACCTATGAACCCGGCTCCGCCTGTGACGATTATTCTCACTCCTCCTCCTTGAGGACGCGGAGAAATAATAGTTTTCATGAGACTTTTGTCAAAGAGACGGCCGAAGTCCGTTCGCGCGGCTTTCGGGTAGAATACAGGCGCGAGGAGGAACTTCAGGTGCTTTTAGCCGTTGATGTGGGAAACACGAGCGTGGCGGTCGGAATATTTTCCGGGGAGGAACTCCTGCATACCTTCAGGGTGGATACCGACAGGACCAGGCGTCCGGACGAGTACGGAATAATCCTCTTCGGCATGATTGACGAAAAGGGCGTGTCGCCCGATTCGTTCAGCGGCGCGATAGTGTCCTGCGTGGTCGTCGACATGCTGGACACCATCGTCGGTTCCGTAAAAAAGTATTTCGGCCAGGAGCCGATAGTGGTCGGTCCCGAGACGAGAACCGGAATGCCGATTCTGATAGACAACCCCGAGGAGCTCGGGTCCGACAGGATAGCCAACGCCGTGGCGGCCTACCGGAAGTTCGGCCGAAGCGTTATAGTGGTCGACCTGGGAACCGCCACCACTTTCGACTGCGTTTCGCAGGAAGGGGAGTATCTGGGCGGAATAATAGTTCCGGGAATCGAGCTCTGCTCGGTCGCCCTTTTCCACGGAACGTCCATGCTTCCCAAGGTCGAACCGGAAAATCCCGGGCGGGTGCTCGGCAAAAGCACCGTCGAGTGCATAAGGTCGGGACTTTTTCACGGAACGGCGTCGATGATCGACGGACTCTGCGCGAAGCTCGGAGAGGAAATGGGCTCTTCTCCCGAGGTGATAATGACCGGAGGATTCGCCGACGCCGTGTCGGAGGAGTGCTCCCGCGTGGACAGGGTGGAGAAGGACCTCGCTCTTCACGGTCTCAGGCTGCTCTATGAACTCAACTCGCGGATACTCTGTTAGAAAGATCGTCTCGAGTTCCACATGCTTCGTTCTTCGCCTCGAGCTCGGAGACGGTCCCCGCCTCTGGGTGTTTCCCAACGCTCCGTGGATGGACAGGAGGCGGAAGGCGATAGGGATGGAGGTGACGCGGACGGACCTGGCGGATATTCTGGGCGGGTTCTCCCGGTCCCTGAAAGCCGATTTCTGCGTTTCGGGAACTTTCGTCGCGGGGACGCGGGGGCGGGGAAAGATCTCCTTCAGCCTGCGGGACTCCCCGCTTCTTCGGGGAAGCTACGTGCTGCTCTGCCCGAGCTGGGGGCGGCGGACGAGAAGGAAGATGTGGCTTCTGATTCCCGCTTCGGGAAAGGAGCGCGGCTGATTCTCGCGGAGCATCCTTGGGAGAACGGGCCGTCGTCTGCGGTTACGCCGGAACGGAGAGTTCCGGCTCCCTGCCGGATTCCGCGGGGTCGCGGTCGCGGAAAATCTCCTTTTCGCTGGCGAGAAACATCTTTCTCCAGAGCGCGTACCCGCGTCGGTTCATGTGCAGTCCGTCTTCGCCGAAAAGCTCTTCTCTCGGCCGCCCGTCCGTCCCGAGCATGGAATCGTAGACGTTCAGGTAGAAGGTGTTCGCCTCGCCGGAGAGAAACCGTCTTATCAGGCCGTTTGCGGTTTCGATCCTCTCCAGAAAGGCTGCCCTGTCGGGGCTCGGCTTTATGGAGACGAAGGTGAATTTCGCCGCCGGGTACGATTCCCTGAACCTGCGGTAGAAAGCCGTGAAGGAGCTCATCAGCTGTTCGGGAAGACATCCGTCTCCTATGTCGTTGTCGCCCGCGTAGAAGACGAGCGCCCCGGGGTCGCTCGGTTCTACGAGACGCTCGAAGTAGTGAAGGCAGTAGGCGGTTCTCGCCCCGCCGAAGCCCAGGTTCACGACGTCGTGCCCGGCGAAATCCCTCGACATTCCCCTCCAGAGACGGAAGCTTGAACTTCCGTAGAACACCGTGGCGCCCGGAAGTTTTCCAACATGGCGTCTCTCGAGAATCCTCACGTCCTGCTCGAAGAGGTTTCTGTCGATTACGAAGAAGTTCTTTTCGACCTGCTCGAAGGTCCTGAGGTTGATCTTGGCCGCGGCCGCCCGTCCCGCCAGCTCCGCGGCTTCCCGCACGTACCCCCTGTACTCGTCTTCGTATTCCCTGAGAAACCCGAACAGTCCTTCCCTGTCGCGCACGGGGTCCGCGACGCGCTCGGATATCCTGAAAGGTTTTTTCACGACGAGCGAGAACACGGCGTGGTTCGTTCTCCTGTCGAAATTCGCCACCGCTATCGGGACGATCAGGGGCTCGGGCCTGACCGACGCGGCCAGCAGAAAGGCTCCCGGCCGAAACGGCCCCGGCGACTCCTCCGTCTTTCCGCTCGTTCCCTCGGGACTTATGACTATGTTGAACCCTTTGCCGAGGCATGTCCCCGCGGTTTCGAAAAACTTTTTCCTCCAGGCCTTTTTCCGTTCCGGGGTCGGGTCCCCCGCGTCCGATTCGCCGGTGTGGACGTTTATGTGCCCGAGCCTTTCGTAGTAGTGGGCGTGTCCGTATTCCTCGGCTCTCGGGACCCGGACGACCCTGATTCCGGCTTCTCCGTACTTGCCGTAGAGGATCATGGAGCTTATGAAGTGCGAATCGAGAGTGATCTGGAAGTGGTTGGGAAGCGTGGTGTAGGGGTGGTTGAGCAGGTGGTTGTATATGAAGACGTGTCCGGGCCCGTCGGGCAGGTTCTCGAGACCTTCCACCACGTAGGGCACGTGTTCGAAAACGCCCGTGAACTGCCTGGCGGCCATGGTCCTGATCTCGCCCGGGCGAAGCGACTCGGGAGCCCCTGTCACGGACTGGTATACGTGCTTGAGACCTTCCAGGAAATTGTATTCCTTGTAGACTTTTCCCAGGATGTCGAGACACAGGCGCGAGAGCCCTCTCTCGAGTCCGTCGCCTTCTTTCTCCAGCCTGAAGAGAAGGGCGAAGGCGTCTCCCAGGGTAAGCGGACTGTCGAGCAGGTGGGGAAGCTTGTGAAACGGCGACGCGACGCTCAGCGAAACGGCGTTTTGCTCCACCAGGTTGCTTATGGCCAGGATCTCTCGCTCGTAAGTCTGCGATATGAGTCCCGCCCGGGCGTTTCTCAGGCGGACGGAGACGAGCCAGAGAAGCCTTTTGGCGAACGCGAGGGCGAGTCGCGGTTCGCGGTTCAGTATCCTGTCCAGGCTGCGCCCGCTTATGTGGTAGACGACCGAATTTCTGCTGGCGACCGCGGTCACGTCGTTCGTCTGTCCGGGAGCGCCCCCGACCCAGCCGACGAAGTATCCGGGGCGGTTGATCAGGTGAAGGGCCGGGGATTCCTCGATTCCCGCCCCGTCGTCCGGGGTGAAGCACAGCGCCGCCTTGCCGTAGGCCAGCAGGTCCATTCCCTTCGAGGCCTCTCCCTGGCTGAATATGCGCTCGTTGTTCACGTAGTATTTCTTCCGGACGGCGTTTGCGAGCTTCCGCAGCGTCTTTTCGGAAAACACCTCGAAGAAAGGAGACTGTCTCAGCAGCGCGAGCGGGTTCGGAACCGAAACGCCCTCGCGGTCTCTTCGGGACGGGGAGGTCTTGGCGATGTCCGCGTCCCAGTTCACGTTGTCGTATTTCGCGAGCTGCGCGCGGACCTGGCGGAGCAGGCCGATGCTTTTTCCCAGGACGAACAGGATGAATTCCCGCCCGAGCTCCGGTTCCTGGGCGAAGAACTTCTCCAGGTTTTCGTGGCTCCACCTGAGAAGAACGCTCGGTTTTTCGCACGTCACGGTGGTCGCGTAACGCCCGGGGGAGCGGAAGCCCGACCAGCCCGCGGGCGTGAACTTCTCGCCGCTTTTCCCCACGGAGAACTCGTCCGTTTTGTCTTCGACGCTTACGGAGAAGTTCAAAAGCCCCTCCACGAGAAAGTAGAACGAATGGCTGGGTTCGAACTGCTTGGTGAGAACGTATCCCGCGGGAGCCTCCACGCGCTCGCCTATCCTCAGCAGAAAACCGGTCTTGTTCCCGTCGAAATTCCCGACGAAGGGAAGCTGCTCGAATGTCTTTCCGTCTATCCTCATCGGCGTGAATCCTGCGCTCTTCTATCCGGTCCCGCGAGGCGAATCCGCCGTGCCGGACGCCGCGAGCTTCCGGAAGCCGCAGGCGCGGAGAAAATCCCACGTTTCGTCGAGTTCCGGAAGTTCCGGCACGAAAACCACGTGGGCGTCCCTGCCCCGGGTCAGCAGAACCCGGTAGGCGTTGGCGCGAAGCCGCCACGGGTCGCCGACCCCGGAATGCCCCTTTGTCCTGTAGGCTCTCGCCTTTTCGTTCGACCACTCCCCGTCTCTGAGAACGAAGTCCGTTCCCCACGCGAGCAGCACCGCGTCGAGCTCCAGTCCCTGCGCTCCGAATTCCGTGACGCAGTCCATGAGATTCCGGCAGGACAGTCCCTTTTCGTCCTCTTCGTCGTCGTTGTACCAGGGCCCGAACCGCACCCGCCTGGTCGACCGGAAGTCGTTGGGGACGCCGAATTTCCCGAGATCCCTGTCCCGGCTCGACGCGACGATTCCGAAACGCGCCCGGGGGTTTTCGCCGTAGCGTTCCCGAAGGTAGCTCTTCGCCGACTCGAGATCGCGGGTGACGCGGAAATCATGACCGTCCCCGCGAAGCTCCTCGGCGAGCGGCCGCAGCCTGTCGGGCGGCCCGGGGGATTTCTCGACGAGTCTGCCGACGAATTCATGGTGTCTCGACGCCCTGTGGGTCCGGATGGTGACGTCGAGATTCAGGGCGTTATCCGCCTCGAAACCTGGGCCGCGGAAAATCCCGCGAAGCGCCTCCGGTCCGTGAACCGTCCAGTCGCCGCCGCGGAGACTTCGCTCGATCGCCCGCTTCCACAGGCCGAGACCGCCTTCTTCGCCCACGTGGATTTCCTGGCCGCTTCCCACGAGCCCGACGACCACCGACCACCCGGGAACCCTCTCGGCGAACTCGATGAAATATTCCGGCTCCGACCGCGCCGCGCCCAGTCCTATTTTGTGTATGTCTGCGGCCCTGGCCCTGTCGTGGGCGCGCTGCGCTTCGTCGAAGACCATGACGTTTTCCGGAGGAACGGAGCGGGCGTTTCGGCCGTAGCGTCTCACGTATTCCTTTATGGGCCGGACGAACGTCTTGCCTCCTCCTCCCGCGTCTCGGAGCACGTGGCTCAGAACCTCGACCAGCGGACCGTTGCCGGAGAGAAACACGGCCGGGGCTCCGTCGCCCGCCGACCGCAGCTTCTCCAGGACCGGAGAGTGCGCGACCCGAAGACCCACGAGGGTCTTTCCCGCCCCCGGCACCCCGGTCAGCAGAACGAGCCTTCGCGTCCCGGTTCTTCGGGCGTCCGTCGCGATTTTCCGTATCGCTCCGACCGCGTCGTCGGTGTTCGCGGCCGATTTCCAGAGCTGCGGAGGACGCCGGGAGAAAAACAGCCGCCTCGCGGCTTCCATGAGCGTGGGAAGAGGCTTGTAGGCTTCGGAGGAGAGGAAGCTCTCGGAGCTTACGGGCTCCATGGTCCGCCTGGCCGAAAGCCCGGCGACCAGAACGTCGAGTTCGTCGACCCCGCAGATCCGGACGCCGCGTTCGGACGACGCGCCGCCGCGGGGCATCAGGGTCGGCACCAGCACAGGGTGAACGGTCCGCCGGTGACAGTCCCTGTGATAGCACGTCAGGTCTCTTGCGTAGGCGTGGGTCTGGTCGATGTCCGCGTCGGAAGGCCAGGTCTTTCCCTTGAGCTCCACCACGACAACGTCGTCGTTTAGCAGAAGAACCACGTCGGGACGTCTCGACTCCATGGGAAGCTCGTATTCGAGGATGGCGGTGAAGGCGCCGGCGTCGGTGTCGACCCTGACGACCTCTCCGACTTCGTTCTGCAGGGAAGGAACGTTGCGTTTCCACGACGCCCTCTCGGAGTTCGAGGCGTCCGGATAGTTCCTCGCCAGGCTGGAGAGGATCCGCGACCGGTCGATGGATTCGAATTTCCGGAAGTCCGAATCCCAGCCTCTGTGCGCCTCGCTTTCGTTCGTCGGGGAATCTGCCGGGTTCACGGCCGATAAATATAGACGGCGGGCGGGCTTTTTCGCAAATTCCCGAAAATGCTTTATCCTGCTTGAGGAAGCAAAGACCGTTTTTGGAGGAGACTGGAATGATAAAGCACATAGTGATGTGGAAGCTCAAGGATTCGCACGAGGGAATGAGCAAGGAGGAGCTTGTGGCCAGGATAAAGGGGGAGCTCGAGGGCCTCAAGCGGGCCATACCCGAAATAAGGACTATGGAGCTCGGAAGGAACTTCAACGAACTTCCGGTTTCGTACGACGTGGCGCTTTATTCGGAGTTCGAATCGAGAGAGCACCTGGAGATATACCAGAAACATCCCGAGCACGTGAAGGTGGCGCAGTTCATCCGGCAGATAAGAACCGACGTGGCCCTGGCGGATTACGAGACGTAGGATTTTCTTCCGGTCGTGGAGTAGGGGGAGATGTCGAAGGACGAGACCCTGCCGTCTTCGTACATGTGATGCCCCAGGGCCGCTATCATGGCGGCGTTGTCGGTGCAGAGGGGGGGCGAGGGCATGAAGACGCTTATTCCCTCGCTTTCGATTCTCTGCTCGCAGAGCCGTCTGAGCCTTGAGTTGCACGCGACGCCTCCGGCCACCACCGCGGTTCCGACCCCGTTTTTTCCCGCCGCGTTGAGCGTCTTGTTCACGAGGGTTTCGACTATCGCTTCCTGAAACCCCGCGCATACGTCGCGAAGACCGTCTTCGGTCTCCACGGGATTTTTTCTCACGTGGTTCAGAAGCGCGGTCTTCAGCCCGCTGAAGCTGAAGTCGAAAGACTCGTCGTTGAGGGGTCTCGGAAAGCTTGCCGCCGCGGGGTCGCCGTTTTTCGAAAGCCTGTCTATCTCGACTCCGCCCGGGTATCCGAGACCGAGCGCCTTGGCTCCCTTGTCGAAAGCCTCTCCGGCCGCGTCGTCTCTCGTGCTCCCCAGCAGTTCGAAGTCGAGAAACCCCCTCACCATGTAGAGGTTCGTGTGTCCCCCCGAGACTATCAGCGCCACGAACGGAAAGTCTATTTCGTTCTCGATGTGCGCCGAGGCTATGTGGGCTTCGAGATGGTTCACTCCGACAAGGGGTTTTTCCCAGGAAAACGCAAGCGCCTTGGCGGCCGAGATTCCCACCATGAGAGAGCCCACCAGTCCCGGTCCCTGGGTCACCGCCACGGCGTCTATTTCCCCCGAATCGGCTCCCGACGCTTTAATTGCTTGGTCGATTACGTGCACGATCGTTTCTGTGTGCTTTCGGGACGCTATTTCGGGAACGACTCCGCCGAACGCGTTGTGAACGTCGATCTGGGAGGAGACCACGTTCGAGAGCATGTTCTTTCCGTTCTCGACGACCGCCGCGGACGTTTCGTCGCACGACGTTTCAATACCCAGAATGAGAGATGGCATGGATTCGGTCCTTGTTTTGTTCCGTCAGGTTCTCTGGCAACCTTATGCCCGCGGGCGCCTTTCCCTGTCGGGCATGATGCGAAAGCATGATTTCTGAAGTTCGCCTAACAGGTCCTTCGTTTTAAGCGGGACTGGCTTTCGGGACATTTACAGGGTGGCCGGCGAGCAGAGACATAATCGGGGCCTGAATCTCCTGTTTCTGATTTCTAAGGTCTTCAAATTGTCTCGATTATAGTGTTCGGACAAATGAAACATGTTCCAGTATTTTGCCGGAGCGGGCTTGTAGAGGTACTCGAGATTGTCGTTTTCGTAGGCGTATTCCATATGTACCTGAATTAGCTCGTAAAGCTCGTCGCAAGCGTCTTCAAAAGATTTTGTCGACGTGCCCGCTATGTCGAACTCCAGACAATGCGCCACGTAATCTCTGTTTTCCCTGTAAAGAAGTGCGCCCAAGGGAAATTCTCTCAAAGTTGATCAACCTCCGTAAATCCGCCGTCTGGGTAAAATGATAACATGTTTTATGATTTTTTTGTAAAGTAAGGATGCTTGAGGAAAGCGTCTTCGAGACGGGCGCGATTTCGCAGAAGGTTAAGTGCAAAGCGGCTTCGCCCGATAGATGCGGTGGAGGCGAGTCTCGAGCGGGCAAACCGCGTTCCTGCAAGAAAGGGTAAAATTTTCATGTTCGGAGGAGTTGAAATGATGAGAACTTTAACGGTGCCGTTCCTGGCTCTGTTCGTCCTGTCCGCCTGCGGTGGAGGGGAAGGACCGGGTTCGGGGAAGTCGGAGGAGATCTCCCCGCAGCCCGAGGCGCGGACGCCATCGGATCCCGCGCTTTCACGCGTAAGGCTTCCCGAGGGATTTTCCATCTCGTTTTACTCGGACCGGGTGCCCGGCGCCCGCTCGCTCGCGATGGGAGCGCGGGGAACCCTGTTCGTCGGCACCCGCGCCGGCGGGAACGTGTACGCGCTCACCGACTCCGACGGCGACGGCTACGCCGAGACCGTGAACGTAATCGCGACGAGTCTTGACAGTCCCAACGGCGTCGCTTTTCGGAACGGATCCCTGTACGTCGCGGAAATAAGCAGGGTCCTCCGCTACGACGAAATCGAAAGCAGGCTCGCCTCGCCTCCCGCTCCCGCGGTCGTCGTCGATTCTCTTCCGACCGACCGACACCACGGCTGGAAGTTCATACGGTTCGGTCCCGACGGGAAGCTCTACGTTCCGGTGGGAGCCCCGTGCAACGTCTGCGCGAGAGACGACCGCCGCTACGCCTCGATTCTCAGGATGGATCCCGACGGCTCGAACCTGGAGGTGTTCGCGAGCGGAGTGCGAAACACCGTGGGGTTCGACTGGCATCCCGAAACGGGAGTTCTCTGGTTCACGGACAACGGAAGGGACCACATGGGAGACGACATTCCGCCGGACGAACTTAACCGCGCGCCCCGCGCCGGGCTTCATTTCGGGTTTCCCCACTGTCACGGAGAGGCGGTGAGCGACCCGCGGTTCGGTTCTTCGCGAAGCTGCGGCGAATTCGCCCCTCCCGCGCTGGGGCTGCCGGCGCACGTCGCGGCTCTGGGAATGAGGTTCTACGCGGGCTCCATGTTCCCCGCGTCGTGGAAAAACTCGATCTTCATCGCGGAGCACGGCTCGTGGAACAGAAGTTCGCCCGTGGGCTACAGGGTGACCAGGGTTTCGGTTTCCGAAGGGCGGGCGCTCTCCTACGAGACGTTCGCGGACGGATGGCTCGGGAGCGACGGAACGGCGTGGGGAAGACCGGTCGACGTGCTGGTGGCTCCCGACGGCGCGCTGCTCGTCTCGGACGACAGGAAGGGAGCCGTCTACAGGATTTCCCGGTGAGAGGCTTCGCCGCGGCGGCGGTTGCCCGGTTTCCCCCGCCCGCATTTGTAAAGGAGCTCATAATTCCCTAAACTGTTTGGAGGCTGGAGAGTTTTCTCCAGGGGAGCAGTTTTTCTCATGGGTTCTTCTAGGAAAAAGGAAAAAACACCCACCGGGTCCGCCGTGACCAGAGACCCTTTCCCGAACTCGAAAAAGATATACGTCGAAGGAAAGATCCACGACGTGAGAGTGGCCATGAGAGAGGTCGAGACCGCCGACGCCCTCTCCGGCGCGCCCGGTTCGGAGAAGTTCGGCATCACCCTCTACGACACGAGCGGTCCCTACACCGACCCCGAGGTCGACATCGACGTTCGCAGGGGTCTTCGTCCGCTTCGCGGGGAATGGATAAGGCGGAGGGGAGACGTATCGGAGCTTTCGGACTTTTCGTCCGAGTTTTCGAAAAAGAGGTTCGAAAGCGCGAACGGAATCGCTTTTTCCAACATGAGAAAACCCCTTCGGGCGGCCGCGGGGCGAAACGTCACGCAGATGCACTACGCGAAAAAGGGAATCGTCACTCCCGAGATGGAGTACGTGGCCGTGAGGGAGAACCAGAGAATCGACGAGCTCGGGGAGGACTTCGGGCATCTCGCCGCCTACCACGAGGGAGTGGATTTCGGAGCCCGCCTCCGGTCCCGGCGGGCGACTCCCGAGTTCGTGAGAGACGAAGTCGCCGCGGGACGGGCGATAATCCCGAGCAACGTGAACCACCCCGAGACCGAGCCCATGGCGATAGGGAGAAACTTCCTCGTAAAGATAAACGCCAACATCGGAAACTCCGCGGTCACCTCGAGCATAGAGGAGGAAGTGGAAAAGGCGGTGTGGGCGTGCCGGTGGGGAGCCGACACGATAATGGACCTCTCGACCGGAGACAACATCCACGAGACGAGGGAGTGGATAATAAGAAACTCTCCGGTTCCCGTGGGGACCGTTCCCATATATCAGGCCCTCGAGAAGGTGGACGGAAAGCCCGAGGAGCTTACCTGGGAAACGTACAGGGACACGCTCGTGGAACAGGCCGAGCAGGGAGTCGACTACTTCACGATACACGCGGGGGTGCTGCTCCGCTACATTCCCCTCACGGCGGAGCGGCTCACGGGGATAGTGTCGCGGGGCGGGTCCATAATGGCCAAGTGGTGTCTCGCCCATCACAGGGAGAGCTTTCTCTACGCTAACTTCGAGGAAATCTGCGAGATAATGAAGGCCTACGACGTGGCGTTTTCCCTGGGCGACGGCCTTCGCCCGGGTTCCATAGCAGACGCGAACGACGCGGCGCAGTTCGCCGAACTCGACACCCTGGGAGAGCTTACGAAAACGGCCTGGAAGCACGACGTGCAGGTCATGATAGAGGGGCCGGGGCACATACCGATGCAGATGATAAGGGAGAACGTGACCAAGCAGCTCGACATCTGCGCCGAGGCTCCTTTCTACACCCTGGGTCCCCTCACCACCGACGTAGCCCCGGGGTACGACCACATAACTTCCGCCATAGGAGCGGCGATGATAGGGTGGTACGGAACCGCCATGCTCTGCTACGTCACTCCGAAGGAGCATCTGGGTCTTCCCAACAAAAAGGACGTGAAGGACGGAGTGATAACCTACAAGATCGCGGCGCACGCGGCGGATCTCGCGAAGGGTCATCCCGCCGCGCAGCTTCGCGACAACGCGCTGAGCAAGGCGAGGTTCGAGTTTCGGTGGAACGACCAGTTCAACCTGTCGCTCGACCCCGACACGGCGCGGGAGTTTCACGACGAGACTCTCCCCGCGGAGGGAGCGAAAGTCGCGCATTTCTGCTCAATGTGCGGTCCGAAGTTCTGCTCGATGAAGATCACGCAGGACATAAGGGATTACGCGAGGGAGCACGGTCTTTCCGATACGGACGCCGTTCAGAGGGGACTCGATTCCAAGGCCAGGGAGTTTGCGGAGAAGGGCAAGGAGATATACGTTTCGCGGGCGGACGAAGCCGCCGGGCCGCGGTAGGAACGAAGACCGCGGAACGCTGGAACGATCCGCCCGCGGATGTTCCTTCGTGATTCGCTCCGCGGCGCGAAATTTCAGTTTCGGGACTGCTTTGCATGGATGTTGAAAAGCCTTTTCGTGGAAGTCTTTTTTCAGACGATTTTCTGAGCCAGTCCGTAGCCGAACTGCCCGACTGGAAAGAACTCGACCCCGGGGCGGTGGATGTTCTCGACCGGTCGCTGCGGGAAGTCTTCGACAAATTTCCGGTCGAGGGAAAGCCCAACGAGGCCGATACCGAAAACGACCTGATCTGGCCGATACTCGAACTCCTCGGGTGGACTTCCAGCCTTCGCCGCCAGAACCTTACCGCCAACGGCATGAAGGACGTGCCCGACGGCCTCCTGTTCGCGGACGACGCGGCCAAGGACCGCGCCAACGGTTTTGCCGAAGAGTGGAAGCGTTACCAGTTCGGCCTCGCCGTCGTCGAGTCCAAGCGCTGGGGTCGCCCCCTCGACCGTCGGTCCGAGCGTCGCGACGAGGTGACCGCGCCGTCGACCCAGATGCTGCGTTACCTGCGGCGGGCGGACGATCTGACGGAGGGAAAGCTCAGGTGGGGCGTTCTTACCAACGGCGCGAAGTGGAGGCTTTACTACTCGGGAGCCCGGTCCGTTTCGGAGCAGTTTTTCGAGATTGATCTGGGCGGGATTCTGGGTTTGCCGGACCGAAACGGCGATTCGCCCGCGCTGCCCGAATCCGACCGCCGCCACTGGCTCGCGGTGTTCATGCTCGTTTTCAGGAAGGAGGCTTTCCTTCCCGGGGCGGCCGACCCTCGAACTTTCCACCAGAGGTCGATCGACGAAAGCAGGTTCTACGAAGAGCGCGTCGCGGGCAACCTTTCGAAACTGGTCTTCGGCGAAGTTTTTCCGAAGCTTGCCCGCGCCATAGCTCTCGCGGCGCCGGCCGCGCCGTTGGAGCGGGTGCGCGAAGCCGTCCTTATCTATCTTTACCGTCTTCTGTTCATCCTCTACGCCGAAGACCGGAATCTTCTGCCCGTCCGCGACGACCGTTACGACGACTACGCCATGCGGGACAAGGTGCGCGGCGACGTCGGGCGCCGCAAGGACCGAAACGACGTCTTTTCCGAAAGAGCGACCAGGTACTGGTCGGCCGTGGACGATCTTTGCCGGGCCATCGACGAAGGCGACCCTTCGATAGGTCTGCCGCCGTACAACGGCGGTCTTTTCGACAGGGAGCGCACCCCGCTTCTTTGCGACATCAGGCTCGGCGACCAGGTGATGAGCGATGTTATAGACGCTCTTTCTTTCGAACGCACGGAGCACGGCCGCCGCTACATCAACTACAGGGACCTGAGCGTTCAGCAGCTCGGGTCCATATACGAACGCCTGCTCGAATACGAACTCGCGCGGGAGGGCGGGGATATAGTCGTTAGACCGAACATCTTCGCGAGAAAGGAATCGGGAAGCTACTACACGCCCGACGACCTCGTCGCCCTGATAATAAGGGAAACGATAGGGCCTCTCGCGGATTCGCGCATGGAAGCCTTCGAGTCCGAGAAGCCGAAAATCTGGAAAAAGAAGCTCGCCGAGGATCTCAAGCTCGGCAGTCTGTCGCTTCTTGACCCGGCCGAGAAGATGCTCGAGATGAAGATCTGCGACCCCGCCATGGGCTCCGGCCACTTTCTCGTCAATCTCGTGGACTACCTCGCCGACAGGGTGATCGCGGCCATGGCCGAAGCGGAAGCTCTGGTGGAAAACTACGTGTCTCCTCTCGCGGCGAGGATCGCGACGATACGCAACAGGATTATGCAGAACGCGGAGAAAAACGGCTGGAACTTCGACTTCGAGCAGCTCGACGACCGCCACATAATACGCCGCATGATCCTCAAGCGCTGCGTCTGCGGAGTCGACAAGAATCCCATGGCCGTGGAACTCGCCAAGGTGTCTCTGTGGCTGCACACGTTCACGATGGGAGCGCCGTTGAGTTTCCTCGACCATCATCTGCGGTGCGGAAACAGTCTTTTCGGCATGTGGGTGAAGGACGGAATCGACAAGGCGAAAGAACTTGGAGGGTCGCTTTTTCCGCAAAAGACTCTGGACCGGACGGTCAAGGCGGCGGCCAAGATGCAGTCCATCGAGTTTCTGACCGACGCGGAGATATCCGAGGCCCGTCGTTCCGCCTTGATGTTCGAAGAGGTTCAGGACATGACCGGACCGCTGAACGCTTTTCTTTCGACGATGCACGCCTTTGACTGGATGAACGTTACGGACGATTGCGACAAAAGCGCGGTTCATGCTTTTTTCGGAGGGATACTCGGGGACCCCGTAGACATTTCTTCGGGCGAGTCCGAAATCGACAAAGGCAAGACGGACTCCGAGCGTTTCGCCGGGCTCCTGGAAAAAGCGCGCGAGCTTGTTTCGGAAGAACGCTTCTGCCACTGGCAGGTGATGTTTCCCGGAGTGTGGGAGGAGTGGGAGGATTCCGAACTGCGCGGCGGTTTCGACGCGGTGATCGGCAATCCGCCCTGGGACCGCATAAAGCTGCAGCAGGTTGAATGGTTTGCGTCCCGACGCCGCGAAATAGCGCTGGCGGAACGCGCCTCCGAAAGAAGGTGCATGATCGCCGACTTGAGAAAGAAAGGCGATTCGCTTGTTCCGGATTTCGACAAGGCGAAGGACAGGGCTTTATCCGCCGCGCGCGTCGCCAGAACATCCGGAGACTATCCGCTGCTCTCAGGGGGAGACCTGAACCTTTATTCTCTTTTTGTCGAGCGGGCCATGACCATAGTCAGGCCCGAAGGAATGGTGGGTCTTCTTACGCCTTCTGGAATCGCATCCGACCTGTCGGCGTCGGAATTTTTCAAAGGCGTGTCGACAAAGGGAAAACTAATGGCGTTTTACGACTTCGAAAATCGTCGTACCCGGTACGGCGAGCCGTCTTTCTTCCAGGAGGTGGATGGTCGTTTCAAGTTCTGCGTTTTTATCGCAGGCCTGTCGTCAACGGGGGAGTCGGCCAGATACGCCTCCTATGTACAGGATGTGGCGGAACTCAATGACCCCGAACGATGCTTTCCGCTGGCTTCGGAAGATTTCGCCAAGGTTAATCCGAACACGGGCACCGCGCCGATATTCCGGTCTCGGCGGGACGCCGAACTTACGAAAGCAATCTACGACCGCATGCCTGTCCTTGCTGATTTTTCCGAGAGAGCAGAGGTAAGAATTTATCCGGTGAAGCAAACTCGCATGTTCGACATGACCAACGATTCCGGACTCTTTCGCACCCGTGAAGAACTTGAAGAGAAGGAAAAAGCCTACCCCGTTGACGGAAACAGGTTCCGTAGTCCGAAGGGCGAGTGGGTGCCGCTCTACGTCGGCCGTATGATTTATCACTTTGACCACAGGGCCGCGTCGGTCGAAGTGAATCCCGAAAGCCTTCACCACCCGTTGTTGAGCGGAGATGTTACTGCGGAGCAGAAAGCGGACCCGGGTTTTGTTCCCGCTCCGCAGTACTGGGTACCTGCCGACCAAGTGGCGTTTCCATACGATATTGAATGGGCCATAGCCTTTCGCGATGTTACGAATCCCACGAACGCCCGTACGATGATCGCCGCCGTTGTTCCTTTCGCGGGCATGGGAAACACCGTTCCCGTTTTAACCGCGAGCGACCCGGATGCTTACAGGCAGTCCGCGCCTTACCTGATTGCGAATTTCAATGCCAAGATTTTCGATTACGTTACGCGTCAGAAGGTTCACGGCACCCACCTGAACTGGTATATCGTGGAGCAGCTGCCGGTGGTCCCGCCGGATCGTTACGGCACCGTGCGGTTTGGTTCCAAGACCGCCGGAGAAATTGTCCGAGAGTTGGCACTGGAGCTGACCTACACGGCCCGCGACATGGCGCCTTTTGCCCGTGACATGGATTATGTCGGCGAAGACGGAGAGGTGAAGCCGCCTTTTGTATGGGACGAAGAACGCCGGTTGCATTTATGCGCCAAGCTTGACGCGGTGTTTTTTCATCTTTACGGAATAACGGACCGAGACGATGTGCGATATGTTTTTTCTATGTTCCCGATAATAGAAAAGCAGGAGAAAGATAATTACGGCATATACAAATCCTGCGAACTTTGTCTCGCTTACATGAACGCTCTCACCTCCGGGAAGCCGGATGAAGAAATAGTTTTGTGAAGCGATGTTTCCTTTGTATTTCTCCGTTGGTCTGTAACCGTTGAAATCAGGGTGTTCACTGGTTCTGAAAAAAGCTCAGCTGTTTTACATAGGGTGGATGAAACGTGCCGATAACCACATAGGGATTCGGGGCTGTTGAATGCCACCTGAATGTTGTGCCGAGAAAGAAATGAAGATCTTTGGTGCGTGCGAAATCGTCAAAGTATTTCTCACGCACCTTTTTTGACGCTTCTTCGGAAGTGTTTCTCTGTCTGCAGCTCCAGTAAAGTTGCCCTGCTTCCCAGTCTTCAACCATCATGGTGCTGGATTTACCCTCATCGTCCAGAAATTTGTATTTGAACTTCCAGGGCAACTTGGGCATCAGTTTAAAATCCTTGGAATAAAGTTTAAGATCATCAAACAAAACCCCTTGTTGCATAGCGGCCTTGGCGGCTTTCTCTCTGTCTATCTCCCAATCAACTTCCGTCGGTTCGGCGATAAAATCTACGATTTCTGTAGGCTTGAAAATGGCCAATGAGTATTCATTGTTTTTGGCGGCTTTAATAATCTTGTTCAGATTGGTGTGGACAGTATTCTTCTCAAGGACAAGCCTGCGTCTCTCTTCCCATGCGCGGTCGGTACCGATGGTTTCACGGAGTTCCATATCATCCATGTTTATATCTCTCGGTCGATAGCTCTCCGGTCTTTTATCTTTTTCGTTTTTCTCCAGATCGATCTCTATCCACTGGTATTTTCTGAACCTTCTCTCGTCATCCAGAGAACGGAAAGGCAACGGATAAATTCTTATCCAAGACCCGTCTTCCCGGAATCCCGCGGTGCAGACAAGCTCCGTGTATGTTCTGGACAGTGTCGGATAAGCCTTGACGGCGATTAGAATTCGTTCTCTCGGCATTGTTGCATTCCGGCCTAGATATGAACGATTTCGTATTTCCAGTCGGGCTGTTGACTCAGGACTTTGGCTACGCGGTTTCTGTGGCACATGAGTTGATCCGCTTCAAAGCATGTGATAGCTACACGTCTGTGTCTTAGAAAAATGTTTTTCCAGAGCGTTCTTGTTTTCCACAAGAACGGCTACACCGTGCAGTTTTTCCAGAGCGTTCTTGTTTTCCACAAGAACGGAAATTTCATAGTCGTTGAACAGCAGGTCGTAGTCGGCCTGCGAACTGAGAGCTCTTCGTTTCTCCGAAACTATTCCCAGTTCCGGCATATGTACATAGCCGATGCCTATTTTCTCAAGGGTTTCCGACAGGGTTTTCCTGGAGAAACCGTACTTGCGGCTGACCGCGTTTTTTCGAACGTCGCACAGAACGCGGACATTGTTCTTTATAAGTCTGTTCAGGTAGTTTTCGAACGATTTTCCTTCGTAACCGATGGTGAAAAACCTGTAGTCCGTCTGGGACGGTTTCGCCCGGTTTATTCTTTCCCGTTCGTTTTTGTTCATTAATTCTGTCGATATTTCGCTGTTGACGGCGTAGTACGGGTACAGGCGGTATACTTCGCGGACAAGATTTTTGCCTTTGATGTTTTTGTATTTTTCTTTGAACGGGAGAAGATTTTTACGGTCTTCAGCCGCGATTCGGGACAGGTAGTCGATTTCGTCGGCAAGTTCCCAGTACTTTACATTCTCTTTTATCGCGCCGATGTCCATAAGTTTCTTCTTGTCGGCGTAAGATTGGAAGGAGAAACAGCCGTACTTGTACGGAACAAATTCGTAGCTTTTGTTTTTCTGGTGCTTTTCGGTAAACAGGAAAAGGTATTTCTGCAGGTCGGTGTTCGGCAGCCGTCCGCCGAACACCTGAAGCAGGGCCAGAAGCAGCTTCTGGCGGTAATACAAAGATTTCCTTTTGCTGCCGCTCATATCTTTCGCGGGTTGAGGCGTACGGGTTTTCCGCGGCGTGGGTTCCTGAGTTTTGTTCTACTTCTCCGCGGGAACATCCACGCACAGCTCACGCTCGTTCAGGGGCTGCACGGGGCGGTTGTTGCCGTTTATGACGGACCTGAACGTCTCGATTTGCGCGGCGGACATTTCGATTGGCGTCGTCAGCACGAACCACTTGACCCCTTCCGAACAGGGAGGAGTGGTGAGCGAGCCGTCGTACCTGTAGAAAAGCCTTTCGCTCGGCAGCAGGTCTTCGGCGTTTATGGACGCGCCGTCGACTCGCCGCGGTTCTCCCGCCTCGGCAGGGATGTTCTCCCATACGGGAGCGAGCGCCGCGTTTTCGCTCCCTCTTCTCACCAGCGCGCCGACGACCGCGAGCTCGCCCGAATCAGCGTTTTGGTGAACCAGGTGCATTTCCATCTCGAGCGATTCGCCCGAAAGCGTGTGTTCGCTGGGCGAGTGGAAGTGGAACTGCAGCAGTTCATATCTGGCGCCTTCGACCTCCATCGAACTTCCCTCGGAGTAGTTGACCTGAACCGTGTGCCCGTTGTTGACGACGGTGAGCGGGGAGGAGATATAGTTGAAGGTTACGCCCGGGGACCGCTTCGGGCTCGCGTCGGCGAGGTCGATCGGGGACTGGCGCCTGCCTTCGGCGCAGAGTCTGTAGTCCTCGCTCAGCTGCGCCCACACGGCGGGCCCGTTATCGGCCTCGTAGCCCCATTTGACCTCTTTGTTGTCGCTCATCTGATCGTCGCCGCTCCTTGAGCATGAGCCCGAAAACACCGCCAGCATAACCGCCGTGAACAGAACCCAGCTTTTCAACGTTGTCCCCCCGCGCGACTGAATCCGAAATTCCCGGCCTTCAGTTACGCGGAAAAGATACGCTGTTTGCGGCGAATCCGCAAATTTCCGCAGGACGGCAGAGGCTCGCCTTATTGCCTGAACAGCCTTTATTAAGTATATAATTGCAGCTTATTCCAAGGCGCTTTCCGTTTCATGCCCAAGCGAACAGACCTAGAAACCATACTGATCATCGGGTCGGGACCCATAGTGATAGGGCAGGCCTGCGAGTTCGACTACTCGGGCACCCAGGCGTGCAAGGTCCTGAGGGAAGAGGGCTACAGGGTGGTTCTGGTAAACAGCAACCCCGCCACCATAATGACCGACCCGGACTTCGCCGACAGGACGTACGTCGAGCCTCTCGTTCCCGCAATGCTCGAAAAGATAATCGAAAAGGAAAAGCCCGACGCCCTTCTTCCGACCATAGGCGGACAGACGGCTCTGAATCTCGCCGTGGAGCTGGCCGAATCGGGCGCCCTCGACCGCCACGGCGTGGAGCTCATAGGCGCGAAGCTCCCCGCCATAAAGAAGGCCGAGAACAGGGAGCTTTTCAAAAAGGCCATGGCCGACATAGGTCTCGAGGTGCCGAGAAGCGGAATAGCCCATGACATGAACCGGGCCCGAGAAGTCGCCGACTCGATAGGGTTTCCGGTGATCATACGCCCTTCCTTCACCCTGGGAGGAACGGGGGGAAGCGTCGCCTACAACAGGGAGGAGTTCGAGGAGTTCGCGAGGGCGGGGCTCGAGAGCAGCCCTTCCAGCGAGATTCTCATAGAGGAATCCATAGTGGGCTGGAAGGAGTTCGAGTACGAGGTCATGCGCGACCGCATGGACAACGTAGTCATAATCTGCTCGATAGAGAACTTCGACCCCATGGGCGTTCACACCGGAGACAGCATAACCGTGGCTCCCGCCCAGACCCTCACCGACAAGGAGTACCAGGCGATGAGGGACGCCTCCATGGCGATAATAAGGGAGATAGGGGTGGACACGGGGGGATCGAACATCCAGTTCGCGGTAAACCCCCGGGACGGGCGCATGATGGTGATAGAGATGAATCCCAGGGTTTCCCGAAGCTCCGCTCTGGCGTCCAAGGCCACGGGATTTCCGATAGCCAAGATAGCCGCGAAGCTCGCGGTCGGCTACTCGCTCGACGAGATAGCGAACGACATAACGAAGTACACTCCCGCGTCTTTCGAGCCCACGATAGACTACGTGGTGGTGAAGATCCCCAGGTTCGCCTTCGAGAAGTTCTCCCGGACCGAACCCGTTCTCACCACCCAGATGAAGTCCGTGGGGGAGGTGATGGCCATAGCGAGAACCTTCAAGGAGGCGCTTCACAAGGCCGTGAGATCGCTCGAGACGGGTTCGTACGGCCTCGAGAGACTGTCGGAGGACCCCGAGGAGGCGAGGGAGAAGCTCAGGACCGCTTCCCCGCAGAGGCTCTGGCACGTGGCCGACGCGTTCCGCCTGGGAATCTCCCTCGAGGAGATTCATTCGATCTGCCGCGTGGACCCGTGGTTTCTCGGCAACGTGAAGCAGATCACGGACTTCGAGTCGCGGCTCCGCGGTGAGGGACTCTCCGCCCCGGCCGTGAGGGAAGCCAAGCGCATGGGCTTTTCCGACGTGGAGATCTCGAGGATACTCTCCGTCGGGGAGGACGAGGTGAGGGATTTTCGGACGCGCGAGGGAATAGAGACGGCTTTCAAGATGGTGGACACCTGCGCGGCCGAGTTCGAGGCCCACACTCCCTATCTCTACTCCACCTTCGAGAACGAAAGCGAGGCCCCTCCCACGGACAGGAAAAAGGTCGTCATACTCGGCGGAGGCCCCAACCGCATAGGCCAGGGAATAGAGTTCGACTACTGCTGCGTCCACGCGTCTTTCGCCCTTCGGGAGGAAGGGTTCGAGGCCGTGATGGTGAACTGCAACCCGGAGACCGTGAGCACGGACTACGACACGTCCGACAGGCTTTACTTCGAACCCCTCACGCTCGAAGACACCCTGGCTCTGGTGAAGAGGGAGAATCCGTGGGGAGTGATAGTGCACCTTGGAGGCCAGACGCCCCTTCGCCTCGCCCTGGACCTCGAGCGCCGCGGGGTGAGGATAATAGGCACTTCTCCCGAGAGCATAGACCTCGCCGAGGACCGCGACAGGTTCAGGAAGCTCGTTTCGGATCTCGGGCTCCGCCAGCCCCGAAGCGACACGGCTAGGAGCGAATCCCAGGCTCTCGAGATAGCCGAGGCGATAGGATATCCGGTGATGGTCCGACCTTCCTACGTGCTCGGCGGCAGGGCCATGGAGATAGTGTACGACGAGGGTTCCCTTCGGACCTACATACGCGAGGCCGTGAGCGTCTCCCCCGACCACCCGATACTGATAGACAAGTTTCTCAAGGACGCCAAGGAAGTGGACGTGGACGCCGTGTGCGACGGCGAAACCGTCGTCGTGGGCGGGGTCCTGGAGCACATAGAGGAGGCGGGAGTTCATTCGGGCGACAGCGCGGCCATACTTCCACCGTTCTCCATGGACGGCGCCGTGGTGGAGGAGATAAAGTCCCAGACCGAAAAGCTCGCCCTCGCCCTCGACGTGAGGGGGCTTGTGAACATCCAGTTCGCCGTCAAGGACGGGGAGGTCTACATAATCGAGGCGAATCCCAGGGCGAGCCGCACCGTTCCGTTCGTGAGCAAGGCCATAGGGGTCCAGCTGGCCAAGATCGGAACGAAGGTGATGATCGGAAAGTCGCTTCCCGAGCTCGGCTGCACGGAGGAGATCGTCCCCGCGCATTACTGCGTCAAGGAATCGGTCTTTCCTTTCGTGAAGTTTCCCGAGGTGGACACCATTCTCGGTCCCGAGATGAAGTCCACCGGGGAGGTCATGGGAATAGACTCGGACCTCGACCGGGCGTTCGCGAAGTCCCAGATCGCCGCCGGAAACAGCCTGCCGCAAAGCGGGGTGGCCTTCGTGAGCGTGAAGGACGAGGACAAGTCCCCGAAGATGGTGGAAATAGCCTCGAGGCTCCGCGAAGAGGGATTCGACATAATCGCGACGGGAGGGACGGCGGAGTTTCTCGGTAAAAATGGTATACTTTCCTCGAGGGTGAAAAAGGTCAAGGAGGGTCGTCCCCACATAGTGGACCATCTAAAGAACGGGGACGTGCAGCTGGTCATAAACACCACGTTCGGCAAGAGGGAGATCGCCCAGTCCTATTCGATAAGAAGAACCGCCCTCGTGAACGGCGTTCCGTACTTCACCACCTTGGCGGGAGCGGTCGCCGCGGTGGGAGCGATAGCCGCCCTGAGGCGCGAGGGGCTGGAAGCGAGGGCGCTTCAGAGCTACTATTAGTCCGCGCGGGCCGTCCCCCTCGGGCGCCGGAGGAGATCCTGAAATGAGTTCCCAGAGAGTTCTCGTCACCCCCGAAGGCTTCAGGAAGCTGCGGGAAGAGCTCCACAGGCTCAAGACCGTGGAGAGGCAGGAGGTGATCAGGCTCATAGAGTACGCGAGATCGCTGGGAGACCTTTCCGAAAACGCCGAGTACGAAACCGCCAAGGACAAGCAGTCGTTCATAGAGGGCAGGATACAGGAGACGGAGAGCAAGCTCGCCCGGGCGGAGGTGATAGACCCCGAGAAGATCTCCTCGCGCGACAGGGTCGTCTTCGGTCTCTCGGTGACCGTGGAGGACGTCGATTCGGGGGACGTGAAGAAGTACAGGATCGTCGGGGAGGACGAATCCGAGCCGGAAGAGGGGCTCATCTCCGTCACCTCTCCCGTCGGCAGGGCGCTCATAGGAAAGAGCGTCGACGACGAGGTGCGGGTCACGGTTCCCGGAGGAACGAAGGAGTTTGTGGTTCTCGGCATAGAATGATCGCGACATGAACGTCCCCGCCGACACAATAAGGAAGTTCGTGATGTATTCTATCGTCTGCCACGCGGGCATACTGCTGGTCTGGGGAAGCGTGGTCGTTCACAGAAGCGCTCCCGTCTACGGGGATCACATAGAGGTTTCCCTCAAGCGGTTCGAGTTCGAAAAGCCCCAGCCCGCCAAAAAGCCCGTAAGGAAGAAGGCGGTCGAGAAAAAAGAGAAAAAGGTCGTCGAGAAAGTCGAAAAGCGCGACAAGTCCATATCGCTCGACAAGAAGAAATCCGCCGAGACCAGCGAGGAATCCGCCGAAACCGCTCCCGACGCCGAAGCCCGTCCCTCCTACGGCTTCACTCCCCGCCCGGGATACCCCGCGGTGGCGATAAGGAGGGGCTACGAGGGCACGGTCGTTCTGCAGGTGCGCGTGCTCGCGGACGGAAGTCCGGACGAAGTGACCGTGTTTCGGTCTTCGGGCCACAGGATTCTCGACAAGGCGGCCGTCAAGGCCGTGAGGAGATGGAAGTTCGTGCCCGCCCAGAGAGGCTTCAGGGCGGTCGCGAGCACGGTGAAGGTTCCGATAGAATTCAGGCTGAACTGAGAAGCCGCGCCTGCGCCGTTTTCGCCGTGAGAAACTACATCGTAATATTTCTCGTGTCCGCTCCGGTCGCGGTTCTGGACCAGCTGACCAAGTGGTTCGTGAGGGAACGGGTGCCCCTGCACTCCAGGACGGAAGTCCTGCCCTCGCTCGACATAACTCACGTGAGGAATCCGGGCATCGCGTTCGGCATGTTGAGCGACATGCCCGATCGGATAAGATTCTACTTCTACGTTTTCGTTTTCGCGGCGGTGGCCGGCATGATCGTGTTTTTTCTCCGCAAGCTCGACGCGCGGCAGAAGATCCTCAGGTGCTCCCTCGCGCTCGTGCTCGGGGGAGCGGTCGGAAACTGCGTGGACAGGTTCCTCTACGGGTACGTCACGGACTTCGTCGCCGTCTACTGGCCGGGGAACCCCGGTCTGGTGTGGCCTCCTTTCAACGTGGCCGATTCGGCGATCACCGTCGGAGCGATTTCCGTGCTGGTTTTCGGGGCACTGCTGGGGCCGGGAGATAAATAGATGTTTACGGGAATAGTGGAAGACGTGGGCGCCGTGCTCCTTGTCGAGAGAAAGTCCCGGGACGCCGTTTTCCGAATCGGCGTAGACAAGATTCCCGCGGCGCAGATCGGCGTGGGGGAGAGCGTGGCCGTAAACGGCGTCTGCCTCACCGCGGTCGCGGTGGGGGAGAGGGATTTTTCCGCCCAGGCGTCCCGCGAGACCCTATCCAGGACCGGCCTCTCGGGGCTTCGGGCGGGAGACGGCGTCAACCTGGAAAGATCGCTCAGGGCCGGAGACAGGATGGGAGGACACATCGTCACCGGCCACGTGGACGGAGTGGGGACGGTCGGATCGCGCGAGCCCGTCGGGGAATCCGTGGTTTTTTCCTTCTCGATTCCGCGGGAGCTTTCCAGGTACGTGGTCGAGAAGGGATCGATCGCGGTCGACGGCGTGAGTCTCACCGTGAATTCCGCGGGCGGGGAGGAGTTCTCCGTGAACGTGATTCCCCACACGCTGAGGGAGACGATATTCTCGGGGCTTCGCTCCGGGGCGAAGGTGAACCTCGAGTGCGACATAATAGGAAAGTACGTCGAAAGGCTGCTCTTCGCGGAGGACGCCTCCGGCCGGAAGTCTCCTCTCGGGCGCGGGTTCTGGCCGAATCGGACATGAAGCGGCACGTTTTTCTCACGGGTTTCATGGGAGCGGGCAAAAGCGTCGTGGGCGCCGAGCTTTCGCGCAGGCTGCGGATGGATTTCCGCGACCTTGACCGCGAGATAGAAAAGATCGAGGGACTTTCGGTGAACGACGTTTTCGAGTCGCGGGGAGAGGGCCATTTCAGGCGCAGGGAAGCCGAGGTTCTGGAGAGTCTCTGCCGCGGCGGGCGCGGCGCCGTGATCTCCACGGGCGGCGGGTGCGTTCTGAGCGAGCGCAACCGCGAAACGATGAGCGCCTCGGGACACGTTTTCTATCTCATGGCCGACGTCGACACCCTCTGGGGCAGGGTGCGCGGAAGGCGTTCCCGCCCGCTTCTCAACGTGAGCGACCCTTACGGGAGGCTCCGCGAGCTTTTCGCGGAGAGAAGGGAAGTGTACGAACTTTGCGGACGCGCGGTCTCCACCGACGATGCGGGCGTTTCGGAAGTTGCGGATAGAATAGTCGAAATTCTGGAAGAAACCGGAGGCTTTGAAAAATGAGAAAACCGATTTTCGTGCTTTTGGCGGTCTGCTTTTCGCTTGGAGTTTCGCTTTCCTGCGCGGACATTGAAGAAGACGACGTTGCGGACGTCGCCGGCTTATCGCCGGGGGATGCGGGCGAGCTTCCCTCCCTCTCCGGCCTGGTCGAGAAGCGCAAGCCGTCGGTCGTCAACATAAGCACCACCAGCGTGGTGAAGCAGGGAAGGACGTTTCCCGACTTTCCTTTCGGGCGGGACGATCTTTTCGGGGATTTCTTCAAGAAGTTCTTTGAGGACGGTCCCGAGAGGGAGTTTCGCAGAAAGGGGCTGGGTTCGGGATTCATAGTCAGCAGGGACGGCTACATAGTCACCAACAACCACGTGATAAGCAGGGCGCAGGACGTGCAGGTCGTTCTGCACGACGGCTCGAGACACACGGCCGAGATCGTGGGCCAGGACGGCAGGACGGATCTGGCGGTGCTCAAGATAGAGCCCGGGAAAAAGCTCAGGCCCGTGGTCTTCGGAGATTCGGACAGGCTCAGAATCGGCGACTGGGTCGTGGCCATGGGAAATCCCTTCGGTCTCGGATACACGGTGACGGCGGGGATAGTGAGCGCCAAGGGAAGGTCTCTCGGTCTCGGGGCGTACGACGACTTCATCCAGACCGACGCGTCTCTCAACCCCGGAAACAGCGGAGGACCGCTTTTCAATCTGAGGGGCGAGGTGGTCGGGGTGAACACCGCGATAGCGGCGGGAGGCCAGGGGATAGGGTTTTCGATTCCCGTGAACATGGCCCGCGAGGTGATATCCCAGCTTTCCGAAAAAGGCAGGGTTTCGAGAGGCTACCTGGGAGTGGTGATTCAGCCGATAACCCGGGAGATAGCCGAGAGCCTCGGCTTTGAGAGCACCGACGGAGCGCTCGTAGCCGACGTGAGTCCCGGGAGTCCGGCGCAGAAGTCGGGTATCGAGAGGGGAGACGTGGTGGTGGAGTTCGACGGAAAGCCGATAAGGGAGTTCACGTCTCTTTCCAAGCTCGTGGCGCTCGGGACTCCCGGCGCCTCTTCCGTGCTGAAGATCGTCCGCGACGGAAAGAAAAAGGACGTTTCCGTCGTTCTGGGCGAACTGCCGGAAGACCCCGTCGCGGGTTCCCGGACCGACGCGGACATGAAGGTGGAAGACATCACGCCGGGTCTTGCCGAGAAGTTCGCTCTCGAAGACAGGACGGGAGTGCTGGTAAGCGACGTCGTGCGGGGCGGTTCGGCCTGGGAAGCGGGGTTTCGTCCGGGGGACGTGATACTCGAAATCGACAAGACCCCGGTCGGCAGCGTCGAGGACTACGACGGGATACTGGCCCGCGCCGAAGAGGGAAAGCGCCACCTGTTCCTGGTGAAGAAACGCGAGAACACCATCTACATAGGTTACGCGGTCAAGACGAAGAAATAGGGGGAGGGAGCGGCTGCCCTTCGATCACCTTTTTTCGGAATTCTTCGGGCATGCGCGCGGTTTTTCTCCGCCCGTAGTCGAAAAACACGAGCGAGGTCTTTACCCTGGCCACCTCGTTTCCGCTTTTCTCGTTGACCAGAAGGTAGACGAGCTGGAAAAAGGAGGCGCCGTGGTCTCCGATTCCGATGCTTATCCTTATCGCGTCCCCGTGAAACGCTTCGGAACTGTAGACTATCGTCGCGTCTCCCATTATGAGCCCCACGCCCTCTACGTTCTTTTCCGAGCAGCCGTGTCCGGCGAGAAACCTCACGCGGGCTTCGTGCGCCAGGGCGAGGACGGAGTCGTGTCCGAGATGTCCGCCGTAGTTTACGTCGTATATCCTGGTTTCCATCTCCGTGGAGAAAACGAATCTGTCGGGCAGGTCTATTCTCGTTCTGGGCATTTTCTCCTCCGGTCCCGCTCCGCGGCTCCGGATTCTCCCGCGGGCGGGACGGCGCGGAATCCCCGGGCGCGGGAGCGCGGTTCTGCCCCCGGCCCCGCCGGAACCATTATAACCGCATAACCGCGCGGCCGCCGCTTTTGGATTACGGAGGAAGAGGCTGTAGGGGTTCCCGGAATTTTTCCGGCCGGTTTTCAAAAAATCGTTATATATGCTTTTATCACTTATTCCAAATAATTGAGATAAGTTACAGGTGGTTTTACTTCCCAAGATTTGCGGATATTTTGCCCCGGTCTGAAAATTTATTTGATTTTTTGTTTTATGGAGTCATAATTACCCCGAATTTTCTTGGGAGGCTCGTACCAAAGATGAGAGAAAACGAAAAAGAGCACGTAAGCAAGTACCTCGACATTGAATCCAAGAGGTTTTTCTTCGACGTGAAGGAAAACAGCAAGGGGCTGTATCTGAGAATCACCGAAATCAGCGGCGGCCGCTCGAGCGTGGTGATTCCTTTCGAGGGAGCCCAGCAGTTCAGGGACAAGCTGATCGAAACCATAAAGGACGCCTGCCAGATAATGGAAACCAGCGCGGATTCCGGCACGGTCTGATTCCCGGCCGTCCGCCGCTAGTCGACCCACCCGCCGTCCCGCGTCGTCTTCGCCTTCACCACTCTGATCTTTATGTTGTTGGGGTCGGGAAGCTTGTTTATGAATCCGACCTGAACGTTCTCAAGTTCCATCACCTGCCCGGGAGCGAGGGTTTCCTTGAGCTTGAACCTGTTCGACCCGAAAGGAGCGTTCTGGGGAGTGAAGAAGTCTATTTCAAACTCCGTCTCGGAGTAGGTGAACTCGCTTACGTTTTCCACGACCAGTTTCGCCAGGGTGCCCATGGACCCGGGAATGCCGCTTCCCCACTTGAATTCCCGTATCGCTATGTCGTGGCGGGGCAGGGGCCCGGGGGGTTGCTCCCCCGCGGCGGACCCGGCTTCGGGTCCGCCGGGAAAATCCGTCCGTCCGTTCCGCGTTTCGGGGACTGAAACGTCGTCCGCGCCGGTCGTGGCGGTTTCCCGCTCTGCGGGACTCGCGGTCTTTTCCTCCGAAGCCTCGCCTTCGCCGCGCGCGTGGCCGGTTTCGGACGAGGATGCGGGACTCCGGGGCGCGTCGGTCTTTTCCTCTTTTTCCCCGCCGGGCCTTCGCGCCGGGGAAAGCTTGTCTTTTATTCTCCGGCCGAGACCTCCGCCTCCGGCCAGGATGTAGTCAAGCTCCCTCGCGGATATCGCCTCGGCCCCGGCGACGGCCACCGATCTTTCCCTGGCGTCGGGACTCGAGAAACCGACGTTGAGGTCGGTGAACGTTTTTTCCTCTCCCGCCCGTATGACGTCGCGTATGACCACGGAGGATATGTGGTCGCGGCCCGCCGAGCTTTCCGCCCCGCTCTCCGTGACCAGTATTCTTATGTTCTTGAAATGGCTCTTGCCGGTGTTCTCCAGGGTGATTTCCGTTATGAAGCCTTCGTTGGCGAACCTCGCCCCCTCGAATTCCCAGTTCTTCACCAGTATCGCGTCGCCGGCGTTTCCGCTCGGGTCGCTTCGCGACACTTCCGCGTCCGTCACCATCGCCTCGGAATTCTCGAGGTTCAGGCTCATCAGGCCGAGCTCGACGTCGTAGAACGTGGCTTCGCTCCCCGCCGGCACCTCTCCCTGGATCGTTTTTCGAAACGACCCCAGGAACTTTCCGCTTCTCGTGAGAAGATCGACTCTGATCTCCACGTTTCGGTAGTCGGTCTTTCCCGAGTTGGCGACGGTTATCTCCCCGAGCACCGCCAGACGTCCGACCCCGTGGGCTTTCCACGAGTAGCTCTTCACGCTCAGTTCGTCTTCGGGGTTCTGGGGCCGCGCGTGCGGGGTCTGCGGGCCGCCGAAAAGGAAAAGGCAGAAAAAACCGAGGAGAAGCAAGGCTTTTGCTGCGGGCGTCGTATCGTTCATGAGGGTCTTTCGCGGGAAACGGAATCGCTATAGTATAACAGGAAATTCCGGTCTCGAAAACCCGCCCCGACAATTCCCGGCGCTTGAGATATTCTCCGTAAAAAGTTATAAATCTGGGAACCGGGGACCGGGGCTTCCATGCCGTTTTCCCGGACCCGGGCGGACCGCGACGGTCGCGGAGATTCACCATGGCGGTGTACATACTACTCAGCAGGCTCACTCCCGAAGGCAGAAAGACGGTAAAGGAAAGGCCGGGCAGGATAAAGGAAGTCGACAGGGAGCTTGAGAACATGGGCGTGCGGGTTCTCGAGCAGTACGCGACTCTGGGCAGGTACGATTTCGTGAACATAGTGGAGGCTCCCGACAACGAAACCATAGGAAGGGTCTCGGTGGATCTCTGCTCGAGGGGAACCGTGGAGCTGATAACTCTTCCGGCGGTTTCCGTGGAGTCCCTGGTCGAATCCCTAAACGGCGCCAGGGCGCGCAGGGCGTCTTCCGGTTCCCCGCCGGCCCCGTCCCGGGAGCGCGGCGATGCTTGAGAAGTACTTCGGAAGGGTAAGGGAACAGTCCGAGGACGTCTTCGGAACCCACGCGAAGAAGTCGCTTTCGTTCTTCTCCCTTTTTTCCGCGGCGGCCGTGGTCCTGCCCCTGCTCATACTGGTGCTGCTGGTCGCGCTTAGGCTTTTCTGATCGCCCGATGGCAAAGATAAAGACTCTTCCCGACGTACTGGTTTCCAAGATAGCCGCGGGGGAGGTCGTCGAAAGACCCGCTTCTGTGGTGAAGGAACTCATGGAAAACTCCATCGACGCCGGGGCCGGCAGGATATCCGTGCATCTCGAAGCGGGCGGCAGGAAACTCGTGCGCGTGGTGGACGACGGTCACGGAATGTCCCGCGACGACGCCGTCATGAGCATAGAGCGTCACGCCACGAGCAAGATAAGGGACATAGACGATCTTTTTTCGCTGGGGACCCTGGGTTTTCGCGGGGAGGCGCTTCCGAGCATCGCGAGCGTTTCGAGGTTCAGGATAGCGACCGCGGCCGAAGGTTCGCAAAGCGGCACGGAAATCTACGTCGAGGGCGGGATAGTGAAGAAGGTGAAGGAGACGGCGGCCGCCCCGGGGTCTTCGGTGGAGGTGAAAGACCTTTTTTTCAACACTCCTCCCAGGCTCAAGTTTCTGAAAAGGCCCGAGACCGAGCTGACCAGGGCGCTTGAAATCGTCCAGAGGGAGGCCCTGGCGAGACCCCGGGTGGCGTTCGAGGTCTTTTCCAACGGAAAGAGCATCCATCGCTACGCCTCCCGGGAGACGCTCGCCGAGCGCGTGGCGCAGATCGTCCCCGGGGTCTCTCTCTACGAGATAGGTTTCGAAGACGACACGCTTCGCGTCTACGGCTACCTGGGAAGTCCGCTCGAGCCCCGCTCCTCCATGCAGAGGTTCTTCACGTACGTCAACGGAAGGCCCGTCAGGGACCGTTTCGTAAACAGGGTCGTGATGAACTCGTACGGAAAGACGATCGAGAAGGGGAAATATCCCCAGGGAGCGATCTTCATCGAAAGGGACCCGCGCACGGTGGACGTGAACGTCCATCCCACGAAGAGCGAGGTCAGGTTCGAGAACCAGTACGCGGTGGGACAGAGCGTCGCCCGGGCGATAGGAAGCATGCTCGCCGACGCCCCGTGGATGAAAGGCTACAGGGAGCGGACGAAAAAGGCTCTGGAGGACTTCTACGAAAAGCGCAAAGATTCCGCGGAGTCCCCGGAGCGCGGAGACCGCGGGGCGGAAACGTTCCCCGGCGGTCGCGGCGGGCGGGCATCTCCCCCCGCGTCCCGGGACGCGGTTTCCCCTTCGGACGGCGTCGCGGCCGAAACCCCCGCCGTTTCCCGCGCGGAAGAAACCGACATGTTCGCGGAGGGCTTCTACTCCTCCCTGAGGTTCGTCGGACAGGTCGGAAAGCTCTACCTGGTCTGCGAAGGTCCCAACGGAATCATCGTGGTGGACCAGCACGCGGCCCACGAAAGGATCAATTTCGAGAGAATAAGAAACGGCTACGCCGACCGGGATCTTTCCTGCTCTCAGAAACTCCTGGTCGCCGAAGTCGTGGAACTCTCGGCGCGCGAGACGAGCAGCGTCCGCCAGTTCGGCGAAGAGATAGAAAGGCTCGGCTTCGGTTTCGAGATTTTCGGGGAAAACGCCGTGCGGATAAAATCCGTCCCCGGATTTCTCAGGGACTCGGACTGCGCCAGGGTGTTTCTCGACCTGCTCGACGAACTCGACGGGCTGGGCGACGCCAGGAGCCTGGGCGAACACCTGGACTCCGTGTGCGCAACCGTGGCCTGTCACGCGTCGATAACCGCCAACCGCGTTCTGTCCGAACCGGAGGCGCGGAGTCTTTTCGCGGACATGGACGGGGCGCGGGATCCGCACGCCTGTCCGCACGGCCGACCGGTGGCCACGGAGATATCCCACAGGATGCTCGAGAGAATGTTCAAAAGAAGCTGATTCCGCGCCCGGCGCGCGGTCTTCGCCTCCGGTCTTCGGGGCGGGGACCGGCGTCCGGGGCGTTCGGCTCAAAGGAGACGGGATGGAGAAGATAGAGTCGGTCATCAACCATTTTGACGCTTTCGTGTGGGGAACTCCCCTGCTGGTCCTCATGTGTTTTACCGGATTTCTGCTGACGCTGGGCCTGGCTTTCATGCCGTGGAGAAAGCTGGTCTACGGTTTCAGAATGCTGTTCGCCAAAAGCGACCCCGGGCTTCGGGGGGAGATATCGCCTTTCCAAGCCATCATGACCGCTCTGTCGGCCACCGTCGGTACCGGAAACATAGTCGGCGTCGCCCTCTCCATAGCCGTCGGCGGTCCCGGCGCGGTGTTCTACATGTGGTTCATCGCGCTTTTCGGAATGGCCACGAAATACGCCGAAGCCGTCTGCGCGGTGAGATACCGCGAGGTGGACAAAAGGGGCAGGTACGTGGGCGGTCCGATGTACTACCTGAGACGCGGGGTGGGGGAATTCGCCCCGGGGCTGGGAAAGTGGCTGGGTTTCGCCTTCGCGCTGTTCGGAGCGGTGGCGGCGTTCGGAATCGGAAACGGCGTGCAGATAAATTCGATCGCGGAATCCCTCAGGGACAGTTTCGGGGTTCCGGCGGTTCTCACCGGAGCCGTCGTGGCGGCGCTCGTGGGAGTCGTCGTCATCGGCGGCATCAGGCGCATAGCCGAGGTGGCCAGCAGGCTCGTGCCCGCGATGATCGTTCTCTACGTCGTGGCCGCTCTCGCGGTCATCGCCTTCAATATCGCCGAGGTCCCGGCGGCGTTCGGCATCATTTTCCGGTCGGCCTTCACTCCCGCGGCCGCGATGGGAGGCTTCGCCGGAGCCGCGGTTTCCGAGGCGATCCGTTACGGGGTGGCGCGCGGGGTGTTTTCCAACGAGGCCGGGCTGGGCTCGGCCGCCATAGCGCACGCGGCCGCCAGGACGGACAATCCCGTCCGCCAGGGCGTCATAGCGATGATGGGCACCTTCATAGACACGATCGTGGTCTGCACGATGACCGCGCTTGTCATTCTCACTTCGGGAACCTGGATTCTGACGGGTCCGGACGGCGCGGGTCTTACCGGAGCCGTTCTCACCTCGACCGCGTTTGAGAACACCATAGCGGGAGGACGGTACATCGTTACCGTCTGCCTGGCCGTTTTCGGATTCACCACGATTCTCGGCTGGTCCTACTACGGAGAGAGATGCTGGCAGTACCTGTTCGGCGAAAAAAGCCTGATCGTCTACCGCGTTCTGTGGGTTCTGGTGGTGCTGGGCTGCGCCAACGTGAAGGTCGAGATGGTGTGGAACCTCTCCGACGCCCTGAACGGACTGATGGCGGTGCCGAACCTCATCGCCCTGCTTCTGCTCTCGCCGATGGTTTTCAGAATGACCAGGGAATATTTCGCCTCGCAGAAGTGACGGTCGGAAGTTTTTCGATCCTCCGGGATTTGCGCGGATTTCCGCGTGAGATTATATTGAGGGGGGGGGACCGTTTAGGAAGGGCTGATTATGGCTAAATCGACTTACGTACCGATTAATCCGAAAGTGCTGGAATGGGCGGTCAGGGAGTCCGGCCTGTCTTTTGAGGATGTCGCGGAGAGTACGAAAATAAGCGAGTCGGAGCTTGGGGAATACTTAAGCGGCGAGCGGAAACCTAACCTGACGAATTTCGGCAAATTGCGGAAATTGCTCAAAAGGCCTTCCGCCGTTTTCTTTCTGCCTGAAGTTCCCCAAGTGTCTTTGCCGAGTATGGAATTCAGGCATTCTCCCGAAACCGCGAGGAACAGACTGAACTACAGGGAGACATTGGGGATCAGAATGTCCGACAGGCAGAGAGAGTTTCTCTCCTGGATCAACAGCGAGCTGCGCGAGCGGAAGCTTTATCTGGAGAAATTCGATGTCGGCTCCAATCCCGGAGATGCCGCCGGTTGCGTCCGTCGGTCTTTTGACCTTTCGATTGACGAGCAGGTGAACTGCGATACCGTTTCCGCTTTTTTCAAACTGATGAGAAGCAAGTTCGAAAGTTTCGGGATTTATGTTTTTCTTCTGTCGCTGGGAGAGAACTCCATTCGCGGATTTTCGATCTGGGATGACTACGCCCCCGTAATCGGAATAAACACGACCGGATGGAATCCGGAATCCAGGATTTTCACCCTCCTGCATGAACTTGGTCACCTGCTTGTCAGGTCCAGTTCCGCATGTTCGTATCGTTCCGAAGCGTATCTGGAGAGTGATTACGACTCGGAAGAGAAGTGGGTCGACGGTTTTTCCGCGGCTTTTCTGCTGCCGGCCGACCAGCTGAAAGATTTTCTGGAACGGGAACACGGTTTCGTTTCGGACGGGGCTATTGAAGACCTGTCAGTCGCAAGGTCCGTGAGAGACAGGTTTAAAGTCAGTCTGACCGCGGCCGTCATGAGATTTGTTGAACTGCGGATTTCCGGCTGGAGCTTGTATGAAAAGTTAAGGAAGTCAGAGACCGCGTCCCGGACTCGGGGCGGGGGAAGGACTAGAGACCGTCTGGCAAGGCAAAGGTATATATTGGGGGATAAAACTTTCGATACCGTAATCGAGGCGGTGAACGAGGAGATTATCGACAGAACCGATGCCTTGTCTTGTCTGGATATTCATATTGAGGATTTCGACGGCCTCGGCTCCGCTGCGCACTGAAAAGAACATGTATGGTCTTGCAAAGAGCTTAAACGGAGGATGAACGCAGATGGCGGTTGTAGAAACGAGCCGTTTTCACAAGGGAATGAAGATCGAGGTCGACGGGGCCGTATGGGAGATAGTCGAGTTCAAGCACTCCAAGATGGCCCAGAGAAGTCCCATAGTGACCGCGAGGCTCAAGAACATAGCCACGGGAGCCGTGCAGGAGAAGAAATTCCGTGCGGGAGACACGTTCAACGTTCCCGACATCCAGAAAAGAACCATGCAGTATCTCTACAGGGACGACAGCGCTTTCTACTTCATGGATTCGGAGACTTTCGAGCAGTTTCCCTTCGGAGCCGACGCCATAGGCGACGCGGCGAAGTTTCTCAGGGAACAGCAGGAAGTGAGCGTGCAGATGCACGACGAAGAACTCATAGGAGTGGAGCTTCCCACTTCCGCCGCTTTCGAGGTCACGCAGACCGAGCCGGGAGTCAGGGGCGACACCGTCTCGAGCACCACGAAGCCCGCGACCATAGAGACGGGGGCGGTCGTGGCCGTGCCTCTTTTCATAAACGTCGGCGACGTGATAAAGGTCGACACCAGAAACGGGAACTACATCGAAAGGGTCAAGTCCTGAGGCGGAGAGAGGAAAAGCTCCCGTTTCCCGCGCGCCCGGGATTCAGGTTTTTCCGCCGCGTTTCCCGAAGGGGTCCTCCATCTCAGGGTGCCAGAGCCTGAAGTGCTCCCTGTGGGTTTCGTGGTAGGAGTCTTCCTCGAAGTGCCTGTCGTAGAAATCGAGGTCCAGGTGGTGGGCCTGGAACACCAGCCTTACGAACATCGGGTCGAGAAAGGCGGGGAACCTGCCGTAGTTCTCGTAAACGTAGGAGCAGAAGTCCTTCACTATCCGGATTCTCACTTCCGGGGGGTGATATTCGTCCCGAAGGACCGCGCCGGGCTCCCTGTAGGGAAAGGGATTGTCCTCTTTCCAGAATTCCCCTCTCATCAGAAGGAACCTGTCCACCGCTTCTTCCATGTCCTTCACATAGGGCGGACAGAGGGATTCGAAGACCCCGTCCCTTCCGACCGGGTACGGAGGATTCGAGCTTCTCACGCTTTCTCCGGGCTCGACGAACCTGAAGCCCAGGCCCCTGTGGGAAGGGTCCAGCCCCAGGGCGTAGTGGGGAAGCAGTCCCGTGAACGTCCATCCTCCCAGGCCCAGGGCCTGCAGGGCGAGGTTCATGTTCTGGCTTATGAACGCCTGCTCGACGTTGAGGGTCGTGAGCACCCTTATTTCCAGGTCGAAAAGAGAAAGCCTCACGTCGTCTCTTATGTATCCTTTCTCTATCCACCTGTCGAGGCCGCACGACCTTCCCCCGTTGAGCTCGTCGACGATGTTGAAGCCGTACTTGGCCCCGAAGTAGATGAACAGAAGCACCATGTACTCGACCGTGGTGTTGGTCACGGGGACGAAGAAAGTCGTTCCGGGCTTGTTGGTGTTCCACGCGTTGAAGTCGAAAAGTCCCGGCTCTTCCTTCGGAAGGTCCGCCCTGCCGTTTTCGAGGACGATCCTGCTCTCCCTGAAAAGCTCGAGCATCTTCTCGAGCTGCTTCTCTCTTGCGAGGGAAGTGAAGATCGAGGTGTCCCCCGGCACGAGGTCGAAAAGCCTGACCATGTAGAGACCGTCGTCGTTTGTGTAGAAAAGTTCCGTGGAGTGGGAATTGCAGGAGCATGGCCAGCTTCTTCCCGTCCACTGGAAAAGCCACGATATTCCCGTTCTCGGGAGGTCTCCGAGGGAAAGGCCGGTCGTTCCCGTTCCTGCCCAGACCAGAAACGCCTCTTCGAGCTCCGAGAGCCCCACCGGGTCGTGTTCCGAGCTGTACGCCAGGTTGCCTTCGGGAATCTCCATCCCGAGGCCGAACCTTCGGGACCTTCTTGAGAATATGGAGTCGAGAAGGCTGAAGTTCGCGGCCCGGTCAAATCCCTTGGGAATTTCCATCTCTGTTCCTCCAGCCGCCCTCTCGCGTCGCCGCGCCGGTTCTCCGAAAAGCGCCTCCGCTCGGTCAGTTGTCCCGGCCCGCGCACTGTCCGCAGATTCCGCTGAAAAGCACCGAGTACCCCAGAATCCTGTAGCCGTCTATCTCCTCGGGGTCGAGTTTCGAATAAGACGCGGAGTCGTCGTATATGTCCTCTATCTTCTTGCACCTCACGCATACGACGTGGTGGTGGGGATCGAGGTTGGCGTCGTATCTGGCGGCGTGACAGAGAGTGTTCACGACGGATACGAGTCCCGTCTTCTCGAACGTTTCAAGGGTCCTGTAGACGGTGGTGAGCGATATGTTCGGATAGCGGTTCCTCACGCTCCTGTAGACCATCTCGGTGCTGGGATGCTCGTGGCTTCCCGCAAGCTCCCTGTATATCGCGATTCGCTGAGGGGTCACCTTGAGCCCCAGTTCTCTGCTTCTTTCCGTGAATTGCGATATTTTCTCTTCTATCCCGGCGCCTGGATTTTTCATGATCCGCTCTCGGACTGGAACAAAACAGATTTACGTCTAAAATACCTTCAAACCCCGAAGTTTTCAAAACGTCGCCATGGAAAAGTCCGAGTTCGGGTTTCCGAAGAAAAACGCGGTAGTCGCCGTGATACGTCCCGAGGACCTCGAGGAATCGCTCGAGACCGCCCGCGCGTGCGCGGACGGCGGAATAAGGACGATAGAGATAATATCCGTTTCGCCCGCGGCCCGGGAAGCCGTCGTAGAGCTTTCCTCGGGCGGGGACGTCTGCGTGGGCGCGGGCACCATCATGAGCCGGGATTCCGCCGAGGAATTCCGCGGTCTCGGAGCCCGGTTCGTGGTTTCTCCCCACACCGACCCGGAAATAATAGAGTACTGCCGGGGAGAGGGCGTCCCGGTGATTCAGGGAGCGTTCACGTCGTCCGAGATGGTGAACGCCCGGAAGGCGGGGGCGGATTTCGTGAAGATATTTCCCGCGTCGGCTTTCGGTCCCGGGTACGTGAAGGCCGTCAAGCTCGCCCTTCCGTTTCTCGACATAATGGTCACGGGAGGAATAACGGCGGACAACATCGGGGACTACTTCGCCGCGGGGGCATCGCTCGCGGGAGTTTCCACCGCGCTTGCGGCCGGCGGAGCGGACTACGAGTCCGTGAGGCGCGCGGCCGAAAGACTCTGCGAGCTTGCGGGGTGAACGCGGAGGAAAAACGGAAGACCGGAGGATTCTGCCTCGGCCGCGTGGACGAGGCGTTCGTCTGGATGTTTCCGTTCTTTGCGTCCCCGAGCCCCGTTTTCCCCTGCACGACATTGCGGACGTCTTTCGACCCGACCGATTCCTTGTCCGCGCCGAGGCCGCTCGCGGCGTTTCCCCGGGCGTCGAGGTCTATGAGAAGCGTGCGGCGGTGAGCCGCCGCCGGAGAGGTGGAAAGATTGACCGCGGTCGTTGGTGTTGACCGCTCCTCCTTTCTGATTTACCACGCATATCACTTTTGACATTCGGCGACGCGAGGGTGATAAACCTGCGACGGTTATAAGTCAAACGATTCCGTCTCCGGCCGTGTCCGAGCGCTTCCGAGACCCGGCGGAACGGCCGTCCCGGTCGCGGGAAAGCGTTGGGGAGGACCGGGCTTTTTTCAGAATTAGGGGGGGGGGGCGGAGAGCGTCCGACTCTTGACATTGCAACTGAAAACTTTAAACTGGTTGCCGAGATGGATGGTGACCGAGGAAACCGAGCTTCACGCGTGTTTTTCGGTTTCCGTAAAACGCGCGCGGGTTCCGAGAGCTCCGCGCGACGTACATGACGAATGAAACAGGAGCCGCTTTCATGATACCCCCCCCCCCTATTTCAACATAGAGCGCGCGCGGGATTTTCAGGGTTTCGGGCGAGGGTTTTCCTGCTGGTTTTTGCTTTTGTGGCGGGCGCCTCGCTTCTTTCGCCTCGGGCTGTCGCCCAGCCGAACCCGACGTCGTGGACGGGGACCGGTTTTCAGTCGACTTATGACGTGACCACGACATCTCTCGTAGCGACTCGGACTCAGCAGTCCGTCACAGTTCAAGTTACCAATTCACATACTGGAATTCATTTACGAAATTGGGCCGGGGATGCAATGCTGGCCTGCACCTGGACGGTGGTGGAACCGGCAACCAAGACCGGCACAAGCCTTCCTAGCGGGTGCACGGCACTCGTCGACAAACCTAACCGCATTGGAGTAAGGACTGTTACCGCGAACATCACGCCGACCCAGACCATGATCGACAACGGCGGAGTGGTCATCGCAATGGCTTGGGGTCGGAATAGTAACCCCCAGGCGTACAACTTTTACTATGCGGAGTGGATTCCTCTGGTTACGCCCCCGGGGATAGTGGTTAGCCAAAGCAGTACGCTGGCGCTCACCGAGGGTGGAAGCGACGGCACGTACAACGTGAAGCTTGCAGTGGCGCCCGCGGGTAACGTGGTGGTTCGGGTGTCGAGCTCCGACGTCGGGGCGGTCAGCGTGAACAAGTCCGGAGGGACGGCGGGTTCGAGCCAGGATCTTACGTTCACTCCGTCGGGGAATGGCATATGGAGCACGGATCAGGAGATCACGCTTTCGGCGGTGGAGGACGGCAACGCGGACGACGAGAGCGTGACGATAACGCACTCGGTGGTGACCGCGAGCAGTTCGAGCGACTACGGCAGCGTGTCCGACGTGGCGTTCACGGCGACGGTGGCCGACGACGAGAGCGTCAGGCTGGTGGTGAGCGAGACGAGTCTTACGGTGACGGAGGCGAGCGGGGCGGGACGCTCCGGGACGTTCACGGTGAAACTCGGGAGCGAGCCGACGGCGGACGTGACCGTAGCGGTGAGCAGCGGCAATTCGGCCGACGCTACGGTGTCGCCTTCGTCGCTTACGTTCACGAATCAGAACTGGGACACGACGCGGACGGTTACCGTGACGGCGGTGGACGACGCCGTGGACGACGGGAACCAGACCTACAACATCACGCTTGATCCCTCGTCCAGCGGGGACAGTGATTACAACGGTCTGTCTTCGAGGACCGTGAGCGTGACGACGACGGACGACGATACGAAGGACGTGACCGTATCGAGGAGCAGCGCGACTATATCGGAGTCCGGGTCGGGCAATTCGTTCACGTACACGGTGAAGCTCGCGAGCCAGCCGACGGCGCAGGTGACGGTGACGGTTACGGCTCCTTCTGGAGTGGCGACGGTGAATCCGACTTCGCTCACTTTCGACGCGGACGACACGAACAGCAAGATATGGAGCAGGGCTCAGACGGTAACGGTTACGGCGGTGGACGACGAGGTGGACAACGCGGCGGACCGGACGGGGAGCGTAACGCACTCGGTGAGCGGCGGGGACTACGGGACGGGAGTGACTCCTGGTCAGGTGAGCGTGACGCTTACCGACGACGATACGAAGGACGTGACCATATCGAGGAGCAGCGCGACGATAGCGGAGTCGGGAGCGGGGAATTCGTTCACGTACACTGTGAAGCTCGCGAGCCAGCCGACGGCGCAGGTGACGGTAACGGTTACGGCTCCTTCGGGAGTGGCGACGGTGAATCCGACTTCGCTCACTTTCGACGCCGACGACACGAACAGCAAGATATGGAGCAGGACGCAGACGGTAACGGTTACGGCGGTGGACGACGAGGTGGACAACGCGGCGGACCGGACGGGTAGCGTGACGCACTCGGTGAGCGGGGGCGGCTACGGGACGGGAGTGACTCCTGGTCAGGTGAGCGTGACGCTTACCGACGACGACGACGCGGGAGTGACGGTGAGCAAGAGCAGGGTGAGTCTGACGGAGGGAGGAAGCGGCGACTACACGGTGGTTCTGGATACGAAGCCGAGCGCCAGCGTGACTGTGGAGGTTACGAGCAGCGACGGGGACAAGGTGAAGGTGAAGAAGGGGACGAACGCCAAGGCCAACAGCATCACTCTTACTTTCGACGCGGACAACACGAACAGCCAGATATGGAGCACGGCGCAGACGGTGACGGTAGTGGCGGAGGAGGATAACGATTCTCTGAACGAGAGCGAGACGCTCACGCATTTGGTAGGCGGCAGCGCCAGTGAGTATCCGTCTTCGCTGAGCGTTTCCGACGTGACGGTGGATGTGACGGACGACGAGGCTCCGAACATAGACGTGAGCCAGGCGACGGCACTCGCTCTGACGGAGGGAGGAAGCGCGGGGACGTACAACGTGAAGCTTACGGCGGCGCCGGCTTCGGACGTGGTGGTGGAGGTGTCGAGCGACAACGGGGACGTGACGGTGAGCAAGGACGGCGGGACGACGAAGAGTTCGAGCGTGCGGCTTACGTTCACTCCTTCGGGGACTGGCATATGGAGCACGAACCAGGTGGTTACGGTGGAGGCCGGCGAGGACACGGACCTGCTCGACGAGAGCGCGACGATAAAGCATTCGGTGGTGGCGGTGGACAGTTCGGACGAATACGACAACGTTGACAACCAGACGGTCGCGGTGAACGTGACGGACGACGATTACGCGGGGCTTTCGATAGCGGACGCATCGGTGTCTGAGAGCGGCGGGACGCTTGCGTTCACGGTGACGAAGAACATGGCTAGCAGCCGGGCGGTGACTGTGGACTGGACGCTGGCGGCGGGGACGGCGCAGGAGGGGACGGACTACGACGCTACCACTACGGCGGGGACGCTCACCTTTTCTTCGGGGGGTTCGTTGACGCAGACGGTTTCCGTGCCTGTAACCGACGATTTCGATGTGGAGGGAGACGAGACGGTGACGGTGACGCTCGGCAATCAGAGTCCGGCCGACGTTACGATTTCGGACGGGAGCGCGACGGGGACGATAGTGGACGACGACGTTGCGGGGGCGAGGGTAACGCCGGAGCGGTCGCTGCGCAGCACCACGGAAGACAACGCGGGGACGGTGGAGCTCGGGGTGGCGCTTTCAAGCGAGCCTACGGCGGACGTGACGGTGACGGTGACGAGCGAGGATACGACGGAGGGCATTGTGAAGGCGGCGGAGGACGATCCGGATCCGACGCTTACGTTCACCTCGACTAACTGGAACACGGCGCAGACGGTGACTGTGACGGGAGTCGACGACGAGGATCTCGACGGGGACGTGGAATACAATATAAGGCTTGCCTTTTCCACGGCCGCGTCTCCCGGAGGCGATGACAACTACAGGGGACTTGACCCCGCGGACGTGCCGTTCACGAACCTCGACGACGATCTTTCCATACTGTCGGTAAGCGGTGGAGGAGAGGTGACGGAGGGAGACTCGGGGAGTTCCGCGCGGGCGGAGTTCACCGTGACCCTCGCTCCGGCGAGGAGGCAGGAAGTGTCGGTAAGCTACGCCACGGCGGACGGGACGGCGGAGGCGGGAAGCGACTACGTCGCAGCGTCGGGAACCGTGACCTTCTCCCCGGGAGAGACGACAAAGACGGTGGCGGTGACGGTTACGGGAGACGACGAGGCGGAAGCGAACGAGACGTTCACGCTGAGCCTCACCGAGACCCCTAACGGCCAGATAGACCCGCAGAACTCTTCGGCCCGGGCGGTCATATTGAACGACGACGAGAAGATGGTGGACGCATCCATGTCGGGAGAGTTTTCGGTGGGAGACACGACGGTGACGGTGGATTCCACGCTTCCGGCGGACACGGGACTGGAAATCGTCCTGCCCTCCGAGCTTGAGAGCGGAGGCTCGATGATAGAGGAACTCACCGTAACCCTCGAACCTACTGACCGGGAGATAGACTCCGATCTTTTCGGATACACGGGAACCGACGACGATCACGTGCTGGTGGACATAGACGTTTCCCCCGTGCCCGACAGCGCCGTCAAGGTATGCCTTCCGATAACGGAGGGGCTGCGCCGCGCCGCCGGACAGCAGCGCCTCTACATCATAAGGTTCTCGAACGGCTCGTGGGAAGAGCTTTCCTCCGCCACGGAAGGAGAGATGGTGTGCGCGGACGTGAGAGGCTTCTCTCCGTTCGCGCTTGTCTACCAGATAGACTACGTAAAGCGTCGCTTCGGAGAAGTGAACAGGGCGATACTGCCGGAGCTTTCGCGGGCGATGACGGCGAGCACTCTGGAAGCGATAACGGGACGGATAGACGACGCCATGGCCGGGGGCGGAAGCGCCTCGTCGCTCAACGTCTCCGCTTCGGGCGGGGAGGAGTCTTGGCTTGTGGAGCCCGGGCTTCGGCTGGGAGAGCTTGAGGACGGGGAGACGCTTTCGCTGCTCGACTCCGTGGACGGTTCCTATTTCTCCGTCTCCCTGGCGGGGGGTTACGACCCTCCGGGCGGAGGGTCTTACGCCTCGGCGGCTGGGGAAGATGTTTCGGGGGAAGTTCCCGGTTCCCGGCGCGGAGGTCTCGGGGTGTGGATGTCGGGAGATTACCGGAATCTTTCAGGCAACAGCGGTTCCGTGGTGGACTGGGACGGGAGGCTTATATCCGGGCACCTGGGAGCGGACTACCTGTTCGGGCGAAGCTTGCTGGTGGGAGTGGCGACTTCGTGGTCGCAGGGGTCGTTCGACTACACTGGCAGGGGAGAGGGAACCCGTGTGAGCGGAGAGTACGGGAGCAGGATGAACAGCTTCCATCCCTACGCGGGACTTTCCGTTTCCCGGAGGCTCGACGTGTGGGTCTCCGGGGGCTGGGGATTCGGGGAGATAAGGATGGACGACGCGGAGGTGGCCGGACGGCAGAGCGCGGCGACGCGTCTGGGAAACCTGGCTGCGGGAGCCAGTCTTCGTCTGCTGGGCGAGGGAGCCTCCGCGCTTTCTCTGAAAGGAGAGGCGTGGATTGCGCGGATGAGGGTGAAGGACGACGGTGGTCGGATAGAGGGGCTCAAGGTAGGCACCAACCGCCTGCGGGCGGCGCTTGAGGGTTCACACGCGATTTCCGTCGGTTCGGGGTCTTCGCTGGTTCCTTCCTTGGAGTTCGGGATACGCAGGGACGGCGGGGACGGAGAGACGGGAGTTGGAGGAGAGCTCGGGGGAGGGATGGCGTACGCGTCGTCCTTCGGACTCGTCGTGGAGGCGAGAGGCAGGGGACTTCTGTTTCACCAGGGGGACGCGAAGGAGTGGGGAGTGGGAGGCTCCGTGCGTTTCGACCCTGGAGGAGACGGCCGGGGACTCTCCATGAGCGTGCTTCCCGGCTACGGAGAGAGCGCGAGCGGAGTGCGGGGTTTGTGGGAGAGCGAGAGAGCGTCGGAGCTTGGCGTTTCGGGTTCGGGTCGGGAGTTCGGTCTGGAGACGGAAGTCGCCTACGGGTTTGCGGCTCTTGGAGACGGTGGACTGCTCACTCCTTACGGGGCCCTCGGACGCGCGGGCGGTGACGGTCGGAACTACAGGGCCGGGAGCCGCTTGAGCATGGGCGGGACGTTCGACGTGTCTCTGGAAGCCCGGCGCGCGGAGACCGGCGGGGGCGAACCCGAACACGGACTCTCCCTCCAGGGAAGACTCAACTGGTAGACTCGGCGCCCGCGACGGTTCTCCCCGGTGATGTCTGCCGGTCGGCTGATCGGACGGCACCTTTCGCGGAAGTTCGGAGTCTCATCCGCCTAAGCGATTGTAGTCGTGACTAGAAACGCCTCATTATCTCGTAGCAGGTGTTTCTCTGTGCGGGAATGAACCCCGCGCTTTTTATCATGTGCACGAGTTCGTCCACGGTCGAGCGGATCTTGTTCTCCGCGCAGCCCGGAACGTTTTCGTCGTAGAGCGTTCCGCCTAGGTCGCTTGCGCCGTAGCGCATGGACATGGAGCCCATTTTCTTTCCCTGGGTGAACGAGCCCTGTATGTGGGTGAAGTTGTCGAGAAATATCCCGCATGCGGAAAGAACCCTGAGATGTCTCTGTCCCCCGACCTCTTCCCTGAGCCTTTTTCGAGCAGGGTGTTTTTCGGCTTGAACATCCACGGAATGAAGGCGAGGAAGTTTCCCGCGCGCCCGGGGTTCAGGTTTTTCCGCCGCGTTTCCCGAAGGGGTCCTCCATCTCCGGGCGCCAGAGCCTGAAGTGCTCCCTGTGGGTTTCGTGGTAGGAGCCTTCCTCGAAGTGCCTGTCGTAGAAATCGAGGTCCAGGTGGTGGGCCTGGAACACCAGCCTTACGAACATCGGGTCGAGAAAGGCGGGGAACCTGCCGTAGTTCTCGTAAACGTAGGAGCAGAAGTCCTTCACTATCCGAATTCTCACTTCCGGGGGGTAATATTCGTCCCGAAGGACCACGCCGGGCTCCCGAGATGGTGAACGCCCGGAAGGCGGGAGCGGATTTCGTGAATGATATTTCCCGCGTCGGGTTTCGGTCCCGGGTACGTGAAGGCCGCCAAGCTGGCGCTTCCGTTTCTCGACGTGATGGTCACGGAGGGAATAACGGCGGACAACATCGGGGACTGCTTCGCGGCGGACGCCTCCGGGATCCGGCGGAACGGTCGTCCTCGCCGCGGGAAACCGGCCGGGGGTCTGGGCTTTTTTTCAGAACGGGGAGGGGTGGAGAGCGTCATCTCTCTTGACACGGGGTTGAAATGCTTTTACAATTGAGACTGTCGGACTTAATGAGAATTGAGCTGAATCGAGGCTTTTTACAGACGAAAACGACCAGAAATCACGATTTTCTGGCCGATATTGCGGAGCTTTTACGTATTTTACCTTTTTTCTGCCTGCCGCGGGCCAAAGTCCGACAGCCTCAATTGCCTTCTAGTAGTTTTGCGGTTGCGGAGGCAAGGAATGAAGGATAGAGCCGAAACGAAGCTTCGGACGCGCTTTTCGGTAGTCGACAAGACGCCCGAGGACTGGAGATCCCCGCGCGACGCGCATGACGGGCCAGACGGGAGCCGCTTTCATGATACCCCCCCCCTATTTCAACATAGAGCGCGCGCGGAATTTCCCGTGTTCTGGGCGTGGGTTTTCCTGCTGGTTTTTGTTTCTGTGGCGGGCGCCTCGCTTCTTTCGCCTTGGGCTGTCGCCCAGCCGAACCCGCTGAAGTGGAGTTCGAGCTCCCCTCCCGCCCCGACTTATGACGTGACGACGACATCTCTCGTAGCGACTCAGACTCAGCAGTCCGTCACAGTTGAAGTTAGCAACAGAAATTCACGAAATTATGGCGGGGATGCAATGCTGGCTTGCACCTGGACGGTGGTGGAACCGGCAACCAAGACCGGCACAAGCCTTCCTAGCGGGTGCACGGCACTCGTCGACAAACCTAACCGCAATGCGAAGACTCTTACCGCGAACATCACACCGACCCAAGCCATGATAACCAACGGCGGAGTGGTCATCGCAATGGTTCGCGGTCGAATTAGCCATACCCCAGCGTACAACTTTTACTATGCGGAGTGGATTTCGTTGGTTCCGCCGCCGGGGATAGTGGTGAGCCGAAGCGGTACCCTGGCGCTCACCGAGGGTGGAAGCGACGGCACGTACAACGTGAAGCTTGCCGTGGCGCCTGCGGGCAACGTTGTGGTTCGGGTGTCGAGCTCCGACGTCGGGGCGGTGAGCGTGAACAAGTCCGGAGGGACGGCGGGTTCGAGCCAGGATCTTACGTTCACTCCGTCGGGGACCGGCATATGGAGCACGGACCAGGAGATCACGCTTTCGGCGGTGGAGGACGGCAACGCGGCCAACGAGAGCGTGACGATAACGCACGCGGTGGTGGACGGGAGCAGTTCGGACGAGTACGACAGCGTCTCGGACGTGACGTTCACGGCGACGGTGGCCGACGACGAGAGCGTCAGGCTGGTGGTGAGCGAGACGAGTCTTACGGTGACGGAGGCGAGCGGGGCGGGACGGGCCGGGACGTTCACGGTGAAACTCGGGAGCGAGCCGACGGCGGACGTGACCGTAGGGGTGAGCAGCGGGGACGCGACGGAGGGGACGGTGTCTCCGTCGTCGCTTACTTTCACGACTCAGAACTGGGCTGCTGCGCGGACGGTGACGGTGACGGCGGTGGACGACGCCGTGGACGACGGGGATCAGACCTACAACGTCACGCTTGATCCCTCGTCCAGCGGGGACAGTGATTACAACGGTCTGTCTTCGGAGACCGTGAGCGTGACGACGACCGACGACGACGCTGCGGGGGCGAGGGTAACGCCGGAGCGGTCGCTACGCAGTACTACGGAAGGCAACGCCGGAACCGTGGAACTGCGCGTGGCGCTTTCAAGCGAGCCGACGGCAGACGTGACGGTTACGGTGACGAGCGGGGACACGACGGAGGGGACGGTGAAGGCGTCGGAGGACGACCCCGACCCGACGCTCGATTTCACCCCGACTAACTGGAACACCCCGCAGGCCGTGACGGTTACGGGAGTCGACGACGATGATCTCGACGGGGACGTGGAATACAATATAAGACTGGCTTTCTCCACGGCGGCGGCCACGGCCACTCCGCCCGGCGACGCCGACTACAGGGGACTCGGTCCCGTGGAGGTGCCGTTCACCAATCTCGACGACGATTTCTCCATACTCTCGTTAAGCGGTGGAGGAGAGGTGACGGAGGGAGACTCGGGAAGTTCCGCGCGGGCGGAGTTCACCGTGACCCTCGCTCCGGCGAGAAGGCAGGAAGTGTCGGTGAGCTACGCCACGGCGGACGGGACGGCGGAGGCTGGAAGCGACTACGTCGCGGCTTCGGGAACCGTCACCTTCTCCCCGGGGGAGACGACCAGGACCGTGGCGGTGACGGTTACGGGAGACGACGAGGCCGAAGGGAACGAGACCTTCACGCTGAGTCTCACCGAGACCTCCGACGGCCAGATAGACCCGCGGAATTCCTCCGCCGGGGCGGTGATATTGAACGACGACGAGAAGATGGTGGACGCGGGCATGTCGGGAGAGTTCTCCGTGGGAGACACGACGGTGACGGTGGATTCCACGCTTCCGGCGGACACGGGACTTGAGGTGGTTCTGCCTTCGGAGCTTGAGAGCGGAGGCTCCATGATAGAAGAACTCACCGTCACCCTGGGGCCTACTGATCAGGAGATAGACTCCGATCTTTTCGGATACACGGGAACCGACGCCGATCACGTGCTGGTGGACATAGACGTTTCCCCCGTGCCCGACAGTCCCGTGCGGGTATGCCTTCCGATAACCGAGGGACTGCGCCGGGCCGCCGGACAGCAGCGCCTCTACATCATAAGGTTCTCGAACGGCTCATGGGAAGAGCTTTCCTCCTCCACCGAAGGAGAGAAGGTGTGCGCGGACGTGAGAGGTTTCTCTCCGTTCGCCCTGGTCTACCAGATAGACTACGTAAAGCGTCGCTTCGGAGAAGTGAACAGGGCGATACTGCCGGAGCTTTCGCGGGCGATGACGGCGAGCGCTCTGGAAGCGATAACCTCTCGCATAGACGACGCCATGACCGGAGGCGGAAGCGCCTCGTCGCTCAACGTCTCGGCTTCGGACGGGGAGAAGTCTTGGCTTGTCGAGCCCGGGCTTCGGCTGGGAGAGTTTGAGGACGGAGAGACGCTTTCGCTGCTCGACTCCGTGGACGGTTCCTATTTTTCCGTCTCCTTGGCGGGGGGTTACGACTCGCCGGGCGGAGAGTCTTACGCCTCGGTGGCGGGGGAAGAGTCCTCGGGGGAAGTCCCCGGTTCCCGGGGCCGCGGAGGTCTCGGGGTGTGGATGTCTGGAGATTACCGGAACCTTTCAGGCAACAGCGGTTCCGTGGTGGACTGGGACGGGAGGCTCGTTTCGGGGCACCTGGGAGCGGACTATCTGTTCGGGCGAAGCTTGCTGGTCGGAGTTGCGACTTCGTGGTCGCAGGGGTCGTTCGACTACACGGGCAGGGGGGAGGGAACCCGGGTGAGCGGAGAGTACGGGAGCAGGATGAACAGCTTCCATCCCTACGCGGGTCTTTCCGTTTCCCGGAGGCTCGACGTGTGGGTCTCCGGGGGCTGGGGATTCGGGGAGATAAGGATGGACGACGCTGAGATAGCCGGACGGCAGCGCGCGGCCGCGAGACTCGGAACCCTGGCTACGGGAGCGAACCTTCGTCTGCTGGGCGGCGGAGGCTCGGCGCTTTCCCTCAAGGGGGAGGCGTGGATTGCGCGGATGAGGGTGAAGGACGACGGGGGCCGGATAGAGGGGATCAGGGTCGGCACCAACCGTCTGCGGGCGGCGCTTGAGGGTTCACACGCGATTTCGGTCGGTTCGGGGTCTTCGCTCGTTCCTTCGGTGGAGTTCGGAATACGCCGCGACGGCGGGGACGGAGAGACGGGAGTGGGAGGAGAACTCGGCGGAGGGGTGGCGTACGCGTCGTCCTTCGGGCTCGCCGTGGAGGCGAGGGGTCGCGGGCTTCTGTTTCACCAGGGAGACGCGAAGGAGTGGGGAGTGGGAGGTTCGGTGCGTTTCGATCCCGGAGGAGACGGGCGGGGTCTTTCGATGAGGGTGCTTCCCGCCTACGGAGAGAGCGCGAGCGGAGTGCGGGGTCTGTGGGAGAGCGAGCGGGCGTCGGAGCTTGGCGTTTCGGGTTCGGGGCGGGAGTTCGGTCTGGAGACGGAGGTCGCCTACGGTTTTGCGGCGCTTGGAGACGGTGGACTGCTCACCCCTTACGGGGCTTTCGGACGCGCGGGCGGAGACGGCAGGAACTACAGGGCCGGGAGCCGTCTGAGCATGGGCGGGACGTTCGACGTGTCTCTGGAAGCCCGGCGCGCGGAGACCGGCGGGGGCGAACCCGAACACGGACTCTCCCTCCAGGGAAGATTCAACTGGTAGTCCCGACTCCCGCGGCGGTCCTCCCCTGTGATGTCCGCCGGTCGGCTGATCGGACGGCACCTTTCGCGGAAGTTTGGAGTCTCATCCGCCTAAGCGATTGTAGTCGTGACTAGAAACGCCTCAGTATCTCGTAGCAGGTGTTTCTCTGGGCGGGAATGAACCCCGCGCTTTTTATCATGTGAACGAGTTCGTCCACGGTCGAGCGGATCTTGTTCTCCGCGCAGCCCAGAACGTTTTCGTCGTAGAGCGTTCCTCCGAGGTCGCTTGCGCCGTAGTGCATGGACATGGAGCCCATTTTCTTTCCCTGGGTGAACCACGAGCCCTGTATGTGGGTGAAGTTGTCGAGAAATATCCTGCACACGGAAAGAACCCTGAGATATCTCTGTCCCCCGACCTCTTCCTTGAGCCTTTTTTCGAGCAGGGTGTTTTTCGGCTTGAACGTCCACGGAATGAAGGCGAGGAAGTTTCCCGTTTCGTCCTGAAGATTCCTTGTTCTTTCCAGATGCTCGACTATGTCCTCGTTTTCCTCCAGGTGTCCGAACATCATGGTGGCGGTCGTCCTGAAACCCGTCTGGTGAGCTTCCCTCGTTATCCTCATCCACTCGTCCGCGTCTATCTTGAGGGGGCTTATCCTTTTTCTCGACCTGTTGGAGAGCACCTCGGCTCCTCCCCCGGGTATCGTCCGCAGCCCGGCGTCCCAGAGACTCTGCAGAACGCGCTTCGTGTCCAGGTTCTCGTACTTTGCCACCGCGGCTATCTCGGGGGCGGAAAACGCGTGGAGATGAAGGTCGGGTATCTCCGCTCTCGCCCTCCTGACTATCTCCAGGTAGTAGTCGAGCCGAAGCTCCGGGTTGTGCCCGCCCTGGAGCAGGACGGTGGTGGCGCCGTTGTGATAGGACGTGCGGAGGACTTCCATCACCTTGTCCACGCTCATCGTGTAGGCGTCGTGCGCCCCGGGCGGTCTCCAGAAGGCGCAGAAAAGACACTCGGTGTCGCAGACGTTCGTGTAGTTGGGATTGGTGTCGGCGACGAAGGTCACTATGTTTTCGGGATTGCGCCTTTTCCTGGCGAGGTCCGCCAGCGCTCCCAGACGCAGCAGGTCCGCTTCCTCGAGAAGAAAAAGAGCTTCCCCGGGGGATATTCTCTTCCCTTCGAAAACCTTCCCGTATATATCTTCCGCGGAGTCCATCGGAGGCTTGAAATAAAACCAACGCCGCGCGGGCTGTCAATCGGAAACCGCTCCCGGCATGCGGCCCCGTGACCGGGTCGCCGGGGGCCGAAGGCGGTTTTCCGGCCGGTATGTATTTAAGCGGAAATTTTTGTTATCATGCTCCCGGTGAGGTTGTTCGGGTAAAGGGGCTTTCGGGAACGTCTCCCGGATTTTTCCCGCGCGGACCGGCCGCGCGTCCGACGCTCCGCCGCGGCGTATCGGGCCGGGCGGTCTCCGGAACCCGAAATCCGGGTGAATTCAGATGGTCTTGGCGAAAACCGTTTTTCGGAAAAAGGCTTTTCTTCTTTTTCTTCTGACGCTGTGTCTTTCCTGCGCGGGTCGGCCGTCGGCGTTTTCTCCCGGGATGTCCGGGGATTCCGAAGCCCGCGGGCAGGCGTCGGCCTACTACCGTTTCGCGCTCTCCGGAATTTATCTCGAGAGGGGCGATTTTCGCCGCGCGGCGGAGGAACTCGGAAAGGCGGAACTTCTCGACCCCGGATCTTCCGAGATCAAGTACCGGCTCGGCTTCGTCTACATGATCCTCGGCATGAGGGAGCGGGCCGTCGGGAAGTTCGACGAATCCGTAAGGCTCGACCCTTCCAATCCCTCTCCGCGAAAGGAGCTCGGGCGCGCCTATCTCGCCCGTCCCGACGACGCATCGAGGCGCAAGGGCAGGGAATCTCTTGTCGCGGCCGCCGAGCTCGACCCGGGGGACGGGGAGACGTACCTGCTTCTCTGCGCGGGCGAACTGCGCTCGGGAAATCTCTCTTCGGCCCGCGAGTACGCGGAAAAGAGCCTCTCCGCGAGACCGACGGACGTGAGGGGCCACTTCTACCTGGGAAACATCTCCGCGAGGGAGAACGATCTCGACGCCGCGGTCGGGCACTACAAAAGGGCTCTCGACATCCACCCGAGATACTACCCGGCGTTTCTCGGACTCGTGGAAACCCTCGAGCGGGCGAAAAGAACGTCCGAGGCCATAGATTACTACGAGGACGCGATAAGGAGGTTCTCTCCCTACAGGGACATCTTCATTTCCTACGGAAACATGCTCTACAGGAACCGCAGGTTCGAGGGAGCGATAGAGCAGTACGGAAACGCGGAGGTCATGGACCCCGTGAATCTCGAGATCAAGTACAGGATGGGACTCCTCTACCTTGAAAGCGGAAGGTACGCCGAGGCCGCGGACAAGTTCGCCAGGGTCCTCGAACGGGCTCCGGGCAACGCCGCCGCGAAGTACTACGCCGCCGTCGCCCGCACCGAGCTCGAAGACTACTCCGGGTCGGCCGGGCTTCTGGCGGCCATACCCGAGAGCTCGGAATTTCACGTAAACGCGCGGATCCACCGCGCGCGCATACACGAACTCGAAGGTTCGGCAGAAAAGGCCGTGGAGATTCTCGAGAATCTCTACGGAAAACACCCCGACGACCCGACGCTCGCAAGTTCTCTCGGGTCTCTTTACGGAAGGCTGGGAAGGCCGGAGGACTCGGTCTCCGTGTACGGCGGATACCTCGAGAGTCATCCCGGCGACGAGACCGTCGCCTATTCGCTCGGGGTTTCCCACTACCGAAGCGGCAGGGTGGCGGAGGCCGTCTCCGTCATGGAAGGCATCGTGGAGAAAAACCCGGAGAATTTCGACGCCATGAACTTCGTGGGGTACACGTACGCCGAGCGCGGGGAAAGGCTCGATTACGCGGAGCGGCTGATAAGGAAGGCCATGGAGCTCGCTCCCGACCGGGGCTACATAATCGACAGCCTCGGGTGGGTCTACTACCAGAGGGGGGATTTCGCCACGGCTCTCGAACACCTGCTCCGCGCGGCGGAGATTTCTCCCGACGACCCCGAGATAATGGAGCACCTGGGCGACGTGTACGCGAAAACCGGCGAAAGCGCGCTCGCAGGGGAGAAATACGAGAGGGCTCTTTCGCTCCTGGATTCGAAGAAGATAGTCACTCCCGAAGACGAAAAGATCCGGCGAAGACTGTTGGAAAAGGTGGAAGGATTCGGTTCGGATGAGGCATAGCCGCGTTTTTTTCCTGACAGCTATTCTCCTTCTTTCCTGCGCCGCGAAGCCCCCGGCGGAGCCGCTTGCCGAAGCCGACCTGGCCGCCGCGCTTGCCGGGGCCAAGAATACCCACGCGGGATTCGTTTCCGTCAGGTCCCGAGCGGGCGTGTCCATAGAGTCTCCGCGCGGGCGGATGTTCTTCGACCAGGTGACCCTGGCGCGCAATCCCGGGTTTCTCAGAGTCGCGCTGCTGGCTCCTTTCGGCGAGACGCTGGCCACGGTCGTTTCGGACGGAGAGAGCGTGAGAATGAAAACCTCCATGGAAGAGATAGTTTTCGACGACGCGGAGAACTTCAGGCTGTCCTACCTCTACCCGGGGCTTCCCTCCGGCCTGGAGATGCGGGATCTCGTGGCCTTTCTCACCGCGAGACTTCCCGTCGAGATTCCCGGCGAAAACTACGCGGCGCGCCGCGCCGGCGGGGGAGGGGAGATACTTTTTTCGTTTTCGGGAGACAGGCGTCTCGAAGTCACGGTCGATCCCCGAAGAAACGTCGTGAGCAGGGTGGATTACGAATCCCCCGACGGCGTCGCGTCGACGATAGTCTATTCCGGCTTCAGAAAGCTCGCCACGGGTCTTTATTTCCCCTCGAGGCTTCGGTTCGAGTCCTCGGGCTACGGACTCGACGTCGCGTACGGAGAGGACCTGCGCGTGAATTCCGGTCTCGACGTTTCCATGTTCCGGACAGGGGAGGAGTGAGTTGCCGGGCGAGGCTCTCGTAAGAAATTTCACGATAAGGAACCGCCTGGGACTCCACGCCCGGGCGGCCGCGGTTCTGGTCGCTCTCACAAGCAGGTTCAGTTCCAGTATAATCATAAGGAAGGAGAGCTTCGAGATAGACGCCAAGAGCATACTGGGAGTTCTTTCCCTCGCCGCCATCAGGGGCACGGAGATCGTCGTCACCGTAGAGGGCGAGGATTCGCGGGAGGCGATGGAGGAGGTTTCGAGGCTTATCGAAACGGGTTTCGGGGAAGGAACCTGCGAGGAAACCTGACTTCGGCCTCTACGGCGGGTGCGGGAAACGCCTTTTCTTTCGGGAAAAAGTCGAGATGAAATTCGTAAGAATCGGTTCGAAGAATCTGGAAAAAAAGACGGAGGAGATACGCAAGACGGTTTCCCGCCTGGACCCGGAACTCGTCGCGCGGACGGAAAAGATCGTCGAGGACGTGCGCCGAAACGGCGACAGGGCTCTTTTCCGCTACGCCAGAAAATTCGACGGCACGGCCGTCGGCGCGAAGGACGTGACGGTTTCGCAAAGCGAGTTCGAGGAGGCGAGGAAAGCCGTTTCCCCGGCCGTCGCGAAGGACCTGCGCAAGGCCGCCTCGCGCGTCCGCGCCTACCAGAGAAAAAAGCTCCCGAAAAGCGCGTCCTACAGGGATTCGCTCGGAAACCAGCTGGGGTGGCTCGTAAGGCCGATAGAGAAAGTCGGGGTGTACGTTCCGGGCGGAAAAGCGTCCTATCCCTCGACCGTGATCATGACGGCCGTGCCGGCGAAGGTGGCGGGAGTGGAGGAAATAAGCGTCGTCACTCCCTGTCCCGCGGGCCGGGTGAATCCCGAAGTGCTCGTGGCCTGCGAGATCGCGGGCGTGAGCCGCGTCTACAAGGTGGGCGGGGCGCACGCCGTGGCCGCCCTGGCTTTCGGAACCGCGAGCGTCTCCGCCGTGGACAAGATAGTGGGCCCCGGAAACGTCTACGTCACGATAGCCAAGAAGCTCGTCTACGGTTTCTGCGACGTGGACATGCCCGCCGGGCCCACGGAGGTTCTGGTCATCGCCGACGGTTCGTGTCCCCCGGGCTGGGTGGCGGCCGACCTGCTCGCGCAGGCCGAACACGACGAAATGGCCGTGGCGACCCTCGTCACCACTTCCTCCGCCTACGGAAGGGAAGTCAAGAAGCGGACGCTCTCGCGCCTCTCCCAGCTCCCGAGAAAGGACATCGCCGCCGCGGCGCTCGAGAGAAACGGCGCCGTGTACGTGACGGAGAATCTCTCCCAGGCCGTTTCCGTGTCGAACGCCTTCGCTCCCGAGCACCTGGAGCTCTGCGTCAGGTCCCCCAGGTCCCTTCTCCGTGACGTGAGGCACGCCGGGGCGGTGTTCCTGGGACCGCTTTCGACCGAGCCTTTCGGAGACTACGCGGCGGGTCCGAGCCACGTGCTTCCCACGGGAGGAGCGGCGCGTTTCGCCTCTCCTCTCAGCGTCTGCGATTTCATAAGGATGCCGAGCACGATATCCGTTTCGAAAAAAGGCTTCGCGGCCCTCGGCGGGACGGTCAGGAATCTCGCCCTTGCCGAAGGACTCTCGGGGCACGCGTTTTCGGTCGGCGCGCGCGAGGAGGAGGTCTGATGCGGCGCGGGGGAGAAGAAGCGGGGGGAGCGCCCGCGGCGGTTTCCGACTCTATCGGAAGCAGGATATGCCGGAACGTGAGGAGCATGTCGTCTTACTCCGTTCCCCGGGTCGAATGCGGCGTGAAGCTCGACGGCAACGAAAGTCCCTACGACGTCGCGGCCGAACTCGAGAAGGAGGTTTTCGAGCGGCTCCGCTCGATGGAGATCAACCGCTATCCGGATCCCGAGGCCCGCGCCGTGAGGGCCGCCGTCGCCCGCGCCGAGTCCTTTCCCCCGGAAGGAATACTGCTGGGCAACGGTTCGGACGAGTTCATACAGATGATAGTCGCGGCGTTTACCGGCAAGACGGGCCGCGTCATGGTTCCCTCTCCGACTTTCTCCATGTACAAGCTCACTTCGCTGGTGCTGGGAAAGGAAGTGGTCGAAACGGAGCTTGACGGAAATTTCGACATAGACGCCGCGGACGCGGAAGAGAAGATCCGGAGCGGGGACCCCGACGTGATCTTTCTCGCCACTCCGAACAACCCCACGGGAAATTCCTTTTCCGAGGACAGGGTTCTCGGAATCGCGGAGCGAAGCGCGGGAGTGGTGGTGGTCGACGAGGCCTATTTCGACTTCTCGGGGAAAAGCTACGTTCCCCTCGTGGAGAAGCATGAAAACCTCGTGGTGATGAGAACGATGTCGAAGATCGGCTTCGCCGGAGCGAGGCTCGGAACGCTTTTCGCCGCCCCCGGGCTCGCGGCCGAGGTGAACAAGGCCAGGATGCCCTACAACGTGAACTCCTTCAGCCAGGCGGTGATGTCCCTGGCGCTCGAGCGCCCCGAAGCCGTGAGGGAGAAAGTGAATCTCGTGCTGGCAGAGAGAAGCAGGCTCGGCGAGGAGCTCTCCCGCCTGGACGGGCTCAGGGTCTACCCCACAGACGCGAATTTCTTTCTCGTCGAGGTCGACGACGCCGGTTTCGTTTTCGGCGAGCTTGTGAAAAAAGGCGTTCTGGTGCGCAGGTTCGAGTCTCCCGCGAGACTACGAAACTGCCTGCGGATCACGGTCGGAACCAGGGAGGAGAACGATAGTCTCCTCTCGGCCCTAGTCGGCGTATTTTCTCCCGAGGTGGGTCTTTAGGAGAAAAAGCGCGATCAGCGCGAGCGCCGCGCGCGGAAACGCGTCGCCCACTTTTCCGTAGAGAGTCTCCGAGGAATCCAGAAGCCTGACTTTTCCCGTGAGGGTTTCCTCGGTGAACACGCCCGTTTTCGCCTCGATCTTTCCGGTCGGAGAGATTATCGCGCTTATCCCGCTGTTGGTGGACCTGACCAGGTAGCGGCGCGTTTCCACCGCCCTCGGAACCGAGAGGAGAAGGTGCTGGAGAGGGGCCGCGCTTTTTCCGAACCACGCGTCGTTGGTTATGTTGACCAGCAGGTTCGCTCCCCTGTTGGCGTATTCCCGGGAAAGCTCGGCCATGATGTCCTCGTAGCATATGAGGGTGCCTATTCTCGCGTTCTCGCCGGGAACCTCGAGCACCTCGAGTCCCTCTCCGGGGGTAAGGTCCCCGATCATCGGAAAAACCGTCTTGAGAAACCGCAGACCGCCGTTTATCCAGGGAAAGTATTCCCCGAAAAGAAAAAGCCGGGTCTTGCTGTAGTGACCCAGCACCCCGCTTTCGGGGTCGAGCAGAAACGCCGTGTTGTATTTCCTGAAGTCTTCTTCCCTCATGCCGTCCGCCGCGAATTCGGGGTTCCTGGAGAAGGAAAGCCCTCCGACCAGGAAATGCGCCCGGTGTCCCGCGGGCGCCACGTTTCTTCCGTCTTCGGTGCGGTATACCGGGGTTCCCCGCTCGAACCAGAACTGCGCGGAGGTCTCCGGCCAGATGACGAGGTCCGCCGCGGCGAGCTCCATGGACATCTCCCCGTGCTTTCTCGTTATCTCGGGTTCGTTGTCCGTGTTCTTTTCTTCGTGGTCGAAGTTCGCCTGGACCATTCCCACCTCCATCTCCGGCGCCTTCTCGAGAAGTCTCTCCGTCCGGGAGATTCCGAATGAGCCGTAGCCGAGCACGAAAGCCGCGACCGCGGCGCAGGCCGCGACGTGCGGAAGCGAAGGTCTTTTTCTCCCGGCCGCCCCGCGGGCCAGGTGAAAGACGCAGACGTTTGCGAAAAACATGAGAAACCCGAGGAAGCTCACGCCCAGCAGGTCCACCGCCTGTATCGCCCGCGGGTAGTGGGCCTGGGAAACTCCTATTCCGTAGGGAAAGAGCACGGGGAAGAAATGCTCCGCGACGGTCCACGCAAGCGAGATCGTGAGGGCGGCCGCGAGGGTCTTCGAATCCAGAAGCTTCCACCTGGAGACGAAAAGGGCGAAAATTCCGAACTGGAGCGACGAATAGACGCAGAAGACTAGCACCGCCGCCGCGCTCGCGGCAAGGGGCACTCCTCCGAACCTGGTGAGCGTCGCGCAGAGCCAGTAGAGCGAGAGCAGGTTCATCGAGGTTCCCGCCACCATCCCCAGCCGAAGCGCCGCGAGAGGCCGTTTTCCCCGAAGAACCCACAGCAGCGGGACGAAGCACGTCCAGCCGAGAACCCCGAACCAGGGGGAGAGAAGCGACAGCGAAAAAAGCCCGCCCGAAACCGCGGCGGCGAAATCGTCTCCGGAAGGTCTAGTCATCCGGAGCTTTTTCACGTGGAGCGCGATTCCGGACGCCGCCGTCTTTCCGCTTGGAGGGCGCCGCGTATTTCACGGCTCCGACCGCGACGACCGCGACGGCCATGACCTGCGCCACGGAGAGACCCGGCAGGGGACTTTCGGTCGTGGTTCTTATGAACTCCACGAGAAACCTCTCCGTTCCGGCGAGCGCGAGGTACGCGCCCGCGAGCTGCCCCGCGGGTCTTTCGGCTTTCCTCATTCTCCACAGCAGGGCGAACACGAGCGACATCGCCGTTATCTCGTAGAGCTGGGTCGGATGCACCGTCTCGAAAACCGGCGGGGAGCCCAGGGGAAAGCTCATCGCCCACGGAAGGTCGGAGGCCACTCCGTAGTCGTCTCCCACGAGAAAGCATCCCGCCCTTCCCACGGCGTAGGCCAGCGCGAGGGCGGGAGCCGCGGCGTCGAGAACCTTCCAGAAGCTTTCCCCGTGTCTTTTCGTCACGGCGAAGGCCCCCGCGAGGGCGAGGAAAAAACCTCCGTAGAAAGTCAGTCCCCCCCTGAGAAGCAGGTAGTCGAGAGGGCGCGAGAGCAGCTCGCCGAGGGAGACGTTTTCGAGAAGAAAAAGAAGCTTGGCTCCGATTATTCCTCCGGCGAGCGAGAACAGGAATATGCGCTCGTGGAGTTCGGCGGACATTCCCTTTCTCCTGAACTCGGCGCCGGAGATCCAGAACGCGACGGCGAAGGCCGCCGCCACCATCGCGCCGAAGGAAGAGACCGCGAAATCTCCTATTCTGAAAAGCTCCGGAAACATCGGCTACTTTCTTTCCTCGGGGTCGAGTTCTTTCTCGGCGCGGGAATTGGATCTGGAAAGAAGGAATATGGCCCCGAACAGCGCCGCGGCCAGAGCCGCCTGAATCAGGAAGTTGGTTTCTGCGTCCATGTCGCCGCGTGTAATTCTAACGGAAGACGGCGGAAATAAAAGGACCTCCGCGTTCTTGAATAACCCAGTCGAATCGGTAAATTATCCCCCGATATGCTTCAGTCGCCCGTGCTGGTTCTAAACAGGTTCTTCATGCCCGTCTCGGTAACGAGCCTCAGGCGCGCCTTCGTTCTTCTCTACGGGGGCGCCGCCAGGGCGGTTAACGGGCGGTACGAGACGTTCGACTTCGATTCGTGGTCGGACGTAAGGTCGGCCGGCGGCGACGACTGCGTGAGGACCGTCACGAACGTCATAAAAGCTCCCAGGGTGATAATCCTGGTCAGGTACGACGGATACCACCGCAGGCAGCCGAAGTTCAACAGGATAAACATATTCCGCCGCGACGGCGACGCCTGCCAGTACTGCGCCGGGAAGTTCGCCAAGCGCGACCTCACGCTAGACCACGTGGTTCCGAGGTCGATGGGAGGGCGGAGCACCTGGGACAACGTCGTCTGCTGCTGCGTCGCGTGCAACAGGAAAAAGGGAGGAAAGACCCCCGAGCAGGCGGGCATGAAGCTGCTTTGCAGGCCGGTGAAGCCCGCGGCGGGCCTTTTTTCCAATCTTCACGTGAGGACCGTAAGGTACGAGGAGTGGGAACCTTTCCTGAGTTTCGTCGACATGTCCTACTGGAACGTCGAGCTCGGGGACTGATGCGGAGAAACGGTTTCGGGCCGCCGCGGCCGTCCGGTTCGTTCCCCGCCGCTTGAGAAAAAGATGAGACCGCGCTTTTCAGCTTTCTTCCTCCTTCTGCTATTCTCCGCCCCGGCGACGGCGCAGATAATGCTTCCGCCGGTGTTCTCTCCCATCGAGAAAATCCCGGTGGCCGTCTCGGTCCTCAGGGCCTCCGGCAAGGTGACCGCCGACGGGAAGACTTTTACCGGGGTGCTGAGAAACGACCTCGCCAACGCCGCCCTCTTCGACGTCCGCCCCGCCAGCATACTCTTTTCCGCCTCGGCAGAGGAGATCGACTTCGCGTACCTGCGGGAAAAGAAGACCGAATACCTGGTGAGCGGGAGCTTCGACGCCTCTTCCCGCGGAATCGTCTACGACCTCACGGTCTACGACGTGGAGAATATGAACAGGCTCATGCGGAGAAAATACGAGGTTTCTCCGGCGGAGGTCCGAACCGCGGCCCACGGGTTCGCGGGGGACCTCATGAAGGAACTCACCGGTCTCGACGGCTTTTTCGGTTCCGAGATAGTTTTCGTGAAAGGGCGCGGCGCCGGCAAGGATCTTTTCATAATGGATTACGACGGCGAAAACCCGAGAAGGCTCACCGACCACGGCTCCCTCGTTCTGTCCCCCGACTGTTCCCGGGACGGGAGCCGGGTGGTCTTCACCTCCGACAGGAAATGGGACCACGACCTCTACGTGCTCGATACGCGGGGCCCGCTTCCGGCCGTGGGGAGGAGAATAACCCGCGGTCTTTCCCTGGACAATTCTCCGCGCTGGTCCCCCGACGGCTCCCGCATAGCGTTCAGCCGCGGCGGGGACATATACGTGGCTTCGCCGGAAGGGGGGATGGAAGACAGGCTTACCGAATCCGCCGCCATAGAGGTCTCTCCCTCCTGGTCTCCCGACGGGAGCAGAATCGCCTTCGTGTCGGACAGGTCGGGAACGCCGAACGTCTACGTGATGAGCTCGTCGGGAGGACCCGCGACCAGAATCACGTCGAAGGGCTACAACACCGACCCGGTCTGGTCCCCGAACCCTTCGGTCGACCGCATAGCGTTTGTGAGGGTGAAGAAGTCCGACGCCGACATATACACCGTGGGAGCGAACGGAGCGGGGGAGAGGAAGCTTACGTCTTCGGGAAGAAACGAGCATCCTTCGTGGTCTCCCGACGGTCACTACATAGCCTTCTCCTCGAAAAAGAGGGGGAAGAGAAAAATACACGTCATGTACCTCAACGGAGAAAACAAGGTCCCTCTCTCCGCGGGCCCGGACGATTCCTTTTCCTCGTGGTGCCCCGAAGGGCCGCGGGAGTGAGTGCTTGAGGCTTTTCGTCGCGGCCTTTCTCCCGAAGGGGGCGCGGGACGCCCTGGCTTCCTACGCGCGGTCGCTCTCGGGCGAAGTGGCGGGAGTCAGGTGGGAGCCGCCGGAGAAGTTTCACGTGACTCTCAGGTTCCTCGGAGAGGTGGGGGAAGCGGACGTCGGGGGTCTCTCGAGGGACGTGGGCGAGCGCGTTTCCGGCTCGGGCGGGGTCGAATCGGGGTTCTCGGGGCTGCGCGTGTTTCCCGGTCCGAGGTCCCCCAGGGTCCTCGCCGTCTCGCTTTCGCCCTCTCCGCGGTTCCGCCGTCTTTTCGACGCGGTGGATGCCGCCGTTTCGAAAAACGGCTTCGGCGGGACGAAGGGGAAGTTCGTTCCCCACGTTACGGTGGGGCGGGTGGGGGGCGTCTTCGGGGGCGCGCGGGGAGTTTCGGGTCCCGAAGCGGAGAGATTCGTCATCCGAAGCGTCGGACTGGTCGAAAGCGAACTTCGCCCCGGCGGGTCCCGCTACTCGCGCGTCGAAACGTGGAACCTCGCCGACGGCATTTGACAAACGGATTTTCCGGCAGGCAAAATAGCATCTTCATTTGGCTGGGGTTTTCAGCTGTTCGCTGAAAGCTGATGAAGCAAAAGATGTAAGTATTGACACCGTCGGCCTCGCTTGCTAGACTTGAAACCTGCGCCGAAGCGGCTGACAAGGTGAGCTGAAAAAAGCTCTTAAACGACCTTACTGCCCGAAATGGCATTGTCGCAGGCGTGGATACAACAGATAATGCCGGGAACTCCCCGGAGCAAGCAAACGGTCGCGAGGCCTGCTTGGCTAGCGCGTGGATCGGATGTAAGACCTTGAGTTGTCAAGGCAAACCGGGCAAGTCTCCGCTGGAGAAAGAAGCGCGAAATTCTGAACCGCGTAGGTTTTGCTAGCATACAGCAACTTCTATTAGGTTTTAGAGAGCGGAGGACACAATGCACGCTGTCATAAAGACCGGCGGAAAACAGTACGTGGTCAGGCCGGGCGACGTCATAGACATAGAGAAGATTCCGGGCGAGGAGGGAGAGGCCGTGAGCTTCGGCGAGGTCATGCTGGTTTCGGCTTCCGGGGAAGACGTCAGGGTCGGAAGTCCTCTTGTGGAAAACGCGAGCGTTTCCGGTAGGATAATAGGCCAGAGAAAGGGCGACAAGATCGTGGTCTTCAAGTTCAAGAGAAGGAAGGGGTACAGGAGAAAGGCCGGCCATCGCCAGAACCTGACCAGGGTCGAGATAACCGAGATAAGCGCCTGATTCGCGGAGGCGGCACACATGTCCACCAAAAAAGGCGGCGGAAGTTCCAAGAACGGAAGAGACTCCATAGGCAAGAGGCTGGGAGTCAAGAAGTTCGGGGGACAGTCCGTTAGAAAAGGGAACATAATAGTAAGGCAGCGCGGAACCAGCATCAAGCCCGGCTCCAACGTGGGACTCGGCAGGGACTACACCATATTCGCGCTCTCCGACGGCGTCGTCAAGTTCGAAAAATCCAGGAGACGCGGAACCAGGGTTTCCGTGGTCGCGGCCCGGGCCTAGCCCCGGCTCGTCGTATTTTCCGACGCCTCCCGCGGCAGGGACGCCGCCGAGCTTCCGGATGGAATTCGCACCTTGAACCCGCATCTGAAAAACCGCGAAAGCACTTACCGCCCTGGCGCGTTTCTCCCGGTGTTCCTTTTCTGTCTCCTCGTGTCTTCCTGCGTCGTTTTCATGTTCCAGTACTTCTATTTCCCGGCAAGGTACGCGCAGATGAGAACCGCGGAAATGGAAAACGTGTTCGGCGAGGAGGAGCTTTTCGCCGAGCATTCGAGAAGCATTCTCAACACGAGAAGCGATGTCGGGTACGTGAGGCTTCTCGACAGAAACGGGGTGCTCGAGAAAAGTTTCGGGGTTCAGGAGGACAAGGGTTTCGAGAAGCTGCCGCTCAAGGGTCCCGAGGGAAAGACCGTGCTCGTCGGCGTAAGGACTCCGTCGGTCGACGGGACCTATCTCAACGTCGCGCTCTGGAGTCTTCTGGCCGGTTCCATTCTGGCCGTCGTCCTTTCGTTCTTCCTTCGCGCTATGAACGCCCGCTCCATGAGGTTCCTGGGGGATTTTTCGGACGCGATGAGGCGCCTGTCCCGCGGGGACCGCTCCGCGAGGCTGGACCCGGGGTCCGCGGCCGCGGACCCCGGCGTCGCGAGGCTCGCCCGCGAGTTCAACGAAATGGCTTCCTCCATCGCCTCCGCCCCGTCAGGGGAACGGGCGGCGGACGACGGTTCCGCGGACCCCGCGGACGAAGGCGCGGACCCCGCCGGCGCCGAGGACCCTGAAGATCCCTCCGCGGGGGACGGCGAACCGACGCCGTCTTTCCGCCCGAAGATAGTTCCCGGGGGACGGGAGCCGGACCCTTCGCCCGGCTCCGAAGACCGAGGCGGTTCCGGGGTCGCGGAGAGACTCTCCGCGCTCTCCGCCCAGACGGAGGACGTTCTCCCTGCCGTTTCGCGGGACCCTAGTTCCCCCGGGGAAAGAACCGGGGTGTCGGTACTGGTGGCGAAGATAGCGGACTTCGACGCTTTCGTCGTCGACCTCGAGCCCTCCGAGATTGATTTTCTCACGGCGGAGTACAGAAAATCCCTTTCGAATTTCGTCGATTCCTTCGGGGGAGTGGTGGAGACCGTGCTTCGGGACGAGGTCGTGGCTTTCTTCTCCGACGCCGGGGCCGGCGGCAGGAAAGCCGCGGAACTGAGGTCGGTGTGCTGCGCGGTCGAAATGATGCAGTTTTTCGGCGGAGCCGAGGACCGCGAGGCGTCGGCCGCGAGGTCGGGGACGAAGGTCAAGGCGGGCATCTCCTCGGCCGACCTGTCAGTCCCTCCCGATTCCGGCGTCTTTGCCGAGGCCGGGACTTTCGTGAGCGAGGCCAGGGCGCTTTGCGACGGGGCCCGAGGATGGAGCATATTCGTTTCGAAGGATTTTCGGGAAAGCGTGAAGGACTACCTCGAGGTGAGACGCGAGAGCGTGGGAGGACGTCTGTGCTACGCCGTGACCGGAGTCGAGGAAGACGCGCTCGGGGCGCACCGCGCGTGAGCGCTTCGGCGCTCCCGCGGAGCCTTTTCCAATTCAGTTTTCCACCATTCCTGTTATATTTTTCCGTCCGGGCGGGGGGTTGTAGCCTGCGGTCCCTGCGGCGGGGAGTTTGCGAATGAAAGGACACGAGGCAAGGAAGAAGTTTATCGACTATTTTTCCGAAAGGGGTCACGAACCGGTGCGCAGTTCGTCCCTCGTGCCGGACAACGACCCGACGCTTCTTTTCACCAACGCCGGCATGGTCCAGTTCAAAAACGTCTTCACCGGGACCGAGACCCGGGATTTCAAAAGGGCCGTCTCGTCCCAGAAATGCCTCAGGGCCGGCGGGAAGCACAACGATCTCGACAACGTGGGATACACGGCCAGGCACCACACTTTTTTCGAGATGCTGGGAAACTTTTCCTTCGGCGACTACTTCAAGGAGGAGGCGATCGCCTACGGGTGGGATCTGGTGACCGGCGTTTACGGCCTTCCCAGGAAAAAGCTCTGGGTCACCGTGTACGAAGACGACGACGAGGCGTTCGACCTGTGGAACGGGACCGTGGGGATTCCCGCGGAAAAAATCGTGAGAATGGGGGAGAAGGACAACTTCTGGTCCATGGGAGACACCGGTCCCTGCGGTCCCTGCTCGGAGATACTGATAGACCAGGGCGAGAGCTTCGGGTGCGGCGGGGCGGGGTGCGCCGTGGGGTGCGAGTGCGACCGCTATCTCGAGCTCTGGAATCTGGTGTTCATGCAGTTTGAGAGAAACGAAAAGGGGGAGATGAAGCCGCTTCCCGACCCGAGCATAGACACCGGTCTCGGACTCGAGAGGATCGCGGCGGTTCTCCAGGGAGTCGGGAGCAACTACGAAACCGACCTCATAAGGGGCGTCATAGGAAGAATAGAGGAGCTTTCCGGAAGGGAATACTCCGCCGACCGCTCCGCGGAGGTCGCCATGAGGGTCATAGCCGACCACTCGAGGGCTCTTGCCTTTCTCATATCCGACGGGGTGTTTCCCTCGAACGAGGGCAGGGGTTACGTTCTGAGAAGGATACTCAGAAGGGCCGTCAGGCATTCGAAGTTTCTGGGGATAGACGAGCCCTTCATTCACAGGGTCCTGCCGGCGGTCGAGGAAATCATGTCGGACGCCTATCCCGAGCTCGGGGAAAAGATGGACTTCGTGTCCCAGGTGGTGAAAAGCGAGGAGGAGAGATTCCTTGAGACCGTGGACAGGGGGCTTGAGCTTCTGAACGAGGAGATAGCCGCGCTCGGCGCGGGGAACAGGAAGCTTCCGGGAAAGGTGGCGTTCAGCCTCTACGACACCTACGGGTTTCCGCTGGACCTCACCGAGGACATAGCGAAAAACGAGGGGATGGAGATCGACCGCGAGGGTTTCGACAGGGAGATGGAAAAGCAGAAGAGCAAGTCGAGGAAAGCCCGCAAGGGAGCGGGCGACGACGGTCTCGCGTCCCTTTATTCCGCGCTCTCCTCCGCCGCGGCGACGCGGTTCGTCGGATACGAGACGCTTCGCTCCGACGGGGCGATAACCGCCATCCTGAGCGGCGGGAAAATCTCCGAGGCCGCGGGGGCCGGGGAAGACGTCCAGATATTCACCGACGTCACTCCCTTCTACGGCGAATCCGGCGGGCAGACCGGCGACGCGGGCAGGATGACGGGGGATGGTTTCGAGGCCGGGGTGCTCGACGTGAAAAAGCCTTTCCCGACGCTTTTCGTTCACCACGTCCGGATCGAGAAGGGGGAAGCCCGCGTCGGGGACCCCGTGCGCATGGAGGTCGATTCCGGTTTCAGAAAGGCGGTCGCCCTGCACCACACTTCCACCCACGTGCTCAACGCCGCCCTGAAGGAAGTCCTGGGAACGCACGTCAATCAGGCGGGGTCGTTCGTGGGACCCGACAGGCTCAGGTTCGATTTCAGCCACCATTCCTCGATCGAAAAACGCGAACTCGACTCGATAGAGGAGTTGATCAACGAGAGGATAAGGCGCGACGACGCGGTCGAAACGCGGACCGACGTTCCCTACGACGAAGCGATAAGGGAAGGGGCGACCGCGGTGTTCGAGGAGAAGTACGGCGACAGGGTGAGAGTGGTCTCCATAGGGGACTACAGCAGGGAGCTCTGCGGCGGGACTCACGCGCGCGCCACGGGCGAGATAGGAATGATGAGGATAGTGTCCGAAAGCGCCTCTTCTTCGGGAGTGAGGAGGATAGAGGCCGTGGGGGGACGCGCGGCCTGGAACCACGTGAAGCGCCAGGAAAGCCTGCTCGACGAGATTTCCTCCGTGCTCAGGGCTTCGCGGGCGGACATCGTCGCCAGGCTCGGGAAGCTTGTCGACGACAACTCCAGGCTCGGCTCGGAAATCGAATCCCTGAGGTCAAAGGCCCTCGGCGAAACGGCATCGGGTTTTCTCGACGGCGCGGAGAGCGTAAACGGCGTCAGCCTGGTCCGCGCCGAAGTCTCCGTTTCGGATTCCGCGGGACTCAGGTCGCTCTGGGACAGCCTCAAGGGGGAGATGAAAAGCGGAGTCGCCGTGCTCGCCGCGAGAAACGGCGGGAGGGTTCTTCTGCTGGTGGGGGTCACGAAGGATCTTGCCGGCAGGTATCACGCGGGAGAGATCGCCGGGGACCTCGCCGGCGTGGTCGGCGGAAAAGGGGGAGGGGGCGCCGAGATGGCCCAGGCGGGAGGAAGCATGCCCGAGAACATAAAGAAAATGCTCGCCCGCTGCAGGGAAATCATATAGAACGGCTTTCCCGCCCGTTTCCGTCCGGATGCTTCTTCTCCGGGTTTCGCTCGAAAAAACGGAACCGGGCCTTTCGGATTCCGGTTCCGCGCTTTTCAACGTTTCTTTCCTCTCCCCGCTCGGGATGCCGGCGGATCAGAACGCGTACTTCATGACTATGCTCACTCCGAACGAACTCAGGTCGTCGGTCTTTACGGTGTATACCACGGTGTCTCCGCGGTTGTTGGTCGAAGGGTGGCTTCGCAGCTGGTCCCACCGGTTTCCGCCGTCTTCGAAGGTGGCGTACTTGACCCAGCGTCCCTTGAGACCTATGGAAGTTTTGTCCGTGAGCATGTAGTCCGCTCCGATTACCGCCTGGTAGCCGAAAACGGTGTCCCTGAGCGTTTTGCTCGCGGTGGTAGTGGTTCCCGCCACTCTTTCGTGGAAAGTCTGGCGGTCGGCTTCTTCGTCTCCGGTGCCGTTTTCACTGTTGTACGTGGCGTTGCCCGCGGCCGCGGTCTCGATTCTGGCCGGGTCGTTGTTCCTGGCCCAGACGCTGTCGTATCCCAGCTTGGCGATTCCGAAGCCGACTCCACCCCCCAGATAGGGACGAAGGGCGCCCGAAACCGGCAGGTCGTAATATACGTTGGCGAATACGCTGTCGACGGTGACTCTTCCTATGCGCTCGTCCGCGCGCACGAGCTCTCTCTGGGACTTGTCGGCTATGTCCTGGTTTCCGATTTCAATGTCGGAAGTCTCGCTGTAGTCGTTGCTGACCCGGAAATACTCCGCCTCGACGCGCAGGCCCAGGTCGGTGCCGTAGCCCAGCGCCGCCCCGGCCATGAATCCCGTGGCCCTGCCGAAACCGTTTCTCCACGCGTCTCCCTCAGGATGGTTTCCCTCAGGACATCCGCCCGGGGGAGTGAACACGTCGTTGGGATCCAGCACCTTGTCGCAGAGCGTTGGGTAGTCTGTGTCCCTGCTCTGAGTGTCGATGGACGTTCCTATAACGCCTCCAAGTTCCGTGCTGAGATAGACCCCGGCCGCGTTCGCCAGAAGCGGAAGCTGGGAAAGGGCAAACACAAAAGCTATTACAAGTCTCATTGTTCAAGTCCTCCTGAAAGTTGTGAAATGCAATCCGTCTCACTCCTGATTATACCTTTTGAAAACGGACGGTTTCAATAGAAATTCAGTCGGAGAAAGAGAAAAAAGCGCCGGAATCTCCGCGGCGGACGGATCAGAACGCGTACTTCATCACGACGCTGACTCCGAAGGCGCTCAGATCGTCCGTTTCTATGGTGTATAAAACGGTGTGCGTGCCCGGCCCGTTGTTCGAAGCGTGGCTTCGCAGCTGGTCCCACCGGTTTCCGCCGTCTTTGAACGTGGAATACTTGACCCAGCGTCCCTTGAGACCTATGGAAGTTTTGTCCGTGATCATGTAGTCCGCCCCGATCACCGCCTGGTAGCCGAACACCGTGTCCCTGAGGGTTCTGCTCGCGGTGGTAGTGGTTCCCGCGAGTCTTTCGTGGAAATTCCGGCGGTCGGCTTCTTCGTTTCCGGTGGCTCCGGCGGCTTCCGGGTTGTAATGAACCGTGTAGTCCTCTCTCTCCTCCGCCGTCCGGATTCTCGCGGGGTCGGTGCTTCTCGCCCAGACGCAGTCGTATCCTATCCTGGCGATCCCGACTCCCGCGCCGCCCCCGAGATAAGGACGCAGCCTGCCCGAGACGGGCAGGTCGTAATACACGTTGGCAAAGAAGCTGTCTACGCTGACTTTTCCTATTCGTTCCTCGGAACGGACGAACCCGTCGTTGCGAAGCTTGTCCGTTATGCTCGTGTCCGTCGAAAGCAGGTCCGAGGTTTCGCCGTAATTCGGCGCGACGCGGAAATACTCGGCTTCGACGCGCACCCCTAGGTCGGTGCGGTAGCCCAAGGCGACCCCGGCCATAAGTCCCGCCGCCCTGCCGAAACCGCTGCCCCAGCTGTCCCCCGCTTCGCATTCGCTGATTCCGGGCGCGCTTGTGGGGGTGAAGACGTCGTTCGGGTCGAGAACCCTGTCGCACAGGGTGGGAAAATCCGTGTCGCGGCTGTCCGTGCCTATGGACGAGCCGATGCCCGTTCCGAGTTCCACGCCCGCGTAGAATTCCGAGGCCGCGGACGGGGGTGCGAGCTGCAGTACGGCGAACGCGAAACAGAAAACCGTCGCTAGTCTGTTCATTTTTTCAACCTCCCGCCCGGGTCAGAGATCCCGCATGTCCATCGGCTCTTTTCGGAATTCCCGCTCCATCTTGGCAAGAGCGTTTTTCTCTATCTGCCTTACCCTCTCCCTGGAGATTCCGAACTTTCCGGAGAGCGTCTCGAGCGTCTCAGGGGAATCGGCGAGAATGCGCCTCTCTATTATGTACCTCTCCCTGTCCTTGAGGTTTTCCAGAGCTTCTCTTATTTTCTTCTTCACGAGGGGCCGGGTCTGCGAATCTTCCACGAACCGTTCCTGGTCGGCCGACCCGTCTCCCAGCGTGTCGAGGTAGGTGTGCCCGGCGTCGCCCTTTACGTTCGCGTCTAGGGAGAGGTCTTTTTTCGACATTATGCGGTCCATCTCGACGACCTGGCTGTCGGGCACGTCGAGTTCCCTGGCTATCTCGGAGTAGACGTCCTTTTCCATCTCCGACCCTCCCGCCTCGATTCTGCTCTTCGTGGACCGAAGCTTGTAGAAGAGCTTTCTCTGGGACTGGTTGGTTCCGATCTTCACGAGACTCCAGGTCTTCATGATGTGGTTCTGTATGTACGCCCTGATCCACCAGACGGCGTAGGAAATGAGCCTGTATCCCTTGGTCGGGTCGAAGCCCCTTACCGCCTTCATGAGTCCTATGTTGCCTTCCTGTATTATGTCCATCATGTTGACGTTGTAGTTCTTGTATTCGTTGGCGACGCGCACGACGAACTTGAGGTTCGACACGATGAGCTTTCTGGCGGCTTCGAGATCTCCGTGCTCCCTGTGCCGCACGGCGAGCTCGTACTCTTCCTCCCTGCTCAGAACCGGGTGGTTGCCGATCTTCGCCAGGTAGCTCTGAAGCGAGTTGGAGACTACGGGGAGGGGGGAGGAAACCGTTTTCTCCCGTTTCTTTTTCCGTTTGTTTTCGGACATGACTTCGCACGCGTGGTTCGGTTGACTGTCGTTTATATTCATATAAGCTAACTACTCCCTGAGATTTTTTCTATCTTGACGATTCCGGCGTAGCTCAGTTGGCAGAGCAGATGACTGTTAATCATCGGGTCGCAGGTTCGAGCCCTGCCGCCGGAGCCACCTTTCCGAGCTTTCCATTTTCTTGGTTCGCCTATGCGAGGTTCTTAAGTTTTCTCCCCTCCAAAACCGTCAAGCCCTCAGAGTTGTTCTTCATGCAACTTGTTCCAAGGAACGATGCTTCCGTTCGAACGCTTCTGTAATTGGTTGCCCCCGTAAACTGCGACTACCTTGCACGGTCGATGCAGTTTGGAAAGATGTTCTCGTACGCGTAGAGTTCTGCTAATCAAGTTTGAAGAGGCGGTCTTGGTAGACTTGGCTTCGATAAGAGTGATGCCGGACGGGTGCTCAATTACGAGGTCAGCTTCGACACCGTTGCTGTCACGGTAAAAAGACAAGCCTCTGGTTTCACCCCGGTTGGTTCTGTTCTTGAGAATTTCAGAGACGACCCAGGTTTCAAAGATCGGGCCGCGGAGCGGATGAGAACGCAGCTGCTCCGGAGTGTGTATATCCAGCAACCAGCATACAAGCCCCGTGTCGTAGAAATGCAGTTTCGGCATCTTGACGAGGCGCTTTCGCAGGTTTGAATGAAACGCCGGAAGGCGAAAGGCTATAAAACTGGTTTCCAGCAGGCTGAACCAGTTTTTTGCGGTCGTCTGCGATATGCCGCAGTCTTCGGTTAGCGAAGAGTAGTTAAGGAGTTGTGCTGTGCGACCTGCGCAAAGCTGCATGAACCTCTGAAACGTCAGCAAATCTCCCACGTTGCCGATTGTCCTCATATCGCGTTCGATGTAAGTTGTCACGTATGACCGAAACCATTCTTTTTGTTTCATGCCGAGATCGAATATTCCGGGGTAGGACCCGGTTAGAATGGTTTCTTCAAGACTTCCGGGGTGCTTGTCGAAGCTCATAATTTCTTTGTAGGCAAGAGGAAGCAGATTATATACGGCGGTCCGTCCGGCTAACGACTGGCTTATGGACTCAAGCAAGGAAAAGTTCTGAGACCCCGTAAGAATCCAGTGTCCCGGTATTCGTTCTTGGTCTATCATGACTTGAAGATAGGACAAAAGGTCCGGCACGTGCTGCACCTCGTCGATGACGGCGCCTCCAGGAAACTGCTCTAGAAAACCTCTAGGGTCGTTCTCGGCAAAAGCACGTACGTCCATGTCTTCTAAATTTACATATGAATGATTTGGAAAAACCGTTTTGCACAAGGTGGTTTTTCCGCTTTGGCGAGGCCCCGTGATTGTTATGGAATAAAATTTCCGAGACGCTTCGGTCAACATTGGTTCAAGGTCCCGGTCAATTACTCGATGGTGTACCCAAGCCGACATGCTCGCTCCCCATATTACTCCCAAAAAAGCTCTTTCTCTTGCTTTTTCTCTGACAATATCTCTGGTTTCTTCGAGAGGTCGGTCTTCGGAGATATCCAGTTCTGTTTCCGTAGAGCTGCAAGCGGCGAAAAAGTTCCCTAGAAACTTGTCGGTGGGAATATGAACGATCCGGCACTCATATTCATAATAAAACAGAGGAGTATCAAAATCTTCCGTCTTGTCCGTTAAAACGTATTCGGGTCGGACATTGACTAATGCGCAGATTTTCTCGGCCCCGGGTCTGAGCAGTTCTTTTCCGTTATTGGCGGTGAAACGGTAATCACGGTTCTCCTGTAGTCTTGCATACACTATTCTTTCAAAGTCCCGCATTCTATCAAACCGCTTCTCAATAAGACCGGCATCGGGAATCAATTCGGGGTGGTCATCGTTTTTTGCTCCGACGCTGGCGGCGTTCCGCGTCTTTTCTGTATGGGTTCTTTTTGTCATTTTATCTTTGCGGACAATTTTCTCTTGTCATCAGAGGCTGTCGGACTTTGGCCGTAGCGGGTGGAAAAAAGGGGTGAAACGCATAAGAAATTCACGATATTGGCCAAAAAGTCATGATTTCGGGTCTTTTCGTCCGTAAAAAGCCTCGGTTGCTAATTAAAACACGAAATCTAGGCTAAATCAAATCATTTATCGGAATTATCCTGAAAAAAGCTCCTGAACCTAACTTCTGTCTCAAATTCGCCTTTCTGGATAAAGTTAAATCTTGTCGGCCTTTCCCAGGGAATCTTTCCTAGACCAGGTTGTAGATCATCATGAACAGATAGCGCATGTTCGGGCTCGAGTTGTGGGCGTCGAGTCTCGCCGAAAGATCCCCGATACCTCCGAAGAAGGCGTCGTTGTAGACCTCCGCCACTCTTCTGAACTCGTCGAACTCGATAAGCGGAGGTTCGCGCACCGCAAGAGGCCTCACGTTCTTTTCCGCCGAGGTTATCCTGATCCCGTCGCCTTCGGTGGTGGCCAGAAACCATCTCTGGGAATCCTCGAGCATGAGCTCTATGCCGCCTTCGGCCTTCTTTCTGAGAAGCTCCCACTCGTCCTTTTTGGATTCGCTGAAGGGAATTTTTCTGTCTGCAAGCATTGTTCGGCTCCGAAAAACTGTTTTTCCTAATCCTAATTGTAACCCATAACGAAGGAAATATGTAGCTTCGTCAGCAAAGGAGCGGCTCGAGGTGAGCTCCCGTGTGGGAGCCTTTTACCGAGGCCACGTGTTCGGGGGTGCCCTGGGCCACTATCTCTCCTCCCTCGTCTCCCCCTTCCGGCCCGAGGTCGATCACGTGGTCCGCGCACTTTACGATCTCCAGGTTGTGCTCTATCACGACCACCGTGTTGCCCGCGTCGACGAGCCTGTTGAGAACGTCGAGAAGCTTTCCCACGTCGTCTATGTGGAGTCCCACCGAGGGCTCGTCGAGAATGTAGAGAATGTCGTTTTTCTCCTTCCTGGAGAGCTCCCTGGCTATTTTTATCCTCTGCGCCTCTCCGCCCGAAAGCGTGGTGGCGGGCTGTCCCAGTCTCAGGTACCCGCACCCGACGTCCGCGAGAACCTTGAGCTTCCTGGCGACCGCGGGGCTCGACGAGAAAAAGTCCATGGCCTCGTCGACCGTGAGGCCGAGTATGTCGTCCACGTTCTTTCCCCTGTACCTGTATTCGAGAACCTCTTTCCTGAATCTTCTGCCTCCGCATTCCTCGCACGTCACCAGGACGTCGGCCAGAAAGTGCATCTCCACCCTGTGGGTTCCCTCTCCCGAGCATTTCTCGCACCTGCCCCCCGCCACGTTGAACGAAAAATGCGACGGGGTGAGCCCGCGCCCCTTGGCCCCGTAGTGGCCCGCCAGTATCTTCCTTATCTCGTCGTAAGCCTTTATGTACGTGACGGGATTCGACCTGGAGGTTCTTCCTATGCTCCCCTGGTCGAGGATTATCACGTCCTCTATTTTTTCGAAGCCTTCCATGCGGTCGTGCCTTCCGACCCTCTCTGTCTTTTTCCCCAGTTTTCTCGAAAGCCCGTTGTGGAGAACGTCGTTCACCAGAGAGCTTTTCCCCGAGCCCGACACCCCGGTGACGCAGGTCAGGCTTCGGAGCGGGAACCCGACGTCTACGTTCTTGAGGTTGTTCTCCGAGGCGCCGATTATCCTTAACCCGTCTCCCTCCGGGCTCCTTCGGACCCCGGGAACCGCTATCTTCTTTTCGGAGGCGAGATACTTTCTCGTCGCGGAGTCCCGGGCGGAGCGCAGGAATTTCCCGAGCGTTCCCTGGTACACGACCTCCCCTCCCCGCTCGCCCGCCAGGGGGCCGAGCTCCACTATGTAGTCCGCCGACCTTATGGTGTCGAGATCGTGCTCTATGAGGATTATCGTGTTGTTTCTCTCCCGAAGCTCCTTTACGAGGGAGTTCAGGCGGTGTATGTCCCTGGCGTGGAGTCCGACGGACGGTTCGTCCAGTATGTAGAGGGTCTCGGTGAGCCGCGAGCTCAGCTGGCAGGCCAGGTTTATCCTCTGCGCCTCTCCGCCCGAAAGCGTGCGGGTGAGCCGCGAGAGGGAGAGGTATCCGAGACCGACGTGAACCAGGAAATCCAGCCGGGCGTTTATTTCCTTCACCACGTCTCCGGCGATCTCTGTCTCGCGCGGTTCGAAATCCGCCGCGGCGAACCAGTCCCTGAGATCCTTTATCGCCATCTCCGAGAGATCGAATATGGTCTTTCCGCCCACCTTCACGCAGAGAGACTCTTTTCTGAGCCTGCTTCCCCCGCAGGTCCCGCACGTGAACGCCGAGCGGTACCTGGCGAGAAACACCCTCACGTGGGTCTTGTAGTTCTTGCGCTCGAGCCTCCCGAAGTATCCCCTCACTCCGCCGTAGCTTCCGTCTCCCTCGAACACGAGATTTCTCTCCCGAGGCGAAAGCTCGCGGAAAGGCTTCTCCGTGTCTATTCCCGCTTCGCGGGCGAACTCGAGCAGCTTTTTCATCTGCCTCAGGTAGGATGTCTTGGTGAAGGGTTCGACCGCCCCCTGGCCGAGACTGAGACGCGGGTCGGGCACGAGCAGCTCGGGATCGATCTCGAGGTTTCTTCCGAACCCGCTGCATTCACCGCACGCCCCGTGGGGGCTGTTGAAGGAAAAGAGGTTGGGAGCGGGTTTCTCGAACCGCGCTCCGCAGCCGTCGCACCGAAGCTCCCTGGAAAAAACGAGCTCGGGTTCCGAAGCCGCGCGCACGACGGCTCTCGGTCCCTCGGAAAAGGCGGCTTCGAGGGCTTCGGTTATTCTCGATCTCGATTTCTCCCCCGCCACGGCCCTTCCGGCGACCACCATGGTCTGCGCGTCGAAAAGCTCCCCGATTTCCTCCATGTCCCGCGTCTCGCCGCCTTGGATGACCATGGAGTATCCCTTCTTCATGTACGCCGAAACGGGCGTTCCCTCCCCGGCCTCGAAGCATATGACGACCCTTTTCCCCGCGCGGCTTCCGAGCAGAAGCGACGTCACCGACTGGGGGGAGTGCTCGACCACCTCGCTCTCGCAGGAGGGACAGAAGGTTTTTCCGAGCTTGGCGAACAGGAGTCTCGCGTAGTCGTATATCTCCGTGGTGGTTCCCACCGTGGAGCGGGAATTCACGACGCCGTTTCTGCTCTCGATCGCTATGGGGGTCGGAAGACCTTCTATGTCGTCCATCCTGGGACGCTCGACTTTCTCGATGAACTGCCTCGCGTAGGTCGAGAGGCAGTCTATGTATCTTCTGAGCCCCTCCTTGTAGACGGTGTCGAGCACCAGGGAGGATTTTCCCGAGCCGCTCACGCCGGTCACGACGGTGAACCTGTTTCTGGGGATCGAGACGTCGACGCCCTTGAGGTTGTTCTCCGCCGCCTTTCTTATCTCTATGTATCCGTCGCGTTCGGCCATCCGGACTTTCCGCTCCCGGACCTTTTCGCCCGCCCGTCTGTGCCCGGGCGGACGGGAATTGAGGTTTGCGGGCTCATTCGGTATCATCTTCGGCGGGGCGGGCGGGAAATCCGCGGCGCCCCGGTTCTAAATCTACACGATTTGCCGTTGTTGATAATGCGACTTTCTCTTTTTTCCCCGGGCACGAATCCCGCGGCGCGGACCTCCCGGATCCGCCCGGCGCGGGACTGCGCGGACCGCGGTTGTTTCGAGGAGAACGGATGACCAGTCTTCGGGATGTCGATCGGGAAATAGCCGACGTAATACGAAAGGAGACCGAGAGGCAGGAGTGGAAGCTCGAGATGATCGCCTCGGAGAACTACGTGAGCGAGGCGGTGATGGAGGCCATGGGGTCGGTGCTCACCAACAAGTACGCCGAAGGTCTTCCCGCGAGGCGCTACTACGGCGGGTGCGAGTTCGTCGACGTGGCCGAGGACCTCGCGCGCGAGCGCGCCCTGGCCCTCTTCGGCGCGGACGCCGTGAACGTGCAGCCGCATTCGGGCGCCCAGGCCAACATGGCCGTGTGCTTCGCCGCCCTCGAGCCGGGAATGACCATCCTGGGCATGAGCCTCGACCACGGAGGACACCTCACGCACGGAAGCCCCGTCAATTTCTCCGGAAGGCTCTACGACGTCGTTGCCTACGGAGTCTCCCGGGAGACGCAGACCGTCGATTACGACGAGATAAGGAGGCTTGCCCTCAGGCACTCTCCCGGGCTCATCATAGCGGGCTGGAGCGCCTACCCCAGGGACCTCGACTACGCGAGGTTCAGAAGCATAGCGGACGAGTGCGGAGCGCTTCTGATGGCCGACATCGCGCATCCGGCGGGACTCGTGGCCGCGGGGCTCTACTCCGACCCCGTCCCTCACTGCGATTTCGTCACCACCACGACCCACAAGACGCTTCGGGGCCCCCGCGGCGGAATGGTGATGATGAAGGAGGAGCACGCCAAGAAGGTGAACGGCAGGGTTTTTCCCGGCACCCAGGGCGGCCCTCTCATGCACGTCATAGCCGCGAAGGCCGTGGCGTTCAAGGAGGCTCTCGCGCCGGAATTTTCCGACTACCAGCGCCGGACGGTGGAAAACTCGAGGCGCCTGGGGGAAAACCTCGTGAACGCGGGCTTCAAACTCGTTTCCGGCGGCACCGACACCCACCTCGTGCTGGTGGACCTCTCCGGGACCGACTTCACGGGACAGCTCATGGAGAGCACCCTGGAGAGAGCGGGAATAACCGTGAACAAAAACGCCGTTCCCTTCGACCCCCTGCCTCCCGCGGTCACGAGCGGCGTCAGGATAGGAACCCCGGCGATAACCACCAGGGGAATGGGGGAAGCGGAAATCGACGCGATATCCGGGTTCATAACCCGCGCCGCGGAAAATCACGACGACGAAAAGGTTCTCCAAGCGATAAGGGACGAGGTGAGGGAGCTTTGCCTCGGGTTTCCCGTCTACGGTCACAGGCTCTGAGGCTTCGACATGAAATGTTCCTACTGCAAGGCCGACGACACCAGGGTGGTCGATTCGAGGGAGGGAAAGGACGGCTTTTCGGTCAGAAGACGCAGGGAGTGCGTGGAGTGCAAGAAGAGGTTCACGACCTACGAGAGGATACAGCACGCCGAGTTTCACGTCGTGAAGAAGGACGGCCGCAGGGAGGAGTTCGACCGCAACAAGATAATAAGCGGGATGCGCAGGGCGTGCGAGAAACGACCCGTGAGCACCGAAACCATAGAAGACTTCGCGACCAGCCTCGAAAAGGAGCTCATGGAGAGGGGAGACAGGGAGATTCCGAGCGGGGAGATAGGGGAGAGGCTCATAGCCAAGCTCTACGAGATCGACGAGGTGGCGTACGTGAGATTCGCCTCGGTGTACAGGTCGTTTAAGGACGTGAACCAGTTCGTCGAAGAGATCGACACTTTTCTTCGGGAGAAGAAATAGACCGCATGATCGTCGATTCCCACGCCCACCTTCTGAGTCTCGAGGATCCCGACGCCGCGGTCCTCGGGGCGGCCGAACGCGGCGTGGGAAGAATCGTGTCCATAGGAACGGGAACGGAGTCGTCCCGCGACACTCTCGAGTTTTCGAAAAAATACGGGGGCGTCTACGTCTCGGTCGGAATTCACCCGCATTCGGCCTCGGATTTCAGCGAGGAAGCGATGGGAGAGTTCGAGCGGATGCTCGCGGATCCCAAGACCGTGGCCCTCGGCGAAACCGGACTCGACTACCACTACATGAATTCTCCGAGGGAGGACCAGATAAGATCGTTCGAGGCCCACGTCGGGCTCGCGCGTTCGCGTTCGCTGCCCTTCGTGGTGCACGTGAGGGACGCCGACGCGGAGATGCTCGAGCTGCTTCGGGGATTCTCCCTTGGAGAGAAACCCGGCGTCATACACTGCTTTTCCGGCGACTACGGGACGGCGAAAAAGTATCTCGACCTCGGTTTCTTCATCTCCTTCTCCGGCATAGTAACTTTCAAGAGGGCGGAGGAGGTGAGGGACGCGGCGGCGAGGATACCGATGGAGAGGCTTCTGTGCGAGACCGACTCTCCCTACCTGGCTCCCGTTCCCGAGAGGGGAAAGCCGAACGAGCCGGCGAATGTCGTTCACGTCGCCGAGCTTCTTTGCGGACTCAGGGGACTTTCCCTTGAAGAGTTCTCGGAGGCCGTCTTCGAGAATCTCACGGATCTTTTCGCCAGGATACCGAAGGACCGAAGCGGTCTCGTGCAGCCCCGCGCCCGGGAGACATAGCGATGAGCCGAAAACCGAAGATAGTGGTAACGATGGGAGATCCCAACGGCATAGGTCCCGAGGTCGGGATAAGGGCCTTTTACGACGGCTTTTTCGAGGAGGTCTGCGACGTGACGTTCGTCGGAAGCGCGGGGGTGATGGAGCGTGCCAACGCGGAGTTCGGAAAGGGGGACTCGCTTCGGGTCGTCGATCCGACGGATTTCGCCGCGGGCGACGTCCGGGAGGGAGTCACGTCCGAAAAGGCGGGCGCGGCGGCCGTCGCCTGCATAGAAAAGGCCGTGAAGATGGCCCTCGACGGAGAGGTCGATGCCATGGTCACCGCTCCCATAAGCAAGAAGTCCATACACATGTCCGGGTCCCGCTACCCCGGTCACACGGAGATGCTGGCCGACCTCACGGGCTGCGGGGAGGCCGTCATGCTTTTCGAGGGAACGAGATTCAGGGTCGTGCCCGTCACCGTGCACGTGCCGCTTCGCGACGTTCCCGACCTCGTAACCGAGCGGAGCGTCTACTCCACGGTCTCCGTATCCGCTAGGGAACTTGAAAGGAGGTTCGGAGTGGAGAATCCCAGGATAGTCGTCTGCGGACTCAACCCCCACGCCGGGGAGGACGGAGCCTTCGGGAACGAGGAGCGGGAGCGGATAATCCCGGCGCTCGAAAGGGCGCGGGCGGAAGGGATATCGGTCGAGGGACCGCTTCCCGCCGACACTCTTTTCTACGAGGCGCTTCGCGGCAGGTGGGACCTCGTGGTGGCCATGTACCACGACCAGGGCTTCGCGCCTTTCAAGATGCTCTCCTTCGACACGGGAGTGAACGTCACCCTGGGTCTGCCCATACTGAGAACCTCGCCCGATCACGGAACCGCTTTCGACATAGCGTGGAAAGGGGCGGCCCGTCCCGAGAGCATGATTCAGGCCATAAAGGTCGCGGTGGAGATATGCGACGCGGGGTAGCGGAACGCAAACGAGATGTCGGATTTCATCCGTTCCGGGCGCCTTGAGAAACGGAAGCGCGGTTTCCGGATTTTCCGTCTGAAGGCATCCCCGCCAGTTTCGGAATCGCCGCTTTCGCCATCTCGAAAAACTCCGGGTCGCTTTCGATTCCGATGCTGTCGTAGCCCACGGCGCACGCGGCGGCGATGGTCGAACCGCCTCCCATGAAAGGATCGAGCACAGTTCCTTCCCCGAGAGGCAGGGCCGCGCGCACGACCTGGCGCATGAAATCCTGCGGCTTGAGCGAAGGATGCGGCGCCACGTCGCGTTCGGACGCGTGCGTGGGCGAACTTTTGATTACGTCGCGGAAAGGCCGCTCGTCGCTGATTCTCCTGAGTCCTCCGGTTTTCCATTTTCTGAGATTGTTCCGGACGTGACCCTCGCAGGGTTTTCTGAAAAGCCCCCACGGCTCCCAGCAGGACCTGGGCATGACGGTAACGTCCCGAAACTCGTCGTGGGCGTTTTTGGGCCGGTCTCCGCCTCGGAGAGTCTGGACAAGTCTTATGATTTCTCCGCGCTTCTCGAAACCGCTTCTAACGAGAGACGTGTAGACCAGCTGCGAAAGAATGGGGTTTGCGGCTATGAACACGTGTCCGCCGGGCACCAGCACTTCAAGCGCTTGAGTTCCCCACCGCAGAAAGAATTCCTCAAGCCGCAGTTTTTCGCTGTCTTTGAGGACGGTGAATCGCGGAAGCGGACGTCGAACGTATCCGTCGATCGCAGGGGGATTTCGCCAAACTCCGCCGCGCCCCTTCCGAAGCTTGTCTTTCTGCTCCGGGGAATATTCCTTGAGGCCGTAGGGAGGGTCCGTGACGATGGCGTGAACGCTCTCGGGCCGCCTGCGCTCCATCCAGTCAAAACAATCTTCGCAAACGACCTCGAAGCGGACTTCGCGCGACTGATCGCCCGGTCGGGGTTTGGCGACGGCGGCTTTAAGCTCGACGCGCTCGAACGTGGAAAGCGCTTCTCCGGATTTTCCGAGTACTCCGGCATCGCGGAGACCCTGTTTCCCTACAGCTGAGTTGTCCGGCACAAACCGCGTCACTTGCGGCCGTTCTCCATGTACTCTTTCAGGCGTTCGTCGGAAACGGCCGTTTTGCTCATCCCGGCCTTGATGTCGCGAATCGCCGCCGCAATCTCCCGTCTGGACGCGGACCTGCTCGGCACAAGGTCGGCGACGGGTTTGCCGCGGCTGGTGACGGTAAAAGTTTCGCCGGCCTGCACCCGTCTCAGTATTTCAGACAACTTGGTTCTGAGTTCGTAGGACCCTATGATTTTCATGGATGTTTTCCCTCTCCTTTCAATCTCTCTTGCGGACCATGCGCCAGTCTATCATACCGAGTCGGCGGTCCGGCTGAAAGATTTCGTCCGCCCAGTCGACCGCCGTCGGGTCCTTGCCGAGTTTCGTCTGCAGATTTGGCCGACCGCGTTTCCAAAACAGTTGCGGTTTCATGTTTTCATGAAAGCGACTCTTCTCTAGCGGGAGTTTACTGTGAAACGGTCAAACTTCCATAGAAAGACAATCTAACTCGTCGAAACGTATAGATTTTTCTCGCCCTTTTTCTGTATTACCCAATTACTGCACTTTGGGGTTTTTAACTGTTCACGAAAACCTGTAACTATAGAAAACTAGGTCTCTTGACACGCCCGCGACCGCCCGTTATCGTTCCCGCCGTTCCGAAAGCGATGTACAAGGTGAGCGCAATGACGCTCTTAAACGACCTTACCGCCGCTAATACCGGCGAATCGCAGTTAAAGCGGAACGAAGCAGTACCGGGAGTTCCCCGGAGCGGGCGGCCGTGAGACCGCCCGGCTAGCGCGCCGACTGGATGTAAGACCTTGCTTTGGCAAGGCAAACCGGGCAAGTCTCCAGACGGAGAACGAAGCGCGAAATTCTCAATCGCTAGGTTTCTCCAGGTAATACTAGAGAACACCAGATTTGAGAGAACGGTTACACCATGTACTCATAAGGTCGTTGTCTTCCTGTGTTGTAATGTGCTGAACTCACTTAATTATAACACGAACAATGATCTTATTCCATTCCTGCTCGTGAGAAATCCGGGCTAAGAGAGATTTTTCATTCTTTGTTCAGCAATGTTAACGTAGCTTTTTTCTAGTTCGATTCCAATCCACTCACGTCCGTACTTCTTTGCCACATAGGTGGTTGTTCCGCTTCCCAGAAACGGGTCAAGGACAATATCGCCTTTATTGGAACTTGCCAATATGATTCTTTTGAGCATTTCTTCCGGCTTTTGCGTTGGATGTATGGCTCGGTTGTTCTTACCTCGCAGTCTCTCTTTTCCTTGCACCAGCGGTAATTCCCATAAATCACGCATTTGCTTTGGACTTCCGTTTCTTTGCCTGTCAGGATTTATTTCTTTCACTGTTTCGTAGTTAAAGGACCAGCGGTTTCCTTTCACAGCCCATACGACAAATTCCGTAGAGTGTGTAAAGACCCTCTTTGTCATGTTCGGCATCGAGTTTGTCTTGTGCCAAGTGATGATATTGTTGATTTTGAAATCGATCTGTTTCAATGTAATCATTACTTCGCCGATATTGTGGTAACTGCAGGCAATGTATATTGACCCGCCGTCTTTCAAGACTCTGTCGCAAGCCCCAATCCACTTTCCGGTAAATTGAATATACTCCGATTCGGTCATTTTATCCCATTGCTCGTTTACCATGTACCAATCCCCGCCGGTTTTGTTTCCTTCCCATTTTAAACCGTTGCCCGACAAGTTGTAGGGCGGGTCAGCAAAAATCAAGTCAACGGATTCCGCGTCAACTTTTTTGTTTAGTATTTTGACGCAATCACCATTATGAATAATGTTCGTTTTCATGCCCGTATTTGGGAAACAAGACTTTTTCGCCATGAGGAAATGGCCTTCGGAACCGTCCGCAGCCATTCTTTTGAATCGTTGGAATGCCTGGAGGAACTCAGTATCTCGTCGTACAAGCGTAGAAGTTCCGTATGCTCCAAGAATCTGTTTTCCGCTTTCATCTGAAGCAAAACTTTCAGGATGGAAGCAAAATTCTTTATTGAAAGCGGAATTATTTTCTGTTTTTCTCCTTCATATTCGTATTTCACAGCCATCCAGAAAGTGTTGATCGTGTCTCTATGCATCTTCGGAGCGATAAACAGACAGTAAAGAGGGCTTGTCTCCGTGCTTGCCTTCAAAATCCCTCAAGTGTCTCATAACCGGCTGTCCTTCGTAATACCATTGCTTTCTGTCGGTTAGCATAGTAACTTCGCAGATAGAATTGAACCTTTCATAAAAACACTCAATATCCGGAGTATTTGCCGGAGCGGTGGAAGTCGGCTCATTGTCGTCTCCAACCGGATAATTTGGCTTTATTCTTACTGCGTCGTTGAGAGCATATAAGGCGAACGCAGACAGCTTTTCAAGCAATATGGATCTGTCTTCTTCGCTTTCGCGGATGTTTTCCAAGGTTTCGATGGAAAGTTTGATTTGTTCGGTCGCCTGAGATTTTCTGAGGTTTTCCTCTTCCTGCAGTAGTCGTCTGCAAGTTCTTAATTCCTTGATGTAGTTTTTCAGCTCTTCATTTTCCATCTCTTTGTAATTTTTAATCCCGGCATTCTTTTTCCCCAGTTCATTTTCGTAGTTCCGTATCTGTCTAAGGAGGTCCCTGATGATTTCGATATATTTCTCCGAAGTTTCCCATGGAAGTCGCGGCTGTGAGATGTCGGACATATAAGCGACATATTCTTCTTTCGATTCAAAGTTTCTCGCTCGTGCGTTGTCATAGTTAAGCAGAGATTGAATTTCAATCGATCTTCTTGGTTCCAGATCTACGTAAAAATCGCCGCCGTGGATGTGTATATAGGGTGTTAGGCGGAAATAGCGGATTGAGTTATCTCCGTAGTCTTTGAGATTGTTCAAAAGCCTGTCGGTTTCCTTCCGCTCGCTAGTTCCCAGGAACTCGTCCGCAAGTTGTTCTTTATGGTTCCTCCAGATTTTTCCTCTCTTATGCGAGGGGCTTTCCCTCAACTCTTTTCTCAGGTCGATGATCTTTTCAGCATGAAGATCTATGTCTTCGTAATGCACCAAGGTCTGGGCAAAAACGGAAAATTCTTTTTTGCTGATTCCCTTCCGGCGGTTCCCGTCTTTTGATTCTTTCCGGTTGACCGCGTTTATCAAGTGGAGTGTTCCAATGAACGGTTTTATGTCATAACCCCCGTTCTTTGGATAATCCCGGCTGTCCGGATTCGGGATCTGCCATTTTAAAAAACTTCTGAGAAATACTTCTCCGAGATTGTCTCTAACGTCGTCTCTCAGAAACAATCTTCCTAAATCCGTTATGATCACTCTGCCGTTTTCGATCGAGACGAATCCTAATTTTTTAAGAGGGTTTAAGGATTGTCTCCCCCGCATCGGCGGATCCTTATAGTCTTTCTCGTTGAAAATTTTTTCCGCCGTTTCAAAGGAGATTTCTTTTGAATAATCGTCAATCAAATCAACTTCGTCTTGAGACAGGTTGTTGTAAAACTGAGGATTTTCATAGCCATACAACCTGTTCTGAATAAGTAAAACTTGATATTTCTTCTGATTCTCGTGATTCCAATCCGAATTTTCGAGTTGCCGCAAAACGACTAGGAAGTCTCTCAATCTTCCGGGATTCCGCACTGTTGTTGTGACTGACCAAGGTTTTTTCATGATCACTTTTTTGCTTCGCAGTAGAAAATGCGTTCCGCGTTGTTTTCACCATTGCTTTTCCCCGTAGTAAAAGCTTTGTAGGTTTTTTCAAAAATTTCGACATTTCCTTTCTCGCTCAGAATTTCCAGGATTTCGTGGTCGCTTATTCTCGCGTTTGAGCGACCGTCTTTCGAATCGCCTGTATTGTTGTAAGAAAGCAAAATATGCTTGCAGTCTGCGTTTTCGACTAAATTCTCAAAAACTTGTGCCGCGCTCTTTAAGCAGTACTCGCTTTTTATGTGCGAACGGTCCATTTTTCTCGCGACACCGGTGACTTCAGGTTTCTTCCATTCCGCGAGGTTTTCCAAGAGATGATACGTGTCGGAGTATTGACGCGAATTGTACGGAGGGTCGATATACAGAATGTCGCAGGAAATCTTTCTGATAAGTATATTAGCGTCTTCTTTGTATATCTTGTTATTCGCATTGCGTGGATAATCGATATCGGGAATCAGAAGTCTTACAGGTTGTAGCATGTCCAGCTTTTTGCGGAATGCGTCGTAATGGCCGACCGTATTGGCTACCTTGTCCGTCGCATAGAGCAGAGAGCAAATCAGAACGTGCTTCTCATCTGCGGTTTCGGCGATGTTTTCTATCTCTTCTCGCATTGCTCCTATCTTTTTCGCGTTTTCTTTCGAGAAATATGTTCCGCCGAACTGCTCTGAGAAATAGTTGTTCTCATCATCCGGCAAAGTATTGAGATGTTCTATTTTTTCGGAGATGTTTTTTTCGCAGGGTTTGCTAACTCCCAGAAAAGCTCGCAGGCAGACATAGTTTGCGGAAAGAAAATCATTGGAAATGATTTTAATTTCCGAATCGTTGAACCTTTCGCAGACTGCCCCGGTTCCGGCAAAGATGTCGCAGAAAGAATTTATCTGCCCGCATTTTTCAGAAACTATGTCTTCAATAAAACCAAGCAGCTTGTACTTGTTTCCTAAGTATCGCCTGTTCTGAAGTCGGAAATATCCGTTTTTAGATTTTCTTGGCTGGAAATAATGTTTGTTCGCCTTCCGCGCACCGTTTCTTTGTCCGGTCTCACCTCCAATTTCGAGGGTGCAGTTTTTTCTGGTACGAGTGTTGTTTAAGCCGTTCGGACTCATGTTGTCTCTTTCAGGCGCAACGGCCGATACTGATGAACGCGCGGTCCAAACTGGGAGCTTGCATCGCGCGGGAAAGCTTCGGGGTTTTTTAGATTGTTTTTCTTGAAAAGATGTGTCGGTCCCATGGCTTGATCTGTTGGATCTCGTTCCGCCAAAGCCCGCGACTTATGGCCTCAAATCCCGTATTTCCAGATTGCGACTAGCAATCTTGAAGACTATACGAACAGTCGGGAAGGTCAAACCGTCATGCGGAACCTGTGTTCTCATGTCACTCTTCATCTTCATGGTGCCGAAACTTCGTTTTTCCCGGGATTTCCTTTTACATGCGGTTCTCGGGAATCTCGTATTCCACGAGCAGGGGAAGCACTTCTCCCGATTTTCCGGTTACGCTCGCGTCGTAAAGACCCGTGCCCGGGGTCACCTCGAGGTTTATCTCCACCACCGGTTTTTCGCTCTTTTTCGCTATGAGTCCCATCGACGCCGCGGGTTCTACCACCCCCGAGGTTCCCACTATCAGAAGCAGGTCGCATTCCTCTATGGCCAGCAGCGACCTGTCTATCCTCTCCATGGGAATCATCTCCCCGAACCACACGGTGTTCGGCCTCATGGGCTTTCCGCAGGTCCCGCACGCGGGGGGAAGTTCGGGAAGGGGGACCAGGTAGTTCTTTTCCGCCCTCGAGCATTCTATGCACCTGATTTCCCAGATGCTTCCGTGAAGTTCTATCACGTTGCGGGTCCCGGCGACTAGGTGGAGACCGTCTATGTTCTGGGTGATCAGCGTGAAGTCCCGCTTTTTTCTCTCAAGCGCGGTAATGGCCAAGTGCCCGGGATTGGGCTTCGCGTCTTTCATCACGGCCCTTCTTGAGTCGTACCATTCCCAGACGAGCTTCGGGTCTTTCGAGAACGCCTCCGCCGAGGCGAGCTCCTGGGGACTGCGGTTTCTCCAGAGCCCCTCGGTTCCCCGGTAGGTGGGAATGCCGCTTTCGGCGGATATTCCCGCGCCGGTGAGAACCGCGACTTTTTCGGCTTCGCGTATCAGTTCGTATGCCTTCGCTGTTTCCTTTTCCATGTTACCGACGGGACCCGTACATATTACCTTCCCGCGGGCTTTTTCCCATCTCCGCGGTTTCGGGGCGGGTCGGGACGGCCGCGTTTTCTTGACAATTTCCCCCGCGATAATAACCTTTTCCGCGTTGTGCTCGACCAGTACGTTCCCGTCCTGCTGATAATGGTGATGGCCATGGGTCTGGCCGCGGTTCTTCTCGTCGTTTCCCGCCTGCTGGGACCGAGGAGGCGCGGAAGCTGGCGCAAGCTCATTCCCTACGAGTCCGGAATGATTCCCGAGGGGGACGCGAGGGAGAGGGTTTCGCTCAGGTACTACCTGGTGGGCGCCCTTTTCATACTGTTCGACGTGGAGATCGTCTTTCTGGTCGCCTGGGCGGTGGTGTTCAGGGAACTCGGGGCGGTGGCTCTCGTGGAGCTGCTGGCGTTTATGCTAATCGTCGTGGGCGGTTATTTCTACGTTCTCAAGAAAGGAGCTTTCGAATGGGAGTGAACAGCGGCTCGCTTCTCGGCGGAGACGGCTTTCTCACCACCACGGTTTCGACGGTCGCCAACTGGGGCAGGAAAAACAGCCTCTGGCCCATGCCTTTCGGAACGGCCTGCTGCGCCATAGAGATGATGGGAGCCTTCTCCTCGAGATTCGACATCGCGAGGTTCGGGGCGGAGGCCACGAGGTTCTCGCCGAGACAGGCCGACCTCATGATAGTTTCCGGAACCATAACCTACAAGATGGCGTCGGTATGCCGCAGGATCTACGAACAGATGCCCGAGCCCAAGTGGGTGATAGCCATGGGATCCTGCACCTGCGGGGGCGGGCCTTTCGACAGCTACGCCGTCGTTCAGGGAATCGACGAGTTCCTCCCCGTCGACGTCTACGTGGGCGGCTGTCCCCCGAGGCCCGAGGCCCTCATCGACGCCGTGATGAAGATACAGAAGAAAATAGACAACGAAGGGCCCCCGATAGTATGAATCCCCCGTCCTCCGCCATCGACTCGATAAGGGAGAAAATAGAAAGACACGTCGTCTCCGAGAACGTCTTCAGGGGGGAGACGAGCTTCGCCGTCCGCGCCGCCTCCGTAGTCGAGTGCTGCCGGACTCTTCGCGACGAGCTCGGCTTTTCCTACCTCGCGGACCTCACGGCCGTCGACTACCTCACCGTCAGGCTTCCGAGGTACGAGGTCGTCTACCTGCTTCACCGTTTCGGAGAGGACTGCGGGGAGAACCTGAGAATAAGGCTCAAGGTCGGCATCGGGGAGGCCGACCCCTCGGTCGATTCCGTGACGCCGGTGTGGGCCGGGGCCGACTGGCTCGAGCGGGAAGCGTACGACATGTTCGGGATAACCTTCAACGGACATCCCGACCCCAGAAGAATACTCATGCCCGAGGACTACGACGGGTTTCCGCTGAGAAAGGATTTCGACGTGAGAAACAGGGAGCCTTCGAAGAGGTCTTTCGAGCGGGCTCTCGAGCGGGGAGGCGAGTGATGGAAAGCGTCGAGATAATCACCGAAGAGGTCTCCGAATCCTCCGACGGAACGGTCGAGCGGACCATGACGCTCAACATGGGTCCCCAGCATCCTTCGACGCACGGGGTGCTTCGGGTCGTTCTGAGTCTCGACGGAGAGATGGTCAGGGACGCGGTTCCCCACGTGGGCTACCTTCACAGGGGAATAGAGAAGCTCTGCGAGGACATAACCTACCAGAAGTGTCTTCCCTACACCGACAGGATGGACTACCTCGCCTCGATATGCAACAACATAGGTTTCGTGCTGGCCGTGGAGAAGCTCCTCGGCATAGAGGACGAGATTCCCGAGAGGGCGAAGGTGGCCGAGGTGATAATGTTCGAGCTCGGAAGAATCGAGTCTCACCTCATAGGCATCGGAGCCAACGCCCTGGACCTCGGAGCGATGAGCGCGTTTCTTTTCTGTTTCAAGGAAAGGGAGAGGATCTACGAGATACTGGAGATGGTGTGCGGAGCGAGGCTCACGACGTCCTATCCGAGGGTGGGGGGGCTTCCCAGGGACCTTCCCGGGGAGTTTTCCTCCACGGTGGGGAATTTCCTGAAGATATTTCCCGGGACGCTCGACGAGATAGACGCCCTGTTTACGAGAAACAGGATATGGATCGACCGCATGAAGGACGTGGCGGTGATAGGCAGGGAGAGGGCGGTCGATCTCGGGATCACGGGCCCGATACTCAGGGCGACGGGAGTTCCCTACGACGTGAGGAAGGCCATGCCCTACCTCGGTTACGAAAACTACGAGTTCGACGTGCCGGTCGCCGAGGAAGGAGACGCCTATTCGAGGTATCTCTGCAGGATGGAGGAGATGAGGCAGAGCATGAGGATAATAGAGCAGGGGCTTGCGAACCTCCCCGACGGTCCCTGGATAGCGGACCTGCCCGACGTGGTTCTGCCGGAAAAGGAGCTCGTCTACACGAAGATGGAATCCCTGATCAGGCATTTCGTGCTGGTCTACAACGGCTTCGAGGCTCCCGAGGGAGAGATATACCACGCCGTGGAGAATCCCAAGGGAGAGCTCGGCTACTACATAGTGAGCGACGGTTCGGGAAAACCGTACAGGATGCGGGTGCGCGGCCCTTCCTTCGTGAACCTCCAGGCGCTTCCCGAGATGGTGAGGGGCGGATTCGTCTCCGATGTAGTGGCCGCCATCGGCAGCATCGACATAGTGTTGGGCGAAGTCGACAGATAGGAGCCGTTTCCCTGACAAGGAGGATGGCTTTTCCTCGATTTCCCGACATGGAATCTTCTCCGCCGGTTCGTTTGCCGGACCTGTAGCCGGACGCTTTTTACAATCGCCGTTTCCATGATTTCTCCCGCGTCTTTATTCGCGGGTCACACCGGCGTGTCGGGGACCGAAATGAGAAAAGAACCCCAGGTCGACGACCTGGGCGTTGATTTCCTGAATGGAGTACAATCCGTCGTCGTATAAAGCGTCCGCGTACTTCGCCGCGTCCGACATCGAATCGAAACAGTCGATAATTTCCTCTTTCCGAAGGACGACGAATTTTCCGGAATGTCTCTGGTCGATAGACGGCGAAATTTTCTTGAAGGCCATAAGGTTCTTTTTGATTTCCTCGGTTTTTTTCTCCGTGTCCGTCATTTCACGACACCTCCCGAGCCGTAAGCGGAACCACCCGAACATCAATTCCACAAACGGCCATGATTGATTGCCGGCGAATCTTAACCGCTCCCCGCCACGCGCGCTTTGATCGAAAAAATCATCCAAGCGTTTAACGTTGATCTCTATTCACTGTAGCTCGTCCTTCTTCCGAGTCAAACGCTCCGGCGCTTCGTATTTTCCAAGGCGCCGGTCTATGAGGAAGGTGATTGAGTCAAGCGGCTTCTTTCCATAACCTGCATCTGATCGCTTCTTCGATGTCTGCGCGGGCGCATTCATGGTCTTTTGCCAATTCTCTTACGGATTCTCCGGCCCTGTAGCGTTCGACTATGTTTTCCATCGGGACGCTTCCTGCGGACAAGACCGGACGGCCAAAAGAAATCCGGGGATCAATCATGATTGGCTTAGACTCATCCGGTTCGCCTGTACGCGAGAACGGATACAGTTTTTCAGGGAGACCGTCGGGGCCTCTTTCTATTCTCCGCAAGTACCGTTCAATCATCTCTTTTAAGACCATCCGCCCGCCTCCTTTGGAAACATCGTAAATGATGCCGGCTTCCATTAGAAACGGAGATATTCCGTCCGTTTCAAAATCTTTTTCCGCCAAAGGATGTTCGGAGGAAAATCTGTCGGATATGAATCTCATCCCGTTTCTGACCTTGTTCATGGATATTCTGCGCTTTCCGCGTATTGAAGCCAGAACGTACGCCTCGACCAGATTTATGAAAGACAGGGCCGGGGGTTTGGTTTGGGCGGGGAGGATCAAAGACTCGAAGTTCTTTTGTCCGCCAATCCATGCGCGCATGGTAGAAACAGGAATCCTCAAGTACGAGGCCGCCTCCCTGACGCTGTAAGAGGGAAGATACCGAGCGTCGTCGGCATGACGTATTTTCCTGTTACCGTTCAAGAAAGACTTTACTCCCTGCTTTAGATTATGTTTCCTGATTCTATTTTATCCTAAAATCACGAAATTTGCCCATGGGCTTGGTCCATTCCATCTCGACGGATTCAACCGCGGTGCGGTGCGGACCTTCACCGCACCACTCGATCAGTTATTCCAGATGCGGTTTCAAGTGAGTCTGTCGGACTTTGCTAACGGACGGGGCAGATTAGCCTGACCGGAGCTGGTTGACCTTAGTAACCGTTTATATAGTCTTCAAAGGCATGTTGACCGCAAACCTGGAAACGCAGGTTGAAGCATCGTCGCCCTTGAAGATGCCGTCGCTTGCGGTCGTCTTTCAAATGCGGTTTCAAGTATGAAGTGCAGCTTGCCTTCTTTATCTATCGCTCGAGTTGCACTTCATACTTGAAACCGCAGAAAGAAAGAAGGAGACGACGTCTACGGAAAAGTGACGACCTGTGATCCTTCAGGCCTTTTGAACATGAAAAGCGAATCGGCGGCTCCGCGGTTCGCCTCCGCCGCTTCGAGTCTTATGACCGTGGTGTTTCCGAAAACGTCCGATACGACGATCCGTCTGAGTTCGTGGGTCCCGGGGGAGACGGCTATGGTCACGTCTCTTGTCTCCCGCCCGGTTTTCGGCCTGAGCTCCAGCAGAACGTTCCCCTGCGCATCGGGACTCTTCGGGCTCATTCTCACGTCGAAGACGCGGTCGAGGTCCTCCAGCATGGACGGGAGGGTGTAGGAGCCCAGGGCGTCCCATGATTCGTCGATAGCGGTTTCCGTGACCAGGTTCTCCCTGCTGTCGAGATGCCAGATCTTCTTTCCGTCGGAAACCACGACGTCCTTCCACGGCTTTTCGTATTCCCATCTCGCCATGGCGGGTTTCTTGAACCACGCCCTGCCCGAGGAGAGCACTTTCTCGTTCATGGACGCCACGAGCGTTTCCTGCGTGAATTCGAAGCGAAGATCGTTTACCGCGGCGTACCTCTCCCCGACGCCCTTCGCGACCGAGGCCGCGTCGCGGGCCCCGGCGCTCCAGGGAAAAGACAGAAGCAGCGCGGCCGCGAGCGGCAGTAAGGTCGCCGTCTTTCTCAAGCCGTGTCTTCCCCGCCGGAGTTGATCATGTCCACGTACACCTCCCTGGGCTTTCCCGCCGCTCCCTGGGGTCCCACCACTCCTTCCTTCTCCATTATCTCCACGATTCTCGCCGCGCGGTTGTAGCCTATCTTGAGCCTTCTCTGGATCATGGAGATGGACGCCTGCCCGGTCTCGGCTATGATTCCGAGAGCGGTTTCGTAAAGCTCGTCCTTCTCCTCCTCGTCCACGCCTCCTTCCCCCGCGTCGTCCTCGTTCTGCGTTATCTCCCTTATGTAGACGGGATTTCCCTGGTCTCTCAGAAAATCCGTCACCCGCTTGCGCTCGTCGTCGGATATGAAGGCGCCCTGGAGTCTCAGAAGACCGCTTCCCCCCGAACCCAGAACCAGCATGTCCCCCTTGCCCAGCAGGCTCTCCGCCCCGCCCATGTCCAGGATGATCCGCGAGTCGACCTTGGAGGACACGCGGAAGGATATTCTCGACGGGAAGTTGGCCTTGACCAGTCCCGCCACCACGTCCGCCGAGGGGCGCTGGGTCGCCACGATTATGTGGATGCCCGCGGCCCTGGCCTTCTGGGCCAGTCTTATTATGGCGTCCCTCACGTCGCTCGGGGAGATCATCATCAGGTCGGCCAGCTCGTCTATCACGACGACCACGTAGGGAAGCCATCTCTGCCGCCTCTCCTCCGTTTCGAGACTCTCGAGACTCCTGTTGTAGCTGTCTATGTCCCTCACCCCTTCCTCCGAGAGCATGGCGTACCTCGAATCCATCTCCTCCACGAGCCAGCGAAGCGCGGCCACGGCCTTCCTCGGTTCCGTCACCACGGGGTGGAGCAGGTGGGGAATGTCTTCGTACACCGAGAGCTCGAGCATCTTGGGGTCTATCATTATGAACTTCAGTTCGTGCGGGGTGGCCCGGTACAGCAGGCTCGTTATCGCGGCGTTCAGGAGCACGCTCTTTCCCGAGCCGGTGGTGCCCGCGATCATGAGATGCGGGGCGGTCTGCAGGTTCATGTAGCGCGACCTTCCCGATATGTCCTTTCCGAGCCCCAGCGTGAGCATCGATTTCTGCCCGGAAAACGCGTCGCTTTCGAAAAGCTCCCTCAGGGTCACCATTTCCCTCGACTCGTTGGGCACCTCTATTCCCACGACGTCCTTTCCGGGTATCGGCGCTATGATCCTTATGCTGATGGCCTTGAGACCCATGGCGAGGTCGCTTTCAAGAGATGCTATCTTGTTTATCTTTATTCCCGCCGCGGGCTTGTACTCGAACATCGTGATGACCGGCCCGGGCCTTATCTCCACCACGTTTCCCTTCACGCCGAAGTCGGCGAGCTTCTCCTCGATCAGGGCAGCCTTTCCGTACATGGCGTCCTTGTCTATCTCGACCGCGGTCTCCATCTTGGGGTCGAGCAGGTCGAAAGACGGCAGGGAGAAGTCGAGCCAGTCGCTTTTGGGTTCCTCGGGAACCTCCGCCTTTTTCTCGGGAGACGGGGGAGTGAACACTATCTGCGGCTCCGCCGAAGCTTCCGGTTCCGGCTCCTTTTCGGCGGGGGCGGGAGGGGGGGGGGGCTGCGCGCCCGCGGCCGGGGGCCGCTTCGCCGTCTTCGGTCTTCGGGGCGGGCGGGGTTTCGGGACGGCGCGTCTCAGGGCGGCCGCGAGCGTCCCCGCGCCCCGCGCCGCACTCCCCAGCGCGAGGCGGACGATCTGCGCCATCCTTCCGAGCTTGGTCTCCGTCATGATCAGCAGGGAGAGGAACATCATGACCGCGGAAACGATGCAGGTGCCGACCGTTCCCGACACGTTCTCGGCCAGTTCGCGCGAGATCACGAAGCCCAGCCATCCCCCGGCCGGGGCGTAGCCGAAGGCCGAACCCTCGCCGTAGGCGAGTCCCAGCAGGGTGGTGGACGAGACGAGGAAGATGACCGCGGAGAAAAGCTTCCAGTATATCCTGCCCGCGTTCTGGTTTCTGAAAATCACGTACGAGGCGTAGAACATCAGCAGGGGAAAGACGAAGGACAGCACGCCGAAGGAGCTTCCGAGGGACTGCGAGACGAAAAATCCCGCGTTTCCCATGGTTCCCCTGGTGTCGATGTCCACCATGCTCGAGAAAAACGCCAGGCTCACCAGGGTGAAGAGCCCAAGCGCGAAGAAAAAAACCGCGAGCGCTTCGACCGCCACGCCGTGAGTCTCGCTGCTGTTGGTCGTCTTCGTCATCTTCCAAACCCGACTGCGGGACTCCTCCTCCGGCCGCTAGAAGGGCGCGACGGCCGAAACCGCGGCCGACGCCCGAAGGGCCATGTCCCACGAAAAAAGAGGAAATATACCGAAAAAAACCGATCCCGCCGCGAGAACCGCTATCGCCGCTCCCGCGAGCGGCCCGCTTCTGTTCGCCCCGTAGCTGTCTTCCCTCATGAAGGCGTGCGCCAGAACCTTGAGGTAGTAGTAGACCGATATCACGCTCGCGATTATTCCCACCGCCGCGAGAGGGGCGAGTCCCGCGTCGACGGCGGCCGAGAAAACCCTGTATTTTCCGAAAAATCCCGCGGTGGGCGGAATTCCCGCGAGGGAGAACATGAACGCTCCCAAGGCGAGAGCCGCGGCGGGCTTTCTTTTCCAGAGCCCCGATATTCTCTCGAAGGTGTCGCAGTCGTTTTTCTCTCCGCCCGAGCAGGCGAGGACGCCGAAGGCCCCGAGATTCATCAGCGCGTAGACGAACAGGTAGTAGAATACTCCCGCGCTTCCGGCCGACGGGTCGCGGAGAACCGCCGCCGCTCCCACCAGCAGGTACCCGGCGTGCGCGACGCTCGAGTAGGCGAGCATTCTCTTCACGCTTTTCTGGTACACCGCCGCGACGTTTCCCACCACCATGGTCAGCGCCGCGGCGAGAGCCGCCGCGTCCGCCACGTAGCCTCCGGCGGACATGGAAGGATCGAGGAATATTCTCAGGAAAATGGCGAACGCCGCGGCCTTCACGGCCACCGACATGTATCCCGCGACCGTGAGCGGCGCGCCGTCGTAGATGTCCGGCACCCACTGGTGAAACGGCACCGCTCCCGCCTTGAAGAGAACTCCCGCCGCCACCAGAGCCGTTCCGCACGCGTATGTCGGGGAATCCGAAGCCCCGCGGAATATTTCGGGGAGGAAGGTGGAACCGGTCGCCCCGTACAGAAGGGCGATTCCGAAAAGCGTCACCGCCGAGGAAAACGCGCCGAGAACCAGGTACTTGACTCCCGATTCCGTCGAGCGCTCCCCGCCCGCGCTCCAGCCCGACAGTATGTAGACGGAGACGGACATGATCTCGAATCCCACAAACAGCGTCACAAGCTCCACCGAGGAGGCGAGAATCATCATCCCGCTCGTGCACAGCAGCAAAAGCGCGTAGAACTCCTCGAGGCGCGCCGGGCCCCTGGCGAGGTGGTCTCTCGAAAGAAAGAGCGTGGCGGCGGCGGCCAGGAGAAAGATCGAGTTGAAGTAGGCGGAGAAGGAGTCGATCCGAAGCGCCCCGGAAAACGCCGAGGTCTCCGCGGAGAACCTGGCGGCGTTGAGAACGAAGGCGGCCGCCACCGCTCCCGCCGCGAGCGCGAGGAATGTCCCGCCGCTTCTTTTCAGGGCCGAGGAGACGACGAGTATCGCGACCGCGGCCAGAACGAGCGCGAGCTCGGGCGCCACGGCCGCGGTCGCGGAGAAAAGCGCGGAGAGATCGGTCACCGGTCCCCCCGCTCCCCGCCCGCGCCCCCGTCTTTCGCGTTTCTTCTCATGCGGTCACCCGGCGTCTTCCACCACCTCGAACCCTGCTTCCTCGAATCCCGAGTCCTCTTCCCTCACGTACCATATTCCGGCGCCGTCGAACCTGCCGCGGCTTACGGAGAGAATCATGTATCCCCATCCCGGCGAGGCCGCCTTCCTGTCGGTTTCGGAAGGAACCGGCGGATGATCGGGATGGGAGTGGTACACGCCTAGGATGTCCAGTCCCCTCTCCCTCGCCCACGAATCCGCCTCCACGTAGGAGAGCGGGTCGAGTTCGTATCGGTCCCTAGTCCTGGCGCTGTCGATGTTCCCGTCTTCCTTGAACGCCGTCCGCGCCCCGTCCTCGGCGACCAGGTTCCGGCACTTGCGGAAATGGGTCACGGTGTCCTTCGCGCCGATCATCACCCCGCACACCTCGCAAGGATAACCGGATTCGGCGTCCCGGGTCATTCCGTCGAAAGCCGACCTGAGTATCTTCACCACCAGAGTCTTTCGCTGAGATACCTTCTGCCCGAGTCGGGGAGAATCGTCACCAGCACTCCTTCGCCGAGTTTTCTCGCGCACTCGAGAGTCGCGCACACGGCGGCCCCTCCCGAATGACCCGCGAATATTCCCTCTTTCTCCATGAGAAGCTCCATGGTTTCGTACGCCTTCTCCGTCGAGACGAAAGCGACCTCGTCGGCCCGGGATTCGTCGTATATGCCGGGAACTATCGAGGAGGCCATGTGCTTCATTCCCTCGAGACCGTGAAGGCTTTCAAGCGGCTGGACGGCCACCGTCCTTATCCCCGGGTTGTACTCCCTGAGTCTCTTTCCCGTCCCCATGAAGGTTCCCGAGGTGCCCAGGCCCGCCACGAAGTGCGTGACCGCGCCCGAGGTCTGCTCCCATATCTCCGGCCCGGTGGTCTCGTAGTGGGCGAGCGGGTTGTCGGGATTGTTGTACTGGTCCAGCATGAAGTACTTCCCCGGGTCGCGCTCCCTGATCCCGCGCGCCGCCCTGATGGCCCCGTCGGAGCCTTCGAGCGGATTCGAGAAGACGATCTTCGCTCCGTACGCCTCTATGGCCTTCTTTCTCTCCTCGTTCACGTTTTCCGGAATCACCAGTTCGACCTCGTACCCCAGGGCCGCTCCCATCATCGCGCACGCGATCGCGGTGTTTCCCGAGGAGGAATCCATGATGACCCTGTCTTGCGCGAGCCGCCCCGATCTCGCGGCTTCGAGAATCATCCTGCGGACGGGACGGTCCTTCACCGAGCCGCCGGGATTGAACCACTCGGCCTTGGCGTAGATTCGGACCCCGGGAGAGCATTCCTTCGCGATCTCCGAGAGTTCCAGAAGGGGGGTGTTTCCCACCAGGTCGACCACCGATTCGACTCTTGCGCTCCGGGCGAAGGTTTCCCCGGCTTCGGGTTTATGCATCAGCAGCGTTCGATGACTACCTTGTGGTAACGTCCCTGTTCCCTGACTATCGAGAGAACCTTGTGGCCTTCCTGCGTCACGCTTCTCGGAAGGTTCGACAGCGGCTCTCCCTCGCAGAGCCTGACCTCGAGAATTTCCCCCCGCGCCATCTTCTCGAGCTTGAGCTTGGTCTTGACGAAGGTCATGGGACAGATGTCGTCCGTTATGTCTATTTTTTCGCTGTTCCTGGTGTCGGCCATACCGAAGCTCCGCCCGCGCCGGTTTCCCCCCTAGACTAACACAGGCGGCGCTTTACTCAAACCGCGTCCCCGCGCGACTCTATCCACGACACCGCGCATTCGAACATCCTCGCCCCGTCCCGGGAGCCCAGCAGGCTCTCGACGCTCCGCTCGGGATGGGGCATCATTCCCAGCACGTTTCCCCTCCGGTCGGCTATCCCCGCTATGTCGTCCTCTGCCCCGCTCGGATTCGCCCCCGCCGCGGCGGTCCCGTCCTCCCCGCAGTACCTGAGGACCGTCCTGCGTCCCGCCGCGCCGTCCCCTCCCGGGGGGAGCGCGAAGTTGCCCAGGGCGTTGGCCACGGGAAGCCTGAGCACTTCCCCCCTCCGCAGAAGGTGCGTGAAGGGGGTTTCCGCGCTCTCCACCCTCACCGACGTCCACCTGCAGACGAACCTAAGCGAGGAGTTGTGCAGGAAGGCTCCCGGGAGAAGTCCCGACTCGACCAGGATCTGGAACCCGTTGCATATTCCCATGACAGGGGTTCCCCGCGCGGCGAGTTCGCCGACCGCGCCCATCGCGGGAGAGAAGCGCGCTATCGCCCCCGCGCGCAGGTAGTCCCCGTAGGAAAACCCCCCGGGTATGACAACGCACTGTATTCCCTCGAGCGACGTCTCCTCGTGCCAGACGAGGTCGCAGGGCTGGTTGAGTATTTCCCTTATCGCGTGGCGGCAGTCGCTCTCGCAGTTCGAGCCGGGAAAGACCAGGACTCCGAAATTAACCATCCCGCTCCTCGACCACTTCCACCGAGAAGTCCTCGATCACGGGATTGGACAGAAGCCCGCGGCACATCTCCCCGGCCTCTCTCTCGACTTCCTCCGGCGATTCGCCTTCCACGGCCAGCTCCACGAGCTTTCCCACCCTGACGTCCGCCACCCCCCCGAAGCCCAGGCCGCGAAGCGCGTTTCCGACGGCCTTTCCCTGGGGGTCGAGCACCGCGGGCTTGAGCTTCACCTCGATTCTCACGGAAAACCTCCTCATTCGGGGCGCTCCTCGTCCGAAAGGAGCATTCCGGCTATCCTGTCGAGCTCGTCGGGGGAGTAGAACTCTATCTCTATCCTTCCCCCTGACCCGCCGCGGTTCACCCTGACCCTGGTGGAGAATCTCTCGGCGATGCGCTCGGCGAGGTCTTCGGAGAAGACGTCTCCGTCCGCTTCCTTCGGCCGGGGCGGCGCGGAGTCCGCGCGCCGCTTCGCGCGTTTTTTCGCGAGGCTCTCGGTTTTTCTCACCGTCAGGTCCCCGGCCACGACCTCGGCCAGCAGGGAATCCATGTCCCGGTGATCCCCCGCCGCCAGAAGGGCCCGGGCGTGCCCGGCCGTTATCTTTCCCGAAACCAGCGCCTCCTTGGCGCTTTGCGAGAGGCCCAGCAGGCGAAGCTGGTTCGACACCGCCGAACGGGTCTTTCCCGTCTTTCTGGATATTTCCTCGTGGGTGAGCGAGAACCGCCTGGCCAGCGTCTCGTATGCCTCGGCCTCCTCCAGGGGATTGAGATCCTCTCTCTGGACGTTCTCCACCAGGGTGAGTTCGGCGGCGTCTAGGTCGCTGGCCTCCCTCACCATGGCCGGAATCCTGCGTAGCCCGGCCATCCGCGCCGCCCTCCACCTGCGCTCTCCCGCCACTATCTCGAAGCCGCCGTCCTTCCTCCTCGCCACGATCGGCTGTATGACGCCGTTTTCCCTTATCGAGTCGGCGAGCTCCCGCAGGGAGTCCTCGTCGAACACGCGTCTGGGCTGCGATTCTCCCGGTTCCACGAGGTCCACCCTTATCGTTTCGTATCCCTCGGCCGCGCTTTCGGCGTCTTTGGGAATCAGCGCGTCGAGTCCCCTTCCCAGGCTTCGTCTCTTCAATTCAGTCGGCCTCCGTCCTTTCTATCATTTCGCGGGCGAGCTTCAGGTAGTTCTGCGCCCCGCTCGACTTCACGTCGTGGAGCAGGAGAGGCTTTCCGTAGCTCGGAGCCTCGGCGAGCTTCACGTTTCTGCTTATGACCGTCTCGAACGTCTTTTCGCCGAAGTGGCTTCTCACCTCCTCGGCCACCGAGTGGCATATGTTGTTTCTGGGGTCGAACATGGTGAGAAGGTAGCCCTCGACCTCGAGCGAGGGGTTGAGCCTCCGCCTGGCGAGCGACACGGTTCTCTGGAGCTCTCCTATTCCCTCCAGGGCGTAGTATTCGCACTGAACGGGTATGAGCACCATGTCGGCCGCGGCGAGCGCGTTTACGGTGAGCAGGCTCAGGGACGGGGGAGAGTCTATGAACACGTAGTCGTAGCTCTCCCTCACGCCGTCTGTCGCCTTCTTGAGCCGGTACTCCCTGTCCGGGGCGTCCATGAGGTTCATCTCGGCCCCGGTGAGCTCGCGGTTCGCGGGACACACGCTCAGGTGGCCGTTGAGAAGCTCGGGATAGATGTCCGTCGTCGCGTCCCCGAGCTGCGTTTCCCCCAGCACTACGTCGCAGACGTTTTTCGACCCGAGCGATTCCTTGTCCACGCCGAGGCCGCTCGTGGCGTTTCCCTGGGCGTCGAGGTCTATGAGAAGCGTGCGGCGGTGAGCCGCAGCCAGAGAGGCGGAGAGATTGACCGCGGTCGTGGTCTTGCCCACTCCCCCTTTCTGATTTACCACGCATATTACTTTTGACATTTGGCGACGCAAAGATGATAAACCTGCAACGGTTATCAGTCAAATGAACCGTCCGAGGGCGCGTCAGGGCGCTTCCGGGGTCCGGCGGAACGGCCGCCCCGGTCGCGGGAAAGCGTCGGGGGAACCGGGATTTTTTCAGAATGGGGGGGGGGGCGGAGAGCGTCCGACTCTTGACATTGCAACTGAAAACTTTAAACTGGTTGCCGAGATGGATGGTGACCGAGGAAACCAGGCTTCACGCGTGTTTTTCGGTCTCCGTGAAACGCGCGCGGGTTCCGAGAGCTCCGCGCGACGCACATGACGAATGAACCGGGAGCCGCTTTCATGATACCCCCCCCCTATTTCAACATAGAGCGCGCGCGGAATTTTCAGGGTTTCGGGCGAGGGTTTTCCTGCTGGTTTTCGCTTTTGTGGCGGGCGCCTCGCTTCTTTCGCCTTGGGCCGCCGCCCAGCCGAACCCGACGTCGTGGACGGGGACCGGTTTTACAACGACTTATGACGTGACCACGACATCTCTCGTAGCGACTCGGACTCGGCAGTCCGTCACAATTCAAGCATCAGGTACCCGAAATTGGGGGGTTGACGCAATGCTGGCCTGCACCTGGACGGTGGTGGAACCGACGACCAAGACCGGCACAAGCCTTCCTGCCGGGTGCACGGCACTCGTCGACAGCCCTTCGGGCAACCCTAGAAGGACTGTTACCGCGAACATCACGCCGACCCAGACCATGATCGACAACGGCGGAGTGGTCATCGCAATGGCTTGGGGTCGGACTAATATCCCCAAGGCGTACAACTTCTACTATGCGGAGTGGATTCCGTTGGTTACGCCGCCGGGGATAGTGGTTAGCCAAACCAGTACTCTGGCGCTCACCGAGGGTGGAAGCATGGGCACGTACAACGTGAAGCTTGCCGTGGCGCCCGCGGGTAACGTTGTGGTTCGGGTGTCGAGCTCCGACGTCGGAGCGGTCAGCGTGAACAAGTCCGGAGGGACGGCGGGTTCGAGCCAGGATCTTACGTTCACTCCGTCGGGGACCGGCATATGGAGCACGGATCAGGAGATCACGCTTTCGGCGGTGGGGGACGGCAACGCGGACGACGAGAGCGTGACGATAACGCACGCGGTGGTGGACGGGAGCAGTTCGGACGAGTACGACAGCGTCTCGGACGTGACGTTCACGGCGACGGTGGCCGACGACGAGAGCGTCAGGCTGGTGGTGAGCGAGACGAGTCTTACGGTGACGGAGGCGAGCGGGGCGGGACGGGCCGGGACGTTCACGGTGAAGCTCGGGAGCGAGCCGACGGCGGACGTGACCGTAGGGGTGAGCAGCGGGGACGCGACGGAGGGGACGGTGTCGCCTTCGTCGCTTACGTTCACGACTCAGAACTGGGCCGCTGCGCGGACGGTTACTGTGACGGCGGTGGACGACGCCGTGGACGACGGGGATCAGACCTACAACGTCACGCTTGATCCCTCGTCCAGCGGGGACAGTGATTACAACGGTCTGTCTTCGAGGACGGTGAGCGTGACGACGACCGACGACGATACGAAGGACGTGACCATATCGAGGAGCAGCGCGACGATAGCGGAGTCCGGGGCGGGGAATTCGTTCACGTACACTGTGAAGCTCGCAAGCGAGCCGACGGCGCAGGTGACGGTTACGGTTACGGCTCCTTCGGGGGTGGCTACGGTGAATCCGACTTCGCTCACTTTCGACGCGGACGACACGAACAACAAGATATGGAGCAGGGCGCAGACGGTTACGGTTACGGCGGTGGACGACGATGTGGACAACGCGGCCGACCGGACGGGGAGCGTGACGCATTCGGCGAGCGGGGGGGACTACGGGACGGGAGTGACTCCTGGTCAGGTGAGCGTGACGCTTACCGACGACGATACGAAGGACGTGACCATATCGAGGAGCAGCGCGACGATAGCGGAGTCGGGGTCGGGCAATTCGTTCACGTACACGGTGAAGCTCGCCACCGAGCCGACGGCGACCGTGACGGTGGCCGTGACGGCTCCTTCGGGAGTGGCGACGGTGAATCCGACTTCGCTCACTTTCGACGCCGACGACACGAACAGCAAGATATGGAGCAGGGCTCAGACGGTGACGGTGACTGCGGTGGACGACGAGGTGGACAACGCGGCGGACCGGACGGGGAGCGTGACGCACTCGGTGAGCGGGGGCGGCTACGGGACGGGAGTGACTCCTGGTCAGGTGAGCGTGACGCTTACCGACGACGACGACGCGGGAGTTACGGTGAGCAAGAGCAGGGTGAGTCTGACGGAGGGTGGAAGTGGCGACTACACGGTGGTTCTGGATGCGAAGCCTAGTGCCAGCGTGACGGTTACGGTTACTAGCGATGACGGAGCCAAGGTGAAGGTGAAGAAGGGGACGAATACCAAGGCCAACAGCATCACTCTTACTTTCAATCCGACGGGGACGGACATATGGAGCACGGCGCAGACGGTGACGGTAGTGGCGGAGGAAGATAACGATTCTCTGAACGAGAGCGTTACGCTCAGGCATTCGTTAAGCGGCAGCGCCGCCGAGTATCCGTCTTCGCTGAGCGTTGATCCCGTGACGGTGGATGTAACGGACGACGACGCTCCGAACCTGATCGTGAGCCCGACGGCTCTCGCTCTGACGGAGGGAGGGAGCGCGGGGACGTACAACGTGAGGCTTACGGCGGCGCCTGCTTCGGACGTGGTGGTGGAGGTGTCGAGCGACAACGGGGACGTGACGGTGAGCAAGGACGGCGGGACGACGAAGAGTTCGAGCGTGCGGCTTACGTTCACTCCTTCGGGAACTGGCATATGGAGCACGAACCAGGTGGTTACGGTGGAGGCCGGCGAGGACACGGACCTGCTCGACGAGAGCGCGACGATAAAGCATTCGGTGGTGGCCGCGGACAGTGCGGACGAATACGACAACATTGATGTTGATCCCCATAACGTGGATGTCACTGTGACGGACGACGATTACGCTGGGCTTTCGATAGCGGACGCATCGGTGTCCGAGAGCGGTGGGACGCTTGCGTTCACGGTGACGAAGAACATGGCTAGCAGTCGCGCGGTGACTGTGGACTGGACGCTGGCGGCGGGGACGGCGACTGAGGGGACGGACTACGACGCTACCACTACGACGGGGACGCTGACCTTTTCTTCGGGAGGTTCGCTGACGCAGACGGTTTCCGTGCCTGTAACCGACGATTTCGATGTGGAGGGAGACGAGACGGTGACTGTGACGCTCAGCGGCCAGAGTCCGGCCGACGTTACGATTTCGGACGGGAGCGCGACGGGGACGATAGTGGACGACGACGTTGCGGGGGTGAGCGTAACGCCGGAGCGGTCGCTGCGCAGCACCACGGAAGACAACGCGGGGACGGTGGAGCTCGGGGTGGCGCTTTCGAGCCAGCCGACGGCGGACGTCACGGTGACGGTGACCAGCGAGGACACGACGGAGGGGACGGTGAAGGTGTCGGAGGACGATCCGGATCCGACGCTTACGTTCACCTCGACTAACTGGAACACGGCGCAGACGGTGACTGTGACGGGAGTTGACGACGAGGATCTTGACGGGGACGTGGAATACAATATAAGACTGGCTTTCTCCACGGCGGCGGCCACGGCCACTCCGCCCGGCGACGCCGACTACAGGGGTCTCGGTCCCGTGGACGTGCCGTTCACGAATCTCGACGACGATCTTTCCATACTGTCGGTAAGCGGCGGAGGAGAGGTGACGGAGGGAGATTCGGGGAGTTCGGCGCGGGCGGAGTTCACCGTGACCCTCGCTCCGGCGAGAAGACAGGAAGTGTCGGTAAGCTACGCCACGGCGGACGGGACGGCGGAGGCGGGAAGCGACTACGTCGCGGCGTCGGGAACCGTGACCTTCTCCCCGGGAGAGACGACAAAGACGGTGGCGGTGACGGTTACGGGAGACGACGAGGCGGAAGCGAACGAGACGTTCACGCTGAGTCTCACCGAGACCCCTAACGGACAGATAGACCCGCAGAACTCCTCGGCCCGGGCCGTCATAGTGAACGACGACGAGAAGATGGTGGACGCATCCATGTCGGGAGAGTTTTCGGTGGGAGACACGACGGTGACGGTGAATTCCACGCTTCCCGCCGACACGGGGCTTGAGGTGGTTCTGCCCTCCGAGCTTGAGAGCGGAGGCTCGATGATAGAGGAGCTGACCGTCACCCTGGAACCCTCGGACCGGGAGATAGACTCCGATCTTTTCGGATACACGGGAACCGACGACGATCACGTGCTGGTGGACATAGACGTTTCCCCCGTGCCCGACAGCGCCGTCAAGGTATGCCTTCCGATAACGGAGGGGCTGCGCCGCGCCGCCGGACAGCAGCGCCTCTACATCATAAGGTTCTCGAACGGCTCGTGGGAAGAGCTTTCCTCCGCCACGGAAGGAGAGATGGTGTGCGCGGACGTGAGAGGCTTCTCTCCGTTCGCGCTTGTCTACCAGATAGACTACGTAAAGCGTCGCTTCGGAGAAGTGAACAGGGCGATACTGCCGGAGCTTTCGCGGGCGATGACGGCGAGCACTCTGGAAGCGATAACGGGGCGCATAGACGACGCCATGGCCGGGGGCGGAAGCGCCTCGTCGCTCAACGTCTCCGCTTCGGGCGGGGAGGAGTCTTGGCTTGTGGAGCCCGGGCTTCGGCTGGGAGAATTCGAGGACGGAGAAACCCTATCGCTGCTCGACTCCGTGGACGGTTCCTACTTCTCGGTGTCTCTGGCAGGGGGTTACGACCCGCCGGGCGGAGAGTCTTACGCCTCGGCGGCTGGGGAAGATGTTTCGGGGGAAGTTCCCGGTTCCCGGCGCGGAGGTCTCGGGGTGTGGATGTCGGGAGATTACCGGAACCTTTCCGGCGGCAGCGGTTCCGTAGTGGACTGGGACGGGAGGCTTATATCCGGGCACCTGGGAGCGGACTACCTGTTCGGGCGAAGCTTGCTGGTGGGAGTGGCGACTTCGTGGTCGCAGGGGTCGTTCGACTACACTGGCAGGGGAGAGGGGACCCGCGTGAGCGGAGAGTACGGGAGCAGGATGAACAGTTTCCATCCCTACGCGGGACTTTCCGTTTCCCGGAGGCTCGACGTGTGGGCATCGGGAGGCTGGGGATTCGGAGAGATAAGGATGGACGACGCGGAGGTGGCCGGACGGCAGCGCGCGGCCGCGAGGTTCGGAAACCTGGCGACGGGAGCCAGTCTTCGTCTGCTGGGCGGGGGAGCCTCCGCGCTTTCTCTCAAGGGAGAGGCGTGGATTGCGCGGATGAGGGTGAAGGACGACGGGGGCCGGATAGAGGGGCTCAAGGTAGGCACCAACCGCCTGCGGGCGGCGCTTGAGGGTTCACACGCGATTTCCGTCGGTTCGGGTTCTTCGCTCGTTCCTTCGGTGGAGTTCGGAATACGCCGCGACGGCGGAGACGGAGAGACGGGAGTGGGAGGAGAGCTCGGAGGAGGGGTGGCGTACGCGTCGTCCTTCGGACTCGCCGTGGAAGCGAGGGGTCGGGGTCTTCTGTTTCACCAGGGGGACGCGAAGGAGTGGGGAGTGGGAGGCTCGGTGCGTTTCGATTCTGGAGGAGACGGGCGGGGACTTTCGATGAGCGTGCTTCCCGGCTACGGAGAGAGCGCGAGCGGAGTGCGGGGTTTGTGGGAGAGCGAGCGGGCGTCGGAGCTTGGCGTTTCGGGTTCGGGGCGGGAGTTCGGTCTGGAGACGGAGGTGGCCTACGGTTTTGCGGCTCTTGGAGACGGAGGACTGCTCACCCCTTACGGGGCCCTCGGACGCGCGGGCGGGGACGGTCGGAACTACAGGGCGGGGAGCCGCTTGAGCGTGGGCGGGACGTTCGACGTGTCTCTGGAGGCCAGGCGCTCGGAGACCGGCGGGGGCCAACCCGAGCACGGACTCTCCCTCCAGGGAAGACTCAACTGGTAGTCCCGACTCCCGTTTGAAACGGCCGGGCGCGTCTTTCCTGTCTTTCTCGATATTTTCTCGCGGGCGGCCGAAAAGCGGCTTGCGGGCGTTTCACGGACCGGACCTCTTCAGGTGGCCGCTGCATTGTTCCTTCCGATTTGTCGCGCGCACCGCTTTTGACATTCAGCCGCGCAAAGATGATAAACTTGCAACCGCAAGTCATGATGAACCGGCTCTGCGGGTTGCGGTTCCGCGGCCGGATTGACGGGAGCGAAGCGAACTTGACCGACAGGATATGCGCGGTTCTTTCCACTTTTTTCGGGCTGGGGTTGGTCCCCTGGGCGCCCGGAACGGCGGGGACGCTGGGGGCGGTCGCGCTGGTCCGTCTTCTGGACCCCGCGGTGGGAACGGAAGGTCTTTTCTTTCTCTTCACGGCCGGAATCGTCCTGCTCTCCGTTCCGCTCGCGGGACGCGCCGCCGCGGTTTTCGGAAGGGAGGATCCTCCCGAGGTCGTCGTGGACGAGGTGTGCGGATTCTGCGTCTGCATGCTTTTCGTTCCCGCCACTTCCCTCAATCTCGCGCTCGGGTTTTTCCTTTTCAGGTTCTTCGACATAGCCAAGCCCTTTCCGGTAAGAAGGCTGGAGTCCCTGCCCGGGGGGTGGGGAGTGGTGATGGACGACGTCGCGGCGGGGATATACTCGAACATCTGCCTGCAGGCGATCGTCTTTCTCGCGGGGCGCCTCTCCGGTTAGAATCTCTCCGTCATGCGCGTCGAGATAATCACCACGGGAAACGAGCTCATGAGCGGGCTCACCCGGGACTCGAACTTCGGCTGGGCGGCCGCGAAGCTTTCCTCCTCGGGAATCGAGGTCGGGCGCCAGAGTTCGGTGCCCGACGACCTGGAGGAGATCGTAGATTCCCTCTCCGCCGCTTCGCGAAGGTCGAAGTTCGTCGTGGTCTCGGGCGGGCTGGGCCCGACGGACGACGATCTCAGCGCCCTCGCCGCCTCGAGGCTCCTGGGAAGCCCCCTGGTCTTTAACCGCGAGGTCTACGAACATATCCGCCGGGCGCTCGAGAGCAGGGGAAGAGAGCCGAACCGCCGTCACGAAAAACAGGCGATGCTTCCCGAACCCGCGGCCGTCATCGAAAACGCGGTCGGCACCGCCTCGGGCTTCGCCTTCGAGTTCGGCCGTTCGAAGTTCTACTTTCTTCCCGGGGTTCCGAGGGAATTTCGGGCCATGTTCGAGCGAAGCGTGCTGCCCGAGATAAGGAGCCTGGCGCGGGGAGGGCGGGCGGTGTCCGCGAAGGTTCTCAGGGTTTTCGGACTCGGAGAGTCCGAGGTGGCCGAAAAGCTCGGGGAGTTTTCCCCCGAAGGCGTGTCGGTCGGCTACAGGATACGCTTTCCCGAGATTCACCTCCGCCTCTCCGCGTCCGGCCGGGACGCCGGCAAGACCGAGTCGCTTCTTCGCGGCGCGGTGGCGGAGGCGCGGCGGCGGCTGGGAGACTTCGTCTTTTCCGAAGACGACGGGACGCTCGAGGAGGCGGTCGCCGCCCTGCTGTCGGAAAAGGGCCTCACCCTGTCTCTCGCCGAGTCCTGCACGGGGGGCCTGTGCGCGGACCGCCTCACGGACATCGCCGGAAGCTCGGCGTGGTTTCTCGGCTCGGCCGTGGCCTATTCGAACGATTCCAAGCGCGCGCTGCTCGGGGTTTCGGACTCCGCCCTGCGCGGGTTCGGCGCGGTGAGCTCCGAGACCGTTCTCGAGATGGCCGGGGGAGCGAGGGAGGTTTTCGGAAGCGACGTGGGCGTTTCGATATCCGGCGTCGCGGGTCCCGGGGGCGGAACTCCCGAAAAGCCCGTGGGCACCGTCTGGTTCGGGTTCAGCCACGCCTCGCGGGGAGCTTTCTCCGAGAAGCGGACTTTTTCGGGTTCGAGGGGGGAGATCAAGCTGGCCGCGTCTTCCTGGGCACTGAACATGGTTAGGAAGTTCTGCCTGGATTATGTAGAATAGAGCTTTCAATTCCCTTTTTTGCCCAGACGGAGACCAATATCCATGAGCGAGACCGCGGACAAGGACAAGAGCATAGAAGTGGCCATAGCCACGATAGAGAAGCAGTTCGGAAAGGGTTCCATAATGAGGCTCGGCGAGGATCCTTCGCTCGCCGGAATCCCGGTCGTGACGTCCGGTTCCCTGGGACTCGACATAGCCCTCGGCGTGGGAGGCTTTCCCCGGGGGAGAATCATAGAGGTCTACGGTCCCGAGGCCTCGGGAAAGACCACCATAGCCCTCCACGCCATCGCCGAGGCGCAGAAGGCTGGAGGCATCGCGGCGTTTGTCGACGCCGAGCATTCCCTCTCCACGAGCTACGCCGCGAATCTCGGCATAAAGGTGGAGGATCTTCTGATCTCCCAGCCCGATTTCGGAGAGCAGGCCCTCGAGATCGTCGACACCCTGATAAGGAGCGGCGCGGTGGACCTCATAGTTCTCGACTCCGTGGCGGCCCTCACGCCGCGCGCGGAGATCGAGGGAGAGATGGGAGACACGCACGTGGGTCTCCAGGCGAGGCTCATGTCCCAGGCCCTGCGCAAGATAACCGCCAACGTGAGCCGCTCGAAGACCATAGTGATCTTCGTCAACCAGCTTCGCATGAAGATAGGGGTTCCCGCGTACATGAACCCCGAGACCACCACGGGGGGAAACGCCCTGCGGTTCTACTCCTCGGTGAGAATCGACATAAGGCGCATCGGGGTTCTCAAGGACGGCGAGCGCATAACGGGCAACAGGGTCAGGGCGAAGCTCGTGAAGAACAAGGTCGCCCCGCCTTTTCGCGAGGCCGAGTTCGAGGTGATCTTCGGAAAGGGAATATCCACCCTCGGGGAGCTCGTCGACCTCGGGACCAGGTTCAACGTGATAAAGAAAAGCGGGACGTGGTATTCCTACGAGGGAGAGAAGATAGGGCAGGGCAGGGAGAACTCGAAGAAGTTTCTGCGGGAGAACCCCGAGGCCAGGGAAAGGATAAGGGAGGGGATAATGGATGCTTCCGGCGTCGGTTCCCCGGGGAAAGCCGAAGACCCGGGGAATCCTTCGGAGTCCAAGTGACCCGCCCCGCGGCGCCGGCCCCGGAGCCGCAGGACCATGAACGTTCTCGGAATCGAAACTTCCACTTTTTCCGCCAGCGCGGCCGTGATGCGCGGCGGCGAGCTCGTCTGCGAATACGTGTTCGCCTCCGGTCCCAGGCACAACGAGATTCTGGTCTCCGTTCTCGACCGCCTTCTCGGGGACTGCGGACTCGGCGGAAGCGACGTGGACGCCGTGTGCGTGGCGACCGGACCGGGCTCGTTCACCTCCCTTCGCGTGGGAGTCGCCACGGCCAAGACCCTGTGCTACTGCCTCGGGGCGAAGCTCGCGGGCGTCTCCTCCCTCGAGGCGCTCGCCTCGAACGCCGCCTGGTCCCGAAACGGCGTGTGCGCCATGATAGACGCGGGAAGGGGAGAGGTGTACTGCTCTTTCGCGCAAAGCGGCGGGGCGGGGATGTCCGAGGCCGGGATTCTGACCCCCGCGGCCGCCTGCGCGGAGGCGAGCGGGACGACCGTTTTCGTGGGAAGCGGGGCCTCGGTTCACGCGGACGTCATACGGGAGATCTGCGGGGAGAGAGCGGTGTTTCTGCCGGCGAACCTCAACGTTCCGCGGGCTTCGGCGTGCGCGCTTCTGGGAAGGCGCAAGCTTCTTTCGGGCGAGGAGGACGACCCTTTTTCCCTCGCTCCTTTCTATCTCAGGCGCTCGGGGGCGGAGGAGCGGCGCAGGAAGACGACAGAATCGGCCAGTACCGGGACTGCGCGGGAGAGCTCGGATACGCGGAAACGAAAGGCCTGGACCTCAAGATGATATTCCTGAACGACGGCCCGGGCCTGCTTCTGGGTTTTTAACTGTTTTGTTTTATCTGGGCTTTTCTGGTAATATCTGGGTCTATGGATAAAAGGCTGATAAGAATAGGCGAGGCGGCCGCCATCCTGGGCGTGCGCGTTGAGACGTTGAGAAAGTGGGAAGCGTCGGGGGAGTTGCTGCCCGCCAGAAGAACAAAAGCAGGCACTCGCTATTATTCCGTCGCGGAGCTCACCGGCGCCACCGCGCTGGACGCGCCCACGATTTGTTACGCTCGCGTTTCTTCCCACGACCGGAAGGAAGACCTTGATCGGCAACAGGCCGCGCTGGAGGCGTATTGCGCCGCCAAAGGATGGCGGACGGAAACGATAAAAGACCTTGGCTCCGGCATGAATTACCGGAAAAAAGGTTTGCAGAAGTTGCTTGAGCTGATACTGCGTCGGAAAATCCGGCGGCTTGTCATCACGCACAAGGACCGCCTGTTGCGGTTTGGGGCGGAGCTTGTTTTCGCGCTGTGTGAAATTCAAGGCGTGGAGATAGTGATAATTCATAAAGGCGAGCAACCTTCTTTCGAGGAGGAGCTCGCGCAGGATGTCCTGGAGATAATCACGGTGTTTTCCGCGCGGCTATACGGCGCGCGGTCAAAGAAGCACCGCGCGCTGACGGAAAGCCTTAAGCAGTTTGCGGAGGCGGTGAAGTGATAACGGCGCATAAAATCCGACTGTCCCCGACCGCCGCCCAAGCGGAACGGATGGCCCGCCAGGTCGGCTATGCTAGGACGGCGTACAATCTCGCTCTTGAGCACTTTAAGGTGTGCTTAGACGCCGGGGTGCTTCTGGGCGAGGCGGATCTCAGGAAGTGGTTTAACTGCCACAAAGACGTCCTAGTGCCCTGGCACAACGACAGGGAAGGCAAGAAAAAAATTCATTCCGAAATAGGCGCCAAGAACTCAATCAAGTACGGACTGGGCCGCGCGATAAAAGGTTTTCTTGAGAAGCGCGGCGGTTTCCCTCGCTTCCGGGCGCGGGGAAGGAAAGGCGACAGTTGGCGCGTGTCGAACGGCCCCGAGTATGTCCCCGAGGTCAACGGCCGCCGCGTGAAGTTGCCGTGCGTCGGCTGGGTCAAGATGACCGAAAAACTTCGCTTTCCCGATGCCGTGGTGCGTGAAGCGACGGTGACGCGCCGCGCGGGGAAGTGGTTTATCTCTTTCACCTGCGAGGTCGCCGACCCCGCAAAGCCCGACCTGTCCGGCCGCCCCCGCGTCTCGATTGACCGCGGCGAGCGGTGGCTTGCCACGCTTTACAATCACGCTACCGGAGAGCACGAGAAAATCAGGAACCCGCACGCGCTGGAACACTACCAGGTTGAGCTCCGGCGGGCGCAAAAAAAGTTGTCAAGAGCAAAGAAAGGAAGCAAAAGACGCGAGCGGGTGAAGCTACGCGTCGCCAGACTCCATTATCGGATTGCCTGTATCAGGCAGGACAACATCCACAAGGTCACATCCGCAATCGCGAGGCTCGCTGGCCGGATAGTTGTCGAAGACCTGAACGTGGCAAGGATGGCGAAACGGCGGCGGAAGCGAAACGCTCGCGGAATCTATGACGCAGGCATGGCGGAGTTTCTCCGCATTCTCAAATACAAGGCGCAACGAGCGGGCATCGAGGTTGTCGAAGTCGACCCCGCTTACACTTCCAAGACCTGTTCGGCTTGCGGTTATGTCAATCACGCGCTCAAGAGCGCGGAGTGGTGGACTTGCCCGCAATGCGGCGTAGAACATCACCGCGACGAGAACGCGTCTGTCGTCATAGGCTTGAGAGATATGGATAGCAGCGCCGGGAGCTCCCCGGAAACGGCGCGGGGCGACCCGCACCTGTCGAGCGCGCCCAAGGGGCGGCCACGGCCGCCCGCCGGTGATAAGACCTTGCTTTTTAAGGCGGCCGGGCAACCCTCCACGAGGAATAAGCGCGAAATTCTCAATCGTAAGGAAAGTCTAGGTAATGCTAGATAACTCCAGACTTGAGAGAGCGGTTCGATGTGGCGCGATTACGCCCGCATCGAGGATTCATGGAGAGGAAAAGTCAGGGCGGTCGCGCTCAGGATGTTCGGGGAGCGCGTCACGACGGACTGGCCGCGTTCGTAGGACGGTCGGACATGGCGACGGGAATTCCTGAAAAGAACCGAAGTCCGCAAAGCGGAGAAACGCGGCTCGTCTATCCGGACAAGGTCCCCGAACGGGAAATACTTGAGGCGCCCGCGGCCGGCTTCGAGACGCTTCGCCGCGACCCGTCCTCCAAACGGCTGTATTTCGGGGACAACCTGGATGTGCTCCGCGTTTTGGCCGACGACCCCGACGTGCGCGGCAGCGTGACCCTCGTGTACATAGACCCCCCGTTCGCCACGCGGAGCAGGTTCGTGTCGCGCGCGCGGTCCCGAGCGTACGACGACACCCTGTCCGGGGTCGCCTTCGTCGAGTTTCTCCGCAAAAGGCTGGTTCTGCTGCGCGAGCTTCTCTCGCGCGAGGGATCGATCTACCTTCATCTGGACGAAAGGATGGTTTCCGAGATGAAGATCGTCATGGACGAGGTGTTCGGAGCCCGCAACTACAGAAACACGATAGTGCGGAAGAAGTGCAGTTCCAAGAACTACACGCGCAGGGCGTACGGCAACGTCGCGGACTTCATACTTTTCTACACCAAGACCGACAAGTACGTGTGGAACAGGCAGACGGCTCCGCTTTCGGAAGAAAGCGCGAAGGAATACCGGTACGTCGAGGAAGGCACGGGGCGGCGGTTCATGAAGGCGCCGGTTCACGCCCCCGGAACCCGAAACGGGGAGACGGGCGGGCCGTGGAGAGGAAAGCTTCCTCCTCCGGGCAAGCACTGGCAGCATCCGCCCCGGGCGCTCGACGAAATGGACGCGAGGGGAGAGATATTCTGGTCGAAGAACGGAAATCCCAGGAAGAAAGTCTACCTGGACGGCCATCCCGGAGTCGGCGTTCAGGACATATGGACGGAATTTCGGGACGCCTACAACCAGAACGTGAAGATCACCGGGTACCCGACCGAGAAGAACCCCGGGATGCTGAGAAGAATCATATCCGCTTCCTCCAACCCGGGCGATCTTGTGCTCGACTGCTTCGCCGGCTCGGGAACCACGCTCGCCGTCGCCGACGAAACGGGCCGGAACTGGATAGGAGCGGACAACAGCGTCGAAGCCGTGAGGACGATCCTGAAACGCTTCGAAAGGGGACTTTTTCCGATGGGAGATTTCTCGGGCGAAAGCGAGGAAGCCGAAACCGGAAGAGACGAACGGCCGTCGCTTTTCGTCCCGCCCGGCGGAGATGTCGCCCGGCCTGCGGACCGCGCGGCTACGAAGCACAGGCCCGTGAGCGACTTTTCCGTCTTTTCGGTCGAGGACGGCCCGAAGGAACTGCGCGAAGCGGTGGACGAGTGGTCCCGCCGCAACTCCGGCGCCGGCGATTCGCGGGCCGGGAATGCTTCCGAAAGCCCCGGCCGCGCGGACGTCCCGCGGGCGTTCGTGCGAAGATGAGAATTTATCCGCTTGTCTTCAACACTTTCTTAATGCCGTCGTCAAGTTCGTCAAGATCGATACGGTCTTGCTCGACCGCCGTAATCAGAAGTTTCTTGACATGCTTCCTCGTGAACCGGCGATATCGTTTTTGTTTTATTGCGTTGACAACGCAACGCGCAATTTTCCCGAGGCGAACATAATCAAGCCGACATACATCAAGGTGAATGTCGTCCACTCCCTTGGCGGGCGTTTTCGCTCCGGTGTTTTCCAATGTCTGATCATCGTTTCGCAATTCGCCGCCGTCCAGCCAAATCATGTCTATCTTGTCAATTCGTCTGCCGGCCGAGGCTATCGCCAACACCGCTCTCTCAACATCGCCGCCTGTTTCCGGGCAACACCGCCAGAAAGAAAGGCTGTTCTTTTGCGTCCTCAAATCTGCGGTCACCGCATCAGCCGCGATTTCATCCCCCGACAATCCCTGCTGTGCCTCCCACTTTGAAAATGTGATCTTTCTGGCCAAGTACATTCTCTACTCCCGCAGGTCTTCAACTACATCCCTGATATAGTCCCGAATCCACCGCTCCGGCTCTTGATGGGACTTCAGAACATCCAGAATTTCCCGACCGCCCCAAGATTCAGCCGCTTGCACGGCGGCGTCCCTGATCTCCACGTCTTTTGCGGCGAGTCCGTCACGCACAAGTTCCGTCCTCCACGAATTTGTTCCCGGGAGATCTTGACGTCCCAGGCAACGCATGACCGACGCCGCAAAGCTCGGTTCCGAGACATTCAGACACAGCTTTTTTAAACAATCCAGGATGCCCTTGTCCTCGGATTGCAGTACCTTTTCAATGATTTTCTCTGCCGGATGGTCCATTCCGTCTTCAAGAGGGTCGGCTTCAAAGGCCGCCCACAGCTTGGACTCAAGTCGTCGTTCTTGTCCGCCATTCCCGTCATGTTTCTGTTTCACTGACAACCGACCGAAGTGGGGTTGACCGGCTGATACCGTAAAACAAATAATTAGTGTCCGCCAGAAAACCCCTTTTTTTGGAAGTTTACCGAGAATATTCTGGGAGTTCCAGCGTAGTAATTGAGGACGATTTGGGTACAAGCGGGCGGTTTCAGACTGTTTTCCGAGATCGTATTACGTTCTGGTGAAAAAAGCGGGATTTCAGACGCAACTCTCCCCGAACCGACAAAATCACAACTGCCCAATTGCGGGATATGGAGTGCGGAGGTTACGCAGCTCGTTGAAACCGTCGTCGCCGCCGAAGCTTCTTTCGCTCCCGCCGTTGCAGTCGCCCGCCGTTGCAGCAGCGCTCCGACCCTGTGCAGGTTGTAGGCAGTCACCGCCATGGCCACAGCCCGCTACGGAAACCGCGCCGCCGGAGGTCCAAAGCGGTGGCTTCACCTTGTCGTCGTTCCACACGGGAATCCTATCACGAGAAGCCGCCTAGCAACGGCAATGAACAAATCATACATGCAAACTTCTTTCCCCTGCACCGAACACTATGCGAGCAACCTGGGATCTCAAAGGGATGGGGGGAAACGGCCGACTGGCAGCCGGCCAGTTGGGACTGTGGTTAACCCGGCACCTTCTTTTCAAGCGGCGCGTGGGGGGCAGCGCTGCTCGGACAAGCTCCCAGATGCGCGCCGCTGATTTCTGTGCGGAAAACCATGATGACTAAAGTCCGACAGCCTCAATTGTAAAATTCAATTGAAAAACTACTCACATATTGCCCGGAACATGTTGAACGGATGCGCCTTGTCTGTTACACTCCCGAACGCGAAAGAAGCCGCCTGCAACATTCTTTGAGTCCGACGCCGGGAAGATGCCGGCGCGAGAGTGGATTCCGGGATTGAGCCCTGAGTACCGCCGGGCGATTGGCGATAATATACGCGTAGCGGAGTCAGGGCGGCCGGCGGGAATGCCGTTATGTCGTCCAGTCGCGGGAAGAAAAGGACTCCGGGAGATCAGGACGAATTTGCCGGACGGCCGGATTGCCCGGGTGTTTTTTTGCGTTCATCGAGCGGAAACGGTGCTTTTGCGCGGGTTTGTCAGGAAAACGCGAAAGACTCCCGACAGGGAGGTTGAAATCGCGACGAGGAGAATGAGAGGTTTGAAATGACGCGGGATGTCGAGGCGGGAAAAGCAGGGCAGTCGTTCGAAGATTTTCTCAAGGAACAGGGAACTTACGAGGAAACTACCGAATGGGCGATAAAGCGCGTTCTGGCCATGCAGATCAGCGAGGTTATGAAAGAGCAGAATATCACGAAGAGCGGAGATGGCCAGGAGGCTTAAGACGAGTCGCTTGCAGCTCGACAGGCTGCTTGACCCGGAGAACGAGGGAGCGACGCTGGGTGTCTTGTCGCGCGCGGCGAATGTTCTGGGACGTTCGCTGAAAGTCGAGTTGCGATAGCGACGTCTTCTCATTCTTTCCTCCGAATCCGGATATCGAAGGCTTCTATGCGTGAGAGAAGCCGGAAAGACTGGCCGGCAGAACCATCCCCCGGCTGTTTCGGGAAACGCGGCGACCGCCGGCTTTCTCCCTCCGCCTTTTCCCGAACGCCGCCGGGGCCAGAGCCGACAGAAGCGCAAACAGGTCGCCGAACATCTTTTCGGACCTCAAACCGCCGTCCGAAGCGACCGCGCATCCTCCGCCGCCTTGTCGGTCGGCGACGCCGGAACCGCTCCCGTCCCCCGGATTCCCGCCGCTTCCGTATCCGTCTTCCGGCGGAAGAGGCTGTAGGTCAGCGCCGTCGGGAGTTCCGTCGGGACGAGCCGTGGGAGCGGGTTCCCCGGGTTCCGGCTCCCGCTGATTTTCCGGGCCGTCGGGAGTCGCGGAAGCGGACGTGTCTGCGGGCGCGGACGGCGGCGCAGATGGGGGGGGGTGGCGGACGTCTCCGGGGCGCAGCTCGGGATGGCGGGGTCGTTGATCCGCCAGCCCATGTCCTTCAGCAAGGCCAGGGCCAGGGTCATGTCTTTCGTGGCCAGGGGAGTTGCGGGCTCGAGAATGTCGTCGGGGTCCACCGAGGGATGAAAATGCGCGGCGGCGAATCCCCTGTAACGGGAAGGAGCGTGGAGCAGCGGCTTTCCGTCCGGAGTCGTGCCTCCGCCTTTGTCGCGTTCGCCCACGAGCCGACCGTGACTGCACCCCGCGGACGGTTGTCCGTACCATGAAAGACCGTCTCCGGAAACTATGGCCGCCGCTCTCCGCGACTCGGAGAGCATGTGCAGAAAGTTCTCGTCGGCTTCCGAATACAGCTGCTCCTCGTAGATCGAGGGCCGCCTGAGTCCCCACGAACCGTCTTTCCTGAAAGAGGTCCAGAAACCCAGTCCGTGAAAAATCTCGTGCAGAACGATGTAGACGAAGTCAAACGCCCGGACGCCTTCGCGTTCGGTGTCGAAAGCGTAGTGGAAAGGAAAGTTGCCGTTGAACCGCATGGATATGTCCCGACCGCCGCATGGTCCGTCGCCCGTTCTCAGGCTTTTCTCATCCGGAAGAATGGACTTGGCCAGGGCGCTGGGATAAAGCGTCTGCGGTCTCGGCAGCAGGCTCGACCGAATGAGGCACGGCACCGCGGTAGCGAGGACGATGCCGGGAGGAGTGGAGTCGAGCCGGTCGCTGAATCCCACCCACGCCTTTATCGTTACGTCGCCCTCGAGCTTGGCCTCCATAAGGCCGAGAGCGTGCTCCAGGGCTTTCCTCCTGGCCTCTCCCAGGGTCTCTGCGTCGTTTCCGCTCGGCCCGATCTCGTCTTTCTGCTCCTCGGTCAGGGGCGTCTCGTCCCAGAAGCCGGTCGGCGGGTTCGCGTTCCGTTCATCCGAATCGTAGACGGGCGTGATGGTGACGGCGCCGCCGGGAAGAACCGGAAGAAGAACGAAAAACGGCAGCGAGAATGCGGCGAGGAGAATTTTCATCTTGCGGTTTCAGGCATGAAGTCGTCGTGATTCGACCTGCCGCGCGCAAAGACGCGGTCGGACCGGAAAGATGAAAATTCTTTCGGTCGGCGAAGACGAATCGACGATGCGGAACGATACCACAAAACCGCGGGACGGCGAAGCGCGGAGAGCGGCTCCCGAAGCGCGGAGGAACCTTTGGAGAGAACGCCGGCCCGCCGCCTGCGCCCGCGACCCGCGGGACGGGGAAGCGGCGCCGTTCCGCGGACTTTTCCCGACCGGCCTTGAAGTTCTCCCGTCGCGGTGATAGATTTAGCGGGGCGGGAGACGTGCCGCCCGCGTTTTTACGGCGAACGCACGGGGAGAAAGCGCAAGATGGCCAGAATGATCGGCGCGGAGATGTTCTTCGAGACCCTCCTTCACCAGGGTATCGACGTGGTCTTCGGACTGCCGGGAGGTTACGTCCTCAAGGTCTACGACGTGATGACCGGCTACGAGGACAGGATAAGGCACGTGCTCGCCAGGCACGAGCAGGGGGCGACCCACATGGCCGACGGCTACGCCCGGGCGTCGGGAAAGCCCGGAGTGGTTCTCTGCACCTCGGGTCCCGCGGCGACCAACACCGTCACGGGAATCGCCACGGCGCAGATGGACTCCTCTCCCATAGTGGTTTTCACGGGCCAGGTTCCGACCCAGTACCTGGGAAGCGACGCGTTTCAGGAAGCCGACCACATAGGGATAACCAGGCCGTGCACCAAGCACAACTACCTGGTGCGAAAGACCCGGGACCTTCCCAGGGCCATGAAGGAGGCTTTCCACATAGCCGGCACCGGAAGGCCGAGCCCCGTTCTGGTCGACATGCCCAAGGACGTTCTCATAGGAGAGGACGAGCTCGTGATTCCCGAAGACGTGAGCCTCAAGGGCTACAGACCCACCATGAAGGGAAATCCCTCGCAGATAAAAAGGGCGGTCGAGCTTCTGGTCTCGGCGAAAAGGCCCGTCGTGTATTCGGGAGGCGGGGTCATATGGTCCGGGGCGACCGATGACCTGCTCGAGTTCTGCCACCGTCTCCAGATTCCCGTGGCTTCCACGCTCATGGGACTCGGCGGCTACCCGGCGAGCGACCCGCTTTTCATAAGCATGCTCGGGATGCACGGTTCCTACGCCGCCAACATGGCGGTGACCGAGTCGGACCTGGTGATCTCGGTCGGGGGGCGCTTCGACGACAGGGCGACCGGCGGAAACTTCGAGGAGTTCGCTCCCGACGCCAAGATCATACACATAGACATAGACCCTTCTTCCATAGACAAGAACATAACGGTCGACTGTCCCATAGTCGGCGACGCGAAGCTCGTGCTTCGCCAGCTGCTCGAAGCCCTTCCCGGGGAAACCGACCTCGCGTCGAGGGAGGAGTGGCTTTCGAAGATAAGGGACTGGGCCGAGCGCCATCCGCTCGCCTACGAGCAGGGAAGCGACAAGATTCTCACCACCTTCGCCATAGACACCCTCTACAAGGTCACGGACGGAGACGCGATAATAGTTTCCGACGTGGGCCAGCACCAGATGTGGGTCGCCCAGTTCTACAGGTTCGACAGGCCGAGAACCCACATCACCTCGGGAGGACTCGGAACCATGGGGTTCAGCTTCCCCGCGGCCATGGGGGCGAAATACGCCAGGCCCGACGAAACCGTCGTGTGCGTCGCCGGGGACGGGAGCTTCCAGATGAACTTCCAGGAGCTCGCCACCGCCGTGGAAAACGACATGGACCTCAAGATCATCGTCTTCAACAACCGTCATCACGGAATGGTGAGGCAGTGGCAGACGATGTTTTTCGACGGCAACTATTCCGCCTCGAGGTTCGAGGTGCTGCCGGACTTCGTCAAGCTCGCCGAGGCTTTCGGAGCCAAGGGCCTGCGCGCGGCGAGGCCCGAAGACGTCGAATCCACCATAAGGGAAGGTCTCGGCGCTCCGGGGGTCGTCCTCATGGAGATGGAAGTCGACCCGGAGGAAATGGTCTATCCGATGATCGCCCCCGGCGCGAAAATGAGCGAGATGATAATGCTGCCCGCCGACGTGGCGTGAGAACGCCGGTTCGGCCGCCGCTTTCGATATCCGACCGGCTTCGGCCGTCGGGTTCTTCGTTCGGGGAGGCTTCGCCGGGAAGCGTCTTCGCCCGTGATTTTCGTCGGGCGCGCGGTCGCGGCCTCTCTCTCCCTGCCCGCCCCGGGTCTCCGGTCGAGGTCCGTTCGCTTCCCGCTCCCGCCGGGGGAATTGACACGCCGATATTTTTCAATCATGATTTGAGACTGGAGCCGGCCGCGGCATGCTCTGGTTCCCGAGGCGCCGGTGCGGCGGTCGCGGGACATGGAAGCCGGATTTCGGGATGTCGCCGAAGAGGGGGGCTTTTAGGATTTTTAGGGGGGGGGGTCTTGACAAACCGTTACGGCGGCAATAGCCTGTTTCCCGTGCGCGGTCGCGAACGCGTGAAGTGAATGCCCCGGCCGGAATTCCGCCGGAGAGAAGGTTCTGGAGAAATGAACGGTCCCAGACACGAAGGATGCCCGCATGATGCCCCCCCCTATTTCATCCTGAGGCCGGCGCGCGGCTCCGCCGCGTACTGGCGCGCGTTTTCCTGCTGGCGCTGGCTTTCGCGGCGGTAACGGCATCCTTGTCCGCGCCGTCTTCGGCCCAGCCGAACCCGTCGGAGTGGAAAAACCCCTCGGATTCTAATGCTAGGACAATGAGTACGGTTACGACGCAGCTTACGGCTGCGGAGACCAGCCAGAACGTCACGTTCAACCTTGCGAGGGGCGCCGCCGTAGCAGAAGTAGTTTGGCCTTTATACAATATCTGGGCATGTGCCTGGACCAGCATAGTCACGACTCACAACGCGGATGTCTCCGGGTGTACTACAATTTCCACCGGTCAAGGACCTGGCCGAAACACCAGATATACGGTGAGCCTCAGCGTAACCGCGACTATGATATCGAACAACGGAGTCGTGTTCGTGATTGGCTATCCAAGCGGCTTTTTGTCTTACAGCAAGTGGGTTCCGATCGTCGCGCCGCCGCCGTCGGCGTCGATAAGTTCGACTAATCCGTCCTCCCTGGCGGAGGGCAACCTGGACGGGGCGACGGTGACGGTGACGCTCGCCAACACGGCGTACGTCGCGGACGCGAGTCTCGCCGCGGACGATTTCGAGCTTGCGAGCGCGCCTTCGGGGGTGACGATAAGCCGGGTGAGCAGGACTTCCGCCACGGTGGCGGTTCTCACGCTCGGTTTCACGGGGGATTTCGACGCGGCCGCGAAGCTGAGCGTCAAGGTGCTGGCTTCGGGACATACGGGGAGCGGCGACCTCACGACGGGGGAGGAGGACGTGGCCGCGGTCGTGGAGCCCGAGGCGTCGATAAGTTCGACTAATCCGTCCTCCCTGGCAGAAGGGAACCTGGACGGGGCGACGGTGACGGTGACGCTCGCCGGCACGGCGTACGTCGCGGACGCGAGTCTCGGCACGGACGATTTCGAGCTTGCGAGCGCGCCTTCGGGGGTGACGATAAGCCGGGTGAGCAGGACTTCCGCCACGGTGGCGGTTCTCACGCTCGGTTTCACGGGGGATTTCGACGCGGCCGCGAAGCTGAGCGTCAAGGTGCTGGCTTCGGGACATACGGGGAGCGGCGACCTCACGACGGGGGAGGAGGACGTGGCCGCGGTCGTGGAGCCCGAGGCGTCGATAAGTTCGACTAATCCGTCCTCTCTGGCGGAAGGGAGCCTGGACGGGGCTACGGTGACCGTGACGCTCGCCGGCACGACGTACGTCGCGGACGCGAGTCTCGACGCGACGGATTTCGAGCTTGCGAGCGCGCCTTCGGGTGTGACGATAAGCGGGGTGAACAGGACTTCCGCCACGGTGGCGGTTCTCACGCTCGGTTTCACGGGGGATTTCGACGCGGCCGCGAAGCTGAGCGTCAAGGTGCTGGCTTCGGGACATACGGGGAGCGGCGACCTCACGACGGGGGAGGAGGACGTGGCCGCGGTCGTGGAGCCCGAGGCGTCGATAAGTTCGACTAATCCGTCCTCCCTGGCGGAAGGGAGCCTGGACGGGGCTACGGTGACCGTGACGCTCGCCGGCACGGCGTACGTCGCGGACGCGAGTCTCGGCACGGACGATTTCGAGCTTGCGAGCAAGCCGGACGGGGTGACGATAAGCGGGGTGAACAGGACTTCCGGCACCGCGGCGGTTCTCACGCTCGGTTTCACGGGGGATTTCGACGCGGACGCGAAGCTGAGCGTCAAGGTGCTGGCTTCGGGGCATACCGGCAGCGGCGACCTCACGACGGGGGAGGAGGACGTGACCGCGGTCGTGGAGCCCGAGGCGTCGATAAGTTCGACTAATCCGTCCTCCCTGGCGGAGGGGAGCCTGGACGGGGCTACGGTGACCGTGACGCTCGCCGGCACGGCGTACGTCGCGGACGCGAGTCTCGGCACGGACGATTTCGAGCTTGCGAGCGCGCCTTCGGGGGTGACGATAAGCCGGGTGAGCAGGACTTCCGCCACGGTGGCGGTTCTCACGCTCGGTTTCACGGGGGACTTCGACGCGGCCGCGAAGCTGAGCGTCAAGGTGCTGGCTTCGGGACATACGGGGAGCGGCGACCTCACGACGGGGGAGGAGGACGTGACCGCGGTTACGGAGACCGCTCCGGCGAAGCCTTCGGGACTTACGGCGACGGCGGGAAACCTCCGGGCCGAACTCGGCTGGACGGACCCGGCGAACCCGGCCATAACGGGCTGGGAGTACAGGCGCAAGCTTACGAGCGCGACCGGGTGGGGGCCGTGGATGGCGATGGCGGGGAGCGGCGCGACGACCGCGAGTTACGCGGTGACGGGACTCAGCAACGGGCGGTCTTACGATTTCCAGGTGCGGGCGGTGGTTGCGAGGGCTCCGGCCGGCCCTGCGAGCGATGCGGCGACGGCGACTCCGGCGGCTTCGACGCCGAGTTCCACGGTCTGGAAAAACCCGAGCGGCACCTGGCGGCCTTACGCCGACGGCTGGACCATCAACACGACGTCGCTTGAGGCGTCGGCGACCTCGCAGACGATTTCTTTCGATTACACGTTTGTGGGGCTCAGGGCCCAGGACATTCTGGCGTGTCCGTGGACTTCGACGACCCCGGGCAACACGGACGCCAGGCCGACGGGGTGCGAGGACGTGGCGGCCAGGTCCAGCCTGCCCCGCGGTCGCCCGGTCAGTTTTTCCAGGAACCTTACGCCCACGCAGACGATGATAGACAACGGCGGCGTGGTGATCGTGACGTGGTACATCTCGGGGAGAAGCACGGAGGTCATATACGCCGAGTGGATTCCGATCAGCGGCGGCGCGGCGATAACGGAAACGGACCCGTCGGCGCTTGCGGAGGAGAACCTGGACGGGGCGACGGTGACGGTGGATCTTTCGGGAGGTCTCACTTTCAATACAGGGGTGGGGGCGAGCGACTTTCAGCTTGCGGGAACGCCTTCGGGGGCGACAATTTCGGTTTCTTCCGCGGCGCGGGACTCGAGCGAGACGGACGTGGCGGTTCTGACGCTTTCCTACGCGGGGGATTACGACTCGGGTTTCTCGCTGTCGGTGCGGGCGAAGGCGAGCGGTCACACGGGTTCTTCGGACCTGGACACGGGCGCTGTGGCGGTGGGCGCCACGGCGGAGACCGCTCCGGCGAAGCCCTCGGTGCTTCTGGCGGCGCCGGGAGACGGGGAGGTGGCGCTGGCGTGGCCGGACCCCCGCAACGCGTTGATCACGGGCTGGGAGTACCGGTACAAGCTTGCGAGCTCGCAGACGTGGGGTTCGTGGACGGCGGTGCCGGGCGCTACGGCCGCTACGATCGAGGCGACCGTGACGGGACTTACGAACGACAGCGCGTACGACTTCCAGGTTCGGGCGCTGGCGTCCAAGGCTCCCGCCGGAGGCGCGGGTCCCGCGAGCGACTCGGCGCGGGCGACTCCGCGGGAGATTTCGGCGTCGATAAGTTCGACGGTCCCGTCCTCCCTGGCGGAGGGGAACCTGGACGGGGCCACGGTGACGGTGACGCTCGTCGGCACGACGTACGTCGCGGACGCGAGTCTCGACGCGACGGATTTCGAGCTTGCGAGCAAGCCGGACGGGGTGACGATAAGCGGAGTGAACAGGACTTCCGCCACCGCGGCGGTCCTCACGCTCGGTTTCACGGGGGATTTCGACGCGGACGCGAAGCTCAGCGTCAGGGTCCTGGCTTCGGGACATACGGGCAGCGGCGACATCACGACGGGGGAGATAGACGTGACCGCGGTCGCGGAGCCCGAGGCGTCGATAAGTTCGACTGTCCCGTCCTCCCTGGCGGAGGGGAACCTGGACGGGGCGACGGTGACCGTGACGCTCGCCAACACGGCGTACGTCGTTGCCGCGCAGCTCGGCACGGACGATTTCGAGCTCGCGAGCGCGCCTTCGGGGGTGACTATAAGCGTGGTGAGCAGGACTTCCGCCACCGTGGCGGTTCTCACGCTCGGTTTCGCGGGGGATTTCGACGAGGCCGCGAAGCTCGGCGTCAGGGTCCTGGCCTCGGGACATACCGGCAGCGGCGACATCACGACGGGGGAGGAGGACGTGAGCGCGGTCGCGGAGCCCGAGGCGTCGATGACGACGACCCCGTCCTCTCTGGCGGAGGGCAGCCTGGACGGGGCGACTGTGACCGTGACGCTCGCCAACACGACGTACGTCGCGGACGCGAGTCTCGCCGCGGACGATTTCGAGCTTTCGCCCGCGCCGTCGGGAGTGACGATAAGCGGGGTTAGCAGGACTTCCGACACGGTGGCGGTTCTGACGCTGGCCTACGACGACAGCGATTTCGACGCGGACGCGAAGCTCGGCGTGCGCGTCCTGGATTCGGGACACGCGGGAAGCGGAGACCTCGCGGCGGGGGAGAGGGACGTGACCGCGGTCGCGGAGACGGCTCCGGCGAAGCCCGCGGGATTTACGGCTACGGCGGGAAACCTCCGGGCGGAGCTCGGCTGGACGGACCCGGCGAACTCCGTGATAACGGGTTGGGAGTACCGGCGCAAGCTTACGAGCGCGACCGGGTGGGGGCCGTGGATGTCTATGGCGGGGAGCGGGGCGGCGACCGCGAGCTACGCGGTGGCGGGACTCAGCAACGGGCGGTCCTACGATTTCCAGGTGCGGGCGGTGGCGGCGAAGGCTCCCGGCGGAGGAGCGGGCCCGGCGAGCGATACGGCGACGGCGACTCCGGCGGCGGCCTCGGCCCCGGGAACGACCACGTGGACGACCCCGAACACCTCGTGGAGTTCGCATTACACGACGTGGAGCGTAGAGACGACGTCGCTTGCTGCTTCGGAGACTCCGCAGACGGTCAGCTTCAATTTCGGGTTGGGTCAATGGAGAAGCTACGAGGTTCTGGCGTGTCCGTGGACTTCGGTGACGATCACCGACACGGAGACCAGGCCGGCGGGTTGCGCGACCGTGGCGGACGGGACGACCGTACCCTCGGGCCAGCAAAGGGTTTCGGGGAGCCTGACGCCGACGCGGACGATGATAGGCAACGGCGGGGTGGTGTTCGTGATGTGGTACCAGTCAGGGGGGGTCGTCGAGAACGTGTACGCCGGGTGGGTGCCGATCAGCGGCAGCGCGGCGATAACGGAGACGGACCCGTCGGAGCTTGCGGAGGAGAACCTGAACGGGGCAACCATAGACGTGGATCTTTCGGGAGGTCTCGCTTTCAACGTCGGCGCGTCGGCTAGCGACTTCGAGATCAGGGGCGCGCCCGCGGGGGCGGCCGTTTCGGTCTCTTCGGCCGCGCGGAGCTCGGGCGAGACGGACGTGGCGGAGCTTACGCTTTCCTACACGGGGGATTTCGATTCGGGCTTCTCGCTGTCGGTGCGCGCGAAGGCGAGCGGTCACACGGGTTCTTCTGACCTGGACACGGGCGCGGTGGCGGTGGGCGCCACGGCGGAGACGGCTCCGGCCAAGCCTTCGGGAATCGTGGCGCAGGGCGCGCCCGCGTCCGCGGTGCTTACGTGGACGGACCCGGGGAACGCGACGATAACGGGCTGGGAGTACCGTTACAAGCTTTCGAGCGCGCCGACGTGGGGTTCGTGGACGGCGGTGTCGGGCGCGTCGGCTGCGACGACCGCGGCGACCGTCACGGGACTTACCAACGACGTCGCGTACGATTTCCAGGTGCGGGCGGTGGCGTCCAGGGCTCCCGCCGGAGGAGCGGGTCCGGCGAGCGACACCGCTTCGGCGACTCCGCGGGCGAAGTCCGCGGCCATAACGGGCCGGAGCGAGGATCCCCTTACGGAGGCGAACGTGGGCGGGGCCACGGTGACGGTGACGCTGGCCGGCACGACGTACGTCGCGGGGGCGAGTCTCGACAAGGACGATTTCGAGCTTTCTCCCGCTCCTTCGGGGGTGACCGTGAGCGGGGTCGCCAGGAATTCGGACACCGCGGCGGTTCTCACGCTCGCCTACGACGGCAGCGATTTCGACGCGGACGCGAGGCTGGGCGTACGCGTTCTGGCTTCCGGGCACGCGGGGACGGAGGCTCTTCTGACCGGGGAGATAGCCGTGGAGGCGGTGGTGGAGACGGCTCCGGCGGCGCCTTCGGGAATCGCGGCGCGCGGCGCGTCCGCGTCCGCGGCGCTTACGTGGACGGATCCCGGGAACGCGGACATCACGGGCTGGGAGTACCGGTACAAGGAGACGAGCGCGCAGACGTGGGGTTCGTGGACGGCGGTGTCGGGCGCCACGGCCGCTACGACCGCGGCGACGGTGAGCGGGCTTACGAACGGCACGTCGTACGATTTCCAGGTTCGGGCGGTGGTCGCCAAGGCTCCCGACGGAGCGGCGAGCGGGACGGCGACGGCGACTCCGGCCGCGCCCGCGGCGTCCATAGCGGGCCGGAGCGCGGATCCGCTCACGGAGACGAACGTGGGCGGGGCCACGGTGACGGTCGCGCTCGTGGGAACGGTCTACGTGTCGTCGGGGCTCGACAAGGACGATTTCGAGCTTTCGAGCGCGCCTCCGGGGGTGACGATAAGCGGGGCGGCGAGGAGTTCCGCCGTCCAGGCGGTGCTGACGCTTGCGTACGACAGTACGATGGATTTCGACACGGACGCGAGGCTGGGCGTTAAGGTTCTGGCTTCGGGACACGAGGGGAGCGGGGATCTGACTACGGGGGAGATAGACGTGGAGGCGGTGGTGGAGGCGCGGCCGGCGGCGCCGGCGGGTTTTCGGGTGGAGCAGGGAGACGCGTCCGTGAGATTGGCCTGGACGGCTCCCGCGGCCGGCAGCGGCATAGGGGGGTGGCAGTACCGATACAAGGAGACGAGCCAGGGCGCGGCGCAGTGGAAGGCGTGGGCGAAGGCGACCGAGACGGGGACGGGCGTCAAGCGCGCCAGTATAACCGGTCTTACGAACGGCACGTCGTACGATTTCCAGCTGCGGGCGGTTCGCAACAAGGCTCCCGACGGGACGCCCAGCGTCACGGTGTCGGGGACCCCGGCGGCGGTTCGCGCGGCGATAACCGGGACGACCCCGTCGTCGCTCGCGGAGGGGAACCTGGACGGGGCTACGGTGACGGTGGAGCTTTCGGGCAGCACTTACGAGCATCCGCAAGTGTCCGCGACGGATTTCCAGCTTTCGAGCACGCCTTCGGGGGTGACGATAGACGGCGCCGCCGGCGACGCGAACGAGATGACGCTTACGCTCGCTTACGACGGGACGGACTTCGACGCCGACGCGAAGCTGGGCGTGCGCGTTCTGGGCTCCGCGCACAAGGGTTTGACGGATCTTCTGACGGGCGAGGCGGTGGTGACGGCGGTCGCGGAGGCGGCTGCGGGGAAGCCTTCGGGGTTTTCGGCGGCGGGGGGAGACGGCGAGGCGGTTCTGACGTGGACGGATCCGGGGAACGCGGACATCACGGGCTGGCAGTACCGTTACAGGACCTCGGGGTCGGGGACGTGGGGTTCGTGGACGGGGGTTTCGGGGTCGTCGGCGTCGACTACGACCGCGACGGTGAGCGGGCTTACCAACGGTCAGGAGTACGAGTTCCAGGTTCGGGCGGCGGTCGCGAAGGCTCCGGACGGGGCGGCCAGCGATACGGCGACGGCGACTCCGGCGTCGGCGACGGCGGCGATAAGCTCGACGGATCCTTCGTCCCTCACTGAGGAGAACCTTCACGGGGCTGAGGTCACGGTCGAGCTGGCCCGCACGACGTACGTGGCGGCGGCGAATCTCGACGCGGCGGATTTCGAGCTGACTCCGGCGCCTTCGGGAGTGACGATAGGCGGGGTCGCGAGGAGTTCGGACGCGGAGGCGGTTCTTACGCTGGCTTACGACGGGACGGACATGACGGCGGCGGGGAAGCTCGGGGTCAGGGTTCTGGCTTCGGGACACGCGGGGAGCGGGGATCTGACTACGGGAGAAGCGGACGTGGGCGCGACTTCGGGGCCGGAGGTGAGCGGGCTGAGCGTCGCGAGCTCGCCTTCGGGCGGAGCTTCGGGGGACACTTACGGTCCCGGGGAGACGATAGAGGTGGTGGTGAGTTTCACGAATCCGCAGCTTCGGGTGACGCTCACGCAGGCGGGAGTCAGGCCGTACGTGGAGCTGGGGATAGGGACGCAGACGCGGCGGGCGGAGTACGTGTCGCCGGTGAACAGGGGCAGGGTGACGTTCGCCTACACGGTCCGGTCTTCTGACGGCGACGCGGACGGGATATCGATAGGGGCGCACGCTCTCAAGGCGAACACGGCGAGGATAGAGGCGGGGAGGGGACCGAGAGCTTCGGCGGCGGGACTGGGTCTTTCGGGTTTCACGGTGGTGAACGACGGCGATCACAAGGTGGACGGGTCGCTTTCGGTTCCCGGGAAGCCTTCGGGTCTGTCGGCGGTCGGCGGAGACGGCGAGGCGGTCCTGACGTGGACGGATCCCGGGGACGCCGGGATAACGGGCTGGGAGTACCGCCACAGGCTGGGGGGAGGACAGTGGGGTTCGTGGACGGAGGTGACGGGAAGCGGGGCGAGCACGACCACGGCGACGGTGAGCGGTCTTTCGGGGGGACAGAGCTACGAGTTCCAGGTTCGGGCGAAGAATTCCGACGGGGCGTCCGCGGCGAGCGACGCGACGGCGGCGGTGACGATACTGGGGGCTGCGGCGACGGTGAGTCCTTCCCCGCTGACGGAGGCCAATCTGGGCGGCGCGAAGATCACGGTGACGCTGCAGGGCGCGAGGACGTTCGGAAGCGCGTTGACGGCGTCGGATTTCGAGCTTTCGGTCTCGGGCGTGCCGGGACTCTCGATATCGGCGGTCGCGCGCAAGACGGGCAATACGAAGGCGGCGGATCTGACGCTGGCTTACGGGAACGGGGATTTCGACTCGGACGGGAGCGTGGGGGTGAAGGTGAAGGGGAGCGCTCACAGCGGGAGCGAGGAGCTCGAGACGGCGGCGTTTACCGTTACGGCCGTGGTGGAGGACTTGCCGGAGATAGCGGATTTTTCGGCGTATCCGCGGGACGGGGAGGTGATACTGAGCTGGCAGCATCACCAGGACGCGACGGTGAGCTACGAGTACCGCAGCCGCAAGACGGGGGAGAGCTGGCCGGCGGCGTGGACGGCGATAGCGCGGGTCGCGGTGAACACCCACAGGGTGAGCGGGCTCGACAACGGTTCGGCGTACGAGTTCGAGTTTCGGGGGGTTCATCCGAGGGAAGGAGCGGGCGGGACGGTTTCGGCGACGGCGACGCCGAACCCGGTTAGCGCTTCGATAGGGGGAACGAGTCCGGCGACGCTCACGGAGGGGAACCTCGACGGGGCGACGATCACGGTGGAGCTTACGGGGACGACTTTCAACAGTTCGATTTCGGCGGGCGATTTCTCGGTGACGGGCATAACGGGCCTGGGCATAAAGGCGACGGGGGGAGTGAGCCGCAGTTCGGCGACGGAGGCGGTGCTGACGCTTGCCTACGACGACACGGACTTCTCTTCGGACGCCACGGTCGCGGTGAAGGTTCTGCACGGTTCGCACCTTAGGGGCGGGAACCTCTCGGCGGGGACGGTGACGGTGCGCGCGGTTCCGGAGGTGAGCGGCGTGTCGTTCGTGGCGGATCCTCCGGTGAGTTCGACGTGGCGCGCGGGAGAGAAGATAGAGGTGGACGTGGAGTTTTCCCCGGGGGTGACGGTTACGGGTTCGCCGCGGCTGGGCCTGGGCATAGGGAGCGCCACGCGCCAGGCGTCTTACGACGCTTCGGGCAGCACTTCGACGAGGCTTCGGTTCGGCTACGCGGTTCAGTCCTCGGACGCGGACGCCGACGGCGTGAGCGTAGCGGCGGGGGCGCTGGACCTGAACGGGGGTACGATCGCGCACTCCGCGGCGTCGGGAGTGAGCGCGGAGACGGGCCTGGGCGCCCACGCGGTTTCCGACGACGGGGACCACAAGGTGGACGGTTCGATATCGGCTTTTTCGGCGTCGATAAGTTCCACGGTTCCCGCGTCTCTTACGGAGGGGAACCTGGACGGGGCGAAGGTGACGGTGGAGCTTGCGAACACTACTTACGTTGCGGCGGCGAGTCTGGACGAGAACGATTTCGCGCTTCCGAGCAAGCCTTCGGGAGTGACGATAGGCGGGGTGAGCAGGACTTCGGGCGCGGTCGCGGTTCTCACTCTCGCGTACGACGGGACTGATTTCGACGCGCTCGGGAAGCTTTCGGTCAGGGTTCTGGCTTCGGGACACGCGCAGACGGGGAACCTGGACACGGGAGAAGTGGACGTGACGGCGGTGGTGGAGACGGCTGCGGCGAAGCCCTCGGGATTTTCGGCGGCTGCGGCGGGCGGGTCGGCGGTTCTCACGTGGACGGATCCGTCGGACGCGACGATAACGGGCTGGGAGTACCGTTACAGGCGTTCGGGCGGTTCGTGGGGTTCGTGGACGGCGGTGACGGGGAGCGTTGCGGGGACGACTACGGTAACGGTGTTCGGGCTCACAAACGGTCTGGCTTACGAATTCCAGGTTCGTGCGCTTCGGGCCAAGGCTCCGGCGGGGGCGGCGAGCGACGCGGCTTCGGCCACTCCCTCGGGGCCGACGCTGACGATAAGTTCCACGTGGCCGGCGCGGCTTGCCGAGGCCGGCCTGGACAACGCGCGGCTTACGCTGAATCTTTCCGGGGGAGCGGAGTTCGACTCCACGCTCTCGGCGACGGATTTCGAGGTTTCGGGAGCGCCTTCGGGAGTCACGGTGGGGGTGGAGTCTTCGTCGTACCCGCCGCGGCGCGTTTCCGCGTCGCAGGCCCAGGTATGGCTCGAGTACGGGGGAGAGAATTTCGATTCGGACTTCACGCTCAGGGTCGTGGCGAAGAGCAGCGGTCACAGCGGCAGCGGCGACCTGACGGCCGTGGTCTCGGTGTCGGCCGAGGACGAGAGCGTGGCGCTTTCGGGACTCTCGATAACGCCGTCGGCGACCATCAGTCCGTCTTTCGTATCCACCACCACGGAGTACAGGGCGACGGTGCCTCTGGGGACGAGCAGCGTGACCGTCACGCCGACCCCGGAGGACGCTTCTTCCACCGTGACGGTGAACGGGGGTTTGCCGACCGCGGCCGTGAGTCTCGCCACGGGGGAGAACACGATAAGCATAGTGGTCGCTTCGACGGGCGGGGCGTCGCGTACTTACACGCTGGTGGTGAGGCGGGGGAGCGCGAACGCGCTGTTGAGCGGACTCGGGGTGTTCGCGATAACGGGTACGGACGGGAACCTGGAGGTGAGGAGCGAGCGGAGCCTTTCGCCGCATTTTCAGAGCGCGGCGGGTTCCTACTCGGTGAAGGTGGCGGAGACGATAACGAAGGTTCGGATACGGCCGCTCGCGAACCACCCGGGAGCTACGATCACTGTGGCGGGGTCGGCCGTGACGAGCGGGGAGATGAGCGGGCTCGTGGACCTTGCGGCCGTGGGGACGGCCAAGGCTGTAGACGTAGTGGTGACGCCGGAGGACACGGGCGCGGCGACGAAGACGTACAGGATTTCGATAACGCGCGAGGACGCGGTGATAACGGCGAGCGCGGGTTCGGTGAGCGGGGAGGTGGGGACGGCGATAACGCCGGTGACGTTCACGCACGGGGGAGAGGGATTCAGTCCGGATTTCTGGGGATTGGACCGGAGGCTGCCGGCGGGACTTTCGATGGACGCGGCGACGGGGACGATAAGCGGGACGCCGCGGCGGGCGAGCGCGGCCGCGGACTACACGGTGACGGCGTCTTCGGCGGCCGGTTCGGTTACGGCGTTCGGGCAGACGCTGGTTCACAAGGCCGTCGCGACGGTGCGCATAGGAGTGGACACGGTGGTTTCGGGGGCCGGGGTCGCGTTTACCGGGGTCTCGTCGGGCAACAGGCTTTCGGTGAACGAGGGGAGTTCGGCCGCTTACGCGGCGGCGCTCACCGTCGCGCCCAACGCGACGGTGACGCTCACGCAGACGGCGAGCGGTTCTTCGGGCGTGACCGTAAGTCCGTCGTCCCTTACGTTCACGACGCAGAACTGGAGCACGCCGCAGAACTTCACGGTGAGCGCGGCGTCGGACGGAGACGCGGAGGACGAGACGGTCGCGATAAGTCACGAGGCGTCGGGCGGGGGATACGACGGGGCGGTGATAGCCTCCGTTTCGGTGACGGTGGACGACGACGAGGAGGTGGCGGTGAAGGTCTCTTCCGCGTCCCTTACGGTGAACGAGGGTTCGAACGCCACGTACACGGTGAAGCTGGGCAGCGAGCCGGAAGCCGCCGTCACGGTCGCGCCCTCGTTTCCCTCGGGGACGGACGTTTCGGTGAATCCGACTTCCCTCGCGTTCACGACCACGGACTGGAACAGCCCGCAGACGGTGACGGTGAGCGCTTCTTCTGACGCCGACTACACCGACGACTCGGTGACGATCACGCATTCGCTGACGAGCGACGACGGGAACTACGACGGGTTTTCTTCGGGAGAGGTTTCGGTGACGGTCTCCGACGACGAGAAGGCGGACCTGGGCTCCCTCTCTCTCTCCGACGTGACCCTCTCTCCCGCGTTCGGAGCGAAGACGACGTCGTACACGGCCAGCGCGGCGAACTCCGTGGCGGTCACCACGGTGACTGCGGCGGCGCTCGACTCCGGCGCCTCGGTGACCGTAACGCCCGCCGACGCCGACACGGGGACGGACGGACACCAGGTGAACCTCTCGACGACGGCGCCCAACGCCGTAACGGTGAAGGTGACGGCCGGAGACGGCACGGAGAAGGACTACTCGGTGACGGTTACGCGGGCCAAGAGCGTCGCGCCCGCCGCCTTCAGCTTCACGGCGGTCACGGGAGCGGAGCCGGGAAGCGAACACACCAGCGACGAGATAACGGTGAGCGGCGTGGAGGCCGACAGTTCCCCGATTTCGGTGGGCTCGGGCGGAACGCTTTTCGTGAACGGCACGGAATACTCCGGCAGCCACGTCACCAACGGGGACAAGGTGAAGGTGAGGCTTACGGCCGGCGCCTCGTTCTCCGCGGAGACGACGGTAGCGGTGACGATAGGGGGAACGAGCGCCGACTTTTCGGTGACGACGCGGGCGGCCAGCGGCAACGCGAACCTCTCCGCCCTGACTCTTTCCGACGGAGCGACGCTCAACCAGGCGATTACGGAGACGCGCACCTTCTACACGGCGCGCGTTCCCACCAGCGCGACGAAGACAAGGGTGAGACCGACGGCGGCTCACTCCGGGGCTGTGATAAGGGTGAACCGGTGGACGGTGAGCAGCGGTTCGCTCAGTCCGTACATATATTTTCCGCCGAGGGGATTCAACCGCTTCTCGGCGGTGATAAATGTGACGGCGGAAGACGGGACGAAGAAGAGCTACACCCTCAAGTTCTCGCGCCAGAGCACCGACGCGTTTCTGAGCGGTATAAGCGTGACTCGCGGGTCGGGGACGACGGGCGAGGCGGTGGAGCTCAACCGCGGGAGCGGGCAGACGGGTTTCAGCCGAAGCGTTACGTCCTACACGGCGAGGGTGCCCACCACGGTGTCGAGCGTGACGGTGGTTCCCCGAACGAGCGATCCGAAGGCTACGGTGAAGATAAACGGGACGGCGGCGGCGCGGACGTCCACGGGGACGATCACTCCGAGGCTGGTGACGCTGGGCGGCGGTTCCACCACGGTGACGATAGAAGTGACGCCGGAAGATTCCACGGCTACGGCGAAGACGTACACGGTGGTGGTGACAAAGAGAGTGGTGACGGCTTCGGTCACCGCGCTCACGGTGGCCGAGGCGGGCGGGACGAACACCTACACGCTGGTCCTCGACACCCGGCCCACGGGAACCGTTACGGTGACTCCCGCGACGGGCGACTCGTCTGTGGCTACGGTGAGCGGCGCGCTTACTTTCACGACGCAGAACTGGAGCACGCCGCAGTCCGTGACGGTTACGGGAGTGGACAACGCCGTGGACGACGCCGGGGACGAGCGAAGCGTCACCGTGACGCATACCGCGTCAGGGGGGGATTACGGCGGGGCGGCGACTCCTTCGGTGACGGTGACCGTTACGGACGACGACACGAGGGGAGTGACGATATCGAAGACCTCCGAGACGATAGACGAGTCGGGGTCGGGCAATTCGTTCACGTACACGGTGAGGCTCGCGAGCGAGCCGACGGCGACGGTTACGGTGGCCGTGACGGCTCCTTCGGGAGTGGCGACGGTGAATCCGTCTTCGCTCACTTTCGAGGCGGACAACGCCAACGGCAAGATATGGAGCGCGACGCAGCAGGTTACGGTGACGGCGGTTGACGACGAGGTGGACGGCGCTACGAACCGGACGGGGAACGTCGCTCACACCGTGACGGGAGGGGACTACGAGGGATTCAGCGCGGGTTCGGTGAGCGTTACGCTTACCGACGACGACACGGCGTCGGTGGTGGTGAGTTCCGTTACGGGACAGGCGACGGAGGCCGGGGGCACGGCGAGTTTCACCGTGAAGCTCGGAAGCGAGCCGACGGCGGACGTCGCGATGACGGTTACGAGCAAGGACACGACGGAGGGGACGGTGTCTCCTTCATCGCTCACTTTCACGGCTTCGAACTGGAACAGCGCTCGGACCGTTACGGTTACGGGCCAGGACGACAGCGACGCGGACGGGACGGTGACGTACAACATAGAGCTCGGGGCGCCTACGGGTTCGGATTCGAAGTACACGGCTCTTGCGAAGACGAACGTGAGCGTGACGACGACCGACAACGACACTCCGGGAGTGACGGTATCGGAGAGCGCGGTGACGGTGACGGAAGCGAGCGGCTCCGGGCGGACGGCGACGTACACGGTGGTTCTCAACACCCGTCCTTCGGGGACCGTTACGGTGACTCCTGCGACGGGCTCCTCGTCGGTGGCTACGGTGAGCGGGGCGCTCACGTTCACAAACGCGACCTGGAGCACGGCGCAGACCGTGACGGTTACCGGAGTGGACAATGATGTGGACGACGCGGCGGACCGGACGACCAGCATAACGCACACGGTTGCGGGCTACGGGACGGTGACCAGCGCGAATTCGGTGAACGTTACGCTTACCGACGACGACACGAGGGGAGTGACGATATCGAAGACGGCCGAGACGATAGCGGAATCGGGAGCGGGCAATTCGTTCACGTACACGGTGAGGCTGGGAAGCGAGCCTACGGGGACGGTCACGGTTACGGTGAACGCTCCTTCGGGGGTGGCGACGGTGAACCCGTCTTCGCTTACGTTCACCACTTCGAACTGGGACCAGACGCAGACGGTGACGGTTACGGCGGTGGACGACAGGGTGGACGCCGCTACGAACCGGACGGGGAGCGTCACTCACACCGTGACGGGAGGGGACTACACGGGATTCAGCGCGGGTTCGGTGAGCGTGACGCTTACCGACGACGACACGGCGGGAGTGACGGTGAGCTCCGTTACGGGTCAGGCGACGGAGGCGGGGGGCACGGCGAGTTTCACGGTGAGGCTTGCGAGCAGGCCGACGGCGAACGTCGCGATGACGGTTACGAGCAAGGACACGGGGGAGGGGAGCGTGTCTCCTTCGTCGCTCACTTTCACGGCTTCGAACTGGAACAGCGCTCGGACCGTTACGGTGACGGGCCAGGACGACAACCTCGACGACGGGAACCAGACGTACAACATAGAGCTCGGGGCTCCGACCAGCACGGATCCGAAGTACAGCGCTCTTTCGAAGACGGACGTGAGCGTGACGACCACAGACGACGACGGCAAGGGAGTGACGATATCGAAGACGGCCGAGACGATAGACGAGTCGGGGTCGGGCAATTCGTTCACCTACACGGTGAAGCTCGCCACCGAGCCGACGGCGACGGTTACGGTTACGGTTACGGCTCCTTCGGGGGTGGCGACGGTGAATCCGTCTTCGCTCACTTTCGAGGCGGACAACGCCAACAGCAAGATATGGAGCAGTACGCAGACGGTGACGGTTACGGCGGTAGACGACGAGGTGGACAACGTGGCCAACCGGACGGGGAACGTGACGCACTCGGTGAGCGGGGGGGACTACGGGACGGGAGTGACTCCTGGTTCCGTAAGCGTGACGCTTACCGACGACGACACGGCGTCGGTGGATGTGAGTTCCGTTACGGGACAGGCGACGGAGGCCGGCGGACAGGCGACGTTCACGGTGAGGCTCGGAAGCAAGCCCACGGCGGACGTCGCGATGACGGTTACGAGCAAGGACACGACGGAGGGGACGGTGTCTCCTTCATCGCTCACTTTCACGGCTTCGAACTGGAACAGCGCTCGGACCGTTACGGTTACGGGCCAGGACGACAGCGACGCGGACGGGACGGTGACGTACAACATAGAGCTCGGGGCGCCTACGGGTTCGGATTCGAAGTACACGGCTCTTGCGAAGACGAACGTGAGCGTGACGACGACCGACAACGACACTCCGGGAGTGACGGTATCGGAGAGCGCGGTGACGGTGACGGAAGCGAGCGGCTCCGGGCGGACGGCGACGTACACGGTGGTTCTCAACACCCGTCCTTCGGGGACCGTTACGGTGACTCCTGCGACGGGTTCCTCGTCGGTGGCTACGGTGAGCGGGGCGCTCACGTTCACAAACGCGACCTGGAGCACGGCGCAGACCGTGACGGTTACCGGAGTGGACAATGATGTGGACGACGCGGCGGACCGGACGACCAGCATAACGCACACGGTTGCGGGCTACGGGACGGTGACCAGCGCGAATTCGGTGAACGTTACGCTTACCGACGACGACACGAGGGGAGTGACGATATCGAAGACGGCCGAGACGATAGCGGAATCGGGAGCGGGCAATTCGTTCACGTACACGGTGAGGCTGGGAAGCGAGCCTACGGGGACGGTCACGGTTACGGTGAACGCTCCTTCGGGGGTGGCGACGGTGAACCCGTCTTCGCTTACGTTCACCACTTCGAACTGGGACCAGACGCAGACGGTGACGGTTACGGCGGTGGACGACAGGGTGGACGCCGCTACGAACCGGACGGGGAGCGTCACTCACACCGTGACGGGAGGGGACTACACGGGATTCAGCGCGGGTTCGGTGAGCGTGACGCTTACCGACGACGACACGGCGGGAGTGACGGTGAGCTCCGTTACGGGTCAGGCGACGGAGGCGGGGGGCACGGCGAGTTTCACGGTGAGGCTTGCGAGCAGGCCGACGGCGAACGTCGCGATGACGGTTACGAGCAAGGACACGGGGGAGGGGAGCGTGTCTCCTTCGTCGCTCACTTTCACGGCTTCGAACTGGAACAGCGCTCGGACCGTTACGGTTACGGGCCAGGACGACAACCTCGACGACGGGAACCAGACGTACAACATAGAGCTCGGGGCTCCGACCAGCACGGATCCGAAGTACAGTGCTCTTTCGAAGACGGACGTGAGCGTGACGACCACAGACGACGACGGCAAGGGAGTGGTGATATCGAGGACGGCCGCGACGATATCGGAATCGGGAGCGGGCAATTCGTTCACGTACACGGTGAAGCTCGCAACCGAGCCGACGGCGACGGTTACGGTTGCGGTGACGGCTCCTTCGGGGGTGGCGACGGTGAACCCGGCTTCGCTCACGTTCACCACTTCGAACTGGAACGACACCCAGACGGTTACCGTGACGGCGGTTGACGACGAGCTCGACAACACGGCCAACCGGACGGGGAACGTGACGCACTCGGTGAGCGGGGGGGACTACGGGACGGGAGTGACTCCGGGTTCCGTAAGCGTGACGCTCACCGACGACGACACCGCGGGAGTCACGGTGAGCAAGAGCGTGGTGAGCCTGACGGAGGAAGGGACCAACGGCGAGTACACCGTGGTTCTCGACGCGAAGCCCAGCGCCGACGTGACGGTTACGGTGACGAGCGTGGACGGAGCCAAGGTGAAGGTGAAGAAGGGTTCGGCGGCCAAGGCCAACAGCATCACTCTTACCTTCACTCCTTCGGGGGCGGGCATATGGAGCACGGCGCAGGCGGTGACGGTAGTGGCGGAGGACGATGCCGATTCCAGGAACGAGAGCGTGACGCTCACGCAGTCCATAGGAAGCGGCAGCGCTTCTGAATACACTTCGGTGAACGCGCCCGCCGTCACCGTGGAGGTGACGGACAACGACGCTCCGGGAGTGACGGTGAGCCAGGCGTCGTCGACGCCTCTGGCGATAGCCGAAGGTTCTAGCGGTTCCTATACCGTGAGGCTGGCCACGCAGCCCTCGGCCGCCGTCACGGTGGTGGCGTCGAGCAACAATTCCGACGTGACGGTGAGCAAGGACGGGGGGACGACGAAGAGTTCGAGCGTGACGCTCACTTTCGAGCGGGACAACACGAACAACCTGATATGGAGCGCTACCCAGACGGTGACGGTGGACGTGGCCGGGGACTCCGATTCCCTGGACGAGACGGCGGAGATAACGCACAGGATGGGAAGCGGAAGCGCTTCCGAATACGCCTCGGTGAGCGTGGGAAGCGTCACGGTGAACGTGACCGACGACGATTACGCCGGACTTTCGATAGCGGACGCATCTGTGTCCGAGAGCGGCGGGACGCTTGCGTTCACGGTGACCAAGAGCATGGCGAGCAACCGCACGGTGACGGTGGACTGGACGCTCGCGGCGGGCACGGCGACGGCGGGCACTGGGACCACGGGGGACTACGACGCTACCACCGCGACGGGGACGCTCACCTTCTCTTCGGGAGGTTCCCTGACGCAGACGGTTTCCGTGCCGGTAAACGACGATTTCGACGTGGAGGGAGACGAGACCGTGACGGTGACGCTCGGCAACCAGAGTCCGAGCCAGGTCACGATTTCCGACGCGAGCGCCACGGGGACGATAGTGGACGACGACGCGGCGGGCGCGACGGTCTCGCCCGAGCGGTCGCTTCGCGCCACCACGGAAGACGGTCCCGGGACCGTGGAACTGCGCGTGGCGCTTTCAAGCAAACCGACGGCGGACGTGACGGTGACGGTGACCAGCGCCGACACGACGGAGGGGACGGTGAAGGCGGCGGAGGACGACCCCGACCCGACGCTTACGTTCACCCCGACTAACTGGAACACCCCGCAGGCCGTGACGGTTACGGGAGTCGACGACGACGAACTCGACGGAGACGTCGAATACAATATAAGGCTCGCCTTTTCCACGGCCGCGTCTCCCGGAGGCGATGACAACTACAGGGGTCTCGACCCCGTGGACGTGCCGTTCACCAATCTCGACGACGATCTCTCCATACTCTCGTTAAGCGGCGGAGGAGAGGTGACGGAAGGAGACTCGGGGAGTTCCGCGCAGGCGGAGTTCACCGTGACCCTCGCTCCGGCGAGGAGGCAGGAAGTGTCGGTAAGCTACGCCACGGCGGACGGGACGGCGGAGGCTGGAAGCGACTACGTCGCGGCGTCGGGAACCGTGACCTTCTCCCCGGGAGAGACGACGAAGACGGTGGCCGTGACGGTTACGGGAGACGACGAGGCGGAAGGAAACGAGACCTTCACGCTGAGTCTCACCGAAACCCCTAACGGACAGATAGACCCGCAGAACTCCTCGGCCCGGGCCGTCATATTGAACGACGACGAGAAGATGGTGGACGCGAGCATGTCGGGAGAGTTCTCCGTGGGAGACACTACGGTGACGGTGGATTCCACGCTTCCCGCCGACACGGGACTGGAGATCGTCCTGCCCTCCGAGCTTGAGAGCGGAGGCTCGATGATAGAGGAGCTGACCGTAACCCTCGAACCCTCGGACCAGGAGATAGACTCCGATCTTTTCGGATACACGGGAACCGACGACGATCACGTGCTGGTGGACATAGACGTCTCCCCCGTGCCCGACAGCGCCGTCAAGATATGCCTTCCGATAACGGAGGGACTGCGCCGCGCCGCCGGACAGCAGCGCCTCTACATCATAAGGTTCTCGAACGGCTCGTGGGAGGAGCTTTCCTCCGCCACCGAAGGAGAGAAGGTGTGCGCGGACGTGAGAGGTTTCTCTCCGTTCGCCCTGGTCTACCAGATAGACTACGTAAAGCGCCGTTTCGGAGAAGTGAACAGGGCGATACTGCCGGAGCTTTCGCGGGCGATGACTGCGAGCACTCTGGAAGCCGTGACGGCGCGCATGGAAGACGCCATGGCGGGAGGAGCGCCCGCAAACTCCCTAAACGCCGCCGCTCCCGCTGATGAGCCGCTCGGACGCGTGGAACCGGGACTCCGGCTGGGAGAATTCGAGGACGGGGAGACGATCTCGCTGCTGGACTCCATAGACGGCTCCCGCTTCTCCGTCTCCCTCGCCGGAGGCTACGACCCGCCGGGCTCCGATACGGACGAAGAGCCGACCGCCGAGTCCCGCCCCTCGGGAGGTCTGGGCGTGTGGGTTTCGGGAGACTACCGCAACCTCTCCGGCAAAAGCGGCTCCGCCGCCGACTGGGACGGGAAGCTCGTCTCCGGTCACCTGGGAGCCGACTACAGGTTCGGACGAGGCTTCCTCGCCGGAGTCGCCACTTCATGGTCCCAGGGATCGTTCGACTACACGGGCAGGGGGGAGAGCGGCAGGGTGAGCGGAGACTACGGAAGCAGGATGAACAGCTTCCATCCCTACCTCGCTCTCTCCCTCTCAAGGAGACTGGACGTGTGGGCCTCGGGAGGCTGGGGCTTCGGGGAAATCAGGATCGACGACGGGGGGGTTTCGGGACGGCAGACCGCCCCGACCAGACTCTCGAGCCTCGCGACCGGAGCATCCCTGAGGCTCTCCGGCGCCGGAGCCACGACGCTTTCCCTCAAGGGAGAGGCGTGGATTTCCCGCATGAAAGTCAGGGACAACGGAGGCCGCATAGAAGGACTCAAGGTCGGAACCGACAGGCTGCGCGCCGCCCTCGAAGGCTCCCACGCCCTTTCGTTGGGCTCCGGGTCTTCCCTCGTTCCTTCCCTCGAGTTCGGAATACGCCGCGACGGCGGAGACGGAGAGACAGGAGTGGGAGGAGAACTCGGCGGAGGGATGACCTACGCGTCGTCCTTCGGTCTCTCTGTGGAGGCCAGGGGACGGACGCTTCTGTTCCACCAGGGAGACGCCAAGGAGTGGGGACTGGGAGGCTCGGTGCGCTTCGACCCGGGAGGAGACGGCAGGGGACTTTCCATGAGCGTGCTTCCCAGCTACGGCAACGGCTCGAGCGGAGTGCAGACCCTGTGGGACAGCGAGAGAGCGTCGGAACTCGGCTCCTCGAATTCCGAGCGCGAGTTCGGTCTGGAGACGGAAGTGGGCTACGGGTTCCGCATGTTCGGAGACGGAGGACTGCTCACCCCCTACGGAGCCTTCGGACGACCCGACCCCGACAGCAGAAACTACAGGTTCGGAAGCCGCTTCAGCATGAACCGCACCCTCGACCTCACCCTCGAAGGGCAGCGCAGGGAAATCCGCACGGACAGCCCCGAACACGAACTCACCATCCAGGGAAGACTCAACTGGTAGTCTCGACGCCACGCGGCCGGCGACGGAACCGAAGATACCGGGATTGACCTGCCGGAAACGCTCCCGTTTCCGGCTATAACGGCTTTTGTTTGATTTCAGGCGGTTGCGGTCCGTTCCGTCAAGACCGCCGGAAGTCGCCGGGCGCGGCGGCTTCACGCGAAGAATGCTCGTATTGCTTCACGACAGGATTTTGGTAATAAGAGGGGGTATTCCACTGGCGACTATCACCGCGATCATGATAAGCCACGGCGGACGGTTTTCGGCTTTTTCGGCTTTCCGCTCCAGGCTGACGACTCTGTAGCCGACATTTTCCATGAGTGCTTCCACGCGGGCCATGCGCACGCTTATACTGTTGTCCATCCCGGCCATGCGCGTATCCATGGCCTTGACGTCGCGCCGGATGTCGTCAACGACCTCTTCAATACGTTCTACTCTGACTTCCAAGCTCGATCTTTCCATTGCGCCAACGATTGTAACATGTTTGGCAGAGAAAAGCGAAGAAACCGCGGGTGGTTGCGGTCCGTTTCGTCAAGACCGCCGAAAGTCGCCGGGCGCGGCGGCTTCACGCGAAGAATGCTCGTATTGCTTCACGACAGGATTTTGGTAATAAGAGGGGGTATTCCCCCGGCGACTATCACCGCGATTGCGATAAGCCACAGCCGGTTTTCGGTTTTTTCGGCTTTCTGCTCCGCGCTGACGACTCTTTGGCCGACACTTTCCATGAGCGCTTCCATGCGAGCCATGCGGGCATCTATCCCGGCTATGCGCGTATTTATGCTGTTGTTCATCTCGGCCATGCGCTCGCTCATGCCTTTGTCCATCTCGGCCATGCGCGTGTCCATGGCCTTGACGTCGCGCTGGATGCCGCCAACGACCTTTTCAATATGTTCTACTCTGATTTCCAGATTCGATTTTTCCATTGCGTCAACGATTATAACATGTTTGCTGAAGAAAAGCGAAGAAATCGCCGAGTGACGGCTGTGCGGACGATTTCGGCATAGCGGAGTCCCGGACCCTGCGGGACAGCGAGAGAGCGTCGGAACTCGGCTCCTCGAATTCCCGACGCGAGTTCGGACTCGAAACGGAAGCGGGCTACGGGTTCCGCATGTTCGGGGACGGAGGACCGCTCACCCCCTGCGGAGCCTTCGGACGACCCGACCCCGACGGCAGAAACTGCAGGCTCGGAAGCCGCTTCAGCATGAACCGCACCCTCGACCTCACCCTCGAAGGGCAGCGCAGGGAAATCCGCGCAGACAGCCCCGAACGCGAACTCACCATCCAGGGAAGACTCAACTGGTAGTCTCGACGCCACGCGGCCGGCGACGGAACCGAAGATACCGGGATTGACCTGCCGGAAACGCTCCCGTTTCCGGTTATAACGGCTTTTGTTTGATTTCAGACGGTTGCGGTCCGTTCCGTCAAGACCGCGTGAAGTCAAAGGGCGCGGCGGCTTCACGCGAAGAATGCTCGTATTGCTTCACGACAGGATTTTGGTAATAAGAGGGGGTATTCCCCCGGCGACTATCACCGCGATTGCGATAAGCCACAGCCGGTTTTCGGTTTTTTCGGCTTTCTGCTCCGCGCTGACGACTCTTTGGCCGACACTTTCCATGAGCGCTTCCATGCGAGCCATGCGGGCATCTATCCCGGCTATGCGCGTATTTATGCTGTTGTTCATCTCGGCCATGCGCTCGCCCATGCTGTTGTCCATCTCGGCCATGCGCTCGCTCATGCCTTTGTCCATCTCGGCCATGCGCTCGCTCATGCCTTTGTCCATCTCGGCCATGCGCTCGCTCATGCCTTTGTCCATCTCGGCCATGCGCGTGTCCATGGCCTTGACGTCGCGCTGGATGCCGCCAACGACCTTTTCAATATGTTCTACTCTGATTTCCAGATTCGATTTTTCCATTGCGTCAACGATTATAACATGTTTGCTGAAGAAAAGCGAAGAAATCGCCGAGTGACGGCTGTGCGGACGATTTCGGCATAGCGGAGTCCCGGACCCTGCGGGACGGCGAGAGAGCGTCGGAACTCGGCGCCTCGAATTCCCGATGCGAGTTCGGGCTCGAAACGGAAGCGGGCTACGGATTCCGAATGTTCGGAGACGGAGGACCGCTCACCCCCTGCGGAGCCTTCGGACGACCCGACCCCGACAGCAGAAACTGCAGGCTCGGAAGCCGCTTCAGCATGAACCGCACCCTCGACCTCACCCTCGAAGGGCAGCGCCGCGAAATCCGCGCAGCCGGCCCCGAACGCGAACTCGCCGTTCAGGGAAGACTCAACCGGCAGTCTCCGCGAGCGCAGCCGGCCCGCATAACTTCCCCCGTTTCCCGCCATCCGTATCGCGGGTTCCGTTCCGGGTCCCGCTCCGCGTCGCGCAAGGAACCGTTCGCCGAAACCTTCCGCCGCTTCCCGTACGGCGGCTTTGCCCGATCGGGAAAGTTTCAGACCTGAAACTTCAGCCGATATCATGAATAATACCAGCCTGGATATACGTCGCTTCGGAGAAAAATTTTCAAGGTTTTACCGTTACCTTCCAAATGGCCCAGGAAAAAACCGTTCAGGTGGCTTTGCCGGTTCCTTCCGAGGAGCTGTTTCTCTACTCGGTTCCGAAGCGGTTTTCCGGCGGCGTCGAGACGGGAAAGAGGGTGTTCGTCCCCTTCGGAAAAACCCGAAAGGCCATAGGATACGTGGTGGGATTCGGAGACGGGAAGAAGGTCGACTTCGAGCTGAAGGAAATAATCGACGTACTGGACGAATCTCCGCTTTTCGACGAAAAGCGCCTCGAATTTTTCCGCTGGATTTCCGATTACTACATGGCCTCCCTGGGCATGGTTCTCAAGTTCGCCCATCCGCTGGGGCTGGGCAAGACGGTGCGCAAGACCGTGCGCGCGACGTCCGAGGGAAAGTCCCGCGCCTCCGAGGCCGGCGGCGTCGAGAAAAAAATTCTCCGGGCGCTTTCCGTCGGGGGCGAAACGACCGCGGAGAGCCTGATGGAGATCGTCGGCGGAGCGTCCCTCGAGACCGTGAATTCCCTGCAGAGAGACGGGCTCGTCGAATTCGACTACAGGGTGGCGAGCGACGAGAAGGTAAAGCTCGAGAAGGTCTATTCGGCGTCCTGCGACGCCGATGCGGTTTCGCAAATCAGAAAGACGAAACCCGCCAAGGGGGCCATACTCGAGTTCGTCCTGCGCTCCGGCCCGGCCTCGCATTCCCTGATGAGGGAGATTTTCGGCAACTTCGCGTCTCACGTGAAATGGCTTGAGGAAAACGGTCTCGTCTCCGTCGAGCTCGTCGAGACGGGAAGGGATCCCTACGGCGACGTGAAGGCCGACGAAAACCCCCCGGAGGAACTTACCCAGGACCAGCGCGCCGCCCTCCGAAGAATACTGCCCTTCGCGCGCAGGGGGGAATTCCGCCCGTTTCTTCTCCACGGCGTTACCGGAAGCGGAAAGACCGAGGTCTACATCCGCGCCGCGGGCGAGGTCGTCGGGAAGGGAAAGCAGGCCCTGGTTCTCGTTCCCGAAATATCCCTCACGCCGCTTCTGGTGAAGAGATTCCGCTCCCGTTTCCGGGACGCAGTCTCCGTCGTTCACAGCGGCCTCGGCGAAGGGGAGAGATTCGACGTCTGGAGAAAGGCCCGCCGGGGGGAGCCCGGCGTCGTGATCGGCGCGCGCTCCGCCGTCTTCTCCCCCCTTTTCAATCTCGGCCTCGTGGTGGTCGACGAGGAGCACGACGCTTCCTACAAGCAGGACGAAGCGCCGTCCTACAACGCGAGGGACGCGGCGGTGGTTCTGGCCAAGACCCACTCGTGTCCCGTCATAATGGGTTCGGCTACTCCCTCCCTCGAATCCTACTCCAACGCCGTGAGAAGCAAGTACGAGTATCTCGGCCTTCCCGCGAGAGTCGGCAGCAGCATGCTCCCGGAGGTGGAGCTCGTGGACATGAGGAACGTGACCGAAAAGGTCTTCTCTCCGCGGCTCAAGGACGCCCTGCTCGAAAGTTTCGCCGACGGACGCCAGTCGATTCTTTTCGTCAACAGGAGGGGTTTTTCCAATTTTCTTCTCTGCGAGGGCTGCGGCGAGCTTTTCAGGTGTCCCAACTGCTCGGTGACGCTCACCTTTCACAAAAAGGACGATTCGATCAAGTGTCACTGCTGCGGGGCGAGCCAGGAATTCGAAAACCGCTGCATGAGCTGCGGGGCGAGATACTCGGGAAGGGGCTTCGGGACCCAGAGCGTCGAGCGGGAGGCGAAAAGACTTCTTCCCGACGCGCGGGTCGGCGTCATGGACAGGGATTACGCCGGGGGGAAGACGAAGCTTCTCGACCTCTACTCGAGGCTCGAATCGGGAGAGGTGGACGTTCTCGTGGGAACCCAGATGGTCGCCAAGGGGCACGATCTTCCCGGCGTCTCCCTGGTCGGCGTCCTGTGCTCGGACCACATGCTCGCGATTCCCGATTTCCGCTCCGGCGAAAGAACCTTCCAGCTTCTAACCCAGGTCGCCGGAAGAACCGGAAGGGGAAAGAAGCCCGGCAGGGTCGTTCTGCAGACCTACAATCCCGCGCACCCCTCGGTGAGGTTCGCCGTCACGCACAACGCCTCGGGGTTTCTCGAAGAGGAGCTCGAACTCCGGGAGTCTCTCGGCCAGCCTCCTTTCACGAGGTTCGTATCCATAAGGGCCAACGGGGCCGACGAGGAGAGGACGAAGGCGTTCGCCGGGAGAATGAAGCTCACGGCCGAGAGGTTTCTTCGCAAGACCCCGCCCGGCTCCCTCAGGATTCTCGGTCCCTCCGAAGCCCCGCTCTACAGGATAAGGAACAGGTTCCGGTGGCAGATGGTTCTCGCGTCCGAAAACATCGGCCTGCTTCGAAGCTACGCCGCCGCCCTGCGCGACTCGTTGAAAAAACGAAGCGACGGGGTTAGAATTGTCGTGGACGTCGATCCCTACAGCTTCATGTGACCCCCTGAGAGATGAAGAAAAAAAGACTTTTTCCCGACGAGGACAACGCCAGGAGAACCGTCGAGAGGTTCGTCGAGGAAAACGGCCGTCTCGACGCGAAACGAAAGAGGATTCTCCACGCCGTCTCCTCCCACAGCAGGTTTCTCGGAAACTCCATGGTCAGAAATCCCCGCACCCTCTCCGCGCTGGCCGCCTCGAAGACGCTGGGGAAGAAGAAAACGGTTTCCTCCCACCGCCGTCCCCTGGCTTCCATCGCCGCCCGCTCCGGCGACGCTCTTGAGCTCGGGGAGAGACTCAAGGACTACAAGTACGCGGAGCTTTCGAGAATCGTTTACCAGGACGTGGCCGGACTCTGCGGTTTCCGCCAGGTTCTCGAGGAGATTTCCGACCTCGCCTCGGCCATCGTGAGGGCGGTGGTGGATTTTCACCGCGGCGGGCTCGAGGACCCCGACGGGTTCGAATTCGTCGTGCTGGGCATGGGAAAGCTCGGCGGGCGGCTCCTGAACCTGAGTTCCGACATAGACCTCATCTACGTCTACAGGGCCGAGGACGAGCACGTGGAGCGGATAATGAGACTCTCCACGGCCGTCACCAGGACCATAAGCGCCGTTTCGGCCGGCGGTTTTCTCTACAGGGTGGACCTCGGGCTTCGCCCCGGGGGAAGCAGGAGCCCGGTCGCCGTGTCGGTGGAATTCGCCCTCGAGCACTATTTCTACTGGTCGGAGACCTGGGAGAGGGCGGTGCTTCTCAAGGCGTCTCCGATCGCCGGGGACCTTTCCCTGGGCCGCGAGTTCATCGGGGAGGTCGAGCCGATAATGTACAAGAAGCTCCTCGACTACGAGTCCATAGAGGACATCAGGAACATGAAGACCCAGCTCGAAAGCATACAGAAGGAAGGAGACGTGAAGCTGGGCAGGGGAGGGATAAGGGAGATCGAGTTTTTCGTTCAGGCGACCCAGCTCATGAGCGGCGGGGCGGTCGAGTCTCTCAGGGGCCTTTTCAACACCATAGACGGCCTGGGCGCCATGGAGGCCGCGGGCTTCATAACGCCCGACGCAAAGGAGGAAATGACCGAAAGCTACCTTTTCCTGAGAAAGGTCGAGCACAACATCCAGCTCTGGGACGAGCTGCAGACCCACAGCGTTCCCGCCGACGGAGAATCCCTGCTCAGGCTTTCGAGAAGCATGGGCTTCGCCGAGCCGGACGATTTCAGAAAAGCCTACGGGGAAGTGACTTCGCTTGTCGAGAAGCACTACAGGAACATGTTCTTCGACTCCTCGACCGAAATCGAGGAAAAGGGCAGGGAGTTCTGGGAGCTCGCGGATTTTCTCACCCAGGGAGACGTGGAGCGCGAGGAGGCGGTTTCGACCCTGAGCGATCTCGGCTTTTCCGCCCCGGAAACCGCCATAGACACCATAGCCCATCTCGTGGACCCGAAAAGAAGCGGTCTCACGGAAAAGGGACGCATACTCTCGAAGAAGGTGATACCGGTCTTTCTCTCCAACGTGATAAAGCTCAACAACCCCGACGCCGCGCTCATCAACGTCGAGAGGTTCATCTCCGGCCTGGGGTCGAGGATGTCCGTCTACGCCCTCCTGATCGAAAACCCGGAGATCATCTCCCTCCTGTCGAGGCTTTTCTCCAGGAGCGGAGAGCTTTCGAGCTTTCTGATAAAGCATCCCGAGTATCTCGACGCGATTATCCTCAAGGACGTGACGGGGATGTACGACTCGAAGGAGACGATGGCGCGGGGGCTCGCCGAAGCCGTCGAGAGAGAGGAATTTTTCGAAGACAAGCTGAACGCCCTGCGCAACTTCAAGCACGTCGAGTCCCTGAAGCTGTGCTTCAGGGAACTTTCCGAGGAAGTGGACCCCGTCTACGCGGGAAACTACCTGTCGATGGTGGCCGACGTGGTGATGGACGCGAGCCTCGGGCTCGCCAGGGAGGGACTCGCGGTCTCGGCGAAGAAGAAAAGGCTGCTCGACAACATGGTCGTCCTGGGACTCGGAAAGCTCGGGGGACGGGAGATGAGCTACACGTCCGATCTCGACATAATATTCATCTACGAGGGGGACGACCAGGAGCTTTTCTCGAAGTACGGCCAGAGATTCATATCCAATCTCTCGGTCTACACCTCGGAGAGCTTCTGCTACAAGATAGACATGGAGCTTCGCCCGTCGGGACAGTCGGGGGCACTGGTCACTTCCCTCGACTCTTTCAGGCAGTATCACTCCTCGAGCGCCCTTCTCTGGGAAAAGCAGGCACTGGTAAAGGCCCGCCCGGCCGCGGGAAACCGCGCGCTCGGCGACAAGGTCATGGAAATCGCGGCGGACTTCGTCTACTCCGAGCCTCCCGGGGGAGATTTCCGCGGGGAGATTCACGGGCTCCGCGCGAGAATGGAGAGGGAGCTTGCCGCCGAGACGGAATCGGTGTTCAACATCAAGACCGGCAGGGGAGGGGTGGTGGACGTGGAGTTTCTGGTCCAGATGCTCCAGCTCGCCCACGGCTCCGAACATCCGCGGCTTCGGACCCCGGGCACCATGGACGGCATAAAGGCTCTCGGGGACCTGGGGCTGGTGGAAGACGCCGAGGCGCGGGTGCTTCGCGACGGCTACCTGTTTCTGAGAAAGATGGGCAACATCCTGAGCCTCCTCAACGAACGCTCGAAAAACGACGTCGCCCAGGCCGATTTCGACCGCCTGGCCGTCGAGTTCGGCGGCGGGGAGGACGGAGACTCCGTTCGGGAGCGCTACGCGGCGGTGACCGCGGGCATAAGGGAAATCTACAACAGGCATTTCGGAGAAACCGCCTGATGCGGGAGAGAAAAAGCGTCTTTTTTCTGGCCGACGGCGCCAGGATGGACGTGTTCGGACACCTTCTCGAGAGAGGGGACCTCGAGAACGTGGGAAAATACGTGGTCTCTCCCGGAAAGTTCCTCAAGGGAGTCACGGTCTTTCCCTCCACCACGGGTCCCGCCTACACCCCCTACCTTCTCGGCAGGTTTCCCGGGCGGTGCAATCTTCCCGGGATCAGGTGGTTCGACAGGAGGCGCTACGGGGCGAACCCGTTTTCCCTGCGCGGGTTCAGAAGCTACGCGGGACCGGGGGCGGTTTTCATGAACGGCGACATAGAGAGTCCTTCCCCGACCCTTTTCGGAATGATTCCCGGAAGCATAAGCATCCTCAACGAGATAACCAGGGACATGAGCCCCGCGTCGGGAAACAGGACCAGGCACCTCAGGCTCTACCTCGTCCTCAAAAGCCACTTCACCGACAGAAGCTCGGGCGTGGACGACGCCGCGGGCGCGATTCTTCTCGATTCCCTCGACTGCGGCCCGCCGTTTGTCTTCTGCGTCTTTCCCGCCATAGATTCATACTCCCACCGCTACCACCCGTTTCACCGCAAGGTGATAGAGTCCTACAGGAGGCTGGACGCCTACGTGGGCCTGGCGGCGCGGAAGCTTCGCGAGAGGGGAGAGCTCGACGACACCCTTTTCGTCATAGGGAGCGACCACGGACTCACTCCCACGCATTCGCATTTCGACTCCCTGGGGTTTCTCCGCCGCCGCGGCCTGCGGCCCCTTTACCACACCAACGTGTTCCGCCATTTTTTCGACGCCGATTCGTCGGTGATGGTGTCGGGAAACTCCATGGCGCATTACTATTTCAAAAGCGCGGCCGGATGGGAGAGCCCCGCCCTGTGCGGAGAGACGGAGGACGTGGTGGAAGAGCTTTGCGGCCGCCCGGAAATAGACCTCGTGTGCGCCAGGGCCGAAGACGGAGAAGTGAAGGTGAAAAGCGCGCGGGGGGAGGCTTTCGTGGGCCGCGGGGCGGGGGGCCGCGTCCGCTACCGCGCGGTTTCGGGCGATCCCCTGGGTCTGGGTCCGCCGGCGGAGACGGACGCCGCGGCCTCGCTCGACGCTTCCCTCGATTCCGACCATCCGGACGCGGCGGTGCAGATCCTCCAGCTCTTCGAGTCGCCGAGAACCGGAGACGTGGTACTGAGCTCCAGGCCGGGCTACGACCTCCGCGCGACGCACGAGAGGCCCGAGCATCGCGGCTCCCACGGCTCCCTGCACAGGGACCACATGCTGGTTCCCCTGCTCGTGAGCCGGAAGACGCGGCGCGACCACGCCCGGACGGCGGACATCTTCCCCACCATCCTGAGCCACATGGGGCTCGGGGCGCCGGACGGAATAGACGGAGAGAGTCTTTTTTCCTGAAGCGTTGCGCTACGAGAGGATTTCCCGTATCTGGGTGGAGACCGATTCCTCTTTTTTCCCCAGCGCTATGGAAAGCTCCTTCACGATGTGGGACACCGCGTTCTCCATTATCCTCTTCTCGCCGAAGGAAAGGTTCTTCACTTTCTTCAGATGGTGTATGTCCTTCAGCACCCTGGCTATTTCGTATATGTCGCCGCTTTTCACCTTGTCGGCGTATTCCTTGTACCTCTTGTTCCAGCTCTGGGCGCCCAGTTTCGGCGATTCGCCGTTTTTCTCCCTGAGGATGTCGAGGATGTTCTTGACTTCCTTCTTCGCGACGACGGGCCTCAGTCCCACCGAGCTTATGTTGTCGGTCGGAACCATGAGAGTCACGTTGTTTTCGAGGACGTTGAGTATGTAGAAGGATTCCTTCGAGCCGAGTATCTCCTTCTCCTCGATTCCCACCACCTCCACCACTCCGTGCGCGGGGTAAACGCCGTTCTGTCCTGCTTTGAATTTTCTGCCCATCTTGCCGAAGTTATAATAGAATGGATCATGATACCCGATTAACGCGGCAAGCGCCAGAAAACCCATGAAAGGACGGCAGGTTATGGACAGAAACTGCGATTTTCTCGTCGTCGGAGGAGGAATTCTCGGCCTTGCGGTCGCAAACGAGCTTCTTCGCCGGGGATGCGAAGACATCGTCGTGGTCGAGAAGGAAAAAAGCCTCGGGGCGCACGCCAGCGGAAGAAACAGCGGGGTTCTCCACGCTGGCATCTACTACGTTCCCGATTCCCTCAAGGCCAGGTACTGCGTGGAGGGAAACCGTCTCATGAGGGAGTTCTGCCGGGAAAACGGCGTCGCGACGGCGGACCGAGGGAAGGTCATAGTCGCCGACTCAGAGGAGAAGCTCGGGGCGCTCGAGGCTCTCGGCGAGAGGGCCCGGCGAAACGGGGTCGAATCGTACCTGATCGACCGAAAGGAGCTCGGGCGCATAGAACCCCACGCCGCCACCTTCGAAAAGGCCATATACTCTCCCCGGACTTCGGTGTTCGACCCCCTGGGGGTTCTCGAGGCTCTCCGGAAAAGGGTGGAGGGCAGCGGGAAGGTACGGATGCTTCTCAACACGGCGTTTGTCGGGAGAAAATCCGCCCGCGTCGCTCTCACGAGCGGGGGAGACGTAAGCTACCGAAAGCTCGTCAACGTGGCGGGGGCCCACGCCGACAGGGTCGCGCGGGAGTACGGAGCGGGCGGCGGCTACAGGTTCGTTCCCTTCCTCGGAACCTACATGGAGCTTTCGCGAAAAAGCGCGCGCCTTGTCCGCTCCAACATCTATCCCGTTCCCTCTCCCAAGACTCCCTTTCTGGGGGTGCATTTCACGAGAGGGGTCGACGGCCGGGTTCTCGTCGGCCCCACCGCGGTTCCCGTGCTGGGGAGGGAGAGTTACGGGTTTTTCGAGGACCTTGGGCCCGAGGCGTTTCGCTTTCTGTACAGAAACGCGCTCATGTTCGCAAGGGACGAGGGCTTCAGGGCGAACGCCTTTTCGGAAGCGAGAAAGTACCTGGGGTCGCATTTCTACTCCGAGGCCAGAAAGCTCGTTCCCGCCCTCGAGAGAGGCGACCTGGTCCCCTGCTCCAAGGCGGGCATCCGCGCCCAGCTCGTGGACTGGAAGAAGAAAAGGCTCGTGAACGACTACGTGGTCTGCCCCGCGGAAGACAGCGTCCACGTGCTGAACGCCGTGTCTCCGGCCTTCACATCTTCGATGTCTTTCGCTCGGCACGTCGCGGACGTGCTTCTCGGGGAGGATGCCGCTTGAAAAATTCCGCAAATCCCATTTAATTATTCACCGCCGTCCCGCCGTCTTGCCGTGCGGGGTTCTTTTTGCCGGACCGGGAAATGCCCGAACAGAGAATCATAAGAAACTACGCGGACAGGCCGGAGTCTCACTCCCTGGAGGACTACCTGTCCCGCGGGGGGTACGTCGCGGTCGGAAAGGCCCTCGGGGCGGCGCCGCGGGAGATAACCGAGACGGTCAAGAAATCGGGTCTTCGCGGAAGGGGGGGCGCTGGCTTTCCCGCGGGGATAAAATGGAATTTCATTCCTCCCGATTCCCCCGGGCCGGTCTACCTGTGCTGCAACGCCGACGAGAGCGAGCCCGGAAGCTTCAAGGACAGGGAGATCATCGAAAAGGACCCCCACCAGATAATCGAGGGGATAATAATCGCCTGCCGCGCCATACGTTCCCGCAGGGCCTACATATACATAAGGGGGGAGATGCCCTTCGGAGCCGGGCGGCTTCGGACGGCCGTGGGCGAGGCATACGAGAAGGGATACCTGGGCGGAAACATACTGGGCTCGGGATTCGACGTCGACGTGAGCGTCTACGTGGGAGCGGGGGCCTACATCTGCGGAGAGGAGACGGGTCTTCTGGAGTCCATAGAGGGAAAGAAGGGGGAACCGCGGCCCAAGCCTCCCTTTCCCGCCCAGGTCGGCCTTTTCGGATGTCCCACCATAGTCAACAACGTGGAGACTCTGGCGTGCGTTCCGCACATAATAAACAACGGGGCCGACTGGTTCGCCTCCATAGGCACTCCCAGGAACACGGGAACCAAGATTTACGGGCTGAGCGGGTGCGTGAACTCTCCGGGGCTTTACGAGCTTCCGCTCGGCGTGAACCTCGCGGAACTGATCGGGGAATACGGAGGCGGGGTTCTCGGGGGAAGAAAGGTGAAGGCCGTTTCCCCGGGCGGTTCTTCGGCTCCGGTTCTCACCGCGGAGGAGCTCGACGTTCCGATGGATTTCGATTCTCTGGCCGCCGCGGGCTCCATGCTCGGGACGGGAGGAGTCACCGTGATAGACGAAACCGTGAGCATGGTGAAGGTGGCTCACAATCTCGCCCATTTCTACAGGGACGAGTCGTGCGGACAGTGCGTTCAGTGCAGGGAAGGCACCTGGTGGCTCGAGAAGATGCTCAGGGACATAGACGAGGGAAAGGGGTCCGTCGAATATCTCGACATAATGCTCGAAGCGTGTTCGCAGATGAGGGGGACTACCATCTGCGCTCTCGCCGACGCCTGCGCGATGCCGGTCGAGTCGATAGTGAGAAAGTTCAGGGACGAGTTCGAGGAGCACATAAGGACGGGCCGTTCTCCGGCCGAGAAAAAGCACTGCATGGGAGAGCTGGTCTAGGCTTTTTCGGGAGAGTGAGCGAGCATCCGCTTCAGGTGTTCAGAAATTTCCGTCCGCTGGCGGCTTTCGCCTTCCGCCAGTGTTTCACTCTTTACCACAGCTCCGCTTCTCCCTCCCGCTTTACCGCTCAAAAGGACCGCGCAAAGAACCTTTTCAAGTCCCTGCAAAGAGCTTGCGTGCATGCCTTGAGTTGTTACTGCGCCCTGTCGGATACACGTGCGAATTGACCGATATGTTCTGTATCTTGCCAATGGAGGACTCTCGTCTCCATGGTTTGACCCGTCAAAAACTGTTCGATAGTTTTTATATGTTGCGGTTTCAAGTATGAAGCGCCATCCCGTAGCCAGCGATGGAAAAGAATGTACAGGGACGAAATAAAAACTCTTATACAGAACTTGCCTTTCAAGGTTGATACCGATATTGAAATTGCCGGAAGGCCTCCGAATATTGCCACTTCATCCTTTCTGACGAACAAGCAGCAGGGAGACTGGGCTGAAAAAATTGTATGTGCGGCGATTAACCAGAACTTTTCGGACTATTTCGCAGTTGGATACGGACATTCAGGCTCGATTTCCGCCGGAGATGAGCAGTTCGGCGACTTTTACAAACGATACCAGAACGAACTCAACGAAATTGGCAAGAAACCCGACTTGTTGATTTTCAGAAGACGGGATTTCGGGAATGCGCAGCCCGACCTGGAAGACGACGGTCACGTCAAAAAGGCGATTGCGGCACTGGAAGTCAGGTCCAGTTCGTTTCTGGTGGAGAAATACGACAGCTTTATGGGAGGAAGACGGGGAAACGCGATTTCGGAATGCACGCGCTTGCTGCAAAGCATTCTCTCCGAACCCTACAACTCCCTGCTTAGAAACAAAAATGAGAATATATACGGCATGCTGCGCGATGCCACCCCGAGCACTTTTCACGACTTGGATTTCAGGCTGCCGAGCTGGTCGGTCACCGAGGAACTTCGGGAACTGAAAAACCTGCTTCGCGAACTGAAGGAGAACATAAAGATTCTTCACGGGAGAGATTTTCTGAGCGTCACGCCCAAAATGGAGGACCTGGCATTGGTCAACAGGTGGATACAGAAGTACGGCGTCAAACACCACTATCTGCAGGTTTTTTTCGACAAAGCGTACGTGATCCCTTTCAAGGAAATTCTGAAACTGGTCTCCAACCACCAGAATGAAGAAAGCTTCTTCTCAATCGAAAGAGACGTAAAGAACCAACAGAAGACGACGATCAAGGTCAATGTGAAAATTGGCAGCGAGGTCCTCGGCAGAATCGACATGCCGGACCACGCTTCGGAGATGAAGGAACTGGACAGAGGCAGGCTGCTTTTCTACGTTAGATTTGAGGGCGGCAAGGGCTATCTGGACAAAAAAGTTTTTCTCGAGGACGTGATCAATGCATGAAGCTTCATACTCAAGCGTGACGCCTATCGAACACCGCAAGAGATTCGGTCAGTTTTTTACCCCCGGCAATGTCGCGGACATTATGGTCTCATGGGTGCTTTCGGGACGGCCGAAATCCATCCTCGACCCGGCTTTCGGGCTCGGCGTCTTTTTCGATTCCTTCATGAAGAAGAAGGGGAGAGCGGAATGTTCATACCGCGCTTACGAAATAGACGAAAACATCATTAAACACTTCCAGCGGCCCCGAAACGGTTCCCTTGATCTGGAGATTGCGGACTACTGCGAAATCGAACCTGGCGGTTTCGACGGCATCGTGTGCAATCCGCCCTACATGAGATTTCAGAACTTTCTCAACCGTCATGACGTTTTGTCTCTGATCGAGAAAACCTCCGGAGTAAAACTGACCGGTTATGCCAACTCCGCCTCGATTTTTCTCGTCAAATCCATCGAAGAGTTGAATGAAGGAGGAAGGCTTTCCTACATCATGCCGTTTGAATTTTTCAATACTGGTTACGGAACGGAAGTAAAGAAAAAGCTGCTGGAAGACGGTCTCCTGAAGAAGGTGCTCTTTTTCTCGAACGAAAAAGACATATTTCCCGACGCCGTCACGACGGTCTGCGTTCTCTTCTGCCGCAAAGACGGCATCAAGAATCCGGTCAAGATAGCCAGGGTCAACAGCTTGGAGGAACTGGACGATTTCGGTAAATCATCCGACTGCTTTCAACATGAGCTGTCTCACGAGAAACTGCCGCCGCACAGGAAATGGTTCCCGATAATTTCGGGTCTGTACGAAAGCGTCGACATCCCCGACGGAATGACGAAGATCCACGACTACGGAAAATTCTCCAGAGGAATAGCGACGGGAGCCAACGTCTTTTTCTCTCTTACGCGAAAAAAGATACAAACGCTGGGACTCGGTGAAAATTACAAGAAGTGCATAACGAAAAGCTCGCAAATAAGAAAGCCGGTGTTTACGGAGACGGATTTCGACAGGCTTGCGAAAAAGGGAGCGGCGGTCTTCTGTCTGGACGCGGAAAACCTCAACAACAAAGAAGTCGCCGACTATATTCGGTATGGAGAAAGCAAAAACTTTCACGCAAGATACCTGACGAGAAACAGAACGCCTTGGTATAAGCTGGAATCTCGTTTTCCGGCTCCGATAATGGCCGGCGTGTTCAACAGAGGAAGACTTAAAGTGATCAGGAACTTCACTGACGCGATCAATCTGACGTGTTTCCATTCATTTTACCCCGACATGTTCGGTGAAATGTACGTCAACCGCTTGTTCGTCTACCTGATCAGCACGATCGGCCAGAAAATCGTCATGACCAACAAGCGAAGTTACGGAGGGGGGCTGGACAAGTTCGAACCGGGAGACCTGAATGACTGCCGTTGCCCGTCGATGACGCAGTTTAGCATGTGTAGCGAAAAAGACGCGGAAGAAATCATACGGACGGCTGTTGACGATGAGGACTTGGCCATAAGCCTGGCAGACGAACTGATGAAAAAGATTCTGCACGGCAGTGCCGCGGACAACTATTCCCTGGTGCCCGGCCTGTCCATGCGTTCAAGCGCGTAACCGGTTTGTCCAGCCGCGTCTATTCATAATTTGGCAAACTTTTTAAATGGTTTAAGAACAAAAGGTGTCTTGTTACGGGGAGTTGCAACCGCGAAAAAACGCTGCGGCACTGCATTTTCCGCGACGGAACACTTCCAAACTCGCAACAGTTAAAAACCCCATGAGACTTGCCGTCCTTGCTCCACCCCTTGCGCCTCGGCTCCTCCTCCCGCTGGCTTGCGAAACTGATTACGGTCACGTCGAGAAATACAAAATCATTTGCGAAGTCATCCTCTATCTAATCCCCCGAACCCGTGAAAATTCGTCGCTAAAGTCCGACGGATTCAAATGCAACGAATTCTACGGACATACTTCTCTCTCCCGTGATTCCGATACTCTTGCTTTACCTCGATTGAAATAAACGCTGAAGTCCGATAGACTCGCATACGGAGAGCTTCGGATGAAATCCTTGCCAAACAACTTGCTCTCATTCGGAACGCGATAAAGCATTTTGGAGAAGAAATTGCCAAAACCGAGTACCGTTGATACTGCACCGAGCATAGAAGACGAGATGAGAAAGATTGCCGCACGAATACCGGACGAAGAATGGGACGAACTTCCGTCCGACCTCATCGACAGGCTGGATTATTATCTGTACGGTGCGGAAGAGTAGCGAGAACCGTTTTTGTTGATGCCGCGTGCTGGGTCGCGGTCGTAAAGAAGAGGGACCAGTGGCATGAGGTAGCGCAAGAGGCCGATGCGAACCCGGTTCACCTTTCTTCAAGAAAACTTTTCAGCTTGCGGTTTACGACCGCCGGGTCGGCTTTTCCCTTCGTGGCCTTCATGACCTGACCGACGAAAAAGGCCAGAAGCTTCGAGTCTCCTCCCCTGTATCTCTCGACCTCGCGCGGATTTTTTTCGATTATTTCTCTTATGAGAGATTCTATTTCCCCTTCGTCGGTTATCTGGGTCAGGCCCTTTTCGAGAATTATTTCCCCGGGACGCCCGCCTCCGGTCATCATCTCGGAAAACACCTCTCTGGCGGTCTTGCGGTTTATCTTTCCTTCCCCCAGAAGGTTCAGAAGTTCCGCCAGGCGCTCCGGTTCGACGGGAAATTCCCCCGCGTCGTCTTCGTTTTCGATTTCCCTCAGAAGCTCGTTCAGTATCCAGTTGGCGGCGGCTCTTTTGTCGTCCGCGAGTTCCGCGCATTTCTCGAAGTACTCCGCCAGGGGCCTCGAGGCCGAAAGCGCGGCCGCGTCGTTTCGCGGCAGGGAGAATTCGGCCGCGAACCTCTCGAGTTTCCGTTCGGGAAGCTCGGGAAGGGTGTCTCGGATCTTTTCCACGTACTCCCGCTCCACCGCCACGGGCAGAAGGTCGGGGTCCGGAAAGTACCTGTAGTCGTGCGCTTCTTCCTTCGACCTCATGGCGAAGGTGACCCCTTTCTGCGGGTCGAAGAGCCTCGTTTCCTGGACCACTTCGCCGCCGCTTCTAATAAGCGCCGTCTGCCTTTTGGCTTCGTATTCCAGCGCCCTCTGTATGAAGCGGAAGGAATTGAGGTTCTTGATCTCGGTTTTCGTTCCGAGTTCGCTTCGCCCCCTGGGGCGCACCGAGATGTTCGCGTCGCAGCGCAGGCTTCCTTCCTCCATGTTCCCGTCGCACACGCCTATGTATTTCAGGATGGTTCTCAGCTTCCTTACGTATTCCACCGCTTCCTCGGCGCTCGAGATGTCGGGTTCGCTCACGATCTCCACAAGCGGCACCCCGGCCCTGTTGAGGTCCACGTGGCTGCGGGAGTCGGAGCGGTCGTGCACGAGCTTTCCCGCGTCTTCTTCCAGGTGTATGCGGGTTATGCCGATTTTCTTTCTCCCGCCCCCCGCGTCTATCTCCAGGTGTCCTCCGGCGCACAGCGGTTCTTCGTACTGGGAGATCTGGTAGCCCTTGGGCAGGTCGGGGTAGAAATAGTTTTTCCTCGCGAACCTCGATTTCGAGGCGATCCGGCAGCCGGTGGCCACTCCCGCCCTCACGGCGTACTCGAGAACCTTTTCGTTGAAGACCGGCAGCACTCCCGGCATGCCCAGGCAGACGGGATTCACCTGGGAGTTGGGGGGATTTCCGAACCTGGTCGATGAGGAGGAGAATATCTTGGATTCCGTGGCAAGCTGCGCGTGCACTTCGAGACCTATTACCGCTTCGTATTCCATGACCTCTCCTTTGGGGGAAACCGCAGGGGCGCCCGCGCGGAGAATTATATACGAGACCTGCGCGCGGACAAGACGGACGCTTCTTACGCCCGTTCGATTCGACCGTGTATTATAATGCCTTATCCGACGTCTTGACGAGGAGCGCGCACGTGCCGAGGAGAAAAGCCCTTGTGATCTCTCCCCATCCCGACGATCTCGAGATCGGCATGGGAGGAACCGTCCGCATCCTCGCGGAGGGGGGCGTCGAGGTGATCTCCGTCGTGGTCACCGACGGCGGACGCAGTGCCAACCCGGCGGGCCTGACCAGGGAAGAGCTTGTGCGGACGAGGAAGCGCGAGGCCGAAGAATCTTCTCGGATGCTGGGGGCGGAGGTTTCTTTCCTGGGTTTCCGCGACATGGAATCCCCCGGGAACAGGAGCGGATTCGAATCCGAAATGCGGAAAATCCTGGCCGGGAAGCGGCCGGACGAGCTCTACCTTCCCCATCCCGAAATCGACGGGCACGGGACCCACAGGGCGGTTTCCCGCGCGGCGCTCGACTGCCTGGGTCCGGCCGTCGCCGAAAGTTCCTTCGAATGCGAGTGCTGGTGCTACGAGGTCTGGACGCCCTTTCCCTCGTACAACCGCATCGAGGACATAACGCCTTTCGTGGAGGAGAAAAGCAGGGCGATAGAAGCGCACCGAAGCCAGACCGCCTATAAGGACTACACGGCCGGCATGCTGGGACTCAACAGGTACAGGGGGGCTTTTCACGACACCCGCGACGGGTTCGCCCCGAAGTTCGCCGAGGTGTTCATAAGATACGTCGCGGGCTGACCCGCACGAGATCCGGGATCTCTCCGCCCGGCCTATTTGAGGATCTCTCCCGTCTTCTCGCTCCAAAGAAAAAGGTCCATTTCGTCTAGGTCGAATCCGTTTCTTTCCGAAAATTCCCTGAACCTGGCTTCCGTCTCCACGTACAGGGCTCCCGAACGCGGGGCCCGCGGAGATTCGGTTACGCCGAGTTCGAAAAGGCACCGGAGTATGTGCTTGTCCAGTATCGCGTAGCCGCGAAACCCGATGTTTCTCAGAAAATGACTCGCCTCCTTGAAGCCTATCCCCTTTACGTCCCCGTCCAGGGCGAGGAGCTCTCTTCTCTCGAGAGGATCCCGGAGGGAGAGAAGGGCGGATTTGAGCCGCATGCCGCGGCGGCGGGCGAGATGCTCTCTGGTGTGGACCACGTACCTCGCGCGCGCGTTCGGAAACCTGTACACGCCGCGAAGCCTCCGGGCGAGCCGCTCCTCGTCGGCGCGGGGCAGGATGTCCCTTACGGCTTCCAGGGCGTTCAGCCCCATTTTCGCGCTGGCCCCTGCGGTGAATATGCAGAAGACGAGTTCCTCGAAGATCCTTTCTTCCGAGGCGGTTTTCAGGACGCTTTCGAATTCCCCGAGCCTGCGGCGGATTTCGGGAGCCTTGGCGGGGAGTCCCTCCCTTATCGACCGGACCGTCAGCACGGGAGGCTTACTTGTAGATGAGGAGGTTTTTTCCGGCGACGAGCCTGGTCGACGACAGGTTGTTCCATTTCCTGATCTCGGAGACCGACACCCTGTAGCGAAGCGCGAGTTCGCTTAGCGTGTCGCCGGGCATTATCCTGTGGCTCGTCCTGACCGGCGCCCGCCGCGGGGCGTACGACGAGTAGACTCTCTGGGGAACCGTGATGATTTTTCCCGCCCTTATCATGGACCCCGTCATGCCGTTTGCCCTTTTGATGGCGGCGACCGAGGTTCCGTACCTCGCGGCCAGGCCGTAGAGGGTCTCGCCCGGGCGGACCCTGTGCTTCACGTACGCGACGCTGTCTCCCGGGGGTATCCTGAGTTTCTGTCCGGGGTGTATGATGGAGCTCGAGATATGGTTCGCCCGCTTGAGAGCGTCCACCGAAGTTCTGAATTTCCGGGCTATCTTCCAGAGACTGTCGTCGGTCCTCACCCTGTACCACACGGGTCTCTGCCTGAAGGGAAACTCCACGTCGACGAGTCCCGCCACCTCGTCCCGAAGCAGTTCCAGCTTCGCCGCGTATCCCGCGGGCACCCTGAGTTCGTAGCGGCTTCCCGGGGGAGTGGAAAGTCCCACCAGGGAAGGGTTGAGCGCGTAGAGATCCTTGTGCCTTACGTCGAGCAGCTCGGCGATTTCCGCGAGACTCTTTCTCGGGGGCACTTCCGCGGTTTCGTGGGTTTTCCCCGCGGTCTCGTCGGGAGGCCTGAATCCGTAGCGTTGCGGATTTCCGGCTATCGCCAGGGCGGCGTAGAATTTCGGCAGGTAGTTTCTCGTTTCGCGGGGAAGCTTCCTCGACAGTTTCCAGAAATCCCTCGAGCCCGTTCTTCTGATGGCTCTCTCGACTCTTCCTTCGCCGCAGTTGTACCCGGCGAGCGCAAGCTCCCAGGACCCGAAATCGTCGAACATCTCGTTCATGTACCTGGCGGCGGCGAGAGTGGATTTCTCGACGTCCATTCTCTCGTCCACCCACCGGTCTATTCTCAGTCCGTATCTTTTTCCCGTCGGTTTTATGAACTGCCAGAGTCCCACGGCGTTTTTCCGCGAAACCGCCCTGACGTTGAAGCCGCTCTCTATCAGGGGCAGGTAGGCGATCTCGGCGGGAATTCCCTCGGAGACGAGCGTCCGCCTGAGATACGGAACATACGCGGGGGATCTTTCGAGAATCGTGGCGAAGGTCTTTTTGTCCTTTTTCGAGAACCGGCGGATGTAGTGCTCGACTCTGGCGTTCGTCCTGACTTCGAGCGAGGGGCGGGCGGGTTCCTGCGGCTGCGGCGCGACGGGGGCGGCCGCTTCGGTCGCGGGCTCCGGCTCCTGCGGGAGGTTCCGCGCCTGCGCGCTCGCCGTTTTTTCCGGTTCGGGACTTATCCCCGCGGTGTGCGCGCAGGACAGGGAGAGGATGCAGGCGAAGAGAGCCGCTATCGGCAAAGCCGCCTTTTTTTCCGGACAACCGTTCATTTTCGCCTGTGCCGGATCCGTAGTGGGAGAGGGTGTTTTCGTCCCGCGAGATCTTCCGGTCTTTCGTTCCAAAAACGATTTTACAGACTAACTGTAACCATATATTGTTTACAGTCAAGGAATTTTACGAAAAGTTTAATGCGGGACTTTAATTTGCTTTTCGTTCCGCCCCGCGTTTTTTGCGGAAATTTCCGGTCGCGCGTCCGGGAGGAGTCGAGTTGAGCAGAAAGAAAACCGTGGCGGTTCTTTTCGGAGGCATTTCGGTGGAGCACGAAGTGTCGCTCGTTTCCTCGAGATTCGTCGTCGAGAACCTGGATTCCTCGAAGTTCGACGTGCTTCCCGTCTTCATTTCCAAGGAAGGCGGGTGGCGGAGGGCTTCCGACGCCCGCGGGCCGGGGGACGAACCGCCCCCGCCGGCCCCGGATTCGCAGATCGTTCCCGTGCTTTCCTGCGACCCCCCGGGACGCTTCGCCGAGATAAGCGGGGGACGGGTGGGCGAAGTTTTCCGCGTGGACGTGATTTTTCCGGTTCTCCACGGAACCTTCGGCGAGGACGGAACCGTGCAGGGACTCGCCGACCTCATGGGCGTTCCGTGCGTGGGAGCGGACGTGCTGGGGTCGTCGCTCTGCATGGACAAGACGGTTTCGAAGATCATGCTCAGGCAAAGCGGCGTTCCCGTCGTCGATTTCCTGGGTTTCGAAAGGACCGAGTGGGAGAGGGACCCCGAACGGATGCTCTCCCGCGCGGAGGACGTCGCGGGGTTTCCGTGCTTCGTCAAGTCGGCCAACCTGGGATCGAGCGTCGGAGTCTCGAGGGCGGATTCGCCGGACGAGTTCGCGGGAGCCGTGCGGAGGGCCCTGGGCTTTTCGCGGAGGGTGATAGTCGAGCGCGCGGTCGCGAATCCGAGGGAGATAGAGGTGAGCGTCATCGGAAACCGCTACCCCAGGGCTTCGGTCGCCGGGGAACTCCTGCTCGGGGGAACCTTCTATGACTACGACACCAAGTACCGCAAGGGCTTTTCCGAGTTCGCCATTCCGTGCGAACTTGATCGCAAGACCCGGGAGCGGATCGGGGAGCTTGCCCTGGCCTCGTATTCCGCCCTTCGCTGCAGCGGCATGGCCAGGGTGGATTTTCTCGTCGACGGGGACGCGGGCTCCGTCTTCGTGAGCGAGATAAACACCATTCCGGGCTTCACTCCGTCTAGCATGTACCCGAAGCTGTGGGAGGCGAGCGGACTCGGGGTCGCGCGGCTGCTCGAGACCCTGATCTCGCTCGCCGAGGAGGAACACGGAGTCAGAAAAGGGCTTAGGACGGATTTTTCGGAATAGCTCCCCCCGGACTACTTGCCCAGGATGTCGTTTCTGCGTCCCCTGAAAAGCACCAGGAAGACCACTCCGGCAATTATCGACGCTCCTCCCAGCAGCTTGGTCGCCGACGGCAGGTCGTCGAAGAGGAAATGGGCGAAGATCAGCACGAAGATCGATTCCATGGGCATGACGGCCGTGGTTCTCGAGACGTCGAGGAGCTTTATGGAATGGAACTGGCTCGCCTTGGCTATGTACGCCCCGCAGGCCCCTCCGCAGGCCATCGCCAGCGCCTGCCCGAGGCCGGGAGGCTCGAAGGTTCCCGTGACCGCCAGATAGACGAAAAGAACTATCGACACTCCCAGCGCCCTCAGGGTGGCCACCATGAGCATGTTGAGGTCCTGGGCTATCTTCTTCACCATGAAGGAGAGAAGGGAGTACAGCAGGGCCGAGAGAAGCGCCATGGCGGTTCCGAATATCAGGTAGCCTTCCCTCTGGTAGGCGACGACCGCCCCGCCGGCTATCGTCATCGCTATTCCCGCGCTCTCCCACCTGTTCAGCCTCTCTCCCAGAAACGCCACGCCCAGCAGGAGGGCGAAAAGCGTCTGGGCCTTCATCAGAAAGGACGTGAGCGCGGGTCCTATGGTCCAAAGCGACACCATCCACAGCGCCGCTCCCGCCGAAGTCAACGCGGAGCTCCAGATGAATATGTCGCGGTACCTGCGGATCCTGCGGAGCTCCCTTCTCTGGGAGCGCAGGAAGGGAAACAGCGCGAGGGCCACCAGGAACGCCCCGAAGAACCAGAAGAACGTGGTCGTTTCGGGATGCAGGTCGCTTCGGTCCAGGGCCTTTCCTATCGCGTAGGAAAGCGCGGTGAAAAAGGCCGTGGCCACGAGAAACAGGTAGCCCCTCGCGGGAAGCCTCTCCTTTCCTCCCGATTCCTTCACGCCCGCCTCCGCGCGGCGTTTCCCCATATCCGCGCGAGCGCCGCTCCCGACACGTTGTGCCATACGCTGAAAATCGCCGCCGGAAGAGCCGAGAGGTGGCCGAAATGCAGAAGGGAGAGCGCGGCGGCGAGACCCGAGTTCTGCATTCCGACCTCTATCGATACGGTCCTGCAGGCGCTTTCCCCGAACCCCAGGACCCTGGCCAGGGCGTAGCCGCACCCGAGCCCGAGGAGGTTGTGGAGGACGACCGCGGCGAACAGGGACGTTCCCGCCGCGGCGAGCGACCCTGAGTTGAGCGCGACTATCGCGGCCACGACCAGTATTATCGCCAGGGAGGAGAGGGAAGGAAGAAAGGGCAGCGCGGCCCGCGTTCTTTCGCCGAGCAGCGCTGCCGTGACGATTCCCAGGAAAACCGGCAGCAGCACTATCTGGAACGCCGAGACGAAAAGGGCCGCGACCGGAACGTCCACCCATCTGCCCGCGTAGGCGTACATCAGGGCCGGGAGGACGAGCGGACACAGGAGGGTCGAAACCGCGGTCATGGTCACCGAAAGAGCCAGATCGCCCCTGGCCAGGTACGCGATCACGCTGGACGCCGTTCCCCCCGGGCACGAGCCCACCAGGATCACTCCCGCCGCCGCGAGCGGCTGCGCCCCGAAGGCCGAAGCGAGAACGAAGCCCAGAAGCGGCATGACGGCGTACTGCGCGGACACCCCGGCCAGGACCTTGGCCGGTTCGGACAGCACCCTCCTGAAATCGTCCGTTCCGAGAGTCGTTCCCATGGCGAACATTATCGCCGCCAGCATGGGCACTATGAGTCCGCCGAGCTTTTCGAAAGCCGCGGGACGCGCGTACGCCGCGGCGGAGAACAGGATTATCCAGAGGACGAAGAACCTGGTCACGAGACCCGCGAGAAAGGCCGCGGGGCCTCCCCGCCCGTCCGCCCCCGCGCTCCCGGCCCCCCGGTCCCCGGGACCGCCCGCCGCGGGAATCCTATCTCTTGGGCTCAACGCCTATGGCTATTTTCGAGAAGCCGTTCGTTTTCGCGAGATCCATGGTCTTCACCACGGGACCGTGCATGGTCCGGGAATCCGCCCTGATTATTATCAGGGTGTCCTTGTTGGATATCTTCCTGAGCTCTCCCTCTATGGCTTCGGTGGAAGGCAGCATCCTGTCGTTGAAGTAGACCTTTCCGTCCCTGGAGATGTTTATGTTCACGTCCTTCGCCTCCACTATCTCGCCGCTCGCCTTGGGGAGGTTCACCTTTATTCCGCTCGATATGGCGAAATTGAGGGTGAGGGCGAAGAAGATGAGGAGGTTGAAGACCACGTCCACCACGGGGGCCAGGTCTATTGCGGACTTCCTGTCGGAATCTGAGGGGTTTCTGAAATTCATCGGAATTTCTTTTCGGAAAAGACTTCCAGGATCTTCTTTCCCTCGTTCTCGAGCGCGGTCACGAGTTCCCTGCACTTTCCTTCCGAATACTTGTAGGAGATGAGGGCCGGTATCGCCACGGTGAGTCCCAGGGCGGTCGTGTAGAGGGCCTCGGAAATGCCGCCCGCAAGCGACGGCGGATCCACTATGTCCTTTTCGGATATCACGGCGAACACCTTGATCATGCCGGATATGGTGCCGAGAAGCCCGATCAGGGTGCTGATGCTGCTTATGGTCAGCAGGGTTTCGATGTACCTGCCCAGAACGTGCGCCTCGGCCTTGCCCGCGTCCTCTATCGCCTCCCTCATGCCGTCCCTGGACTTTCCCGAACTCGCGACGGCGGCCAGGGCTATTCTGGCCGCGGGGGAGTCGTGCGTCCGGCAGACCGATTCCGCCTCCCCGATGCCCTCGGTTTCCAGAGCCTCGTAGAAGCCCGAAACGAATTCGGGCGGAACGACTTTCCTGAGGCGCAGCGCGTGGAGCTTCTGCAGAAGGATCGCGAGACCCAGCACCGAACACAGGATCAGGGGATATATGTATATTCCGCCCTTGGCGAACAGATCGGCAATTGAGTCCACGGCATCTCTCCTTGTTTCAGCGGTTTTCGTTTCCGGCCGCGCGTTCGGGGGTTTTCGGATTCCGAAGCGCAGAAGCATTATAGAATAAATTTCGCCTTTGTCTAATCGCGGGGAAGCCGCGGTTCCGCCGCCGTGGCCGCGCGATTGATTTACGGCCGCCTTTTCGGGTACATTTTCCCCGCGCCGGACCCGCGGAGCCCGACATGACGGAAGATTTTCACTATGCAGGGGGCGAACTTCACGTGGAGGGAGTGCCCGTAAGCGCCATATGCGAGCGGACGGGCACGCCCGTCTACGTCTACAGCCACGGTTCCATGCGGTCGAGCCTGCTCGACTACCGCGACGCCTTTTCGTCCCTCGACCCCCTGGTCTGCTATTCGGTCAAGGCCAACTCCAACGTCTCGGTGCTGAAGGTCTTCTCCGCCATGGGCTGCGGCTTCGACATCGTTTCGTCGGGAGAGCTCTCTAGGGTGCTCGCCGCGGGCGGAGACCCTTCGAAAACCGTGTTCTCCGGGGTCGGGAAGACCGAAAGGGAAATAGCGGACGCGATAGGCCGCGGGATACTGTTTTTCAACGTCGAGTCCGAGGCGGAGCTCGACAGGATAAACGAAACGGCTCTCGCCATGGGGAAGAAGGCGCCCGTGGCCGTGAGGGTGAATCCCGACGTGAATCCCGACACCCATCCCTACATATCCACCGGCTTCGAGAAAAGCAAGTTCGGAATAGGCATCGAGAGAGCCGTGGAGGTCTACGAGAGGGCAGCCCGCATGAAGGGAATAGAGATAAGGGGAATCGACGCCCACATAGGTTCCCAGATATTCGACCTCTCCTCCTTCTCCGAGTCCGTCTCCAAGCTCGTTTCCCTGGCCGACGGGCTTCGCGCCAGGGGAATGGATATCTCCCACATAGACATGGGGGGAGGTCTCGCCATAAGCTACGAGGGCGGACAGGAGCCGCCTTCGAAGTCCGAGTACGCGGCCGTGTTCGAGCGCCACCTCCGGGGCACGGGCTACGGGCTGGTGCTAGAGCCGGGAAGATCGATGGTGGGCAACGCGGGAATAATGGTCGCCAGGGTTCTTTACGTAAAGGAAGGGAGTTCGAAGAGGTTCGTGATAGTGGACGCGGCCATGAACGATCTTCTGAGGCCCGCGTTCTACGACTCCTACCACCGCATAGAGCCCGTGACCAGGGCGGATTCCCGGACGTCGAGGACGGTGGACATAGTGGGTCCCGTGTGCGAATCCGGGGATTTTCTGGCCAGGGACAGGGATTTTCCCGAGGTCTCTTCGGGCGACCTGCTGGCGGTCTTCAGCGCGGGCGCCTACGGCTTCGTCATGTCTTCGAACTACAACGCGAGACCGAGGGCGGCGGAGGTGCTGGTAAGCGGGGAGAAGTACGCCGAGATAAGAAGGAGGGAAAGTCTCGAGGACATGATGAGGGGGGAGAGCGTCGCGGAATTTCTCGCGGGCGCCGCGCCGACATGAGCCGGGATTTCGGGGGAATCAGGGTGACGTCGTTTGAGAGCCGCCGCCGCGGGGAGATGGAAAAGCTCATTTCCTACCACGGCGGAATTCCCACCGTCGCTCCCTCCATGAGGGAGCTTCCCGATGCCGAAAGCCCCGGGGTCGGAGAGTTCGCCGAAAGCCTTTTCTCGGGCGCCGTGGACATGCTCGTTCTCATGACGGGGGTCGGCACCCGGATTCTCTCCGACGCGGTCGCCGCGAGCGCGGGAGATGAAAGATACGCGCAAGCACTGCGCTCCACGACGGTTCTGGCCAGGGGTCCGAAGCCCGTCGCCGCGCTCCGCCTCCTCGACCTGGAGCCGGACGTAACCGTCCCCGAACCCAACACGTGGAGAGACGTGCTCTCCACCCTGGACCGGAGGGAGACATCCCTCGAAGGCAAGGTCGTGTACGTGCAGGAATACGGGGTTCCCAACGACAGGTTTCTCGCGGAGCTCGAAAGACGGGGAGCCGACGCGAGAAGAATACCCGTCTACAGGTGGGGGCTGCCCGAGGACCTCGCCCCGCTTCGCCGCGCCATCGGGTCCATATCCGGCGACGGCCAGGACTGCCTTCTGTTCACAAGCTCCCGGCAGGTGCTCAATCTCATGAGCGTGGCCGAGGGAGAGGGGCTCGGCGGCAGGCTGCGGGAGGGAATGAAGAGGACTCTCATAGGCTCGATAGGTCCGACCACCACGGAAACTCTGGGGGAGAACGGAATCTCCGTCGACTACGAGCCCGACAGTCCGAAGATGGGAAACCTGGTGAGGGAGACCGCGAGGAGGTCCGCGGCGCTTCTCGCGAAAAAGAGAACCGCTCTTCGGGCGGGGGTCGACACCTCCTCCTGGAGGCGCGCGGAGATGGTCTGGCCGGGGACGGGAGAGGAGGAGAGGAAGAGGAAAACCGCCGCGGGCGCGTTCATGAAGGCATGTCGCCTCGAGAAGACCGACCACACTCCCGTCTGGCTCATGCGCCAGGCGGGAAGGTTTCTCAGGGAATACAGGGAGATTCGCTCCCGCGTCTCCTTCATGGAGCTTTGCAGGGACCCCGACGCGGCGGCGGAAGTCACGCTCATGGCGGTCGACCGCCTGGGCACCGACGCCGCCATCATCTTCTCGGACATACTTCTCATTTTCGAGCCCCTGGGAATTCCGCTCGAGTATTCGAGGATGGAAGGTCCGGTGATAAGCGGTCCCGTAAGGAGCAGAAAGCGCGTGGAGTCTCTCGGGGAATTTCATCCCGAGAGCATGGAGTTCGTCTACAGCGCCGTGCGCGCGACGAGAGCCGCGCTGGACCCCGAGGTCGCTCTCATAGGTTTTGCGGGAGGACCCTTCACCGTGGCTTCCTACGCGGTCGAGGGAGGGGCGTCGAAAAACTACGCGAACACCAAGAAGATCATGTACGGCGACCCTTCCCTCTGGGCGGCGCTCATGGAGATTTTCTCGGACGCCGTATCGCGACATCTCCGCTCCCAGGTGGAGGCGGGGGCCGACGCCGTGCAGATTTTCGACAGCTGGGCGGGGTGTCTCTGTCCGGCGGATTACGAAAGGTTCGTCTTTCCCCACGTGAAGAAGATAGTCTCGTCGCTTCCGCCCGGCGTTCCCGTCATACTGTTCGCCACCGCCGCCTCGTCCCTTCTGGAACTCATGGGCAGAACGGGGGCGGGAGTCATGGGCGTCGACTGGAGAACCGACATTCCCGCCGCCTGGCGGCTGGCGGGCGAGGGGCTCGCCGTCCAGGGAAACCTAGACCCCGTTTCGCTGCTCGCGGGCTCTTCCCACGTGGTCGCCCGGACAAGGGAGATACTGGACGGCGTGGGCGGAAGACCGGGACACGTATTCAACCTGGGTCACGGGGTGCTGCCCCAGACTCCCGTCGACAACGTGCTTAGGCTGGTGGACGAGGTTCACGAGTACTCCGCGGGGAGAAGGAGGTAGGGCAGGGGATGTCCGGAAAGTTCGACGCTGTGCTCATGATCGGATACGGCGCCCCGGAAAGAAGGGAGGATGTGGTTCCCTTTCTCCGCAGGGTCGCGGGACCGAGGCCCATACCCGAGGAGCGGCTCCGCGAAGTGGCTTCGCACTACGAGATGTTCGACGGAAAATCTCCGCTCAACGAATTTACCCGCAGGCAGGCCGCGAAGCTCGGGAAGTTCCTGGCGCGGAGGGGACGCGACCTTCCGGTCTACATAGGAATGAGAAACTGGCGCCCGTTCATAAGGGACGAGCTCGAGCGCATGCGCCGGGACGGCGTGAGCAGGGCGGTCGGTCTCATAATGGCCATATACCGCTGCGACGCGAGCTGGGAGAGATACATGAGGGACGTGGCCGAGGCCCGCGACGACCTGGGAATGGAGCTTCGGGTCGAGTACGTCCCCCCGCTTTTCGACCATCCGCTTTTCGTGAAGACGTCGGCCGACAGGGTGAGGGAGAGCATGCGCAGGGTTCCTGCCCGGAATCTCGCCACCACCATGCTGGTCTTCACCGCTCACAGCATTCCGCGGGAAATGTCGGATTCGTCTCCCTACATGTCCCAGTTCGAGACCTCCGCGCGGCTCGTGGCGCGAAGCGCCGGATGCGAAAAATGGATGACGGCCTACCAGAGCGCGAGCGGCTCCGCGGGCGAGCGGTGGCTCGGGCCCGACATATGCGACGTCGTGAGGAAACTGGCGTCCGAGGGATTTACCGACGTGGTGGTTCAGCCGATCGGGTTTCTCTGCGATCATATCGAGGTGCTTTTCGACATAGGAGTCGAGGCGAGCGAGGCCGCGGGCGAAGCCGGAATCAGGCTTCACAGGGCGGAGACGGTGAACGACTCCGACGGCTACGTCGAGGCTCTCTGCGACGGCGTGCTCGGGATTGTGGATTCGCGAGGCTCCGGGCGGTGACGGGACGGACCCGGAGCGGACAATGCTTCTGGAATTCAACCGCGAAGGCTCGCTTGTGAAAATCCGGTCGGATGAGTCTTGACGGGCTTCTTACGGCCCGAGGCGCAACGTTGAAGGGAAAGGCGGACGACCCGGTATGAAAGTCGCGATTGTCGGAGCTGGCGTTTCGGGTCTGTCCTGCGCCCACTACATGAGGAAGTTTTTCAGAGATTCCTCCACTCCTCTCGAGCTGGTTCTTTTCGAATCCTCTGGGCGTGCGGGCGGAGTCTTCGATACCGTGAAGACGGGGGGCACGGTTCTCGAGCTGGGTCCCGATTCCTTCATAACGTCCAAGCCCTGGGCCCTGGATCTCGCGAGGGATCTCGGTCTCGGGAATTCGCTTCTGGGGGTGGGAGACGGCCCCAGGACCACCTTCGTCTACAAGGGAGGGCGTCTCCGGCGGCTTCCCGAAGGTTTTTTCATCATGTCCCCTTCGAAACTTTTTCCCTTTCTGCGTTCCGGGCTTTTCAGCGTACGGGCGAAACTCAGGGTTCTTCTCGAGCCCCTCGTCCCGCGCGGAGGCGGAGAAGACGAAAGCGTTTCCGGCTTTGTGACCAGAAGATTCGGAAAGGAAATGTTCGACACCGTCGCCCAGCCCGTTCTGGGCGGAATCTACATGACCGACGCGGAAAAACTGAGCCTTGGCGCCACCATGCCGCAGTTTCTGGAGATGGAGAGGGACAAAGGAAGCGTTCTTACGAGTCTTCTTCGCAATCCTCCCACGTCCCGCGGGGAAAGCGGGGCCAGGTACGGACTTTTCCTGACGCCCGCCGGAGGAATGTCGGTCATTACGGAAAAACTTCTCGAGAGCGCCGCGTTCGCCAAGTGCCACTTCGGAACCCGGGTGTCGGCGGTCGCGGAATCGGAGGGAAAATGGCTGGTGGTCTCCGGCACGGGAACGCGGGAGGAGTTCGACGCCGTCGCGCTGGCCGTCCCGGCCGCCGCGGCCTCTTCGCTCCTCTCGGATGTCGCCCCGGACATCTCGCAGGGACTCTCCCGCATCGAATACTCCTCTTCGGTCGTCGCCAGTCTCGTTTTCGACGAGAGGGATTTTTCGGGTCTTCCCGACGGTTTCGGAATCATAGTTCCCTCGACCGAGGGAATGAACCTCGCGGCCTGTTCGCTCTACAGCAACAAGTTCCCCGCCAAGTGCGAAAGCGGCAAGGTGGTGGTGAGGGGTTTTCTCGGGGGCGAGGGCAATTCCGGCGTCGCGGACTGGAGCGACGAGAAAGTAGAGACCGTTCTGGGAGAGGAACTTCGCGGGATTTTCGGCGACACCAGGGCGGAGAAAATTATCGTGAAGAGGTATCCGGAATCGATGCCGCTTTTTCGCGTCGGCCACGCCCGCATCATGAGGGACATCATGGACGGATTCTCTCGGCGCGGGGGACTTTCTCTCTGCGGGGCGGCATGCCTCGGGGTCGGGATACCGGACTGCGTGCGGTCGGGAGAGTTGTCCGCCCGAAAGATTCACGCGGATTTGACCGGAGGCGGCGAGAGCGTCCATCCTTCGGGAAAATCATCATGATTCTTAATCTTTGGCCGCTTTCGGAAGAGAGGCAACCGGTTTCCGCCGGGGAAATGAGTTTTTTCCTCCTTCGGACGCTCCGGCGGAGAGGGTCGGAACTACAGGGCCGGAAGTCGTTTGAACATGGGTATGGCGATTGAATGCTGGCGACGGGAACTTCGGGACAGCACCCCGAACACGAACTCCCGCTAGAGAACTCACCCGGCAGGATTTGAGCCGGTCCGTCCGGTTACGCTTTCGGCATTGCAGAAACGGGTTTTTCTGCATCTTCGCGGGATGTTACACGCGGAATTTCTCTCGACGCCAAGGTTAAAATACGTTTGCGATTCCGCAAATGGGGGGGGGGTAAACTCCTAATAAATTCTTGACAGCGCGCCTGGAAACATATTATAGTTTTCCTGCATTGCAGACAGTGACGGGAGAATAGAAATGGAATACGAAGCGAAGTCATACGCGGAGAGACCGTTCTCGGAGATTGAGAAGCGAACTGCGGTTTCGGTTCGGAAAGACTTTTGCGAAGCGAGGCGCTCGGGTTCTTTATCGTTTTCCGGAGCCGTCGGGTCGGAGTCGTTCGTTCCGAACGCCCTCCGTTTCGAAGAAGTTGCGGACATGAGAGTCGAAGCGCGGACTTCCCGCGTAATACCCCCCCCCCCTGTTCCAATCTGGAACACGCTTAGGATTTCCCGGGTTTCCTGTTCGGGCTTTTCTTCTCGTTCTGGCCTTGGCCGCGGGAGTTTCCTCTTTCCCGTCTGATGTTTCCGCGCAGAACCGAAATTTGTTTCAGACTCCAGGTGCTGGGCAGCAGATAAGCGGTGTTTCCAATAGCGCCATAATCCTAGCCATATTGGGTTCGAAGAGCATCACCCTCGGGGCTACGCATAATTTTACCTGGCAAGTGTATGAAATTTACGCCTGTGCCAAAACCGAGACGCCGACAAGCAACGCCGTCTCCTACGTGTCGTCGGGATGTACATCACTTGGTTCACCTACTACCGTAACCAATGCCAATGTGAGCTTCACCGTGACCCAAACCATGATTGACAACGGAGGGGTTGTCATCGTGGCGATACGAAAAACTGTTAACGAACTTCGTTTCGGCCAGTGGGTTCCGCTTACCCCGCCCATAACTGTGAGTCAGAGCGGGACGCTCTCGCTTGTGGAGGGCGGAAGCGGGACGTACACGGTGAGGCTCAATGTGCAGCCCACGGCCGCCGTCACCATACGCGTGGCGAGCAACAACGCGGGCGTTGCGGTCAAGGCGGGTTCGAATCCGGCCGGGGCAAGCCAGGACCTTACGTTCGAGGCGAACGACGATAACGGCAAGATATGGAGCACGGCGCAGACGGTGACGGTCGTGGCGCTTTCCGACGACAATCTGCTCGACGAGAGGGCGATTCTGTCGCACGATGCGTCAAGCGGCAGCGCGCCGGAGTACTCCGGCACCACAGGCAGGGTGAACGTGAACGTTACGGACGACGACTATCCCGGTCTCACGATAACCGGGGCGACGGCGTCGGAGAGCGAGGAGACGCTTGATTTCACGGTGAGGCTGAGCATGGCGAGCAGTCGCCGCGTGACGGTGCCCTGGACGGTGATTGCGGCCGGTCCGGACGCGGGGACGGCGACTCCCGGGACGGCTGGCAGCGGGGACTACGACCATTCGAGCGCGAGGAGCGGGACGCTTGTTTTCTACGAGGGGTCGCCTCTGACGCGGGTCATATCGGTGCCGATAAACGACGATTCGGTGTTGGAAGGAGACGAGACGGTGAAGGTGTCTCTGGGAACTCCTGTTCCCGGCGACGTGCGCGTTTCGGGTTCGGGGGTAGCCACGGGCACCATAGTGGACGACGACGAGAGGACGGTGGTCGGCGCGACGTCGGGAGAGTTTTCGCAGGGAGGCACTATGGTGACGGTGGATTCGAGGCTTCCCGAGAACACTGGTCTCGAGGTGGTACTGCCTACGGAGCTTGAGAGCGGAGGGGAGGCGATAGAGGAGTTGGTCGTCACCCTGCGGGAGGCTGACGAGGACGTGGAGATAGACCCTGATCTTTTCGGATACACTGGAGACGCCGCGGACCACGTGCTGGTGGACGTGGACGTTTCCCCTGCGCCGGATGCCGCCGTGAGGATATGTCTTCCGGTGACGGAGGAGCTTCGCACGGCGGCGGGAGAGCGGAGGAGGCTTTACCTGATAAGGTTCTCCGGGGGGACATGGGAGGAGCTCTCTTCGACTGTAAGGAGAGAAAAGGTGTGCGCGGACACGAGCGGATTTTCTCCATTCGCGGTGGTGTACGAGCTGATGAACATGGGCTCGGGCAATGGAAGTTCTGGAAGCGGTGGTGGCGGGTGCGCGATTTCGGGTGAGAATCGGTTTGCCTCGCCGGGGGCATGGTTTTCCTCGCCGGTGCTGCCGGCTGTGCTACTGATGCCTCTTCTGTTTTTCGGACGCTTTCGGAAGAAAGGCAGACAGTTTCTGTAGCGTAGGTGGAAAGGAGTCTTTTCCCCCTTTGACTGACGCTCCGGCGGAGACAGTTGGAACTACAGGGGCAGGGAGCCGTTTGAGCGTGGACGGGATGTTCGATGTGTCTCTCAAAGCCCGGCGTGAGGTCAGCGCGGGCGAACCCGAGCACTAACTCATCCCTTCAGGGCGGGCTCAACTGGCAGAATTTGAGCTGGCTGCAACCCATTATTCTCTCTGGCTTGCGCGACGCCTGTGTATCGGGCGGGAATGTTCCTTGACCGTCGGGTCTTTGAGATTTCCGCTCTGTCCGCGTCGGCTCTCGACATTGCGAAAACGGGGTCTTCATGTATCTTCGGGTGACGTGGCGCACGGAGGTTCTCTCGACGTCAAGATTAAGATACTCCTGCAATTTCGCAAATGGGGGGGGGGGTAAACTCCTAATAAATTCTTGACAGCGCACCTGGAAACATATTATAGTTTTCCTATATTGCAGACAACGACGGGAGGATAGAAATGGAATACGAAGCGAAGTCATCGGCGGAGAAACCGTCCTCGGAGCTTGAGAAGCAAATTGCGGTTTCGGTTCGGAAAGACTTTTGCGAAGCGAGGCGCTCGGGCTCTTTGTCGTTCTCCGGTGCCGGCGGGTCGGAGTCGTCCGGTCCGAACGCCCTCCACGGCGAAGAAGTTGCGGACGTGAAAGTCGAAGCGCAGAGCGCCCGCGTAATACCCCCCCCCTCTATTCCAATCTAGAACACGATTAGGGTTTCCCGGGTTTCCGGCATGGGCTTTTATTCTCGTCCTGGTCCTGGCCGCGGGAGTTTCCTCTTTCCCGTCCGACGCTTCCGCGCAGAACAGAAATGTTTACTTATTACCGGGGGTCTTCAGTTGGAGTCCTCTATCCGTTCCCGGTGCCCTTCGAGCCGAGACGGGCCGACAGAGGGTGGCGATAGAGTATGCTTCAGAGGGTGGGGGTCAATACTATACCTATGGCACACATGGCCTTTACGCCTGTTCCTGGAGCGGGACGCCGACAACCGACGGCCAGACTCCGAACTGCGAGTCTCTTGGAAATGCAAACAACAACAGGTGGAGGCGGCTTCAGCCCAAGGACTTTGAAGTGACCCAGACCATGGTCGACAACGGAGGATTCGTTCTCTTGATGAGGGAGCATGGCCCCCAATTTTATCGAAGGGTCATTGCCTTCTGGGTTCCGCTGTACGGTCTGGACGTGAGTCCTGGCGGGGGGCTTTCGCTTGAGGAGGGAGAAAGCGGGACGTACATGGTGAAGCTCAGAAGCTGGCCCGCGCGCAACTACCATACCGCTTCGGGTCCTGAGCTGACCAAGACGGACGAAGCCGTCACGATACGCGTGGTGAGCAACAACCCGGGCGTCGTGGTCAAGGAGGGAGAAGAACTTAGGTTCGAGGCGAACGACGATGACGGCAAGATATGGAGCACGGCGCAGACGGTGACGGTGGAGTCCGTTTCCGACGACAATTCGCTCGACGAGAGGGCGGCTCTGTCGTTCGAGGTGTCAAGCGACAGCCCTTCGGAGTATTCCTGGATTGCCGGCGACGACAGGTTGAATGTGAACGCGAACGTTATGGACGACGACTATCCCGGTCTCACGATAACCGGGGCGACGGCGTCGGAGAGCGATGAGACGCTCGATTTCACGGTGAAGCTGAGCACGACCAGCAGTCGCCGTGTGACGGTGGACTGGACGGTGATTACTGACGGAGCGGACGCGGGGACGGCGACGCCCGGGACGGCTGACAGCGGGGATTACGACTACTGGAGCACGGTGGGAGGGACGCTTGTCTTTTCCGAGGGGTCGCCTCTGACGCGTGTCATATCGGTGCCGATAAACGACGATTCGGTGTTGGAAGGAGACGAGACGGTGAAGGTGTCTTTGGGAACTCCGAGTCCGGGCGACGTGCGCGTTTCGGGTTCTGGGGTGGCCACGGGCACCATAGTGGACGACGACGAGAGGACTGTGGTCGGAGCGGCGTCGGGAGAGTTTTCGCAGGGAGACACCAGGGTGACTGTGGATTCGAGGCTTCCGGAGGACACGGGGCTCGAGGTGGTTCTGCCTGCGGAGCTTGAGCGGGGCGGGGAGGCGATAGGAGGTCTGGTCGTCACCCTGCGGGAGGCGGACGCGGACGTGGAGATAGACGAAGGTCTTTTCGGATACACTGGAGACGACGCGGACCACGTGCTGGTGGACGTGGACGTTTCCCCGGTGCCGGACGCCGCCGTGAGGATATGCCTTCCGGTGACGGAGGGACTTCGCATGGCGGCGGGAGAGCGGAGGCTTTACCTGATAAGGTTCTCCGGAGGGTCGTGGGAGAGGCTTTCCTCGACCGTGGAAGGGGAGATGGTGTGCGCGGACTCAGGCGGATTTTCTCCTTTCGCCGTGGTGTACGAGCGGATGAACTCGGTCTCGGGAAGCGACGGCCGGACTCCGTCTTCCCCGAATGAGATGAACTCGGGCCCGGGGAGCGGTGGCGGCGGATGCGCGATTTCGGGTGAGAATCGGTTCGCCTCGCCTGCGGCATGGTCTTCCTCGCCGGCGCTCTTGGCAATGCTGCTGATACCTCTTTTGTTTTTCGGACGCTTTCGGAAGAGGAGGCAGACAGCTTCTGTAGCGTAGGTGGAAAGGAGTTTTTTCCTCCTTTGACTGACACTCCGGCGGGGACGGTCGGTCGGAACTACAGGGGCAGGGAGCCGTTTGAGCATGGACGGGATGTTCAACGTGTCTCTCAAAGCCCGGCGCACTGAGGTCAGCACGGGCGACCCGAGCGCTAATTCATCCCTCCAAGGTGGGCTCAACTCAACTGGCAGGATTTGAGCTGGCTGCGACCCATTCTCTCTGACTTGCGCAACCCCTGCTTATAGGGCGGGAATGTTCCTTGACCGTCGGGTCTTTGAGACTTATGCTCTGTCCGCGTCGGCTCTCGACATTGCGAAAACGGGGTCTTCTGTATCTTCGGGTGATGTGGCGCGCGGAGTTTCTCTCGACGTCAAGATTAAAATACTCCCGCAATTCCGCAAATGGGGGGGGGGTAAACTCCTAATAAATTCTTGACAGCGCACCTGGAAACATATTATAGTTTTCCTATATTGCAGACAACGACGGGAGGATAGAAATGGAATACGGAGCGAAGTCATCGGCGGAGAAACCGTCCTCGGAGCTTGAGAAGCGAGGCTCTCGGGCTCTTTATCGTTTTCCAGAGGTCGGGTCGGAGTCGTCCGGTCCGAACGCCCTCCGCGGCGAAGAAGTTTCGGACATGAAAGTCGAAGCGCTGACCGCCTGCGTAATACCCCCCCCCCCCCTGTTTCAACTTAGAACATGTGCTGGGACTCTCCGCGTACTGACGTCGGCTTTTCTTTTTGTTCTGACCCTTGCCGTGGGAGTCTTGTTTCTTTCGCTGCAGTCTTTTGCCCAAGAGGTGCAGACATGGAAAAGACCCGGCGACGGCCGGGCCAATAACTGGTCAACACTAACAACAAAGCTCTTACCTGTGACAGGAACACAGACCGTTAGGTTGCGAAACAACACTTTTGGTCAGTATAGGGCTCACGCAATTTACGCGTGCGCATGGGTCAGTTTGGAGCCACCACACGCCACCAACGCTCCATCGTCCGGCTGTACGAAAATTTATAATGCCATAACTGCAGGCTCAAACACCTTTGAAGTCAATCATTCCGTCTCCATAACCCAAGCCATGATCAACAACGGGAAAGTCGTCTTGGTGGCACGATATGAGTATTCGCCGATGGTAAATATGTGGGCGGTGGGAATTCCATTGGTGCCTAGGGCCATAATAGTGAGTCAGTCGACGGCGATTGGTCTTACGGAGGGGAGCACTTCTACCTACACTGTGAAGCTTGAGGCGCAGCCTGCGGACGATGTCACGATACGCGTGGCGAGCAACAACGCGGGCGTCGCGGTCAAGGCGGGTTCGAATCCGGCCGGGGCGAGACAGGACATTACGTTCAACTCCACCACATGGAATACGCCGCAGACGGTGACGGTGGAGGCGCTTTCCGACGACAATCTGCTCGATGAGAGGGCGATTCTGTCGCACGAGGTGTTAAGCGGCAGCGCACCGGAGTACTCCGGTGCCGCTGGCAGGGTAAACGTAAACGTTATGGATGACGACTATCCCGGTCTCATGATAACCGGCGCATCGGCGTCGGAGAGCGATGAGACGCTTGATTTCACGGTGAAGCTGAGTGCGGCGAGCAGTCGCCGCGTGGCAGTGGACTGGACGGTGATTGCGGCCGGTCCGGACGCGGGGACGGCGACGCCCGGGACGGCGGGCAGCGGGGACTACGACCATTCGAGCGCGAGGAGCGGGACGCTTGTTTTCTACGAAGGGTCGCCGCTGACGCGAACCATACCGGTGCCGATAAACGACGATTCGGTGTTGGAAGGAGACGAGACGGTGAAGGTGTCTTTGGGAACTCCCAGTCCCGGGGACGTGCGCGTTTCGGGTTCTGGGGTGGCCACGGGCACCATAGTGGACGACGACGAGAGGACGGTGGTTGGCGTGACGTCGGGAGAGTTTTCGCAGGGAGACACCAAGGTGACGGTGGATTCCAGGCTTCCCGAGGACACGGGGCTTGAGGTGGTTCTGCCTACGGAGCTTGAGAGCGGCGGGGAGGCGATAGAGGAGCTCACGGTGACTCTGGGGCCTTCGGACGTGGAGATAGACGCTGACCTTTTCGGATACACGGGAGACGCCGCGGACCACATGCTGGTGGACGTGGATGTTTCCCCCGTGCCGGACGCCGCCGTGAGGATATGCCTTCCGGTGACGGAGGGGCTTCGCATGGAGGCGGGAGAGCGGAGGCTTTACCTGATAAGATTCTCCGGGGGGACATGGGAGGAGCTTTCCTCGACCGTGGAGGGGGAGATGGTGTGCGCGGACACGAGCGGATTTTCTCCATTCGCGGTGGTGTACGAGCGGATGACGAACATGGGCTCGGGCAGTGGAAGCTCTGGAAGCGGTGGCGACGGCGGATGTGCTATTTCGGGTGAGAATCGGTTCGCGTCGCCTACGGCATGGTTTTCCTCGCCGATGTTCTTGGTACTGCTGCCTCTTTTGTTTTTCGGCCGCTTTCGGAAGAGATGCAGACGGTTTCCGCACGGGGAATGAGCTTTTTTCTCTATAGGATTAGACTTTCCGGCCGAAAACAACGAGATGCAACGGCAATGCCCGTTGCTGCCAAGAGCAACCAGATTCGGCGTTTTCCGTATGGCGCCGTAGGAGTGAAACTTTGCGGAGAGGTCGTTCCCTTGTTTTTTTCCGCCGATATGCAACTGACCGAAAAACACGAAAACGGCATTTTGCGGTGTTTCGCGAAAAATGAAACCGCCGAACTCGGGAAGGAATGCACGGAATCGGCACCCATGTCGTCGGAAAACGGCCCGGGGCGGGGCGACGCACAAAGTAAGTCGTAGGGGATTCCGTTCGGAGAAAAAGGGCGTTTGACAGCGCGGCCTGAAAGGGCGGGCCAACTGGTATAGGAGTAGCGGTGTCGCTGGCCGGTTCTCTCGCGCAACGCCTGCGTAATCTTCGCGGGACGTTGCGCGCGGAATTTCTCTCGACATCAAGATTAAAGTACGCTTGCGATTTCGCAAACGGGGGGGGGGTAAATTCCTAACAAATTCTTGACAGCGCGCCTGGAAACGTATTATAATCTTCCCATCTTGAAGACAGTGACGGGAGGGTAAAAATGGAATACGGAACGAAGTCATCGGCGGAGAAACCGTCCTCGGAGCTTGAGAAGCGAATTGCGGTTTCGGTTCGGAAAGATTTTTGCGAAGCGAGTCTCCCGGGCTCTTTATCGTTTTCCGGCGCCGGCGGGTCGGAGTTGTCCGGTCCGAACGCCCTTCGCGGCGAGGAAGTCGCGGACATGAAAGTCGAAGCGCGGACCGCCCGCGTAATACCCCCCCCCCTCTATTTTAATCTAGAACATGCGCGGGCTTTCCCGGGGTTCCTGGCGCGGGTTTTCCTTCTCGTTGTGGTCCTGGCCGCGGGAGTTTCGTATTTCCCGTCCGATGCTTCCGCACAGGACAGAGGTGATTATTTACAGGCTCGAGGCGGGGCGGGATTTTACAACAATGTTTTAGGAACTTGGGGGACCTATCGAGCCCGTCCGGGCAGACAGGCCTTCAGGATGGCATGCGAGGTCCTCGAAGGTTATCAGTTATACACCTTTTACGCCTGTCCCTGGAACGCAAAACCTACAAGTAAAGCCGCCGCCGACAACGTGTCGGGATGCTCATTTATTGCTTCGGGAATTCGCGGACGAGACTGGTCGCGAGACTTTGACCTGACCCAGGCCATGGTCGACAACGGAGGATTCTATGCAGTGATGTATAGACCGTTCTCATTTTTGACCGACATTGCCTTCTGGGTTCCGTTGCATGGTCTGGATGTGAGTCCGAGCGGGGGGCTTTCGCTTGTGGAGGGAGGAAGCGGGACGTACGAGGTGAAACTCATGAGTTGGCCCTTGCGCTGGAGATGGTCTCCGCATTATGATACTCAGCTGACCAAGACGGACGAGGCCGTCACGATACGCGTGGCGAGCAACAACCCGAGCGTCGTGGTCAAGGAGGGAGGGGAACTTAGGTTCGAGGCGAACGACGATAACGACAGGATATGGAGCACGGCGCAGACGGTGAGGGTGGAGGCTCTTTCCGACGACAACCTGCTTGACGAGAGGGCGACTCTGTCGTTCGAGGTGTCAAGCGACAGCCTTTCGGAGTATTCCTGGATTGCCGGCGACGACAGGTGGAATGTGAAAGCGAACGTTATGGACGACGACTATCCCGGTCTCGCGATAACCGGGGCGACGGCGTCGGAGAGCGATGAGGCTCTCGATTTCACGGTGAAGCTGAGCACGACCAGCAGTCGCCGGGTGACGGTGGACTGGACGGTGATTGCGGAGGGAGCGGACGCGGGGACGGCGACGCCCGGGACGGCTGACAGCGGGGATTACGACTACTGGAGCACGGTGGGAGGGACGCTTGTCTTTTCCGAGGGGTCGCCTCTGACGCGTGTCATATCGGTGCCGATAAACGACGATTCGGTGTTGGAAGGAGACGAGACGGTGAAGGTGTCTTTGGGAACTCCCAGTCCTGGCGACGTGCGCGTTTCGGGTTCCGGGGTGGCCACGGGCACCATAGTGGACGACGACGAGAGGACGGTGGTAGGCGCGGCGTCGGGAGAGTTTTCGCAGGGAGAGACCAGGGTGACGGTGGATTCGAGGCTTCCCGAGGACACGGGGCTCGAGGTGGTTCTGCCTACGGAGCTTGAGCGTGGCGGGGAAGCGATAGGGGGTCTGGTCGTCACCCTGCGGGAGGCTGACGCGGACGTGGAGATAGACGATGACCTTTTCGGATACACGGGAGACGACGCGGACCACGTGCTGGTGGATGTGGACGTTTCCCCGGTGCCGGATGCGGCCGTGAGGATATGCCTTCCGGTGACGGAGGAGCTTCGCATGGCGGCGGGAGAGCGGAGGCTTTACCTGATAAGGTTCTCCGGCGGGACGTGGGAGAGGCTTTCCTCGACCGTGGAAGGGGAGATGGTGTGCGCGTCCACGAGCGGATTTTCTCCTTTCGCGGTGGTGTACGAGCGGATGAGCTCGGGAAGCGACGGCCGGACTCCGTCTTCCCCGAATGAGATGAACTCGGGTACGGGAAGCGGTGGTGGCGGATGCGCGATTTCGGGTGAGAATCGGTTCTCATCGCCGGTGCTGCTGGCGATGCTGCTGGGGATGTTGCTTATGCCTCTTTTGTTCTTCGGACGCTTTCGAAAGAGAGGTAGACGGTTTCCGCCGGAGAAGCAGGTTGTTCCTCCTCGATAAGGTCTTCTCTCTGCGGTAAATCACGTTTTCGGACCTCCGAAGCCGGGAATTTGCGCGGGTGCCCCTGGATAACGGCTTTGCCTAATGCTTTGCGGAAAAAACCTGACCTTCACGGTTCCGGGATTCAAAAAATTTTTTCCTGTGGCATAATTGTAAGCTGAACGTTACTGCCGATGTAGCTCAGCGGTAGAGCAGCTCACTCGTAATGAGCAGGTCAGGGGTTCAAATCCCCTCGTCGGCTGTAATGTTTCCTTACCGGAAGATTTTCGAGAAGTATTCCCTGAATTTTCCGCTCGTCAGGCTGGTGTGTCTCGAGAGGTTTCTCAGGTTCCTGGCGTTTTCCAGGTCCTCGGGAGTTATCTTGATCATGTATTTCTGCGAAACCTCGTAGGCCTCGGTGTTCGTGTCGACGTACCTTACCTTCATGCTGTTCGTTTTCCTGTCGACGAGTCTCGAGAAAGGAGTCGCCTGCATTTTTCCCCTCTTCAGGTACACGAGCGCCCCGTCGCCTCCGCCGAGCAGGTACTTGACCGCGCAGTAGCCGAGCTTGCGCGTGTAGTCCACGTCGAACGGAATTGGGTCGGCCGAGCGAAGCTCGTAGCCTATCCTCTTGTGCACGATTTCCGCGCCCACGCCTTTTTCCGAGAGCTTCTCGCCGAGGGTCTCCTTGAGAAGGTGTCCGAAGTTCGTGTCCAGATACCTTATTCTTCCCATGTTGTCCCTGTCCATGATTCCGAGATCCCCGGGGTTTATCTTGTCGAGCATCCCCTCGGCCATTACGGCCACTCCGTATTCCCTTCCCATGCTCATTCTCTTGATTACCGAGCCCTCGAGAATCGCTATGACCTTCGCGAGAGACACCTTCTTCTCCCGAAACTCCTCGGGTATCACCGTGATGGTGGCTCCGGAGGACTGCCCGATTCCCAGGGCCAGATGCCCCGTTCTCCTGCCCATGGTTATGACCACGAACCACCTGCCGGTCGTCTTCGCCTCTTCCATTATGTGGTTTATTATCTTCGCCCCCACGTCCCTGGCGGTCTCGAAGCCGAAGGTGGGTATGTAGTCGGGAAGGGCTATGTTGTTGTCTATGGTTTTCGGGACGTGCGCTATCTTCACTTTTCCCCCGAAATGCTCGTGAAGGGTTCTGGCCAGGAACATCGTTCCGTCTCCCCCTATGGTTATCAGTCCCCCTATGCCGAGTTTCCCGATCGAGGAAACGGTGTTGGCGAAGCTCTCCTCGTCCGCGAGGGGGCTTTTTCTGGATATTCCGATAACGGAACCGCCGTCGGTGTGAATCCTGGAGGTGTTCTGAATGTCGAGGTCGACCGTTTTCGACGTGTCTCCGGCGGAAATCCACTTGAAGCCGTCGAGAATGCCCACCACCTTTCTGCCCCTGTTTCTGGCCTCTATGGTGGCCGAGCTTATGACCCCGTTTATTCCCGGCGCCGGTCCTCCGGCCGCTATGATTCCGATCTTGTCGGCTTTTTCAGCCATTCTGCCTCTCCGCCCTGTATTTTCTGCGGCGGTAGGCTTCGGTGCGCACGTAGCTGCCCGCGAAAGCGAGACCGCCCGCCAGCCCCCCGATATGAGCCCAGAACGCCACTCCTCCCGTGCCGCCAATATAACCGATTCCGCCGAGGAACTGAAAGACGAACCAGACCATTACGAACAGGTATGCCTTTATGCGGACGAACTGCAAGACGATCAGGACCACGAGAAGCGTGAGTATGTTCGACCTCGGGAAAAAGAGCATGTACGCCCCCAGCACTCCGGAGATCGCCCCGCTCGCGCCTATCGTCGGGATTTCGGAGTGAATGTTGAGAAGCGTGTGCAGAAAAGCCGTGGCGAGCCCGCAGGTCAGGTAGAAAAGCAGGTATCCGAAATGGCCCAGCCTGTCCTCGACGCCCCTTCCGAATATGTGCAGAAAGATCATGTTTCCGCCCGCGTGCAGCCAGCCTCCGTGAACGAACATCGAGGCGAAAAACACCGACGTTCTCTCAAGCGTCCCGTAGGCGTCCGGGGGAAACACCCTGCGGGGGACTAGACCGTACTTGCCGTGGAAGACCTCGAGCGCCGCTCCGTCGAGAGAAAGCGCGTAGGCGAACGCTAGCAGGTTCGCGGCGATGAGCGCGTAGTTCACGTAAGGGGCGGTGGCGGTTTTTATTGTGCTTCTAATCGGTATCATTATCCCGCCAATTATACTTGAGCCGCGGAAGCGGAAGTACCCGCCCGGGAGTCGAAGAGAGTTGAAAAAGCCCTTGCAGGACGACCTGACCAGGATAAGAACGGACATGAGGAGAAGCTTCGCGAAAGTTTCTCTCCTCGCGGTGAACGCCGGGCTGTTTGCCGAACCCTGCGCCGAAACGCTCGAAATCCCGGGGAATCTTTCCCCCGAAGAACTTCTCCGCGAGCTTTCCCGGCTGGGCGTCGGGGTCGTCTTCTACGGCCGGGAGGCTTCCGCCCGCGGGTTTCTTCGCGGGCTTCGGGGAGCGGTAGAGGAAAACCGCCATACGGTTCTCGACGAGCCGCGCCCCGGGCGGGACGTCCGGGGAGATGGACCCTGCGCGCTGGTCGGCTGCGAGAAGTCCGACGTCGGTCTTCTCCGTCCCGGGATCTTTTCCGTCGCTTCCCGAAGCGCGGACCTGTCCCTGAAAATGGTTTCCGACTACGTGTCCAATTTCGACGGGGAGTCCGTCTTCGTGGAAGTGGGAAACCTGGTGGTCGACTCCAGGAGGGAAGCGCGGTGAGCGGTCCCGCGAATACGCCCGCGGAGCTTTCCGCTCTCGTCAGAAACTACGCGCTCGGGCTGGGCTTCGACCTTGTGGGCATAGGTCCCGCGACGGGCGGTGGAGAAGAGAGCGAACTTTTCGAAAAGTGGATAGACCGCGGTTACGCGGGGGAGATGAAGTACCTGGAAAGAGGTCTGCCTTCCAGAAAGGAGATGGGCAGGATACTTCGGGGCGCGAGGTCGATCGTGTCGTGCGCCCTTAACTACAACACCGAGAATCCCCGTTCCACCGAGGTCCGCGGGGACGGGCGGGGCTGGATATCCAGGTACGCGTGGGGGGACGACTACCACGACGTGATGGACGCGATGCTCGGCGAGCTCGCCCGCTACATAAAGGATGTTTCCCCGAAAGACGCGGCCGCCAGAACGTACGTCGACACGGGGCCGGTTCTGGAAAAGGCCCACGCCGGCCGCTCGGGAGTGGGCTGGCTCGGCAAAAACACCTGCCTCATAAACCAGCGGGCGGGTTCCTGGCTTTTCCTGGGCGAGGTGATAACCGACGTCGAGCTTGAATTCGACGCTCCCGCGGCGGACCGCTGCGGCACCTGCACGAGATGCATCGACGCCTGCCCCACCGGGGCCATAGTGGAGCCCTACATGCTCGACGCCAGAAAATGCGTTTCCTATCTCACCATAGAGCTCAAGGGAAACATCCCGCGCGAACTCAGGGAGGGGATGGAGAACAACGTTTTCGGCTGCGACGTGTGCCAGGACGTCTGTCCCTGGAACCGCGACGCCCTTTTCACGCCGAAGGAGAGCTTCCTGCCCCGCCGGGGGCTCGTGGCCCCGGAACTCGGGAGGCTCATGGAGCTTTCCCAGGAGGATTTCTCGGAGGTTTTCAGAAAAAGTCCTGTAAAGAGGGCGAAGAGAAGGGGATTTATCAGAAATGTTCTCGTGGCTGTTGGAAATTCGGGAAATAGAAAGTATATAGAATACGTGCGCGCCTTGCTGGAAGACGAGGAGCCGCTTGTGAGGGCTCACGCGGTCTGGGCGCTTCGGAAGCTGGAAGGCCGGGAATGTCTCGGCGAACTCGCCGAGCTTCTCGAGACCGAGACCGACTCCGGGGTGGCCGAGGAGATTCGTCTCGCCATGGACGGCGCGCAGGACTGAGGACGGTTTCTTATGAGCGACGACGCGAAGGTGAAAGAGCAGGTGATGAAGGCCAACAGGAAGTTCTACGAAGCCCGCAACCGTTACGACGTCGACCTCATAGAGGGAATCTGGCTCAACGACGGACGCGCGAAGTGCGTGCACGCCGGCTGGCCCATCATTCAGGGGTGGGAGGCCATAAAGGAGAGCTGGAGGACCATCTTCGAGGCGAGCGGGTTCAGCCGCGTCGACGTTTCGGATTTCTTCGTCGACGCGAGGGAGGATTCCGCCTGGCTCAACTGCATCGAAAGGTCCACTTACGCGATGGACGACCGCAGGGTCGTGGTGCTCGCCCAGGCGACCAACATATTCGAGCTCGCCGACGGAAAATGGCGCGTGGCGCTCCACCACGCTTCCCTCATGCCTATTCCGAGAAAGGAGATCGACTACGAGAGTCTTCAGTGAGAAGCCCGAGCCTTCGGGCGATCTCGCCGACGAGCTCCCGCAGGCCTTCTCCGGTGAGGGCCGATACGGCTAGGGTCTCCACGTTTCTTTCTCCGAGCCGCCTCGCGGTTTCCTCGGCTCTTCGCTCCCCCCGCCCGACGTCGGTTTTGTTGAGCGCCACGAGCTGGGGTTTTTCGGCCAGAAGTTCCGAGTGCGCCGCAAGCTCCGAATTCATCCTCTCGTAGTCTTCCACCGGGTCCCGCCCCGGCGGGGAGTCGAGGTCGAGCACGTGAACCAGAATACGGGTCCGCTCTACGTGTCTTAGAAACCGCAGTCCCAACCCCGCTCCCCCGTGCGCCCCCTCGATTATTCCCGGGATGTCCGCCACCACGAACGGCTCGTCGTCTCCGCGGTTCACGACCCCCAGGTTGGGAGAGAGGGTGGTGAACGGGTAGGGGGCGATTTTCGGCCTGGCCGCGGAGATTTTCGATACGAGGGTCGATTTTCCCGCGTTCGGAAATCCTAGGATTCCGACGTCGGCCAGGATCTTGAGTTCGAGGTTCACTTCCAGCGTCTCTCCCTCCTCGCCGCTCTCGGCCCTCCTGGGCGCCCGGTCGGTCGGCGAGACGAACCGCGAATTTCCCCGCCCGCCCCGCCCGCCCCTCGCGACCGTGAAGCGTTGCCCGGGTTCCGTCAGGTCGGCCGCATCCCCGTCCCCGCCCGTTCTTATCACCGTCCCGGGGGGAACTGGTATGACCAGGGTTCCGCCCGCTTTTCCGTGCCGGTTCTTTCCCCTTCCGGGTTCCCCGTTTTTCGCGCGGTAGAGCTTTCTGTACCTGTAGTCCAGAAGGGAGGACATGCCGGCGCGGGCCTCTATCGCCACGTCGCCCCCGTCGCCCCCGTCGCCCCCGTTCGGACCTCCCTTGGGAACGAACTTCTCCCTTCTGAAGCTCGCGCATCCGTCGCCGCCGTTTCCCGCCGCGACGGTTATTGTGGCCTCGTCTATGAATTGCATCTCGGTGCGGACGGGCGGACGGAGAGCGTCGGCGGAGGGCCCGGCGGACGGCCCTCGGGTTTTTCCGAAGCTACGACCGCAGCTGCTTCTGGTGTTCGGCCATGTCCTCTTTCACGTTCCCCGTTATTCCTTCCCAGTATCTCCACCAGTAGGATTGCGGTTCGTGGTTGGCCTTCTGCTGCTCCGCCCAGACGAGGGCCTGCAGGTGGTCTCCGTGATAGAGAACGAGCTTTTTCGCCGCGTCGGCCACTTCCTTGTCGTCTACGGGAATCTTGTCGAGCTCCGCGTCGAAAACCGCCTTTATCTCCTTTACGAAGGGAGCGGCTTCGGAGCAGATGTCCCTTATTCTTTCCGCGGGAGTCACGACGTCTCCCGGAAACGATTCCTTGATGTTCTTCATCAGGTCCACGAAGTCCATGAGGTTGTCGAGGGAGTTCTGGACCTTCTTCACTTCCTTGAGACATCCCGAGAGTTCCTTTGGGTCTAAAGACACCGGTGCGTCCTCCTTGCTTGCGCTTGCGCCCGCGCCCCGCGCGCGGCCGTCCGTAACCGTGATTCTACCATATCAGGGCCCGTTTGACCTGTAGACGACGAGTCCGGGTCTTTTCTTCACGTAGACCGCGAGGTCCTCGTCGAGCACCCTGCGGTGTCTAGAAGAGGCGTGGCGCAGGTAGAGCTTTCCGTTTTTCCTGACCGCGATTCCCGTGTGGGAAACGTCCAGTCCGTCCTCCTCCGAGTAGATTCCGAGGTAGTCTCCTGTGCGCACCGCGTCCAGCGTCTCCGGCCCGAGACGTTCCGACGGAATGTAGCTCACATCCCTCTCGACGACGTCTATTCCCGCAAGCCAGAGCGAACCGTCCGCCTTCCTGTTGAGTTTCTTTTTCTCCGTAACCGCGAGCTTCCCCCCGATTTCCACGGTGGCGTCGCGGGCGTTTTTCCCTTCTCCGCTCGCCCAGTCCGAAAAGAAATGCCTTCTCCTCTCCCACCGCACCGCCGCGTCCTTGTATCTCACCGCGGCGAGATTCCCGAGGAATTCCGCGAAACCGCGCGACCGTCTCATCGATTCCACGTAGTCGATGTAGGTGAAGCAGTCGAGACCCGAGAGATTCACGGTCAGGACCTCCCTTGTCTCCGCGGATCCCCCGAGGGTGTTCTCCGCGTAGGGAGTCCCGAGAAACTTCTCCGAGAGAAATTCGATCTTCGCCCCGGGGTCCCGTATCTCGCCCGCTCTCTCCATCGCGGCTTCCGCCCGCTGCCGGGTCCAGTCGCCGAGGATGATTTCCTCCTCGTACGCCGCCGGGGTGTCCGCGTGGAGGACCGAGAGGAGAAGCTTCGCCGAAACGACCGCGACCGCGGCCAGAAACAGAATTCTTGCGACCCTATTCGTCTTCATTTCACAAACCCCCGCGGCCGAGAACCGAAAAAAGCGGAAACCCGTCCCACAGCAGGTACGCCAGGGCCGAGACCGAGAGGAACGGGCCGTACGGAATGGCCCGGCGGACGCTCTCCCCGCGCAGCGCTATTATAGCGAGACCGGCGGCGGTTCCCAGCAGGGAGCTTGCGAATACGACCATTACGACTCCCTCGATCCCGAGAAACGCCCCCAGCATGGAAACGAGCTTCACGTCTCCCATTCCGAGACCTTCGGTCTTTCTGACCTCCCTGTAGACCCGCGCTATGAGAAAGAAGACTCCTCCTCCGAGAAGGGCGCCCGCTAGGGAATCGAGAATTCCGGCGTTCGGAACCGCGTGGAGGAAGCTTTGCGCCGCTGGCGAGAAAAGCGCCTCGCCGAGAGCCCCCCAGTCGGTCCTCGCGGCCCCGAGAGCGAGTCCCGCGGCGGTTCCCGGAATCGTCACGGCGTCGGGTATCACCATGTGCCTCGAGTCTACGAGGGTCACCACCACCAGGGACGCCGAGAACGCGAGGTAGAAGGCGAACTCGACCGAGGGGCCGAATTTTCCGTAGAGAGCGAGCGCGAGGACGCCGCAGAGAATTTCCGCGAGCGGGTGCTCCGCCGGTATCCCGGCCCCGCAGTGGGCGCACTTGCCCCGGAGGAGAACGAAGCTTGCGACCGGAATGTTGTGAAAGGCCCGCAGGGGCGTTTCGCAGGACTCGCAGCGCGACGGCGGGAAGACGACGGAGACCCCCGCGGGGATTCTCCTGGCGCACACGCAGGCGAAGCTTCCGAGCGCCGTTCCCAGGGCGAAAAGAAGCGCCCAGACGGCGACGCTTTCGGGGTGGGCGGAAAGGCTCTCCAAGACGGCCCCGGCCCGCTACCGCGTCTTCCCGACGCTTCTTTCGGCGAGTTCGCCCAGCGCCCTGTCGAAATGTCTCGCGCAGAGCTTGAGGACTTTCCTGTTCTTCCGCAGGTGTTCCCTGACCGCGTGCAGGGACGCCCTGTCGCACGCGAGCCGTATCTCCGCCCCCGTTCTGCCCTCGAGCGCGGCGGCGATTTCGCGGATTCTCACGTCGCTTGCCAGGGGCTTTTTGCGCGTGTGGATCTTTACTATCTCCAGTATCTCCTTTCCGGAAGGAGGAGGAATTTCGAGCACCAGGTCGAACCTTCCGGGCCTGAGAAGCGCGGGGTCGATCATGTCGGGCCTGTTCGTCGCCGCCAGCACGCAGACGTCGGGAAGCTCCTCCACGCCGTCTATCTCGGAGAGCATCTGGCTTACGACCCTCTCGCTCACCCGCGTCGTATTTCCCTCCGAGCGCCTGGGGCAGAGCGCGTCGATCTCGTCGAAAAACACCATGCACGGGGAGACCTGCTTGGCCTTTCCGAAAACCTCCCTGACCGCCCGCTCGGATTCTCCCACGTACTTCGAGAGAAGCTCGGCCCCCTTCACGGAAATGAAGTTCACCTCGATCTTGTTCGCAAGCGCCCTGGCCAGAAGGGTCTTTCCCGTTCCGGGAGGGCCGTGGAGCAGTATTCCCTTCGGGGACTTCGCGTCCATCGCCTCGTAGAAGTTCCTGTGCTTCATCGGCCATATGACCGATTCCACCAGCTCGCTCTTGACTTCCCCGAGACCTCCGACCTCCTCCCACGACGTTCGGGGAATCTCGGCGACTATTTCCCTTATGGCGCTCGGGGGGACGTTTCGAAGAGCCTCGAGAAAATCTTCCATGCGGACGGAGACGGCGAAGGGACGCTCCGCGTCCGAGGCGGCGTCTTCCTCCATGTCCGGCAGCACGTCGGCAAGCGAATTCATCGCGGCCTCCCTGCACAGGTTCTCTATGTCGGCTCCCGTGCAGCCGCTTGAAAGTTCGCACAGCCTGTGCAGGTCGACGTCTTTCGAAAGGGGCATGTCGGCCGAGTGAACCTGGAATATCTCCAGCCGCGCCTTCATGTCCGGCACGGGAAGGCGGATTTCCCGGTCGAAGCGCCCCGGGCGCCTAAGGGCGGGGTCGAGCGCTTCGGGACGGCTGGTCGCCCCGATCACCGCGACGTCTTCCCTGGCGCCCAGGCCGTCCATGAGGGAGAGAAGCTGGGCCACCACTCTTTTCTCGACGTCCCCGGTCGCCTTGTCCCGCCTGGGAGCCACGGCGTCGATTTCGTCGAGGAATATCACGGCCGGCCGGTTTTTCGCCGCGTCTTCGAATATCCCGCGAAGCTTGGCCTCGCTCTCCCCGTAGAACCTGTGAATTATCTCGGGACCGGTTACCGCGTAAAAATTCGAATTCGTTTCGTGCGCCGCGGCCCTGGCCAGCAGGGTCTTTCCCGTTCCCGACGGACCGGTAAGCAGGATCCCTCTCGGCGGCTTGACTCCCAGCTTCTCGAAAAGCGCGGGGAACCGCGCCGGAAACTCGAGCATCTCCCGTATCCTCTCTATCTGGCCGGAGAGCCCTCCCACGTCCCCGTAGGAGACTCTCTCGGAGCCGGTCTTCGCTCTCGGTCTCGCCACCACGTCCATGCGGGTTTTCCGGCTCACCACCACCGACGCCCCGGGCGTGGTGTCGAGCACGTCGAAATCCTCGGTCGAGGCCCCGGACATCTTAACCGAGAGCCTGTCTCCCGCGGTCACCGCTATGCCCTCGAGCCTGTCCGAAAGACGCCTGCTCCTGGCGGGGTCGTAGAGAAACGCCTTGTTCCTGGGGCACAGGGTCACCCTGCTCGCCTTTTCCGCGTCCGTCTTCTTCACTATCACGATGTCGTCGAGCTCGACTCCCGCGTTCTCCCTGGTCACCAGGTCTATCTCTATGACGGGCTCAGCGTCTCCGTTCTCCGCCTCTATGGGAAGCGCCCTCACCACGGTCTTTCTTCTTCCGTCTATCTGTACGAGGTCCCAGGAGCTTACGCCCAGGTTCCTCATGTCGGAACCGCTTATCCGGGCGTAGCCCTTGTTGCAGTCCCTGGAGTGGATTTCGGAGATTCTGAGAGATATCATCGCGCCGCCTTTCAAAAAAGATATTAACGCTTAAAATCTTACGGTCAAGAACTCCCGGACGGCCGGGAAACGGGCCGTTTTCCGCGGGCGAAGCGGGGCGCATCGAGTGGAATTAAGACACCTGACGCTTAGAAACTACAGAAACTACGAAAGCCTGTCCCTGTCCTTCGGCCCGGGACTGAACGTCGTTCACGGCAGAAACGCCCAGGGCAAGACCAACCTGCTCGAGGCCGTGCACCTGGTCTGCGCGCTCCGGCCGTTTTCCGGCGCCAGGAATCGCGAACTCGTCCGTTTCGGATCGCCGGCCGCCGTGGCCAAGGGAGAGATTTTCGCCGGAAGCGGTCTGAACGAGATGCACGTGACGGTGAGCGGGGAGGGCAGGCGCGCGCGTCTCAACGGAAAGGCCGTCCGGAGCACGAGCCAGCACTTCGGCAGGTTCAAGGTGGTCGTGTTTCTTCCCTCCGACGTGGAGATAGTCAAGGGAGGACTCCAGTCCAGGAGAAACTACGTGGATTCCGTCATAAGCGCCATGCATCCCGCCCACATAAAACAGCTTCGGGACTACCAGAGGGCCCTGGGGCAGAGAAACCGCATGCTCGCTTCGGGAGAGAAGGCGTCTTCGCTCTCGATGGAGCCGTGGGACGCCCAGATCGCCCGAAACGGCGCGGCGGTGGTTGCGAGGCGGATAGAGACGATAAGGAGGCTCAACCGCAGGCTCGGGGAGATTTACGGCGAGCGCGGGGAATCGGACGGCGCGGCGGCCGTAAGCTACGGGACTTCCTTCGAACGGGGCGAAGACGCGGAGGGAAGCCTTCGCGAAGCTCTTTCGCGAAGCTTCGCGTCGGACAGGAAAAGGGGCCATACGACCGTGGGTCCCCACAGGGACCGCGTCGGCTTTCTGATCGACGGAAAGGACGCCTCGCGCTTCGCCTCCCAGGGACAGTCGAAGAACCTGGTTCTGGCCCTCAAGTCCTGCGAGATAAGGCTTTTCAACGAGCAGGCGGGAGTGAACCCCATACTTCTGCTCGACGACATAACGAGCGAGCTCGACGTGAAGAGGAAAAGCTTTCTTTTCAGAACTCTCTCGGAATTTCCGGGGCAGGTCTTCGTCACTTCGACCGACAGAAGCGAGATACCGGTCCGCAGGGAGTTCCGGTCGTTTCTGATCGACTCGGGCCGCGCGCGGGCGGATTCCTGACCGGTCGGCCGCCGCGGCTGATTGGTTTTTGCGGACCGCGGCGTGTAGATTAAGCGGCATACGGCGCTTCCAAAGGAGAAAAGGCTCACATGGACATAAAGACGATAGACCTCAATTTCTTTTCGCCCGAAACGATAGCTTCCTACCTGATCGAGACGGCCGAGGGTCCCGTGCTGATGGAGACCGGTCCCGACACCACCTTCGGAAACCTGGAAAGAGGGCTCTCGGAACTCGGCTACGCTCCCGCCGACGTCCGGCACGTGTTCGTCACCCACATCCACCTCGATCATTCGGGAGGAGCCTGGCGTTTCGCCGAGGCGGGTTCCACCGTGTACGTTCACCCGAGGGGAGCGCCGCATCTCGTCGACCCGGAGAAGCTCGTGAAGTCGGCGACAATGATATACGGAGACAGGATGGACGAGCTGTGGGGGCGGGTCCGCGGAATGGACGGGGACAGGGTGGTCGCCCTGGGCGACGCGGAGAGCGTGAGCATAGGCGGTCTCGAGATAAGGGCTTTCGACACTCCCGGGCACGCCGGACATCACAACGCCTACCTCGTCCGGGGAGTTCTCTTCACGGGCGACGTGGCCGGATGCAGGATTTCCTCGGGACCCGTCATTCCCCCCACGCCGCCGCCCGAGATAAACGTCGAAAAATGGCACGCGTCCATAGACAGGATAAGGGAGATATCTCCCGACATGCTCTACCCGACCCATTTCGGCGGATTCTCCGACGTGGACGCCCAGCTCGACGCGCTTTCCGACAGACTGGACGAGTGGACGCGGTGGGTGGGAGAGCGGATTTCGGCCGGAAGGACAGAAGAAGACGTGAAGGAGGAGTTTCGCGCCTACAGCAGGGAAATCTTCGACGCGGAAGGCGCGGGCGAGGAACTGTACGCCAAGTACGAGCTTTCCGACCCTTACTGGATGAACCTGGGCGGGCTTGCCAGGTACTGGAGAAAGTACAGGACCTCCGACTCCTGACGGCCTCTCCCCGCTTTGTCTTCTTCGCGGACTGTCGTTATAATACGAAATTCGGGTCGGGGTGTGGCGCAGCTGGAAGCGCGCAGCATTTGGGATGCTGAGGTCGGAGGTTCGAGCCCTCTCACCCCGACCAGTTTTCCCGAGTTCGCAAAGGTTTTCCGTGTGGATTTTCCCGCGCCCGTAGCTCAGCAGGATAGAGCAACGGACTTCTAATCCGTAGGTCGGAGGTTCGAATCCTCTCGGGCGCGCTCCACCTCCGGGACAGAAAGCCGAAGCTTCGCGCTCCCGTCCGAAGCCGCGCGACGAGGCGGTTTTTCGCCGTCCGGCGAGACGGGTCGGCCGAACCGGCAGGGCCCGGCGCGTTGCCGGACTCTTTGATTCGCATTGTCCCATGTAGTATCTTTTCCATACTCGGTATCTTCGGTCGAGTCGGAGTCTCATGCGGAGAGAAAGCTTGATGAGGGCCCTGCCCGTTGTAGGAATCTTTTGTCTGTTCGGGTTGTTCGGCTGCGGGGGAGGCGGTGGAAACGGGCCGAGCCAACCTTCCGACGCGGGCGGCGCCCGGAGCGCCGAGGAAGCTTCCGCCGTCCGGGCGGAAGCGGAAGTGGAGAGCCTTTGCTCCGGCGTCCGGTCCGATTTCTGCGAGAGGGCTTTGCAGATAATGGACGACTGGAGGTCGGGGAGAATCACCGACGGGGAATTTGTCGACCGGATAGACGACTTGAGGAGAAGTCGGGAGAGCCCGGACGAAGCCGACGGCGGGGGGAGTGCCGGGGGCGGCTCCGGCCCCCCGGGCCGGGAACCGTCCGGCGGAAGCGGCGACGAAACCGCCCCCCGGCGGGAAGCGGAAACCTCGGGCATCTCGTCGGCTTACGCCCCCGGTCCTTACGCCGTCGGCGTGAAGAGGAACTTCGTCAAGGATTTTTCCAGGCCGTTCGACTCCTGGGGCGCGACGTACAAAAGTGCCGCTTATCGGGAATTGCTGACGAGAATCGCCGCCAGCGGCGAACCCAGCACGACGGCGACGAACATCTATTATCCGTCTCCGTCCGGCGGTACGCGCGTACGGCGTAGGGAAAACATCTACCCCGGGGCGCTGTGGGCTGCGGCGAGCGGTACGCGCGGGGGGTCCCAAAGCTACGCGGACGCCCCGTTGCAGGAAGGGAGTTTCCCGCTGGTCGTCATGATACACGGTCTCGGCGGCGGCTTTTCGACCTGGAGCCGCGCGGCCGAGTATCTCGCCAGCCACGGCTACATAGTGGTCAATCTGGCCCATACGTCCGACAGCGGGAGCACGCCCGTTTTTGAAGATCCCAATTCCTTTTTTGCGAAAGCGGTCAGCGACGATGAACTTGCGGCCGCGGCCCGGCTTCGCGCCTCCCAGGCGTCGGCGCCCGTTTTCAGCGGCTTCTTCGAGTACCTCTACGGTCGGGAAGGGAGCGTATCCAACCCTTCCGGGTTCGTGGCGCGCCCGGGCGGCGGACTGGTGGCCGCGCAAATGATGTCGTCTCTGTTCGAGCAGCGCACCGAAGACGTCAAGGCGATCATTCGGGAAATGAAGAATTTGGGCGCTTCGGAGTCCGACTGCCGCACGGCTCTGGAAAGAACCGGCGTCCGCAAGGACATCTGCGGTTTCTTCGAAGGGGCGGTGGACGGCGCGCAGGTCGGCGTCATGGGTCACTCCCTAGGGGCGATCACCTCGCAGTCGGCCCTGACCTTCCTGCCGGACGTCGACACGGCCGTCGCCTTCAATAACGGTCTGCCCAGGCGGTGGGAGCCCTACGACGGTTTTCCCAACAGCTCCGCGACCGGATTGCCCGACGGCGTGCCGAAGGACTTTCTGATCGTGATCGGGTCGGATGACTACTTCGTGCACAGGGTGTTCCGCGAAATCCATCTGAAATGGTTCGAAGACGCCGGCGGAGACGTCAGCGAGAACTATCCGCTCGCCGTCGAGCGGGTCTGGCCCACGGCGGACAACCCGCAGCCCATCGCCCGCGCAGCCTACGAACGCGCGCAGAGAGCGAAGGCGTTGATCATGTTCCGCGACCAGGGCCACGACACGGCGACGGATTACGATTTCAACCCCGAGAGCCCCGGCGCGACGAAGACGGGGCGGCGCGTTCCTCTCGACCGCGACGCTACGGGAACCGAGAGCTATACAATCGACCCGTGGGTCAGGGACGGGGGAGGAGATGTGTTCTTGCCGCACCAGATGCGCAACTATTTCATCACCGCGTGGTTCGACTGGCAGCTCAAAGGCTCCGAAGCCGCCAGAACAAGGTTTCTCAATCACCCGTTCGGAAGACATGTGCGACAGTTTCTGCACGAAAAGATCTGAAGAGAGGTTCGAAGCGGTATCTTTACGAACGGAAGCTCGACCCGCTTGCGAAAATCCGCTGTCGTCCGCAGTCCGGGCGACTGGCCGCGGGAAAATTCTTCCGGTCTGGAATTCCTTCCGGCTTTGTGAATAATATGGATAATGATTTTGGAAAGCGGGGTTGAGTTCCGAAATGCCTAAGGTAGACAACAGAATACTGTCCTGGGCCCGGGAGACGATCGGGCTGTCCGTTGCAGAAGCCGCGAAAAAGCTGGGCATCGGGGACGGAAAAACCGCAAGCGTCGAGGAAAAGCTGCTCGCCTACGAAGACGGAACGAAGGATCCGTCGGAAAGCATGCTGGTGAGAATGTCCAGGGTATACCGCCGGCCGCTTTTGACGTTTTACCTGAACAATCCGCCGAGAAAAGGAGACAGGGGACAGGATTTCCGGACTCTTCCTCACCGTGGTTTCTTGACAAGGGAAAACTTTTACGTGGACGTGATCATCAGAGACGTGAGAGCGAGACAAAGTGCCCTGAAGGAATTTCTGGTTGACGAGGACGAAGCCGAACCTCTTGCGTTTATAGGCAAAAGCACCGTGAACCACGGTCTGAAGAAAGTGGTTCGGACGATTCGGGAAATTATCGACATCGATCTTGGGGAATATCGCCGGCAGAGCAGTCACAGGGAAGCCTTCAAGGTCTTGCGCGAGAAGGCGGAAGCCTCGGGAATTTTCATCCTACTCAAAGGCAACCTGGGTTCCTATCACACCGACATCGACACGACCGTCTTCAGGGGTTTTTCCCTGTCCGATGAGATAGCTCCCTTTATCGTGATCAACGATCTGGACAACGTCGCCGCATGGAGTTTCACCCTGTTGCACGAGATTGTCCATCTCGTGCTGGGACAGACCGGCGTAAGCGGTTCATATGAGGAAGGCGCGGGAGGAACGGAGAAGTTCTGCAACGATGTCGCGAGCGAATTCCTGCTTCCGGAAGATGATTTCGAAGCTTTCTGTCCGCCCGGCTTCGGGTTTGAAGAAATCGGAAATTATATAGAGGATTACGCGTTTTCAAGGAAAGTCAGCAGCGCTCATGTCGCTTATCGGCTGTATCGCAAAGGCGACATAAACAGGGATCTGTGGATTCGGCTGCGGGACTTCTATAGAGACAAGTGGCATGGATACAGGGAACGGAGAAGGGAAAAAAGCGGCGGTCCCGACTATTACGTCGTCAGCAGTTTCAAACTCGGCGCCTTGGCGCCTTTGGTGAAGCGGCTGACATACTCAAAGATTTTAACCACGACGAAGGTGGCCATGCTGCTTGACGTGAAACCGCCCGCGGTTCACCGGCTGTTTGAAGAAACGGCCGATCTTGCTTGAAGGATTGCACGTTGCTTTATCTTCTGGACGCCAATACGCTGATTGACGCCAAGAATCAGTATTATCCGATAGACCGCCTGGACGAAACGTTCCGAAGTCGAAGAAGCTTTGTTCTTTGCGGAAGAAGCCGAACCCGACCTGGTCTCCAGGATAACTTACGGAGGTTATTTGCCCAATCCCACCGACGACGAGATAAAGACGATGGGCAACGCCCCCTTCCTGCCGTCTTACGCGCTCGAGGGACATGGAAAACCGCTGCGTGGTGACCACCGAGGTTTCAAGAAAATCGAAAAAAGGCGCCAACGCGAAAATACCCGATGTTTGCGACGCTTTCGGAATACGCTGCATAAACAGTTTCAGGTTTATCCGGGAGCTGGATTTCCGAACCGGCTGGAACAGGTGACGGCGGTTCCTCACAGCAGGGCGGCGCCCACCGACAGGTAGAAAACGGCGCCGAATATGTCGTTGAAAGTGACGAGAAACGGTCCCGAAGACACCGCCGGGTCCATCTTGAGCCTGTTGAGAATCAGGGGGCCCGCGACTCCCAGAAACGAAGTCGTGAGCGTGGCTCCCACTATTCCCGTGAATATCACCAGAAACAGCCTCGCGAACTCCGCGTCCTGGCCGTTTAGCAGTATCCCCATCAGGGCCCCCATGATTCCGCTTATGATCCCCAGCGTGAGTCCCACCTTGAGCTCAGCGAACAGGAGGTCCTTTATCTGGCTTCCGACGACTTCCCCCGTCGCGATGACCCTCACGGTGATGGTGTTGGTCTGGACGCCCACGTTGCCTCCCGTGGCCATCACCACGGGGAGCAGGGCCGCCAGTATGATGAATTCCTCGAGCGTGGGCTTGAACTTCTGCATTATGATGAACGCCACCAGAAGTTCGCCCGCGAGAGCCAGCATTATCCAGGGCGCCCTGAGTCTCACGTTGTCGTAGGTGGACGCGTGGACGGGATGCACTCCTTCGCCGCTTATGCCGCCGAGCTTGTATATGTCCTCGCCCGCCTCCTCGGAGATGACGTCGAGTATGTCGTCCGCGGTTATCCTGCCGAGGAGAACCCCCGAATCGTCCACCACGGGAAGGGACATCTCGTCGTATCTTCTGAATATCCCGGCCACTTCCTCCTGGTCCATGTGGGGAGTGAGCGTCACTTCGACCGGGTCCATGATGGTCCAGAGCGTCGAATCCGCGGCCGCCGTGGAAAGCTTGAGCGGAAACACCCTTCCGACCAGCCGTCCCGTCTCGTTCACGACGTAGACCATGTGCACGTCCTCCACGTCGTCTTCGTCCTCTATTTCCCTCACGAACTCCACCGCCTCGCTCGAAGTGACGTGGTGGGGAATCTTGAGGATCTCGGTCTGCATTATTCCGCCCGCGGAATCCTCCGGGTACTGGAGAAGTGGGGCCACGTCCTTTCGTTCCTCGGGGTCCATTCCGTCCAGGACCGTTTCGGCGAGTTCGTCGGGAAGCTCTCCGAGAAAGTCGGCCGCGTCGTCCGACTCCATCTCCTCGGCCATCGCGATGATGGCGTCTTTGCGCATGAGCGCGAGTACGCCCGCTCGTTCGTCCGGGTTGAGCTGGAAGTACACCTCGGCCGCCACCTCGCTTCCCAGGGCCTCGAGGACCAGGTGTTTTTTCTCCTGTTCAAAAGCCCGTATCGCGGACGCTATCTCGGACGGATGCAGGCCGAGGGTTATGTTCCTCACTTCCTCCGGACTGCGGTTCTCAACGGCCTTGTCGAGTCTCCTCACTGTCGTTTCGATGCTCATCGGTACGCCTTTTTCGGTTCGGGGAAACGCGGGGCCGCGGTTCGAAGACGCGAAGGGATCCCTTCGCGCCCCGCGGGAACCGGACCTCCGCGCGTTTCAGATGCGGAAATAGAATACAGTTTTGGGAATCGATTGCCAGAAACGCCGCGAAAGTCCGCGCCGCAGGGGGGTTTCCTCGTCGGCCTCGCGGAGAACTTCCGGCCGGCCGGGACGAAAAGCCTAGGGAGCACCGCTGGAAGCGGCGCCCCTTTCGTCCTCGTTTTCTTCGCTCGGAGGCTCGCCCGAAGCTTCGCGTCCGCTCTTAGGACTTCTTCTTTTTCTTCCCCGGTCCGCTCTTTTTCGTGATCAGCTTCTTGAGCTCCCTGCGGTCGGGGTTCAGAAGCTCGTTCACGTAGTCGACGTTCACCTCGGTCACTATTATGTGGCCGATCTCGGTGTTTACCGACTTGTATATCCCGAGCTTTTTCATCCCCCTGGTCTGCATCATGTTGTCGTCGGTGGGACTAACGTAATGCACGTGCTCGGTCTTGTAGCGGTTGATCAGGAAAACGTGCGAGAGGGTCGAAAGGCGCTTCTGGCGGAATTCGAGGTCGAAGATGTTCTCGTCCCTGACGGTGAGTATCTTCTGCCCCTTTCTGTCCTGGAGTATCTCGAATATCACGTCCGCTATCTTGCCGCGCTTGCCCGCCGTGATGTTGAGCTCCAGCACGAAGGTTCCAACGGTGTGGGGCTTGAGTTCGACCGCGAACCTCTCCTTCACCTTGTAGTGACTGGTCCAGATGTCGAGCCAGTCCTCGAGAACCTTGATGGAAAGCTCGGTCTGGATCATGTGCTGGAACTGCGTCGAGCCCTTGCCCATGGCCTTGGTGGTGGCCGTTCTTCCCGAACTCGCCACCAGCGCTCCGTCCATGCGCGGCCCCCCGACGTGGGTCTGGGGAGTCTTGTAGGGCGAGTCTATGAGGCGGAGCCTTCTCTGCACCCGCGCCAGGGCGAGCATGCCGTCCTCCTGCAGGGCGGTCGAGAATTCTTCCGCGGCCAGGCCGTCTATCTGGTGGCCTCCGTAGGTTATGAAGTCGAACACGAATCCCAGCTTTCCTATCTCCCCGGGGAATTTCTTCATCTCCTCGTCGCTCATTCCCGTCGTGTCCCAGTTAAAGGACGGGGAAAGGTTGTAGGCGAGCATCTGGTTCGGATAGACCTCGTGAACGGCCTCGGCGAATCTCCTCGCGTCCCCGAGGTCGGCGGTCTTCGTCTCCATCCAGAGCACGTCCGCGAAGGGCGCGGCGGCCAGCGACTTGGCTATGGCGTATTCGATTCCGCCCTTGACCTGGTAGTATCCCTCGGGAGTTCTCGAAAGCTCGGGGTCCCACGCGTATTCGATTCCGAGCGAGTCGGCCATGTCCATGGCCTCGCGCGTCGAGGCTGTCCGGGCGAATTCCCTCCACTGCGCGGACGTCATGGCGAACTCGGCTCCCTGCTCGGTGTTGAAGTCCATGAGCTTCTCTATCGTCTCGCCGAACGTGCTGAGTCCCGATTCCTCCTCCCACGTCTCGACGAACCTGGTGACCACGGCGTCGAAGGCGGTCTCGAACCGGTGGGTGTCCGCACCCATTTTTTCGACGTTTTCGTCTACGAAGGCCGCCACGCCGGACTTCTCGAGCCACCTGGTCGCGCGCGCGTACGCGTCGTCGCTCATGTCGTAGAGCTTGTGTCCGTTTATCTCCTTCACGCCCTTCCGGTTGATTCTTCTGAGAATCGACAGGTAGCAGTCCTTGTAGCCCGGAATGTCTAGCTTCGTGGCTCCGAGGATGAACGGCTGGTCGCGCTCGTCCCCGTTTCCGTCGAGAAGCGTGGCCGCCTCGGCGTCGGTTCTCGAAACGACGATTCCCGGCACTTCCATTATGTCTAGCTGGAACCTCGCGGCGTTCAGCCTCTTTATCTGCTCGTCGCAGGGCACGAGAACCTTTCCTCCCTGGTGGCCGCACTTCTTGGTCCCGGGCTTCTGGTCCTCTATGTGGTATCCCGTCACGCCCGCCTCCACGAACCTGCGGATCAGGTTCCTAACGTGGGCGTCGCCTCCGTGGCCCGTGTCCGCGTCGGCCACTATGAAGGGGCTGTAGTCGATCTCGGGAGTTTCCTCCCTTTCCTTCTCCGTCATCCTGGAGCGGTTGTATCTCTGGTTCTTGTCCGCGGCGAGAAGCGCCCTCACTATCGGGGCCGCCTCGTCCGGCACCTGGCTCAGGGGGTAGCTGGCGAGGTCCGCGCCCTGGTCTTCCGATATCGACCCCTTGGCCGAAGTCGCCCATCCGCCCAGGTAGATGGCCTCTATGCCCTTTCTCTTCATCATGACGGCCTGGCCGGGCGAGTAGGGACCGAAGGACGTTATCTGCTTCCTGCGGGAGAAAAGCTCCCGAAGCCTCGCGTGGAAGGCCGCGGCCGCGTTTTTCGCGACCGAGTAGTCGTCTCTTATCGTCCCCCTCTGCTCGACCACCTGGCGGGCGGAGTACAGGCGGGTCGTATCCCTGAACCGCGCGCTGGCGAAATACCTCTTGGTTTTCCTTATCTCGGCTTCAAAAAGGCTCATGACTTGGTTCTCCCGGAGTTTTGGTTTTTTTCAGGAACCGGCCGCGAAGTCGAGATTCTCCGTGATTCTCCTGTCCCTGCCGGAGAACTCCGACATGTAGAGAGCGATTCTCTCCTTCGCGGTCTCGAGATCGTGATTGTTGAGATTTATGTTGAGAAGGTCTATGTACCACGGCACCTTGACGTCGGCCAGCACGTAGGTTCTGACGATTTCCCTGGCTATGGGAAGGGTGGTGGGCTTCGACACGTCGTGGACGTCCCTGTCGCCGGCCCGCAGCAGCTTTTCGTATTCCTCGTCCAGAAGCCGCTCGAAAACAGCGGCGGTGAACTCGTCGCCCGCCCGAAGGCCCGTCTCGGGGTCTTCCTCGGTGAGCGCGGCGCCCTTGTGCACCCATTCCCAGAGGATGCTCAGCCTTATCTCCCCGGTGGCCGCGTCCTCCATCAGGTAGAGGATGTCGTCGTTTCCGAAAAAGTCGGCGGGCTTGAGAGCCGCGGCCTGGAATCCCTGCCCGAAGGCGTTTCCGTACTGGAGCCCGACGCTTATCAGATTGCGGGCCCCCCTGACGGTTCTCGGCGCGGGCTCGAGAAGCGTGAGTCCCTCGGCGTCGGCGTCGGTGTAGTAGAGCGGAGGAAACTCTCTTCCCGCTTGGTTGTCCTCTCCCGCCTCCTCCCACACGGGTCTTATGATGTGCACCATCTTCCAGTGCGCGACCCATTTTCCGCTGGCTCCTTCCCTCTGCTCGCGAAGCGCGCCCTCGTAGGCCTTCTTCATGCCGCTTTCCACCCCTTCCTTCGACCCCACGGGAATGTTGGGCTCCATGCCCCCCTGCCAGAGGGCGAAGTTTCCGTTCGCGTCGGGGGTGTTGACGGCCCTTCTCACCCGGTCCTCGTAGTTTCTCATGTAGCCGTAGGTCATGGTGATGGACTCGATGTTGGGATTCACGAAGTCCGCGTCCCACGCCAGGGCGTCGGAGACGCTGTTTATGTAATCCCACCTGCCGGTGTTGAACCCGACGAAGTGTCTGCCGAGAGCCGCCCTGATCTCCATGAGCTGGAAGGTCTCCTCGAGCTGCTCTATGAGCACGTACGCCTTTATCGTTCCTTCCGCGAGTCCCAAGTGCGCCTCCATGGCGCTCATCATCTCGTTCCAGAGGGCCGCCTCTTCGGCCGTCTGTATCTTGGGAAGGTAGAGGACCGCCGAGGAGTCCCTTTTCGCGAGCTCCCCGTGGTTGTTCGCCACGTAGAGAGTCATGTCCGCGACGGAGGCCGAAAGCGCGACGCCGTTTTCGTCGCGCACGTGGCGGTCGTCGAGGTGAAGTCCCCTCGCGCGGAATATCACGGTCGTGAAGTCGAGCTGTGTTTCCCAGTCGTCGATTACGTCCTTTCCGAAAAAGCCGTTCGCCCACCTGTTCATCTCTACCGCCACGGCTTCGGCCACTTCGAGAAACACGGGGTCCCTGGCGATGGCGAGCTTGAGGTTGCGCTGGTTGTCGAGCGACATGGAGGCGATCTGTCCCAGGGCGTCTTCCCCGTCGAACATCCACCCGTCGGCTCCGGAGAGAAGGGCGTAGGCAACGTTTCTTATGCTCTTTTCCACCGGGGAGCCGGGCTTGGCCGCGGGACCGGTTCCCTGTATCCACTGTCTTCGGAGGTCGCGGGGTATCTCCGCGCCCTCGAACTTTCCGTCCCTGGCGTCGCGAACCCTTATGTTCGCGCGCGGGATCATCGAGCCGGCATCGAGAAACGCGATCCTTTCCCCGGACTCGAAGCGTTTCTTCCTTCTCATCGTCCGCTTTTCCATGAGCGCCTTCTGCTCGGCGTTGAACCCGGCCATGCGTTCAAGCGCCCGCAGCGCCTCCGGCGTGTACACGTCCCCGTAGGATTTTTCCAGACCGTCCCTTATGTGAAGCTTCGTACCCATCTTTCGTGCGCTCCCGGCGTGGTTTTCATGGCTGCGAAAAGCACACATTATAAACAAACCGCCCGTTAAATCAAATAAGGCGGAAAAATCCGCCCCGCGGCGCGCGGAAGCGGGAACGTCTCCGGCTCTCCGCGCAGCGGTTTCCGGACCGTTTTTCGCGGGAGGTTCCTCCGTTCGCCGCGAGGAGCGAGGGGTCTCCGCCTTCGGCCCGCGCCACGTCCGGGCGCCTCGGAGGTCCGTCGGGGAGGCCGCCCCGGTTGCGGGAAAGCGGCGGGCGTACAGGGCTTTTTTTCAGAATGGGGGGGGGGGGTGGAGAGCGCAAAATTCTTGACATTGCGGCTGAAAACTCTTAAACTGATTACCGAGAAATGGAAATAAAGCCGAAGGGATTTCATCGTTTCATAGTTGAAATCGCGAGAGGAGGAACGATCATGGAATACGGAGCGAAGTCGTTGGCGGAGAAACCGTCCTCGGATCTTGAGAAGCGAACCGCGGTTCCGGTTCGGAAAGACTTTCGCGAAGCGAGTTTCCCGGGCTCTTTGTCGTTCTCCGGCGCCGGCGGGTCGGAGTCGTCCGGTCCGAACGCTCTCCGCTGCGAAGAAGTCGCGGACATGAAGGTCGAAGCGCGGACCGCCCGCGTAATACCCCCCCCCCTATTTCAATCTGGAACACGATTAGGCTTTCCCGGGTTCCCGGCATGGGCTTTTATTCTCGTCCTGGTCCTGGCCGCGGGAGTTTCGTTCCTCCCGCCCGATGCTTCCGCGCAGAACAGAGATCTTTACTTAAACCCCGGGCCCGGCTTCACTTGGAGTCCTCTATCCGTTCCCAATTCCCTTCGAGCCGAGCTGAGCCGCCAGAGGATGGTCGTAGAGTATGCTCGCTCAGGTAATCAATACTATACCTATGGCACACATCGCATTTACGCCTGTTCCTGGAGCGGGACGCCGACAGGCGACGGCCAGTCTCTGGACTGCGAGTATCTTGGAAATGCAAACAACAACAGGTGGGTGCGGTTTCAGACCAAGGACTTTGACGTGACCCAGACCATGGTCGACAACGGAGGATTTGTTTTCTTGTTTAGGGAAGGCGGCCCCTCCTTTTATCGAAGGGTCATTGCCTTCTGGGTTCCGCTGTACGGTCTGGACGTGAGTCCTGGCGGGGGGCTTTCGCTTGAGGAGGGAGAAAGCGGGACGTACATGGTGAAGCTCAGAAATTGGCCCGTACGCAACTACCATACCACTTCGGGTCCTGAGCTGACCAAGACGGACGAAGCCGTCACGATACGCGTGGTGAGCAACAACCCTAGAGTCGTGGTCAAGGAGGGAGGGGAACTTACGTTCGAGGCGAACGACGCTAACGGCAATATATGGAGCACGGCGCAGACGGTGAGGGTGGAGGCCGTTTCCGACGACAATTCGCTCGACGAGAGGGCGACCCTGTCGTTCGAGGTGTCAAGCGACAGCCCTTCGGAGTATTCCTGGATTGCCGGCGACGACAGGTTGAATGTGAAAACGAACGTCATGGACGACGACTACCCCGGTCTCACGATAACCGGGGCGACGGCGTCGGAGAGCGATGAGACTCTCGATTTCACGGTGAAGCTGAGCACGACCAGCAGTCGCCGGGTGACGGTGGACTGGACGGTGATTGCGGAGGGAGCGGACGCGGGGACGGCGACGCCCGGGACGTCGGGCAACGGGGATTACGACTACTGGAGCACGGTGGGAGGGACGCTTGTTTTTTCCGAGGGGTCGCCTCTGACGCGAGTCATATCGGTGCCGATAAACGACGATTCGGTGTTGGAAGGAGACGAGACGGTGAAGGTGTCTTTGGGAACTCCCAGTCCCGGGGACGTGCGCGTTTCGGGTTCTGGGGTGGCCACGGGCACCATAGTGGACGACGACGAGAGGACGGTGGTCGGAGCGGCGTCGGGAGAGTTTTCGCAGGGAGAGACCAGGGTGACGGTGGATTCGAGGCTTCCGGAGGACACGGGGCTCGAGGTGGTTCTGCCTGCGGAGCTTGAGCGGGGCGGGGAGGCGATAGGGGGTCTGGTCGTCACCCTGCGGGAGGCGGACGAGGACGTGGAGATAGACGACGATCGTTTCGGATACACGGGAGACGCCGCGGACCACGTGCTGGTGGACGTGGACGTTTCCCCCGTGCCGGATGCCGCCGTGAGGATATGCCTTTCGGTGACGGAAGAGCTTCGCATGGCGGCGGGAGAGCGGAGGCTTTACCTGATAAGGTTCTCCGGAGGGTCTTGGGAGAGGCTTTCCTCGACCGTGGAGGGGGAGATGGTGTGCGCGGACTCGGGCGGATTTTCTCCTTTCGCGGTGGTGTACGAGCGGATGGTCTCGGGAAGCGACGACCGGACTCCGTCTTCCCCGAACGGGATGAACTCGGGTGCGGGGAGCGGTGGCGGCGGATGCGCGATTTCCGGTGAGAATCGGTTCGCATCGCCGGTGTTGCTGGCGACGTTGCTGGGGACCCTTTTGTTTTTCGGCCGCATGCGGAAGAGAGGCAGACGGGTTCCGTAGGAGGAACGGGTTTTTATTCTCCTTCGGACGCTCCAGCGAAGACGGTCGGAACTACAGGGCCGAGAGCCCGTTTGAGCCCGGGTGGGATGTTCAACATGTTTCTCAAAGCCCCGCGCACTGAGGTCGGCACGGGCGAACCCGAGTGCTAACTCATCCTCCAGAGCGGGCTCAACTGGCGGGATTTGGGCTGGTTGCGACCCATCCTTTCTGACTTGCGCAACGCCTGCGTATCGGGCGGGAATGTTCTTCGACCGTCGGATATTTGAGGTTTCCGCTCCGTTCGCGTCCGACATTGCGAAAACGGGGTTTTCCGCATCTTCGCGGGATGTTGCGCGCGGAATTTCTCTCGACGTCAAGATTAAAACACGCTTGCGATTCCGCAAATAGGGGGGGGGGTAAATTCCTAACAAATTCTTGACAGCGCGCCTGGAAACATATTATAATTTCCCCATCTTTAAAGACAGTGACGGGAGGATAAAATGGAATACGGAGCGAAGTCATTGGCGGAGAAACCGTCCTCGGAGCTTGAGAAGCGAATTGCGGTTTCGGTTCGGAAGGACTTTTGCGAAGCGAGGCTCCCGGTCTCTTTATCGTTTTCCGGCGCCGGCGGGTCGGAGTCGTCCGGTCCGAACGCCCTTCGCGGCGAAGAAGTTGCGGACATGAAAGTTGAAGCGCGGACCGCCCGAGTAATACCCCCCCCCCCCACTCTATTTTAATCTAGAACATGCGCGGGCTTTCCCGGGGTTCTTGGCTCGGGCTTTTATTCTCGTTCTGTTTCTGGCCGCGGGAGTTTCGTTCCTCCCGCCCGATGCTTCCGCCAATCATAACAGCTGGACGGATAAGTGGTTAAGACACGGTTGGCTTAATTGGAATGTTTTATCAACTGATGGCCCCTATCGAGCCCGGACGGGCAGACAGACCTTCAGGTTGTGGATAGCTCAAGGTCAAAGCCAATGGAACCAAGAAAAGTTTTACGCTTGTCCCTGGAACGCAAAACCGACAAGTCAAGCCGCCGCAAACAACGTGTCGGGATGCTCATTGTTTGCTGATCGACCTGCTGGACTCAGCTGGAGGCGAGACTTTGACGTGACCCAGGCCATGGTCGACAACGGAGGATTCTGGGTAACGGTGAGACAGGGAAGCTGGACTAATGTTGCCTTCTGGGTTCCGCTGTACGGTCTGGATGTGAGTCCTGGCGGGGAACAGCTCCCGCTTGAGGAGGGAGAAAGCCGGACGTACATGGTGAAGCTCAAGAATTGGCCCGTGCTCCTCAGGAGTGGGCAACATGGAGAAGGTGAACCTCTGCTGACCAAGACGGGCGAAGTCGTCACGATACGCGTGGTGAGCAACAACCCGGGAGTCGTAGTCAAGGAGGGAGGGGAACTTACGTTCGAGGCGAACAACGATGACGGCAGGATATGGAGCACGGCGCAGACGGTGAGGGTGGAGGCCGTTTCCGACGACAATTCGCTCGACGAGAGGGCGACCCTGTCGTTCGAGGTGTCAAGCGACAGCCCGTCGGAGTACTCCTGGATTGCGGGCGACGACAGGTTGAACGTGAAAGCGAACGTTATGGACGACGACTATCCCGGTCTCACGATAACCGGGGCGACGGCGTCGGAGAGCGATGAGGCGCTCGATTTCACGGTGAAGCTGAGCACGACCAGCAGTCGCCGGGTGACGGTGGACTGGACGGTGATTGCGGAGGGAGCGGACGCGGGGACGGCGACGCCCGGGACGGCGGGCAGCGGGGACTACGACTACTGGAGCACGGTGGGAGGGACGCTTGTTTTTTCCGAGGGGTCGCCTCTGACGCGAGTCATATCGGTGCCGATAAACGACGATTCGGTGTTGGAAGGAGACGAGACGGTGAAGGTGTCTTTGGGAACTCCGAGTCCGGGCGACGTGCGCGTTTCGGGTTCTGGGGTGGCCACGGGCACCATAGTGGACGACGACGAGAGGACGGTGGTCGGCGCGGCGTCGGGAGAGTTTTCGCAGGGAGAGACCAGGGTGACGGTGGATTCGAGGCTTCCGGAGGACACGGGGCTCGAGGTGGTTCTGCCTGCGGAGCTAGAGCGGGGCGGGAAGGAGATAGGAGGTCTGGTCGTCACCCTGCGGGAGGCGGCCGCGGACGTGGAGATAGACGAAGGTCTTTTCGGATACACTGGAGACGACGCGGACCACGTGCTGGTGGACGTGGACGTTTCCCCTGTGCCGGATGCCGCCGTGAGAATATGCCTTCCGGTGACGGAGGAACTTCGCATGGCTGCGGGAGAGCGGAGGCTTTACCTGATAAGGTTCTCGGGAGGGTCGTGGGAGAGGCTTTCCTCGACTGTGGAAGGAGAGATGGTGTGCGCGGACTCGGGCGGATTTTCTCCTTTCGCCGTGGTGTACGAGCGGACGAACTCGGTCTCGGGAAGCGACGACCGGACTCCGTCTTCCCCGAATGGGATGAACTCGGGTGCGGGAAGCGGTGGCGACGGCGGATGCGCGATTTCCGGTGAGAATTGCTTCGCCTCGCCGTGGGCATGGTTTTTCTCTCCGGCGTTCTTGGCGATGTTGCTTATGCCTCTTTTGTTTTTCGGACGCTTTCGGAAGAGAGGCAGACGGGTTCCGCCGGAGAAACGGGTTGTTCCTACTCTATAAAGGAAGCTCTGATTTATAGGTTATTTTGCCGGGAACTTTCCCGAAGAGCATTTTTCAAGCTTTTTGCCCGCCTTCAGCGCACTGGCGTTGTCCGTTTTTCATCCGATTTCGCCTGATTTCGGGCCATTTCCCGAATTTCAGGCGCAACTCTCCTGTCGTAAATCCAACAACTTCTTCCTCACCATGTAGTAATTGGCCAACGCGAACAGCGTAAACATCTGCGCTCCGTTTTTCGACAAACCTCTATATCGAACCTTCCTGTGACCCCACAAGTTCTTCACCACCCCAAACGCGTGCTCCACTCGCGACCGCACACTGTTGGCCAGCCTGTTGAAACTCTTCTCCCTGGCCCGAAGCTTCCTCCCGCTCGCAGCCCTGCGGCTCACTCGCCACTTCACTTTCTTGTCCCTATACATCTTCTTCTTCCCATCATCCACATACGCCTTGTCCCCGTATACAGCCACTGTCTCCCCCTCAAGCAACTCCTCCCTCATCTGCGAATCATGCACCGAAGCCGCAGTGACGGCTACCTTCTTCACCACCCCCTGAACATCCGTGCCTATATGAACTTTCATACCGAAGTACCAGTTGTTGCCCTTCTTCGTAGACTTCATCTCCGGGTCGCGCTTGCCGTCGATGTTTTTCGTCGAACTCGGCGCATTTATTATGCTCGCGTCCACTATGGTGCCTTCGTTGAGAATCAACCCATGCTCATCAAGATGGCTCTTTGTCTCCTCAAACATCTTCTCCGTCAGATTGTGCTCTTCCAGGAAATGGCGGAACTTGCAGATGGTAGTCTCGTCGGGAACCGAACTCAGATCAACGCCCGCAAACCTCCGCAACGCCTCTATGTCGTAGAGATTCTCTTCCATCGCAGGGTCGCTGAGCCCCGTACCATTGCTGCATGAAATAAATGCGAAGCATCCGCTCAACTCCCACCGGAGGCCGTCCCCTGCGACCCTTGGGATAGCGCCGCTCAATCTGCCCGAGCAACCTCTTCCACGGCAGTATGGCATCCATCTCCGCAAGGAATTTCTCCCTGCGGGTCTGTTTTTTCTTTTCTCTATACGACAGGTCGGCGAAACTGGCGGGCTGGACTTTCTGCATGGCAGGGCTCCTTTGATTCCGAGAATGCTATAGAGTACCCTAATCCACTAACAATATCTCCGATTAAATCAGAGTTTCCTAAAATCCTCTTTCTGCGGTAAATCGCGTTTTTCAGACCTCCGAAGCCGGGAATTTACACGGGAACCCCGGTCAAAGACTCGTACCGAAGACCTTGTGGAAAAAATCTGGTCTTGCGCGGTTCCGGGATTCAGAAAGCTCTTCACTGCGTGATGTTCACGTTCCTCTGCCGGTTGGCGAAAACGACGACATGAAATTCCTTTTGCCGTCAGGGAGCAACCAGATTCGACGTTTTCCGTATGGCGCCGCAGGAGCGAAACTTTGCGGAGAGATCATTCCCCCGTTTTCTCCCGCCTATATGTAACCGTCCGAAAAACACGAAGACGGCGTTTTACAGTGTCTCGCGAAAAATGAAACCGCCGAACTCGGGAAGGAATAAACGGAACCGACACCCATGTCGTCGGAAAACGGCCCGGGGCGGGTCGACGCAAATAAGTCGTAGGGGATTCCGTTCGGAGAAAAAGGGCGTTTGACGGCACGGCATGAAAGGGCGGCCAACTGGTTAGGAGTAGCCTTGTCGCTGGCCGGTTCTCCCGCGTAACGCCTGCCTATCGGGCGGGAATGTTCCTCGACGTCGGATCTTTGAGGTTTCCGCTCCGTTCGCGTCCGACATTGCGAAAACGGGGTTTTGTGCATCTTCGCGGGATGTTGCGCGCGGGATTTCTCTCTATGCCAAGATTAAAGTACGCTTGCGATTCCGTAAACGGGGGGGGGGGTAAATTCCTAACAAATTCTTGACAGCGCGCTTGGAAACGTATTATAATCTTCTCATCTTGAAGACAGTGACGGGAGGATAAAAATGGAATACGGAACGAAGTCATCGGCGGAGAAACCGTTCTCGGAGCTTGAGAAGCGAATTGCGGTTTCGGTTCGGAAGGACTTTTGCGAAGCGAGTCTCCCGGGCTCTTTATCGTTTTCCGGAGCCGGCGGGTCGGAGTCGTCCGGTCCGAACGCCCTTCGCGGCGAGGAAGTCGCGGACATGAAAGTCGAAGCGCGGACCGCCCGAGTAATACCCCCCCCCCCTCTATTTTAATCTAGAACATGCGCGGGCTTTCCCGGGGTTCTTGGCGCGGGTTTTCCTTCTCGTTGTGGTCCTGGCCGCGGGAGTTTCGTATTTCCCGTCCGATGCTTCCGCACAGGACAGAGGTGATTATTTACAGGCTCGAGGCGGGGCGGGATTTTACAACAATGTTTTAGGAACTTGGGGGACCTATCGAGCCCGGGCGGGCAGACAGACCTACAGGATGGCAAGCGGTACCGGCGGTTATCCGAACTATCGCTTTTACGCCTGTCCCTGGAACGCAAAACCTACAAGTAAAGCCGCCGCCGACAACGTGTCGGGATGCTCATATATTGATGGGAGTCTGGGAATTCAAGGATCAGACTGGTCGCGAGACTTTGACCTGACCCAGGCCATGGTCGACAACGGAGGATTCTATGCAGTGATGTATAGACCATTCTCATTTTTGACCGACATTGCCTTCTGGGTTCCGTTGCATGGTCTGGATGTGAGTCCGAGCAGGGGGCTTTCGCTTGTGGAGGGAGGAAGCGGGACGTACGAGGTGAAACTCATGAGTTGGCCCATACGCTGGTTTCTCACTTCGCCTTGGGGTACCGAGCTGATCAAGACGGACGAGGTCGTCACGATACGCGTGGCGAGCAACAACCCGAGCGTCGTGGTCAAGGAGGGAGGGGAACTTAGGTTCGAGGCGAACGACGATAACGGCAGGATATGGAGCACGGCGCAGACGGTGAGGGTGGAAGCTCTTTCCGACGACAACCTGCTTGACGAGAGGGCGACCCTGTCGTTCGAGGTGTCAAGCGACAGCCTTTCGGAGTATTCCTGGATTGCCGGCGACGACAGGCGGAATGTGAAAGCGAACGTTATGGACGACGACTATCCCGGTCTGATGATAACCGGGGCGACGGCGTCGGAGAGCGATGAGACGCTTGATTTCACGGTGAAGCTGAGCACGACCAGCAGTCGCCGGGTGACGGTGGACTGGACGGTGATTGCGGAGGGAGCGGACGCGGGGACGGCGACGCCCGGGACGGCGGGCAGCGGGGACTACGACTACTGGAGCACGGTGGGAGGGACGCTTGTTTTTTCCGAGGGGTCGCCTCTGACGCGAGTCATATCGGTGCCGATAAACGACGATTCGGTGTTGGAAGGAGACGAGACGGTGAAGGTGTCTTTGGGAACTCCGAGTCCGGGCGACGTGCGCGTTTCGGGTTCTGGGGTGGCCACGGGCACCATAGTGGACGACGACGAGAGGACGGTGGTCGGAGCGGCGTCGGGAGAGTTTTCGCAGGGAGAGACCAGGGTGACGGTGGATTCGAGGCTTCCGGAGGACACGGGGCTCGAGGTGGTTCTGCCCACGGAGCTTGAGCGTGGCGGGGAGGCGATAGGGGGTCTGGTCGTCACCCTTCGGGAGGCGGACGCGGACGTGGAGATAGACGATGACCTTTTCGGATACACGGGAGACGACGCGGACCACGTGCTGGTGGACGTGGACGTTTCCCCCGTGCCGGACGCCGCCGTGAGGATATGCCTTCCGGTGACGGAGGAGCTTCGCATGGCGGCGGGAGAGCGGAGGCTTTACCTGATAAGGTTCTCGGGAGGGTCGTGGGAGAGGCTTTCCTCGACCGTGGAAGGAGAAATGGTGTGCGCGGACTCGGGCGGATTTTCTCCTTTCGCGGTGGTGTACGAGCAGACGACGAACATGGGCTCGGGCAGTGGAAACTCGGGAAACGGTGGAAGCGGTGGCGACGGCGGATGCGCGATTTCAGGTGAGAAGCGGTTCTCATCGTCGGTGTTGCTGACGGCGCTGCTGCCTCTTTTGTTTTTCGGCCGCTTGCGGAAGAGAGGCAGACGGGTTCCACCGGGGGAATAAATTTTCCTCCTCTCTATAGGCTTCTCAACCGAAAACGACGACATGCAATGGCAATGCCCGTTGCTGTTGAAGGGCAACCAGATTCGGCGTTTCCCGTATGGTGCCGATATGTAACCGCACTCGAAAACGGCGTTTTGCAGCGTCTCGCGAAAAATCAAATCACAGCGCAATATCAGTGTGTTGCGTTTCTAAACTACTGAACTCAGGACTTCCGAAAAAACCTGCTCCCGCTTCCTTGCGGGAAGAAACCTCCTTCAACTCCGCAACGCGGACGACCCGTCGGTGTCCGGTTCCCCGCGTTCCGCCGAACCCGTACGCGGAAGCGGGGTCGCCGTTTCCCGATTTCAACGGTTTGAAATCACGGGGTCGGCATTTACGAGAAAGCGTCAATCTCTCTTGACACCGGGGCTGAAATGCTCTTATAATTATCTTCGGTGATTCCGCTGGTTGCTGGAGGGAAAGCAATGGAAAAGAAAACTGAAACGAAACTTCACACGCGCTTTTCGGTTTCTGGGAAAACACGCGAGGCTGGAAGAGCCCTGCGCGGCGTACATGACGGACTGAACGGGAGCCGCTTTCATGATACCCCCCCCCCTATTTTAATCTAGAACCCGCGCGGGCTTTCCTTGGGTTTCTGGCTCGGGCTTTCCTTCTCGTTCTGTTTCTGGCCGCGGGAGTTTCGTTCCTCCCGCCCGATGCTTCCGCCAATCATAACAGCTGGACGGATAAGTGGTTAAGACACAATTGGCTTAATTGGAATGTTTTATCAACTGATGGCCCCTATCGAGCCCGGACGGGCATACAGAGCTTCGGGTTGTGGATAGCTTCGGGTCAAAGCGAATGGAGCACCGAAAGCTTTTACGCCTGTCCCTGGAACGCAAAACCGACAAGTCAAGCCGCCGCAAACAACGTGTCGGGATGCGAATTGTTTGCTCGGTTCCCTCGTGGATTACACTGGAGGCGAGACTTTGAAGTGACCCAGGCCATGGTCGACAACGGAGAATTCTGGGTAACGGTGAGACAGGGAACTCAAACTTCCGTTGCCTTCTGGGTTCCGCTGTACGGTTTGGATGTGAGTCCTGGCGGGGAGCAGCCCCCGCTTGAGGAGGGAGAAAGCCGGACGTACATGGTGAAGCTCAAGAATTGGCCCGTGCAACTCAGGGGTCAGAATAACCCTGAGCTGACCAAGACGGACGAAGTCGTCACGATACGCGTGGTGAGCAACAACCCGGGCGTCGTGGTCAAGGAGGGACGGGAACTTAGGTTCGAGGCGAACGACGATAACGACAGGATATGGAGCACGGCGCAGACGGTGAGGGTGGAGGCGCTTTCCGACGACAATTCGCTCGACGAGAGGGCGACTCTGTCGTTCGAGGTGTCAAGCGACAGCCCGTCGGAGTATTCCTGGATTGCCGGCGACGACAGGTTGAACCTGAAAGCGAACGTTACGGACGATGACTATCCCGGTCTCACGATAACCGGGGCGACAGCGTCGGAGAGCGATGAGACGCTCGATTTCACGGTGAAGCTGAGCACGACCAGCAGTCGCCGGGTGACGGTGGACTGGACGGTGATTACTGACGGAGCGGACGCGGGGACGGCGACTCCCGGGACGTCGGGCAGCGGGGATTACGACTACTGGAGCACGGTGGGAGGGACGCTTGTTTTTTCCGAGGGGTCGCCTCTGACGCGGGTCATATCGGTGCCGATAAACGACGATTCGGTGTTGGAAGGAGACGAGACGGTGAAGGTGTCTTTGGGAACTCCCAGTCCGGGCGACGTGCGCGTTTCGGGTTCAGGGGTGGCCACGGGCACCATAGTGGACGACGACGAGAGGACGGCGGTCGGCGCGACGTCGGGAGAGTTTTCGCAGGGAGAGACCAGGGTGACGGTGGATTCGAGGCTTCCGGAGGACACGGGGCTCGAGGTGGTTCTGCCTGCGGAGCTTGAGCGTGGCGGGGAGGCGATAGGGGGTCTGGTCGTCACCCTGCGGGAGGCGGACGCGGACGTGGAGATAGACGAAGGTCTTTTCGGATACACGGGAGACGACGCGGACCACGTGCTGGTGGACGTGGACGTTTCCCCGGTGCCGGACGCCGCCGTGAGGATATGCCTTCCGGTGACGGAGGAGCTTCGCATGGCGGCGGGAGAGCGGAGGCTTTACCTGATAAGGTTCTCCGGCGGGACGTGGGAGAGGCTTTCCTCGACTGTTGAGGGGGAGATGGTGTGCGCGGACTCGGGCGGATTTTCTCCTTTTGCCGTGGTGTACGAGCAGGTGAGCTCGGGAAGCGACGGCCGGACTCCGTCTTCCCCGAACGGGATGAACTCGGGTGCGGGAAGCGGTGGCGACGGCGGATGCGCGATTTCGGGTGAGAATCGGTTCGCATCGCCGGTGTTGCTGGCAACGCTGCTGGGGACCCTTTTGTTTTTCGGACATTTTCGGAAGAGAGGCAGACGGTTTGCATAGGGGGGAGAGGAGGTTTCCCTTTGATGACACTCTGGCGGAGACGGTCGGAACTTACAGGGGCAGGGAGCCGTTTGAGCATGTACGGGACATTCGACGTGTCTCTCACAAAGCCCGGCGCACTGATATCGGCGCGGGCGAATCCGAGTGCTAACTCATCCTTCAAGGCGGGCTCAACTGGCAGGATTTGAGCCGTCCGCGACCCCATTCTTTCTGACTTGCGCAATGCCTGCTTATCGGGTGGGAATGTTCCTCGACCGTCGGGTCTTTGAGACTTCCGCTCTGTCCGCGTCGGCTCTTGACATTGCGAAAACGGAGTCTTCTGTATCTTCGGGTGAAGTGGCGCGCGGAATTTCTCTCGACGTCAAGATCAAATCCTGCAATTCCGCAAATGGGGGGGGGGGGTAAACGCCTAACAAATTCTTGACAGCGTGCCTGGAAACATATTATAATCTTCCCATCTTGAAGGCAGTGACGGGAGGACAGAAATGGAATACGGAGCGAAGTCATCGGCCGAGAAACCGTCCTCGGAGCTTGGGAAGCAAACTGCGGTTTCGGTTCGGAAAGACTTTTGCGAAGCGACGCGCTCGGGTTCCTTATCATTTCCCGGTGCCGAAGGGTCAGAGTCGTCTGGTCCGAACGCCCCCCTCAGCGAAGAAGTTGCGGACATAAAAGTTGCAGCGCGGGCCGCCCGCGTAATACCCCCCCCCCCTCTATTTCAATCTAGAACACGATTAGGCTTTCCCGGGTTTCTGGCTCGGGTTTTTGTTCTCGTTCTGGTCTCGGCCGCGGGAATTTCCTCTTTCCCGTCCGATGCTTCCGCACAGAACAGAAATGATTACTTAAACACCGGAGCCCACTTTTTTTCGAATCCTCTATCCGTTCCCGTTCCCCCTCGAGCCGAGACGGGCACCCAGAGCGTCACGGTAAAGTATCCCGGCATTACCTACGCCTCGTACGGCTTTTACGCCTGTCCTTGGAACGCAGTACCGACAAGTGCCTTAAGCGGCAATTCAGCCACGTCGGGATGCCAAACGCTTGCTTGGAGACCTAATACCCGAGGCAGCTTTACCGGGAGCTTGAACGTGACCCAGACCATGCTCAACAACGGAGGATTCGTTTTAGTGATGCAGGAATGGGCTTTTCAGCGTAAAGTTGTTGTTGCCTTCTGGGTTACGCCGCTCGCCGATGTGCTTCTGAGTCCGAGCGGGGGGCTTTCGCTTGTGGAGGGAGAAAGCGAGACGTACACGGTGAAGCTCAATTTGCAACCCACGGCCGCCGTCACGATACTTGTGGCGAGCAACAACGCGGGCGTCGCGGTCAAGGCGGGTTCGAATCCGGCCGGGGAGAGACAGGAACTCACGTTCGAGACGGACGACATGAACGGCAAGATATGGAGCACTGCGCAGACGGTGACGGTGGAGGCTGTTTCCGACGACAATTCGCTTGACGAGAGGGCCATTCTGTCGCACGAGGTGTCAAGCGGCAGCGCGCCGGAGTACTCCGATGTCGCCGGCAGGGTAAACGTAAACGTTATGGACGACGACTACCCCGGTCTCATGATAACCGGCGCGTCGGCGTCGGAGAGCGATGAGACTCTCGATTTCACGGTGAGGCTGAGCACGGCGAGCAGTCGCCGCGTGACGGTGCCCTGGACGGTGATTGCGGCCGGACCGGACGCGGGGACGGCGACGCCCGGGACGGCCGGCAGCGGGGACTACGACCATTCGAGCGCGAGGAGCGGGACGCTTGTTTTCTACGAAGGGGGGCCGCTGATGCGGACCATATCGGTGCCGATAAACGACGATTCGGTGTTGGAAGGAGACGAGACGGTGAAGGTGTCTTTGGGAACTCCTAGCCCGAGCGATGTGCGCGTTTCGGGTTCTGAGGTCGCCACGGGCACCATAGTGGACGACGACGAGAGGACGGCGGTCGGCGCGACGTCGGGAGAGTTTTCGCAGGGAGACACGGCGGTGACGGTGGATTCCACGCTTCCCGAGGACACGGGGCTTGAAGTGGTTCTGCCTACGGAGCTTGAGAGCGACGGGGAGACGATAGAGGATCTGGTCGTTACCCTGCGGGAGGCGGACGAGGACGTGGAGATAGACGATGACCTTTTCGGATACACTGGAGACGACGCGGATCACGTGCTGGTGGACGTGGACGTTTCCCCCGTGCCGGATGCCGCCGTGAGAATATGCCTTCCGGTTACGGAGGAACTTCGCGAGGCGGCGGGAGAGCGGAGGCTCTACCTGATAAGGTTCTCCGGCGGGACATGGGAGAGGCTTTCCTCGACCGTGGAGGGGGAGATGGTGTGCGCGGAAACGAGCGGATTTTCTCCTTTTGCGGTGGTGTACGACCTGATGACGAACATGGGCTCGGGCAGTGGGAACTTGGGAAGCAGAGGAAGCGGCGACGGCGGGTGCGCGATTTCGGGTGAGAATCGGTTCGCCTCGCCAATGTTGCCGGCGATGTTGCTGATGCCTCTTTTGTTTTTCGGACGGTTTTGGAAGAGAAGCAACCGGTTTCCGCAGGGGGAATGAGCTTTTTTCTCCTTCGGACGCTCCGGCGGGAACGGTAGGAACTACAGGACCGGGAGCCGTTTCGGCATGGGTGGGACATTCTACATGTCTCTTGAAGGTCGTCGCGGGCGAACCCGAGCACGGACTCGCCCTTCAGGGAAGATTCAACCGGCGGGATTCAAAACTGCGCGGACCGGTTCCCTCAAGTTGCGCCCCGGCGTCCGGGCGGGAGTGTTCCCTCGACCGTCGGGTCTTCTCGGTTTCCGCTCCGTCCGCGTACGCTTCCGATATCGCGAAAACCACGGTTCTCGGCATCTTCGCGGGACACAGCGGTTTCTCTCTGCCGTTTGTCTGCCGCTTCCGCTTCCGGTATCATGACAGCTCGGGTTTTTCCCGGCACCGGCGGAAAAGCCATCGGAGGTGGATGTAGCTCAGCCCGGTTAGAGCACTTGGTTGTGGCCCAAGAGGTCGCCGGTTCAAATCCGGTCATCCACCCCAATTCGGAAAGGAGCGTCGCGGACGACACCACATGGGCTTGAAGTGCGGAATAGTCGGGCTTCCGAACGTCGGAAAGTCGACTCTTTTCAACGCGCTGACAAGCGCGGGCGCGGCGGCTTCCAACTTTCCCTTCTGCACGATAGATCCCAACATAGGAGTGGTGGCCGTTCCCGACCCGAGGCTTGAAGCGCTCTCCGGCATGGTGGGGCCGGAAAAGACCGTCCCCGCCCACATAGAGATTTTCGACATAGCGGGACTCGTCAGGGGGGCGTCGGAGGGAAAGGGCAGGGGAAACGCGTTTCTCTCCCACATAAGGGAAGTGGACCTGATCCTTCACGTGGTCAGGTGCTTCGAGGACGAGAACGTCGTTCACGTGGAAGACTCGGTCGACGCCGTCCGCGACATCCGTACGATCGAGGACGAACTCATACTCAAGGACCTGGAAACCGTGGAGAAGAGGGAGGAAAAACTCGCTTCCCAGGCCAAAAGCGGGGACCGCGGGACGGCGAGGGAGCTCCGGACGGCGAAGTCCCTTAGGGAGTTCATGGAACGGGGCGGGGCGGCCAGGGATTTTCCCTCCGGCGGGGAGGCGCTTCGGGAGCTTTTCCTTCTGAGCGCGAAGCCGGTTCTCTACGTGTGCAACGTCGGGGAAGACGAGCTTTCGTCCGCCGACGGGAACCCCCAGGTGGCGAAGGTGCGGGACCGCGCCTCGGGTCGGGGGGACGACGTCATAACGGTCTCCGCGAAGATAGAGGCGGAGATATCCGAGCTCGCGGGCGGGGAGAAGGCGGACTTTCTCCGGGACCTCGGCCTTTCCCGCTCGGGTCTCGACAGGCTGGTGAATTCGGCCTATTCGAACCTGGGCCTCGTCACGTATTTCACCGCGGGCCCCAGGGAGGTGAGGGCCTGGACGGTGAGAAGGGGAACCAGGGCTCCGCAGGCCGCGGGCGTCATACACACCGATTTCGAAAAGGGATTCATAAGGGCCGAAACCATATCCTACGAGGATTACGCGCGGGAGGGTTCGGAGCAGTCCGCCAAGGAAGCCGGAAAGATGAGGCTCGAGGGAAAGGACTACGAGGTCAGGGACGGCGACGTGATGTTCTTCCGGTTCAACGTGTGAGTTTCCCCGCCCCAGGCGTCGTGCCGCCGGCCCGGTTCAGGTAGGTTTTTCCCGGCATGATCTACAAGACTCTCCTAAGACCGGTTCTCGACCGTCTCGACTCGGAGACCTGGCACGCGAACGCGAGGGAACTCATGCGCCTCTGCGAAGGCTCGCGCGCGGGTCTGCGGTTCCTCGAACTCGTTTCGGGCGGGCGGGTGCGCGACGGGCGGCTCGCCGTCACGGTCGGCGGAGTGTCCTTCGAAAATCCCCTCGTGGTGGGCGCCGGCTGGGACAAGAGCGCTAGGGCGGTAAGGGCGCTTCACTCCATAGGCTTCGCCGGGGTCGAGATAGGCTCGGTCGTGAAAAGGCCCCAGAGGGGAAATCCCCGGCCGCGGCAGTTCATGGCGACTTCCGGGGTGTGCGTGAACTCCCTGGGACTGAACAGTCCCGGGATGGACGTCGTTTACGGGAACCTGCGCCGCTACGGGTCTCTGGGGTTTCCGGTCGGGATAAACCTCGGGATAAACTCCGACACGAGTCACCGAGACGCTCCGGGGGAGTACGCGGAGGTCTGCGCCAGGTTCAGGGACAGGGCGTCCTACTTCGCCGTCAACGTCAGCTCTCCCAACACCCCGGGGCTCAGAAAGCTTCAGAACCGCGACGAACTCGAAGCCGTGGTCGGGGCGGTGAAAGAATCCCTGGGAGACGGGACAGGAAGCGAAAAACCGGTATTCGTCAAGATTTCCCCCGACCTGTCTCCGGGGGCCGTGGACGATGTGGTGAGGGTAGTGACCGATTCCGGAATTTCGGGAATAATCGCCGCCAACACCACCGCCGACCCGTCGCTGAAGGGAAAGTACGGAAGAAGGTGGAAGGACGTTCCGGGAGGCCTGAGCGGAAACGATCTCGAGTACGCGAGGCTCTCCACCTCGGTCATATCGCACGTGCACCGCGTGTCGGGCGGACGGGTGGAGATAATCGGAGCGGGAGGAGTGTGCGACGCCGCCTCGGCCGTCGAGAAGCTCGCGGCGGGGGCAAGCGCCCTCCAGGTGGTGACGGGCATCAGGGGAGAAGGCATCGGCGTCGCGAACTCCATAAACGCGGGCATCCTGCGGTTCATGGAAAGAAACGGAATTCGAAGCGTGGGAGAGATCACGGGCTCCGCGCGTTGAAAAGGTCGGGTCGCCCCCCGTACCGTAATGACAGCACGGGATTGTTTCGGCTCGTCGAACGGCTCGGGTCCGCCGGAACCGTGCCGTCGCGCTTCGCGAGGCTGGGGGTTCTCCGCGCCGAAAAGTCCTCTTACGACCTGTAGTCGGAATTGATGGAGACGTAACGGTGGCCGAGGTCGTTTGTGAGGAGAGAATATTCGGCCTTTCCGTCTCCCAGCGCGAGAGTCACGGTGAAGGACGGTTTTCTGAACGCGCGCGCGAATCCCGATTCCGGCCGGCATCTTTTTCCGTCCGAAAAAACCTTTTTTCCGTCGAAATAAAGCTCCATTTTCCCGGGATCGATCTTCGCCCCGGCTCTTCCCGCGGCCGCTATTATTCTTCCCCAGTTGGGGTCTTCCCCGTAAAACGCGGTCTTCACCAGCTGGGAGGTCGCCACGGTTCTGGCGATTTTCTCGGCGTCCTTCGCGGTCCTGGCTTCGGCGACCCTGATTCTCACCGTCTTGGTGGCTCCTTCCCCGTCCCTCACGATCATCTCGGCCATCTCCGCGCAGAGGTCGGAGAGGGTCTCCACGAATTTTCCGTAATGACGGCATCCCTCCCCGATTTCCGCGTTTCCCAGAACTCCGTTCGCGAGAACGAACACCGAATCGTTGGTGGAAGTGTCCCCGTCGACCGTAACGGCGTTGAACGACCCGGCCGCGGCGGTTTCAAGAGCCCGGGCCAGGGCTTTTCTCCCGACGCGGAGGTCCGTGGTCACGAAACAGAGCATGGTCGCCATGTCGGGGCATATCATCCCCGCTCCCTTGGCGATGGCCGACACGGTCGCCGTCTTTTTTCCCACGGACATCTTCCTAGACCCGTACTTGGGGAAACCGTCCGTGGTCATTATGGCTTCGGCGGCCGCCGGGGAATTGTTCTCGGCGAGCCCCTTCACGAGCTTCGGAACCGCCCGGGCTATCTTTCCCGCGGGCAGCCTTTTTCCTATGACGCCGGTTGAAGACGGGATTACGAGCGATTCGTCTATGCCCAGCCTCTTTGCGACCGCGGCCGCCACGGCCACGGAGTCTTCGTACCCCCGCGCTCCGGTGCAGGCGTTCGCGTTGGCGCTGTTTGCGACTATCGCCTGGCAGAGCCCCCCGGCTATTCTCTCCCGTCCCACGAGCACGGGAGCCGCCTTCACGAGGTTTTTCGTGAAAAGCGCGGCCGCCGCGGCCGGCACGCGCGAGAATATGAGCGCCAGGTCCTTCGCGCCGTCTTTCTTTAGCCCGGCCGATACGCCGCTTAGAAGAAATCCCGGAGTCTCTTTCATGCTGGATGCCGCGCGGCAAGGCCGGTTTTTCCGAAACGCCTTCCCGTCTGGTATTCAGTATATCTGATGAGAACCCGTATGTTGTTCTCGACTTTTTCCGGATGCTCCCCCATGGTTTCCGGCCGCTTCATTATGTCCGCGTGGAACCGGTACACGTTCTTTTTCCGGCCGGCGGGCGGAAAATCCGCGACTTTTCCGTTCTCTATGTCGAAGCCCGCGGGATCTTTTTCTTCCCCGAGACCGAAATCGGGCGCGTATCCGCATATTCCCGCCGCCTTCGCGAGAAACGCCAGCAGTACCGCCCCGGGCCGCTCCCCTCCGCCCAGAAGCCCGAGAGCGTCGGTCGCGAGGTCGAAAAGCCGCGCGGAAGGTTCTTCCTCGGGCGCCAGGAAATCCACGAGCTCGAGCACCCGCGTCCCCGCCTCGAACGAGTCCACCGATTCGGCTATCTTCCTGTGGCTTTTTTTCAGCGCCACGTCGCCGACCAGGCTGAACCGCCTTTCGTTGAACGTCACGTCCAGCACGAGGTGGTTGAAGATGTCGAAGCGTCCCCCGAAACGCCTGCGGCTTTTCTTCGCGTTTTTCGCAAGAGCCCTGAACTTGCCGAACTCCCTGGAGAAGAGGGTGACCAGAAGATCGGCTTCCCCGTAGCTCGATTTTCTGAGGATGAGAGCCTCGCACGTTTCCATTCTTCGCCCCGGGAACTTCGTCCGGCGGGGTTTCGGGCGCCGCGCGGAGAGATCCCGCCACTATTCTATCCCAAAGGACGGGCGGAGCGAAAACCGGCCTCCCCGCGCCGCCGTCCGCTTGGCGGGACCGCCGGATTCGGTAAACTCCCGTGTTCGGATGGAGTTTCTACGGAATCTTTCGCGGTTTCTCAAGATAGAGCACACGCTTTTTTCGCTTCCCGTGGTTTTTTCCGGGGCGTTTCTGGGCGCGGGCGGCGTTTTCGGCGGGCGGCTCTTGCTGCTCATAGCGCTCGCCGGCGTCGGGGCCAGGACCGCCGCCCTGGCCCTCAACAGGATACTGGACCGGGAGATTGACGGCCAAAATCCGAGAACCGCGGCGAGGGAGCTTCCGTCCGCGAGGATGAGTCTTCGCGCGGCCGCGGCGACCGCGGCGTCGGGAGCCGCTCTCTACCTTCTCTGCGCCTGGATGATATGCCCCCTGGTCTTCGCGCTCTCGCCGCTGCCTCTCGCGGTCTTCGCCGTCTATCCGCTCATGAAGAGGTTCACGAGCCTCTGTCATTTCGGAGTGGGGTTCGCCCTGGCCCTGGCCCCTCTCGGCGGGTGGCTCGCCGCCACGTGCTCCGCGGACGGGATGACCGGGGGAGTCCTGCTCGCGTCTTTCGCCTTTTTCTGGGTTTCGGGCTTCGACGTCATATACGCGACCCTCGACGAGGAATCGGACCGCGAGCGGGGAGTCTTCTCGCTGGTCGCGCGGCTCGGGCGCGAACGGGCGCTTTCCGTCTCCTTTCTCTGTCACGTCCTGTCGTTCGTCTGCCTGGCCGCTCTCTACCTTCTTTCGTTCCGCACCCTGTGCGCCCTCTTCGCGCTCTTCGCGGCTGGATTCCTCCTGCGGCTCGAGCACCGAAGCTCCCGCGACGTGAACTTCGCCTTTTTCAGGGCCAACGTGCTTGTCGGGTTCGCCGTTTTGTGTTTCGTTCTCGCGGGTATATACTTACCCTGACCGATGAGAACCATAGTGGGAATTACCGGAGCGTCCGGAGTCTCTTACGGGGTGGATTTTCTGAGAAGGTGTCCCGACGAGAAGTTCCTGGTGGCTAGCAAGTGGGGAAAGAGGGTTCTTCACGAGGAACTCGGCCTCAAGGTCGAGGAGCTTCGGCCCTGGGTGAGCGAGATCTACGGCGATTCGGACCTGGCCTCGCCGTTTTCCTCCGGAAGCAACCACTTCGATTCCATGATAATAGTGCCGTGCTCGGTCTCCACCCTGGCGAAGATCGCAAACGGCATAGCGGACACCCTGATAACCAGGATAGCCGCGGTGGCCCTCAAGGAGAGAAGAAGGCTCGTGATCGCGCTTCGCGAGACGCCGCTCGCCTCCACGGCCCTTGAAAACGCCCTTCGGCTCTCGCGCGAGGGAGCCGTGATAGCCCCGATCTGCCCCACCGACTACCTGGGGGCCGCGTCGGTTTCGGACGTCGTCTCGGGGTACGTGGACAAGCTCCTGGGCCTCGTGGGAGTCGACACCGGCAGGGGATGGAAAAGGACGGAGCTGGAGTAGCCCTTTCCATGTCCAGGACCGATTTCAGAACCCTCTCGAGCTTCATCGGGCATCTCGAGCGCGAAGGGGACCTCAGGAGAATAAAGGCCGAGGTCGACCCCGAGCTCGAGATAACGGAAATAGCTTCCAGGACGGTGAAGGAAGGCGGCCCGGCGCTTCTGTTCGAAAACGTCGCGGGAGCGGATTTCCCGCTGGCCATAAACCTCTTCGGCACCGAGCGCAGGGTGGAGCTCGCCCTCGGCAGAAAGCCCAGGGAAGTCGGCGAGGAGCTCGTGGAGATATTCGCGAAGGTGAACCCCCCGACCGTGAGCGGCATATTTTCCGTGCTTCCCCGGGCGCGGAACCTTCTTTCCATGAGAACGAAGAAGGTGAGGCGGGGGGACTCGCAGCAGGTGGAGGCCCGCCCCGATCTCTCGAGGCTTCCCGTCATGAAATGCTGGCCCCGCGACGGGGGAAGATTCATAACCCTGGGACTGGTTCTCACCAGGGACCCCGCCACGGGAAGAAGGAATCTCGGGATCTACAGGCTCCAGGTCTTCGACGGCGCCACGACGGGAATGCACTGGCATCCCCACAAGGGAGGCGCGGCCCACCATCACGAGGCGAAAAAGCTCGGCAGGGACCTCGAGGCGGCCGTGATCCTGGGAGGGGACCCCAGGATGATCTTCAGCGCCATCGCCCCTCTTCCCGACGGCATGGACGAGCTTGCGTTCGCAAGCTACCTTCGCGGAAGCCCGATACCTATGGTGAGGGGAAAGAGCGTTTCGCTCGACGTTCCCGCCGAGGCGGAATTCGTGCTCGAGGGCGTGGTTCCTAGGGACGGAACGAGACGGGAAGGGCCATTCGGTGACCACTTCGGCCATTACTCCATGGAGGCCGACTTTCCCGTTTTCAACGTGAGGGAGGTGACCCGAAGAAACTCCCCCGTGTATCCCGCCACGGTGGTCGGAAAGCCTCCCAAGGAGGACATGTACCTGGGAGTCGCCGCGGGCGAGATGTTCTCCCCCCTGATAAGGATAATACAGCCCGAGATAAAGGACATGTGGGCGTATCCCGAAGCGGGATTTCACAACCTCCTGGCGGTTTCGGTGGACGAGAGGTATCCCAAGGGCGGCGTGAAGTCCATGCTCGCGCTTTTCGGCACCGGCCAGCTCGTTCTCACCAAGTGCATGATCGCCGTTTCGGACGGCGTGGACCCCGGGGACTTCTCCGCCGTGCTGAGGGAAGTGGGCGAGAACTTCGACCCCAGGGAAGATTTCTTCCTGGTGCAGTGGGCTCCTCTCGACACCCTGGACTTCACGAGCGGGAAGATGAACGTGGGCAGCAAGATGGGAATAAACGCGGTGAGGAAAAGCTCGGCGGACAGGAAGAAGTACCTTCGGGATGTCGCCGACCCCAGGGAGGTGCACCCGGAGATAACCGGGTTCCGCCTTCTCGAGGGCGGATTCTGCGCGGTCGGCGTGGACGAATCGAAAACCGACCCCAAGGAGATGATACGCAGGATGTTCGAGACCCCGGGTTTCGAGGACGCGCGGATAATAGCCGTCGTGAGCGCCGACATAGATCTTTCGGACGACACGGACCTTCTCTGGGGCATATTCACGAGGTTCGACCCTTACCTCGACGTCGTTTTCGAGCGCACCGAGCTCAGGGGATCGGCGGTCGTCTACGACGGCAGGATGGGAATAGACGCCGCCGTAAAGCCGTGGTACCCTCCGGTGATAGAGATGTCCGCGGACGTCAGGGAAATGGTGGAGGCCAGATGGAACGACTACTGGAACTGACGCGGACATTCTGCGCGGACGAAAACCTGCTTCCCGTGATCGAGAAGGTGGGCGAGGGCCGCAGACTTTCGTTCGAGGACGGGCTTTCGGTCATCAATTCCCCCGATCTCAACTCCGTCGGAATGATGGCGGATTACGTCAAGAGGAAAAAGACCGGGGACAAGGTCTATTTCGTCGTGAACAGGCACGTGAATCCCTCGAACGTCTGTGCCATATCGTGCAGGTTCTGCGCCTTCGGAACCACGAAGAAGTCCGCCGAGGCCTACGAGCTTTCCCACGAGCAGATGATCTCCATGCTGAGCGACGAGATGAGAGAGGTTCACATAGTGGGAGGACTCCACCCCGACTGGGATTTCGAGCGCTATCTCGACATCGTGAGAACGATAAAGCGCCACTATCCGCGCATTCACGTAAAGGCGTTCACGGCCGTGGAGATCGACTGGTTTTCCGAGATAAGCGGCCTTCCGCTGAAGGATGTCCTTCTGGCTCTCGCCGACGCCGGGGTGGACGCCCTTACGGGAGGCGGCGCGGAGATACTTCACGAGGAGGTGAGAAGGAAAATCTGCGCTCCGAAGACCGTGGCGACCAGGTGGGAGGAAATCCACCGTCTCGCCCACGGCCTCGGCATGCCGACCAACGCCACGATCCTCTACGGACACATCGAACGGCCCTGGCACGTCGTCGACCACATGGAGAGGCTGAGAAGCATAGAGGACGACTCTCCCGGCTTTTTCGCGTTCATCCCCGTCCTGTTTCAGCCCGAAAACACGGGTCTCAAGGACGTAAAGCCTTTTCCCGCGTCCTACGATATGAAGATTCACGCTCTGGCCAGGCTCTATCTCGACAACTTTCCCCACGTAAAGGCATACTGGATCACCCTCGGGGAAAAGGCCGCCCAGGTCGCCCTTCATTACGGCGCCAGCGACGCCGACGGAACCATAATGAGGGAGAAGATCATCCACGACGCCGGGGCTCCCTCGGAAGTCGGGCACAGCAGGGATTTCATGATAAACATGATCAGGGACTCCGGGTACGTGCCCGTCGAAAGAGACGCTCTCTACAACGAGATAAACGTCTACAACTGATTTTCCGGGAACTCTGGATGTCTGTTCCGGGGGACGACTTTGCCTTGTGCAGCGGTTTTGCCGGATTATATTGGAAGACGGTGAGAGAGGATGCGGTATTTTTCGTCGGAGGAAAAATCTTGAAAGGGCTTGCAAAGGTCGCGGCTGTGGACTCGCTGAAACAGGTTATACTGTAACTCCGTCGTTTCGCTGAAGTTAAATCAGGAAGCTTGGTTCACCGAGCGGTCTCAACGACCTGCGGGGAAAGGAAAATGAATCGGGACTTGTCCGGAAAACTTGCTCAGATCGTTGACATGGTTCGGACCGGATGTATTGAGGACCCGCTTGAAAGCGTCGAACAGGTTTCTTATCTCATCTACCTGAAACTGATTGACGAGGAATCCGACAGGAAGCTTGAGGATGTCTCTCCTCGCAAGGTTGGGGCGATCGAGCTTGCGGGGCTCGCGATGCCGCCGCTCGTTCCCGTTGCCGTAGTTGCGGGGATGGCGTCGGGAGGCGAGGTATTAGGCGAAAAAGCTGTCGGGCGAATCGGCGACCTGCTTTTTCCGAATCAGGCCGAGAGATATCGCTGGTCCCGGTGGCGGTCAAAGAGAGGGGAGGATCTGCGCGATTTCGTCGGAGATGAAGTCTTTTCCTACATGGATTCTTTGACCAGGGAGCAACCGAGAGTCGCGGAATACTTCCGGGACTCGGAGCTTAAGATAGACGACCCTGACATCTTCGAGCGGGCGGTGGACGCAATTGACGGAATCGATTTCACAAATACGGGATTCGATATAAAGGGTGACGCTTTCGAGGATATGCTTGCGTGCCTCGAATTGTCGGACTTAAACGGCGTTTCTCCCCAGATACGGTCCATGATGGCGGAGATGATTGCCCCCGACCTCGGTGAGACGGTCTGCGACCCCTCGTGCGGTACGGGAGGTTTGCTTGTTGATGTTGTTGGACACGTTTTGGCCAAGTATTCCGCCGAACCTCGTGAAGTGCCGATTTACGGCGCGCGGTGGCTGAAGGAGCGCGGGCAGTCTCTTGAACAGGCAAGAGAGGAAATTCCCACGCTTCAGACTTGCCGCAGGGGACCGGGCGAGAAAATCGAGGACTGGGAATCTCTGGAAAGATCTTTCTACGGATTAGACGCTTCGCTTCGCGTAACGCGCGTTGCGACGATGAACTTGCTGCTTCACGGAATCCGCCGGCCGAACCTGGAACGCGCCGACGCGCTATCCGATATTGACGGGCCGGGAGAAGACGGTCATGCTCGCGGATACGATGTAATTCTTTCAAACCCGCCTTTTGGAGGTGCCGTTTCCAGGGGAGGACCTCCTACCAGAGTCGGAAGCGAGCTGCGTTTTCTGGAAATGATAATGAGCGCTCTGGTTCCCGGCGGCCGGTGCGCGGTTGTGGTGACGGAGGCATTTTTGTCCAGCGGTGTTTCGTCGCGCGTGGAAATTAGACGCAGGCTGGTTTGCGACTACGACCTGCTGGCGGTGATTTCTCTTCCGACGGGTGTCTTCCCAAAACATTCGGGCGTGAAGACCGCCGTGATTTTCTTTCGCCGTCCATCCGGCGACGTAAAGAAAGACAGCCGGAACAAGAAGGTCTGGTTCTATGATGTCCGTGAAGCGGGATTGCCCGGAAGCGAAAATTTTTCGGGTCGCGGTTCCGAATCGCCGGGTGGAAACGACATTCCGGATGTTATCTCGCAATGGAATGATTACAGGGAGTCCGGTTATCGAGAGCCTCCGGGCGTTGAAGCTGGAACTTTTCTGGAGTCGGGGAGCGGTGCCTCCCGTTGCTGGTGGGCTACGATGGACACCATAGCCGGGAATGATTATATGCTGGGTGCTAGCTGGTACAAACCGTTGGTGCCCGCGAAAGCTCCCGATGAAAGTCCGGCGGATTTGCTCCGGGAGACGCTGGACATTGAACGCAATATAGCCAGAGACATGGAAAAGCTGTTGAGGGACCTGGAAATGGTCAAATGAACATGCGGACGGCACCTCTCAAACAGATAGCGCCGCCGCAAACTTCGAGCGTGAGTCTTGACCCGGATGCTCCGGTATGGTTCCTGACTCCCGACCAGGTGCAGAGTCGGACCGGATATATCGTCAGCAGAAAGAACGTGCGGCCAGCGGACGCGGGTAAAAACACGTATGTCTTTGACGGCGCCAACGTGTTGTATTCGAAATTTCGTCCGGACTTGAAAAAGGTAGTGTGTCCCGATGAACCAGGAATCGCGACCGAGCAGTTCATTCCCTTGCGACCGCGGTCCGACCTTCTAGACCGCGATTACCTGATGTATTACCTTCGCTCCGATTATTTTCTCAGTTTCGCGAACACTTTCGGGGCCAGAAGACCTGAAGTCATGAAGGCCAGGTTCCTGAAACACCGGATTCCGTTGCCGCCTCTGCCCGAACAACGCCGCATTGTCGGAATGCTGAAACGGGCGGACGAACTGAACAAAAATCGCGCGAAAGCCGATTTCGTAGCCGCGCGTATTCTTCCGGCGCTTTTCTACGAAATGTTCGGCGACCCTGCGGTTAATCGCAAGGGGTGGTCCGTGAAAACGCTTGGAGAAATTGCTGTTGAGAGTCTGAAACGAGGAGTTAACGCGAGCGTCACGGAATGGACGAAAGGTTCCCCCCGTTATGTGAGAGTATCCGACATCACGGACGACGGTCGTCTTGAGGATGATGAGGCGGTCGGTTTGGATTCAGACAACTGGGCTCCCTACAAACTGTCTTCGGGCGACATTCTGTTTGCCGGAACAAGAATGGTCGGCAAAACCTATCTATACCAGCCTCGGGATGGTCTTTGCGTTTATGATAATTCCCTGATTCGCTTCAGGCCAAATTGCGACCTCGTATCGCCGTGGTATTTGTTTGTGCTCACGCAGACCGCATATTACAGAAACTGGATAGAACAACACAAACAAGGCGTGGTCCCGAACATCAGTCCGAAAGGATATTCGAGTTTCAGGGTTCCGTGTCCGCCAATTTCGTTGCAGGAAGATTTTACGGTGAAGGTAAAACGGCTGATGGACATCCGCAAAGAAAGGAACGTGGCAAGTGGAAAAACTCAGCAACTGTTAGATGCTCTTCTTTATCGTGCCTTTGCCGAAGATCGTGTGGGGAAGTTGCTCGAAGCGGGTAGCAATGGAACAATTTCCGAGACAGTGTCCGATTTAGGACTTAGACAGAATGGTGGCACGAGTCAATCCGATGCTGGAAAGAGAGATGCTTCTGTCTAATCGGACTGTTAGCGATTCTTTCTTAGCTGGAAAAGATGAATAATTGTGTGCTGATGAACAGACGAATATCTTTTGAGGAACCTCACTTTTTTGCTTGGTACCCAAGCAGGAGATAAAGCTCTTATGATAAGCTCCATACGAGTTGGAAATTTCAAGGCATTTGAGAAAACGCAAAACGTCCCCATCCGGCCACTGACGCTTATTTACGGGGCAAACAGCTCTGGGAAATCAAGTGTTCTACACAGCCTGATTCTGGCCCGCCATGCTCAGGAAACGGGCGATCTGGACATTCATCGTACCAACATCGGAGGCGAAGCCGTAGATCTGGGAGGATTCAGACAGTTCGTTCACCGGAAGGATGTCAAACGAAGACTGGAGTGGTCTGTAGAACTGGATGCGTCTGCCTTTACTGAATCTGGAACGGTATTTCTCGCACAAGTGAGACAATTGCTGGTTTCTCTTTCGGTGGGTATTCCCCTCGATGATCGGGGGTATCCGAACCAGAATGCGGTTCCGGAGATTTATTCTTACGAAATTTCGGGCGACGAGCAGAGTTTTATGCGAATGAGCAGACATCGCGACGGCAATCTCCGTATTGATCGACTGGATCATAGACATCCGTCTTTTCTGGCTTTCATTGAAAATTTAAACACGGGCACTGAGAATGTTCAGGCCGCGGATTGTGATTACGTAGACGAACTAGTCGCGAATATTGTCCCGGAACTTGACGCATCGGTAGAAGTTTTTCTGCCCGAAGGTTTAACTTGTCTGGGTGATTTATCTTCGGTTGACAAGTCTCATCTTTATTCTGAATTGAGTGGAATTATCGAAGAAATTAGCCAAGCCGTTCAGAAAGAGATAAACAAGCTTCGGTACTTGGGTCCTTTAAGGTCGTATCCTCCAAGACACTTGGCTTTTTCAAGTAGAAACGACCCCGACTGGCACGCGGGGGGAGGGTACGCGTGGGATGTTATACGTAAGGATGTCGGGGTGCGTAAAGCTGTAAATGAGTGGCTGTCTTCACCCAGTCGATTGCAAACTCCTTACGAGATGATAGTGCGTCACCTAGTCGATATTGACCGATTGGATGAATTTTTGATTGAAGGTCTTGAGCAGGTCAACGATGAGGGTCTGGACTTGGAACCGGATGGAGAAGACATAAAAGTATATCCGGTTATCAAGAACATTGACGTTGAAGCCACTAGGCTTCAGGAAGTCGTTCGGTCTTCGGATGTCGAAAAAGTGAGAGAACTGATTATGATCGACAAGCGGTCTAACACGTCTGTCAGTCACAGGGATGTGGGTATTGGTATCAGTCAGGTTCTGCCCGTTCTGGCCAGTGCTTATGCCGCTCGTAACAAAATCATCGCGATCGAGCAACCGGAAATTCACCTTCATCCAGCCCTTCAAGCTGATTTGGCAGATGTGTTTATTCAATCTGCCCTCGGAGAAGACAAGAACAGATTTTTGATCGAGACGCACAGCGAGCATCTGCTTCTGCGCGTGATGAGACGGATGCGAGAAACTAGCGACGACAGACTTCCCGAAGGGGTTCCAAAGGTAACTCCAGATGATGTATGTGTTTTGTTTGTTCAGCCGAAGGGAACTTCTTCTGCCGTGCGCCGCCTCGAATTGGACGAGGAAGGACGACTGCTGGACGCGTGGCCCGGCGGTTTCTTTGAAGAGGGTTTCCGCGAACGGTTTGCCTAAGGAGTGAAGCTTTCCTGTGCTTTATGAATTTGCCATGACACCTGAACTGTTCAGTGCACCTTTTGCCAACTCCAACAAGGGAGCTGAACATATCCCAGAACTCCTTCTGTCAATAGCAGAAAACGGTATGTTGGCTAACCTGGACAAGGACCGGTGGAAGCGACATGTTGAGGAAAGGTTGGCAACACTCTCCAAAAGTTCTCCTATGCTAAAGGACAAGATTCTGAACTGCCTTACAGTCTTAGATGACCGGCATCGGCTGGTTAGGCATCCCAAGAGCAAATCAGGCCCCCCAAGCACCGATCAGGATTGGCTGAATCTGGCATTTGAATCGCATAAGAAAATTCCGTTTACCGCTATCATTTTGAGCAAAGAATTAATGGAAAATTGTGGGAGAAAGGGCGATGTTCTTGTAGATCTTGATTCTTTGGACAAGGACGAAAACTTGCCGATGTTGAGGAAGAATACTTTATCTTTAAGCCAGACAGAGGCTGGATATCGTTCCGCTCTAGGTCCGGTACTACGCCATGCAAGATCTTTGTTTCTCATAGACCCTCATATGAATACCACCGTCCGTTTTTTTAGGACTGTTGAACTATGTTCGGAACTGCTTGGGGAAAGAGTGCAGGAAAGACCTATAGGCCGTCGTATTCTCATACACGCTCTAAAGAAAAATCAAAAACCTAATCCTGAAGAAGTAAAATCTTGTCTCGATGAATGGGAGAAGAAACTTGCTCCCTTGAGAGACAAGCATGGTCATCGTTTCCAAGTCTTTTTATGGAATGAGAAAATTGATTCCGATGAATCTATGCATGATCGATATATTCTTACCGATCAATGTGGAATATCTATTCCAGGAGGGCTAGATTGTCGCGGCGGTAGTACTGACTGGAGTTTGCTTGATGACGATGTTCGGCGACGGCGGGAAGAGGGCTATGACCCAGCTATAAGTCCAAGTCCGTTTGAATTTGTAAAATCCCGAACTGTAGAATCAGCATAAGCAACAGGATTCAAGGAAGTGCGTTCATGACTCTTGACGAAATCAAGGCGCTGGTCGCGGGCGGGGAATCGGAGACCCTTGAGTTCAAAAGCACCACCGGAGCCCGTCGCGAGGCGGTGGAGACCGTTTGCGCCATGCTTAACCAGAAAGGCGGAAAAGTTCTGTTCGGCGTCACGGAAAAAGGAAACGTGGCGGGCCAGCAGATAGGCGACAGAACTATCGAGGAGTTGAGCGCCGAGATACGGAGGATAGATCCTCCGGCCTTTCCCTCGATTGAATGGGTCAGGGTGACGGAAGACAGGCATGTGGTCGCGGTCAGCCTGGGACCGGGCAAGGATAAGCCTTATTCCTACAAGGGCACGGCATATCGCAGGGTCGGAAACACCACTCTGGCCATGTCCGCCCACGAGTACAGAAAAGCCGTTCTTGAAGGCATGCACAAGCAGCGGCGCTGGGAAAACGAACCCGCCGCCGACTGGTCGATTGAAGACCTCGACCTGCAGGAGATCCTGCGTACGGTAACGCTGGCGATTCACCTCGGACGGATGGACGACCCCGTGACGCGGGACCCCGAGGAAATCCTGCGCGGATTCAGGCTTATTGAGGACGGAGTGCTGCTTCGGGCCGCGGCGGTGCTGTTCGGCGATCCGGACCTGGTTCATTTGAGAATGCCCGGATGCAAGATCAGGGTCGCCCGTTTTCGCGGCGTCGACCGCACGGAATTTCTGGACAACCGGCAGTTCCACGGCAACGCCTTCGCGCTTCTCGCGAGCGCCGAGCGCTTTCTGGTCGGAACCCTGCCCATAGCCGGGCGGATTGAAAAAGGTTCCTTTCAGCGGATTGACAAACCGCTCTATCCGCCCGAGGCTACGCGCGAGGCGCTGGCAAACGCTTTATGTCATCGGGATTATTCCGCCGTTTCGGGCGGATCGATCGGGTTGGCGGTATATGACGACCGTCTGGAGGTGACCTCGCCCGGCGGACTGCATTTCGGACTGACTCCCGCGGAGCTGTTCGAGCCGCACGCTTCGAGGCCCTGGAACCCTCTCATCGCCCATGTTTTCTATCTGCGGGGCATCATCGAGGAGTGGGGCAGAGGAACCATAAGGATGGCGGAGTTTGCGAGCGCCGCCGGTCTTCCGCACCCGGAGATCCAGGATGACGGCGATTGCGTAACGGTTTGTTTTCGCCACGGTCTGTATACTCCGCCGCCGCCCGAGAGAAAAGATCTCAGCAAGCGCAGGCAGGCGATTCTTACTCTGCTCAGTCAGGCGGGAGGGGAATTGTCCATAAGCGAAATTCATTCCCAGATGGGAGAGGAACTCAGCAGAAGAAGCATTAGAGCGGACATGGCCGTTCTGAAAGCTCTCGGGCTGGTCACGCCCACGGGTCGTGGGAGATTTGCGCGTTGGAGACTGTCGCGGAACTGAATCCGGCCATTCAATGTCTATTTAATGTCAATTCAATGTCTATTTAATGTCAATTTATGGAGTCCTCAGTTTGTATTTATAACCTGTTGAAAACGCACGATTTTATCGTAGTTGCTTTAAATGGCCGGTTTTGCGGAATGCGGGATGCAAGACCAGGATGGTTTCCCTGGAACCTTGATTTACGGCCATTTATTAAGCTGGCGGATTTCGACAACTCCTTGTCCCGCTTTTTACCGTGAATATACTGTTAGGACACATGCGTTTCGGCTGACAGCAAGGAGAAGATTTGTGACGTACGGTTTTGGATGTTCAGTTTTCGCCGCGATGTTTTTTTCGTTCGCGGCCGCGGGTTTTTCCATAGACGCGAAAAGCGCGACGGAGGTGGAGAAGATGAACGATTCGGGGAAAAACGGTTACAGGGAGGCGACTTTCGCCGGGGGATGCTTCTGGTGCATGCAGCCTCCTTTCGACAGTCTCCCGGGCGTCGTGGAGACGGTGGTGGGCTACTCGGGCGGCACGGAGAGGAATCCGACCTACGAGCAGGTCGCCCACGGAAGGACCTCTCACGCCGAGGCCGTGAGAATCGTTTTCGACCCGAAGAAGATAAGCTACGAGACTCTTCTCGAAACTTTCTGGATGAACATAGACCCGACCCAGAAAGACGGGCAGTTCGCCGACAGGGGAAGGCATTACAGGACGGCGATTTTCTACCACGACGACTCGCAGAAGCGAAAGGCTCTCGCGTCGAAAAAGAAGCTCGGGGAGTCGGGCAGGTTCTCAGAACCCGTGGTCACGTCGGTCGAAAAGCTCGCGTCCTTCTACCGGGCCGAGGAGTACCATCAGAAATACTACGAGAAAAACCCGATTCACTACAACGCCTACAAGAAAGGTTCCGGAAGGTCGGGCTTCATAGAAAGAACCTGGGGGAAGTAGCGCCCGCCGCGAAAGAGGCTCTCACCGGGACGGATGACCGTTTACCTGCTTGACCGCGAAGTGAAGTTTCCGGATCCCCGCGAAGCGGGACCCGGGGGTCTTCTGGCCCTCGGAGGGGATCTCCGTCCGGAAAGGCTTCTGCTCGCCTACGAGAAGGGTATCTTCCCCTGGTATTCGGAGGGAGAGCCCATCCTGTGGTTTTCTCCCGACCCGAGGATGGTCTTTCTTCCCGGCGACTTCCGGTTCTCGAAAACGCTTCTCAAGACGGTTTCCTCGGGGCGGTTCTCCGTGAGAGTGGACGCGGACTTCCCCGCGGTCGTCGAAAGCTGCGCCTCGGTCGAGAGAAAGGGGCAGAGCGGAACCTGGATAACCGCGGAAATGAAAGCCGCCTACGTCGGGCTACACGAACTCGGTTACGCCCATTCTTTCGAGACCTATTCGGACGGAAGGCTGGTCGGGGGTCTGTACGGGGTGTCCCTCGGCGGCGCGTTTTTCGGAGAATCGATGTTTCATCTCGAGTCCGGCGCGTCCATGGTCGCCCTTTATCATCTCGCGCGAAAATGCCGGGAGTTCGGTTTCGACTTCGTGGATTCCCAGGTTCCCACCGGGCACATGAGGTCGCTCGGGGGAAGGGATGTGGAAAGAGCCGAATTTCTCGCCATGCTCGGGCGTTCCCTTCGCAGGAAGACCCTTCGGGGGTCGTGGAGCGAACATCCCGCGGCGAATGACAGCGGGAAGCGAAGCGGTTAAAATCCCGTTCCATGCCGAAAAGACTGCTCGTTTTCCAGCACGTGCCGCACGAGATACTCGGCACGCTGCACCCGATGCTCAAAGACGCCGGTTTCAGGATACGTTACGTCAATTTCGGCCGTTCCAACTGCTCCATTCCGAAGCTTCGCGGTTACGACGGTCTGGTGGTTCTCGGGGGACCCATGAGCGTGGACCAGTCCGACGAATACTCCTACCTTGTGCCGGAGGTCGAGGCGATAGGCGAGTTTGTCGCCATGGACGCGCCGATGCTCGGAGTGTGCCTGGGCTCCCAGCTCATCGCCAAGGCCCTGGGCGCCGAGGTGCGACGGAATCCGAAAAAGGAAATCGGCTGGTACGACCTGTCGACGACCGGGGAGGGGAGGGAGGACCCGCTTCTGGGCGGCTTCGGCCCGGTCGAAAAGGTGTTCCAGTGGCACGGAGACACGTTCGAGATTCCGGCGGGCGCGGTCCGGCTCGCCGCGTCCCCCCTTTGCGCGAACCAGGCGTTTCGCTACGGGGACAAGGTGTACGGATTCCAGTTCCACCTGGAGGTGGACGAGCCCATGATAGAGCGCTGGCTGGTCGCCCCGGTCAACGCGAGGGAACTGGAAGAGCTCGGCGGCGAAATAAGTCCCGGGGCCATAAGGGCGCAGACGCCCGGGTACATGGAAGGGCTTTCGAAACTGAGCCGGAGGACTTTCGGGGGTTTCATAGACCTTTTCGGTGCCGCGCCGGGCAGGACCGCGCACATGCCTTCGGTGTGAACTTCCGCGAGTCCGCGCGGCGGTTCCGTTCCGGTTTGAAAAAAAAACCTCCGCGTGTATAATCCGCCCGTTTGCGAATCGCGGAACATCCCGTTTCAAATCCATGCGACCGAGGTGAAAATGAGCAGCTGGGAGTCAAAAAATCACGGCCATCCGGACATAAAGCCCTCTTCTTCGAAAAGAGCCATATTCATCGGCAGGTATCAGCCCTATCACGCCGGCCACATAGCGCTTGTCAGGCAGAAGCTCGACAAGGGCGTTCCGTGCCTGGTGATGGTCAGGGACATTCCTCCCGACCCCAGGAATCCGTTTACCACCGAGCAGACGGTGAGCATGATAAGAAAGTACCACGAGGCCAAGGGCGACGACGTGGTCGTCATGGTGATCCCCGACATCGAATCGGTGAACTGGGGCAGGGGAGTCGGCTACGAGATGAACGAGTTCTTCCCGCCCGACGACATAGGGTTCATATCCGCGACCGGCATCCGCGAGTCGATAGCCGAAGGCAACGACCGGTGGAGGGAGCTTGTGGACGAATCCATTCAGGACGACGTGGTGAAGTATCTCGGCGGCTGACCGCGGTCTCTATTCGGCGGGCTTTCCCACGGACTTTTTCTGGTACTTGCGGCGGAACTTCTCGACCCTGCCTTCCTTCTCGTAGTGCTTTTCCTTTCCCGTGTAGAAGGGGTGGGAGTCGCTCGAGATTTCCACGGTCACCAGCGGGTACTCGTTTCCGTCCTCCCATTCGGTCGTTTCCTCCGACTTTTTGGTCGAACGAGTGAGAAAGGCGTGTCCGGTGAAGGAATCCTTGAAGACCACGTAGCCGTAATCGGGGTGAATTTCTTTTTTCATTTTCTTTTCCCGCGGAATTTTTTCAGGAAGCTCATTCTATACGGATATGGAGTTTTGTAAAGTCCGAACGCCGCCCGGCGGGCTTTTTACCGCTACCGGTTCCTCCCGAGAATTTCCGCGGCCCTCCTGGCGAAATAGGTGATCACCATGTCGGCTCCGGCCCTTTTAATGCCGAGGAGACTTTCTAGAACGACCTTCTCTTCCTCGAGCCAGCCCGATTCGGCGGCCGCCTTTATCATCAGGTACTCCCCGCTTACCTGGTAGGCCGCCAGCGGAAGGTCGGTGTTTTCCCTGAAGAGGCTGACGACGTCTAGATAGTAGCCCGCGGGCTTCACCATCACCATGTCCGCTCCTTCCTCCTCGTCGTGGGCAAGTTCCCTCACGGCTTCCCTGGAATTGGCGGGATCCATCTGGTACGTCATCTTGTCGCCTCCCCTGGGAGCGGAGTCAAGCGCTCCCCGGAAAGGTCCGTAGAAGGAGGAGGCGTACTTCGCCGTGTACGACATGATCGAGACGTCCGTGTGGCCTTCCTCGTCGAGAATTTCCCGTATGGCTCCGACCCTGCCGTCCATCATGTCGCTCGGGGCCACCATGTCGGCTCCGGCGGCCGCGTGGCAGAGCGCCTGCCTGCAGAGCGCCTCGACCGTCACGTCGTTGAGTATCTCGCCGGAAGGCGACACCACCCCGTCGTGCCCGTCGCTGGAGTAGGGGTCGAGCGCTATGTCGGTTATGACCGCCACCCGCGGCGCCCGTTTCTTGATCGCGGCCACGGCCCTGGGAATTACGCCTTCGGGGTTGTGGCATTCCTCGGCGAACGGAGACTTGAGCGCTTCGTCGACCGCGGGGAAAAGCATCACGGCCCCTATGCCGAGACCGGACGCTTCCGAAACCTCCCGCGCGAGACCGCCCAGGCTCCATCTCCTGCAGCCGGGCATGGACTCTATCTCCTCGTCCGTTTCCTTGTCGTGAACGAAAAGCGGGTAGACGAGGTCTCCCGGCTCGAGGGTCGTTTCCCTCGCAAGATTTCTCACCGAGGGGGACTTCCGGTTTCTTCTCGGTCTCGAAGGCAGGTCGAGGGACGCCATGTCCCTGTCGGGAGTTTCCGTTTTCCGTTTCTTTTCCGCGTTCATCGCGCCTCCTCCGCAAAGCTTCCCGCGCGCGGGGTGACAGAATAATAAAGTCGCCGGCGATATAGTCAATGGAAAGCGCGGATTTCCGCTCCCGCGGGGAGAACCCTGATTCTCCCGCCCGGAAAATTCCGAGGTGGGGGGAGGGCGGCGGAAAAGGGTTTGCTCTTTGCCCGCGGCGTGCTATCCTTACGGGACTATGAAAAACCGCATACACAAGTTTATTCTGAGCATTGCCGTTTTGCTGGTCGTTTCTCCCGCGGTCTTTCCCGGCGGGGCTTCGGCGGGTGAAAGCGAGGATATCAGGCAGCGTATCGAGTATCTTGAGAACGAACTCAAGACCGCGCGCGAGAAACTCGCGGAGTCGGAGCCGCAGGTCGCTTCCGAAGAGGCCGCGCCGGCCGCGCCCAAGAAAAGTCCGGTAAGAATCGGCGGCGCCATGCGCGCCAACTGGGCCTACGGAGATTACGCTCCCGCCAATCGCCGGTCCAAGGAAATCGGGGACGTCGACCTCGAGCTGCTCCGCCTCGACATGGACATCGACTACAACGGCATCATCGGCAGGGCGGAATACAGGTATTACGACGACTACGGCATGCTGAAGGACGCCTGGCTAGGGTTCGAGACGGACGACTACGGCACCGTCAAGGCGGGCATAGTGCGCGTTCCGTTCGGGCCGAGCCCGTGGGGCGTTTCCACCAGCTGGTTTTTCGACCAGCATTACTATCTCGGGCTCTCCGACGACATGGACCTGGGAGTCAGGTGGTCCAAGCCCTTCGGCGACCTCGCGGTCGACGTGGCCTACTATCTCCAGGACGAGGGAGACTGGGACGGGGAGTCGAGTCTCGACAGCGCGCGCTACAGCTACGACCCCGTGAGGTGGCGCACGCGCGTCTACTCCGGGGGAGAAGTCGTGGAAGGCAAGACCAAGATGAAGGGTGACACGGCTTTTAACACCGATCAGACGAGCGGTTTTGAGGAAAAGCACCAGTTCAACCTGCGTCTCATCTACGCGATCGAAAACTTCGGAGACCTGGGAACGTCCTTCCAGTACGGAAAGCTCAAGGGGACCAACGTGGACGACGACGGCGCCTACCATTTAGCGGCTTCCGGCCACGCCAAGAACTCTCTCTGGAACTTCACCCTGTACTCCCAGGTGACCTACTACAAGTACAACATCACCGACGACACGCCCTGGGGAACCGGCGACCTCATTCCGATGGGGGCGTTCGATTTCGCCTGGCCCGTGGCGTCCAAGGGAGTGATACCCGCCTTCTCGCTCAGGTACGACGGCATAAACACCTCGAACATCTCCTGGCTCGACGGAGTTACGCCCTATGTCGAATGGAGTTCCGTCATAAAGGACAGAAACGACTTCAACGACAGCCAGCTCTGGGTCTTCGGGGCCCTGTGGTCCTGGGGAGGCATGTATATCTACACCGAACTGGGGCTCAGCAGCGGCAACTTCTTCGTCGGCGGGGAGGGAGACAATTACGGCAACATATATAACGGAATCAACCACGTCGGCGCCAACGGAAACGACAGGTGGCACAAGCGGTTCAACGTAAACGTGGGCTACTATTTCGACCTTTTCAAATAAAAACGTCGCACCCGACAAGGAGAAAAATGCATGAACGGCAGTGAGGGGCATCCCGTCACCGGGCGGGACAATCTGGAGATATTCGGTCTTGACATAAACGTTCCGGTGTTCGTGGTCTCCGGGATCACGATACTCGTTTTCATAATCGGGGCGCTGCTGTTCCAGGAAAGGGCGGCGGAAACGCTGGGGGCCACGCGCGTCTGGATCACGACGCAGTTCGACTGGCTTTTCCTCAGCACCGGCAACATATGCATCCTGTCATGTCTGTTCCTGATTTTCTCTCCCATGGGCAAGGTGCGCATAGGCGGCCGGGACGCCGTGCCCGATTACTCGAGGCTCACGTGGTTCGCGATGATCTTCGCCGCGGGAATAGCCATCGGCCTGCTTTTCTACGGCGTGCTGGAACCTATGTACTACTTCCAGAATCCTCCGCTCGGAATCGATCCCTCCGACACGGAGGCTCTTGAAGCCGTCAGCATATCCGCGGCGACCTTTCACTGGGGCTTCTCCGCGTGGGCGTTCTACGCGACAGCGGGCCTGGGTCTCGCGTTTTTCTGCTTCAACCGCGGGTTTCCTCTCACCATCCGCTCGGTGTTCCATCCCATTTTCGGCGATGCCGTGTGGGGCTGGAGCGGACACGTGATAGACGTGCTCGCCATATTCGCCACGCTGTTCGGTCTCGCCACCTCGCTCGGACTCGGAGCCCAGCAGGCCATAGGCGGCCTGAACTACCTGTTCGGCATTCCGGCGGAAAATCTCACCTACGTCGTGTTCATAGTCGTGGTCACGTTTTTCGCCACCATTTCGGTGCTCACGGGACTCGACGTCGGCATCAAGCGTCTGAGCCAGTTCAACGTAGTGCTGGCGGTGCTTTTGCTGCTGTTCGTTCTGGCGGTCGGACCGACGGGGTACATATTCAAGAGCATGGTCGCCGGAGGAGTGGACTATATAGCCAAGATCGTGCCCATGAGCAACTGGATAGGGCGCGAGGACAAGGATTTCCTGCACGGCTGGACGACTTTCTACTGGGCGTGGTGGGTTTCGTGGACCCCCTTTGTGGGAATGTTCGTCGCCCGCATCTCCAGGGGACGCACGGTCCGCGAGTTTCTGATCTGCGTTCTCATCCTGCCGACGCTCTGCTGTCTTCTGTGGATGAGCGTTTTCGGAGGCACCGCCGTCTACCAGTTCATGGCCGACGGCTACACGGGCGTGACGGAGATAATCACGGCATGGAAGCCGGAGCTCGCGCTCTACAAGATGCTCGAGCCGCTTCCTCTCGCGGGCATTCTTTCCTTTATCAGCGTGGTTCTTCTGGTGATCTTTTTCATTACTTCGTCCGATTCCGCGTCCCTCGTGGTCGACATGATATCGGCCGGCGGAAAGCTCGAAGCTCCCGCGGCCCAGCGCGTGTTCTGGTGCACTCTCGAAGGCATGGTGGCCATCGCGCTTCTGCTCGGCGGAGGACTCGCGTCGCTGCAGGCGGCCTCGCTCATAGCGGGACTTCCCTTCTCCGTCCTGCTCATCGTGATGGTGATCAGCATATGGAAGGGACTCGGGAGGGAGCCCCGCTGACCTCGGGACTCCGGCGCCTTACCGGCGATGTCGGCTTTCGCCGTCGTTTCGGGGGGGGGGGCGCTTGCCGTCGTTTCTGTTTCGATCTCTTCCGACGGGCGGCGAAGACCTGAGGGGAAAAGTCAATGAGCGGCGGTCAGGGCCGCCCGGTCGTCGGGCGGGACAATCTCAAGATATTCGGGCTTGACGTAAACGTTCCGGTGTTCGTGGTTTCCGGGGTCACGATACTGGCTTTCATAACGGGGGTTCTGCTGTTTCAGGAAAAAGCGGCGGTGACGCTTCCCCTGACCCGCAAGTGGATTACCGTCGAGTTCGACTGGCTTTTCATGATCGTCGCCAACCTGTGTTTCCTGTTCTGCCTCTTCCTGATTCTCTCCCCCGCGGGCGGGGTGCGTATAGGCGGCCGCGACGCCAGGCCCGATTACTCCACCGTCACCTGGTTCGCGATGATCTTCTCGTCGGGAGTCGCCGTCGGCCTGCTTTTCTACGGGGTGCTGGAGCCGATGTACTATTTCCACAATCCTCCTCTCGGAATCGACCCCTCCGACGCGAAAGCCGCCGAGGCCGCGAGCATAGCCGCGGCGACCTTTCACTGGGGGTTTTCCGCGTGGGCGTTCTACGCGGTCGCGGGGCTGGGTCTCGCCTTTTTCTGCTTCAACAGGGGACTGCCTCTCACCATCCGCTCGGTTTTTCATCCCGTTCTGGGAGACGGCGTGTGGGGCTGGAGCGGACACGTGATAGACGTGCTCGCCATATTCGCCACGCTGTTCGGTCTCGCCACCTCGCTCGGACTGGGAGCCGAGCAGGCGGTCGCCGGTCTCAATTACCTGTTCGGCGTTCCGGCGAACAACTTCACCTACATCGTGTTCATAGTCGCGGTCACGTGTCTGGCCACCGTTTCGGTGCTCGCGGGACTCGACGTCGGCATCAAGCGTCTGAGCCAGTTCAACATAGCGCTGGCGGTGCTTTTGTTCCTGTTCGTTCTGGCGATCGGACCGACGGGGTACATATTCGAGATACTGTATGCCGGCGCCGCGGACTACGTGGCGAAGCTTGCGCATCTGAGCAACTGGATAGGTCGCGAGGACACGGATTTTCTGCACGGCTGGACGACTTTCTACTGGGCGTGGTGGGTTTCGTGGACCCCGTTTGTGGGAATGTTCATCGCCCGCATCTCCAGGGGACGCACGGTCCGCGAGTTTCTGGCCTGCGTTCTCGTTCTGCCGACGCTTTGCTGTCTTCTGTGGATGAGCGTTTTCGGCGGCACCGCGCTCCACCAGTTCCTCTTCGACGGCTACACGGGCGTGACGGAGATAATCACGGCATGGAAGCCGGAGCTCGCGCTCTACAAGATGCTTGAACAGCTGCCTCTCGCAGGCTTTCTTTCCTTCGTCAGCGTGGTTCTTCTGGTGATCTTTTTCATTACTTCGTCCGATTCCGCGTCCCTCGTGGTCGACACGATATCGGCCGGCGGAAAGCTCGAGGCTCCCGCGGCCCAGCGCGTGTTCTGGTGCACTCTCGAGGGCATGGTGGCCATCGCGCTTCTGCTCGGCGGAGGACTCGCGTCGCTGCAGGCGGCTTCTCTCATAGCGGGACTTCCCTTCTCCGTCCTGCTCATCGTGATGGTGATCAGCATATGGAAAGGGCTCGGGCGGGAACCCCGCTGACCTCGGGACCCCGGCGCTTTCCCGGGGAACCGCGCGGTTCCCGGCGATGTCGACTTTCGCCGTGGTTTCGATTCGGGTTTTCGCAAGATGTTTCGGGCGGGCGGTTTGACGTTTATCGGCGTTTCTGTTTCAATCTTTTCCGAAAGGCGGCTAACGCCCAGGGGGAAAATTGATGAGCGACGGTCAGGGCCGCCCGGTCACCGGGCGGGACAATCTCAAGATATTCGGGCTTGACATAAACGTTCCGGTGTTCGTGGTTTCCGGGGTCACGATACTGGCTTTCATAACGGGGGTTCTGCTGTTTCAGGAAAAAGCGGCGGTGACTCTTCCCCTGACCCGCAAGTGGATTACCGTCGAGTTCGACTGGCTTTTCATGATCGTCGCCAACCTGTGCTTCCTGTTCTGCGTATTCCTGATTCTCTCTCCCGCGGGCGGGGTGCGCATAGGCGGCCGGGACGCCAGGCCCGATTACTCCACCGTCACCTGGTTCGCGATGATCTTCTCGTCGGGAATCGCCATCGGACTGCTGTTTTTCGGGGTGCTGGAACCTATGTACTATTTCCTGAATCCTCCTCTCGGAATCGACCCCTCCGACACGAAGGCCGCCGGGGCCGCGAGCATAGCCGCGGCGACCTTTCACTGGGGGTTTTCCGCGTGGGCGTTCTACGCGGTCGCGGGCCTGGGGCTCGCCTTTTTCTGCTTCAACAGGGGACTGCCTCTCACCATCCGTTCGGTGTTCCATCCCATCTTCGGCGACGCCGTGTGGGGCTGGAGCGGACACGTGATAGACGTGCTCGCCATATTCGCCACGCTGTTCGGTCTCGCCACCTCGCTCGGATTCGGCGCCGAGCAGGCGGTCGCCGGTCTCAACTACCTGTTCGGCGTTCCGGCGAACAACCTCACCTACGTCGTGTTCATAGTCGTGGTCACGTGTTTCGCCACAGTTTCGGTGCTCACGGGACTCGACGTCGGCATCAAGCGTCTGAGCCAGTTCAACATAGCGCTGGCGGTGCTTTTGTTCCTGTTCGTTCTGGCGGTCGGACCGACGGGGTACATATTCGAGAGCCTGGTCGCCGGGGGAGCGGACTATATCGCCAAGATCGTGCCCCTGAGCAACTGGATAGGGCGCGAGGACACGGATTTCCTGCATGACTGGACCGTGCTGTACTGGGCGTGGTGGATCTCGTGGACCCCGTTTGTGGGAATGTTCATCGCCCGCGTTTCAAGAGGCAGGACGGTCCGCGAGTTTCTGACCTGCGTTCTCGTTCTGCCGACGCTCTGCTGTCTTCTGTGGATGAGCGTCTTCGGCGGCGCCGCCATTCACCAGTTCCTTTTCGACGGCTACACGGGAGTTGCGGAAGTCATCGCGGAGTGGAAGCCGGAACTCGCCCTGTTCAAGATGCTCGGCATGCTGCCGCTTGCGACCGTCCTTTACTTTGCGAGCGTCGTTCTTCTGGTTATATTCTTCGTCACGTCGTCCGATTCCGGGTCGCTTGTGGTCGACATCATATCGGCGGGCGGGAAACTGGAAGCTCCCCCCGCCCAGCGCGTGTTCTGGTGCACTCTCGAGGGCATGGTGGCCATCGTGCTTCTGCTCGGCGGAGGTCTGGCGTCGTTGCAGGCGGCGGTGCTCATAGCCGGACTCCCGTTCTCGGTGCTGCTCGTCGCAATGATGATATGCGTGTGGAAAGGACTCAGGCGGGAGCCGCTGTGACCCGGGAGCGGACGGTTCTTCGGGAAAGGCGCGAGGTTCCCTGCATCGGTTCGGGGAAGAGACTTCGGTTCATGACACTGATTTTGGACTTCGGATGAAAGAAGACGAAAAGCCGCCGCGTTCCGCGGCCGCGCCGGAGGGGCAGCGTCGCGAAGCGCGCGGCAACCTCGATATACTCGGCCTTCGCGTAAACGGTCCGGTCTCGGGGATTTCCGTGACCGTCATACTCACTTTCATCCTGATGGCCCTGGCGTTTCAGGAAGAGGCGGCCAGGGACCTCGGGTTTCTTCGCGATTTCGTCACCGTCAGGTTCGACTGGCTTCTCATGAGCGCCTGCAACATCTGCCTGCTCTTCTGCCTGTTTCTGATGGTTTCTCCGCTCGGCAGGGTGCGCCTGGGCGGTCCGGACGCCAAGCCCGGCTACCCGAGGGCCACGTGGCTGGCGATGATCTACGCGTCGGGAATCGCCATCGGACTGCTGTTCTACGGCGTTATGGAGCCCGTGTATTATTTCCAGAACCCTCCGCTGGGAATCGATTCTTCCGACACGACCGTCGCCTTCGCCGCCGGCATCTCGGGAACGATATTTCACTGGGGTCTGCACGGCTGGTCGACGTACGCGCTCATGGGTCTTTCCATAGCGCTTCTCGCGTACAACAGGGGCCTGCCGTTCGCTCCCCGCTCGGTGCTCTATCCCGTTATCGGCGACCGCGCGTGGGGCTGGACGGGACACATAGTCGACACGTTGGCCGTGTTCGCCACCATGTTCGGTCTTGCGACCGCGCTCGGTCTGGGCGCCGGGCAGGTGGCGGCCGGTCTCAACCACGTGCTGGGGACCCCGGTGACCCAGACGACCAAGGTGCTTTTCATAATCGCGATCACCTGCGTCGTCATGGTTTCCGTGTTCACGGGACTCGACGCCGGCATAAAGCGCATGAGCCAGTTCAACATATTGCTCGCCACGGTGCTGCTTGCGTTCGTCGTCGCGGTGGGGCCTACGCTCTACCAGTTCCGGAGCGTGTTCGTCGGGATTTCCGACTACGCCGACAAGATCGTGCCCCTGAGCAACTGGGTAGGGCGCGAGGACACGGATTTCCTGCACGGCTGGACGACCTTTTACTGGGCGTGGTGGTTTTCGTGGATGCCCTTTGTCGGGGTGTTCGTCGCGCGCATTTCGAAAGGGCGCACGGTCCGCGAGTTTCTGGTCTGCGCCATTTTCCTGCCCACGCTTCTCTGCGCGGTCTGGATGAGCATTTTCGGCGGCACCGCGCTCCACCAGTTCCTTTTCGACGGCTACACGGGCGTGACCGACGCGGTAAGGACGTGGGAGCTTGAACTCGCGCTGTTCAAGATGCTCGAACACCTGCCGCTCACCGAAGCGGTTTCCCTCTTCGCCATCTTTCTTCTCACGATATTCTTCACCACGTCGTCGGACTCCGGGTCTCTTGTGACGGACGTCATGGCGGCCGGAGGGAGGTTCGACACGCCGCCGGTTCAGCGCATGTTCTGGTGCGGTCTCGAGGGATCCGTCGCCATCGCGCTTCTGCTCGGAGGAGGGCTCAAGTCGCTTCAGGCGGCCGCGGTGATAACGGGACTTCCGTTCTCCGTGCTGGTCGTCGTGATGACGTTCAGCGTCTGGAAGGTGCTGAGGGAGGATGCGCGCTGACGGGCGGGCGCGCGGTGCCGCGTCGTCGGTCCGGGTTTTCGAATTCGGTCGGGGTTTCGCGATGAAGAAGGAAAAGAACGCGTCGCGTCCGAGAGGCGCGTACGGGGGTCGCGGCTTCCGCCGCGGCCTCGGCAACATAAGAGTTCTGGGCCTCGACCTCAACGCCCGGGTGTTTGTGATCTCCGCCCTTCTCATAGTCGCGTTCGTCGTTCTGGGAACCGCGTTTCAGGAAGAAACGGCCGAAGTCTTCGGGGACATGCACCGGTGGATCGTCACGCGGTTCGACTGGCTTTTCATGATCGCCACCAACCTCATACTGCTTTTCTGCCTCGCGCTGACAGTCTCTCCGTTCGCCGGGGTGCGCCTCGGCGGCCCGGACTCGAAACCGGACTACTCCTACCCCAGCTGGTTCGCCATGATCTTCGCGTCCTCGGTGGGCGTGGGGTTCATGTTCTTCGGCGTGGTGGAGCCCGTGCACCATTTCCAGAATCCGCCTCTCGGCGTCCACCCTTCCGACACCGAGGCGGCCTTCGCCGTGGGCATGGCGGGGGCGATATTTCACTGGGGGTTTCACGGCTGGGCCATATACGCACTCGCCGGCCTCGCCCTGGCGCTTTTCTCCTACAACATGGGCATGCCGTTTTCCGTCCGCTCGGTGTTCTATCCCGTTTTCGGCAACCGCGTGTGGGGCTGGACCGGGCACCTGATAGAGACCGTGGCGATCTTCTCCACGCTGTTCGGCCTGGCGGTCGCGATCGGCATCGGGGCCGAGCAGATAACGGGCGGACTCGACTACCTGTTCGCCGTTCCCCCGACGGACCTTTCGAAGGTGCTGCTCATCGCCGCGGTGGTATCCGTGGCGATGATGGCGCTGCTCAAGGGAATAAACGCCGGAATCGGACGCCTGAGCAGAATGAACATAATCCTCGCGGTATCGCTCATGCTGTTCATAATCGTCGCCGGACCGACGCTCGAGATACTCCGTCACTGCATCACGTCGTTCGTCTCGTACGTTTCCAACGTCGCGCGTTTCAGCAACTGGACCGGCCGCGAGGACGTTGATTTTCTTCGCAACTGGACGGTGTTCTACTGGGCGTGGTGGTTTTCCTTCGCGCCGTTTGTCGGAATGTTCTTCGCCCGCATCTCCAGGGGCAGAACCGTGCGCGAGTTTCTCGTCTTCACGCTCGTTCTGCCGACTCTTTTCTGCGTGGTGTGGATGAACGCCTTCGGAGGCACGGCCGTTCACCAGTTCCTCCTCGAGGGACACACGGGAGTGACCGAAACGGTCGCGGCGTGGCGGCCCGAGCTTGCGCTCTTCAAGCTGCTCGAGACGTTCCCCCACGCGCGGCTGCTCTGCCTCGGAAGCATCGTCGTGCTGTTTTCCTTTCTGATCGTCTCGCTCAATTCGGGTTCCCTGGCCATCGACGCCATGACGGCGGGAGGGAGGCTCGACGCGCCCGTGGCCCAGCGGGAGTTCTGGTGCCTGCTGGGGGGCGTCATTCCCGCCGTGCTGCTGCTGGGCGGAGGACTCAAGTCGTTCCAGGCGGCGGTTCTGGCCGCCAGCTTTCCTCTGGCGGTACTGCTCGTCGGGGCCATATTCAGCGTCTGGGTCGGACTTCGCCGGGAATACCGCCGCGCGCGCAGGCGGGGGAGAGGGCACTGAACCGCCGCCACTTGAAAAGAAGCTTCGCGACGCTTATTTTTTATCCGAACACCTGCCGCCCCCGGCGGCGCCGCGCGGACAAGGAGGTTTTTCGATGACGGAGAAAAAAGCGGAAAGACACGAGTTTCGGGCCGAGGTCAAGAGGCTCATGAACATCGTGGTCGATTCTCTCTACACCGACAAGGAGATATTCGTGAGGGAGCTTGTCTCGAACGCGTCCGACGCCCTCGAGAGACTCAGGTACATGCAGCTTACCGAAAAGGAAATATACGACGAGAAACTCCCGCTCGAGATAGAGATAGCCACAAGCGCGGAGGAGGGTTCCGTCTCTTTCACCGATTACGGCACGGGGATGAGCAGAAAGGAGCTTTTGGAGAACCTGGGAACCATAGCCCGTTCCGGCTCGAGGAGCTTCATCGACGCTCTCGGAGACGCCGCCGCCGACGGCGGGAAGCTCATAGGGCAGTTCGGAGTGGGCTTCTACAGCTGCTTCATGGTGGCCGATTCGGTCGAGGTCGCGACCCGCGGCCACAGGAAGAATTCCGAGCACCTGGTGTGGAAAAGCTCGGGAGACGGAACCTTCGAGATTTCCAAGGGAAAGGGGCACAGGAGGGGCACCAGGGTGACGGTGCGCCTCAAGGAAGAGGAAAGGGAGTACTGCGACGCGGAGAGAATAAGGGAGATTCTCAGGAAATACTCGGCGTTCGTTCCCTTTCCCCTAAAGCTCGACGGCGAGCAGATAAACACCACGGAGGCCGTCTGGCTTCGGGACAGGGACGGGATTACCGACCAGGAATACGGCGGTTTCTACAGGTTTCACTCAAACTCTTTCGACGACCCGTCTTACAGGCTTCATTTCTCCTCCGAGGCTCCCGTCGACATGAACGTGCTTCTGTTCGTCCCGGGAGACAACGTGGAGCGCCTGGGCATGGGAAGAACGGACCCGGGCGTGAGCCTTTACTCCAGAAGGGTGCTGATAGACCAGGCTCCCAAGGGGCTTCTGCCCGAATGGGCGAGGTTCCTGCGGGGAGTCGTGGACAGCGCCGACATCCCTCTCAACATCTCGAGGGAAACCATGCAGGACAGCTCCCTTCTCCGGAAGCTCGGCTCGGCCGTAACGAAAAGATTCATAAGGTTCCTCGGCGAGACGGCGGGGGAAGACCCCGGGGGATACGGAGATTTCTACCGCAAGTTCGGTCTCTTCATAAAGGAAGGAGTCGCCTCGGACCTCGAAAACAGGGAGCGGCTCGAAAAACTCCTGCGGTTCGAGTCCTCGGGCGCGGAGAGGGGCGCTCTCGTTTCCTTCGACGATTACGTCTCGGGAATGCCCGAACGACAGAAGGAAATATACTACCTGTTCGGACGGGGAAGGGATTCGCTCGAGGGAGGTCCCCACATGGAATTTTTCAGTTCCAGGGGCGTGGAGGTTCTTTTCGTCTACGAACCGGTCGACGAGTTCGTGATGTCGACGCTGGGGGAGTACGACGGGAAAAAGATCGTCTCGGCCGACGGCGCGGACGTGGGTCTAGGGGACGAGGACACGGAGGAATCTTCCGCGGCGGCTTCCGAGGAGGAAAAGTCGCTCTGCGGGTGGATGAAGGAAGTGCTCGGCGACAGGGTGGGGGACGTGCGGGTCAGCCGGAGGCTGGTGGAAAGTCCCGCCGCCGCCTTTAACTCCGACTCCTCGATGACGCACGGAATGAAAAGGATAATCGGCAGGCTGGGCGGAGACTCCGAGGTCCGTCCGGCGGTAAGGCTCGAGATAAACGGCTCTCATTCCCTCATACGCAATCTCGCGTCCATGAGGGAGAAGGACCCCGAGCTCGCGGCGACTATAGCGGAGCAGCTTTTCGACAACGCCGTTCTGGCCGCCGGGTACATGGAAAATCCCGGGAGCATGGTCAGAAGAATGAATTCCCTGCTCGAGCGCCTGAGTTCCGTCTGAGATTACGTCATGAACTACCTGGCCCACGTACGTCTCGCCGGCGACGAGCCGGAGTCCGTCGTAGGAAATTTCATAGGGGACATGGTCAAGGGCAGGCCGGGGGACGAATACTCCGCGGGCGTGAGGCGCGGAATAATGATGCACCGGAGGATCGACGCCTGGACGGATTCGCACGAAAGAACGAGACGGAGCGCGAGGCTCGTGAGCCCGCGCCGCCGGCGCTGGAGCAGGGTCATGGTCGACATCTTCTACGATCACCTGCTCGCGAGAAACTGGGACGCCTACTCGGATGAAAGTTTCGGGGATTTTCTCGACAGGGTGTACGGCGCGATTCTCGGGTCGCGGTACATGCTGCCGGAACCCGTGGCGACGGCCGCGGAGGCGATGGTGGCGAGCGGCTGGATCGAGAGATACGGAACCCGGGAAGGTCTCGCCGCGGTGTTCGAAGGCGTGTCGAGAAGGATCGGGAGGGAAAATCCCCTGGCGGGGGCGGAAGAAGAGCTGTTCGGCAATTACGAGGAAATGAACCGGCATTTCGAGGCGTTTTTTCCCGAGGCCTTGGAATACGCAGGCTCTCTCGGGGAGCGCGGATAGCCCAGAGACGGGACGGAAGTCCGGCCGCCTTTTCCGGCGGCGGGAAGGGAGGAAAATGATAGATCTCTACACAGCGGCCACTCCCAACGGAAGAAAGGTTTCCATAATGCTCGAGGAGACGGGACTGCCTTACAGGGTGCGCGTTCTCGACCTCTCGGCGCTTGAGCAGAAGGAACCCTGGTTTCTGGCCATAAACCCCAACGGGCGAATTCCGGCCATAGCGGACGACGAGCGGGACGTCAGGATTTTCGAGTCAGGGGCCATACTTCTCTATCTCGCCGAAAAGACCGGAAGGTTCCTGCCTGCCGACCCCGCCGCGAGAGCCGGGTGCGTCCAGTGGCTCATGTTCCAGATGTCGGGCCTCGGACCCATGCAGGGACAGCTTCACGTCTTTTTGAAATACGCACCCGAGAAAATACCGTACGCGATAAAAAGATACTCGGCGGAAACCGAAAGACTCTACGGGGTGCTCGACTCCAGGCTTTCCGAGGCCGATTATCTGGGAGGAGAGTATTCGATTGCCGACATCGCAGCCTGGCCGTGGATAGACGCGCACCGGTGGGCGGAAATATCGCTTGAGGATTTTCCGGGTCTTCGTGCGTGGCACGAGAGGGTCGGAAAAAGATCGGCCGTCGTCAGGGGGAAGAACATTCCCGAGGGCGGAGAAGACGCCGAAACGGACGAAGAGAGGATAAAGAGAGTTTCAAGAATAGTTCTTTAGCCGGGATATTCGTTTACTGAATTCAAAAAGAACCCGTCTGCCTCTCTTCCGCAAGCGTCCGAAAAACAAAAGAGGCAGCAGCGCCGTCAGCAACACCGACGATGAGAACCGCTTCTCACCTGAAATCGCGCATCCGCCGTCGCCACCGTTTCCCGAGTTTCCACTGCCCGAGCCCATGTTCGTCGTCTGCTCGTACACCACCGCGAAAGGAGAAAATCCGCTCGTGGCCGCGCACACCATCTCCCCCTCCACGGTCGAGGAAAGCCTCTCCCACGACCCTCCCGAGAACCTTATCAGGTAAAGCCTCCGCTCTCCCGCCGCCATGCGAAGCTCTTCCGTCACCGGAAGGCATATCCTCACGGCGGCATCCGGCACGGGGGAAACGTCCACGTCCACCAGCACGTGGTCCGCGTCGTCTCCCGTGTATCCGAAAAGATCGTCGTCTATCTCCACGTCCGCGTCCGCCTCCCGAAGGGTGACGACCAGACCCCCTATCGCCTCCCCGCCACGCTCAAGCTCCGCAGGCAGAACCACCTCGAGCCCCGTGTCCTCCGGAAGCCTCGAATCCACCGTCACCCTGGTCTCTCCCTGCGAAAACTCTCCCGACGCCGCTCCGACCACCGTCCTCTCGTCGTCATCCACTATGGTGCCCGTGGCCACCCCTGAACCCGAAACGCGCACGTCGCCCGGACTGGGAGTTCCCAAAGACACCTTTACCGTCTCGTCTCCTTCCAACACGGAATCGTCGTTTATCGGCACCGATATGACACGCGTCAGAGGCGACCCCTCGGAAAAAACAAGCGTCCCTCCCACCGTGCTCCAGTAGTCGTAGTCCCCGCTGCCCGACGTCCCGGGCGTCGCCGTCCCCGCGTCCGCTCCCTCCGCAATCACCGTCCAGTCCACCGTCACCCGGCGACTGCTGGTCGTGCTCAGCTTCACCGTGAAATCGAGCGTCTCATCGCTCTCCGACGCCGTCGCCCCGGTTATCGTGAGACCGGGGTAGTCGTCGTCCATGACGTTCGCTTTCACGTTCCACCTGTCGTCGCCGGCAATCCAGGAATACTCCGACGGGCTGTCGCTTGACACCTCGAACGACAGAGCCGCCCTCTCGTCAAGCGAATTGTCGTCGGAAACAGCCTCCACCCTCACCGTTTGCGCCGTGCTCCATATATTGCCGTTATCGTTGTCCGCCTCGAACGTAAGTTCCCCTCCCTCCTTGACCACGACGCCCGGGTTGTTGCTCGCCACGCGTATCGTGACGACTTTGTCCGTCTTGGTCAGCTCAGGGTTATTCTGACCCCTGAGTTGCACGGGCCAATTCTTGAGCTTCACCATGTACGTCCGGCTTTCTCCCTCCTCAAGCGGGGGCTGCTCCCCGCCAGGACTCACATCCAAACCGTACAGCGGAACCCAGAAGGCAACGGAAGTTTGAGTTCCCTGTCTCACCGTTACCCAGAATTCTCCGTTGTCGACCATGGCCTGGGTCACTTCAAAGTCTCGCCTCCAGTGTAATCCACGAGGGAACCGAGCAAACAATTCGCATCCCGACACGTTGTTTGCGGCGTGTTGACTTGTCGGTTTTGCGTTCCAGGGACAGGCGTAAAAGCTTTCGGTGCTCCATTCGCTTTGACCTTGAGCTATCCACAACCCGAAGCTCTGTATGCCCGTCCGGGCTCGATAGGGACCATCAGTTGATAAAACATTCCAAAAAAGCCAATTGTGTCTTAACCACTTATCCGTCCAGCTGTTATGATTGGCGGAAGCATCGGGCGGGAGGAACGAAACTCCCGCGGCCAGAAACAGAACGAGAAGGAAAGCCCGAGCCAGAAACCCAAGGAAAGCCCGCGCGGGTTCTAGATTAAAATAGGGGGGGGGGTATCATGAAAGCGGCTCCCGTTCAGTCCGTCATGTACGCCGCGCAGGGCTCTTCCAGCCTCGCGTGTTTTCCCAGAAACCGAAAAGCGCGTGTGAAGTTTCGTTTCAGTTTTCTTTTCCATTGCTTTCCCTCCAGCAACCGTGAAACCACCGAAGGTAATTATAAAAGCATTTCAACCCCTGTGTCAAGAGAGATGTTGACGCTTTCCCGTAAATGCCGACCCCGTGATTTCAAACCGCCGAAGCAGCGACCCCGCCCCGCTTCCGCGGGCGGGCTCGGCGGAACGCGGGGAACTGTGGATTGACGAGTCGTTCCACCTCACGGAGTTGAAGGAAGTTTCTTCTCGTAAGGAAACGGGGACGGTTTTTTTCGGAAATCCTGAGCTTCAACGGTTTAGAAACGTAACATACCGATATTTGCGCGACTTGATTTTTCGCGAGACGTTGCAAAACGCCGTTTTCGAGTTTCTTGGGCGGTTACATATCGGCGGGAGAAAACGGGGAAACGATCTCTCCGCAAAGTTTCGCTCCTACGGAGCCATGCGAGAAATGCCGAATCTGGTTGCTTCTCAACAGCAACGGGCCTATGTCGTCGTCTTCGGTTGAGAAGCCTATAGATGAGGAGGAAAATTTATTCCCCCTGCGGAAAACTTCTGCCTCTCTTTCGAAAGCGTCCGAAAAACAAAAGAGGCAGCAGCGCCGTCAGCAACACCGACGATGAGAACCGCTTCTCACCTGAAATCGCGCATCCGCCGTCGCCACCGCTTCCACCGTTTCCCGAGTTTCCACTGCCCGAGCCCATGTTCGTCGTCTGCTCGTACACCACCGCGAAAGGAGAAAATCCGCTCGTGGCCGCGCACACCATCTCCCCCTCCACAGTCGAGGAAAGCCTCTCCCACGACCCTCCCGAGAACCTTATCAGGTAAAGCCTCCGCTCTCCCGCCGCCATGCGAAGCTCCTCCGTCACCGGAAGGCATATCCTCACGGCGGCGTCCGGCACGGGGGAAACGTCCACGTCCACCAGCACGTGGTCCGCGTCGTCTCCCGTGTATCCGAAAAGGTCATCGTCTATCTCCACGTCCGCGTCCGCCTCCCGAAGGGTGACGACCAGACCCCCTATCGCCTCCCCGCCACGCTCAAGCTCCGCAGGCAGAACCACCTCGAGCCCCGTGTCCTCCGGAAGCCTCGAATCCACAGTCACCCTGGTCTCTCCCTGCGAAAACTCTCCCGACGCCGCTCCGACCACCGTCCTCTCGTCGTCGTCCACTATGGTGCCCGTGGCCACCCCTGAACCCGAAACGCGCACGTCGCCCGGACTGGGAGTGCCCAAAGACACCTTCACCGTCTCGTCTCCTTCCAACACCGAATCGTCGTTTATCGGCACCGATATGACACGCGTCAGCGGAGACCCCTCGGAAAAGACAAGCGTCCCTCCCACCGTGCTCCAGTAGTCGTAGTCCCCGCTGCCCGACGTCCCGGGAGTCGCCGTCCCCGCGTCCGCTCCCTCCGCAATCACCGTCCAGTCCACCGTCACCCGGCGACTGCTGGTCGTGCTCAGCTTCACCGTGAAATCGAGCGTCTCATCGCTCTCCGACGCCGTCGCCCCGGTTATCGTGAGACCGGGGTAGTCGTCGTCCATGACGTTCGCTTTCACATTCAACCTGTCGTCGCCGGCAATCCAGGAGTACTCCGACGGGCTGTCGCTTGACACCTCGAACGACAGGGTCGCCCTCTCGTCGAGCGAATTGTCGTCGGAAACAGACTCCACCCTCACCGTCTGCGCCGTGCTCCATATATTGCCGTTATCGTCGTTCGCCTCGAAAGTAAGTTCCCGTCCCTCCTTGACCACGACGCCCGGGTTGTTGCTCGCCACGCGTATCGTGACAACTTCATCCGTCTTGGTCAGCACAGCAGGATCCGCACTGTACTCGAGGAGCAGGGGCCAATTTTTGAGCTTCACCATGTACGTCCCGCTTTCTCCCTCTTCAAGCGAAAGCCCCCCGCCAGGACTCACATCCAGACCGTACAGCGGAACCCGGAAGGCAATCAGAGTCGTGTTTCCCCGTTTCGCCGTTACCCAGAAATTTCCGTTGTCGACCATGGCCTGGGTCACGTCAAAGTCTCGCGTCCAGTAGCGGAAGTTAGGTCTATTAGCAATCACTGAGCATCCCGACACGTTGTTGGCGGCGGTTTGACTTGTCGGTTTTGCGCTCCAGGGACAGGCGTAAAAGATCTCTGTGTTCCAAAAACTTTGATCGCTCCTTAACTCCATCCTGAAGGTCTGTCTGCCCGTCCGGGCTCGATAACCGGTAGTTTTTAAAGGATTGACAGAATACCAACCGTGTCTTAACCACTTATCCGGGGATCTGTCATGAAATGCGGAAGCGTCGGACGGGAGGTACGAAACTCCCGCGGCCAGAAACAGAACGAGAATAAAAGCCCGAGCCAGGAATCCGGGAAATCCTAATCGTGTTCCAGATTGAAATAGGGGGGGGGTATTACGCGGGCGGTCCGCGCTTCGACCTTCGTGTCCGCGACTTCTTCGCCGCGGAGAGCGTTCGGACCGGAAGACTCCGACCCGCCGGCGCCGGAGAACGACAAAGAGCCCGAGCGCCTCGCTTCGCAAAAGTCTTTCCGAACCGAAACCGCGGTTCGCTTCTCAAGATCCGAGGACGGTTTCTCCGCCAACGGCTTCACTCCGTATTCCATGATCGTTCCTCCTCTCGCGATTTCAACTATGAAACGATGAAATCCCTTCGGCTTTTGTTTCCATTCCTAATAAACAGTTTAAGAATTTCTAGCCTCAATGTCAAGAGTTTTACGCTCTCTACCCCCCCCCCCATTCTGAAAAAACCCGGTTCCCTAGGCATTTTCCCGCAACCGGGGCGGCCGTTCCGCCGGGTCCTGGAAGTGCCCGGACGTGGCCTGGGCCGAAGGTGGAAAAACCCCGATCCTCGCGGCGAACAGGGGAACCTCCCGCGAAAAACGGTCCGGAAACCGCTGTGCGGAGAGCCGGAGACATTCCCGCTTTCGCGCGCCGCGGATTTTTCCGCCTTATCTGATTTAACGGCGGTTGTTTATGTTGATGGCTGTTGACGGGGAGGGCGGCAACCCTTCGGCCGGGCAACGCGCACACGGCCGAAGGGGCCAGTGAATTTATCGTCGATACTGCGAGGAATATCGCGAGGCACACTGATGGTACTCCTCGGCTGGTGCGCATGGCCGCGGGGTTCAGCGGCAACGACGCTCTTGAGCGTCTGGATCGCCGCGACATAGACGGTTTGCGAAAGACTCCCGACGCGACCTTGGAGAAAACAAGTGCCCGGGGCCGGACTCGAACCGGCATGGGACATTGTCCCGAGGGATTTTAAGTCCCTTGCGTCTACCAATTCCGCCACCCGGGCTCAAACGGTGTCTGGAATGGAGGCGGCGCCCGGATTCGAACCGGGGTATGACGGTTTTGCAGACCGTTGCCTTACCTCTTGGCTACGCCGCCCTTGAACAGGTCGTCGGCCTCTAATTCTACTGAAAAAAAGAAGTTTGTGAATTTCCCGAGAACTGCGGTGGCGCGGGCGGTGTCTCTCCGCGAACGGGGAGAGGTGATTCCGAGACGGGGGTACTCGCCCGTCACTCCCGTCGCGCGGAGATTTCAAGGACCGCAGCCGTGGACGCTTTTCCGGCCAGAAGCACCCTGTCTTCGAGAAGTCTTGCGCGCACTATGCCGCCCCTCTCGGATGCCTGGTAGCCGACAAGTTCCTTTTTCCCCAGTCTCCGGCTCCAGAAGGGACACAGGCAGCAGTGGGCGGAACCCGTGACGGGGTCCTCGTCTATGCCGGCGTTCGGCGCGAAAAAGCGCGAGACGAAGTCGTAGCGCGCGGAGCCGGAAACGGCCGTTACGATAAGTCCTCTCGAGCCCAGTTCCTTTACGTGGCGCATCTCCGGGGCGGCGTTTCTCACGATTTCCTCGCTTTCGTAAAGGACCATATGGTCGGAGTCGTTTCTTCCGACGTAAAGAGGCTTTCGGGAAATGGCCGCCGAGAGACTCTCCGGCGCCTCGATTTCCCAAGGTTCCCGGCACGGAAAGTCCATTTCCACCAGGCCGCCTTCGTTTGCGGCCGTGAGGATTCCGCTTTTCGTGGAGAATCGAATTTCCTCCCGAGTCGGGACGCGGCCGAGCTCCCACAGAACGTGGGCACTCGCGAGGGTGGCGTGACCGCAGAGGTCGACCTCGGTCGTCGGCGTGAACCACCTGAGGGCGAAAACATTTTCTCCTTCCGTCAGAAAAGCCGTGTCCGAGCAGCCGACATCGAAAGCTATCTTCTGCTTGACCTCGTCCGGCAGTTCCTTTTCGAGCACGCAGACGCCCGCGGGGTTTCCCGAAGCCGGTCCTTCGGCGAAGGCGTTTACGATGTGGATCTTCATGGAGGGGTCGCCGCGGCGCCCGCGCGGCGGTTTTTCCTCGTGAGGGCGGCCGCGGCGTCCTTTATGCCCGAGAGGGTCAGGGGAAACATCGCGTCTTCGTAGAAGTTCTTCAGCATTCCTATGCTTTCCGTCCACTTCCACTCTTCTTCCGGCACGGGATTCAGCCATACCGTGGAAGGATACTTCTCCCTTATCCTGTCGAGCCACCTGATTCCCGGCTCGTCGTTGTTGTGCTCTACGCTTCCGTTCGGATAGACCAGTTCCCACGGGGACATCGACGCGTCTCCGACTATGACGCACCTGTAGTCGCCGTTGTACTTGTTGAGAACGTCGAAGGTCGGTATCTGCTCGCGGAACCGCCTTTCGTTGTCTTTCCACACCCTCTCGTAGATGCAGTTATGAAAGTAGTAGAACTCGAGATGCTTGAATTCGTGTCTGGCGGCCGAAAAAAGTCTCGAGCACAGCTCGACGTGATCGTCCATCGAGCCTCCCACGTCGAAAAACATGAGGACTTTCACGTTGTTTCTCTTCGCCGCGACGAACTCGAGGTCGAGCAGTCCCGCGTTTCTCGACGTTTTGTCTATCGTTCCGTCGATGTCGAGTTCCTCGCCCCTGCCTTCCCTGGTGAGAATCCTGAGTCTTCTGAGGGCCATCTTCATGTTCCTCACGTTGAGTTCCACCGAGTCGTCGAGGTCGCGAAACTCCCTTCTGTCCCATACCTTCACCGCCCTCCTATGCCTTCCGCCGTCCTGCCCGATTCGTATTCCCGCCGGGTTGTAGCCGTACGCTCCGTAGGGAGAAGTTCCCCCGGTGCCCACCCACGTGCCGCCCCCCTGGTGGCGTTTTTTCTGCGTCTCCAGTATCTCCCGAAGTCTTTTCATGATCTCTTCGAGTCCGCCCATGGCTCTTACGGCCTCTCTGTCCTCCTCGGAGAGTACGTTCTCGAAGTTCCTGCGAAGCCACCGGTCGGGGATCTTCATGAATTCGTCCGCGTCCACAAGCTCCACCCCCCTGAAGTAGGCGGAAAAAAGCCTGTCGAACCTGTCCATGTGCCGTTCGTGCTTCACCATGGAACAGCGGCACAGGTAGTAGAAGTCCTCGGGACTGTAATCGGCGACGTCCCGGTCCAGGGCTTCCAGAAAAACCAGGTACTCCTTTATCGTGACGGGAAATCCGTCGTTTTTCAGCAGCAGGAAAAAGTCGAGAAACATGGCCGCGGCTCCGCCGTTACCCCCGGAACCTTCGTCTCAGGCTCTCGAGGGCGTCGTAGTCCTGCTCGTTCTTTACAAGCGCTCCGGAGTAGGGCGGCAGGCTCTCGGAGAGGTCCGTTTCGGCAAGCTCCCCCGCGGATATTTCCCCCGCGACGAGGAGCTTTATCCAGTCTATGAGCTCGCTTGTGGACGGCTTTTTCTTCAGACCGTCGATTTCCCTCACCGAGTAGAAGAGAGAAAGCGCGTTGTCCAGGAGTTTTCTGCCCAGATCGGGGTAGTGAACCCTCACTATCTCTTCCAGCGTGCCGCGGTCGGGAAAGGCTATGTAGTGGAAAAAGCATCTTCTGAGAAACGCGTCCGGCAGTTCCTTCTCGTTGTTCGAGGTGATTATCACTATCACCCTCCTGAGAGCCCTTACGGTTCTCGCGAGCTCGTAGCAGTAGAATTCCATCTTGTCGAGCTCGAGCAGCAGGTCGTTTGGAAACTCTATGTCGGCCTTGTCTATCTCGTCGATCAGAAGCACGGCCTGCTCCGGGCTTTCGAAGGCTTCCCAGAGCTTTCCCTTCTTTATGTAGTTCGAGATGTCGTTCACCCTCTCGTCCCCCAGCTGGGAATCGCGAAGCCTCGCCACCGCGTCGTACTCGTAGAGACCCTGCTGGGCCGTGGTGGTGGACTTCACGTGCCAGGTTATGAGCTTTTTGCCGAGGGCCTCGGCCACCTCGAAGGCGAGCATGGTCTTGCCGGTGCCGGGCTCTCCCTTCACCAGCAGCGGCCGCTCGAGCGTTACGGCGGCGTTTACCGCCAGGGTGAGGTCCCTCGTCGCTATGTAGCTTCCGGTGCTTTCGAATTTCATCTCTCCGTCCCCGCCGGCCGCGCGAACCCGGCCGGTCACTTGCTGAACACTATGGTTCTGTTCCTGTATATCAGAATCTCCCTGTTTATGTGGGACCAGATCGCGTTCGAGAGAACCAGTTTTTCCAGGTCCTGTCCCTTTCTCACCAGGTCTTGCACCGAGTCGTTGTAGTTCACCCTTATGACATCCTGCTCTATTATGGGGCCCGAATCAAGTTCCTCGGTCACGTAGTGGCACGTCGCTCCGACGACCTTCACCCCCCTTTCGTAGGCGCTGTGATAGGGACGCGCCCCGGGAAAGGCGGGAAGAAAGGAGTGGTGAATGTTGATTATCCTGTTTCTGTAGCGCGAGACGAAATCTCCGCTGAGAATCTGCATGTATCTGGCCAGCACCACGAAGTCCGCTTCGTATTCCTCGAGAAGCTCGAGCTGTCTTGCCTCCGCTTCCTCCTTGTTCTCCCCTACGTTCTCGAACAGGCGGAAATCGGCCCCGTAGCCCTCGGCCAGGTCCTTCAGGTCGGGGTGATTGCTTATCACAAGCGGCATCTCCACGTTCCATTCCCTGGCCCGAAGCCTGTACACGATGTCGGAGAGGCAGTGGGGAAGTTTCGAGACGAAAACGGCCATGCGCGGAACGTCTCCGGTGAAGAATACCTCGAACTTCATGTCGAACTTCCGGGCCACTTCCTCGCGGAACCGTTTCGCGCATTCCCCGCGCGGAAGGGAAAAATCGTCCATTCCCCACTTGACCCGGATGAAAGTCACCATGTCGGCCGCGTCGACGCAGTGCTGGAGGGCGTGGATGTTTCCCCCGTGGCTGAATATGAAATCGGTCACGGCGCGCACCAGGCCGGGACGGTCCGGGGAGTGCACGAGCAGGATGGCTTCTTCGTTCGGTCTTTCAGGCATGGTCAGGACCAGGGTTCCTTGTAGTAGTAGGTGAAGTTGGCGACTCCGGGTCTTTCGGTCCAGCCTTTTTTGGAGTAAAACCCCCGCAGGTAGGACTCCTTGCTCTTTCCGTTCGTGACCATGAGACGGTAGGCGTCTCTTCGCTCTCCTTCCTTCATGACGGCCTCCACGAGCCTGCTGCCGACTCCCGCCCCGCCCGCCGAAGGACTTACGAAAAGATCCGAGAGATAGCCCTCGAAGCCGCCGAGCATTATGAACGGCACCCAGTGAACCGCCGCGAATCCCAGAACCTCGTCCCGGGGACCGCGGGCCGCGTACACCGTATGGCCTTCCGGGCAGTCGCGCGCGTGGGCGAGAAGACGGCGGATGGGGGACGAAACTTCTTCCGCGGGGAGGGAATTCCTTCTCTCCGACCATCCTATTTCCCTCAGTATGGCGGCCATCGCCTCGGCGTCCCCGGGCAGCGCCTTTCTAACCGTTACCTTTTTTGCCGAAATCTCTTCGCCTCTCATTTTCTCTTTTCCCCGAGATTCGTCCGTCTTCTCCACGCTCCGGCTCATGGTCGCCGGTTTCATCCTTTCCCCGATTGCCGCGCCCACGAGTCCCTCAGGGAGACGGTCCTGTTGAAAACGGGCGCGCCGGGTTTCGATTCCGCCGGGTCGGCCACGAAGTACCCCTTTCTTTCGAACTGGTAGTTCGTTCCGGGATCGGGGTCGGAAAGAGACTCCTCGACCGCGCAGTTCTCAAGCGTCCGAAGGGAGTCGGGGTTGAGAAACTCGGTGAATTCCCGCTCCCCGCCCATGGGGTCGGCGACGGTGAAGAGCCTGTCGTAGAGTCTCACGGTCGCCCGCGCCGCGCGCTTCGTGCAGACCCAGTGCAGTGTGCCCCTTATCTTTTTTCCGTCGGGCGCCGTGCCGCCCCTGGTGCTCGGGTCGTACTCGCAGCGCACCTCCGTCACTTCGCCCGTGTCGGGATCTTTCTCGAAACCCACGCATCTTACGATGTAGGCGTACCTGAGCCTGACCTCGGAACCGGGATGAAGCCTGTGGAACTTTTTCGGGGGATTTTCCATGAAGTCGTCCTTCTCGATGAATATCTCCCCCGAAAACGCGACCTTGCGGCGTCCGTCGGAAGGGTCCTCGGGGTTGTTCACGGCGTCCAGCTCCTCGGTCGCTCCCTCGGGGTAGTTCGCTATCACGACCCTGAGAGGGTCGAGCACCGCCATCCTTCTCTGCGCCCTCGCGTTGAGGTCGTCTCTCGCGCTGTGCTCTAGAAGCTCCACGTCTATGACGCTGTCCTGCTTGGTCACGCCTATCGCGCGGCAGAAGTTTCTTATCGACTCGGGCGTGTAGCCCCGTCTGCGAAGCCCCGATATGGTGGGCATCCTGGGGTCGTCCCACCCGTCCACGAGTCCCTCGGAGACGAGCTTCGCCAGGTTTCTCTTGCTCAGCACCGAGTAGCTTACGTTGAGCCTCGCGAACTCTATCTGGCGGGGGTGGTGTATGCCGAGCTGCGCTATGAACCAGTCGTAGAGGGGGCGGTGGTCCTCGAACTCGAGCGTGCAGAGAGAATGCGTCACGCCTTCCAGCGAGTCGCTCTGTCCGTGGGCCCAGTCGTACATGGGATAGATCGGCCAGGCGTCGCCGGTGCGCGGGTGGGACTTGTTCATGATCCTGTACATCACGGGGTCGCGCATGTTGATGTTGCCCGACGCCATGTCTATTTTCGCCCTGAGCACGTACCGCCCCTCCTCGAACTCGCCGCCTCTCATTCTCCGCAGAAGGTCGAGGTTCTCCTCGACGGACCGCGTTCTCGAGGGGCTCTCCCTGCCGGGTTCGGAGAGCGTTCCCCTGTACTCTCTTATTTCCTCGGCTCCCAGGTCGTCCACGTACGCCTTTCCTCTCGCCGTAAGCTCCACGGCGTACTCGTAGAGCTTGTCGAAGTAGTCGGACGCGTAGCGGAGGCGGTCTCCCCAGTCGAAGCCCAGCCACTTCACGTCCCTTTTTATGGATTCCTCGTACTCCACGTCCTCCCTGGCGGGATTGGTGTCGTCGAGGCGCAGGTTGCATTTTCCGCCGAATTCCTCGGCGATTCCGAAATTGAGACATATGGACTTGGCGTGGCCGATGTGGAGGTAGCCGTTGGGTTCCGGCGGAAACCGCGTAAGGGGTTTCGGTCCTCCGGCCTCCGCCTCCCGGCGCACCCCGGCCCTTATGAAATCCTCGGGCTCCGGCGAGCGCGGGTCTTTCTCGGAAATCCGTTTCATGGACGGGCGCGGGGAAGGAACGGTCGGGATTGCGCCCGTACTTTCCCCCGGGGGAAGATCACTTTTTCCATTTTATGTTGCATCCGACGCTCGGGACCTGCTCCCACGTGATTTCCTCTCCCGCCGCGACGGCGTCGAGAGCCTTTCGCATGTCCGCCCCTGTCACGGGTTTTCCGTTTCCGGGTCTCGAGTCGTCGAGCTGGCCCCTGTAGACGCATCTCATGTTCTTGTCGTAGACGAAGAAGTCCGGGGTGCAGGCGGCGTCGTAGACCCTAGCCACTTCCTGTGTCCCGTCGAACAGGTAGGGGAACGGGTATCCCTTCTCCTCGGCCGTTTCCTTCATTTTCTCGGGGGAATCGTCGGGATAGTTCTCGACGTCGTTGGAGTTTACGGCGATGAAGGAAACTCCCCTCGGCGCGTAGTCCCGGGCCAGTTCCACCAGCCCGCCCTGGACGTGCTTCACGTAGGGGCAGTGGTTGCATATGAACATCACCACGGTGGCGACGTCGGATTTCAGCTCTCCCAGGGAAAGTTCCCTGCCGCTTACCGCGTCGGGAAGGCGAAAGTCGGGAGCCTCGCTCCCCAGCGGTATCATCGTGGAAGGCGTAAGAACCATTTTTTCATCCTCTCCTTATTTGAAAGTTTCGAGCGTCAGCCCGTAAAGCCGCTTTCCTTGTGGGAGCCGTCGCAGAAGGGCTTGTTCCGCGAGGCGCCGCAGCGGCAGAGGTAGTAGGGGTCGCCGCCGCTTGTCCCCGCTTCGTCTTCCACGCAGAGCTCCATGTTTCCGCACACCTCGTAGGGACCGTTTCGCAGCACCCTTACGAGACCGTCTTCCCCGCCGCCGGATTCTCCGCCTTCGGCGGGAGGAAGGGCGCTTTTGAACCCGGCGCTTCTGTGGGAGCCGTCGCACAGGGGCTTGTTCCGCGAGGCGCCGCAGCGGCAAAGCGCGGTTTTCTTCCCGGTATCCATCCTCTCTCCCCCGGAATCCACGAGCGAGGGGAGGTTGCTGACTATCAGGGGACCGTCGTCCATTATCTCGATTTTCACGCTTTCGCTCATTGAAACGATTGCCTCCGGCTCCAGAGTCTACAGCTTTTCCACGATCATTGCTATCCCCATTCCTCCCCCTATGCACAGGGAGACCATCCCGTACCTGGCTTCGGACATCCTTTCCATCTCCCGGAGAAGCTTCACCAGCAGCACCGCTCCGGTGGCCCCGACGGGATGGCCCAGGGCTATGGCTCCGCCGTTTACGTTCAGCTTTTCTTCCGGCACGGGAAAATCCCTCGTCACGGCGAGGGCCTGCGCGGCGAACGCCTCGTTGAGTTCCACGAGATCCATGTCTTCCATCGAAAGTCCCGCCTTGCCGAGCGCCGAGCGCATCGCGGGAACGGGCCCGATTCCCATGATCGCCGGGTCGACTCCCGCCACCGCGAAGGACACGACCGAGGCCGAAGGTTCTAGTCCCAGCCTTTCAGCCCTGCTTTCGGAGGCGACCAGCACCGCGGCGGCGCCGTCGTTTATGCCCGAGGAGTTGGCCGCCGTCACCGTGCCGTCCTTTTTGAACGCGGGCTTCATCGCCGAGATCCGCTCGGGAGTTATGTCGGGCCTGGGATGCTCGTCGGAAACGAACTCGACCGGGTCTCCCTTTCCCGCGGGAACCGAAACGGGCACGATCTCCTCGGCGAATTTTCCGCTCTCCGCGGCCGCCCTGGCCTTCATCTGGCTTCGGTACGCGAAGGCGTCCTGCTCCGGTCTCGATATTTCGTATTTCTCCGCCAGGTTCTCCGCCGTTATCCCCATGTGACAGTCGTTAAAGACGTCCCAGAGAGCGTCGTAGACCATCCCGTCCACGATTTCGTCGGAGGGCGAGGACATCCTGTATCCCCACCTGGCCTTTCTGAGGTAAAAGGGCGCGGCGCTCATGTTCTCCGTTCCTCCCGCGACGACGCAGCCGCAGTCCCCGGACTTTACGGCCTGGGCGGCCATGGCCACCGACTGGAGTCCCGAGCCGCAGAGCCTGTTCACGGTGACAGCCGGAGTCTCCGCTCCGAGTCCCGCCCCCATGGCCACCTGTCTCGCGGGATTCTGTCCGAGTCCCGCCCCCAGTATGTTTCCCATCACGCAGTCGTCTATCTCCCGCGGCGAAACGGCGGTTTTCGAGAGAATCTCCCTTACCACCGTCGTTCCCAGTTCGACCGCGGAGACGTCTCTCAGGGTTCCTCCGAACGCGCCCACGGCGGTTCGGAGAGGCGAGCATAGCACCGTCTTTTCCATTGCCTATCTTCCCTCGAAGCGCGCGTCTCTTTTCTCGACGAACGCTCCCATTCCTTCGACCCTGTCGCGCGAATCGAAACACCGCAGTCCCGTTTCGAGCTCGCGGGCCAGTCCCCGCGAAAGCTCCTCTCCGTGCACTCCGTTTATCACCTCTTTGGCGCAGCTTATCGCGAGCGGGGCGTTTTTCGCTATCCGTCCCGCCGTTTTCATGACCTCTTCCATGAGTTTTTCGGGCTCGACCACCCTGTTCACCAGTCCCGCCTCGAGAGCTTCCGAAGCGGTTATCATTTCTCCCGTGAACACGAGTTCCTTCGTCTTCGACGGACCCGCGAGCGCCGCGGCCCTGGTGCTTCCTCCCCAGCAGGGGAAAAGCCCGAGCCTGGTTTCGGGGAAGCCCACTCTGGCCGAAGACGCCGCGATTCGGATGTCGCACGCCAGGGCGAGTTCGAATCCTCCTCCCAGCGCGTATCCGTTCACCGCGGCTATTACGGGAAACGGCGCGCTTCCCAGGCGGCCGAAAAACCCGTGGGCCGCCTCGCAGTACGCCTCGAATTCCTTTACGCTCATATCCCGCATCTGCTTCACGTCCGCCCCCGCCGCAAACGCCTTGCTTCCGGCTCCCGTGACGACGAGCGCCTTCAGGTTTCCGTCGCCGAGCCGCTCCCCGGCGAGCTTCTCAAGCTCGAGAATCGTTTCCCTGCCGAGAACGTTCAGCGACTTTTCCTTGTTGAGCGTAAGTACGCCGACGTCGTCTTCCTTCGTCTCAAACAGAATGTCCTTGTACATGATTCACCTCCGCCCTTGTCTGTCGTATTCGAAAAAACCTTGTCCCGTCTTTCTTCCCAGGCGTCCCGCCCGCACCGTTTCCCGAAGCAGCGGGGCCGCCCTGAACTTCGGGTCCCCGAATTCCCGGTAAAGCGCGTCGAGTATGTCCCGCACCACGTCCAGTCCTATGAGGTCGGCGAGCGCGAGCGGTCCTATCGGGTGGTTCGCCCCGAGCTTCATCGCCTCGTCGATTTCCTCCGCCCGCGCCACTCCCTCGTCCAGGGCGAAGACCGCCTCGTTTATCATCGGCAGAAGGATCCTGTTAACGACGAATCCCGCCCTGTCTGCGGCGGCGACGGGGCGCTTTCCCAGCGCCCGCGCGAAGTCCATCGCGAAATCCATCGTCCCGTCCGAAGTCTTCGGGGTTCTTATCACCTCGACCAGCTTCATCACCGGGGCGGGATTGAAAAAATGAATTCCCACCACGCGCTCGGGCCGCCGGGCTTCGGCCGCGAGTCCGGTGACCGAAAGGGTCGAAGTGTTGGTCGCAACCACGGCGTCTTCGGGCGCGTTTTCCTCGATCTTCGCGAAGACCGCCTTTTTTACCGCCGCGTTCTCGCTTACCGCCTCGACCACGACGGCCGCGGAGCCGAACTCCCCGTAGTCCGCCGTCGGCCGTATCCTGGCGACGGTTTCGCGGGCCGCGTCCCGGTCGATTTCTCCTTTCCGTTCGAGCCGTTCCAGGCTCTTTTCTATTTTCCGGACCGCTCTTTCGGCCACGTCCCTTTCAACGTCCAGCAGGAGAACCTCCATTTTTTCCGAAGCGACGAGCTGGGCGATGCCGGTTCCCATGGTTCCCGCTCCCACGATTCCCACATTGCTTATGTCCGATGCCCGCATGTTCTATCTCCGCGTCCGCCGCCGGCGGTTTCCGGTCCTCCCGCCGCTAGGCGCAGCCAGCCAGCAGCTGTCTCGCGATTACCATTCTCTGTATCTCGGAGGTGCCTTCGTATATCTCGGTTATCTTGGCGTCCCTGAAATGGCGTTCCACGGGATAATCGGTCGTGTATCCGTTTCCTCCGTGCACCTGGACGGCCTTGGTTGCGACCCGCATTGCGGTTTCGGACGCGTGGAGCTTCGCCATGGCGGACAGCTTGGAGATGTCCGCGCCGGCGTCTTTCATGGCGGCCGCCCTGTGGGCGAGAAGCCTGGAAGCCTCGATCTCGGTCGCCATGTCGGCGAGGGCGAACTGAACGCCCTGGAAACCGGATATCGTTCTTCCGAAAGCCTTTCTCCGGGTCGAGTATTCCACCGAGGCGTCGAGCGCCGCCTGCGCTATGCCCACCGCCTGGGCCGCGACCGCTATTCTTCCCGCGTCGAGCGATTTCATCGCTATCGGGAATCCCTCCCCCTCTTTTCCGAGGACCGAGTCCGAAGAGAGTTCGCAGTTCTCGAACACGAGCTGGGAGGTGCTGGTGGCCTTTATGCCGAGCTTGCTCTCCGACTTTCCCAGAGAGATGCCGGGCGCGTCTAGGTCGACCAGGAATGCCGTGATTCCCCTGCTTTTTTTCGACTTGTCGGTTCTCGCGAAAAGTACCGCGAGTGCCGCCTCGGAACCGTTCGTGACCCAGCTTTTTATCCCGTTTACGACGTAGCCGCCGTCTTTTTTCACCGCGGTCGCGGTTATGCTGGCCGCGTCGGAGCCGGACTCGGGCTCGCTCAGGGAAAAGCACCCGAGTTTGCTGCCGCAGAGCGCCGGAAGGTATTTCTTTTTCTGCTCCTCGGTGCCGAATTCCAGTATCGGTCCGCAGGCGAGCGAATTGTGAACCATGACTATTGCTCCGGTCGAGGCGCAGGCCCTGGATATTTCCTCGACCGCCATGACGTACGAAAGGTAGTCGAGGCCGCTTCCGCCGTACCGCTCGGGCACGAAATGTCCCATGAATCCCAGGTCGAAAAGCTTCGAGACGATTTCCCCGGGAAAGGCGCATTTCCTGTCGAGCTCCGAAGCGAGAGGCGCGATTTCCTTCCTCGCGAACTCAGAAACGAGGTCTTTCACCAATTTCCGTTCTTCCGTGAGGTCTGAAGCGAGCATGAATTTCCTTTTGGAGGGTGCGTCGTTGTCCGCGTGTCCCGAAAGAATTGTAATGCAACGAAGTGAAAAGGCAAAAACGGCGGGTCCGCTTCCGCGTACGGGCTTGGCGGAATGTGGGGAACCGGACGCCGACGGGTCGTTCGCGTTGCGGAGTTGGAGAAAGTTTCTTCCTGCAAAGCGGCGGGAACGGTTTTTTTCGAAAGTACTGAGTTCAGCGGTTTAGAAATGCAACACACTGATATTGCGCGATTTGATTTTTCGCGAGGCACTGCAAAACGCCGTTTTCGTGTTTTTTGGTCGGTTACATATCGGCGGGGGAAAACAGGGGGACGGTCTCCCCGCAAAGTTTCGCTGCTACGGCTTTCTCTTTGACGGCAACGGGCATTGCATGTCGCTGTTTTCGCCAACCAGCAAGAAAGCTCGAACATCACGCAGTGAAGAACTTTTTGAACTGCGCAAGACCAGATTCTTTTGCCCGGGGTGCCCGCACAAATTCCCGGCTTCGGAGGTCTGAAAAACGCGATTTACCGCAGAGAGAGGACCTTATCGAGTGAGGAACAACCCATTTCTACGGCGGAAGCCGTCGGCCTCTCTTTCGAAAGCGTCCGAAAAACAAAAGAGGTAGCAGCATAGCCAGCAGCACAGGAGAGGAAAACCACACCCACGGCGAGGCGAACCGATTCTCATCCGAAATCGCGCATCCGCCGCCACCGCTTCCCGTACCCGAGTTCATCTCATTCGGGGAAGACGGAGTCCTGCCGTCGCTTCCCGAGACCGAGTTCATCAGGTCGTACACCACGGCAAAAGGAGAAAATCCGCTCGAGTCCGCGCACACCATCTCCCCCTCCACGGTCGAGGAAAGCCTCTCCCACGACCCTCCGGAGAACCTTACTAGGTAAAGCCTCCGCTTTCCTGCCGCGCTCCGAAGCCCCTCCGTCACCGGAAGGCATATCCGCACGGCGGCATCCGGCGCAGGGGAAACGTCCACGTCCACCAGCACGTGGTCCGCGTCGTCTCCCGTGTATCCGAAAAGATCGTCGTCTATCTCCACGTCCGCGTCCGCCTCCCGCAGGGTGACGACCAGATCCCCTATCGCTTCCCCGCCACGCTCAAGCTCCGTAGGCAGTACCACCTCGAGCCCAGTGTCCTCCGGAAGCCTCGAATCCACCGTCACCCTGGTGTCTCCCTGCGAAAACTCTCCCGACGCCGCGCCGACCACCGTCCTCTCGTCGTCGTCCACTATGGTGCCCGTGGCCACCCCAGAACCAGAAACGCGCACATCGCCCGGACTGGGAGTTCCCAAAGACACCTTCACCGTCTCGTCTCCTTCCGACACGGAATCGTCGTTTATCGGCACCGATATGGTCCGCGTCAGCGGTCCCCCCTCGTAGAAAACAAGAGTCCCGCTCCTCGCGCTCGAATGGTCGTAGTCCCCGCTGTCCGCCGTCCCGGGCGTCGCCGTTCCCGCGTCCGGACCTGCAGCAATCACCGTCCAGGGCACCGTCACGCGGCGACTGCTGGTCGTGCTCAGCCTCACCGTGAAATCGAGAGTCTCATCGCTCTCCGACGCTGTCGCCCCGGTTATCATGAGACTTGGATAGTCGTCGTCCATAACGTTCACGTTCACCCTGCCGCCGGCGGTTATCCAGGAGTACTCCGATGCGAGGCCGCTTAACACCTCGTGCGACAGAATCGCCCTTTCATCGAGCAGATTGTCGTCGGAAAGAGCCTCCACCGTAACCGTCTGCGCCGTGCTCCATATGTTTCCGTTATTGTTGTTCGCCTCGAAAGTAAGTTCCCGTCCCTCCTTGACCGCGACGCCCGGGTTGTTGCTCGCCGCGCGTATCGTGACGACTTCGTCCGTCTTGGTCAGAGCGGGAGTCGCCGTATTATGGTAGGAGGCCGTGGGCCAATTCTTGAGCTTCACCGTGTACGTCCCGCTTTCTCCCTCCTCAAGCGAAAGCCCCCCTCCAGGACTCACGTCCAGACCGTACAGCGGAACCCAAGTAGCCTGAAGAGCTCCTTGGTCCCGATTATCCCTCATCACTAAAACGAATCCTCCGTTGTCGATCATGGCCCGGGTCACGTCCATGTCCCGGGTAAAGGAGTTTCGGCCGGTAATCGGATCGTTACCAACAATCAATGAGCATCCCGACTTGCTGTTGGCGGCGTTTTTACTTCTCGGCGTCCCGCTCCAGGCACAGGCGTAGAAGTAGTAGTTCTCATATACGGACCTTGGATGATAAATATTTATAAAAAACCCTACCGTGATGCTCTGTCTGCCCGTCTCGGCTCTCATAGGGACGGTGGAGCCTAGGACAATATTCGACGAAAATGAGTCTGTCGGACTTTAGCGTCTATGTTCAATCGAGGTAAAATAAGAGAATCACAAGAACTACAGGAGAGAGAAGCATGCCTGAATTCGTTACGTTTGATCGGTCCACGCCAAGCATGTTGCCCGCGAGGGTGGATGATTACGTGCCCCAAGGGCATCTGGCCCGTTTCGTAGTGGAGATAGTGGCGCAACTGGACCTGAGCGATTTGACGGAGGCGTATTCGGGCAGGGGTTCCAGGGCGTATCATCCTTCCATGATGGTAGCCTTGCTGTTTTACGGATATGCCACGGGGACATTTTCCAGTCGCAAGCTTGAGCAGGCTACATACGACAGCATTGCGTACAGGTATATCTGCGCCAACAACCATCCCGACCACGACAGCATAAACAGTTTCCGCAAGAGGTTTTTGGAGCAGCTTGAGGGGTTGTTCGGGCAGATTCTCGTGATGGCTCACGCGATGGGGATTCTCAAGATGGGGACGGTGAGTCTGGACGGCACGAAGATAAAGGCCAACGCGTCGAGACGCAAGAACTTGAGCTGGAAGCAGATACGCAAGGTGGACAAGCGCATACGCAGGGAGATAAAGGAGCTTATGCGTAAGGCACAGGAGGCGGACAACAGCGAGAGTCCCGACGGAATAGACATTCCCGAGGAGTTAAACAGTCGCAGTGAGCGTCTTGAGGCTTTGAGCGACGCGAAGCGGGAGCTTGAGCGCAGAGCGGAGCACAGATACGAACGAGAGAGAAAGCAGTATGAGGAGAAGATGGAAGAGCGCAGGGCCAAGGAACGACGCGACGGGCGCAAGATACCAGGCCCCAAACCCAGGGAGCCTCAGCCCGGGCCGACGGACAAGGACAGGGTTAATCTTACGGATGAGCAGTCACGGATCATGTCGGTGAGCACTGGAGGATACGAGCAGAGTTACAACGTTCAGGCGATGGTGGACACCGAGAGCCGGATGATAGTGGGCAGGCACGTGACGCACAACGGCAACGACAAGCGGGAGATGGAGCCTGCCCTTGAGCAGCTGGCAGAGGCGGAGAGGCTGGTGGGGGAGGCGGACAATCTTTTGGCCGACGCGGGTTACTACAGCAAAAAGAACGTGGAGGCTTGCACAGAGCACGGGGTCAGGCCGGTGATTTCCATACGCAACGAGAGGAGAGGTCACAAGTCGGCAAAGCCGCCCAAAGCCGTTGCGAAGAACAAGACGGCAGTGGATGAGATGAAGGAGCTTCTGGAGACGGAGGAAGGCAAGGCGTTATACGCCAGGCGCAAAAGCACTGTGGAACCGATGTTCGGAGTGATAAAACACGTGCTGGGGTTTGGCCGGTTTTTTATGCGAGGGATCAAGGCTGTGAGCAGGGAGTGGAGTCTGGTATGTATAGGCTACAACCTGAAGAAGATGTTCACATTGAGGACGAATTAGAGAGGGAGGAGGCAAAAACGGGAGAATAGACGGCAACGCACACGCAAAAACGGACAATATACTGCCAAGGTATCACGCCGTCTTGAACAAAACGACTGGTTCTCGATGTCAAACAGCTCCAATCAGGCTAATCTGCCTCGTCCGTTAGCAAAGTCCGACAGACTCAAATGACGCGCGATAGTCCGTGGTGTGATTCCACCAAGGCGCTGTCCCTCCCGCATTGCTCGGGGACTGTGCGGAAGCGTCGGACGGGAAAAAGGAAGTTCCCGTGGCCAAGACCAGGACGAGAAGGAAAGCCCGCGCGTGTCCTAGATTAAAATAGGGGGGGGGTATCATGAAAGTGGCTCCCGTTTCGTCCGTCATGTGCGCCGCGCGGGGCTCTCCGACCGGACACCTGCGGCCGCCGCGCGTTTCCAAGGAACGGAAAGCGTACGCCAAGTCTCGTTTCGGCTTTGATTTCCATCACAACCTCCACAACAACTGAATCTGCGGGGCAGTATAGCGGGGTTCGACCGTGACGTCAAGCGACCTCGGGTGATTGACGCTCTCCCGTAAACGCCGACCCTGTGATTTCAAACCGCCGAAATCGGGAAACGGCTGTCCCGTTTCCGCATACGGGTTCGGCGGAACGCGGGGAACCGGACACCGACGGGTCGTCCGCGTTGCGGAGTTGAAGGAAGTTTCTTCCCGCAAACCTTCTCTTCCGAAAGCGTCCAAAAAACAAAAGAGGCATAAGCAGCATCACCAAGAACACCGGAGAGGAGAACCATGCTCCCGACGAGGCGAACCGACTCTCACCACCCGAAATCGCGCACCCGCCGTCGCCACCGCTCCCGGATGTTCTCGAGTTTCCACTGCCCGAGCCCATGTTCGTCATCAGGTCGTACACCACCGCAAAAGGAGAAAATCCGCTCGTGTCCGCGCACACCTTCTCCCCCTCCACGGTCGAGGAAAGCTCCTCCCACGACCCTCCGGAGAACCTTATCAGGTAAAGCCTCCGCTCTCCCGCCGCCATGCGAAGCTCCTCCGTCACCGGAAGGCATATCCTCACGGCGGCGTCCGGCACGGGGGAAACGTCCACATCCACCAGCACGTGGTCCGCGTCGTCTCCCGTGTATCCGAAAAGATCAGAGTCTATCTCTACATCCGCGTCCAGCGGCTGAAGGGTAACGACCAGATTCTCTATCGTCTCCCCGCCGCTCTCAAGCTCCGTAGGCAGAACCACCTCAAGCCCCGTGTCCCCGGGAAGCGTGGAATCCACCGTCACCGTCGTGTCTCCCTGCGAAAACTCTCCCGACGTCGCGCCGACCACCGTCCTCTCGTCGTCGTCCACTATGGTGCCCGTGGCCACCCCAGAACCAGAAACGCGCACATCGCCCGGACTGGGAGTTCCCAAAGACACCTTCACCGTCTCGTCTCCTTCCAACACGGAATCGTCGTTTATCGGCACCGATATGGTCTGCGTCAGCGGTCCCCCCTCGTAGAAAACAAGAGTCCCGCTCCTCGCGCTCGAATGGTCGTAGTCCCCGCTGTCCGCCGTCCCGGGCGTCGCCGTCCCCGCGTCCGGACCTGCAGCAATCACCGTCCAGGGCACCGTCACGCGGCGACTGCTGGTCGTGCTCATCTTCACCGTGAAATCGAGAGTCTCATCGCTCTCCGACGCCGACGCGCCGGTTATCGTGAGACCGGGATAGTCGTCGTCCATAACGTTCACGTCCACCCTCCTGCTGACGTACTCCGAGCCGCTTGACACCTCGTGCGACAGAGTTGCCCTCTCGTCGAGCAGGTTGTCGTCGGAAAGCGCCTCCACTGTCACCGTCTGCGCCGTGTCCCATGTGGTGGAGGTGAACGTAAGTTCCTGTCTCGCCCCTGCCGGATTCGAACCCGTCTTGACCGTAACGCCCGCGTTGTTGCTCGCCACAAGTATCGTGACGTCGTCGGTGGGCTGAGAACTGAGCTTCACCGTGTACGTCCCGCTTCCGCCCTCCACAAGCGAGAGCGCCCCGCTCTGACTTGCCACTATGCTACTGACCGGAACCCACTGGGCGAAATGAACATGATATCCCAGCCCGAGCCCCTGGAACCGCCTAATCGCAATGACGACCCCGCCGTTGTCGATCACGGCCTGGGTCACGGTTAACCTAAGAGTATAGCTGTTGCCATTCTGACCGGATGGAAACTGTGTACATCCCGACAGATAGTCGGTGGAACTGCTCGTCGGCGTCGCAGTTTTGACACAGGCGAAAATTGCCATGTTGGCCCAGCTATAACCACCCGTAGATCCGATGGTGACGTCCTGCGGACCCAGAGTGGGTGCGATGTCCCCGGAGATACCGTGTATGACATTAGCCGCCCCAAAAGGTAGTAACCTCCATGTATTTCGGTTCTGCGCGTACGCCTCCGGCGAGAAAAACGAAACTCCCGCGGCTGAAATCAGGAGGAGCAGGAAAGCCCGGGCCAGGAGCCCGGAAAATTCCGCGAATGTTCTAGATTGAAATATGGGGGGGGGGGGTAGCATGTGGGCAACTCCCGTTTCGTCCGTCATGTGCGTCGCGTGAGGCTCTCCGACCGGACGGCTCCGGCGGCCGCGCGTTTCCAAGGAACGGAAAGCGTACGCCAAGTCTCGTTTCGGCTTTGATTTCCATCACCACCTCGACAACAATCGAATCTGCGGGGCAGTATAGCGGGGTTCGACCGTGACGTCAAGCGACCTCGGGTGATTGACGCTCTCTCGTGAACGCCTACCCCGTGATTTCAAACCGCCGAGATCGGGAAACGGCTGTCCCGCGTCGCGGAGTTGAAGGAAGTTTCTTCGCGCAAGGAAGCGGCAACGGTTTTTTTCGGAAGTTCGAAAGAAGGCCAGAGCGCGAAGCTCACGAGCGGACGGAGTCAGTGAAGCACTCTTTTTTTCCGCTCTTCCCTGGATATCTCTTCGGAATCGTCTTCGTAGTAGAGATAGCTCACGTTTTCGAAAAGCTCGTCGAACTCGTCCGCGAACTCGTCGTCGAACTCATCGTCTTCGTAAAGCATGTCGGATATGTCTAGCATCGGGTAGTCGCGGTTTTCGTCTTCGGCGTTGATGAATATGAGCATTTGTCGCGTCTCCGGCGGAAAAAATTTCATCCAAACATACATCCGGCCCCGCAAAAGTCAACAGGCCATCCGGCAGGTCCGGTCAGAGAAAGGCTTCTTCGGCCGTCCCGCGGGTTCATCTCGCGAGAAAGGAGACGTCCCCGAGTATGAAGTCGGGCTTCACCGGCGGGTTCTCAAGGTCATTCCGCCCCGTGACTCCCGTCATGACTAGGGCCGTCGCGCAGCCCGCGTTCTTTCCTCCCGCGATGTCCGTTTCTAGGCCGTCTCCCACCACGAGAGTTCTCTTTCCGGGCGCGGCGCCGCTTTTCCGCAGAATGTCGAACATGTATCGAAGCGGCTTTCCGGCGAGAAGCGCCTTTTTCCCCGTCGCGGCTTCCACGGCAGCGAGAAGGGCGCCGGTCGCCGGGGCGCGGCCGTTTCCCGCGGGATAGAAGCGGTCCCCGTTCGTGCCTACGAAACCCGCTCCGTTGCCTATGGCCGAGCAGGCCGTTCTCAGCTCTTCCATGCGGAATCCCGGGTGGCTTCCCATCACCACGACGTCCGCCCGGAGGGAATCCTCTCCCGCCGTTTCGACGAGTCCCGCCTTCCGTACCTGTTCCTTGAGGTGCGGGCTTCCCGCCACGAAGGCGGTTTTCCAGTTCTCCGCGCCCGACCTCTCCTCTATGAGAAGGGCCGCCGCCATGGGAGAGGTGGCGAATTCTTCGGCGCGGGCGTCGATTCCGAGCCCCGCGAGCTTCGAGGCGCAGTCCGACGGCGACCTCGAGGGATTGTTGGTCATGAAGCGTACGACTTTTCCTTTCTTTCTCAGCGTCCGCAGCACCCGCGGCGAACCGCCCAGAGGCTCTTCGCCTGCGTAGACGACCCCGTCGAGGTCGAAAACGAAACGGTCGAAAGAATCCAGAAAGTCCATCGCGGAAAACAGAAGCGGAGAGGGAAGGGGGGAAGCGTTCTCTATCCCCAGATGCTTTTCTTGAGTTCTTCCTGGAGGTCGGAGTCGTATTTCGACTTGCTTATCCTGATCAGCTTGTTCTCCCGGTCCTCGAAAAACTCCACTCCCATGAACGACAGCACGTCGAACGCCGCCCGCTTGTATCCTTCGTAGAACTCTTCTATCTCTCCGGAAGCCCTTACGGTCTTCGAGTCGAGGTAGAGGGCTATGGCCGCGAGCTGGTCGTTCACCCCGGGGTCTATTTCGATGCGGAACCCCTCGAGCTCCCCCCGAAAGAGGTGGTTGGTGTACATCTCGATCACGGAGTCAAGGGTGTTTACGTCCATCTGCGCTTCCTCTCCCGGCTATCCTAACCGTTTTTGCCGAGAAGTTCACTCGCCACTATTATGTTTTCCCTCCCCGCCCTGGCCGCAAGCTCCACGGCCTCGGGGAGGGTTGTCCTTTCGCCTGCCGTCCCGAGCTTCATGAGCATGGGGAGGTTTACGCCGGACACGACCTCGATTTCGCCCGTCTCGAGAAACATGAGGCTTATGTTCGAGGGGGTTCCTCCGAACATGTCGGTCACGAGCAGTATCCCGTCTCCTTCGTCCACCTTCCCGATGGCGGATTTCACGGTTTTTTCGAAGTCCCTGGAATCCTTCGAGGCGTCTATGGAAACGGCGGCCATCTTTACCCTGGGCGGCGCGGGCAGGATGAACTTCACGGCCGATACGAGTTCTTCGGCGAGCTTTCCGTGCGAGACCACGACTATGGAGAACATGGAACCTTTATAGCTTATTTACGTCCCTGTGTCTAATCAGGGGAGAGTACTCGGAAAACCGCTTTCCCAGGGCGTCGGCCATCGCGACGGAGCGGTGCTTTCCCCCCGTGCAGCCGAGCGCTAGGGTGAGGTAGGATTTTCCTTCCTCGGAGTATTTCGGGATGAGAAAGCGGAGAAATCCCGAGAGTCTCCCGACGAACTCTTCGGAGGCTTCGTCCGACATGACGAACCGCGCCACCTCCGCGCTGGTTCCGTCGAGGTCCCGGAGGGATTCGGTGAAGTGGGGGTTTTTCAGGAAGCGCACGTCGAACACCAGGTCCGCGTCCGCCGGAAGCCCGTACCTGTACCCGAAGGAGACGAAGGAGAGAAGCGGAGTTCCCCTCTCGCTCTCCCCCGCGACGCCGCGCATGATTTTCCCGAGATCGTGGACGCTGAGGTCGCTCGTGTCCACCCTGAGGCTCGCGAGACCGCGGATTCCGCAGAGAACGCGTCTTTCCTCGGACACGCTCTCGGCAAGGGTCGCTTCGCCGCGAAGCGGGTGTATTCTCCTGGTCTCCTTGTACCTCCTCGCTATGCTTTCGTCCGAGCATTCGAGAAACACGAGGTCCGTCCTGTCCGCCGACTCCGCTATCCGCGCGAAGGTGCGTTCGAAATCCGAAAGCGCCTCCCTGGCCGGCATGCGTATGTCCACGACCGCGGTCACCCTGCGCACGCCCGGGAGGGAGTCCCGGCAGAGGTCGAGGAAGGAGAAAAGAAGCTCGGGCGGAAGGTTGTCGACGCGGAAGAAACCCAGGTCCTCGAGCGCCCTCGCCGCGGTGGTCTTTCCCGAACCCGACAGGCCGCTTAGCACTATTATCCTCTCCATCGCCGTCACCCCGTCCCCGCCGGCTCTATTTCCGGGGCCCGGCCGTTTTTCCTGAGTATCCGGTTCCGCACGGCCACGTCTATCACCGACGCCATGTTGCGCCCGGGGCTCACGGGCAGCACCGCGTAGGGAAGTTCGATGTCGAGTATGGAGTAGGTCATGCCGTCTATGCCCAGGCGTTCGTATTCCTTTTCGGAATTCCACTGGTCGAGCTCTATGACCATGTCGATCTCCCGTTTTTCCATGACCGAGGTGGCCCCGAAAAGATCCTTTATGTTCACTATCCCTATTCCCCTGACTTCCATCAGGTACCTTATGTTCTCCGGGCCCGCTCCCACGAGCTTCTGCGGAGAGCCTATCTTGCGTATCTCCACCACGTCGTCGGCCACGAGCTTGGAGCCCTGTATTACGAGGTCCACGGCGCATTCGCTTTTCCCTATGCCGCTTTTTCCGAGGATCAGGACTCCCGTGTGGTGCACGTCCATGAGCACGCCGTGAACGGTTATGCGCGTCGCGAATTCCTCGGCCAGGACCTCGTTGAGCATCGTCAGCAGCTTCCCGGTGCCGAGGTCCGTGGCGAAAAGAGGCACGCGGTTTTCGTCGAACTGCCCGGAAAGAATCCCGTCCGGGCGCGAACCCTTCGACAGTATGAAGCAGGGAACGTCGGTCGAGAGAAGATTCTCCGTTATCTCCCTTCTTTCCTTTTCGGGAAAGCCGTTTATGTAGGAGATCTCCGTCTTTCCGAGAACCTGTACGCTTCCTTCCTCGAGCCGTATCCTGCGCTCTATCATCCTGAGCCCCGGTTTCTTCGCCCTCGGGGAAACTATGAGTTTTTCGTGTCCCCCCTCTCCGCCCAGGGATTCCAGTCCGAGCTTTGCGCCGAACTTTCCGTAAAATTCCCCGACCGGGAGGGATTGGCCGTTTTCAGAGTCTTTCATCTTCCTGGATCACGATGTCGTGGATGTCCGACGCTTCCTTCGCGCGGAGAAGCTTCTCCCTGGTCTCCCCGCGTCCGAGTATCTTCGCCGCGCGGGCGAGCAGCTCCAGGTACTCTTCGGCGGAGTCCTCGGGAGCCAGCACGACGGCGAACAGGCGGGTCTTTTCGCCGTCGGTGGACCCGAAATCGACGCCCCCCGCGCTTCTCGCGAACGCGACCGCGGCCTCGGGGACGTCGGGAAGCCTTCCCTGGACGAACGCCACGCCCGAATCGACGGCCGTGCTGCAGAGCTTCTCCCGCGCGCGGAGAACCCCGTTCACCCTCCCGGGGTTCAGTCCCGCGACGGTCCCGGCTATTTTTTCGGAAAGCTCTGCGAGAACCTCGGGCTTGGTCTTCGCGGAAAGTTCGGCGAAAACGGAATCTCTCCCCAGGCGGTCGGAAATCTTCACTGTTTCTCCTCGCGTCCCCCTAGGGGGTTATCAGTCCCACCTTTTTCGAATCCGGCTTTCTGTAGACCACGTTCATCTCGAGCGTTTCGCTGTTTCGAAACGCGAAGAAGTCCGTCCGCGACGCGTCGAGCTGAAGCAGCGCCTCGGCGAGGCTCATGGGCTTGGCGCCGAGCTCCTTTCGGTCCACGATGGGGCTGCGCTCGACTCTCGCGACGGGGAGGGGGGAAGGTCTCGACGGGCTTCTTCTCCGAAGCGTCATCTGCTTGTCGGTTCTTCTCCGAAGCTGCTTTATTATCGTGTCGAAGAGCTTGTCTATGGCGGCGTGCATGTCGTCGGTCTCGACCGACGCCGCGGCCTTCATGGGACCGGAGGAGATTATGATTTCCGCGTTGTTTCGAAGCTTCTCGGCCGAGAGCACGAGCCTGGCCTCCGACGGGTCCCTGTTCGGGTCTATGTATCTTTCCAGCCTCGGCATCTTCTTCAGCGCGTAGCGCTTGATCTGCCGGGATTTTCTTCCGCTGGGAATGTTTCTCGTTACGATGTTCACCTTCATTGCTCACGCCTCCTTGGAAAGTCTTTTCGACGAACTCGGTATGCCCAGCACTTTCCTGTACTTGGCCACCGTTCTTCTCGCGACCCTGACATTTCTCATCGAGAGTATCCTCGATATGTCCTGGTCGGAGAAGGCGCACCGCGCGGGCTCCTCGTCCACTATCTCCCGGATCATCGATTTTATCTTCTCGAGGGAGAGCCGCTTTCCCCGCGAGGTGGAAACTCCTCTCGAGAAAAGCTTCTTGAGCTCCACGACTCCCCGGGGACACTGAACGTGCTTCCCGCTGGTTATGCGGCTCACGGTCGATTCGTGTATTCCCACGGTTTCCGCCACGTCCCTGAGCCGAAGGGGCTTTATGTGGCTGTTTCCGTGTTCGAAAAACTCCTTCTGCTCGCTCACGATCTTCTCCATCACCTTGCGGATGGTCGTCTCCCTCTCCTCGACGCACCGGACGATTCTGCGCGCCGCCTCTATCTTCTCCCGAAGGTACGCCGCGGTCTCTCCCGTCAGGTTTTTCTCCTCCGCGAGTATCCTTCTGCAGTAGGAGCTTATCCTGAGTCTCGGGAAATTCCTGTTGGACTGAATCTGGAGGGCGTCTCCGACCCTGTAGACGTAGAAGTCGGGAACCACTCTTCTGGCCTTGTCCTCGGTGTAGTAGGGCCTGCCCGGCCTGGGTTCGAGCGAGGTTATCAGGGCCTCCGTCTCCAGTACCTTCTCCCTGGCGACTCCGAGTCCGGACGCTATCGCGTCGTAGTTCTTGTCCCCGAGGTCGTCTATGTGGTCCTCCACCACTCTCACCAGAAGGCTCCCGCTTTCGTGGCCGAGGTCCTCGGCCTGGGCCGCTAGGCACTCGGATAGCGACCGGGAACCGACTCCGACCGGGTCGAAGGTGGTCCGTATCCTGCGGGCGACCCGCTCGACTTCGCGCAGGCGCCTTTCGCGGGACCACCCGGAACACGCGCCGCTCAGCATGTCCGATATCTCCCCGGCGTCCGTCTCCAGGTACCCGTCCTCGTTTATGTTCCCTATGACGAGCGACGCTATTTCCCTTTCCTCTTCGCTGAAGTCCGTCATCGAGAGCTGCCATCTGAGGTGTTCCAGAAGGGAGTCCCGCTGGGGGATGGTGTTTTCCCACGAAGGCGCCTCGTCCGTCCGGGCGGAATAGTCGCCCGACGCGGAGTAGTCGGCAGGCGGGCCGGGGGGGAGTTCGTTCATGAGGGACGCCGCTTCTTCGCCCGGAGCGGTTTCCGAAGGAGAGTCCCGGTCTTCTTCTAGGGCGGGGTTTTCGATCAGCTGCTCTTCCAGGTACCGGCGGATTTCCACCGTGTTCATCTGCACCAGGCTCAGAAAGAGCCTGAGTTCCCGGGTGAGTATCAGCTTCTGTCTCTGCGCGACGTTCGGCGCCTGCGAAAGCCCGACTCCGTTCATTGAAACCTCTCTGTCCGTTTTCGTTTCAGAATTTCTCCCAAGCCGACCACGCATCAATTATAACACCTTATCGATCTTTATTTTAACTTTCCGCGCGCCGGAGCGGGAACTTCATCGACCGCCGCTCTCTCAAGTCTGGAGTTATCTAGCATTACCTAGACTTTCCTGGCGATTGAGAATTTCGCGCTTCTTCCTCGTGGAGGGTTGCCCGGCGAGCCTTGCAAGGCAAGGTCTTACAGCCGGTCTGCGCGCTAGCCAGGACGTCGGCCTCGCGGCCAGTCGCCTGCTCCGGGGAGCTCCCGGCGCTGCTATCCGTGTCTTTCTGGTCTATGACGACGGACGCGTTCTCGTCGCGGTGATGTTCCGCGCCGCATTGCGGGCAAGTCCACCGCTCCTCGCTCTTGAGCGCGTGATTGACATAACCGCAGGCGGAGCAGGTCTTGGAAGTGTATGCGGGGTCGACTTCGACAACCTCGATACCCGCTCGTTGCGCCTTGTATTTGAGAATGCGGAGAAACTCCGCCATGCCCGCGTCATAGACTCCGCGAGCGTTTCGCTTCCGCCGCCGTTTCGCCATCTTTGCCACGTCCAGGTCTTCGACAACTATCCGGCCAGCGAGCCTCGCAATTGCGGATGTGGCCTTGTGGATGTTGTCCTGCCTGATACAGGCAACTCGATAATGGAGTCTGGCGACGCGTCGCCTTAACCGCTCGCGTCTTTTGCTTCCTCTCTTTGCTCTCGACAACTTTTTTTGCGCCCGACGGAGCTTGTCCTGGGCGTGCTCCAGCGCGCGCGGGTTCCTGATTTTCTCATGCTCTCCGGTAGCGTGATTGTAAAGCGTGGCAAGCCACCGCTCGCCGCGGTCAATCGAAACGCGGGGGCGGCCGGACAGGTCGGGCTTTGCGGGGTCGGCAACCTCGCAGGTGAAAGAAATAAATCACTTCCCCGCTGATTGCGTAACAGTCACTTCCGCAATCAGCGGTTCAGGGAAGCGGAGCTTTTCGGTCATCTTGACCCAGCCGACATATGGCAACTTCACGCGACGACCGTGGACGGCGGGGACATATTCGGGGCCGTTCGACACGCGCCAACTGTCGCCTTTCCGTCCCCGGGCCCTGAAGCGGGGGAAGCCGGCGTGCTTGGCAAGAAAACCTTTTATCGCGCGGCCCAGTCCGTACTTGATTGAGTTCTTGGCCGCTATTTCTGAATGAATTTTTTTCCTGCCTTCCTTGTCGTTGTGCCAGGGCACCAGAATGTCCTTGTGGCAGTTAAACCACTTCCTGAGATCCGCTTCACTCAGAAGCAATCCGGCGTCCAGGCACACCTTGAAGTGCTCAAGCGAGAGATTGTATGCCGTCCTGGCATAGCCGACCTGGCGGGCAATCCGCTCCGCCTGGGCGGCGGTCGGAGACAAGCGGATTTTATGCGCCGTTATCACTCGGCCGCCTCCGCAAACTGCTTAAGGTCTTCCGTCAACCTGCGGTGCTTCTTCGACCTCGCGCCGTATAACCGCGCGGAAAACACCGTGATTATCTCCAGGACATCCTGCGCGAGCTCCTCCTCGAAAGAAGGTTGTTCGCCTTTGTGGATTATCACTATCTCCACGCCTTGAATTTCGCAGAGCGCGAAAACCAGCTCCGCCCCAAACCGAAGCAGGCGGTCCTTGTGCGTGATGACAAGCCGCCGGATTTTCCGGCGCAATATCAGCTCAAGCAATTTCTGCAAACCTTTTTTCCGGTAATTCATTCCGGACCCGAGGTCTTTTATCGTTTCCGTCCGCCACCCCTTGGCGGCGCAATATGTTTCCAGCGCGGCCTGTTGCCGCTCCAGGTCTTCCTTCCGGTCGTGGGAAGAAACGCGAGCGTAGCAGACCGTGGGCGCATCCAGGGCGGCCGCGCCGGTAAGCTCCGCCACGGAATAATAGCGGGTGCCCGCTTTTGTTTTCCTGGCGGGCAGCAGCTCCCCCGACGCTTCCCACTTTCTCAATGTCTCGACTCGTACGCCCAACAAGGCTGCCGCCTCGCCTATTCTTACCAGCCTCTTATCCATAGACCCAGATACTACCAAAAAAACCCAGATAAAACAAAACAGTTAAAAACCCCCGCCCGGTTATCCTCTCCGGCATGAACGTAAACGAAGTCGCGAGAATCATGATAGCGGCGGGAGCGGCGCTCGCTGCGCTGGGATTTTTTCTTCCGCACCTGGCCAGGCTCGACTTTTTCGGGAAACTTCCGGGAGACGTGAGAATCGGGGGAGAGAATTTCGGTTTCTACTTCCCCATCGCCACGTGTCTGCTGGTAAGTGCCGCGCTCACGCTCGTTCTGGGATTTTTCGGGAAAAAGTAGGGCGGCGAAGGCGGATTTTCGGTCCTTTCCGCCCGCGGGCTTCAGGATTTTTCTCCATGCCTTCCCCCCGGTCGTTCCCGGCGCGGAGCGCGTCGCCGGCCCTCGCGCACGACGGGGGGAGCGGGAATTGAAAAGTCCTTCCGGTCGTATACAATTCCCCGTACGCGAAACTGGTTAAAGGAGAGGGTATGACGATGAGCGAAGGTCTTTTCAGGCAGGATCTGTTTTCTACCGACGAGGAGGGGAGAGTAAGGCTGGTGGCGGGTTACTGCGGGGAGTCGGACAACTGGACGTTTCCGAAGTATCTTGCAGATCCGGAGAGTTTTTCGGACGAGGTGGAGGAGAGATTTCTCAGTCCGACGGGAGTTCTGCATTCCTATACGGTGGTGAGGAGGAGCATGCCGGAGTTTCCGGTTCCCTACGTTTTGGCACTGGTTGATTTTCCCGAAGGAGTGAGGGTGATGGCGCAGGTGGAGACGGGGGACTACGATTCACTTGAGTTCGGCGAGGAGATGGCGGTGACGGTGGGAGTGGTGAAGAAGTCCGCGGACGGAACGGACGTGAGGTCCTACAAGTTCGTTCCCGTGAGGGAACAATCCTCATGAGAGGAGAACCTCTCGGTTTTTCCTTTCATTCCTGCGGCGGGCGGGAAACCTGCGTTTTCGGCCGTCGTGTCTTCCGGGTGAACATCCGTTGAGGCGGAAAGTAGAAAAAGCCCCGAAGAACGGGTCCCTGCGTCAAAGCCCGTTCTTCGGGGATATGTAGTCGTCTCGATTTTCGTCAAGTCCGCTTTCTTTTCCCGAAACCCGCAAAGGCCGGTATCAGCATCAGCGCCAGGGCCGCCGTCAGGGCGCCTCCGCTTCCCAAGGAGGAAAGGGCGCACCCCCCGCTCCCCGAGGAAAGCGCGCTTTGCCGATTGCCTCCCGTCGCTATGCTTAACCGCGCGGCCTCTCTTGCGCTCCGCTCGTCAACTCCACCCTGCCCCTGCCCCGAATCCGGGCCCGCTCCCGGTCCCGAGGGTGCGCTCGTCGAAGGTTCGTACACGTAGACCGAACCCCTGCCCGTATCGTCTCCGGGCGCCGCGATGACCGCGGTGTCGCCCGAAATCGCCACGGAGCCGCCGAACAGGTCCCCGGCAGCTCCGTCCCCGGCGAGAAGTTTCGTCGTTTCCGACCAGGAGCCGTCGGAATTTCTCTCGAACACGTAGGCGGAACCCGACGCCGCTCCGTTGTCCCCGTTGATTTCCGCTCCGACCACGATCCTGTTTCCGGAGACCGACACGTACCGGCCGAACGTGTCTCTGGCTTCCGCATCGCTCGCCGTAAGCTTCGAGACCTCGGCCCACGTCCCGTCGTCCGTGGACCTCTCGAACACGTAAGCCGCTCCCGCCCTGGTTCCGTTGTCGCCGTCTCCATCCGCTCCCACGACGGCAATGTCTCCGGAGACCGAAACGCTTATTCCGAACGAGTGCGCCGCAGTCCCGTCCTCCGGGGTGAGCTTGGCGCTCTGGGACCATGCGCCTTCGGAGTTTCTGTCGAACACGTAGGCGGAGCCGGAATTGCTTCCGTTGTCGTCGTCTCCTATTGCCGAGACTACGGCCCTGTCTTCCGAGATCGAGACGCTTGCGCCGAATTCATCCAGGCTCGCTCCGCCGCTTGCCAGAAGCTTGGCGCTCTGGGACCATGTTCCTTCGGAATTCCTGTCGAACACGTAGGCGGAGCCGGAATTGCTTCCGTTGTCGTCGTCGTTGGTATTGCCGATTATGGCCCTGTCTCCCGACATGGAAACGCTTGCGCCGAAGGTGTCGTTGTCCGCCGCGTCGCCGGCGGTGAACTTCTGAACCTGCGTCCATGCGCCCGACGAGCCTCTCTCGAACACGTAGGCCGCGCCGGGGTCGGTTGCGTCGCCGTCGGCGTTGAGCGCTCCGGCTATGGCCCTGTTCCCCGAAATCGCTACGCTGATGCCGAACCCGTCGTTGGCCGCCCCGTCGCTTGCCAGAAGCTTCTGAACCTGCGTCCAGGAACCCTCCGCGCCTTTCTCGAACACGTAAGCCGAGCCGGTGATTACGCCGTTGTTTCTGTCTCCGGTAGCTCCGACTATGGCCCTTGCACCCGAGACCGAAGCGCTTCTGCCGAAAAGGTCCCCGGCCGCGCCGTCGCCCGCGGTAAGCTTCCCGCTTCCGGGCAGGGTGACGGTTTCGGACACGCGGGCTGCGGGCCCTTCTTCGGGGTCGGGCCGCGGGGCGGTATCGTCCGAAGAAATCTCGTATATCGAGGCCGTGTTCCGGCTCGATGTCAGAATCACCCTGTTGCCGGAGACCGCCACGGCGTCGCCGAAGTAATCGGCGGCGGGTGCGGCTGGAGCCAGCTTCTCTTCAAGCGCCCAGGCGCCGTCCGAATCTCTTTTGTACACGTACGCCGAATCGGCATCGTTCACCCCTACCACGACTCTGTCTCTCGATATGGACACGCTCTCGCCGAACCGGTCTCCGACCTCGGCGTCGTCGCCGGCGGTCAGTTTCTGAACCTGTGTCCACGCGCCGTCGGAGTCTCTCTCGAATATGTACGCCGCGCCGGAATTCTGCCCGTTGTCGCCGACCCGAGGCGCTCCGACTACGGCCCTGCCTTCCGACATGGACACGCTCGCGCCGAAGCTGTCTCCGACCTCGGCGTCGTCACCCGCGGTGAGCTTCTGAACTTGTGTCCACGCGCCGTCGGAGTCTCTCTCGAATATGTACGCCGCGCCGGAATTCTGCCCGTTGTCGCCGACCCGAGGCGCTCCGACTACGGCCCTGCCTTCCGACATGGACACGCTCGTGCCGAAGCTGTCTCCGTGCTCTCCGTCGCTTGCCAGAAGCTGCGTCTGCGTCCACGTGCCGTCGGAGTCTCTCCGGAATACATAGGCCGCTCCCGTGACTGATTCACCTTCGTTGTATCCGTCCGCTCCGGCTATCGCGGTGTCGCCCGAAACCGAAACGCTGCGGCCGAGAAAATCCAGACTGCTTCCGTCGCCGGCGACTAACTTGGCAGTCTGCGACCATGTGCCGCTCGCGCCCTTGTCGAATATATAGACCGCGCCCGCAAGCTGCCCGTTGGTGTCGTCTCCGACCGCTCCTATCACGGCTCTTGAGCCCGAAACTGCCACGCTTGTGCCGAAAAGCCCCCTGGCTTCCGCGTCGCTCGCGGTCAGTTTTTGCGCCTGCGACCACGCGCCGTCGGAGTCTCTCTCGAATATGAGAGCCGAGCCTGAAAGTTCTCCGTCTTGCGCGTTCCCGTCCGATTCCGACCCGACTATCGCCGTGTCGCTCGAGACGGCCACGCTCGAAGCCGCCGCCGCGGCGTTGAGATTGTTCAGAATCTCGTTCCACGCGGCTTCGACGGCGGGGTCCGCGGGGGGATCGGGCGTGTCTTCGCCTTCGCCGGGCTCTGGATTCCCGCCTCCGACGGTGGTGTCTCCCGTGCCGGTTTCGCCTTCGCCGGGCGCGGGATTCTCTCCTCCGCCCGAACCGGGTGCGGGGCTGGCGTCCGTTCCCGTACCGTACAAGTACACGGAACCCGCCCAGATCACGTTGTTGCGTCTGCCGTCGTCGTGAGGCGCTCCCACAGCCGCCCTGCCTTCGCTCGACAGCGCCACGCTTTGTCCGAAACCGTCGCCTCTGGTCGTTCCCCCGTCTCCGTCTCCCGTCGGGGTCAGTTTCCGGGTCTGGGACCACGCGCCGGAGGAATTCCTGTCGAACACGTACGCCGCCTCCGAGACCGAGCCGTCTCCCGGCATTCCGACCAGCGCCGTGCCGCCGACAACGGCGACGCTCCAGCCGAACCTGGCATTCGCCTCCCTTTCACCGCCCGCCGAGAGCTTGGCGGTCTGGGACCACGCGCCGGAGGAATTCCTGTCGAACACGTACGCCGACCCCGCGCGGGATCTTCCGTCGACGAAGTCGTTGTGAGCTCCGACCACGGCCCTCGACCCCGAAATCGCGACGCTCCAGCCGAACTCGTCGCTGCGGCCCGGATCCGCCGCCGAGAGCTTGGCGGTCTGAGTCCATATTCCCGTCGAACTTCTGGCGAATATGTAAGCCGCGCCGGAGTTGTACGTGTTGCTTTCCTCATGGTGCGCTCCCGCTATTACCCTCGAATCCGAAATCGCGACGCTCCAGCCGAACTTGTCGAAACCGCTTCCGTCGCCCGCCGTGAGCTTGGCGGTCTGGGACCACGCGCCGGAAGAACTCCTGTCGAATACGTAAACCGCGCCCGCGACGAATTTTCCGGGAAGGTCGTGCCGGGGAGACCCGACCACGACTCTTGAGCCCGACATCGCGACGCTGTAGCCGAACTCTTCCGTTCTCGCCCCGTCGCTCGCGGTCAATTTGGCCGCCTGGGTCCACGTGCCGGACGAATTCCTCTCGAATACGTACGCCGCCCCGCGACGACTGTCGTCCCGATAGGCTCCGACTACGGCCCTTGAGCCCGAGATAGCCACGCTGTGGCCGAACTGATCCCGGGCGGCCCCGTCGCTTGCGGACAATCTGGCCCTTTCCACCCAGACGCCGGAGGCGCTTCTCTCGTACACGTAGGCGTAACCCGGACTTTGTCCGTTGACCAGCCCGGGCGCTCCCGTTATCATCCTGTCGCCCGAGACCGAGACGCTTGCGCCGACCCGGCCGCTTTCCGTCTCGGTTCTTGCGGTCAGCTTCCGAGCTTGCGAAGAAAGGGCGTGGGTCGCGTCCGAACCGGTCGGCTCGGGAATGGCGCCTTGGCCGCTCCCCTGGTTGGCATCCTGGTTGGCATCCTGGTTGCTTCCCTGGTTGCCGCCTTGGCCGTTCCCCTGGTTGGCATCCTGGTTGCTTCCCTGGTTGCCGTCTTGGCCGCTCCCCTGATTGGCATCCTGATTGCTTCCCTGGTTGCCATCCCGGGTCGGGGGAGGGGGGGTTGGCAGGGGGTTCGGGACCGTTGCCAGATTATATACGTATGCCGCTCCCCTGGCGCTGTTGTACCACGGCGCTCCTACCGCCGCCCTGTCGTTGGAGATCGAAACCCCTCGGCCGAACCAGTTGCCGGCGCTGATTCTCTGGGTCTGACGCCAGAATCGTACCGAGTCTCTCGTGAACACGTAAGCCTTGCCCGCAGTCTTGGTTCCGACTATGGCCACGTCGCCGTCGCCCGAGATCGAAACGCTCCAGCCGAACTCGTCGTTGGCCGTCCTGTCGCTCGCGGTGAGCTTGGCCGTCTGAGCGTAGTCGCCGTTCGGGTTTCTCACGAATACGTACGCCGCCCCGCGGCTGCCGTTCTCCCCGCGCGCCCCCACTATCGCCCTGCCGTCGGACGAGAGCGCCACGCTGTAGCCGAAATAGTCTTTTCTCTCTTTGTCGCTCGCCGTGAGCTTCCGGTGTTGAGTCCACGAGCCCGATGATATCTCGAAGATGTACGCCGACCCCGCCTGATGTGTCGAGCCGTTGATTCCCGAAGGGTTGTCTCTGGGGGCTCCGACTATGGCCCTTGTGCCCGCAAGCGCCACGCTGTGGCCGAACTCGTCTATGAAGGCGCCGTCGCTCGCGGTGAGCTTGGCCTCCCGGGACCACGTGCCGCTCGAGTTTCTTTTGTATACGTAGGCCGCTCCCGCGCGGCTCTCTCCGTCCGGCGCGCCCACTATGGCCCTGTCGCCCGATATCGAAACGCTCAGGCCGAACTCGTCGCTTGCGGCTTCGGCCGTGAATTTTGCGACTTGGGACCATGTGCCGTCCGACCCACGTTCGAATATGTACGCCGCTCCCGTCCAGTTGCCTTTTCGCGGCGCTCCGACTATGGCCCTGTCGCCCGAGACCGAGACCGCGCGGCCGAATTCATCGCCGTTCGCCCCGTCGTCCGGGGTGAGCTTGACCGCCCTGGACCATGTGCCGGTCGAGTTTCTGTCGAATATCAGGGCGTAGCCGGAGCCTGGACGGTAAGACGGTCTTCCGGGCGCTCCGGCTATCATCCTGTCGCCGGAAACCTCCACGCTTTGCCCCAGGAAGTCGTTGTTGACCGAGGCGCTTTCCGTCAGCGCGGCGCCTCCCGTCAGGGTGACGCTCCTCGCCGTCTGCGGCGCGGCGAGCGCGGCGCAGACGGACAGCAGAACCGCCGCCAGGAGTTTTTTCGAGATGCGGTTTCCGGCCTTCATGCGGTATTCTCCTTCTTTTGAAAATCCAACGTTCGGAAAGCAGAATATGGGATTGCCGTCTCGGTGTCAATTTCCGGATAACTAAAACCTGCTCCGCACACGCTCAATATTTTGAAACAACTTGCAGAAACGGCCGCCGAAGCTTTTTGAAAACTGCCGGAAAACGGAGGCCGTTCAGCCGATTTCGGCCGTGACTTGTCCCGAGGCGCTTTCGACCGTCTCCCGTATCTCGCGAGCCCGGCTTCGGTCCGCGCTTCAAAGCGAGTCGCGGGCGCGGGCCGGGAGTTCGAGGCTGGAAGAAATCCCCGGCCGTCGTCATGCTCGACTCCCGCCCCGTCTATGTCCGCCGCTTCTGTTTCTGTCGCGCGGAACCTGATTTCGTCGGGACGGTCGTCCCTATGTTTCCGGGGTCGCGAAGGTTTCGGGAAGCCCGCGGAGAAGCTCGGGCTAGGAAACGGCGGGAAGGGCCCAGCTTCTTTTTTCCTTCAGGAGCCGTTCGTAATCGTCTATGCGCCGTTCGAGTCCGAGCGTCTGGGATATGTCGTCCAGACCTTCGAGCAGCGTCTTTCTCTTGAAGTCGTCTATCTCGAAGGAGAAGCCCGCGCCTTTTTCTCCCGTCACGGTCTTTTCCGCCAGGTCGACGTTCAGGGAGTATCCCTCGTTTTCCGCCACCAGGCGGAAGAGCTCGTCCGTCCTGTCCTGCGACAGCACTATCGGCAGTATGGAGTTCTTGAAGCAGTTGTTGTAGAAGATGTCGGCGAACGACGGGGCGAGGATCACCCTGAATCCCGCTTCCCTTATCGCCCACGGGGCGTGCTCCCTCGAGCTTCCGCTTCCGAAGTTGTCCCTGGCGAGAAGTATGTTCGCCCCCCGGTATCTCGGCATGTTGAGCTCGAAGTCCTCGTTGAGCGACCCGTCGTCGTTGTACTTCCAGTCGAAAAAGAGAAATTCCCCGAAACCGGTTCTCTCCACGCGCTTGAGGAACTGCTTGGGGATTATCTGGTCGGTGTCGACGTTCATCCTGTCGAGCGCCGCGACCACTCCCTCCACTCTCCTGAGTTTTTCCATGGCTCAGACGCCTTTTCCGATCTCCCAGTCGCGCACGTCGACGAAACGTCCCTCTATCGCCGCCGCCGCGGCCATTATGGGGCTCACCAGGTGGGTTCTTCCCCCCTTGCCCTGGCGTCCCTCGAAGTTTCTGTTCGACGTGCTCGCGCATCTCTCCCCCGGGGCCAGTATGTCGGGGTTCATGCCGAGGCACATGCTGCATCCCGACTCCCGCCACTCGAATCCCGCCTCGGCGAATATCCTGTCAAGCTCCATCTCCTCGGCCTCTTTCTTCACGAGCTGCGAGCCCGGCACTATCATCGCGCTCACCCCGCTGGCCACCTTCTTTCCCCTCACCAGTTCGGCCACGGCCAGGAGGTCCTCCATCCTGGAATTCGTGCACGAGCCTATGAACACCCTGTCGACGCCTATGTCCGTTATGGGGGTGTTGGGCGAGAGGCCCATGTACTCGAGCGCCTGCTCCATGGATTTTCTCCGGCCCTCGTCCCCGCACTCCCCGGGGTCGGGGACCTTCGAGGTCACCTCCGTCACCATCCCGGGGTTGGTTCCCCAGCTCACCTGCGGAGCTATCTTCTCCGCGTCGAGCGAGACCGACCTGTCGAACTCGGCGCCGGGGTCGGTGGACAGATCCTCCCAGCGCTCGAGGGCGGCATCGTAGTCCTCGTCCTTCGGCGCGTAGCGGCGGCCCTTCACGTAGTCGAAGGTCTTGCGGTCGGGGGCTATCATCCCCGCCCTGGCTCCTCCCTCTATCGACATGTTGCAGACCGTCATTCTCTCTTCCACGGAAAGCGCCTCTATCGCTTCCCCGCGGTACTCCACCACGGTTCCCGTGGCCCCGGCGGTTCCTATCTTTCCGATTATGCCGAGGATTACGTCCTTGGCCGTGACTCCGTACTGTCTTTGCCCGTCGACCCTTATCTCGAACACCTTCGGCCTGCTCTGCCTGAGGCACTGGGTGGCCAGAACGTGCTCCACCTCGCTGGTTCCTATGCCGAAGGCGAGCGCCCCGAACGCGCCGTGGGTGGACGTGTGGCTGTCTCCGCACACTATCGTCATTCCGGGCTTGGTGAGGCCGAGCTCGGGGCCGATCACGTGCACTATGCCCTGCGAGTGGCTGTTTATCCTTATTCCGAAGAGCGTCACGCCGAAGTCCCCGCAGTTTCTCCGAAGGGCCTCTATCTGCTTGGCCGAGACGGGGTCCTCCACCGGCAGGCTCCTGTCGGTCGTCGGCACGTTGTGGTCCATCGTGGCGAACGTGAGGTCGGGTCTTCTCACCTTCCTGCCGGCGATTCTGAGTCCCTCGAACGCCTGCGGGGAAGTCACTTCGTGCACCAGGTGAAGATCTATGTAGAGAAGCGAGGGACTTCCCTCCTCCTCGTGCACCAGATGCGATTCCCATATCCTGTCGAAAAGAGTTCTTCCCTTCATTTCTTCCTACCCGCGACGGCTCCCGCCGAATCCGCGCGTGGCGGAGTTTCCGAACCGGGCTCTCTCCCCGAGCTCTTCCTCTATCCGGAGAAGCCGGTTGTACTTCGCCGTCCTGTCGCTTCGCGAAGCCGAGCCGGTCTTTATCTGCCCGGAGTTCGTGGCCACCGCTATGTCCGCTATGATCGAATCCTCGGTCTCGCCCGAGCGGTGCGATATCACGTAAGCATAGCCCGCCTCGGCCGCCGTCTCAACGGTCTCCAGGGTTTCGCTGAGCGTCCCTATCTGGTTCACCTTGATCAGAATGGAGTTCGCCGCCCCCCTCTCCACGCCCTCGCGGAGCCTCGAGACGTTCGTGACGAAAAGATCGTCTCCGACTATCTGCACGGCCCCGCCCGCTTTTTCGGTAAACGCCCGCCAGCCTTCCCAGTCGTTTTCGTCCATCGGGTCCTCTATGGACGCCACGGGATACTTCTCCATCCAGCCGAGGTACATCCGCGCGAGTTCGTCCGCCGGGACGTCCCGTCCTTCCACCCTGTAGGAGCCGTCTTCGAAAAACTCGCTCGAGGCGACGTCGAGGGCTATGGATATCTGCTCTCCGGGCTCGTATCCCGCCCGGCGCACGGCCTCCATCACGCACTCGACGGCCCGCTCGTTCGACTCCAGGTCGGGAGCGAAGCCTCCTTCGTCTCCCACCGCGGTCGAGAGGTTCTCGGCGGCCAGTATGGACTTGAGGCTGTGAAACGTCTCGACTCCCGCGCGAAGGGCCTCTCCGAAGGATGAAAAGCCGTGGGGGGCTATCATGAATTCCTGGAAATCGAGGTTGTTGTCGGCGTGCGCGCCCCCGTTCACGATGTTCATGAGCGGGACGGGAAGGGTGACGGCGTCTTCGCCCCCGAGGTGGCGGAAAAGCGGTTCTCCCGCCGAGTCCGCCGCCGCCCTGGCGCAGGCGAGCGACACCCCGAGAATGGAATTCGCCCCTAGCCGCGATTTGGTCTCCGTTCCGTCGAGCTCGGTCATCGTCCGGTCGACGGTCTCCCGGTCCGCGGCGTCGAGCCCTAGCACCGCGGGGGCTATCTCGTCGCGGACGTTTCCGACCGCCCGGAGAACCCCCTTTCCCATGTACCTGCTCCCGTCGCCGTCTCGAAGCTCGAGGGCCTCGTGCTCTCCCGTGGAAGCCCCGGAGGGAACCATGGCGCGCCCGAAGGAGCCGTCTTCGCACCGCACGTCCACCTCCACGGTGGGATTTCCCCTGGAATCCAGTATCTCTCTCGCGTTTATCTCCGTTACCGCTGCCATCTGGTTTTTTCTCCCGGCGCCCTGAAAGGCAATCAGGCTACCACACGCGCCCGCCGCTATCAACACTCTCCCGACGCGCTGTTGTTCACGCGGATTTCACGAGCTCTTGACAAATCATAATGGGGGGGGGGGTAGAGTAAGCGGCTAAATTTTCTGGTCGCCGACGAGGAGGATGTATGTTCATGTGCTTGAGATTCGGAAGTTTTCTGGGAGTTGCGGTTTTGTTTGCGCTGGCGTTCGCGGCGGGTCCGGTCGAGGGAAACGCGGCCGGTCACGTGATAGAGGTGACCGTCGCCGACCTGGCGGACGACCCCGAGACGGCGGAGAACGCCAAGACGGCGCGGGAGAAAGTTCAGGCCAGGATCGACGGGGCGGAGGCGGGAGACGTGGTGCGGTTTCCCGACGGCGCTTTCGAGGACGTGGGAGAACTTCTTTTCAGCGTCGACGGGGGAGAAGGAGAGGGAGAGGAGATAGTGATTCGGGGAAACGTCGAGGATCCTTCCGCGGTCGTCTTCACGGGCAAGATCATGTTCAACGTGATGGCGAGCAACCTGGTGATAGAGGGTTTCACGTTCAGGGACACGAATGCTCCCGACAGGCTGACGCGCAAGCGTCAGGACCGGGACGCCGACGACTCGAACGACGACCAGTACGTCCGCAAGGCTCCCCATGATCATCGGGTGCTGGACTCCGACGCGGCGACCGTGCTGATAAACACCCTGTACCTGGGAGGCGCATCCTGTCCCGTCGTCGACGGCAAGCCCGATTTCGACAAGCTCATAAAGAACGTCGGGATCCGCAACAACGTTTTTCGAAACACCGAGCTCTTCGGGGTCCAGTTCCAGGCCGGTTTCGGCGTAACGGGCGCGGCCAGGTGCGGGTCTTCGGACATGGTGATTTCGGGAAACACGTTTGCGGGCATAGGGTTCAACGGACCCTACATCGACAGGGAACGAAACATCCGGGGATGGGACAACCTGGAGTCCGCTATCAGGACGGTGTTCCCGCCGAACCGGATGACCGTGACCGACAACGTGATCGACGGGACGACCTACGCCGGAATCATGCTGAACAAGACCTACGGCAAGACGGTCGTTCGGCATAACGAGGTGAAGAACGTTCCCGCGTACGGAATCAGGGTCAGGGGAAACAAGGACAAGGACAGCGACTACGAGGTGGTCGTCAGCGACAACAAGGTCTCCAACACGAACAACGACCTGTATTCCCTGAAGAGATATAAACTTTACAAGGAGCACGAGGTCGTCCCGTTCAAGCGCGCCAACCCCGGGTTTACCGACAGGCAGGTGGACAGGATTCTGAAGCCGGAGATATGGAGAGTGTCTCCAGGGGCGGATTTCCGCTTTGGCGACACGGGAGCTCCGAGGCCGGTATCGGATTTGGCCGATACGGAATATGACGGCTCGGGAAACAGGGTCGCGGCGACCGCGAGCCGGATTCCCCAGACCGACGGCGGTCTGGGCGCGGGCAGACCCTGCGGTCCCGCCGGCGCCGACTCCATGCTCGAGCGCTGGGACACGGGCGCGGTCGAGGCGGACGACCAATGGTGCTACAGCCTGGTCAGGTTCATAGACCCCGCTCTCGAGGCGGCGATAATACTGGCGGGCGTGACCGCCGAGACGATAAAGGTCGAGAACAACGAGATTACGGGCAACGCCCTCGGGATTCTGATCTGCAAGGGAAGTTCCTGCGCTTTCCGCGACCCGTTCAACGACTTGGGCTCTCCCGTCGAGGCGTCCAGGATTCCCACGGTCATAAGGGGGAACAACATATACGACAACGGGAACCGGATGTCCAGTCATGTTCCGCCCGCGTCTTACGCCTGGGGCGAAGCGGTGAACGCTCTGGAAGGCGGCGACAACGAGCTAGATCTTTCGGGGAACTACCTGGGGAGAATACCCCGGGTGCGCGGAAACGTGAAGAGACTCGGGAATTCCGCTCTCGCGGCGAGCGCTTTCGATCTCTCCGCGGCGGGACCGAGAGCCTCCGCGAACGACAGGACGGGACCTTCCGTGACGGGCACGCCCGCGGTGGACGGCGCCGTGCTTACCATCGAGTATGACGAGACCTTGGGGGGCGACCCCCTGCCCGCGGCCTTCACCGTGGAGTCGAGGACTTCTGCGGACGCGGGGCGCTTTCTGCGTATAGGCGTGAGCGGGGTGGATGTGAGCGGAACGACGGTGACGCTCACGCTGGCGAGGGCCGTTCCCGCCAGCGAAACGGTAACGGTGACTTACGACAGGAGCAAGGCGGGGGAGAATCCGCTTTCGGACGCCTCGGTCGGGGGCAACGCGGCGGCGGGATTTTCGGATATGGAAGTGACTAACAGGACCGACGGCGGCGCCGGTCGGCCCGGAGACGGACCCGGAGATAGGCCCGGAGACGCGGGGCCCGGGATTTCCGGCGGAGGAGGCGGAGGCTGCGCCCTGGCTTCGGCGGGAAGCGAAGGAGTCGACTTGGGGACGCTGCTGCCGCTTATGCTTGCGGGTCTCGCTTTCGGTCGCATGAGGAGGAGGCCGGAAGAGCCGCTCTAGAGAGAAGTTTTTTCCTGTCCCGCCCGGCTTCCTCGCGGCGGGACGAACCTGTTGCGGGAAGGGCGATTCTGCTGCGAGGTCGCATCTTCCCGCAATGTTTTCAGGGAAAGCCCGCCTCGACCGGACGACGGCGCGGAACGCGCCGCGGCTGGACAGGTTCAGAGAGCGGCGTTCGGCCTGTCTTCGACTATCTCTCCGTCCTTTACGCTTATGATCCTCTTGCGGTGCGCCGCTATGTCCTCTATGATCGAATCCTCGGTCTCGCCCGAGCGGTGCGATATCACGTAAGCAAAGCCCGCCGCGGCCCTGGCGCAGGCGAGCGACACTCCGAGGATGGAGTTCGCCCCTAGCCGCGACTTCGTTTCCGTTCCGTCGAGCTCGGTCATCGTCCGGTCGACGGTCTCCCGGTCCGCGGCGTCGAGCCCTAGCACCGCGGGGGCTATCTCGTCGCGGACGTTTCCGACCGCCAGGAGAACGCCCTTTCCCATGTACCTGCTCCCGTCGCCGTCTCGAAGCTTGAGCGCCTCGTGCTCTCCCGTGGAAGCTCCTGTAGGGAACCATGGCGCGCCCGAAGGAGCCGTCTTCGCACCGCTATCAACACTCTCCCGACGCGCTGTTGTTCACGCGGATTTCACGAGCTCTTGACAAATCATAATGGGGGGGGGTAGAGTAAGCGGCTAAATTTTCTGGTCGCCGACGAGGAGGATGTATGTTCATGCGATTGAGATTCGGAAGTTTTCTGGGAGTTGCGGTTTTGTTTGCGCTGGCGTTCGCGGCGGGTCCGGTCGAGGGAAACGCGGCCGGTCACGTGATAGAGGTGACCGTCGCCGACCTGGCGGACGACCCCGAGACGGCGGAGAACGCCAAGACGGCGCGGGAGAAAGTTCAGGCCAGGATCGACGGGGCGGAGGCGGGAGACGTGGTGCAGTTTCCCGACGGTACTTTCAAGGATGTGGGAGAACTTCTGGTTACCGTGTCTGGCGGGGATGAGGAGGGCGAGGAGATAGTTCTGCGGGGAAACGTCGAGGATCCTTCCGCGGTCGTCTTCACGGGCAAGATCATGTTCAACGTGAAGGCGAGCAACCTGGTGATAGAGGGCTTCACGTTCAGGGACACGAAGGTTCCCGACAGGGTTACGCACAAGCGTCAGGACCGGGACGCCGACGACTCGAATGACGACCAGCATGTCAGCACGGGAAGTAAAATTAACGTTTTCATCAAGGACATCGTGGGAGTCGTGTGGATAAACACCGCGTATCTGGAAGGCACGTCGTGTCCCGAGAATTACAAGGGAACTGTCGAGAACGTCAAGGTTCGCAACAACGCGTTTCGAAACAGCGAGGTCATAGGAGTTATGGCGGAAGGCAACTGGGACAATGGAGTGGCGCCAACGAACGCGAGAAAGAACTGCGGTTCTTCGGACGTCGTGATTTCGGGGAACGTGTTTACCGACATAGGTTTCAACAGAGGTTCCCCGGCGGCTTTTCTCGACGGAGGCTGGATAGACAGGGAGAAGAACGTACGCGCTCCCTACAACAGAGTTACGGCGATCAAGGCCCGTTTCGGGAACCGGATGACGATAACCGACAACGTGATCGACGGGACTACCTACGCCGGAGTGATGCTGAACGAGACTTTCGGCAAGACGGTCGTCCGGCACAATGAAGTGAAGAACATTCCCTCGTACGGAATCAGGATCAAGGGAAACGCCGTAGCGGATCAAAGCGACTACGAGGTGGTCGTCAGCGACAACAAGATCTCCAACACGAACAACGACCCGTATGCCGTAGGGAGATATAGCTTTTACAGAGACGAGGCCGCCGACTTCAAGACCGCCGCGGGACTCACCGACAGGGAGGTGGACAGGATTCTGAAGCCGGAGATATGGAGAGTGTCCGCCGGCGCGAACTTCGGCTTTGGCGACACGGGAGCTCCGAGGCCGGTGTCGGACTTCGCGGATACAGAGTATAACAATGCGGGGGCGAGGGTCGACCTGCCCGATAGCGAAATTCCCCAGGAAAACGGCGGTCTGGGTGCGAGCAAGCCCTGCGGCGATGGAACCAAGCTCGTCAATTTCTTCGGGGAGACGCCGGGGACCGGGCATCCCGCCTGGTGCTACAGCGTGGTCAGGTTCATAGACCCCGCTCTCGAGGCGGCGATAGTCTTCGGACAGTTGAACGCGAAGACGATAAAAGTTGAGAACAACGAGATTACGGGCAATACGGTCGGGTTTCTGATATGCGAGAAGAGTTCCTGCGCTTTCCGCCGTCCTTTCAATCCCCTGGGTAGCGGGAAGGCCGCCAGGGTTCCCACGGTCATAAGGGGAAACAACATATACGACAACGGGAACCGGATGTCCAGTCATGTTCTGCCCGCGTCTTACGCCTGGGGCGAAGCGGTGAACGCTCTGGAAGGCGGCGACAACGAGCTAGATCTTTCGGGGAACTACCTGGGGAGAATACCCCGGGTGCGCGGAAACGTGAAGAGACTCGGGAATTCCGCTCTCGCGGCGAGCGCTTTCGATCTCTCCGCGGCGGGACCGAGAGCCTCCGCGAACGACAGGACGGGACCTTCCGTGACGGGCACGCCCGCGGTGGACGGCGCCGTGCTTACCATCGAGTATGACGAGACCCTGGGGGGCGACCCCCTGCCCGCGGCCTTCACCGTGGAGTCGAGGACTTCTGCGGACGCGGGGCGCTTTCTGCGTATAGGCGTGAGCGGGGTGGATGTGAGCGGAACGACGGTGACGCTTACGCTGGCGAGGGCCGTTCCCGCCGGCGAAACGGTAACGGTGACTTACGACAGGAGCAAGGCGGGGGAGAATCCGCTTTCGGACGCCTCGGTCGGGGGCAACGCGGCGGCGGGATTTTCGGATATGGAAGTGACTAACGGGACCGACGGCGGCGCCGGTCGGCCCGGAGACGGACCCGGAGACGGACCCGGAGACGGACCCGGAGACGCGGGGCCCGGGATTTCCGGCGGAGGAGGCGGAGGTTGCGCCCTGGCTTCGGCGGGAGACGGGGGAGTCGGCCCGGGGACTCTGCTGCCGTTTGTGCTTGCGGGTCTCGCTTTCGGTCGCATGAGGAGGAGGCCGGAAGAGCCGCTCTAGAGAGAAGTTTTTTCCTGTCCCGCCCGGCGTCGTCGCGGCGGGACGAACCTGTTGCGGGAAGGGCGATTCTGCTGCGAGGTCGCATCTTCCCGCAATGTTTTCAGGGAAAGCCCGCCTCGACCGGACGACGGCGCGGAACGCGCCGCGGCTGGACAGGTTCAGAGAGCGGCGTTCGGCCTGTCTTCGACTATCTCTCCGTCCTTTACGCTTATGATCCTTTTGCAGTGCGCCGCTATGTCCTCTTCGTGCGTTATCATGACTATGGTCTTTCCCCGTTCGTTGAGGTCCCGAAACAGTCCCATTATCTCGTAGCTCGTGGCGGTGTCGAGATTTCCCGTGGGCTCGTCGGCGAGTATTATCCTGGGGTCGTTCACCACGGCTCTCGCTATGGCCACTCTCTGCTGCTGCCCTCCGGAGAGCTGGTTGGGAAGATGATCCTCCCTCTCGGCGAGTCCCACGAGCCCGAGCGCCTCGCCCGCGAGCTTTTTTCTCTCCGCCCCCGGCACGTTCATGTAGACGAGCGGAAGCTCCACGTTCTCGACGGCCGTGGTTCTGGCGAGAAGGTTGAAGCTCTGGAAGACGAATCCGATCTTCGAGCTTCTTATCTCCGCCTTTTCGTCCGTTCCGAGCCCGTTTATGTCGATTCCGTCCAGCAGGTACCGCCCGCCCGTCTGGACGTCGAGGCAGCCCAGTATGTTCATCAGGGTGCTCTTGCCCGACCCGGAGGACCCCATGACGGCGATGAACTCCCCTTCGGCGATCTCGAGATTCACTCCCCGAAGCGCGCGCACAACCACCTTTCCGTTCGAGTAGGTCTTCGTTATGTCGGCAAGCTCGATTACGGGCGGCATTCTAGAACCTTTTGGGCTGGGGAAGCGCGAAGCCGGGATTCTTGGAGTCCTTTCCCGAAAAGCTGTACTCGGTCACCACCTCGTCTCCCTCCGAGAGGGGACCGTCCGAGATCTCGGTGTGGGAGTCGTCGCTTATCCCGGGCTCGATCCCGACGGCCTCGAGCCGCCCGCCGCGAAGCGTCCACACGGTCTGCCCGGCGCCGGAGGCGGCGGGAGAGTCTTTCGGGGGGATGAAGCGAAGCGCCGCGGTGGGAATCCGAAGAGCGTCCTTTTTGGTCGATATCACTATTCTCGCCTCGGCGGTCATGCCCGGCTTGAGATCGAGTCGGGGATTTTCGACGAGGCACGTGACGTTGTAGGTGACCACGTCGTTTCTGGTCCTGGGAGAGTTCGCCACGTGAACCACCTCTCCGCCGAAGCTTTTTCCGGGAAACGCGTCCACCCTGAAAGAGACCTTTTGTCCCCCGGCTATCTTCCCTATGTCCGCCTCGCTCACGTCGGAGACCAGGTGGAGTTTCCGAAGGTCCTCGGCCAGCACGTAGAGGGGCTGCTTGTCCTTGGGGCGTATTCTCTGTCCCGCGGTCACGTTCTGCTCGAGCACCACGCCGTCGAGATTGGAGACGATGCGGGTCCGCTCCAGTCTTTTCTCCGCGGCCTCGAGATCGGCCTTGGCCTTTTCGTTCAGCGCCACGGCGAGTTTCTTCTCCGAAAGCGACCTTTCGAATTCCTCCTTCGATATGAGCTCCCTCGCGTAGAGCCTCTCGTTGGCCGAATGGGAATCCGAGGCGACGCCGAGGTCCGTCCGGGTTTTCTCGAGCACGGCCCTGAACTGGGCCGCCCTCTGCGACAGTCCCTCGGGGTCGTCTATCAGGGCGAGCGTCCGGCCTTCGGAGACGGGGTCGTTGGAGCGGGCCAGCACCTCGCTCACAGTGCCGCTTATCTCCGCGTATATCCTGGTCTCCCGGGTCGGACGCAGGGTCGCCGAGGCTCTCACGAGGGAGGTTATCTCTCCGCGCGACACCTTCTCCGTCGCGTAGCTTATCTCGCCTTTCTCTCCGCCGAACAGGAGGAGGCAGACGGCCGCGACCGCGACGGCGCCCGCGAGGGCGTAGACGACTTTTCTCGGGGGCATGCTTTTCATTCCGCCGGTTCTCCGCACATGGCCAGCAGTCTCAGCCTGGCCGTCTTGTAGTCGTACACGGAGATTTTATAATCGGAAACCGCCTTGCGGTAAAGCGCCTTGGCCTCGGCGAGTTCTATTTTCGACGCGCTTCTCGCCGCGTGTCTCTCCTTCGCCACGGCGAGGTTCTTTCGCGATATGACCTTCGATTCCTCCAGTATCCGCGTTTTTTCCTCGAGGTGCCCGAGCCGCAGGTAGAGTTCGCCGACCGAAAGTGCGATGCGGGAGCGCAGGGCTTCCGTTTCCGCCTCGTTTCTCGCAAGCTCCGCCCGCGCCCGGGACGTTTCCCCGAATCTCCTCATTCCCTCGAAAATGGGAATCCTCACTCCGACTCCGGCGATGAGCGCGGGGGTGTTCGCCCCTTCTCCCTCGAACCTGTAGGCCGCTCTTCCGAAAATCGATGGGAGGAACTTTCCCCTGGCTTCGGAGAGCGAGGCGTTGAGACCCGCCCTGCGGGCCTCGAGGCTCTTTATCCGGTGGTTTCGGGAAAGGGCGGCGGCGACCAGATCCTCGCGCGTCCACGAGACCTTCTCCCGCGAGAGGTCCTCCACGAGTTCGAATTCCCCGATTTCGGGGTCGTTCATCATGTTTCTGAGATTGAGCATGGCGACCTCGAAGGAGTTTTTGCGCCCGGCGAGCTCGAGCCGCGCGCCGCGGAGGTCGAGCTTCGCCCCGTTCAGCTCCTGGGGGGATTTCTTCCCCACGGCGAAAAGCTCCTCGGTTTTCTCTAGAAGCCACCCGCGCCTCGAGACTTCGGTCTCCGCCTCCGGTATCCGGCTCTTCGCGGAAAGCGCCTCGTAGTAGGCGGCGCGCGTGTCGCGCTCAAGGGCGCTTCGGGTTCCCGAAAGCTCGTGGCGCGAGGACTCGAGGTAATGCTTTCTCGCCCTTATCCTCGAGCTCGTCTTTCCGAAGTCCCATATCATCTGGTCCACGTAGAATCCCGACTCCCTGCCGACGAAAGGCACGACGACCCTGCCGCTCACCTGCGGGTAGAGCGGGGCGCGGGCCTGCCTGAGCGCGGCTCTCGACATGTCCGCGTCGGCGCGCGCGGCGCGAAGCCCCGGGTTGTTCGAAACCGCCATCTCGACCGCCTCCTCGACCGTCACCGCGCGCTCGGCCCGGGCGCTCTGGCAGAGCAGCAGCGCCGCGGCGAGCGCCGGAAGCAGCTTTTTCGGTATAATCATCGTCTGGCGGACCCGGCTCACGGTTTCTAGGCGGATGAAGGATATTCTCGACAAGCGGAACGCGCCCCTGGGAGTGTACGTGCACCTGCCGTACTGCCTTACCAAGTGTCCCTACTGTGATTTTAACTCTTATGGTACCGATGGCAACTTTCCCGAGGAGGACTACCTGCGGGCGCTGCTGGGGGAAATCGACGGCCGGCGGGAGTTTCTCCGGGGCAGGACGGTGAGCACGGTGTTTTTCGGGGGAGGCACCCCGTCGCTTTTCAGCTCCGCGAGCATAGGAGCGGTGATGGAGAAGCTCGCCGGGGCGGCCGGACTGGCGGAGGGGGCGGAGGTCTCCCTCGAGGTCAATCCCAGGACCGCGGACCGGGAGAAGTTTCGCAGGCTCGGGCGCCTGGGAGTCAACAGGATAAGCGTCGGAGCGCAGTCCTTTTCCCGCAGGAAGCTCGATTTCTACGGAAGGTTCGCCGCCCCCGAAGACGGCGAGCGGACGCTTCGCGACGTGAGGGAGGCGGGATTTTCGAACTACAGCCTGGACCTCATCTACGGAAGCCCCGGGGAGACCCGGGAGGAATTTGAGCGGGACATCGAGACCGCGCTCGGCTTTGACCCCGCGCACGTGTCGGCCTACTGCCTCGCGATAGAGCCCGGAACGGAGTTCTGGAGACTGCGCAGGCTCGGGAAACTGACCCTTCCCGACGATTCGGTTCTCGCCGGGTTCATGCTGTCGGCCAGGGAGATTCTCGAGGGCGCGGGCTACGAGAACTACGAGATATCGAACTTCGCCAGGCCGGGCGGGGAGTGCGCGCACAACCTCATCTACTGGAACTGCCGCGACTACCTGGGACTGGGAGCGGGAGCCCACTCCCACGTCCGCGGGGAGGGACGGTGGGGATGGGGCAGGAGGTGGTCGAACGCGAGGGATCCGAAGCGTTACATGGAAAAGATCGCCCTGTCCGCAAACGCGGTTTCGCGGACGCGGGACCTCCGCCTCGAAGAGGCGCTCGAGGACGCGCTTCTGATGGGTCTCCGCCTCCGCGAGGGGGTTTCTCTCGAGGAGACGAGGGCGCGCTTCGGGCTCGAACCCGACATGGAACGCCTCGGGTTTCTAGTCTCCGACGGTTTTCTTCTCACGGACGGCGGACGCCTGAGGATCGCCGACAGGGGGAGGATTTTCACCGACGACCTGGTGGCCAGGGTGTGCGGCGCCTTTTCCTGAGTTCTTCCGCTCCCCTCCCGCGTTCGCGGCGGAAGTTGCTTTTCGCCGCGTTCTGGTTCAGAATGATTCGCAAGATGCGCCCGACGATGAGAGTCCCGCTTTGCCCGCGAAGGCCGTTTTTCCTTCTCGTTTTCGTTTTTCCCGTTCTTCTCGCCTGCGGTTCGGGCGATTCGCCGGGCCCGACGGATGCAGCGGGTTCCGCCCCCGCCCCCGCCCCCGCGGCGTCCATACGACACCTGTCCGTTCACACCGAAGACTTTGAGCCCGACACTCCCGCTCCGTTTCGGTTCGACAAGGTCGGCGTCGGCGACTACACGGCTTACGTGGGCGAGTATTACGCGGCGGAACTGCCTCCGCTGCGCTACATTCTGCTCGTTTCGTCCTCGGCCGGCATCGACAGGCTGCTCGTCGTCGTAAACGGCGGAACCGGCACTCCGATCGAGTACGTGGCGAACGGGCGTGTCGGGGGAGAAGACTCGCACAAGGCGGTCCTCGTCGTCGGCCACCGCGGAATGTCCGCCGCCGACCTGGAAGAGGAGTGCGCGCTGGGCCCCGGTCTCGTGGAATGTCTCCTGCGCCATCCTACGCTTCGGACCTTCAATCCCCGGCAAAACGGCGAAGACCTGAACAGGCTGGTTCCCCTGATTCAGCGGACGGAGGAAGTGAGAGCCGCTCTCTCCGACCCCGATGGACCGGTCGACCTGGAGACGAGCTCCTACGGGGCCACCATACTGGGCTACTCGCTTTCCGACGCGCGGTATCCGCCCCCGGCCCTGAGAAACGTTTCCATCGACGGTCCTTCCGAACCCAGGGAAGCGGTCATCACTTCCGGAATCGCGAACTCGAAACGTTTTTTCGGGAACCTGCTTGCCTACAGGGCGACCCTGCCGCCGCCGGACGGCGACCCTCCGTACGCCCTGGAAGATCTCGCGGCGGAACTTCGGCGGAATTCCGACAGGCACGTGGGCGACTTTTTCGACCAACTCGTCGAGCGCTGGGAAAGCGCCGAGACCGCGGAAGCGGTTTCGCTCATGAACGAATTCATCCGCGCCCCGGACAGGTCGCGGTACTACCAGGACGACTGGGACGCCGAGCACAAGCTGGACCTGCTCTCCGAATCCGCCCCCGGCACCGACGTTTCCGCGGGCTTCACTTCCAGAATCGGTCTTATCTGCAGTTCCTACATAAACCGCGCGAACGATCCCGACAGTCGGCAACGCTACGAGGCCGCGCTCGGGGGTCCCGACGGCGTTTTCCGCTACGGTTTCCTGAACGGGTACAGGGACCTTCTGACGATCTGCGACCGCGCGAGCGGAAACATCGCGTCCCTAGAGGCTCCCTCCGGCTCGGGATCCGTCCGCGCCAACGCCGTGCTGTCTTACGCGGGAGCGATGGACGTCAAGCACGACCCGCTGGAAGCGGACGCCATGCTCGCCTACTTCGGCGGGACCGCGGAGAAGCACAGGGTGGTCGAACCGTACAACGCCCAGGGCGGAGGGGTGCGGCCGAACTGTTACGAGACGGCGCGGAGAAGCCTTTTCGCGCGCGACGACGGCACGATAGACACGGCCGACTGCACCGCGGACGGCGAATGATCGTCCTCCGCGCGCGGAAGCGCGTCAGGGCGCTTTCACGTTCACGTAATGTCTTTCGCCCCGGCTCTCGAAGTAGAATCCCTTCCCGTCCCTCCGGGCGTGCTTCATGAATTCGTAGTAGGCCGGGCGGGAGAACCGGGCCCGGAACTTTTTCCCCCTGACCATGGCGTAGGGAACGTTCTCCCCGGAGAAGGTCAGGGTCGCGAAGTCGAGCTCCTCGACCGATTCGTCGTTGAGCCTCAGGAAAAACCCGTCCTTCCCGCGGTCGACCGTCGTGACCACGAAGGGCGCGTCCTCGCACTCGACGTAGACCCTGCCCGCGCCCTCGTCGACGAAAAGCCGCCCGTCGCCGTCCGCGTCGAGGTTCCGGTTGTTCTCAAGGTACGTCCAGCGGTGCGTTATCCTCACGCCGTCCTGGAACCACCTGCCGCGCCGGTCTATGAATATCCTCGGTTTTTCCGCCGCTCCCGCGTCCTTCATATTCCCACGGCCTTGACGACCACCCTTTTTCTTCTCGTTCCGTCGAACTCCCCGTAGAATATCTCCTGCCAGGGGCCGAGATCGAGGTCTCCGTCGGTCACGGGGACGATCACCTGGTGGTGCATGAGCAGGTTCTTGAGGTGCGCGTCGCCGTTGTCCTCGCCCGTGCGGTGGTGTCGGTAGTCCTCTCCCGCGGGCGCGACGCCTTCGAGCCACCGCCAGATGTCCTCGAAAAGTCCCTCCTCCAGGTCGTTTACGAAAACCGAGGCCGTGATGTGCATGGCGGACACGAGCACGAACCCCTCCCTTATCCCGCTTCGCCCCAGGATCTCCCTCACCTTCGGGGTTATGTGCACGAACTCCCTTTTCTTCTCCGTGCGGAACCAGAGGTACTCGGTGTGCGACTTCATGGCGTCTCTCCTTTTTTCCGGTAACCGTACTCTCTCGCCGCTCCCTGAAACCTGATAAAAGCTGCCATATCAAGCTGTCGGACTTAATGAAAATTGAGCAATATTGAGCTGAATCGAGGCTTTTTACAGACGAAAACGACCAGAAATCACGATTTTCGGCCAATATCGCGGAACTTTTACGCATTTTACCTTTTTTCCGCCTGCCGCGGGCCGAAGTCCGACGGCCTCAATTGAAAAACTCCCCGCAATGCGTTTGCCGAAGGCTTGAAACCGCGGTTCTTCGGGGTTACGCTGTGTAATCGTAAGGTCGTTGTCCTTCTGTGTTGTAATATGTTGCAATCACTAATTATAACACGAACAACCACCTTATTCCATTCTCGCTCGCGGGAAATCGGGGACGGGAGACGAACCATGAACGAATTGTCGTCTGAAACTTCTCTTGATCTCGACGTGGCCGATCTGGGACCGATCGCCAGGGCGAATATCGACCTGCGCCCCCTGACCGTGTTCGTGGGACCCAGCAACACGGGAAAATCCTATCTGGCCGTTCTGGTCTACGCGTTGCACAGGTTTTTCGTCGGTTACGGCACCGGCGGCGGGTCGTTTCCTTTCCATGATGCGCCTCCGAACGGAGAGGAAAAGAAGCTTTCACGCAAGAGCCTCGACGATTTCGTCAGGTGGGCGAAGCGCAGACCCGGCGGGAGCGAAGCATTTCCGGAAAGCGGAATTCTCGTTCCCGATTCCGTGGCGAGACTCGTCGGTTCCGTGTTTACCGCGGCGCTTGACTCCGCGGGAAGCGTTCTGGACGGCGAAATTCGCAGATGTTTCGGAGTCGCCGAAGCCAGAACGCTGATTCGCAAAGGCGGCGGTAACGGTGCGCGCATTGTTTTTCGAAAGAACGTATCGGATGGTTCCGGCGACCCGATTCACAGGCTGATCATCGGTTCCGAAGGGGAAACGACTTTCAGTACGACGATACCCGAGGATGTATTTACGCGTTTCGCGTCGGAATCGGAAAATGCCCATGTGATATGGGCGGAGTCGCACCACGCGGCCGTGGGTCTGCCGGCGGAGAATGCCGGAGACGGAGAGATTGTCGGCCTGATCAAGGGAGTAGTCTACGAAGCAATGTGGCGTTTCCTGCCTTACGTTGTCGCCCCCTTGCATCTGCCCGCGCTCTATCTTCCCGCCGACCGCACCGGCGTGATGCGCGCGCACAAGGTTGTCGTAGGTTCCTTGATTAAAAACGCGACGGCGGGAAATCCGCTGGCCCGCGCTCCCATGCTTTCCGGCGTTCTGGCGGATTTCCTGGAACAGCTTGTCGCAATCGGTCAGCATCATGGCTTTGAAAATGCGCAAAACGACCTGGGCAAGATGATCGAGAGCCGCATTCTCGGCGGGTCCGTGCGCGCCAACAAGTCGGAATCCGGTTACCCTTTTTTCACCTACCTGCAGGATGAGTGGAACGAGGGTGACGACATGCCCTTGATGAACGCTTCGTCCATGGTGTCGGAACTTGCGCCGGTAGTGCTGTATCTGCGCCACATAGTCCGTCCGGACGATCTTCTGATAGTTGAAGAACCGGAATCCCACCTTCATCCCGCCATGCAGGTCGAGTTTATCCGCCGGCTTGCGGCGGTTGTGAATTCAGGGGTCAGGGTGCTTGTAACGACTCACAGCGAATGGCTGCTTGACGGCCTCGCCAATCTGGTGGAACGGGACAAGCTGTCTGGAGACCGCGGACGTGTTAACGGCGATGACGTCGCCCTGCGACCCGATCAGGTGGGCGTCTGGCTGTTTGAGAAAAAACTCCGCCCCGGGGGATCCGTCGTAAGGGAGATACGTCTTGACGATTCCGGCCTGTTCCCGTCCGGTTTCAGGGACGTCGCCGCCGCGCTTCACAACGAATGGGCGGACATTCGAGACAGGGTCGGGGAAAAACATTGACCGGGCTTCTGCGGGCGGTTCGCGCCAAGGTTCCCGTCACATGCATTCTGGAAGAAGGAAGAAGGTGCGAAAAGAACGGGTGCCGTATCCTGTTTGAAGACGCGCCCAGGCCTTGTCCGGTCATCGACCTTGACGAAGAAGGTTCCCCGCTCGGCAGGCAACAGAGACGTTGCGACTGCCTTTTCGTCGCGGGCGGCGACGAGGGCGCCGGTTGCGTGGCCGCGCTTGAACTTAAAGGAGGCAATTTCAGGGCCGGCGAGGTCGTGGAGCAACTTCAGGCAGGCGCGGCCGCCGCCGAGAAGGTCGTTCCCGAAAACATGACGGTCAGTTTCTGTCCCGTTGTCGTCGGGGCCGCGCATAAAGAGGAAATGTACAAACTGAGAAAAAAAGGCGTGAGTTTTCGCGGTCGAAGGAAAACCGTCAGGTCCGTAAGGTGCGGCGGCAGGTTCACCGCGAAGCTTTGCGCGTAGAAACCGGCGGGTTTTGGCTGTCGCGGGTTTTCTGCCTGCGGTTTCAAGCATGAAGCGCAACAGGCGGGTCGCGGCAGGGTTCCCGTCTGGACATCGTGTCGCGGCGTTGCCCGGGTGCCCGAGGATTTTCTCCCCGCGGTTTATTTTTCGGGGTTTTGTTGTAAGCTACCTGCTTTTTCGGTCCGCGCCGTCCTTTGTCCGGAAGCGGCTTCGCGGATTCTCGGGGAAACTTCCTGCCGATGAAAATAGCCGTCATAGGCACGGGTTACGTGGGTCTGGTCACGGGAGCGTGTTTCGCCTCCAGCGGAAACAGCGTGGTGTGCGCCGACATAGACGAGGCCAAGGTCGAGAGACTGGGACGGGGGGAAGTGCCGTTTTTCGAGCCCGGTCTCGACAGGATGGTGAGCGACAACCTGAGGGAGGGGCGGCTTCGCTTCACGACCGACATAGCGCGGGCCGTGAGGGACTCCTTCATAGTGATGATCGCCGTGGGAACCCCGCAGGGAGAAAACGGAGACGCCGACGTGTCCTCGGTCCTCGACGTGGCCCGGGTCGTGGGACGCAACCTCGACGGCTACAAGATAATCGTCACGAAAAGCACCGTTCCCGTGGGCACCACGGAGCGGGTGCGCGACGTGGTGGGGTCGCTTGCGGACGGGCGCTTCGACGTGGCTTCGAATCCCGAGTTTCTCAAGGAAGGTGCGGCGGTCGAGGATTTTCTCAAGCCCGACAGGGTGGTCATAGGGGTGGAGAACGAATCGGCGGGCGCCGCGCTTCGGGAGCTCTACTCGCCCTTCATGCGTTCGGGCGACAGGACGCTCGTCGTGTCCGTCAGGTCTTCGGAGATGTCCAAGTACGCCTCGAACGCCATGCTCGCCACCAGGATATCCTTCATGAACGACATGGCGAACCTGTGCGAGCTCGTCGGGGCGGACGTCTCGGAGGTGCGCTCGGTCATGGGCGCGGACTCGAGAATAGGAAAGTACCACCTCTACCCGGGAATCGGCTACGGCGGCTCGTGCTTTCCCAAGGACGTGAAGGCCCTTGTCGGGATGGCCCGCGACGCCGGCTACGAACCCGCCGTGGCGGCGGCCGTGGACCGCGTGAACACGGCGCAGAAGGAGAGGTTCTTCGCGAAGATAGAGAAATTCTTCGGCGGCGACCTGGGAGGCAGGAAAGTCGCCGTCTGGGGCATCTCTTTCAAGCCCAACACCGACGACATAAGGGAGGCCCCGTCGCTCTACGTCATAGGCAGGCTGCTCGACGCCGGGTGCGCCGTCTGCGCCCACGACCCCGTCTCGATGGAAAACGCGAGGGAGGTTTTCGGGGACAGGCTCGGCTTCTCCGAGTCCTGCTACGAGGCGTGCCGGGGGGCCGACGCGCTCGTGGTCCACACGGAGTGGAGCGAGTACCGCCAGCCGAATTTCGAGAGAATGAAGGAGCTCATGAAGACTCCCGCGATATTCGACGGGAGAAATCTCTACGACGGGCGCAAGCTCGGGGCCCTGGGCATCGAGCATTTCGGAGTCGGAAAGTGAGCGGGGCGGCTTTTCTGTCATGAACGTGATCGTTTCGGGCTGCGCGGGGTTCATAGGGGCCAGGGTGTGCGAGCTTCTCCTCCAAAGGGGCGACCTCGTGTTCGGTCTCGACGACCTCTCCGACGCCTACGACGCGAGGCTCAAGCGCCACAGGCTCGATTCCCTAGTCCGTCGCGAGGGCTTCCGTTTCGTTCTCTGCGACATATCGGACGGCGCCGCGCTCTCGGACGCGTTCGCCGGGGCGGAATCCTTTTTCGGGACCGCCCCCGACTGCGTCGCGAACCTCGCCGCGCGCGCCGGGGTCCGCCAGAGCGTGGAGAATCCCTGGATATACTATTCGACCAACGTCACGGGAACGCTCAACCTCCTCGACCTCTGCCGCGCGAAGGAAATAGGAAAGTTCGTGCTCGCCTCCACCTCCAGCGTGTACGGAACGAACCCCGCGCCGTTTCGCGAGGAGACGGCGGCCGACCGCCAGCTCTCCCCCTACGCCTCCTCGAAAAAGGCCGCCGAGGGACTCTGCCACGTCTACAGCTCCCTTTACGGAACGGACGTGTCGGTGCTTCGCTACTTCACCGTGTACGGTCCCGCGGGAAGACCCGACATGAGCGTGTTCCGGTTCGTGAGGTGGATAGAGGAGGGAGAGAGGGTGTCGGTGCTGGGGGACGGGGAGCAGGAGAGGGATTTCACCTACGTGGACGACATAGCGGCCGGAACCGTTTCGGCGACGAGGAACCTGGGCTTCGAGGTGATAAACCTCGGAAGCGGAAGCCCCGTTTCCCTGAACCGCCTGATAGAGACGGTCGAGCGAAAGACCGGCAGGAGGGCCGAAGTGGTCCGCCTGCCCCCGCATCCCTCGGACGTGAGAACCACCCGGGCGGACATCGGAAAGGCCCGCGGGATTCTCGGCTGGGAGCCCTCGGTGGACATAGAAACCGGCATCGGGAACTCGGTCGCGTGGTACAGGGCCAACAGGGATCTCGCGGCGAGCGTGGAGCTCTGACTTCCCGCGGCGGATTTCGCGGCGGTCTTGACAGGCTCCGCCAACCTTCTATAAATTAGAAAGCCGTTTCCCGAGCGGAAACGGAAACGGAGTTTTCATGCCCAAGTCCCTAGTCATAGTGGAGTCTCCCGCCAAGGCGAAGACCATAAGGAAGTACCTCGGCCCGGATTTCCGGGTGGAGGCGTCCTCGGGCCACCTCGTGGATCTTCCCAGCCGAAGCCTCGGAGTGGACATAGAAAACGGCTTCGTCCCGGACTACACCGTCATAAAGGGCAAGTCGAAGTATCTTGACAACCTGCGCAGGGCGTCTCGGGGCGCCGAGCGGGTATACCTCGCCTCCGACCCCGACAGGGAAGGGGAGGCCATAGCGTGGCACATCGCCGACCGCCTCGACCTGTGGGACAGGGTCCACAGGGTGCTCATACACGAGATCACCGAAGCGGGCGTGAGGGACTCGATGAGCCGCCCGGTCAAGATCGACAGGGACCGCTTCGAGTCCCAGCAGGCCAGGAGGATTCTCGACAGGATAGTGGGCTACCAGGTGAGTCCCGTCCTGTGGAAGACCATAAAGAAGGGAATAAGCGCGGGAAGGGTGCAGAGCGTCGCTCTCAAGTTCGTGGTGGAGCGCGAGAGGGAGATAGAGAAGTTCAAGCCCAGGGAATACTGGACGCTCGACGCCCTTCTCAAGAGAAAGGAAGATTCCGAGAAGGAGGAGTTCTCGGCCGCCCTTCACAGCTTCGGGGGAAAGAAGGCCGAGATAGAGAACGAGGAGCAGTCGAAACTGATTCTCGACGCCCTCTCGGGAAAGGATTTCGTCGTCGGGTCCGTGGAGAAAAAGGAGCGGCGCAGAAGACCGCTTCCCCCTTTCATAACCAGCACCCTTCAGCAGGACGCGTCGAAAAAGATCAGGTTCTCGGTGAAAAGGACGATGGCCGTGGCCCAGAAGCTCTACGAGGGAGTGGAGCTTGGAAGCGAGGGGCCGGTGGGACTCATAACCTACATGAGAACCGACTCCGTCAGGATATCCCCAAACGCCCTCGAGGAAGCGAGAAGCTTCATATCCGGGCGTTACGGAAGCGGGTACCTTCCGAAAAAGCCCAACCTGTTCAAGGTGAAGAAAGCCGCCCAGGACGCCCACGAATGCGTAAGGCCCACCTTTCCTTCCAGGGAGCCCGAACGGCTTCGCGGTTTTCTCACCGACGAGCAGTACAAGCTCTACTCCCTGGTGTGGAAAAGGTTCATCGCCTCGCAGATGACCCCGGCCGTCTACGACCAGACCAGGGTCGACATAGCCGCGGGCGACGGGATTTTCAGGGCGACGGGAAACGTGATGAAGTTCCCGGGATTCACCGCCGTCTACGAGGAGGCGGTGGAGAAGGACGAAAAATCCCGCGCCGAGGCCAAAAAGGACGAAGACAAAAGGCTTCCCGAGCTTTCCGAGGGCCAGGTTCTCGATATTCTGAAGCTCGACCCCAGGCAGCACTTCACCCAGCCCCCGCCCAGGTACTCGGAGAGCTCCCTCGTGAAGGAGCTCGAGGAAAAGGGAATCGGAAGACCCTCCACCTACGCTTCCATCCTCTCCACCATACAGGACAGGGGATACGTGGAGAGGGAGAAGGGGAGATTCTCTCCCACCGACCTCGGGTCTCTCGTCAACGATTTTCTGGTGGACAAGTTCCCGAGGATAATGAACGAGGAGTTCACCGCGCAGATGGAAAACGACCTCGACAGGGTGGAGGAAGGCTCCGTCGGCTGGGTCGATCTTCTGAACGGCTTCTACGAAGGGTTCTCGGAGAGCCTGACGCTCGCCGAGCGCGCCTCGGAGGAGCAGACCCTCACCGACGTAGAGTGCGAGAAATGCGGGTCCCTCATGGGAATCAGGCTCGGCAAGTACGGACAGTTTCTCGCCTGCTCGAACTATCCCGACTGCAAGAACACGAAGGACTTCCGCAGGGAAGACGGGAAAATCGTGATACGGGAGCGAGCCGGCCCGGAGGTCTGCGAGGACGTTTCGTGCGAGAAGTGCGGAAAGCCCATGGTCGTCAAGAAAGGCAGGTACGGGGAGTTTCTTTCCTGTTCGGGGTACCCGGAATGCAAGAACAGCAAGCACTTCGAAGGGGAGAGGACGGAAGGATAATCGTAAAGGAGCGGACCGCTCCCGAGGTCCGCGAGGACGTTTCGTGCGAGAAGTGCGGAAAGCCCATGGTCGTGCGTTCGAGCCGGCGCGGTAAGTTTCTCGGATGCTCGGGGTACCCCAAGTGCAAGAGCACCCTCAACCTCGACAAGGACGGCAACGTGGTGGAAAAAGCCGCCGAGAAGAAAAAGACCTGACCCTCAATGCGGACAGAGCTTGAAAAATTTCTCGCCTCCGTAAGAAAACCTCTCGAATTCGCCTCGGGAAACGATTTCTCGAATCTCGGCAGGATACCCAGTCTCGAAAAGAACGTAAGGGACATCTGCACGCGGGCGCTTGCCGAGGAGATCCCGCAGAAGGCCCGTCCTCTCGTGAGTTCGCTTCGGGAATCCTTCTCCGGTTTCTCGGAGATGGGACCCGCGGAGAAAAAGAAGAAAATATCCTCGGCCATGAAGACGCTGGGCAGGATAAGAAGTCTCGCGGCCGGCCGGGCGAAGCCCGCGCCCGGGGGGAGGACTTCCGGCGGCCCCGGCCCGGGGACCGAAAAACCGCCCGCCCGCCGGGACGACGTTTTCTCCGCGAGCGTCGCGGCGGTCCAGGGCGTGGGAGCGAAAGTCGCGTCGCATCTGGCCAGAAGATCCGTGCGCACCGTCTACGACCTTCTTTTCTATTCCCCCAGAAAGTACGACGACCGAAGGGAGATAACCGGAATCTCCGAAATCCTCCCCGGCGGCTCCTACACGCTCAGGGGCGAAGTGGTCTCCGTCGGGGAGATAAGGGTGAGAAACAGCGGCAGGAGGTTTTTCCAGGCGGCGATCTTTGACGGAACCCAGAGACTCAGGATCGTGTGGTTCAACTACCACGCCCGGTACCTTAGGGGGATTTTCAGAAAGGGCGCGGAGATCATAGTTCACGGCAAGATATCCCTCGCCCAGAACTCGAGGACCCTCCAGATGATTCACCCGCTTCCCCAGGACGTCGAGGTGGTCGAGGGAGAGGAAGACGCGGGCAACTCCCTCCAGTTCGGAAGGATACTTCCCGTCTACCCGCTTACCGAGGGACTCACGCAGAAGAGGCTTCGGGAGACGGTGAGACGGACGCTCGACGAGCGCGCCGGGGATTTCCGGAACCTGATCCCCGGGGACGTTTCCGAGCGCCACGGGCTCATGGACCTCGCCGCGGCGCTCGAGGAGGTTCACTTTCCGGGCGGCGACGCTCCCCCGGTCGATTTCGGGGACGCCGCCTCGGTCATGTCGTCGCGGGCCCACAGGACGGTCGTGTTCTTCGAGTTTTTCATTCTCCAGCTCGGGCTTCTGTCGAAGAAGCGGAAGGTGGAGCGAAGCAGCGGGATATCCTTTAACCGCGAATGCGCCCTGGCCGACGGACTCCTGGGCTCGCTTCCCTTCAGCCTCACCTCCGCGCAGGAGCGGGCCGTCGGGGCGATAGCGGACGACATGGTCTCTTCGCGTCCGATGAACAGGCTCCTGCAGGGAGACGTGGGAAGCGGAAAGACGCTGGTGGCGCTCGTCTCGATGCTCCGGGCCGTCGAGTCGGGCTACCAGGCGGCCCTCATGGCCCCGACGGAGATACTGGCGGAGCAGCATTTCCGAAACGTGAAACGGATGACCTCGGGCATGGGCGTGGGCGTCGGGCTTCTCAAGAGCGATCTTTCCAGGGCCGACAAGGAGGGGGTCTGCGCGGACATAAGGACCGGCCGCGCCGGGATCGTCGTGGGCACCCACGCGCTGATTTCCGAGGCGGTGGGGTTCAGGGCGCTGGGACTCGCGGTCATAGACGAGCAGCACAGGTTCGGGGTGCTGCAGAGAGCCCGGCTCGTCCGCAAGGGAGCGGCTCCCGACGTGCTCGTGATGACGGCCACTCCCATTCCCCGGACGCTCGCGATCACCGTGTACGGAGATCTCGAGGTTTCCGTGATCGACGAGCTTCCCCCGTCGAGAAAGAAGGTGAGGACTTACGTTCTCCGCGACACGGGGCGCAACAGGTCCTTTCTCTACGATTCGGTGAGGGAGGAGCTCTCAAGGGGCCGCCAGGCATATTTCGTCTATCCCTTCATAGAAGAGTCGGAAAACCCCGACTTCAGGAACGTGAGGCACGTGACCGCCATGGTCGGGGAGCTTCGGGAGGAATTCTCCGGGTACCGGGTCGGGTTTCTCCACGGCAGGATGAAAAGCGAGGAGAGAGACGGGGTGATGGAAGGCTTCGCGGCGGGCGGATGGGACATTCTCGTCTCCACCACCGTGATAGAGGTCGGGGTGGACGTTCCCAACGCCACGGTCATCGTCATAGAGAACGCCGAGAGGTTCGGCCTCTCTCAGCTTCACCAGATGAGGGGCAGGGTGGGGAGGGGAGAGCACGAGTCGACCTGCTTCATACTCTGCTCGTACGCGTCTGGGGAGGATTCGGAGGAGAGGCTGAGAATAATGGGCGAGACCACCGACGGGTTCAGGATTTCGGAGGCGGACCTCGCCAACAGGGGTCCCGGGGAGTTCATGGGAACGAAGCAGTCGGGCGTTCCCGGCTTCAGCTTCGCCAACCTCGTGAGGGACTCTTCCATACTCGAAGAATCCCGGGAGGCCGCGGACGAGCTTGTCCGGGAGAGGGAAAACGGCCCGGAATACGGAAAGCTCCTGCGCCACGTCGCGGGCAGGTGGGGAGACATGCTCGACCTCGACACGAGTTCGTAGCGCCCCGAGCGCGGTTTCGGAATCAGATGCCGATGCCGAATCCGAACGACCTTACGTAGCCCAGGTAGAATCCCCATTGCCCGACGTCGAACCTGTAGTCGAGGCCGGGGTCCGCGGCCGTTCCCGCTCCCAGGGAGAAATCGACGTCGTAGCTCGAGTAGGTCACTCTCACGTCGACGCGGTCCCTCTCGCTTCCGATCTCGACCCCGCCTCCGACGAGCCACGGCCACGCCGCGAGCTTGGCGTCTCTTTTGCCCTTTATCGCCTCGCCGGTGTCGAGCGTGCCCTCGTGGGCGGCTTCGACCTCCACGTACGTCCTCCTGATTCCCCCGACGGCGTAGACCGAGCCGCCTTCTCCGAGCGGAATCAGCCCTTCGGGCGAATACCCGACCTTCGCGCTGAAGCCCGCGCCGTAGTTCTTGTCGAGAAACCAGTTGCCGGGAAACACGTCGGGGGCGGCCGCCGTGGACCCCGCCTGTCCGTCGATGAAACCGTTTACGCGGTCCTTTACCCTGAACGCCATGTCGAGTTCCCCCGCGAAATAGGTTTTTCCGGGAAGGTTCCAGCGGTGTCCCAGCATGACCTTGAACGAGCTTACCCAGTCCTGGGCCTTGTCGCCGTCCGAAGTCGCGGACGCGGGCGATGCGTAGATCACCGATTTCGTGTAGTCCACTCCCGTGGTCTCGAATCCCACGGCGGTTCCCGCGTAGAAGCCTTCGGCGGCCGCGGCTTCCCGCGGATGAAGCGCGGGGAACAGGACGACGGCCAGAACGGCCGCCGCCAGGCAGCCCAGCGCTGAATTTCTTATCGACATGAAAAACCTCCTCGTTTCCGGGCCCCGCGGTCGGAAGGAAAGTTCCCCGCGCTTCCGCGGCGCCCGCCTTGTTAGCAATCTCGAAAAATCCCTTTTCCCCGCCGGAGGCTTCCCTCCGCGGGAAACTCTCCCGGCCCTATCCCTCGATGAGCAGGGCTTCGGGGTCTTCCACAAGCTCCTTCACCCTCACGAGGAACTGGACGGCTTCCTTTCCGTCCACTATCCTGTGGTCGTAGCTCAGCGCGGTGTACATCATGGGCCTTATCGCGACTTCGCCGTCCACCGCCACGGGTCTCCGCTCTATCTTGTGAAGTCCCAGTATGCCGACCTGCGGGGGATTGAGTATCGGCGTGCTCATGAGCGAGCCGTACACTCCGCCGTTGGTTATGGTGAACGTGCCGCCGAAAAGCTCGTCGAGCGAAAGCGCGTTCTCGTTCGCCCTGGCCGCAAGCTCCCTGACCTCCTTCTCTATCTGCGCGAAGGTCTTTCTGTCCGCTTCCCTCACGACCGGAACGACGAGTCCCCCCTCGGCTCCCACGGCCACGCCTATGTCGTAGTAGTCCTTGTACACCATGTCGTCGCCCTGGATCTCGGCGTTTATCGCCGGAAACGCCCTCAGCGCCCCTATGGCCGCCTTTATGAAGAAGGAGGAGAGCCCCAGGCCCACGCCGTGCTTCTCCCTGAAGGCGTCCTTTTTTCTCGACCGAAGCTCCATCACGTTCGACATGTCTATCTCGTTGAACGTGGAGAGTATGGCCGCCGTCTGCTGGGCGTCCACGAGACGTCTCGCTATGGTTCTGCGCCGCCGGGACATCCTGACCCTTCTCTCCCTCTCGGCGGCGAGCTGGGAGAGGGAGGGAAAGATTCCGGGGTCGAGGGGAGGTTGCGAGGGACCGCTTCGCTCCCGGGCTTCTCCCGCGGTCCCGGCCCGCGCCTTTTCGGACTCCGCGTGGCGCTCGACGTCCTCCTTCGTGATCCTGTTTCCGGAAGGCGCGACTTCCGAGAGGTCGACCTCGTTTCGCTCCGCGACGTGTCTGGCCACGGGGGTGACCCTGGCCGGCCGCTCCTTCTCCGGCGTCTTCTCCCCGGGCTCCGCCGCGGGCCTTTCCTCGGGCGCATCCTCCTCCGCGCCTTCCTCCGGCTTCGGGTCCCGGGCGCGCGAAGAGGTGTCGATGGACCCCAGGACGTCTCCCACCTTCACGTCTTCTTCCGCCTTTCTGTCTATGGACGCCAGCACCCCGGCCGCCTCGGCCGCCACCTCGAAGTTCGCCTTCTCGGTTTCGAGCTCGACCACGGTGTCTCCGAGCTTCACGGCGTCTCCCTCGCCCCTGGTCCACCTTATCACCGTCGCCTCTATCACCGAATCTCCCAGATGGGGAACGACTATGTTCTTGGCCATTTTCTCCTCGCTTTCGCTCTTATATGTCCCTGTGCCAGGTTATGCCGCTTTTCTCGATTCCCTCCACGAACTCGTCGACGCTGAACGCCTGGCGCACCAGCAGTTCCTGGTTGTACTTGTGCATGGAGGACAGTCCCTCCGAGGGGCTCGAGTTGCGCTTTCTGCCTATGTAGCTCACCGGAAAGCGCTTCTTCACGATCTTTCTTCTCAGGAAGGGAAGCATGTACTTCCAGGCTCCCATGTTCTGGGGCTCTTCCTGCACCCACGCGACCTCTTCCAGCCCGGGGTATCTCTCCAGAACGGCCGCGACCTCTTCCTTCGGCCTGGGGTAGAGCTGCTCGACCCTGGCCACGGCCACCTCGGGAGATCGCTTCCGAAGCCCGCTCGAGACCAGGTCGACGTATATCTTGCCGCTGCAGAACACGAGCCGCCTCGCCTTCTTCGCCCGCCTCGCGCTCATGGGATCGTCTACGACCGGGGCCCATTTGCCCTCGGAGAGGTCCCTCGGGGAAGAGTTCACCGCGGGGTTTCGGAGAAGCCCCTTCGGCGTCATCACCACCAGGGGAAGGGGATCTTTTTCCAGCAGCAGGGCCTGGCGTCTCAGCACGTGGAAAAACTGCGCGGAGGTGGTGCAGTTGACCACCCTCATGTTGTATTCGGCCGCCGACATGAGGAATCTTCCGAGCCTCCCGCTAGAATGATCCGGCCCCTGTCCCTCGTAGGCGTGGGGAAGGAGCAGGACCAGGGAGGGGGTCTGTCCCCACTTGGCCCTGGCCGAAACCAGGTATTCGTCCACTATGGTCTGCGCTCCGTTTATGAAGTCCCCGTACTGGGCCTCCCATATCACGAGGCAGTTCTTTCTCTGCATGTTGTACCCGTACTCGAAGCCCAGGCAGGCGTTTTCGCTGAGCGGACTGTTTCTCACCTCGAACGACGCCCGGGCCCGGGGAATCGTCTGCAGGGGGATGTGCACCTTTCCCGTCCCGGGGTCGTGGAGCACGGCGTGGCGGTGGCTGAAGGTTCCCCTCTCGCAGTCCTGCCCGGTGAGCCTGATCGGAATCCCCTGGGCCACTATGGAGGCGTAGGCTAGCTCTTCGGCCATGGCCCAGTCTATGGTCCTCTCGTCGGGGTCGTCCAGAAGGTCCGCCCTCCTGTCCCTTATCCTCGCGATCTTGGAATTCACGACGAACCCTTCGGGAACCCGCAGAAGGGAGGAGTTGAGCTCCCGAAGGAGCGCCCCGTCCACCCGGGTGACGGCCTTTTTGGCCGCCTGCGGCTCGGGGGAGGCGGGCGTGGCCTCCTCAGGGGACTCGTCGGGGTCCAGGGACTCGAATTCCCGGGCGAGCGCGTCGTCGAAGTCTTCCCGTATCTCCGCGGCACGCTTTTCCGTGACGACGCCTTTTTTCACGAGCCTCCGCTCCCAGAGCTCAAGCGCCGTCGGATGGTCGTCTATCTTCTTGTACATCATGGGCTGAGTGAAGGCCGGTTCGTCCGCCTCGTTGTGCCCGTGCCTCCTGTAGCCGACAAGATCTATGAGGAAATGCTTCTCGAACCTGTTGGTGTATCCGAAGGCGAGCCTCATCGCCTCTATGCAGGCGACCGGGTCGTCGGCGTTTACGTGAACGACCGGCACCTCGAATCCCTTGGCGAGGTCGCTCGCGTAGAGGGTGCTTCTGCTGTCGCGGGGCATGGTGGTGTAGCCGAGCTGGTTGTTGGTGATTATGTGTATCGTCCCCCCCGTGTGGTAGCCCGGGAGCATGGAGAGGTTGAGCGTCTCGGCGTTTATGCCCTGTCCCATGAAGGCGGAGTCTCCGTGTATCTGCACGGGAATCACCTTCGAGGGGTCGAACCGCGGGGCCCCCGGGGCGTCGTCCGTCGTTCCGCACGCCCTGGCCATTCCCTGCACCACGGGATTCACGGACTCGAGATGGCTCGGGTTTGGAACCATTATTATCCTCATGTTGGGGTCGAAGAGGTTCTCTCTCATTATCTCCCTGCTGGCCGCCTCGTGGTACTTCACGTCTCCCGTCCACCCCATGTCGTCGGCGAAGTCCCTCTTCAGCACCGGGTCCTTGAACTTGAGGAACGTGTACCTGTAGGTCTGCTCCATCACGTGGTGCATGACGTTGAGCCTTCCGCGGTGGGCCATGCCGAGAACTATCTGGTGAATGTCGGCCATCACGGCCAGGTGCACGAGTTCGTTGAGCATGGGCACCAGCATGTCCACGCCCTCTATGGAGAACCTGAACTTTCCGGGGAATATCCTGTGGAGAAACTTCTCGAACGCCTCGACCCTGACGAGCGTTTCGAGAATCCCGATCTCGTCCACGGGATTCACCGGGGGGCGGTACTCTCCCGACTCTATGGCGCCCCTCATCCACCGCCTCTCCTCGGCCTCGTAGATGTGGTCGTAGTTGTGGCCGGTGGTGGAGGAGTAGATTCTCCTGAGCTTCCTTATTCCGTCGAGCGCGTTTTCGGATTTTCCGGCGAGCGGCCATCCCACCAGCGTGGAGGGATAGTCTCCGATTTCCTCCTCGTCGAGGCCGAAGGTCTCGGCGTGCAGGGTGAGGTCTCCGTGAAGCGGTCCCCCGAGGGGATCTATCTTGCTCTCGAGGTGCCCGTGGCGCCTTATGGCCTGGGCCATGTTGGCTATGGCCACGGCCTTGTTTATGTCCTTCACGGACGCTTCCTTGAAGCCGTCCTTCTCCATTTCGGGCTCTATCTCGACCCTGACCGAGGAGAAGCCGTTGTCGGGATTCCAGCCGTCGAAGATGGCTCTCGTGGCGGGGTCGACCGAGGAGGGATCCAGCGCGTAGCGGTCGTAGAGGTCCATTACGTAACCGGAATTCAGCCCGTGGAAATTTTTCCAGATGTTCATTCACCTTCCTCGCCTGCGGCCGAGCGTGGACAGTCAGAATCATAGCACAAACGGAGCGCAAAAGAAACGCCGAAGGGCTCAGTTTTCGGGGTTTTTAGCCGCGGGACTTATCCCCGCCTCGAGAAGCTGCTCGGGGTCTACTTCGGAAGGGGCTCCGGTGAGCGGACAGGAGCCTCTCTGCGTCTTGGGAAAGGCTATCACGTCCCTTATGGACTCGCGGCCGAGAAGGAGCATGAGCAGCCTGTCGAGACCCAGGGCTATTCCCCCGTGGGGCGGGGCTCCGAACTCCAGGGCCTCGAGTAGAAACCCGAACTTCTCCCGCGCTTCCTCCTCCCCGATTCCCATGGCGGAGAACACCTTCTGCTGCACGTCCTTTCTGTGTATCCTCACGCTTCCCCCGCCTATCTCCACGCCGTTTAGCACTATGTCGTAGGATTTCGACCTGGCGTCTTCGGGGGATTCTTCGATTTTCGCGACGTCCTCGTCCCGGGGAGAGGTGAAGGGGTGGTGAACGGCCGCGAGCCTTTTCTCCGCGGGGCTTCGCCTGAAAAGCGGAAAGTCGACCACCCAGAGAAACTCGAGCCGCCCGGGGTCGATCAGCCCCAGGGTTTTTCCGAGGCTCGTCCTCACGCCGGACATCACCTGGTTCACCGAGTCTTCCGTGTCCGCCCCGAAAAAGACGATGTCTCCCGGCTCCATGGCTAGGGTTTCTGTGAGAAGCTCCCTTTCCCTCCCGGAGAGAAACTTGACTATGGGCGACTGCCAGCCGTCCTCTCCGACCCTTATCCAGGCGAGCCCCCTGGCTCCGAGCGAGACGGCGTGCTCGGTGAGGTCGTCTATCTCCTTTCTCGTGAGCTTCGGGCCTCCTCCCGCGACCTTGAGAGCCTTTACGCGGCCTCCCTTGTCCACGGGCGCCCTGAAAACCTTGAACTCGGAGTCCGCGAACACGGAGGAGACGTCTTCCATCTCAAGGCCGAACCTCGCGTCGGGACAGTCGGTTCCGTACCTGTCCATCGCGTCCGCGTGGGACATCCTGGGAAGGGGGGTTTCGAGGTCGATTCCTCTAGTTTCCCGAAGCACGGTCTTCATCATGCCCTCGACGAGCGCGATCACGTCGTCCTGCGAAACGAACGACATCTCGATGTCTATCTGGGTGAACTCGGGCTGGCGGTCCGCCCGCAGGTCCTCGTCCCGAAAGCACTTCACTATCTGGTAGTACCTGTCGAATCCCGAGACCATGAGGGTCTGCTTCAGGATCTGGGGGGACTGGGGGAGGGCGTAGAACTGCCCTTCGTTTAGCCTGCTGGGAACGAGAAAGTCCCTCGCTCCTTCGGGGGTCGACTTGGTGAAGCAGGGGGTCTCGATCTCGAGAAAGCCGTTTTCGTCGAGGTAGCTTCTCACGCTCGCGGCGACCTTGTGGCGAAAGACCATGGCGTCGCGCATGGGCGGTCTTCGCAGGTCGAGGTACCGGTACTTCATCCGGAGAAGCTCTTCGGCCGCCACTTCCTCTTCTATGAGAAACGGTATCACCTTCGAGGTGTTGAGCACCCGCATCTCCTCGGCCATGACTTCGACCTCGCCGGTTTCGAGGTTCGGGTTCACGGTCTCTTCCGTCCTGGGAGTCACCTTTCCCCTCACGGCGATCACCCACTCGTCGCGGAGGCGCTCGGCGGTTTCGTGGATTTCCTTTCCGCGCTCGGGATTGAACACGACCTGGCAGAGTCCCTCCCTGTCGCGGAGGTCGACGAAGATCACTCCCCCGTGGTCCCTTCTCGACTGGACCCAGCCCATCAGGGTCACGGAGTCGCCGACGTTTTCTCTGCGCACGTTTCCGCAGAAATCCGAACGTTTCCAGTCTCCCATGAACTCTAGCATGCCGGCGTAATTCTCCCCGCTGAAAGGAATCGGCTAATCATACTAGATTGGTTCGGGTTGGCAAGATTGACGGGGGTCCGCGCGGGGCAGTCGAGGGAGGTTTCCCGGCGGATTCGTCTTTCCTCGTCCGTTCCGGTGGATTTTCGGCGTCGTGAAGGTAGAGTTTTCCGCGACGATATTGAATCCGGGAGGTTCTGGAAAATGAAAAACAAAGCGTTCGGCGCAAGGCCGGTTCTCGCGCTTTTGGTCTGCCTGGTTTTTCTGGCGGGCGGATGCGCGGCGACCAAGACTCTGATCAGGAAGGGAAAGCTCGACGTACAGACGAAGATGTCCGAGACCGTCTTTCTCGACCCCGTGTCTCCGGAAAAACAGGTCGTGTACGTGGACGTCAAGAACACTACCGACCAGGAACTGCCGGGAATCGAGGAAGACGTGAAGAGCAGGATAATGCAAAACGGCTACAGGGTGACGGACGACCCCGAGGACGCGAGCTTCATTCTCCAGGCGAACGTTCTCAAGGTCGGAAAGACCGACCCCGGCGAGGCGAACTCCATGCTCGGAGGCGGGTTCGGAGGCGTGATCGAGGGAGCGGTGATAGGCGGAGTGATCGGCGGGGCGATAGGGGGGGACGTCGACGACTTCAACAAGGGAACGGTGGTGGGGGCACTGGCCGGGGGAGTGGCGGGATTTCTGTTCGATTCCATGGTGAGCGACGTTCTTTTCACGATGGTCACCGACATACAGGTGAGGGAGCGGGCGAAGGAAGGGGAGATCGTTTCCCAGACCCAGGACACCGACGCCCCCCAGGGCACTTCCACGCAGACCACGCAGGTATCGAGCGTCGGCAACGTGAAATGGAAGATCTACAGGACCAGGATCGTGAGCGTCGCCAACAAGGCGAACCTCAAGTTCGAGGAGGCCAAGCCGCATCTTCGGGCGGGTCTGGTGAGGTCGATAGGCGGAATTTTCTGAAACGTCCTTGAGGTTGAGTGTTATGATTTCGAAAGGACTACGGAATTCCGTGGAGGAAAAACGTTATGGGGCTACGCATAGAAGTGCCCAAGGAACGGATAGCCGCTTTCTGCGAACGCTACGGGATCGTTGAACTGGCTTTTTTCGGGTCGGTTCTGCGGGACGACTTCGGTCCCGAAAGCGACATTGACGTATTGGTCCGCTTTCGTCCTGACTTTCATCGGGATTTTGCCATCATGCGGACCATGCGGGAGGAGCTGAGCGAAATTCTGGGAAGAGATGTGGATCTGGTTCCCCGCGTCGCCGTGGAAGACAGCAGAAATTACATCCGCCGTAATTCGATACTCCAGTCCGCGGAGGTGTTCTATGCCTCGCAGTGATGCCACCTACCTGCTTGACATGCTGGTTGCCGCCCGTGATGCGAGAAAGTTTGCAACCGGTCTTACGTTTGAGGAGCTTAAAAAGAGCAAATTGCACCAGAATGCTATTCTGAGGTCCATTGAAATCATCGGGGAAGGATGTTCTAAAATCAGCGAGGAAACCAAGCAGGCATATCCTGATATTGAGTGGCAGAAAACCGCGGACATGCGAAATCTTATTGCGCATAGATACTTTGAAGTGGACTTGAAGATTGTGTGGAACGCGGTGCAGAACGACATTCTTTATCTGATTCATCACCTTGAACTTATTGTGCCTGCGGAAGATACATGAGTTGGGAATAGTGGCAGTTTTTCAGTCAGTTAGTTGTGGGTAGCGGATTCTTCGCCATCCATAATAAGAAGCGGAAGCTTCGCAGGTGATCTCTTCAGTGAGAACCAAGCCCTCGCAATTCGGGGGCTTTTTTATTGCGGTACGGGGTGAATCTTTATTGGCGGTTGATGCAGGCTTCGCATTTTGAGTTGCTAGATGTGAGTGAGGAACTGGAACGGAATATGAAGCTGGAAGATATTCAGGTCAACGCTTCCGTGAAAGGAAGACGTGAAGAGCAGGATAATGCGGAACGGCTACAGGGTGATGGACGACCCCGAGGACGCGAGCTTCATTCTCCAGGCGAACATTCTCAAGGTCGGAAAGACCGATCCCGACGAGGCGAACTCCATGCTCGGAGGCGTGATTGAGGGAGCGGTGATAGGCGGGGCGATAGGGTGGGGGACGTCGACGACTTCAACAAGGGAACGGTAGTGGGGGGCCCTGGCCGGGGGAGTGGCGGGATTTCTGTTCGATTCCATGGTAAGCGACGTTCTTTTCACGATGGTCACCGACATACAGGTGAGGGAGCGGGCGAAGGAAGGTGAAATCGTTTCCCAGACCCAGGACACAGACGCTTCCCAAGGCATGTCCACTCAGACCACTCAGGTTTCCAGCGTCAACGAGGAGGCCAAGCCGCATCTTCGGGCGGGTCTCGTGAGGTCGACAGGAGGAATTTTCTTAAGTTTGCGGAAGTTGCATCCTGAATTCCTCGCAAATTACTCAAAAGCGGGTAACCTATTGTGAGGGGTACTTTACAATGGCTAAACAATCGTTTTTGCTTTCCCGTGCTCATCGTTTTGAGTTGCAGGATGTTCAGAGTTTCTACGACGCGGAGCAGCATCTCAACGTTGTTTCAGAGTCTGGTCGAATATATCCTCTTGTTGACAGGGATGATTTTGGCCGGACGGGGTCGAAGACTTATGCGATGCCGGGAGACGACGACCCTGACCCCGAGGATGAGGGATGCTACTAGTCTTTGAAAACAGGTCTGACATCGGAATGAGGCTTTGACTGAAGCTTTCAATGCAACTTCGGGATATTTCCTCATTATCGAGACCGATACACCTAAGAGCAATTAGGAGACTATATGGTAGCCAAGCAATCATTTTTGCTTTCCCGTGCTCATCGTTTTGAGTTACAGGGTATGCAAGGTTTTTATGACGCGGAGCAGCAACTCAACCTTGTTTTACAGTCTAATCGGAAGCATCCCCTCGTCGCAGAGGATGATTTTCTCCATACGGAATCAAAAACCCGTGCAGAACCGGGAGACGACGACCCTGACCCCGAGGATGAGGGATGTTACTAGTTGTCACTAATAAATCCGACCTTGCCTGCGATTTTCTAATTCTGCGTCTCAAAGAACGAAACATCCCTTTTCTGCGTTTAAACACGGAAGACTACGGAGAATCCTTTCAGGTCGATATATCTTTAGCGGGAAGTGAAGCTTCATACGAAATCAGCTTTGATGATGGAAGAGTGGTGGCGGATGCAGATATCGGAGGAGTCTATTTTCGCCAGCCTCTTGCCCCTAATGTGTCTTCTGACGTTGCGGAGGCAGACAGGGCTTTTGTCCAGCGTGAATCCAAAGAGATTTTACGGTCGCTATGGCGTTTAATTGACCAAAGAAGATGGCTCAATCACCCCAAGGATTTATGGCTTGCCTCAAACAAGGTGGAACAACTATCCATAGCACAAGAGCTTGGTTTTGATATTCCTCCCACTCATGTTTCCTCATCCGAATCAGCTGTACGATCATTCATCGAAAACCACGAAGGACCATTTGTCTGCAAGGCCGTAAAACACGGGTTTTTACGTGAAGAGAGTAGTGTCCGAGTAGCAACAACGCAACGCGTCGGGCCGGAATTTCTTGGCCGGTTTGAGGATTACGCATCCGTGCCGATGATTTTCCAAGAAGAAATTCGCAAAGCTTTCGATGTGAGAGTTACGGTAGTTGGAAACAGTGTTTTTGCGACAGCAATATATTCGCAGGAACATCCTCAAACTTCAGTCGACTGGCGAGTCTGGGATACGCTTGATTTTGACCTCCGCCATGAAGCAATTAAATTACCTAAGTATCTGGAAGCGTTGTGTCGGCAAATTACCGGACACTTCAATCTCAAATACTCGGCTATTGACCTAGTTAAGGCGGACAAAGGGGAATATTTTTTTTTAGAACTCAACCCGAACGGTCAATGGGCTTGGATAGAGCAGAAAGTCGGATATTCAATCCGCGATGCTTTAATTGACTGTCTGGGGTTTTGATGATAAGCAATGGCTAGCATAAAAGAAATCCGCAATAAAATTACGTCAAACGACGAAGCCGTTTTGAGACATTCTTTGGTCTTTGTGCAGGAACGTATCAAGGGTGAGATAGAACGAGGAAGAGCGACGGAAACACGCACCGCGGCAATTTTTGCAGGTCTGGCTGTTTCTGCGGGATTGGCAGTCCCTCTTACCGAAGCATTTGAACTGCCACAAGGTGAAACCCACTCGTTTTTACTTCTGGTGTTTATTGTCTTTTTTCTTTGCTTGGTTACGGGGAGTTATTACGCCCTTAGAATATTGGGAGTTACAAAACAGTACAGATTAATCCCAGAGACCGTCTACGACTTTCATTGTTCAGGGTCAAAGGATGTCTTGCGGGAACACATAGCGGGGATCATTTGGGAGTGTGAACAAACCGTACAATCAAACTCGAAAAAATTGTACTGGTTGAACTTGCTGCAACTTAATGGGATGGGAGTAGTTCTTTGTTTTTCTCTAGCAGCACTTTCTGTTCTTTTCGAAAATACGGTAATCTCGCAATTTTATATTGTTAAATATGTTTTATACGTATTAACCATAGCAATCTTCATAGTATGGCTCTTTGCCAAGAAGTTGATCGAACGGTTCGGAATCTGGAACTATAAGAAACAGAAGCTTCGTAGGTAATCTCTTCAGTGAGAACCAAGCCCTCGCGATTCGGGGGCTTTTTTTGTTACGGTACGGGGTGAATTTTTGTAGATGAAGATGAGATGACCGATACAGCTTTCGGGGCTTGAGTCCATTCTCAAGATATGAAAAATGGAAACATGATATGAAGCTGGAAGATATTCAGGTCAACGCTTCCGTGAAAGGCGTTCTTTCCAATGAACTTGTCAATGTCGTGAATGTCAAGTGGTTCGGCTCCGACGCTCTTGAACTTACGTACAAGACACAGGACGGGAAAGTCGCCAACGAGCTTCTGTACCGTCATGACGAATCCAGACTTGAAGTCGCCAAAGCCGGAAGCCCTTGGAGCTTTGACGGGGACGGCGAGCTGTTTCGCCTGGTTTCCGAAGCCCAGAGAATCCGTCTCGCTCACCTGTTCGACCCGGTACTCGCGGTGCACACCTCGGTCGTTGAGCCGTTGCCCCACCAGATAACGGCGGTTTACGAGTCCATGCTTACCAGACAGCCGCTTCGTTTTCTTCTGGCAGACGACCCTGGTGCCGGCAAGACCATCATGGCGGGACTTTTGATCAAGGAGCTGATTGCCCGCGGAGACCTTCAGCGCTGCATGGTGGTGTGCCCCGGCAGTCTGGCCGAACAATGGCAGGACGAGCTTTACCGTCGGTTTCAGTTGCCCTTTGAAATCCTTACCAACGACAAGCTAGAGGCCGCCCGTACCGGCAACTGGTTTCAGGAAACCAATCTCGTCATAGCGCGTCTGGACAAGCTCTCTCGGGACGAAAACGTTCAGGCGAAACTCGAGGCGCCGGATTGTCGGTGGGACCTGATAGTGTGCGACGAGGCGCACAAAATGTCGGCCACGTTTTTCGGAAGGGAAGCGAAATACACCAAACGGTACCGGCTGGGCCAGCTGCTGTCCGGCCTGACGCGGCATTTTCTTCTGATGACCGCCACCCCGCACAACGGGAAGGAAGAGGATTTCCAGCTCTTCATGGCCCTTCTTGACGGAGACCGTTTCGAGGGACGTTTCCGCCAAGGGTCGCATGTAACCGACGTGTCCGACCTTATGCGGCGCGTGGTGAAAGAAAACCTGCTCAAGTTTGACGGCACTCCTCTTTTCCCTGAGCGCATGGCTCACACGGTGCCCTACAAGCTTTCGGAGAAGGAAGCCTACCTCTACAAGGTCGTCACGGATTACGTAAGCGAAGAGTTCAATCGCGCCGAGGCGCTGGAGAATAACAGACGCGCGGGCACGGTCGGCTTCGCCTTGACGATTCTGCAAAGACGACTCGCGTCGTCGCCGGAGGCGATATACCAATCGCTGCGCAGACGGCGGGAGCGTCTGGAAAGCCGCCTTCGGGAGTCTGAACTGCTTCAGCGCGGGCGTAAAGCTTTCGAACATGCTTACGTAGGCATCGTACATGGCCCCGAGTCTGAACTGCTTCAGTACGGGGATGAAGATATAGAAGATCTGGAAGACGCTCCCGAGAACGAACTGGAGGAAACGGAAAAGCGAATACTTGACCAGGCTACGGCGGCGCAGTCGATAGCCGAACTTAGAGCCGAGATCCAAACTCTTAAGAGTCTGGAAAAAATCGCGCGAGAAGTCCGAAACAGCGAAGAGGATGCCAAATGGTTGGGCCTTTCAAGTCTTCTGGGCGAGATATTTAGCGACAAGCAGGTTGCGGAGTCTCGTGTTTCCCATGATGTTGCCGACATCCCAAGGCCGAAAACTTCTTCCAGGCAGAAACTGGTCATATTTACGGAGCATAGAGATACCCTGAGTTATCTCGAAAAGCGGATAACTACATTTCTGGGGCGCGAAGAGTCCGTTGTCCTGATTCACGGAGCCATGCGTCGCGAGGAGCGATTGAAATCTCAGGAGGCTTTCCGCCACGACCCCGAAGTTCGCGTGCTGCTTGCCACTGACGCGGCTGGCGAGGGAATCAACCTGCAACGCGCCCACCTGATGGTGAACTACGATTTGCCCTGGAATCCGAATAGGTTGGAGCAAAGGTTCGGACGCATTCATCGCATCGGCCAGACGGAGGTATGTCACCTGTGGAACTTGGTCGCGGATGAAACCAGGGAGGGCGATGTCTACAGAAAGTTGCTCGACAAGCTTGAATACGCGCGTCAGGCACTGGGAGGTCAGGTGTTCGACGTGTTGGGAAAACTCCAGTTTGAAGGGCGTCCTCTCAGGGAACTTCTTCTCGAAGCCATACGTTACGGGGAACGGCCGGATGTTCAGGCGCGACTTACGAATGTCGTCGACCATGCCTTGGGTCGGGCAAAACTTCAGGGTCTTCTGGAAGACCGCGCCTTGGTTCGCGACACCATGGATACGAGCAAGGTTCACAGCGTCCGCGAAAAGATGGAACGTGCCGAAGCCCGTCGTCTCCAGCCCCATTACATAGAGTCGTTTTTCAGGGAAGCTTTCTCACGCTTGGGCGGTTCTACTAAACAGCGCGAACCCCGCCGTTACGAAATTACCCATGTCCCCGCTCCGGTCAGGGACCGAGACCGGTTGATTGGAATCGGGGAGCCGGTTCTCCGACGATACGAGCGCGTCGCTTTTGAAAAGCCATTGATTGCTCCTCGTGGACAACCGCCCGCGGCGTTTGTATGCCCCGGACATCCGTTGCTAAACGCGGTAATTGACCTGACCTTGGAAAGACACCGTGACCTTCTCAGACGGGGTGCCGTGCTGGTTGACGAACGAGACGAGAGCATGAAGCCGCGCATTCTTTTTTACCTTGAGCACGCCGTTCAGGATGCGACCCTGACTCTTTCGGGGAATCGCAGAACCATCTCCAAGCGCATGCTCTATGTGGAACTTGACGCGGACGATGTGACGGGACATATGAACTATGCGCCCTACCTTGACTACCGTCCGCTTACCGAGGACGACTCCTCCTTGGAACAAATCCTCAACCTGCCCGAGTGCAAATGGGTTGGTAGGGATATGGAGGATACGGTACAGAGCTACGCGGTTGAAAAAGTGATTCCGGAGCACTTGAGAGAAGTCCGCGAAGACAGGCTGGAACTGATCGACAAGACCAGAGCCGCCGTGAAGGAGAGGCTCACCAAGGAAATTAACTACTGGGACAACCGGGCTGAAACTCTGAAGCTGGAGGAGCACGCGGGAAAAACCGGCGCGCGCCTCAATTCAGGGGAGGCTCGCAAGCGCGCTGACGAGTTGCAGAAACGTTTGTACGAACGGCTTGAGAAACTGAGCCTTGAAAAGCAGATTTCCTCGTTGCCGCCCGTGGTGACGGGCGGAGTGCTTGTCGTGCCGAAAGGACTTCTTGATTCGATTTCGGGGAAACAAAAGACGGATGTCGTACCCCCGAGAGATACTCAGAAATCGGCGGCCAGGGCGCGCGCCATCGTTATGGATGTCGAACGGGGTCTCGGTTACGACCCGGCGGACCGTGAATTCGAGAGACTGGGGTACGACATCGAAAGCAAGGTTCCGGAAACCGGCAAACTGCGCTTTATTGAAGTCAAGGGCCGGGCTTCGGATGCGAAAACGGTCACCGTAACTAAAAACGAGATTCTGTATTCGCTCAACAAGCCGGACGATTACATTCTTGCCATCGTGGAGTTTGTTGACGAAGGAAAACATAAGGTTCGTTATGTCCGTCGGCCCTTTCAGAGCAAGCCGGATTTCGGGGTCACCAGCGTCAACTACGACTTCAGGGAATTGCTAGAACGGTCGCAAGAGCCGTCGTGAATAAATGCTTGAACAACAAGGTTCGTTTCTGTGAAATCCGTCGCTAAAAAACTTATCGAGGTCGCTCTGCCGCTTGACGCGATTAACAAGGCCTCAGCCAGAGAAAAGTCCATACGCCACGGGCATCCTAGCACTTTGCATCTTTGGTGGGCGCGCAGGCCTCTGGCCGCGGCGAGGGCCGTGATCTTCGCCCAGATGGTGGACGACCCTTCCTCCTATGTTGAGGAACTTCTCTCCGACCCTAGGAAAAGGAAATCCGCGGAGCGGGAGATGAAAAAGCGTCTTGCGGAAAATAAAGCGTCGCAAGAAATAGCGTCCGAGGATTCAACTGTTGAATCTCGCCTCACGCTTGAGGAAGTGGCCGCCGACCTTGAGCGCGACCGCTTGTTCGAGATTCTGGAAGATCTGGTGCTTTGGGAAAGCACGACCAACGAAACCGTATTGCAACGGGCCCGTGACGAAATCTGGCGGAGCTGGCGGCGCACCTGTGCGGAGAATGCAGACCATCCTCGGGCGAAGGAAATTTTCAACCGTTACGAACTTCCCTGTTTTCATGACCCGTTTGCGGGAGGAGGTGCTTTGCCGTTGGAGGCCCAACGTCTTGGACTGAAGTCCTACGCCAGCGACCTTAATCCTGTGGCGGTACTCATCAACAAGGCGATGATAGAAATACCGCCAAGATTCGCGGGAAGACCTCCCGTGAACCCCGAATGGACGGAGAAAACGGATGAAGAGAAAAAACTGTCGTCTTGGATTGGCACGGAAGGTCTGGCGGAAGATATAGGTTATTACGGCAGGTGGATGCGAGAAGAGGCGAAAAAGCGCATCGGACATCTGTATCCGGAAGTTGGGATTACCGAAGATATGACTGTAGAGCGTCCCGACCTTATGCAGTATGTGGGACGGAAACTGACTGTGATTGCATGGATTTGGGCACGGACGGTCAGGAGTCCTAACCCAGCGTTTGCGGATGTGCACGTACCGCTGGCATCAACTTTCATGCTTTCTGCGAAACGTGGCAAGGAAGTTTATGTCGAACCGACAATTGGGGGGGGGGGGGGGCGAGACTATAAATTTGATGTAAAGGTAGGTGTTCCGACGGACACTGAATCGGCAAAACACGGAACGGCAGTTGGAAGACGGAATGCCTTTCGGTGTCTGTTATCGGGGATACCTATAACTTACAACTATATCAGGACCGAAGGGAAGGCAGGACTTATGGGCTCCCGTCTTATGGCGATTGTGGCGGAGGGTGACCGTGGACGTGTCTACCTAACCCCAATTCCAGAACATGAAGTGGCTTCTAACCAATCAATGCCGGAATGGAAACCAGAAGTGAGTCTTGCAGAAGGAGGTCTTGGGATTAGTGCTCCAAACTACGGTCTTACCACGTTTGGAGATTTGTTTACTTCTCGCCAACTGGTAGCTCTAGCTGTCTTCTCAGACTTGGTGGCGGAAGCTGCGGATCGCGTCAAGCATGACGCCATTACTGCAGGCTTGCCAAATGACCGAGAGCACTTGCGTCATGAAGGAACCGGTGTAACCGCTTATGCGGAGGCTATGAGTCTGTACTTAGCTTTCGTAGTAGATAAGTGCAGTGACTACTGGTCAAATATTTGCACTTGGCACACTTCGGGTGAAAAAATAGGTCATACATTCGTAAGACAGGCTATTCCTATGGTTTGGGACTACGCGGAAGCAAACCCGTTTTCAAGTTCTTCTGGAAACTGGACGGCAATGTTGGAATGGACTCGGAAAGCTGTTCGGTCGCTTCCCGCTACAACACATGGTTTTGCTCTATTGCAAGACGCCCAAGTGCAGACTAGCAGTACACAGAAACTTGTTTCTACCGACCCTCCTTATTACGACAACATCGGTTACGCTGACCTGTCCGATTTTTTCTATATCTGGTTGCGTCGCTCGATCAGATCCGTTTTTCCCGACTTGTTCGCCACCGTTGTTGTTCCCAAGTCTGATGAACTGATTGCTACTCCTTACAGGCACGACAATAAAGAAAAGGCGGAGAAATTTTTTCTTGACGGTATGACGCGAGCCATACGATGTCTTGCTGAACAATCTCATCCTGCACTACCGGTCACAATATACTATGCTTTCAAGCAGTCAGAGAGAAAAGGGGACACGGGAATAGTTAGCACTGGCTGGGAAGCTTTTCTCAATGCAGTAATCCATGCGGGTTTTACGGTCTCCGGTACTTGGCCTATGCGCACCGAGCTTGCCAACCGTATGAGAGGTAACAAATCCAATGCCTTGGCTTCCAGCATAGTTCTGGTTTGCCGTAAGAATTCTTCCGATGCGCCAGTTGCAACTCGTCATGAATTTATCAACGCCCTCAAGATTGAATTGCCCGAGGCTATTACACATATGCAGCACGCCAACATAGCTCCTGTTGACCTCGCTCAGGCTTCTATCGGGCCTGGAATGGCTATTTATACTCGTTACTCTCAAGTGCTCGATGCTCGAGGAAAGCCGGTTTCCGTGCGCGACGCCTTGATACTCATCAATCGGACTCTTGATGAAATTCTCTCCGAGCGGGAGGGTGATTTTGACGCCGACACTCGCTGGGCACTCGAATGGTTCAAGCAACACGGATTTGCCGAAGGTGACTACGGTGCGGCGGAAACGCTCTCCAAGGCTAAAAACACCAGCATTAGCGGCTTGGTTGAAGCGGGCATCTTATCTTCGAAAGCTGGCAATGTCCGACTTCTGAAACCCAACGAGCTTGCCGAGGACTGGGAACCCGCTACCGACAAGAGGCTAACTGTTTGGGAAATGGTTCACCACTTGGTGCGTGTGCTTGAATCAAGCGGCGAGAAAGTTGCATCTCAACTTGTCATTGAGCTTGGCACTCGGGCGGAGGTCGCCCGCGAGTTGTGTTACCAGCTTTACACCATTTGCGAAAACCAAAAGCGTGCCAATGAGTCACTCTCCTATAACGGTCTGGTGCAGAGTTGGCCGGAGATCGCCAGATTGGCGCAAGAGAGTAAAACACCCAAGGCTGTACAGACCTCTCTTCCGTTTGATAGAGAGGAGAGTTCAATGTGATTTTGCAGAATATGAATATTCTGTATTGGTACTTTGAGAGTCCAATTTACTGAAATTAAGATATAGTTTTAGATAGGATAGTCGGTTCTTTTCTGAAAAGTTTAGGATTGAAGGGGTAATCAAGACAATGACGAATCACCAAAGAGTTGGTAAGGCCCTTGAACTGCTCAAGGCGGGACTCGGTCCGTTTGTGGAAAGAGAAATGAAAGCCGCAGGAGTTGAAGTTCACGGCGATTACTCGCAGGGTTCTGGGTTAGCGAACAAAGACATAAGCGAGTGGGACGTGGCCGGGTTGCTCAAGCTCATGTGGGATGAATGGAACGAGGTATTCCGCAATGTTCTTGGGCAGGCGGAGCGAAGTCTTGTCAGCGAGCTCCGCGGCCACCGTAACGGCTGGGCGCATCAAGAGAGTTTTTCCAGCGACGATGCTTACAGGGCATTGGATTCCGCTAGTAGGTTGCTGGCCGCCGTGTCGGCGCCGGAGTCGAAAGATCTTGAAAATCTCAAAATGGAGCTTCTGCGGTTGCGATTTGAAGAGCAGGCCCGCACGCGGCGGCGCAAACACGCGGACGATAAAGAGGGTGTTGCCACGACCAGACTGAAGCCGTGGCGGGAAATCATCACCCCGCACAAGGATGTCGCGAACGGCCGGTATCAGCAGGCGGAGTTCGCCGCGGACCTATGGCAGGTGCACATGAAAAAAGCCGAGGGCGAATACCAGGACCCTGCCGAGTTTTTCCGCCGGACCTATCTGACCGAAAGCCTAAAGAGTCTTCTGGCAGGGGCCATTAGCCGTCTTTCGGGCGAAGGCGGCGACCCCGTTGTTCAGTTGCAGACCAACTTCGGCGGGGGAAAGACCCATTCAATGCTGGCCCTTTACCACTTGTTTTCAGGAGTAGCTTCGGGGGAGATGGGAAGCGGTATTGAAGACATTCTTCAGGAGACAGGAAAGGAAAAACTCCCGACGGCGCGCAGGGTAGTGCTGGTGGGCAACAAGATTTCACCGGGAAATCCCGTCACGAAATCCGACGGCACTGTCGTAAGAACTCTATGGGGCGAACTTGCCTGGCAGCTGGGCGGCAAGGAAGCGTTCGGGCGTATCAAGGCCGATGACGAGAAAGCCACCAACCCCGGCGACGCGTTGCGCGAGCTTTTCGAAGAACACGGTCCCTGCCTGATTCTTATTGACGAGTGGGTCGCCTACGCTCGGCAACTGCACGATCAGAGCGAAATACTTCTTCCTGCCGGAAGCTTCGAAACCCAATTCAGCTTCGCTCAGGCGCTGACGGAATCGGCGAAAGCTGCGGACGATTGTCTGCTTGTCATAAGTTTGCCCGCGTCGGACACTGCGGGTTCTCCTCACACGCAGGCGGACGATGTGGAGGTCGGAGGACAGCGCGGCAGGGAGGCTCTCGACCGCCTGCGCAACGTGGTGGGGCGCATCGAATCTTCCTGGAGACCGGCGAGCGCGGAGGAGAGCTTCGAGATAGTACGTCGCAGGCTTTTCGAGCCGTTTCTGAACCCCGAGAATCTTATGGAAAGAGATGTGGTCGCGCGGGAATTTGCCGATCTTTATCGAGGACAGTCGCAGGAATTTCCGCCAGGATGCAAGGACGCCGATTACGAGAAGCGCATCAGAGCGGCATATCCCATTCATCCGGAGATTTTCGACCGTCTGTACACGGACTGGTCAACGCTTCTGAAGTTCCAGCGTACTCGGGGAGTGCTTCGCCTTATGGCTGCGGTGATCTGCAGTTTGTGGCAAAAGGGGGATAGGAATCCGCTCATCATGCCGGCGAACGTGTCGATTGACGACCCACCTGTGCAGTTTGAACTGACGCGGCACTTGCCGGACAACTGGGCGCCGGTGATTGAAAAAGACGTAGACGGTTCCAATTCTCTGCCGTTCAGAATCGACGGAGAAGTTCCCAACCTCGGCAAGGTTTCCGCGTGCAGGCGCGTCGCGAGGGTCATCTACCTTGGGTCCGCGCCTATCGCGGACGCTGCTCATAAAGGCATTGAAGAGCGTCAAGTCAAGCTGGGTTGCGTGATGCCGGGAGAATCCCCGTCGTTGTTCGGAGACGCCCTGCGACGTTTGGCGGGTGTCGCCACATACCTTTATCAGGACGGGTCTCGTTACTGGTACTCTACGCAGCCCACTGTGACCAAGCTTGCGGAAGACCGGGCGGAACAGCTGAAACGGGACTACGACAAGGTGGTGGAGGAACTTGGTTCGCGGCTTAAGTCCGACTTTCGCAGGAAAGGAGATTTCGGTCGAATTCACGTTCTCCCTTATTCGGGACAGGATATCCCGGACGACATGGACGCGCGGCTAGTGGTACTTTCGGATGAGCAGCATTACAGCAAGGGAGAAGAAAGTCCCGCCGAAGCAGTTGCACAGGACATCCTGAAGTCTAGGGGGAATTCTCCCAGAATTTACCAGAACGCGCTCGTGTTTCTCGCTCCCGACAAAACGAAGTTACAGGACCTAGACGACGCAATCCGAAAGTATCTGGCGTGGGAGTTAATACTTGGGGACCGCAATGAGCTTGATCTCTCTCCCTATCAAGTCAGGCAGGCTGAGACGCGAAAAGAAGCGGCATCTAAAACGGTGATTGCAAGACTTCCTGAAACTTACCAATGGCTGCTGGTGCCGACGCAGAGCAGTTCAGGGGAAACTGTGAAATTACAGGCAACGAGACTGTCAGGACAGGACGCGCTGGCTGTCCGTGCGAGCAAAAAACTGAAAAGCGACGAGATGCTTATTACCGATTTCGCTCCCAGCAGACTTCGCATGGAACTTGACCGCGTGCCGCTATGGAGAGGCGACCACGTTTCTGTAAGGCAGGTTGTCGAGGACTTTGCGAAATACCTTTATCTGCCTCGTCTTGCCGACTCTTCGGTTTTATTGAGGGCAATAAGGGACGGCTTGGGGCGTCTTACATGGGAACAGGACTCGTTCGGATTCGCCGAAGGCTACGACGAGGCAAACAAGCGGTATCAAGCCCTGCGCGCCGGAGAAATAATCGAACTTCCGGAAGCGGCTTCCCAGAGCCTGCTCGTCAAGCCAGAAGTCACGCGCAAGCAGCTCGATGTCAAAGTTCCAAAACCAGAACCGAAACCTTCCCCAGACCCCGACCCGGTCCCGCCCTCGCCGGATAAGAAACTTACTCGCTTTCATGGAGCGGTAAGACTCGACCCGACCCGCGCGGGGCGAGACGCTGGTCAAATTGCCGACGAGATAATCTCGCATCTCGAAGGTCTGGTGGGAGCGAAAGTAACTGTGACTTTGGAAATAGAAGCAGAGGTCGAATCGGGAGTGCCAGATCGTGTTGTTCGCACGGTCACGGAGAACAGTCGGACTCTTAAGTTTTCAAGTCACGGCTTTGAAAAGGAATAGTCAGGGAAAAATCTGCACGACGGCTTCCAGCGAGGTTCCAGTGGATTGGATTGGAATACGAGAGACTGAAACACTCTCCGCGGGAATGAGTCAACGGGGTTTTTTCTCTGTCTGTTTTTTCATTCGACTGAACGCATCCAGAGCTCGAAGCCTCGCCGTCGCGTGATCCACGACAGGAAAAGGATAGTCCTTGCCCAGCAAAACTCCCGCTTCTTCCAGTTCCCGTTTCGATACTTTCCAGGGTTCGTGAATATGCCTGTTCGAAAGACCCGCAAGCTCGGGAACCCAGCGTCGCACGTAAACGCCGTCCGGGTCGAATTTCCTGCCCTGAAGAATCGGATTGAAGATGCGAAAGAAAGGAGCGGCGTCCACCCCGCAGCCCGCCACCCATTGCCAGCTCACGGAATTGTTGGACAGGTCGGCGTCCACGAGCGTGTCCCAGAACCACGCGGCTCCGTCCTGCCAGGGTATCAGCAGGTGTTTTACCAGAAACGACGCCGCGATCATTCGCACCCTGTTGTGCATCCAGCCCGTGTCCCAGAGTTCCCGCATTCCGGCGTCCACTATCGGATAGCCGGTCAGGCCGCGCTGCCAGAGACCGAGAGCCGTTTCATCCCTCTCCCACGGAAAACGATTGAACTCCTTCCGGAACGGTTTCTCCGGAAATGTCGGCCAGTGGTAAAGCAGGTATTGGGAAAACTCCCGCCAGGCGAGCTGACGCTGAAAGGATTCCGCGCCTTTTCTCGCTTCGGGTTTTCCGCTTGGGGTTACTCTGCTCCAGCATGTTCGGGCAGATATCTCGCCGAAGTGAAGATGCGGCGAGAGCCGGGAGGTTCCCTCCAGGTCGGGTCGGTCTCGTTTTTCCTGGTATCCCGCCGCGGAATTTTCCGAAAACGCTTCGAGACGGGCGAGGGCGCCGTTTTCTCCAGGAGTCCAGAGGTCGAGCCAGCCCGCGCTCCAGTCGGGCTTTGAGGGCGGCAGTCGCCAATCGTCGAGCGAATCGCTCTTCACCGGGCTTCGGGGACACGGCAGACTCGCGGGCGGGGATGTCGGAGAATCGGGCGGAGACTGCCTGAGACACGCCTTGTAAAAAGGAGTGAACACCTTGTAAGGACCGCCTTCCTTCGTCTTTATTTCTTCTGGCGGAAAAAGAAGGTTCCCCCCGAAGACGCGCAACTTGACTCCGAGCGGTTTCAGAAGGTTTTCGATTTCCGCGTCGATTTCCGTCGCGTGCGGTTCCGTGAGCCTTTCGACGTGAACGGCCGTCGCTCCCGTCTCGCGCGCAAGTTCCGGCAATATGTCCCGAGGCCGTCCGCGCCGCAGGACCAGACGGTTTCCGAGGTTTCTCAGGGAATTGTCCAGGGCGGAGAGACTGTGATGAAGCCACCATCTGCCGGCTCCGCCGGGCGCCCACGGGTCGGAATCCGCGGGCTCGAGTATGTAGACCGCAACCACGGGTCGTCCCGATTCCGCGGCTTCGGCGAGCGCGGGGTTGTCCGCGAGACGAAGATCCTTTCTGAACCAGTGAATGATCGGCCGTGCTTTTTCGTGGGAACTCATTTTTGCGTTTCGCGGTTTTGCCTGCCTCGGGACGCGAATCCTTCTACAGGCCGGGACCGCCGAGTTAATATACCTACGGCTTGGAGACCCGCGGCCCTCGCGGTTCGTCGGAGGTTTTCTCTCCGTCTGTTGAATAACCGCGGCATTGTCATAGAATGTATAGGCAAACGCGTAACGCGAGGAGGCGTCGTCCGCATGAAGAGTCATGTTTCAGTTCTGATATGCAAAGAAGGGGATTCCTACGTCTCCGTTTGTCCCGTGACGTCGGTCTCAAGTTACGGAGACACGGAGAAAGAGGCTCTCGATCATCACAGGGAAGCGATGGAACTGTTCTTCGAGGACATGTCCGAGGAACGGATAAAGGATATTCTGGAGTCCATGCCGCCCGCGGACGCCGGGGTGGTGAAAGTCGCGCTTCAGAGTTGAGCGGACCGGCGCCGATGCAATCCCGTCGTCGCGGCGGAAGATATTCTGGTTTCCGGCGCGGGGACGGCTAGTACCATGTCCGGTAAAGGTTCCGAAAAAAATTTCAGGTCCGGTTTCATTTCGGTCGTTGGCAGACCCAATGTCGGCAAGTCGACTCTGGTGAACTCCATCGTCGGGGAGAAGGTCTCGGCGGTCTCGAACAAGCCCAGCACCACCAGAAACAAGATTCTGGGGGTAAAAACCTTCGAGGATTCCCAGCTCGCCTTTCTCGACACCCCGGGCGTCTACAGGGAGAAAAGCCGCCTCGGAAAATCGATGGCCCGCGCCGTGAGCGGAGCGCTCTCGGACGCCGACCTGGTGGCTTTCGTCACGGACGTCGAGAAACCCTTCGGGGCCGCCGACGCGGCCATACTCGAGACGCTCGCAAAACCGTCGGTGTTCGTCGTGAACAAGATCGACAGGATAAGAAAGCCGAAGCTCCTTTCGGTTTTTTCCGCCGCGGAGAAATTTTCGGACAAGTTCCTGGAGCTGGTTCCCGTCTGCGCGCTGAGCGGCGACGGGGTCCCGCGCTTGGTCGAGCTTTTCAAAAAGCACCTGCCCGAGGGACCCAAGTACTTCCCCGACGACATGTTCACCGACCAGCCCGAGGTCTTCTACATAGCCGAGATCATAAGGGAGAAGATATTCAATCTCACCCGCAGGGAGATCCCCTACAGGGTCGCCGTGGCCGTCTGCGGGTTCAGCGAGGACGAGGAGAAAAATCTCGTGAGCGTGAACGCCGAGATATACGTCGAGAGAAAGAGCCACAAGGGAATCCTGATAGGCAAGGGCGGAGCGATGCTGAAAAGGGTGGGTTCCGAGGCCAGGGCGGACATCGAGAGGGTGCTCGGGGTGAAGCTCTTTCTCGAGCTGTGGGTCAAGGTGAAGGAGAACTGGACCCAGAGCGATTCCCTGATAAGGGAGTTCGGTTACGGAAACTGATTCGGGGTCGGGCTACCTTCCCCCGAAGACGGGTTTTCTTTTCTCCGCGAACGCCTTTTTGCCTTCCTCGGAGTCTTCGCTTTCCCGAACTTTTCGGGCGAGGGACCGTATGAGTTCCTCCTCTTCTTTCGAAAGCGGTTTTCCCGCTTCCAGGATGTTTATCGTTTTCTTGAGGGAGACCATGGAAAGCGGGGCGTTTTCGCTTATCCCGCGGGCGAGCGAGCAGGTGAATTCCGCAAGGTCTTCTCTTTTCACCACGTGGCTTACGAGACCTTTTTCCCGGGCTCTTTCGGCGTCTATCGGGTTTCCGGTGAGAAACATCTCTCTTGTCAGTCCGGGGCCCGCGAGAGCGAGGAGCTTTCTTATTCCCTCGCGGCCGTAGGTGACTCCCTGCTTCGCCGGCGGAACGGCGAGCTTCGCGTCGTCGGCGCACACCCTGACGTCGCAGCTCGCGGCCAGTTCTAGGCCGGCTCCGAAGGCGTGGCCGTTTATCATGGCTATTACTGGAAGGGGGTGGTTTTTCACCGCTTCCATGGCTTCTGCGAACGGGTGGTCGCCGTCGTCGTACTCTTCGCCGGATATTGAGCCTATGTCGTAGCCCGAGCGGAACGCCTTGTCTCCCGCGCCGGTTATCACCGGCATCTTACCTCGGGGTTTTTCGCCAGCCGCCGGATCTCGTCTCTCAGGAGCTCGAGAGTCTCGCGCGTGAGGGAGTTTCTTTTTTCGGGCCGATTGAGCGTGAGGGTGCAGACCGAGTTTTCGGTTTCTACCAGAAGCTCTTTGTTTTCGATCATGGAAAGAGATTATATCTCGTTCGGTTAAAATAATTACTCATAATGACATACAGTAGTGAAGATATCGGTCGACAGTTGCGATTGGGCGAAGACAGCCGCTGGGAATTCAAGCAGGTTGAGTTCTCGGGCGATCGTCCTAGGAGTCCTAAACGCGACGACTGGGCGGACGAGATTGCCGCCTTCGCCAATACAAGCGGCGGCGTGTTGCTTTGCGGAGTCACCGACGGGGGGGAAGTGCAGGGCATGTCTCGGGTGCAGATGGACGAGCTGGAACATCTGCTGACCGAAGTGTGCGCGGATTCAATAAAACCCCCTGTCGGGATCAACATCTTTCGCAAGGAAGTGAGGGAAAACGAACCCGTATTGCTTGTTGAAGTGCCCGAGGGTTACGCCCAACACGACAGTCCCGGCGGCAGCTTTCACAGGGTAGGCAGTTCCAAACGCGGGATGACGAGTGACGAAAGGCTTCGTCTGGCACAGCGTCGGGGACAGTCGCGGTTTCTCTGGTTTGACGAGCAGACTGTCCCTGAAACCGGTTTTGAAACGCTGGATGCAAAGCAGTGGGGCCCCCTTATCAGTACCGAAAGTGCCTTGGACCCCAAGCTGGCACTGGAAAAAATGGGGTTGTTGGCTCCCGATGAGAACGGTGTTATACGGGCTACCGTGGCTGGCGTTCTTCTATGTGCCGAATACCCCGAACAGTTTTTGCCCAACGCCTGCATCATGGCGGCGTGCTACAGGGGTGAGGACCGTGCGTCGGGACAGACCGACGCGCAGACAATCGGTGGTCCTCTCAACGCGCAGATCACCGCGGCCGTAGCCTTTGTTTTGCGGAACATGAAGGTTGCGGCGCGAAAGGAGCCGGCGCGGGTCGATATGCCCCAGTACAGCGACAAGGCCGTATTCGAAGCGGTCGTCAACGCCGTCGTGCACAGGGATTATTCGATCAGGGGGAGCAGAATTCGTATTTCCGTGTTTGAGAACCGGATCGAGATAATGTCTCCCGGAGCTCTTCCTAACAACCTCACTGTAGACAGCATGCATGTTCGCCAGTCCACGCGCAACGAGATGTTGACCTATGTGCTCGGCCTGATGAATGTTGGAAGAGTTGAAGGCACCGGAGAAAGACGATTCTTCATGGAGAGAAGAGGAGACGGCGTTCCTATAATCCGACGCGAAACGCTGGAACTCTGCGGAAAATTCCCCAAGTATGAGCTGATCGACGGCTCGGAACTTCGTCTTACGATTCCCGCCGCTTTTCTTGAACTTACGCCCGCAAGTCCGGTCATTACCGTGCGTCGCGACGGTCGGCCGCTGGCCGGTGCGGACGTTCTCGCGCTTTTTCCCAACAAGACCTGGAAACGCGCGGTCACGGATGAAAACGGAGAGGCGACGGTCAGTCTGCATTCCACCCATCTGCCCGTGACCGTGTTCGTCGCGGCTCATGGATTCGCCGCGCATGTGGAGCGGAACTGGATGCCGGCACAAAAATCCCTCGCCGTTGAGCTTGAATCCTTATCAGGAGGCGGCTCGATCATTTTTCCCGAGGACACCGGCGAAATTCCAGGACTTGCGGGGAGACTGAATCCCATACTCGACGATCTTGACAGGACATATCTTTATGCTTCCAATGTCGCCATTGAAGATGGAAAACAGCAGCCGGTTCCTTTTGTTCTTGCCCAAGACCTGCTTCTGACCGATGCGGACGGTCGAGAGAAAGCGGTCAGGATAGTCGAGATTCTCGGAAGATCGTCCATTCTGGAATACCGAGACAAGACGCGGGGAGGAAAGAAATGACCGTATCGGAACTTATACGGCTGCTCGGCGCCTATCCCGGCGACATGCGGGTGCTGTAAACGGTTACGAGGAAGGCTACGACGACGTGTCCGCCGAACGGGTCGACGTAAGGAAAATCTGGCTGAACGGCGGCATTTACGAATGGCAGGGAAAGCATCTGGAACCTCTTTCTCCGGCCGACGGTAAATCGAAGAACCGGAACGCGTTCGGGGAACCTGACAGAAAGATGGATGAAAAAGATGTCGAGGAGGCGCTGGTCATCCGCCGCGGTTCCTACTGCTGATGCGCGACGGCCGTCGCGCGCGGTTCAGGCAATCGGTATCGTCCGAACGTGATTCTCTATTGCCCGAACTACGTTTGTCGCCAGCGGCAAGTTCGTTTTTTCCTCCCGCCACTTCTGGTGAAAGAGGTCTACGGTTTCTTCGGCGGCGTCGAGGACGAGTTTCCGCGGCAGAAGAGCCTTCGACGCGAGATGCGAGAGCTCGGAGACCGAGAACCGGTCGAAGCGTTTCGTGCGGCTGAATTTCAGGCCAGCTTCTTCGTCGGGCACGTAGGGAATCGTTGACAGAAGGTCGTAGGCGGGAGACAATGCCGCGTTTCGACGGTCGGGGTAGACCAGGGACCAGTTTTTCAGATGCATGTCGGCGTTGCCGATCAGCGTGTTGAACGTCAGCCTGCGGATAAATTCGGCCGCGTCGGTCTCGCCGCAACGCGTACCTATCAGCTTTGCGATATTTCTGTAATTTCCCGTTTCGTATTTCTTCTCTGGATAGACTCCGAATATCTGCGCGAAGTCTTCCATGTGAACCGCGCCGTCCGGAGACCTGTCGAAACGCTTGACGGCGAGCGCATTGCCTTGCGAGTGGCCGACGCCGCGAGGCAGGTTTTCAATCTCTTCTGTGTCGACAAGCTTTACTTCCGGCACGTTCATTCCGATCATTCGCGCCAGGGTCATCATCGAAAATTCATTCTCCGGCAGGTTGGCGAACCTGTACGAAGGCAGCTTCACTATCCACGACCCTCCGACGCCTTCGGCGGGAATCGCGAGACCTCCCGCCGATTCCATTATCGCCGAAAACTTCAGCTGTACGCCGGCCAGAGAAAAACGCAGCGCGTTTTCCCCGTGACTTCGTATTTCGGCATCGTCCCCGTCGTCCGAAGGCAGGGCTTCACCGGTTGCGGACCTTATAGTGATGGCGCCCGGGAGGTCGTCGCCGAGAGCCCGGAGCAGAAAAAATTCCCGGACGGGACTGACTTTCGCCCGTCCGGCGAGATACTCGCGCAGGTGTCCTTCGGGCAGCATGTTCGAGAAAAAAGGCATTACCCGAATGCGGGTGTCGGGAAATTCGGTGTTCAGTTCGCCGAATTCATCCGTAAAATCGGCGCTTATGACGGGTCTGTCTTTATCTTCTACGTAAGCGTCGTTCAGGCTGAAATACGTGCGTTCCCCGCTGTTGACGAGCGTGCCTGCGGCCTCGCCGTGGAGCAGGACATCCAGTACTCGGACGTCAGTCACGGTCTTTCTCGTTTTGATCGAGCGCCCACGCGGTTCCGCTTTCGCCCTCGCTTCTGAACCTGCCGTCCACAACGGACTGAACCGCCGGAACCGCTTTTCTCGGAACCATCAGCAGTTCCATGTCGAGCGTCCGCGCGAGCTCTATGAGGCTCGACAGCCTGAGGTCGACTGCGCCGTTTTCGATTCTCGATATATGGCTTTGAGGTGCTCCGGATCTTTCGCTTAACTCGCGCTGACTCAGTCCCTTTCTTTTTCGGGCATCTTTGATCCGGTCGGTGATATGCTCGATTTTGTATTTATTCGGATACATCATTTTATATATAAATTACCTTACAATATATTTTAGAACATGATTTTCTCAGATGCAATCTGCCGTTTGATACATTAATATATCTATATTCCACTAAAATACATATTAACATATTAATTTTAAGAGACCATGTTTATGTATGTATCTTCTAGATTTTCTTTTCTCTTGTTGATTGCCATGAAGAAATTCTATATTATTACAATGTAGAACGCACAAAAAAGTACAAAAAAAGTACTAGGAGGGTTCAGTGAGCCGTAAAGTCGTAAAAGGAAAAAAGAGAGAGGCTTCGGTAGTTAGTGCCATGAAAGAAGTAGAAGCTAATTTTGAATACTTTCAGTCCAAACTTCCTGAGCTTATGAAAAATCACTACGGGCAATTTGCATTGCTCCATAAGCGGCAAATTGTCGAGTTTTTTGAAAGTGAAAATGATGCCCTCAAGATAGGCAAAAAAGATTACGGGAAAGGCCGTTTCTCGGTACAACAGGTTTCTGACATCTGCGTGGATTTAGGCTTTCAGTCCAGCCTTATTTAGCGGCCATGTCATCGTTTACGCAAGTCTTGAACGACAAAAACCAGTTTCTTATTGTCGTCAAGGTAATTAAATCTCTTGAACTGGAAGAACATCGACAAGGAAGAGCGGAACGGCTGATTGCCGATGCTCTGCCCAGAAGAGCGCTGATTGATACGGGGGCTTCGCGAACTTGCGTATCTCAAGAATGTGCGGACGAATTGTCCCTGATTCCAATTGGTCAGGTTCTGATTTCCACTGCCAGTGGCCTTTGTCAGGTACCCCGATACGAGATTGACCTTGCTATTCCTGTGGCAATTACCCAGGTGAGGTCTATTGGGGAAGATGGCGGTGAAGAAGCTTTTGAACGGACGGTGACTGGCGAGCATCACTGGGTTCACATCCGCCGCAGCGTCAACTCCATCCCCGCGACTGGCGTAGAGAGAAGTTTTGATGTCGTTCTAGGCATGGACATACTTTCCCAAATGCACTTAACAATATACGGCAGACAGATTGTTATATCGTTTTAACGCCGAATTCAAGACCCGAAAATTCAGTGGAGTCAGCTTCGGGCGTCTCGTTTCTGATGAAAGGACCGATCTTCAAGGTGCTGTTTCTGTGCACGGGCAATTCCGCCCGTTCGATCATGGCGGAGTGTCTTGTGAACCGCCACGGCGGCGGGCGTTTCGCGGGTTACAGCGCGGGAAGCAACCCCAAGGGAGAAGTGCATCCCCTCGCGCTGGAACTTCTCGTTCGGCGGGGATACGACACAAACGGCCTGCGTTCCAAGTCCTGGGATGAATTCGAGGAGGAAGGTTCCTCTGCAATGGATTTTGTTTTCACGGTATGCGACCACGCGACGAACGAACCCTGTCCCGTCTGGCCGGGCCGCCCGGTTTCGGCCCACTGGGGTCTCGAGGATCCCGCGGGAGTTCAAGGAACAGAGACGGAAAGACGCGAGGCTTTCGCCAGAGCCTATGCGGTGCTGGAAGAGCGGGTCGAGAAATTTCTGTCTCTTCCGCTCGAGTCGCTTGAAACCTCGGAACTCAGACGCGAGCTTGAGAAAATCGGATGTTCCAGGTGCGCGGCGGAGGGTTAGAGTGGCTGGTTTCCGCATGTGCGGTTTCGTAATTGCGCCGGTATGGTTTTTGATGGAGACTTATGTCTGACCATGCGAAGCGGCGGTATTGAACATAATCCCGGGGCGGGTACGGGGAAGACCGAAACGGTGCGGGAGGCGCGCGGGGAGTCCGTCCGCGGAAAAGGCTCCGCCGTCAAGCCGGCCGAGATGTCCCGGGGCAAGCAGTCGACCGGAAAGCGTCCGCAGAAAGAATCCAAGCAAACGCCGGAGCTGTACAAAGAGCCCGTTCTCGCCTGCGGCGACAATCTCGACTTCATGGGGAATCTTCCGGACGGGTCGATGAAACTGGTGGTCACGTCTCCTCCCTACAACCTGGGAAAGAATTACGAGACCAGGATTTCTCTGGATTCCTACCTGGAAACGCAGGAACGCGTCGTCGCCGAGTGCGTGCGCGTTCTGCATCCGCGGGGTTCGGTCTGCTGGCAGGTCGGAAACTACGTCGAAAACGGCGAGATAATTCCTCTTGACGCCGTTCTTTATCCCGTGTTCCGAAAGCTGGGACTCAAGCTCAGAAACCGCATCGTCTGGCACTTCGGGCACGGACTGCACTGCCGCAAGCGCCTGTCCGGAAGGTACGAAACGATCAACTGGTGGACCAAGAGCGACGACTACACGTGGAATCTCGACCCCATACGCGTTCCCTCCAAGTACCCGGGAAAGCGCCACTTCAAGGGACCCAACGCGGGCAAGCTCTCGGGCAACCCGAAAGGCAAGAACCCGAGCGACATATGGGCGTTTCCCAACGTCAAGAGCAATCATCCCGAAAAGACGGTTCACCCCTGCCAGTTTCCGGTCGAGCTTGTGGAACGCCTGGTTCTCTCCATGACCGACCCCGGCGACGCGGTGTTTGACCCCTACATGGGAGTCGGTTCCTCGGTAGTCGCCGCGCTGATGCACGGCCGGAATGCCTACGGATGCGACATCGTCGGGGAGTATGTCGACATAGCCCGCGAGCGAGTCGTTCAGCTGCGCGACGGAACCCTGAAGACCCGTCCAATGGGAAAGCCCATCTACGACCCCAGCCGTCCGAAAGGCGGTCACTGATGAAAATCAAGTCCCGCTATTCGCACCTCAACGGAGAGGAATTTCTGATCGTCCATCATCCGCAGCTGCTGAAAGACGTGCGGGAAGTCGTGGCGGAAGTGGACGCCGAAGCGTGTCGTACCAAGGTCTCGAAAGAGAAGACTATGCGAGGGAAACTGCTTTATTCTCCAGAGGAAATGAACAGGCGGTTCAAGGAGGGCTTCGAGGTCAGGGGGTGGAAACAGCGAAGAGCGACTTTCTGGGTGACGCACAACGACAAGCTGCTGAACAATGTCTACAGGCTTCCCGAAGAAAAGCAGAAGCGGGCGATAGAGGAGGCCGGATACACTCCCATCATGTCCTACAACCAGACCGATTTTGTGAAGGGCAGGGTCGCCGTGGAGGTACAGTTCGGCAAGTACGCTTTCGTCGCGCACGACCTGTTCGTCAAGCACCTGAGTTTTTATGTCTCGGAAATCATTGACGTGGGAATCGAAATACTTCCCATGAAGGAACTGGAAAAGGAAATGTCCTCGGGGGTTCCCTACTATGAGCGGGACCTGCTCAACGTGCTGAGACAGGGACGAGGCGTTCCGGCGGTTCCGCTTCTGCTCGTCGGGATTCTGCCGTGAGCCTGTCGCTTGCGGCGAAATCGGGCTTCTATCCGGAAGAATTTCGGACACTTTGTTCGGGAAGATTTTATTTTTTCGCAAGGTCGCATATTCTTTCGAGATTGTTTTTCCGTTTTTGTCTGGCTTATGGACGAAAAGAGGCTGATCTATGAATCCGAACAGTCTTGGACGGCGATTGCGGGCCGTTCGTAAATTGCTGGGACTGACCCGACGGGAGGTTGCCGACATGCTCGGGCTGCCGAGAACCACCGTAACGCGGATTGAGGCCGGAAAGCGCGCCGTCTCGACTCTGGAATTGTCGAGACTCGCCCGCATCTATCATCGTCCCGTTGCCTGCTTTCTGGAAGAGACCGCGGACGACGCGGACCCGGGCGAAGGTCTGCTTGCCGCGTTGCGCCGATCAGAACCCGGCCTGATGAACGACCGGAAAATTCGCGACCGGGCGAATCGCTGCGTGAATCTTTGCTTGGAAGGAATTGCCCTGAGAGGCGTGCTGGGCTTGACTCCGAGGTCGGGACCTCCGAATTATAAAATGAACGTTCCGGGACCCGGGGGAGAAGCGGTTTCCCGAGTACGGCAGTCTGCCGGGCGGGAGAAATGTCTTACGGGTGCGGGAAAGGATCTGAAGCCGGATGTTGATGAGCTGAGTTCTTGGGAAGAACTGGCGAAAAGATATCTCTGCGCGTCCGAGACTGCGGAAAATTCCGACCGCCCCGAGCATCCTGACCGGGGGCTTCGCGACGAAATCGCGCATCTGGCGGTCGAGGCGTACGGGCGCGAGACGATCTCCAGGGGACGTCTTCTGGATCTGGGCGCGATTCTTGAAATGCGGGGAGAAACCCTGCTGGATATTGCCGAAAGGGCCTGCGACAGTTGACGGACCCCGATTCCCGTCAGTCCGTTCGGGGCGCCGACAGCGTTTCGGACACGTTCGTTCTCGCGAACTTCCTTCGTGGTGAGCGCGTCAGGATTCCGAAACGAGACGAAGGAAGTCGGATTCTCCCAAGATACGTATCGGCTGACCTCTTCTGACCAAGGTTTCGGCTTTTCTGTGCTTGGAGCTTTTCTCTTTTTCTCCGGCACGCCGGACATCCTGATTCCCGACGACGAGCATGGTGGTTCTGGCGGTCACGTTTTCCTCGACGTCGCATCCCGCGAGACCCGCAAGCCCTGCGGCTTCCCGTCGCGTGATCGAGAGGGCGCCCGTGAAGACGACGACTTCTCCGAAGCCTGTTTCCCGCCCGTCGCTTCGCTCCGCGGCCAGTTGAGAATCGTCCGAAGGTGGTTTTTGTCGGTCGGTCTTCGATTTCCGGCGTACTGGCCGTTTTACTCTCCGCAGCCAGCCGTCGATATCGAGTCCCGTGTTTTCACAAGCCCGAAGAACGATCTCCGCCGCGACCCTCGCGTCTTCTCCCGCGTCGTGGTGTCGGAAGGAGATTCCGAGGTCGGCGGCGACATTTCCCAGATTGTATCCTCTCTTATCGTACTTTTCCGGCCACGCCCGCCTCGCCACCTGCACGCTGTCGAGCCAGCGCCCGAAACGCAACCGCATTCCGCACAACCCGCACGCCCGCGAAATCGCTCTCCGGTCGAAAGCCATATGGCTTACGACGACTCCCCCGAAAAGACCCGCGATTTTTCCGTACACGTCCTCGAACCGTGGAGACCCCCGAACCGTCGTCCCGTCTATGCCGTGGACCGCTATGTTCCTCGGGTCGAAAAAATCTTCGGGGTCGACAAGCTGGGTCCGGACTTCCGCTATTTCCCCGGACCGGACGACCGCGAGACCTATCTGGCATATGCTCGAGACGTCGGAGTTCGCCGTCTCGACGTCGACCGCGACGAAGTTCATGTTTTTTCCCATCGCGAGGTTCTCTCCGAAGAACGGGTTCCAATTATACCGCGGACGGAAACCGTTTTCCCGTCCGTCCGTTTCTCCCCGCGCGGAACGGCCGGTTTCCAAACCGCGACTGTTTCGTTTATAATTGACGGAATTAAGAGTTTTTCCGGAGGCCCGAAGTGCCGTTATACGAATACGAATGCGACAGCTGCATGAAGAGGTACAACACCGACATAGACAATCTGGTCGAAAAGCTCACCAAGACCAACGCGTCCAGGATATTCAAGAGCAACCCGAATTTCTGCTACGTTGAGGTGACCGCCGACGAGAACGGAAAACGGTATTTCGAACTCGGGGAGAAGGGAATAAGCGGCGCGAGAAGGTTCCGCTACAAGCTCCCCTCCGGCAAGGTGCTCTACCTAGAACTCAGAAACTTCCGTTTCAGTGAGCTTATGGACGCGGACGACGACAAAAGCAAGGTCAAGTGTCCCCTCTGCAGGAAGTCGAAGAAGGTGAGGAGGGTGTTTTCCACCTTCAAGGCCATATTCGACGACAAGAACAAGAGGGCTCCCGGGCCGGGGGACGAGCTCAGGTGGCATCTTGAGTACAAGCAGCAGAAGGACGAAGAGATAGCGAGCGACTGGGTCGGCCAGGAGCATCTGGGCCAGTACTTCAACAGATAGGAGAGAGCCATGCCCCTTTACGAATTCGAATGCACAAAGTGCAGAAGCAACGTCGAGAAATCCCTCAGGACTCTCGAGAAAAAGACGGACAAGCAGACCGTGAAAGGTCTGGTCGAGAAGTTCGACAACATACACGCGATCGAGGTCGTCGACCTTGAGCGGGAGAAGATAGTCTCCAGGCACGGAAAGAAGGGAAAGGATTCGGTTTTCAACGACTACTACCTCAGGGACGGGGCCGTGCTCGCGCTTTTCAACATGCGAAACTACAGGTTCTCGGAGCTCGTATACGAGGAAGGGGACGAAAAAAAGGTGAAGTGTCGCTGCGGGGAGAAAAAGAAAGTGGAGAAAGTGATGTCGAGTTTCGCCTTCACCAAGGACCTCTCGACGAACATGCCGAAGCCGGATCTCTCGAACCTCCCGCCTTCGGTGAGAAACAGGACCCACATAGGGGAGTACATAGAAGAGAAGGACAGGCCCAAGAAGAACAGGTGATGATTGGGAATTGAGTTCCTCGTTTCACACGAAAATTGCTCGTTTGTTTTCCCGGTTCAGAGAGAGTGTAAATGTTGTAACACAACTGACTTGAACGAACTGACGCTACGATTGCGGAACTGATGACTACAATTAATCAGCATTGCCGGAAGTTTCAAGAACTGCTTCGTGAGCTTTTCCAGTTTGACTGCGCCGACCTAGATTTTGGTATCTACCGGGTCATGAACCACAAGCGTAGCGTAGTTGAGAAGTTTATCGTTGAAGATTTACCCCGAGCGGTATCTGAGGAAGTGAGTCGCGCTGAACTGGAAAACCGGTCTCGAGTCTTCAAAGAACTGACTGAAGTCACCCGACAGATTGAGAAGACATTGGGTGGGGATGCTCTTGATGTCAATGGAAATCTTGATCAAATCTACCACGATACTCCGTTGGGCAGAAACTATCAGGAACTGAAAGCAAAAACGACTGAAAATCATGACGCCAAAGCTCTGGAAATCAGCACGTTCAACCACTTGTATGTTTTTTTCAGCCGTTACTATCAAGACGGGGACTTCATCTCGAAGCGTCGCTATTCAAAGCATCAGCGTTATGTCATTCCCTACAATGGAGAAGAATTCCGCTTTTACTGGGCTAACAGCGACCAATACTATGTCAAAACCGCTGAGCATTTTCACGACTACACATTCACGTTAAATCCCGTCACCGTGTGTTTTAAGTTGCGGTCGGCAAGTTCAGAACAAGACAATATTCGGGGCGACAAGCGATTTTTTGTGCCCCGTCTGAAGGAAATTGTTTGCAACGAAGAAGCCAATCAGGTTGTCATCCCTTTCGAATATAGACCTCTGACTAAACAGGAGGAAATTACCTACGGCAAAAGAAATCATCAGAATATGATTATCAAGGAAGTGTTGGAGGAAATCCCCGGACTACTGGAGACTAACCGGGTACTGGCGGCACTTACGAAAGAAAAACGCAAGACCGGTGATGGACGGTCCGTCAGCTTTCTCGAGCATCACCTTCTGCAGTACACGAGGCGGAACACGTCAGACTTCTTTATTCACAAGGATTTGAAGAATTTTCTTTCCCGTGAGCTGGATTTCTACCTGAAAAACGAGATTTTGAATCTTGAAGAAATGGAAACCGCCGGTGAGAACCGTGCTGAGAACTGGTTTCAAATACTCAGGGTGACCAAGTCTGTTGGCACTCGAATCATTGATTTCTTGGACCAGATTGAACGATTTCAGAAGATGTTGTGGGAGAAACGCAAGTTCGTCACGGAGACGCAGTATTGTGTTACGGTTCGCAATATAGCAGAGAGCTTTTATCCCGATATTGCCGACTGCGAACCACAATGGACGGAATGGAAAAACTTGTTTCGCATTGACCAAGAAAAGAACAAACTGTTCGACCTAAATGGGGGGGGGGGTAGAGACAATAGGAACAAACGCATAGCTTTCTTGAAGAGTCACCCGACTCTGGTCCTAGACACAAGACACTTCAATCATGGTTTCACTGACAGGCTGTTAGGGAGTTTTGACGACATAGACGAAGTGACCGACGGCTTGCTTGTTCACAGCGAGAACTGGCAAGCTCTGAACCTGCTGAAAACAAAATACACCAACAGCATTCAGTGTGTTTACATTGACCCACCTTACAATACAGCGTCTTCGGAAATAATTTACAAGAACGGCTACAAACATTCATCGTGGCTAACCTTGATGTTCGACCGTCTTCTGAGCGCGTCTTTTTTTCTTGATGGAAATGCGGCTTGGGTTGTGGCAATTGATGACACGGAAATGGTCGGTCTGTCTCAGCTGCTGGATTTAGCATTTCCAAAGTACGATAGGAACATGGTGGTTGTCAACCACCACCCTGCGGGGAGCGGACTGGAAGGAACAAATGTTTCCAGCACCCATGAGTACGCAATCTTTATGTCTCCAGAGGGTGTCAAGGTTCTACGAGGAGAACAAAAAAGCGCGGGGGTTGAAGAGATCGGTTTTGTTCGTACCGGAACAGCGGAGAGCAACCTGCGCTCCGGACGACCGAATAGTTTCTACGCGTTTTTAGTTAATCCAGAGACATCAAGGATAGAGGGAGTTGAGTCTCCGCCTCCTTTGGGTGAACCGTACCCGGAGAGCAGGACACAGGAGGGCTTCATACGCATTTATCCTGTCAGTGAAGACGGGAAGGAGAGAGTTTGGAGGCGGAGTTACAAGACCATTCATTCTTGTCTTGAGAAAGGCCTGGTTATCTGCAAAAACGCTAGGTCAATCTATTTAATCACTGACAGGACCGGAAAACGTCGTCCGTTATTTAGCAATTGGACTGACAGGAAATATAATGCCGGAACTTACGGAACCAATTTGCTCAAAGAGCTCTTTGAAAGCCAAAGCACTTTTTCATATCCAAAATCAATCCACACGGTGCAAGATTGTATAGATGCATGCATTCATCACTTAACGGGTGCTACCGTTCTTGACTATTTCGCTGGTTCTGGCACCACCGGTCATGCGGTCATTAATCTCAACCGCAGAGACAACAAGCGGCATAAGTTTGTCCTGATTGAGATGGAGAAATATTTCGATACCGTACTGTTGGAACGCATCAAAAAAGTCACATTCGCATCCGAGTGGAAAAAGGGCAAACCCGAACGAATTGCAATTCGGCAGGAGGCCGACCGGACTCCTCGCATTGTCAAATATATGCGTCTTGAAAGCTACGAAGATGCTCTGAACAACATTGAATTTGATTCGGCAGGCCAGCAATTGCTCAAATTCGGGGATTACCTGCTCAAGTACATGCTCAAGTGGGAAACGCGGGGGAGCGAAACATTGTTAAATGTGGAGAAACTTTACAGGCCTTTCGACTACAAGCTTCAAGTCCATGTTGATGGTCAAACGCGGGAAAAAATTGCGGACATTCCCGAAACTTTCAACTATCTGATAGGGCTTCACGTCAAAACACGGCAGGTTTATGACGATGAAGGGCGACGATACCTGGTTTATCGAGGTCTGATTGACCGCAAACGGATTGTGGTCATCTGGCGCGAGCTCAGGGACTGGCAAAAAGCCGGCTTGGAGCGGGACAAGGAATTCGTGACCGAACGAGAATTAACCAAGAAGGCGGAAGAAATCTTTGTCAACGGCGATTCTTTCATTCCCAATGCCAAAGCTTTGGAACCTGTGTTTAAGTCCCGGATGTTTGCACCTGTGGAGACGTGAATAATGGCTGAGGGGAAATTTTTGTCTTCCACTGAGGCAAGTGGTGATTATGGAGTAGAGCAATATGCCCAGCTCGAACAACATTTGATATTGCTGACTTGGTTGAACGGGCTCTTTGGATACAGGCACAATCGGGAGCTTCTGGCGGATTTGAAAGATTTGGAAGGGTTCGATTCTTCAGGGAGAAGCCATATCTACCGACGACTGGAGTCGCGCGCTGGCAAAATAAAAATTCCATTGGTTGTACTAGCTTCCTACGATGACAATATCCGTAAACACTTGGATGCCATAAACATCCACAGGTCCGAGCGGATTACGCTCCGATATTTTCAGCACCTTGCGGTTCTCTACACGGAAATCTTTCTGGACAGATATTTTTGTCACAGAGCGGAAATGCTGCGGTCGCTGAATAGCTTCGTTGAGGAGAGCAATGCTTCGGAAGCCAATACCAAACCGAAATATAGTGAATTCTCGGAATCGGACCTGAAGAAGCTCGCCTTCTGGATGGCTACGGGCAGCGGCAAAACTCTTATCATGCACATGAATTACAGACAGTTTCTGCACTACAACAACTTGCCGCTGGACCATATCTTGCTGGTCACACCAAACGAGGGACTGAGCGAACAGCACATGACGGAGATGACCGACTCGGGCATTCCGTGTCGTCGCTTTGACCTGAACGAGAGTGGTTTCGTAATGGACGAGAACGCAGTCAGGGTCATTGAAATCACCAAGCTGGTCGAGCAGAAGCGCGGCGGTGGAGAGACGGTACCGGTAGATGCGTTCGAAGGCAACAATTTGATTTTCGTGGACGAGGGACACAAGGGGTCTGGAGGCGATGTATGGCGAGGATATCGCGATGCGCTCGGTAAGACAGGTTTTACGTTCGAGTACAGCGCAACGTTTGGTCAAGCCCTGAAGGCTTCGCAGAACAACTCTCTTACCAGAGAATACGGAAAATCGATAGTTTTTGATTACTCCTATCGTTACTTCCACGGAGATGGATATGGAAAGGATTTTAATGTCCTCAACCTTATGGAGGAAACTACGGAAGACAAAACAAACATGCTTCTTCTGGGCAATTTACTGTCCTTCTACCAGCAACGGAGAGTGTTTGAGGAACAATCAGATGCGGTTAAGTCTTACAATCTGGAGAAACCGTTGTGGACGTTTGTCGGTGGTACCGTTAATGCCGTATATACCAAACGCGGGCAAAAGCGGAGTGATGTACTAACTGTTGCCCGATTTCTCCACCAGGTTTTGAGAAACGGGAGCAACTGGGTGATTGATACAATCGAAAAACTCATTGACGGCAATACCGGTCTGGTGACTCCGCACGGTCAGGATGTGTTTGAGAACAGGTTTAAGTATCTTGCCGGGAGCTTTACGTCGCCCGACGGGATATATCAAGACATTCTTACCAAGGTGTTTCTCGCCCCTTCGGGAGGAGGCTTGCACCTTTGCGACATCCGAGGCAGTTCTGGCGAGATTGGTCTTAAGACGAGCGGTGCCGAAGACTACTTCGGTCTGATTTACATAGGCGATGTTTCCAAGTTCAAGAATCTCGTAAACGAGGATGATTCGGGGATAACACTTGAAGAAGATTCGTTTGCAGGTTCCCTGTTTGACAGTATCGGCAATCCGGACACAAGCATAAATGTGCTCATAGGGGCCAAGAAATTTATGGAGGGATGGAATTCCTGGAGAGTCTCGAACATGGGGCTTCTGAATATTGGTCGCAACGAAGGTTCGGAAATCATCCAACTTTTCGGGCGTGGCGTTCGTCTTCGGGGCAAGGAGTTTAGTCTCAAGAGAAGCGCGGCGCTGGACGGCAAGCACCCGGACCATATTGGGTTATTGGAAACGTTGAATATTTTTGCGGTGCGAGCGGACTATATGTTCCAGTTTCGCGAGTATTTGGAGAAAGAAGGTGTTGAGACTGAAGACAGCGTTGATGTCCTGCTGAAAATCAAATCGAATAAAGATTTTTTGAACAAGGGACTTGTTGTGCCGCGTATACCGACGAACCGGAGCTTTGTCGAAGAAGAGAACATCGTCTTGAAACCTGATTCATCGATACAGGTGGTAGTGGACATGTCTCTCAAGGCGCAGTATTTGAGAAGCGACCAAAACGGAATGATGAGTCATGCTCTGCACACCGGACAAGAAAAAAACATTCCGAGAGAGAGTCTCGATCTTGTAAACTGGGAGAAGGTTTACCTTGATTTGCTTGAATATAAAGAACAGAAAGGGTTTTCAAATCTCGCCATTCTCCCGGATACACCTAAGATGATTATAGAGAGGTCCGACCCCAACAGGCTTTACAAACTTATTGTGGCGGATGAATCGGTTGTCGCTCCGAAACTGTTTGCGGATACAGCCGTTCTACATGAGGCGATTGTTTCGATTTTAAGAAAATACATGGAGAAATTCCATCGAGTCAGGCAGGAACGCTGGGACTCACACCACATGATCTATACGGAAATTGACGATGACGACGCAAACTTCCAAGACTACACGGTCAAAATTACTCGTAGCGAAGCCGCAGCTGTCCAGAAGCTAATTGAAGAAGCTAACAGTATTTATCGCAGAGACGAGAAGGAATTGCCAACTATTCATTTTGATCGTCACCTCTACCAGCCGTTGCTGGTCAAAAGAGGTGACAAGGTCAAGAGCAAGCCTCCGGGTCTAAACGAAAGCGAATGCCGATTCGTGGAGGACCTTCGAGAGTATTGTAGATATGAGAAGAACAAGTCTTTAGCGGGTAAGGATGTATATTTGCTGCGGAATCAGAGTCGCGGCAAAGGCGTCGGGTTTTTTGAAAAGAGAGGCTTCTATCCGGATTTCATACTGTGGGTCAAAGATAGTTCCGTGCAGCGAATCGTTTTCATTGAACCGCACGGCATGATCCATGCCGGATCATATGAGAACGATGACAAGGCCCGTCTCTGGGAATCTCTGCCGAAGCTGGCTAAACGGATAGGCAAAAACGCAAAGATCGACAATGTGATACTGGATTCCTTCATTATCTCGGCAACGCCGTACGAATATCTGCAAAAGAAGTATGGCGATGGCTGGGATAAGGAGCGTTTCACAAAAGCGCACATACTTTTTCCAGAACCGCATGAAGGACACAGCTATCTTGCACACGTTATGGCATCGTAGTACATTGACTGGATTGTGAGGGAAATCATAACCGTAAAGAAACGCGAAATGGCCCGAAGACACGGGGACGGTTTCTTAGTCATAGCAGAGGGAGAAAGACACATGCTCTTTAGAATTTTCGCCGCGATTGTTTTCGTGCTGTGTCTCCAGTCCGCCCCCGCGTCCGCGCAGACGGAACCGGAACCGTCCATGACAAGGGTCGCCGACGGGGTTTATCACTATTTCGCGATGGGCTATTCAAGCATGGTCGTAGTCGGGCGGGACGCGGTTCTCGTCACCGACACGGCGTTTTCGAAGCGCGCCGAGGACATGAAGGCCCGCATCGCCAGGGTCACGGCCCTGCCGGTTCGCTACGTGGCGCTCAGCCACGAGCACTTCGACCACGTCGGCGGCACCGAGGTGTTCAAGGACGCGAAAGTGATCTGCCACCGCGCGTGCGAAGAAGTTTTTTCGAATTCCCCGCTCGTGCCGACGCCGAAGGTGGACATCGCTTATTCCGACTCAATGACGGTGGACGTCGGAGGGAAGAAGGTGGAGATCGTCCACCCCGCTCCCGGCGACGGCGTGGCGACTTCGGTGCTCTGGGTTCCGAAAGACCGGGTGGTGTTTTCGGTCGACATGTACCAGTCCCGCGAGTTCGTCGCGTCCGAATTCAAGGAGGACACCAACTTCGTCGGCGCGAAAAAGATTCTTGAAACCATGCTTTCGTGGAATCCGGTTTACTCGATAGGCGGACACGACCCGGGCAACACTCTCCGGGCCCTTCGCGAAAATTCGGAGATGATGAACAAGCTTCACGACGCGGTTCTGGCGCGTTTCAGAAAAGCCATGGACGAAGGAGGACCGGTCGCGGCCTTCCCGCTGATATTCAGCCTGCCGAACGAAATAAGGATGCCGGAATACAGCGCCTGGAAAGGCTACGACACGGCGTTTCCCGCCTACGTGAGGCGCATGGCCCTGTCCATATTCCACGGCGGATGAGGTTTTGAGCGGGCTACGGTCCTTGTCGGGAGAATGCGCGGTGGCCGAAGGGAGTTTCGGCCCCTTTGAGGCAGGGCGAGTTTTCTATTTCTCTTCGGAGTAATCCTCTTTGCGTTTTCCGAACCTCCGCTCGAGTTCCTCGGAGATGTCGCCCGGGTCGAGTCCCGCTTCGCACAGAAGCACCAGGGAGTGGAACCACAGGTCGGTCATTTCGTAGACAAGCTCGCTTCTGTCCTCGTTTTTCGCGGCTATCACGACTTCGCCCGCTTCCTCCCCGATCTTCTTGAGTATCCTGTCGAGTCCGCCTTTCATTAGACCGCTTACGTACGACCCTTCCCTGGGATTGAGCTTCCTGTCCTCTATCACGTCGAACACCTTTTTTACGGCGGTTTGCCCGAACTCCGGCGGGAGCTTTTCCTCGAAATCCTCCGACCTGTAAAAACAGCTCGGCTCCCCTGTGTGGCAGGCGACTCCCGTCTGTCTCACCGTAACCAGCACCGTGTCGCGGTCGCAGTCGACGAAGATCTCCTCGACGTCCTGGAAGTGGCCGGATTCCTCTCCCTTGTTCCAGAGCTTTTTTCTCGATCTGCTCCAGAAATGGGTTCTTTTCGTCTCGACGGTTTTTTCGAGAGCCTCCCTGTTGGCGTAGGCGAGCATGAGCACCCGTCCGCTCTGGGCGTCCTGCACTATTACGGGCAGAAGACCCTGATCGCTGAACCTGAGTTTTTCGAAATCCATGGAAGTCTCCCCGGACCGGAGTGCGCAAAGATAGTAATTGCCCCGCCCCGGTTGTCAAAGACCGAAAGGCGGAGATTACGGGTCTTGGGCGTTTGCCGGTACAAAGCTCTCTTTTTCCAGGGATACGGCTTCGGGAGAAGGGAACGGCACGCTCCCGACCCTGTAAAGGTTGTCTCCGGAGAGTTTCATCGACGTATCGGCAAGCTGACGCTTTTTCTGTCGCGAAAACAGTTTGAAATAAACGGGGTCTGCCGGATACCGAATCATGTCCGTCCGACCCTTGAAAACGGCAAAGGAGACCTGCATAAGCACGAGTTCCTCTAGGTCGTCGCAGGCTTCTTCGAAAGTTTCTCCGTAACCGAGAATGCCGACCTCGAGGCCGAGCGCGCACCATGACTCGTCCTCGCGGAATCCGAGAACGCTTATCCTTGTACCGTGGCTTCCGTCCATCGAGTTTTCACTTCCCGCCGCATTGTCCGACGGTACGAATATACCCGCGGTTTTGCCGAAAAAAAGCCGGAAAGTCTTTGAGGAGATTCTTGATGCGGACCACGAAGTCCTGGAGAGCGGACCGAATCGCGAAGCGGAGTTTTCGAAATCGCGGGACGGACGAATACAGGCCGCCAAGGGCTGGAAGTTCGGCGCTTTTTCCCGGAAAGTCCTTTCCGGCTGTCTCTTTGAGACTCGATTGGTATATACTTAACGAAACAGCAACCTGCAGGGGAGGACAGCGTCCATGTTTCTCAGAATGAAATTTCACCGTCTTCTGGCTTTACCGTTTCTAGTCGCCCTGACGATCGTCGCCGTCGCCGGGTGCGGCGATTCCGACGACGCGATTTTCCGCCACGGGGTGGCGAGCGGCGATCCTCTTTCGGACAGGGTGATTCTCTGGACCAGAGTCACCACGGACAAATCTTCCGAAAGCGTGAGCGTCGAAGTCTCAACCGACGACCGGTTCGCGGACGTCGTGCACACCTCCGAGCTCGCCGCGACGGCCGAGACCGACTACACGGTAAAAATCGACGTTCAGGGTCTCTCTCCCGCCACGGTCTACTACTACCGCTTCAGGGCGGGAGGCGAGACCTCCGTGACCGGACGCACCAGGACTCTTCCCACGGGCGACGTGAGCCGGGTCACCCTGGCGGTGCTCTCGTGCGCCCACTGGCAGCAGGGCCACTTCAACGTCTACGGTCACGCGGCCGGAAACGACGCGGACATAGACGCCGTGGTTTTCCTGGGCGACTACATATACGAGTACGGAAGCACGTGCGGAACCGAGCCGTGTTTCGGCGCCGAGAACGCGCGGAGAATAGGAAGGACCCTGCCTCCCGGCAACGATAAGGAGACCGTCACCCTCGACGATTACCGCAGGCGCTACGCGCTCTACCGAACCGACGCCCGTCTCCGGGAACTGCACGCCAGGCATCCCTTCATCGCCGTCTGGGACGATCACGAGATCGCGAACGACGCCTACTCCTCCGGCGCGCTCAACCACAACGAGGGCGAGGGAAGCTTCGAGGAGCGCAAGGCGGCCGCGGTCAGGGCCTACTACGAGTGGATGCCGATACGGGACCGGGAAAACCGCGAGGCGATAAACCGCAGTTTCGCCTTCGGAAACCTCGTGAACCTGATCATGCTCGAGACCCGGCTCGTGGCGAGAAGCAGGCAGCTCGACTACGCAAGCTACCTCACCCCGACCGGGATGCTCGACGGCGAGCGGTTCCTCGCGGACGTGACCTCGACCGAACGCGCCATGATGGGCGCGCGGCAGCTCTCGTGGCTCCATGCGCAGCTCGCGGGTTCCGACGCCGTCTGGCAGGCGCTCGGCAACCAGGTGCTCATGGGCAGAATGACCATTCCGGCCGAACTTCTGCCAAAGCTGGCGGACCCGGAACCGAGCATAGCGGACGACATAGACGAACTCACCGCCATCAAGATGAAGGTGCTTGCTGGCACGGCGACCCCGGAGGAAACCCTGCGGGTCTCCACGGTCATACCCTACAGGCTCGACGCCTGGGACGGCTACGCGGCGGAGCGCGAAGCGGTGCTCCGGACGGCCCGCCGGCTTGACAAGAACCTCGTGGTGCTCTCGGGCGACACTCACAACGGCTGGGCCAACGACCTCAAGGACTCGGACGGAAACCAGGCGGGCGTCGAGTTCGCGACTCCCGGCGTGTCCTCGGGAGGTCTCGAGTACACCCTGCGCCTGCGAGAGGCGCAGTCGAGAGCCTTCGCCCAGGCCCTGCCGGTGCTGGTCGACGACCTCGTCTACGCCAACACCCACGACCGCGGCTACATGCTCGTGACCTTCACTCCCGAGAGGGCGGACGCGCGGTGGACGTACGTCGACACGGTCGAGCTTTCCCGGTTCGAGGAGCTTGTCGAAAGCGCAAAGCGGCTTTTCACGGGACCAGGGAGCGGCAACCGCTTCGTCTCCGAGGGGCAGTCGGTCTCTTCCGCGTCGGAAAAAACGCTCGGAGTGCTCGCGGGAAGGAACAACAGAAGGGTCGTGGAAAACTGACCGCGCGCTGGAGGATTCTCCGCGGTCGGGTATAATTGCTCTTTCAGGTTCCGGCGGTGTTTTCCCGGCCGGGACGATTATCACGTTCAGGGAAGGTGAAAGCAGATGGCCAGGATCACCATTGAAGACTGCCTCGAGAAAATAGGGAACAAGTTCGCTCTTTCCATCGCCGCGATGAAAAGGGCCAGGCAGATTTCCAAGGGAGCCGTGGTAGTGGCGTCCGAAAACGACGACAACAAGCACGTCGTCTCCGCGCTGAGAGAGATAGCGGAGGGAAAGGTGGACGTCATATATCCCAAAGACAGGGACAATTACTGACCGCGTCGCCGGGGGCGCCGTCTCCCGGTTCCTCTAGGCGCGCTTCGGAGTGGGAACGTCTTATGCTTTCGGCAGGAGTGGACGCGGGAGGAACGTTTACCGATTTCGTCTTCTTCGACGGAAAGGAAATATCCGTCGCGAAGGTTCTCTCCACCCCCGAAAATCCCTCGAAAGCCGTGCTGCGGGGACTTGAAGGCCGCCCGGGCGGCCTTTCGGCCGTATCCGAGGTCGTACACGGAACCACCGTGGCCACAAACGCCCTTCTTGAGCGCAAGTGCGCCAGGACCTGTCTCGTCGCCACGAGCGGTTTCGAAGACGTGATAGAGATAGGAAGACAGAACAGGGAAGAGCTATACGATCTTTTCTGGAATCCCGAGCCTCCGCTCGTCCCGCCGGAACTCAGGTTCGGGGTTTCGGAGAGGACCGACTTCCGCGGCGCCGCGCTCAGGGCGCCCGACGAGGCGGAAATCGGGGAAATAAGGGCCGCGGTCGCGTCCCTCTCGGTCGAGTCCGTCGCGGTCTGCCTTCTTCATTCCTACGCCAACCCCGAAAACGAGCGGACGGTCGGAGACGCGCTGGCGGAGCTCGGAATTCCCGTAACCCTGTCCTCGAGCCTCGTTCCCGAGTTTCGGGAGTACGAAAGAACCTCAACCACGGTAGCGAACGCCTGCCTCGTTCCCGTGACGAGCGAATACATGCGCTCGCTTTCCTCTTCGCTGGAAGGAAAGACGGTCTCCGTCATGCAGTCAAACGGCGGCGTGATATCCCCGCGGCAGGCGGCCTCGGAGCCCGCGAGGATAGTTCTCTCCGGTCCCGCGGGAGGCGTGGTGGGGGCGTTTCGCGCGTGCGGACTCTCCGGCCGCAAAAAGATCATCACCTGCGACATGGGAGGAACTTCGACCGACGTGTCGCTTTGCGACGGAAAGATAGGCTTCGCGACGGAAAACGTCGTGGGCGGAACGCCGCTTCGGGTGCCGATGATAGACATATCCACCATAGGGGCGGGGGGAGGTTCGATCGCGTCTGTGGGAGAGGGCGGCGTTCTGAAGGTCGGGCCCGAAAGCGCCGGGGCCGACCCCGGGCCCGCGTGCTACGGGCGGGGAACGCTCGCGACGGTTACGGACGCCAACGTCGTTCTGGGAAGAATTGACCCCGGCCGCTTCCTGGGCGGCGCCATGGAGATATATCCCGGGAGGTCCTTCGAGGCCATAGGTTCCCTCGACCCCGGCCGCGACGCGGAGGAAATCGCCGAGGCGGTCGTGAGGGTTTCGAACTCCAACATGGAGAAAGCTCTTCGCCTGGTGTCGGTCGCGCGGGGCCACGACCCCCGGGAGTTTTGCCTGGTCTCCTTCGGCGGCGCCGGGGGGCTTCACGCCTGCGCGCTCGCTTCCTCGATGGGAATTCCCGAGGTCGTGTTCCCGAGAAATCCCGGCGCGCTTTCGGCCTACGGAATGCTGCTCGCCGACTCCTTCAAGGACTACGGCGCGACGTTTTTCGCCCGCGCGGACGAAGACGGCATGCGCGACGTCGCCGCCCGCTTCGCCGGACTCGAGGAGCGGGCCCGGGACGACCTCGGGGGACGCGGGCTCGAGTTCGAAAGGTACGTGGACGCGAGGTACGAGAGACAGTCCCACGAACTCACGATTCCCTGCTCGGACGCCGCGGCGCGGGATTTTCACCGCGCGCACGAAAAGGCGTACGGGTACATGAAGGAGTCGTCGCCCGTCGAGATAGTGACCCTGAGGCTTCGGGCGTACATGCCCCGCCGTCCCGTGGAGATCCTTCCCCTCGAAGAGCGCGGGTCGCCGCCGAGGCCCTTTCCGAGGGAAGTGGTTTTCGAGGGACGGAAAGTCGAGGCCCGCTGCTACGACAGGGAGGAGCTGGGGCCGGGTTTCCGGTTCGGGGGACCCTGCGTTCTCTTCGAGACCACGGCGACCGCCTTCGTTCCTCCCGGGTTCGACTGCGAGGTGGACGGATACGGAAACGTCGCGGCGAAAGCGGCCGACCGATGAGCGTGACCGGCGAAATAAGAAAAATCCTCGGTCCCGCGGGAAGCGCCGCGCCGCCCCCGGGCGACGTCGTTCAGTCCGCGGTGCTGCTGATGCTCCGGGAGAGCGGGGCCGGTTTCCGGATATGGTTCATAAGGAGGACGGAGCACCCGGGCGACCCTTTCTCGGGACACGTGGCCTTTCCCGGCGGAAAGAAAAAGGACGAAGACGAAACTCTCGCCGCCACCGCGGTGAGGGAAGCTTCCGAGGAACTCGGCTTCGACGCGGCGCGGGACGCGGAAATTCTGGGAGAGATGGATTTCATCCGCCCCCTGACCCCTTCCGTGAGACGCTACGCGGTAAAGCCCTTCGTCGCCGTCCTCGGGGGCGAAACGGAGTTCTCTCCGAACCGCGAGGTGGCCGAGTGCTTCAGCGCTCCGGTCTCCCACCTGCTCGACGGAAAGAACCGCGACGTGAGAAAGAGAAACAGGGACGGCGCCGCGGTCGACGATTACGTGTTCGTCTACGAAAACCGCATAATATGGGGGCTCACGGGCAGGATACTCAACGAGTTTCTCGAGAGAACCTCGGGTCTTTTTCCCGCCCGTGTTTAAATCCGCCGGGGCATTATGTAGAATTTAACGCAACCCAACAAACGGCGGTGAACAGAACTCATGGCATCGGTCAACAAGGCTATAATACTCGGCAACCTCGGAAGGGACCCGGAAGTCAAGTACACGCCCGGCGGAACGGCGGTCACTAAATTTTCGGTCGCGACCACCGACAGGCGAAAGGACAAGGACGGAAACTTCCAGGAATACACCGAATGGCACAGGGTCACGACGTTCGGCAGGCTCGCGGAGGTGTGCGGCGAGTATCTCTCCAAGGGGAAGTCGGTTTACGTTGAAGGGGAAATCAGAACCAGTTCCTGGGACGACAGGGAAGGCAACAAGAGATACACGACCGAGATCATCGGAAGAACGGTGCAGTTTCTCTCCCCGCGCGGAGAGGGCGGCGGGCGAAGCTCCGGCGGTCCCCCTCCCGCCGAAGACGACTACAGCTACACCGAAGGCGGCGACATAACCGACGACGACGTTCCGTTCTGATTTTTCAGGTTCCGGGAAACCCTTGGGGAAAAACGCGAATCTTATGTCTCTTGCCGTTATAATCCTGGCGGCGGGCAGGGGAGTCCGCATGAACTCCCGCCTTCCCAAGGTCCTGCATCCGGTACTGAAAAAGCCCATGCTGCTGCGCGTCGTGGAAACGGCCCGAGCGCTTCGCCCTCGAAGAATCTGCGTCGTAGCGGGACACGGACGCGAGGCCGTCGCGCGGACGCTCGCCGGACACCCGGTGGAGACGGTCGTGCAGGAGCCCCAGCTGGGAACCGGTCACGCGGTTTCGTGCTGCCGAGAAGCCCTGGGGGATTTCGAGGGAGACGTTCTCATACTGAGCGGGGACGTTCCGTCGGCGGGCGCCGACACGTTGCGCGGGCTTCTGGATTCCCACTCGGAGAGCGGGGCGGAGGTCTCCTTCGTGACCGCCGTTCTGGAAAATCCCCGGGGATACGGAAGGGTGATAAGGGACGCGGACGGCGGCGTTCTTCGAATCGTGGAGGAGCGGGACGCGACCGGGGCCGAGAGAGCGCGAAACGAGATAAACGCCGGAATATACTGCGCGAGGTCCGGGTTTCTCTGGGAGAGCCTCGGCGGGCTCGACTCGGAGAACAGCCAGGGAGAGTACTACCTGCCGGGAATAGTCGACCTCTGCGTTTCGTCGGGAAAAAAGCTCCGCGCGGTCGCCGCGGGGAACCCCAGGGAGGTGCTTGGAGTGAACACTAGAGAGGAACTCGCCGAGGCGGAGCGCGCGGCCAGACGCGCGGTGAACCGCCGCCACATGGAAAACGGGGTCACGATAACCGACCCCGACGCCGCGTACATATCGGAAGACGCGCGGATAGGAAAGGACACGACCATATATCCCGGAACCCACGTCCTGGGAAAAAGCGAAATAGGAAGCGGCTGCCGGATAGGTCCTTCGGTCTACGTGGAAGACTCCGTCGTGGGCGACGGAGTCGAGATAAAATTCTCCTCCTACCTGGTCGGATGCGAGGTCGGAGACGGGGCGGTGATGGGACCGTTCTGTCACCTGCGCCCCGAGGCGCGCGTCGGGGAGGGGGCGAAGATCGGCAATTTCGTCGAGATAAAGAAATCCGAGATAGGACGGGGCTCCAAGGTTCCGCATCTCTCCTACGTCGGCGACGCCGAGGTGGGCGAGGGGGTGAACATAGGGGCGGGCACGATAACCTGCAACTACGACGGCAAAGACAAGCACAGGACGGTGATCGGAGACGGGGCGTTCGTGGGAAGCGACACGATGCTCGTGGCTCCGGTGAAGGTGGGCGCGGGAGCCGTCACCGCGGCGGGCTCGACGATAACCAAGGACGTCTCCCCCGACGCCCTGGCGATAGAGCGGGCCCAGCAGAAGGAGATAGAAGGCTGGGCGAAAAGATCGAGGAAAAAGAAGGACGGGTCCTGACGTGTGCGGAATAGTCGGATACGTGGGGGATTCCCGAAAGACGGCCGCCGTCTTGTGCGACAGCCTGGGGCGCCTCGAGTACAGGGGATACGACTCGGCGGGAATATGCTTTCTCGAGGACGGAAAGTCCCGGGTCGTGAGAAGCGAGGGGAAGCTCCGGAACCTCCTCTCGAAGCTGGAACCCGACGAGGTGGATTCTCCCGTCGGCATAGCTCACACGAGGTGGGCGACCCACGGAGATCCTTCCGAGCGAAACGCCCATCCCCAGACCTCCGGTCCCGTGAGCGTCGTGCACAACGGCATAGTGGAGAACTATCCCGAGCTTCGGGAAGAGCTCTCGGCCGCGGGCTACGAGTTTGTCTCCGACACCGACACCGAGGTCATAGCGCATCTCGTCCGCGACTTTTCGGAAAAGGGAGAGACGCTTCTGGGCGCCGTGAGAAAGACGTTCGGCAGGGTGGAGGGTTCCTGCGCGGTGGCGGTCATGTCCGACGCGGAGCCCGGAAAGATAGTCGCCGCCCGGCGCTTTTCCCCCCTCGTGGTCGCGCGAAGCGGGGACGAGCGCTTCCTCGCCTCCGACGTTCCCGCGATCCTTCCCTACGCCGGGGAGGTGGTTCTGCTCGAGGACGGCGACTTCGCGGTGCTCGACGAAAGCGGAATCTCCGTGACCGCGGCCTCCGGCGAGTTGGTCGAGAGAACTCCGACGAAAGTGAACTGGGATCCCGTGGCGGCCGAGAAGGCGGGCTACCGCCACTACATGCTCAAGGAAATATTCGAGCAGCCCGGGGCGATTTTCGACACGCTTCGGGGAAAGTTCACGGCCGACATGAAGGAGGTCGTTTTCGACGGGGTGGATCCTTCCCTCGCGAGAAGCGTCCGAAGAATCGTAATCGTCGCCTGCGGCACTTCCTACCACGCATCCCTCATAGGCAAGTACATGATGGAGGAGATCGCCGGCGTAAACGCCCAGGTGGAGCTCGCCTCGGAATTTCGCTACAGAAACCCCGTCGTCGGTCCCGACTCCCTCCTCATAGCCGTTTCGCAGTCGGGAGAAACCGCCGACACGGCCGAGGCCCTCGCCAAGGGCAGGGAGATGGGAATGGTCTCCCTGGGCATAACGAACGTGGAGCTCAGCAGAATCTCGAGGGAAGCCGACTGCGTTATAAACACGAGGGCCGGGCCGGAAATCGGCGTGGCCTCGACGAAGTCCTTCACGTCCCAGGTGATGGTCTTCTACCTTCTCTCCATATACATGGGGGTCGCCAGAGGAGTTGTGGATTCGGCGGAGGCGAGGCGGCTCGTGGGGGACGCCGTGGCGGTCTCCAAGCTCCAGCAGGAGACCCTTTCTCTCGACGGCGAGCTCAAGGAGGTGTCGAGGGAGTTTTACGGGTACTCGAACTTCATCTACCTTGGGAGGGGGATAAACTATCCCGTGGCGCTCGAGGCCGCTCTCAAGCTCAAGGAAGTCTCCTACGTTCACGCCGAGGGATACGCCGCGGGAGAGATAAAGCACGGTCCCATAGCCCTTATAGACAAGGACATGCCCGTCGTCTTCATCGCCCCGGAGGAAGACGTCTACTACAGGAAGCTTCTGGGGAACTTCCAGGAAGTGAAGGCCAGGGGAGGGCGGATCATTTTCGTAACGTCGGACGCCTCCCTCGCGCTTCCCGACGGGAGGGACAGGAAGATAGTGATTCCCAGGAGTCCCTACCTCGTGAGTCCGATGGTGTCGGTCGTTCCGGCGCAGTTTCTCGCCTACCACGTGGCGAACATTCTCGGCACCGACGTGGACCAGCCGAGAAACCTGGCCAAGGTGGTGACGGTCGAGTAGGTCGCGCGTTTTTGCGGGAGGTTCCGAACGAGAGTTCCCGTCGCCGGGGGAGGCGGATGCGTTCTGCCGCGACCGTTTCAGAGCGGCAGTTCCGCGCCGCTTTTCTTCCCGCTCGCCCGCGGGGCGAGGCGGGGGGAGAACCTTTCGCGCGCGCCGTTCGTTTCGCTCTTCGGGGGTTCCGTTTCCGCAAGTTCCGAGGAAACGCGAAGGAGGAGTCGCCCGGTCTCTTCGGCGGAAAACCTCCTGCCCGAGGCGGCGATCAGGGCTTGGGAGCAGGCTATCACGAAACGGTCCCCGTCTCCGAGTTCCCTGCCGAGCGCCCGTAATCTGTCCTCGTAGTATCTGGCGCGCCCGGCGGCCTCGGCCGCCGCGTCGCCGTCTCCCGCCCCGGCGAACCCCTTCCTGCAGACCAGTATGGCGTCGATGTTTATCGGTCTCGAAGCCGCGCCCTTCGGACTGGCGACGGACATTTCCGCCTTCACCGGGTGGGCCGCCGCCACGCCGAAACCCGCCCGGGCGACGGCCTCGTACACGGCGACCCATCCCTCGAGCGTCGAGTGGTGGTAGCTGAAGCAGAGCAGGCCGTCCGGGCGCAGGACCCGGGCGCACTCGGAGAACACCGATTCCAGCTTGCTCGCGAAGCTCGCGGCGTCGCGGTCCTGCACCTCGTTTTCGTGGGACGAATTCTTCCTGCCGAGGTACTCGTACTCGTCTCCAAGGGCGGCCTTCAGCCACGCGTAGAAGAAGTCTCCCAGCTCGCTGTAGTGGACGAAGTCGAAGTACGGGGGATCGGTCACCACGGCGTCGACGCTCGAGCCGGGGATCGGAAGCGAGGCCCCGTCGCCGTCGAGCACCAGGGCGGCCTGGCCGTTTTTCCGAAAGTCTTCCCAGCCGTCGGCGATCCTGAGCGAAAGCGGTCTGCTGCATACGACCTTGCGGGACGGGGTTCTGCCGACCGTCGGCACGATCTCGAAAGGTTCGTACAGGTAGCTCTTCGCCCGAAGCAGCCTGCTGTGGAACAGCGAGGAGAACGTTCCGCTGCTTTTTCCCTCGATTCCCCACACCGTGTTCTCAAGGGGCGTCTTCTCGGGTTTCAGGATGTGGTTGGAGAACAGGTGGCGCACCGCGCCAGTTCCCTCTCCCTTGAAGCTGCAGAACATGTTGTTGAACTCGAGCGTTCCGCTGAACAGGCAGACGAAGTGGTCCCGCAGGGTTCTGTCCTCGATACGAAGGATCCTTTCGAGAAGCAGTCCCAGGCAGAGGATCTGGCGCGCGTTGAAGAAGTCCCGCCAGCGCAGGTAGTTGTAGCCTCTCGCCTGGTCGGTGTTGTGTCCGGGACGCACGTCCATCGCGGGAAGCGGCAGGCGGTCCTTCATCTCTTCGAGATCTTCGGCCGCCTTTCGAATCATGGCGAAATCGTGACCGGTCGGTTTCACGTAGGTCCTCTCTCCCGCCTCGTCGAGGGCCATGACGGCGTAGAGACTGTGGGAGGGCGGCGCGCCCGACGCCCCGACGAGTTCCCTGATCCGGTGCTTGCGGCCGCAGGAGTCCCGAACCGAGGAGCCTCTGGCGGGACCGTCCCGGGGGTCGAACTTGCGGGAGCATTCGGGGCAGGTCGCGCTTTGCGCGTCGTAGGCGTCCGAAAACACCGCCCGGCACTCGGGGCAGATCATCCGCGCCCCGGGGTTTTTCCCGGGATTCGAGTTCCTGGCGAACACGTAGGATGGGAAAAGCGGAATTTCCTCGCCGCCGGGGGTCGTCACCGTCTTCACCCAGAAGTGGTAGAGCGCCCGCGCGGGGGTTTCTTCGCCGGGAATCATGGTCGTGTGGTAAGAAAGTATCCGGTCCCTAACGTCCCTCTCCATGGACCGAAACTCCGTCTCGAGGTCGACGGGGTTCACCCTGGTGAGCGCCTGTCTCACCATGAAGGCGCTTACAGGGTTCGCGTCGCAGCCGACGACGTGGGCTCCCAGCTTCGCCGCCTCGCCGAGCGTGGTGCCCGACCCCATGAAGGGGTCAAGCACCACCTTTCCGGAGAAATCCTGAAGTTCGTGGAAACCCCTCCACCGTCCTTCAGACAGAGCGCCCGACACCACCGCGCGGAAAACGCTTCCCAGCCTCCTGGCCCACCACTTGTGGATATGGTAGATCGGCCTGTTTATTTCCTTCCTGTAGCTTTCCGCTTCCGCGATCGGGTCGACTTCCTCGAACGGAAAGTCCTTCTCTATGGCGTATCTCATCGCGTTCTCGCTTCGAGCGAGGGCATGGCCGCCGCCGCGCGCTTCTTCGGTTTCGGCAGTTTACCGCAAAGAGGTTGCCGGTTCCAATGCCGTACAGGGAGACGGTTCGGTTGCGAACGAACGGCGAGGGCGGTTTCGGGCAGGAAGCCGTCATTGTTCGGCCTGCCCGCGTGGAAGCGCGCGGGGTTGATCCGATTCTTTTCCGAACGCCGCGTCACAAGGACAGGCTGTGATTTTTCAGCCAGTCTCTTCGTTCCCTGTAATCGGGAACGTATTTCTCGACAAGTTTCCAGTACCGGCTGGAGTGGTTGTGTTCCAGCATGTGACACAGTTCGTGCACCACCACGTAGTCGACGATGCGGTGAGGCGCGAGGATTATTCTCCAGTTGTAGGAAATGTCGCCGTTTGCGGAGCATGAACCCCATCGGGACTTGTAGTCTTTGACGACGACTGACCGCGGTTCCACCCCGATGATTTTCGCAAACCGTTCCGTTTTCTCGTCCAGACGCTTCGCCGCGCGTTCTCGATACCAGGCGGCCAGCATCCACCTGACGGTCTCCCGCGGTCTTTCGTCTGTCCCGCGTACGGTTGCCTGAAGGTATCCGCCCCTCAGCCTGACGGAGGGCTCGTTGCCCGCCGTTACTTTAAGCCGGTAGTTTCGTCCCAGGCAGGGAAAGGTTTCCCCGCTCACGTATTCTTTGGGTTTGACTGCCGGTCGTTCGGACGCTTCCTTCAGCTTGGTCGTAATCCATGAAGTGCGTCTGGCGATGAGTTCCCTGATGCGCTCGTCCGACAGGGTCCTGGGAACCCGCACCTTTACGATTTCACCGTCCAGTTGAATGGATGCGGACTTCTTTCTGTCCGTCCTCACCACCTTGACGGGAAAGTCGAATCCGTCCATCACTTGAATTTCACCCCCGCGAATTCCATGAACCGTTCGGTGACGGGCTTGACCGGAGACTCGTCGTTGAAGCTCCCTATCACTACCCGTTTTATTTCTCGCATGACCCGCTTCTTTTCATCCTGATTTTGTCGAACAAACCAACTATCCGCAACGCTTCATTCAACATTTGAACGAGAGACCGAACGACTTCTCTAGCTTGTTCCGCGGTTTCTTCTTCCATGTTACCCCTGAGAATGTCCGCCGTTTTCCAAAGAGAAGGATTCAAGTTGTCGGAGTGTCAGTCTGTTGCTCATCGGTATGTTTGTTTCATCGAAAAATCGGATAATATAACAAATTCCCGGTAATTTTTCGCTTTGGTTTTGCGGAATTTTTCTTTGACGAGAAGTTCCGTCCAAATCATAGTTGTTACGGAGTTTGTCTGAATGTTCCGGATGGTCCTGAAAAACACCCGTATCATTTTCTCCTATAGCCTCGAAGGTTCTGCGAGAGGTTCCGAATGAGAATCCTCGTCGTCGGGGGAGGCGGAAGGGAGCACGCGCTCTGCTGGAAGATAAACCGAAGTCCGCTCGTCGAGAAGACCTTCTGCGCTCCGGGAAACGCGGGGATAACCCGCCACGCCGAGTGCGTGGACATTCCCGCCGGGGATTTCAAATCGCTCTCCGCTTTCGCCAAGAAAGAGTCGATCGACCTCACTGTGGTCGGCCCCGAGCAGCCCCTGTCCGAAGGAATAGTCGACTTTTTCGAGAAAGAAGGTCTTCGGATATTCGGTCCGTCGAAGGCCGCCGCCGAACTCGAGGGAAGCAAGATATTCTCGAAGAATCTGATGAAGAAATACGGCATTCCCACGGGGGAGTATTCGGTGTTCGCCGACGTGGAGAAGGCCGCCGCGGGACTTCGGAAAATGGCCCCGCCCTTCGTCGTCAAGGCCGACGGTCTCGCCGCGGGCAAGGGGGTAGTCATCTGCCGTTCCCGCGAGGAAGGAGAGTCCGCGCTTCGCTCCATGATGGTGGACGGGGCGTTCGGCGAAGCCGGAGCGAGGGTGGTGGTGGAGGAATTCCTAGAAGGCGAGGAGGCTTCCTTTTTCGCCTTCACCGACGGGGAGAACGTTCTCGCCCTCGAACCTTCGCAGGACCACAAGCCGCTTCTCGACGGCGACAGGGGGCCCAACACCGGGGGCATGGGAGCGTACACCCCCGCTCCGGTCGTTACCGACGCGCTTCGGCGAAGAATAATGGACGAGGTCGTGACCCCCGCCGTGCGCGCCATGAAGTCCGAGGGAAGACCCTACAGGGGAGTGCTTTACGCCGGGCTCATGATAAGGGACGGGGATCTGAAGGTGCTGGAATTCAACTGCCGCTTCGGAGACCCCGAGGCCCAGCCCCTTCTGATGAGAATGGACTCCGACATCGTGCCCGTTCTTTATTCCGTGGCCGAGGGGACGATGAAGACCGACCCCGTGGAGTGGAAGGACGGGTTCTGCGTCTGCGTGGTGATGGCCTCTCGGGGCTATCCCGCAAGCTACCGGAAAGGAGTCGCGCTCGAGAGGCTCGCGGACTTTAGCGACACCGAGGAAACGATCGTCTTTCACGCGGGAACGAGGTTCGAGGGAAACGACATAGTGACAAGCGGCGGGAGGGTTCTCGGCGTCACCTCTCTCGGAGACACCATGGAGGAGTCCCTGGAGAGAGCCTACCGCGCCGTCGATTCCATCGGCCAGGACGGCCTCGTCTACAGAAAGGACATAGGGGCGAAGGCGCTCTCGCGCGTCTAGCCTCCCGGTTTTTTCGGACCCGCCGCGCGTCCTTTCGCGAAAAAATTTTCCGCGAGGCGGATTTTCCTGTTGAAAACCTGTTTTTTTCCTGTACCATAATCGCTTCCTTCATTTCGGCCTTGTGTGACTCTTTCCTTCAGCCTCGCTGTTGACATTGTTTCATTATCAGGCTTATAATGATTGGATTACCCAATTTTTGGGAAAGGGGTATTCTATGCCTACGATAAGCCAGCTGCTCAACAAGGGGAGAAAGACGGCCAGGAAGAAAAGCAAGGCCAGGGCCCTCCAGAGATGTCCCCAGAGAAGAGGGGTGTGCATAAGGGTCTACACCACCACCCCGAAAAAGCCCAACTCGGCGCTGAGAAAGGTGGCGAGAATAAGGCTCACAAACGGCATAGAGATCACGGGATACATCCCGGGCGAGGGACACACCCTCCAGGAGCACTCGGTGGTCCTGGTGAGGGGAGGAAGGGTGAAGGACCTTCCCGGAGTCAGGTACCACATAGTGAGGGGAACTCTCGACTCCACGGGAGTCGAGAACAGGAGAAACGGGAGATCGAAGTACGGAGCCAAGAAGCCGAAGTAGCGGCGGGGAAAAAACATGCCCAGGAAAGGTAGAGCGGAGAGAAGAAAGACGCCTCCCGACCCGAAGACGAAGGACTTCGTGGTCGCCAAGTTCATAAACGGTCTCATGTACGACGGCAAGAAAAGCGTCGCCGAGCGGATATTCTACCAGGCGCTCGACAGGGTCAGGGAAAAGACCGGCAAGGACCCCGTCGAGGTCTTCCACGACGCGCTCGGCAACGTGAAGCCCTCGGTGGAGGTGAGGCCCAGGAGGGTGGGCGGAGCCACCTACCAGGTTCCCATGGAGATAAGCTCCTTTCGCAAGCAGTCCCTCGGAATCAGGTGGCTCATAGACTCCTCCCGCAGAAGGTCCGAGAAATCGATGGTCGAGAAGCTTTCTTCGGAGATCATAGACGCCCAGAACAGAAGGGGCAGCGCGGTGAAGAAGAAGGAAGACATTCACAGGATGGCGGAATCGAACAGGGCGTTTGCCCACTACAGGTGGTAGCCTCGAGGGAGAACCAAGGTGTCGGAACAGCAGATATTTCCCATAGACAGGGTGAGAAACATCGGAATAGTCGCCCACATAGACGCGGGCAAGACCACCACCACCGAGAGAATACTTTTCTATACCGGCATAACCTACAAGATAGGAGAGGTGCACGAGGGCGCCGCCACCATGGACTGGATGGAGCAGGAGCGCGAAAGGGGCATCACCATAACCTCGGCCACCACCACCTGCTTCTGGAACGACTGCAGGATAAACATCATAGACACCCCGGGCCACGTCGACTTCACCATAGAGGTCGAGAGGTCGCTCAAGGTGCTCGACGGCGCCGTCGTGGTCTTCGACTGCGTGGGAGGCGTGGAGCCGCAGACCGAAACCGTCTGGGGACAGGCCGACCGCTACTCGGTTCCCAGAATGTGCTTCGTGAACAAGATGGACAGGGTGGGGGCGGATTTCTACAGGGTCGTCGACCAGATAAGGGAGAGGCTCGGCGCCAATCCCGTCTGTCTTCAGATTCCCTGGTTCGACGGCGACGAGTTCACGGGAATAATCGACGTAATAAGGATGAAGATGGCCGTCTGGGACGGCGAGAGCCTCGGGGCCAAGTTCGAGTTCGTGGACGTTCCCGAAGACGCGAGGGAGCGCGCGGCGGAGTACAGGGACAGGCTTCTCGAGGGACTCTCCGACGACGACGAGGAGATAATGGAGCTTTACCTGAACGGCGAGGACGTCCCGGAGGAGAAGATCCGCGGGTCGATAAGACGCCAGACGATAGACGCCGCGATAATTCCCGTGATGCTGGGCTCGGCGTTCAAGAACAAGGGAGTGCAGCTGCTCCTCGACGCCGTGGTCGACTACATGCCGGCCCCCGCGGACCTGCCCCCCGTGAAGGGCGTTCACCCGAAAACCGAGGAGGAGGTCGAGAGAAGGCCCGACAAGGAAGATCATTTCTCGGCCCTCGCGTTCAAGATCATGTCCGACCCGTTCGTCGGCCAGCTCACCTACCTCCGCGTCTATTCCGGCAGGCTGAAATCCGGAACCACCGTCTACAATTCGTCCAACATGAAAAACGAGAAGATAGGAAGGCTCCTGCGCATGCACGCGGACAAGCGCGAGGACATAAAGGAAGTCGAGGCGGGAGGCATAGCGGCCGCGGTGGGGCTCAAGAACACTCTCACGGGCGACACCCTGTGCTCCGACTCCCACCCGGCGATTCTCGAGAGCCTCCACATCTCCGACCCCGTGATCTCCATAGCCATAGAGCCCAAGTCCAACGCCGACCAGGAAAAGCTAGGACTCTCGCTCGCCAAGCTCGCCATGGAGGACCCTTCCTTCAAGGTGAAGACCGACGAGGAGACCCGCCAGACCGTCATATCAGGAATGGGCGAGCTTCACCTCGAGATAATCGTCGACAGGCTCAGAAGGGAGTTCAACGTGGACGCCAGCGTCGGAAAGCCCCAGGTGGCCTACAGGGAGACCATAACGTCCAGCGCGGACACCGAGGGCAAGTACATAAGGCAGACGGGCGGGCGCGGACAGTACGGGCACGTCAAGATAAGGGTGGAGCCGCTCGAGAGGGGCGCGGGATTCGAGTTCAACGACAGCATAAAGGGAGGGGTGATTCCCAAGGAGTTCATCCCGGCGGTGCAGAAGGGAATAGTGGAGGCCATGGAGACCGGAATCGTTTCGGGATACCCCGTGGTCGACATCTCGGTCACCCTCTACGACGGTTCGTTCCACGACGTCGATTCCTCGGAGATCGCCTTCAAGATAGCCGGGTCCATGGCGTTCAAGGAAGCGGTGCAGAAATCCTCTCCCGTCATTCTCGAGCCCGTGATGAAGCTCGAGGTGGTGGTTCCCGAAACGCACATGGGAACCGTGATAGGAGACCTGAGCTCCCGAAGGGGAAGGGTCAGCAGCACGGAGATGAGGGGGGCCATGCAGGCCGTAAAGGCCGAGGCGCCGCTGGGCGAGATGTTCGGCTACGCCACGAACCTCAGGTCGATGACCGAGGGCAGGGGATCGTTCACGATGGAGTTTTCCCACTACTTCGCCCTGCCGGAAAACATAGCCCAGGAACTAAAGGAGACGGCGAGAGCCGGTTGACATTTTCATGTTCTTTTTGAACGAGGAGGATCTTTCACATGTCTAAGGCGAAGTTTGAGCGCGGGAAGCCGCATTTGAACATAGGGACTATAGGGCACGTGGATCACGGCAAGACGACTTTGACGGCGGCGATAACGAACGTGCTGTCGAAGAAGGGTCAGGCGGAGTACGTGGAGTTCGACAACATAGACAAGGCACCGGAGGAGCGCGAGCGGGGTATAACGATAAACATAGCGCACGTGGAGTACGAGACGGAGGGTCGTCATTACGCTCACGTCGACTGTCCGGGTCACGCCGACTACATAAAGAACATGATAACGGGAGCGGCGCAGATGGACGGTGCGGTGCTGGTGGTGAGCGCACCGGACGGGCCGATGCCGCAGACGCGGGAGCACATACTGCTGGCGAGGCAGGTGGGTGTTCCGTACATAGTGGTGGCTTTGAACAAGGTTGACATGCTGGACGACGAGGAGCTGCTGGAGTTGGTGGAGCTCGAGATAAGGGAGCTTTTGAGCGAGTACGGGTTTCCAGGGGACGACATACCTGTTGTGAAGGTGAGCGCGTTGAAGGCGATAGAGGGGGATTCGGGTGCTGAGGAGCAGATAATGGAGCTAATGGGTTCCATAGACGGTTACGTTCCGGAGCCTGAGCGGGACATGGACAAGCCGTTCATAATGGCGATAGAGGACGTGTTCACGATATCGGGGCGCGGGACGGTGGTGACGGGGAGAGTGGAGCGAGGGAAGATAGTGGCGGGGGACGAGATAGAGATAGTGGGATTTCGCGACACCGAGAAGACGGTGGCGACTAGTTTGGAGATGTTTCGCAAGATACTGGACGACGCGCAGGCTGGAGACAACGTTGGGGTGCTGCTTCGGGGGATAGACAAGGGGGGAGTTGAGCGTGGCCAGGTGCTTGCGGCTCCAGGGAGCATAACGCCTCACAGGAAGTTCAAGGCTGAGGTGTACGTTCTGAAGAAGGAGGAGGGGGGGCGTCACACGCCGTTTTTCCCGGGGTACCGGCCGCAGTTCTACCTGAGGACTACTGACGTGACGGGGTCGGTGATACTTCCGGAGGGCGTTGAGATGGTGATGCCTGGGGACAACGTTACGATGGACGTTGAGCTCATAGCGCCCGTGGCTCTCGAGGAGCAGCTTCGGTTCGCGATAAGGGAAGGCGGAAAGACCGTGGGAGCGGGAGTGGTGACAGAGATAATAGAGTAATGAGCAAGGCATCCAAGATAAGAATAAAGCTCAAGTCCTTCGACTACAGGCTTCTCGACACCTCCACCGTGGAGATCGTCGACACGGCGAAGAGGACCGGCGCCAGGATAGCGGGTCCGGTTCCCCTTCCGACGAGGATAAACCGCTACTGCGTGCTTCGCGGACCTCACGTGAACAAGAACTCCAGGGAGCATTTCGAGGTGAGGACCCACAAGAGGCTCGTGGACATACTGGAGCCCACGCAGCAGACCATAGACGAGCTCATGAAGCTCAACCTGGCTTCGGGCGTGGAAGTGGAGATAAAGCTTACGGGATCTTGACGAAGATGATTCAGGGACTCATAGGAAGGAAAAGAGGGATGACCGAGTTTTTCAACGACGACATGGTCAAGATGATCGCCACCGTCGTCGAGGCCGGCCCCTGTTTCGTCGTCTCGAAGAAAAGCGTCGGCAGGGACGGCTACGACGCCCTGCAGCTGGGTTTCGGAGAAGCCAAGCCCCGGAGGGTGACCGCTCCCATGAAGGGACATTTCGCCAAGGCCAAGGTTCCTCCCGCGAGGGAGCTTCGGGAATTTTCCGCCACGGTCGACGACTACGAGGTGGGGGACGTCGTAAAGGTGGACATCTTCGAGGTGGGAGACGTCCTGGACGTCACCGCCAGGGGCAAGGGCAAGGGTTTCGCCGGAACCATAAAGCGCCATCATTTCTCCCGACAGCCAATGTCCCACGGGGGCATGGCCCACAGGAGACCGGGCTCCATAGGGCAGGCGTCTTCTCCGGCCAAGGTGTGGAAAGGCATAAAGATGTCGGGCCGCATGGGAGGAAAGAACGTCACGCTCCAGGGCGCGAGGGTGGTCGACATAGACGTCGAGAGGAATCTTCTCCTGGTCAAGGGCTCGGTTCCGGGTCCCAACGGGGGAACCGTTTTCCTCAGGCGCACTTCCAAGGGGGCGGCCCATGCAGGCTGACGTGTACGACCTCGACAGGAAGAAAGTGGGAACGGTCGAGCTCGATCCGGGGATTTTCGACGCCCCGGTGAAAAAGCACCTGATCCACGACGTCGTCAACTGGCAGCTCGCCGGCAGAAGGGCCGGAACGTCCTCCACCAGGACGAGGGGGGAAGTCAGGGGCGGAGGCGCCAAGCCCTGGAAGCAGAAGCACACGGGCCGTGCGCGGGCCGGGTCCCGGCGCTCTCCCATATGGCGCTCGGGCGGAGTGGTTTTCGGGCCGAAGCCCAAGGACTGGTCCTACTCCCTTCCGAAGAAGGTGAGAAGGGGCGCCCTGGTCTCCGCGCTTTCGAGCAGGTTCGGCGAAGGGGCGATAGTGGTGCTCGACAGTTTCGACCTTCCGGAAATAAAGACTAGGCAGGTGGTGAACTTCATGAAGAAGTTCGATCTCTCCCAGGCGCTCGTGGTGGTGGGCTCCGATAACGAGAACCTGCGCAAGTCGGCCAGAAACCTCAGGGAAGTCAAGGTGCTTCGCCACGAGGGACTCAACGTCTACGACCTGCTCAGGCACAGAACCGTGGTCATGGAGCGCGGCTCGGTGGAGAAGATACAGGAGAGGCTGCTGTCGTGAAGAATCCGCGCTCGATACTGAAGCTTCCGGTGGTCACGGAGAAATCCACGTCCGCCAAGGAGGACGGCTGGTACGTCTTCTCGGTGGACAGGAGATGCAACAAGAGGGAAATACGCGATTCCGTGGAGAAGATCTTCGGAGTCAGGGTGGACAGGGTCAGGACGCTCGTTCTGGCCGGAAAGAAGGTCAAGAGGACCGGCAGGGTGGTGGGAAAGAAGCCCGCGGTCAAGAAGGCCTACGTGAAACTCAGGGAAGGAGAGATAAACCTCTTCGAGGGAGTCTGATCATGGGAGTCAAGAAATACAACCCCACTTCTCCGGGAAGAAGGTTCATGTCGGGATTCGGTTTCGAGGAGATAACCTCCGACCGCCCGCACAAGTCCCTCACCAAGTCGATAAAGAAAAACTCGGGCAGAAACTCCAACGGCAGAATCACGAGCTTCAGGAAGGGAGGCGGTCACAAGAGACGCTATAGGGCGATAGACTTCAGGAGGGACAAGCACGGCGTGCCCGCCAGGGTCGCGTCCATAGAGTACGACCCCTACCGCTCGGCGAGAATAGCGCTTCTGGTTTACGCGGACGGGGAAAAAAGATACATTATCGCCCCCGCGGGCGTCGGGGTGGGAGACGAGCTAAATTCGGGGCCCGGCGTGGAGGTTTCCAGCGGAAACGCGCTCGCGATACGGGACATTCCCGTCGGCACGGTGATTCACAACATAGAGATGAAGCCTGGCGGAGGAGGCAAGCTGGTGCGCTCGGCGGGCTCCTCGGCGCAGATCGTCGCCAAGGAAGGGGAGTACGCGCAGGTGAAGCTCGCGTCGGGAGAGATAAGGCTCGTAAACACGCTCTGCATGGCCACGGTGGGAAGAATAGGAAACACCGAAAACGAGCTCATAGTCGCGGGCAAGGCCGGCAGGTCGCGCCACAGGGGCGTGAGACCGACCGTGAGGGGCGTCGCCATGAACCCCGTCGATCATCCCCACGGCGGCGGAGAGGGAAAGGCGGCGAAGGGAAATCCCCATCCCGTTTCCCCCTGGGGCTGGGCGACTATAGGAAAGAAGACGAGAAACAACAAGAGGACGGACAAGTACATAGTGAAGCCGAGAAGAGTCGGCTACGGAATGGATTAGGGAGCCCGAACATGGCCAGATCGAGCAAAAAAGGACTGTACGTGCACGAAAAGCTCATGAAGAAAGTTGAGCAGGCGCAGAGCACCGGGAGCCAGAAGATAATAAGGACCTGGTCGAGGGCGTCGATGGTCATACCGGAGATGATAGGAATGACCTTCGCCGTGTACAACGGAAAGAGGTTCATCCCGGTCTACGTTTCCGAGCACATGGTCGGACACAAGCTGGGCGAGTTCTCCCCGACGAGGACCTTTCACGGTCACGCGGGCGACCGCAAGGCGAAGAAGAGATAAGGGAAATGGTTTCGAAAGCGGTTCACAGGTACGCGAGGGTGTCGCCGAAAAAGGCGAGGGTGGTCCTGGACCTCATAAGGGGCAAGGGAGTGGAAGAGGCTTTTTCGATTCTTCTCTCCGTGCGCAGGAGAGTGTCTCCCGTGGTTTCCAAGCTGCTCAAGTCGGCCGTCGCCAACGCCTCGGAGAAGGGATACGCGGACATCGAGAATCTTTACGTCAAGGAAGTCTACGCCACCGGCGGACCGACGCTCAAGCGCTTTCGGGCCAGGGCCATGGGCAGGGCGTTCGCGCGCAAGAGCAGAATGAGTCACATAACCATAGTGCTTGAACAGAGAGGATTTTGAATTGGGCCAGAAAATAAACCCCATAGGACTTCGCATCGGAATAACCAGATCCTGGGATTCCAAGTGGTTCGCCGAGAAGGGCCGCTACAGGGCGCTTCTCCAGGAAGACATAAGGATCCGGAAATACATAAAGAAGACCTTCTACCAGGCGGCGATCTCGAACATCGAGATAGAAAGGGCCGCCGCGGACAAGGTCAGGATACTGGTCTACGCCGCCAGACCCGGGATCATAATAGGAAGAAAGGGCCAGGAGATAGAGGGACTCAAGAAGAAGCTCCAGCGGATGACCGGAAAGGGCATATTCCTCGACATAAGGGAAGTGAAGAGGCCCGAGACCGACGCGCAGCTGGTGGCCGAGAACCTCGCCCTTCAGCTCGAAAGAAGGGTGGCGTACAGGAGGGCGATGAAGAGGGTCATCTCCTCTTCCGTCAGGGCCGGGGTTCTGGGGATAAAGACCATGGTGTCCGGGCGCCTGGGAGGCGCGGAGATAGCCAGGAGGGAGTGGTACAGGGAAGGCAGGGTGCCTCTCGGAACCCTTCGGGCGGACCTCGACTACGGGGTCACCGAGGCGGTCACCACCTACGGGATCATAGGGGTCAAGGTATGGATATTCAAGGGCGAGATAATACAGAAAAAAACCAAGGAGATGCCGCAGGCCGTGCCCGCCGGCGGGGAGACCACCGATGCTCCAGCCTAAGAAGACCAAGTACAGAAAGCAGTTCAAGGGCAGGAACAGGGGAGCGGCGACCCGCGGAGCCGCGTTCGCCTTCGGCGACCTGGCGCTCCAGACGCTTGAGAACGGGACCGTCACCTCCAGGCAGATAGAGGCCGCGCGCATCGCGATAACGAGGCACGTGAAAAGGGGAGCGGACCTGTGGATCAGGATATTCCCCAGCAAGCCCGTCACGAAGAAGCCGGCCGAGACCAGGATGGGCAAGGGCAAGGGAGACGTCGACAGCTACGTCGCGCCGGTCAAGAGGGGACAGTTCCTCTACGAGATATCCGGGGTGAGCTCCGAACTCGCCAGATCGGCCCTTCGCCTGGCTTCCTACAAGCTTCCCGTCAGGACCAGGATAGTGGAGAGAAACGAGGAGGAGGTCGTCTGATATGGCCCGCGCCGAGGAACTGCGGAACATGACGCCCGAGGAGATTCGCAAGCTCGAGCGCGACGCGAACGAGGAGCTTTTCAACCTGAGGATACAGGTCGCCACGGGGCAGAATCCGAACAACGCCAGGATAAGGCTGCTCAGAAGGGAGATCGCTAGGATACTGACCGTGAAGAGGGAAGAGGAGATCGAGGCCGGGAGCTGATCGTCATGCAAAGAGGAAAGATGAAAACCAGGACCGGGGTCGTGGTCCGAGACGCGATGGACAAGACGGTCGTCGTGGAGGTGGCGGGCATAAGGAGCCACGGGCGCTACAAGAAGCAGATAAGGGTTTCGAAGCGCTTCAAGGCCCACGACGAGAAAAACGCCTGCTCGGTGGGCGACGTGGTGGAGATAACGGAATCGAGACCCTACAGCAGGACCAAGAGGTGGAGGGTCAGCAGGGTGGTCGAGGCCGCGGCGGGAGCGTAGGGGCGGTCTTGCTTTCGCGGAGACGGGAGAAAGGAATTGATTCAGTCGAGCACATATCTGGATTCGGCGGACAACACCGGAGCGAAGCGACTTTTCTGCATAAAGGTGCTCGGGGGTTCCGGCAGAAAGTACGCGGGGCTGGGCGACGTGGTGGTGGTTTCCGTCAAGGAGGCCATTCCGAAGTCCAGGGTGGACAAGGGCTCCGTTCACAAGGCCGTCATAGTGAGGGTCACCAAGGAGCAGAGAAGGCCCGACGGCACCTACGTGCGCTTCGACAACAACGCCGCCGTCATAATCGACAAGGAAAACGAGCCCATGGGAACGAGGGTCTTCGGACCGATCGCGCGGGAACTCCGGTTCAAGGGCTTCATGAAGATCATATCCCTCGCCCCGGAGGTCGTCTGATATGGCCAAGAAGTTCCGCATAAAGGCCGGCGACACGGTTTACGTGACCGCGGGCAAGGAGAAGGGAAAGACCGGCAAGGTGCTGAGGCTCGAGAAGGAGAGGGAAAAGGCCGTGGTCGAAAAACTGAACGTCATCAAGAGACACAGCCGCCCGACCCAGAAAAACCCCGGCGGAGGCATAATAGAGAAGGAGGCGGGGATACACGTCTCCAACCTGATGATATACGACGCGGAAAGCGGGGGGCCGGTCAAGGTGGGATACAGGACGGGCGAGGACGGAAAGAAAGTCAGGTACAGCAGGAAGACGGGAAAGGAAATCTGAGAAAATGGTTCCCAGGATAAAGACGATGTACAGGGAGAAGGCCGTGCCGGCGCTGATCGAGAGGTTCTCCTACAAAAACGCGATGCAGGTGCCGAGGCTGGAGAAGATCGTGGTCAACATGGGCCTCGGCAGGCTCAGCGAAGCGGGAAGGCAGGCCAGGGTGATAGAGGACGCCGTTTCGGAACTGTCGGCCATCGCCGGGCAGCGGCCCGTGGTCACCAGGGCGCGCAGGTCGGTGGCGGGCTTCAAGCTTCGGGAAGGGCAGCCCATAGGATGCATGGTCACGCTTCGCGGGGAGAAGATGTACGAGTTTTTCGACCGTCTCGTCAACCTGGCGCTTCCCAGGGTGCGGGACTTCAAGGGTCTTTCCCCGCGCGCTTTCGACGGCTCGGGAAACTACACCCTGGGGGTGAGGGAGCACCTGATATTTCCGGAAATAGACTACAGCAAGGTTCAGCACAACAAGGGAATGAACATAAGCGTCGTTACCACTTCGAAGACGGACGTCGAGGCCGAGGAACTTCTCCGGTGTCTGGGCGTGCCGTTTGCGAACAACTGAGAGAGGGATCATGACGAGAAAGGCGTTGCTTGAGAAATCGAAGAGAAAGCCGAAGTTCAGCGTGCGGGGAGTCAACCGCTGCGGGATCTGCGGAAGGCCGAGGGGATTCATGAGGAAGTTCGGCATCTGCAGGGTCTGCTTCAGGTCTCTCGCCAGCAGGGGACATCTTCCGGGCGTGAGAAAGGCTAGCTTCTAGGAAACGGGCTGGAGATAAACATGACGGATCCGATTGCGGACATGCTTACCAGGATAAGGAACGCCCTCATGGCGGGTCACGGCGAGGTGGTGATTCCCGGCTCCGCCATAAAGGCGGAGATAGCGAGGGTTCTCGCCGAGGAAGGCTACGTGGAGAGCTACAGCGTGGCCGAAGAGGGGGTCAAGAAGAGCATCAGCGTGAAGCTCAAGTACGGTCCCGGGGGCAGGGCGGCGATAGAGGAGATAAGGAGAGTCAGCAAGCCTTCGCGAAGGGTTTACGCGGGCAAGGGCGACATCCCCAGGGTGAGGGGAGGAATGGGGATTTCGATACTTTCGACTTCCAGGGGAATAATGACCGGAGTCGCCGCTAGAAACGAGAAGATAGGCGGAGAAATCATCTGCACGGTGGTCTGATGTCGAGAATAGGAACGAAACCGGTCGTCATGCCCGACGGCGTGACGGCGACTGTCGGGCGGGGGTCGCTCGGCGTCAGGGGACCCAAGGGGTCTCTCGAGGTCGCGGTGCCCGAAGGCATAGAGGCCAGGGTGGACGGCGGCGCCATAGTCGTCTCGCGGAAAAGCGAGGAGAAGAGGATCAAGGCATTTCACGGTCTCGTGCGGAGCCTCGTCAGCAATTCCGTCACAGGGGTGAGCGAGGGGTTCACGAAGGCGCTCCGCATAACCGGCACGGGCTACAAGGCCGAGCTTTCGGGAAAAAACGCCCTTCGGCTCACGCTCGGCTACTCCCACCCGGTCGATTTTCCCCTTCCGGAAGGAATAGAGGCGACCGTGGAGGAGAGGGGCACCCTGCTTTCCGTCCACGGAATCGACAAGCAGCTCGTGGGGGAGACGGCGGCCCGGATAAGAAAGGTCAGGAAGCCCGATTCCTACAAGGGAAAGGGCGTGCGCTACGCGGACGAGCAGCTGAAACTCAAGCCCGGAAAGGCGGGAGCGGCCAAATGACGACCGGCGGGAAAAGCAGGAAGCTCGCGAGGAAAAGAAGGCATCTCGCGGTGAGAAAGAAGATAAGCGGCACCGCCGAGGTGCCCAGGGTCTCGGTCTTCCGCTCGGCCAGACACATATACGCCCAGATCATAGACGACGCGGCGGCGGCGACTCTCGTCCAGGCCTCGACCATGTTTCCCGAAACGAAAAGGAGGCTCTCTGAGTCTTCCGAGAAGCTCGACAAGACGGGGGCCGCAAGAGAGGTGGGAAAGCATCTCGGAGAGATGGCCGTGGGAAAGGGCATAAGGAAAGTGAAGTTCGACAGGGGAGGCTACGCGTATCACGGAAGGATCAGGTCGCTTGCCGAAGGGATGCGCGAGGCGGGAGTGGAGTTTTGAACGAGATCGGAAAGGAGGCCTTGGTTTGGCAGAGCAGAGAATAGATCCGGCGCAGCTTGACTTGCAGGAAAAGGTGGTCCACATAAGGAGGGTCGCCAAGGTGACCAAGGGCGGAAAGAGGTTTCACTTCACCGTCCTGGCCGTGGTCGGAAACTCGGACGGAATCGTGGGAGCCGGTCTCGGCAAGTCGAACGAGGTTCCCGACGCCGTCAGGAAAGCCGTGGAGAAGGCCAAGAAGAACCTGATAAGGGTGCCCAGAAACGGCGCCACCATACCGCACGGAGTGCGCACGGAATACGTCTCTAGCAGGATAATGCTTCTTCCCGCGGCCCCGGGCACGGGGGTCATAGCCGGAGGAGCGGTGCGGGCGGTGGTGGAGCTTGCGGGAATACACGACATCCTGTCCAAGGTGGTCGGATCCAGAAATCCCCTGAACGTCGTCATGGCCGTCATAAAGGGCTTCTCGCAGCTCCAGGTTCCCGAGCAGGTGGCCAGAAACAGGAGCAAGGAGATAAAGGACCTGGACCTTCCGGGTTACTACGACGCCCGCCCGTAGGGGGCGCCCGGGAAACGGAGAGAGCATGAGATGCTGAACGAACTGTCGCCCGTCGAGGGATCGAAAACGAAGCGCAGAAGGGTCGGAAGGGGAGCCGGCTCCCGGGGAAAGACCAGCGGAAGGGGGCACAAGGGACAGGGCTCGCGCTCGGGGAAGGGAGTCTCCAGGTGGTTCGAGGGAGGCCAGACTCCCCTCAAGATGAGAAGCCCGAAGAGAGGCTTCACCAACATATTCAAGAAGCGCTGGGACATAGTCAACGTGAGGGACCTCGAGCGTTTCGCCGACGCCGGGTCGGTCACGGTTGAAACGCTTATCGAAGCCGGCCTCGCCAGCGGAAAAAGGCCCGTGAAGCTTCTGGCCTCGGGCGAGATAAAGGCGCCGATATCCGTGAGCGTGAACGCGGCCAGCGCCGCGGCCGCCGCGAAGGTCGAGGCCGCCGGAGGCAGGGTGGAGACCGTATGAGCACCAACGTGGCGTCGCTTCCCAGGATTCCCGAGCTCAACCGCAAGCTTCTTTTCACCGCGGCCATGCTGGTCGTCTACAGGCTCGGAGTGTTCGTTCCCGTTCCGGGAATCGACCCCGACCAGATAGCCAGGATGTTCGAGCAGACCCGCGGCACCATCTTCGACATACTGAACATGTTCTCCGGGGGAGCGCTCGAGCAGGCCTCGATATTCGCCCTGGGAGTCATGCCCTACATCACCTCCTCGATCATCATGTCGCTTCTGGTGAAGGCGTTTCCCACGCTCGAGGCCATACAGAAGGAAGGCGACGCGGGGAGAAGGAGAATAACCCAGTACACCAGATACGGGACGGTTCTCATCTGCCTCGTGCAGGGACTCATGCTGGCCGTCACCCTGGAGCGGGGGGGAGTGGGCGCGGCGACCGTCGGAAGCGCCGTCACCGATCCCGGGATCATGTTCAAGCTCACGGCGGTGTTCACCCTCACGGCCGGTTCGCTCTTCGTCATGTGGCTCGGCGAGCAGATAACGGAGAACGGAATAGGAAACGGAATATCGCTTCTGATCGCGGCGTCGATAATCGCTAGCATTCCCGGGGCGTTCTGGAACCTCTCGAGACTGGTCGGCACGGGAGAGCTTTCGGTCCTCGGAGTCCTGCTGATCTTCATCTTCCTCGCCGTTCTGATGTGGCTCATAGTCTACTTCGAGCGTTCCTACAGGAAGATACCCGTGCAGTATCCCAGAAGGGTGGTGGGAAGAAAGGTGATGGGAGGGCAGAGCTCGCACCTGCCGCTCAAGACCAACCCCTCGGGGGTCATCCCGCCGATCTTCGCTTCCTCGCTTCTCATTTTCCCGGCCACCATCCTTACGTTCGCCGATTTTCCGGCTCTTCGGAATTTCTCCGACCTGGTGTTCCAGAACGTGTTCGTCTACAACCTGATTTTCGCGGCGCTCATAATATTCTTCGCCTTCTTCTACACGCAGATAGTGTACGACCCCGACGATCTCTCGGACAACCTTCGCAAAAACGGGGGCAACATACCGGGAATAAGGCCCGGCAAGAAGACTTCGGAATACATAGCGGGCGTCCTGGGGAAGATCACGTTCATAGGGGCGGTCTACGTGGCGGCGGTCTGCGTGCTGCCGGCCTTCCTCGAGAGGGAGCCGTTCAATCTTCCCTTCTACTTCGGCGGGGTCTCGCTTCTCATCGTGATAGGCGTGACGCTCGACTTCATGCAGCAGATAGAGTCTTTCCTCATAACCCACAGCTACGAGGGATTCATAAAGAAAAAGGGGATGAAGGAACCGGAGAGGTACAGGTTCTAGGAAAGGGCGATGGCGGATTCCATGAGAATCATACTGTTCGGCCCGCCGGGGGCGGGAAAGGGAACGCAGGCGGATTTCATAAGGGAGAAGTACGGGGTCGAGCACGTATCGACCGGCGACGTGCTCCGCGAGGCGATCAGAAACGGCACGGAGGTGGGGCTCTCCGCCAGGTCGTTCATGGACCGGGGCGAGCTCGTGCCCGACGAGGTGGTGACGGAAATAATAAGGCAGAAGCTCTCGGGACTCGGGACGAAGGGCTTCATGCTCGACGGCTTTCCGAGGACGGTGGAGCAGGCGGAGTCGCTCGACGCGATCCTCTCGGACCTGGGAGTCGGAATCGACGCGGTGGTGTTTCTCGAGGTTCCCGACGCCGAGGTCGCGAGGCGCATAAGGAACCGCCAGAAGCTTGAGGGGAGGGCCGACGACGCGGAGGACGTGATAACCAACAGGCTCAGGGTCTACAGGGAGCGGACCTCTCCGCTCGAGGACTTCTACGAAGAAGCGGGCGTTCTGCGCAGGGTCGAAGGCACCGGAGAGATAGGGGAGATAGCGGGGAGAATAGACGATATGCTGAAGCGGTTTCGGTGATGATCCGTTTGAAGAACAGGGAAGAACTGAAAAAGATGCGGACGGCGGGAGAGGCGGTTTCCGAGGTGCTGGCGAGACTCGGCGAAGAGGCCAGGGACGGGGTGAGCACGTGGGAGCTCGACGAGATTGCCGAGAAGATGTGCTCCGAAGGCGGTTTCAGGGCGGCCTTCAAGGGCTACGCGAACTACCCGGGCTCGGTGTGCTTCGCCGTCAACGAGGAGATAGTTCACGGAATTCCCTCCAGGGACAAGGTGCTTCGGGACGGAGACATAGTGGGAATAGACTTCGGGGCGTTTCTCGACGGCTACTACGCCGACGCGGCGGTGACGGTGGCCGTCGGGGAAGTTTCTCCCGCCGCCGAGAAGCTGCTTCGGGTCACCGAGGCCTCCCTCTACAGGGGAATAGACACGATGACCGGCGGAAACAGGGTGATGGACATATCGAGAGAGATACAGACCTGCGTCGAGGCCGAGGGGTTTTCAGTGGTGCGGGATTTCGTCGGCCACGGCATAGGAAAGGAGCTTCACGAGGAGCCCCAGGTGCCTAACTTCGTCCCTCCCCGGGGAACCGGAAGGGGGGTGAGGCTTCGCCAGGGAATGGTCATAGCGATAGAGCCTATGGTGAACGAGGGTTCGGAGAGGACGAGGATACTCGAGGACGGGTGGACGGCCGTTACCTATGATGGTAAACTTTCCGCTCATTTTGAGCACACCGTGGCGCTTACCGACAACGGCCCGGAGATCCTCACCGGGAAAGTTCACTAGGGAGACGCATGCAGAAGGAAGAGAAACTGGAGTTCGAGGGAACCATAAAGGAGGCGCTGCCCAACGCCATGTTCAGGGTGCGGATAGACGAGAACAGTCACGAGGTGCTGGCGTACGTGTCCGGCAAGATGAGGACGAGGTTCATAAGGATACTGCCGGGCGACAGGGTGAAGCTCGAGATTTCTCCCTACGACCTTACCAAGGGAAGAATCACCTACAGGCTCAGGAAATGAGACGGGAAGAGAAGGAAAAGTGAAGATAAGAGCGTCGGTCAAGAAAATATGCGACAAGTGCAAGATCATCAGGCGCAGGGGAGTCGTGCGGGTGATCTGCGTCAACAAGAGGCACAAGCAGAGGCAGGGATAGAGCGTCCCGGCGGGAGGAGAAGAGTCCGAATGCCCAGAATAGCAGGAATAGACATACCGGCGGGCAGCAGGGTGGAGATAGCCCTCACCTACATCTACGGAATAGGCAGGGCGACCTCGAGCCGCATACTGGAAAAGGCCGGCATAAACGCGGACAAGAAGTCCGCGGACCTCGACGACCGCGAGGTCACCAGGCTTCGCTCGATAATAGAGGGCGAGTACACGGTCGAGGGGGACCTCAGAAAGGAGGTCCAGCTCAACATAAAGCGGCTCGTGGAGATAGGCTGCTACAGGGGGGTCCGTCACAGGACGGGACTTCCGGTCAGGGGACAGAAGACCAAGTCCAACGCGAGAACCAGGAAGGGACCCAGGGGCACGGCCATAGCGAAGAAGAAAAAGGCCGGCAAATAGGCGGGACGGAGCGACATGAGCAAGAAGAAATTCACCAAGAAGAAGACGAAGAAGTTCGTCGAGCAGGGAGTGGTCAACATACAGGCCACCTTCAACAACACCATAATCACCATAAGCGACATGAAGGGCAACGTCATATCCTGGTCGAGCGGGGGCAACAGGGGATTCAGGGGCACGAGAAAGGGCACGCCGTTCGCGGCCCAGGTGGCTGCCGAGGACGCGTCGAAAAAGGCGCAGACCTACGGGCTCAAGTCCGCGCACGTCTACGTGAGCGGTCCGGGCCCGGGAAGGGAGCCCGCGATAAGGGCCGTGCAGGCGTCGGGAGTCAAGGTGCTGATGATAAAGGACGTGACCCCCATTCCGCACAACGGCTGCCGGCCGCCGGGAAGGAGGAGAGTGTAGGGATGAGAACCGGGTTCAAGTCGCTTTTCGGGAGGAGCAGGGCAATTGGCTAGATACAGAGGACCGTCGTGCAAGCTCTGCAGGAGAGAGGGCGAACAGCTCTTTCTCAAGGGCGCCAGATGCTACACGTCGAAGTGCGCGATACAGAAAAGGCCCAACCAGCCGCCGGGAGTTCACGGAAACTCCTTCGGCCGTTCCAAGTTTTCGGACTACGGCGTAAGGCTCAGGGAAAAACAGAAGGTCAAGCGCATATACGGACTTACGGAAAAACAGTTCAGTCTCTACTTCAGGGAGGCGGCCAGGAGAAGCGGCGTGACGGGCGCCATGCTCATACTGCTTCTCGAGCGCAGGCTCGACAACGTGGTCTACAGGCTCGGTTTCGCGAGTTCCCGAAACGAGGCCCGCCACCTGGTGTGGCTCGGACACGTTCTGGTCGACGGAAAAAGAGTCGACATTCCGTCTTTCAGCGTGAGCGAGGGAAACAAGATAGAGATCAAGGCGAAAACCAGGAGCAACCCGCACGTCAACCAGTCTCTCGAAGGTCTGGAGAGAAGGGGCTTTCCCCAGTGGCTCGAGCTCGACAGGGACAGCTACAGCGGAGTCGTGACCAAGCTTCCCGAAAGGGAGGACGTCACGGTTCCCATAGAGGAACAGCTTATCGTTGAGTTCTACTCGAGGGTCTGAAAACGGTCTGGCATCAAACGGAGGGACGAATTTTGGAGAATTTCTACAAGAACTGGAGAGATTTGCAGTATCCGAGGGGGCTTGAAAGGGACGCCCAGGTATCCACTCCTTTCTACGGCAAGTTTGTCTGCGAGCCCCTGGAGCCGGGCTACGGGGTCACCCTGGGAAACGCGCTGAGAAGGGTGCTTCTCTCCTCTATACAGGGCCCCGCCGTAACGGCCGCCAGGATAGAGGGAGTGTCCCACGAGTTCTCCACCATACCGGGAGTCATGGAGGACGTGACCGAGATCGTGCTCAACCTCAAGAACGTCGATCTCAGGATGCATACCTACGACCCCCAGACCATCGTCCTCGAGGCCGAAGGTCCCGGGGAGGTGAAGGCGGCCGACATAAGCGCGACGCACATGGTGGAAGTGATAAACGGGGACCAGCACATAGCCACCCTCTCCGAGGACGCGAAGCTTTCCATGGAGCTTACGGTGAAGATGGGAAGCGGCTACGAGCCGGTGTCGAGAAGGGAGACCGTCAAGTCGATAGGACTCATACACGTCGACGCATTCTTCTCGCCGGTCAAGAAGGTCAACTACTCGGTCACCAACGCCAGGGTGGGGCAGAGAACCGACTACCAGAAGCTTACCGTCGAGATATGGACGAACGGAACGATTCTTCCGGAAGACTGCCTGGCCTACAGCGCCAAGATTCTCAAGCAGCAGCTCAGCGTGTTCATAGATTTTGACGAGGAGCTCGCGGACAGGGCGCAGGAAGAGGAGACTCTCGGCATAAGCGGGACAGACGACAAGCTTTTCGTTCCGATAGACGACGTCGAGCTGTCGGTGAGATCGATAAACTGTCTCAAGAAGGCCGACATAAAGTACGTCGGCGAGGTGGTCCAGAGAACGGAGAACGGCCTTCTCGACCTCGAGAATTTCGGCAAGACGTCGCTCGAAGAGGTCAAGGCCAGGCTCGAGGAAATGGGTCTCGCGCTGGGAATGCTGACGGACGTCGAGACTTTCGAGCAGGAAAAGATAAGACGCGCGGAGGCCGAGCAACAGCAGCAGTGACGCGTCCGCTGGACGGTAGGAAGGCATGAGACACAGAAGATCCGGTCGGAAACTGGGAGTCACGACGAAGCACAGAAAGGCCATGTTCCGCAACATGGCCACCGACATTCTGCGCAACGGCAGGATAAACACGACGGACACCAGGGCGAAGGAGATAAGAAGGGTGGTGGAAAAGCTCATAACCCTGGGCAAAAACGGCAGTCTCCACGCTAGGAGAAAGGCGCTTGGCTACGTGAGGGACCGCGAGGTCGTGGAAAAGCTTTTCTCGGAGCTCGCCGAGAGGTACATGGAGCGTCCCGGCGGCTACACGAGAATAGTGAAGCTCGGCTACAGGAGAGGGGACAACGCTCCCATCTCCCTTATCGAACTGGTGACAGAGGAGTTTCGTCCCAAGAAGAAGAAAAAGAAAAGATCCGCTCCCGGGCCGAAACCCGTGGACGAAACGAAGGCTTCCGAAAGCTCCAAGAAGAAGTCCGCCGAGGAACTGGGCCTGGTGGAAGGGGAGGGGGAAACGAAGGCGTCCGAAACCTCTTCGCCCGAGGGGAAAAAGGAGGCGGAGCCCGCGGAGAAGTCCCGGGAACCGAAGGACGGCGGCGAGGCGGGGGAACCCGAAGCCGTTTCCGCCGAAGCGGAACCCGGGGAAGCGCCCGAAGCGCCGCGAGAGACCGAAGGGACCGGGGAGCCCGAGGCCGCTTCGCCGGAGGAGACCCGGGAAGCCGAGCCCGCCGAAGAACCCGAAGAACCGCAGGCCGCTTCGCCCGAAGCGGACCCCCCGGAAAATCCCGATGCGGGAGAAGACGTCGAGCCGAAGAAGACCGATTCTTCCGAAGAAACCAAGGACTGAACTTTCTCCGCCGTCCGCCGCGGCGGACTTCCCGGTTTTTCGCGGCGACCCGCGCGCCCGGGTTTTTTCTCCCGTCCTTATTCTTTATAATAGACTCGATGGGAAAAGTCGGACTAGTGCTTGACGCGCCCTCCGTGGAGGAGCTCAGGGAGCTTGCCGTTCGGGCGGAGCGGGCGGGGTTTCATTCGGTCTGGGCCACGGAGCTCTACAGGACCCCTTTCCAGCAGCTATGCGCCGTCGCTTCGGCCACTTCCAGCATAAGGCTCGGCACCGCCGTGGCCTTGGCGTTCGTGAGAAGTCCTCTCGTCACTTCCCTCACTTCCCTCGATCTGGACGAGATAAGCTCGGGGAGAATGATACTGGGCCTGGGCTCGGGCGCGAAGAGAACCAACGAGAACTTCCACGGCGTCGCCTACGGAGACAGGCCGGTGGCCAGAATCAAGGAATGCGTGAGGCTCGTGAGAGAGATGATCGGCGGGGTTCACGAGGGCGGGGAAATCGTTTTCGACGGGGAGTTCTACGGAATAAACACGAGGGGCTACAAAAGGGCGTTTTCGCCGCGGAGAACGAAAATCCCCATATTTCTGGCCGGGGTGGGAAGCGGGATGGTCCGCGCCGCGGCGGAAACGGGCGACGGATACATCGGCCACGTCGTCTGCTCGCTCGAGTACATAAGGAAAGTCGTTTCGCCGGCGCTTGGCGAGGGACTTGCCGGACGGGCGGAGGACGGCGGGGATTTCACCAGGTGTTCGATAATAACCTGCGCCGTCTCGAACGACGCGGGCAGGGCCAGGGAAGCCGCGCGGGCGACCATCGCCTTCTACGCCGCCGTGAAGGCCTACGACCCTCCTTTCAGGCTCCACGGCTTCGCGGCGCGGACGGAGGAAATAAGACGGGCTTTTCGCCGGGGCGACATCCGCTCGATGATAGCGGGAGTGAGCGACGACATGGTAGACGCGTTCGCCGTGGTGGGAGACGCCGAACACTGCAGGAGCAGGGTGAACGAATACAGGGAGCACATAGACCTTCCGGTTCTCAGCGCCCCGCATTACTTCATCGATTTCAAGGAGGTCCGGGAATACCAGGAAGGGCTGCTGGAGGCTTTCGCCGCGGGCGATCCTGATTCTTCCCGCCGGGTCGCGTGAAGATACTCGTATCAGGTTCGAGCGGAACCCTGGGAACGCATCTCTGCGCCCATCTTCGTTCCCGTTCCTTCGAGGTGTGGCGTCTCGTAAGGTCGCGGGCAGAAGGGGAAAACCTGGTTTTCTGGGATCCCGAGGGACGGGGAGTCGACGACCCGGGACCGCTCGAGGGTTTCGACGCCGCGGTCTGTCTCTCTGGCGAGAACATAGCGGGCAGGTGGACGGAGAGGAAGAAAAAACTGATGACGGACAGCAGGATAAACACCGCGCGGGGCCTTGTGGATATTTTCTCCGGACTCGAAAAGCCCCCGGCGGTCTTCGTCTGCGCCTCGGCCGTCGGGTATTACGGAGACAGGGGAGAGGAGGAGCTCGCCGAAGATTCCGCCGCGGGCTCGGGTTTTCTTCCCGACCTCTGCGCGCGGTGGGAGAAGGAAGCGAACGGGGCGGCGGATTTCGGCGCGAGGGTGGTGAATCTCCGCATCGGAATCGTTCTCAGTCCGAGGGGCGGCATGCTGGGCTCGATGCTCCTTCCCTTCAGGATGGGCCTCGGGGGAGTTCTCGGCGACGGCGCGCAGCACCTGAGCTGGGTTTCGATAGAGGACGTCTCCCGGATAATCGTCCATGTTCTTCAGCGCGGGGAGATAAGCGGACCGGTAAACGCCGTGTCGCCGAACCCCGTCACGAACAGGGAATTCACGGCCGCCCTCGCGGCGACGCTGGGAAAGCCCGCGTTTCTGCCGGTTCCCGCGTTCGCCGTGAGGCTTCTTTTCGGAGAAATGGGCCGCGACGCGATTCTCGCCGGCGCCAGGGTTTTTCCCGAGAAGCTTCTCTCGGGCGGCTACGAGTTTTTCCACGCGGAGCTTCCGGATGCGCTTGCGGACGTGATTTCGAAATAAGACAGGATGTCTGAGAAGAAAAAATTCGGCGCGGGGCAGTACGTGAAGCTTAAACTCGGGAGAAGCGACCTCGACCCGGATCCTTTCTCCCAGTTCGACGCCTGGTACCGCGAGGTTCTCGATTCCGAGGCCGGTTTTCCAAACGCCGTCACGCTTTCGACCGCGAGCACCAGGGGAGTTCCGTCCTCGAGGGTGGTTCTTCTGAAGGGCTGCGACGCCCGGGGTTTTTCGTTCTATTCGAATTCCCTCAGCCGCAAGGGGAGGGAGATAGCGGAAAATCCCTTCGCTTCGCTCTGCTTCTGGTGGCCGGAGTTCGAAAGGCAGGTGAAGGTGGAAGGAGAAGTGAGTCTCCTTCCCGACGCGGAAGTCGACGAGTATTTCGCCTCGAGACCTCGGCGGAGCCGCGCGGCGGCCCGCGTTTCAAGACAAAGCGAGGTGCTTCAAAGCAGGCGGCTTCTTGAAGAGAGTTACGAGAGTTTTATGCTTGAGCGGAAGGGAAAAGACATTCCGCGGCCGGATTTCTGGAAAGGCTACGTCGTAGAACCCGAGCGGTTCGAGTTCTGGCAGGGAAGGGAGAACAGGCTCCACGACCGCTTCAGGTACCTTCGTCGTCCCGAAGGCGGCTGGGAGATAAGCAGGCTCTATCCGTAAATCCGGTTTCCGGCGGAAGAGAAAAACGGGAACCGGCGTTCCGAATCACGTGTGTTTTTTCTCAACCGGGTACACCTGATGTTCTGGGTCCCACCAGAGTATGAGAAATATTGAGGATTGTACTCTGCCCCATATACGCACTCTGCCGCTTACCCTCAATGAAAACAGATGTTCCGAATCGTCCAGCTTGAGATATCGCAAACGTTTTCGAGCCTCTTTTGAGCACTTGCCAACTTCGATAAAGTGACTGCCTTCCCCTCTAATCTCACCCCAGGTCATGCTTTCGTAATTCTGAAGCTTGGGAATGATTTCCCGAAACAGAAGCTTTATCCCGATTTTATTCCATCCCCATTCTCCGTCCAGATCGGCGCTTGAGGTTCTCCACCGGAAACGACTGCTGTTTATGGTTTCTTCGGAGGAACTGAGATGCTTGGAGGTGATTTGTGAATTCTTATTCCGTCCGGATTTCTTTTTCCGCTGGTTTTTACCCCGTGCCATTATTCAAGCTGCCGTAATACTGAGCCATATCCTTAAACTCGATTACGGCGTTACCCCTGTCTCCCGACCCCAGTCCGGCACGAACGCGAACATCTGACCATGGTCCTTCAGTATGCGTAAGATAGGTTAGGTCGAGGCCGGTTTTATTTCCGTAAAACTCGAGAACGGAATCCACCGTCGACTTCTGCTCATCAGTCAGGTTCTCGGGAGTTCCGGCAACATCTTTGGGGCCGAGTCTGAATTTCTCCTCGTGCACGCGGTAAAGTTCGGGACAGACGGGTCCGCCCGCCCAGGCCTGAATTTCTTCCGGAAAGACGGGTTCTTCATCCCAGACCAGAGACCATGCCTGACAGTAGTAAAGCAGTTTGTGAAGCTTCCACTGAGTGATGCTGTCTTCTCCCTTGTCTGTGAACCATCGCAGAATATATTTTGAAACATCATGAACGGTGATGTTCGGTCGAGCCACCGGATTTACCTCCTCTGCCGTCTGTTCCGCCATAATGGGAGATTTTACTGTGTTATTTCGATGTTATCCAAATTCGCGTCGCGGGTTCGGCTCTTCTTTGTCATTCAACGATAATCGGTCTGTCGCTCCTTGAAGCGAAGTTATCTCGTGGCGGAGTAAAGCGACGACCGCTCATGCTTGCTTCGGGGGGGGGGGCCGGGATGTCTTGAGGCGGCTTTCGGATTTCCCTTTTCGTCGTTTTCTATCCTGCACTGTTATTCAAGCCGCCGTAATATTGAGCCATGTCTTCAAACTCGATTACCGCGTTGCCCCTGTCTCCCGACCCCAGGCCGGCGCGAACGCGGGTATCGGACCATGGCTTTTCAATATGCGTAAGGTCACTTAAGCAGAGTCCGGTTTTATTTCCGTAAAATTCGAGAACGGAGTCGACCGTCGATTTCTGCTCTTCCGTCAGATTCTCGGGAGTTCCGGCAACATCTTCGGGGCAGAGTTTGAATTTTCCCTTGTGTACGCGGTAAAGTTCGGGACAGACTGGCCCACCCGCCCAGGCCTGAATTTCTTCCGGAAAGACGGGTTTTTCATCCCAGACCAGAGACCATGCCTGGCAGTAGTAAAGCAGCTTGTGAAGCTTCCACTGAGTGATGCTGTCTTCTCCCTTGTCTGCGAACCATCGCAGAATATATTTTGAAACATCGTGAACGGTGATGTTCGGTCGAGCCACCGGATTTGCCTCCTCCCTCCGCTTCGCCATAATGCGGGATTTTACTGTGTTTTTACGCCCTGTCTAAACTCGCGTCGCGGACCCGTCCTTCTTTTCCTTCGGCAATAATCGTTTTGTCGTTCCTTGAAGCGAAGTTATCTCGTTGCGGAGTAAAGCGCCACCACTCCCATCGTAAGTTCGCGGTACCGGCAGTTTCTGAACCCCGCGGCTTCCAGGTCGCTTACGAATCTCTCCCTTTGTGGAAAAGCGGCGGCTGATTCCGCGAGGTATCTGTATTGACCGCCCCTTCCGTAAAAGCTTCCTATAAGGGGCATCACGACCCTGAAATAGAACATGTAGAGCGGTCTGAAAAGCGGGTTTTTCGGAATCGCGAATTCCAGAACGAGAAGTTTTCCGCCGTCCTTGAGAACCCTCCTCGTCTCCCCGAGGGAGAGTCGGTAATCGACCGTGTTTCTTATGCCGAAAGCCATCGCGGCCGAGTCGAAGCGCTCGTCCGGAAAGGGGAGGTTCTCCGCCGCGCCCGACACGAGCTCTATCCTGTCCGCGAATCCCAGCGCGTTGATCTTTTCCCTCGCGACCCGAAGCATGTTCGCGCTGGGGTCTATTCCGACTATTCTCGCCTCCGGATGTCTCTTCGCGACCTCTATCGCCACTTCCGCCGTTCCCGTCGCCAGGTCTAGAATCTCGGGACCGCCGTCGAGCTCTTCCGCGAGCCTCCTTCTCCAGAGCCTGTGGACTCCGAAGCTGAACAGGGTGTTCAGACGGTCGTAGCGCCCGGCCACTTCGTCGAAAATCTTTTTCGTCTCGGGCATCAGAGTGCTTCCAGTATTTTCCTTACGTGGGAAGTTCTGTTGAGCACGTAGAAATGAATCCCTGGCGCTCCTCTTTCGACAAGTTCCCTCGCCTGCTCCACGCACTGGGCGATTCCTATCTCCACCGCCCGCCGGTTGTCGTCGCCCGCGTCGCGAAGCTTTCTCTCGAGCGCCGCGGGAATCTCCGCCCCGCACAGAGAGGATATTCTCATCACCTGCCTCGAGGAGAGAACGGGCATCAGGCCCGGGACGACGGGAACGTCGATTCCCGCCTCCTCCACCCTCTCCACGTAGTCGAAGTAGTGGCGGTTGTCGAAGAAAAGCTGGGTGATTATCGCGTCGGCTCCCGCCCGGACCTTTTTCCCCAGGTTCGCCACGTCTTCCTCGAAGCTCGGGGCCTCGAGATGCTTTTCCGGGTAGCCCGCGACGGCTATGGAGAAGCGCCGGGAACTTTCCTTCTCGCGGTCCCTCACGTGTTCGACAAGCTCGTTCGCGTGGGAGAAGGCTCCCCGGGAAAGCGTGCCCCCGTCTCTCGGAACGTCTCCGCGAAGCGCGACTATGTTTCCTATTCCCTCGCCTTCCATGCGCTCCAGCATGAGGTCTATCTCTTCGGCCGAATATCCCATGCAGGTCAGATGGCAGGCGCTTTCCACCCCCAGGGAGTTCTTCACGTAGGAAGCCACCTCGAGGTTCTGCCTGCGGCCCCCTCCCATGGCTCCGTGCGTCACGGTTATCATGTCGGGCGAAAGCTCGGCGAGCTCCCCGAGGGAGTCCTTCAGCTTTTCGAATTCCGCGTCGTCCTTGGGAGGAAAGACCTCGAAAGACACCAGGGGACGGCCGCGCGGCCTGTTTCCGTACTCGGAGAAGTTCATGGTTCTTCCAGCGGGGGGCTTATAAACTATACGGGGGCGGTTTTTCTTTCAAGTTCCGAACAGCTCGCCCAGCCTCGAGCTCCTGTAGTCGAATATGGAGTCGAGCCTGCGCCGCACGAAGAGGCGGTGCGCGGCCGTTCCCAGGGGACCGAAGGGAAGGGAGTAGTGAACGACGTCTCTCGCCTCGGTTCCGCCCCGGCCGGTTTCGGCGAAAAAATGTTTGTGGTGCCAGAACCGGTAGGGTCCGGCGCGCTGCTCGTCCACGAAGTAGCGGGGCGCGTCCACGTGGGTTATCTCCGTCACCCATCCGCTTCCGACGAAGGGCGCCGGCTTTACCTCGTAGGTGATTATCATTCCCGGATATATCTTTTTCTCCGCCCCCGAGGTTACGCGCAGATTGAGCTCGGGCGGGGTTATCGCCGGAAGGTTTTCCGGATTCGAGAAAAACTCCCACGCGGTCTCGATGCCGACGGGAAGGATCTCCTTCCTTTCCAAGGTGTATATCTTCATTTTTCCTCCGCCCGTTCGAGAGGGGGACTGGGAAGTCCCGCCAGTTTCCAGAGGGAGAGAAACGCGAGTCCCAGTACCAGGGGCAGGGACCCGTGAATCTGGTAGAGCACTCCGGAAGACATTCCGCCCACGCACGCCCCCAGAAAGTTCGCGAGGTTGAAAAAGCCGGAGAGAACTCCCCTGTTTTCCGAAGAGACTCTCTGGGTGAGAAACGCCGGCAGCACCGCCTGGAAAACCGAATGGCCGAGAAAGAACAGGGTTCCCGCCAGGTACAGGGTCGCCCCGTCGGGGGTTCTCAGCAGGTAGACGGAAAAAGCCGCCACGAGGAAAAGGAACCCGAACCGCGTCGCCGGCCGAAGGGACTTCCTTTTTTCCGAAATCCTTATGTAGGGATAGACCAGAAGCACGCTGGGGGCGAGTATTACGAGGTAGACGAGCCACAGTTCCCCCGGTTCCTTGCCCAGGTCCTTCCAGCCCAGGGGATAGATGAAGAAAAGAAGGTTGAGGGCAAGCGACGTCACGAACGTGGCCGAAAGCAGCTTTCTTATCTCGGGCTCCCTGAGCTTGAAAAGAAGCTCCTTTCTCTTTCCCGGCCTCTTCTGGGGGAGTTTCGGAAACGCGACCAGAGTGACCGCCGCCGCCGCGAGGCCGAGACCGGCGAGGATGAAGAACAGGCTCTCGAAACCGAACTTCGCGGCGAGGGCGGGGCCCGCCACGAGGGAGGTTATGAACGCCGCTCCGACTATTATCCCCGCGGTCATGAACGACTGGGCCCTCACCTCGCTTCTGGTGGAGTCGCCGAGAGCCGCTATGGCGACCGAGCCTATCGCGCCGCTTCCCTGGAGGGCTCTCGTTATCACGAGTTCCCAGATGTTGTCGGCAAACGCGCAGAGAACGCTCCCCGCGCAGAAAATCAGGAGTCCCGCCACCACCACGGGCTTTCTTCCGAACCTGTCGCTGGCCAGGCCGAAGGGTATCTGCAGGAGGCTCTGGGTGAGGGCGTATATTCCGAAAGCGACTCCCGCCGACGCGACCGTCGCTCCCTCGTAGTTCACGGCGTATACGCTGAAAACGGGGATTATTATGAATATCCCGAGAAGCCTGAGGGCTATTACGGTTCCTATGACGAGGACCGAGCGGAGTTCGTTTCCGTTTAGCTTCATGCGTTTTTCCCGAACCGCTCCGCGGTCCCGTTCCGGTAAAAAATAATTGAAAAAGCGTCTCAATAAAAGGGCGGAAGGGCAAAAACGCCCATAGTCCCCGCGGCGGGGACCGGAACGGCCGCGGGACGGCCGTTTGACAGCGGGGGGACGGTTCAATAAAGTAAATCCGAATAAGCGCCGCGGCCGAAGCCGGCCACGTAGCGGCGCGGGAGCGCAGGAAAGATGAAGAACGCAAACCTGACGACGCTGATCGTATCGCTGGTCGCGGTCGCCGCTGTGGCTTTTTTCGCGACGAACATGCTTACCGACAAGACCGTTCCCGAACCCGCGGCGGAAGGCGACGTCGTGACGGAACCCGTGGAGGGAGAAATCGCCCCCGAGTCTCTTCCCGCGGAGAAAGCCGCTCCACATGCCCCCGTCGAGACGCGGACCGTTTCCGAATCCCGCGACGGCGCCGCGGCGGTTTCCGAACCGGACGCGCGGGACGATGTCGCGCCCGCGCCCGCGGTCGAGGCGGCGCCCCCCGAAACCCCCGTCTCCGAGAAGACGGTCCCCGAAGCCGCTCCCGCTCCCGACGTAGAGACGAATATCTCTTCGGCCGCCGCGGCGGAGAAAAGCGCGGCTTCCGCGGTCGAAGCCGACGTCGCGCCTCGGACGGAGCCCGCGTCTTCGGACGACGGAGGGTTTACGCTCGGAATCCGCGGCGGTCTCGGCATCGTCGGAAACTCCGACGTGTCCTCTCCGGCGACATCCATCGGCGGCATCGATTACGACAGTCTGGGCGCCGCGACCAGCTTCGACAAGGGATACGCCCTGAGCCTTCTCGTCGGTTACGAATTCGGAAACGGACTGCGGCTCGAGGGAGAGTTCGGCTACATTCGAAACGGTCTCAAGGAAATGAACGTCACGAGCGCCGGTACGCTGCCGAGACTCGCCGGGCTCGACCTGACCGAGACTCCTCCCGTTCCGTGCGCTTCCGGCGCCGGGGGATGCGTTCCCTACTACGATTCCGGTTTTCCGGCCTCGGCCAGAGAGACCATAGAGCGGGCTTCGCTCGGCAAAAAGAAACTCAAGGGCAACTCCTCGGCCTACACTTTCATGCTGAACGCCTACTACGACCTTGATCTGGGCGGGGGATTCGCTCCCTACGCGGGCGGCGGCGCGGGACTGGCGGTTCTTTCGATCAAGGCCGAATCCGGCGAGAGTCTTACGGAGGGCAGGGCGCTTGTGGACGACAAGGACACCGCGTTCGCCTACCAGTTCGGCGGCGGAGTGGGCTACGAGGTCTCGGAGCGCGGGAGCGGTCCCTCTGTGACGCTGACCGTCGACTACCGTTACTTCGGCATCGTCAATCCTTCCTTCAGCGGGGAAGTGACGGGCGCCATGCTCGAGGCCGAATTCCGCGGACATTACGTGGGCGCCGGAATAAGGCTGGGATTCTAGCCGCGGGAGAATTGGCCTTCGCCGGGCGACCCGGACATCCGTCTTCCGCGCGAACCTCGTTGCGATGAGACCTACGTGGGCCGAAATCAGTCTCGATTCTTTCGAGTCAAATCTCAGTGAAGCGAAAAAACTTGCGGGAAAGAACGCGCGCGTCATGGCCGTCGTCAAGGCCGACGCCTACGGTCACGGCGCGGCGCGGATAAGCGAAGCGGCGCTTCGCCGCGGCGCGGACATGCTGGGAGTCGCCACCGTCGCGGAGGCGATGGAGCTTCGGGAAGCGGGAGTGGAAAGCGAGATACTGCTTCTGGGAGGAATAGACCCCGGCGAAGCCCGGGGCGCGGTGGAAAACTCGCTCGCGCCGGCGTGCTACTCCCTGCCGGTGCTGAAAGCCCTTTCCGAAGCGGCCGTCCGCGGCGGAAAGGATGCCCGTTACCACCTGAAGGTGGACACGGGCATGACGAGGCTGGGCGTCGGGGCGGGGGAGCTTGAATCTTTTTTCGCCGCCGCGGCGGAACTTCCGGGAATCAGTCTTCGGGGGGTTTTCACCCACTTCGCTTCGGCCGAGTGCGAGGACGGCGAATACACGCGTCGCCAGATGGGAGTTTTCCGCGAGGTCCTTTCTTCTCTCGACGCCCTGGGCGTAAGGTACGGCCTCGCCCACGCGGCCAACAGCGCGGCCCTGCAGAGATTTCCCGATTCCCGAATGGACATGGCGAGGCCGGGGATAATGCTCTACGGCTCGGGTGGGTTGGGCGAAGCGGCCCTGCGGCCCGTCATGAAGTTCAAAACGAGGATAGCGCAGACTAGAAGGGCGCCCGCGGGAACGGCGGTCAGCTACGGGGGAACTTTCGTAGCGAAAAGGGAGAGCCTGATAGCGACCCTCCCGGTCGGCTACGCCGACGGGTACCCGAGGAAGCTTTCGAACAGGGCGAAGGTTTCCGTCGGAGGCAGGCTCGCCCCCGTCGCGGGAGCGGTCTGCATGGACTTCGTAATGGTCGACGTCACCGACGTTCCGGGAGTCGGGGCTGGGGACGAGGTGGTGCTTTTCGGTGACGGCGCGGTGAGCGTGGAGGACGTCTCTCTCTGGGCGGAAACCATACCTTACGAGATACTGTCCATGATCTCCCCGAGGGTTCCGAGGGTTTACGTATGATCTTTCCCTTGAAACCGGCGGGGGAGAAACTCCGCGGATGAGAGCCGTCGTGCAGAGGGTGAGCGAGGCGTCGGTCTCCGTTTCCGGCAGGGCGGAGGGGAGCATCGGCCCCGGAATGGTTGTCCTGCTCGGGGTCGGGAAGAACGATTCGGAAAAAGACGCCAACTATCTGGCCGAAAAAATCTCGGGGCTTCGGATATTCGAGGACGGGGAGGGCAGGATGAATCTCTGCGCGGGCGACGCGGGCGCGGAGGTTCTGGTCGTCTCCCAGTTCACCCTCTACGGGGACTGCCGCAGGGGCAGGCGGCCTTCCTACTCGCGGGCCGCGGGCGGGGATTTCGCGGAAGGTCTCTACGAGCTTTTCGTCTCGGGGGTCAGGGAACGGGGACTTCGGGTCGAGACGGGAGTCTTCGGGGCGGACATGGAGGTCCGCATCGTGAATTCAGGCCCCGTGACGCTTCTGCTCGACAGTTCAAAGAGCTTCTGAGAGTGAAGTTGCCCCGTTCAGTCTTTTGGAAACTCTACGCAGTGGTCGCGGACATTGTCGAGCAGCGGGTATCCGCCGTTTTCAGCCTGCAAAGATTGGGGAATTATCCATATAACTAGCCAGAAGTCTTTTTGCGTCCTGTTTTCGGGGCCCACGGGAAGCCTGAATTTTCCGGACCGGATTTTTCGGTTAGAGTGCTTTTGTGTTTACAAATAATCGGTTTTTATTCATGTTTCTTGTCTTATCGGCAATTCTGTTGCCGCTTTAACGGATGCGGAGGCGGGGAACTGGAGACAGGCAACCCGTCCACAGTTGAATCGAAAGAGCCCGAAACCGTCCTGAAACCTGCCCCCGTTGGCGACCGCCTACGCTGATAGAGTCCGGGGACAACGCCCCTGCGAGTAAGTACCGATGGAAGAACCCTTTCGCTTAAGTTTGACAAGGATTTGGATACGGGATCGGTTCCGTCTCGCACGAATTTTAAAGTACACTTGGACGAGGAGAATCAGGGCCGCTGGTTAACGGTGGGAATTTCATCCGTTGCCATTTCCGGGGAAACTGTGACTATCACGCTTGAAGCCATAATACTTGAAGGCGACGAAGTAATAACTGTTTCTTACACAAAGCCCAGAACGGGGATTGTTGCGTTACAAGGCTTGGGGGGAGAAAAAGTCGCGTCTTTTGAGAGAAAATCGGTGATTAATGGAAGTAAAGAAGAGCAGCTTTTTTCCGTGCACCCCGAAAACAGGACGCAAAAAGACTTCTGGCTAGTTATCTGAATAATTCCCAAAGATTGCGACCCTCTCTGCCGAAGGACCAGAGAGCTTGGTCAAGTGCCGCGCACATGCCCTTGATTCCCGGCGGGCCGCCTATGTCGGCGTTTTCCACGGCATCTCTCCAGACCTTCTGGATTATCGGCGTAGCCTTCGTAGTTGATAATTTCTGGGTGGAAGCGAGTCCGAAATATTCGGTGACACGTTTAACATGTACGTCCACCGCTACCGGAACGGCGTCAATGCGGTCTATTCTGGCTCCGCCCTGACACGGGTCCGCCATTATGCTTATCCACATCGGTCCGATCTTGCGACCCCGAAGCTGGGGGAAACGCGTATTGCCCTTCTTGTCTTTACTGCGCAGGTCTTCCAGAAGCTCTACGGCGTCTCCGACGCCGCTGTCGATCAGTCGTCTTATCGGAGAGTCGTCTCCCGAGTGCAGGTTCTTGGCTATGGTCCGCCAGGCTTTCACGTCCTGACCGGGGAACCTGGTTACCCCGCCCGCTTTAAGCAAACCGGTCAGCGTTCCCGAAGACATGGACGATATCTTTGAGGGGTCGAAAACCTCCGGATGCAGTCTGAATAGCTTTTCTCCTTCCTCTGCGAGTTTGAGCTCCGCCAGTAGCAACGCGGCGCGGATGGTTCCGTGCTCGGAAAAAGCGGGGTGCTCTGTCTCGATATAGCGTTCCCCGTCTTCCGTCCGTCCGGCGGCAATCAGTGGGATAGAGCGGTCGGGTGGTTCCTTTCGCCGCGGGAACCCGTCGGGGTATTCCGCGAGCACTTCACGAAGCACGAGCGCGACGACTCGCATGAAATACTGGCCGCCTTCCTTGAACGCGACGGTCAAGGCCGCCACCTTGTTATCGAACCCGAAACCATCCCGTCGGGACGGGCGCAGTCGGGGGCGTCTATTTCCATCTTTGGCTTGCTTTCAATCAGGGCGTCCATTGCGGAGATAAGCTCGGGAGACTGCGAACGGAAAGCCTGTCGAAGGACGGGGTGCACTACGAGCGCGCCCTTCGAGTTCCGAATCACAACCCCGCGATTGCCGTCGTCGGATTCGACCGCGACGACCAAGTCGGCGTCCACGGCAAGACCTATCGCTTCGGAAAGGCCGTCATTGTCGAGCACAACGCCCCCTTTGAATTCCGCGCGGACATGGCCGCCCTTGAAAAAGAATTCCCGGGCTCGGTCGGTCTTCACCCGACCGAGCAATGCCTGGGTCTTCGGCTCTTGTATGAATTCGATGTCGACGACGCGGCCTGTCTTTTCGCTCATGTCGCCCCGCGGCCGTTTCATTCTTCTACCTGGCTTCTGTTGACTACCGAGACCGCCCCGAACCCCTCGATCGGGAGTCCTGCTTCATCTGTGAGCTCCGTGTAAGCTTCCTCCCTGTCGTAAGAAACGGTTATGCCTTCACCTTTAAGCACCGTCGCCGCGAGGTATATTGTCATCGTGTCGCCCGAAACCGAAACGGATAAAATTCCTAAAGTCCGGCCTTCCGCCTCGTCCGTCGCAACAGTGAAGGCGCCGACATTCGGCACCGACTCCTCTTCCAGCATGTCGTCGAACTTAAGCGTTATCGTTTGCCCGTTGGCACTTATCGCGGGGGCGTTTTCTCCTGATGTAATCAAAGACACTTCCGAGTATTCAATAGCGGAACCGTCCCCGGAACCCGCGGCTCCGCGTTCACTTCCATTGACAACCGGTTTTCGCGAGAAAGACGCGACTTCCGCCCCGTCCAAACCTCGCAACGGCTTATTCCCCGCTTTTTCCCTGTCATAGGAAACGGTTATGTTTTCTTCCCCCGCGTGGATAAAGTCGCTGATATGGTCGCCCCCGATCCAAAGCGACACCCATCCCCACTTCCGAATGTACCCGTACGCCCAACTGTTATGGCGCGTCGTCGCCAAGGACAACGCCCTTTTCTCCCCGTCCACTATCACGGTAAAAGCCGTTGAAGGCATCGAATCGTAATGAAATAACGGTTTGTCGAAGTAAAGCCAAACCTGGTCGCCCCCGACATTCACCCTAGGAACGCCGGGAGGATTCTTCCAGACCAGTCCAACAGGATTGGATTCTACCAGCGCCGGCGGGTCGTCGTCCGCGGCCGCGGGTTCCGGGGACGGTTCCGGTGTCCCCGGCGAAGGTGAAGCGGGAACGGGTATTTCCTCCGGAGGTCTCAAGTCAATTATGCCTTGTACGAATTCTTCATCCGTTATCTCGTTTGCGACCCACCGGGCAATCAACGAATACGCGGCTTCGCAGAAATCGGAATTTTCATCATCTTCGCATGACCGAACCACCGCTTGCCTTATTCTTACGGCCGCGGATGCCGCGGGTTCCTGGCGGGTTTCGGTTCCGGGTTCTTTCGATTCGATTGTGGGCGCGTTGCCTGTCTCCGGTTCCCCGCCTCCGCATCCATGTAGCGGCAACAGAATTGCCGTAAAAATCAGCACCGCGGCCACGGTGCTTTTCAGTCCGTTAAACATGTCTCAATCCCCCTTAATGTACTCTCAGTACGTCGCCATGCCATAGGCTCCCTCCTAGCTGCGCTAGTTCCTTTCCTGAATACATGGAATGTATGTAAATTGCTACAATATCGGGTTCGCGGTAGCACCGGAACCAGTCGCGAAGAATGCGCGCCATACCGTCTTTAAGGTCTATCGTCATAAGGTTCCACCTGTAATCGTCTACGTAGAAACGCTCGAATAAGCCCGGTCTTTTCAGGAGACCCGTTGTTACCATTAGAGCGACTGTGTTTTTCCTGGTCTCGCAGAGTTTCGCGTCTTCAGCGGACATCTTTTCCGCGAAGGTCGTTTGCGAAAAACCAAATACCGCTAAAACTGCTATCAAAATAATTCCCTTCATTTTTTTCTCCCCTTACGGTGTCCGCTTGTTCTTCACCGCCACCTCCGCACGCAAAGACAAAAACGGACAATAAAGCCACGATGACATAGTTTCTCATTGTAATCTTCCCTCTTCCCTTCTTATTTTTGCCGCGGTTTCAAGTATGAAGTTCGGCAAAATTCCCGACAAGGGGCTAGACATAAACTAAAGCTCTATCGGAAATTCCTTCGGGTACCGTGCCAAATGGTCTTCATTGTTTTCGATGTCGCCAACTTCAAAGATCACGGTTGGGGGAGTGAAGTCTTTGTCTTCTGTCGGGTTCAGAGGAGCCGTTACCGGTATGCCCCGTTCCTTGCAGAAATCCAACAACTCACGAGCAACCGACTTGTTGACTTTCTTCTTGATAAGGACGAATGTTGTTTTCGCCCTCTTCAAGTGGTCCTCCATCTCACTGAAATGTTCATCCCAAATACGTTCGTCCTCCGTCATTTCAGCCGACTGGGGTACACTTCTCCTGTACTCCCACAGGACGGCGTCCACCTTGTGCTTCGTCATTTCGTATTCGTCGGCCAGGAAACTGGCGAGTTCCTCGACCGTGGCGGAGCACTCTTCAGCGCAACGCATCAGATGAACATCCGGTTTTGCCGTGTCTTCGAGTCCGATGTTCTTGGCGAGATGGTATTTGTTTGTGTCTCCGATATAGGGAAGCCCGGTCAGTACGTCGCTTCCCCCCGCGGCCACGCGCGCCTTGAAGTTTTTCCAGCCTTCTTCGTGTATCATCTTGGTGCCCTTCAGGAATCCAGCGGCTTTGGACTTGTTCCTGATGGGTAGATTCTCAACTTTCGGGGGCTTCATTCCGGCGACATCGGTCGGTTCGAAATCCCGGAAAACTTTGCTGATCTTCCCGAAACGCTTCTCGAGAATTGAAACGTTGAAACCGGAGGCGAACACCACCCAGCAATACTGTTCCAAGAATTTTCGTTCGTCGAGTCTGTTCCATGTTTCTTCCTGGTCGATGTCGGCCCAGTCCGCTCTGTCGCCCACCGCGTCAAGGGCGGCTTCAAACAATTCCCTTGCTTTTTCCTTGTTCATGTTTTTCCCCCTCAATGTTCCGAATTATATCAGTACAAACGGATAAACCAATATACCTGTTCCACCCCCCCCCCCTTGTCAATACGCGCAACACGCGACTCGACCGGGACGACCCTTGGAAAAAGCGGGAGAAACCGGTCTCCTGATGGATATATGGACGATATGGAATTATATTAGAATGCATGAAGGCCGTCTGCAGTCATCCGACCGCTCACAGGGACTACATGTTCGAGGAGAAGTACGAGGCCGGCCTCGTACTCAGGGGCTCGGAAGTGAAATCTCTCAGAAGCGGAAACGCGAGCATAAAGGAGAGCTTCGCCCTCATACGGGAGAACGAGGCGAGGCTCGTGAACTGCTACATAGCTCCCTACGAGGCCGCCAACATTCTCAACCACGAGCCTACCCGGGAGAGAAAGCTTCTTCTCAACGGCCACGAGATAAGGAGGCTGATTGGAAAAACCCGCATCAGGGGTTATACTCTTGTACCTCTCAGGATTTATTTTAAGCACGGCTTTGCGAAGCTCGAGCTTGCCCTCGCCAAGGGAAAGAAGACGCGCGACAAGAGAGAGGACATCAAGCGTCGCGAGGCAGACAGGGAAATGCGCAAGGCCGTCAAACGATCTTTGAAACGTTCATAGCTTGACCACGTGGGGGCGATCGGCTTCGACGGGGAACAGGGTAGCTTGTGCCGCATGCCGAGTTTGGTTAACTCGTAAAACTGACCAAGCACGATAAGTGCCGAACCAATTAACGCACTCGCAGCCTAACAAAAACTGCGACGTCTCAAAAAGTCATGCCCGTCGGGCTTTCTGAGGCGTAATTCAGACGGGATGGTCGGTACGCGATTTCCGGGGCGCGTGTCGGCGAGATTTTTCTCGGGACTGCGGTGAATAACCTGCCTGCCGGTGATTTCGCCGTTTGATTGAAAAGACAGGATAAGCATGTAGACGCCTTGTGAAACTTTTCTCGGACCCGGGTTCGATTCCCGGCGCCTCCACCATGACTTTGACGTCAAACGGCGGAACCTCGAATCCGACCGTACGAGTTTCCGATGCCGTGCTAACGACTCGGAGCAGTCTTCCGTTTTAACTGTCTTAAGAAAATCGAGTCCGACTGAATATGGAATCCTCCCTGTCATGGATCGACCACGACCTTGAAGCGAGGGAGAGAACCCTCCGGATACTTTCTCTTTTTCAGGACAGGGAAAGCCGCGACGAGATGGGAATCGGTTCCGTGAGAGACAGCTTCGCGGACCAGCTGTTTCCCGGCACCAGCACGATCCAGACCCGTCTGCGGTACATGCTGTTTGTGCCGTGGATATATCGAAAACTTGAGAAAGAAAGAGTTCCGAAGGAAGACTTTGCCTCCCAAGCTGATAAGCTGGAAAGAAATCTGATTCAACCTCTTCTTGCTTCTGACGACCAGGCGGGCGTCTTCGGCAAAACCTCCGGCAAGGGCATCAAGCGGTTGCCGAGTTCCGTCTACTGGGCGGGTCTGATAAGGTGGGGAATTTTTCGCGCTCCGTATCCGTGCTCACAGAACGAATACCACGGACGAATCGAGGAAATATACAGGGAACGGGACGAGGCAGCTTCAAGAAAAAAAGAAATGGCGGCTCTGGGCGACGATTTCGAAATGGATTCCCGTGTTATTACCTGGCATCCTCAGATTCCGCCGTCCCCGGACGGCTTTCCAGAGAATGCGGATCTCGATCTGACGCACACGGAAGCGAAATTTATTCAGGACCGTATCCAGGGTGTCTGCGGAGGAAGTCTTCTTGCCTTTCTTTCCCGAAATTGCGCGCCCGCCAATACGGAAGCTCCTTGGGAGCATCCAGATTACGGCAGCTTCTCGGACGCCCATAAAGAACTGTTGCGTCACGCGCGGCTTTTTTCCGAGACCATACACGCGGCGGCTTTGAACTACAACGTTCAGCTTGCGGAACTCCTCCCCAACGAAGAGCTTGTTTCGGAGCACGAGGAGAGATTTGATCTCTGGCTGGAGAATTTCCCCTTGGAGGAAGTCAGGTCTTGGAGAGTGGAGCGTCTCTGGGAACTGACCGCGGGACATGGTTACAAGATCACTCCGCGCACGCGACGTTTCGTGCAGTCGTGGATTGAATTGGCGAGAAAGTCTCCAGAGAAACTGCTTGGGGACCGTAGCGCCAGAGACTTCATTGAGAACAGAGAGAGAAGTCTCAAGGGCCCGCGCTCACGATTCACAAACCGCCGGGCGCTTGAGCAATGGAGCGGGTACTCCGGCATCGGCAGACTGGTTTACCGCTGGCCCAACGTAAAAGTTCTTCTGAACGACCTCAGTCAAGGTATGGTCAAGAGGTGAGAATGCTCGACCCCGATTCCAGAAGCCTGTACATCTCCGCCTTCAGACCTTCGCCCGGGATGGTTTTCGACGAAGCCATAGCGACTACGTTCTCGATGGACCCCGTCCTGTTGCTTGAAGCTCCCCTGCACCTCGCTTTGATGACGGATGCGAACACGTCTGAAAAAGATCCGCTGTCAATACTTGAAGCCATGAGAAGGTACTCGAAGCGCATAACCGTTTACGTACAGAAAGGTCGAATTCATGTGCCAGTCAGGCCCAATCCGGTTTTCGGTCTTCTGGAGGAAATGATAGTTGAAGCCAATGCTCCGTGCGGCGGTGTCTTTCATCCCAAGGTATGGGCCATCCGTTTTTCCAGCCCGAACAGGGAAAGTTCGATGATCAGGCTGCTGGTCCTAACCAGGAACATGACGACCAACCCGTCCTGGGACATTTCGCTTCGGCTTGAAGGCACCGTGGCGGAGGATAAGGAAAAAGTCGTCAATGAACCTCTTGCCCACTTTTTCCGAACGCTTCCGAATCTTGCCCCGACCGGCGTCGATAAGGCCAGGCGGGAACAGTCCATAAGATTTTCCGAATATGTTCACAAGGTCGAGTGGGAGCTTCCAGACGGTTTCGACGAACTTGCGTTCTATCTTCCCGGAACCGGGAAGTTCGACTGGCACCCGCCTGAGTCCGACCGCATGACAATCATATCGCCGTTTTGTTCCGATGAGGTTCTTCGGACTTTGGCGGAGAAAACCAAGTCCGCCGTGGCTCTCATATCGACGCCCGAATCGATGCGCGGTTTGCGGGAAGACACCGTGGGTCGTTTTTCCCGGTGTTGCTATTTGGACGAAGCCGCCGAAACCGAAGAAGGCGAAGACAAAGAAGAGACGGAAGGAGTATCTTCGGCCGGGCTGCATGGACTGCATGCCAAGGCATACCTGTTTGAGACGGACAGTGGTCGTACACACTTGGTTACGGGTTCCGCAAACGCCACGAACAACGCGTTGCGACACTCCAGGAACATCGAGATACTTGTGGGGCTTGAAGGCGAAACGGACAAGGTTGGCGGCATTGACGAGCTTCTTCACGAAGACGGTCTGGGGAAATATCTCGTTCGATTCGATAGTGACGGCCAGGGAAATACCGATGACGACCCGCAAATACGGGAGGCGGAAGAATGCATTAAAAAGGCTCGGCTCAAGCTTGCCGAAGTGCGGCTTTCTCTGAAATGCAACAAGGCTTCAGGAGGTGATTCATGGACATTAACTCTGGCTGGAAACATTCCTCCTCTTGACGGAATTCAAACCGCTGTTGCTTGGCCCATAACCGTGACGGAAAGTTCCGGGGTGGATGTTGTCAAAAACAATTCCGAAGAGATCAATCTCGGAGAGTTTTCCACTTCGTCAGTTACCGGTCTTATAGCTTTTAAACTCAAGAGTCGACATCATTCTGGTTTTTCGGTCAGTTTTGTAATGAACCTTTCTATTGAAGGAATATCATCTGCTGAGCGAAATTCCGCCATCTTGGAAACTGTCATAAGAAATCAGGACGGTGGTTTCATAAAGTATCTTCTGCTCTTGCTTGGTGATGCGTCGATAGATGGAAATGCTGCACCCGGCTTTGGAACAGGATTTGACAAGTGGCTCTCCCGACTGTCGAGCGGTGAAGAATCTCCGCTTCTTGAAGAGATGGTCAGGGCTTACAGCAGATATCCCGACAAACTGCATGAGATTTCCGAGGTGATTCGTGAACTGTCCTTCCGAGATAATGAGAATGAAGTTGTTCCCGAGAAATTCCTGAAACTTTGGGAAGTTTTTGAGTCCGCGTTGGGAGAACGCAATGTCTGACAGTCCTTTTTCCGCCGAAAAGGGTCTTGCCGGACTTAAGGATTTTCAGAGAAAGACCGTGGATTACGTGTCTGAAAGGTTGTACGGTCGCGACCCCACTTTTCGTTTTCTGGTTGCGGACGAGGTAGGGCTCGGAAAAACGCTTGTAGCCCGGGGGATTATTGTCAAGACTCTGGAGCATCTTTGGAAAGACGTGGACAGGATTGATGTCGTATATGTCTGTTCTAATGCCGCCATAGCAAGACAGAACATCAACAAGTTGAAAATCGGCGACTTTCATGAGACCAAGCCGACTAGGCTTACTTACCTTCCAGAGGAGATACGGTCAATTAGAAAGAAGAAGGTGAATTTCATCAGCCTGACTCCCGGCACGGCGTTTGACCATGCGAGAAGTCGGGGAGGAGAAAAAGAAGAGAGGACTGTTCTCTACAGAATGCTTTTTAGTCTGCCTTTTGCGAGAAAAAAACGTCGGAAGAAACTGCGCGCGGGATTGTTGAATTTACTGCAAGGAAAGGTGGGAAAAGATAGCTGGCATACGGTAGTAAACAAGTTGTCCGCCGAGCACCTGGACCCTGATATTTCTCTGTCCTTCAGGAAATCCGTTCTTGCCGACAAGGAACTCTATGAAAAGTTGAAGGATTGCTGCGAGCGTTTTTCCCAGCACAGGGATTGGAAGAATATTCCGTTGGACGATTCGGAACTGCGCTACGACGTCATTGCGAGACTGAGAAGCATGCTCGCTTCGGAATGCATAAACGTGCTGAAACCCCGTCTTGTTATTCTGGACGAATTTCAGCGATTCAAACATTTGCTGGGTGGTAACGACGAAGCATCCGACCTCGCGAGAACTCTTTTTGAATATAGTGACGACAAGGTTGTTGGTCATAAGGTCAGGGTTCTGCTTCTTTCGGCCACGCCTTATAAAATGTTTACCCTTGACTTGGAAGGAGATGAAGACGATCACTATAAGGATTTTGTAACGACTCTCGGATTCCTGTTCAATGATTCGGACCGCGTTGAGGAAGTTGAGAATCTTGTCGCCGAACATCGCAGAGCGATCTATTCCTGCGGACGGGATGACTCCTTGGTCGAACACAAGAAAAAACTCGAAGAAGTCCTTCTCAGCGTTATGTGCCGCACGGAACGGGTCGCCACGACCCGCGACAAGGATTCAATGCTGAAGGAAATAAGAAGCCCCGCTCCGCTGAAGTCTTCCGACCTTGGGGATGCCGCTGTAGTGGATGAAATAGCTGCGTGCCTCGATGCGGGCGAACATATTGAATACTGGAAATCGGCGCCTTACCTCGTCAATTTCCTGAAAAACTACAAGATAAGAAACAAGCTGGACAACCGTATGGACAATCCTCCCCAGGAACTTCTTCGTGCTTTTTCCAAAGCCAGGAGTCGATTGCTGACGAAAAAGAAACTCGACGGTTCCCGAGCGCTCGACCCGGCCAATCCGAGAATGCGCGTTCTGCTTCAGGAAACGGTTGAGAAGGGAATGTGGCAGCTTCTTTGGATGCCCCCTTCCATGCCGTATTCCAAACCGGCGGGTGTTTTCTCGGGGAAAGAGAACTTGACCAAGGCGCTGGTTTTTTCTTCCTGGAACGCCGTTCCGAATGCCATTGCCGCCATCTGTTCCTACGAGGCCGAAAGAAAAATGCTGTCGAGAGCTTCGGCCTCCCACGCGGACCTTTACGAAAGAATCAGGCCTCTTCTCCGGTTTTCCACATCGGGACGATTAACCGGCATGCCCGTTATAGCCTGGATGCTTCCGTCGCCCGTTCTGGCGACCGAGGTTGACCCGCTCATGATTTCGTTGCGTGGCGGAGAACCGTTGTCGGCAAGCGTTCTCAGAGACAGTGCCCGGGCAATTTGCCGCGAACTGCTGGAAGAGATGAACGACAGGTTAGGGGAGACATGCGTTTCACAAACTGATTCGCGCGTTGACAGGAGATGGTACTGGGCGGCGCCCGCGCTGATTGGTCCGCAGAACGGTCTCGTGGATTGGTGCAGAAACGAATCGGGTTGGAAAACGGCTACTCCGGATCACGAATCCGGAACACGTTTCAGGGAACATGTCGACTTCTTGGTGCGGGTTGCGGAGGGAAGGGAAAAACTTGGACGACAACCGGAAGATCTTGCGGTTGTGCTTTCCGAACTGGCATTGGCCGGTCCGGGCGTCTGTGCATTGAGAGCGCTTCTTCGCGTAGGGAACGGAATGGACGCGTCCGATCATGACCTCCTGTCCGCGGCGGCGCGTATCGCGTCCGGATTCCGCTCGCTTTTCAACATGCCGGAGACAGTTGCCATGCTGCGAGGTCGTAGAGAGAGTTCTTACTGGAGGTCGACGCTTCGTTACGGTATTGATGGAAATCTTCAGTCCGTGCTTGACGAGTACGTGCATGTACTGGACGAATCTTTGGGTCTTAAGAATCATCGGGCCTCCGAGCGGGTTATGGAAATCGCCGGGAATATTCAATCGGTGCTGTCGCTTCGCACGGCACAGATTCGGATAGACGAAATAAAAAGGTATAGAAGCAGACTTTCCGTCAAAGGCTTCAATACCCGTTGTCGTTTCGCACTCCGTTTCGGCGACATAAAGGATGATAACGACAAGACTCTCGTCCGTTCCGGTTCGGTTCGGGACGCTTTCAATTCTCCGTTCAAGCCGTTTGTCCTGGCTTCAACTTCAATTGGACAAGAGGGTCTGGATTTTCATTCCTGGTGCCACGCGGTGGTGCACTGGAATCTTCCCTCGAATCCGGTCGACCTTGAACAGCGCGAGGGAAGGGTGCATCGGTACAAGGGTCACGCCATAAGAAAAAACATCGCGGAAAAGTACGGCCTGAGAGCTCTTCGGGGTTTTGACGGGAGAGGAGATCCATGGCAGGAACTTTTCCAGAAAGCTTCGGCTGAAAAACCCGCGGGGCAAAACGACCTGGTTCCCTACTGGGTCTTTGAAGAAGGTTCGGCGCGAGTGGAGCGAAGAATTCCCCTGCTTCCGTACAGCAGGGAAGTAGAGAAGCTAAAGGCATTAAAACACAGCTTGGTCTTATACAGGGCTGTTTTCGGGCAACCGAGGCAGGAAGACCTGATCAATATTCTCAAAAAGAACGAGTCGTCATCGGATGGCATAAACGAACTCCTCCTTTCGTTATCGCCGCGAAAAACCATCGTGGTCGCCACCAGGAACCAAGGGAAACTGAAAGAATTCAAGGCTATCCTCTCCGACGCTTACGATGAAATTCTCTCACTCTCCGATTTCGACGACTTTCCCGAAATACAGGAGACGGGTTCGTCTTTTGAGGAAAACGCTCTTATAAAAGCAAAGGCGGCCTGCGATTTTCTCGGAGTTGACACAATTGCAGACGACTCGGGTCTTGTCACGGAAGCTCTTGACGGTGCTCCCGGTATTTATTCCGCAAGGTATGCGGGCAAGGATGCTTCGGACGACAAGAACAACAAAAAACTGCTTTTTGAACTTGAAGGGAAGAAAAACAGGGACGCAAGATTTGTATGTTGCATCGCTCTGGTGCTTAGGGACGGAACGCGGAAATTTTTCGAAGGTGAATGCCTAGGACAAATTATTTCCGAGAAAAGGGGGACGAGCGGTTTCGGTTACGATCCCGTTTTTTATGTCCCTCGGTACGGAAAAACGATGGCCGAGCTTGGACCCGAAATAAAAAACGAAATAAGTCACCGTGCGAAGGCTTGCAGAGAGTTGATTTCGTATTTTAGTTGAAACCGCAATACAGCCGGTGAGTTAAAAAAGGAGAACAGAATGTTTAAGACCAACCCTATACTACTGAAGAAATTACTTGATGATGTAGAGGACTGTAGCATACAACTTCCCGATTTCCAGCGTGGCTGGATTTGGGACGACGACCGCGTTAAGGGTCTGTTAGCCAGCATATCCCAAGGCTTTCCCATCGGTGCTATCATGATGCTTGAATCTGGGGGCAATATCAGTTTCAAATGCCGTCCAGTTGAAGGAGCATTGGGTAATGGCAATCCAAAAGATTTTCTTCTTGACGGACAGCAGAGGCTCACATCGCTATACCAAGCGCTGCGTCACAAGGATTCAGTAAAGACCCGTGACAGCAGAGGCAAGTTGATTAACCGTTGGTATTACATTGATATGATTAACGCATTAGCTCCCAACGTCGACCGAGAATCCGCAATCATAAGTGTTCCTGAAGAGAAAAAAGTTAAGCGTGATTTTGGACGAGAAATCGTTCGGGACCTTTCCTCCTGCGAGTTGGAATACGAACAGCACATGATACCCACTGAGCGACTTCTGGATCCCATGAACTGGTTATTTGGGTATGACGAGTACTGGCGCAACAGCAATGTTCGGCATCCGAAAGGCGACCCGGCAATTCTCCGAAACGAATTCAACGATAAAGTCCTACAAAATTTTTCCAACTACTCTTTGCCGGTCATTACCCTTGAAAAGGCAACGCCTAAGGAGGCTGTTTGCGTAGTTTTTGAAAAGGTTAACACAGGTGGTGTCAGCCTGAACACGTTTGAACTGGTAACAGCAATCTTTGCTGCAGATGATTTTTCTTTGCGAGAAGACTGGAACAAAAGGCAGGAAGACATGCATTCACAATACGATGTTCTGCAAGGAATTGAGGGTGAACAGTTCCTGCAGGCTGTTACGCTGTTGGCAACCCAACGACGTCGCAAGCAGGCCATTGCGAACGGTAAACCCAAGGAGCAGGCACCTCCAATCAGTTGCAAGAAACGCGACATTCTTGACTTAAGTCTTGGTGATTACGAATATTGGGCAAACAAGGTTCAGAAGGGATTTGAAGAAGCAGCAAAGTTTCTGCACAGGCAGTTCGTATTCGCGTCACGAGACGTACCTTACAACACGCAACTTGTTCCTTTGGCAGCACTTTATGTTGAACTAGGTGATGAATTAGAACCCGATAATGCCACGAAGCGTCTTGAATCTTGGTACTGGTCGGGGATATTCGGTGAGGAGTACGGAAGTGCGGTTGAAACTCAGTTCGCTCTCGACCTTGGGGAAGTGACCGAATACATTAGAAAAGGAACTCCGCCCAGGTTTGTAGCGGAAGCTAGCTTTGTACCTGAACGTCTGATCTCTCTAAGTACCAGAAACAGTGCTGCCTACAAGGGGCTCTACGCTCTTCAAATGAAAAGTGGTGCGGCGGACTGGAGGACAGGCAACCCTCTGTCACTTGCTATCTGGCATGATGAGAGCATTGACATCCACCATATTTTCCCCGTGGCGTGGTGTGCGAAGCAGAATATTTCACCCCGCTTGTACAACTCGGTTATCAACAAGACTCCTATAGACGCTCGTACTAACCGCATTATTGGTGGTAAAAAACCATCCGCTTACCTTCAAAAGCTTGACAAGGAAATCAGTAATCTTGATCAGGTGCTGAAAGAACACTGGTTAGAGCCAAGAGTGGTTCGTGCAAATAATTTCAGCGAATCGTTCGTCAAGCGTGGTCAGGAAATGTTTGAACTTATCAACAAGGCAATGGGAAAGCCACTGGTTGACGGACGGAAAGCTTTTAGAGAGGCACTTAAATCTGGAGGTGGTGATGACGTGTTTGTTTGGTGATCGCAATATAGTGAACAATGCAATAATAGGATGAATACTAATTATGTAAGGTTCACTTCCCCGTCAGGTAGCTATGTATTTCTAAGGCGGGGAGGTCTTGCCAATTCGTTTTTCCATTTCGTCCAGAAATGACGGGTCGTAATCCCTGTCGACATGTTCCTGGTTCCAGAGTCCGGATTCTCTTACCTTCTCATTCTTATGGGGTGACGACAAGCCGAGCCAGTTTGGTGAAGCGGGGTCAATCGGCGGTTCACGGTAGCCGCTTAGAAGGGCGACCGCGTTACGCTCAATAAAAGCCCGGTGGCTTTTGGGTCCAGGGGTATCATCTACATTGAGCCACAGAAACGGCATGGCGCAGATGTGCCTGCTGACTAAACTTCCCAAGTGCTCATCGCTACTTTCGAAAACACGTTTTCCCTTGGGCCTGCGGACAATCCTGCTGACTAGATTTTCCATTTTAGACTGAGACCAGCCAGGGAGGTCGTCTCTCTCTGCCAGCGCATCTCCAACAAGTATGCGGAATACCGAGCCGTTGATCTTGCCTCCGACATGACTTGCCGGGCCGCGGTGGTTTGACAACCTAGTCCAGAGCTTGGTTTTGGACCCGGCACTGACCGCGTGGGTGCCGACGCGTACAACCCTGAGACCGCATCCGGACCCCGACCTCGTCTCTCCATACTCGTAGAAGAAATAGACTCCCCGCTCCGGCCAGTTCATCCGCCCGTTACAGTTTGCAAGAACATGAGCGCCGCCGACGCGTCTTTCAATGCGTTCGAGGATATCGTAAAAGCGAATCGTATCGGTGAGACGACGGGAATCACTTCTTGAATGTTGGGACATGCTGTTCTCCGGTCAATTGGGCAATGTGAAGGACGGCTATTCAATCATACTTGTAGATTGTAGGCATGTCTAATTTCTGGACTTTCTTTGTGAAATTCGGGTTTTTCACTTGACGTGGTTCCTGATTACCCCGAAACCGCCTCCGGCAGACGATAACTCGTGCTTCGTCCCCGCCCGGGATTCTGTATGAAGATATTGCGTTCCTTCAGTTCCTGAATATCCCGCAAGGCCGTGTCCGTCGAGCATTTGGCCATCCTGGCGTATTTCGATGTGTTCATGTGACCCTTGAAGCCGTCTTCCAGCATGCGGTTGACGACCAGGCGCTGGCGCTCGTTGACGGGCTTCCGGTTGACTTTTTCCCAAAGGCGCGCTTTGAACAAAACGGCGTTCAGCGCAAGGTCGGCTCCGTCGACCGCCTGTCCCAGGCAGTCCAGAAACCATTCTAACCATCCCGTTACATTCGGAGTACCGCGTTGCTGGCGTTCAAGCTGATCGTAGTAATCCTTGCGCTCCGACTCTATCTGCGTAGAGAGGCTGTAGAAACGGTCGGACATACTGTCGGCGCGGGCCAGTGCCGTGTCGGCTATCGCTCTTGCGGTCCTGCCGTTTCCGTCTTCGAAGGGGTGGACGGTCACGAACCAGAAGTGAGCCAGACCTGCCCTGAGTACGGGGTCGATGCCGTCGTCGCCCTCTAACCATGCAATAAAGGCTTCCATTTCCCGTTCCAGTCTGTCTGCGTGCGGTGCTTCGAAATGGACTTTTTCGCGTCCCGCGTACCCCGAGACGACCCGCATGGGTCCCGCGTCCGCGGTACGCCAAGCGCCGACCGTGATTCGGCGCTTGCTACTTTCTCCTGTCGGAAAAAGAGCTTTGTGCCAGCTAAACAGCCTCTCTTTCGTCAGAGGTTCGGCGAACCGCTGCGTGGCGTCGAGCGTCATTTCGACGACGCCCTCGACATGGCGGCTTGAGCGTGCAAGACCGGCGATATCGATTCCCAGTCGGCACGCTATGGCAGAACGAACTTCTTTCGGGTCGAGATTTTCTCCTTCTATCGCGGAGGATTTTACGACATCGTTTGTAAGAGTGTTCAGAGTCGCTTCGTACTTCAATTCAAAGCTCAGATTCTCCATTCTGCCCAGCAGGCGTCCCTGGCGATGGCGAATGTCGGCCAGTCTGAAAGCCAGCGTTTCGAAATCCCAGGTGAATGCCGGCCAGTCTTTATGTTCGTGTATCCACATGTTATTCACCGCACGGGCAACAATATTCGCCGCAGAATCCGCGGCGGTTGAGGAGATTCTCCGCGACGGGAAAAAGCGCGGGGCGTCTGCGGCGTGCGTCGTCCGGCTCATGATGCGTCGCGGGAGACTCCGGCGGCGAACCCGAAAAAATCCCGAAAATAGAAGATTCACCGAGACTTGAGCCCTCCGCCCCGAAGAATTTCGGTTCCGGAATCCCGTTCCCGATTGTAAGTTGCCCGCGAATCGAATATATTCATCTCCCGATTTCGTTTCTTGCTTCCGTCTTGCTGACTACAAACGATTGAAGGGGCTTTAATCCTTGAAAAGGGCCAAGTTCATTTTCGTTACCGGCGGCGTCATGTCTTCCCTCGGGAAGGGAATCTCGGCCTCCTCGATCGGTCTTCTTCTCGAGTGCTGCGGCCTGCGGGTGACCCTCCAGAAACTCGATCCCTACATAAACGTCGACCCGGGAACGATGAATCCCTTCGAGCACGGAGAGGTGTTCGTGACAGACGACGGGGCGGAGACCGACCTCGACCTCGGCCACTACGAGAGGTTCACCAGGGCGAGGCTCAGCAAGAAAAACAACCTCACCAGCGGAAAGGTCTACGATTCGGTAATTTCCAAGGAGAGGGAGGGGAAGTTTCTCGGAAAGACCGTCCAGGTGATACCGCACGTGACTGACGAGATAAAGTCCCGGGTGCTCGCCCTAGAAGACGACAACGACGTGATAATAGTCGAGATCGGGGGCACGGTTGGGGACATAGAGAGCCTTCCCTTTCTCGAGGCCGTAAGGCAGCTGAGATCCGACATCGGAAGACAGAACACGCTTTTCATCCACCTCACCTACGTTCCCTACGTCGCGGCCGCGGGAGAGCTCAAGACGAAACCGACCCAGCACAGCGTGAAGGAGCTTCTGCAGATAGGAATTCAGCCCGACATACTTCTCTGCCGCACCGAGGACAAGTTCCTTCCCGACGAGGTCAAGAGGAAGATAGCGCTTTTCTGCAACATCGAGCGCAAGGCGGTGATCACCGCGAAGGACGTCGAGCACATATACGAGGTTCCCCTCGTGTACAAGAAGGAGGGGCTCGCGGAGATAATCGTCGAATACCTCGACATGTGGACCAAGAAACCCGACATGGAGGAATGGGAGATCCTCGTGCGCAGGATAAGGAACCCATCCCGAAGCGTCCGCGTCGCAGTGGTCGGAAAGTACGTCTCCCACGGAGACTCCTACAAGAGTCTCCACGAGGCCCTCTACCACGGCGGAATAGCGAACGACTCGAGGGTCGAGATAAAGTACGTGGACTCCGAGGAGACGGAGAGCCCGGGCGCCGACAGCTTCTCCGACGCCCACGCCGTGCTGGTTCCCGGGGGATTCGGGGAGAGGGGAATCGAGGGCAAGATCGGCGCCGCCAGGTACGCCAGGGAAAACGGCGTTCCGTTCTTCGGCATATGCTACGGCATGCAGCTCGCGGTGGTGGAGTTTTCGAGAAACGTGTGCGGAATAGCCGACGCCGACACCAGGGAAAACAGCGGGAGCACCCGCAATCCCGTGATAGACATAATGGAATCGCAAAAGGACGTCGAGGAAAAGGGCGGGACCATGAGGCTCGGGGCGTATCCCTGCGTGGTGAGGCCGGGAACCCTGGCCGAGCGGGTGTACGGGACGCGCGAGATTTCCGAGAGGCACCGCCACAGGTTCGAGGTGAACAACGGCTACAGGGAGGCGCTCGAAGAGAAGGGAATGGCGCTCTGCGGTCTCTCGCCGGACGGAAATCTCGTAGAGATAATGGAGATCTCCGACCATCCCTGGTTTCTGGGCTGCCAGTTCCATCCCGAGTTCAAGTCGAAGCCCTTGGCCGCCCACCCGCTTTTCGCGGATTTCGTGAGAGCGGCTCTCGAATACAAGGACTCTCTCGACTGACCCGACTTTCCCGCCCCGATGGATTCTCCGGAAACAAACGAGCTTGTCGTCTACAGGAAAAGAAGGGAGCCGACCCTCGGGATAGTGGTTTCCCCTGGCAAGGATTCCCTTGGCCTTTTCTCCGAGGACGGAAAGCGCTACGAGGTCGAGGGGAAAAAGCTCGTGCTGCGCACGGCCGTGCACGTCTCGCCGGATCTCACGGATTCGGAGAAAAAGCTCGAAATGAGAAAGTGGAGAAGGGAGCTCGAGGAGAAAAAGTCCTCCGTCGACGTGGAGACACTCTGGGAATGCGTCGTGGACGAGATGGAGACGGTGAGCTTCGCGGAGCTGCTCGACCTTCATTCGGGAGCGGGAGAGGTTTCCGGTTCCGAGAGGCTTTCGCTTTTCTGGGCGGTGGACAAAAACGCGGTCTACCTGGCGAGAGCCGAGGACGGCTACGCGGTCCGCTCGAGGGAGGAAGTGTCGCGCACCCTCCGCGCGGCCGAGCTCAGGGAGGAGCGGGAGAGGAAGAGGCTGGCGGCGGCCGACTGGGCGCGCTCGGTTCTGGAAGGCGGGGCGCCCGCCTCGCCCGGGGGGGATCACCTGGAATTTCTCGAGATGATCCAGGGCTACCTGGTCCATCTCGACGGTTACGAGAGGGCGAAGGAAGCCAGGGATTTTCTCCACGACGTGGGGATAAGGGAACCCGAGGCGGGAGCGGAGTTCCTGATAAAGACGGGTTTCTGGGAAAAGGACGACGACTGCGAGTCGAAGAAGATTTCGCTCGGCTTCAGGCATTCCGCGAGGGCGGTGGAAGAGGCGGAGGCCGTTATCGGAGCCGAGCCCGCGTTCGACGGGTTCTCGGACAGGACGGACCTTCGGGTCTTTTCGGTCGACAGCGAGGGGACGCGCGACATCGACGACGCGATCTCCCTCGAGCGCGGCGGGGAGGAGATGACTCTCGGGGTTCACATCTCGAACGTGGCGAGCGCGGTCGAGAGGGGAGGGTTTCTCGACAAGGGGGCGCTTTCCCGCTCCGAAACCGTCTATTTTCCCGAGGGGAGCACGGACATGTTTCCCCGGCGGCTTGTGAGCGAAAAACTGAGCCTTGCCCGGGGCGAACTCCGCCCCGCGCTTTCGCTGTTCGTCTCTTTCGACGCGGAGAGCCTCGAGCTTCTGGACTACCGGTTCGAAAACACCCTGGTGAGGGTCTCCGAGAATCTCTCCTACTCCGCGGCGACCGGCATGTTCGGTTCGGAGGAGTGGGGCCGGACTCTTCTCGACCTCGCCCGGGCCCTTCGGCGCGGGAGAATCGAGAAGGGAGCCTTTCTCGTCCAGCTTCCCGAGCTCAAGATCAGGGTGGGAAGCGACGGCTCCGTTTCGGCGGAAAAGGACCCCATGAACTCCCCCGCCCACGAGGTGGTCTCGGAGTGCATGATACTCATGAACCGCCTCGCGGGAGACTTCTTCTCGAAAAACGCGGTTCCGGCCGCGTTCCGCTCGCAGACCCGCGAAACGGATCCCGAGGCGCGGGAGCTCGACCCCGCCGACGTTCTTTTTCCCGTGAAGGTGATAAAGCATCTCAGGCCCTCGGCGGTTTCGCTCGAGCCCGAGCCTCACAGGTCCATAGGGGTGGATTCCTACGTGCAGATGACTTCCCCGATAAGGAGATACATGGACCTGCTCATGCAGCGCCAGCTCGTCTGCTGGCTTCGCGGGGAAGGGGTGTGCTACGACGGGGCGGAGCTCGAGGACACCAACGCGCGGGTGAGCCTCGGCGCCAGGGAGATAAAGAACGCCCAGAGAAGCAGGCACAGGTACTGGCTCGTCCGCTACCTGCTGCAGCGGGACGTGAAGGGGGCCAGGGGGTACGTGAGCTCCAGGGGACACAGGGGCTTTAACGTCTACATTCCGGAATTTCTGATCGAGCTTCCTCTCTCGAACGCGGGAAACAGGGTTTTCGAAATCGGAGAGGAGATATCCGTCTCCCTCTGGGGAATGGATCCTCTGAGAAGAAGAATACGCGCGACTCCCGGGTAGGTTCGGTTTCCGTTTCCGGGAGGGCGGTGCGCCCGCGGCGGCCTATTTCTCCAGAACCCTGAGAATCTCTTCGAGATTCGTGAGCTTCACCTTGGGCCTGCCGCGCTTTTCGCCTTTTTCCTTTTCGAACGAATCCACCCTGAGCCACTCGTTGTAGGAAATGTACCTCTCCCCGAGAAGCTCCCTCGCGCTCTCGGGCGAGGCGAGCTTCGGGCTGAGGGTGCTTGCGCTCTCGATGTCCTCGATCATGCGGCTTACCGTCTCCCCCGAGTCCGGCTTGTTCGTTCCTATCACTCCCGTCGGTCCCCGTTTTATCCACCCGGTCGTGTAGAGCCCCCGAAGCGGCTCTCCTCCCGTCCGCTCCAGCACCCTTCCCCCGTCGTTCGGAATTACCCCCAGGACGTCGTCGAACGGAACCCCGCGAAGGGGAGTTCCCCTGTATCCGACCGAGCGGAACACGACGTCCGTTTCGATCTCCTCCCGCTCGTCCGTCGCCTCGGGGCGAAGGGAGCCGTCCCGGGACCTGTAGAGCCTGTTTTTCACCACCTTCACGCTTTTCACCCTGCCGTCTTCGCCCGCCGTTATTTCCACGGGCGAAACGAGGAACCTGACGGTGAGTCTCTTGGATTTCGAGGGGATTCTGCGCGCCGCCCTCCTTATTATCTCTATTTTCGCCTCGGCCGTCCTGCGGGGGTTCCTCTCTAGCTCCTCGAGCGTCAGGGGATCGGGTTCGGCTTCCCGCCCGAGGGCCAGCAGGTCGGCGTCTTCGAGGTTCTCGAGCTCCCGAAGCTCCGGGTTGGTGAAGGCCGCCTGGGCCGGGCCCCTTCTTCCCAGCACGTGTATCTCCCGCACGCCGCTTGCCGCGAGCTTTTCGAGCGCGTACTCGGCGATGTCCGTCTTTTCCATCTCGTTTCTGGTGAGACAGAGAATCCTGGCCACGTCCACCGCCACGTTTCCCACTCCGACTATCACGACCCTCTTTCCCGAAAGATCGAAGTCCGCGCGCGAGTACTCGGGATGGCCGTTGTACCAAGCGACGAACTCGGTCGCCGTGTGGCTTCCCGCGACGTCCTCTCCCGGTATCTCCATTCTCCTGTCCGCCTGCGCGCCGGTGGCGAACACTATCTGGTGGTAGCGGTCCTCGAGGTCCCCTAGCGTCACGTGCTTTCCGAACTCCACCATTCCGAAGAACCTGAAGCGCGGATGGGACGCGACCCTGTCGTAGACCCTGGCCACGGTCTTTATTTTCTGGTGGTCGGGAGCCACGCCGCTTCTCACGAGCCCGTGGGGGGTGGGAAGCTTCTCGAACATGTCTATGTAGGGGCGGCCGTCGAGCTTCTTCTGCAGGTGCTCCGCCGCGTAGAACGCGGCGGGACCCGACCCGACGATGGCGATCTTCACTTTTCCGGGGCTCATGCGGTGGGAATTATATACGCGGCGTTCCATAAATCCATCCTTCGGGTTCCGCTCCGCGCGGCGGGTTTCGGGGTTCTCCGCCGTCGGGACCCCCGTCCGCTTGCGGGCGCCCGCGGCGGGTGATGTATACTGTAGGGACCGGTTCGCGGAGGAGAGGGCGATGATACACAAGGACCGAACGGAAAAAGAGCATCTGCATCTCAAGATAGTCCACGAGATAAGCGACCTGATAAACAAGTCGGTGGGACTCGACACCGTGCTCCGAAGGGTGGTCAGGAAGATATCCTCCTCGCTCGGCTACGACGTGGTTTCCATATACGTCTGGGATCCCGGCAGACGCGTTCTGGACCTCAGGGCCAACAGGGGTCTTCGGGTAAAGTCGGGAAGCGGCATTTCCCTGCGCTCCGACGAAGGTCTCACCGGCACGGTCTACAGGACCAAGTCCCCGCTCGTCGCCATGCCCGCCTCCCTGCATCCGAACTACAGGTACTTTCCCGAGATAGGCGAGGAGGAATACGAAAGCTACATAGGCGTTCCGATAACGCTGCGGGACGTGTGCGTCGGGGTGCTCGTGGGACAGAACGAGACCGCGAGGCACATAACCCCGGCGGACGAGACCCTGTTCCAGATCGTGGCGCTGAGACTCGCCGGGGTTCTCGAGGTGGCCAACACCCTAGACCGCCTCAAGCCTCCCTCGGTCGCCACGCGGGCGACGACGACCTACCAGGGAAAGGGGGTCTCCGAGGGCGTCGCCATAGGAAAGGCCGTCACCTTCCGCGGGCTTTTCGGCCGCGTGTCCGGAAGCGGGACGGCTTTCCGCGCCCCTTCCGTCGAGAAGAGAAGGGTCGCCAGGTCCATAAGGAACGTTTCGGAGGAACTGCGGGAGACGATACGGAAAATGGAATCCGAGGGCAGGCTTTCGAAAAGCGAGATGGACATTTTCCGCGCCCACCTGATGATAGTCGACAGCGACGAAATGGAAGAGGGAACCACCCGGATAATAGGGGAGAAGGGCGTCTCGGCCGAAACCGCGGTGGTCGAGTATCTCGAGTCCCACGCGTCGCGCTTCGAGTCCCTGGCGGATCCCTACATGAGGGAGAGGGCGCACGATTTTCGCGACATAGGCGAGAGAATGCTCCGCGACCTTACGCGCTCGAAGGAGAGGAAGACGGCCGCCCCGGCCGACGGCTCCCCCTCGGTACTGGTGGCCTCGGAGATCGGCGTGTCGTTCGTCTCCGCGACGCGGGGCGGTGTGGAGGGGATAGTGCTCGAGAGGGGAGGGGAGACGTCCCACGCGACGATAGTGGCCAAGTCCCTGGGAATTCCCGTGGTCGTGGGCATAGACAACGTCGTGAACCTCGTGCGTCCCGGCGAGGAGCTCATAGTGGACGGAAGAAGCGGCTTCATCTTCACCAACCCCGACCAGGTGCTCAAGGACGAGTACTCGGCCATGCGCGAGAGGGCGGCGGAGCTTCGGCGGTTCATAGAGAGGGAAGCGCAGAAGAGCCCGGGAGGGGGAGTCTCCGTCCGGATAACCGCCAACGTGGGGATCCCCGCCGACGTGGAGGTGGCCAGGCGTCACGGAATCGAAAGCGCCGGTCTTTTCAGAACGGAATTCGCTTTCGCCCGGTTCCGCAAGTGGCCGACCGTGAGGTCCCAGCTCAAGATATACAAGGAGATGTCGGCGGATTTCCCCGGGGGGGTCACCGTGAGGACGCTCGACGTGGGTTCGGACAAGGTGCTTTCGTATCTGGACATGCCCGAGGAGGAAAACCCCCTCCTGGGACTCCGCTCCATACGTTTCTCCATGGAGTACCTGGACATTTTCAGGGACCAGGTGAAGTCCGTCCTGCTGGCGGCGAAGAAGGGAGGGAATTTCAGGATTCTCCTGCCCATGGTGTCCAACGTCTGGGAGGTGGAAACCGCGGCGCAGATAGTCGGGGAGCTCGCGGCCGAGGTGAGTCTCGCCGCGCCCGACGTGCCGAAGCTGGGAATAATGATGGAGGTTCCCGCCCTGGCCTACCAGATAAGGGACTACCTGGACATAGTGGATTTCGTCTCCGTCGGAACGAACGACCTCATACAGTACCTGCTCGCGGTGGACAGGAACTCGAACGCCGTGGGCCATCTCTACTCCGCCTTCCATCCCTCGGTGGTGAGAATGCTGGACTTCGTCCGCGGGGAAGTCGTCTCCCGGGGAAAGGAGATCTCCATATGCGGGGAGATAGCGGGAGTCCCGTCCGGAACGCTCCTGATACTGGCCCTGGGGTACCGCCACCTGAGCGTTTCCCCCATACGGTTTCCCTGCGTCAAGTTTCTCTGCGACAGGCTCTCGGAGGAGACGCTCGGGGAAATGAGGTCGAAGATACTGCGGATGAGAAAGGAGTCGGACATAGAGAGGCACGTGAAGGACGTTCTGAACTCCATAGACCCCATGATGCTGGAGGTCGGGTAGCGGTGCCGGGAAGATCGCTCGTCGTTCCGCTCGCGCTTTTCCTCCTCACCGCCGCGACCACTTTTTTCTCAGGGTATCTCATGAGCGGCACGGTCTCGGGCGGAGTCCTGTTCTCCCTCTCCCTGATGATCATCCTGGGAGCGCACGAAATGGGCCACTACCTCTACGGAAGGAAATACGGCGTCTCGATCACCGTTCCCTACTTCGTCCCGGCCCCGCCTTTCGTCTCCCCGATCGGAACGTTCGGGGCGTTCATAAGGATAAGGTCGCCGATACCCTCGAGAAGGGAGCTTTTCGACATAGGGGCCGCGGGGCCCTTCGCGGGAGCCGCGGCCGCCTTTCCCTTCCTGTTCGCGGGACTGCTTTTCTCGGAGGTCGTGGCGGTGGATTCGGAGACTCTCGCGGAGATGGGCTCCGCGATGTCCCTGGGCAATTCGGCCGTGTTCGCCCTTTTTTCGAAAGCGGCCCTGGGAACCGTTCCCGAGGGACACGAGATCGTTCTCCACCCCGTGGCGTTCGCCGGATGGATAGGCCTTTTCGTGACCGCGCTCAACCTGATGCCGGCGGGACAGCTCGACGGCGGCCACCTGGTCTACAGCGTCTTTCCGCGGCGCTGGCACCGGAGGATATCGCGGGCGACGGTCCTCGCGCTGGTCGTCATGGGGCTGGGAACGGCGCCGCTCGCCGACCTGGCCCCGTATCTGGGTCTCTCCGCGGCGGCCGGGTCCCTGCCCCCGTGGCTTGCGTTCGAGGGCTGGGCCGGCTGGCTTTTCTGGGCGATAGTGCTCGTGGCGCTCGGAACCTCCCACGCTCCCGCCGAGCGCGAGGACGTGGCTCTGGACCCCGCCAGGAAGGTCCTCGCTTTCGCGTCGCTTGTCCTTTTCGCGTGCTGCTTTTCCCCCGTTCCCGTGAGCTTCGTGGAGTTCGGCTGAGAATTTTTGCCTTTGCCGCCCGAATCTGTTATAATCCGCATTCGGTTGAATCGACTGGTTGGAGTTTCAGCGCGAGGCATTTTTCGAAACGGCGTTCGCTCCGGGCGCGACCGGGATTCGGCCGGCGGTCTTGATTTCGATAATTTCACTATTGCGAGGAGATACAGCAGATGCCAAAAGACACTTTGTCCGTGACGGACAACAGAACGGGTAAAACGTACGAGCTGCCCATAGAGAACGACACCGTAAGGGCCATCGACCTCAGGCAGATAAAGGTAAACGACGACGACTTCGGCATGATGAGCTACGACCCGGCTTTCGGTAACACCGCTTCGTGCAAAAGCAGGGTGACCTTCATCGACGGTGAAAAGGGAATCCTCAGATACAGGGGATACTCGATAGACGACCTTGCGAAGAAAAGCAACTTCCTCGAGGTCGCCTACCTGCTGGTTCACGGCGAGCTGCCCACGAAATCGGAAAACGGCCAGTGGGTTCACGACATAACCCACCGCACCTACATCCACGAAAACATAAAGAAGTTCATAGACGGCTTCCGCTACGACGCCCACCCGATGGGCATGCTGCTCGCCACCGTGGGAGCGCTCTCGACCTTCTATCCGGACGCCAAGAACATATACGACACCGAAATCCAGAAGCTCGAGACCAGAAGGCTCATAGCCAAGATGCCCACCATAGCGGGATTTTCCTACCGCCACATCATGGGGCTTCCCTACGTCTATCCGGACAACGAGCTGAGCTACGCGGGCAACTTCCTGTCGATGATGTTCAAGATGACCGAGGCCAAGTACAAGCCGGACCCCGCGATAGAGAAAGCCATAGACGTCCTGTTCATTCTCCACGCCGACCACGAGCAGAACTGCAGCGCGAGCGCCATGAGAAACGTCGCGAGCTCCCAGCCCGACCCCTATTCCTCGGCCGCCGCGGCGATCGCGGCCCTCTACGGTCCGCTCCACGGCGGAGCGAACGAGGCGGTGCTCGAGATGCTCGCCGACATAGGTTCGGTGGACAAGATTCCCCAGTACATAGAAAGGGCCAAGAAGGGGGAGTTCAGACTCATGGGCTTCGGCCACAGGGTGTACAAGGCGTACGACCCGAGGGCGGCGATAATCAAGGACATAGCTCACGACGTGTTCGAGGTCACGGGGAAAAATCCCCTGCTGGACATAGCCCTGGAGCTTGAGAGAATCGCGCTCGAGGACGATTATTTCGTGAGAAGAAAGCTTTATCCGAACGTCGACTTCTACTCCGGTCTCATATACCAGAGCATAGGTCTTCCGACGAGCATGTTCACAGTTCTGTTCGCCATAGCAAGGACGGCCGGGTGGCTCGCCCAGTGGCTGGAACTGCTGAACGACCCCGAGACCAGGATCGCGAGGCCGAGACAGGTCTACCTGGGAGAGGACGAGAGAAAGTACGTGCCGATAGGCAAGCGGGGCAGGTAGTTCTCTTCGGTACGGGGTTTCGGTATCCGCGGAGAGGAGTGTTTCGTCGCCGGAATTCTCCGGCCGGAAAGCGCCTGCGGTCAGCTCGAGGAGAAGTGCTTTCCTATTATCGCGCTGTAGTAGTAGTCGATCGTGCTTTCCGTGTTTGATATGAAGGCCGCGACCGCCGCCTCCCGTCCCGGGTCCGAGAGAAGGAAGGCTCTTTCTTCCTCCCGCTTTTCCAGGATTTCCCCGAGCGTTTCGGCGAACGAATCCTTAAACGCCTTTTCGTCTTCCCGAAGCGCGGCCTCCATCAGGGCCTCGTCCTGAAGGTCGTATTTCTTCTCCCTTATCTTCTCGCGCAGGAGCCGGACGGCACCGCCGCCTTCGAGCTCGGGGAACTCCTCCCTCGCGACTTCCTCGAATACGCGGACGAGCTCTTCCATCAGGATCTTTCCCGGAGCGGGAATTTTCCGATATCCCGGATCAGGAGCGAGACGAGGTCGATGGCGCTCGAGATGTCGCTTTTGTAGGCGACGGAACTCGGGCTGTGGAGATACCTGGTGGGAACGGACAGAACGGCCGCCCTGCTTCCCCTGCCCGTGACCTGCATGGCGGTCGCGTTGGTGCTTCCGGCCTTTTTCACCGTCGTCTGGCAGGGAATCCCGTTTGTCTCCGCAAGCTCCTTTATGAAGAAGCTGAAGGGCCTGTGGGCGACCAGGAATCTGTCCGAAAGCCTGATCTCGGGTCCCCTGCCGACGGCCGCGAGCGAACGGCTTTCCGAAACCCCGGGTATGTCCATGGCGACCGTGCCCTCGAGCGCCACGGTGAAGTCCTGCTCGTAGACCGGGGTTATGACGCGCGCTCCGCGAAGTCCCGTTTCTTCCTGCACGGTGAAGGTGACCACGAGGTCGCAGCCCGGCGACGGGGTTTTCCCGAGAGCCTCGAGTATCACGAAAAGTCCCATCCTGTCGTCGAGTGCCTTGGATATGACGGCGTCTTCCGTCTCGTCGAGCGAAGTGTCGAACGACGCCATGTCTCCTATCCGCACCAGGTCGGCAACCTTCCCGCCTCCGAGACCCACGTCGACCACGCAGTCCTCGATCTCGGGAACGTCCTTCGCCCCGCCCGACGCCTTGGTCACGTGGGGAGGAACCGCCGCGACCACTCCCTTGAGCGGTCTTTTCCCCCATACCACGAGCCGCTGTCCGTAAAACACCCTGGGGTCCATCCCCCCGAGCGGAGTCACGCGCAGAAAACCCCTCTGGTCGACGTGGTGGACCATGAAGCCGACCTCGTCCATGTGAGCGTCGAGAACGAAAGTGGGGCCGTCGCCCGGGATGCGCGCTATCACGTTTCCGAGAACGTCTTCCTTCACGTCTTCCGTGAATTTCCGGACTTCCTCGACAACGATCTCCCTTACCCTGCCTTCGTCCCCGGGCATGCCGGGAGTGTCGCAAAGCCTTTTCAGAAGTTGAATGTCCACGACGGCCTGATTATAACCGAACGCCCCCTCATTTTCACGCGCGGGCGACGGCGGGGACGGCTTCGGAATTGATTTATCCGTCCCGAGTCTCTAACCTTTTGGGGCAAAGGCGAGAACTTCGCGGCAGGAGACGGAATTGAACCCCGACGACCCGGGTCTTTTCAGGCCCTCGAAAGAATCTTTCCCCCTCCCCGAGAGGATGAGACCCGAGAGCATAGAGGAAATGGTGGGACAGGAGCACCTGGTCGGCCCGCAGGGGCTGGTGACCAAGACGCTCGAGGGCGGGGTGGTCCATTCCATGATCTTCTGGGGACCCCCGGGCACGGGAAAGACCACGCTTTCGAGACTTCTCGCCGGGCGGGTGGGCGCGAGGTTCGTCCAGATAAACGCCATTTCCTCGGGGGTGGGGGAACTGAGGCGGATAGTGTCCGACGCCCGCGACGCCCTCGCGTCGGGAAAAAAGACCGTTCTTTTCATCGACGAGATACACAGGTTCAACAAGGCCCAGCAGGCGGCGCTTCTCAAAAGCGTGGAAGAGGGAGTCCTGGCGCTCATAGGGGCCACGACGGAGAATCCCTCGTTCGAGGTCATAAGCCCGCTTCTTTCCCGCTGCAGGGTCTACGTTCTCAATCCCCTCTCGGCCGCGGAACTGGGCGAGATACTGGAAAAGGCCCTCGGCGGGGACGAGGTTCTCGCCGGCACGGAGATGTCACCCGCGGCCCGCGACCGGCTCGTCGGACTGTGCGGGGGAGACGCTAGGGTGATGCTGAACGCCCTCGACGTCGCTTCCTCCCTCCTCGACCCGGAAAAGCCCCGCCGGATAGGCGAGGACCTCGTGAAGGAGGTTTTCCAGAGAAGCAGTCTTCTTTACGACAGGGCGGGGGAGGAGCACTACAACACGATCTCGGCCTTCATAAAGAGCGTCCGCGGGAGCGACCCCGACGCGGCGGTCTACTACCTGGCCAGGATGCTCGAGGCGGGAGAGGACCCGAAGTTCATCGCGAGGCGGCTGGTCATACTCGCCTCCGAAGACGTGGGAAACGCGGAACCCTACGCTCTCACGCTCGCCACCGACTGCTTTACCGCGGTGAATTACGTCGGGATGCCCGAGAGCAGGATAATCCTCTCGCAGGTCGCCACGTATCTGGCGAGCTGTCCCAAGAGCAACGCGGCCTACGAGGCGATAGGCAGGGCGGAGGAGGACGTGAGAAAGAACCCGGGCCTCCAGGTCCCGCTTCACCTGAGAAACGCTCCGACGCAGCTCATGAAGGATCTCGGCTACAAGAAGGGCTACAAGTACGCCCACAGCTACGAGGATCATTTCGTCGAGGACGATTTTCTGCCGGAGGAGATAAGGGACAGGATATACTACGAACCCGCCGAAATCGGGCGCGAGGCCGGGCTCAAGAAATATCTGGACTCCAGGTGGAAGAAGAAAAGGGGCGAAAGGAAATGAAGACGGCGGGTCAGTCCTTTCTTTCTATCAGCTCGATCTTGTAGGAGTCGGGATCTTCGACGAAGGCTATCACTGTGGTTCCGTGCTTCATCGGCCCGGGAGCCCTGGTTACCCGTCCCCCGGCCTTTTCTATCTTCTCGCACGTCGCGTATATGTCCTCGACGCCGAGGGCCATGTGCCCGTAGCCCGTTCCGTGTTCGTAGGACGAGACGTCCCAGTTGTGGGTGAGTTCCAGAAAAGGCTCGGCGTCGCCTCCGCTGCCGAGAAACGCGAGCGTGAACCTGCCTTCGGGATAATCCGTCTTCCTGTGAAAGGAAAGACCGATCACCTCGGTGTAGAAAGCGATCGACTTTTCCAGGTCGCCGACCCTTATCATGGTGTGGAGATATTTCATCCTGCGGGTTACGCTGTTTGTCCGATCCGGTTAATACATTATTATACTCGCCGCGCCGCGCGCGACAAAGCCAAAGCGGGGCGGAAAGAAATGAGCGAGGAAAAACGCAGGAGACCCAGAACGAGAAAACCGGTTCCCGCAAAGCCGGGCAAGACCATGCTCTCGAGAAAGGACGTGGAGAGGAAAAAGAGATTCAGGAAAGCGGACTGGGAGAAGGAAGCCGGCAAATGAAACCCGCCGCGACGACTCCACGGGGAAGGGGGGCGAAGGCGGCCGTGACGGGCGCCACGGGTTTTGTCGGCGGAAAGCTCGCGGAGAGACTGGCGGACGAGGGATTTTCGATCAGATGCCTCGTCAGGGAAACGAGCGACACGACCCTGCTTCGCTCCCTCGGGGCCGAACTCGTCCGCGGAGACCTGGACGACGAGGCCTCGCTTCGGAGCCTCCCCGCGGGGTGCGACTGCGTCTTTCACGTTGCCGCCAAGGTTTCGGACTGGGGCAGGCGCGAGGATTTCTTCAGGCAGAACGTGGAAGCGACGAGAACGCTCCTCGACGCGTCGGTCGCGTCGGGAGTGAGAAGGTTCGTCCACATGAGCTCTTCCACCGTCACCTGGAACTCCTCTTTTTTCGCCCCTTCGGACCTGGCCGACATAGACGAGACCCATCCGTATCCGCGAAGCTACGACGATTCCTACAACGAGACCAAGGCCCTTTCCGAAAAGCTCGTGATGGAATACGACGGAAAGGGGGGTCTTGAGACCGTAGCCGTCCGCCCGTCGCAGGTGTGGGGAGCGGGGGACACCGTGATACTTCCGAGACTCGTCGACGCCTCGCTCAAGGGAGTTCTGGTCAACATGGGTTTCAACGAAAAGATGATGTCTCCGTGCCACGTTCTCAATCTGGCTCACGCGACCCTGCTCTGCGCGTCCGTTCCCCGCGCCGCCGGAAACGTCTATTTCGTAAACGACGGGGAGTCGATGGACAAGAACCGTTTCGTCGCGGACCAGCTGGCCGCGGCGGGAATAGAGTGGAAGCCGCGGGTCACAGTGCCGTACGCTCTCGGATATCTGGTCGCCTTCGCTCTCGAGAAGATATACGCGGCGAAGAGATCCGAAACTCCCCCCGTTCTTACCCGTTTCGCGGTCTCGGCCCTTTCGAAAAGCAGGACGTACAGCGCGCGGAAAGCCAAGGCGGAACTCGGCTACGAGCCCGTGTGCGGATACGAGAGCGGAATCGAGGAACTTTCCCGCTGGGTCTCGGAACTTGGCGGTTACGAAAAGCTTCTGGCGGGAGCGAAGTAGAATGGACGGCGGGGCGTTGGAAATAGAGACGAGGGGACTCGCCAAGACTTTCGGGTTCCACCGCGCGCTTCGCGGAGTCGATCTCTCCGTCGCGAGAGGGGAGTTTCTCGCCGTCTTCGGACCCAACGGCGCGGGCAAGTCCACGCTGCTTTCGATTCTCGCCACGTTCATCAAGCCGGGCGACGGAGAGGCTTTCGTGGCGGGTTTCGACGTTTCGAGGAAAAAGGACGAGATAAGAAAGCTCGTGGGGTTCATCTCCCATCACACGATGCTCTACGAGAACCTCACCGCCAGGGAGAACCTCGAGTTCATAGGCGCCTTCTACGACGTCGACAATCTTCGGGAAAGATGCGGACACGTTCTGGAGAAAATGGGACTCGGGGAAAAGAAAGACGCCCTGGTAGGCACGCTTTCCTTCGGCACCAGGCAGAGACTCGCCATCGCCAGAACCCTGGTTCACGACCCGCGTATACTCTTTCTCGACGAGCCCTACAGCGGTCTCGACTGCGCCGGGGCGTCGGTGCTCTCTTCCCTGCTCGATTCCATGAAGGAGGACAAGACCGTCGTCATGACCACGCACAACGTCTACGAGGGGCTTTCGCTCTGCGACAGGGCCGCCGTCCTGGAAAGCGGAGAAGTGGTCTACCTTTCTTCCGAAAAGCCCGACCGCGGGGAGTTCCAGGACGTCTATTTTTCCCGGGTAGGTTCCGAGAGCGGAAAGTGAAGAGCGTAACCCTCATACTGAGAAAGGACCTGCTGACGGAGTGGCGCTCGAGGCAGATATTTCCGACCATGTTCGTGTTTTCGCTTCTGCTCGTTCTGGTTTTCAGCGTCGCCTTCGAGTTTCGCTCCCAGATAGCCCCGCGCACCGTCTCCGCCCTGGTCTGGATAACCTTCATCTTCTCGGGGCTGCTCGCGCTCGGCAGGTCGTTTTCGCTCGAGAGGGAGAACAACGCGCTTCAGTTCCTTCTCCTGACCCCCGTCAAAAGAAGTCACGTATATCTGGGAAAGCTGCTCTCGAACGTGATCGTGGTTCTCGTGTCCGAGCTTTTCATCCTTCCGCTTTTCATCCTGTTTTTCCTGCCCGGCACGGGGGACGCCGAGCTTTCCCTCGCGGGAACCTTTCTTCCCCTGCTCGGAGTCACGGTTCTCGGAACGGTGGGATTCGTTTCGCTCGGCACCTTTTTCTCCTCCATGGCCCTCAGCACCAGGCTTCGGGAAATGATGCTTCCCATGCTCGTCTTTCCCCTGTCGATACCCGTGGTGATAACATCTGTCGGCATATGCGCCTCGATACTGGAGGGAAGACCCGCGGCGCACTACGCCTTTTCTTTGCAGGTGCTCGTTTCCTTCGATATAATCTTCGTTCTTCTCTGCTCCTTGTTGTTCGAGTATCTTATGGAGGATAGCGGGGAGTGACCCGTTTTTTCTTGAAAACATGAGACAGACGCTTTTCTTTGCTACGTTCGCCGTCATGGCGGTCGCCACGTGGATGGGGCTTTTCTACGCCCCCACCGAAACCGTCATGGGGCACATACAGAGGATCTTCTATTTCCACATGGGCACGGTATGGGCCGCCACCGTGGCGTTCACGGTGGTTTTCGTAGCGAGCATACGATATCTCAGAACGGAAGCGGCGAAATGGGACGTGCTGGCCTACTGCTCCGCCGAGATAGGAGTCGTGCTTCTCACCCTCACGATAATCACCGGAAGCATATGGGCGAAGCCCGTCTGGGGAACGTGGTGGACGTGGGACCCCCAACTCACCACCACGTTCATTCTCTGGGTCCTCTACGCCGTCTATCTTCTTCTGCGCTCCGGGGCCGGGGGGCGGGGAAAAAGGGCCAGGTACTCGGCCATATTCGCCATAGTGGCGTTCGTCGACCTTCCGATAGTGTACGTTTCCGCGCGGATAAAAAGAGGAATATCCCCGGTGGTCTTCGGACCCGGGGGAGGGGGGATAGACCCTGCCATGATGCACACTCTTCTGGTAACGCTCGTGGGGTTCACCCTTCTTTTCGTTCTGCTTCTGGGCGAGAGAAAAAAGATAATGAACATGGAAAACGCCCTTTACGCCAGGGGCGCGGAGGGGAGGTAGCGACTGCCGTGGAATATTTTCTCTGGTCGAGCGTAGCGGTGTGGGTCGCGCTTACGGCCTATGTGCTTTACCTTCGGGCCAGGGCGGTCTCTCTCGGCAAAAAGCTCGCTTCCGGCGGGCGGGGAGAAGACGGATGAGAGCCAATCCAGGGTTCGTCGCGGCGGTCGCGGTGATAGTGTGCCTCGTCTCCTGGCTTGTCTTCGCCGGAGTCAGGGATTCGATGGTCTACTACGTGACCGTGGACGAGCTGTTTTCGCAGACGCCGGAGGTCTACGGGGACAAGGTCAGGGTTTCGGGGACGGTGGTCGCGGGCTCGATCAGAAACGAAATCGACGATTCCCTGCGCTTCACCATGGCGGCGGGCGGGGGGACGCTCGACGTCGAGTACGACGGGATCGTACCGGACATATTCGCAGACGGGGTCGAGGCCGTGGTGGAAGGAGAGCTCTTTGCCGACAACGTGTTCAGGGCGGACCTTCTGCTCGCCAAGTGTCCCACGAAGTATGAGTCCGAAGATTCCCTTTACGAAAGAAAGAAAGGCTGAAGATGTCTGATATCGGAAGCGTCGCCGTACTTCTTTCCTTTTTCGTCACCGTCTACGGTCTTTTGGCTTCGTCCGCGGCGGCCAGAACGGGCGGCGGGGCTCTCGCCCGAAGCGCGCGAAACGCCGTCTTGTCCGTTTCCTTTCTTCTTCTGGTCGCGGTGTGTTGCCTTCTCTACGAGCTTATCACCCTTGATTTCTCCATAAGGTACGTGGCGCTCAACACCAGCACGGACCTCGCCGTGATATACAGGGTGACGGCGCTTTGGGCGGGACAGTCGGGTTCGCTGCTTCTCTGGAGCTTCATTCTTTCCCTCTACGCGTCGTTCGCGGTGGCAAGAAGCGGAAAGCGCGGAGGGGACCCGTATGTGACCGCGGTTCTGTGCGCCGTGGCGGCGTTTTTCCTCTTTCTTATCGCCTACGTGGAAAAACCGTTCGAGCCCTTGGGCGCGGCGGTGAGCGAGGGAAGGGGTCTCAACCCGATTCTCCAGAACGGCTACATGGCCATTCATCCCCTTACGCTTTACGTAGGGTACGTGGGAATCACCGTTCCGTTCGCTTTCGGCATCGGGGCGCTTCTCGGCGGGGAACTCGGAGGGCGGTGGATAAGAAACTCGAGAAAGTACGCCCTTTTCTCCTGGATGTTTCTGAGCGCCGGACTTCTTCTGGGAGCCAGGTGGGCGTACCTGGAGCTGGGCTGGGGAGGATACTGGGCGTGGGACCCGGTGGAGAACGCGGCGTTCATGCCCTGGCTCACCGCCACCGCCTTTCTTCATTCCGTCATGATCCAGGAGAGAAAGGAGATGCTCAAGAAGTGGAACCTGGTCCTGCTCATAATCACCTTTTTTCTCTCGATATTCGGCACATTCATAACCAGAACCGGCATAGTGTCTTCGGTTCATTCCTTCGCCCGCTCCGACATAGGACCGCCTTTTGTGGTCTTCATGGTCTTCGTTCTCGTCTTTTCCTTCGCCCTTCTGGCCTGGAGGTCGCGGGACCTGGAGAGCCGGGAGAGATTCGAGTCCGCCGTTTCGAGGGAAAGCGCGTTTCTGTTCAACAACCTTCTTTTCCTCGCGGCGGCGTTCGCCGTGTTTCTGGGAACGATATTCCCGATACTCTCCGAAGCCCTCACCGGCAGCAAGATCCTGGTGGGTCCTCCCTACTTCAACGCCGTGGGGGTGCCCATAGGGCTCGTGCTGATACTGCTCATGGGCGTGGGACCGCTCGTTTCCTGGGGAAAGGCCTCGCCGCGAAACCTCAGAAAGAGTTTTCTCTTCCCCGCCCTGGTCGCCCTGGCGGTTCTGGCGGCGCTGGTCGTCCTGGGGATGAGGGACGTCTTGGCGATCGTCACTTTTTCCATCTGCGGGTTCGTGGCCTCGACCGTGTTTCTCGAGTACTTCAGGGGAATAAGGGTGAGAAGCTCGAGAGGGGAGAATCCGGTTTCGGCTTTCTTGAACCTCGTGGCGAGAAACAGGAGAAGGTACGGGGGATACATAGTTCATCTGGGAGTCGTGCTGCTCGTCGTGGGAATCACGGCGTCTTCGGTTTTCGTCACGCAGAGAGAGGTGGTTCTAGACAGGGGGGATTCGTTCTCTCTGGGCGGATACGAGCTTGTCTTCCGCGGGGTCCGGCGTTTTTCGAACGACGCCAAGGACGGGGTTTCGGCCGAGCTTTCGGTTCTCAGGGACGGAAAGAGCGTTTCGACCATGTATCCCGAGAAGAACATCTACAAGTACGAGGGGAACAGGGAGATAAACCAGGAAACCGAGGTCGCGCTCCGCTCCACTTTCCGCGACGACCTATACCTGATACTCTCGGAGGTCGGGGACGGCGGAAAGGTCAACGTAAGGGCGCTTCTCAATCCGATGGTGAACTGGATATGGGCGGGAGGTCTCGTCATCGTCTTCGGCGCCGCGGTCACCATGTGGCCCGGCGGGAGAAGAAAAAGGGGTTTCGCGGATGGCTGAATACGCCGTTTCGATCGTTCTGGCTCTGGCGGTTTCGGCCTTTACCTTCTATCCCCTTTTTTCGGGTCGCCGAAGCGATGTCGAAGACGCGGGCTGCGGAAACCGGCTCCGCGCCCTTTACGAAGAAAGAGACCGTTACTATTCCCTGATAAGGGACGTGGAGCTTGACCGGGACATGGGAAAACTGAGCGAGGAAGACTACTCGGCGCTCGTGTCGGGGTACAAGGAGAAGGCGGCTGCGGCCGTGCGGAATATTTCGGAACTCGAGGCTGGAAGCGGCCGTGCGGAGAGGGATTAGGAAACCGTCTTTCGGAATGCGGAATTGCCGCGGGCTGTTTTCCGCGTGCGCGCGGGATCCGCGAAGTCGCCGTTCCGCGCCGGGTCGCTTTTATTTCGCTATGGACGACGCCGTGTCGGGACTTTCGGGATTCACTGCTACTTCTCTTGTTCCGGGCACCACGACGAGGTCCATGTCTTCCACAGGTATCGAGCCCAGCAGGGGCCGGTTTCCCATGACCAGAGCGCCGGCGAAGCCGATCCTGTTTTTATAACGCAGCTCGACGGGACCGACGTATGGAACGAGTTTCCGGCTTCCGTCCGCTAACGTGACTTCTTTTTTGTCCATTTCTTCGAGCTGCAACCGGAGCTGCATGTGCCGCGGAATGCGCATATGAACCGCTCCGGTGTCGGCCAGCGCGTCGATCTCCACGGATTCCAGCTCGGGAAGTTTCGGATTTCGCAGTAAAATTTTTGCGTTGGTTAAGCCCATTGAAATTTTCCCCCGTCAATGCGGAACGCAGAACCGCAAGTCTCTCAAGCCTCCGATTGAGATGTATCCGCTTAAAAACCTCGAAAACACATAATATCATGAGATGCAGAAGCTTTGTTTTAATTTCTTTGGATTCTTCTTCGAGCGAAAAAAATTCCTCCGACAAACACAATTGTCAATTCTGTTGAGATATGGTTTGGCCAAGATATTTCGTCGTTGGAGTTTTCTCTTTAAGCGTTACATTCCATCTAGTGAATCTTGGAATAATCGAGGTACCTCTTCATTTCTTCATATTCCGAAACTCGGACAGCGCCTTTTTTTACGAACTCCTCAGGCCAAGCGAGGTTCGTGTTACGGAAGCAGTTGTCAAGAATAAGAAGCCGACGGCCCTGCTTCAGTGCCGCATCAGCCTGAATGAGCGTTCCGGACCGCTCTCCGGCTTCGACGATGATGGTTGCCTCGGTTAGCGCGGACATGGTCATATTGCGCTGTGGAAAGAACAGGCGATTGCCGCGTGGTACTTGCTGCGAGTAGCGCCATACGGGAATTTGGCTGACCAGTAGATATTCATTGGCTATCTGCTCCTGAAGCCTTGCGTTCTGCTTAGGATAAACTTCGGAAATCGGCGTTCCTATAACTCCGATCGTCTTGCCTCCGAGCTCAATTGCGGCGGTGTGCGCAACCGTGTCAATTCCCGCGGCTAGACCGGAGACTACCGTGAATTCGTCTGCGACAAGTCTTTTAACCAGGCGACGAGTACGGGCGGTTCCTTGCTTGGACGGCTTGCGAGTACCGACTACCGCTACGGACCGCGTGTAGACCAAGTCCCACCATCCTCGGAAATAGAGCAGCTCGACCGGGTGTGTCGCGTCACGCAGACGTTCGGGATATTCCCACTGGCCGTGAACGCGGATTCCGAACTCTCCGACACCGATACCGGACTTTGCGAGTATGTCCAGGGCGCGGGCGGCGAATTCTTCGTAAGAGGTTCCTTCCACAAAGTCTGACAACAGAGATTCGGGGCTGGCGCGGCGATTGTCGGCTATTTTCTTGAAAGACATTTCCTTCTGAGCCCACAAGGCTTCATACGCGCCTATCTCCTTGAGGGGAGATATCGCAAGCGATTCAAGGTCTTCCCGGGTGTTGTTAAGAGGAAGATGAAGTTGCTTCTCAGACATGTGTCACCTAAAACGCGAAATTATCGTCTGGTGAAATAATTCCGATACACGGATTTCTCATTCCATGTTACTTCACAAACGAAAATCTACCTGTGTCCGTCGCTATTATCCACAGTTCTTCCAATCACGCCTGACATTTTTCATAGCTGCGGTGTTTTCGAAATTACGAGAAATCTTTCGTGCTATCGGGTATATAATCAAGGCTTTTAGCCCGCCCGGTCCGCTTCCGGACGCGGGAGATTCTCACGATTTTCCAAAGGAACGATAAAAAGCGACCGTGAAAAGAACATTTGCGAGCGTTGTCTTCGTTTTCCTCTTTGTTTTTTCCCGAGAGGCGGCTTTGCCGGCCGAGCCCGCGATTTCGGGCGAGGAAATTTTCACTCAGGGAAAGTGTTCCAGGTGTCACACTCTCGGAAGGGGAAGGTTCGTCGGTCCCGACCTTCTGGGCGTCGGGGAGAGATATTCCAGGGATGAAATAATCAAGTGGGCCCGCAACCCGGAACTCGTGTACGGGGAGCGGAAAAAAAAGCCGCTTAACGAAGGCTATCCCCCCATGCCTCCGATGAATCTCTCCGAAGAGAGCGCACGGCTCGTCGCCGATTACCTGCTTGGCTACGAGGTTCCCGGGGACCTTTCGGAAAAAGGGACGATAAGGGGATTGATAAACAACGTCACGAGCGGAAAGCCCCGGGCCGGACAAGACGTGGCCCTGGTTTCCTACATGGGAGAAGTGTCCGGGGACCGCCGCTTCGCCAAGGCCGATTCCAGGGGGCGGTTTTCTTTCCCCGGTCTTGAGTGGGACAGAAGCTACGAGCTTACGGTCTTTCACGAGGGAGTCCAGTACGTCTCGGAGAAAATGGTTTTCCCTCCGGGAAAAGACGAAATCACGCTCGACCTTCCCGTCTACGACACCACCGATTCCGACGGAAACATATCTCTTCCGACGCTCAACATAATCGTCTATCCGAACGACGAGGGAACCGCGGTGAACGTCACTTCCCTTTACGATTTTCGCAATTCGGCCGATACCGTCTTCGTGGGAAAGCCGAACGCCTCTGGACTGAGAACGCTTGTTTTCTCCGTTCCCCGAAACGCCGAGGAGGTGGTTTTTTCCGGGGGAGTAGACCCCGCGGAACTGGAGAGGGAAGGGGAGAAGGTCTACCACACCGTTCCTTTTCTGCCGGGGGAAAGGAAGGTCGCTCTCAGTTACTCGATTCCGGTCTCGGGCCTCGGCGGGAAATTTCCCGTGGGACTTGACTACGAAGCGGGCGAACTGGCGGTGTTTGTCAGGAAGACGGACCTGGGAGTCTCGGTGAAAGATTTCGGTTCCGAGGGAGAAAGCGTCGTGATTCACGGCGAGGAGTTTCTGAAATACCTCAAATCCCCGGCAACGCCTCCTGTCGCCGCCTTTATCGCGGCAAGGCGTCCTTTCACGGAAAGCGCTTTCGGGACTTACCTTCCCGTCATTCTGTTCTTGCTTGCGGCCGGGGCGGGAACGGCGTTTTTTCTCTACAGGGGAAAAGAAACCTCGTAAGGCGAATTGACGAATCTCCTGGCCGTCGTGAAATCCGAAAACCCGTTTCGCTTATCGGCAATACCGTTTCAGGTCGTCCGACAGAAGCTCGATCGCTTTTCTGACGCCGGCTTCCGTCAGCGGCTTGAAAAATCCAGGCTTGTGTATCGGCTCGTCCACTTTCCTTTCTCCTTCGAGCAGCGTGCATATCCGCAGGTCGACTTCCGGGAAATAAGACATCAGGGTATGAGTTCTTTTGCTTCCCAGCTTGCTTCCGCCCGGGTTGTCGCTGTAATCTCCGCTGAGCTGACTTTCCAGCTGAAACAGATAGCAGCTGATGTCGGGAAATTTCGTTTTCAGAAGCGTGAAATCGACGAGTATTCGTTTCATCATGGCGTTTTCCGTATATGCCTTGCACTCTACGCCGATCACGAAATTACCGTTGACGAACACTTGCTTGTCCACGCTTGCGAGATAGTAATACTCCGGCATGTTGGAGAGAATGTGGTTTCTGACTTCCTCGTTCTCTATGCGTGAAACGTAATCCTTTTTTATCGGTATTCTGATTTTTTTCGAGTTGACGGACAAGCGGGACCCGGATCCCCCGACATTTTCCCAGGCCGCCTTTATGATTTCTTCCGTGATAGCCTCCTGCAGTTTGCCTTTCTTGGCTCTTACTATTCCTCCGTATGCTCTGCCTTTTTCTTCACGGGCGCTTTCGTCGACTCCTTTCACCACATCGTCATATGCGGCTATGATGTCCTCGATCCTGCGCTTTAGAAGAGAGGACACTGTATTTCCTTTAGTCTTTGTTCCGCCGCTTCGCAGTACTCGTTGGAAATGTCTATTCCCAGATAGTTTCTCTTCAGTTTTTTGGCCACGGCGGTTGTCGTCCCAACCCCGTTGAACGGGTCCAGTATAATATCGCCCTGATAACTGAAGAGCTTGAGCACCCTTGCCGCCAGTTCCTCCGGAAACATCGCCGGATGTCCGTATTCTTTCATGTTCCTCTCCGGCGCTATGGACCATTTGCCGACAACCCATTTTTTGAACTCGTCGGCGCAAATGTCTACGTTTTCTTTCAGTCCCGGTTTTTTCAGGTCTCCCTTGCAGAACACCTCTATGAATTCCCAGGTGTATTTCAGATAGGGGTTGCTGGGACTTTTCCAGCTTCCCCAGGCCGTGTACTTGCAGTTGTAATTATTCTTTTCCCATATGATTTCGCCTTTCCAGATCAGCTTCCGTTCCATGAAGAAATTGCCGATTATCTGGTGGCTGGGAATGTAGTCGGAGAACAGGGGCTGGACGTTGACTATTATCCTTCCGCCGTACTTCAACACCCTTATGCATTCCCCGAACACCTTGAACAGCTTTTCAAAGTAGTCTTCCCAGTAGTGCGCGTCCTGGTTTTCGGCGTAATCCAGCCCGAAGTTGTAAGGCGGCGACGTAAAGACCAGGTCGATGGAATTGTCGGGGACGTCTTTCAGGACGGCTTCGCTGTCGCCCGCAATGATTCTATCCCTGTATTCTTCGGGCAGTTCGTTGTTGGTTTGGGAGAAGGTGTTGTCCTGCGCGTAATAATATTGCGTTCTTCTCGTTTCCTTGGTCTTTCTGTTCTTTACCTTTCTTTCCTTGTTGTAGTCGACGTAGTTTCTCTTGTTGCCGTTGACGCCGTAACTTTTTATCTGCTCTATCGCGGCAACGACATCTTGGACGATTTGCCTGTTGGTAAATCCGTTCAGGGAGTCGCCAAGACCCTTCAGTTTGTCGATATCGATTTCTCTGAGCAGAACGGTTACCTGATTGCCCTTGCGCTTTAATTGCATTTCATCAGGACCGAACGCTTCGTTGAGCGACTCGATGGTCAGAATGTCCTTTTCGTCCAGGGAATCGTAATTCAGCGTTATTTCCTTGAAGCTTCTTTCCTTGTTGAGTTTCATCGGCGAAATCCCGCTCATGATTCTAACATATCGCGAAAACGCGCATAAGAAAGCGCGCGGACAGGGTGGGGGTTCCGTGAACCGTCGGTCTAAATGTCTCCGAAGCCCGACTGCAGAAGCGCCACCCCGACCACGGAAGCGGTTTCGGCCCTGAGTATTCTTTTTCCGAGCCTCAGGGGCGCGTAGCCGTTTTCGCGGGCAAAAGAGATTTCCTCTTCCGAAAAACCTCCTTCGGGACCGACGAAAACGTTTACCGACCTTGCCCGCCGGCTTTGCGAATCCATATAGCTCCCGAGGGAATCCGTCCGGTTTTCGTGAAGTATGATCTTGACCTCGCTGTCGCTTGCAATGCCGAGCGAGGACCGAAAGTCCGCGGGTTCCGCCACGCGGGGAGGATCCGTTCTTCCGCACTGCTTCGTCGATTCGAGAGCTATCCTGTTCCACCTCTCCACTTTCGCCGTCGACCTCACCAGGGTTCTTCGCGAAACCACGGGAAATATTCCCGACGCCCCGAGCTGGGTCGTCTCCCTTATCACCCTGTCCATCCTGTTTCCCTTGAGAACCGCCTGGAAGAGGTTGAGCTCGAGTTCGGGTTCCGATTCGACCCGCCGCGAGTCGAGAACTTCCACTTCGATGTTCCCTGTCGATATGTTCTTTATCCTGCCTTCGTACTCGAAGGATTTTTCGTCGAACACCGTTATCGGGTCTCCGGGTCCGAGCCTCATCACCCTTGTTATGTGCGCGTGGTCGCTCTCGGATATGGTTCCCGTCAGCGTCGCGCCGTCTTCGGAAACGAGATTTCCTGTAACCGGGAATCTTGGCATTTCACTCTTTTCCCCGTTTTTCGAGACAGAAGTTCAGGATTTTTTCCGAGAGCCCGCCGACGGTGTGCACATGGGCGGTGACGGCCGCCGCGAAGCCTTGCTCGGCAAGCGTCGCGGCCGTTACGGGGCCTATGCAGGCGAACTCCGTCCTGGAGAAAATCCCGGGGTTTTTCCCCAGCAGCGAGAAGAAGTTCCTCACGGTGGAGGAGCTTGTGAACGCGACGAGGTCTATGAGACCGTCCGCGAATTTCCTTCTTACGGAATCCAGCTCTTTTTTTTCGTACCGGGGAACGAGCGTTTCGTACAGCGGCAGAACATCCACCTCCGCTCCCATTTTTCCGAGGGCTTCCGGCAGAATCTCCCTCGCGACGAGCGCTCTCGGGATAAGCACCTTTCCGCCTCTCAGGTCGAGCGTTTCCGCGAGTTCGATCACTCCTTCCGCGGTGTAGCGCTGCGGGACGCGGTCGGCCGCTATGTTGTATCCGGCCAGCCGCTCCGCGGTTCTTTTTCCTATGGCTATGACGGTTTTGCCCCCGAGCGCGCGCGAGTCCTTTCCCAGGGAAGCTAGCGTTTCGAAAAAACGTTCCACGCCGTTTACGCTCGTGAACACCGCGAAGTCGTAGCTTTCCAGATTTTCTCCGGAAAGCAGGTCGCCCGCGTTCTCCTCGACCGGCCTTACCTCGATTGTGGGAAACTCCACGGTTCCGGCTCCGTGGCGGCGGAGCAGGGCGGAGAATTCCCGGCAGTTCTTCCTTTCCCTCGTAACCATGACGGTTTTTCCGAAAAGGGGTTTTTTCTCGTACCACGAAATCGAGTTTTTGAGAGCGGCCACCTCTCCGACCAGAAGGGTGGCCGGGGTCTTTACGTCCAGGTTCCTGGTTTTTTCCGCTATGTCGGAAATCGTTCCGAGGACGGATACCTGTTCAGGAAGGGTGCCCCTGGATATGATCGCGGCGGGAGTCTCCGGATCTTTTCCCGCGTCCAGAAGTTTTTTCATGATGGTTTCGATGTTTCCCAGCCCCATGAGAAACACCATCGTCTCCGCGCGGGAAGGGTCAAGCGGGAGGTCTTCGTTCTCTCCCTGGTGTCCCGTGAAAACCGAAAAAGAGGAGTTGTAATCCCTGTGAGTGAGAGGAATTCCCCCGTAGGCGGGAACGGCGGTAACGGAACTCACTCCCGGAACGATTTCGATCTCTATGCCGTTTTTGACTACTGTTTCGGCTTCCTCTCCGCCTCTTCCGAAAACGAACGGGTCGCCTCCCTTTAGCCTCGCCACGGTTTTCCCCTCTTTGGCTTTCGCCACGAGAAGTTCGTTTATCTTGTCCTGGGAAATCTGTTTTCTGCCCGTGGTTTTCCCGGCGAAAACAAGTTCGGCGTCATGGCGGCAGAACTTCAATATGTCCGTATTCACGAGGGAATCGTAGATTACGACTTGGGCTTCGCCGAGAAACTCGGCTCCTTTCAGGGTAATCAATCCCGCGTCTCCGGGTCCGGCGCCGATAAGATAAACCTTGCCTTTTTCTTCGCTCATGGAAGCCTGGGTTGCGGAAAAAATCCCTCGTGAAATTAATCCTGTCTTGGCTTCATTTCGGTTATCCTTTCTTCCCGCTGGAACCCTGATTCGGCGTATTTGTCGGGGGCTTTTTAACCTTCCCGCTTCCCGAGGGCTGGTAACCGCGCTTATTATAATCTTTATAGACAGATTTGTCGTTTCGTGAAGGAGGCACCTCGCTGGTGAGCGAGACGATAACGGTGATGACAGCTTCCCCGCCGCTACCCCGCAAAGGCGGTATTGTGCTGGTATCTATGTCGGGCGCCGTCTCTGGAGGCTCCGTGACCTTGCCTCCCCCTATATGGCCATGAAAAACGAAGTCTCCGTAAAGAGAGTTTCTTTCTCTTGAAAAAGAATTGTTTAGTTTCTCGCCTTTACTCATTTGTCGTCTCCTCCCGCGGTTCATAAGCGTAAGATAAAAATTCTATTGTCTTGGCTTCCCGAGCTGCAGCCGGAAGTCCTTTTCCCCCGCAAGTCCAATCGCCCTTTTCGTCAATTTCATAAATCCACTGTATGCAAACATCCCGTCTTTGAGTGTCCGCTTCTGTCTTCGCGCGGAATTTCCGTTCATTTCATGGTAGCCGTTTCCGTGAGTTAATATACTCCACGCGATGGATTCGGAAAAATCTCCCTTCGTCCTCAAAAGTCCGTTCTCCCCGCGGGGCGACCAGCCCGGGGCCATTTCCGCCCTCGGCGACGGGGTGCGCCTGGGACTCGAGAGCCAGGTTCTGCTGGGAGTCACGGGAAGCGGAAAGACCTTCACCGTGGCCCACGTGATCAGAGACGCCGGGCGTCCCGCCCTGATACTCGTTCACAACAAGACCCTCGCGGCGCAGCTCTACGCCGAGCTCAAGGACTTTTTCCCGGAAAACGAGGTCCACTATTTCGTAAGCTACTACGACTACTACCAGCCCGAGGCGTACATTCCCGAAACCGACACCTACATAGAGAAGGACGCGTCGATAAACGAGCACATAGACCGGCTGCGCCACGCGGCCACCAAGGCCCTTTTCAGGCGCCGGGACGTGATCGTGGTCTCGAGCGTTTCGGCCATCTACGGAATCGGCGCCCCCAAGGTCTACTACGGCATGCTTACCGAGATAACGGCGGGAATGGAGCTTTCAAGGGACGAGTTCACGCGCAGGCTCGAGCAGGTGCGCTACGAAAGGAGGATAGACGACCTCGAGAGAAGCGCCTACAGGGTGAGGGGAGACGTGGTGGACGTGTTTCCTTCGCACGAGGAGGACGCGGCGGTCAGGGTCGAGTTTTTCGGAGACTTCGTGGAGAGAATACGCCGCATAGACCCGCTGAGCGGCCGCGCGCTCGGGGAAGTCGAGGAGATTTCCATCTTTCCCGGCTCCCACTACGTGGCTCCGAAAAGCGTTCTGGAGGCCGCGATCGAGGACATAGGGATCGAGCTCGAGGAAAGGCTCGCGGAACTTCGGGCCGGGGGGATGGAGCTCGAGGCGCAGCGCCTCGAGCAGAGAACCAGGTTCGACCTCGAGCTTCTCGACACCATGGGCTTCTGTCCCGGCATAGAGAACTACTCGAGGTACGTTTCGGGGCGAAGCGCCGGGGACGCCCCGTACACGCTGCTCGACTACTTTCCCGACGACTTTCTCTGCATAATCGACGAGAGCCACCAGATGATACCGCAGCTCAGGGGCATGTATCTCGGCGACAGGAGCAGGAAGCGCTCTCTCGTCGAAAACGGTTTCCGGCTTCCCTCGGCGTTCGACAACCGTCCCCTGAACTTCGGGGAGTTCGAGGCGAAGGCCGGGCAGGTGATATACGTTTCCGCCACCCCCGGCCCCTACGAGATCGAAAGATCCGCGGGCGCCGTGGTGGAGCAGATAATACGGCCCACGGGGCTTGCCGACCCTCTGGTGGAGACGCGCTCCGCCCAGAACCAGGTGGACGACCTTCTGGGAGAGCTCAGAAAAGCGGCGCAGGGCGGACACAGGGCGCTCGTCACCACCCTCACCAAGAAGACGGCCGAGGACCTCACCGACTACTACAGGGAACTGGGACTCGCGGTCGAGTACCTGCACTCCGAGATAGACACCCTCGAGAGGATAAAGATCGTGAGGGACCTTCGCGCGGGGCGGTTCGACGTCCTGGTGGGAATAAACCTCCTTCGCGAGGGACTGGACATACCCGAGGTCTGCCTGGTGGCCGTTCTCGACGCCGACAAGGAGGGATACCTGCGCTCGGAGACGTCGCTTGTGCAGATATTCGGCCGGGCGGCGAGAAACGTGGAGGGCAGGGTGATTCTCTACGCCGACAGGACGACGGGTTCGATGCGGGCCGCCATGGACGAGACCCGCAGGAGAAGGGACATCCAGGTGGAGTACAACAGGCAAAACGGCATAGTCCCCAGGAGCGTGGAAAAAGGCATAACCGACGCGATGGATTCCATGTGGGAGGCCGACTATCTCGACCTTGACCGCGACGGGGAAGAGGATTATACGGACATCGCCCCGAACAAGATTCCCGGGGTCGTCGCCGCGCTCTCCGGGCAGATGAAGTCGGCCGCCAAGAGACTCGAGTTCGAAAAGGCCGCCGAACTCAGAAACAGGATATCGAAGCTTCGAGAGCTCGAGCTTCGCTACGCGGAAGGGGTCGCGTGACCCGCGCCCCCGGGAGCGGGCGGTTTCCTTGCCGATTTTTTCGCTTTATGTAGAATGTAGAAGTTTTTCGGAAAGAGTGGGTCTTTGCCCGCTCTTTTTTATTGAAGCGTTTTGAGAAAAAGGAGAATTCGCTTGGAAAAGGCGTACGGAGAGCTTGAAAAGGCCGTTCTGGAGGTTCTTCATCCGATTCTGGAGGAAAATTCCTGCGAGCTTGTGGACATCGGGTACGCGAGCGAGGGCAGGGGCAGGATTCTTCGGATATATATCGACAAGGAAGGCGGCGTCGGAATCGACGACTGCGCGAAGGTGAGCGGGGAGCTCGGCGTCGTTCTCGACGCCTACGACGTGATTCCGCACTCCTACACCCTGGAGGTCTCTTCGCCGGGGCTGAGAAGGCCGCTCGTCAGGGCGGTGGATTACGAGAGATTCAAGGGAAGAAAAGTGAAGATAAGGACGAGGGAACCCGTCGAGAACAGAAGGGTCTTTTCGGGAACCCTCGTCGGCATGGACAAGAGCATGGTCGTCGTCAGCGTCGACGGCCGCTCCTACAGCCTGCCTTTCGATTCGGTCAGCAGGGCGAACCTGGAAATCGATTTCGCCGAAGGAGTGGGAAAATGATTACGGAACTGACGAGGGTGATAGATTCCGTGGGCAAGGACAAGGGAATCGACAGGGAAATGATAATAAGCGCCGTCGAGGAAGCCGTCCTCTCGGCCGCGGAGAAACTTCTCAAGGTCGACAACCAGGACAAGGAGCTTGAGGTCTCCTTCAATCCCGAAGAGGGGGAAGTCGAACTTTTCGAGTACAAGGAAGTGGTGGAGACCGTGGGCGAGACGGAACTCGAGATCTCCCTGGAGGAGGCCTCCGGGCTCGACCCCGAAGCCGAGGTCGGGGACATGATAGGGGTGAAGATAAGTCCCGAGTACACGAGAATCGCCATCCACAACGCCAAGCAGAAGGTTCTTCAGAAACTCAAGGAAGCCGAGGGAAAGGTGATATACGAGGAGTTCATCGGCAGAAAGGGAACCATAATCGGCGGCATAGTGAGAAGGGTCGACAGAAGGCACATAATAGTCGACCTGGGAAGGGTCGAGGCCGTTCTGCCCCCGGAGCACCAGGTTCCCAGGGAGTACTACAAGATGAAGGAGAGGATAAGGGCCGTGCTTCTCGACATAAGGGAATCGCCGCGGGGGGAGCCCAGGCTCATTCTCTCGAGGGCCCACGTGAGTTTCGTCACGAAGCTTTTCGAGTCGGAAGTGCCGGAGATATCCGAACGCGTGGTGGAGATAAGGGCCGTCTCCAGGGATCCCGGGGGAAGAACGAAGATAGCCGTCGCCTCCAACGACTCGGACGTGGACGCCGTCGGCGCCTGCGTCGGAATGAGGGGCTCTCGCGTGCAGAGCATCATCCAGGAGCTCAGGGGCGAGAAGGTGGACATAGTGCCGTGGTCCGAAGATCCCGCGCGCTACGTCTGCAACGCGCTTTCTCCGGCGGTGGTGAACAAGGTGGTGATCGACGAGAACAGCCGCTCCATGGAAGTCATAGTCGACGACGACCAGCTGTCTCTGGCGATAGGAAGAAAGGGGCAGAACGTGAGGCTGGCCTCGCAGCTCACCGAGTGGAAAATAGACATAAAGACCGAGTCCAGGATCAGGGAGGAGCAGCAGGAGGTGCTGTCGCTTCTGACCAGCCTTCCTTCGGTAAGCGAGGTTACGGCCAACCTGCTCTACAACGACGGATTCTATTCTCTCGAACACATAGCTTTCTGCGAACCCGAAGTGCTCATGAAGGTGGGAAGTCTCGAGGAAGAGGAAGTGTCGTCCCTGCAGAAGGCCGCCCGCGTGGCTCTCGTGGAGAAGCTCGAGGAAATGAGCGTCGAGGAGGAGACCCCGGAGGGCGGGGAAGGCGACGGGGAGCCGTCGGCCGGGCCGCAAGGTCCCGAGGCCGCCGAAGAGACGAAGGGGGACGAGCCCCCGGCGCCGGGGGAAGACGCGTCGGACGCGTCCGCCACCGCCTCGTGAACAGACGGATTTTTTCGTACCATGCCCAAAATCAGAATACACCAGCTGGCCAAGGAACTTGACATTCCCAGCAGGGAAGTCATGAGCAGGGGCAGGGAGTTCGGAATGGAACTTACCAACGTTCAGAACTCCATATCCCTCGCCGACGCCGAGAAGATAAGAAAGACGTTTGCCAAGGCTCCCGAAGAGGATGCTCCTGAGGTTTCTCCCGAACAGAGCAGGGAGACCGTAAAGGTTCTCAAGTACGAAACCGGCCAGGAAGTCGTGGAGAGGAGAAAGGGCGCCGGCGCGGTCAGAAGAAGAAAGAAGGCGCGGAGGGAGGAGCCGCCCGGGGACGCGGACGCCGCCCCGCCGGCCGAGGCCGAAATTCCGCCGCCGGAGGAAGCCGAAGCGCCCCCCCCGCCGGCCGAGGCGGAGGCGGAATCCGGGCCCGTCGCGGTCGAGGAGTCTGAAGACGCGCCCGCGGAGGAGGCCGAGGCGCCGCCGGATGTCGTCCCGCCGCAACCCGCGCCGCGGGCGGACGGTGCCGAAGAGGCGAAGAAGCAGAAGAAAAAGGCGAAGAAGGGAAAGCCCTCCAAGGAGGAAATACACGACGAGGAGACCCTCGAGGAGCTCAAGAAGGCGTTTCGGACCAAGGTCCCCAGCGGTCCCAGCCGGAAAGAATACGTAATTCAGAACAGAAAGCCCAAACTCAGGCAGAATTTCGACGGCGCAGGGAAGAAGAGAAGCGCCTCGGCCGGCGCGGAAGCCGGGATCCTTCCGGTCTTTCCCGGGCAGCCGTCGAAAAGATCCCTGAAGATAGGCGAGACGGTCGTGGTTTCCGAACTCGCGAAGATGATGAGCGTGAAGGCGGCGGCGCTGCTGAGAAAGCTCATGTCCATGGGCGCGGCCGCCTCGATCAACCAGTCGGTCGACAGCGACACCGCGGAACTCGTGGCCGACGAATTCGGCTTCGAGGTGATCGTGGAGAAGTTCGTCGAGGAAGACCTGTTGCTTCCCGCGGGCGACGGAGAGCGGCCGGAGAAAGCCCCTCGTCCTCCCGTCGTCACCGTCATGGGGCACGTGGACCACGGCAAGACCACTCTGCTGGATTCCATAAGGGAGACCGACGTGGTGGCGGGCGAAGCGGGCGGAATAACCCAGCACATAGGAGCCTACGGCGTAACGGTAAAGGACAGAACCATAGTCTTCGTGGACACTCCCGGTCACGAGGCGTTCACTTCCATGAGGGCCAGGGGAGCCAGCATAACCGACATAGTGATTCTGGTGGTGGCCGCCGACGACGGCGTCATGCCGCAGACGGTCGAAGCGGTGAACCACGCCAGGGCGGCGGAAGTGCCGATAATAGTCGCCGTGAACAAGGTGGACAAGGAAGGGGCGGACTCCGAGAAGATCAGAAGGGAGCTTTCCGAAATAGGGCTCGTGTCGGAGCAGTGGGGAGGAGACACGCTTTTCGCCGAGGTTTCCGCGAAAAAGAAAGAGGGAATAGGCGATCTTCTCGAGCTCGTGCTGCTCCAGGCGGACATTCTCGAACTCGACGCCGTGTCCGGGGGCAGGGCCAACGGAGTCGTGATCGAGGCGGAACTCGACAAGGGCAGGGGGGCGGTCTGCACGGTCATCGTGAAGGAAGGCGTTCTCAGGGTCGGGGACTGCGTGGTCTCGGGAGTGCACAGCGGAAAGATAAGGGCTATTACCGACGACAAGGGCAAGAAGGTCAGAAACTCCGGTCCGTCCCTGCCGGTTAAGATAATGGGTCTTTCCGGAGTCGCCGGGGCGGGGGAGAAATTCCACGTCGTGAAGGACGAGAAAACGGCGCGGGAGATAGTGTCCCACCGCCAGGGCAAGGCCAGGGCTACCCAGGCGGTCTCCGCAGCCCCGAAACTCTCTCTCGAGGATCTTTTCAGCTCCCTGGGCGCGGAAGAGGCCAAGGAACTTCCGCTCATCATCAAGGCCGACACCCAGGGGTCGGTCGAGGCTCTCAGGGAATCCGTGGAAAAACTCTCGACCGAAAAGTGCGGGGTCAAGATCGTTCACACGGGCGCCGGCGGGATAAACGAAACCGACGTCGTGCTGGCCAGCGCGTCGAACGCCGTGATAATAGGGTTTAACGTGAGACCCGACTCCAACGCTCTCAGGATATCGGAAAAGCAGGGCGTTTCCCTCGAGCTTCATTCGGTGATCTACGATGTCGTGAACAGGATAAAAAACGCCATGGAAGGACTTCTGGAACCGGTGCGCAGGGAAGTCGTGGTGGCCCACGTCGACGTAAAGGAGCTTTTCCACATATCCAGAATCGGGACTATCGCGGGATGCATGGTTTCCGACGGAAAGGTGAGCAGGGACAACGAGATAAGGGTGGTTCGCGACGGCACGGTGGTTTTCGAAGGCAGGGTGAGCTCTCTCAGGCGTTTCAAGGAAGACGTGAAGGAAGTTCAGTCCGGCTACGAGTGCGGCATAACGATAGAGAACTTCAACGACATCAAGCAGGGAGACGTCTTCGAGCTCTACGAGTTCGAGGAGATAAGGCAGGAGCTCTGACGCGCGGATCTTGAATGGTTGTCGGTATAGCCAGGTTCGAGCTCTACATGTCGGGCAACAGGTCGCTCAAGGACAAAAGACGCCTCGTCAAGGGACTCGTCGACAGGACCAGGGCCAGATTCCCGAGTCTTTCGATAACCGAGGTGGACTCCCTGGACGCCGTCGCGAAGGCCACCGTGGGCGTCGGATACGTCTCCGACGACGCTTCCCTGGCGAACTCGGTTCTCGAGAAGGTGTTTTCGTATGTCGAGAGCACCGGGAATTTTCGTCTGGGACGAAGGGAAATGGAGATCGTCCGCTTCTAGCTGCGGGGAGGTTTTCGCGGGATGTCTCACGGTTACAGAAGATCCGCCAGGATATCGGACCTCATAATCAGGGAGATATCCGAGATGCTCCTGCGCGGAGAGATAAAGGACCCGAGGGTGTCCGCGGCGACCGTAACGGCCGCCAGGGTGTCCGACGACATGAGCTACGCGAAGGTTTTTTTCACGTCCCTCTCCGAAGTTCCCGACGCCGAGGAGATGCTCGAGGGGTTCGCAAACGCCGGCGGCTACATAAAAAGGGTTCTGGGAAAAAGGCTGAGAATGAAGAGAATTCCCCGCATAGAGTTCGAGTACGACGGCCTGGTGGAGAAGCGGGCGAGGGTCGACCGTCTCATAAGGAGCGTTTCCGATGAGTAGCCTCCCCGCCGTGCTGGAAGTCATAAGGGAGAACCGCAAGTTCCTGGTCGTTTCCCACGAAAATCCCGACTGCGACGCCCTGGGCTCCACGATAGCCATGGCTTTCGTTCTCAGGGACATGGGAAAGGAGGCGGAAACCTACAACGCGGACCCCGTCCCCCGCTACCTGCGGTTTCTTCCCGATTCGTCCTCGGTCGCAAACTCCCTGGATTCGGTCTCCGACGACGTCGATGTCGTGATGATTCTCGACTGCGCGGACATCTCCCGTCCCGGCGGGGAATTCTGCGATTTCATACGGAAAAGGGAAAGAACCCTGGTGTTTGTAGATCACCACGCCACAAACGGCGAGGAGTCGGAGTACTGCTTCACGGACGAACGCGCGTCTTCCACGGGAGTGCTGGTCTACAGGATGATAAAGGAAATGGGGGTCGCCATAAGCGCGCCGGTCGCCGAATGCCTTTTCTCCACCATCGTGGGAGATACCGGTTCCTTCCGCTACTCGAACACCTATTCGGAAACCTTCACCATCGCGGCCGACCTCGTGAATTCGGGAGCGGACCCGGAAAAGATATCGCGGTTCATCTACGATACCGAACCTCTCGAGAAAATAAGGCTGAGAAGTCTCGCCATGGACACCCTGGAAGTCGTGGAGGACGGGAAAATCGCCTTCATGCACGTGTCGCGGGAGATGTTCGAGAAGACCGGAACGCGGAGGGAGCACACGGAGGGTCTGGTGAGCCTGGCCAGGTCCGTCGAAGGAGTAGAGGTGGCGGTTTTCCTCAGGCAGGAAGCCGGGAGCGGGTGGAAGGTCAGCCTCCGGTCCAAGGAGTACGTGGACGTTTCGCGGATCGCCGAGAGTCTCGGCGGGGGAGGGCACCGCAAGGCCTCGGGCTGCCGGATATCCGCTCCGCTCGCATCTGCCAAGAGTACGCTTCTGCGCCTGGTACGGGAGGCGGTCGGGTGAACGGCGTGGTCGTTCTCGACAAGCCGGAGGGATGCACCTCGGCCCGGGCTCTCGGCAGGGTGAAAAAGGCCCTGGGAGCGAAAAAGGCCGGTCATACGGGCACGCTCGACCCGTTTGCCACGGGAGTCCTTCCCGTGTGTCTCAACGAGGCCACCAAGGCCATTCCCTACCTGGGGGAGAATACTAAGGAATACGAGGCCGAGATGATGCTGGGGGTGTCGACCGACACGATGGACCGCACGGGGACCGTCACCGCGCGGGAGGACCCGGGACGCGTGGGGCGCGCGGACGTGGAATCCGTCCTCGGGGAGTTTCTGGGAGAGATAGAGCAGATTCCCCCGATGTATTCGGCCGCGAAGGTCTCGGGCACGAGGCTCTACACCCTGGCCAGACGGGGAAGGGAGATTGAAAGAAGCCCCAAGCCGGTTACGATAGAAGAGATAAGGCTTCTCGACTTTTCGTCTCCCCGCGCCGTTTTCTACGTCAGGTGTTCGCGGGGGACCTACGTCAGGACCCTGGCGTCGGACGCGGGAGAGAGGCTGGGCTGCGGAGCGCATCTGCGCCGGTTGCGGAGAACCAGCAGCGGTCCTTTTTCCATAGGCGACGCGAGCAGCATGGAAGAGATGGAGGAGGGAAGATACAGCCTGCTTTCCCTGCGGCGGGTTCTGGGGCGTTATCCCCGCCTCCGCGTGGGAGAAGAGCTTCGCGAGTCCGCGCGCAGGGGAATCGCCCTCTCGCGGGGGGCTCTTTCGGGGACGGAATTGCCCGAATTCCGAAACGGGGATATAATCACCGTGTTCTGCCGCGACGAGGCGGTCTCCATATGCGAGGCGAAAACCGATTCCGATCGGCTTGAGTATATGGGAGATAAGGATATAGTGTTTCGGCATTTAAGAGTGTTCAACTAGACGAGGCGGATGTTCCAAGGAGGAGACGCATGTCTTTGCAGAAAGAAGAAAAGGCCCGGATCATAGGCCAGTTCCGCAGGCACGAAAACGACGTGGGTTCGGCCGAGGTTCAGATAGGAATTCTCGACAGCAAGATAAAACAGCTTTCCGAGCACGTGGGACGGGCGCCCAAGGACAATCATTCCAGAAGGGGACTGGTTTCCATGGTTGCGAAAAGAAGAAAGCTGCTCAACTACGTGAAAAGGGTCCGTCCGGACGAATACGGAGAGCTCATCGGGACTCTCGGACTGAGAAAATAAAAAGCGTTATCTGGAGGAAACGAATTGGCTGACGAAACGAAAACAATGGAAGCGGAGCTGTTCGGAAGGAAGCTCCGTCTCGAAACTGGCAGGCTCGCGAAGCAGGCGAGCGGAGCCGCGCTCGCCACGTGCGGGGGAACCACGGTGCTCGCCACCGTCGTCGCCTCGGAAGACAGGATAGAAGACGATTTTCTTCCCCTTACGATCAACTATCAGGAAAAGTCCTACGCGGCCGGAAAGATCCCGGGGGGTTACTTCAAGAGGGAAGGCCGTCCCAGCGAAAAGGAAATTCTCACCTCGAGGCTCATAGACAGGCCGGTGAGACCGCTGATACCCAAGGACTTCCGCCATCCCACCCAGGTCATAATCACGGTGATTTCCGCCGACGGGGAGAACGCCACGGACGTTCTGTCGGTAATAGCGTCTTCGGCCGCCATCATGGTTTCCGACATTCCCTTCGCGGGGCCGATAGCGGCTCTCACGGTGGGAAAGGTGGACGGGACGCTCGTCGCGAATCCCACGCCCTCCCAGCTCGAGACGAGCACCATGGAGATAACCGTCGCGGGCACGGAACAGGCCATCGTGATGGTCGAGGGAGGGGCGAGGGAAGTGAGCGAGGCGGAAGTGGTCGAAGCGCTCGCCTTCGCCCACGAGGGCATAAAGGAGATCGTCTCCTTTCAGAACGGATTCCTCGAAGGAATAGGCGCGGAAAAAAGACAGCCTGACGTTCCCGAGACGAACGACGCGCTTGCGGGCGACGTCCGTTCCTTCGCCCTCCCGCTTCTGGAGCGCGGCATGACCGCCGGTTCGAAGACCGAGAGAGGAAATTTCGTCAGGCAGGTCCGCAAGGACACGGTCGAGCGGTTCGCCGAAACCTACCCGGAGGACAAGTCCGTGGAGAAGGCTTTCGAGGAGCTTTTCAAGGACAGGGTGCGGGAGAAGATAGCGACGGAGGGAACGAGGCCGGACGGAAGGGACTACACCACCGTGAGGCCCATATCGGGCGAGGTGGGTTTTCTTGAAAGGACCCACGGTTCGGCGCTTTTCACGAGGGGGGAGACCCAGGCCATAGTCGTCGCCACGCTCGGAACCTCCTACGACGAGCAGAGAATAGACGCGCTCGAAGGCGACCAGACCAGAAGCTTCATGCTCCACTACAACTTTCCTCCCTATTCCGTGGGGGAAACGAGCCACCGCCTCGGTCCCGGAAGAAGGGAGATAGGACACGGGGCTCTCGCCGCGCGGGCCGTGAAGCCCGTTTTGCCCGAGAAGGAGGATTTTCCCTACACGATCAGGGTGGTTTCCGAAATACTTGAGTCCAACGGTTCCTCTTCCATGGCGACAGTGTGCGGCACGTCCATGGCTCTCATGGACGCGGGAGTGCCGATAAGCGCGCCCGTCGCCGGCATAGCCATGGGACTCATAAAGCAGGGAGACGATTTCGTCGTCCTCTCGGATATTCTAGGGGACGAGGATCATCTAGGGGACATGGATTTCAAGGTGGCCGGAACGGAAAAGGGCATCACGGCCCTGCAGATGGACATGAAGATAACGGGCATAACGGACGCCATTCTTTCCACCGCGCTTGAGCAGGCCAGGGAATCCAGGATGCACGTTCTCGCGAGGATGGAGGGGATAATAAACAGCCCCAGAGAGGATCTTTCGCAGTACGCCCCGAGAATCCTCACCGTGCAGGTCAAGCCCGAAAAGGTGAAGGTCGTGATCGGTTCCGGGGGCAAGACCATAAAGAAGATAGTCGAGGATACGGGAGCGCAGATAGACATACAGGACGACGGGCTGGTCAAGATTTTCTCTCCGGACTACGAGGCGTGCAGGAAGGCCCAGAACTACATAAACAGGATAGTCGAGGACATAGAGGCCGGAAAAATGTACGTGGGAGTGGTAAAGCGCGTCCTGGACTTCGGGGCCATAGTGGAGATCGGTCCCGGCAAGGACGGTCTTCTGCACATATCCGAGCTTGAGAACCGCAGGGTCGCGAACGTGACCGACGTGGTGAACGAAAAGGACGAGGTTCTGGTGAAGTGCCTCGCGGTGGAGCGCGACGGAAGGGTGAGGCTCAGCAGGAAGGCGGCCCTTGACCACAACATAGAGGATTACAGGGTTTCCGACGAATAAGCGACGTTGAGCTTGCCGGGGGAAAGGCCGAAACTCGTAGTCGTTCTGGGTCCCACGGCTTCGGGAAAGACCGAAACGGCTGTGGAAATAGCCGCGGCGGCCGGCGCCGTCGTCGTGAGCGCCGATTCTCTTCAGGTATACAGGCATTTCGACGTAGGAAGCGCCAAGCCCACCCGCGCGCAGATGCGGGGAATCCCCCATTTTCTGATAGACGTGGTCGACCCCGACGGGGAATTTAACGCCGGCATCTACATGAGGCTCGCGCTTTCCCGGATCGGGGAGCTTCTGGCCGCCCGCAGGAAAATAGTCGTGGCCGGAGGAACCTTTTTGTACGTAAAGGCGCTTCTGCACGGGCTCGTGGAGCAAGTCGGGACCGACGGGGAATTCAGGGACCGTCTCGCGCGAGAGAGGGAAGAACTGGGAGCGGAGCGGCTTCACCGCAGGCTTCTTTCGGTGGACCCCGCGTCGGCCGCTCGCATAGAACCCGGCGACTACGCGAGAATCGAGCGCGCCCTCGAGGCCCATCACCTCACGGGCCGCAGGATGTCGGACATTCAGAGACGTCACGGCTTTTCCGAAGAAAGGTTCGATGTCCTGAAGATAGGACTTGAGACCGACAGGGAAAAACTTCGCGCCGCCATAGGCGCCAGGGTCGACGGGATGATCGGTCGCGGGCTCGTGGAAGAGGTTCGGGGGATAAGGGCGATGGGATACGGTCCGGAGTTAAAGCCCATGAAATCCATAGGCTACAGGCAGATAAACGACTTTATCGACGGAAAACTCGCTTTTCCGGAAGCGGTCGAGATCATGAAAAGGGATACCCGAAGGTTCTCCAAAAGGCAGGTCACGTGGCTTCGCTCGGAGAAGGACGTGAGATGGTTCGACCCCGCGCGGCGCAAGGATTCCGTGCTCGCCGCCTGCCGCGGATTCTGGGACTGACGACCGACGACCGGTTCCGCCTCTACCGTTTTCCCGGTTTCTCGTAGGAACGTATGGTCCGAAGGATTATCACCGCCCCTATGAGAACCGAGAGCACGGGAAGTACCCAGAGAACCGCGGCGAAGCCTCTCGGTCGGGGCGCCGCCAGAATGGTTTCTCCGTAGCTTGAAACGAAATGGCCCACTATTTCCTCTCTGGTCTTTCCTTCCTCGAGCTGCTTTCTCACCAGCGCCCGCATGTCCCTGGCGAGCTGGGAGTTGGATTCGGCGACGCTTTGCCCCTCGCACACCGGACACATGAGTTCCGCCGAAATATCGGCCACGCGGTCTTCTAGGGTGTCGGCTCCCGGCGTCGGGGCGAAAAAGAGGGCGAGAAGCAGAAAAATTCCCGCCCGAAAACCTTCTGAGCTTCGAAAACAACTCACCGGGACTTCGCGCTCTCCCCGGCTTCCGCGTCGTAGGCGAGGGCCTCTTCCACGCGGTCCGTGATTATTTCTTCCGTAAGGGTTCCCCAGTGCTTGGCGGTTACCGTTCCCCCCGGGCTTACGAAAAAGGTCTCGGGCACTCCCTGCACTCCGTAATCTATGTGCACGCTGTTTTGCGGGTCGCGAAGATTGACGAAACTCCCCCCGAAGGACCCTATGAACTCCTCCGCGCGACGCGCGTCGTCGAGGATGTTTATTCCTATGAATTCCACTTTCTCGCCGGAAAGCTCCCTGTAGGTTTTCTCGAGCGCGGGCGCTTCCTGCTTGCAGGGGCCGCACCACGACGCCCAGAAGTTTATCAGCAGGGCCTTTCCCCTAAAATCCGAAAACTTCACCTCGCGGCCGCCGAAGTCCCTCAGGACGAATTGCGGCGCGGGATTTCCCACTAGCGCGGAGCGTTTCGGCGCGGCGTCCTTTTCGGAAAGTCCGCTCCAGAAAGTGTACGCGAGCAGGGCCGCCACGGCTACCGCGAGCGCTGTCGAAACCTTTGTTGACATCTTCATGACGAAAGCCGTTTTCCGTCGTCCGGGGCTCTCTTTCGGCTATGATTCGCGAAAGCCCTCTGTTATTATAGTCAGTCTTCATGAAAAAGCTCATAATAGCGTCCAACAGGCTCCCGACGACCGTGCGGGAAGAGAACGGAAGGCTTCTTTTCGAGCCGAGCGTGGGAGGCGTGGCCACCGGTCTCAGTTCTCTCGATACGGATTACGAAAAATGCTGGATAGGATGGCCCGGAATCAACTACGAGGACTGTCCGCGGGACCAGGTCTCCGACGTGGAGCGGCGCCTGAGAAAGGCGGACTTCCATCCGGTGAACCTGAGCGCGCGGGAAGTCGAGGACTATTACCAGGGCTTCTGCAACGAGGTGATCTGGCCGATCTTCCATTATTTCGTCCAGTACGCGACCTACAGGAAGGAGTTCTGGGAGTCGTACATAGAAGTGAACAGGAAGTTCGCCCGCGCCATACTCGACGTCGCCCGGGACGGGGACCGCATATGGATTCACGACTATCATCTGATGCTGGTTCCGGATCTCGTCAAAAAGCGTCTTCCGGCCTCCAGCATCGGTTTTTTCCTTCACATACCTTTCCCGTCTTCCGAGATATTCAGGCTCATTCCGTGGTGTCGGCAGATAATAGAGGGGCTCGCCGGCGCCGACCTCATAGGCTTTCACACTTTCGACTACGTGAGGCATTTCGCCGAAAGCGTGAGAAGGATACTGGGACACGAGCATTCCCTCGGAAGCTTCATAATCGGGGAGAGGGAGATAAGAACCGACACCTTTCCCATGGGAATCGACTACGGGAAATTCTCCTCCGCGGCGAAAAAACCCGCCGTCCGGCGCAGAAAGAACGAGTTTCGGGATCTTCTGGGCGCGGACAGGAAAATCGTTCTCTCCATAGACAGGCTCGACTACTCCAAGGGGATTCCCGAGAGGCTCCGCGCGTTCGACCTCTTTCTCCGGGAAAACCCCGACTTCGGCGGCAGGGTGGCGCTCATACTGGTCGCCGTTCCGTCGAGAACCGAAGTCGCCCGCTACAAGATGCTCAAGGACGAGGTCGACAACCTCGTCGGAAGCATAAACGGCCGCCACGGAACGATCGCCTGGAACCCCATTCACTACATGTACAGGTCCTTCGGTTTCGAGGAGCTGATTTCCCTCTACCTGGCGGCGGACGTGCTTTTCCTCACCCCTCTTCGCGACGGCATGAATCTCATCGCCAAGGAATACGTGGCCGCGAGGCAGGACCGAACGGGCGTGCTCATACTCGGGGAGATGGCGGGCACCGCCCAGGAGCTCAGCGAGGCGATAATAATAAATCCCAACGACCTGCAGGCCACCTCGCGGGCGCTTGAAACGGCGCTCGGCATGAAGAGGGCGGAGCAGAAAAAACGCATGGCGACCATGCAGAGCCGTCTCAGGAGGTACGACATAGGAAGATGGACGGCGGATTTCATGGAGAGGCTCGACGAAGTGAAGACGAGGCAGGCCAAGATGTTTTCCCGCAGGCTGGGCCACAGTCTCGCGGGGGAGCTGGTCGGGAGGTACAGGTCGTCGGCGAGACGTCTTTTTCTGCTCGATTACGACGGTTCCCTGGTCTCCTTCAAGGACAATCCCGGGGACCTCAAGCCCGACCGCAGGCTTTATTCGGCTCTCAGGACCCTGTCTTCGAGCAGAAAAAACGAGCTTGTGGTCATAAGCGGCAGGGACAGGAAGATTCTCACGGACTGGCTCGGGGACGTGACAAACGGCCTCGCCGCGGAACACGGTCTCTGGATAAGGCGCAGGGAGTGGAAAAAAATCGATATCGTTTCCGACGGGTGGAAAGAGGAGATCAGGCCCATACTCGAGGTGTTCGTGGACAGGACCCCGGGGTCGCTCGTCGAGGAAAAGGACTTTTCCCTAGCGTGGCATTACAGGAAGGTCGATCCCGCTCTTTCCAACGTGAGGGTGGGTGAGCTCAAGGACATGCTCTCTCACATAACCGCCAACATGGAAATCGGGGTGCTGGAGGGAAACAAGGTGATCGAGGTCAAGGGGTCTTTCATAAACAAGGGCAAGGCCGCTTCGCACTGGCTCAGGGCGAGAAAATGGGATTTCATCCTGTCCATAGGGGACGACTGGACGGACGAGGACATATTCGAGCAGCTTCCGCGGGACGCCTATTCGATAAAGGTGGGCTTCGGGGCGTCGAAAGCCAGGTACAGGGTGTCCTCGACGGGAGAAGCCAGGGATCTTCTTTTTTCGCTGGCCGCCGCGACCCGCAGGGCGGAGAACTCTCCCCGGAAAAAGGCCGCGCGCGGGAGATGAAGCGATGGAATTCGTCAGGATAGCGGGCACGGAGATCGACTCCTCCAGAATAGGGCTGGGCACATGGGCCATGGGGGGATGGCTATGGGGAGGAAGCGACCGCAGGGAGTGCGTCAGGACGATATACAGGGCATTCGACGAGGGCGTGAACCTGATCGACACCGCTCCCGTCTACGGTTTCGGCCTTTCGGAGGAGATTGTCGGCGAGGCGGTCTCGCAGAGCGGGATGCGGGACGAGCTCGTGATAGCGACCAAGGCGGGACTCGAGTGGGGCGGGGGAGGGATATTCCGAAATTCCCTGCCCGGGAGAATACGCGGGGAGGTCGACGACTCGCTGAGAAGGCTCGGTACGGACCGCATAGACGTCTACCAGGTGCACTGGCCCGACCCTCTCGTCCCGACGGAGGAGGTGGCGGCGGTCATGGCCGATCTCGTAAAGAGCGGAAAGATAAGGGCCGTGGGCGTGAGCAACTATTCCGTCGGGCAGATGGAGTCTTTCCGCTCCGCGTGCGCGCTCAACACGAGCCAGCCTCCCTACAATCTTTTCGAAAGGGGAATCGAAGACGACGTGATTCCCTGGTGTCGGGAAAACGGGATCACCATGCTTCTCTACGGCGCGCTTTGCAGGGGGCTTCTCGGAGGGAAGTTCGGCGCCGATTCCCGTTTCGGCGGAGACGACATAAGAAGCTTCGATCCGAAGTTTCAGAAACCCGTCTACGGCGGTTATCTGGGGGCGGTGGAGAAGCTTTCGGAACTTGCCTCGCGGCGCTTCGGAAAGACGGTGCTCGAGCTTTCCGTGAGATGGGTGCTCGACAGGTGCGAAAACGACATTGCGCTCTGGGGAGCCCGTCGCCCGGAGCAGCTCAAGAATCTGGCGGGCGTGCCGGGGTGGAAGATAGACGCGGATTCCATGAACGAAATAGACTCCATACTCGAGACTTTCGTGCCCGAACCCCTGGGTCCCGAATTCATGGCTCCGGGTCCCAGACCTCTTTAAATTCTACGCGAGGGGTTTTTTCGGAAATCAGCCGCTTCGTTCGAAACATGACTAAGGGCATGGCACGAGGCTGTAGGACTTGATCTGCAACAAGTGGAAAGCTGTGAAGTTCAGATGAGATTCTGCAAAAATCGCTCCGGGATAATATATTGACACTTGTAAACAGGGGGGGGGTATAATATAATGAAGATTAAGGTTGTGTGCATATAAAATGCGAGTGTTGCTCCATATCACTATCCTGTTTCATTCCATAACATGTGCCGGGACTTTCCGGGTACTGACGCGGGCTTCCCTTCTCGTCTTGGTTTTAGCTGCGGGAGTTTCGTCTTTCCCGTCTACTGTTCGTGGATGGTACGGATTTACTACTGAAGGCGCTTTTACCGTCCCCGGCACCTATCGGCGCGAGACGGGCGGCCAGAGCTTCACTGTAAAGTATACAGCAGGTAGTTACGTCGCGTATGTCGGCTACGGCTTTTTCGCCTGTCCCTGGAATTCAGTACCGGCAAGCAGTGCCGTCGCTTCAAACACGTCGGGATGCTCAACGCTTGCCTTTAGACCTACGGAACTGGGCGGCTTTACCCGGAACCTGGACGTGACCCAGGCCATGGTCGACAACGGTGGATTCGTTTTAGTGATGAGAGAAACATTTGGTCGCCAGCGAGCTGTAGCAGCCTTCTGGGTTCCGCTGTACGGAGGTGGGAATCCCGGTCCTGACGAAGGCGAGAATCCCGCACCGGGCGAAGGCGAGACCGAAACGACCGACTCTCCAACCGGAGGAACAAATCCCGGTTCTGGCGAAAGCGAGAATCCCGCGCAGGACAGAACTACTCGTGCATGGGACTATGGTGTAACCACTTTTACCGTCCCCGGCACCTATCGACGCGAGACGGGTAGCCAGAACTTCACGGTAAGGTATCCAAGTAGTTCACACGTGTTTAACGTCGACTTTTTCGCCTGTCCCTGGAATTCAGTACCGGCAACTCGACCCGCCCCTTCATTGCCTGGATGCTCAACGCTTGTAGCTAGACCTGACGTCTTGGCTGAAAGAGGCGGCTTTACCCGGAACCTGGACGTGACCCAGGCCATGGTTGACAACGGCGGATTCGTTTTAGTGGTGAGAAACGCCCTTGGACGAGTAAGTTTCGCCTCTTGGGTTCCCCTGTCCGGAGGTGGGAATCCCGATCCTGACGGAGGCGAGAATCCCGCACCGGGCGAAGGCGAGACCGAAACGACCGACTCTCCAACCGGAGGAACAAATCCCGGTTCTGGCGAAAGCGAGAATCCCGCACCGGGCGAAGGTGAGACCGAAACGACCGATCCCTCCACGGGTTCAAGCGTGGCGGTCTCGGGAGACACGGCGATAGTCGGGGTGGAATCGGACGGGAACATGGAGACGGGGTCGGCGATCATATTCGAGAGAAGCACGTCCGGCACCTGGTCGCAGGCTCAGAGACTGACCGCGAGCGACGGAAAGGTCAGAGGACATTTTGGTAGCGGCGTGGCTGTTTCGGGCTCCAGGGTTGCGGTCGGAGCGATCGGAGACGACACGAACGGGCAGCTTTCGGGAGCGGTTTACTTGTTCGACAAGGGCACGTCCGGCACCTGGTCGCAGACTGCCAAATTCGTCGCCAGTGACGGGAGAATAATGCACTTTCTCGGCCGGAGCGTTTCAGTTTCGGGCGACACGGTAATAGCCGGAGCGTACGGATACAATGAAGATGAACCAGTGGGCGGAGGCGAGGATGCTAGCGCGCAGGACAGAACTGCTCGCGGATGGCACGGATTTAGTGGACACGCTATTACCGTCCCCGGCACCTATCGACGCGAGGCAGGCGGCCAGGGCTTCACGGTAAGATATCCAGGTAGTTACATCGGGTATGGCGGCTACGGCTTTTTCGCCTGTCCATGGAATTCAGTACCGGCAAGTAGTGCCGTCGCTTCAAACACGTCGGAATGCTCAACGCTTGCCTTTAGACCTACAGGACTGGGCGGCTTTACCCGGAACCTGGACGTGACCCAGGCCATGGTCGACAACGGTGGATTCGTTTTAGTGATGAGAGAAACATTTGGTCGCCAGCGAGCTGTAGAAGCCTCCTGGGTTCCGCTGTCCGGAGGAGGGAATCCCGCGTCCTTGGGCGCGGCGTACATATTCGAGAGAGGTTCCGATGGCGCGTGGAACCAGACCAAGCTTCTGGCGAGCGACGGAGAGTCGGGAGACTTCTTCGGCGAGAGCGTGTCCATATCGGGAAACAGGTCCGTAATCGGTGCGCCTCGGGTTGACGACAACGGGCAGAATTCCGGTGCGGCGTACATATTCGAGAGGGATTCCGACGGCAGGTGGACCCAAGTCGTCAAATTGAGCCCCGACGACGGGGAGCGGGAAGATTTTTTCGGCGCAAGCGTATCCATATCGGGAGACAGGGCCATAGTCGGGTCGGAACTTGATGCCGACGAGGGAGTGGCTACCGGGTCGGCCTACATATTCGAGAGAGACTCCGACGGCGCGTGGACCCAGGTTCAGAAACTGACCGCCGGCGACGACGCCGAGGTCGGAGACCGGTTCGGCGAGAGCGTGTCCATATCGGGAGATAGAGCCGTGGTAGGGGTGGACAACTCCGATTCTGCGTACGTTTACAAAAGAGATTCGGACGGCGTCTGGACGCTTGAAGAGAAGCTGACTCCGGAAACGGCCGCCGGCGATTACTTCGGTGACGCCGTGGCGGTATCCGGCAACAGGGTGATTCTGATATCGAGCCGGAACACGGCTTCGATATACGAGATTTCTTCGGACGATACCGCCCCGCGGCCCGACCCCGAAGAAGGGCCCGTAGCCCGCGTGTCCGAAACCGTCACGCTGCCCGGAAGCGGGAAGCTTACCGCGGGCGACGGCACGGCAGGGGACCTTTTCGGCAGAAGTGCTTCGGTCTCGGGTGCAAGGGCCATAGTCGGAGCTACCGGAGACAGAAACAACGGCGTAATCACCGGCTCGGCTTACGTGTTCGAGAAAGGCGCGGAGGGTTCCTGGACCCAGGTCTCGAAGCTTCTGGCGAGCGACGGAGCGGCCAACGACGGGTTCGGCATCAGCGTCTCGATCTCGGGGAACAGGGCCATAGCCGGAGCGCTCAACGCCGACGGCGACGCAACTGACCCCGGCGCGGCCTACGTGTTCGAGAGGGTCTCGTCGGGCGTCTGGACGCAGGTTCAGAAGCTCGCCGCAAGCGACGCGGCGGACAACGACACCTTCGGCACAAGCGTTTCCATGTCGGGAGACAGGGCCATAGTCGGCAATACCAACGACGACGACGGCGGAAACAATTCCGGCGCGGCTTACATATTCGATAGAAGTTCCGACGGCACGTGGACTCAGACCAAGCTTCTGGCAAGCGACGGCGCGAGCCTGGACGAATTCGGCGCAAGCGTTTCCATGTCGGAAGACAGGGCCGTAGTCTCGGCAATCGGAGACGACGACAACGGACTGAATTCCGGCTCCGCCTACGTGTTCGACAGGAATTCCGAAGGCGCCTGGTCCCAGAGCGCCAAGCTCATTCCGGAGGACGGGACTGCGGCGCACTCGTTCGGAATAAGCGTTTCGGTCTCGGGGGACATTGCCGTCGTGGGAGCGGACGGAGACGGCGACAACGGAACCAGGGCGGGAGCGGCTTACGTGTTCGAGAGGTCCACGGACGACGGGACGTGGGCCGAGGTCTCGAAGCTTACGGCGAGCGATGCGGAGGCCAGAGACACGTTCGGCCGGTACGTGTCGGTCTCCGGAAACAGGATCGTGGTCGGAGCGGAAATCAACGGGGACAACGGAGCGGGGTCGGGTTCCGCCTACATGTTCGAGAGAAATTCCGACGGCGCATGGTCGGAAACGACGAAACTGCTTGCCGGGGACGGAGTTGCCGGGGACCTGTTCGGCGGCTCCGTGGCGATTTCGGGCAACACCGCGGTCATCGCTGCGCCTGGAGACGATACGGGCAGGGGTTCGGTCTATGTATACGAACCTTCGACGAGCGCACCCTCGGGACCGGGAGCGGGCCCGGATTCGGGGCCGGGCGGAGTTGACGACCGGAGCGCAAGAGAGGCCGCGCGGTTAAGCATAGTAGCGACGGGAGGCAATCGGCAAAGCGCGCTTTCCTCGGAAAGCGGAGGTTGCACCGTCTCCTCCGGGGGAAGCGGCAACACCCTGCCGGCGGCGCTGGCGCTGATGCTGATACCGGCCTTTGCGGGTTTCGGGAAAAGAAAGCGGACTTAACGAAAATCGAGACGACAAAACATCCCCGAAGAGCGGGTTTTGACGCCGAGCCCCGTTTTTTTACCTCAACGGATGTTCACCGGAAGACACGACGGCCGAGAATACAGACTTCCTGCCCGTCGCAAACCTGAAGGAAAAACCGAGAGATTCTCCTCTCAGGTAGGACATCACGTCCGTACTCATAAGATCGTTGTCCTCCTGTGTTGTAACATGTTGAATTCACTTAATTATAACACAAACAACTATCTTATTCCATTCCTGTTCGTGAGAAATTCGGGGTAGGTCAAATCATCATGACTAAAAACCTGGAATTTTTCTCATGCGCCCGCTAACCTTCACAGTCCGCCTGAGGTCGCGGGCACGTTCTCCACAACGTCGGAGTAATACCGCTTTTCAAGTTCATATATTTCAAAGGCTAGGTCCGAGGCGCGCCGAAATCCGCTCGCACACGAAGAGCTCTCGCTTATCTCCCGCAGAAGCAGTCCCGTTTCCGACCATTTGGTTCCGAGCGCGTCCATTTTCTCCGCGAGGCCGAGCCGCGCGACGGCGGGAAGCAAGGGAGAAGCTTCGATTAGAAAATCCCTGTAGAACCGCCGGAAGGCCGCTCCGTCCACTCCCCTCCTGCATATGACCTGGTAGGAGAACCTGGCCGACCACTTCCAGTCCGAAGCGTCCTTCCATCCGGGAAGCTCCCGGGCCCACTTTTTCATGACCCCGACGCCGGAGGCGCCTCTGAGCGTAACGTAGCCGTCGAGCATCATTTCGGCGTTTCTTCTGATCGCGGAAACGACGGATCTTTCGAGATCGAATTCCCTTCCCGAAAGATCCGCTTCGAGCCAGTTGTTCGAAAGCGGATACGGCTCTGCTTTCGAGTTTCTCGAGCTCTTCATGCTCTCGTAGGAGACGGCCTGGGCATCCTCGAACGAGTTGTCGGCGACATAGAAAACGCGCTTCGAGTCGTCGTATCCGCAGACCGCCACCACGTGTCCCGGAAAATGAGTGGAAGAATCGTAGTAGTCGAGGTAACGAATGTCGGTCTGCACGAGCACCGGAATGTCTTTCGCCACGAATCCCCTCAGGTCGTCAAGCGCCCCCTCGGCGTCGTCTTCGTATTTCCAGTCCCGGACATCGATGCCGAAGTTCCTGAGAAAGGAGACCTCCATCATGGGACCGCGAAGATGTATGAGCTTGGAGGGATCGGTATTCCTGTCCCTCGTGTAGTAGAAACCGAGTCCGCCTCCGAGCCCGAAGCACATCTGCTCGGAAAAATCGTATCCGTAGAGACCGCAGATGTCCCTGACCGCCGCGGAGCCGCAGTGAACGCCCTTTAGGTGTTTCCACCCGCTTATCATCTTTTTCATGAAAACACCCCCGGACAAGCCTATGCCGAAGCAAGACGGCCGAAATGTGTTGTCCCGCCATTTGAAATGCGGTAAGTTCTGACTTGGAGAATGTCGCTACAAATGCGGATTCGTCGGTTATGCGAGATTGCGGGCGGTTCGGAAAACTTTTTTCAGAGCCTCGTTCGCCGTGTGGCGGGACTTTGTGAAATTGGAAACCGTGCACACTCTGCCTGTGGACCGATTTTTCCAAACTTCATGAGAACCTCGAGTTCAAATGAGTTCAAACCCGGCTTCCTTCAGCAATCTTTTTGTTTCCCTTTTGTAATCCGCCAGGGTTGGAATTGCAGAAGCTGATGAGATTGCAAGGAGACTGGAGCCGTTTTTTTCACCGCGACAGTGTCGTTGAGTTCCAGCACCTCCGGAATAATCTTCAGAAGATTCTCCCGCAGTTCTTCAACCGTTTCCGCCTCCGCGACGATTCCGCAGATCTCGTCGCATTCGGTGTAGAAAACCTTCGCATCTTCATCCCGAAGCACTCTCTGAAGGTAATGGAACGGTCTGCCGTCAAGCGGATCCTCCGTTTCGTACTGTTCCAGCTAACCGATCAAGAATATAACATACTTGCCTGCCGTCTTGTCAAGACCGGAAGAAAGACTACGCGATTTCTGACATGTCCGAAAAGTCGTGAATCCGCACGACTTTTTTCCTTTCGCCGAAACCGGTTCGAAGAGCAAAGGAAAGCCGTTTTCAGGAAGAACGCGGCCCGTCGTCCGGACCCTTTATGTCTTCGAGGCGTATTTCCGAAACCGATCTTCTTACCATGTCGGCGGGCGGATACTCGCTTTCGGGAATCCTCGGGTCGGGAACCGCGATGCAGCGCATCCCGGCCCTTGAGGCCGACAGCACCCCGTTTACGGAATCTTCAACGGCGACGCAGCGCGCGGGACTCGTCCCGAGGCGTCTTGCGGTCTCGAGGTAGATGTCGGGATGAGGCTTTCCTTTTTCCACGCATTCTCCCGAGGTTACAACCTCAAAGGCGCTTTCAAGGGAGAATTTTCCGAGAACGAACTCTATCACTCTCATCGGGGAAGCCGAGGCGAGCGCGGTCAGGATGTCCCTTTCGCGGCTCAGGGCGTCCAGAAGCTCGCGGACTCCGTCGGCGGGGGACGGGAGTTCCGTCTCGTAGAGTTCGAGCAGGATTCGAATGCGTTCTTCCAGTATTTTCTCCGAGGACTGGGGAAGTCCGAAGGACTCCTTCAGAAGTTTCACGGAGTCTTTCTGGTTAAGCCCCATGATCTTCTTTCTGTGTTTTTTCCTGTAGCCGGCGTTGGTTCCAAGACCGTTTCGCTCAAGCAGCAGGGACTCGCTTTTTTCCCACAGGCGCTCGCTGTCTATCAGCACCCCGTCCATGTCGAATATGACCGTTTTTATCAAGGCACGGGACCGACCGGGCGATGCACTCCCGGGTCGGGAGGAGAAGCGAACTAGCTGGAAACGCGGCTCCGGGGGAAACGGAGCCGCCGGCTTTTCCTATATCAGGCTTTCGATTTTTTCTTCCAGGCTCTTTCTGTAGGAGTCGATGTCGATGCTTATTCTGGAAACGCCCGTCTTCATGGCGGCTTCGGCCACGGCGGCCGACTCCCACACGAGCACCCTGGGGTCGAAAGGCTTGGGAACTATGTAGTCGGGGCCGAACTCGAACTTCTCGTTTCCGTAGGCTCCGGCCACTTTTTCGGGGACGGGCTCCTTTGCGAGCGCCGCGAGCGCGTAGGCGGCCGCGACCTTCATCTCGTCGTTTATCTTCGTCGCTCTCACGTCGAGCGCTCCTCTGAAAATGAAGGGAAATCCCAGAACGTTGTTCACCTGGTTAGCGAAATCCGAGCGTCCGGTGGCCGTTATGACGTCGCTTCTGGCTTCCTTGGCTTCGGCGGGCAGTATCTCGGGGTCGGGATTGGCCATGGCGAATATGATGGGATGTTTCGCCATGTTCTTCACGTCTTCCCGGGTGATGGCTCCGCCGTTTGAGAGTCCCACGAACACGTCGGCTCCCACGACGGCGTCCGCTATCGTTCTTTTGTCCGTCTCGACCAGAAACCTCTCCTTCTGGGGATTGAGTCCTTCTTTTCTCCCCTTGTAGATGACGCCCCTGCTGTCGCACATTATCATGTTCTCCCTCTTGGCTCCGAGGGTTATGAAAAACTCGGCGCACGCTATGGCGGAGGCCCCCGCGCCGTTGAACGCCATCTTGAGGTCGCTCATTTTCTTTCCGGAGATCTCGCAGGCGTTGAGAAGACCCGCGCCCGATATTATGGCGGTTCCGTGCTGGTCGTCGTGAAAGACGGGGATGTCCATTTCCTCTTTCAGCCTGTCCTCGATGTAGAAGCATTCGGGAGCTTTTATGTCTTCGAGGTTTATCCCGCCGAAAGTGGGTTCCAGGTATTTCACGGTCTTTATGAATTCGTCGGGGTCTTCGGTTGCTATCTCGATGTCGTAGGCGTCGACGTCGGCGAATTTCTTGAAAAGAACGCCCTTTCCCTCCATCACCGGCTTTCCGGCAAGCGCTCCGAGGTTCCCCAGCCCGAGTATGGCGGTGCCGTTTGACGCCACGGCCACCAGGTTTCCCCTGTTCGTGTATTCGTAGGAGAGATCCTCGTCCTTGTCTATTTCCCTGCAAGGCTCGGCCACTCCCGGGGAGTAGGCCAGGGACAGTTCCCACGAAGTGTCGCACGGCTTGGTCGGCACGACCTCCAGTTTTCCTTTCCTTCCGCTTCTGTGATATTCAAGAGCGGCTTTCTTCATCTCCTTATCGCTGTCACTCATCGAGAACCCATCCTCCGTTAGAATCTTTGGTACTGGAAACAGGGAAGTTAATTATATACCGATATAACTTTTCCGCAATTTCCGCGAAAAATCAGCAGCAACCGCACGACGACGACTGTCCGCAGCATCCCGAATCGGCGACTTCCGGGAGATCGGAAGTTCCGCCGCCGCTCCCCAGTCCGAAGGTCGAAAACCGCTTGGAAATGTTTTCCGACTCGCAGTTCAGACACTTTACGGCTTCCCGGGGATCGAGCACTAGGGTTTCAAACTCGCCTCCGCAGTCGGAGCATTCAAATTCGTACAAGGGCAATTTTCCACCTCCGAGGTCTTGGTAGAAGAACAAATATAAAAAATATTCTCTCGTAGTCAATACGACCCGCGGCGCGGAACCGGTAGCGGGCCGGCGCGAGCGCCCGGGCGGATGTTCACCGGCGATGTTCCGCGGGAATTTCGAGAGGCGGGATGTCCGCGCGTCTTAGGTTCGGCCGTTTGAGCGGTTAGTTTATAGCATAGGCCGGAAGATATTGATTCGGATGATGTCTTTGCGGAGTTGGACATGCGAAGAGTGACGACAAAGAGGGCGCCCGGAAACCGGACGCTGGTCTGCCTCGGGGAAGAAATGGAGAGTCTGTCGGCCGATATTCTCCGTGTCGACGTCCCTGTCCGCGCCGGGGACGTCGAAGGGAGGATAATCTGCGGCGACGCGCTTGAAGTGGCGGAGAGGCTGCCCGGGAGCTTCGTCGATCTTCTGATTCTGGACCCTCCGTACAACGTGTCCAAAAACTACAACGGAAATCTGTTCAGACGCAGAGAAAAAGCCGATTACGGGCGGTGGTTTCGCGGCGTTCTGGAAGTCTTGGCTCCGACGCTCAGGCCGACGGCCACGGTTTACGTATGCTCCGACTGGAAGACTTCGACCGTCGTGGCGCCCGTTCTCGAGGAACGCTTTCAGGTTCGAAACCGGATTACCTGGGAGCGGGAGAAGGGCAGGGGGTCGGGGTCGAACTGGAAGAACAACATGGAGGACATCTGGTTCTGCACGGTTTCCGACGATTACCACTTCGACGTTGATTCGGTGAAGATGAGAAGAAGGGTGCTCGCTCCCTACAGGGTGGACGGAAAGCCCAAGGGGTGGAGCGAGGAGAAAGGCGGCAACTACAGGCTTACCCATCCTTCGAACATCTGGACGGACATAACCGTTCCTTTCTGGTCCATGAGAGAAAACACGGACCATCCGACGCAGAAACCCGAAAAGCTCGTGGCGAAACTGGTTCTCGCAAGCTCCGGGGAGGGAGATTTGGTCTTCGACCCGTTTGCGGGAAGCGGAACCGCGGCCGTGGTCGCGAAGAAGCTGGGCAGGAAATTCTGCGCGATAGAGCTTGACCGGCGGTACTGTTGCTGGGCGCTCAAGCGGCTCGGCATGGCCGATGCCGATTCGGCCATTCAGGGATACGCGGGCGGCGTTTTCAGGGAACGCAATTCCGCCGGATGACAGACCGTCCGCGCACGGCGGCCGGCGATGAGACCGGGGGTCTCGAGATTGGCCTGCCGGAAATGTTCTCGTTTCCGGCTATGATGCCTTTTATTTGATTTCAGGCGGTTGCAGTCGAGATATAAACCGTTTTATCAGGACCGCCGGAAGTTGCAGAGCAGGCATTCCCGCACGAAGAATGCTCGTATTGCCTCAAGACGGGATTTTGGTAATGGGAGCGGGCGTGCCTCCGGCGACTGTCGCCGCGATTACGATAAGCCGCGGCCGGTCTTCTGTTTTTTTCGGCTTTCCGCTCCGCTCCGACGACTCTCTGTCCGACCTCCTCCATAAGCGCTTACATGCGGGCGGGCGTCCCAGCCGTGCGCGTATTCATGCCGTCGTCCATGGCCTTGACGTCGCGCCGGATGTCGTCAACGATCTTTTCGATATGTTCCGCTCCGACTTCCGGATTCGACTTTTCCGTTGCGTCAGACGGTTATAAGTGTTCGGCGGAGAAAAGGCGAAGAAGTCGCCGAATGACGGCCGCGCGGGCGGTTTCAGGGTGTATGAACGCCGCATTTCTCCGGACAAGCTTGACTTTAGTCGGTGTTCGAGTTTTCAGAATCTTTTCCAGAAATCTATTCCGACCGCGTCGAGTATTTTCTGGCCGTAAATGTTGAGATAGTAAATGTCTTCCGAAAACATGAGCGCGCCGACCGCTATCAGTCCCGCGCCGACCGCGTACCTGTAGAAAGGATAGTATTTCCTGACCGTTCCGAAGGTTCTCAGGGTGCCGTTAAACGCGGTGCCGACCAGCACGAAGGGGACCCCCAGTCCGAGCGAATAAACGAAAAGAAGCCCGGCGCCGCCGAGCGCTCCTTCCGCCGTGGCGGCGTAGAGAAGTATCGACCCCAGGATGGGTCCGACGCACGGCGTCCAGGCGAACCCGAACGCCAGGCCGAGAAGATAGGTTCCCGCGAGACCTCCTTTTTCCCGAAGGGACGAAATTCTCCGCTCCCTTTCGAAAAAGGGGATTCTCACAAGCTCCATCGTGAATATTCCGAACAGAATCACCAATATTCCGGCCGTTTTGAGCAGGAGCGTCCTGTTGGAGGAAAACAGGCTTCCCACATGGGAGGAAAACGCTCCCAGAGAGATGAAGACCGTGGAGAATCCGAGCACGAAGACGACGCTGGGAACGATCACCCCGGAAAACCTGGGAACGCTTCGCGCGTCCGCGAGCTCCTCGTACGAAAGGCGCGTGACCACGGACAGGTAGCCGGGCATGAGGGGCAGAACGCAGGGGGAGAGAAACGCCACTATTCCCGCCAGGAAGGAAGCCGCGACTCCGGCGTCGAGAATTCCCGGGCTCATCCGGATGTTTCCCCCTTTTCGCCGAGGACCCGCCGGAGTCTCCGGGCCAGCCGCGAGTCCCTGGCCTCTATGTCTTCCATCCGTATGTCCTCTTCCTCGTCTATGTCGGCAAGCTCTCTCATGAAGGCGCACCTGATTCCGCCGGCCCGCATCCGCCGGGCGGTTTCCTCCAGCACGCGCCCGGTGCTCCACTCCATGCCGGCGAACACGGCGTCGGTCCGCCGGCAAAGTCCCAGAAGATAGTAGCCTCCGTCGTCGGCGGGACCCAGAACGGCGTCGAAGCGGTCCCCCGAAAGCAGCCCGAAGGCGGTTTCCACGTCGTCGCGCGTGACGAAGACGCAGTCCGTGCCTATGATCGCCACGTTTTCGAATCCCATGGAGAAACATTCCCCGAACGCGCGCGACATCCTATCCCCGAGAGATTCTCCGCTCTGGGCGAAAAAGAGGCTCCCGTCCCTCCCGAGCCACTCGACGGTTTCCTTCCTTTTTCCCGGGGGGTCGTGGAAAAACAGGGTCTCCCAGTTCTCCGACCCGCGGACCGAGTCCGCGACGAACTTGGCCGACTCGCGATAGAACCCGCAGGCTCTCTCGGCGCCCACGGTCGCCGCGAGACGCGTCTTGACCCTGTTCTCCTCGGGATACTTGAGGAAAACGATAAGCGCGTTTCGGCTTCGGGGGGACATCTTGCGAAAGTCTCGCGGGGTCAGGCCGCGGTTTCTCCGCCGCAGCTGCTTCCCGCCCCCGCCGTGCAGCCGAAACAGTGAACTCCGAACCTTATCTTTCTTCCCATCGCCTCGCCCAGGTCCAGGTCGAACACCGTAAGCGGTTTTTCTCCCGCCCGGGCCTGCATTCCCAGCATCTGGTTGAAATCGCAGTCGTATATCCTTCCGTCGTGGCTTACGCTCAGCATGTTGCGGCACATGAGACCTTCCACCGTCGCGGGGTTGAAGGCGTTTACGAGCTTTTCCATGTAGCCGTCGTAGATGTTCTTTTTTCTGAGCTCTTTTTCGAACCTGTTGATCGGCATGTTCGTCATGGCGTAGAGATTGTCGAACCTTACGCCGTGGTCTTCTTCGAGCCTGCGCTTGAAGTCGGCCTCGAGGCTTTTCTGGTCCGGGGGGAGAAACGCCCCGGCGGGATTGTACACGAGGTTGAGCTCAAGCTCGCCCGCTCCGTAGCCTTCGCGGTTCAGCATGCGCAGCGATTCCATGCTTTTTTCGAAAACTCCCTCTCCCCTCTGCCTGTCGGTGAAGTACTCGCTGTAGTAGGGAAGCGACGACAGGACTTCGACCCTGTTTTCGGCGAAAAACTCCGGTATGTAGCGCTTTTCCTCTCCCGTCCGGGGGTTTCCGTCGAGGGTCACGGTGAGGTTGTGTCTCACCATCACGTGCTTTTCCAGTTTCCTGGCCTCCCTGACGAAGTAGTCGAAATGGGGATTGAGCTCGGGCGCCCCGCCCGTGAGGTCGAGGTTCTCGATGGCGTCGCTTTCGCCCAGTATCTCGAGACACCTGTTCACGCACTCGAGGCTCATCTGCTCCTTTCTCACCGGGGAGGCGTCGACGTGACAGTGGACGCAGGCCTGGTTGCAGAGTTTCGTCACGTTCGCCTGGAGGGTTCTTATCGACAGGGGTCCCGTGCCGAGACCGCATCGCGCGATTCTGCGGGAGAAACAGGGTGCGTTTCTCTCCGAGGAGCTTTCGGTCTGATTCGGTTCGTTCATGGTCTGAGCTGCCCGGTTCTTCGCGTCGCCGGGCTTTCTACATGGCGTCGTTTTTCGCAAGCGCGTTCTGCATCTGCACGGCGTGCACGAGCCTTGCGCCCGCGGACATCGATGCAGCCACGTGCACGGCTTCGGTCATCTGCTCGGGGTCGGCTCCCGTCTCGAGACACCGGGTCGTGTAGGCGTCTATGCAGTAGGGGCATTTCTCCGCGTGGGCGACCGCCAGCGCTATCAGGGCCTTTTCCCTCCTGGTCAGGGCCCCGTCCCGCGCCGTGGCGCCGTCGTGGTACTCGAAGAACTTGTCCATAAGGTCTTTTGCGAATTTTCCGACTTCTGGGAACCTCGCCAGGTCCCCGGGATCGTAGTAGTCCATTTTCTCCTCCGGCGCTTTCGGTTTTCTCCAAGCGTTTTGAAAGACGTTCTCGGACAGTAAAATACCACACTATGTCGGGATTGTCGGGAAACGAAGAAACGATAAGGGCCGTGATATTCGATTTCGACGGAGTTGTCGCGGACAGCGAGTCCCTGCACCTGAGGGCATTTCAGGAAACGGTGAAGCCTCTGGGGCTTGCGCTGTCTCCCGAGGATTACTACTCGAGGTACCTGGCCTTCGACGACAGGACGTTTTTCGGGGAGTTTCTCAGGGACAACGGGCGGCCCGCCGGCGACGACTCCGTGGCGGAACTTGTGGAGCGCAAGGCGGTTTTTTTCGAGGAGTCGGCGGGGGAGGGGGTCGGGATATTTCCCGGGGTGGAGGAGTTCCTCGCGCTCGTCTCGGGAAAATACCTCACGGCGATAGGCTCGGGGGCCTTTCGCTCGGAAATCGAGGTCATACTGGAGCAAAAGGGACTTTCGGATTTTTTCGGCTTCGTCGTGGGAGCCGAAGACACCCGCGATTCCAAGCCTTCTCCGGAGGTCTACCTGAGGTGTCTCGACAGATTTAGAAGCGGTTTCGACGCGACTCTCCGCGCGTCGCGCTGCGTCGTCTTCGAAGATTCCCCCCACGGGGTGCTCGCGGCCAAGAGGGCGGGAATGAAATGCGTCGGAATCACCAATTCCTGCGGCGCGGAGAACCTTGCCGGGGCGGACCGCGTGGTGGGAAGCTTTTTTGAGATCATGGACGGTTTTCCCGGGAATCTCTGAGCTTCCGCCCGTTTTAAAACCGCCCTCTTTGCGTTTATAATCAGGTGTCATGGATGGGAAGCTGTTTGTCATCTCCGGTCCGTCGGGAAGCGGCAAGACGACTCTTCTCGCCCGCGTTCTTTCAAGCGTCGGGAATCTGCGTTTCTCGGTTTCCTACACCACCAGGCCCATGCGCGGAGGGGAGGTCGGCGGGAAGCACTACGTGTTCGTTTCCCGAGAAGAGTTCGGGGACATGATCGAGCGGGACTTTTTCGCCGAGTGGGCGGAGGTGCACGGAAACTTCTACGGCACCCCCAGGGGGGACATAGAGAAATGGACGCGCGGGGGCGTCGACGTGGTTCTCGACATAGACGTCCGGGGGGCGGCGCGGCTTCGGGGAGCGTTTCCCGACGCGGTGTTCGTGTTCGTCGTTCCGCCTTCCATCGGGATTCTGGAAAAAAGGCTCAGGGACAGGAAATCGGACGCCGACGGCGACATTTCGCTTCGTCTCGAGGCGGCGAGAGAGGAGGTGAAGCGCGCCCGCGACTACGACTATATCGTGATAAACGACGACGCGGCCGCCGCCGCCGCGAAGATAGAAGCCGTCGTTCTCTGCGAGAGGGAGGGGCCGCCCGGCGCTCCCCGCGATTCCTTCGCCGGGACCCTGGCCGTTTCGCGAAGCGCGCGGAGGGAGAACGTCTACGGTCCGTCCTTTCTTCGCGGGTTCGGCATCGGATGAGGGGTTTTCGGTTACGTGATCAGGCTAAACGACATAATCGAAAGCGTGGGGGCTTACGAGAACCTCGCCGAAAGCGACGTCGAACTCATCAACAAGGCCTACGTCTACTCGGCCAAGGTCCACTCGGGGCAGAAAAGGGTTTCGGGCGAGCCCTACCTCAGCCACCCGCTCGAGGTCTCCTCCATACTGGCCGACCTCGAGCTCGACGTTTCCTCCATAGTGACCGGGCTTCTTCACGACACGATTGAAGACACCCTCGCCACACGCGAGGAGATACAGCGGCTTTTCGGAAGCGAGATATCGTTTCTCGTCGACGCCACGACCAAGGTGAGCCTGCTCCCCGACGTTTCCGACGTGGAAAAACAGGCCGAGAGCTTCAGAAAGCTCATACTCGCCACCGCCAAGGACGTCAGGGTCGTTCTGGTCAAGCTCGCCGACAGGCTCCACAACATGAGAACCCTGGAGTACCTGCAGGAACCGCGGCGCAGGAGAATCGCGCTCGAGACGATGGAAATATACGCCCCGCTCGCCCACAGGCTGGGCATAAACTGGCTTTCCACCGAGCTTGAGGACCTCGCGTTCAGGTTCTCCGAGCCGGGCGAGTACGAACGTCTTTCCAGGATCTTTTCCGACAGGCAGAAGGACTGGAACAAGTACACCGGGAAAATCGCGGGACTCATACGGAAGAAGATGAAGGAAGTCGGAGTCTCGGGAGACGTCTCCTGGAGATTCAAGCATCTCTACGGCATCTACTCCAAGATGAGAAAAGGCGACGTCGACCTTCAGAACATCTACGACGTGCTGGGCTTTCGGGTCGTCACGGCGGACGAGAACGACTGCTACAGGGTTCTCGGCGCGGCACACTCCCTCTGGAAACCGGTTCCGGGAAGGATAAAGGACTACATAGCCCTTCCCAAGGCCAACGAATACCAGTCCCTTCACACCACGGTGATAGGACCGTTCGGCGAGAGGATGGAAATCCAGATAAGGACGGAGCGGATGCACAGGGTGGCGGAATACGGAGTCGCGGCCCACTGGAAGTACAAGGAGGAGGACGGTTCCCGAAACGGAGACGGGAAGATCTACACGAACCTCCGCCAGCTGGTCGAGCTCAAGGACATAAAGGACTCGGCCGAGTACCTCGAGGCCCTCAAGGGAGAACTGATACTGGACGTCATATACGTCTACACGCCCGACGCGGACCTCCTGGAGCTTCCCGACGGGGCCACCCCCGTCGATTTCGCCTACTCTATACACACCGACGTCGGCCACCGCTGCTCGGGGGCTCTTGTCAACCGCAAGCCCGTCGGGCTCGACTACAGGCTCAAGACCGGAGACATGGTGGAGGTGAAGACCTCTTCGGACGGGATTCCCGACCGCAGGTGGCTCGATTTCGTGGTCACTTCCAAGGCGAAGAACAGGATAAGAGGCTGGACGAGGAGGGAGGAGAAGAGAAAGGCCGAGCGCATGGGAGAGGTCATAGCGAAAAGAAAGTTCGCCGCCAGGGGACTGGACTTCGCCAAGATGCTCTCGGGCGGGAAGCTCGACGGGCCGCTCGCCAAGCTAGAGTTCTCCGACGCGAGGGACTTCTACAGGGCCGTGGGCTTCGGAAACGCCGCGGCCGACGACCTCTTAAGGGCGGTTCACCCGAGGAAGTTCGCGAGGGAGGCGGGCAGGGACGAGAGAATAAAAAGCATCGTGAGCAGGATTTCGAGGGACGAGCACAAAAACGCCGTCGTGGTGGGAAGCTACGACAACATCCTCGTGAAGTTCGCGGGATGCTGCGCCCCGGTTCCCGGGGAGAGCATAGACGGCTTCATAACCAGGGGGCGGGGCATAACGGTGCACGCCCACGACTGCCCGAAGCTGCTAGAGGTCGATCCCGACAGGAGGGTGGAGGTCGCCTGGAACGAAAAACGCCCGGGCCGCATGCCGGTGGGTCTTTCGGTCGCCTGCGAGAACAGGAAGGGAATGCTCTCGGAACTCACCGCGACGGTTTCGGACCTCAACGTGGACATCGTCAAGGCGGACATAGGCGAAGACGAATCGGGTCGGGGTCACGCGAAGTTCGACGTGGCGGTGGAGAACATAGAGCAGCTCGAGAATCTTCTGGAATCTCTCAGAAGCCTCAGGGGAGTCGCGTCGGTAAGCAGAACTCCCCACTCTCCGACGCCGAGAGAATCCGGCTGAATTCCTTCGCGGGCCGGAACCGGAGTCGGGACGAAACGGGTTGACGGATCGCGTTCATGTGCTATACTTGGGGAGGGGAGCGAGGAAAAGAGGTAGGAGGATTGCGGCAGAGGACGGATGGCGGCGTGGTTTCCGGTTGCCCCTTCGCTGGGGCTCTTCGCGGTGTGTCCGCGTCGCGTTTTTTTCTCCGCGGGCTCGCTTTCGCGCTTGCGCTCTCGGCCCTCGTTTCCCCCCGGGCGGCCTTTCCCCAGACGGAGGACCTGCTTCCGTCTTTCAGTCCCGCAACTTTCGCCGAGCAGCTCTACCTTCTGAACGAGAACGTCGGAACCGTGTACCTGCCGGCCCCGTCTTCTCTGGGAAACGGACCGAGTTCCCTGGTGCTCGAACCGGAACTTCCCGACGGACTTCAATACGGGCAGGCGGACGAAATCGAGGGAACCCTGGTGAACGGCGGCTCGATCTCCGGCACTCCCACGGAGAGCAAGGAGCGCACCGCCTACACGCTCACGCTCACGGATACGGACGGCGACAAGGCGACGCTTGCGTTTTTCCTCACGGTGGAAAGAGACGACTCGCCCGGGTTCAGTCCGAACACCTACGCCGCCCAGGTCTACGTGCGCGGCGAGAGTATCTCCGACGTCGCCCTGCCGAAGGCCACCGGAGGCAACGGGACGCTCTCCTACGGACTTTCCCCCGCGCTTCCCCTCGGACTCGCCTTCGACGACTCGTCCCGCGTGATTTCGGGCACCCCCTCGGAAGTGAAGGCCGAAACCGTCTACACTCTTACGGCCACGGACGCCGACGGCGACGATGCCGCGCTCACCTTTTCCCTGACGGTGGAAGAGGATCTGGAGCCCGGGTTCAGTCCGAACACCTACGCCGCCCAGAACTACAGGCAGAACTCGCCCGTTCCCGATCTCGCCCTGCCGAAGGCCACCGGGGGCAACGGGACGCTCTCCTACGGGCTTTCCCCCGCGCTTCCCCGCGGACTCGCCTTCGACGACTCGTCCCGCGTGATTTCGGGCACCCCCTCGGAAGTGAAGGCCGAAACCGTCTACACTCTTACGGCCACGGACGCCGACGGCGACGATGCCACGCTCACTTTCGCTCTCGAGGTGCGGGAAGATCTCGTCCCGGCGTTTAACCCGAACATGTACGAGGCCCAGAACTACACGCGCAGCGTGCGGGTCTCTCCCGTCGCCCTGCCGAAGGCGACGGGGGGCGACGGGACGCTGTCCTACGGTCTCCGTCCCGATCTTCCCGCCGGACTCGGTTTCGACGGCTCGTCTCTCGAGATCTCCGGCACTCCGACGGAGCTCAAGAGCCGAACCCCCTACATGCTCACGGCCACGGACGAAGACGGCGACGTCGCGACGCTCATGTTCTTTCTGAGCGTGGAGGAGATGGAGGTGCGGATGATGAGCGTGCAGGTGGTGGATTCCGGAGGGTTCAGGATCGTCGCGCCCGTCGAACCGAGGACGACGGAGAGCGGAGACGAGGCCATGTTCAGCGTGACGCTCGCGGCCCGGCCGGATCACAAGGTCACGGTCGCCCTGAGAAGCTCGAACAGAAAGGAAGCCAGGGTGTCTCCGCCCGAGATCGTTTTCACCCCCGACGACTGGAACCGCGCGCGGACCGTGACCGTAACCGGCCTGGACGACGACGAGGTTGACGGAGATCAGGTTTACAGGGTAGTTCTGGACGCGAGGAGCGACGACGAGAGGTACGACTCCTCCGACCCCGAAGACATTGAATTTCTGAACGTCGACGACGACGCTTCCGTTCTGTCGATCAGAACCTCCGGTTCCGTCGAGGAAGGAGACGAAGGCGCCGCGACGGAGGCGGAATTCACGGTTGAACTCAGCCGCCCGAACTCGCGGGAGGTCGCCGTCGGCTACATGACGGCCGACGGCACGGCGCGGCGGGGAGTCGACTATCGGGAGGCGATGGGGATGCTCGTCTTCGCTCCGGGGGAGACGGCGAAAACCTTTTCCGTGAGGATAAACGGCGACGGCGAGGCCGAGGCGGACGAGACGTTCTCCGCGAGGCTCGCAAGTCCTTCGAACGCGCGGATAGGGACCGCGGAGGCCGGCGTCGTGATCGCCAACGACGACGGAGCGGTGGTGACTCCGCGAAGTCCCCGGCTGCTTTTCGTGGGCGCCACGACGGTGAGGGTCGTCGTTTCCGTCGCTTCCGAACTCGACCTCAGGGTGTTTCTTCCTCCCCGCCTGACGGAGAACGGAAGAGTTATGGAAGACGTCACGGTCACGTTTTCCCCCAGCCGCGAAAGCGAGGTCGACCGGCGGTTCGGATTCACGGGCATGCCCGCCGACCACACGCTGGCGGACATAGACGTTTCCCCCGTGCACGACGGAGGACTGAAGCTCTGCCTGATCGGAATGCGCCGCCTTCGCGAGGCGGCCGGGGACCGGCGGCTGGTTCTGCTCCGCCACTCGGGGGAGTGGCGGGCTCTGCCCTCGGAGCCGGAAGACGAGCGGGTCTGCTCCGGCAACGTGGACGCATTCTCTTCGTTCGCCGTCGGTTACATGGCGGAATCCGCGACCGGCAGGTTCGGCGACGTGAACCGGACGATTCTGCCCGAGCTCGCCCGCGCCATGACCTCCAGCACCCTGGCCGCGGTGAAGGGACGTCTGGAAGCGGCGATGACGCGAACCGCGGCCGGGACCGGAAGACCCGCGGATTCACGGGCGGACATGCGCTTCGGCGGAGCCGACCCGCTGCGGGAACCCGACGGGTCCCCGCTTCCCCTGGCGGAAGCTCTCGAAAACTCTTCCTTCGAGGTTTCGCTCGCGGGAGGCATGCCCGGGGTCGCGAATCCGGATTCTCCGATGCCGGACCCGGGGAAGATAGCCGTCTGGATGGAAGGCGATTACCGGCGCCTGTCCGGCGGCGACGGCTCCGCCGTGGACTGGGAGGGAGGACTGTTCGGAGGACATCTGGGCATAGACGCGCGCGTGGGTTCCGCGCTTCTCGCCGGCGCGGCGGTCTCGGTGTTCAGAGGGTCTTTCGATTACGCGGCCGGGGCCGGGGGGGAGCGGAGCGAGGGGAAGCACAGAAGCGTCATGAACAGCTTTCATCCCTACGTGGGTTTTTCGCCTTCGCAAAGATTCGCGTTGTGGGCGACGGCGGGCTGGGGTTTCGGCGAAATTGAAATCGACGACGACCGGTTCGGACGCAGGTCGGGCGACGGCAGGCTGCGGACCGCCGCGGCGGGGACGAACGTGCGTCTTTTCTCGTCCGGCCCGACGACGCTCGATCTCAAGGGAGAGGCGTGGCTTACGAGGCTCAAGGTCGAAGACGGCGGCTCGATGAAAGGCATGGAGGTGGACGTCAACCGCCTGCGGATGGCGGTCGAGGGCTCGCGCGCCCTGTCCTTGGCCTCCGGAGCGTCGGTCAGTCCCTCTCTGGAAATCGGGCTTCACCGCGACGGCGGGGACGGCGAGACCGGCGTGGGCTCGGAACTCGGAGGCGGCCTGAGCTATCTTTCCCCGGGCGGGACCCTGTCCGCGGAGGCGCGGGGCCGCGTACTGCTGTTTCACCAGGGCGACGTGCGGCGGTGGGGAGCCGGGGGCGCCGTCAGGTTCGGTCCCGGGACCTCCGGCCGGGGATTTTCCATGAGCGTGCTTCCTTCCTACGGCGAGGCGCGAAGCGGGGTCGAGAGGCTCTGGCGTGGCGGCGCGGCGGGTTGGGACGAAGACGGCGCGGCGCCGTCTCTTCGGCTCGAAACGGAGATGGGCTACGGACTTTCCGCGTTCGGCGACAGGGGGCTGCTGACTCCCTACGGCGCTTTCGGGAGCTCGCGCGGAGAGGGCGGGAGCTACCGGGCGGGAAGCCGCCTGAGCCTGGGCCCCGCCTTTGACGTGAGCCTCGAGGGAGAGCGTCTGGAGAGCGAAACGGGCGGTTCCGAGCATGGACTCGCGCTGCGCGGACGGATGAAATGGTAGGACGCGGACGTCCGTCCCGCCGGAAGGTTGCCCAGGAGCGCGGGATTTTTCGCCCTCTCCGCGCTTGCGCTTTCAATAACGCGTCGATCCGGTATCATTTTGCCCGATGACCTCCCGGTATCTGTCTTTGAAAGTCCTTTTCCGGTTCGGAGGCGGAGAAACTGCGGAGAATTCTTCCTTTTCAATCCCTTCTCCGGACCCTGCTCGTCGATGATCGTAAAGTGGCTGAGAAAACGCCTGGCCGCAAGAAGCTCCAGAAGGCTCGTGCGTACGGTAAGAAATCTGCTGAAGAAAAAGGGAGACCTCATGGCTCCCCGCGAGGCCGAACACGCCGAAGCCAGGGTTCTGGCGTGCGAAGAGGCCCTGAAGAAAGGCTCGCTGCACGAAATAAGAACCTCGCGCAGGGCTCTTCGGCTTTTTTTCGACAACAACATGAGGGTCTACGACAAGTCCTCCGTGAGAAGGAACGTGGAAGCCGTCGCGGTCGCCGTGGTGCTGGCCCTCGCCGTGAGAGCTTTCGTCGTACAGCCTTTCAAGATTCCTTCGGGCTCCATGCTTCCCACTCTCCTGGTGGGAGATCACATTCTCATTAAAAAGTTCGTGTACGGAACCAGGATTCCCTTCACGAACCTCATACTGTTTCCGTTCTCCGAGATCGCCCGCGGCGACGTGGTGGTTTTCAGGTTCGGCCGAAACTCCCCGTCCGGCGACGAATCTTCTCCCGACAAGGGAGTTTTCTACATAAAGAGGGCGGTGGGAGTAGCCGGGGATGAAATAGACATGTCGGGAAGAAACGTTCTCGTAAACGGCCGGCCGGTCCCCCAGGTCTACTCGGGGGACTACGCCGCGGGAGACGGAAACCGGTTCTACTCGGCCGACAGGTACGAACAGACGCTTTCGGGAAAGAGGTTCGGGGTCATCTACAAGAAGGGTCAGAGTTCCACGTCCAGGGGGAAGATGAACTTTCCGCTCGTGGTTCCCGAAGGCGGCGTCTTCGTCATGGGCGACAACAGGGACAACAGCTACGACAGCAGGTTCTGGGGTTTCGTGCCCGTGGAGAACGTTTACGGAAAGGCCTTCGTGATTCACTGGTCGTGGGACCTCTCTTCCCCCGAGCTTTCGGAAAAGATAAGATGGAGGCGGATTTTTTCGCCCATAGACTGAATACGCCGGGCCGGGCGGGCGGCCCTGACGCTCTCGGGCGGAGACTTTCGTATTCTTTCCCCCGGCAAGATCCGCTTTCAATAACGGCCTTGCGAGTGTATGCTCCTTGCGGATTATGGCGACGACAAGGAAAACGCGGCCGCTCGAAGGCAGGACGGACAGTTTCTTCGCCGGAATCGTAAGCGACCTGGCCCCCGGGGATCTGGCCGGACTCGTGGTGATCGGAATAAAGACCAGGGGGGAGCATCTCGGCAGAAGGCTCGTCGAGAGCATCAGGGAGAGCAGGGGAGCGGAAGTCGGGTTCGGGACGATCGACATAACCCTCTACAGGGACGATTTCGAGAACAGGAAGAACTGGCCCGAGCTCGGACGGACCAGCGTTCCCGGAGACGTTCAGGGGAAAAACGTGATACTGGTCGACGACGTTCTCTACACGGGACGCACGGCGCGGGCCGCGATAAATTCGATCATGGATTACGGAAGGCCCGCTTCGGTCAGGCTCGCGGTGCTGGTGGACAGGGGAGGGAGGGAACTTCCCATTCAGCCGGACTGGGCGGAAATCAGGATCGAGACTTCCGACGACGAGATGGTCAACGTCCGCCTCGGGGAGGTGGACGGAAGGGATGAGATCGAGATAATCCGAAGAGATGGCGTTTAGCAAAAAGCACATTCTGGGTCTCGGGGAACTCTCCGCCGGGGAGATAGAAACCGTCTTGGACACCGCCGAATCCATGAAGGAGATTTCCACCCGCGACATGAAGAAGGTTCCCGCACTGAAGGGCGTGACGGTGGTGAACCTGTTTTTCGAGCCCAGCACCAGGACGCGGGCGTCTTTCGAGATAGCCGAAAAGAGGCTCAGCGCCGACGTTCTCAACTTTTCCGCTTCCCAGAGCAGCGTCGCAAAGGGCGAGAGCCTGGTCGACACGGCCAGGAACTTCGAGGCCATGGGAGCCGGCATAATGGTCGTGAGGCACGGGATGTCGGGGGCGCCGTTCGTCCTCGCGCGCCAGATCGGCGCGTCGGTGATAAACGCGGGAGACGGATTTCACGAGCATCCCAGCCAGGCTCTCACCGACATCTTCACGATAAGGGAGAGAAAGGGAACGATAGAGGGACTGAACGTGCTCATCGTGGGGGACGTTCTCCACAGCAGGGTGGCCAGGTCCAACGTTTTCGGGCTCCGCAAGCTCGGGGCCGGGGTGAGGATAGCCGGTCCCCCCACCATAGTGCCCGGATATTTCTCGCGGCTGGGGGCCGAGATATTCCACTCGCTCGAACGCGCTCTGGAGGGCGTGGACGTGGTCATAATGCTTCGTGTGCAGAGCGAGCGCAGGACCCTGGAGTATTTTCCCTCGATAAGGGAATACTCGGGACTCTACGGACTTACCAGGAAAAGACTCGCGCTCGCCGCCCGGGACGCGATAGTGATGCATCCGGGTCCGATCAACCGCGGCGTGGAGCTCACCTCGGAAATAGCCGACGGCCCCGGGGCGGTGATACTCGAGCAGGTGGCCAACGGAATCGCGGTCAGGATGGCGATGATCTATCTCGTCGCCCGCGGAGAGGGCTAGTAGATGGGAATGCTGATAAGAAACGGCAGGGTGATCGACCCCTCGCAGTCCCTCGACGCGGTCTGCGACCTGCGGGTGAAGGGGGAGAGGATAGAGAAGATATCGAAGCGCGCTCTCCGGCCCGCCGCCTCCGACGTCGTGATGGACGCCGGGGGGAAGGTGGTCGCCCCGGGACTGGTCGACATTCACGTGCACCTCAGGGAACCCGGCTACGAGCACAAGGAGACCATAAGGACGGGTTCCATGTCCGCCGCCGCGGGCGGTTTCACGTCCATAGTCTGCATGCCCAACACCGATCCTGTGAACGACAACGCCTCGGTCACCGAGTACATACTTCTCAAGGCCAGGACGGAAGGGCGGGTGAACGTGTTTCCCATAGGAGCCATAACCAGGGGAGAGAAGGGCGGGAAACTCGCCGACATAGGAGAGATGTGCGAGGCGGGCTGCGTTGGGATTTCCGACGACGGAATGCCCGTCGCGGACTCGGGACTCATGCGAAAGGCCATGGAGTACGTGAAGCCGCTCGGGGTTCCGGTCATCACCCACGCCGAAGACACGGGACTTTCGGCGGGCGGGGTCATGAACGAGGGACTCGTTTCCACGGAGCTCGGTCTTCGGGGAGCGCCCGGCGCCTCCGAGGAAGTCATGGTGGGAAGAGACATAATTCTCTCGGAACTCACCGGCACTCCGCTCCATGTCTGCCACGTCTCCACGCTGGGTTCCGTAAGGCTGGTGAGGGAGGCCAAGCGAAGGGGAGCGAGGGTCACGGCCGAAGCCACGCCCCATCATTTCACCCTCACGGAGGAAGTCGTCAGGGGCTACAACACCAACGCCAAGATGAACCCGCCGCTTCGGACCCAAGGGGACGTGGACGCGGTTCTCGAAGGGCTCGCCGACGGAACCATCGACGTCATAGCCACCGACCACGCCCCCCACAGCCGGGACGAAAAGAACGTCGAGTTCGATCTGGCTCCCTTCGGCATAGTGGGTCTCGAAACCGCTCTCTCCCTCTCCCTGGAGCTTGTGGAAAAAGGGATTCTGACCCTCCCCGAAGTGATAGGGAAGCTTGCGTCCGTTCCGGCCGGAATAGTGAACATAGAAAGGGGAACGCTCCGCCCGGGCTCCGTCGCCGACATAGTGGTGTTCGACCCCGGGGCGGAGCGGACGGTGAATCCGGGGGAGTTTCTCTCGAAAAGCTCGAACACCCCGTTTTCCGGATGGAACCTGCGGGGGGTGGTGACCGCCACCATAGTCTCGGGCGAAACTGTGTTCAGCCGCGAGTGACCCGCCTTGCCGGTCCGCAGATTGAAAGACGCAGGTGAAAATCCGCCGCCCCTGCTCAACGGGGATTTTCTGCTGGCAACCCTTCTGGGGTGCCTGTACTTCTTTATCTTTCATTCCTTTCTTCTCCTGCCGATTCGCATTTCCGAGCTCGGGGGAACGGAAAAGACCGTCGGCTTCGTCATGGGCGTCGCGGGACTCAGCACGCTGGTTCTCACTCCTTGGGTCGGCCGCCTGACCGACAGGTACGGAAAAAAGCCGTTCATGCTCCTGGGATTCCTCCTGCTCGCGCTTTCGACCTTTCCGTTCGGGTTCCTGGACCGGGTCGGCTACCCGTACTACGCTCTCAGGATCGTTCACGGCTGCTCCTTCTCCCTGTTTTTCGTCGCCGCGGGCGCCCTCGCGGTCGACGTGTCGGCGAAGGAGAGAAGGGCCCAGGCGCTGGGAATATACGGGGTCTTCACCATAATAAACTACGCCGCGGCTCCCTACGTCGGGTCTCTGCTGATGAGGGATTTCGGGTTCGATTTCCTAGTCTTTCTCCTCGCCGCGGCCGCGCTTGCGGGGGCGGGCGGCTGCCTTTTTCTGGGAGGGGAGAAAAAGGGGCCGGAGTCTTCCGCCGCGGAGCGAAGCTACCTCGAATGCCTTCGCGACGGAACCACTCTGGTCTGCGCGGTCACGCTTTTCGTCTGCGGGGCGGCGTTTGTCACCACGTTTAACTTCGTCTCGCTCTTTTCGCTTTCGGCGGGGGTGGAGTCCTTTCACCTGTACTTTCTCTCCTACACGCTTTCGGTGCTCGCCGTGAGGCTGTTTCTGGGCTGGGCGCCGGACAGGTACGGAAAGCGCAGGGTCGCCGCTCCCTGCGTCCTTCTTCTGGGACTGGGCGTTCTGGGGCTCAGCCTCGTTCACGACGCCCGGGCGCTTGTCGTCTGCGCGGCCGTGTTTGGTTTCGCGCACGGTTTCGTATATCCTTCGGTGTACTCCATGATAATAGATTCGAACCCCGCGGGAGCCAGGGCCAGGGCCTTCGCGATTAGCAGCGTTTCCTTCACCGGAGGGGGAATGGCGGGATCCTTCGTTTTCGGAATCGTGGCGGACTTTTTCGGATTCAGGACGATGTTCGTCGCCGTGGCGCTCATGGTGTTCGCGGGGTTTGCGTTTTTCTCCGCGAGCCCGGTTCTCAGGGAGAGGGCCGGATGAACGACGAGTCGACCGGAGCGGGAGCGCTTCACCCGAAAATTTTCGACACGATGCGGATAAGGATCGTTCGCATGGAAGACGGGGAATCGGAACTCGCGATGCCGTTTCTCGAGGAGTACACCCAGCCCTACGGGATGCTCCACGGCGGCGCCCTGTTCACCCTGGCGGATTCGGCCTGCGCCGTGGCCGTCGCCACCGTCGCCAGGCGCGGGAAAAGGTTCGTCACGGCCGCGATGAGCATAAACTATCTGGAACCCGTGACGGGAGGCGACACGGTGTGCCGCGCCGGGGTTCTTCGCCGGGGCAGGACGGTTCCGGTCGAGGCTTCGCTCTGGAACTCGGACGTCCTTGTCGCGAGGGCAACGGCCACGTATACTATAATCGACTAGCCGGTTTTCAGCCTTGGCCGAGGCGCGTTTCAGCGGAACATGGAAGACAAGCAGTTCGAACTCAGAAAATCGAAGCTCGAGGAACTAAGGCGGATGGGCGTCGATCCCTACTCCAACGGGTTTCGTCCCGAGCACCTCACGGGACGGATCTCGTCCCTCTACTCGGGAATGTCGGACGGAGAACTCGAGGAAGTGGAGCAGGTCTTCAGCCTCGCGGGCAGGATCGTTTCGAAAAGGGATTTCGGCAAAAGCGCCTTTTTCCACTTGGCGGACCGGGCGGGAAGGATGCAGGGATTCATACGGAAGGACTCGGTCGACGAGAAGACCTTCGCGCTCTTTCGGAAGCTGCTCGACATAGGGGATTTCGCGGGCGTGCGGGGAACCCTTTTCCGAACCAGAACGGGGGAGCTCACGCTCAAGGTCCGGGAACTTTTCCTTCTGACGAAGACCCTCAGGCCCCTTCCCGAAAAATGGCACGGCCTCCAGGACGTCGAGACCAGGTACCGCCAGCGCTACCTCGACCTCTTGGCCAACGAGAGAACGAGGGAGATTTTCAAGACGAGGTCGAGGGTGGTAAGCCTCGTGAGGAGCTTTCTCGACGGCAGGGATTTTCTCGAGGTGGAAACCCCCGTGCTCCATCCCGTCGCGGGAGGCGCCGCGGCGAGGCCGTTTGTGACCCATCACAACGCCCTCGACATGGACCTCTACCTGAGGATAGCCCCCGAGCTCTACCTCAAGAGGCTCGTCGTCGGCGGGCTCGACAGGGTCTACGAGCTTGGAAGAACGTTCAGGAACGAGGGAGTTTCCACCAGACACAATCCCGAGTTCACCATGGTCGAGTTCTACCAGGCCTACGCGACCTACGAGGACCTTATGGAGACGGTGGAGGAAATGGTCTGCCACGTGGTCGAAAACACCGCGGGTTCGACCCGCGTCGAGTACGAAGGCAGGACTGTGGATTTCAGGAGGCCGTGGAGGAGGATAGACATGCACGAGGCTCTCGAAGAGAGGTTCGGTCCCGAAATAACCCGGGACGACCGGGCCCTTTTCGCTCTGGCCGACTCCATGGGCGTGCGTCACAACGGCGTCAGGGGAAAGGCGATCACCGAGATTTTCGAGGCGGTTTCGGGGGAGGACCTCGTCGACCCGGCTTTCGTCTGCGGTTTTCCCCTCGACGTCTCTCCCCTGGCCAGGAAAAACGACGACGACCCGCGGGTGGCCGACAGGTTCGAGCTCTACGTCTGCGGAAGGGAGATAGCCAACGCCTTCTCCGAACTGAACGACCCCGCCGACCAGAAGGAACGCTTCCTGGCGCAGACCGAGATGAAAAAGGCCGGGGAGGACGAATTTCACGAGATGGACGGCGACTACGTCTCCGCCCTCGAGCACGGAATGCCTCCCGCGGCGGGAGCGGGCATGGGGATCGACCGTCTCGTAATGCTGCTCACCGGTTCCTCCTCGATAAGGGAAGTTATTTTCTTTCCGCACCTCAAGCCCTAGGATGAGCTACGAGTCGCTTATCTCTCTCAGGTATCTCCGCTCTCCGACGGGGCGGGGCTTCGTTTCGCTCACGGGCCTGATCTCCGTCCTCGGCGTCTTTCTCGGAGTCACTTCGCTCAACGTGGTGCTTTCCGTGATGAAGGGGTTCGAGGAAGAGCTTCGGGACAAGATAATAGGCGCGAGCTCCCACGTGGTCGTGATGAGCTACGACGGAAATTTCGCGGACTTCGGGCGGCTGGGAAAAAGGCTCGAAGGTCTCCCCGGAGTCGCGTCCGCGAGCCCCTTCGTCTACGGCCAGGGAATGCTCGTCACGGAACACGCCGCGGCGGGGACCGTCGTGAGGGGAATAGACCCGGAGAACTCCGCGTCGGTCGCCGCCCTGGCGGAGGCGGCGGCGAAGGGCACGTTTCCCGGCATCGACGCGCCTCCCGGGGTTCTTGCCCGAAAGGGCGCCCGCGTCGTGTCGCGACTCGGCTCCGCGGGCGGCGAAACGGCCGACCCTCCGATAATACTGGGAAGGGAGCTTGCGGGCTCGGTGGGAGTCGCGCCGGGCGGCTCGGTCAGCCTGGTGTCTCCCCACGGGAAGATCGGTCCCTTCGGCCCGACCGCCAGGATAAGGAAGTTCTCGGTGGCGGGGATTTTCGACTACGGCATGATCGAGCACGATTCCTCGACCGCCTACGTGTCGCTTGCCGACGCCATGGACTTTTTCGGAACCCCGGGGAAGGTGTCGGGAATAGAGGTCAGGGTGGAGGACATATACCGGGCGAAGAGGACGGGAGAGGAGATAGAATCGGAACTCGGGTTTCCCTTCTACGCAAGGAACTGGGAGGATGCCAACAGCGGCCTGTTTCGCGCGCTTCGCCTCGAGAGGATGGCCATAGCGATATTTCTCGGGTTCATAGTGCTGGTGGCCGCGCTGAACATAGTGAGCACGCTCACCATGCTCGTCATGGAGAAGAAACGGGACGTGTCGGTGCTCCTGGCCATGGGAGCGAGAAAAAGCGGCGTGAGAAGGATATTCGTTTACGACGGGATGATTATAGGAGGCGTCGGGACGCTGCTCGGGACCCTTTTCGGATACGCGATCTGCTACTTTCTGCGGACCAGCAACTTCGTGAAGCGGATGATTCCTTTCGACGACAGGGTATATCCCATTTCCGAATTTCCTGTTAAGATAGAACCTCTTTACTTTGCTGCGGTGGCGGCCTGCAGCCTGCTCGTCTGTTTTCTGGCGACGCTGTATCCGGCCCGCAGCGCTTCGGGAAGAAACCCCGTCGAGACTCTCAGGTATGAATGAGCCGCTTTACAGGATCAGGGAACTCACAAAGGTTTTCCATACGGCCGGCGCGCGCGTGTCCGCCCTGGGCGGAGTCGACATGGAGGTGGGCGCGGGGGAGACGGTCGGAATCGTCGGAGTGTCGGGTTCGGGGAAAAGCACTCTTCTTCACATACTCGGGGCGCTCGAGCCGCCGACCGCAGGTTCGGTCTTCTACCGCGGGGAGGATCTTTTCGAACGGGACGAAGGGGGACTTTCGGCTTTCAGGAACTCGGAAATCGGATTCGTCTTCCAGTTTCATTACCTTCTCGCGGAGTTCACCGCTCTTGAAAACGTCATGATGCCCTGTCTCATAGCGAGGCGGGACGTCTCCGACGCCAGGGAAAGGGCGGGCGAGATGCTCGGGAGGGTGGGACTCGGGGAGCGTCTGCACCATCTTCCGGGGGAGCTTTCGGGAGGGGAGCAGCAGAGGGCCGCGATAGCGAGGTCGATGGTGATGGAGCCGAGCGTGATACTCGCCGACGAACCCACGGGCAATCTCGACAAGCGGACCGGGACTTCGGTTCTCGACCTGTTCTGCGGGCTCAACGACAATTACGGAACGACCCTCGTCATGGTGACCCACAACGGGGAGTTCGCCGGGCGCATGCGGAGGACCGTGACGATATCCGACGGGACGGTGGCTTATGCGAACTAATTGCGTCTGTGTGAGTTTTCTGCTCTTCCTGCTGGCGTTCCTCTGCGGCGCGGACGCGCGCGCGCAGGACCTCACGCGGATTCCTTCGTTCGAGGGCCCCGTGGCCGAGGTGGTCGTCTCCGGCAACAGGAGGACGGAAACCCCTCTCATAGAGCTCAACATCGAGACCGCGAAAGGCGACCCTTATTCCGCCGCGCTCGTGAGGGAGGACGTCAAGAGGATATACGCGCTCGACTTCTTCCAGCAGGTTTCGGTCGACGTCGGCAAGGTCGCGGAAGGTCTTCGGGTGGAGTTTGTGGTGGAGGAAAACCCCGTGCTCGCCGACCTCAAGCTTTCCGGCAACGACAAGCTCAAGGACGACGACATAAAGGAAGCCCTCCAGGTGAGGGAAGGGCGGATAATCAGTCTTCGCAAGATCAGGGAGAGTAGGGAGATCATACTGGCCCTCGCGTCGGACAAGGGTCTTATAGGAACGGACGTCGAATACGAGATAGAGCCCAGGGGAGAGGGAGTGATAGACGTCGTCTACAGGATCGACGAAGGAGACAGGAAGTACATAAAGCGGGTCGAGTTTCACGGAAACGACAAGCTCGAGGACAAGAAGATAAAAAAGAAGCTCTACTCCAAGCCCAAGTACTTTCTTTCCTTCATAACGAAACGGGGACTTTTCAAGATAGAGGAGATAAAGAGGGATTCCGACAGGATAAAGGCCGTCTACCTGGACCACGGGTATCTGGACGTCAGGGTGAGCGAGCCGGAAATCAGCTACGACGAGGAGAAGGACGGCTACGCCGTGAGCTTCGCCATAGAGGAGGGAGAAAGCTACAGGATTTCGAAGATAACGTTTTCGGGAGAGCTCACCGACGACGAGGACGAAATCCGCCCCGACCTGGGACTCTCTCCCGATTCGATCTTCAGCACCTTCACCATGCAGTCCGACATACAGGTGATCACCGATTTTTACGGGGACGAGGGCTACGCGTTCGCGAACGTGACTCCCGACGTGAGGATGGACAGGGAGAACAATTCGGTTTCGGTCGACTACTCGATCGAGAAGGGAAAGAAGGTAAGCATAAGGAACATAAACATTTCCGAAAACTCTAGGACGAGGGACCACGTGATAAGGCGGGAGCTCTCCCTCCAGGAACGCAGTTCCTACAGCACTTCCAAGCTTCGGGCCGCGCGCTACGAGATACAGCGTCTGGGATTCTTCGAGGACAACGTGGAGGTGGTGACCCAGAGAGTGGAGGACACCGACGACCTCCTCGACGTGAACATAAAGGTCGAGGAGCGCCCGACCGGATTTTTCAGCTTCGGCGGGGGAATAAGCTCCGTGGAGAGATTCCTTTTCGCCGGACAGGTGCAGGAATCGAACCTCTTCGGCTACGGAAAGACCCTGGTCTTCGACGCCCAGCTCGGCGGGAGAACCCAGCTTTTCAGCCTGACGTACCGCGACCCCTACGTGCTCGGCACCAACTGGCTCATGGACATCCTGATATTTTCCAGCAGAAGGGACTACAGGGATTTCGACAGGGTGGACCGCGGTTTTTCGGTGTCGGTCGGAAGAAGGATAACCAGGAATTTCCAGATACGGGTTTCCCAGGAGTTCAAAAGGCAGAACGTGCGCGACGTTCAAAGCGGCGCCAGCCTGATTCTCACCGAGACCAAAAGAACGGTCATTTCCACGGGACTCAGCGCGACGTGGGACAGGAGAAACAACTACCTCGACCCCACGAGCGGCTTTCTTCTGAGCTCGGGAGTCGAATACGCGGGACTTTTCGGCGGAGACCTCGATTTCGTGAAGACCAGTTCCACGGCCAGGGGCTGGATCCCCTTCTGGAAAAGCACGTATTTCGCCGCGAGGGCCAACTACGCCTATCTTCACCTGATGAACGCGGGAGACGACCTGGTGGTGGAAGAAAGGTTCTTCCTCGGAGGTCCGAACACCCTCAGGGGCTTCAGCTACAGGAGGGTGGGTCCCCGGGTGCCCACCGATAACGGCGGTTACGTGATAGTCGGCGGGATTCACCAGGTTCTCGCGTCGGTCGACTTCGTCGTTCCGCTCAGCAAGGCGGCGGGAATCAAGGCCGTCGCCTTTTTCGACATCGGAAACACTTTCGACGAAAGGCAGGGCCAGCCTTTCAGCCTGAATCCTTCGAACCTCAAAAAGGACGCGGGGTTCGGTTTCAGATGGATATCCCCCCTGGGACCCATGAAGCTTGACGTCGGTTTTCCGATAGGGAATAGACTTCCCGGAGAAAACAAGTATGAAATTCAGTTTTCCATTGGCAATCTTTTCTGATTCGGTAATTTATTTCCAAGGAGGCGTTTTTTGATGAGAAAAATTTTATTGCTGTCCGCCGGAATCTTCATGCTGGCCGCGGCTTCCGCTCACGCGCAGCAGAAAGTGGGATATATAGACATCAAGGTGGTTATAAGGGATTCGAAGGCGGGCAAAGAGGCCAACAGCTCTTTTCAGAAGGAAGTCGAGGCCAAAAGAGCCGTGATCGAGCAGAAAAGAAAGGCTCTCGAAGACATGAGGCAGGACTTCGTGAAAAACCGTTCGGTCATGAGCGAGAGCAAGATAAAGACGATGGCCGAGTCGATAGAGAGAAAGCAGAAGGATCTTGAAAGAACGACCGAGGACGTAAGGATGGAACTTCAGAGAAAGGACCTCGAGCTTACCCAGACCGTGCTCAAGGACATAGAAGCCATAGTCAACGAAATAGGCGGGAAGGAAGGCTTCGACCTCATAATGGAAAGATCCGAGGCCGGCATTCTCTACGGAAGCGACGCCTCCGACATCACGCAGAAAGTCGTGACCGCTTACGACGCTTCCTCCCGGTGAGATGCGGCTGGACACAGAAGAGATAAAGAAGCTCATTCCCCACAGGGAGCCTTTCCTGTTCGTCGATTCCGTCTCGGAAATCGAGAGCGGAAAGAAGCTGGTGGCCGAGAAGCTGTTCGGTCCCGAAGAGTTCTTCTTCGGGGGGCACTTTCCCGGAAATCCCATAGTTCCCGGGGTGATAATCACCGAAGCCATGGCCCAGGCGGGCGGGGTGCTGTTTAACTACTCCTTTAAGGAGGAACTGGAAAAAGAGGGCTTCGCCAACGCCTACCTCGTGGGGCTCGACCGCTGCCGGTTCAGAACCCCCGTCGTTCCGGGCGACAGGGTGGTTCTCGAAGTGGAGCTTGCGCGCAGGAGATCGAGAATAATATTCTTCTCCGCCAGGGCGACGGCCGGCGGCAGGAGAGTCGCCGAGGCGGAGATTTCCGCCTCTCTCGTGTGACGTCGGTTCTTTTGTTCCGGCCTTGGAGCGTGTTGTTGACATTTCCTTTTCCTGAAGTAGCCTAAAGTGTTTGATGTAAAATAGGGTTGTTTTACCCAAATCATGTTGGTCGGACAATTGAAACCAGAGTTCGTAAAAGTAAAACGCTGGCGTAGCTCAGGGGTAGAGCAGCTGATTTGTAATCAGCCGGTCGGGGGTTCGAATCCCTTCGCCAGCTCTCCGTCTGGAAAGTGTTCCGGGGAGGTGGCTGAGTGGACAAAAGCAGCAGACTGTAAATCTGCCGGCGAAAGCCTACGCAGGTTCGAATCCTGCCCTCCCCAAAAAGTTGTCGCGGGAGTAGCTCAGTTGGCCAGAGCGTCAGCCTTCCAAGCTGAGGGTCGCGGGTTCGAGTCCCGTCTCCCGCTCATTGCGCGGCTCGCCCACGTAGCTCAGTCGGTAGAGCACGTCCTTGGTAAGGACGAGGTCGGCGGTTCGAGTCCGCTCGTGGGCTGGACATCATTCGACTGTTTTTCGGACAGATTAGAAAACAAAGAAGCGGAGGATTCAAGACATGTCTAAGGCGAAGTTTGAGCGCGGGAAGCCGCATTTGAACATAGGGACTATAGGGCACGTGGATCACGGCAAGACGACTTTGACGGCGGCGATAACGAACGTGCTGTCGAAGAAGGGTCAGGCGGAGTACGTGGAGTTCGACAACATAGACAAGGCACCGGAGGAGCGCGAGCGGGGTATAACGATAAACATAGCGCACGTGGAGTACGAGACGGAGGGTCGTCATTACGCTCACGTCGACTGTCCGGGTCACGCCGACTACATAAAGAACATGATAACGGGAGCGGCGCAGATGGACGGTGCGGTGCTGGTGGTGAGCGCACCGGACGGGCCGATGCCGCAGACGCGGGAGCACATACTGCTGGCGAGGCAGGTGGGTGTTCCGTACATAGTGGTGGCTTTGAACAAGGTTGACATGCTGGACGACGAGGAGCTGCTGGAGTTGGTGGAGCTCGAGATAAGGGAGCTTTTGAGCGAGTACGGGTTTCCAGGGGACGACATACCTGTTGTGAAGGTGAGCGCGTTGAAGGCGATAGAGGGGGATTCGGGTGCTGAGGAGCAGATAATGGAGCTAATGGGTTCCATAGACGGTTACGTTCCGGAGCCTGAGCGGGACATGGACAAGCCGTTCATAATGGCGATAGAGGACGTGTTCACGATATCGGGGCGCGGGACGGTGGTGACGGGGAGAGTGGAGCGAGGGAAGATAGTGGCGGGGGACGAGATAGAGATAGTGGGATTTCGCGACACCGAGAAGACGGTGGCGACTAGTTTGGAGATGTTTCGCAAGATACTGGACGACGCGCAGGCTGGAGACAACGTTGGGGTGCTGCTTCGGGGGATAGACAAGGGGGGAGTTGAGCGTGGCCAGGTGCTTGCGGCTCCAGGGAGCATAACGCCTCACAGGAAGTTCAAGGCTGAGGTGTACGTTCTGAAGAAGGAGGAGGGGGGGCGTCACACGCCGTTTTTCCCGGGGTACCGGCCGCAGTTCTACCTGAGGACTACTGACGTGACGGGGTCGGTGATACTTCCGGAGGGCGTTGAGATGGTGATGCCTGGGGACAACGTTACGATGGACGTTGAGCTCATAGCGCCCGTGGCTCTCGAGGAGCAGCTTCGGTTCGCGATAAGGGAAGGCGGAAAGACCGTGGGAGCGGGAGTGGTGACAGAGATAATAGAGTAAGAAAACGGAACGATCCGAAGGGCAGTAGCTCAACTGGTAGAGCAGCGGTCTCCAAAACCGCAGGTTGGGGGTTCGAGACCCTCCTGCCCTGCAGAGAACCCGAATATGGACAGGTTTGGAAAAATGAAGGATGACACGGGCAGGTATCTCGCCGGCGTCGCTTCTGAAATCAAGAGAATAACGTGGCCGGAACCCGGCGACGCCGTGAAGTCAACCTTGGTGGTCGTCATCATTACGGCTTTTTTCGCGCTTTTCTTCATGCTTACGGATTATGTGTTTTCCTTTGTCTTCGGTCTTATTCTGAGCTGAAAAGCGGAGAGGGAGCAGGTTTCGGATGTCTAGCAAGTGGTATATCGTGCACGTGAACACCGGTTTTGAAGAGAGGGTGAAGGAACAGATCGAGGCCGGAATCGAGGTTGAAGACGGAATAAAGGGAATGATCGACGAGGTCTTCATTCCCACCGAGACCGTGGTCGAGACCCAGAAAGGCGGCAGGAAGAAGACTTCCACGAGGAAGTTCTTCCCGGGTTACGTGATGATAAGAATGGAGCTCAACGACCATACCTGGCATTTCGTGAAGGAGATTCCCAAGGTGATAAGCTTCGTGGGGGGCCGGTCGGTCGACGGGAAGGTCACTCCCGATTCGATTCCGGAAGTCGAGGAAGAGAAGGTGACGGAGATAAAGACCCGCGCGAAGGAAGGAACCCTCAAGCCGAAGCCCAGCGTCGCCTTCGAAAAGGGGGAGCCCATAAGGGTGGTCGAAGGGCCTTTCGCCAACTTCTCGGGGGTGATCGAGGACGTGAAGCCGGACAAGGCCCGGGTGCAGGTCATGGTCAGCATTTTCGGCAGAACCACTCCCATAGAGCTCGACTTCAACCAGGTGGAGAAAATCTAGGATGAAAAAGATAAGCGGCTACATAAAATTGCTGATCGAGGCCGGAAAGGCCTCTCCTTCGCCTCCGGTGGGGCCGGCGCTCGGACAGAGGGGAGTGAACATAATGGAATTCTGCAAGGCGTTCAACGCCCAGACCTCCTCTTCGGACGGACTTCTTCCCGTCACCGTCACGGTTTACGCCGACAGGTCCTTCGATTTCCAGGTGAAGACTCCTCCGACGTCCTACCTTCTGAAAAAGGCCGCGGGGGTCGAGAAAGGCTCGGGAACCACCCCGAGGACCAAGGCGGGGGAAATTACCGAGAAACAGGCAAGGGAGATAGCGGAGAGAAAGCTTGAGGACTTAAACGCCGACACCGTCGACGCGGCCGTCATGATCGTGCGCGGCACGGCGAGGAGCATGGGAATAGACATAGTGGAAGGGTAGAGAGGCGGAAAACCGGAGAACTTCATGGCTAACAGAGGAAAGAAATACATTGAAGCGAGCGCGAAGGTGGACGCTTCGAAAGACTACGCGGTCGACGAAGCCATGGCGCTTGTGTCGGAAGCCCGCTACGCGAAGTTCGACGAGACCGTCGACGCGGCCGTGAACCTGGGCATAGACCCGAGACACGCGAACCAGCAGATTCGTTCCGCCCTGGTTCTGCCTCGCGGCACGGGCAAGAACGTGACGGTTCTGGTATTCGCGGGGGAGGACAAGGCGGCCGAAGCCAGGGAGGCGGGAGCCGACTACGCCGGACTCGACGACCTGATAGAGAAGATTTCGAAGGAAAACTGGCTCGGCTTCGACGTGGCCGTAGCCACTCCCGACGTCATGTCGAAGGTGGGGAGGCTCGGGAAGGTTCTCGGACCGAGAAATCTCATGCCGAGTCCCAAGGTGGGCACCGTGACCGCCGATGTCGCGGACGCGATAAGGAAATCGAAAGCCGGACGCGTGGAGATAAGAAACGACAAAAACGGCGTGGTTCACGCTCCTCTCGGAAAGGTTTCTTTCGGAAAGGAGAACCTGAAGGAGAATTTCCTCGCCTTCATGGATTTTCTGGTCAGGGAAAAACCGGCTTCTTCCAAGGGCGTGTTCTTGAAGAGGGTCTCGGTGTCGGCGACCATGGGTCCCGGCATCGGAGTCGATATAGCGGACTTGAGAAACGAACTGAAAAATATAGGAGCCGCGGCCTAGGAGCGGTGGCGGAGAATACGGATAGAGAAGCATCATGCTCAGCAAAACGCAAAAACAGAAGATAGTCGACGACCTGGCCTCCAGGTTCCATTCCGTTCCCTCGGTGTTCGTCGTGGAGTACCAGGGGCTGAAAGTGAAGGAAATGGAAGGTCTCAGGAAAAAACTCAGGGAAACCGAGGCGGAACTCAGGGTGGTGAAGAACACCCTGCTGGAGAAGGCTTCGGAGGGAACGGAAATGGAGAAGATGAAAGATCTTTTCTCCGGTTCCACGGCCATAGCCATCTGCGACGGCGAGTCCTCGGGCATGGCGAAGGTGTTTGTCGACTACGGCAGGGATTTTCCGGCCGTCAGCGTAAAGGGCGGAATATTCGAGGGGGAGGTGGTCGACGCGTCGAAGATAGAGCGCATAGCCAAGCTTCCCTCGAGACGGCAGCTTGTCTCGGAACTCGCGGGTATCCTCGCGGCTCCCATGGGCAATCTGGTCGGAGTCGTGAAGCAGGCGCAGTCGAAGATCGTCCTTGTTCTCGAAGGACTGAAGGAAAAAAAGAGCGAATAGGAAAACCGCAAAATTGTTCATCAAGGAGGAACAGTAGAGATGCCCGACATTACCAGAACGGATGTTCTCGCTTATCTCGAACAGGCGAGCATGCTTGAGATATCGCAGCTCATAGACGACATAAAGGAAAAGTTCGACGTTCAGGCCGCCGTGCAGCAGGTGGCCGTCGCCCCGGCCGCGGGCGGAGCCGGCGAAGCGGCTCCCGCGGAAGCGGAGCAGAAAGACGCGTTTGAAGTCACCCTCAAGGCGGTCGGGGAAAACAAGATACAGGTGATCAAGGCCGTGAGGGAGATCACTTCCCTGGGACTCAAGGAGTCCAAGGAACTTGTCGAAGGCGCGCCCAAGTCGGTAAAGGAAGGGGTGGGCAAGGAAGAGGCCGAAGAAATCAAGAAAAAACTCGAAGAAGCGGGCGCAACCGCCGACATCGGTTGACAAATGTCTTTTCCGTCTGCCTTTCTCTTATATTAAAAAACAAGGGGGTGCGCTTTGAGAACAGAGAACATGGAAGCTCAGGACTTGAGGAAGGATTTTTCGAAAATCCCCCAGGTTCTTGAAACTCCACACCTGCTCGACGTGCAGATAAGGTCCTACGAGAGCTTCCTGCAGGCGGACGTGCCGGCCGACGAGCGGGCGGACATGGGACTTCACGGGGCTTTCAAGGCCGTTTTCCCCCTCGAGGACTACAACGGCAAGGCCTCGCTCGAATACCTCAACTACAGGCTCGACAAGCCCAAGTACGATTCCACCGAGTGCAGGCTCAAGGGCTACACCTACACCGTGCCCCTCTACGTGACGTTCCGCCTCATAATATGGGACACTCCCGAGGACGAAGCACAAGGCCCGCAGGCCGAAAGGCATATCCGCGACATAAAGGAGCAGGAAATCTACTTCGGCGAGGTGCAGCTCATGACGTCCAACGGTTCCTTCATAGTGAACGGAACCGACAGGGTGATAGTGAACCAGCTTCACAGGTCTCCCGGAGTGTTCTTCGACCAGGTAAAAGGCAAGGACCAGGCGTCGGGGAAGGGAGCTTTCGTGGCCAGGATAGTTCCCCAGAACGGCCGCTGGCTCGACTTCGAATACGACATGAAGGAAATACTTCACGTCCGCATAGACCGCAAGAAGAAATTTCACGTGACGGTTCTTCTCAAGGCGATGGGGTACGACGACAGGCAGATAATGGATTTTTTCTACCCGGTCGAGACCTTCCACATAGAACCCGAGAGGCTTTCCAAGGAAATAAACGCGGAGATAATTTCCTACCAGAAGGCTACCGAGGACCTGCTGCATCCCGAAACGGGCGAAATCATCGGCAGGAAGGGGAGAAGGTTCTCGAAAAATCTTCTTTCCAGCCTGGCCGAAGCGGACGTTACGGTCATACCGGTCGCGGACGAAGACATACTGGAAAAAGCTTCGGCCGAGATCGTCTCCGATCCCCGGACGGGAGAGGTGCTGCTGGATTTCAACGAGGAAGTGACGGACGAGAAGCTTGCGGAGCTTCGCAGGGTCGGACACAGGACCCTGAGGGTGTATTACATCGACAAGACGCTTTTCGTGGCGTCCCTGCGCACCACTCTGCGTACCGACAGGGTGGATTCCTGCGAAGAGGCCGTAACCGAGATCTACAAGAAGTTCAGGCCGACCGACCCTCCCACGACCCAAGTGGCCGAAACCTTTTTCGAGAACATGTTCTTCAACCCCGACACCTACAGGCTGTCGCGGGTCGGGCGGATCAAGATCAACTACAAGCTCAGGAGAGAGGAGGTGCCCGAAGACCATCTCACGCTCGACAGGGAAGACATCATGCTGACCGTCAAGTACCTGTTCGACCTCAAGGGGGGCAGGGGGGTTACCGACGACATAGACCATCTGGGCAACAGGAGGGTGAGGACGGTAGGGGAACTGATGGAGGATCGTTTTTATCACGGCCTCGAGAGGCTGGCCAGATTCGTGAAGGAAAAGATGGGCTACCAGACCATAGAGAACCTCATGCCCAACGAGGTGCTCGTTCCCAAGACCGTGACGTCGGTGCTCAAGGAGTTTTTCACCACGGGACAGCTCTCCCAGTTCATGGACCAGACCAATCCCCTCTCGGAGATAACCCACAAGCGGAGGCTGAGCGCCCTCGGCCCCGGCGGTCTTACCAGGGAAAGGGCGGGTTTCGAGGTAAGGGACGTCCACTCCTCCCACTACGGAAGGATCTGCCCCATAGAAACTCCCGAAGGTCCCAACATCGGACTCATATCCAGTCTCAGCACTTACGCGAAAATAGACGAGTTCGGGTTCATTCAGACCCCGTACATGAAGGTCGAGGACGGGCACGTCACGAAGGAAATAATGTACATGAACGCCCTTGTCGAAGAGGATTACGTGATCGCGCAGGCGAACGCCCCGCTCGAAGAAGACGGATCCTTCAGGCTTCCCCTGGTTTCGGTAAGGGGCAAGGGCGAGGAGTTCAGGCTGGTGGAGAAGGAAAAGGTCCAGCTCATGGACGTGTCTCCCTCCCAGCTCGTTTCGGTTTCCGCGTCCCTGATTCCGTTTCTCGAGCACGACGACGCCAACAGGGCTCTTATGGGTTCCAACATGCAGCGCCAGGCCGTTCCGCTCATAAGAAGCGTCGCGCCGCTGGTGGGCACGGGCTTCGAGAGCAAGGTGGCCAAGGACTCGGGAGTCACCGTGGTCGCTTCCAGGGACGGAGTGGTGGAGCACGTGGACGCGGCCAGAATAGTGGTGAAGTCCACGGAGAGAAGCCGGGAAGGGGGAATCGACATCTACAACCTGGTGAAGTTTCACCGCTCGAACCAGAGTTCCTGCTGGAACCAGAAACCCATAGTTTCGCAGGGACAGCGGGTCGCCGAGGGACAGGTGATAGCCGACGGCGCGTCTACGGACCGCGGGGAACTCGCCCTGGGACAGAACATGGTCGTCGCGTTCATGCCCTGGGGAGGGTACAACTTCGAGGACGCGATTCTCATATCGGAGCGGGTCGTGAAGGACGACGCCTTCACGTCCATCCATATCGAGGAGTTCGAGTGCACGGCCAGGGAGACCAAGCTCGGAAGGGAAGACATCACAAAGGACATTCCGAACGTGTCCGAAGAGGCTCTTCGCAACCTGGACGAAAGCGGAATCGTGATGATAGGAGCCGAGGTGGAGCCCGGCGACATTCTCGTCGGAAAAATCTCTCCGAAAGCCGAGACCCAGCTTTCTCCCGAAGAGAGGCTCCTTCGGGCGATATTCGGAGACAAGGCGGGAGACGTGAAGGATTCCTCCCTCAAGGTCTCTCCCGGGGTTCACGGCACGGTGATAGACGTCGAAACCCTCGTTTCCCGCTCGGTCGACAAGGACGAAAGAAGCCTGGACATCGAGAACATAGAGATATCGAAGCTCAGGCTCGACCAGGAAAACGAGGTGACCATTCTCAGACAGGACGCGGTCGACAGGGTGAAACACCTCATCGTCGGCAAGGTTTCGCTCTCCAAGATGACGGTCAACAGAAAGACCGTGCTCAAAAGCGGGGACAAGATCACCGAGGAGGCCGTCGACGCCATTCCGATGGAAAAGCTGGCCGACATAAGGGTGAAGGGAGGCGAGGGGAAGGATCATTCCGAAATCGTGAAGAAGGTGGTCGAGCGCGTCGAAACCGTAAACGACGCCTACGGGAAGCGGATCGACAAGCTTTCGAAGCACGACGAACTGCCCCCCGGGGTTCTTCGCGTGGTCAAGGTGCGGGTGGCGGTGAAGAGAAAGCTTCAGGTCGGCGACAAGATGGCCGGACGCCACGGAAACAAGGGAGTGGTGTCGAAGATACTCGCCCGGGAGGACATGCCCTATCTGGGCGACGGAAGGCCGGTCGACATGGTGCTCAATCCCCTCGGCGTGCCTTCGAGGATGAACGTCGGCCAGATTCTCGAAACTCACCTGGGGTGGGGCGCCAGGGAACTCGGAAGACAGATAGACGAGTACGTGGAAGGGGAGTTCGGAGCCGACGCCCTGAGACGGAAGCTTCTCGACGCGTATTCCGGCTCTTCCGGCATGCGGAAGCTTCTGAAGTCTCTCAACAAGAAGGAACTTGCGGAGATAGCGAAAAGACTCGCGGACGGAATTCCCGTGAAGTCTCCCGTGTTCGACGGCGCGAGCGAGGCCGAAATCAGGGAAATGCAGAAGCTCGCGGGCGTGGCCGAGGACGGAAAGACCGTTCTTTTCGACGGCCAGACCGGAGAGCCTTTCGACCAGAAGGTGTGCGTGGGAATCATGTACATGATGAAGCTCCATCACCTGGTCGAGGAGAAAATTCACGCGAGGGCCATAGGACCCTACTCGCTCGTCACCCAGCAGCCCCTGGGAGGAAAGGCCCATTTCGGCGGCCAGAGGCTGGGCGAGATGGAGGTGTGGGCTCTCGAAGCCTACGGGGCCGCCTACACACTTCAGGAGTTCGTCACCATAAAGTCCGACGACGTGGCGGGGAGAACCCGTATTTTCGATTCCATAGTCAGGGGCGACATGAATTTCGAACCCGGTCTGCCCGAATCTTTCAAGGTGCTGCGCAAGGAACTTCAGGCCCTGGGTCTCGACGTGGACCTCCTTGAGGAAGAAGCACCGCAGGTTGAATCTGTCTGAAACGCTGATTTTGGAGGGAAGCAGAACATGGACATAGACTCGCTTTTTGAAAAGCCTAAGGACCCCTCGGATTATTCGACGGTAAAGATTTCCATAGCGTCTCCGGAAAAGATCAGGTCGTGGTCCAACGGCGAGATAAAAAAGCCCGAGACCATAAACTACCGGACCTTCAAGCCGGAGCGCAACGGTCTTTTCTGCGCCAAAATATTCGGCCCGGTCAAGGACTACGAGTGCACCTGCGGAAAGTACAAGAGGCTCAAGCACAGGGGAATAACGTGCGAGAAGTGCGGCGTGGAAGTGATTTCCTCCAAGGTGAGAAGGGAGAGAATGGGCCACATAGAGCTCGCTTCCCCCGTGGCCCACATATGGCTTCTGCGAAGCATACCCAGCAGGATAGGAATGCTGCTGGACATGACTCTCAAGGATCTCGAGAGGGTTCTTTACTTCGAGGCGTACATCGTGAGCGACCCCGGCGCCTCCGACCTCAAGTTCGCCCAGGTGGTGACGGAGGACGAGTACAGGGCCAAGCTCGACCAGTTCGGCTCGGAATTCGCCGTGGGCATGGGCGCGGAGGCCGTCAGGGAAATGCTCAAGACCATAGACCTCACGGAGCTCTCCGAGGACCTGCGCGCGAAGATGAAGGAAAGCAAGTCCCCGATCAAGAAAGCCCGCATAGCCAAGAGGCTCAGAATATGCGAGGCGTTTCGCAAGTCGAAGAACCGTCCCGAGTGGATGATACTGACGACGATTCCCGTTCTGCCCCCCGACCTCAGACCCCTCGTGCCTCTCGACGGCGGGCGATTTGCCGCGTCGGACCTGAACGACCTCTACAGAAGGGTCATCAACAGGAACAACAGGCTCAAGAAACTCCTCGAGCTCGGAGCTCCCGACATAATAGTCAGAAACGAAAAGCGGATGCTCCAGGAGTCCGTCGACGCGCTTCTGGAAAACGGAAGGAGGGGAAGACCGGTTCTGGGCCACAACCACAGGCCGCTCAAGAGCCTCAGCGACATAATCAAGGGAAAGCAGGGAAGGTTCAGGCAGAATCTTCTGGGCAAGAGGGTCGATTACTCCGGCCGCTCCGTCATCACCGTGGGTCCCGACCTTCGGCTCCACCAGTGCGGAATACCCAAGCAGATGGCTCTTGAGCTCTTCAGGCCGTTCATATACCAGAAACTCGAGCTCTGGGGAGAGGCTGCGACGATAAAGATAGCCAAGAAGCTGCTCGAGGACGAGGCTCCGGTCGTGTGGGACGCGCTCGACGAGGTGATAAAGGAACATCCCGTGCTTCTCAACAGGGCGCCCACGCTCCACCGCCTGAGCATACAGGCGTTCGAACCGGTGCTCATCGAGGACAAGGCCATACAGCTCCATCCGCTCGTGTGCCCGGCGTACAACGCGGATTTCGACGGCGACCAGATGGCCGTTCACGTTCCGCTCTCGATCGAGGCCCAGACGGAGTGCCGTTCGCTCGTCATGTCGACCAACAACATTCTCTCCCCCGCTCACGGAAAGCCCATAATACTTCCCACCCAGGACATAGTTCTCGGACTCTACTACCTGACCAGGGAAGCCGTGGCGGGTCCGGCGGCGGGTCCCCGCCGCGTGCTTTCCCCGCGCGAGGTGGCTTTCGCCTACGAGGCGCGCAGGGTAGGGCTTCACGACAAGGTGACGGTGAGAATCGACGGAAAAGAGCACGAGACCACGGTCGGACGGGTACTGATGTACGAGGTGGTTCCCGAGGGAGTTCCCTTCGAGCTTGTGAACAAGCCGATGACCAAAAGGGCGATAGAGGCTCTCGTGGACAACTGCTTCAGGATATCGGGGGGCAAGAGCACGGTGCTGCTGGCCGACAGCCTCAGAACCCTGGGATTCAAGTATTCCACCAAGTCCGGCGCTTCGATCTCGATAGCGGACATGATAATTCCCGAGTCCAAGAAGGATCTTCTGGAAAACGCCCAGCAGGAGGTCATGAAGGTCGAGAACCAGTATTCCCAGGGACTGATAACCAACGGGGAGAGATACAACAAGGTGATAGACATCTGGGCCAAGACAAGCGACGACGTGGCCCAGGCGATGATGAAGAACATTTCCTCAGAGACCGTCGAAACCGGCAGGAACTCAAGCGTGACGGGACCGAGCTCGAACCCCATATACATGATGATCGACTCGGGGGCGAGGGGAAGCCAGACCCAGGTGAGGCAGCTTGCCGGGATGAGAGGACTTATGGCCAAGCCGTCGGGAGAGATCATAGAGACCCCGATCACCTCCAATTTCCGCGAAGGACTCTCGGTGCTCCAGTACTTCATCTCCACCCACGGAGCCAGGAAGGGGCTTGCCGACACCGCGCTCAAGACCGCCAACGCCGGCTATCTCACCCGGAGACTGATCGACGCGGCCCAGGACGTCATGATAACGGAACTCGACTGCCAGACCATGGAGGGGATCACCGTGGGCGACCTCGTCGAGGGAGGCGAGATAATAGAGAAGGTGGGAGAGAGGGTGCTCGGCAGGGTGACTCTCGACGACATAAAGGATCCCATGACCGGAGAGACGATCGTCGGGGCGAACGAGGAAATCGACGAAGCCGCCGTCGCGGGCATAAACGAGGCGGGAAGCATAAGCGAGATAAACATCAGGTCGGTTCTCACGTGCGAGACCCGCCACGGCGTGTGCCGTCTCTGCTACGGGCGCAATCTCTCCACCGGGCAGATCGTCAACATGGGCGAAGCCATCGGAATAGTCGCCGCGCAGTCGATCGGCGAACCCGGCACGCAGCTTACCATGAGAACGTTTCACATAGGAGGAGCCGCGAGCCAGAGAGCGGCGGAGAGCACGCTCGAGAGCCAGCACGAGGGCGTCGTGAGATTCACCAACATAAAGGCCGTCAGCGGCCGCGACGACCGCCTGGTGGTCATCAGCAGAAACGGCGTTCTCTCGATAGAGGACAGCAAGGGATACGAGAGAGAGAAGTATTCCATCGTTCTGGGCGCGAGGCTCAACGTGAACGAAGGGGACAAGGTCAAGAAGGGAAAGATGCTCGCGGAATGGGATCCTTACGTCACTCCGATAATCTCCGAGGCTTCGGGAACGGTGAGGTTCAAGGACCTTGAATCCGGGATCACCTACAGGGAGCAGGTGGACGAGGTCACCGGCGTTCTGGAGAGGGTGGTGGTCGAAACCAAGAACATCGAGATGCACCCGGCGCTCAACATCCATCTGGACGGAAAAAACGCCAAGACCGTGCCTTACTCGCTTCCCGTGGGGGCGATAATAGAAGTCGCCGACAAGGACGAAGTGCAGGCCGGAGACGTGCTCGCGAAGATTCCCAGGGCCACTTCGAAGACCAAGGACATCACCGGAGGACTTCCCAGGGTCGCGGAGCTTTTCGAGGCCAGGTCCCCCAAGGACCCCGCCGTCGTGAGCGAAATCGACGGAACCATTTCCTACGGAAAGGACGTCAAGGGCAAGAAAAGGGTAGTCGTCACCCCCGACAGGGGAGAACCGAAGGAATACCTGGTTCCCAGGGGAAAGCACATACTGGTCAGGGAAGGGGAGTACGTCTCTTCGGGCGACCAGCTGGTGGACGGCTCGGTGAATCCGCACGACATCCTGAGCATCATGGGCGAAAAGGCGCTTGCCAACTACATGGTGAACGAGATTCAGGAAGTGTACAGGCTCCAGGGCGTGAAGATAAACGACAAGCACATAGAGGTCGTGGTGAAGCAGATGCTCAAGAGGGTGAAGATAAAGGACCCGGGAGACACGACGATGCTCGTCGGCGAAGCCATAGAGAAAAACGTCTTTTTCGAGGAAAACGAAAAGGTGATCGCCGAGGGGGGAACCCCGGCGGCGGCCGAACCTCTTCTGCTCGGCATTACCCGCGCTTCGCTCAGTACGCGCAGCTGGCTTTCGGCCGCTTCCTTCCAGGAGACCACGAGGGTTCTTACCGAGGCTTCCTGCGAGGGGAGGGAGGACGAGCTTCGGGGGCTCAAGGAAAACGTCATAGTCGGCAGGCTGATCCCCGCGGGCACGGGTCTTCCCATGTACAGGGACATAAGCATAGAGACCGAGGCGCCCGAGATACCGATTCCGGTGCCGGAAGCGGAGACCGAGGCCGAAGAGGAAACCGAGAGCCTGGAGGTCGAGAGCTGACGTTTTCGCGGCCGTCCTTTTCTTTGTTCTGACCGCAGCCATGGAAAAGAAATACGACCCCGCGGAGGTTGAGCGGAGAATTTCCGATTTCTGGATCTCCGAGGGTCTCTACAAGTCGCGCCGGACGGACTCGGAAAAGGTCTTTTCCATGGTGATTCCCCCGCCCAACGTCACGGGCTCCCTGCACATAGGCCACGCCCTGAACAACACGATCCAGGACGTGCTGGCGAGGTACAAGAGAATGCGGGGCTTTGACGTTCTCTGGGTTCCGGGAACCGACCACGCCGGCATAGCGACCCAGATGATGGTAGAGAGGGAGCTTGCCAAAGAGGGTCTTTCCAAAAACGACCTGGGCAGGGAAAAGTTCCTCGAAAGGGTCTGGAAATGGAAGGAGGACTCGGGCGGGCGCATCACCGAGCAGCTCAGAAGGCTGGGGGCTCTTCCCGACTGGTCCATGGAGCGTTTCACCCTGGACGAAGGACTCTCGCGGGCCGTAAGAAAGGTGTTTGTGGATCTCCACGGCCGGGGGCTCGTCTACAGGGACAAAAGACTCGTAAACTGGGACCCCGCTCTCTGCACGGCCATATCCGACCTTGAGGTGGAGCAGAGGGAGACCGAGGGCAGCTACTGGCATATCAGGTATCCCCTGGAAGGGGACGACGGACTCTCCGTCACGGTAGCCACCACCCGTCCCGAGACCATGCTCGGCGACACGGCCGTGGCCGTTCATCCCGGGGACGAAAGATACAGGGACATAGTAGGCCGAAACGCCGTTCTCCCCCTTGTCGGGAAGAAAATTCCCGTGATAGCGGACGAGTACAGCGATCCGGAAAAAGGCACGGGGGCGGTGAAGATAACCCCCGCGCACGATTTCAACGATTTCGAGGTCGGAAGACGAAACGGCCTGGAAGTCGTCAACATTCTCGACGAACGGGGACATCTCAACGGAAACGTTCCCGAAAGATACGCGGGCATGGAGAGATTCGAGGCCAGGGCCGCGGTGGTCCGCGATCTTGAGGAGGGAGGCTTTCTGGCGGAGGTGGAAAAAACCGTCCACACGGTTCCCTACGGCGACCGCTCCGGCGTGGTTGTCGAACCCTGGCTTACCGACCAGTGGTACGTAGACGCCGAAAAACTCGCGGAAGAAGCCATCTCCTGCGTGGAGGACGGAAGAACCCGGTTTCATCCCCGGTTCTGGGAGAGAACCTACTTCGAGTGGATGAGAAACATAGAACCCTGGTGCATTTCGAGGCAGCTCTGGTGGGGGCACCGCATACCCGCCTGGTACGGGCCCGACGGGGAGGTTTTCGTCGCCATGGACGAGACGGAAGCCGGGGCCGCCGCCAGGGAGCGTTACGGCGAGGAAACGGAGCTTGTTCAGGACCCCGACGTTCTAGACACGTGGTTTTCTTCGGGTCTTTGGCCGTTTTCCACGATGGGGTGGCCCGGGAACACGCAAACCCTGAAACACTACTACCCGACTTCGTGCCTCGTCACGGGATTCGACATCATCTTCTTCTGGGTCGCGAGAATGATAATGCAGGGACTGTGGTTCATGAAAGACGTGCCTTTCAGGGACGTTTACGTGCACGGCCTGATAAGGGACGCGAAGGGACTCAAGATGAGCAAGACGACGGGCAACGTGATCGACCCCATCGACGTGATAGAAAAATACGGGGCGGACGCCCTGCGTTTCTCTCTCGCGGCCCTGGCCGCCCAGGGCAGGGACATGAAGCTTTCCTTTTCCGTCATCGAGGGATACAGGAACTTCATGAACAAGATATGGAACGCCGCGAGATTCGTGTTCATGAATCTCGAACCGGAAACGGTCCGCGGGGCGGAGCTCGACGTTTCCCGCCTGAAGGGTCCTGACCGCTGGATTCTCACCAGGCTCAACGTCACGCTCGATGAAGTCTCCGGGTTCGTTGAAACCTACGAATTCGACAAGGCGTCGCAGTCTCTCTACCACTTTGTCTGGGACGATTACTGCGACTGGTATCTTGAGATATCCAAGTTTTCCCTCTACGGGAAGGACGAGGAGGCCAGAAAGAACACTCTTGGTGTGCTCGTGAGGGTTCTTCTGCGTTCGCTCCGGGCGCTTCATCCTTTCGCTCCCTACATTACGGAGGAGATATTCAGGATATTCGGGGAAAAGGGTCTGGATCTTTCGGAAAGCGAGGGACTGGGCCGCGAGAGTCTTCTCGAGGCCGAGTATCCCGCTTCAAGGCGGGACGAGATATTCGAAAGGGAGTCTGAGGAAATGGAGATTGTAAAAGGCGTCGTTACGGGCGCGAGGAATCTGCGGGCCATCGTGGGAATGCACCCGTCCGAGAAAGTGTCCGTTTTCCTCAATCCCGAGAGCGGAGGGGTGAAAAGCGTTCTGGAAAGCAATCTGGATGTCATAGTCGGTCTGGCTTCTCTCGGCGACTGCGTCGTTTCCGGCGGACGCCCGGAGGGAAGGGCGGTTTCGGATGTCGTTTCCGGAGTAGAAATAGTCATGCCCGTTGAGAACCTGATCGATCTTGACGGAGAGATCTCGAGGCTCGCCAAGGATCTTGAGGAGGTCTCCAGGCAGCTTGAAAAGACCGAGACCAAGCTCGCAAACAGGAATTTCATCGACAAAGCGCCCGAGGAAGTGGTTGAGAAGGAGAGGGGAAAACTTGAGGAGTTTCAAATCCGGAAAGAGAAGCTTGGGGACATTCTCGGGAAGCTTCGTTCCGCGTAAAAATCCGCTTACCCCTTTTTTGAGGACATGTCCCGCTGTCGTCACCGCTGGCTCGCGGCGGAATATCTCATGGAACGCCGCCGGGATACGGTGGATATAAGGCATCTTGCGTAGCTTGTCTCCGTTGGAAACGCGTTCTGGAGTGATTCAGCAACATCAAAACCGCGAGAAAATTCTCTTTACGCATGTTCCCAGATTGTCCCGAACGGAACCGCCCACAGTCCGTCGCCCATGGAACCGGCGAGTTCTCCCGAATACAGCACAACGCCGGTGAATTCCCTGTCGCCCGCGATGTTTTCCTTGAACCATCTCAACGTTCTGAAATCGTTTCTTCCTATGGTTGAACCTGCCTTGACCTCAATGCCGAGCAGGGCGCGGTCCTCCCGCTCGACCAGAAAATCTATCTCGCGCTTCTCCCTGTCTCTGTAGTGAAACAGGTCGTATCTTCCGTAGCTTGCGCCAACCAAGGCGGCGATTTCGTTGAACATGAAGGTCTCAATCAGTTTTCCCGACCGGTCCGCGTCCATGCGAACCTGCTCCCCGTTCCAGCCCAGAACGGAAGACATAAGCCCCGAATCGGTCATAAAGAGCTTGGAGCGGTTGCCCACCCGGCCGTAATCGGTGTGCGTCCAAGGTCTTACGCGTTCGACCAGATACAGGGCTTTCAGGGCGTTAACGTAGGTCTCGACAGTAGGGCGGCTGATGGAGAGACCGGCTCCGATGGCCGAAACATCCATGAACTTGCCGGACCAGGCCGCCAGTATGCGCACAAGCTCAGATATGGAGTTCCGTCGCCGAATATTCGCTATGTCACGCAAATCATGGTCTAAAAGAGCGTCTACGTAGTCCCTGTGCCATAGCTTTCGTTCCGCGTCGTCAAACGGCAGGACTTCCGGGAATCCTCCCCTGAAAGATATGTCGATCATGGCATTGCGGCCGTAAGCTTGCCTGGGTTGTCCGAAGTCCCGGTTAAACGCGCGATCAAGAAAGTCCGGAGGTGTTTCCAGTATTTCTCCTTGAGAGAGCGGACGCAATCGTATTTTTCTTATTCGTCCGGCAAGAGATTCGCGCACCCCGGGCGAAGATTTGAGATTTACGGATCCCGTCAGCAGGTACTGCCCGGCTCTTGTGTCTTCGTCAACCTTGATTTTAATTGCCAACAGCAGGTCGGGAACGCGTTGTACTTCGTCAATAACGAGAGTTTTGCCGTAATGCTGTACAAAACCTTGCGGGTCGCTCTCGGCCACCCTTCGCGTCGCGGGGTCGTCTAAAGTGAGATAATTGATGTCCTCCGAAGTTTCCAGTTCTTTGGCAAGGGTGGTTTTGCCGCATTGCCTCGCGCCGCCGACCAACAATACACGACGCGTTTGAAGGGCTCTTTCTATGATGTGCTGTTGCCAGCGCTTGTAAAATAATGGCATGGCTCAAAACTCGTTTTCTGTTGATCAGCGTTCGCGGTTTTAGATGTTTCATATCCGCGGTTTTGCATATAACATACCCGCGATTTTACAAGTGGCAATATGTTTATCTTGGAGCGATTCTTGCTGAATCTCTTCCGTATTTTACCGCTTTTTACTTCGAGTCCGACTGCCTCGTGCCGTGTCCCGAAATAGTACGAGACCCGACTCCGGCAGGATTAATCCTCTATGTTCTGCGAAGCTAGAATCTCTTTGCCTTTTGTAGTTGCAAGGTATTTTTGCTTTTTGCTGGTTGGTTTCTCGGGCATAGTCATTTCCAGTAAGCGTGCTTTTAGCAGTGGCTTGAGCACTTGATTCCTGAACTTGGTGCGACTGGTTCTGCCTACTAAGGCCATTATTTCTTTTATTGATTTTTCTGACGAGCAAATGTGGAGAACTTCGATTTGGTAGCTATCAGGTATTAAGCTGGTTCCATCTTGGTCCCTATCTTGGTCCCTATCTTGGTCCCTATCTTGGTCCCTATCTTGGTCCCTATCTTGGTCCCTATCTTGGGGTTTGTCTTTGTTGTCATTGAATATTATCTCGATATCATCTTGGTCCCTGTCTTGTATTTTCAACCTCGGAAAAGTTGTCGTTACCCAGAAATCTGAGACTTCAATTACCGGTTCCGGCACTCCGTGCTCCCTGCATAAATTTCTGATGCGTTGAATCCCCGAGCCGATTTTCTCCACCATCTCCATCCTGTGCAGGAGGCTAAACAGCAAATGATTTCGGGGAATGCTTTTGGTTCCGAGATCCGCTTCGCTCATTCCCGCCGGTAGACCGCCCGGGTTTACGATTTCTACTCTGTCTTTGAATACGTAGACCTGAACATTTGCAGCGGAACGGTAGTCGCGATGAGCCAAGGCATTGACCACGGCCTCGCGCAGGGCTTCCTCGGGAAGCTCCGGCCGTTCATCCCTCCTTACCTGCTTTATGATGTATTCCACATTGATCTTGGATAGTATCCAAGACACGGTTTCATCAATCATTGAATAGACGTCATTGTGAAAATCACGCCGGTCGAGTATGCGTACTTTGTCGGTACCCATAAACAAGGCACACGACACATCGCCGCTGGTGAGAAATTTGCGTATGTCTTTTGCCAGCAGCCATGCTCCCGCTTGGGTCATTCGACCGTTTTCGTCAATCAGGTGAAGGTTGGTCAGGGCGGTTTCAGGATCCATGTTCTCGGGAATTTTCGCCCGTTGGCGAAACAGGTTCCAGTTGTCATCTGCAAGGTCGTCCATGAGAGAGAATTTTCTGCAGGGCGTTTCGTCGAAGCGGATCAGCCCTTCTTTGTAGAAAAACTCGCGTATCTCTTCGCGCGACATCTGCTGACTGCTGGCCCCTTGACGGATAAAGAATTTGCCGCTGAACGAGTAAGGTTTTTCATGTTGGTCGGGAATTCTCACACAAAGCACTCGTCCCGCGCTTTCAATCTCCGCTTTTATCGGCGGGTCCGCGGAACGGGCCGTGGACTGGACTTCGGATTTCAGTCTGTTATGGTCGTCAACTCCGCATATTCTTCCGTCGTTCTCAACGCCTATCAGGATGATTCCGCCGGTGGCGTTTGCAAAAGCGCAGATTTCTCTTCCGAGATCCGATTTCCCTGAGCTCTTGAACTCGGTCGTAAACCCTTCGCCAAGAGAAATAAGGTTGGAAACACTGGTGGTTCTATCGTTATTCATCCTTATGTCGGGAAGGGAGTCGTCAATTCGAGCTAACCCGCTTGCGATGCTAAAACAGGTCCATCTGCTGGTGGGACACTTTTTCGTCGGTTATTTCCACCGGATAGTCGCCGTCAAAACACGCAAAGCAGTAGTTTCCCTTTCCGTTCTGCGGATTCTGACAGTCGCTCACGGACTTCGTTATTCCCTCGGCGCTGAGGTATCCGAGCGTGTCCGAAGTTATGTAGTCGTTTATTTTCCGCACTTCCAGGGAATTGGCTATCAGTTCTTCTTTGAGCGGAGTGTCGATTCCGTAATAACACGAAAATTTCATCGGGGGAGAGCTTATCCTCATGTGAACTTCCTTGGCTCCGGCGTCCCTTATCATCTTCACTATCTTCCTGCTGGTGGTGCCTCTCACTATCGAATCGTCGACCACCACCACTTTTTTCCCCCTGATAACTTCCTTTATGACGCTGAGCTTGAGCTTCACGCCGAAGTTCCTTATCGACTGCTGGGGCTCTATGAAGGTTCTTCCTATGTAGTGGCTTCGAAGAAAGCCCGTCTCGAAGGGAATCCCCGTCTGTTCGGCGTATCCCATGGCCGCGGGAGTTCCCGAATCGGGCACGGCCACCACGATGTCGGCGTCGGCGGGGGCTTCAATAGCGAGCTGCCTGCCCATGCTCTTTCTCATCTGGTATATGTTTTTTCCCTGAAGGGACGAATCCGGTCTCGAAAAATATATGTTTTCGAACACGCAGTACCTGTGCGGTCTTTTCGCGAGCGGTTTGAACGACTTGGTTCCGGCTTCGTTTATGAAGACTATTTCTCCCGGCTCTATCTCCCTTACGTATTCGGCTCCTATCAGCTCGAAGGCGCATGTCTCGGACGCGACGACGTGGGAGTTTTCTATCTTTCCCAGAACGAGCGGCCTGAACCCGTGGGGGTCGCGGGCGGCCACAAGGGCCTTCGGGGTAAGAAACACCAGGGAATACGCTCCCCTGCATTCGGTAAGCGCCTCTATTATTCTCCCCAGGAAAGTCTTTTCCTTCGATCTCGCTATCAGGTGAACTATCACCTCGGTGTCGGTCGTCGACTGGAATATGGAGCCTTCTTTTTCCAGCATGTGCCGCAGCGATTTCGCGTTTGTGAGATTTCCGTTATGTCCGACCGCGAGCTCTCCCTTTTCGTAGTTCATCATCAGGGGCTGGGTGTTTTTGTTGTTGCTCGAGCCGGTCGTGGAGTACCTTACGTGGCCGATCGCGGTCGTGCCGGAGAGCCTGGATATGGATTCCTCGTTGAAAACCTCGGTCACGAGCCCCATTTCCCGCCGCGAGTAGAGACTCCGCCCGTCGGTCGACACTATGCCCGCGCTTTCCTGTCCCCTGTGCTGAAGCGAGTACAGACCCAGATACGTAAAGTTGGCCGCCTCGGGATGATCGTATATCCCGAAGACTCCGCACTCTTCGCGCAGATTAGCCATTTCCTACCCCTCCGTCACAGAGAAAGGCCTTTTTCAAACCCCGAGGTCCACGCCTTGCGGGCTTCCGAGATCTTCATGTCGATTGAACCTTCAACGCAGAACCTGTCGCGGTCGACGACCGCTCCCGCAAGCAGGGCGGGCACGCCGCGGTCTTCCGCCATCTTCTTCATTTTTTCCCAGTCGCGCCCGTCCACGCTCGCTATTACCCTCGACTGGGTTTCGGAGAAAAGAAAAAGATCGCTTCTAAGAGAATTTTCATTTACGCCCGGCGAATCTACAACGACCCCCCGCGGTCCTTCAGGGTTAAAGCAGCATTCCGCAAGCGCAACGGCGAAACCGCCCTCGGATATGTCGTGCGCAGACTTGATTATACTTCGGGAAGCGCACTCAATCAACAGCCCCGCGAGTCTTTTTTCCTTCTCAAGGTCGATCGAGGGCGGTTCTCCGCGGATCTTCCCGCAGACGGTCTTCAGATACTCGCTTCCCCCCACGGCTTCCTCCACCGCTCCTCCCAGCAGCACGACCAGGTCCCGCGGGTCCCGAAACCAGGAACCGACGACTTTGGAGGTGTCCCTCACCAGACCCACCATGGCCACGGTCGGGGTGGGGAATATGGCGCGGCCCTCGGTTTCGTTGTACAGGCTCACGTTTCCGCTGACCACGGGGGTGTCGAACGCTCTCGCCGCCTCGGCGAGTCCTTCCACGCTTCGCGCGAACTGCCACATTATCTCCGGATTCTCCGGGTTTCCGAAGTTAAGACAATCAGTGACGGCGAGCGCTTCGGCGCCGCAGCAGGCCAGATTTCTCAGGTTTTCGGCAACAGCTATTCTGCTTCCTTCAAAGGGGTCTAAGTAGCAGTATCTAGAATTCACATTAGATGTTACCGCAACTCCCTTTGCGGTTCCCTTCAGTCTTATGACGGCCGAATCGCTCCCGGGCCCGAGCACCGTGTCCGTTCTCACCATGTGGTCGTACTGCTCGTACACCCATCTTTTGCTGGAGACGGTCGGAGAAGAGAGGATTTCGAGAAACGCTTTTTCGATGTTTCGGGGTTCGGGTATGTCGTCGGCTCGCAGTTCCCTTGTTTTTTTCAGGTAATCCGGCTTCGCCTCGGGCCTTTCGTAGACCGGCGCGTCGGAGGTTATCAGGCTTACCGGCAGGTCCGCCACCTTTTCTTCGCCTTCGAGCACCGTCAGGTTCCCCGAGCCCGTCACCCTGCCTATCACCGAGAAGTCGAGATTCCATTTCCTGAAAACGTCCTCGGCGGTTTTTTCCCCGCCCGCTTCGAGAACCACGAGCATCCTTTCCTGCGATTCGGAGAGCATGACCTCGTAGGGCGTCATTTCCTCCTCCCGCCTCGGCACCGCGTCTATCCGTATTTCGAGCCCGGTGCCCGCGCGGTCGGCCATTTCCGTGGAGGAGGACGTGAGCCCCGCGGCTCCCATGTCCTGTATTCCCACCACGCATCCGGTTTCGAAAAGCTCCAGGCAGGCTTCCAGAAGAAGTTTTTCCGTGAAGGGGTCTCCGACCTGCACGGCGGGGCGTTTTTCCTCGCTCTCCTCGGTGAACGTGTCGGACGCCATTATGGCTCCCTGGATGCCGTCTCTTCCGGTTCTGGAGCCGACGTATATGACGGGATTTCCCTTGCCCGAGGCGTATCCGCGGAAAATCCTGTCTTTTTTCGTCACTCCCAGGGCAAAGGCGTTCACGAGGGGATTTCCGTCGTAGCAGTCGTCGAAATACACGTCTCCTCCCACAGTGGGAATTCCCATGCAGTTTCCGTAACCGGCTATTCCCGATACGACTCCCTCGACGAGAAACTTCGTTCTGGCGTCGCGGGGATTTCCGAAGCGAAGGGAGTTTAGAAGGGCCACGGGTCTGGCTCCCATGGTGAATATGTCTCTGAGTATTCCCCCGACTCCCGTCGCGGCGCCCTGGTAGGGCTCTATGAACGAGGGGTGGTTGTGGCTCTCCATCTTGAAAACCACGCAGTCGCCGTCTCCTATGTCCACCACTCCCGCGTTTTCTCCGGGACCCTGTATGACCCGGGGTCCCGCGGTCGGGAATTTCCCCAGATGTTTTCTCGAGCTTTTGTAGGAGCAGTGCTCGGACCACATGGCTCCCAGTATTCCGATTTCGGTTTCGTTGGGTTCCCTGCCCAGTTTTTCGACTATCTTTCGGTATTCGCCTTCCGTGAGACCGTGGTCCGCGGCGAATCGAAGAAGGGGATTTTCTTTCATTTTTCCACCGGGGGCGCGACGAACTTCTCCGTTTTTCCTATGTCCGTGCCCCTGAAGAGATATCTTTTCACCTTCTGCGTGGTCGTTTTCGGAAGCTCCCCGGTCGCCACGGCGAAACGCGAGATTCTCTTGTGAGGCTCGAGGGTTCTGTTGAGCCGTCTTATCCGCAGGCGTAGGGCTTCCCAGGTTTCGGCGTCCTCTGGAACATTGCGTTCCCCCGGTCTTCGGGAGGATGGAAACACGACGGCCTGTATCCTCGTGTCGTCGGGGCTGAAGACCACCGCCTCTTCGACTTCCTCGAGCGCCGTGAGCTTTTCCTCGATTTCCTCCGGGGAGATGTTCTTTCCTCCCTTCGTTACGATAACCGATTTTTTTCTTCCGGTTACGTAAAGATAGCCGTCGCGGTCAAAGTAGCCCAGGTCGCCCGTTCTGAGCCAGCCGTCGGCCGAGAGAATCTCCCCGGTCGCTTCCCGGTCCTTGTAGTATTCCTTCATCACGTTCGGGCCTTTTACGCAGATCTCTCCGGTTCCCCCGGCGTCGGCGTCCCTTATTTCCACCTCGTTGCCTTCGAGGACCATGCCGCAGCTCGAGTTTCTCGGTTCCGAAAACGGGTTGGCTGCGACGACCGCGGACGTTTCGCTCATTCCGTATCCCTGTATCAGGGGAAATCCGTATTTCTCGAGTCCCGCCTGGACTTTTTCGGGAAGCGCCGCCCCGCCGCTCACTATGAACCGCAGGCGTGAAAGACCCAGGCGTTTTCTGGCCATTTTCCCGAACAGTTTCGCGGGCAGGCGTTTTGCCAGAAAGCTCTTTTCCCTGGTATGTTCGATCCTCCCGAGCAGCTTTTCGAGCACCAGGGGAGTGTTGAGCCACACGGTGGGCCTCGCGGCTCTCATGTCCGCGAGCATTTCCGCGGGCTTGAGGCTTCTTGAGAAAAACACCGTCTGACCGCAGTAAAAGGAAAGGAGCATTCCGCATATTCTCTCGTAAACGTGGTGTATGGGCAGTATGGAAAACGCCGTGTCCCCGGGACCGATGGGAAACGCGCCGTACATGGATTCCACGCTCGACATTATGTTTCCGTGCGAAAGCGTCACGCCCTTGGGGGTCCCCGTGGTGCCCGATGTAAACACTATTTCCGCCACGCGGTCGGGGTCCGCGCTTTCGGCCTGCGCCCGTTCTTCGTCCCGCCCGGGGTCTTCGGCAATTTCTTCCATCGGTATCGCGGCTTCGATTCCTTCCTCGCGGCCGAGCGTTTCGCGAAAACCGCCCGAAGCTATCAGGAACCTCGAATCCGAGAGTCCGAGCACGCGCTTGAGGTTCCGTTCGGTCGCCCTTGAGTCGAGCGGAACGGCGACCGCTCCCGCCCAGACGACGGCGAAGTATGAAATAGCCCACTCGGGGCCGTTTTCGCCCACCATGGCCACGTGGTCGCCCCTTCGAAGACCCAGGGTTCCCAGGCGCGCGGCCAGGCGTTTTGAGAGCTCGAACACCTCCCCGAAGCTTACGGAGCGCATCGACAGGTCGTCTTTCCGCATTCTGTAGGCGGTTCTGTCGCCGTGGAGGGATGATTTCTCTTCCAGCATGCGCTGGACCGTGGCGATTCCCTTTTTCTTTCTCGTAACGGGAAGTCTTTTCGCCGTGCGCGTGAATTTTTCCATCGAAACGGGGGTTCGTCCTAGATTATCGCTCTTAGCTCGCAAAGATCTTCTATGGTGAATTCCGGTTCCGTTTCCGGGACCGGGCCCTTTCTCTTCACCCACGCCGCGTCCATTCCGCATTCCGCCGAACCGGCCACGTCCGCTTCCGGGTCGTCCCCCACGAAGATCGCGTCGGATGCGGACACGTCCAGCTTTCGAAGGGCCGTTTCAAAAATCTTTCCGTGAGGTTTTCTCCAGCCCACCTCTTCGGATACGACCACCTGCTCGAAGAAACGGGCGATCCCGAACTTTTCAAGAAGCCCGCGCGCGGTCGGCGCGTGGTCGAAATTCGAGACGACGCAGAGGCGACAGCCCTTTTTCCTGAGGTAGAGCAGGGTTTCGGTATGGTGTGGCGGGTACACCATCGCGCGGCAGAGGCTTTTCATGTGCGAGCGCACGAACGCCTCTATCGTCGCGTCGTCTCTTCGCAGACCCGTTTTGTCCATGAACATCTCGAACCTTTTTCTGTTGGGATACTCCCTGAGGTCCTTTTTCCGAAGTTCCATGAGCTCCCTGTGGCTTTGCACGAAGGGTTCGCGGAAATCGCGAAACTCCATTCCTCCGAGCCTGTCTCTCATTTCGCCGAAGACGTCTTCGGCCGTGGAGTTCCAGGTCTCTCCGTCGAGCTTCACGACGGGCAGGAGGGACGGTTCGAACATTACCAGCGTGTCGAAAAGGTCGAAGAGCACGGCCGAGTATTTCTTCATCTTTTTTCTCCGCGACTTCTATCCCAGGGATCTCTCCAGTACGACCTCTATTATCTTGTCGTGAAGTCCCAGGGGCTCGGTCACCCTGTGGCTTATCCCCGGAAAGTCCCGGGCGGCTTCGGCCACCATCCTGGGTATGTCGGACTTGGAGTGTCTTCCGGGGACGAGGAAGTAGGGATGGACGGTTATTTCCGTAGCCCCTGCCGAGACGCATCCGGCGAAGGCGTCCTTTACCGAGGGCGCGCAGAGTTCCATGTGGCAGTGCTCCACCATGTCGAACGGAGAGCTCGGGCTGGTTCTTATTCTCCCCGCCACGTCTTTGAGAAGAGCGTTGGCTTCTTCCACGGCGCTTCCGTGGTCGACGAGAATCAGGGCTTTCATTCCTCAGTCCGGCTCCGAGTGCAGTCTTACGGTTTCGAGCACTATTTCGGCCGACCTGTGGAATTCCTCTAGCACCAGGTATTCGTTCACCGTGTGAAGTTCGTACATTCCCGTTCCGAGGTTTACGCACTCTATTCCCTTTTCGTTTATGTAGTTGGCGTCGCAGCCGCCGCCGCTTGTGTGAAATTCTATATTGTGGCCTAGCCGGGCGGCCGCTTCGACGACGAGCTTCGCGGGTCTCGATTCCGGCGGGACGTTCATCGCGGGATATATGCGCTCGACTTCGATTTCCGCCCGGGCGGAAAGCTCTTTTCCGTCCACGGCGACTTTCCTCTTCGCCGCCGCTTCCCTGAAGCGCTCGCACATGTGGCTTACCTGCCTGTCGAGCTTGCCCTCGTCGTGGCTTCTGGCCTCGGCCGTTATTTCCACCGAGCCCGGCACTATGTTCACGGCGGAACCTCCCTTTATCCTTCCTATGTTGGCCGTGGTTTCGGCGTCTATTCTTCCCAGCTTCATTCCGGCCACCGCGTCGCCGAGCACCTCGACGGCGCTTATTCCGTTCTCGGGGCAGAGCCCGGCGTGAGCCTCGACTCCGTGTATCTTCACGCTTATCAGGTCCGAGCAGGGACATCTCAGAACGAGCCTGTCCGGGGTGCTGCTGTCGAGAACTATTCCGTAGGGGCTTCTGAGGTCGGAGGCGTCGAGAAACCTGGCTCCCAGAAGGCCCGTTTCCTCGCATATGGTAAAGGCGACTTCTATGTCCGAGCAGGGAATTTCCTTCTCCCTGATGGTGCGCAGCACCTCGACTATTATCGACACGCCGCTTTTGTCGTCGCTTCCCAGTATGGTATCCCCGGCGCTCGTCATCAGGCCGTTTTCCACGCGGGGCTCTATGCCTTCCCCGGGGCTTACCGTGTCCATGTGGGAGCAGAGAAAAAAGGGAGGGACGTCCCCGTTTTTTCCCGGAAGCTTCGCTATCAGGTTTCCGGTGTCGCTTCCGGTCTTTTCCCCGGCGTCGTCGTAGCGGCACTCGGCGCCGAGTTCCCTCATCTCTTCTTCGAGCCGCAGAGCGACGTTTCTTTCCTTTCCGGACGGGCTGTCTATCCGTATGATGTCCGTCAGGTGACCGGTCATTCTTTCTCTGGAGATCATGTCTGGCCCTTTTTCCTCTGGAAAGACAGAAACTAAATCATATTTGAAAACAGGCGACATTAAAAGGCTTCTTTTTGTTTTTCCGGCCGTTGTTAGGGTAGAGTTATGCGGCGGGGAGGGGCGTGTCGCCCGGCCCGCGAGTGAAATCTGCCAAGGAGAGTGATCAAAGTGGAATTTTTTCTTACGAAAGCCGATGTTGCCGAAGTCGGTTCGGATTCGATAGTTCTTTTCAGGTTCAAGGGGGAAAAACTGTCCGCGGGCGCGAGGAGAATAGACCGGAAACTGGGAGGTTTTTTGTCCGAGAAGATGAAGCTTTCAGATTTTTCGAGCGATTTCGGAAAGACGGTCGCGGTCGACGCGCCCTCGGGTCTCGGCGCGAAGACCGTGGTCGTTGTCGGTCTCGGAGAAAAAGACGGTTTCGGGGCTCTCGAGGCTTTCCGCGCCGCGAACGTGGCGGCGGGGAGGACGGGCCGATTGTCGCGTTCCGTTTCGGTCGATTTTTCCAACGTGGACAGGGAATTTCTGAGACCGTTTCTCGAGGGAGCGGCGTGCGGGACCTACGAGTACGGCAGGCACAAATCCTCCGGCGGCAAGAAGAACCGGATCGAGAGGGTCGAGATAATTTCAAGAAAGATTCCGGCCGAGTATTTCGCCTCGGCAAGCTCCTACGCGGGTGTCGTTTCCCGAAGCGTGGCTTTTTCAAGGGACCTGGTGAACGATCCCCCCAACATGCTGACTCCTTCCGCCCTGGCCGAGCATGCGCTTTCCGTAGCCGGGGACTCGGAGCGCCTTGAGTGCAAGGTTCTCGGCAGGGAGGAAATCAGGGAAATGGGAATGGGAGGACTTCTGGCCGTCTCCCTCGGCAGCAGCGAGCCCCCGAGGTTCATTCACCTGTCCTACACTCCCGAAAAGAGATCCCGGAGGAAAGTGGCCATAGTGGGCAAGGGAATAACCTTCGATTCGGGAGGTCTGTGTCTCAAGCCCGCCGACAGCATGAGAACGATGAAGATGGACATGTCGGGAGCGGCCGTCGTGCTCGGAGCCATGCGGGCCGTGGGAGAACTCGCCCCGCGCGTAAACATTCACGGACTCGTTCCCGCCACCGAGAACATGACGGGGGGTTCCGCCTACCGGCCGGACGACGTGGTGAAGGCTCTTAACGGAAAGACAATCGAGATCATAAACACCGACGCCGAGGGCAGGGTGGCGCTTTCCGACGCGCTGAGCTACGCCGTCGACCTGGGGGTCTCGGAAATAATAGATCTGGCGACGCTTACGGGCGCCTGCATAGTCGCTCTGGGGCTTCACAACGCCGGGGTCATGGGAAACGACCCGGGGCTCGTCAGGTCCGTTCTGGATTCGGCCCGGGAGGTGGGGGAGAAAATGTGGGAACTTCCCCTCGATGCGGAACTGCGGGAAGAGATAAAAAGTCGCGTCGCGGACGTCAAAAACGTCGGAAGCAGGTGGGGAGGAGCGATAACCGCCGGGCTTTTCCTCGAGAACTTCGTTTCCGAAACGCCTTGGGTCCATATAGACATAGCGGGTCCCTCGTACATGGAGAAGACATCCGGCTGGTATCAGCACGGCGCCACGGGATTCGGCGTGCGGACGATAGTCGACTACCTGATGAAGAAATGAGGAATTCGTAGAGCGTTTCCTGAAGATGATAAGGAGAGCGGACTACCCAGTCAGCCTCAGTATCGCCCCGATTCTTCTTGCGGTGTCGGCAAAATGCATAACTTCCTCGGGAATCATGGGACGGTCTAGGACGTTGCATTCGCGGTAGGACAGCCATTTCTTCAGCACCTGGTAGCCGTCGAGCTTGTAGTTCCAGACGGCGGCGGGAACATTGCTCCAGAACACTCCAGCGTTTATGTATATGTCGAACGTGGTTTCGCCGAGCGAAGAAACTGATTTACTCAGGGCTTTGCGCTCCTCGGAGGTGTAGTAGCGTTCAACGACGTGACCTTGGCCCGGCATGACTATATTGCCCTGTCTCATGCGTCCCCAGCCAGCTGTCATTGAGAGGTCATCCTGGCCTATGCCGGGTCTATCCGTTGTGCGGGGTACGGCGATGACGAGGCTTTGCGGGTTCAGAGGGCTTTTGGTCACTCCCTCAACGGGTGCATCGGGGTCAAGCAGTTCGGCCAGTTTTCTCCCGTGTTCAGCGGACCGGGCTATCGTTTCCGCCGCGTTTTTACCCTTGCCGTCCGGCCAGCCTGGAAGAAGAATGCGGGGCCACCCCATCCTGAGCCCGCTTTTGTTTGTCTTCCGGTATTCGGGGTCGTGCAGTACCGCTAGAACGTGGTAGAACAGGTCTTCGACGCTTGAACCGAGACAGTTTATGTAGTGCTGTGCTTCGTCCGAAAGATTTGGGTGTTTCTTCTCGCAGCACCCGTTTTTGCTGAAGATGTTCTCGTCGTAAATCCACGCGGGGAACATAATCGCGCCTCGCTCTATCAAGTGATATGCTCCCATATGTTTCGTGAAACAGGCCTGCGGTTCCGCCGAATTTTTCCGAAGATGCCGCGCGGCGGAAAACCAGATGTTTCCTTCAAACACGTTCGGTTTGTAAGCTGCGCGTTTTTCATCAAGCAGTTTTGTCTCGGCTTCCCAGTAGAGCCAGCGATTGTCAAAGGGCCTGTACGTGAAACGGATGAAACCGGAATCAATTGGTCCCCCTCGTTCAAGCAGTTTGTTGCGTACTTCCTGTGCGTTAAATCGTGACGCATTCTTCATCGCTTCGGGATAGCGTCGCGCGATTTCCTCGTTGCCGATGTTCCTGTCGAAATAATCCCTGATGCGTGACTTGAGCCTGTCAAGATCGACATCGATCAGGAACCCGTCGCGGCTGGTTGTAACGCCGGGGAACGACACGGGAAGAATATCCGGGAGTGCTGGCCACTTGAACCAGTCTTTGCCGACCTCCGTTTTTATGAAAGGCAGGCCGAGGTCCAATGCCGGTTCGATTTTTTCATATAGAACGGACGGTTCATCCTTCTCCGTCGCTTTCAGTTTTTCGCGCTTGGCTTGCCCCGTGCCCCAGAGACTGCGGAAGGCGACGGCTTTTGCCGCTTTGTGTTTTTCCTTGCGTATCAGGGTGGAGATTGCCGTTCCGACCCTGATCCCGACGCTTTGGTCGGTTGTGAACACGCTGCCGTCAGGCTCTCCGGTCGGCGTTTTCCCGCCCTTGCGGGTGTCGCCGTTCAGGCAGTCGATTCTGATGGTGTCAAACTCGTTCAGGTAGTGTTCGCGCATGCCCGTGAAGGACAGACCGTCGAGCCACGAGTAATTCGAGATGAAACATACTATTCCTCTGCCCGTTTTTTCGGCAATGCGGCGTTCCGCCATGCGGAAAAAGCGTATGTAGAGGTCGTTGAGCCCTTGACCCTGAGGCGTCTGCACCCTTCTCGCCGTTCTGTAGGCGTCCGAAAGTTCTTTCTCTTCGTCTACTGCCATTCCCGCAAAGCCGTTGTAGGGCGGATTACCCAGGACCACCAGTATCGGAGAGTTCTGTTTCACCCTTTCCGCACGTTCGCGTTCTTCTTCCAGTTCAGGGAAGGGCAGAGGTTTGCCCATCTTCGGTTCCCAGCCGGTCAGGGCATTGGTGAGAAAAATATTTGAGCGTCTCGAGCCGCCGTTCACGGGTTGAGGGTCAAGGTCCTGCATGATAAGTTCAACTTGCAAGTGTGCGACCACAAGCGGCGCGGGCATGATTTCAAAGCCGAACACCCGTTCCGCTGCCGCCCGCCTCATCTCCGCCCCCACCATTCCGCCCAATCCCTTTTTTCGAAGATTCGCCGCTATTTGGCGCAAGACGTAGGCGATGTACGCCCCGGTGCCGCAGCAGGGGTCGAGAACATAGACGTTTTCCGCCGCGAGCCCGTCTTCAATTCCCAGATCGTTTTTCAGGGCTTTATCCACGCGGGCGACCATGTACCTCACGACTTCCGCGGGCGTGTACCAGACGCCCAGTTGTTTGCGCAAGTCCGGGTCAAAAGCTTCGAGGAATGGTTCGTAAAAATACGGTACCGCTTCGCCCTCGCTGAAACGCGCGAAAAAAGCGGGTATGTCCACCCGATTAAGGGTGTCTCCGGCATAGTCAAGCACATCGATCAGTTCCAGCGATTTCAGTCTTTCAGGGTCCGAGACCTGCTGAAACAGGGTTCGCATTACCGGGGCATGCAGGTGCCATACCGAAATACGCCATGCAAAGCGTTCGTCCTCGGAAGGTTTTCTGAACAGAGGGCCGTCTTTTTTGCCTCTCTCTCTAGCCCATAGCACCCAGGCGGAAAATATGCCGTAGAAAAGCGTCTGCACCAGTGTTGAGCGGAAAAAATGAGAACCTCTCTCACCTTCGAAACGAACTCCCAGAGATTCTTCCAGTGCCGAACGTATCGCCGCCAGAGACCGTTCGTCGTCGGCCGCCTCGACCCGCGCCAGACCTTGGCGGGCGTAGGAAGCGAGCAGGTGGGCGACATCCTTCGGTTCGTCAAGTACTGTTCTGTGAGACATCGCCCTGCAAAGATATTCAACCAGACCGACACCCGCGTCCCGGGCGAAGCGTCGCGGTTTTTCGATATTCGAGGCGAATTCCTCCGCGGTTTCGGCAAGACTGAAAGTTTCGAGTCTATCCGGTTGTCCGGTCCTGTCTTTTGCGACCAGAACGAAATCATGAGTGTTGGTCACCAGCACCAGACCGTAGCGGTCCAGATAACCGATTACCTGATCAGATTCCGCCGTAACGGAGACATCGGTACCGGGGGATTTCATCTCGACCACGCCACGTTCGGGAATCTGCCCCTCACGCGGCCGGTCTTTCTGCAGCTGGTTTACCGCGTACATGCCCAAGTCGGGGTGGCCGGCGCCTTGCTCCGCAAGCTCGACTACGCAGAAAACCTTCGGTTTGAGGGTCTCGCCGACGGCGTTCAGCAGATTGGCTAGGGACACTTGGTTCGAGCGTTCCGTCGTCGCTCCTCCCGATGCCCGTACCCGTTTTAATTCGGCAAAGTAAGCCTTGACCGCCGCCGTGAGCTTCGTGTTCATTTCCGCCACCCGGTCTTCATTGTCCGGTCCGCACTGGCCTGTCTTTTTGCATTAGGGAAAAACTTGATGAAAAAATCGATCAGGCCACATGCTCAAGCCAGCCCGCGAATTTCGGGTCTTCTCCCTTTATCGCGGCGAAATACCTTTTCTGAAGCTTTTTCGTTATTTCTCCGGGAACCCCGGGGCCTATCGTCTTGCCGTCGACTTCCCTCACCGGGGTTATCTCGGCCGCCGTTCCCGTGAAAAACGCCTCGTCCGCTATGTAGAGCTCGTCTCTGGTGAAACGCTGCTCCCGGACGCGGAAACCCTCGTCGTCGGCGATCTCCAGCACGCACTTTCTGGTTATTCCTTCAAGCACGGACGTGAGGGGAGGGGTCTTCAGAATCCCGTCTCTCACTATGAATATGTTCTCCCCGCTTCCTTCGGCCACGTATCCTTCGGAATCGAGCAGTATCGCCTCGTCGAATCCGAGCATGGCCGCTTCCTGCCTCGCCATTACGGAGTTCACGTAGTTTCCGCAGATCTTGGCCTTGGTCATGAAGGAGTTGACCTGCATCCTCGTGTAGGAGGATATCTTGGTCCTGATTCCCCTGGTGATTCCCTCGTCGCCCAGATAGGTTCCCCACGGCCAGGCGGCGATCGCCACGTTTATGGAATTGTCTCCTGGAAGTATGCCTATCTTTCCGTCCCCGATGAAGGCTATCGGCCTTATGTAAGCCTCGTCGAGACCGTTTTCCCTGAGAACCTCCATTACGGCTTCCTTCAGGGTCTCCATGTCGTAGGGGATTTCGATGCCCGCGACGTGCGCGGAGGAGTAGAGCCTTTGCATGTGCTCGGTGAGCTTGAGCACCGCGGATTTTCCGCCGGCGGAGCTGTACGCCCTTATTCCCTCGAATACGCCCAGGCCGTAGTGCAGGGTGTGGGCGAGCACGTGCGTGCCCGCCTCGTTCCACGGAACCGTCTTTCCGTTAAACCATATCCTGGAAGAATTTTCTGACATAAGCCGATCTCGGGGTCGGGGGGAAATTTTCGGGAAACATTATTCTTATTCGGTCTTTCCTTGTCAAGCCGGACCCGCCCGGCGCCGGGAGGTCCGTTTCGCTGTGACCCCGATTCCAACGCGCCGGAATAATTGCCTGAAAACGCTTTTCATCGCGTTTTCAGGCGTTCGCCGAGTATCTCTCTCATTTCCCTTGAAAACCGCGACCGCGCGATTACGAGATCGACTCCCCTTTCCCTGAACCTGCCGGCGAGCTCCCTCTCCACGTGAGGAAGATAGCCCACGCAGAAAACCCCTTCGCATCCGGCGAAGCTTCTTATCTCGGCGAACGCTTTCTCCATGTCGATCGTCTTTGAAGCCAGGTCCATGACAACGAGGTCGGGCGGCGTCCGTTCGATTCTTCCCCGAAGCTCCTCGCGGTTTCTGACCTTCGCGAGCTCCGCGCCGAGGGACTTGGCGACGCTCTCTATTTTCGACGAGAAAAACAGATCGTCGGAGACCAGAAGCAGGTTTTTCTTGGAAGCGCTCATCGCCCTTTGACGGGAAGGGGGAAAGTTCCCGGCCCGCGAAGATGGTACACGGTTTCGCGGGTTGTCAAACCGCCGAGCGCGTCGCAAAACCCGCGGAGATTCGCTATATTAAGCCGGTCGGCGGAAACCCGGCTTCCGGCTCCGCGCTCGAAGCGGGGGCCGGCGCGGGCCGTGCCCGCAAGGAGAACAAGATGAAACCGGCTCTGATCGCTCTTCTGGTCGCCTTGATATGGGGGCTCAACCCGATATTCGAAAAACTCAGCCTCAAGGGCGCGTCTCCCCTCTCGGCTATCACGATAAGGTTCGTTTTCACGGCGCTCTGCCTTTCGGCTTTCGTTCTCGCGACGGGCAGGGCGGCCCAGGTCGTCAGTGTGGACGGAAGGACGCTTTTCTGGATACTGCTCTCCGGCGTCCTCGGCGGAATAATAGGAATCTTTCTTTATTTCACGGCCCTCCAGATGTCCGACGCGTCGAGGATCGTTCCGATAATAGCCACTTTTCCCATGTTCACGGCCGTCTACGCCTACCTGCTTCTGGGAGAAAGCCCCGGCCCCGCGAGAATTCTCGGCATAGCGTTTATCGTCGTCGGTTCGGTTCTGATAGAGACGAACCTGCTCTCCGACTGACTGATTACGGGTCGATGGACTCCGCGCAGTCGGCCAGTTCCTCGGCCATGTCGGGATGTCCGTGTCTTCGGGCGGCCTCCGCTCCCTTCTCGTAGGCCCGCTTCGCCTCCTCCGGCATTTCGAGCTCCGCGTAGCAGTGACCGAGCATCCTGTAGGCCGCTCCCTCGTCGTCTTTGAGTTCGAGATAGGCGTTTACGGCCTCCGCGGCTTCCCCGTGGCGTCCCAGCTTGAAGTACTCGTTCGCCACGGCGTAGCGGGCGAGGGCGTTTTCCGGGTTCTTCTCGAGCAGTCTTTCAAGTTTCGAAATTCTCTCTTCCGACATTCCTTCACCTCCGCGGGCGGATTCTCATTCCCCCGGGATTATGTCTTCTTCCTTTCCCCGAACAAGATCATTGAAGTTAAAAACTTTCATGAAGTTTTTTATGATTACATCCGCAATCGTTTGTGTTTTCACGTTTTCGAATCCGCCCAGCAGGCTTTTCATGGAGGTTACCCTCACGTCCGTTATTCCGCACGAGACGATCAGGTCGAAGTAATCGAGCTCGGTGTTCACGTTCAGGGCGAAACCGTGATAGGTCACCCATTTCCTTATCGCTATCCCTATCGACGCTATCTTGCCTCCCCCCGCCCAGACTCCCGTGGCTCCGTCCACTCTCCCGCCCTCGATTCCGAAATCGCCGAGCGAACGTATGATCGTCCGCTCGAGCTTTCTCATGTGTCCGCGGACGTCCGTTCCGTGGTCCCTGAGGTTCAGTATCGGATAGCCGACCAGCTGGCCGGGACCGTGGAAGGTTATGTCTCCCCCTCTCGAAGCGCGGTGAAAGGCGATTCCGCGTTTTTCCAGATGCTCCTTCCTTACCAGGAGGTGCTCGGTGTTTCCCCTTCTTCCGGTGGTTACGGTAGGCGGATGCTCGAGCAGCAGAAGCGAATCGCGCGTCTCTCCCGCTATTCTTCTCTCCAGAAGGATCTTCTGGTACCCGAGCGCCTTTTCGTAGGAAACCGTTCCAAGCCCGTATACGTCCACAGTGCTCATGAGCGCGGCGCGCTCCCGGGGAGGGGTCGCGTCCTCAGATGTTTCTCACCCTCCCGAGGGCGTCCAGCGCGGCTTCCATCACCGCTTCGGAGAGAGTGGGGTGGGCGTGCTGGGTGGTCGCTATCTCCAGGGGAGTGGTCTCGAGGGTTTTGGCTATTCCGAGTTCGGCGATCATTTCCGTGGCCCCGCGGCCTATTATGTGGCTTCCGAGAAGCTCTTTCGTGCCGGAATCGAAAATCATCTTGACGAAACCGTCGGTCTCCCCGACCGCGACGGCCTTTCCGACGGCCCTGAAGGGAAACCTGCCGACGTCGACCTCGTGGCCCCTGTCCCTCGCCTGCTTCTCCGTAAGGCCTATCATGGCGACTTCCGGCTGGCAGTAGACGCATCCGGGAATCGAGTCGTAGTGCACCCTGGAATTCATTCCCTTCATTCTCTCCACCGCCACCACTCCTTCCTCCGACGCCTTGTGGGCCAGCATGGCTCCCCCGATCACGTCTCCTATGGCGTACACGTCGGAGCAGGTGGTCATGTAGTCGTCGTCGGTCCTTATGAAACCCCTCTCGTCAAGCTCCACCCCCACGTCGGAAAGTCCCATGCCGTCGCCGGTCCCGTAGAAGGCGAAGGAGGTGGGAGCGGCGTTCGCGACGGCCTTTCTCCCCACGGACACGAGGACCATGTCGGCCTTTATCTTCTTCTCCTCTCCGGAGACCCTGTCCTCGACCGTCACGGTCGCGGAACCGCGCGTTTTCCTGAGGGACTTGTACGCGGTGTTGGTAAGAACGGTCATTCCCTGCTTCCTGAATATCTTTTCGGCCTCCGAGGCCACTTCCTCGTCGGCTCCGGGCATGACGTGCTCTTCCATCTCTATCACCGTCACCCTGCTTCCGAAGGAGTTGTACACGTAGGCGAACTCCATTCCTATGTATCCCCCGCCGATTATAGCCACGGAGCCGGGAACCTCGGGGCTCATTATCGCCTCGTCGCTCGTCATCACCACCTTTCCGTCGATTTCGAGGCCGGGAAGGGTCCTGGGAACGGAACCCGTGGCCAGAAGCACCTTCCCGCTCCTTATGTCGCGGGCGTCTTCTCCCTCGACGGAGATTCCGTGCGCGGAAGTGAGTCTCGCCGCGCCTCTCACGAGCGTTATCCCGTTTTTGCGGAAAAGCCCCTCCACGCCCCGGTTGAGGGAGGCGGAGGCATTCCTGCTCTTTTCCACGACCCTGCCGTAGTCGAAGGAAAGCCCCTCGTGGGTTATGCCGTAGCTCTCCGAGTCCATGAAGTGCGAATACATCTCCGCGCACTTGAGAATGGCCTTCGACGGTATGCATCCCCAGTTGAGACACACTCCCCCCGGCTTGTCCCTTTCCACCACGGCCACCTTCATTCCCGTCTGCGCGGCCCTTATCGCCGCCACGTAGCCGCCCGGACCGGACCCTATCACGGTGAGGTCGTATTTTTCCATTTCGGGGGTAATTATATTTACAATCGGCTCATCGTCAACGCCCCGCCCCGTTGACAACGCGGCCGGCGGAAATTATATTTCAGGCCTAAATGGAGAAACGGATCTCTTCAAGAAACCGGACTTTTCTGGGTCTCGTGGCGGATCATTTCATAAGGACCGGAAATCCCCTGGGATCCTCGGCCCTCATCTCGAGATACGGCGTCAAGTGGTCCGCGGCCACCGTAAGGCAGGGACTCAACTCCCTGATGGATGCCGGGTACCTGACGCAGACCCACGCCTCTTCCGGGAGGTTTCCCACGGAAAAGGGAATCGCCTACTACGTGGAGAACATCCTGCGGGTGGAGAGTTCTGAGGACCTCGACCCAGGGGTTTTCGAGGACAGGTACGACGGGGTGGACGGCACCCTGGACCGCGTGATAAGCGCCACGAGTTCCATACTCTCGGACTGCACGAACCTCGCGGGGCTCGGAATGCTGCCGCGGAGAAACACCCTCAGGGTCGAGTCCTCGAAGCTTCTCAGGATGGGCGGAAGGGAGTGTCTCATGTTTCTGGTCTTCGAGGGAGGCATCACGGAGAAGACCTTCATCAGGCTCGCCAGGCCCGTCAGGGACGCCCAGGTCGAGAGAATAGGCGCCTACCTCAACCGTCTCCTTCTCGGTCTTACGATAGAGCAGGTGCGCGGGGTGGTGCTCGAGAAGATAAAGAGAACCACCACGGAGTACAGCGAGGTGCTCGAAAAGGTGCTCAGGATAAGCAGCGAGCTTTTCGAAAGGGAGAGAAAGTCGGGCGTATACGTCAAGGGGAGAGTGTGCGTCATGGATTCGCTCAGTTTCGCCGACTCGCGTCTGTACAAGACCATAGTGGAGATACTGGAGGACCAGGAGCTTCTCTCCGGCCTTCTCGAGTCGGTGGTCAGGGACGGCCGTCGCGGGGTTTTCGTGGGTTCGGAAAAGGGAATTCCCCGGGGGTTCAGCCTGGTGGCGGCTCCCTACAGCAAGGGAAACAGCTGCGGAAGCCTCGGGGTGTTCGGCCCCATGAGAATGAACTATTCCAGAATCATTCCCCTCGTGGACTGCGCGGCTAGGACGGTCACCAGGATGGTCAACGGAGAAGCGGCGCAATGAGCGGGAAGACCGGCGCCGAGGAGAAAAAGCCGCGCGGCGCGGCGAACGGTTCGGGCGACGCGGGAGACGCGCGCCCGGACGGAGAAGACGGGAACGGCCGCGACCTTCGGGAGGAGCTCGAGGCTCTCAGGGACAAGTACCTTCGTCTCTCGGCCGATTTCGACAACTACAGGAAGAGGCTGGCCAGGGAAAAGCGGGAAATACTCGATTTCGGAAACGCCGACCGGCTGAAGGAGCTTCTTTTCGTTCTCGACAACATAGACAGGGCCATCGACCTCTCGGAGGAATCCACGGGAGAAAAGCCCGATTTCGTGGCGTTTCTCGAAGGAATAAAGCTCGTGCGCACCCAGCTCGTCGCGAGTCTCGGGACTTTCGGCGTCGCCGGGATAGACGCCTCCCGGGGAACGGACTTCGACCCCAGCTACCACGAGGCCGTATGCAGGGAGCGGTCCCCGGACTGCGGCAGCGGAACCATAATCTCGGAAATGCAGAAAGGCTATCTTCTCAACGGAAGGCTTCTGAGACCCTCCATGGTGTCGGTGTCGGAGGGAAGCGAAGAGGAGCCGGGAGAAAATTCCGGGAACGAGAGCTGACGCTCTCCCCGCTGCGCATACCCCGACATGGCCAGGGACTACTACCAGATACTGGGCGTCGCCAAGGACGCTTCGGACGCCGAAATAAAGGATTCCTACAAGAAGCTCGCCTTCGAGTATCACCCCGACCGCAATCGGGGGGATTCGGAGGCGGAGGAGAGGTTCAAGGAGATAAACGAGGCGTACCAGGTGCTCAACGACAGGGACAAAAGGGCCCGTTACGACAGCTTCGGACACATGTCGGGCGACGGCATGGGCGGCTTTTCCGGTTTCGGAGACCTGTTCGGGGACCTGTTCAACGACGTTTTCTCGGGCGGCATGGGGAACTCCGCGGGGGCCCGCAGGGGGGCGGACCTCCAGTACGAGCTAGAAGTGGACTTCGACGAAGCCGCCTTCGGGGCGGAAAAGCGGATAAACGTGAGGAAAAGGGAGGTCTGCGGCGGGTGCGGCGGCTCCGGGGCGGCTTCCGAGGGCCGGTCGGTCTGCGGTCGCTGCGGGGGCAGGGGGTCGGTGGCGTTCTCCCAGGGGCCCTTTTCCATAAGCCAGAGCTGCTCTTCGTGCGGCGGAAGCGGAAGCGTGATAACCGATCCCTGCGGCGAGTGCGGGAGCTCGGGACTTCGTCACGCGCGCAAGGAAGTCAGGGTGAACGTGCCCGCGGGAATCTCGAGCGGAATGAGGCTCGTGGTCAGGGGGGAAGGAGAGCCCGGAGCGCGCGGGGCTCCTCCCGGCGACCTCTACATACAGGTGCGCGTCGGGGAACACCCGGTTTTCAGAAGGGAGGGAAACGACATATTCTGCGAGTTTCCGATAAGCTTCACCCAGGCGGCTCTCGGGGACGATGTGGAAGTTCCCGTTCTCAAGGGCAGGACCGGCTTGAAGATACCCGCGGGAACCCAGCCCGGCCAGAGCTTCAGGCTCAGGGGCAGGGGGATCGCGGACGTGAACTCGGGAGGCCTCGGCGACCAGTACGTGGTGATAAAAGTCGTGATACCCCAGAAACTCTCTAAAAAGCAGAAGGAAGCCCTTCGGGAGTTCGCCGGTGGCTACAACGACTCGAAGGAACCCCTTATCGAAACATATCTCAACAAGATCAAGGGATTGATCAACTAACCTCAAGTACCGCCCGAGGCGATTTCGAAACGACGGAGCAAGTCCGGGTGCGACCTAAAGCGGAATGCCGGGGGGACGGGAGCTCTCTGAAGGCTCGGGGGCTTGGCGTCCGCGTCGCGGGTCGAGCTCTCCCGCTTTCTGCTTGGCGCAATCCCACACGCGAGACATGCTACGGGGCCGCTCGCAGGGATTCTCCGGGGGCGCGGAAGCCGCCCGGAAAAACGCGACGGCCAGGAGAAGCAAGACCGCCGCCGCGAGCACGCTGTGGATTTTCTCGCGGCTCATTCAGATTCCTCCGGGTCCTATGTCCGGCCCCGCATTCCACTTGCCGGAATCCTTCGAGCTCGACTTATGCAGGCAAAGGCTTCAGCGTCCTCCCGCTATGGCGGGGATGATCGATACCGTGTCTCCGTCCTTGAGCTCGGTATCCACGCCGTCCAGGAACCTTATGTCCTCGTTGTTCACGTAGAGGTTTATGAACCTTCTCACGCTTCCGCCCTCGTCGCAGAGCCTGGCCTTCATGCCGGGACACTCCTTCTCCAGCTCCTCTATGAGCGACGCCACGCTCGAAGCCTCTACGTCGAGTTCGTCCCTGTCGGCCGAAAGCTGTCTGAGCGGGGTTGGAATTCTTACCGATACCATGTTGCTTCTCCCTGTGTTTTGATCCGTACGATTTTTTTCCTTGCGGCTACGTGCCGCCGTAAAGCGCTTCGAAATCCTCGAGGCTCGGGCCTATGAGCTCGGGTTTCGGGAGGCGGTCCTCGACCGCGTCCTGCGTCTTGAGGCCGTTTCCCGTTATCGAGACCACTATGGGCTCGTCCCTGGGAATCTTTTCCCGGTCTATCAGTTTTTTCGTCACCCCGAGAGTCACGCCGCCCGCGGTTTCGGTGTAGATTCCTTCGGTGCGGGCCAGGAGACTTATCGCGTCCACTATCTCCGCGTCGCTCACGTCCTCGGCGAATCCCCCGCTTTCCCTCACCACGCTCATCGCGTAGTAGCCGTCGGCCGGGGTGCCGATGGCGAGGGATTTCGCCACGGTGTCGGGCTTCACGGGCTTGAACATTTCCCAGCCGTTCTTAAACGCCGTGGATATGGGAGAGCAGCCCGTGGCCTGCGCCCCGTATATCTTCGTGTCCGCGGGCTCCACCATGCCCAGAAGCTCGAATTCCTTTATCGCCTTCCATATCTTGGTGAGCAGGGAACCGCTCGCCATCGGGACGACCACGTGCTTCGGCGCCCGCCAGCCGAGCTGCTCCATTATCTCGTAGGCGTAGGACTTCGAGCCTTCGGAATAGTACGGCCTCATGTTTATGTTCACAAACGCCCAGCTGTACTTGCCGGCGATCTCGCTGCAGAGCCTGTTCACGTCGTCGTAGGTCCCCCTCACCCCTATGAGATTCGCCCCGTATACCACGGTGTTGAGTATCTTCGACCGTTCGAGGTCGTGGGGTATGAATATGAAGCTCTCGAGGTTTCCCGCGGCGGAGATCGACGACACGGAGTTGGCCAGGTTTCCCGTGGATGCGCATCCCGTGGTGTCGAAGCCGAATTCCACGGCCTTGGAGAGGGCCACCGACACCACCCTGTCCTTGAACGAAAGGGTGGGATGGCACACTGCGTCGTTCTTGACGTAGATCTCCGAGACGCCCAGGGCCGCGGCCAGGTTCTCCGCGCGCACGAGGGGCGTGAAGCCCACCTGGAGTCCGAGCGCGGGTTCGGAATCCACGGGAAGAAGCTCGGCGTATCTCCAGATGTTCCGCTTCCGCCCGGCTATTTTCTCCTTCGTGAGGCGTTTCCTTATCCCGTCGTAGTCGTAGACGGCTTCGAGAGGTCCGAAGCATATCTCGCACACGTGCTTCGGCTCCTTCGGATAGACTTCACTGCATTCCTTGCATTTCAGAGATTCTACGAAGCCCATGACGTTCCCGGAAAATCAGTCAGGAAAAACTACCTTAACGGGCATTGATGTCAAAGGGAGGCGGGACCCGGCGGACGCTCCCGCCCCGGCCGCCCGGACGGAAGTTCGCCAAAGCCCGCTTTTCGTTCGCGGCGCGGCTTCAGGTAGACTCTCACGCGCGAAAGGCGGGAGGACCGCATGAACGTAATAGCCGAAAACGGATTTCTCATACACGGTTTCAGGGTCGGCTCGAGCGACCGCAACTACAACTACCTCGTGGCCTGCGAGCGGACGGGGGAATGCGTCGTCATAGACCCGCTTGACCCCGTGGCGCTGCTCGAGATAGTGAGAAAGAGGGACTACAGGGTGAAGTACGTGGTCAACACCCACGCCCACCCCGACCACACGGGCGGAAACAACCCGATAATAAAGGTCTTTCTCTCCTCCAGGATACTCGTTCACAGAAGCGCGCTCGACCGCGTCGCTCCCAGAAGCGAGGGGATAGAGGACGGCGACTCGATACCGTTCGGAAAGCAGACGCTCTCCGTCCTCCACACCCCCGGGCACTGTCCCGAACACGTTTCCCTGACCATAGGCGGCAACGTGTTTGTCGGCGACACGGTGTTCGTCTCCGGGTGCGGAAACGTGAAGTTCGGGGGAAACGTGGACGACCTGTACGAAACCTTCGCCTTTCGGCTCCCGCGCCTCGACGACGGGCTCAGGATGTTCTGCGGCCACGACTACGCGGAAGCCAACCTCGGGTTCGCCCTTTCCCTCGACCCGCGAAACTCCGCGGCGAGGAAAAAGCTCGGGGAAACGGGGGCGGAGAAGTTTCCCCGCTCCACCCTGGGAGAGGAAAGAGACTACAATCCCTTCATGCGGACTTCCGACCCCGCGATAGTTTCGGCCGTGGCGAAAAAGAACCCCTCGGCGGGAGACGACCCCAGGGCCGTTTTCGCGGAACTGAGGGAACTCAGGAACGACTGGTAGATTTTTCGTCTTCCGCGTCCGGGCGGAAGCGGCGGAGCGCGGTTTGGGAAACCTGGAGATTTCGACGGACACGGCACCATGAAGACGGACGCGGGCACGACGGAAGCATCGAAGCGGCTCCTGGAACTCCTGGAGGAGAGGATAGTTCTCCTCGACGGGGCCATGGGGACCATGATCCAGAGACACGACCTCGGGGAAGAGGATTTCCGGGGAGAGGAGTTCTCCGGCCACCCCTCGGACCTCAAGGGAAACAACGACCTGCTTTCCGTCACCAGGCCCGACATCATCTACGAAATCCACAGAAGCTACTTCGAGGCGGGCTGCGACATAGTCGAGACCAACACCTTCAGCTCCACTTCCATAGCCCAGGCCGACTACGGCCTCGAGCGCCGGGCCGCGACCCTCAACCTCGAATCCGCGAGGCTCGCCAAGCGGGCGGCTCTCGACTTCATGGAGAGCCACCCCGGGCGGACCTGCTTCGTGGCGGGGGCCATGGGTCCGACCAACAAGACGGCCTCCATGTCTCCCGACGTCGGCGACCCCGCCTACAGGGCGGTCACCTTCGACGAGCTCGCCGACGCGTATTACGAGCAGGCGAGCGCTCTCGTCGAGGGGGGAGTGGACATGCTCGTTCCCGAGACCGTCTTCGACACCCTGAACCTCAAGGCGGCGCTGTTCGCCATAGAGAAGGTGTTCGAGAGCGCGGGGAAAAGACTCCCGGTGATGATATCCGTCACCATAACGGACCGTTCCGGCCGCACTCTCTCCGGCCAGACGGTGGAGGCGTTCTGGAACTCCGTGCGCCACTCCAAGCCGGTCAGCGTGGGAATAAACTGCGCGCTGGGCGCCCGGGACATGCGTCCCTACGTGGAGGAGCTTTCCCGCATCGCCGACTGTTTCGTGAGCTGCTACCCCAACGCCGGGCTTCCCAACCCCCTCAGCGAGACGGGGTACGACGAAACCCCCGAGATCACTTCCTCGGTCCTGCTGGAATTGGCGCAAAGCGGCTTTCTGAACGTAGTCGGCGGATGCTGCGGCACCACGCCGCGGCACATGAGGGCGGTGGCGGAAAAGCTCCGGGACGCGGAGCCGAGACGGATTCCCTCCCCCCCGCCCGCCACCAGGCTCAGCGGCCTAGAGCCCCTGACCATAACGGGGGAGCCGGACGCGCCCTTCGTGATGGTCGGCGAGAGAACCAACGTCACCGGCTCCCCGGGATTCTCGAGGCTGATCCGGAACGGGGATTTCGAGGGAGCGGTTTCCGTGGCGGTCCAGCAGGTGGAAAACGGGGCCAACATCATAGACGTGAACTTCGACGAGGGGCTTCTGGACTCGGAGGAGTGCATGAGGCGCTTTCTCAACCTGATAGCTTCGGAACCCGGGGCGTCGAAGGTTCCCGTCATGATAGACAGCTCCAGGTGGCCGGTGATAGAGCAGGGTCTCAAGTGCATCCAGGGCAAGTGCGTGGTCAATTCCATAAGTCTCAAGGAAGGAGAGGAGAGCTTCCGCCGGCAGGCCGAAGCGGCGATGCGCCACGGCGCCACGGTCGTGGTCATGGCCTTCGACGAGCGGGGCCAGGCCGCGGGAAAGCGGGAGAAGGTCGAGATATGCAAAAGGGCGTACGGAATACTCACCGGGGAAGTGGGGATGGACCCCAGGGACATAATATTCGATCCCAACATCCTGACCGTCGCCACGGGAATCGAGGAGCACGACTCCTACGCCGTGAACTTCATGGACGCCGTGAGGGAGATAAAGAAGGAGTGCCCCGGGGCGCTCACCAGCGGCGGAGTGAGCAACGTCTCCTTTTCCTTCAGGGGCAACAACGTCGTGCGGGAGGCCATGCACAGCGCGTTTCTGTACCACGCGCGCAAGGCGGGTCTCGACATGGGAATAGTGAACGCGGGAATGCTCGCGGTCTACGACGACATAGAGCCCGAGCTTCTCGAGAAGGTCGAGGACGTTCTCCTCAACCGCCGCCCCGACGCGACGGAGCGCCTGACGGAGTACGCCGGACGCTTCGAGGGAGTGAAGACGTCGGCCGGCGGAAAGGACGGCGCGGCGTGGAGGGAGCTTTCCGTCGAAAAGCGCCTGGAGCATTCCCTGGTGAACGGCATACTGGATTTCGTGGAGGACGACACCGAAGAGGCCAGGACGAAGTACGGAGAGCCCCTGGAGGTCATCGAGGGGCCGCTCATGGACGGAATGAAGGTGGTCGGCGGGCTGTTCGGGGACGGAAAGATGTTTCTTCCCCAGGTGGTCAAAAGCGCCCGCGTCATGAAAAGGGCCGTGGCCTACCTCGAGCCCTTCATGGAAGAGGGCAGGAGGGGAAGGGGCAAGAGCAGGGGCAGGTTCGTCATAGCCACCGTGAAGGGCGACGTTCACGACATAGGGAAAAACATAGTTTCCGTGGTTCTGGGCTGCAACAACTACGAAGTCATAGACCTGGGCGTGATGGTCCCGTGCGAAAACATCCTGAACGCGGCCAGGGAGCGCGGCGCGGATTTCATAGGGCTCAGCGGACTCATCACTCCCTCTCTCGACGAGATGGCGCACAACGCCTCGGAAATGGAAAGGGAGGGATTCTCGATTCCGCTTCTCATCGGCGGGGCGACCACGAGCAGGGCGCACACGGCGATAAGGATAGCTCCCCGCTACGGCGGCATAGTCGACCACGTGGCCGACGCCTCGCTCGTGGTGGGCGTGTGCAACGACATCATGGACCCGCGGAAGTCCGACGCGTACAGGGAGAAGCTCTCGAGGAGCCACGAGGAGCAGAGGGAGCGTTTCGCCAGGGCCAGGGGAGGGGCGGACTACGTCTCCATAGAGCGGGCGAGGCTCGGGGCCTTTCGCACCGACTGGAAAAACGCGGAGATAGACCGCCCCTCGAAGCTCGGAGTCTTCGTTTACGACCGCGTGAGTCTCGAGGAGACCGCGGGCTACATCGACTGGTCTCCGTTTTTCTGGACGTGGGAGCTCAAGGGGGTTTTCCCGGACATCCTGGACCACCCGAAGAGGGGAAAGCAGGCGAGGGAGCTTTACCGCGACGCCCGGGCGCTTCTTCGGAAAATAATCTCGGAGAGGATTTTCGTTCCGAGGGCGGTCGTCGGAATCTTCCGCGCAAGCAGCGTCGGCGACGACGTGGAGATATACGGGGAGAACGGCGAGGTTCTTTCGGTGTTTCATTTCCTGAGACAGCAGGAAACGAGGTCCAGGGAGGGGGTTTATCGCTGTCTTTCCGACTTCGTCGCTCCGCGGGACTCGGGCAGGGAAGACTACGCGGGATGCTTCGTGGCGACGGCCGGGGCGGGCGTGGAGGAATTTTCCGCGTCGCTGGCCGAAGATGGGGACGACTACAGCTCCATAATGGCGAGCGCTCTCGGGGACAGGGTGGCGGAGGCGCTGGCCGAGATGATTCACAAGAAGGTCAGGGACGCCTGGGGATACGGGGCGGAGGAGATGCTCGGTCCCGAAGACCTCGTAAACGAGAAATACAGGGGGATAAGACCCGCGCCGGGCTATCCGTCCTGTCCCGACCACACGGGAAAAAGGGCCATATGGGACGTTCTCGACGCGCGACGCAGCGCGGGAGTGTCCCTTACGGAGAACTGCGCGATGGCGCCGTCGAGCTCGGTTTCCGGTTTCTACTTCGCCCACCCGAACTCGAAGTACTTCAATCTGGGAAAGATACTCGAGGACCAGGTGGCCGATTACGCGGAGAGAAGGAAAACGACCCCGGAAGAGGCGGAAAAATGGCTTCGTCCGAACCTCGGATACTGAAGTGCCGGACGACAAACCGCTTGACAAACGGTCAGAAAAACCTGAAACTTTGGGAAAAGGTTCGTTGCAGTTCGGGGTTCTCCCCGCTTGAGAGGTAGAATGAAAAAGTCCGACATTCAGAAAGAGCTCGCGCAGAGATTCGGGCTCACGGCCGCCCAGTCGAGAAGAATCCTCGACACCGTGATCGACCGCATGGCCCTGATGCTGTGCGAGGGAGAAAAAGGCTCGAGGTGAGAAACTTCGGCAGTTTCTTCACCAAGAGCTACAAGTCTTACGACGGCAGAAATCCCAGAACGGGAGAACCCGTCCGCGTCGGCGAAAAGAAGCTTCCGCATTTCCGCGCCAGCAGGCGGCTCGCCATGGATCTCACGAAGAAACGGATCGGCGGGCAGTAAGCGGTTCCGCGGAAATCCTCTTTACCGGTGTGGGGGGTGCGATGATTAAACAGATCGTGTTTAGGAGGTGACCGGTGTCCGAACACAATTTTCCTGCCGGATGTTCAAAAAGGCCGCTTGCGCGGCGCCCCGCCGTCGGCGGGCTCTTCAGGTTTCCGGCGAATGTTTCCGCGTCCGCGACGAAACGGCTCCTGCCCGACGCCGCCCGGACGGCCGGAAGCGTTTTCGTCGCGGGGGTCTTTCTGGTGCTCGCGTTTTTCGCGGGAGCCGGAACGGTTGAGGCGCAGACACCCGCCGCTCCTACGTTCGGGACTGCTTCCGTACCCAACCAAAGCTATACCGTGGGTGATGTAGTGACCCTGTCGCTGCCGGCGGCGACGGGAGGCTTTCCGCCCAACGACTACACCCTGACTCCTTCGCTGCCGCAGGGTCTCACTTACAATAAACCGGTCTGTCAAGAAGTCTCGGAAAGTCCCGGAACTTTCACCTGTACGCCCAACCCGGGCGGCACAATCACGGGTACGGCGTCCACAGCGAAGAGCAGGACAACCTACACGCTCACCGCGACCGAGGCCGCCATTTCCAATCCGAGAACCGCGACGCTTACTTTCGACATCACGGTGAATGCGGCGGCTCCGACGCCCGACCCTGATCCCACCCCGACGCCTACGCCCCGGGAACCCGCACCCACACCGCAGGCACCTTCGCCGACAGAGGAACCGCCACCCGTCGTGGATCTTATGCCGGAGTTCGTCCCGAACACTTTCGCGGCCCAGAACTACGAACAGGATACTCGCATCGCTCCGCTCACGTTGCCGGAGGCGCGGGGAGGCGACGCTCCTCTTCGCTACGCTCTCTCTCCCGCCCTGCCGGAAGGTCTCGGCTTTGACGAGGCGACACGCGTCATTTCGGGTACGCCCACGGAGACGATTTCCGAGACGGTCTACACCTTGTTCGCCACGGATTCGGACGGCGACTCGGCGACTCTCACCTTCACGATAACCGTGGAACCGGGCATAAGGGCCGACCGTGAGCGCCTGAAGGTAATAAACGCCGTGGTTCTGCCCGAGGTCGCGCGCACCATGACGTCGAGTGCCCTGGGCGCGGTGACAGGCCGCATCGAAGATGCCACGTCGGGGAGAGCGACTGGCGGTCTCGTCGCGCGGGCGCCGGTCTCGGGATTTTCCGGCGTTCCCGTTGGAAACACGCTTGAGGACCCGCCGCGCTTCTCGCGGGAACGTCTCGGAGACTTGTCCTTCGCGGTTTCCCTCGCGGGCGGCGACGATGACTTTCCCGCCGACGGAGAAGCCGACGACGAACCCGGACGCATAGCCGTCTGGGCGGTGGGCGATTACGGGCGTCTTTCGGGAAAACGGAGCATGATCGACTGGAAAGGAGGGCTTTTCGCCGGACATCTGGGAACCGACGTGCGCCTGGGGCGGGATTTCATCATCGGCGTCGCGGCCTCCTGGTTCGAAGGGTCTTTCGACTACACAGACGGCAGACAACGAAGGGGGGGGGGTGAAACGGCGATCGGCGGCGAGATCGAAAGCCGGATGACCGCTTTTCATCCTTACATGAGCTGGTCCCTGACCGAAGCTTTCAGCATGTGGGCCGCGGCGGGCTGGGGTTTCGGAGAAATCAGGGTCAGCGACGGCGACGTCCCGGGCAGACAGAGAAGCGACGGCATCATGAGAACCGGCGCCGCGGGCGGCAGGCTTCAGCTGCTTTCCGGAACGGACCCGCTTTCGGGAGGAGGGGCGACGGTCGACCTCAAGGGCGAGGCCTGGCTCACGCGTCTGAACGTGGATGGCAACTACGACCGCATTGAGGGCATCACCACGGACGTGAACCGCTTGCGGCTGGCTCTCGAGGGCGCCTACGACATGTCGCTGAAATCAGGGTCGTCGCTCGAGCCTTCCCTGGAATTCGGGGTGCGCCGCGACGGCGGCGACGGAGAAACCGGCTTCGGAGCGGAGCTTGGAGGCGGGCTCAGCTATTTCAGCCCGGCGCTGGGTCTTACGGTGGAAATGAACGGCAGGGGTCTGCTGGCGCACGAAGGAAAGGCGAAGGACTGGGGAATAGGAGGCGCGGTCAGGTACGACAGGGGCGCCGACCGGCGCGGGCTTTCATTCAGCATGCTTCCTTCCTACGGCGAGACGTCGGGCGGAGTTTCGCAGCTGTGGGAAACGGGCGTAACCGGTAGAGACGCCGACGGAAGCGAACCGTCTTTCGGTCTCGACACCGAAGTCGGCTACGGTTTCGCGGCGCTCGGCGGCAGGGGTCTTCTGACTCCCTACGGCGTCGTCGGGCCGGCTTACCGGGACGGAAGAAACTATCGTCTCGGAAGCCGCCTCGAGATAGGCCGGAAATTCGACCTGAAACTCGAGGGCGAGCGTCTGGCGCGCGAGACGGGCGAATCGGGACACGGACTCATCCTGAGCGGCCGGATGAACTGGTGACCGGGCGGGAAGGACGCGTGCCGCCGCTCGAAGAAATGGTTTCGGCCGGTTTTTCGGACGAAGTTTCCCCTTATCGCGTATCCCGTTTCTGACCGCCGCGCATGTCCCTGCTCGACATACTCGTCTATCCCGATTCCGCCCTGAAGCTGAAATCCGTTCCGGTGGAGGATGTCGGACCGGAAACGGACTCTCTTCTCGACGACATGGCGCAGACCATGCGCGCCGCCGACGGAGTCGGACTCGCGGCCCCGCAGGTGGGCAGGAACGTCCGGATTCTCGTGGTCGACGTGCCCCGCGGGGAAGGAGAGGAAAGGGATTTTTTCGAACTCCTGAATCCCGAGATCGTTTCCTTGAGCAGAGTTCAATCGGGCGTGGAGGAGTTCTCCGCGTCGCTGGCCGAAGAGGGGGGACGACTACAACAGCTCCATAATGGCGAGCGCTCTCGGGGACAGGATGGCGGAGGCGATGGCCGAGATGACTCACAAGAAGGTCAGGGACGCCTAGCGGGAGTTTACTGTGAATGGGTATAGAGGGGTTGTAACAGATTGTTTTCATTGAGTTATTGAGGATTGAGGTGTATTACCCACGCAGGCTTATATCAACTGGTCGAGTTCCAGTCCTTTTACCAGCGCCTGCTGAACCAGGGTTTCCTTCTTCAATACTTGAGCGACTCTGGGCGTTCCCGTCTTTCCCAGGGAAGGATAGAGTATCTGTTCTTCGTTTATCTCTCCAAGTTCCTTTATAAGCTGTTCCATAGACAGTTCGGGCCATATCTTCTCCGCCCGCCTGTGCAAACTCTGCAACAAAGAGATACCCAACATGCAGCAGAAGGCGTGAACTCGTATCTTGCCGTCGGTCCAGTGATACATGGGACCCCATTTGAGCCACTCTCCCTGCTTCAGTCCCCTGAACACCCTCTCTATGTTCTGTTGGGCTTCGTAGGCTTCCACGACCTGCCGCGCGCTCCAATCCATGCGGTTGGTCATCAGAACGGTGCGCCCCAGCCGCCGCTCCGTCAGATTGCGCAGGGCGCCGTGGTCGAGACTGAAGTTCAGACTCCAGCCCTTGCCCTTGCCCAGAGATTCGAGTTCCCATTTCACCAGGCGATTTATGAACGAGGCGCAAAGCCAGCGTTCTATCTTCTTTGTGATTCCCTTCTCCGTGTGCCTGCCGCCGGGCTTGAGCAGCTCTCTAGACAGTCTCTGCATCTTGCCCAACGCCTTGGCCAGGGAAGTGTGAATGCTCTGCTGCTGTTCGCTTGAGAACGAAGCGGAATGGCGAAGCACCGCCAGATGTTCTCCTCCATGCACAATCTCTTTGCGTCCAAGGGCGGAGACCCCCGGATGGCGAGGTCCCAGGAGTTCAAGCTTCTCGACGGGATGTTCCCGCAAGGACTCCGGAGCCTGGTTCCACGGCAAAGCGCTGATCCATCCCATCCCCGCCCGCTCAAGCTCAAGGGTGTTGGCCAAAGACGCCGACCCTTTGTCCATGACCAAGGTCACCGTCTCTTTGTCTATTCCGTGGGAGTTGAGCAGTCGGGACAGACGGTCCACGACCTGCGCCATCTCGTGACTGTCGCTCAAGTTGCCCGGATAGACGTGATGGCAAAGCCCCACGCCGCTTTGGCCGTCGAGAACGTAACTTAACCCCACCTGGCGAAGGTCGTGGCGTTTCTGCTTGTTGTGTCCCCTCTGGGCCAGCTTGCTGCGCTCGTTGGTGGTGGCAATCCACGTATGGAAGTTCGTGGTGTCGTAGGCAAACACCCTTCGGCCGACCATATCCTTGTCCCGAAACGCTCCGAGCAGCAGCGACTGGGCCTGCTCAAGTTGCCGTTCCGTTTCTTTCTCCGAGTCTCCTCCGATGCGGGAGAAGGCGTCGCCGAATGCCTGGGAAGTGAACCTCTTGGAATCGAACTTCCAGAGTCTTCTCAGAACGCTTCTGTCGTACCAGCGTTCCACCTCTGTTTTGGGGCCTGGATCGCAGACGCGGTGTATGGCTGCCAGCACGAGATAGTGGGCGACGGAAGGGCCGCGTCGGGGCTTGGCCAGAGTTTGAGCAGGGCGTCGAGAACACCGCAGCGTTTTGTCTCGAACCACAGAGAGGCGGGGAGTCCGAGCTGAATGGTGAGAGATTTAATGGGAGAAGGAGCGGACTGGCTTTTGACCATCCTGGCGATGGTTTCTGCGGTGCCGAGGTAACTCTGCTTTACTATTCGGGGTTTTCCGTCGACGCGTTCGGAGCGGACGAAGTAGTAGTAAACGTTTTTGCCTTTGCGTTTTTTGATGATGCTTCCCATGATAGGTAATACGAGTATAGCATATAGATAGAATAAGTCAACAGAAGGAGGAGGATATAGGAGAACAATAATAGGGTAATACGAAAAAAGGGCGAAAAAATTCCGTATAATTCCTTGCGTTTCAGTGAGTTAGGTCGTTCTTACTTGGGAGATTTACCCGCTTCGCAGTAAACTCCCGCTAGGGATACGGGGCGGAGGAGAGTCTCGGTCCCGAAGACCTCGTAAACGAGAGATACAGAGGGGATAAGACCCGCACCGGGCTATCCGGTCCTGTCCCGACCACACGGGGAAAAGGGCCATATGGGACGTTCTCGACGCGCGGGAGTGTCTCTTACGGAGAACTGCGCGATGGCGCCGTCGAGCTCGGTTTCCGGCTTCTACTTCGCCTACCCGGACTCGAGGTACTTCAACCTTGGCTTTTTTTGAACTGCGGTTTCAAGTATGAAGTGCAACTTGGGGTCAATGTTTACGGGGGTTTTGTGAGTTTGAGGGTTTCCGGTTGCGAGAAATGTAGTGCCTAGAGATTGTATCGGGAGCAGTTGTTTTTCTCCTTTTCCGCTTGACATATATCCGCATCATTCCTATAATCGTCGTAGTGTCACTTTTATGGACCTGCGACCATGTTCTGCAGAACCAAGTCAAACGGCAAGTATCAATACCTCCAGATAGTCGAAAACAGGCGAGAAGGAGGCAAGGTGCGCCAGCGCGTCCTGGCCAACCTGGGCCGTCTCGACGTTCTTACCCGCACCGGAGCTTTGGATCGTCTCATCGCATCCGCCCTGAAGTTCTCCGAGAACCTGATGGTTCTGGCACAGAGGGAACGCAAGGAGAAAGAGGGAGGGGAAGAAGAAGGTTTCGACGCATTGAGCATAGGACCTTCCATGGTGTTCGGGCGTTTGTGGGAACTTACGGGATGCGCGGAAGTTGTCGGGGAGATGCTCGCGGGTCGTCGTTTCGGCTTCAATGTGGAGAGAGCGGTGTTCATGAGCGTTTTGCACAGGCTCATGGAGACGGGGTCGGACCGCGGCGCCGTCGCATGGCTTGAGAGTCAGGCGATCGAAGGAACCGAAGGGCTCTCTCTTCACCATCTGTATCGGGCCATGTCGTGGCTCGGAGAGGAGGTCGGGCAGGGATATCCCGTGGGCAAGGACGGATGCGTGGCGGTGGCCCGCTGCGTGAAGGACGAGATAGAGGAGAGGCTATACGGGCGGAGAAGAGATTTGTTCAGCGGACTTGAGCTTGTGTTTTTCGACACCACTTCTCTCTACTTCACGGGGGAAGGCGGCGAGCTGGGGGAGCGCGGCATATCGAAGGATCATCGTTCCGACTGCAAGCAGGTGGTGCTCGGCGTCGTGGTGGACGGCGAAGGGACTCCTGTGTGTTCCCAGGTATGGCCGGGCAACACGGCGGATGTTTCGGCGCTGCGCGCCGTGGCCCGAAGGCTCGAAGAACGTTTCGACATACGGCGGGTGTGCGTCGTGGCCGACAAGGGGATGATAAGCAGAGCCAACGTCGTGGCGCTTGTGAATATGGGTTGGGAGTACATTCTGGGAGCCAGGCACCGCAACAGCAAGGAGGTCATGGAGTGGATTCTCTGCGACGACGCTCCCATGCGTATGGAGAAGATAGAGAGGGAAGGAGGCAGGGAGCCTTTCTGTGTGGAAGTCAAGGAAGTGTCGATGGAGGACAGCGAGGAAGAGAAGAGAAAGAAGGCCGCAAAGGGACAGAAGCCTTATCCGCCCCGTCGTTACGTGATGTGCCGCACGCAACAGCAGGCGAGCAGGGACGCGGAGGTTCGCCAAAAGATTGTAGCCGGTCTCGAAGAGAAGTTGAGAACCGATCCCAAGTCGCTGGTGGCCAACCGTGGCTACAGCCGCTATCTCAAGACCAGGAGAGGAGGGATGGAGATCGACCGCAACAAGATAGAGCGGGAGGCGAAGCTTGACGGCATCTGGGTTCTTCAGACCAACAGCTCCGCTTCCGCCGCCCGCATAGCGTGGCAGTACAAGAACCTGTGGCAGGTCGAGCACCTGTTTCGGGCGGCCAAGTCCCTTCTGAGGACTCGGCCAGTGTATCACCAGTGCGACGCAGCGATACGGGGACACGTGTTCTGCTCGTTTCTGGCTTTGGTTCTGCGCAAGGAACTGCTGCGGCGCATGGAGGACAAGAAGATAGAATCGGAGTGGAACGACATCATCCGCAACCTCGACTCCCTTACCGAGACGAAGATAGAGACAGGGGGGAAGAGCTTCGTCGTGCGCAGCACGGCGAAGGGAGAAACCGGGGCGGTCTTCCGAAGCCTGGGTCTTCGCCTGCCCCCCGTCATACGGCGTGAGGACGGTGGGAACTTCATTGAGAGGCAACCGGCCGCAGACTGATCGGTGGGCTTATAGCTTGGCGACGGAAAAAGCGGTTTGTAGTGCCACAGCGTTTTTTTGCCCCCGTAACCCCCTGTAACAAAACACCTTTTATTTTTAAACTGTTCAAAAAAAGCTTGGAAAGATACTCGAGGACCAGGTGGCCGATTACGCGGAGAGAAGGAAAACGACCCCGGAAGAGGTGGAAAAATGGCTTCGTCTGAACCTCGGATACTGAAGCGCCGGACGACAAACCGCTTGACAAACGGTCAGAAAAACCTGAAACTTTGGGAAAAGGTTCGTTGCAGTTCGGGGTTCTCCCCGCTTGAGAGGCAGAATGAAAAAGTCCGACATTCAGAAAGAGCTCGCGCAGAGATTCGGGCTCACGGCCGCCCAGTCGAGAAGGATCCTCGACACCGTGATCGACCGCATGGCCTTGATGCTATGCGAAGGAGAAAGGCTCGAGGTGAGAAACTTCGGCAGTTTCTTCACCAAGAGCTACAAGTCTTACGACGGCAGAAATCCCAGAACGGGAGAACCCGTCCGCGTCGGCGAAAAGAAGCTTCCGCATTTCCGCGCCAGCAGGCGGCTCGCCATGGATCTCACGAAGAAACGGATCGGCGGGCAGTAAGCGGTTCCGCGGAAATTCTTTTTCCGATGCGGAGCGCAGCTTGTATTTAGGGGGTGACTGGTGTTTGTACGCAATTTTCCTGCCGGATGTTCAAAAAGGCCGCTTGCGCGGCGCCCCGCCGTCGGCGGGCTCTTCAGGTTTCCGGCGAATGTTTCCGCGTCCGCGACGAAACGGCTCCTGCCCGACGCCGCCCGGACGGCCGGAAGCGTTTTCGTCGCGGGGGTCTTCCTGGCGCTCGCGTTTTTCTCGGGAGCCGGAACGGCTTGGGCGCAGACGCCCACGCCCACGTTCGGAAGCCCATCCATGGAGTACACCTTCACGGTGGGACAGTTCAATAGCTATTCGCTTCCGACGGCGTCCAACGGCTTTGGGTGCAATCAATACTCTATGTCGGACCCTGGCGACGGGATTCAGTACACTGATCCGGGGATTTGTACAGGTGGGAGCGAGGGGGACCCCGTTGTCTTCCCGTCATCCGGCGGCACGATCTCGGGTACGCCGACCGCGGCGAAGGCCGAAACGGACTACACCCTCACCGTTACCGACACCCTCTCTGCAACAGATACGTTTATCGTCAAGATCACGGTGAATGCGGCGGCTCCGACGCCCGACCCTGATCCCACCCCGACGCCTACGCCCCGGGAACCCGCACCCACGCCGCAGGCACCTTCGCCGACGGAGGAACCGCCGCCCGTCGTGGACCTCATGCCGGAGTTTGTCCCGAACACTTTCGCGGCCCAGAACTACGAGCAGGATACGTCCATAGCGCCGGTCGCGCTGCCGGAGGCGCGGGGAGGCGACGCTCCTCTTCGCTACGCGCTGTCTCCAGCCCTGCCGGAGGGTCTCGGCTTCGACGAGTCGACGCGCGTCGTTTCGGGCACGCCCACGGAGACGATTTCCGAGACGGTCTACACCCTGGTCGCCACGGATTCGGACGGCGACAAGGCGACTCTCACCTTCACGATAACCGTGGAACCGGGCGTAAGGGCCGACCGTGAGCGCCTGAAGGTAATAAACGCCGTGGTTCTGCCCGAGGTCGCGCGCACCATGACGTCGAGTGCCCTGGGCGCGGTGACAGGCCGCATCGAAGACGCCACGTCGGGGAGGGCCGCCGGCGGTCTCGCGGCGCGGGCGCCGGTCTCGGGATTTTCCGGCGTTCCCGTCGGAAATACGCTTGAGGACCCGCCGCGCTTCTCGCGGGAACGTCTCGGAGACTTGTCCTTCGCGGTTTCCCTCGCGGGCGGCGACGATGACTTTCCCGCCGACGGAGAAGCCGACAACGAACCCGGACGCATAGCCGTCTGGGCGGTGGGCGATTACGGGCGTCTTTCGGGAAAACGGAGCATGATCGACTGGAAAGGAGGGCTTTTCGCCGGACATCTGGGAACCGACATGCGCCTGGGGCGGGATTTCATCATCGGCGTCGCGGCTTCCTGGTTCGAAGGGTCTTTCGACTACACAGACGGCAGGCAAAGAAGGGGGGGGGGGGTGAAACGGCGATCGGCGGCGAGATCGAAAACCGCATGACCGCTTTTCATCCTTACATGAGCTGGTCCCTGACCGAAGCTTTCAGCATGTGGGCCGCGGCGGGCTGGGGTTTCGGAGAGATCAGGATCAGCGACGGCGACGTCCCGGGCAGACAGAGAAGCGACGGCATCATGAGAACCGGCGCCGCGGGCGGCAGGCTTCAGCTGCTTTCCGGAACGGACCCGCTTTCAGGAGGAGGGGCGACGGTCGACCTCAAGGGCGAAGCTTGGCTCACGCGCCTGAACGTGGATGGCAACTACGACCGCATCGAGGGCATCACCACGGACGTGAACCGCTTGCGGCTGGCTCTCGAGGGCGCCTACGACATGTCGCTGAAATCAGGGTCGTCGCTTGAGCCTTCCCTGGAATTCGGGGTGCGCCGCGACGGCGGCGACGGAGAAACCGGCTTCGGAGCGGAGCTTGGAGGCGGGCTCAGCTATTTCAGCCCGGCGCTGGGTCTTACGGTGGAAATGAACGGCAGGGGTCTGCTGGCGCACGAAGGAAAGGCGAAGGACTGGGGAATAGGAGGCGCGGTCAGGTACGACAGGGGCGCCGACCGGCGCGGGCTTTCATTCAGCATGCTTCCTTCCTACGGCGAGACGTCGGGCGGAGTTTCGCAGCTGTGGGAAACGGGCGTAACCGGTAGAGACGCCGACGGAAGCGAACCGTCTTTCGGTCTCGACACCGAAGTCGGCTACGGTTTCGCGGCGCTCGGCGGCAGGGGTCTTCTGACTCCCTACGGCGTCGTCGGGCCGGCTTACCGGGACGGAAGAAACTATCGTCTCGGAAGCCGCCTCGAGATAGGCCGGAAATTCGACCTGAAACTCGAGGGCGAGCGTCTGGCGCGCGAGACGGGCGAATCGGGACACGGACTCATCCTGAGCGGCCGGATGAACTGGTGACCGGGCGGGAAGGACGCGTGCCGCCGCTCGAAGAAATGGTTTCGGCCGGTTTTTCGGACGAAGTTTCCCCTTATCGCGTATCCCGTTTCTGACCGCCGCGCATGTCCCTGCTCGACATACTCGTCTATCCCGATTCCGCCCTGAAGCTGAAATCCGTTCCGGTGGAGGATGTCGGACCGGAAACGGACTCTCTTCTCGACGACATGGCGCAGACCATGCGCGCCGCCGACGGAGTCGGACTCGCGGCCCCGCAGGTGGGCAGGAACGTCCGGATTCTCGTGGTCGACGTGCCCCGCGGGGAAGGAGAGGAAAGGGATTTTTTCGAACTCCTGAATCCCGAGATCGTTTCTTCGAGCGGATTTCAGTCGGGCACGGAAGGATGTCTCAGCGTGCCGGGTTTTTTCGCCGAAGTGAGGAGAAAGCGCGAGGTGCGCGTGTCGGCGCTCGACAGAAAAGGCGGGCGCTTCACCGTCGAGGCGGGCGGAATGCTCTCCAGGGTGCTTCAGCATGAAATCGATCATCTTGATGGTATATTGTTTTTCGACCGCCTGGGGAAGCTCAAAAGAGACCTTCTTCTCAAGCAGATAGACCGCCGGTTCGTCTCCGCGCCGGACTGAACCGCGTTTTTCCCAGCCCCCGGAAGGCGTTTAGGACATGATTTCCGAACTCGTAAAGAACATAGAGCCTTTCTACGTGATGGACATCCTCGAAAGGGCGAAGCGGCTCGAGAGCCAGGGGGAAGACGTCGTCCACTTCGAGGTCGGGGAGCCCGATTTCGGCACTCCCCGGGAGATCCGCGCCGAGGCCGTGAGGTGGATGGAAAAAGGCTACACGAAGTACACGAGCAGCCTCGGCATCGACGAGCTCCGCGGCCTGGTGGCCCAAGACTACGCGCGCACCTACGGAGTCGAAGTGGACCCCGCCAGGGTGATAATAACTTCGGGAAGCTCTCCCGCGCTTCTGCTCGCGGTTCTCACCCTGATAAATCCAGGCGACGAGATACTCATAACGGACCCCTACTACGCCTGCTACCCGCAGATAATAGCCGTCGCCCGCGGAGTCGCGAAAAAAATACCGGTTTACGAAAGCGAAGGTTACCAGATAGACGCGGGGAAGGTCTCAAGGAGCGTTTCCGCCAGGACCAGGGCGATTCTCGTGAACTCGCCCTCCAACCCCACGGGGTCGGTCCTCGAAAAAGATGTTCTTCGCGGGCTCGCGGAAACGGGGCCCGCGGTGATTTCCGACGAGATATACCACGGCCTCGTCTACGGGGCCCGCGAGAATTCCATTCTGGAATTCACCGACAACGCCATAGTGGTGAACGGTTTTTCGAAGTTCTATTCCATGACCGGCTGGCGCCTGGGCTACATGATAGTTCCCCGCGACCTGGTCAGGTACGTGCAGAAGCTGCAGCAGAATCTTTTCATCTCCGCCGGTTCTTTCGTCCAGAAAGCCGCCGTGGCGGCCATAGAAAAGGTCAAGACGGGCGGATGGACGGGGGAAATGACGGCGGAGTTCGACCGCAGGAGGGTAGAGATGATAAAGGGACTTCGCTCGATCGGGTTCGAAATTCCCGTCGAACCCCGCGGGGCGTTCTACGTTTTCGTCGATTCTTCCCGCTGGAGCCGCGATTCCCGCGCCCTGGCGTTCGACATTCTCGAGAACTGCCGGGTGGGAGTGACTCCCGGAACGGACTTCAGCGACAGGGGCGGGGATTACCTGCGTTTTTCCTACACGACTTCGCTGGGCAGGATAAGGGAAGGGATAAGGAGGCTGGGAGAGTTCCTGGGCTGAAACGGTATCGGGATGAAAAAAGGACGCAACTTGCGCCCGCGGCGATCAGGGAGTAGGGTTAGAGCTTTTTTCGCGGACGCGACGAACCTTCGCCGGACGGCGGGACGTGAGAGATGAACAGAAAGCTCGTGGTAGGAAACTGGAAGATGAACCTTCTTCGAAACGAGGCGCGGGAGCTTTCCCGCTCGGTGGCCGGGTTCGTGGAAGACGGCCTTTGCGGATGCGAAGTGGTTCTAGCCCCTCCGTTCACCTCCCTCGACGTGGTGCGAAGCGCCGTTTCGGGTTCGGGGGTCGAGCTCGGAGCCCAGAACGCCTACGGCAGGGCCTCCGGAGCCTTCACCGGAGAGGTGTCGGCCGCCATGCTTCCCGACGCGGGATGCGGGTGGGTCATTCTCGGCCACTCGGAGAGAAGAAACGTCATGGGAGAGACTGACGCGGAGATAAGAGAAAAAGTCGCCTTTTCGCTCGAATGCGGACTCAAGGTCATTCTCTGCGCGGGAGAGACCGAAGCGCAGAGGGAGAGGGCGGCGGGCGAGGACGGGCCCGCGAGAAGGGAAATGCTTTTCGGACCGGTAAGAAACCAGATCGAAAGCGCGCTCGGCGGCCTGGACGAAGACGAAACGCCCGGCCTGGTCGTCGCCTACGAGCCCGTCTGGGCCATCGGCACGGGAAAAAACGCCACCTCTTCGGAGATAGAGGAGATTCACCGCTGCGTGGGGGAACTTCTGGCTGAAATATTTCCCGTTTCAGGTAATAATATACGGATTTTGTACGGCGGGAGCGTTTCGCCCGCCAACATAGGGGAAATAATGTCGGTTCCGCGGGTCGACGGGGCGCTGGTGGGAGGAGCCAGCCTTTCGGCCGGTTCGTTTCTCGAAATAATAAGGTCCGCGGGGGAGTAGAAATTGGAATTTCTGATACCTGTAATAAAGATCATTCACATCGCCGTCAGCCTTCTTCTGGTGCTGATCATACTGCTTCAGCCCAGCAAGTCGGGGGACATAGGCTCGATGTTCGGAGGCGGAACGTCCGAGTCGGTCTTCGGCTCAAGCGGCGCCGTCCCCTTCCTGGTGAAGATGACCAGACTTCTGGGGCTGATATTCGTCGTCACTTCCCTGTCTCTCGGGTATTTCTCCGTGAAGTCGATAAAAGGCTCCGTGGTGAAGGACCCCGCGGCCCGGCAGGCGGTCGAGGAGACTTCCGAAGCGGCGCGGGAAGCTCCTTCGGGAGAACCGGGGGAGGAAAAATCCCCGGAGGCGGAGCCCGAGGGGGAAGAAAAGGCACCTGAACGGGAAGCCGGTTCCGGGCCCGAAGGGCGACCCGCGGGGAGCATCTCCCCGGTCGGAGAACCGGACGGGCCGGGAGACGGGACGGAAAAACGGTGAAGACGCCGCTTGGCGCGGGTTTCTTTCGGGGCCGTATCGGGTAGTGTAGTCGGCAAGCGGTTCGCCGCGGCGGGCGGGCGCGGATTCGGAGGTTTTTCATATGACGTACATAATCGCAGAGCCGTGCATAGGAGTTAAGGACAAGGCGTGCGTGGAGGCGTGTCCCGTCGACTGCATATACGAGGGCGAGGACCAGCTGCTGATTCACCCCGACGAGTGCATCGACTGCGGCGCATGCGTCGATCCCTGTCCCGTGGACGCCATATTTCACGAAGACGAGCTGCCGGAGAAGTGGGAGAAGTTCACCGCCGTAAACAAGGATTTCTTCGAGGGCAAAGAAGGTCTCGAGCCCGCGAGAAACGACTGAATCCGTGAAACGGAGAACCGGGGTTTTTAACGGCATGCGGAAAAATTTCATCTTCTCTCACCGTCCCGGCCGATGAGCGCCGATACGGCGGATGCGAGGCGAAGGGCCCGCGGGGTAGTCGCGTTTCTCAAAAAGACCTATCCCGACGCCCGCTGCCATCTGGTTTTCGCCGACGCCTGGCAGCTTCTGGTCGGTTCCATTCTCTCCGCCCAGTGCACCGACAAGAGAGTGAATGCGGTCACCCCCGGGCTTTTCAGAAAATACCCGGACCCGGCGGCGTTCTCGCGGGCCTCGGAGGAGGAACTTCAAGACGACGTAAGGTCGACCGGCTTCTACAGAAACAAGGCCAGGGCGATAATAAACTGCGCGAAATCCGTAGTGGAAAGACACGGCGGCGCGGTTCCCTCCGCCATGGAGAAGCTGGTCGCGCTTCCGGGAGTGGGAAGAAAGACCGCAAACGTCGTAATCGCGAACCATTTCCGGGAACCGGGAATAATAGTGGACACCCACATAACGAGGCTCAGCCGCCGCCTCGGCCTTACGCGGAACTCGGATCCCGTCAAGATAGAGTTCGACCTGATGGAGCTGGTTTCCCGAAAAGACTGGAGTTTCTTTTCAAATTCCCTGGGCGACCACGGAAGGGAAGTGTGCAAGGCGAGAAGACCCCTTTGCCGAAAATGCGGAATGTCGGAAATGTGTCCGTCTTTCGGGGAGTTTTCGGCTTGAACGGCCGCGACGGCGAAGGAAGACGAAGAATGAAAAGGCGCGAGGATTATTCCGGGTTTTTCCCTTTCGGATGGATAAGGAAGTTTCGGGGCGACAACTGGCAGATTCTCTGGAGCAAGAAGACGGGGGAAATTTTTCTCAAGGCCACGGCGAAAGACGCGCTCGCGAAAGCGGGGAGCGCTTCCGACTGGACCCGCGCCAAGGAAAAGGCGGATTCCATCATGGAAAATCCCGACCTGGTCGCGGAGACCGTCGCGGACGACTGATGGCGCGGCGCTCTTGCGGCCCGCGACTTATTGACTTGCCCGGCGTGTCTTTATAATATCAGTATCTTTTTCGCGGAAATCGTTTCGCCATGAAATACGTAGAACAGGAGCTCATTTCCGTTCCGGTCGGAAAGGGAAAGGTAAACGCCCTCTACTACCGGGCCATCAACAACGACTCCGACAAGAGAAAGACCATAATCATCCACGTTCACGGCTTTCTCGGAAACTTCCTCGACGGAAGCCAGAGATTCCTGCCCCCGATTCTCGCCAAGGCGGGTTATTCGTCCATCTCCATAAACACCAGAATGGCCAACTTCGGGCTTTTCTTCGGTTTCGGAATAGTGGACGACACCGTTCCGCAGATAGACGGCGTGGTGAGGTATCTGGGCAAGATGGGCTATGAGAAGATAATCGTCTCCGGCTACAGCCTGGGGGGCGGGGTGGTGTTCAGATACCTTTCGGTGAAGAGCCGCCGGCCGGATTCGGAGGAGGCCGAGCTGCTCAAGGGCGTCATAGCTCTCGCCACTCCCTATTCGATTCCCGATTCCATAAGGAGGAGATGGAACAGGTGGAAAAGCCAGCCCTCCTACGACGAGGTCTACGAGGAGGCCCGGACCATACTGGGCGACGACCCCCACGGCTCGAAGCAGGACAGGAGCATACTGGTTTTCAGGGCCAGGGGCGATTCCTACCGGCCGGAGCACACGGAGATATACACGTACAAGACGTGGTGGTTTCTGGCGGGCCCCGAGGCGAAGGCCGTGAAAAGCTGCGAGCAGATAAAGAACATAAAGCTGCCGATTCTCCTCATACAGGGCTGGAACGACGCGTTCGTGAAGCCGGAAGAGACTCACAACCTGGCCCAGATAGCCATAGACAGGGGAAACGACGACGTTTCGGCCTATTACCTGAACACCGGTCACACTCTCGACGGAAAGGAAGAGGAGATGGGAGACATAATCATAAGGTGGCTCGACAGGAGATTCGTCTGACTCTCCCATGGTGAACGAACAGAAGCGCCTCCTCACTTACGGCACCGAAGACGGATTCGAGGTGAATTCCCTCCTGGTCACCCCCGAGTTTTCCTCGGAGGAGGCTCTTTACGAGTCCCCCATAGTCGTAAATCTCTACGGGGTGCTGGGTCATTTTCTCACCCGGGGAACTCCCGTGAGACTTCCCCCGCTTCTGATGGAAAGGGGGATAAGCACCCTCTCTGTGAACACCCGCATGGCGTTCATGGGCCAGATAATGGGGCAGGGGATATTTCCGGACACGATTCACGAGATGAGGGAATCTGTGAACGTGCTTCGCCGGGAGGGGTTTCGAAACATCTTCATGCTGGGATACAGCCTGGGGGCGAACATGGCCGTCTACTACGCCTCCCGGACGGGATCTTCCGGAATAAAGGGGCTCGTGCTCGAGGGCTGCTCGTATTCTCTTCCCTACTCGCAGCAGAGAAGACTTGAGAGAAACGGGAGCATCCCGTCCTACGAAGACATCTACCTCAAGGCCAAGGAGGTTCTGGGTCCCGACCCCGGAAAGAAGAAAAACGACCAGATATTCATCGTCTACAGGGCGTGGGGGAACTCCTTTAACCCCGTCGACGCGGAGATGTTCACCTACAGGACCTGGTGGTTCATGAGGGGCCCGGACGCCTACTACGCCAAAACCTGCGAACTCGCAAAGGACGTCAAGATCCCCGTTCTCTTCATCCACGGCGAAAACGACGACGTCGTCGACGTCTGGGAGCCCCTGGAGCTCAAGAGGATAATGAACCGGTCGGGAAACGCGGACGTGACCCTTCGCTACATACCGGGAGCGAAACACGACTGCATAGAGAATCCGGCGGACTCGGTAAAGGCCATAACGGAGTGGATGTCCGGGGTCGGCGGCGGGGGATGAACCGTTAAAACCCCCGTTCGCGGGCGCCGCTGGCGACGGGCGCGACGCCGCCGCGGTTTCCGGATTTCGCGTTCTTGCAAAAAAGGAAACTTCATATATCTTATGCTTTCTTTGACTGTGAGTCTTTCTTTGATTTCATCGACGAGTCTTTACACGGCAGGGAATAACCGGAGGTCCCCGACATGTCCGAGAGTTTTTCGATAGAAAAGGAGCTTGCGGAGAAGCACAGGCTCGAAGGCACCGCAGGAGTCTACTACAATCTTTCCGTCCCGAGGCTTTACGAAGAGGCGATCGGAAGAAACGAGGGGCGCATAGGCCAGGGAGGCACTTTCGTGGGCTACACTTCCCCTCACACCGGAAGATCTCCCGGCGACAGGTTCGTCGTAAGGGAACCTTCGACTGAAAACGACGTGGACTGGGGAGAAGTGAACCGGCCCGTGTCTCCCGAGATATTCGACGAATTTTACGGAAAAGTAATGAATTATTTCAGGGGGAAGGACGTTTTCGTAAAGGACCTGCAGGTCTGCGCCCATCCAGACCACAAGACCAACGTCCGGGTGATAAACGAGTTCGCCTGGCACAATCTCTTCGTCAACAACCTTTTCATAAGGCCGGACGCTTCGGAGCTTCCGCACCCGGAGGTGGACTTCACCGTCATTTCGGCCCCGGGTTTCAAGGCCGACGATCCCGAAGCCCACGGACTCAACAGCGAAACGTTCATATTCCTCAACCTGAGGGAGAGGATCGCGCTGATAGGGGGCACGCGCTACGCGGGGGAGATGAAAAAGTCCGTTTTCGCGGCCATGAACTTTCTCCTTCCGGAAAAAGACGTTTTCCCCATGCACTGCTCGGCCAACGTCGGAAAGCGCGACGACGTGGCGCTTTTCTTCGGACTGTCGGGAACCGGCAAGACCACCCTTTCGGCCGACCCCGAAAGGGCGCTCATCGGGGACGACGAGCACGGCTGGTTCAACGAGGGAGTCTTTAACTTCGAGGGCGGATGCTACGCCAAGGCCATAGGACTCAGTCCCGAAACCGAGCCCGAGATTTACAAGGCCGTTCTGAATTTCGGCTCCGTTCTGGAAAACGTCGAACTGGACCCCGACACGGGGAAAATAGACTTCTACAGCGACAGGCATACCGAGAACACGCGGGGAGCGTACCAGATCGACATGCTGGACAACATCGTTTCGAGCGGAGTGGGGGGAATTCCGAAAAACATATTCATGCTGACCTACGACGCGTTCGGAGTTCTGCCTCCCATATCGAAACTCAGCCCGGACCAGGCCATGTACTACTTTCTTCTGGGCTACACGGCGAAGGTGGCCGGCACGGAAAGGGGCGTGAGCGAACCGCAGGCGACGTTCAGCTCCTGTTTCGGGTCGCCGTTTCTTCCGAGATCTCCCAAGTTCTACGGCTCGATGCTCAAAGAGAGGATGGAGAGGCACGAGGCGGGAGTCTGGCTTCTCAACACGGGGATTTCGGGCGGCCCTTTCGGGACCGGCGAGAGAATGCCGCTTCCCTCGACCAGGGCCCTGGTCAGCGCGGCGGTGGACGGCGTTCTGGACGGCGGGGAGTTCGTCAGAATTCCGATATTCGACCTGCTGGTGCCCACGGATTGTCCCGGAGTGGATTCCGCGCTTCTCCAGCCCAGGCTCTCGTGGAACGACCCCGACGAATACGACCGCAAGGCCCGCGAACTTTCGGATCTTTTCCAGAAGGAATACGGGAAGTACGCATAGAAACCGCATCAGGTAGCGGTTCCAACTCTTTTTTTCCGCTGGAAATTCCGGTTTGCCGACTATGCAAGCTCGAAAAGTGGCGTCCCCGAGGGGATTTGAACCCCTGTTACCGGCGTGAAAGGCCGATGTCCTGGGCCTGACTAGACGACGGGGACGTCGGGCGGATGAGCCGTACAGGATTCGAACCTGTGACCCACTGCTTAAAAGGCAGTTGCTCTACCGGCTGAGCTAACGGCTCGAAAAACGCGCCGTAGTATATCACAGGTCCTTTCGCTGTCAAAACGCCCCGTTCCGCGCGCGCAAAACGGGGAAACGGCATGCGCGCCTTTGCTTATTCCGTCTTGTGGTAAATAATATCCCGAATGAGCTTCCTGCGCGGATACAGGGATTTTTCCCTGGTGACCCTGGGCAATTTCTTTTTTTTCTGCTGCTTCTCCTCGTTTTTCCTGCTGCCGCTTTTCGTGATTCACGCGGGAGGCGACGAGGCCCGGATAGGTTACGTAATGGGGACGTTCGGCGTGACGTCCATCGGCACCATACCCCTGGCCGCCTACCTGATAGACCATTACGGGAGAAGGCGTTTCATGCTCGCGGGTTCCCTGCTCATGCTCGTCGTCTCGCTGCTCTACGTTCCGGTATCCGACGCGGGGGCGAGGATATTCGTCCTCAGGCTGCTCCAGGGAGTGGCCTTCTCCTTTTTCTTCACGGCGGCCGCGACGGCCGTCTCCGATTACGTTCCCAGGGAGACCAGGGCTTACGGACTGGGGCTTTTCGGAGCGTTCACCATAGCTTCCTACTCCGTCGGGCCGTCGGTCGGGGAACTCGTCATAGACAGGTTCGGTTACGAGTCTTTTTTCCTCTACACCGCGGTTTTCGCCCTGCTGGCGTTCGTTCTGTGCTTCTTCGCCAGGGAGGGGAACTTCACCGCGTCGAGGAAGTCCCTTTTCAGGGGATTTTTCGATGTCGTCCTTTCCCCGAAATTCCGCGTGCTCCTGCTGATCAACCTTCTGATAGCCGTGGCCTTGGGGTCCATGCTGAATTTCTTCTCGGCCTTTCTCAAGGAAAACGGGATCAGCGCCAGGAGCTTTTTTCTCACCTATTCCGTGACGGTGATACTGATCAGGGTTCTGGGAGGAAGACTCCCGGACATGGTGGAGAGAAGGAAAATCGCCCTGCCTTCGATGCTCGTGATCGTCGTTTCCCTGCTCGCGACTTTTTCCGTGAATTCCGCCGCGAGCGCGGTCGCGGTTTCGTTTCTCTTCAGCCTGGGCTACGGAATTCTCTATCCGACCGTGAGCGCCATGATCATAGACAGGGCGTCGGACGACCAGAGGGGGACGGCCATGGGAGCGTTTAACATGTCTTTCAGCGTCGGAATAAACCTTTTCGCCTTCATGCTGGGGGTCGTGGCGCGCGACCACGGTTTCCCTAAAATGTATTCGGCTACGGGGATGTTGATGCTCGCGGGGTGCGTTGTCTTCGCGTACAGGTATTTCGGCGATTACCTGTCCGTTTTTCTCCGCCGGGAAAGAAAGTGATTTTACGGATCTTTCCGTCGCGACCCGTTCCCGGATGTCTGACCCGAGAAAGAGGGGAGGGCGGAATTGAAACGACCCGCCGCTACCAGTTCAACTGGCCGCGCAGCATGATTCCATGTTCGAGATCCCCCATGTCGGGGTTGCGGCGTTCTCCTTCAAGACTCAGTCCTAGTCCCGAACCTATTTCGAAACGACTTCCCAGACGGTAGGTCCGCCCGTCTCCGCCCGACGGCTCGAAAATTCCGTAGGGAACTACCAGACCCCGGCCGTTGAACGCGGGAATGCCGTAGCCTACCTCCGTGTCAACGCGCACGGATGCCGCATGATCGGTCGTATTCCAGTCGGTTACGTCGCTTTCCCACAACTGCTCGACTCCGCTTGAGATCTTTCCGTACGACGGCAGCACACTGAACGACAGACCGCGGCGGTCCGAGTTCGGATCAAAGCGGATCGCGCAGATTTTACCCCAATCGTGCAGATTGCCCTGGTGGGCCAGAAGAGTATGCCCGCTTGCCTCCAGAGTGAGGCCCGGAGCCGGAGCGAAATAGGCAATTCCGCCCTGCAGCTCGATGCCGAGACCGGTTTCTCCGTCTCCGCCGTCGCGGCGCGCGCCCAGTTCTATTGACGGCGTAAGCGCTCCCGATTCCAGCGAAAAGGCGTGCGCGCCCCTGAACGCCAGACGCAGGCGGTTGACGCCTACCTTGAGATCCTGAATCAAGTCGTCGTTGCTCTCGACCCTCATGCTGGTGTTCCACGCCTCGCTCTTGAGATTGAACGTGGTCGCGCCGCCCGAAAACAACTGAAGGTTTCCTCCGGCGGCCATCGTTTTCATCCCGCTGTCGCTTGCCTGCCTGCCTGCAATCTCTTCATCCTCGAACTCAATCTTCCCGAAACCCCAACCAACGGTGCTCCAAAGGCTCAATCTTTCGGACAACGACCAGCCAAGATAAGGATGAAAGCCGATCATCCGGCTTTTATGTTTCCCCTCGATACTGGCGTTTTCGAACCTGTCCGTATAATCAAGCGACCCCTTGAAGAGAGATGTCGCCACACCGGCCAGAAATCCCGACCCCAACTGAATGTCGGCTCCCAGGTGGCCGCCTATTACATGGCCGTTCCAGTCGACCATAAACTCGTCGCTGTCGCCCGACAGGCGTCGGTAGTCGCCCTGGAGCCAGACCGCTATTTTCCTTGAAGAGGGTGAAGACACGGAGTGCTCTTCGTCTCCAAAGGCGTTGTCGCCGTCGGCGAGAGAAACCGTGAAGGATGAGCTGCCCAGTGCTTCCTGCCACGAAAGCGAAGGTCTTTCGTAAGATTCATACGGCCGGACTTCCTCCGGCCTAGAGACTACCGCCTGTCCGGCAAGCTTGTTGCTCGCCGTTCCCGAAAACGCTTCCTCTATGCGCCCCGTCAAGGCATTGAGAGTGCTTGAGGTCATGGCACGGGCAAGTTCCGGTAGAACGGCTTCGTTTACGGCTCTGGTTCGCCCCAGCACCTTGTCCTTTTCGTAGCTTACCCCGAAAGAAGTGGAAAATTCGGTCACTTCGTTCGAGACGACCGTATTTTCTTTCAGTTCCGAGTCCAGAACCACCCACATGTCCAGATGCTGTATCAGCAGAATCTGCTGATCTCCGGCCGCCTCGCGCAATTCCTTCATGACGGGCAGATGTACCGGGATCGTTCCGTCCGGTACGGGGGAAACGCCGATATCCACAAGCGAATGGTCGGTACTTCTTCCTGTGTATCCGAAATTCCCGTCGATTTCCCTGTCGGTTTCGGAAAATGTCACCGTGAGGTTCTCTATGGGATTGCTGTTGCGCATCGGCATCGGAGGAAGAACGATTCCCACTCCGAGTCCCCGGTCAATAGAATTGACCACCACTCTGACGGTCGTTTCACCCACGAAAAGCGTTTCCGGGCTCGAAGGCATTACGACCAGTTCGTCGTCGTTTCGTATTACGGCCTGTGCCTGCGCTTTTTCCAGTTCCGCGTTCGGCGAGGGATCTCTCAGTATCACGCTGAATGTTTCGTTCGCTTCCGCATCCTCGTCGCCGTTTACGGAAACGGAAATCGTCTTTGACGTTTCTCCCTCCGCAAAGGTGAGGGTGCCCGTCTCGGTTTGATAATCGGACCCTCCTTTTGCCGTACCGTCTGCCGTCGTGTAGTTCACCGTTACCATCCGGCCGTTTGCCGGACTCAGGGTAACGGTGAACACGGCCTCGGTGGTGTCGCCGGTGTCGCTTTCGGCGACCGGATCGGAGTCTTCTATCGCTATGGAAGACAACGTGTCGTCGTTGACAATAGTGCCCGTGGCCGTTTCGGTCTCCAGAATCGCGTTTGAAGGGTCGCTGATCGTCACGGTGAAGGTTTCATCCGCTTCGGGAAGGTCGTCATCCGTTATAGGTACGGCTATCTTTGCCTTCGTATTGCCCGCGACGATAGTAAGCGTACCTGAAGTCGCGACATAGTCCGTTCCTTCGGTTGCGGAGCCGTCGGTCGTTTCGTAGTTCACCGAAATATCACGCTCGCTTGCCTCGCTCAGAGTCACGGTGAAGTTCATCCTGCCTCCAGTCACGTCTTCCGCAACGGATGCGTCGGCTATGGAAAGCCGGGGAGTGTCTATGTCTATGGAGGAAGGAGAGGACGAGAAATCGTCGTCTTCAATGGTTCCCGTGGCCGTGCCGTCGTTTATCGTCGCACCACCCGTAGGATTGCTTAATGTTACGGTGAATGTCTCATTGGGCTCGATGAGGATGTCGTTCGTGATGTCCACTGAGAATGTTTTTTCCGTTTCTCCGGCGGCGAAGGCAAGCGTTTCGCTTGTCGCGACATAGTCGCTTCCTGCCTTGGCCGTGCCATCCGAAGTGGCACAGTCGACCGTTATTTTCTGCGTGCTTGTCGATGTCAGGCGTATCGTAAATTTCGCTTTGCCTCCCGAAATATTTTCTGCCACGTTTACGTCGCCGACCGATAGACCAGTTAAAACTAGTGGCTCTGATAAGACACTCCTGTCGTCGTCGGTTATAGTCACCACGGTTTTGGTCGCGGACCCCAGAGCGGCATTGGTAGGAGCGCCCAGGGCCACCGTGAATGTCTCGTCCGCCTCGTCAAGCGTGTCGGACACCACCGTAACGGTTATCGTCCCGCTCGTGTCCCCCGCCGTTATTGTGAGACTCCCGCTTGTCACCTCCGTGTAGTCGTCCGAGGCCGTCGCCGTGTCGCCGGAAGCCGAAGTCACAGTGTAGGGAAGCGTGACATTCCTGCCGCTGGCCGTGGAGAGGGAAATGGTCAGTTCCTTGGTCCCGTCGCTCTCTCCCACGCTCGCCGTAGCCGCCGACATAGACACCGTGGGCTGGGAATCGTCGTCCGTTATGGTCCCAGTCCCCGTGGCCGTGGATATCGACGCGTTGGTCGCGGAGCTTATCGTCACCTCCACCGTCTCGTTCGGCTCGTTCAGAGAGTCTCCGTTCACCGTTACCGCCACGTCCTTCGACGTGTCTCCGGCCGCGAAGGTGAGAGTGTCCGAACTCAGGGCCGCGTAGTCGGTTCCCGAAGTCGCCGTGCCCGTACCCGCGTCGGCGTAGTCCACCGTCACTTCCCTGCCGCTCGCCGCAGACAGAGTCACCTTGAACGTGAGCGTCGCCGAACCGCTGTCTCCCTCCGTCACGCTAGGCGAAGAGATGGACAGCGACGGCTGCGCGTCGTCGTCCGTTATCGTCACCACCGTCTTGGCGGCGGACCCCAGAGCGGCATTGGTAGGAGTGCCCAGGGTCACCGTGAACGTCTCGTCCGCCTCGTCAAGCGTGTCGGACACCACCGTAACGGTTATCGTCCCGCTGGTGCCCCCCGCCGTTACAGTGAGATTCCCGCTTGTCACCTCCGTGTAGTCGTCCGAGGCCGTGGCCGTGTCGCCGGAAGCCGAAGTCACAGTGTAGGGCACAGCGACGTCCCGACCGCTGGCCGCGGAGAGGGAAACGGTCAGTTCCTTGGTCCCGTCGCTCTCTCCCACGCTCGCCGTAGCCGCCGACATAGACACCGTGGGCTGGGAATCGTCGTCCGTTATGGTGCCCGTCCCCGTGGCCGTGGATATCGACGCGTTGGTCGCGGAGCTTATCGTCACTTCCACCGTCTCGTTCGGCTCGTTCAGAGAGTCTCCGTTCACCGTTACCGCCACGTCCTTCGACGTGTCTCCGGCCGCGAAGGTGAGAGTGTCCGAACTCAGGGCCGCGTAGTCGGTTCCCGAAGTCGCCGTGCCCGTCCCCGCGTCGGCGTAGCCCACCGTCACTTCCCTGCCGCTCGCCGCAGACAGAGTCACCTTGAACGTGAGCGTCGCCGAACCGCTGTCTCCCTCCGTCACGCTAGGCGAAGAGATGGACAGCGACGGCTGCGCGTCGTCGTCCGTTATCGTCACCACCGTCTTGGCGGCGGACCCCAGAGCGGCGTTGGTAGGAGTGCCCAGGGTCACCGTGAACGTCTCGTCCGCCTCGTCAAGCGTGTCGGACACCACCGTAACGGTTATCGTCCCGCTGGTGCCCCCCGCCGTTACAGTGAGATTCCCGCTTGTCACCTCCGTGTAGTCGTCCGAGGCCGAGGCCGTGTCGCCGGAAGCCGAAGTCACAGTGTAGGGCACAGCGACGTCCCGACCGCTGGCCGCGGAGAGGGAAACGGTCAGTTCCTTGGTCCCGTCGCTCTCTCCCACGCTCGCCGTAGCCGCCGACATAGACACCGTGGGCTGGGAATCGTCGTCCGTTATGGTGCCCGTCCCCGTGGCCGTGGATATCGACGCGTTGGTCGCGGAGCTTATCGTCACTTCCACCGTCTCGTTCGGCTCGTTCAGAGAGTCTCCGTTCACCGTTACCGCCACGTCCTTCGACGTGTCTCCGGCCGCGAAGGTGAGAGTGTCCGAACTCAGGGCCGCGTAGTCGGTTCCCGAAGTCGCCGTCCCCGTCCCCGCGTCGGCGTAGTCCACCGTCACTTCCCTGTCGCTCGCCGCAGACAGAGTCACCTTGAACGTGAGCGTCGCCGAACCGCTGTCTCCTTCCGTCACGCTAGGCGAAGAGATGGACAGCGACGGCTGCGCGTCGTCGTCCGTTATCGTCACCACCGTCTTGGCGGCGGACCCCAGAGCGGCGTTGGTAGGAGTGCCCAGGGTCACCGTGAACGTCTCGTCCGCCTCGTCAAGCGTGTCGGACACCACCGTAACGGTTATCGTCCCGCTGGTGCCCCCCGCCGTTACAGTGAGACTCCCGCTTGTCACCTCCGTGTAGTCGTCCGAGGCCGTCGCCGTGTCGCCTGATTTGGAAGACACGGTGTAGAGCACCGTCACGTCCCTGCTGCTGATTGCAGAGAGGGAAACGGTAAGGTCCTTGGTCCCGTCGCTCTCTCCCACGCTCGCCGTAGCCGCCGACATAGACACCGTGGGCTGGGAATCGTCGTCCGTTATGGTGCCCGTCCCCGTGGCCGTGGATATCGACGCGTTGGTCGCGGAGCTTATCGTCACTTCCACCGTCTCGTTCGGCTCGTTCAGAGAGTCTCCGTTCACCGTTACCGCCACGTCCTTCGACGTGTCTCCGGCCGCGAAGGTGAGAGTGTCCGAACTCAGGGCCGCGTAGTCGGTTCCCGAAGTCGCCGTGCCCGTACCCGCGTCGGCGTAGTCCACCGTCACTTCCCTGCCGCTCGCCGCAGACAGAGTCACCTTGAACGTGAGCGTCGCCGAACCGCTGTCTCCCTCCGTCACGCTAGGCGAAGAGATGGAGAGTGCCGGCTGCGCGTCGTCGTCCCTTATCGTCACCACCGTCTTGGCGGCGGACCCCAGAGCGGCGTTGGTAGGAGTGCCCAGGGTCACCGTGAACGTCTCGTCCGCCTCGTCAAGCGTGTCGGACACCACCGTAACGGTTATCGTCCCGCTCGTGTCTCCCGCCGTTATTGTGAGACTCCCGCTTGTCACCTCCGCGTAGTCGTCCGTAGCCGTGGCCGTGTCGCCGGAAGCCGAAGTCACAGTGTAGGGCACAGCGACGTCCCGACCGCTGGCCGCGGAGAGGGAAACGGTCAGTTCCTTGGTCCCGTCGCTCTCTCCCACGCTCGCCGTAGCCGCCGACATAGACACCGTGGGCTGGGAATCGTCGTCCGTTATGGTGCCCGTCCCCGTGGCCGTGGATATCGACGCGTTGGTCGCGGAGCTTATCGTCACTTCCACCGTCTCGTTCGGCTCGTTCAGAGAGTCTCCGTTCACCGTTACCGCCACGTCCTTCGACGTGTCTCCGGCCGCGAAGGTGAGAGTGTCCGAACTCAGGGCCGCGTAGTCGGTTCCCGAAGTCGCCGTCCCCGTACCCGCGTCGGCGTAGTCCACCGTCACTTCCCTGTCGCTCGCCGCAGACAGAGTCACCTTGAACGTGAGCGTCGCCGAACCGCTGTCTCCTTCCGTCACGCTAGGCGAAGAGATGGACAGCGACGGCTGCGCGTCGTCGTCCGTTATAGTCACCACTGTCTTGGCGGCGGACCCCAGAGCGGCGTTGGTAGGAGTGCCCAGGGTCACCGTGAACGTCTCGTCCGCCTCGTCAAGCGTGTCGGACACCACCGTAACGGTTATCGTCCCGCTGGTGCCCCCCGCCGTTACAGTGAGACTCCCGCTTGTCACCTCCGTGTAGTCGTCCGAGGCCGTGGCCGTGTCGCCGGAAGCCGAAGTCACAGTGTAGGGCACAGCGACGTCCCGACCGCTGGCCGCGGAGAGGGAAACGGTCAGTTCCTTGGTCCCGTCGCTCTCTCCCACGCTCGCCGTAGCCGCCGACATAGACACCGTGGGCTGGGAATCGTCGTCCGTTATGGTGCCCGTCCCCGTGGCCGTGGATATCGACGCGTTGACAGCAGAGCTTATCGTCACTTCCACCGTCTCGTTCGGCTCGTTCAGAGAATCTCCGTTCACCGTTACCGCCACGTCCTTCGACGTGTCTCCGGCCGCGAAGGTGAGAGTGCCTGAACTCAGGGCCGCGTAATCCGTTCCCGAAGTCGCCGTCCCCGTACCCGCGTCGGCGTAGTCCACCGTCACTTCCTCGTCGCTCGCGGCACTCAGAGTCACCTTGAACATAAGTGTTACGGAACCGCTGTCTCCCTCCGTCACGCTAGGAGAGGAGATGGACAGCATGGGCTTAATGTTGTTGTCGGGGACGACGACATTGATATCACCTATCACCCCCTCGTTGGGAGGCAAATCCACCACCGCCATCGGGTCTTCTATCGTTCCTGTCCCGGTTCCAGTAGATATTGAAGCGTTTACAGCGGAACTGATTTTTACATCTATGGTCTCGTCCGCCTCGTCGAGAGAGTCTCCCATCACCGTCACGTCTATGTTCTTTGACGTGTCTCCGGCGGTGAAGGTGAGAGTCCCGGAAGTTATCGTCGCATAGTCCGTCCCAGAAGTTGCCGTGCCCGTCCCCGCGTCGGCGTAGCCCACCGTCACTTCCCTGCCGCTTGCGGCGCTCAGAGTCACGGTGAAGGTAAGCGTCGTCGTGGAACCTGCCGCTCCCTCCACAACGCTCGGAGAAGATATGGAGAGTGCCGGTTGCGCGTCGTCGTCGGTTATCGTCACCACGGTCTTGGTCGCGGACCCCAGAGACGCGTTGGTAGGAGAGCTCAGGGTCACAGTGAACGTCTCGTCCGCCTCGTCAAGCGTGTCGGACACCACCGTAACGGTTATCGTCCCGCTGGTGCCCCCCGCCGTTATTGTGAGACTCCCGCTTGTCACCTCCGCGTAGTCGTCCGTAGCCGTGGCCGTGTCGCCTGATTTGGAAGACACGGTGTAGAGCACCGTCACGTCCCTGCTGCTGATTGCAGAGAGGGAAACGGTAAGGTCCTTGGTCCCGTCGCTCTCTCCCACGCTCGCCGTAGCCGCCGACATCGTCACCGTGGGCTGGGAATCGTCGTCCGTTATGGTGCCCGTCCCCGTGGCCGTGGATATCGACGCGTTGGTCGCGGAGCTTATCGTCACTTCCACCGTCTCGTTCGGCTCGTTCAGAGAATCTCCGTTCACCGTTACCGCCACGTCCTTCGACGTGTCTCCGGCCGCGAAGGTGAGAGTGTCCGAACTCAGGGCCGCGTAGTCGGTTCCCGAAGTCGCCGTGCCCGTCCCCGCGTCGGCGTAGTCCACCGTCACTTCCCTGCCGCTCGCCGCAGACAGAGTCACCTTGAACGTGAGCGTCGCCGAACCGCTGTCTCCCTCCGTCACGCTAGGCGAAGAGATGGACAGCGACGGCTGCGCGTCGTCGTCCGTTATAGTCACCACCGTCTTGGCGGCGGACCCCAGAGCGGCGTTGGTCGGAGCGCCCAGGGTCACCGTGAACGTCTCGTCCGCCTCGTCAAGCGTGTCGGACACCACCGTAACGGTTATCGTCCCGCTGGTGCCCCCCGCCGTTACGGTAAGACTCCCGCTTGTCACCTCCGCGTAGTCGTCCGAGGCCGAGGCCGTGTCGCCGGAAGCCGAAGTCACAGTGTAGGGCACAGTGACGTCCCGACCGCTGGCCGCAGAGAGGGAAACGGTAAGGTCTTTTGTCCCGTCGCTCTCTCCCACGCTCGCCGTAGCCGCCGACATAGACACCGTGGGCTGGGAATCGTCGTCCGTTATGGTCCCAGTCCCCGTGGCCGTGGATATCGACGCGTTGACAGCAGAGCTTATCGTCACTTCCACCGTCTCGTTCGGCTCGTTCAGAGAGTCTCCGTTCACCGTTACCGCCACGTCCTTCGACGTGTCTCCGGCCGCGAAGGTGAGAGTGTCCGAACTCAGGGCCGCGTAGTCGGTTCCCGAAGTCGCCGTGCCCGTCCCCGCGTCGGCGTAGTCCACCGTCACTTCCCTGCCGCTCGCCGCAGACAGAGTCACCTTGAACGTGAGCGTCGCCGAACCACTGTCTCCCTCCGTCACGCTAGGCGAAGAGATGGACAGCGACGGCTGCGCGTCGTCGTCCGTTATCGTCACCACCGTCTTGGCGGCGGACCCCAGAGCGGCGTTGGTAGGAGCGCCCAGGGTCACCGTGAACGTCTCGTCCGCCTCGTCAAGCGTGTCGGACACCACCGTAACGGTTATCGTCCCGCTCGTGTCTCCCGCCGTTACAGTGAGACTCCCGCTTGTCACCTCCGCGTAGTCGTCCGTAGCCGTGGCCGTGTCGCCGGAAGCCGAAGTCACAGTGTAGGGCACAGTGACGTCCCGACCGCTGGCCGCAGAGAGGGAAACGGTAAGGTCTTTTGTCCCGTCGCTCTCCCCCACGCTCGCCGTAGCCGCCGACATAGACACCGTGGGTTGGGAATCGTCGTCCGTTATGGTGCCCGTCCCCGTGGCCGTGGATATCGACGCGTTGACAGCAGAGCTTATCGTCACTTCCACCGTCTCGTTCGGCTCGTTCAGAGAGTCTCCGTTCACCGTTACCGCCACGTCCTTCGACGTGTCTCCGGCCGCGAAGGTGAGAGTGCCTGAACTCAGGGCCGCGTAATCCGTTCCCGAAGTCGCCGTGCCCGTCCCCGCGTCGGCGTAGCTCACCGTCACTTCCCTGCCGCTCGCGGCGCTCAGAGTCACCTTGAACGTGAGCGTCGCCGAACCGCTGTCTCCCTCCGTCACGCTAGGCGAAGAGATGGACAGCGACGGCTGCGCGTCGTCGTCCGTTATCGTCACCACCGTCTTGGCGGTGGACCCCAGAGCGGCATTGGTAGGAGTGCCCAGGGTCACCGTGAACGTCTCGTCCGCCTCGTCAAGCGTGTCGGACACCACCGTAACGGTTATCGTCCCGCTGGTGCCCCCCGCCGTTATTGTGAGACTCCCGCTTGTCACCTCCGCGTAGTCGTCCGTAGCCGTGGCCGTGTCGCCGGAAGCCGAAGTCACAGTGTAGGGCACAGCGACGTCCCGACCGCTGGCCGCAGAGAGGGAAACGGTAAGGTCTTTTGTCCCGTCGCTCTCCCCCACGCTCGCCGTAGCCGCCGACATAGACACCGTCGGCTGGGAATCGTCGTCCGTTATGGTGCCAGTCCCCGTGGCCGTGGATATCGACGCGTTGACAGCAGAGCTTATCGTCACCTCCACCGTCTCGTTCGGCTCGTTCAGAGAGTCTCCGTTCACCGTTACCGCCACGTCCTTCGACGTGTCTCCGGCCGCGAAGGTGAGAGTGTCCGAACTCAGGGCCGCGTAGTCGGTTCCCGAAGTTGCCGTGCCCGTCCCCGCGTCGGCGTAGTCCACCGTCACTTCCTCGTCGCTCGCGGCGCTCAGAGTCACCTTGAACGTAAGTGTTACGGAACCGCTGTCTCCCTCCGTCACGCTAGGAGAGGAGATGGACAGCATGGGCTTAATGTTGTTGTCGGGGACGACGACATTGATATCACCTATCACCCCCTCGTTGGGAGGCAAATCCACCACCGCCATCGGGTCTTCTATCGTTCCTGTCCCGGTTCCAGTAGATATTGAAGCGTTTACAGCGGAACTGATTTTTACATCTATGGTCTCGTCCGCCTCGTCGAGAGAGTCTCCCATCACCGTCACGTCTATGTTCTTTGACGTGTCTCCGGCGGTGAAGGTGAGAGTCCCGGAAGTTATCGTCGCGTAGTCCGTTCCCGAAGTCGCCGTGCCCGTCCCCGTGTCGGCGTAGCCCACCGTCACTTCCCTGCCGCTTGCGGCGCTCAGAGTCACGGTGAAGGTAAGCGTCGTCGTGGAACCTGCCGCTCCCTCCACAACGCTCGGAGAAGATATGGAGAGTGCCGGTTGCGCGTCGTCGTCGGTTATCGTCACCACGGTCTTGATCGCGGACCCCAGAGCGGCGTTGGTCGGAGTGCCCAGGGTCACCGTGAACGTCTCGTCCGCCTCGTCAAGCGTGTCGGACACCACCGTAACGGTTATCGTCCCGCTCGTGTCTCCCGCCGTTATTGTGAGACTCCCGCTTGTCACCTCCGCGTAGTCGTCCGTAGCCGTGGCCGTGTCGCCGGAAGCCGAAGTCACAGTGTAGGGCACAGCGACATCCCGACCGCTGGCCGCAGCGAGGGAAACGGTCAGTTCCTTGGTCCCGTCGCTCTCCCCCACGCTCGCCGTAGCCGCCGACATAGACACCGTCGGCTGGGAATCGTCGTCCGTTATGGTGCCCGTCCCCGTGGCCGTGGATATCGACGCGTTGGTTGCGGAGCTTATCGTCACCTCCACCGTCTCGTTCGGCTCGTTCAGAGAATCTCCGTTCACCGTTACCGTCACGTCCTTCGACGTGTCTCCGGCCGCGAAGGTGAGAGTGTCCGAACTCAGGGCCGCGTAATCCGTCCCAGAAGTCGCCGTGCCCGTCCCCGCGTCGGCGTAGCCCACCGTCACTTCCCTGCCGCTCGCGGCACTCAGAGTCACCTTGAACGTGAGCGTCGCCGAACCGCTGTCTCCCTCCGTCACGCTAGGCGAAGAGATGGACAGCGACGGCTGCGCGTCGTCGTCCGTTATAGTCACCACCGTCTTGGCGGCGGACCCCAGAGCGGCGTTGGTCGGAGCGCCCAGGGTCACAGTGAACGTCTCGTCCGCCTCGTCAAGCGTGTCGGACACCACCGTAACGGTTATCGTCCCGCTCGTGTCCCCCGCCGTTACGGTAAGACTCCCGCTTGTCACCTCCGCGTAGTCGTCCGTAGCCGTGGCCGTGTCGCCGGAAGCCGAAGTCACAGTGTAGGGCACAGCGACGTCCCGACCGCTGGCCGCAGAGAGGGAAACGGTCAGTTCCTTGGTCCCGTCGCTCTCCCCCACGCTCGCCGTAGCCGCCGACATAGACACCGTGGGCTGGGAATCGTCGTCCGTTATGGTGCCAGTCCCCGTGGCCGTGGATATCGACGCGTTGACAGCAGAGCTTATCGTCACCTCCACCGTCTCGTTCGGCTCGTTCAGAGAGTCTCCGTTCACCGTTACCGTCACGTCCTTCGACGTGTCTCCGGCCGCGAAGGTGAGAGTGTCCGAACTCAGGGCCGCGTAATCCGTCCCAGAAGTCGCCGTGCCCGTCCCCGCGTCGGCGTAGCCCACCGTCACTTCCCTGCCGCTCGCGGCACTCAGAGTCACCTTGAACGTGAGCGTCGCCGAACCGCTGTCTCCCTCCGTTACGCTCGGAGAAGAGATGGACAGCGACGGTTGCGCGTCGTCGTCCGTTATCGTCACCACGGTTTTGGTCGCGGACCCCAGAGCGGCGTTGGTAGGAGTGCCCAGGGTCACCGTGAACGTCTCGTCCGCCTCGTCAAGCGTGTCGGACACCACCGTAACGGTTATCGTCCCGCTCGTGTCTCCCGCCGTTACGGTAAGACTCCCGCTTGTCACCTCCGTGTAGTCGTCCGTAGCCGTGGCCGTGTCGCCGGAAGCCGAAGTTACAGTGTAGGGCACAGCGACGTCCCGACCGCTGGCCGTGGAGAGGGAAACGGTCAGTTCCTTGGTCCCGTCGCTCTCTCCCACGCTCGCCGTAGCCGCCGACATCGTCACCGCGGGCTGGGAATCGTCGTCCGTTATGGTGCCAGTCCCCGTGGCCGTGGATATCGACGCGTTGGTTGCGGAGCTTATCGTCACTTCCACCGTCTCGTTCGGCTCGTTCAGAGAATCTCCGTTCACCGTTACCGCCACGTCCTTTGACGTGTCTCCGGCCGCGAAGGTGAGAGTGTCCGAACTCAGGGCCGCGTAATCCGTCCCAGAAGTCGCCGTGCCCGTCCCCGCGTCGGCGTAGCCCACCGTCACTTCCCTGCCGCTCGCGGCGCTCAGAGTCACCTTGAACGTGAGCGTCGCCGAACCGCTGTCTCCCTCCGTTACGCTCGGAGAAGAGATGGACAGCGACGGTTGCGCGTCGTCGTCCGTTATCGTCACCACGGTTTTGGTCGCGGACCCCAGAGCGGCGTTGGTAGGAGTGCCCAGGGTCACCGTGAACGTCTCGTCCGCCTCGTCAAGCGTGTCGGACACCACCGTAACGGTTATCGTCCCGCTCGTGTCTCCCGCTGTTACAGTGAGACTCCCGCTTGTCACCTCCGCGTAGTCGTCCGTAGCCGTGGCCGTGTCGCCGGAAGCCGAAGTCACAGTGTAGGGAAGCGTGACATTCCTGCCGCTGGCCCCGGAGAGGGAAACGGTCAGTTCCTTGGTCCCGTCGCTCTCTCCCACGCTCGCCGTAGCCGCCGACATAGACACCGTGGGCTGGGAATCGTCGTCCGTTATGGTGCCAGTCCCCGTGGCCGTGGATATCGACGCGTTGGTTGCGGAGCTTATCGTCACCTCCACCGTCTCGTCCGCCTCGTTCAGAGAGTCTCCGTTCACCGTTACCGTCACGTCCTTCGACGTGTCTCCGGCCGCGAAGGTGAGAGTGTCCGAACTCAGGGCCGCGTAATCCGTCCCAGAAGTCGCCGTGCCCGTCCCCGCGTCGGCGTAGCCCACCGTCACTTCCCTGCCGCTCGCGGCACTCAGAGTCACCTTGAACGTGAGCGTCGCCGAACCGCTGTCTCCCTCCGTCACGCTAGGCGAAGAGATGGACAGCGACGGCTGCGCGTCGTCGTCCGTTATAGTCACCACCGTCTTGGCGGCGGACCCCAGAGCGGCGTTGGTCGGAGCGCCCAGGGTCACAGTGAACGTCTCGTCCGCCTCGTCAAGCGTGTCGGACACCACCGTAACGGTTATCGTCCCGCTCGTGTCCCCCGCCGTTACGGTAAGACTCCCGCTTGTCACCTCCGCGTAGTCGTCCGTAGCCGTGGCCGTGTCGCCGGAAGCCGAAGTCACAGTGTAGGGCACAGCGACGTCCCGACCGCTGGCCGCAGAGAGGGAAACGGTCAGTTCCTTGGTCCCGTCGCTCTCCCCCACGCTCGCCGTAGCCGCCGACATAGACACCGTGGGCTGGGAATCGTCGTCCGTTATGGTGCCAGTCCCCGTGGCCGTGGATATCGACGCGTTGACAGCAGAGCTTATCGTCACCTCCACCGTCTCGTTCGGCTCGTTCAGAGAGTCTCCGTTCACCGTTACCGTCACGTCCTTCGACGTGTCTCCGGCCGCGAAGGTGAGAGTGTCCGAACTCAGGGCCGCGTAATCCGTCCCAGAAGTCGCCGTGCCCGTCCCCGCGTCGGCGTAGCCCACCGTCACTTCCCTGCCGCTCGCGGCACTCAGAGTCACCTTGAACGTGAGCGTCGCCGAACCGCTGTCTCCCTCCGTTACGCTCGGAGAAGAGATGGACAGCGACGGTTGCGCGTCGTCGTCCGTTATCGTCACCACGGTTTTGGTCGCGGACCCCAGAGCGGCGTTGGTAGGAGTGCCCAGGGTCACCGTGAACGTCTCGTCCGCCTCGTCAAGCGTGTCGGACACCACCGTAACGGTTATCGTCCCGCTCGTGTCTCCCGCTGTTACAGTGAGACTCCCGCTTGTCACCTCCGCGTAGTCGTCCGTAGCCGTGGCCGTGTCGCCGGAAGCCGAAGTCACAGTGTAGGGAAGCGTGACATTCCTGCCGCTGGCCCCGGAGAGGGAAACGGTCAGTTCCTTGGTCCCGTCGCTCTCTCCCACGCTCGCCGTAGCCGCCGACATAGACACCGTGGGCTGGGAATCGTCGTCCGTTATGGTGCCAGTCCCCGTGGCCGTGGATATCGACGCGTTGGTTGCGGAGCTTATCGTCACTTCCACCGTCTCGTTCGGCTCGTTCAGAGAATCTCCGTTCACCGTTACCGCCACGTCCTTCGACGTGTCTCCGGCCGCGAAGGTGAGAGTGTCCGAACTCAGGGCCGCGTAATCCGTCCCAGAAGTCGCCGTGCCCGTCCCCGCGTCGGCGTAGCCCACCGTCACTTCCCTGCCGCTCGCGGCGCTCAGAGTCACCTTGAACGTGAGCGTCGCCGAACCGCTGTCTCCCTCCGTTACGCTCGGAGAAGAGATGGACAGCGACGGTTGCGCGTCGTCGTCCGTTATCGTCACCACGGTTTTGGTCGCGGACCCCAGAGCGGCGTTGGTAGGAGTGCCCAGGGTCACCGTGAACGTCTCGTCCGCCTCGTCAAGCGTGTCGGACACCACCGTAACGGTTATCGTCCCGCTCGTGTCTCCCGCTGTTACAGTGAGACTCCCGCTTGTCACCTCCGCGTAGTCGTCCGTAGCCGTGGCCGTGTCGCCGGAAGCCGAAGTCACAGTGTAGGGAAGCGTGACATTCCTGCCGCTGGCCCCGGAGAGGGAAACGGTCAGTTCCTTGGTCCCGTCGCTCTCTCCCACGCTCGCCGTAGCCGCCGACATAGACACCGTGGGCTGGGAATCGTCGTCCGTTATGGTGCCAGTCCCCGTGGCCGTGGATATCGACGCGTTGACAGCAGAGCTTATCGTCACCTCCACCGTCTCGTTCGGCTCGTTCAGAGAGTCTCCGTTCACCGTTACCGTCACGTCCTTCGACGTGTCTCCGGCCGCGAAGGTGAGAGTGTCCGAACTCAGGGCCGCGTAATCCGTCCCAGAAGTCGCCGTGCCCGTCCCCGCGTCGGCGTAGCCCACCGTCACTTCCCTGCCGCTCGCGGCACTCAGAGTCACCTTGAACGTGAGCGTCGCCGAACCGCTGTCTCCCTCCGTTACGCTCGGAGAAGAGATGGACAGCGACGGTTGCGCGTCGTCGTCCGTTATCGTCACCACGGTTTTGGTCGCGGACCCCAGAGCGGCGTTGGTAGGAGTGCCCAGGGTCACCGTGAACGTCTCGTCCGCCTCGTCAAGCGTGTCGGACACCACCGTAACGGTTATCGTCCCGCTCGTGTCTCCCGCTGTTACAGTGAGACTCCCGCTTGTCACCTCCGCGTAGTCGTCCGTAGCCGTGGCCGTGTCGCCGGAAGCCGAAGTCACAGTGTAGGGAAGCGTGACATTCCTGCCGCTGGCCCCGGAGAGGGAAACGGTCAGTTCCTTGGTCCCGTCGCTCTCTCCCACGCTCGCCGTAGCCGCCGACATCGACACCGCGGGCTGGGAATCGTCGTCCGTTATAGTCACCACGGTCTTGGTCGTGGACCCCAGAGCGGCGTTGGTCGGAGTGCCCAGGGTCACAGTGAACGTCTCGTCCGCCTCGTCAAGCGTGTCGGACACCACCGTAACGGTTATCGTCCCGCTCGTGTCTCCCGCCGTTATAGTGAGACTCCCGCTTGTTACCTCCGTGTAGTCGTCCGCCGCAGTCGCCGTGTCGCCTGATTTGGAAGATACGGTGTAGAGCACCGTCACGTCCCTGCTGCTGACTGCCGAGAGGGAGACGGTCAGGTCCTTGGTCCCCGCACTCTCCCCCACGCTCGCCGTAGCCGCCGACATCGACACCGTCGGCAAGGAGTCGTCGTCCTTTATGGTCCCAGTCCCCGAAGCCGTGGATATCGACGCGTTGGTTGCGGAGCTTATCGTCACTTCCACCGTCTCGTCCGCCTCGTCCAGAGCGTCTCCCCTCACCGTCACGGTTATGTCCTTGCCGGTGTCTCCGGCGGCGAAGGTTAAAGTCCCGGCGGTTATCGCGGTGTAGTCCGTCCCCGAAGTCGCCGTCCCGGTCCCCGCGTCGGCGTAGCCCACCGTCACTTCCCTGCCGCTCGCGGCACTCAGAGCCACCTTGAACGTGAGCGTCGCCGAGCCGCTGTCTCCCTCCGTCACGCTAGGCGAAGAGATGGACAGCGACGGCTGCTCGTCGTCGTCCCTTATCGTCCCCGCAGCCGTGTCCACGGCGCTCCCCGAACCCGGACCGAACAAATCGTCTCCTCCGTCCCCGGACCCCACCGCCCCGACGGGCCCCCCGATGTTCGCCGCGTTGGAAGCGTTGCTCAAAGTCAGCGTGAACGTCTCGTCCGGCTCGTCCAGGGCGTCGTCGACAACCGGCACCAGAATCTTCTCCTCCGTGTCCCCCACGGCAAACTCAAGAGTGCCGCTCACCGCCGTGTAGTCCGCCCCCTCGGTCGCCGTCCCCGCCGTCGTGGAATAGTCCACGGTCATCCGCCTGTCGCTCGAAGCGCTGAGAACCACTGTGAACTCCATGTTGCCGGACGCCGCTCCTTCAAGCACTGAAACGTCCGCAACCGAAAACTCCGCCGTGTCGTCGTCCAGAATCGTGCCCGCCGCCGAGGGATTCGCAGGCAGAGAAGCGTTCGACGCCCCGCTCAAAGTGACGGTGAACGTCTCGTCGTCCTCGTCCACTGTATCCCCGACGATGGGAACTTCTATCGTCTTGCTCCTGTCGCCCGCGTTGAAAGTCAGCGTGCCGCTCGCCGCCGTGTAGTCCACTCCCTGCGTGGCCGAACCTCCCGAAGTGGCGTAGTTCACCGTCACCCTCCGCCCGCTCGCGGGATTCAAGGCGACAGTGAAAACCACCTTGCCGGCCGCCGCGCTCTCAAACACCGAATCCCCGGTTATCGAAAGAGAGGGCAGGGAATCGTCGTCCTTTATGGTCCCAGTCCCCGAAGCCGTGGATATCGACGCGTTGACAGCAGAGCTTATCGTCACTTCCACCGTCTCGTCCGCCTCGTCCAGGGCGTCTCCCCTCACCGTCACGGTTATGTCCTTGCCGGTGTCTCCGGCGGCGAAGGTTAAAGTCCCGGCGGTTATCGCGGTGTAGTCCGTCCCCGAAGCCGCCGTCCCGGTCCCCGCGTCGGCGTAGCCCACCGTCACTTCCCTGCCGCTCGCGGCACTCAGAGTCACCTTGAACGTGAGCGTCGCCGAGCCGCTGTCTCCCTCCGTCACGCTAGGCGAAGAGATGGACAGCGACGGCTGCTCGTCGTCGTCCCTTATCGTCCCCGCAGCCGTGTCCACGGCGCTCCCCGAACCCGGACCGAACAAATCGTCTCCTCCGTCCCCGGACCCCACCGCCCCGACGGGCCCCCCGATGTTCGCCGCGTTGGAAGCGTTGCTCAAAGTCAGCGTGAACGTCTCGTCCGGCTCGTCCAGGGCGTCGTCGACAACCGGCACCAGAATCTTCTCCTCCGTGTCCCCCACGGCAAACTCAAGAGTGCCGCTCACCGCCGTGTAGTCCGCCCCCTCGGTCGCCGTCCCCGCCGTCGTGGAATAGTCCACGGTCATCCGCCTGTCGCTCGAAGCGCTGAGAACCACTGTGAACTCCATGTTGCCGGACGCCGCTCCTTCAAGCACTGAAACGTCCGCAACCGAAAACTCCGCCGTGTCGTCGTCCAGAATCGTGCCCGCCGCCGAGGGATTCGCAGGCAGAGAAGCGTTCGACGCCCCGCTCAAAGTGACGGTGAACGTCTCGTCGTCCTCGTCCACTGTATCCCCGACGATGGGAACTTCTATCGTCTTGCTCCTGTCGCCCGCGTTGAAAGTCAGCGTGCCGCTCGCCGCCGTGTAGTCCACTCCCTGCGTGGCCGAACCTCCCGAAGTGGCGTAGTTCACCGTCACCCTCCGCCCGCTCGCGGGATTCAAGGCGACAGTGAAAACCACCTTGCCGGCCGCCGCGCTCTCAAACACCGAATCCCCGGTTATCGAAAGAGAGGGCAGGGAGTCGTCGTCCTTTATGGTCCCAGTCCCCGAAGCCGTGGATATCGACGCGTTGGTCGCCGAGCTTATCTTGACCGCAATCGTCTCGTCCGCCTCGTCCAGGGCGTCTCCCCTCACCGTCACGGTTATGTCCTTGCCGGTGTCTCCGGCGGCGAAGGTCAGAGTCCCGGCGGTTATCGCGGTGTAGTCCGTCCCCGAAGCCGCCGTCCCGGTCCCCGCGTCGGCGTAGCCCACCGTCACTTCCCTGCCGCTCGCGGCACTCAGAGTCACCTTGAACGTGAGCGTCGCCGAGCCGCTGTCTCCCTCCGTCACGCTAGGCGAAGAGATGGACAGCGACGGCTGCTCGTCGTCGTCCCTTATCGTCCCCGCAGCCGTGTCCACGGCGCTCCCCGAACCCGGACCGAACAAATCGTCTCCTCCGTCCCCGGACCCCACCGCCCCGACGGGCCCCCCGATGTTCGCCGCGTTGGAAGCGTTGCTCAAAGTCAGCGTGAACATCTCGTCCGGCTCGTCCAGGGCGTCATCGACAACCGGCACCAGAATCTTCTCCTCCGTGTCCCCCACGGCAAACTCAAGAGTGCCGCTCACCGCCGTGTAGTCCGCCCCCTCGGTCGCCGTCCCCGCCGTCGTGGAATAATCCACGGTCATCCGCCTGTCGCTCGAAGCGCTGAGAACCACCGTGAACTCCATGTTGCCGGACGCCGCTCCTTCAAGCACCGAAACGTCCGCAACCGAAAACTCCGCCGTGTCGTCGTCCAGAATCGTGCCCGCCGCCGAGGGATTCGCAGGCAGAGAAGCGTTCGACGCCCCGCTCAAAGTGACGGTGAACGTCTCGTCGTCCTCGTCCACTGTATCCCCGACGATGGGAACTTCTATCGTCTTGCTCCTGTCGCCCGCGTTGAAAGTCAGCGTGCCGCTCGCCGCCGTGTAGTCCACTCCCTGCGTGGCCGAACCTCCCGAAGTGGCGTAGTTCACCGTCACCCTCCGCCCGCTCGCGGGATTCAAGGCGACAGTGAAAACCACCTTGCCGGCCGCCGCGCTCTCAAACACCGAATCCCCGGTTATCGAAAGAGAGGGCAGGGAGTCGTCGTCCTTTATGGTCCCAGTCCCCGAAGCCGTGGATATCGACGCGTTGACAGCAGAGCTTATCGTCACTTCCACCGTCTCGTCCGCCTCGTCCAGGGCGTCTCCCCTCACCGTCACGGTTATGTCCTTGCCGGTGTCTCCGGCGGCGAAGGTTAAAGTCCCGGCGGTTATCGCGGTGTAGTCCGTCCCCGAAGCCGCCGTCCCGGTCCCCGCGTCGGCGTAGCCCACCGTCACTTCCCTGCCGCTCGCGGCACTCAGAGTCACCTTGAACGTGAGCGTCGCCGAGCCGCTGTCTCCCTCCGTCACGCTAGGCGAAGAGATGGACAGCGACGGCTGCTCGTCGTCGTCCCTTATCGTCCCCGCAGCCGTGTCCACGGCGCTCCCCGAACCCGGACCGAACAAATCGTCTCCTCCGTCCCCGGACCCCACCGCCCCGACGGGCCCCCCGATGTTCGCCGCGTTGGAAGCGTTGCTCAAAGTCAGCGTGAACGTCTCGTCCGGCTCGTCCAGGGCGTCGTCGACAACCGGCACCAGAATCTTCTCCTCCGTGTCCCCCACGGCAAACTCAAGAGTGCCGCTCACCGCCGTGTAGTCCGCCCCCTCGGTCGCCGTCCCCGCCGTCGTGGAATAATCCACGGTCATCCGCCTGTCGCTCGAAGCGCTGAGAACCACCGTGAACTCCATGTTGCCGGACGCCGCTCCTTCAAGCACCGAAACGTCCGCAACCGAAAACTCCGCCGTGTCGTCGTCCAGAATCGTGCCCGCCGCCGAGGGATTCGCAGGCAGAGAAGCGTTCGACGCCCCGCTCAAAGTGACGGTGAACGTCTCGTCGTCCTCGTCCACTGTATCCCCGACGATGGGAACTTCTATCGTCTTGCTCCTGTCGCCCGCGTTGAAAGTCAGCGTGCCGCTCGCCGCCGTGTAGTCCACTCCCTGCGTGGCCGAACCTCCCGAAGTGGCGTAGTTCACCGTCACCCTCCGCCCGCTCGCGGGATTCAAGGCGACAGTGAAAACCACCTTGCCGGCCGCCGCGCTCTCAAACACCGAATCCCCGGTTATCGAAAGAGAGGGCAGGGAATCGTCGTCCTTTATGGTCCCAGTCCCCGAAGCCGTGGATATCGACGCGTTGACAGCAGAGCTTATCGTCACTTCCACCGTCTCGTCCGCCTCGTCCAGGGCGTCTCCCCTCACCGTCACGGTTATGTCCTTGCCGGTGTCTCCGGCGGCGAAGGTTAAAGTCCCGGCGGTTATCGCGGTGTAGTCCGTCCCCGAAGCCGCCGTCCCGGTCCCCGCGTCGGCGTAGCCCACCGTCACTTCCCTGCCGCTCGCGGCACTCAGAGTCACCTTGAACGTGAGCGTCGCCGAGCCGCTGTCTCCCTCCGTCACGCTAGGCGAAGAGATGGACAGCGACGGCTGCTCGTCGTCGTCCCTTATCGTCCCCGCAGCCGTGTCCACGGCGCTCCCCGAACCCGGACCGAACAAATCGTCTCCTCCGTCCCCGGACCCCACCGCCCCGACGGGCCCCCCGATGTTCGCCGCGTTGGAAGCGTTGCTCAAAGTCAGCGTGAACGTCTCGTCCGGCTCGTCCAGGGCGTCGTCGACAACCGGCACCAGAATCTTCTCCTCCGTGTCCCCCACGGCAAACTCAAGAGTGCCGCTCACCGCCGTGTAGTCCGCCCCCTCGGTCGCCGTCCCCGCCGTCGTGGAATAGTCCACGGTCATCCGCCTGTCGCTCGAAGCGCTGAGAACCACTGTGAACTCCATGTTGCCGGACGCCGCTCCTTCAAGCACTGAAACGTCCGCAACCGAAAACTCCGCCGTGTCGTCGTCCAGAATCGTGCCCGCCGCCGAGGGATTCGCAGGCAGAGAAGCGTTCGACGCCCCGCTCAAAGTGACGGTGAACGTCTCGTCGTCCTCGTCCACTGTATCCCCGACGATGGGAACTTCTATCGTCTTGCTCCTGTCGCCCGCGTTGAAAGTCAGCGTGCCGCTCGCCGCCGTGTAGTCCACTCCCTGCGTGGCCGAACCTCCCGAAGTGGCGTAGTTCACCGTCACCCTCCGCCCGCTCGCGGGATTCAAGGCGACAGTGAAAACCACCTTGCCGGCCGCCGCGCTCTCAAACACCGAATCCCCGGTTATCGAAAGAGAGGGCAGGGAGTCGTCGTCCTTTATGGTCCCAGTCCCCGAAGCCGTCCCCAGAACGAGATTTGTAGGAGAGCTGAGAATGACGGTGAAAGTCTCGTCGTTCTCGTCAAGCGTGTCGTTCGTTATCGGCACTGAAATTTCTTTTTCCGTCTCGTGTGCCGCGAAAGAGAGTCTGGTGCTCGTAACCGCCCCGTAATCGCTTCCCGCCTTGGCAGTGCCGTCCGAAGTGGCGTAGTTCACGGATGTATCCCTGGAATCCGGCTCGTTCAGAGTAACCTTGAATTTCATCGTTCCCGCATTCTCGTTCACCGACCCGCCGGTTATGGAAACAGTGGAGTAAGGGTCGCGGGAACTTGCCGAAGTCGTCTGTGCGGCGGCAAGCAGACCCATGACGAAAGCCAGTAAAACAAAAGCACCGGCACCGCCCGAAAACGGGAGTCTCATGAAAACTCCCCTGGCGGCAAAAACAGGGGGGGGGGTGGAAGTGAAAAACCCGAGAACCGGCCGGAGCGACGAGGGTCCGCCGGAGCGACGTGGATATCCGTTCGTCTCGGGACAAGTCGCCGGTTTCGTCTTCGGAACTCCCGTCCCGCGGAACCGCCTAATCAGACTACGTACCGAAAAGCACACATCCGCACCTCATCCTCGTTTCCCTTCCTGCCTATGACTGACAGCCGGTTAAGACTGTTCCGCTCTGTGTTCGCTTCAGCTGTTTCTGAACTGCAGTTGCGCACCTTTTTCCGTCTCCGGAATCCGCGTGTCACGCTGAAGACGGTCAAGGCTTTCTCACTTGAGAGAATAGTGAAAAATTCCCGCTATAATACCATGTCCCGCTGATGCCGCAAGCATCCTGTCGGGAAAGTAAAAAACTTTCGCGAAGGTAAAATAGAGCTTTCATGAAAATAAAGTCCAAAGACACCGTTCTCTTGGTCTCCCCCGACGGCAAGAGCTTCATGGTAAGGGTCGAGGAGGGCAGGTCCTTCAGTTCCCACATGGGAATGATCGACCTGTCCCTGGCTCTGGGAAAAAGGTGGGGAGAGAGCGTAAGGTCGAATCTGGGAGACGAGTTCGTTCTTCTGGAACCTTCGGTCGAAGAAAAGATGATGAAGGTGAGAAGAGCGACGCAGATCATATATCCCAAGGATGCCGCCTTCATCCTGTTCCGCACGGGCGCGAGGGCCGGAGCCAGGGTCGTCGAGGTCGCCACGGGCTCGGGAGCCTTCACCATAGCTCTGGCGAGCGCGGTGGCTCCTTCCGGGAAGGTGTACACCTATGAGAAGAGGGAAAGTTTTCTGAACAACGCGAAAAGCAACGTCGAACACGCGGGACTTTCCGAACACGTGGAATTCAGTCTCGGCGACGCCCGCGACGGCTTCGGGCAGAAAGACGCGGACATCGCCGTGCTCGACCTTCCTTCCCCGTGGTACGGAATTCCCGCTTCCTACGAGGCGCTTCGCCCCGGCGGCAGGCTCGCCAGCATATCCCCCACCTACAATCAGGTGGAGAGAACGGTCGAGGAACTCGAAAGGGCCGGTTTCGTCAAGGTGGAGACGGTTGAAATCATGATGAGAGGCCACAGGGTGAAAAGGGGAATGACGCGTCCCGACAACAGGACGGTCGCCCACACGGGGTTTCTGACGTTCGCCGTGAAGGCGCTGGCCGAAACCCCGCCGGGCGGTGAAGATGACCGATAGGGAGTTTCTGTCCGAGTGCGCCAAACGCGCGGGTCTGGGAAAGATCGACCCGAAGCCTTTTCTCGCGTACGCGGAGCTGCTGGGGAAATGGGCGAGGCGAGTGAACCTCACTTCAGTTCTGGACTGCAAAGAGATCATAGTGAAACATCTCGTCGACTCGCTCACGGCGGCCGAGTTCGTTCCCGCGGGCTCCAGGGTGCTGGACGTGGGTTCGGGGGCGGGGCTTCCCGGAATTCCTCTTTTCATGCGCGACCCGTCCCTTCGGGTGACCCTCATGGAATCGGCGGGAAAGAAGGTGGCGTTTCTCAAGGACGCGAAAAGATCGCTCGGACTCTCCGGCGTCGACGTTTGCCGGGCAAGGGCGGAGAAAGCGCCGGCGGGGATGGAGGGAGCGTTCGACAGGGTGACGTTTCGGGCGGTGGGAAGCGTTGAGAAAGTCGTCGCTCTGGGGGCGTCCTATCTGGATATTGGCGGAAGCATGATTATAATGAAGGGGCCGAAGGGAGAGGATGAGTGGGAAGACTACGCGCGGCGCCGTCCGGGAGAAATGGAACTTCTTTTCGCAAAAAAGCTTGAACTGCCTTTTTCGGGCGCGAAACGAACGATACTGGTCGCGAGGTCCCCGCTCCGCGGAAGGGAGGGCTCCGCTTGAAGACCATAGGAGTGATAGGCGGAAGCGGACTCTACGAGATGGACGGACTCTCGGATGTCGAGAGGGTCCGCGTCGAGACCCCGTGGGGAGATCCTTCATCGGAACTCGTCTCCGGTGCCTTCGCCGACGCCAGGATGGTGTTTCTTCCCAGGCACGGGGAAGGGCACGCGCTGTCTCCCTCGGAAATAAACTTCAGGGCGAACGTGTACGCGATGAAGACCCTGGGAGCGGAACGGATAGTGTCGGTAAGCGCCGTCGGGAGCATGAGGGAGGAAATAGAGCCCGGCCACGTGGTGATTCCCGACCAGTTCATCGACAACACCAGAGGCAGGGCGTCGTCTTTTTTCGAAGGGGGAGCGGTGGCCCACGTTTCCATGGCGGATCCCGTCTGTCCGGTTCTCTCCGGCGTCCTGCGCGACGCGGCTTCCGGCTGCGGGGCGGCGGTTCACGCGGGCGGAACCTACGTGTGCATCGAGGGTCCGCAGTTTTCGACCAGGGCCGAGAGCGGTCTCTACAGGCAATGGGGAGCCGACGTCATAGGGATGACGGCCATGCCCGAGGCGAAGCTCGCCCGGGAGGCCGGGATATGCTACTGCACCCTGGCCCTCTCCACCGATTACGACTGCTGGAACGACGCCCACGACGACGTGACGGTCGCCGACGTGATGGAGACCATGAACAGAAACGTCGCGACGGCGAAGAATATCCTGGCCGCCGCGGTTCCCGCCGTTTCGGAGAACCGGGAGTGCGGGTGCTCCGGGGCTCTTCGCGACTCCGTGATAACCCCCGAACGGCGCATGGGCGAAGACGCAAGGGACAGGCTTTCTCTTTTTCTGAAGGGACGCGAGTGAGGTCGTTATGAGCATAGTCGCGGTGGGAACGGTGGGCATAGACACGATAGAAACCCCTTTCGGAAGGGCGGAAGAGGTTCTGGGAGGGTCCGCGAGCTATTTTTCCCTCGCGGCGCGGAATTTCACGCGGGTGCTGGTGGTTTCGGCCGTGGGAGACGACTTTCCCTCCGAGCACATGCGGCTTCTGGGCCAAAGGGGCGTGGACACGGGAGGGATAGTGACAGGGGAAGGCGGAACTTTCCGGTGGGAAGGCAGGTACGGCTACGACATGAAGGACCCGGAGACGCTTTCCGTGGCGCTAAACGCCCTCGAGTCGTTCGACCCGCGGCTTTCGGAAGAGCAGAAAGGCGCGGACTACGTCTTTCTCGCGAACACGGACCCCGAAACGCAGATGAAGGTTCTCGAGCAGATGCGCTCGCCGCGCGTGGTGGCCTGCGACACGATGAACTTCTGGATAGAAGGAAAGCCGGAGGCCCTGCGGGAACTTCTTCGGAAAATAAACGTGCTGATAATAAACGACTCCGAGGCGAGGCAGCTTTCAAAAGAGCCGCTCATAGCCAACGCCGCGAAAAGCGTAATGGCCATGGGTCCCGAGTTTCTGATAATAAAGCGAGGGGAATACGGGGCGCTTCTTTTTTCGGAGCGGGAGGTGTTCTCCGCCCCGGGATTTCTGCTGGAGAAGGTGCTGGATCCCACGGGAGCGGGCGACACGTTCGCCGGGGGGTTCATAGGGTACGTCGCCTCGCGGGGCGCCGAGCCCGACTTTTCGAGCTTCAAAAGGGGCGTCGCGTACGGAAGCGTTCTGGCTTCCTTCACCGTGGAGGATTTCAGCGTGAACCGCCTCCGTTCCGTGGACATGGAGGACATAGAAGGTCGCTTGCGGGAATTTCTCAGGCTCTCGGCCCTGGAGTGAGAGATCAGCCGAGAGACTTCACGTACTTCATGCGGATGTTGTAGACCGTGTCGTCGAGGAGATTCTTCTCTTCCTCGTTCAGGTTCCCTTCGGTTTTCTCGGCCAGTATCTCCAGTATGGATATGGTGTGCCTGGCCGCGGGCAGGTTCACCTCTCTTTTCTTTGAATGGGGGTCCGGGATTTCCCCGAGGTGAATGAGCGCCGAGGCGTTTAGCGAGAGAACGAATCCCGAAAAGTCCATCTTCAGCTCTTCTTTTCCGCCGCTCACAGAAACGTTCTCCTCTCCGCCGTCATGCTCAAGGAATTATAGATGCCGGAGAAGCTTTTTTCTAGGGTCGTAGGGATATTTCTCCGCGATTTCGCCCATGAGTCTTTCCATGCCCTCTTCGGATTCTTCCGGCATCGCTATCCGCACCACCGCGAACTGGTCGCCGGTTTTTCCCGTCTTCGGATTCTTCGCCCCCTTTCCCCGAATCCTCATCTTCGTCCCGCCGGCGACTCCGGGCGGTATGGTGAGCCTGACGGGCCCCTCGACGGTCGGCACGTCGACCCGGGTTCCGAGAGCGGCCTCGTAGACCGTCAGCGGAAGATCGAGGTATATGTCGTCGCCCTCTCTTCTGAAAACGGGGTGGGGCGAGACCCTTATGTCGAGAATCAGGTCCCCCGTCCCTGAATCCGTCCGCTCTCCCTTGCCGGATATCCTGACCTTGGACCCCGTGTCGACTCCCGCCGGTATCTTCACCTTTATTTTTCTTTCGGCCTCTCCGGGAGACCTTACCAGAAGTTCCTTTTCCGCTCCCCTTGCCGCGTCTTGGAAATCAAGCGTCAGGGAATGACGGACGTGTCTCGGTTCGGCGGGACGTCTCGCCTGCCCGAAATCGAACATCTCCCCGAAACCGCCGCCCGCGCCTCCGCGGCCGCCGAATCCCCCCTGGGCGAAAATGTCTCCGAAAATTTCTTCCATGCTCGGAAAGCCGCGCGAGTACCGCGTTTGACTCCCCGCTCCCCGGCCGCCGAAGCCCGCGGCTCCGAACGTGTCGTAGTTTCTTTTCTTTTCCGGGTCGGAGAGGGTTTCGTAAGCGTGCTGTATCTCCTTGAACCTCTCTTCCGATCTCTTGTCCCCGCGGTTCATGTCGGGATGGTGCTTTCTCGCAAGATCCCTGTACGCCTTCTTCACCTGCTCCTCGGTGGCGTTTCGCGCCACTCCCAGCACCTGATACGGATCTTTCCGCGCGCTCATGGATATGTCCGCCTCCGCGATTGAAGGTTTCGGTTTCCGAACAATTTAAGCCCGGACGGGGATTTTATCAATCTTCGTCGGCCGCGGGGGGTCTTTTTCCCCGGTCAGTTCTCTACGGATTCGAGAATCCTGTCGGCGATTTCGAAAAACGCCTTCGAAGCGGCGCTTTGCGGGTCCGATTCCACTATCGGCGTTCCCGCGTCGCCCCCGATTCTTATTCTGGGGTCGAGAGGTATTTCTCCCAGAAAGGGAACCTCGAACTTCTCGGCCATGCGCCGTCCTCCGCCCCTGCCGAATATGTCGATCTCTCCCGAGGCGCCGGGCGCGTCGAGGTAGCTCATGTTCTCCACGATGCCGACTATGGGAATGTTGAGCTTGTTGAACATCAGTATTCCCCGTCTCACGTCTATGAGGGCCACGTCCTGCGGAGTGGTCACTATCACGCCTCCGCTCACCGGAGCCGTCTGCGCCAGGGATAGCTGCGCGTCCCCGGTGCCAGGGGGAAGGTCTATCACCAGGTAGTCCGTGTCGCTCCAGTCGACGTCTTCTATGAACTGCTTTATCGCTCCGTGCACCATGGGTCCCCGCCATATGACGGCGTCCTGCTCGTTCACCAGAAAGCCGATCGACATCACCTTCAGGCCGAACTTGCTTACGGGAACGATCTTGTCCTCGTCGTTGGCAAGGGGTTTTTCCCTTATTCCCATCATTATCGGGGCGCTCGGTCCCCAGATGTCGGCGTCGAGAAGCCCGACTTTCTGCCTTTTCCTGGAGACGGCGAGGGCGATGTTGGTGGCCACGGTCGACTTGCCCACTCCTCCCTTTCCGCTCGCCACGGCTATGTAGTGCCTGACGTCGGGAAGCTTGCTCTCGCCTCCGCCCGCGCCCGCGTCTATCCGCTTCGCGGGACGGGATCCGGTCTTTATGGAGAGGTCCTCTATTCCCCTGATGCCGAAGACCGCCTTCCTGACTTCCTCCTCCAGGGCCGCCTGAAGCTTTTCGTCCGGCTTCGGAAGCACCAGGGAGACTGTGGCCCTGGCGCCTTCCACGGCGACGTCCTTTACGAGCCCGAAAGAGACTATGTCGCGGTTAAACCCCGGATAGTTCACTCCCTTAAGGACCTTTATCACCTGTTCTCTGGTTATTTCCATGGAGCGGAGGTCCTCAGGACATGCCGAGCTTCCTTTTTCCCTCTTCGGATATCATGTCGGGATTCCAGGGAGGGTCCCATATCACTTCTATCAGCACGTTGTCCGCTCCGGCGTTCTTGACGGCCTCCTCGGCCTGTCCCGCTATGTGCGCTCCCATGGCGCATCCGGGAGTCGTGAGCGTCATCTTGACCTGAACGTTTCTCCCCGACACGCGCGTGTCGTAGATAAGGCCCAGGTCGACTATGTTCACCGGGAGCTCGGGGTCGCGAACTTCCCTGAGGGCGTCGTGGACCGCCTCTTCGGTCATTTCCGGGAGATTTGCGGGTTTCTTCCTGCCGTCGAACTTCGTAAAGGCCACTTCGCCCGCCCCCTCGGCCGGTTTCGGTCCGTCTATCTGGATTATTTTCTTCATTCCCATGGTCTGTGCCTCCTGGGTCTTGCGGGTTCCGGCGTTATTCTACAGTATCGGCGGCGAAACGGAAATTTCCCGTGGTCGCGGGCGGCGGCGGCTTTTTCGCTTTCTTGACACCGCGACGCCCATTCAATACCATTTTCCGCCGATCATGAGACGGTCCCGGCAGATATCGATCGGCGACGTGAAAATAGGGGGAGGGGCTCCCGTTTCCGTCCAGTCGATGACCATCACCGACACTAGGGACGTCTCCTCCACCGTCTCCCAGATAAGGAAGCTCGAGGAAGCGGGCTGCGACATAGTGAGGGTGGCGGTTCCCGACATGGAGGCCGCCGAAGCTCTGGGAGCGATACGGAAGGCGACGGGAATCCCCCTCGTCTCCGACATACACTTCGACTACAGGCTCGCGCTCGAGTCCGTGGAACAGGGGGTCGACGGGATGAGGATAAATCCCGGGAACATAGGCGCCCGCTACAGGATAAAGGCCGTGGTCGACGCCTGCCGGGAAAGGGGCGTTCCCGTGAGGATAGGCGTCAACTCGGGTTCCCTTGAAAAGGACATACTGAAAAAGCACGGAAGTCCCACGGCCGAGGCCCTCGTGGAAAGCGCCATGAGGCACGTGCGCATACTGGAGGACCTCGATTTCCGCGACGTGAAGATTTCGGTCAAGTCCACCGACGTGAGGAAAATGATCTCCGCCTACAGGATGCTAGCCGAAAAAACGGATTATCCGCTTCATCTGGGAGTCACCGAGGCGGGAACCCCCGGGATGGGAACCGTGAAGTCTGCCATAGGAATCGGAGCGCTCCTGGCCGAGGGAATAGGCGACACCATAAGGGTTTCCCTCACGGGGGACCCCGTGGAGGAGGTCGTCGTCGGAACGAACATACTCAGGTCCCTGGGGATGAGAAACGGGGGAATAGAGCTCATTTCCTGTCCCGGGTGCGGCCGCCTCGAGATCGACCTTGAAAAGCTCGTTTCCGAGGTCGAGCTCGGGGTTTCGGGATTCGACCTTCCGCGGCCGGTCAAGGTTGCCATACTGGGCTGCGTCGTGAACGGGCCGGGCGAGGCGGCGGAAGCGGACATAGGCATAGCTGGGGGGAGGGGGAAGGGCATGCTCTACAGGGACGGAAAGCTCGTCAGGTCCTTCAGGGAAGCCGACCTCGTCGGGGAACTAGTCAGGGAAATTGAAAGAAGCTACGCCGGCTGAACCCGCCGCCCCGGCCGCTTTCCCAAAGGAGCAGAGAACAATGAGATTTTCTTCCTTCTTCATACCGACGGTCAAGGAAGACCCCTCGGACGCCGAGGTCGCGAGCCACAGGCTCATGGTGCGCGCGGGGATGATAAGAAAGCTCGCCGCGGGGATATACAACTACCTTCCGCTCGGTCTCAGGTGCCTGAGGAAAGTCGAAAACATAGTTCGGGAGGAGATGAACGGGGCGGGGGCCGTAGAGCTTCTCATGCCCGCGGTGCTTCCCGCCGAGCCCTGGGTCGAGAGCCGGAGATGGGATTATTACGGGAAGGAACTTCTTCGCTTCAGGGACAGGGCGGAGCGGGACTTCTGCCTGGGTCCGACCCACGAGGAGATAATAACGGACATCGTCAGGAGGGAAATCCGCTCCTACAGGCAGCTTCCGGTCAATTTCTACCAGATACAGACGAAGTTCAGGGACGAGATGCGGCCGCGCTTCGGGATCATGAGGGCGCGCGAGTTCATAATGAAGGACGCCTACAGCTTCGACGTCTCGGACGAGGCGGCGGACGTTTCCTACCGGGCCATGTACGACGCCTACGTCCGCGTGTTCGAGAGATGCGGGCTCGAGTTCAGCGTGGTGTCCGCCGATTCGGGGAACATAGGCGGAAGCTTCTCCCACGAGTTCATGGTCATCGCCGAAACGGGAGAGGACGTGATAATGAGCTCCACCGGGGCCGACTACGCGGCCAACCTGGAACTCGCGAAAATCGGCGTTTCGCCCGACGAGAGGGAAGGGGGAAGGACGGACTCGGGGTTGGAAGGGCTTTCGGAAGTTCACACTCCCGGGGCGAAGACGGTCGGGGAAGTGGCGCGGCTTCTGGGCGTCGGAGGCGGGGACCTGGTAAAGACCCTCATAGTCGGCACGGAAGGACGGCCCGTGGTCGCGCTCGTTCGGGGAGACGCCGAGCTCAGCCTGACCAAGCTCAGGAACTTTCTCGGATGCGAGGCGGTGGAGCTCGCCGACGCCGGGACGATAGAGGACGTCTCCGGCGGACCCCTGGGATTCAGCGGTCCGGTGGGACTCAGAAGGGAGGACGTGAGGGTCGTCGCGGACAAGTCCGTACGCAACATGAAAAACGCCGTTACGGGAGCCAACAGGGCTGACTATCACTTGACCGGGGTGAATCCCGGCAGGGACTTCGAGGCGGACTCCTACGCCGACATACGCGTCGCCAGGGAAGGGGACCCGTGTCCCGTTTCCGAAGACGGCGTCCTGGTCTCTTCGAGGGGAATCGAGGTCGGGCACGTCTTCAAGCTCGGCACCAAGTACAGCGAGGCCCTGGGCGCCGTGTACACGGATGAGAGCGGAGCGGAGAAACCGATCGTCATGGGCTGCTACGGGATAGGCATAGGAAGAACGGTGGCCGCCGCCATAGAGCAGAACCACGACGAGCACGGAATAAAGTTTCCCGTTCCGCTTTCGCCTTTCGAGGTTTCGGTGCTTCCCGTGAACATGAAGCAGGAGGACGTGACGGGCGCGGCGGAAAAGATATACTCGAAGCTTCTGTCGGCGGGCGCGGACGTCATCATTGACGACAGGGCGGAAACCGCGGGAGTGAAGTTCAAAGACGCCGACCTGCTGGGAATACCGGTTCAGGTCACCGTGGGGCGAAAGAACCTCGAGGAAGGGGTGGTGGAGATAAAGAGCAGGACTTCGGGGGAAAGAACCAAAGTCGCCCTGGAGGAAGTCGCCGAAAGAGTCTCGGATTTTCTTTCCGGGTGAAGACAGCCCGGCCGCCCTTTTTCGTTGGCTCGTTTCGCCATCCGTATGCGTAGAACCATTGTATGAGCCGGCGGGAAGGCGTAAACAGGCTAACGCGCTCGGAATTATAGACCTTCCAGCTTTTCCCCCCACGCGCAATGCCGATAGCTGGATGTTTTGTTGATTGCCCTACGATTATTGCTTTTTTCCATCCTTTCCGTTTTCATGCATACGCGCCTCCCGAAAAGAGCTTTTTCGTTTCCTGATTTTCGGCGATTTGGAAACGTAACATACCGGTATTGCGCGATTTGATTTTTCGTGAGACGCTGCGAAACACCGTTTTCGAGTTTTTCGGGCGGTCACATATCGGCGGAAGAAAACAGAGAAACGGCCTCCTCGCAAAGTTTCGCTCCTACGGCACTATACGGAAACGCCGAATCCGGTTGCTCTTCGACGGCAGCAGGCATATTGCTACATGCCGTCGTTTTCGGCAACCGGCTGGGAATCATGAGGTCACGCGGTAAAGAATTCTTTGAATCCCGGAACCGGAAAACCCGGTTCTTTCGGCAAAACCTTTGAGACGGTCGCGCAAATTTCCAGCTTCTTACCGCAGAGACCGTGTCTTGTAGAGAAGGAAGAAATTATTTCTTCCGAAAGTGGCCGAAAAACAAAAGAGGCAACAGCAGCATCGCTAGGAACATCGGCGATGCTAGCCGATTCTCACCCGAAATAGCGCATCCTCCGCCTCCACCGCTTCCCGAGCTTTCACTGCCCGCACCCGGGTTCATCAGCTCGTACACCACCGCAAAGGGAGAAAATCCACTCGTGGCCGCGCACACCATCTCCTCTTCCATCGTCGAGGAAAGCCTCTCCCACGACCCTCCGGAGAACCTTATCAGGTAAAGCCTCCGCTCTCCCGCCGCCATGCGAAGCTCCTCCGTCACCGGAAGGCATATCCTCACGGCGGCGTCCGGCGCCGGGGAAACGTCCACGTCCACCAGCACGTGGTCCGCGTCGTCTCCCGTGTATCCGAAAAGACCGTCGTCTATCTCCACGTCCTCGTCCGCCTCCCGCAGGGTGACGACCAAGTCTTCTATCGTCTCCCCGCCGCTCTCAAGCTCCGTGGGCAGAACCACCCTAAGCCCCGTGTCCTCGGGAAGCGTGGAATCCACCGTCACCGTCGTGTCTCCCTGCGAAAACTCTCCCGACATCGCGCCGACCGCCGTCTCCTCGTCATCGTCCACTATGGTGCCCGTGGCTATCCCCGAACCTGAAACGCGCACGTCGCCGGGTCTCGGAGTTCCCAAAGACACCTTCACCGTCTCGTCTCCTTCCAACACGGAATCGTCGTTTATCGGCACCGATATGGTTCGCGTCAGAGGCGACCCCTCGGAAAAAACAAGCGTCCCGCTCGCCGCGCTCGAGTCGTAGTCCCCGCTGTCAGCCGTCCCCGCGTCCGCTCCGTCAGTAATCACCGTCCAGGGCACCCGCACGCGGCGACTGCTCGCCATGCTCATACTCACCGTGAAATCAAGAGTCTCATCGCTCTCCTTCGCCGACGCGTCGGTTATCATAAGGCTGGGGTAGTCGTCGTCCATAACGTTCACGTTCACCCTGCCGGCGACATCGGAGTACTCCAGCGCGCTGCCGCTTGACGCCTCGTGCGAGAGAATCGCCCTCTCGTCAAGCAGGTTGTCGTCGGAAAGCGCCTCCACCGTCACGGTCTGTGCCGTATTCCATGTGGTGGAGGTGAACGTAAGTTCCTGTCTCGCCCCTGCCGGATTCGAACCCGCCTTGACCGCGACTCCCGCGTTGTTGCTCGCCACAAGTATCGTGACGTCGTCGGTGGGCTGCACATTGAGCTTCACCGTGTACGTCCCGCTTCCTCCCTCCACAAGCGAGAGCGGTACGCGTTGACTTATCATCATATCTATCGTCGGAACCCACTGCCCGAAAACAACTTGATTTTCCATCCCGCTCCACCATCTCGTCGCGATGACAAATCCGCCGTTGTCGATCATGGTCTGGGTCACGGTGAGACTAATAGGAGCGCTGTTCCCACTAGAGACTGGAAATTCTTGACATCCCGACAGATAGGAGGCGTCTGTGCTTGTCGGCGTCTCGGTTTTGGCGCAGGCGAAAATTACCTGAGTGGAGAAGGTAAAACCAGAATGGCTAGATTCGACGGTGACGTCCTGAGGACCCAAAACAGGTCTGATGCCCCCGGAAATACCGCGAATGAGAGGCGCTATATTTCCTGTCCGCCATGTATTTCGGTTCTGCGCGTACGCCTCCGGCGAGAAAAACGACACTCCCGAGGCTAATACCAGAACGAGCAGAAAAGCCTGTGCCAAGACGCGGGAGATCATAGCGCGTCTCCCAGGACAAAAAGATGGGGGGGGGGGGGGGCAGAGGAGGAGGGAATCGTTAAGAGCAGACCGCGTTTCACCCTTTGTGAGCAGGGTTTCGGAACCGGACAGTATCTTGCGGACATTCGCGAACAAGCGGCCTGTCCACGGCACTTCATATTTGAAACCGCGTCTCGATAAAAAACTTGCTCTGGATTCCATGATCATTTCTCCTCACTATGATTTCTACACAATGAAATTATAGTTCCCTGGCATGCAAATGTCAATCCGTTGTAAACATAACTCGTCGCAAGGTAGAAGCGGACTCTGGCGGCGGTTGCGCAAGTTCCCACGGTGGCGCTCTGCTGCGCGAAAGGGGAATCTTCGAGGAATACAGACAAGCGGTTTGCAGACTCCCGCCAACTCTCCAGGGTGCGTCACTCCAAAGGTGCGGTGCCGCGTCAGCTCATCTGCGGCAGGGCGCTGGGCCGCGAGGAGCTCGGGGAGCTACCCGTCCTTTTTCCCCGCGGCTTTTTTTTCGAAGACAAAGTTTCCTTTCCCGTCAAGGTCTACCGACACCGTGTCGGAATCGGCAAAATTTTCCTTCAGCATCTCCGTTGCAAGCGGGTCCTGCACGTATTTCTGGATAGTCCGTTTCAGGGGTCTCGCCCCGAAAACGGGGTCGTAGCCGGCGTCCACCAGCCTGGCCAGAGCTTTTTCGCTCACCTCTATGCCGAGATTCTTTTCCGCGAGCCGTTCCCGAAGGTATTCGATCTGGATGGCGGCTATCTTCTCGATATCTTCTCTTTCAAGCCCCCTGAATATGACGGTCTCGTCGATTCTGTTGAGAAACTCGGGGCGGAAATGGCCTCTCAGCATTTCGTCCACCTTTTTTTCTATTTCTTCGTCGTCTCCGGCCGACTCCTGTATGTGGCGGCTTCCGATGTTCGAGGTCATGATTATCACCGTGTTTCTGAAATCGACGGTTTTTCCCTGTCCGTCGGTCAGCCTTCCGTCGTCGAGAATCTGGAGAAGCAGGTTGAACACGTCGCCGTGGGCTTTTTCTATCTCGTCGAAAAGCACGACGGAGTAGGGCCGTCTTCTCACCGCCTCGGAGAGCTGTCCCCCTTCCTCGTAGCCCACATATCCGGGAGGGGCTCCCGTCAGGCGCGACACGGCGTGCTTTTCCATGTACTCGCTCATGTCCATCCTGACCATGGCGTCTTCGTCGTCGAACATGAATTCCGCGAGCGACCTGGCAAGCTCCGTTTTCCCCACGCCCGTGGGTCCGAGAAAAATGAACGAGCTTATGGGTCTCTTGGGGTCGGAAAGCCCGGCGCGGGACCTGCGAAGGGCGTTCGAGACCACCCGTATCGGCTCGGGCTGTCCCACGACCCGCTCGGAGAGCCTCCGTTCCATGCGGACGAGTTTCTCCACTTCCTCTTCCACGAGGCTCGAAACCGGTATCCCCGTCCACTTGGCCACCACGGTCGCTACGTCCTCGGCGCCCACCTCCTCGCGCAGCATCTTCTTTTCGCCCTGCGCCGCGGAAAGTTCCCCACGCGCCGCTTCGATTTCCCTCTCAAGTTCCGGAACGGTTCCGTAGAGAAGCTCGGACGCCCGGGAGAAATCCCCGTCCCTCTCGGCCTTTTCCGCTTCGAGCCGGCCGTTTTCTATCTTTTCCTTGGTTTCCCTTATTCTGGATATGCAGTCCTTTTCCTTCCGCCAGTGCGCTTCGAGCGACGCCGACTCGTCCTTGAGCGCGGAGAGCTCCTTTTCGATTTCCTCGAGCTTCCCGGCGACCCCGGGATCCTGTTCCTTCCTGAAACCTTCCCTTTCTGTCTCGAGGCGCATGATCTTTCTCCTTATCTCGTCTATTTCGGTCGGAACGGAGTCGATTTCCATCTTGAGCCGCGCGGAGGCCTCGTCCATGAGGTCCACCGCCTTATCGGGAAGGAACCTGCCGGATATGTACCTGTTCGAAAGCGCCGCAGCGGCCTCGAGCGCCTCGTCCTTTATCTTCACTCCGTGGTGAATCTCGTACTTTTCCTTGAGCCCCCGAAGAATAGACACGCTTTCCTCGACCGAGGGCTCGTCCACGTACACCTGCTGGAACCTGCGCTCAAAGGCGGCGTCCTTCTCTATGTGCTTCCTGTACTCGTCGAGAGTCGTCGCCCCTATGCAGTGAAGTTCTCCCCGCGCGAGCGCGGGCTTCAGCATGTTGGAGGCGTCCATGGCCCCGTCGGCGGAGCCCGCTCCGACCACTGTGTGCATTTCGTCTATGAAAAGGATTATCTCTCCTTCGGACCCGGTGACTTCCTTCAGCACGGCTTTGAGCCTCTCTTCGAACTGTCCCCTGTACTTCGCTCCCGCCACGAGCGCTCCGATGTCGAGGGCGACCAGTTTCTTGTCCCGGAGTCCTTCGGGGACGTCGGAGTCCACTATGCGCTGGGCCAGTCCCTCCACTATGGCCGTCTTTCCGACCCCGGGTTCTCCGATGAGAACGGGGTTGTTCTTCGTCCTTCTCATAAGCACCCGTACGACCCTTCTTATCTCCTCGTCCCTTCCTACGACGGGGTCGATCTTTCCTCCCCGCGCAAGTTCCGTGAAATCCTTCCCGTACCGCTCAAGGGGTCTCATCGTGTCTTCCGGGGTCTGGGTGTTCACGGTCTGTCTGCCTCGAATGTCTTTCAGCGTTCCCAGAATGTTCTCTCTCGTCACGCCCTGCGCGGCGAGTTCGTCGGCGAGCTCTCCGTCGGCGGTTTCCGAGATTCCTATCAGAAGATGCTCGGTGCTTACGTAGGCGTCGCCCAGCGCCCGGGCTTCGCCGTCCGCGGCGCGGACCGCCGAGTTGAGCCCTGCGCCTGCGTATGTCCTCTCCGAACTTCCCTCGACCCTGGGGAGCTTCCCGACCTGCTCCGAAACCGCTTTCTCCAGACGGGGGACATCGGCTCCCAGTCTCTCGAGTATCCGCGTCGGTATGCCGGGTTCCCGCAGAAGCGCCGAGAGAAGATGCGGCGGGTCGACCATCTGGTTTTTTCCGTCTCTGGCGAGGTTCTGCGCTTCTGCAAGCGCCTGCTGGGCCTTGAGCGTGAGTCTTTCCGGTGAAACCATTTCACCCTCAAGATATGTCCTATTAGCGTGAAATCAAGAAGAAATGTCCCGGATCATATATGGCGAGGGCGCATGGTTCTCGACAAGCGTTGCCGTACCGATTTTTTCTCTGATGGGATTAGGGTGCAATTCGGCACCGACATGGAAAAGTCGAATCCGGGCATCGAAGTAGAACGTATTGAGAAAAGTTCCTGGTTGCGTCCGACGCTATGTCAGAGGCATTGCCGAGCTGAATACCGGCATGGCTAGTATGAAAACCAGCATGGAAGCCGCCGCCGGTTTGTCTTAATCGCCGTGACAGTCGCCGGCGGAATACCCGCTTTGATCGCCGGATTCTTGTCATGAAAGCCGGTTGCGCAAATACCCCACCGCCGGAAACATCCTGAACTCGGCAAGCGTAATTTCGGCCGGGAGCCGAATCAAGGCTTGCCCAGAATGCTCACGACGCAGGTGATTCCGTCCATGGCGGGCTGGGCACCTCCCATGGTCTCGATGATTCCGACCCCGGCGTCTTTCACCTGGCGCTCCGGCTCGACTTCCTCCCTGAGCTGCCTCACGATTTCGGCCGTCTGCAAAAGCCCCGTGGCGCCCACGGGATGTCCCCTGGAAAGAAGACCCCCGCTGGGGTTCACGGCTACCTTGTCGCCTCCGACCCAAGTGCTTTTTCGTCTATGAGGGTGGCGCCTTCTCCCTTGTCGCAGAAACCCAGGGATTCCACCACCATCATCTCGGCTATGGAAAAGGCGTCATGAATCTCGGCCACGTCCATGTCCTCGGGCCCGAGTCCGGCCATCTCGTAGGCCATCTGCGAAGTTCTCCACACGTTTTCGGAAGGATCGCAGGTAAGACCCTCGGGACTGCTGTACTTGCCGGACTGGGCGACGCATCCCAGTATCTTCACCGGCATTTTACTCGAAAGCTCCTCGACGTGCTCCTCGGAACACAGCACCGCCGCGGCCGACGCGTCGCCCACGGGACAGCACATGTTGCGCGTGAGGGGGTCGGCTATCATGGGGGCGTTCAGCACTTCTTCGACCGTGGTTTCCTTCCTGTACTGGGCTAGGGGATTGAGCGACGCGTGATACCTGCTCTTCACCACCACCTCGGCCAGCTGCTCCAGAGTGACTCCGTACTCGTTCATGTACTTCGAGGCTCTTATGGCGTAGAGCCCCGGCATTCCCATGCCGAGGGAAACTTCGAGGTCGTCTTCCTCCAGGGGCAGGGGACCTCCCGAGAGCACCCTGCTGAGGTTCTCCACGCCGAGAGCGAGAGCTATGTCGTACTGGCCGTAAGCTATGGTTCTCCACGCCTCCCAGAGCGAAAGGGTTCCGCTTCCGCACGCCCCCTCGACGTTTATTGTGGGCTGTCCCACCAGTCCTATCTCCTTGAGCGCTCTCTGCCCGACTCCCATTCCCTGGTAGACGTGACCGCAGAACGCTATTTCTATCCTCCGCGCGTGAATTCCCGCGTCCCGTATCGCCGACCACGCAGCCTCCCTTGCGAGTACGTGCGCGGGCTTGTCCGGAAATCTCCCGCAGGCGGTGTTTCCCACTCCCACTATGTAGACGTCTCTCATTATGACGGTCCTCCAGATTATGCTCCGAGTTTGAAGGGTTAATGTATACGAAAGGGCGGGCGTTGTAAAATTTGCGGGATTTTAAATTCCGGTGATGAAATTCCGGCGATTTAATGGTATTATATGCGGAGAGGTTATGGAATTTCAGCTTTGCGCTGACAAAACACCCCAAATATCGAGGAGGTTAATATGAGTAACGTACCAAGTGCCGGCGAAGTGAACGTCATGGACACGTTCAGCGCCATAGGTACCAGAAGGTCCATAAGGTGGTATGAGCCCCACAAGTCCGTGGAGAAATGGAAGATTCAGGCCATGCTAGAAGCGGCGAGGCTCGCTCCTTCTGCGGGCAACTTCAACGGACAGAGAGCGATAGTTGTATACAGGGACGAGGATCCCGAGATATGGGAGTTTATCTCCGACTGGAGCCAGATCACCACGCAGATGGCCCCCGTTCTCGTGTTCTGGTGCTACGACATGTCGAACTACGACACCCAGGGCCAGTCGATCCACGACCTTATGAGAACGGGAGCGCTGGACAAGGCCCACGGATGGGAATACGACAGGGTGTCCAACCTGTTTCCCCTTCCCGGACTGCTTCCCGACGCCATACTGCACAGGCTTGCCGCGATCGATCTCGGAAACGCGATTGAAAACGCCATACTGACCGCGACCGCGCTCGGTCTCGGAACCTGCCTGAACGGCGCGAGCGGCGGAGCCAGGAGAAACACCAAGGCGAAGTTCGGGCTCCCCGACACCTACGTGTTCAGCTGGCTCATGACGGTCGGCTATCCGGCGGAGAACATGGACGGCGGCGGCGCGAGATGCCGTCCTCCGTTCGACACGATGTTCTTCGAGAAGAAGGTCGGAAACGCCTTCCCGAGGGACCCCGAGGTCGTGAGTCTTCTCAAGAACCTGAACATGCTTCAGCCTGAGGGACCGCTTCCGGGAAGACTGGAAGAGATCAACAAGCTCACCAAGCGTTTCGGTCTCGGAGACGAGCATCTTACCGACTGGAAACTCGAGGAATCCCAGCTTGGAGCCGTCGCCGGGGACAGGAAGTTCAGCTCTCTTTCCGCAGAAGAAGTTCGGGCTTCGGCCGCGGGCGCGGCGAGGGACGAGTCGGGCTTCACCCTCGTGCCGACGGTGAGAAGGGAGAAACTCGAGGAGTACAGAAAGGAAAAAGGCATTGGGGATGCCGACTAGTTCACGCCAACAATCGACAAGGAGGTTCTGAAAATGGCAGAGATAACGATAAACATTCCGGATCCGATTCACAACAAGATCAAAAAGAGGGCGGAGCAGACGGGGAACAACGAGATAGGCGTCATAATCGCCAATCTGGCGCTCACCTTCGGAGTTTCGGATTACGACGATTCTAAATGGATAAAGAATCTCAAGGGTCAGGACGACGCGTCCAAGCCCTGGTAGAAAACATCCGGGTGTAGAAAACGAGAAAAGGGATGTCCGCCGTCCGGCGGATGTCCCTTTTTTTGTCCGCCTGCGCCAGAACGAAGGAAACTTCGTTGCGCTTCGGTTCGCGAGTCCGGTCCATCCCGGCGACGTCCTCGCGACAAACGGTTTCTCGCTCGGAGAAGAAAAGGCGGGTTTCGAGGCGGACAGAACGCGAAACGGCGACGGGGTCGTGAGCGGAGGAGTTGCGGAAGTCCGTTTTCAGCTCGCGCGTCTGAGCTTTTCCCCGGGACCGGGACCGACGACTTTTCCTCCGGCGTCGAGACATTCAACCGATTTCTCGATATACAGAAGCAGTTCCCTGAAATTCCCGGCGTTTTTCGCCGACACGACGGGAGTCTCCGGAAACGCCGCGCGAAGCGCTTCCAGTGTCGGGGCGTCGGTCTTGTCCGCCTTGTTGAAGACGAGGACGGTCGGAATGTCCTCGCATTCCATGGACTTCATTATCCCGTTCACCGATTCTATGCGTTGTTCGACCTCGGGGTCGCTCGAATCGGCTACGTGAACGAGCAGGTCCGCTTCGCCTATCTCCTCCAGAGTGGCCCGAAACGCGTTTATGAGTTCCCCGGGAAGCTTGCTTATGAATCCCACGGTGTCGGTCATGAGCACGTTTTTTCCGCCGGGGAGCATGATTTTCCTGGTCGTGGGATTCAGGGTCGAGAAAAGCTTGTCCCGGGCTGCGACGGCGGACTTGGTCAGGCGGTTGAAAAGGGTGGATTTGCCCACGTTGGTGTAACCGACGAAAGACAGGGTGGGAATTCCCGAGGTTTTCCTGTTCTTTCTCGTGCTCTCCCTTCGTCTGCAAAGTCCGTCGATCTGCTTTTCGAGCTGTTCGATCTGCTTTCTTACGTTTCTTCTTTCCTGTTCGAGCTTCTTTTCCCCGGGACCCCTCGTTCCGATTCCGCCTCCGAGCTGGGAGAACGCCTCGCCCTTTCCCTTGAGTCTCGGGAGGTTGTAGCGAAGCTCCGCGAGTCTCGCCTGGATTTTTCCCTCGTTCGTCTTCGCGTGCCTGGCGAATATCTGTATTATGAGCTGGCTTCGGTCCATTATGTCGAGGCCGGATTCGCGGCCGATGGCTCCCGCCTGCGCCGGGGTAAGTTCCGTGTCGAAAATGATGGTGTCGGCTCCCAGATGCTTTGCGTGGAGCGCGATCTCCCTGAGCTTTCCCCTTCCGACGAGGTATCTGGGGTCCGCGTTCCTCCGTATCTGCACGGTCTTGTCGAGCACCACCTTTTCGGCCGAAAGAGCGAGGGAATCGAGCTCCTCGAGCGATCTTTCGGCAAGGTGGCGGGATTTCGTGCCGAACCCCACGAGTATCGCTCCTTCCCTGTTCTCCTTTCCCCCGTTTTGCAGAAAGGCGCGTCGGAGCCGCTGTTCCGTCTCGTTCACTTCGCGCTCGAAATCGACGTCCACGCGGCCCATGTCCGAAAACCCGCGGATTTCCCACTTCGACCGGTTCTCCCCGTCCTGGGGGACGAGGTTCGCGTATTCGAAACGTCCCGCGGAACCGTCGTCGCCGACGGACACCGAGGCCACCGTGTCGAGCCGTTCGTTCGCAAGGGTGATCAGGTCCGAATCGCGGAGTCCCCGGCCCTTGAGGTCGGTTCTCATCGCCCGGACTCCCCTGAGCCTGTACTTCGCTCTCCTTCTTCTTCCGAGCAGCTTCTCAAAAGGAAAGTCGCGGGGCTCTCCCATGAAGACGAACGCGATCTTGCCCTTGCGGTCGGCAATGATCGTTATGGTTCTTTTGAGTTCCCTGGAGAGAGACGAGAGGAGGCGGACGAGCTCCTGGGTCGCCAGACGGGCCCGGGGAATTTTCCTCTTGTATATTCTGAGTACGTTTTTCCGGTCGTTTCTGGTAAGTCCCGAGGTGTTGCCGTAGATTCTTTCTATTTTTCTTTCCTCTCCGGGAGAAAGTCTAACCGAGGCGGTGCCGAAACGAAAACCGGCCCGAAAGGAGGCCTGCCGGTCAGGGAGGCAGAAGCTTGTATCCCAGCCAGAGAATGACCAGGGAAAGAAGTATCGAAGCCGCGACGGGCAGCGTCATCCCCGTCTGCTCGGGCGCCTTGAGCTCGAGGGATTCCCTCACGTACCGCTCCGAGTCGTACGATATTTCCGTCTCCGCGTAGAAGTAGGCGTCGGGAGCGATTCCCATTTCCTTCGATATCCTGGCGATTTTCGCAAGAGCCGGAACCCTGTGCTCTATCCACGGGCTGACGAATAGAACGAACACCGCGATGCAGACGACTCCCAGCGCGAACAGTCCCCAGACCCGAAGTCCGTTTCGCTTTTTGTTTTCATGTCCTCCCATAGTCTTCTCTCCCGTCGTCCCTCCCTCGTTCACAGCGCCGCCGTGAGGCTCGGAAACGCCAGATAGAACATGACGTAGGCGGCGACGAGAGTAAGGATAAGGTTAAACGACTGCCCGACTGCGTAGAGAATCAGGGGCTTGCCTCCGGCGAAGTGCTTTTTGAGACTGCGGAAATTGATGGAAAGCCCTATGCTCACGAACGAGAAGCAGAAAAACCAGCCCCTGAACAGATCCGCCATTCCCTTGACGATGCCCTGGTCTATCATCGAGTAGCCCATTCCGCCCGCCTGGGCGTTGAAGTATGAATACAGGTGCGAAAATATGATGGACGACGCCATGAACCCCAGGACGAACTTGGGAAACCGGTTCCAGATTTCCCTTATGTTCATTCTGTGATTCGTTTCCTCGCTCTCCACCTTGACCGTGAAGTGAATGGCGACGAAAAAGGCGATAACTCCTATCAGAATGTTCTGGATCATCTTTATCGTGGCGGCGATGTAGAGCGCCTTTTCGCCCAGAAGGGCGCTTGCCGCGGTCACGGATCCCGTCGAGTCGATGGTGCCTCCCATCCACGCGCCGCCCAGCACTATCTGCTTGTCCAGGGGAAAGGAAAGCGTGATGATCAGGGGAAGCACGACTCCCATGACCGCCGTGAATATCTGCGAGAGCCCCACGGCTATGGTGAGCTCCTCGTCCTTGGCCCTGCACGCCTCCGCGGTGGCGATGGCCGCCGATATGCCGCAGACGGACATGTCGGAGCATATGGTCGCGTTCAGACGCTTGGACGCTATCCCGACCACCCTCTGGCCGAACCAGTAGGTCGACAGCCAGACGACGGGAGTGACCACCCAGGCTATGAACACGCCGGGGGCTCCGATGAAAAGAATCTTTTCGAAAAGTATTTCGGCGCCGAGGAGAACCAGTCCCGTCTTGATGTAGTATTCCGTCTGCACGGCGGGCTTCGCCCATCCCGGCAATCCCACCGTGTTGCTGATCAGCAGTCCCAGGGCTATCGCCCACGGAGCGTACCCTATGCCGTAGTACTTGAGAATCGATTCCCCCGCGCATACGTACGCCACGAGCCCCACCGCGAAGATAAACCCGAATCCCTTCACGAAAGCCGAAAAGGATTCCCCCATGACCTTCATGCCGAATCCGAAAAAAAGCGCGAAAGTCGCTCCTAGGGCCAGAAGATAGCCGATCTGGTTGTAGCTTTCTGTCCCGGTGTCCTTTTCAAGCTTCAGGAGCTTCATGTGGCTGTTTCGCCATTTGCCGATTGCGGCGTCCGCTCTTCTGTTCAGACCCTCGTCCCTGAAGCTCAGGGTTTCGGCGGCTTTTTCCATGGCCATCGCCACGTCGAACGAAACATGCTCCACCACTCGCGCCCGTTCGTATTTCACAAGCGCCGTCCGTTTCCTGTCCGCCGCCTTTTCTTCGTTCAGAACGAACGCGTCGAGCGGATTGCCGGTCCACTCCCTGGGTTTTTTCAGAAATTTCGCCAGAAACCTGCCGGCGGAGTTGTCCTTGGCCTTTACCTTCCGTTTCTCATCGGACATCTGGTAAAAGGATATGGTCTTGAACTTGTCCGTCCGCATCGCGTGCTCGGAGTACCGGGCGTCTATCGCTTCCAGTCTTTCCCTGACGTCCGCCACCTTGGGAAAATAGATCGCGGACCCGATCGAAAGCAGCAGAAAACCGAGCCACACGGCCCACCAGTCCTTCGTCCGCAGAAGCCGCGACCATTCCCATCTCTCGGGACTGATGGCTCTCTTTCGCGGGTCTTTTCCGGCCATCACGACACCTTCTCGCAGTTGATAGTTCCACGCATGCTGTTCGCTCCCCCGCGGCCCCGTCGTCCCGCCGGACGGAGCGGGACGTTCGCGCGAGGCGTTCCCAGTATCCCGTCCGAACCTGACGATACTAAATATAACAAGGTTGCGGAGAAGCTAAATAGAATTTTTTCGCGAAACGCCGAGTAACTGTCCGGCGGTTTCCCCGACTTCGCCGGGAGAGAGATCGATCCTTCGTCCGCCGAAAGCGACGGGAACCCGAAACCGCCCGCCCCTAGCGTCCCGCGACGGGAGGAGAGGAGGGTGAATTCCAGTTCGAGGCCGGCGGACCCTTGCCGTCCGCGCGCGACGCTAGGGCTTCAGGACGACGTGCGTGAGGAAGGCTATGCCCAGTATGACCGCTATCAGAAGCGGCACGCCCAGTATGTAGATGAAACCTTCTTTTTCGTGCGGTTCCAGATCAAGCATGACGGCCCCAATGCTACACGATTCTCCGGCCGTTTGCAAAGTCCTGTTGAACATGTCCCTTGATTTTGTTAGGGTGTTAGAACGATGATCGAATACGTGACTCCTTTTTTCCGTCCTCCGAGCGAACACAGGAGCTTCATTCTCCAGGCCACCGTCGGCTGCTCGCACAACTGCTGCACCTACTGCGCCATGTACAGGAAGGAAACCCAGAAGTTCAGGGTGAGGGGCATGGAGGAAATCAGGGGAATCGTCGACGCGGCCGTCAGGGGAGGGCTGATAGACCGGAGGGTCTTCATAGCCGACGGAAACGCCCTCGTGCTCTCGACCCCGAAGCTCTCTCAGATAATGGACTATCTCGACGAGAAGGTCCCGGGTCTTGAGAGAATCACCATGTACGCCAACGTGGGAGACATACTCAGAAAATCCGTCGAAGATCTCGCGATTCTCAGGCGAAAAGGTCTTTCGATGGTCTACATAGGCTTTGAAAGCGGGGACGACGCGGTGCTCGAGAGAATAAGAAAGGGAGCCACCTTCGCCGAGACTGTGGAAGCTTCGGAAAAGCTGAAAGCTTCGGGGATAATGAATTCCGTCATGGTTCTTCTGGGCATCGGGGGCACGGACAGAAGCCGCGAGCACGCTCTCGCCACCGGGAAGCTTCTTACCGAGTGCGACCCCGAGTACGTCGGGGCGCTTTCCCTCCAGCTCCGTCCCCAAGCTCCGCTCTACGAGGAATGGAAGGAGGGAAAATTCGAACTTCCCGGAAAATTCCAGATGATACGGGAACTTGAGACCATAGTCGAGAACACCGAGCTCTCCGGCGGCTACTTCTACTCGAACCACATATCGAACTACCTTGCGGTCAAGGGAAGGTTTCCGGAGGAAAAACCGAGGGTGCTGCGGGAAATAAGGGACGTTTTGGAAGCCGGGGACGAAAGTCTTCTTCGCTCCGACTACTACAGGGACGTGGTAAACCAGTACTGAAAAAACCCAAAGGAGGATTGACATGGGAAAAATAGCAACGACTTCGCCCGTCTGGGGCTGCAGCGTGAGCGACCTGAGGGCGCTTGCGAAAATCACCGAGGCCGCGGGTTTCGACGCGATATTCTCGCCGGAGGTTCCGCCGTACAGCGCCGTGAGCAACGCGCAGGTGTTCGCCGAATGCACCGACAGGATTCGGGTCGGAACGTGGATAGCCAACATATACATGCGCCAGCCCGTGGTGGCCACGGCGACGGCGCTCACCATACAGGAAATAACGGGCGGGAGAATGATTCTCGGCCTCGGGGTGAGCCACAAGCCCGTAAACAACAGATACGACATAGACATGGGCGACCCGGTCGAATCGATGAGGAACTACGTCGGCGAGGTGAGGGCGTTTGCGGACGGAACGTCTCCCAGGCTCTCCCTCAAGAGAAAAACGCCCGCTCTGCCCGTCTACATAGCGGGGCTCACGAAAGGGGCCGCGGAGCTCGCGGGCGAAGCGGCAGACGGCATAATGCCCTATCTGTGTCCCCCGGCGTACCTGTCGACCCTGAAGGAGCAGGTGGGCGCGGGCGCCGCCAGGGCGGGACGCGACGCGTCGTCCGTAACCGTCACAAACGGCATTCCGTCGTTCGTTTCCGACGACGAGGCGGCGGCGGTGGCGGCCGCCAAGAAGGGACTGGGACCCTACGCCAGGTTTCCCTTCTACCAGAGGCTCATAAGAAACATCGGCTTCGGGGAGATAATAGACCGGGTGCAGGACGGCGCCGACCCGGCGGAGGCGTTCACCGACGAGCTCATAGACTCGGTGGCTCTCGCCGGCACTCCGCAGAACTGCAAAAGGAAGCTGGAAGAGCATTTCGCGGCGGGAGTCGACCTCGCCATACTGGTTCCGGGACCTGTGGGAAAAATGAGCAATACAGAGGTAATGGAGACGACAGCTAAAGCTTATTCTTAGGTTTCGAGATTCCCGCGAGGAACGGAAAGCCGCAGATCGGCTTCCTTTGCCGAGGGCGAACGCGGGGCGGTGAATATTCCCTGCGCCGGGACGGTTGAGAACGGGACTTTATGAAAGTATAGTTGGAACTAGTTTTCGTTTCGCCGCCCCGGTTCTTCCGAAAGTGAGTTTCGACGACAACATTCTGATCCTGCTCGTGCTGCTTCCCTTGGCGGGAGCCGCCGCGGTCGCGCTTCTGCCGCGCTTGTGCGCGATTTCGGACCGCGGGCTCAAGACCGCCGCCCTGGGAGTGACCCTGGCGGAATTTCTGTTCTCCGTTCCTCTTTTCCTCGGATTCGACGCCTCGCTTTCCTCCGTGCAGTTCGAGCGGAAAATTCCATGGCTGCCGGACATGGGCGTTTCCTTCCACCTGGGAACGGACGGCCTGAGCATACTGCTGGTGATGCTCACCACGTTTCTTTTCCCGATCGCGGTTCTCTGCTCGTGGAACGCCCTGAAGGGCGACTGGAGGGCTTTTCTCTGCCTCGTGCTTTTCCTGGAATCCGCCCTGGTGGGGGTTTTCACCGCGCTCGACATGATGGTCTTCTTCATATTCTGGGAGGCGGTGCTCATCCCCATGTACTTCATCATAGGAATCTGGGGATCGTCCCGCAGAATCCGCGCGGCCGTGAAGTTCTTCCTCTACACCGCGTTTGGAAGCGGTCTCATGCTGGTCGCGATAATCTACATGTACTACGCGCACGTGGACCAGTTCGGTTTCGGGTCCATGGACATTTCGGATCTTGAAAGAACCCGGCTCGCGTTCGACGGGCTGATCAGTCCCCAGGGACTCGTGTTCGCGGCGTTCTTCCTCGCCTTCGCCGTAAAAATCCCGATGTTTCCCTTCCACTCCTGGCTCCCCGACGCCTACGCGGAAGCACCCGTCGCGGGAAGCGTGATAATGGCCGGCGTGCTGGCCAAGATGGGCGCCTACGCGGCCATCAGGTTCCTCCTCCCGTTCTTTCCCGAAGCCGTGGACGCCTGCTCGGGGATGCTGGTAGCCCTTTCCCTCGCCGGAATGGTCTACGGAGCGATGCTGGCCTTCGCCCAGAAGGACCTCAAGAGGCTCGTGGCCTATTCGAGCCTGAGCCACATGGGGCTCGTGATGCTCGGCGTGTTCGTGTTCAACCTCCACGGAGTGCAGGGCGGAATCTACCAGATGGCGGGTCACGGACTTTCCACCGGGGCGCTTTTCATACTCGTGGGATTCATGTACGAAAGGCGCCGCACGAGCGTCATTTCCGAGTTCGGCGGACTCGCGGGGGCAATGCCGGTTTTCGCGCTGTTTTTCATGATCGCCGCTCTCTCTTCCATAGGGCTGCCTCTTCTGAGCGGCTTTGTCGGGGAATTTCTGATTCTTCTGGGAGCGTTCGCCGAAAACCGCTGGTACGCGGCTCTCGGGGCCACGGGACTTGTTCTGGGAGCGGTATATACGCTGAAAGCGTATCAGGAGACGATGTTCGGACCGATGGCGAGAAGAGTGAACGAGCGGCTCGGAGACCTCGACCCGAGGGAAACGGCCGTTATGCTTCCTCTGGCGGCGATGATGTTCTTCATGGGCGTCTATCCGCAGCCGTTTCTCTCGAGGACCGAAATCGCGGCGGCCAGGGTGACGGAAGCGGTTGACGACGCGCCGCAGAGGGTCGGAATCGCGGAAAAAGGGTTCCGGGTCGGAACCAGATAGGTGCGTTGCGCCCCGGAGCCGGAAGAGAGATGCCTTCGAGAAAGCTCATAACCAGAAAAGTCGAGTTTTCCGCTTCCCACAGGTGCTGGAACAGGAACTGGACTCCGGAGAAAAACCTCGAGGTCTTCGGCAAATCCTCCCTGCCCGGAGGACACGGGCACAACTTCGCCCTCGAGGTTGCCGTCGAAGGAGAGATAGACCCCGAAACGGGAATGATAATAAACCTATTCGACCTGAAGGAAATCATCGGTTCCGTCCTTGCGGATTTCGATCACAAGAACCTCAACGAGGACAATTCCCGTTTCAGGGACCTGGTGCCGACGATCGAGAACATGTCGAAGGTTCTCTGGGAAATGGTGGAGGAGAAGCTTCGCGGAAGGGACGACTGCCGTCTCCACAGGATAAGGGTCTACGAGACCGAAGACCTGTTCTGCGATTACTGGAAATGCGTGTAGAAGAAAAAAGGGAGCACGTTCGCCTGACGAAAATATTCAGGTTCTCCGCGAGCCACAGGCTTTTTTTCGAAAAGCTCTCGGAGCGGGAGAATTTCGCCGCCTTCGACCGCTGCTCCAATCCCGCGGGACACGGGCACGATTACGCCGTGGAGGTCGGGATACGGGGGGAGATAGACCCTGAAACCGGCATGGTGGTCGGCCGCGTCGACCTTGAACGACGGGCGCGGCCGCTGATAGAGGAGCTGGACTACAGGCGCCTGGACAGGGATATTCCCTTCTTCAGAACCAACATGTCGACGGTGGAGAATATCGGAATGTATCTTCGCAGAGGACTCGAGAGAGTCTTTCCCGGAAAAGTCGATCGCGTGCGCGTCTGGGAAAACTCGAGAAGCTTCTTCGAGTGCTCGGGAGAGGGACGCTAGTGGCCGGCAAGGCGCGGGAGGGGCGGAAGACCGCCGTGGTGACGGGAGCCTCGAGAGGCATAGGAAAAGCCATCGCCCTCCGGTTTCTCGGGGCGGGCTACTTCGCCGCCCTCTGCTGCGGTAGCCGCCGCGGCGCGGACTCCCTCGAGACCGAACTGTCGTCTTTCTCGGGAAACTTCACCGTTTCGCCGTTCGACATATCGGACGAGAAGGAGATAGAGAGATTTCTGGGGGACGTCGGGCGGAGCGGGCGGCGCGTCGACGTGCTCGTGAACAACGCGGGCGTGGCGCACGTCGGTTCCGTGGAGGAAACCGACGCCCGGCGGTGGGACGAGATCATGGCCGTGAACGCTAGGGGCACCTTTCTCATGACGAAGCACTCCCTGCCCCTCATGTCGTCGGGAGGCCACATAGTCAACATCGGTTCCAACGCCTCGAAAAGGGGCTTTCCGGGCTGGGCGGCCTACTGCGCCTCGAAGTTCGCCGTGCTGGGCTTCACCAATTCCCTCAGGGAGGAAGTGCGGGGCAGGGGGATAAGGGTGTCGGCCGTTCTGCCGGGTCCGACCGAGACGGACATCTGGAACTCGCTTTCCGGAAAGTGGGACAGGTCGAAGATGATGAGCCCCGAAGCGACGGCGGGGGTCGTTCTTTCGGTGGTGAGCCAGCCGGCCGGCGCGAACGTGGACGAAATTGATATAGTCCCTTCCGCGGGTAGCTTATAGTCCTCGGAACGGAGGTCGGGACGCATGGTGGAGATACTCGCAGTCGGAATCAGCCACAAGACCGCCCCCGTGGAAGTGCGGGAGCGGTTCTCCTTTTCGGACGAGAACCTGCGCGAGGGGCTCGCGGCGCTGCGTCTCGGGGAAAGCGTCTCCGAGTGCTGCATAGTCTCAACCTGCAACCGCGTCGAGATATACGCCGTCACCGAGAACCTCGGGAAATGCCGGAAGGAGATAAAGTCGTTTCTCGCGGACTTTCACGGGATGTCCGGCGACAGTCTCGACCGCCACACGTACGCGCTTTCGGGAAAAGCCGCCGCCGGACACCTTTTCAGGGTGGCGTCGAGCGTCGATTCCATGGTGCTGGGAGAAACCCAGATACTGGGTCAGCTCAAGAATTCCCACGACGTCGCGCGCCTGGAGAAAGCCTCGGGACTCATACTCAACAGGCTTTTCAACAAGGCCTTTTTCGCGGGGAAGAAAGTCAGGACGGAGACCGGAATCTCTTCCCAGGCGGTCTCCGTGAGCCATCTCGGCGTGGAACTCGCGAAAAGGATATTCGAAAACCTGGCGAACCGCACCGCCATGCTGGTCGGAACGGGAGAGATGGGGGAAATTTTCGCCAGGTACCTCGTCTCAAACAAGATAAGGGACCTTTACGTGACCGGCAGAAACTTTGAAAACGCCAGGGAGCTTTCCCGCTCCCTCGGGGCGAAACCCGTCAGGTTCGAGGAGCTGCTCTACTGCCTCAAGGACGTGGACATTCTGGTGACCGCCACGGGCTCTTCGGACTACATAATCAGAAGCGAGCACGTCAGGCAGTCCCTGCGGCTCAGGAAAAACGACCCGGTGTTCATGATAGACATAGCGGTTCCGCGGGACATAGACCCCAGGATAAACGAAATACCCGGGGTCTACCTCTACGACATAGACGACCTGAGGACGGTCCAGGACGTCAACCTGAACTCCAGGAAAAAGAGCCTGGCCAGGGCCGAGGAGATAATTTCGGGCGTGGAGAGAAGTTTCATGGACTGGATGGAGAGCCTCAGGGTTTTTCCCGTCATAATAGATCTCGGAAAGAAATTCGAGCGCATAAGGGCGGCGGAAGTCGAAAAGGCCGTCAGGAAGCTCGAAGGCGGCGCGGACGGCAGGGAAATCGTCGAAGGTCTCGCAAGCTCAATAGTCGGAAAGATATTTCACGACCCCGCCACCAGCCTCAAGAAAAGGGCTTCCGGTTACGAAGGCGCCGTCTACTCGGAAGCGGCCAGGACGCTTTTCGGTCTGGGGGCGGAAAACGCGGGGCGCGAAGCGGCGGACGTCGATGACGAAGCTGAGAATTGGAACCAGGGGTAGCAGGCTCGCCCTGACCCAGACGCGTCTCGTCGAGAAGAGGCTTCGGGACGCTTTTCCCTCTCTCGAAACGGAAATAAGGCGGATACGGACCACGGGCGACGCGAACCCGCTCGAGGACCCGTCGCGGATGGGCGGCAAGGGGGTCTTCGTGAAGGAAATAGAGGAGGCTCTTCTCTCCGGCCGCATAGACATGGCCGTTCACAGCATGAAGGATCTGCCTTCGGTTCTTCCTCCCGGCCTCGCCGCGGGGTCGGCCATGGAAAGAGAGGATCCCCGGGACGTCTTCGTTTCGGGAAACGGGGACCCGCCGGAGAGCCTTCCCGACGGAGCCAGGATAGGAACGGGAAGCGTCAGGAGAAAGAGCCAGCTGCTTCGCGGGTTTCCGGGCCTCGAAGTCGTCGCCATCAGGGGGAACGTGGACACCAGGCTCGGAAAGGCTCTTTCGGGAGAACTAGACGGGATAGTGCTCGCCGCGGCCGGACTGAAGAGGCTGGGACTCTCCGAAAGCATCTCCCTGTACTTTCCGCGGGATTTCATGGTGCCCGCCCCGTGTCAGGGCATAGTGGCGGTGGAATACAGGGAAGACGACGCGGAAACCGGAAAGCTCGCGTCGGAGATCGTCCACGAAGACACCGAGACCGAGGCGGCTTTCGAACGCTCCTTTCTGAAGACGTTCGGAGGGGACTGCTCGATTCCTCTCGGATGCTGCGCCCTCGCGCGCGACGGGAAGATAAAAGCCGGGGCAGTCTTCGTCGACGCGGGGAAAAACAGGATTTTCGAAAACAGCTGGCTGTGCGACGCCGCAGACGCCGCCGCCGGGGGGGCACGCATGGCCGAGGATCTCGTCAAACGCGCCGGAATCTCTCTCTGAAGCGGGGAGGGGAGAGCCGCCCGCCGCGGGGTTCAGGGAATTCTCGTGATCACGATCCCTTCCAGCAGTTTCGAGGTTCCGAACGTGCTTTGATGAATGACGAGTTCCCCGCTCGCGCCGTCGAGCTGTATGTCTTCGTCCCCGTTGCGCAATATGTCCGAGTTCTGCAGCGTGACGAATATCTTGCCCGTCGCGTTCCGGTCTCTTCCGCTGTCGAAGCTTTCGAGCTTCACTCCGTCTCCGCGGCGGCTTTGCGTCACCGTGACTTTTCTCATCAACGCGTTCACGCTTCCGCTCCGAAGCTGGGTCGCCCTTATGTTCTCGTCCGCGTTCCCGGACGCCTCGAGGTCGACCGCGGAGAGGTAAATCGCTCCGTCTCCGTCTTCGTCCAGGTCGAGTCCCTCGTCCCGGTTGGAATTTATCGTCGACTTGGTGATTTTCAGGTGGATATCGCCCGGACCCGCTTCGTCGATGTCAAGTCCGTCTTCTAGATCCGAGGGTTTGTGCGGATGAGACCCGTTTTCGTTGAAGGAACTGCCGATTACGGTCGCGAGCACGTCTCCTTGGCCGGTTTCGTCGATTTCTATTCCGTCCGCGGAATTTTTATTCAGAACGCTTCCGGATATGACGACCGTGACGCCCCCGGCGCCGCCCTCGTCAATCCTGATTCCGTCTTTGTCGGCGGCGGAGAGGGCGGGGTCCGAGTTGTTGCCGGTAACGGTGCTGTCGATCATCAGAAAGCGCAGGCTCGAGGAAGAATCCGCTCCGGTTCCGTCGCCGCCGCGCTGATCGTCGAAATGAAGGCCGTGCCAGCCGTTTCGGCTCAGAACCACGTTTCTCAGAAAAACAACCTGCTCGCGGGGCTGGTCGCCTTCGGGAACGCTGACGACGATGCCGCTTTTCCCGGCGTTCGTGAAGGAGATGTTCTCAAGGTAGAGATTGCCTCCTCCGTTCGCCACCAGCAGGTGGGTCGAACCTTTCTGCGTTATCTCCGCTCCTTCGCCTTCGATCGTGATGCCCTGGGCGCCCGTGTAGACGACGGGGGTTTTCAGCTCCACCGGCCGCTTTAGCGTCCGAAACCTGATCACGTCGACCGAACCGTCCCTGTTAGACTTCTCTACGGCGGCCCGGAAAGTGTTCGGCCCGCTGTCGGCGCTGTCGGACACGATGACGGTTTTCGCCGCCGCGAAGAAAGAAAAGCCCGCGAGAGAAAAAGCCGCGAGAAACGAAAAAACGACCAGAGTTTTATTCAGCATGAACTTGTATCTCCTCAGCTTGAGTCGGAAGCGTGAAAAGCTGCGCGACCGCAGGATGTCGAACGGACATCACATGAAAATAATTAGCACGCACGCCCTGCTTTTTCAAGGTTTATCCCGTTCCCGGTCCACCGCGCGAGATACTGCCCGTCTTATTGACAAAATAAGGAGGGGTTCCATTTAACACCGCTTTTTTACATGCATGTTTACTTTCAAAGGAAAGTGAGCAGGGTAAGCACGGCGGAATCCGGCCGTAAAAACATCAATGCTGCGGGAGGCAAAATCCACTTTTGTCTCCGTGAACCACAGCACAGTTTCTAACAAGTCCCGACAACTCGTCTGGAAACATATTACAATTCTTCTATGTTGAAGGTAGCGAAGGGTCAACTACTGGTCAGGAGTAGCGTCGTCGCTGGCCAGTTCTCTCGCATAACGCCCGCGTATCGGGCGGGAACGTTTCCTTGGACATCGTCAGGGTCTTCTTGATTTTCGCTCCGGTCGCATCCGCTTTCGGCATTGCGAAAACGGGATTTTCCGCATCTTCGCGTTATGTCGCACGCCGAGTTTCTCTCGACGTCGAGATTTCAAAATACGCTTGCAATTCTGTAAATGGTGGGGGGGGGGGGGTGAATTTCCAACGAATTCTTGACAGCGCGCTTGGAAACATATTATAATTTTCTTGTCTTGAAGGCAGTGACGGGAGGATAGAAATGGAATACGGAGCAAAGTCGTCGGCGGAGAAACCGTCCTCGGAGCTTGGAAAGCGAACTGCGGTTTCGGTTCGGAAAGACTTTTGCGAAGTGAGGCGCTCGGGTTCTTTATCGTTTTCCGGCACCCTCGGGTCGGAGTCGTCCGGTCCGAACGCCCTCCGCGGCGAAGAAGTTGCGGACATGAAAGTCGAAGCGCGGATCGCCCGCGTAATACCCCCCCCCCCCATATTTCAATCTAGAACATTCGCCGAATTTTCCGGGCTGCCGGTTCAGGCTTTCCTTCTCTTCCTGGTTTTAGCTTCGGGAGTTTTTCATCTCCCGCCGGAGGCTTCGGCGCAGAACCGAAACTTTAATGGTCGAAGTGTCATATATACTGGTGTATTTCCTTCAGCCCTTCGAGCCGAGACCACTCAGCAGAGTGCCGGATTTACTTTAACCATCGCCCAAAATTGGTATTTCTTCAACATTTACGCCTGTACTTGGACCAGCGTGCCGACGGGCGCTTTTATCTCCTTAACGGGCTGCACACAGATTGCCAACAGGCCTAGCGGCGTACAAGGCAATCGCAGCTTTAACGTCACCCCGACCCAGGCCATGATCGACAACGGCGGATTCGTTCTCCTTATGACGAGGCATACTTCTACTACTACTCACAGAGCAGCCGGATGGATACCGCTGGTCGCTCCGGCGATAACGGTGACTCCCTCCGCCGCGCTCTCGCTGACGGAGGGTGGAAGCAGGGAGTACACGGTGAAGCTCAATGCGCAGCCCACCGACGACGTCACGATACTTGTGGCGAGCAACAACGCGGGCGTTGCGGTCAAGACGGGTTCGAATCTGGCAGGGGCGAGACAGGAACTTACGTTCACCTCCACCACATGGGACACGGCGCAGACGGTGACGGTGGAGGCGCTTTCCGACGACAACCTGCTCGACGAGAGGGCAACTCTGTCGCACGAGGTGTCAAGCGGCGCGGAGTACGTCAGCAGGAGGGTGGACGTGAACGTTATGGACGACGACTATCCCGGTCTCATGATAACCGGAGCGACAGCGTCGGAGAGCGATGAGACTCTCGATTTCACGGTGAGGCTGAGCACGACGAGCAGTCGCCGCGTGACGGTGCCCTGGACGGTGATTGCTGCAGGTCCGGACGCGGGAACGGCGACGCCCGGGACGGCGGACAGCGGGGACTACGACCATTCGAGCGCGAGGAGCGGGACTCTTGTTTTCTACGAGGGGGGACCGCTGACGCAGACCATATCGGTGCCGATAAACGACGATTCCGTGTTGGAAGGAGACGAGACGGTGAAGGTGTCTTTGGGAACTCCCAGTCCGGGCGATGTGCGCGTTTCTGGTTCTGGGGTGGCCACGGGCACCATAGTGGACGACGACGAGAGGACGGTGGTCGGCGCGACGTCGGGAGAGTTTTCGCAGGGAGACACGACGGTGACGGTGGATTCCACGCTTCCCGGGGACACGGAGCTTGAGGTGGTTCTGCCTACGGAGCTTGAGAGCGGCGGGGAGACGATAGAGAATCTGGTCGTTACCCTTCAGCCGCCGGACGCGGATGTAGAGATAGACGATGATCTTTTCGGATACACGGGAGACGACGCGGACCACGTGCTGGTGGACGTAGATGTTTCCCCCGCGCCTGATGCCGCCGTGAGGATATGCCTTCCGGTGACGGAGGAACTTCGCATGGCGTCGGGCGAGCGGAGGCTTTACCTGATAAGGTTCTCCGGAGGGTCGTGGGAGAGGCTTTCCTCGACTGTGGAAGGGGAGATGGTATGCGCGGACTCGAGCGGATTTTCTCCTTTTGCGGTGGTGTACGACCTGATGACGAACATGGGCTCGGGCAGTGGAAACTCGGGAACATCCGGGAGCGGTGGCGACGGCGGGTGCGCGATTTCGGGTGGTGAGAGTCGGTTCGCCTCGTCGGGAGCATGGTTCTCCTCTCCGGTGTTCTTGGCGATGCTGCTTATGCCTCTTTTGTTTTGGCTCATTTTGCTATGCGTATGCATTCATGGTAAAATATCAGTCAACCGAGGAGGATACATACCATGGAACAATCTACCTTTCAGAACTGGATTTCCCAAGCGGAGAATTTGACCCGAGGCCAACGCAAGTCAGCTATCAAAGTGCTGGACGGGACTACCGAAGGCGCAGACGCTCTGGCTGCTATCGAGCTTGCGGTGGACGAGGACAGAACCTGTCCTCGCTGCAACACGAAAGGAGCGGTATCGAGAGGAAAAGCCAGAGGGTTGCGCAGGTATTACTGCAAGGGATGCAGGCGCACTTTCAACGCTCTGACGGGCACTCCGCTGTCGGGACTTGGCCTCAAGAAAAAGTGGCTGGCTTTCAGCGAGGCGCTGGCCGACGGAGACACTATACACGAGTCCGCCGAGCGATGCGGAATAAACCCTTCCACAGCCTTTCGGTGGCGACACAGGTTCCTCGAAGCTGCAAGGACATCCGCCGACAGGCTTAAGGGGATAGTGGAAGCGGATGAGACTTATTTGCTCAAAAGCCGCAAGGGAGAACGCAAGATTGGCCGTCCTGCCCGCAGGCGAGGAGGCAAGGCGTCAAAGCGGGGAATCTCAAGGGAACAGGTTCCCGTTTTGATGGCAGCGGACCGAAGCGGAACTACGATGAGCGCCGTTTTGCCCGCGGTCACTTCCAAGGTGTTGAAAGATGTTCTGGGACCCAGGATGGATAAGGATGTTCTTCTGGTTTCCGACGGCCACCGCAGCTATCCGCCCATGGCCAGGGACTTGGGGGTCAGCCATGAGACTGTCAATTTTACGGCGGGAGAGCGTGTTCGAGGAGACGTGCACATTCAGACGGTCAACAGTCGCCACAGCAGGTTCAAGTGGTTTTTGAGCAGATACCGTGGAGTGGCGACCAAATATCTGGACAACTACTTGCGTTGGTTCCATCTGGTCGACCTTGAACGCAACCTCAACTCTCGAACTTGTCTCATTGCTGCAATGGCAAAATGATGCATACGCTCAGCAAAATGAGCCTTTGTTTTTCGGACGCTCTCGGAAGAGAGGCGGACGGTTTCCGCGGGGGGAATGAGTTTTTTTCTCCCTCGGACGCGGACGCTCCGGCGGGAACGGTCGGAACTACAGAGCCGGGAGCCGTTTAAGCATGGGTGGGATGTCCGACATGGCGATTGAAGACCGGCGACGGGAACTTCGGACAGGACATTCAGAATGTGAACTCACCCTCCAGAGCGGACCGGTTCTCTCTCAACGCCTGCGCATCGCGGGAATGCTCCTCGACTGTCGGGTCGATTGAAAAACTACTCACACGTCTTGACATAACCGCTTTTCCGACTAGATTTTACAGGAACAACTGTCGCGGGGTGGAGCAGTTCGGTCAGCTCGTCGGGCTCATAACCCGAAGGTCGCGGGTTCAAATCCCGCCCCCGCTACCAGTTTTGACGACGGTTCAGAAGATGCTCCCGCAACTCGCGGCAGGGTTTTCGGGTCGTTTTTCCACCACCCGCGGTTTGCGTCAATTCAGTTTTCGGAAGATTGTGTTATAATTGTCTGCAGTCGTCTTCAGGTCCGTATCCTGATGCTAAAAAAACAAGGTTAGGGTGTCGAGTTGCTTATAATGGTATCTCTTGCCCTGGTGCTGGGAGTGGTCGGTCAGATGCTCTCGGTCAGGACGGGATTTCCCAACATAGTCTTTTTTCTGATCTTCGGGGTTCTCGTGGGCCCCGAGTTTCTGTCTCTGGTCCATCCTTCGGAGTTCGGAGACGGGCTGAACATAATAATAAAGCTCTGCGTGGCGATCGTTCTGTTCGAAGCCGGACTGAACCTGAAACGCGAGGAAGCGGCGGACCACGGAAACCTCATACTTCTGCTTATAACCGCGGGAGCGATGATCACCATGGTGGGCGGGGCGATTCTCGCGTACTACCTGACGGATCTCTCCTTGGGAATGGCCTTTCTCTACGGCTCCCTGGTGATCGTGACCGGTCCGACGGTCATACAGCCTCTTCTGAGAAGGTTCCGGATAAAGTCCAACCTCAAGAACATACTAGAATACGAAGGGGTTCTGATCGACCCCGTCGGAGCTCTGGTCGCCTTCTTCGTGCTGGAAATAATCCTGGTCGAGACCGAGATCACGCACATAGGCAAGGGGTTGCTTCTGGTCGGCTACAAGTTCCTCATAGGCGCGGTCATAGGTCTTGTCGGCGGTTACCTGGCCACCAAGGTGGTCAAGAAGTTCTACATCTACATGGAGGACTTCGTCGACCTGTTCATACTGGCGTGCGCGCTTACGATCTACGAGGTTTCCGAAATCCTGACCCCGGACGCGGGACTCGTGTCGGCCATCATCTCCGGCGCCATCGTCGGAAACCTGAAGATTCCCGAAGAAGAGAACATGAGGAAGTTCAAGGGGAAGCTCACCATTCTCGTCATTTCCCTTCTTTTCATATTCCTGGCCGCGAACCTCGAGCTCAACCACATAAAGGATGTCGGAATCTACAGCGTTCTGGTGGTGCTGGGGCTTATTTTTCTCGTGCGGCCCGTGCAGATATTCCTGCTTACCCTGGGTTCCAGGCTCTCGATAAGGGAAAAGGCGTTTCTCTCCTTCATCTCTCCCAGAGGAATAATAGCGGCGTCGATAGCCTCTTTCATAGCGATAGAGCTCGAGCACAAAGAAGTCGCCGGCGGCGGAGTGATCCAGGGGCTCGTGTTCCTGACCATAGCGATTTCCGTGCTTCTGCAGGGAATGACCACGGGTTTCGTCTCGAGGTTCCTCGGGGTTACCGACACCACGAGCAAGGTGGTCATAGTGGGAGCCCACAGGTTCGGAAGGCTGCTGGCCAGGCTGTTCGAAAAACACGGAAAGGAGGTCTGGCTGGTGGACACCAACACCAGGTTCGTGGAAATTTCCAGGTCGGAGGATCTCAACGTGGTCGAGGGAGACAGCATGGACACGGGCACCATCGAAAAGACGGGATTTTCTCCCGCCGACACCCTCATATCCCTCACCACCAGCGATCACGTAAACGTTCTCGCCTGCCGTCTGGCGAGAATAGATTTCAAGACCGGAGACACCTACGCGCTTCTAAACAGTTTCGCGCGAGCTTCCGACGCCGAGGAAATGACGAAATTCAAGATTCCGCTCGCTTTCGGAAAGCAGGTGGACGTGATGGACGTGTATTCGAAAATTCTCCACGAGCAGCACGTCGTCTTCAGCTTCAGGGCGAACAGGAGAATCAAGGGAACCTTCGAGCCTCCGCTTCCCGACCACATAATTCCGCTCATGGTCGAGAGGTCGAAAGAGCAGGACATAGTGGTTTACCATGACGGCGTCACGGTCGAGGCGGGCGACAGGGTTACCATGCTCGACGTCAATCCCGTTTCCGCGAGTCCCTACGTGATCGAGGGAACGGACAAGGAGCTCATAACCGTATAGAGAAGATGAGTTCCGAAACCAGGTCTTTCGAAAAGCTCCTTGAAGAAATAAAGGAAATCGTAGACGCTCTCGAAACGGGAAAGCTTCCTCTCGACGAATCGATAGAGAAGTTCGAGCGGGGCGCCGGGCTGGTGAAGGAATGCTACGCGAACCTCGAAGGCGTGAAAAAGAAGATAAGCCTGGTGATAGAGCGAAACGACGGCGCCCTGAGTCTCGAAGATTTCGACGATGAACCGGAATAAATGAGCTTTGATCTAAAAGGCTATCTCGAAGAAAGAAAAGAGATAGTGAACCGGAAGCTTCGGGAATACTTCCCGCCCGGCGGGGCAGAAACGAAACTTCACGAATCGATCGTCTACAGTCTTCATTCGGACGGAAAGAGAATCAGGCCGATTCTCTGCCTGGCCGCCTGCGAACTGGCGTGCGGAAGCTGGGGGAAGGCTCTTCCCGCCGCCTGCGCGATCGAGATGATTCACACCTATTCGCTTATCCACGACGACCTCCCGTCCATGGACGACGACGACACCAGAAGGGGAAAACCGGCCAACCACAGGGTTTTCGGCGAAGCCACCGCCACGCTCGCCGGAGACGCGCTTCTGACCGACGCGTTCGGACTGGCGGCGTCGGAGAGCCTTTCCGCGGGAGTGGAACCGCGGCTCGTGACAAGAGTGATACTCACCCTCGCCGCCGCGGCCGGATCCAGGGGAATGGTCGCGGGACAGAGCCTGGATCTCGAGATGAAAGGGGCGGGTCGGGCTTCGCCGGAGCGGGTCGCGCGCGCGAACCTGATGAAGACGGCCAAAATGTTCGCCGCGGCGGTCGTGAGCGGAGGGATGATCGGGGGAGCGGGAGAGAAGGACCTCTCGAGCCTCAAGTCCTATTCCGAGAAGATCGGGCTCGCCTTCCAGATGAGGGACGACGTTCTGGATACGGGCGGGGAGTCGGAAAGCCTCGCGTCTTCGGCGAAAGAAACCGAGACCGCCCCGGTTGCGGACCGGGAAAAATCGGAAGAGAGCATCTCGGACCTTACGAACCGGGCGGTACGCGAGCTTCGGGATTTCGACAGAGAACCCAACGAGCTTGAAGAAATAGCGGTGTGGCTGAGTGAGAGGGAAAAATAGGACCAGGCTCGACGCCCTGCTAGTGGAAAGGCGCCTGGCCGAAACCGGCAACCGCGCCCGCGCCCTCGTGATGTCGGGAAGGGTGGTCGTGGACGGAAAGGTGGTGGACAAGCCCGGAACGTCCGTCGGGAGGGACCGCGACATTCTCGTTCGGGCGGACCCGAACAGGTTCGTGAGCAGGGGAGGTCTCAAGCTTGAAAAGGCCCTAATGGAGTTCGGAGTCGAGGTGAGAGGGAAGACCGCCCTCGACATAGGAGCCTCGACCGGGGGATTTACCGACTGTCTTCTCCGCTTCGGGGCTTCCAGGGTCTATGCCTTCGACGTGGGCCGCGGGCAGCTTGACTGGAACCTTCGAAACGACGGCAGGGTGGTGGTCGGGGAAAGGATGAACTGCAGATACCTTCGGCCCGAGGACGTGGGCGAGAAAGTCGACCTGGTCGCGATCGACGTTTCCTTCATTTCTCTCACGATGATGATAAAACCGGCGCTTTCGGTGCTGGCGGAAAACGGAACCCTGATCGCTCTGGTAAAGCCCCAGTTCGAAGTCGGAAAAGGACGGGTCGGAAAAGGGGGCATAGTCAGAGACGAGGAAAAACTGAAGGAGGTCAAGGCCAAAATAACTTCCCATATCAGGGAACTGGGACTCGAAGTTAAAGGCATGATTGAATCCCCGATAAAAGGAGCGGGAGGCAACAGGGAGTTTCTGGTCTGCGCCCGCGGGGAAAAATCCCCTACTTTTTCCGCCAGTCGTCCAGGAAGCTCTTGAGACCGGAATCGGTCAGGGGATGCCTGAAGAGCTGGGTGAACACCTTGTAGGGAAAAGTCGCGACGTCGGCTCCCATCCTGGCGGCTTCCGCTATGTGCATGGGATGCCTCACGCTCGCGACCAGTATCTCCGTTTCGTAGGCGTAGTGAGCGTATATCTCGCAGATGTCCAGCACGAGATTCATGCCTCCCGAGGAGATGTCGTCGAGCCTTCCGACGAAGGGGCTTACGTACGCCGCCCCCGCCTTTGCGGCGAGAAGCGCCTGGGAGGGAGAAAAGACCAGGGTCACGTTCACCGCCACGCCCTCGTCCGCCAGCGTCCTGGTGGCTTTCACGCCGTCTTCGGTCATCGGAAGCTTCACCACGATGTTTTCGTCTATTTTCGCCAGTTTCCTGCCTTCGGAAAGCATCCTGCGGTAGCCTGTGCTCAGCACTTCGGCGCTCACCGGGCCCTTTACCACGTCGCATATCTCCTTTACGAGCTCCTCGAACTTGCCCTGGCTCTTTTCCCTCGACACGAGCGAGGGATTCGTCGTCACTCCGTCCACTATTCCGAAAGCCGCGGCGCTCTTGATTTCCTCGAGGTTTGCCGAATCGATGAAGAATTTCATGTTCTCTCTCCTTTGCGAAACACGGTCCAGGCTCCATTATAACAGGTTGTTTGAGCAATGTTTCGAAAAATGTTGTAAAATAGCCTTCTGGCGGAGGCGAAAATGGAGCTCTACATATCGATGAAAGCCGAAAACATAAACCCCACGATGTTCAAGCACGTGACCATGGACATGCCTTCTCCCCAGAACAACGGCTATTTCATAGCCGAATTCAGGGAAGCCGAGAAGGAAAGAATCCTCATTCTCCACAGGTATTCCTCGATACTCGAGAAAAAACTCCAGCAGGTCGGGTATTTTCTTGTGGAAACCTACAATAACGGGATAATCGTCAAGAAAAAAGTCGACGAGTCGAGAGAATACATGGTCGAGTGGAACGAGTGGGTGGAGTTTTCGAACACGCTTTTCGAAGAGCTTGAGTCTTTTTTCGACCAGGTCTGAAAAACCTCCCGCGAAACCGGCCAGAAAGCGGGCGCGCCGAAGCCCGAGCCTTTTCCGAACGCGCAGATGAACGAGAAGACAAACTACAAAGACACCCTTAACCTTCCGCGCACGGATTTTCCCATGAAGGCGAATCTCCAGCAAAAGGAGCCTCTCATCCAGAAGGTCTGGAAGAAGGAGAATCTCTACCGGAAGATCCGCGACGGGAGCGGGGGAAGGGAAAAATTCGTTTTCCACGACGGCCCCCCCTACGCAAACGGTCCCATACACCTGGGCCACCTGCTCAACAAGGTGCTCAAGGACATCGTCGTGAGGTCCAAGACGATGGAGGGCTTCGACGTGGAGTTCATTCCCGGGTGGGACTGCCACGGGCTTCCCATAGAACACAAGGTGCTCAAGGAACTCGGAGAAGGCGCGCGGGACATGGAGAAGCTGGGGATAAGGCGCAGCTGCCGGAAGTACGCCGAGAAGTACGTGAAAGCCCAGTCAAGGCAGATGGTCCGCCTGGGAACGCTCGGCGACTACGAAAAACCCTACCTGACCATGACCCCGGATTACGAGGCGGGAGTGCTCGAGGTGTTCTCGAAACTGCTTGAAAAAAACCTCGTCTACAGGGACCTCAAGCCCGTTCACTGGTCGATAGAGAACCGGACGGCCCTTGCCGAAGCGGAACTCGAATACCACGAGAGGGAGGACAAGAGCGTCTACGTGCTGTTCGAGGTGGAAGACCCTTCGTCCCTTCCTCCTTCGCTGGGCGTGGGGGAAAACGAAAAAGTCCACGTGATGATATGGACCACCACTCCCTGGACCCTTCCGGCGAATCTCGCCGTGGCGGTGGCCCCGGGCGGCAGGTACGGTCTCTACAGGTCCCCCGGCGGCGAAAGCCTGATCATGGGAGAAAGTCTCAGCGGAGAAGTCTTCGAAAAAGCCGGAAGAAAGGACTTCGAGCGGGTCGGCTCCTGCCCGGGCGAAGAGCTTTCGGGCCGGGGCGCTTCATGCATCCATCCGTTCATCGACAGAAAGTCGAAAATAGTGACGGCCGACTACGTGACCTTCTCAAGCGGCACGGGGTGCGTGCACACCGCCCCGGGTCACGGCGACGAGGACTACGGAACGGGACTTCGGGAGGGACTCCCGATCTACTGTCCCGTGAGGGAAGACGGCACTTTCGACGACACGGCGCCGGAGTGGATAAGAGGCAGGGGGGTGTGGGAGAGCAACGACATAATAACGCGAAGGCTCTCGGATTCCGGAAACCTGTTTCACTCCGAGTCCTACGCTCACAGCTATCCGCACGACTGGCGGAGCAAGACTCCCACCATATTCAGGGCGACCGAGCAGTGGTTCATACGCATGGACAAGCCGTTCGGCGAAGAGGGAAAGACGCTCAGGGAAACGGCCCTTGCGGCCGTTCGAAACGACATAGACTTCTATCCCGACTGGGGAAAGAACAGGCTGGGGGGAATGCTCGAATCGAGACCCGACTGGTGCATATCGAGACAGAGGTCGTGGGGACTTCCGATTCCTTATTTCACCGACGGGGAGGGAAGGGCGGTCATGACCCGCAGGATGGTCGAGGCCGTCACCGAAAAGATAAGGGAAAAGGGTTCCGACGTGTGGTTTTATTCGGAAACCGGAAAGCTTCTGGAAAACTACAGTCCGGAGAGCGACCCCGAGGCGCCCGGGTGGCTGCGTTCGAGGGAGGATCTCGAGGGTCTTTCAAAGGGCGCCGACATCTTCGACGTGTGGTTCGAGTCCGGATCCTCCTGGAACTCCGTCGTCAACAAGAGGGGACTTCGCTACCCGGCGGACATGTACCTCGAGGGTTCCGACCAGCACAGGGGATGGTTTCAGTCCTCGCTTCTCGCCGCCTGCGGAGCGAGCGGCCGCGCGCCTTTCCTCGGGCTTTTCACCCACGGATTCATGGTGGACGCCCGGGGCAGGAAAATGAGCAAGTCCGGCGGCAACGCCCTCGAGGTCGACGAAATACTCGGCAGGTACGGGGCGGACATATGCAGGTGGTGGGTAAGCTCTCTGAGCTACTCGAACGACGTTAAGGTCGATTGGGAGTTTTTCGACGTAGCGGCCGACCAGTACAGAAAAATAAGAAACACCATAAGGTTTCTGCTCGGAAACCTGAGCGACTTCGACCCGGACGCGGACGCGGTGGAGCTCACGGAGAACGACAGGTACTCGATCGACCGCTGGGCATACCGCGAGTTCACGGAGTTCGCGCGCGAAACCGCGGACGCCTACGCGGGTTTCCGTTACAAGCAGGCAAGCGACCTGATCTTCTCTTTCTGCTACGACAAGATGAGCGCCGTGTACCTCGCCTGCGTCAAGGACAGGCTGTACTGCGAGAAAAAAGACAGCCGCAGAAGAAGGCGAACGCAGACGGTCATGTACCGGATAGCGGGCGCGCTGATAAGGTTTCTGGCCCCGGTTCTGGTCCACACTTCGTTCGAAGCCTACAGGTCTCTCAAGGGGGACGAGAACGCGGAAGTGCACCTCGAAACTTTTTCGCGGCCGGAAAAAGCGGAAGCCGACGCGGCGTGGAACGAGGTCATGGACGTGAGAAAGCTTTGCCTGAAGGCGCTCGAAGACGCCCGGGGACAGGGAGAGGGCGGAATAAGCAATCCGCTCGACGCGGCGATTCTGTTGGAAGTGCCGCAGGACCTGCACGGAAGAATAAGAAATTTCGAAGAGGAACTCGAAGACCTCTGCGGGGTGAGCAGGTTCGAGATAGTTTCCGGAGAGAAAAACCGAGTCAGTCTGGTCGATCTTTCCTCGGAACCCAGGTGCGAGCGTTCGTGGAAGAGGGGAAAGACCGTAAGAGAAAGGTCGAACGGAAGTTTTCTCAGCGACAGGGACGCCTGCGCGCTGGGGCTTTAGTTGCCGTAGCGGGGCACCCGGACTCCTCCATGACCCCCCGCGGACGTCTTGCAGGATTGCCGGAGAGAATGACTTGAGTTTCCCGACGCTCCCTGTACCGACATATCGTTTCAAAAATATGAAGAGATATATTGGCCACTTCGAAAAAGACTTGTATAATGGGCTTGTATTCATGATACTGTTTAAACAAATCGTTTCATTACAACTAATCGAAAAAACTGTGCAGTTCCCGGCATCCGTAACATTCGGCCGTACATCGACTCATGAAGCTTACAGACCAGAACATCATCGATTACATCGCGGCCCATGCCCGCGCACGCCGTCGGGATATTCGTAATCATGTAGCGCCGGACTCAAGCAGCGTTACGATATGGCGCGTCTTGAAACGGCTCGTAAACGAAGGAAAGCTTGAAGTTTCGGGTAAAGGACCCGCCACGGTTTACAGCCTGTCCGGTTCCCTTGCGGTGCGCTCTCACCTGCGTATTCCCCATAACCGACGCAAGCCCATAGGCTACAAAAGAAATTTTCCGGATTCCTATATTCCGAACGAGACTTTCTATCTCGGCGAAGACGACCGCAGATTTCTAATCAATGCGGGGAAACTCGACTTCTCGCCGGAGGCCGCCAGAATTCACACACATCGAGTCATCCAGCGGTTCTTGATTGATCTTTCCTGGGCGTCGTCGCGCATGGAAGGAAACACATACAGCCTCCTCGAAACCGAAAGACTGATCAGATTCGACAAGGAGGCTTCGGGAAAAGAAAGGAAGGAAGCCGTAATGATCCTCAACCACAAGGAAGCCATACAATATGTGGTCGAGAATATCAATGAAATCACTATCGGACAAAAAGAGATGTGCAACATTCACGCGTTGCTATCAAACAATCTTCTCGTCGACCCTTCAATGTCGGGACGTCCGCGACGCATGCCCGTCGGGATTTCGGGTTCAAGCTACGTGCCTCTTGAAGACCGGTTCGAAATCCAGGATGAATTCGACATGCTGATTCACAAGGCCGCGGGTATCAACGACCCGTTCGAGCAGGCGTTCTTTCTTCTCGTCCACATCCCTTATCTCCAGGTTTTTGAAGATGTCAACGAGAGAACCTCTCGGGTGGTTTCGAACATTCCGCTGTTAAAGGCGAAGCTTCTGCCCATGTCGTTCGTCTTTGTCGACGAAGGCGATTACTCGGACGGTCTCGTCGGCATCTACGAACTTAACAACCCTGATCTGCTTCGCAAGGTTTATATCGACGCCTACATGGCGTCTGCGGAGAACTACAGGGTCTTGAGGGGTGAAGTCGAAGTTCCCGAAAAAGCCGCGCTGGCTTATCGTGATTTCGTCCGCGAGGCCGTGCGTCGAAGCGTAATCGAGTGGAAAGTCTTCCGGTGCGAAAACATACTGTCCATGGCCGCAGAGGCCGAAATTCCCGAAGAGGACCGCGAAGAGGTGGTCGACTACGTGCGGCGCGAGTTTCAGGGTCTCCACGAAGGCAACGTCGTAAGGTACAGGCTTTACCCGAAGGATCTCGAGGAGATTTCAAGAGAGCGGTAACCTGCGGAACTTACCCGGGAGGCCAGGTGAGTTTTCTGCCCCCGAGAATATGTATGTGCAGGTGAAACACGCTCTGTCCGGCGTCTTCGTTCGTGTTGACGACGAGCCTGTAACCGTTTTCGCCGAGACCGAGCCCCGAAGCTATCTCGGAAGCCTTCACCATGAGATGTCCCATGATTTTGGCGTCTTCCGCGCCGACGGTCGCCATGGAGACTATTTCCTTTTTGGGTATCAGGAGCACGTGAACCGGCGCCTGGGGATTTATGTCCCTGAAAGCGAGACACAGGTCGTCTTCATACACTATGTCCGCCGGGACTTCCCTGTTTATTATCTGCGTGAAAAGCGTGGACATGGCTCGTTCATACCTCTAAACCCGAAAGGGGTTCGGTCACATTATAACTATCGGGAAAAAGCCGCTCAAGGCCTGTCCGTTGCGTTGCGGCTTTCTTCTTCAATCAGCTCTCGCGCGCCTCGCAGGCCGAGCGGAATTCGAGAACCGTTCCGGTCAAGTCGTCGTCAAGCCTCGCCAGCGCTTCCCCCGCAATTTCTTCCGAAATGCCGAACCTCGCCTCCGCTATGCTTCCCGCTATGCAGGCCAGGGTGTCGGAATCCCCTCCGATGGAGACGGCGTTTCGAATGGCGCCTTCCAAACTCGAGGCTTCCAGGGCGCAGACGATGGCCTCGGGAACTGTTCCCTGGCAGGTTTCGTTATATTCGTAAACCTGCCGTATCTCGTCGACCGTGGCGGAGAGGGCGTAGCCGAACCGCTTCGTAATTTCCCGGGCTATATCCCGGGGTTCCGCTCCCTCGCGGGCAAGCCGGATGGCGGCGGCGGTGGCCTGCGCGCCCTTTATTCCCTCGGGGTGGTCGTGGGTCGGTTCCGCCGAGCGTCTCGCGAGTTCAAGCGCTTCATCCAGCGATTCCGCCCACCAGCCCGCGGGCGAGACCCGCATTGCGGACCCGTTTCCGTAGCTTCCGTAGGGCCGAGGGTCGTCGGACAGCGACCATTCCGTCAGCCTGGCTCCGTAGCCGCAGTCCGGATACTTCCTCGTGTAAAGAAGAATGGTTTCTCCGAAATCCAGGCCGTTGAGTATGGCGTCGGCCACGGCCACCGTGTGGACGGTATCGTCGGTAAAGTGCGATTCGAAAATGAACAACGGAAATTCCCGGGACCTGTGGTTGTCGAATTCGTAAACGGAGCCGACTATGTCGCCGGCGATGGCGCCCAGCATGCGCGTTTGACCTCCTTTCGCGTTCAAAGTTTCCGGCGAAACGACGAAACTCCCTGTCAAAGGAGGCGGCCTGTCCATATTCGCAAGCCCGTTCGCCGGGGCGAAATTCCTAAAACCGCCATCAGGAGTTATTCTATAATTATGGCGTCTTCAGAAAAAAAGGAAAGGGTTTGCCTCTTTGTAAGCTGCCTCGTGGACAATTTCTTTCCCGAAGTGGGAGAGGCCGCGGTAAAGGTCCTCTCGGACATGGGATTCGAAGTCGAATTTCCCGAAAGACAGACCTGCTGCGGACAGCCGGCCTTCAACTCGGGCTACCGGGCCGACGCGGTGAGAGTGGCGCGCCACTTTCTCGACGTGTTCGACCCCGCGGACGGAGCGGTCGTGTGTCCGTCGGGGTCGTGCGTGTCCATGGTGAAAAACTACTACGCGGAACTTTTCCGGGACGACCCCGAAAACCTCTCCCGGGCCGAAAGAATCCGTTCCCGAGTCCGCGAGTTCTCCGAGTTTGTCTGGGCGAGGGCGGGGGAGGGCGTCTTGCCGAGTTCCGCCTACAGGGGCAGGGTGACCTTTCACGATTCCTGCCACGCCCTTCGGGAACTCGGAATAAGTTCGCAGCCCAGGGAGATAATGAGGTTGCTTGAAGGCGTCGAGCTCGTCGAAATGGAAATGGCGCAGGCATGCTGCGGCTTCGGGGGGACTTTTTCCCTCAAGTATCCCGAAGTCTCGAAATCCATGCTGCGGGAAAAGACGGACTCGATCATGGCCTCGGGCGCCGGCGCCGTCGTTTCGACCGACATGGGATGCCTCATGAACATAAAAGGGCTCGCGTCGAGAGAAAAACTGCCCGTAAAAGTGCTTCATCTGGCGCAACTCCTGGCTTTCGGGGAAGAAGAATGATTACGCAGCGCGTGAATTTTCGCGAAAACTCCAAAAAGGCCCTAGGGAACCCGAAACTGAAAAAAGCCCTGGTGAACTTTACCGACAGGTCCAGAGCCTCGCGGGGAAGGGCGGTAAGCGAGCTCTCCGGCTGGGAGGAGCTGAGGTCGCGGGCCAGAGAGATAAAAAAAGAAGTGATAGACAACCTGGACGAATACCTCCTGGAGCTCGAAGAAAGCGTCGTCCGGGCGGGCGGAAAGGTGCACTGGGCCAGGGATTCACGGGAAGCCCGCCGCGTAATACTGGAAATAGCCAGGGAAAACGGCGTTTCGAGGGTCGTAAAGAGCAAGTCCATGGCGACCGAGGAGATAGAGTTGAACAGCCATCTCTCGTCAAACGGAATAGAAGCCGTGGAGACCGACCTCGGGGAATACATAGTTCAGCTCTCGGACGATCATCCCTTTCACATCATCACTCCCGCCATTCACAAGACCAAGGACGACATCTCGAGGCTTTTCTCCGAAAAACTCGGAGTCCCGCAATACGAAGATCCCCAGAAACTCACGAACGTGGCGAGAGAGGAACTGAGAGAGAAGTTTCTCTCGGCCGACATGGGCGTCTCTGGGGTGAATTTCGCCGTGGCCGAAACGGGGACCATAGCCATAGTGGAAAACGAGGGAAACGCGAGGCTCTCGACGACTTTTCCCGACATACACCTGGCCCTCATGGGAATAGAGAAGATCGTCCCGAGGTTCGAAGACCTTTCCGTTTTCCTGAGCCTGCTCGCCAGAAGCGCGACGGGACAGAAGTCCTCCACGTACGTCTCTCTCGTCACGGGTCCGAGAAGAAAAGGGGACACCGACGGCCCGCGGCAGTTCCACCTAGTCTTTCTCGACAACGGAAGAAGCGACATAGCGAAATCGGAAGAAACGAGGGAATCCCTCTACTGCATAAGATGCGGGGCGTGCATCAACATCTGTCCCGTCTACAGGCAGGTCGGGGGACACAGCTACGGATGGGTGTATTCGGGACCCATAGGGGCGGTGATAACTCCGCAGCTGAACGACCTGGAAAAGACTGCGGACCTGCCGTTCGCTTCTTCTCTCTGCGGCGCGTGCAGGGACGTGTGCCCCGTAAAGATCGATTTTCCGCACGTTCTCCTGTCCCTGAGACGGAAAGCGGTGGAGGAGGCCGGTAAAAAGGCAAAACCCGCGAATCTGGCCGAAAGGCTCGCCTTTTCCGCCTGGAGCTTCGTTTTCTCAAGACCTTTTTTCTACGACCTGGCGGGAAAGTTCCTCGTTCAGGCGCAGCGTTTCTACAAAAAAGACGGGGAATTGCGGGGCCTTCCGTATCCTTTTTCGAAATGGACCGGGGAAAAGGATTTTCCTGCTTTTTCCGCAAAACCGTTCAGAAAGAGATGGAAAGAGAAAAATCCAGGGAGAAACGGAGGCGGATCGTGACTTTCAACGAATCGAAAACGCTTATACTCGAGAACCTGCGCTCCGGCTCCTCCGAAGCGGAAACCCGAACGAGAAGGGCGCGGAATCCGTTTCCGATGCCTTCCGGTATATCCATTGATGACAGCAAGTTGCAGGAAGAATTTACAGTGAACTTTGAAGCTGTGTCGGGCGAAGTCATTTCTCTGGAAAGAAAAGAAGACCTAGGCGAAAAAATAAGAGGAATCATCGCGGAATCGGGCGCGCGGTCGGTATGTTTCTGGGACGAAGAACCCGTAAAGTCGCTCGTCGCGGGCGACAGCGCCGACCCGGCAAAGTCCGATATAGGAATAACGGGAGCGGATTTCGCGATAGCCGAAACGGGAACGCTGGTCCTTTTGTCCGGTCCCTCGAAACCGAGACTGACGTCGCTTCTCCCTCCCGTGCATGTCTCCATACTGAAGAGGGAGAGCATCGTTCTGGACATTCACCGCCTGTTTTCTATGCTAGGAGAACGCTGCGGCGACCACGAAGACCTGTGTTCCTGCGTCTCATTCATAACAGGACCCAGCAGGACGGCCGACATAGAACTCAATCTCACCCTGGGGGTTCACGGTCCGGAAAGGGAGATAGTCGTAATCGTCTGAAGACCAAGAGGCGGTAAAATCCCTGATTTTGCCGCTATCGTTGACGAACGGGCATTGACGGACTGTCCGCGGACATCGATATTCAATGTCCGATAATGTATATTATGTAAACTCAAATCAATTGGGAGAAAGCGGGGAGAAAACCCGCCCCGGCAACGGCGCAGCCCTACGCCTCTCCGCCTTCCGCGAAAAGGCGCACGATGAATCTCTCGTCTTCTTCGACCAGGTCCGGGACGGTTCCGTTGTGTTCTTTCATGCCTCGGACGATTTTCCGAAAAACGCCCATGCCCGTGCCGTCCATGTATCCGTAGTGGCGCATCACGTCCGTTAAAAGCTGATTTCTGTAGGGAAGATTTCCCATGCCCGCGCGGATTTTCTCCAGAGTCATGCCTTTGAAAAGTCCGCCCGGCGAAACTACTTCCAGCCGGTCCCGGTAAACGGCAAGCTTGATGTCGGAACCGGCGAGAACATAGTTTCTGTGAGTCAGGGCGTTCACCACGGCTTCCCCGACGACCTTGTCGGGATACGACGCCCGAGTGTTGCACCTGACGAACTCTAACGACCGTTCTACCAATCCCGCTTCCAGCGGCATATCTCCGGTTTCGCCGAAAAGCGGTGTCATCGGTCCGCGGAGCACGGCACGTTCTCTCACCGTAGAGGCTTTTTCCGTTCCCTGAAATGCCGCCGCGTCGATACCTGCCTACGGGAAAAACCTGCCGGGAATTTTTCCAAAAAGCAGAATACCCGGGAGGGTCACGCCCTCTTCATCCATAATTCCCGTATTCACAAGAAGCGTTTTCCATTCCGCCCTCTCGTCATCGTCCGGAACATCCTGTTCGCGCACCCGCCCGAAGTAATCCCTGATGCGCCGAATGTCCAGGTCGTTGACCGTCGCACCGGAAATCGACCGCGGGTGGGCGATATGCATCATGCCGCGCTGGTCAAACATCCGACTCAGTTCTTCCCGCGTCAGTTCCCTGCTCTTTGAGCCGACTCGAACGTAGTAGCTGTTTCTGTTTTCATGCCAGCGGCTGTACACACTGGGACCGCCCGGCACTCGGACGACCGCCACATCCCCGCCCCGCTCCACATTCTCGACCATTTCGAAAAACGGTATTATGGGCGGTCTTATCTTGTCCCCGCACACGGACATGACCCATTCCTTGAGGTCGTCTCGCTTTACTCCCTCGATGCTTCCGTCCCCGTTGACGCCTAAAAGAACCATTCCGCCCTGAAAATTGGAGAAAGCGACAAGTTCCTTGGCCAAGTCATGGCTTCGGAGGGTATCGCGTTTGAATTCAACTTCCGAGTTCTCGCCGTTCGGGATTATTTCCAGCAGTTCGGTTCGAGTCATAATGCTACAAGTATTGAGGTTTTAAGCTTGAAACGCAACAGGCGAATCCGCATTGAACAATACCCGACAAGTGAAGCCAATGCAGGGCTTGAGATTTTGGAACGGGTCGGAAAACACCTCGCCGTCGAGCCAATCCCAATATCGAAACGCTCCCCCTGCTCCAGCTTGTTTTTGGTTCGCGGAACAGGAATTAAGAAGCCCTTCCGTCGTTTCTCTACAACGGATTTTTCTAAATTTTTATCTCTGTGGTATCTTTTGCGGATTATGCCTATATACGAATACCAGTGCCAGAAATGCGAAGGCGTGTTCGAGATACTTCAGGGTTTTAACGACAAGCCTGCCAGAAAATGCGAGAGCTGCGGCGGAAAGCTGAAAAGACTGATTTCCCTTTCGGCCTTCCACCTCAAGGGCGCGGGCTGGTACGAAACCGATTACGGGAAGAAAAAAGTATCCGAACCGAAACAGCTGAAGGATCATGACTCGGAAGCCGCGGCGCCGGCGGACGGAGATTCCGCAAACGGCTCTGCGACTACGGCGGAGAGCCCTACTCCCTCGGACCCCTCCAAGGTATACGACTCCATAAAGTCGGACACGAAAAAGGCCAAGGGGAAACCGAAAAGCGCGGCGAAGGCGAAGTAGCCCATGGACCTTGGAATAAAGGGAAAAGTCGCCCTGGTCGCGGCTTCCAGCAAGGGAATAGGAAAAGCTATAGCCCTGGGTCTTGCCGAGGAAGGAGCGAATCTTTCCATATTCTCGCGCTCGAAAGACGAAATCGAGCGCACCGCCTCCGAGATAAAAAGCAGGTTTCCGGTCGAGGTCGTCGCCTCGGCGGCTGACGTTGCGAACGGAAAAGAGGTCGACGGCGTGATAGAGCGCACGGCGGACAGGTTCGGCAAGATTCACATTCTCGTAAACAACGCCGGGGGACCTCCTTTCGGCTTTTTCGGGGACTTCGAAGAACAGGACTGGAAAGACGCCCTGGAACTGAACCTTCTGAGCGGCGTTTACCTGACGCGGAAGACAGTTCCCTTCATGAAGAAGCAGAACTGGGGAAGGATAGTGAACATAACGTCCATAGCCGTGAAGCAGCCCATAGACGGACTCATACTCTCGAATACCGCCCGCGCGGGGCTGACAGGCTTCGCAAAAACCCTTTCGAACGAACTTGCGGAAAACAACATCCTGGTGAACAACATCTGTCCGGGAAGGATCCACACCGACAGAATCAGGGCGCTTGCGGAAAAAAGAGCCTCGCAGGCAGGCGTCGAATACGAAGAGGCCATACGGGAAATGGAAAACGACATTCCCCTGCGAAGAATCGGAAGCCCTGAAGAGCTTGCCGCCCTCGCCTGCTTTCTGGCATCCGAAAAGGCAAGCTACATGACGGGAACCACCATACAGGTCGACGGAGGACTTCTGAGGGGATTGTTCTGAACACGGTCGCCCTATTCCTGTTCTTTGGAGACCAAACCATGAAAACCGTAAGAAAAAAGGTAATGATAACGGAGCGACAGGACCGCTGGATTAAAGAACAGGTTGAAGCCGGAAACTTCGGCAGCGAAGATGAGGTCTTCCACGACCTGATCAGCGAACGCATCGAATCAGAGACCGCGGCAATACGAGCCGCCCTGATCGAGGGCGAGCAAAGCGGCATCAGCACCGCGACCGTCGACGAAATATGGCGCAGGGCCAAGCGGATGTATAAAAACAACGAAAAGCCTCGGCGCACGTGAAGGGACGTTATCCGACGACGGGCCGCCCTTCCCTCCGCACTGGCTATCCACCGTCTTCTCCGTCCTCCCCTTCCCTGAAAAGGGAATCTATGCGGAGGTCGTAATCCCGAAATTCCCGCGCCCTGTTCCTCCTGGTTCCCATCCTTATGTTAAGACCCCTTATCACCTGCTCCCTGCGGGGACGCGTCTTGTAGGAGATGTCTCCGAGAGAGGTGTTCACGATTCTTATGCCGGGCGGAACCTCGAATTCCGTGCGCTCCCGGTACTTGCCCAGAGCCTTGTCCATGAACTCCGCCCAGACGGGGGCGGCCGCCCTGGAGCCGGCTTCCTTGTTCCCCAGAGGCGTGTTGTCGTCCTTTCCGACCCACACCCCCGTCACGACCGTGGGGCTGTATCCCACGAACCACGCGTCGGTGTAGTTGTTCGTGGTTCCCGTCTTTCCAGCGATTTTCGCCTTGGCGTTCAGCCAGTTGGCCGATATTCCCGTTCCCTGTGATATCACCCCCTCCATGATATCTGTCATCACGTACGCGGTCTCGGGGCTTATGACCCTCTTGAAGTCGTCTTCGCTGACAAAGTAGCTTACGGGAACCTTGCGGATGAGAAGCATGAATTCCTCGGCCGTCAGAAACTCCCTGCCTTGGAGCCCGAAAAAACCGGAAGGCCGGGCCTCTTCCTCTCCTTCCGGCGGAGAGGGTGGTGCGGCGAGCCCGTAATTCTCATACCCCTTCGAACGGGCGATTTCGTTGACCACCCTGAGCTTTTCCTCCTCCTTTCTCCGCTTGAGCTTCCTTTCGTACTGAAGGTACATCTCTCCCGTGTTGTCCTCGATCAGCGTTCCGTTGCGGTCGTAGATCCTGAGAATGAACTTCGGCTTTCTGTACACCCCGGCGTTTGCGAACACCGAATACGCCGAGGTCAGTTCCAGGAGCGAGACCTCGGAACTTCCCAGCGCGAGCGACGGGTAAGGCATGATGTTCGACTCGAAGCCGAAGTACCCGGAGTAGTCGGCCACGTACTGCGGATTTATGTCCATGATGAGCCTTATCGAGGAGAGGTTTCTCGAATTGATGAGCGATTCCCTGAAGAAAACCGACCCCATGTACTCCTCGTCGTAGTTCTCCGGCACCCAGTCGTCTATGATGATCGGCACGTCGTGAAGCTTGCTCGTCTGCGTGTATCCCTTGTCTATGGCGGCGGAGTAGAGAAAGGGCTTGAACGCCGATCCCGGCTGCCTTTTCGCCTGGACGGAGCGGTTGAACTTCGACTGCCAGAAGTCGTACCCGCCCACCATCGAGAGAATGTTGCCGTTTACGTCCATGGAGAGAAGCGCGCCCTGAACCCTGGGATGGAAAAGCGGAACGACGTCCTTCACCCCTTCCGCGTCGGCGGAAACCCTGACCCTGAGAACATCCCCCACCCGAAGCTTCTCGGCCAGAAGATACTTTCCCCGCGGAGGCGGATAATACCGGTCGGGGTCCGCCACGTACATGATCGTCCGTTTCTCGCCCCCGACCTCCACGGTCGCGAACGAAGTCTCCGCGTCCGACTCCCCGACGACGGTGACGACTCCCCTGTAGGTCTTTCCGTCCTCGAAGACGAGATTTTTCTGCTGCGTCTTGAATTCCTCGATCTTCTCGACGGTCTTGAGTCTCGCCAGGGTGAACCTCGCCCTGCCCTGCCGTTTCTCGAGGTTCCGCACTCCCCTGCGAAGCGCCCTGTAGGCAGCCACGCTGAGATCCGCGTCGAGCGTGGTGTAGACCTTGTAGCCCCCCTTTTCGTATGCTTTTCTCGAAACCTTCTTTTCCAGGTACTCCCTCGCGTATTCGACGAAATATGCCGCGACGTACTCCCCCCTGGGTCTGCGCTTGGGTATGACCCGCATACCGTACTCCATCGCCTCGTCCCTCTGCCTGTCGGTTATGAACCCCTGCTCCCTCACGATCTTTATCACGGTTTTCTGCCTTCTGCGCGCGGTTTCGGGGTTGGCCCTCGGGGAGTAGAGCTCGGGCCTTCTGGGGATTCCCGCCAGCAGGCACGCCTCGGCGATGTTTATCTCGCTCACGGACTTTCCGAAGTAGTTTCGGCTCGCCATCTCCACGCCGTAGACCCCGTCGGCGAGGTATATCTGGTTCAGGTAGAGGTAGAGTATCTCCTTTTTCGAGAGGTTCCTTTCTATCCTGTAGGAAAGAATCGCTTCCTTTATCTTGCGGCTGTAGGCCCTCTGGGGACCCAGAATGAGGTTCTTGGTTATCTGCTGGGTGATGGTGCTTCCGCCGGAAACTATCCTGCCTCTTGTCAGGTTCTGCACTATCGCCCTTATCACGCTTTTGGCGTCGACGCCGCCGTGCTGGTAGAACCTTCTGTCCTCTACGGCTATGAAGGCGTCCACGACGTGAGGCGGGATTTTCTCGAGGTCCACGATCATCCTTTTTTCCAGGCCCTGCTGGGCTATGAGCTCTCCGTCGGAGGAGTAGAACTCGTTCACGAGTACGGGCTGATAACCCGTGAGGTCGCGAAGGTCGGGGAGATCCTTGGAAAAGTAGAAGTAGGTGGCGGTAATCAGCCCGGCCGCCCCGAACAGCAACAGCAGCGGTATGGAGACAAGCGGACCGAAGGGTTTTCTCTGTTTTCCGCCCGAGAGATTTATTCCTTTGCCTGGTTTCATCTGCGACGGTTGAGATTATATACGGCGACGACCGGAAAAACAGATTACCGAAAAAAATTCTCTTTGGTTATTATTAAGCGGGAAAAGCGGCGGGAGCTTGTACTGGAACCTGACCGCGGATAACAGGTGCCGCCAGCGAAACGAAACATCAGGAAAGGAAAAAACAATGTCTGGATATCTTTTGCCTTTCCCGAAACTCTGATTTGATCGATGAATTCAGGTTCATACTGGGAAGCCTCGGATTAAGGGGTTATTTCCGATGACTTTTGAGAGGCCACGTGCGGCTCTTCGGAACGGAGTCCGACGAAACCCAAACGAACGGGAGAGAAAAATGGCGGAAATTCCCGAGCTTGGACGAAAAGAAAAAGTCGAACTGCGAAAAATCTGGCCCGACGAGGCCAAAGATTTCACGCCCTGGCTCTCAGAGCAGGGACTGGACGAGCTGGGCGAAGCGCTGGGGCTGGATATTGAACTGCAGTCAAGAGAAGCACCGGTCGGCGGTTTTGCGCTGGACATGCTGTGCAGCGAATCAGGAACGAACCGCACGGTGATAATTGAAAACCAGCTGGGGCAGACCGACCACGACCATCTGGGCAAACTTCTCACTTACGCGGGAGGATGCGACGCGAACGTGATAGTCTGGATAGCGGAAGATTTCCGGGACGAACACAGACAGGCTCTCGAACTGCTAAACCAGCGCACTGGCGAAGACACGGCGTTCTTCGGGGTGGTCATAGAGTTGTGGAAAATAGATGACTCGCACCCCGCTCCGCACTTCAAGATGGTCGTCGTTCCAAACGAATGGAAAAAGAGAATCAAGACCGGCGAGTCCGAACTAAGCCAGCGATACCGCGAGTTTTTCCAGAAACTGATAGATTCTCTAAGAGATTCGGGATTTACAAACGCACGAAAAGCTCAGCCTTTCAACTTCTACCACTTCTCCGCAGGACACGCTCAACGCGTGCAATACGGGGCTAGGCTGACCACCGGAAGAGAAGCCAAGGTCGAGATTTATATTGACAGCAAGGACAGAGATTGGAACAAGACCCTGTTCGGAAAGCTCATGGAGCGCAGGAAGCACATCGAGTCTGAGCTTTCCGAATCCCTGGAATGGGAAAGACAGGACGACCGGAGATACAGCAGAATCGCGGTTTCACACGAAGGAAGCATTGACGACGACCCCGAAAAGCTGGAAGAAACGCAAGACTGGATGATCGAAAAGCTTCAGGATTTCAGGCGAGTGTTCGGCCCGATGCTCGATGAACTGGCGGTATTTAAGGTGAGAGAATGAAAACACCCCCAGCGAAAGAAAACCCGGCGGACCTGAGTTCGTACATAAAAAACGTGACGGACCAAGAGATGAAAGTGCTCCTGCTCAAGCTCAAAAACGAGACTAGGAAAGAAGACGTCTCGTGGGAACAGATAAGGGACATACTGGCCGCCGTCGGCAGGAAGGACGACGTAACGCTGAAGGACATAATTCCCCTGCTTCTCGACTGAAAACCCGGTCGCGGGAAAGACCGGGCGGGCAACCTCTCGTTATGACGAAAAAACTGCTGGACAGCATAGGCCGCACGCCGGTCATAAGACTGAAAAGAGCCGCCGGAGACTGCCCTTCGGCCATATGGGCCAAGCTCGAGAACCTGAACCCCGGCGCAAGCCTCAAGGACAGGGCGTGTCTTTCGATGATTGAGCGCGCCGAGAGGGACGGACTGATAGAGCCCGGAAAAACCATCATAGTCGAGGCGTCGAGCGGAAACACCGCCATGGGACTGGCCATGTGCTGCAGGATAAAGGGATACGGGCTCACGGTCGTCATGCCGGAGAGCACCACGCCCGAGAAGATCCGCACGGCGAAGGCATACGGAGCGAAGACGGTTCTCACGGACCCGGACGCGGGACTCGCGGGCGCCATGGAAAAAGCGCGGGAGATAGCCCTGGGCAACCCCGACCGCCATCTCCTGAACCAGTTCTCAAACACCGCGGACATAGAGGCTCACAGGCGGAATACGGCGAAGGAGATAGAGGCCCAGATGCCGGGCGGCCTCGACGCCCTGGTCTGCGGATTCGGAACCGGCGGAACGATAACGGGACTGGGTTCGGAACTCAAGAGAATCTATCCCGGACTGCGGGTGGTCGCGGTCGAACCCGAGGAATGCGCCGTTCTTTCGGGCGGGGAGCCGGGAACCCACGGCATACACGGCATATCTCCCGGCTTCGTGCCCGAGAAACTCGACAGGAACGTGATCGACTCCGTCCGCGCGGTCTCCACGGAAGACGCCCGGCGGTGCGCGAGAGAACTCGCCAGGAAGGAGGGAGTGCTGGTCGGAACCTCCTCGGGAGCCGCGTTTTCCGGAGCCCTTCGGGTCTGTCGGGAAATCGGGGACGGCAAGGCGGTGCTGGCCGTTTTCTGCGACAGCGGCGAGGCGTACCTGGAAACGGGTCTCTACGGCTAGCAACCCGCCGCCGCTATGTTTGAAATGGGTTTTTTGCCGTGTTATATTCTTTGGGAGCGGTTGCGTTCGCCCGAGGGCGGACTCGGCGGGAAACGGGAAAATGTCCGGAAGCGTCTTTAAGAATCTCGTGCTGTGGGCGGCGATATTCGTCGGGGTGTTCGCCGTCTACCAGTTCATGAACACCTCGGGAAGCGTCTATCCCGAGATATCCTACAGCGGTTTTCTCGACCACCTGGACAACGACAGGATAGACAAGCTCGAGTTCGGGGAAAACGTTATAAAGGGAGAACTCAAAAACGCGGACCCCGCCGAGAAGGGTTTCACCACCACGGGTCCCGTGGGCGACATCCTGATCTCCAAGCTCGAGGAAAGAGGCGTGGAGTTCAGCTTTTCCGAGAGAAGCCGGGGCTCCCTCACCCAGGTTCTCATAAACTGGGGTCCTCTCTTCATACTGGTCGCCCTCATGGTCTTTTTCATGAGACAGGTGCAGGCCGGAGGCACGAAGGCGATGAGCTTCGGGAAAAACCGCGCGCGGATGCTCTCCGAGGGCCAGAACAAGATCACTTTCAAGGACGTGGCCGGGGTCGAGGAGGCCAAGGAGGAAGTCAGCGAGATAGTGGAGTTCCTCAAGAATCCCGAGAAGGTCACCAGGCTCGGGGGGCGCATACCCAAGGGAGTCCTGCTGGTCGGTCCCCCGGGAACGGGAAAGACCCTTCTGGCCAAGGCCATAGCGGGAGAGGCGGAAGTGCCGTTTTTCATAATAAGCGGAAGCGACTTCGTGGAGATGTTCGTGGGCGTGGGAGCTTCCAGGGTGAGGGACCTGTTCATACAGGCGAAGAAAAACGCCCCGTGCATAATTTTCGTCGACGAGCTCGACGCCGTGGGAAGACACAGGGGAGCGGGACTCGGAGGAGGCCACGACGAGAGGGAGCAGACCCTCAACCAGCTTCTGGTGGAGATGGACGGATTCGAGGGAAACGAAGGCATAATAGTCATGGCGGCCACCAACCGCCCGGACGTTCTCGACCCCGCCCTGCTCCGCCCCGGCAGGTTCGACCGCCAGGTGGTGGTCCCGAGACCGGACGTGAGGGGGCGGGAGGCCATACTGGCCGTGCACTCCAAGAACACCCCTATAGCCAGCGACGTCGACCTCTCCGTGGTGGCCAGGTCCACCCCGGGATTTTCGGGAGCCGACCTTGAGAACCTGGTGAACGAATCGGCCCTCTACGCCGCCAGAAAAAACAAGGACCACATAACCATAGAGGATTTCGAGTACGCCAAGGACAAGGTGACCATGGGCGTCGAGAGAAAGAGCATGCTGATAAGCGACCGGGAGAAGAAGATCACCGCCTACCACGAGGCCGGACACGCGCTGGTGGCGAAACTCACTCCCGAAGCCGACCCCATACACAAGGTGACGATAATACCCAGGGGAATGGCCCTGGGAGTCACCCAGCAGCTTCCCCTGGAAGACAAGTACACCCTGTCGAAAACCTATCTCGGCTCCACCATAAAGGTGCTTCTGGGAGGCAGGGCCGCCGAGGAGATAGTGTTCTCCGAGAGAACCAGCGGAGCGGGCAACGACCTCGAGAGGGTCACGGAGATAGCCAGGAAAATGGTCTGCGAATGGGGAATGAGCGAAGCGGTGGGTCCGGTCACCTTCGGCAAGGGAGAGCAGCAGCCTTTCCTGGGCAGGGAGATCTCCAGAAAGAACGATTACAGCGAAGACACCGCGGTGCAGATAGACAGGGAGATAAAGAAAATCGTGACCGGAAGCTACGAAGAGGTGCTCGGGCTTCTCAGGGAGAACCTCGACCTCCTGCACAGACTCTCCGCCCTCCTACTGGAAAGGGAAGTCATAGATTCCAGAGAGCTCGACGAGCTCGTCTCCGGGACGCGGGGGACGGCGCCGAAAGCGGAAAAGCCTCTCGACGTGGCCGAAAGGGTTTAGTCGGCCGTCTCCCGTTTTCGGGGCGCGACTTCGACTGAACCGGGAGAAAGAACTATTTTGTTGGAACAGACGCACCAGAACGCGAGCCGGCGGCCCGGCGAGCCGCGTCCCGTGCCTGTGGGCCGAAAGACGCTCGATCTGATCAAAAAGCCCCTCGTGATGGGAGTCCTCAACGTGACGCCAGATTCCTTCTACGACGGCGGCAGGTACGACGATCCGGCGAGGGCCGTCGGGAAGGCGGCCGCCCTTCTCCGCGACGGGGCGGACATCATAGACATAGGGGGAGAATCCACGAGACCGGGTTCCCCCGGCGTAAGCGCCCGGGAAGAGCTCGACAGGGTGGTCCCCGTGGTGGAGGCGGTGTGCCGGGAGTTCGACGCCCTGGTCTCGGTCGACACCACCAAGGCCGCCGTGGCCGCCGAAGCCCTCGACCGCGGAGCCTGCATGGTAAACGACATAAGCGGCCTGCGATTCGAACCCGGGATCGCGCTCGAAGTCTCCCGCCGCGGCGCCGCGATAGTGCTCGGACACACGCCCTCCCGCCCTCTCGACATGCAGGAAAACACCTCCTACCGCTCGCTCGTACCCGACGTGATCGGCAGTCTCGAGGACTCGGCCGCGGTCGCTCTCGACGCCGGAGTGCCACGCGAGAGAATAATAATCGATCCCGGGATAGGATTCGGCAAGACCGCCGGACAGAACCTCGAGATACTGGGGAACCTCGAGAAGTTCTGCGACCGGGGATTCGCCGTCTGCGTGGGAACCTCCCGCAAGTCCTTCCTGGGAGCGATACTGGAAGACTGCCCCGCGGAGAAAAGATTGATCGGGTCGGTTTCTTCGGTAATAATATCAATGCTCAAAGGCAGTTCCATAGTAAGAGTTCATGACGTACTTGAAACGAGGCAGGCGATCGAGACGGTGAAAAGCATATACGGAGCAGACCGGACGTGTTCCAGTTCATAGCGGATTCCATACAGAACTTCAGGTTCTTTTCCGACAGCATGGACATCCTGCTGGTCACCCTCATGTTCTTCTACATATTCAAGACCATAGAGGGCACCAGGGCGTCCCAGATTCTGGCGGGCATAGTGGCCGTGGGAGTTCTCTACTTCGTTTCCAGGGCGTGGGGGTTTCACACCCTCAACTGGCTGATCGCGCACTTCCTGGGCTTCGCCATACTTATAATCGTCGTTCTCTTCCAGGACGACATAAGAAAGGGTCTCGCCAACATAGGAAAAAGACCCCTTCTCTTCAGGATGGCGAGAGAGGGACCCAGCAACGCGGTCGTCGACGAGGTGGTGGAGGCCTGCGACTTTCTCTCCTCCAACCGGACGGGGGCGATAATCGCCTTCGAGAGGCTCGAGAGTCTCAGGAACTTTCCCGGAGTGCCCGTAAACGCCGTTCTGTCGAGAGAACTGCTGATAAGCATCTTCAACCCGCTCTCCCCCATTCACGACGGCGGGGTGGTGATCAGGGACGACACGATCGCTTCGGCCGGGAGCTTCTTTCCCATAAGCGCGAACCCCGACCTCAAGACGAAGCTGGGAACGCGCCACAGGGCGGCGATGGAGCTCTCCAGGGAAACCGACGCCGTCGTCGTGGTCGTGTCCGAGGAGACCGGGACGGTCTCCGTGGCGACCAACGGAGAACTGGTAAGAAACCTGGGCGGGGACTCCCTGCGAAGCAGGCTGCTTTCGACGCTCGGGACGGCGCGGTCGGCGGACGGGGCGAAGACGAGAACGCCCGCGGCGGAAACGGTCTGATGGGAAAAAAGGTCTTTTTTCAGGGTCTCGGGAAAAAAACGTTCGCGCTCGTCGTCGCCCTCACGTTCTGGATAATCGCGAACCTGGAATTCGACGTGGAGAGAGACATCAGGATGCCCCTGAATCTCACCAGTCTCCCCGACAGCCTGATCGTGGTGAACAAGCAGCCGGACAGCATCGACCTCTCCCTCAGGGGTCCCAGAAGCAGGCTTTCGTCCTTCGCCTACTCCAACAAGACGCTTTCGGTCGACCTGTCCAGGATAAGGCAGGGTTCTTCGAAGATAGACATGAAACGCAGCGCCTCCGACATCGTTCCGAGAGGAGTGGACATCATCGCCGCCAGGCCGCTCAAGCTCTCCCTCAACGTCGACAGGCTGGTGACGAGAAAATTCCCGGTGACTCCCGTTCCCGAAGAACCGGATTCCGGCTACGAGATATCCGGCCCGATCAAGGCCGTTCCCGAGTTCGTGGACGTGAGGGGACCGGCCGGAGAACTGGCGAAGATCGAAACGATAGAGACGACGAAGATAAAGATGAGCGGGGAAGAGGCCGAATTCACCGTTCCGGTCTCCCTCCACGTTCCATCTCCCAACATGGAGGTCCTGCAGGGAAACCTCGTGGAAGTTACCGTAAACGTCCGGGGAATCATGGTGACCAAGGAGTTTCGGGACGTCGAGGTGACCGTCCGGAATTTCGGGAACGTCGACTACGAGGCGCATCCCAGGCTCAGGGCCACTCTGGTGTTCGACGGGCCCTACAAGTCGATAAACAACCTCAAAAGCAGCGAGATCAAGGTTTTCATAGACGGAAAGGACATGGGAAACGAGAAGAAAAAAGACCTGAAGGTGAAGGTGGACTACCCTGGCTCGGACCTGCTCGAGCTGACCAGCGTCAGTCCGGAGAAAATCACGGTCACGGTCAAGGCGCCGCCCGGGGAGCCTTCCGGCACGTGAAGGAGGAAGTTTCTTGACGGCGCACGACGGAAGAAAGATCTTCGGAACCGACGGAATAAGGGGGGTCACCAACACCTACCCCATGACCCCCGAGGTGTCGCTCGCCCTGGGAAAGGCGGTGACGAACCACTTTTCCCGAAAGACGGGCGGCAGGGTGAAAATACTGCTCGGCAAGGACACCAGGCTCTCGGGCTACGTTTTCGAGCACGCCATGGCCTCGGGAATAATGTCCACGGGGGCGGATGTGCTGCTGGTGGGTCCCCTGCCCACCCCCGCCATAGCCTTCCTCACCTCGAACATGAGGGCCACGGCCGGAGTGGTCATATCCGCGTCGCACAACCCCTACACGGACAACGGAATAAAGATATTCGACGAAAGGGGCTACAAGCTTCCCGACAGCGCGGAGCTCGAGATGGAAAAGATGGTTCTGGAGAAGCGAAGCGACGCGCGGGCGTCCTCCTCCGACACGGGAAAGGCCAGGAGAATCGAGGACGCGGTGGGCAGATACATAGTGTTCCTGAAAAACACGTTCCCCTCGGACCTCACCCTGGACGGGGTGAAGATAGTGGTCGACTGCGCCAACGGGGCCGCCTACAAGGTCGCTCCCATAATCCTCGAGGAACTCGGGGCGCGGGTGGTGGCCATGGGAGTGAACCCGGACGGAAAGAACATAAACGTCGACTGCGGGAGCATCAGGCCCGAGATGCTTTTCGAGAGGGTGGTCGCGACGGGCGCGGACATCGGCGTGGCGCTCGACGGAGACGCCGACAGGGTGGTTCTCTGCGACGAGAAGGGAAACGGGGTGGACGGGGACCACGTGCTGGCCGTCTGCGCCCGCGAGATGCTCGAGGCGGGCACCCTGGCCGCCGACACCGTGGTGGCGACGCAGATGAGCAACATGGCGCTTGAGAAATACCTCGGGGAGATGGGAATCGGGCTCGAGAGAACGCGCGTGGGCGACAGGTACGTCGTGGAGGCCATGAGGAGACTGGGAGCGAATCTCGGAGGGGAGAAATCGGGACACCTTCTGTTTCTCGATCACTCGACCACGGGAGACGGCATGCTCGCCGCCCTGCAGATACTGAGCGTCATGAAAAGAACCGGAAAACCGCTCTCGGAGCTTGCGGGCGTGATGGAGTTTTTTCCCCAGACGCTCCGAAGCGTCGAGATAGCCGAGAAAAAACCGTTCGAGAACATCCCGGGACTTCTTAAGACCGTGAGGGAGGCGGAAAAAAAGCTGGGGAAGCGGGGCAGGATCAACATCAGGTACTCGGGAACCGAGCCCCTCGCCCGCGTCATGGTGGAGGGCGAGAACGAGGTTCTCATAAACTCCATAGCCGCGGACATATCTTCCATAATCGCGGAGAACGCGGGCGCCGCATGAAAACGAAACTGAACGTGAACGTCGACCACGTGGCGACTCTCAGGGAGGCGAGGAAAGGCGAGGAGCCCGACCCGGTGGCCGCGGCGGCGGCGGCGGAAATGGCCGGGGCGCGCGGAATAGTCGTTCACCTGCGCGAAGACCGCCGCCACGTCAAGGAAAGGGACCTTTTCCTCCTGAGAAAGACCGTGAAGACCAGGCTCAACATGGAGATGGCCCCGACCGACGAAATGATAGCCGTAGCCAGAGAGACCCGCCCCGACATGGTGACGCTCGTGCCGGAAAAAAGGGAGGAGATAACCACCGAGGGCGGTCTCGACGTTCTCGGAAGCATGGACCGCTCGCGCGCGGCGGTGGAGCGCCTCAAAAGTTGCGGGCTGTTCGTGAGCGTGTTCATAGACCCGGACGAAAGACAGGCGAGAGCGGCGCGGGAAGCGGGGGCCGACATGGTGGAGATTCACACGGGGGGCTACGCGAACGCCCGGGACGGGGCCGCGGCCGCAAGGGAGCTTGAGAAGATCAAGAACTCGGTGAACGACGCCCTTTCGCGGGGACTCAGGGTATCGGCCGGTCACGGACTGGACTACGTGAACGTGGCCGCGGTTTCGGCGATAGAGGGAATAGAGGAGCTGAACATAGGGCACAGCGTGGTTTCGCGGGCCGTTTTCACCGGAATGGAAAAGGCGGTAAAGGACATGATCTCGGCCATGTAGGGTCGGCTAGGAACGGAAAATGCTCTCAGGCATAGGAATAGACATGGTGCGAAACGGCCGCGTGAAGAACCTCATCGACAGGTGGGAAGGAAAGTTTCTCCGCAAGATATTCACGGCGGAGGAAATCGAGGGGATGGCGGAGTGTCGAAACATGAACGTCACGTGCGCCGCGAACTACGCGGCCAAGGAGGCTTTCGTCAAGGCTCTCGGAACGGGGTTCCGGCGAGGCATAAAATTCCACAACATAGTGGTCGGAAGAGACGAGCTCGGCAAGCCCTACATAACCCTGCGCGGAGACACCAGGAAATTCTTCGAACAAAGAGGCCTGAGCAGAATACACACGACCATATCCCACGACGGGGAATATTCCGTGGCGGTGGTCGTGCTCGAAGACTGACCTCCCCTCTCCCCGTCCGGCAACCCCGGGGGCGGGACGTTACGACGGCCCCGCGGGGAAACGCCCACAATGGAACCGAACATACGGAAACTCGACCTCGCGGGACTGCACGACGTAAAGCCGGGGCTTGAAAGAATCGCCGCGGTCCTGAAAGAACTGGGCTCTCCCAACGAAAAAAGGGACTGCGTCGCCGTGGCGGGGACCAACGGCAAGGGTTCCGTCGCGGCCTCGGTAGCGGCGATACTGGAGACGAGCGGCTACCGCACCGGTCTTTTCACCTCCCCCCACCTTCGAAGCGTGACCGAGAGAATAAGGGTGAACGGGAGGGAAATCGCCGCTCGGGAGCTTGACCGCCGCCTGGGAGATGTTTTCGCCGCCTGCGGGTCCCTCGGAACGGAACTCAGCTACTTCGAGCTCGTGACGGCCGCCTGTTTTCTGCACTTCGAAAGCGAGAAAACGGACGTCGACGTTCTGGAAGCCGGCATGGGCGGAAGATGGGACGCGACGAACGTCTGCTCTCCCGCCGTGAGCGTGATAACGAACGTTTCGCTCGACCACACCGAATACCTGGGAGACACCGTCGCGCGGATCGCCGCGGAAAAAGCCGGAATAATCAGGAAAAACGGTCTCGTGGCGACGGCGTGCGAGGGAGAGGCCCTTTGCGTCGTGGAGGAGGCGTCGAGCGAAAATTCCGCGAAGTGCTACCGCGCCGGGCGGGATTTTTTCTACGAGAAGAGGCCGAACCTGGAGTTCGACTACTCGGGAGAGAGGTGGACTCTCGCGGGACTTGAAACCTCCCTCGCGGGAGCGCATCAGGCCCGAAACGCCGCCGCGGCCGTGGCGGCCGCGGAGCTGCTCGACGGATACGCGGGCTACGAAATCGATCCCGGGTCGATAAGACGGGCCCTTCGGGAAGTCAGGCTCGAGGGCAGGATGGAGTACGTTCGCCGGGACGTGCCCGTGATACTGGACGGCGCGCACAATCCCGCCGCCGCCGAGAGTCTCGTCGAGTCCCTCGAGTTCCATCACCCGGAAACGAAGTTCAACTTCCTGATAGCGATGCTCGGAACGAAGGACGTCGAGGGTTTTACCCGCGCGCTGTCCCGCGTTTCGGGAAAGCTCGTGGCGACCGGACTTCCCGGGAACGAAAACGCCAGAGCGGCGGAAGAAATCCTGAAGCTCGCCCGGGGACGCTTCGATTCCGCGGAAATCGCCGAGGACCCCCGGGACGCGTACGAAAGACTGCTCGGCTACGGGGAACCCGCCTGTGCGTGCGGTTCCCTTTACCTTCTGGGACATCTCAAGGACATTATTGAAGATGAAAAGACTGGCGATAGTGACTGACGATCTTTTTCTCGCCCACTCAAACCCTCCCGGACATCCGGAGTGCTCGGAGAGGCTCGAGGGAATTCTCGGCATGCTCGACGACACGGGGCTTCGGGAAAAGACCGTTTCGATGGAAACGCGTCCGGCGACGAAAGAGGAAATCACCCTTGTGCACGCAGAACCCTACTTCGAAACGGTGAAGGACACCTCGCAAAGGGAATTCACGGAGCTCGACGCCGACACCTCGGCGTGCGAGGCGTCTTTCGACGCGGCTCTCGCGGGCTCCGGAGGGCTTGTACGCTCGGTGAATTCCATCCTTTCGGGAGAGACAGACACGGCATTCGTTCTCTGCCGCCCTCCGGGGCATCACGCCGAGCGCGACAGGGCGATGGGTTTCTGCCTGTTCAATCACGTGGCGGTGGCCGCCGCCCATCTCGTCGCGAACGCCGGAATGAACAGGGTCGCCGTCATAGACTGGGACGTGCATCACGGAAACGGAACCCAGCACATTTTCTACGACTCGAGAGAAGTGCTCTACTTTTCGGTCCACCAGTTCCCGTTCTATCCCGGCACCGGAAGCCTCAAGGAACTCGGGTACGAAAACGGTCTCGGGCACACGGTCAACGTCCCCTGCCCCTCCATGCTGGGCGACGAGGACTACATGAGAATCTTCGCCGAGCTGCTCGCTCCCGTGATGGAGCAGTACGACCCGCAGTTCATACTCGTTTCGGCGGGCTTCGACGCCTACCAGGCGGACCCGCTCGGCGGAATGCTTCTCACTTCCGGGGGATTCGCGAGGCTCACGAGGTTCGTGACGGATCTCGCGGAAAAACACTGCGGAGGAAAAATAGCCTTCGCCCTGGAGGGCGGCTACAACACCGCGGAAATGGGCCCGATCGTGCGCTCGGTCGTGGAGGAGATCCTCGACATCGGCGCCTCTTCGACGGACTACGACCCCGCGAAGACAGTCTGCGGGCACACGGTCGAGGAAACCGTGCGGGCCTATTCGAAATTCTGGAAATTCTAGGCCGAGATGCCTCGCTTTCTGTAGTCGCTTCCCGTCAGCAGCAGCGGTTCGCACATCTCGTAGAGCCTGGAAGCTATCCTCTCCCCCACCCTGTCCTCGAGCACTTCGGTCTTTGTCCTGGAATTTTTGGAAACAAATTCTCCGGCAACGTAATTGGTCGTGACCAGGGTTTTCTTCGAGGAGTTGTAGCGCTTGGAGATAAGCTGGTCCAGAATCCCCCTTTCCCACTCCGAACTCCTTCCCTTGCCCATTTCGTCTATCACCAGAACCTCGGCGTCTATGAGAGGCTGTATTATCTCGTTTTCGGGAGTTCCCTCGGAATAGGCGTTCCTCAGGTCTCCCAGGAGAAAGAAAAAATCCGCGAAGACGCATCTTACGGCTTTCTGCAGCGTCAGTTCCGCTATCGCTCCCACCGCCAGAAGGGTTTTGCCGATGCCGGGGTCCCCCATAAGCAGAAACCCCTTTTCCCCCGGGTACTTCCTGACAAAGGACCTGACGTACTCCATCGCCTCGTACTGCTTTTGATCTTCCGGGTTCATGTGGTCCGACTGAACGACTTTGCAGAATCTCGACGGGATCCCGGCGCCGTTGTACCTTCTGGCCCTGATTCTCACCGCCCCGCAGGCTCCGCAGGGTTCGAGGCGGCTGTAGCCTCTTTCGTTCTCCGCGAACACGGTTCCGGAACCCCGGCACCGCGAACACGAGGAAAGACAGTCGCAGAGATTCGCACGGGCGTAGCCGTCCGCGCCCTCGCGGATCAGGTAACCCTTGTGGGAACATTTCTTGCAGCCCGCGGAAATGTCGTCGGCTCCGGCCATTTCAGTTCATCGTAAAGACGTTCCTGATTTCCAGGGTTTCCAGGAGAATATCTTCGCGAAAGGCGAGAAGGGTCTTCTTCCTCGTATCATCGTCGTAGAACTTCGATTCGGCTGGAAGCCTCGACTCCGCCGCTTCCGTCATCCGCTTCCGTTCTTTCTCCGGAAGGTCGGAGAACACGTCTTCGAGAAACGCTCGCCAGAGAGAATCGAACTTCCCGTAAACGTTCGGGGAATCCTCTTCTCCCGCCGCGGCGACGAGCCCGCGGAGGTTTCTGTACTTCCGTTTCAGAGTTTCTCTTTTTTCTTCCATTATGACCCTGTCGAGGTTTCGCACCACGCCCTCGACCGCTTTTCTTTCGGCGAACGTCCCGCCCTCCCGTCGGGACGGTTCCGGTTCCGAAAGACGTGCCTTGACATAGTGCTCGATTTCCTCCCTTATGGCGAAGAGGTCTCTCGGCCGTCCCGCCCCCTTTCTCTCCCTTTCCCGAAAGCCGTAGGCTATGCCCTTTATGACCGTTTCCCGGGAAACCGCTCTGCGCCCCAGTTCCCTTATGAACTCGCAATCCCTGGCCGAAAGCATGATCCCCTTTCCGGACAGACTGAAAAAGTACCGCTCGATCTCTCTCGCGTAGCTGCGCTCTTCGGTCGTCATATCCGCGTGCGACTGTCCTCAGGACATAAGTTTTCTCATCGAGGACATGGTCTCGCCGTAATCTTCCGTCTTGAATATCCCCGAGCCCGTAACCACTATGTCCGCCCCGGCCTCCGCCACCTCCCCCACGTTCCCGAGGTTTATCCCCCCGTCGACCTCTATCAGCGGTTTCTTTCCGTCCATGCCGTCGAGTATTTTCCTGAGGCTCCTTATCTTCGGAAGCATCTCCGGGATGAATTTCTGTCCCCCGAACCCGGGTTCCACGGTCATTATCACTATCACGTCTATGAGTTCCATGAGCTTTTCCTCGATCACCCCCAGAGGGGTGCCGGGGTTGAGCGCCACGCCGGCCATGACGCCCCTCCATCTTATCGAGGAAAGCGCGCTGTAGAGAAGCTTGCAGGCTTCTATCTGCACCGTGACGATCTTCACGTGAGGGGCGCCCGCGTCTATGAATTTTTCCGTGAAATTCTCGGGGTTTTCGATCATGAGGTGAATGTCCATCGGAGGAGTGTCCGTCCGGGCCATCGCCTCGACCACGGGTATTCCTATGCTTATGTTCGGAACGAAACGGCCGTCCATCACGTCCACGTGCACGAGATCCGCGCCCGCGCCCGCCACCGCCCTCACCTCTTCTTCCAGGCGGAGGTAGTCGCACGAGAGCACCGAAGGAGCGAGAAGTTTCTTCATTTTTCGTCTCCGCGAAACGGCGGGGAATGGAGAGTTATTTTACACCGGTTTCCGAAAAACCGTAACCGCGCTCCGAAACGGGTCCGGTTCCGCCCCCCGAAACTCCCCACAAGGAGCGTCATCCCTATTGACACCGGGTTGAAATGCTTTTACGATTACCTTCCGTGATTACACGGTTGACGGAGGAAAAGTGATGGAAAAGAAAACTGAAACGAAGCTTCAGACACGCTTTCCGGTTCTTGGGAAGCCGCGCCGGAACGGGAGAGCTCGGCGCGGAGCACATGACGGACCAAACGGGAGCCGCTTTCATGATACCCCCCCCTATTTTAATCTAGAACATGAGCAAACTTTCCCGGGGTTCCTGGCTCGGGCTTTCCTGCTTCTCCTGATTTTAGCCGCGGGAGTCTCGTCTTCCTCGCCGGAGGCGTACGCGCAGAACCTAAATACATGGAGGGCACCACCCCACGCTGCTGCCATGGATGGTATCTCCGGGAGCATCGCACCCACTCTGGGTCCGCAGGACTTCACCCTCAGAGCTGTGGGTAATTATGCCTGGAGCAACACAACAGTTCACGCCTGTGTCAAAACTGCGACGCCGACGAGCACAAGCAACTCCTATCTGTCGGGATGTACACAGTTTTCATATAGTCAGACTAGCGTCAGCTATCCTTTTAGGTTAACCGTGACCCAGGCCATGATCGACAACGGCGGGGTTGTAATCACGGTTACGAACAACGCGGGGAATAACGTTTTTTACGGCCAGTGGCTTCCGGTCAGGAATATAGTGGTAAGTCAGAGCGGGACGCTCTCGCTTGTGGAGGGAGGAAGCGGGGAGTACACCGTGAAGCTCAGTGTGCAGCCCACCGACGACGTTACGATACTTGTGGCGAGCAACAACGCGGGCGTCGCGGTCAAGGCGGGTTCGAATCCGGCGGGGGCGAGACAGGAACTTACGTTCACCTCCACCACATGGGACACGGCGCAGACGGTGACGGTGGAGGCTGTTTCCGACGACAATTCGCTTGACGAGAGGGCGACTCTGTCGCACGAGGCGTTAAGCGGCAGCGCGCCGGAGTACTCCGATGCCGCCGGCAGGGTAAACGTGAACGTTACGGACGACGACTATCCAAGTCTCATGATAACCGGGGCGACGGCGTCGGAGAGCGATGAGACTCTCGATTTCACGGTGAGGCTGAGCATGGACAGCAGTCGTCTCGTGATAGTGGACTGGACGGTGATTGCGGACGGTCCGGACGCGGGGACGGCTACGCCCGGGACGGCTAGCAGGGGGGACTACGACCATTCGAGCGCGAGGAGCGGAACGCTTGTTTTCTACGAGGGAGGACCGCTGACGCGGACCATATCGGTGCCGATAAACGACGATTCCGTGTCGGAAGGAGACGAGACGGTGAAGGTGGCTTTGGGAACTCCGAGTCCGAGCGAGGTGCGCGTTTCGGGTTCGTCTGTAGCCACGGGCACCATAGTGGACGATGACGAGAGGACGGTGGTCGGAGTGAAGTCGGGAGAGTTTTCGCAGGGAGACACGACGGTGACGGTGGATTCCACGCTTCCCGAGGACACGGGGCTTGAGGTGATTCTGCCTACGGAGCTTGAGAGCGGCGGGGAGACGATAGAGGAGTTGGTCGTCACCCTGCGGGAGGCGGACGAGGACGTGGAGATAGACGACGATCTTTTCGGATACACGGGAGACGACGCGGACCACGTGCTGGTGGACGTGGACGTTTCCGGTGGCCCGGTGCCTGATGCGGCCGTGAGGATATGCCTTCCGGTGACGGAGGAGCTTCGCATGGCGGCGGGAGAGCGGAGGCTTTACCTGGTAAGGTTCTCCGGCGGGACATGGGAGGAACTTTCCTCGACCGTGGAAGGGGAGATGGTGTGCGCGGACACGAGCGGATTTTCTCCTTTTGCCGTGGTGTACGAGCAGATGGAGCAGATGAACTCGGGTGCGGGAAGCGGTGGCGGCGGATGCGCTATTTCGGGTGAGAATCGGTTCGCATCGCCTGCGGCATGGTTTTCCTCGCCGATGCTGCCGGCTATGCTGTTGCTGACTCTTTTGTTTTTCGGACGCTTTCGAAAAAAAGGCAGACGGTTTCCGCTGGGGGAATAAATTTTCCTCTTCTATACTATGGGCTTCCCGGCCGAAACAACGACATGCAACGGCAATCCGTTGTCGCCAAAGAGCAACCAGACTCGTCGTTTCCCGTATGGCGTCGCAGGAGCGAAACTTTGCGGGGAGATCGTTCTCCCGTTTTCCCCCGCCGATATGCAACCGACCGAAAAACACGAAAACGGCGTTTTGCGGTGCTTCGCGAAAAATCAAGTCGCGCAATATCAGTATGTTGCGTTTCCAAGCCGACGAAGCTCATAATTTCCGAAAAAAACCGTTTCCGCTTCCTTGCGGGAAGAAACTTCCTTCAACTCCGCAACAGCGGAGCGACCAGTTGGCGTCCGGTTTCCCGCGTTCCGCCGAGCCCGCGCGCGGTAGCGGACCCGACGTTTTTGCCTTTTCACCTGTTGACACCGCGACCAGAGCAATTATAGTAATCCGTTTTTTAAGGTCCGCCCGATGTCCCTGAAAAACTTCACATTCACCTCGGAATCCGTTACCGAAGGCCATCCGGACAAGATCGCAGACCAGATATCCGACGCCGTGCTCGACGCGATGATCGCCGAGGACCCCGAAAGCAGGGTGGCGTGCGAAACGCTCATCACGACGGGTCTCGTGGTAGTTTCGGCCGAAATAACCACCTCGAGCCGCGCCGACATCCGCCAGGTGGCCAGAGACACGGTAAGAAGCATAGGATACACCGACGGTTCCATGGGATTCGACGCGGAAACCTGCGGCATCGTTCTCTCCATAGACGCCCAGTCGGCGGACATAGCCATGGGGGTCGACGAGGGGAAGAGAAAGGAACAGGGAGCCGGAGACCAGGGACTGATGTTCGGCTACGCGTGCGACGAGACCGAAGAGCTCATGCCGTCGCCGATAATGTACGCCCACAGGCTTTCGAGACGCCTCGCGGAAGTGAGAAAAAACGGCGACCTGCCCTACCTCGGGCCCGACGGAAAGAGCCAGGTCACTTTCAGGTACGAGAACGCGAGGCCGGCCGGAATCGAGGCGGTGGTCGTCTCTTCCCAGCACGAAGACGGCGTAACGCAGAAGAGAATTAAAGCGGAAATTGAAGAAGCCGTCATAAGACACTGCATAGACGCCGATATTTTTCCCAAAAAATCCCGGATACACGTAAATCCCACGGGCAGGTTCGTAACGGGCGGCCCCATGGGAGACACGGGACTCACGGGAAGAAAGATCATAGTCGACACCTACGGGGGATGGGCCAGGCACGGAGGCGGGGCGTTTTCCGGAAAAGACCCCTCCAAGGTGGACCGAAGCGCGGCATACATGGCCAGGTACGTGGCGAAGAACATAGTCGCCGCGGGGGCGGCGTCGCGGTGCGAGGTGCAGCTCGCCTACGCGATCGGCGTGGCGGAACCGGTTTCGGTCATGGTCGACACGTTCTCGACCGCCGCCGTGCCCGAGGCGAAGATAGAAAAGGCGGTAAGGGACGTTTTCGACCTCAGGCCCGCGGCGATAATCTCGCATCTCAAGCTCAAAAGGCCCATATACGCGAACACCGCGGCCTACGGACATTTCGGGAGAGAGGAAAAGACGTTCACCTGGGAGAAGACGGACAGGGCGGGGAAACTCGGAAAAGCTCTTCGGACGGCCTGAGCCGGAGAAAACACGGAGGAAGGGAATGGACTGCGACGTAAAGGACCTCAAGCTTTCCAGGCAGGGGAAGCTCAGATGCGAATGGGCCGGCGTGGAGATGCCGGTCTTAAGACGGATAAAGGAGCGTTTCGCGAAGGAAAAGCCCCTCAGGGGCGTAAGGGTGGCGGCGTGCCTTCACGTCACGACCGAGACCGGAAACCTCATGACCGCCCTCAAGGCCGGCGGAGCCGAAGTCTACCTGTGCGCGTCGAATCCCCTCAGCACCCAGGACGACGTGGCCGCCCACCTGGTGAAGGACCACAAGATTTCCGTCTTCGCCGTGAAGGGCGAGAACACCAGGACCTACTACAGGCACATAAACGCGGTGCTCAAGGCCCGACCCAACGTCACCATGGACGACGGGGCAGACCTGGTCTCGATGCTGCACAAGGACGGAGGCGACCTGATGGACGGAGTCGTGGGGGGGACGGAGGAGACGACCACCGGGGTCATAAGACTCAGGAGCATGGCCGCCGACGGGGTCCTCAGATACCCGATAATCGCCGTCAACAACGCCGACACAAAGCACCTTTTCGACAACCGCTACGGCACGGGACAGAGCACTCTCGACGGAATAATACGCGCCACCAACAGGCTCGTTTCCGGCACGACCTTCGTCGTCGCGGGATACGGCTGGTGCGGAAAGGGACTCGCCATGAGGGCTCGGGGGCTGGGAGCGAACGTGATCGTGACTGAGGTGGAGCCCCTGGCCGCGCTGGAGGCGACGATGGACGGGTTTCGCGTGATGCCCATGGACAGGGCCGCCGGACTCGGAGACTTCTTCTGCACCGTCACGGGAAACATACACGTCATAAGAAGAAAGCATTTCGCGAAGATGAAGGACGGGGCCATCGTGGCGAACTCGGGACACTTCAACGTCGAGCTCGACCTCGACGCCCTCTCGGAAATAACCCGCTCCAGGAGAACCGTGAGGGAATACGTCGAGGAACACACGCTTGAGAACGGAAGGAAGATAAACGTTCTGGGCGGGGGAAGACTCATAAACCTGGCCGCGGCCGAGGGACATCCGTCGAGCGTGATGGACATGAGCTTCGCGAACCAGGCGCTTTGCTGCGAACACATGGTCAAAAACGGGGACGATCTCGAAAACGACGTGCACGACGTTCCCGAGCGCATAGACCGGACGATATCCAGAATAAAGCTCAGGACCCTGGGAGTGAGCATAGACACTCTCACCCCGGAGCAGAAAAAGTACCTGAATTCCTGGCAGGTCGGAACGTAGCGGCCAGATGGACAAGCACCTGGATTCGTTCCTCGTATATCTCACAGTGAACAGGGGTCTTTCCAAAAACACGATCGAATCCTACTCCAGGGACATATCCTCCCTGGTAGCCTTTCTGGAAAAAAGGGGAATATCCGACCCGAGGGCCGTCACGGAACGGGAGATCACGGCGCATCTCGACGGGCTGAGAGAAAAAAAGCTCAGTCCCGGGACCGTCGGAAGAAACATAGTTTCGATCAGGCAGTTCTTCAGGTTCCTGCTGACCGAGGGCACAGTCGCCGAAGATCCTCTCCGAAACACGGTCCTTCCGAAAACGGCCAAGGCCCTGCCCCGCGCCCTCTCGCTCGACGAAGTGGAAAAGCTGCTCCTGGAACCCCGCGGGAAGAATTCGGACGAGGCGTCGCGCGACTCGGCCATGCTCGAGGTTCTCTACGCCACGGGACTTCGGGTGTCGGAACTCGTCGCGGTCGAAATAAACCGACTGAACCTCGATCACGGCTACGTGATCGTCATGGGCAAGGGAAGCAAGGAGAGAATCGTACCGGTGGGCAGGGCCGCGGTGGAGAAGGTGGGAGAGTACCTGCGCGAGTCGAGACCCAGGCTTCTCGGCGGCAGGGCGTCGAAGTACCTTTTCGTCACGAAAAGAACGGGAACGAAAATGAGCCGCCAGCGGTTCTGGGGGATACTGAAGTCCTACGCCCTCTCGGCGGGCATACGCTCCCGCATCACCCCGCACGTGCTCCGCCACTCCTTCGCCACTCACCTGCTGGAACGGGGAGCCGACCTGAGAGTGATACAGGCCATGCTCGGCCACTCCGACATATCCACCACGCAGATATACACTTACGTGGAGAGGGAAAGGCTCAAGCAGATACACGAAAAATCCCACCCGAGAGCGTAGACAACACATGGACATGCAATTTCTGGTAATGCTCGCGCCCGTAATCCTCTTCTCCCTCACGGTCCACGAGTACGCCCACGCCCTCGCCGCCTGGAAGCTCGGAGACGACACGGCGAAGAGGATGGGAAGACTGTCGCTGAACCCCCTCGTGCACCTGGACCTTCTCGGAACCATACTGCTTTTCATAGTGCATTTCGGATGGGCGAAACCCGTTCCGGTGGACCCGAGAAACTTCAGAGATCCGAAAAAGGACATGCTCCTCGTGGCCCTGGCCGGACCCGTCTCGAACATTCTCACCGCGGCGGTGGCGGCGGTGGCCCTGAAGATAGTGTTCGAGAATTTCGGCACGGCGGCCGTGGTTTCCTCCCCGGGACTCTCCACCGCCGTCAGGCTTCTCGTGTGGTTCATATTCATAGGGGTGGTGCTCGCGGTGTTCAACATGATCCCCCTCCCGCCGCTCGACGGCTCCCGGGTGCTCTACGGACTGCTTCCGGACGGTCTCGCGCGAAGATACATGACGGTCGAGAGATACGGAATATTCATCCTTTTCGCCGTTTTCATCTTCGGAGGGAGCTTTCTGGGGTATCTTATACGGATTCCCGTGGCGGCGTTCATCGAAACGTGCGGTTTCAGCGAAAGCCAGCTGCGGGTGGTCGCCTGGGCGATGAACCCCTCGGGATGACGCGCCGCCAAGGGAGGAAACCGTAAAATCGAGAACCCGCAACCCCCATACAGCGTGAGACTGGAGATATTCAACGGTCCCCTGGACCTGCTGCTTCATCTCATAAGAAAAAACGAGGTGGACGTCTACGACATACCCGTCGCCCGCATCACGGAGCAGTACCTCGAATACCTAGACTTTCTGAAAAAGGTCGACCTGGAAATCGTGGGAGACTACATGTCGATGGCCGCCGAGCTCGGCTACATAAAATCGCGCATGCTTCTGCCCAGGGTAAGAACGCAGGAGGAAGAAGAGGAAGAGGATCCCAGGGAAGAACTGGTCAGAAGGCTCGTCGAGTACGAAAAATACAGAAGCGCCGCCGAGGGTCTGGAACAAAGGGAAATCCTCGGAAAGGACGTCTTCGTGGCGGGCTACGACCACGGGGAGGAATTCGGGGAACCGGTTTCGGAAACGGAGTTCGTCAAGTTCGACCTGTGGTCGCTGGTGGACGCCTTTTCGAAAATATACGAAGACAGGAAAAAATCGGAAACCCGGGACCTGTTTTTCAGCTACGAGGAAGCCTACACGGTCGAAGAGAGAAAAACGCAGGTCGCGGAGATAGTAGGGAAGAAAAAAGAGGTCTTTTTCCACGACCTTTTCGAAGAGGAGGAAAACCGCATGAAACTCGTGGTAACCTTTCTCTGCATACTCGAGCTTCTCAAAGACGGCCTGCTCGACATCTCTCAATCCGGTTACGGCGAACCGATAAAGATAACCGCGAGGGAGGCGAAATGAACGACACGGAATCTCTTGAAAAGATAATCGAATCCATAATCTTCGTTTCGAAGCATCCCGTGACCGCGCAGGAACTGTCGGGCTTTCTCGGGGACGCGGAGAAAAAAGAGGTGACCCGCGCGCTCGGGGAGCTCGAAAAGCGGTGGGAGGAAGCGGGGAGAAGCTTCACTCTCGGCAACGTCGCCGGGGGATACAGGTTTCGCACCCGGCCCGAGTACTCGGAATACATAGTGCAGTTCAACAGGGAGATAAAGAAGTTCAGGCTCTCCAAGCCCGCTCTCGAGGTGCTGGCGATAATCGCCTACCGCCAGCCCGTCACCAAGATCGAGGCGGACAAGATAAGGGGGGTGGACTGTTCGAGCAGCGTGGGGCTTTTGCTGGAGAAAAACTTCATCGAGATAAGCGGAAGGAAGGAGGTTCCCGGGAAGCCGTTTCTCTACAGGACCACGGGACTGTTTCTCGAAACCTTCGGCCTGAAGAGCCTGAAGGACCTGCCCACGGTAAAGGAAATCGAGCGGATAAGGGAAGACCTCGCGCCGGACGAAGTTCGGACTCCGGATATCGAGACGGCGGGGGAGACGGAGACGGAGAAAGACCTGAGGGAAGCGGACTGATACCCTACCCTTCCCTTTCCAGAAAGCCGAGTATTTCGCTTTCCTTTCGGCGCATTATTTCTCTCTGTCTTTTTTTCGCGTGGTCGAATCCCAGCAGATGCAGAATTCCGTGGACCACGAGCCGGCGGATCTCCCGGTCGACCGCCACGGAGAATCTCTCCGAGTTGCGGACGGCGGTATCGTAAGATATCACGACATCGCCCAGCAGACCGTGGCCGCCCACGTCCGGCTGGGCGAAGGAAAGCACGTCGGTCGTCCTGTCCATCGCCCTGTAGCGTCTGTTGAGCTCCCGCATGTCCGCGTCGCTCACGAAAGAAAGGCAGACCCGGCTTCGGTCGGAAAGACCCAGGCGGCGCAGCGTCTTTTCCGTCTCGGCCGCCAGGCGTTTTTTCCGGCGGCCGTCCAGGCGGCCCTCCCTGTCTATCACGGATATGTCCATGTTCTCAGTGGGACGAGGAAAACGCGCCGGCCGCACGGTAGAAAAGCAGGGAGAGATAGTAGGTGCAGGGAAAAACGAATATGAGGCTGTCGAACCTGTCCAGCACCCCGCCGTGTCCCGGAACGATTGAGCCCGAATCCTTCGCCCCGGCACTTCTTTTGATCGCGGATTCGAAGAGATCCCCCGCGACCGCCGCCGCCGCTATCACCACCGCGTAGAGAACCACCCACAGGTGCGCGACGGGCGAGCCGAAAACCAGGTTCACCACCAGGGCGCTGGCCGCCGCCGCGAAGAAACCGCCGACGAGCCCCTCCACCGTCTTGCCCGAACTTATGTGCCGCGCGAGTTTTTTCCGCCCGAACGTCTTTCCGAAAGCGAACGCTCCCGCGTCGTTCAGGAAAGTGCACGAAACCGCAAGAACCACCAGAAAGAAACCGGGGTCGGAAAGTCCCTGCCGCTCGGAAGCGTAGAGGGCCACGCCAGGGTCGTTTCCCACGTTTCTGAGCAAGACCCCGTGAGCGAACATCCAGCCGAAGTAGACGAGGAACACGAACCTAGCGCCGATGTCCCTCAGCAAATCGGTGAAATCCTCCCTGCGAAACTCGAGCACCATGAAAACCAGCACGAGCAGGGTGAAGACGACGCCCGCGAGGGCGAGACCGAAATACGCGCCCGCGCACAGAAGAGCGGATGCGGCGGTCATGCACGCCTTCGCCCGTACTCCGACGTCGGTACCCGCAAGCGAGAAGAACTCGAGCGAGGATAGAATCACCAGAAGGCATACGAACGCGAGATAGTAAAGTCCCCCGTGGTAGAATATGAGGAGAAGAACCGGCACGGCGACCGCGGCCGTGGCGAGTCTTTTGATCAGGTTTTTCATAACGGTTTCGAGACCCGGCGCCGTCTCGCCGCATAAAATTAAACGATAGGAAAGGCAATGCAAACGACCCCGCTCTACGAGAACACGGACCGCCCGATGAAAGTGCTGCTGCTCGCCTCGGGACGCGGGACGAATTTCGAGAGCATATTCTCGAGGCAGAAGGAACTGGAGAGAAGCGGGGAGAAGAACCACGGAGCGGTAGAACACGTTTTTTCGAACAATCCGGCGGCGGGGATTCTAAAGAAAGCCGAGGGGCTTGGAATACCGTTCTCCTGCCTGAGTTCCGCCCGCTTCTTCAGGTCTCTCGGGAAAGATCCCTCGGACGAAGAAGGACGAAAGCTTTACGACTCGGCCGTCATATCCCTGGTGGAAAAACTGCTTGAGCCCGACCTGGTGGTGCTCGCGGGATACCGGAGAAAGCTGAGCCGCGTGTTTACCGAAAGGTTCGGGAACAGGATCGTGAACCTCTACCCCGGGGACACGACCGGCGACTACCTGGAGAGGGGCAGGGATGCGTGCGTATGCGCGGTGGAGAACGGAGAGAAAACCATAAGGTGCACCGCGTACGTGGAAAACGACCCTGAAACGAGGTTCGGCCCCGCGATAGCCCAGTCGGCGGAGATATCGCTCGAGGGATTTTCCCCCGAAGACGCCGAGATCATGGGAGAAAAGATAAGGAAGCAGGGAGAATGGAAGCTGTTTCCCTTCGTGGTGCACGATCTCGTCTCGAACGCGAGGGTCGCGATGGACGGGGAAAACAACGTCTACGTCGACGGAAAGAAGACGGGAAAGACCGGTTTTCGGCTCTGATTCGCGGCCGCGGTCACGCCCCGCGGCCGTCTCTCATCCTTTTTAGAATCTCCACGTCTCCCGCCACGTCAGGAGGAGGAGTTTCGACGATCAGGTCGAGCGTGCCGAAAAAGGGATGGGCGACGATCGCTTCGAAACAGCCCGTTCCTATCTCGCCCCGTCCTATGTGCTCGTGCCGGTCCCTGTTGGAGTTAAAAGGGGCCTTGGAGTCGTTTCCGTGGACAAGCTTCACTTTCTCCAAGGTGACCGTGTCTTCGACGACCGCGGCCAGGTCGTCCACGCCGCGGGCGGTTCTTATGTCGTATCCCGAAGCGAACACGTGGGCGGTGTCCACGCAGACTCCCAGGTCGTCGCGCCCGACCCGGGACAGTATCGCCGCGATCTCCTCGAAGGTGACGCCTATGGTGTGTCCCTGGCCCGCCGTGTTTTCCAGCAGCAGCCTCGTCCGTCCTTCGTAGCCGTCGAGAATTTTCCCGAGCGAGCCGACCGCGTTTTCCACCGCGGCGGCCCTCGGCATGTCCTTCGCGCTCCCGATGTGGGTCATCACGAACCTCGCCCCCAGCGCGCTCGACCTCTCGAGCTCCTCTCTCACGAGGTTTACGCTGTTTTCCCTTATCTCCTCCCCGCTCGAGGCCAGGTTTATGAAATAAGGAGTGTGAACGTAGTAGTCGCGGAGGCCGGTTTCGGCGACCGCCGCGAAGAAACTCTCGAGCAGGTCTTCTCCAAGTTCCGGAGGTCTGCCTCCCCTGGGAGAGCGCGTGAACATCTGAAAGCACTCGCACCCGAGCCCCTCGGCCCTCGAGGGAGCGTTGTGAATTCCTCCCGCTATCGATACGTGCGCTCCGAATTTCATGCCGGCGTTTCCGTGTTTGACAAAGCAACCCTTCAAGTATAACTTGAATGCCACTTCAAGGGAGCAGAAAATTGATTCCCACAGCCGCTTTTGTAACCAAGGGAACCGGCAGACACAAGGAAAAGCTCTCGAGCTTCGAGCTCGCTCTGAGAAACGCCGGCATAGCCCAGTTCAACCTGGTCAAGGTCTCGAGCATATTCCCCCCGGGCTGCAGGCTGGTCGGCAGAAACCGGGGGCTTTCCATGCTTTCGTCCGGACAGATAGCGTTCGTGGTGATGAGCGAGAACTCGACGAACGAGCCCAGCAGGCTGATCGCGGCCTCCACCGGTCTCGCGGTACCGAAAGACAGGACCCGCTACGGATACATATCGGAGCACCACAGCTACGGGCAGAAAGAGGCCGTGGCCGGAGAATACGCCGAAGACCTCGCCGCCTACATGCTGGCCACCACGCTCAACGCCCCGTTCGACCCGGACAAAAGCTACGACGAGCAGAAAGACATATGGCAGATAAGCGGCCACAAGGTGAAGAGCAGAAACGTGACGCAGACGGCCGTGGGAGACAAAAACGGGCTCTGGACGACGGTGATCACCGCGGTCGTGTTCTGCTCCTATTCCGCGGAAGCGGTCAACTAGCTCCCTTTATAAGTTCCTCGGCCACCTCGAAAGTCTTCTCCGAGACGCTCTGTCCGGCAAGCATCCTGCCGATTTCCTCGACCCTGCGCCGCCCGGTCATGACGTCCACAGAAACTTCCGTCTCTCCCTCCCCGAAGTTTTTCGCCACGAGCAGATGCGTGTCGGCGAACTTGGCGACCTGGGGGAGATGCGTTATGCATATGACCTGGTTTTCGGCCGAAAGCTCCTTTATCTTCTTTCCTATGGTTTCCGCCACGACCCCCCCTATCCCGGCGTCCGCTTCGTCGAATATGAGAATAGAACCCGGGTCGCCCGCCGAGACGAAGCTTCTCAGGGCGAGCATTATCCTGGAAAGTTCCCCGCCCGAGGCGACCTTCGTCACGGGTCTCGGTTTCTGCCCGGGGTTGGCCGAGAAAAGAAAGTCCACCCTGTCGCGTCCGTCGGCCGAAAGCTCCTTTTCCCCGAACTCTATCTCGAAACGGGCGTTTTTCAGGCCCACCGACTCCGCCTCGCCGGCGAAAAGCTCCTCGAGTCGGCCCGCTCCCGCCTTCCTGGCGGAAGATATGGACTCCGCGGCCCGAAATACTTCGCCGCGAAGAGAATCCCTTTTCCTTTCGAGCTCCCGGAAAAGTTCGTCGTGGCTGTCCATTTCCCCGAGTTCCGATTCCATGCGGCGCAGTTTTTCCAGTATTTCCCCGATGGAGTCGCCGTGCTTTCTCTTCAGCTTCTTTATGTCCTCGAGCCTTGAGATCACCTCTTCGAGCCTGGCGGGATTGTGTTCCACCCTGCCGGCAAACTCGTTCAGACCGTAGAAAACGTCTTCGGCCTCTATGAGCAGGGAGCTTATCCTGTCCCGAAGCTTCCCGAGCGAAGAATCGAGGCCAGAGACTTCCTCGAGACGCGAGGCCGCCCGCTTCAGGGAATCGACCGCCGAACCCTCCGCCTCGTAAAGAAGACCCGCGGCCCCTCTCAGGGAAGAGGAGAACTTCTCGGAGTTCTCAAGCCTGGTCCGTTCCTCCTCGAGCCGCGAATCCTCGCCCTCGGCAGGGGAAACGTTCTCTATCTCCTCGATCTGGAATCCGAGATAGTCCCTTTTTTCGGTTCCTTCGAGACGTTTTTTCTCAAGAGCCTCGATCCTGCGGCCGATTTCGGAGAGTTCGGCGTAGGCGCTTCCGTATTCGGAAAGCTCATGTTCCAGTTGAGAAAAGTCGTCCAAGTAATTTAAGTAATTGTTCTTTTTAAGAAGATTCTGGTGTTCGTGCTGACCGAACATGTTGACCAGACCCCCGGTCAGTTCCGAGAGAACCCCCAGCGCGATCATCGAGCCGTTGGCGTATATCCTGCTCCTGCCCCTTTCGGTCAGGACTCTCTTTACGACCAGTTCGTCCCCCGAACTCCCGACGCCGGACTTTTCAAGCTTCTCCGCGACGCCGCAGCCGGGGGGGATTTCAAAGAGCGCTTCCACCACGACTTCCCGTCCGGGGGATTTCGCGTGGTCGGCCGTGAACCTGTCTCCGAGAATCACGTTTATCGCGTCGACGATCAGGGACTTTCCGGTACCGGTCTCCCCGGTGATTATGTTCAGGCCGTCTCCGAAGCCGATCGAGATGTCGTCTATGATGGCGAAATTCTCAAGCCTGAGTTCAGAAAGCATCGTCTTTTCGGGAATCCCCGGCCGCGGAGTCTCTCCGGCCTCGGCGAAGGACGCAAAGGCCTTATCGAACCCGGCGGCCGCTAGTTTCTCACCTGTCCCCGCCCCCTCACCACGAATTTCGAGGTCGTGAGTTCCTCAAGCCCCATGGGGCCGAAGGCGTGCAGTTTCGAGGTGCTTATGCCGATTTCGGCCCCCAGACCGAGCTGGTGGCCGTCGTTGAACCTGGTCGACGCGTTCACCATGACCGCGGAGGAATCCACGGACGCGACGAATTTCTCCGCCCGGTCGGAATCGCCCGTCACTATGGCGTCCGTATGCATCGATCCGTAAGTCCTTATATGGTCTATCGCCTCGTCGACCCCTGCGACGATTTTCACGTTCAGGACAAGATCGAGATATTCCTCGTGCCAGTCCCGTTCCGTCGCATCCTCGACGCGGGGAACGAGCTTTTTCGTCTCTCCGCAGCCTTTCACTGAAACTCCTTCGGACTCGAGCGCGGCAACCATGCCCGGCAGAAAATCCTCCGCCACCGAAGAGTGAACGAGCATGGTTTCCATGGAATTGCAGACGCCCGGTCTCTGGACCTTGGCGTTCAGACATATGTCCCTGGCCATTTCGAGGTCGGCGCGCTCGTCCACGTAGACGTGACAGACTCCCTTGTAGTGCTTGAGAACCGGAATGCGGGAGTTTTCGGACACGAACCTTATGAGCCCCTCTCCCCCTCTGGGAATGATCAGGTCTATCTTGTCCTCGAGCTTCAGCATCTCGGTCACCACTTCCCTGCGGGAGACGGGAACCACCTGGGCGGCGTCGGGCGGAAGCCCGCTTTCGCCGAGCGCCCGGCGAAGCAGGGAGGAGATGGCCAGATTCGATCTCAGGGTCTCGGAACCTCCCCTCAGTATGACGCAGTTGCCTGATTTCACGCACAGACCGGCGGCGTCGGCCGTCACCCCGGGCCTGGATTCGTAAATGATTCCTATCACGCCCAGCGGGATTCTCTTTTTCTCGACCGAAAGCCCGTTCGGTCTTTTCCACTCCCTGAACACCCTGCCCACGGGGTCGTCGAGCCCGGATATTTCCCTGAGCCCGTCGGCCAGGGAAGCTATTCTTTCGGGAGTGAGCCTGAGCCTGTCCACGAGGGCGACCGAAAGTCCCTTGGCTTCGGCGTCGGAGACGTCCTGAGCGTTCGGCTCCAGCAGTTCGCCGCTTTTTTCCACCAGCAGGTCCGCGAAGCGCTCAAGGAAGGCGTTTTTGCCGGAAGAAGGAGCGGAAGCCAGAATTCCCGACGCCTTTTTGGATTTCTCCGCTATGGCGGAGATAAGTTCCGAGGGGCTTTTGGAATCACCCTGGTTTTCGGCGTTGCGCGAGAAAGACACCTGCGTTTCTCCGGAAAGCTTCAGTCAACCTTTATTATATGCTTCATAAAAGCGAAAAAATCAAAAACCCGGGTCGGCCGCGGAAAGAGAAACGGCGGGCTCGAAGCGGAAAATCCCCCCGTTCCCGATGAAAAGACGAACGGGCGGTCTCAATCCTCGATATCGACTATGTCTTTTTCCCTGAGATACCCCAGGATCCGCCGAGTGCACTCTCCCATAGAGAGTTTCTCCGTGTCGACCACGATTTCGGGGGAGAGAGGCTCTTCGTAGGGGTCGTCGATTCCAGTAAATCCCTTTATGACGCCCTCTCTGGCTTTCTTGTAAAGCCCCTTCACGTCTCTTTTCTCGCACTCCTGCACGGAGCAGCTGACGAATATCTCGACGAATTCCCAGTCGTCCACAAGCTCCCTCACCGCGTCGCGGTCCTTTCTGTAAGGGGATACGAACGCCGAGAGCACGATCTGGCCCGCGTCGGCGAAAAGCTTCGACACTTCCCCTATTCTTCTTATGTTCTCCTCGCGGTCCTCCGCGGAAAAGCCGAGGTCCTTGCAGAGTCCCATCCTTACGTTGTCTCCGTCCAGTATGTATGTCCTGCAGCTGTGCTCCACGAGCACCTTTTCCACTTCGTTGGCCAGAGTGGACTTTCCGGAACTCGGAAGTCCCGTGAACCAGAGAACCAGGGAACCGTGACCGTTCAGTCTTCTTCTGTCTTCTTTCGTGATCTCGTGCTGATGGGGAATAACGAACCTCTTCATTTGCGTGCCTCCAGTGATTGCTTTATAGATGCGACTTGACCGAACCGGAACAACCTTCAAACATGTCGGGATGCCGACCCGGCGCGAAGGAGTGCCGGGAAAACCCGAGAGCGACGTCATTTCCTCGGACGAGGAAAAGCAAGTTCAAAGACAGTTTCCCGCCGCGGCGGCTCTTCGCTTTTCAGTTCCGCGAAAACTACGGAGAAACATTATATGGAAAAATCGGGATTGTTCAACACACATACGGAACGGATTCTCGAGCGAGCAGGAGACTTCCAGCGGATATCGTCTCGGAAACGAAACGCTACGCGCGGCTTTTCCCCGTCCGTCTTCTTTTTCCGGCTGCCGTCAGGGCAAGAACCGACAGGAGCAGAAACAGGCCGCCGAACATGTTTTCGGACCTGAAACCGCCGTCCGAAGCAACTGCGCATCCCCCGCTGCTTTGAGCCTGATCCCTCCTCTGGTTCTCGTCTCCCTGTCTTGGTGAAAAGGGCTGTTGGTCGGGACGATTCACGGGAGCGGACGTGTCTATTGTGGGCGCATCCGGGTCATTCGGCGTTTCAGGGGGTTCCTCCTGGGTAGGCATAGGCATGTCCCCCCTCCCTCCGTTCCCGCTTTCGCAGCTTGCCGGGATGCTGGGGTCGTTAACCCGCCAGCCCATGTCCTTCAGCAAGGCCAGGGCGAGGGTCATGTCCCTCGTGGCGACGGGAAATCTGGGCTCGAGAATGTCGTCGGGGTTCACCGAAACGTGAAAATGTGAAACGGAAGATCCATCCTGGTAACCGGAAGGAGCGTGGAGCAGCGGCTTTCCGTCCGAAGCAGTGCCAGCATCTTTGCGTTGGCCCAGAAGCCGTCCGTAACTGCATCCCTCTGTCGTTCTTCCGTACCATGAAAGACCGTCTTCGGAAACTATGGCCGTGGCTCTCTGCGACTGGCGAAGATTATGGACAAAGTCCTGGTCTGCTTCCGAGTACATCTGCTCGTCGTAGATCGAAGGCAGTGCCACCTCCACCGTCCTCCCCGACCTGTCGGTACCCGTGATGGGTCTCCATGAACCGCTTTCCTGGACAAGCTCGAAAAAACCCAGCCCGTGAAAAGTCTCGTGCAGAACGACGGAGACGAACTCGAACCGCCCGTCATCTGCGGGTATTTCGTCAAAACCGTAGTAGAAAGGAACGTTATCGCTGTCGTTAAACTGTATGGTCACGTCCCGACCGCGACACGGTCCGTCGCTCCCTCTTAAATTTTCATCATCTGGACGAATGGCCTTTGCCAGAGCGCTGGGATAAAGCGTCTGCCGTCTCGGCAGGAGACTTGATGAAAAAAGACACGGTCCCGCGCTCGCGAGGGTAATGTCGGGAGGAGTGGAGTCAAGCTCATTACTGAACCTCGCATCTACCGCGATGTTGGCGCTGCCCCCGAGCTTGGCCTCTATAAGGTCAAGAGCGTGCTCCAGGGCGTTTCTTCTGGCCTCTCCGAGAGTCTCGGCACGGTTTCCGCTCGGACCGATCTCGGCTCTTTGCTCCTGGGTCAACCTTTCATCGTCGTAAAAGCCGGTCCGCGCGCTCCGTTCCTCTGAATCGTAGACGGGCGTAATGGTGACGGTGCCGCCTGGAAAAACCGGAAGAAAAACAAAAAGCGGCAACAAGAAAGCGATGAGGCGAATTTTCATCTGATGTTACGGGCCGGAAACGGCGTCCCTGTCATGACATTCAAGCTCCGTTTTGCCGTCTTCGGAGACTGTGGCCCTGAGCTCTTTTCGGAAAGAAGGATTGATTTCTATCACGTAATCTCCGCTCTCAAGAATCGTTTTCCTGATTCTAGCCGGTTCCTCAACGGTCCCGGCGGACGCGCGGGCGCCGGGCGAAGGTGCCGCACCGTCCCCGTCGACGATTCCCATGTCCCTAGCCTGCTCATATGTAAGAACATCTCCGGTGTCCGGGTCTACGAATCCTTTCAGCGACCTCTCATTCCCTGCCCCGTCTTCCGGAAAAGCCTTTTTCCGGCAGTCCGAGGCGATCCCCTCAGGGAACCCGCCCGCGGACGCTCCAATCGGCAGAAAGAAAGCCAGAAGCAACGCTGTGCAGAGAAAACTTCTCATCGGCAGGGTAAGTTTAACATGTTTCTCCGCTTTGCCAAGCAGTACCGGAGTCTCCGTAAACAAGAGGCATCTCGCGGATACCGTTTCCGGAAACGAAACGCTACGCGCGTCTTTCCCCCGCTATTTTGCCGGTCGGCAACACTGGAAGCACCCGCCCCGGTTCCGTCTCCCGGCGGAAGAGGTCGTTGGCCGGCACCACCAGGAGCCTCGCTGGAACGAGTCACGGGAGCGGGCACATCCATGGATGCAGGACGGAGCAGGTGCCGGCGGCGGCACAGGGTCCGCAAAGGCCACGACGGGCGTTTCCGAAACGCAGACTGCCGGGATGCCAGAGTCGTTAATTCACCGGTACTCCCCTCCCGTCTTGATAATTGATTTATAACAATTAAAATCTCAAGTCGGACCGGCGCGGTTTTCTGTCACAGATCCTCCCGCCGAGGAAAGAATGGCATCTGAACCCAAAAGCAAGCTTCTCAGTCTCAGACTTTCTCTCAATCATTACGAATACCTGCGTTCGCAGGCTCGGAAGCAGAACATGAGCGTGAGCGAGTTCGTTAGGGTTACAATAGAAAGGGCGGAGAAGGAGTTCCGTCGCGGAGGGCCGTCAAGAACCGAGGTTCTGGCCTACCTGAAGGGACTTTCCCCTTCCCAGAGAGAGGAACTGATGGGCTGGATAGAAAAGAGGGAAGAAAGAAAAATCATCCTTTACATGAACAATATTCTTGAGAAACATCCCAGAACGACGGCAAAAAAGCTTTGCGAAATGACCAGCTCAAAATTCAAGGTGCCCGTCACCCTGGACCTGCGGCGTGCGGCCGACCTTCGCGTAAGAAGCATCAGAAGAAAGAAAAGATTCGTGGAAAAGCTCGAAGAAGAGAACAAAAAGCTGTCCTGACCGCGCACGGGAAGACCCGTTTTCCCGGGAGTGGAACCGCGCCGGAAGCCAGCGTATCCCCGTGGAGGTGAAAAAAGTGGAGAAGACGTTATCGATAGTGAAACCCGACGGCGTCGAAAGGAATCTCGTCGGCGAGGTTCTTCGCAGATTCGAAAGCGAGGGAATGAGAATCGCGGCGCTCAGAATGATACGCATGTCGAAAGAGCAGGCGGAAGGTTTTTACAGCGTTCACCGCGAAAGGCCCTTTTATTCAAGCCTCACCGACTTCATGTCTTCCGGACCGTGCGTGGTGGTCGTGCTTGAGGGCGAAAACGCCGTTTCCAGGGTGAGAACCATCATGGGAGCGACGAATCCGGAGGAAGCCGACGAAGGAACCATAAGAAAGGACTTCGCATCCGGCATAGAGAAAAACATAGTGCACGGGTCGGATTCGCCCGAGTCGGCCGCCTACGAGATAGGATACTTTTTTCCCCTGCTAGAAATTCAGGACTGACGGAGGAACCGGGTCCTCGAGGCCCGGGCGAGAAAAAACCCCCGAGCCGCCCGAAAAAACATGGACTTAAAGCCCGTCACGGTACTGAAAAGCTCCCAGCCTCTCCTGACGGAGGAGTTTGTGGAGAAACTGAAGGAAGCCGCGTCCCGGGATTCTTCGGAGTCTCTTTTCGAGACCAGGCATCTGGACGACACGCCGCTTCGGGAGATACTCGAAGAGGCCAGGACGCTTCCCATGTTCCACAGGGAAAAGCTGATCGCCGTCAAGGGATACGACGGTCTCGGGAAAAACGACCTCGACCTTCTCAAGAACTACGCGGCCGCCCCCGCATCCTTCTCTCGTATCGTCTTCGTTTCCCAGGGTTCGCGCAAGTCCGGTCCGAAGCCGTCGGAAAACATCGAGCTGGTGAACCTCGACTCGGGAAGCAGCGTCGACCGCGAAACAAACCGCATCGCCCGGGACCTGGGAATGGAACTCACCCCCGGAGCCCTGGGATTCGTAAAGGCCATGCTGGGCGAAGACATGAACCTGATCAAAAACGAGCTTGAGAAGATATCCCTTTACGAAAAAGGAAAGAAAGTCATAGACGAGGGCGACGTCAGGAATCTCGTGGAGAAGCGAAGTTCCGAGAACGTCTTTTCGCTCTCGACCGCTCTGTCGAACAGGGATCTCAGGGGTTCCCTGCGCATACTGAGCGAGCTTGAAAGAAGCCGCGAAGACGCGCTTTCAATCCTCTACATGATAGCGTGGAGATTCCGCCAGATATTCAAGGTCTCGCAGCTCGTGCGGGAGAAAAAATCGGACGGCGAGATATCGAAGGTACTCAAGACTTCGCGGGGAGCCGTTTTCTACGTGAAGAAAAGCGCGGCGAACTTCAGGGAAAACGAAATGGGCAGGATACTCGGACTCATAGAGGAGGCGGACTACGCGATAAAAAACGGCGCGGAGGACAAGTACGTGCCGCTCGGCAGGCTCGTCCTCGGAATCTGCGGGAAAAGAACAGGGAGTTTCTGAATCTCCGGAAAACCGGCCGGTTACGCGGTCCCGCCGCCGGAGCGCTGAAGCTCGGAGAGCTTGGCCGAGAATCTCGAAACGTATCTGGAAGCCTTGTTCCTGTGAATCACTCCTTTCGCGGCGGCCTTGTCGGCCAGGGAAACTAGCTCTCTCAGAAGAACCCCGGATTTTTCCGCGTCTTCGCTCCGAAGAGCTTCGGCATAGCGCTTCATCTTGGTCTTTAAGGTGGAGAGGACGAACCTGTTTCTCTCCCGTCTTTTGAGGCTCTGGCGATGTTTTTTCTGCGCCGATTTCTTTCTGAGTCCCATCTGACCCTCCAAGCGTAAAAAAGCTAGAGCGACATTATATACTTTTTCAGGCGACGCTGTCAAACGCCCTTTTTCTCCGAACGGAAGCCCCGCGGAAATTCTCGTCCGGGCAAATGCCCATGTCCTACCAGTTGAGTCTTCCCTGGAGGGAGAGTCCGTGCTCGGGTTCGCCCGCTCCGGTCTCCGCGCGCCGGGCCTCGAGAGACACGTCGAACGTCCCGCCCATGCTCAGACGGCTCCCCGCCCTGTAGTTCCTGCCGTCCCCGCCCGCGCGTCCGAAAGCCCCGTAAGGGGTGAGCAGTCCACCGTCTCCAATCGCCGCAAACCCGTAGGCGACCTCCGTCTCCAGACCGAACTCCCGCCCCGAACCCGAAACGCCAAGCTCCGACGCCCGCTCGCTCTCCCACAGACCCCGCACTCCGCTCGAGCTCTCACCATAGGCGGGAAGAACGCTCATCGAAAGACCGCGACCGTCTCCTCCCGGGTCGAAACGCACAGAGCCCCCCACTCCCCACTCCTTCGTGTCCCCCTGGTGAAACAGAAGTCCCCGACCCCTCGCTTCCAACGTGAGTCCGAAGGACGACGCGTACGCCACTCCGCCTCCGAGCTCTCCTCCAACTCCCGTCTCTCCGTCCCCGCCGTCCCTGCGTATTCCGAACTCCACCGAAGGAACGAGCGAAGACCCCGAACCGACCGAAATCGCGTGTGAACCCTCAAGCGCCGCCCGCAACCGGTTGGTACCGACCCGAAGCCCCTCTATCCGACCATCGTCGTCCTTCACCCTCATCCGCGCAATCCACGCCTCTCCCTTGAGAGAAAGCGCCGAGGCTCCCCCGCCCAGCAGACGAAGGCTCGCCCCCGCAGCCAGGTTTCCCAGACGCGTCGCCGCACTCTGCCGTCCGGCTACCTCCGCGTCGTCAAGCCTTATCTCCCCGAATCCCCAGCCTCCTGAAACCCACACGTCGAGCCTTCGGGAAACGGAAAGTCCCGCGTAGGGATGGAAACTGTTCATCCTGCTCCCGTACTCTCCGCTCACACGGGTTCCCTCTCCCCTGCCAGTGTAGTCGAACGACCCCTGCGACCACGAAGTCGCCACTCCGACCAGCAAGCTTCGCCCGAACAGGTAGTCCGCTCCCAGGTGCCCCGAAACGAGCCTCCCGTCCCAGTCCACCACGGAACCGCTGTTGCCTGAAAGATTCCGGTAATCTCCCGACATCCACACCCCGAGACCTCCGCGCCGGGAACCGGGAACTTCCCCCGAAACATCTTCCCCAGCCGCCGAGGCGTAAGACCCTCCGCCCGGAGGGTCGTAACCCCCCGCCAGGGAAACGGAGAAGTAGGAACCGTCAACGGAGTCGAGCAGCGAAAGCGTCTCTCCGTCCTCAAGCTCTCCCAGCCGAAGCCCGGGCTCGACAAGCCAAGACTCCTCCCCGCCCGAAGCCGAAACGTTGAGCGACGAGGCGCTCCCGCCTCCGGTCATGGCGTCGTCTATGCGAGAGGTTATCGCTTCCAGAGCGCTCGCCGTCATCGCCCGCGAAAGCTCCGGCAGTATCGCCCTGTTCACTTCTCCGAAACGGCGCTTTACGTAGTCTATCTGGTAGACCAAGGCGAACGGAGAGAAACCTCTTACGTCCGCGCACACCTTCTCTCCTTCGGTGGCGGAGGAAAGCTCTTCCCACGACCCTCCCGAAAACCTTATCAGGTACAATCGCTGCTCTCCGGCGGCCCGGCGCAGTCCCTCCGTTATCGGAAGGCATACCCTGACGGCGCTGTCCGGTATCGGGGAAACATCTATGTCCACCAGCACGTGGTCCTCGTCCGTCCCAGTGTATCCGAAAAGATCGGAGTCTATCTCCTGGTCCGAGGGTTCCAGGGTGACAGTCAGCTCCTCTATCATCGAGCCTCCGCTCTCAAGCTCGGAGGGCAGGACGATTTCCAGTCCCGTGTCCGCCGGAAGCGTGGAATCCACCGTCACCGTCGTGTCTCCCACCGAAAACTCTCCCGACATGGATGCGTCCACCATCTTCTCGTCGTCGTTCACTATGACGGCCTGGGCCGAGGAGTTCTGCGGGTCTATCTGTCCGTTAGGGGTCTCGGTGAGGCTCAGCGTGAACGTCTCGTTCGCTTCCGCCTCGTCGTCTCCCGTAACCGTCACCGCCACCGTCTTCGTCGTCTCTCCCGGGGAGAAGGTGACGGTTCCCGACGCCGCGACGTAGTCGCTTCCCGCCTCCGCCGTCCCGTCCGCCGTGGCGTAGCTCACCGACACTTCCTGTCTTCTCGCCGGAGCGAGGGTCACGGTGAACTCCGCCCGCGCGGAACTCCCCGAATCTCCCTCCGTCACCTCTCCTCCACCGCTTACCGAGAGTATGGAAAGATCGTCGTCCAGATTCGTGAACGGCACGTCCACGGGACCGAGACCCCTGTAGTCGGCGTCGCCGGGCGGAGTGGCCGTGGCCGCCGCCGTGGAGAAAGCCAGTCTTATATTGTATTCCACGTCCCCGTCAAGATCCTCGTCGTCGACTCCCGTCACAGTCACCGTCTGCGCCGTGTTCCAGTTAGTCGAGGTGAAAGTAAGCGTCGGGTCGGGGTCGTCCTCCGTCGCCTTCACCGTCCCCTCCGTCGTGTCCTCGCTGGTCACCGTTACCGTCACGTCCGCCGTCGGCTTGCTCGAAAGCGCCACCCCGAGCTCCACCGTCCCCGCGTTGTCTTCCGTGGTGCTGCGAAGCGACCGCTCCGGCGTTACCCTCGCCCCCGCAACGTCGTCGTCCACTATCGTCCCCGTCGCGCTCCCGTCCGAAATCGTAACGGAGGCCGGACTCTGATTGCCGAGCGTCACCGTCACCGTCTCGTCTCCCTCCACCTCGAAATCGTCGGTTATCGGCACCGAAACGGTCCGCGTCAGCGAACCTCCCGAAGAAAAGGTCAGCGTCCCGCTCGGCGTGCTCGCGTCGTAGTCCGTCCCCGCCGTCGCCGTCCCCGCCGCCAACGTCCAGTCCACAGTCACCGCGCGGCTGCTAGCCATGTTCTTCGTCACCGTGAACGCAAGCGTCCCGCCGCTCTCAGACACCGATGCGTCCGCTATCGAAAGCCCCGCGTAATCGTCGTCCGTCACGTTCACCGCGACCGTCTGGTTATCAACGTTGTCGTATTCGTCCGAACTGTCCGCCGCCACCACCGAGTGCGTTATCGTCGCGCTCTCGTCAAGCAGGTCGGTGTCCTCGCCAGCCTCCACCGTAACCGCCTGATTGGTGCTCCATATGCCCGCCCCCGAAGGAGTGAACGTCAGCCGCACGCTCGAACTCTTCGTCGCCCCGCCGTCCTTGCTCACCGTCACGTCTCCGTTGTCGCTCGACACCTCCACCACCACGTCCGAAGCAGGCGCCGCCGTAAGCTTCACATTGTACGTCCCCGCGCTCCCTCCCTCCGTCAGAGCGAGAGCCGCCGTCTGGCTCACGTCTATGTTCGGAGCGTCGTCGTCCGTTACTTCCACCGTCACGTCGGAAACGCTCAGCGAAGACGGATACTCGGCGGCGCTGCCGCTTAACGAATGCGTTATCGTAACGCTCTCGTTCAGAGAATCGTTATCCTCCTCCGCCACTACCGTCACCGTCTGCGCCGTGCTCCATATGTCCGTCCCCGTCGGATTGAAAGTAAGAGTGATGCTGTTGGCCTTGGTATTCGTCCCCTTCTTCACCTTCACCTTGGCTCCGTCACCGCTCGTAACCGTAACCGTCACGCTGGCGCTCGGCTTCGTATCCAGAACCACAGTGTAGTCGCCGCTTCCTCCCTCCGTCAGACTCACACTGCTCCTGCTCACCGTAACTCCCGCGGTGTCGTCGTCCGTAAGCGTCACGCTCACCTGACCAGGAGTCACTCCCGTCCCGTAGTCCCCCCCGCTCACCGAATGCGTCACGCTCCCCGTCCGGTCCGCCGCGTTGTCCACCTCGTCGTCCACCGCCGTAACCGTTACCGTCTGCGCCCTGCTCCATATCTTGCTGTTCGTGTCGTCCGCGTCGAAAGTGAGCGAAGTCGGATTCACCGTCGCCACTCCAGAAGGAGCCGTAACCGTCACCGTCACCTGCGCCGTCGGCTGGCTTGCGAGCTTCACAGTGTACGTGAACGAATTCCCCGCTCCCGACTCCGCTATCGTCGCGCTGCTCCTCGATATGGTCACGTCCTTCGTATCGTCGTCGGTGGTCGTCACGCTCACGGTCCTCGAAGACAGACCGTTGTAATCACTGTCCCCGCTGGACGAGGGATCAAGCGTGACGTTGTAGGTCTGGTTCCCGTCGTCCACGGCGTCGTCCACCGCCGTCACCGTAACCGTCCGCGCAGCGGCCCAGTTCTGAGTCGTGAACGTAAGCGACGACGGCGACACCGTCCCCTCCGTCGTGTCCCCGCTGCTCACCCCTACGGTCACGTCCGCCGTCGGCTCGCTCCCGAGCTCCACCGTGAACGTCCCGGTCCGGCCCGCCCCGCTCGCCTCCGTCACCGCAAGGCTCATCTCGCTCACCACCAGCCTGACGCTCTCGTCGTCGGCCACCGTCGCCGTGAACGTCACGTCCGAGACGCTGTCGTACTCGTCCGAACTGCTCCCGTCCACCACCGAGTGCGTTATCGTCACGCTCTCGTTGTCCGCGTTGCCGTCCTCCACCGCCGAAAGCGTGATCGCCTGATCCGTGTCCCAGTTCGATGTCGTGAACGTCAAGTCCTGGCTCGACCCCGCCGTCCCTCCGGACTTGTTCACGCTCACCGCGCCCCCGTCGGAGCTCGACACCCGCACCACAACGTTCCCCTGAGGCGCCACGGCAAGCTTCACGTTGTACATGCCCGCGCTTCCTCCCTCGGTGAGCGCCAGCGTACTGCTTTGGCTAACCGTTATCCCCCGCGGGATTATTAAAGGAACCCACTGAGCGTACACAAAAGGTCCATTCCATTCCATTGCGACGACAAACCCTTCGTTGTTGATCATGGTCTGGGTCACGCTGACATTCCTGCTACCTGAGCCTGTACCAAGACTTGTACATCCCGATGCCACATAGGTGGAAGCGATAGTGCTTGACGTCGGCACCGAAGTTTTGGTACAGGCGTAAGAAGTTATAGTATTCCAGATAGCACTGGTAAGCTGATGACTACTACCGGAGAGAGTTATGGACTGCGTACCCACCTGCACCGTGGGGCTGGAGATGGAATCTATACCGTTGACCCAATCAACACCCGCAATCCTGTACGTAGCTCTATTCGGCGTCGTCTGCGCGGAAGCATCCGACGGGAAAGACCAAGCTCCCGCGGCTAAAACCAGAAAAAGAAGGAAAACCCGAACCGGCAGCCCTGAAAATCCCGAGCACGCTTTATACTGAAATAGAAGGGGGGGGGGTATTGTGCGGGCGGTCCCACCTTTCATGTCCGCAACTTCTTCGTCGCGGAGAGCGTTCGGACCGGACGACTCCGACCCGCCGGCGCCGGAAAGCGATAAAGAGCCAGAGTACCTCGCTTCGCGAAAGTCTTTCCGAACCGAAGCCGCGGTTTGCTTCTTAAGTTCCGAGGACGGTTTCTCCGCCGACGGCTTCGCTTTGCATTCCATCTTTATCCTCACTGTCACAGTCTTCAATACGGGGAAATTATAATACGTTTCCAGGCGCGCTGTCAAGAATTTGTCAGGAATTTGCCCCCCCCCCCAATTTGCGGAATCGCAGGCTTATTTTGATCTTGACGTCGAGAGAAACTGTCCGTGACGGCGCTGCTCCTAACCGGTCGGCCCCCTTTCAGGCGGCGCCGTCAAACGCCCTTTTTCTCCGAACGGAACCCCCGCCGACTTACCTGCGCCGCCTCGCTCCGGGCCGTTTTCCGACGACATGGGTGCCAGTTCCGTGTATCCCTTCGGCGGCCTCCATCAATGTTTCGGCGAGAGTCGGATGAGGATGTATGGAAAAAGCGACATCCTCCGCCGAAGCTCCCATTTCCATGGCCAGCACGGCTTCGGAGACCAGCTCTCCCGCCCCGGGCCCGGCTATGCCGACGCCGACTATTCTCGAGCTTTCCCGTTCGGCGACAATCTTCGTCAGACCGTCGGTCCTGTTGAGGGTAAGAGCCCTTCCCGACGCGGCCCAGGGGAACCTCGACACCTCCGTTTCCATCCCCGCGTCCGAGGCCTCGCTCTCGGTGATTCCGCACCACGCGATCTCGGGGTCCGTGAAGATCACCGCCGGCACCGCCATCGGGTCGTACCGGGTTTTCGCCCCCGCTATGACTTCGGCCGCTATCTTGCCCTCGTAGGTGGCCTTGTGCGCCAGCATCGGCTCGCCCGCGACGTCTCCGATCGCGAAAACGGCGGGCTCGTCCGTCCTTCTCTGCTCGTCCGTCCTGACGAAGCCTCTTTTGTCGACCTCGACCCCGGTGTTTTCAAGTCCGAGACCTTCGGTAAACGGAACCCTTCCTGTGGAAACCAGCACCTTCTCGTAGGTCTTCCCGAACGTCCGGCCCTCCGCCTCGAACGAAACCCGGACCCCGTCGTCCGATTCCTCGAAAAGAACCGTCTTCGTGCCGAGCATGATCGACCCGAACTCCTTCTCGAGCCTCTTTTCGAGTACCGAGACAAGATCCCTGTCCGCCCCGGAGACGAGCCCGGGAAGCATCTCCGCGACGCTCACCTCGGTGCCCATCGCGGAAAAAAATGTTCCGAGCTCAAGCCCTATGTAGCCTCCGCCCACCACGAGCATGGTTTTGGGTATCTCGCCCAGGGAGAGAGCGCCCGCGGAGTCCAGCACGCGGGGCGAGCCGTAATCGGTCCCGGGAAGTCTCCTAGGGACGGAACCCGTGGCGATGACGGCGTTTTCAAACGACACTTCGGTCTTCTCTCCAGAATCCGCGGCGACGACCAGGCTTCGGGGCGAGACGAAAGATCCCCTTCCCCTGAGGTAGTCTATTTTCCTCGCGCGGGTCAGGGTCCGCAGTCCCCCGGTGAGCTTCGAGACGACCCCGTCCTTCCACGAAAAAAGCTTCCCCGCGTCCACTCGGGGCTCGCCGTAGCTCAGGCCGAAATCCGCGGCCTCGCGCGCCTCGGTGGCGACGCGCGCCGCGTGGAGAAGTGCCTTGGAGGGTATGCAGCCCCTGTAGAGACAGACGCCTCCGGGATTCGCCTCGGGGTCGACCATCACCACCTTCTTCCCCTTGTCGGCCAGGGCGAAAGCGGCGGGATAGCCTCCCGGACCCGCTCCCACGACGACGACTTCGGTAGATATTCTCTCCATGCGCAGGACCTAGCCCTCGAGTATCACGTTATAGGGTTTTTCAAGCCGCTCGCATATCCACCTCAGAAACCTGGCGGCCTCCGCCCCGTCTATGATCCTGTGGTCGTAGGAGAGCAGAAGCGGCAGCATGAGCCTGGGCTTGAACCCGCCGTCTATGTACACGGGTTCCACAGAGGACCTCGAAACTCCCAGTATGGCCGCTTCGGGAGGATTTATTATGGGGGTGAAAGCCGTCCCCCCCACCCCTCCGAGGTTGGTTATGGTGCAGGTGCCTCCCTGCAGGGCGTCGGGAGCGAGCTTTTTCTCCCGGGCCCTTGCGGAGATGTCGGTGAGCTCCACGGATATCTCCGTCACGTCCTTTTTGTCCGAATCCCTTATCACGGGAACCAGCAGTCCCCTGTCGGTATCCACCGCGACTCCCACGCTCACGTATTTCTTGTAGACCACGGCCCCGGCGCGCATGTCGACGCTGGAGTTGAACTTCGGAAACTCGAGAAGCGCCGAGGAAAGCACCCTGACCAGGATGGCGGTTACGGTGAGGTTGCCGCCGGCGGCGGCGACCTTCTCCTTGTTGAGCTTCCTGAGGCTTTCGAGCTCGGATATGTCGGCCTTGTCGAACTGCGTCACGTGCGGGGCGCGCCACGCGCGGGAGAGCCGCTCGGCGGTGAGTCTTCTGACGGTCGAAAAACTTCTGGTCTCCGTCTCCCCCCACCTCGAGAAATCGGGAAGCGGAGGCTCTTCGGCGACGGGGGCGCCCGGGCGGGCAGAAGCTATCAGGGTTTTCGCGCGAAGCTTGACGTCCTCGGCCAGTATCCTGCCCCGGGGGCCGGTTCCCTTCACCGAAAGAACGTCGACTCCTATCTCCCTGGCGAGACGCCTCACAGAGGGCGAAGCGGGAGCGTTGAGCGCGGGGGACCTCGGAACCGCGGATTCGCCGGAGGGCCGGGCGGGAGGCTTTTCCCTCTCCCCGGACGGCTCCTCGGGTTCGGGCGCCTCCGCGGCCGGAGGGTCTTCGCTCTTTTTTCCTTCCTCCGCCCCGGGTCCGGACTCCTTTTCCGCCGGCGCATCCGCCCCGTCCCCGCCGTCGTCGATTCTCACCAGAACCTGCCCTATCGCCACCGTTTCCCCGCCGCTCACGCAGACCTCGGAAACGGTTCCGGAAACGGGAGAAGGCATCTCGACCGCCGCCTTGTCCGTTTCGACTTCCAGCAGCGGCTGTTCGGCGGAGACCTTCTCTCCCGGCGAGACGAAAACCTCTATGACCTGCCCCGATTCGATTCCCTCTCCAAGTTCTGGAAGCCTGAATTCAGTCAATCTCTTCTCCCGTTCACGAAAGCGCCGGAGACGGCGCGTCCGGATTGATCTTCAGTTTCTTCACGGCGTCCCTGACGACCTTCTCCCCTATCCTGTCTTCCCTGTGAAGCTCGTAGAGGGCGGCGAGAGCGATGTGGCGGTGGTCGACTTCGAAAAAGTCGCGGAGGGATTCCCGCGTGTCGCTTCTTCCGAACCCGTCGGTGCCGAGCGAAACCAGAGGCTTCGGAAAGCAGCCGGAAACCGAATCCGGAAGGGACTTCAGGTAGTCGGAAGCGGCGACGAACACGCCCCGGGTCCCCTCCATGCAGCGGGACACGTGGCTTTTCCTTTTCCTCGCGCCGGGATTGAGCCTGTTCCATCTCTCGACCTCGCGCGCGTCGCGGTAAAGCTCCTTGTAGCTCGTGACGCTCCAGACGTCGGTCGAAACGCCGTAATCCCCTTCGAGAACGTCCCTGGCCCGCAGAACCTCGTTCATGATGGCCCCGCTCCCGAAAAGGTGTGCCTTTTTGCCGTCCCCGTCCGTTTCGGAAGAGGAGAACCTGTACATGCCCCTGATTATGCCTTCCTCGGCGCCCTCGGGAGGCGCGGGCTGCTCGTAGCGCTCGTTCATCACCGTCACGTAGTAGAATATGTCCTCTCCGTCCCGGTACATTCTCCTTATGCCGTCTCTCACTATCACGGCTATTTCGTAGGAAAAGGCCGGGTCGTAGGCCTTGAGGTTGGGATACGCGTAGGCGAAATGATGGCTGTTTCCGTCCTGGTGCTGGAGCCCCTCGCCCGCCAGCGTGGTCCTGCCCGCCGTGCCGCCCACGAGAAATCCCCTGCACTTCATGTCGGCCGCGGCCCAGATAAGGTCTCCTATGCGCTGGAACCCGAACATGGAGTAGTAGATGAAAAACGGAATGGTGTTTATGCCGTGGGTGGAGTAGGCCGTGCCGGCGGCGATGAACGACGACATGCTTCCGGCCTCGGTTATGCCCTCCTCGAGAATCTGGCCGTCCTTGGCCTCCTTGTAGTAGAGAAAGGTGTCGGCGTCGACGGGTTCGTATATCTGCCCCGCGTGGGAATAGATGCCGACCTGCCTGAAGAGCGATTCCATGCCGAATGTCCTGGCCTCGTCGGGAACTATCGGCACTATCAGGTCCCCGATGTCCTTGTCCCGGAGAAGGCGCGACAGCATGTGGACGATCACCATGGTGGTGGCGACTTTCCTCTTGGGACCGGAGGGTTTCATGAATTCCTCGAAAAGCTTTTCGGGAATCTTCTCGAGCGGGCGGGCGCGCACCCTCCGGCTCGGAATGGACCCTCCGAGTTCCGCTCTCCTCTCCCGCAGGTACTTCATCTCCGGGCCGTCTTCCGGCAGCCGGTAGAAAGGAGCCTTGGTCACGTCCTCCTCGGAAAGCGGTATGTAGAAGCGCGCGCGGAAGTCCCGAAGCTCCTGCTCGTTGAGCTTTTTCTGCTGGTGGGTTATGTTCCTGCCCTCTCCGGCCTCTCCGAGTCCGTAGCCCTTTATGGTCTTTGCCAGAATCACCGTGGGAGACCCCCTGTTCTCCACCGCCGCCTTGTAGGCCGCGTAGACCTTTTCCGAATCGTGCCCTCCTCTGGCGAGCTTCTCAAGCTGCACGTCGGAGAGCTTCTCCACCATCCTGAGAAGTTCGGGGTGGGTTCCGAAAAAATGCTCCCTTATGTACTTTCCGGAAGAAACTATGTACTTCTGGTAGTCGCCGTCGACCGCCCTCTCCATTCTCTCGACCAGAAGCCCGTCCTTGTCGCTCTCCAGAAGAGGGTCCCAGTTCGACCCCCAAAGAACCTTTATCACGTTCCACCCCGCCCCCCTGAAGATCCTCTCGAGTTCCTGGATTATCTTGCCGTTTCCCCTCACGGGACCGTCGAGCCGCTGGAGGTTGCAGTTGATGACGAAGACGAGGTTGTCGAGCTCCTCCCTCGAGGCGAGCGTGATGGCTCCCAGGGTTTCGGGTTCGTCGGTCTCCCCGTCCCCGATAAACGCCCAGACCTTGCCGTCGGTCTTCGGCTTGAGCCCCCTGTCCTCGAGATACCTGTTGAAGCGGGCCTGGTAGATGGCCATTATGGGACAGAGTCCCATGGAAACCGTGGGAAACTGCCAGAAGCCGGGCATGAGCCACGGGTGGGGGTAGGAAGAGATTCCCTTTCCGTCCACTTCCCTTCTGAAGTTGCGGATCTGCTCGATCGAAATCGCGCCCTCGAGAAAGGCCCTGGCGTAGATGCCCGGGGACGCGTGGCCCTGGAAGTAGACCATGTCCCCCTCCCAGTTCCCGTCCCCCGCCCTGAAGAAATGGTTGAACCCTATCTCGTATAGAGTGGCGGCAGAGGCGTAGGTGGAGATGTGGCCGCCTATGCCGTCGTAGAGCTTGTTCGCGCGCACCACCATGGCCATGGCGTTCCACCTGATCACGCTTCTTATGGTGCGCTCTATTTCGTAGTTGCCCGGGTAGAGGGGCTGGTCCTTGGCGGCGATGGTGTTCACGTACGGGGTGTTGGCCGTGTACGGGATGTCCACCCCTTTTTTCTGCGAGTATATCTGAAGCTTTCTGAGCAGCTGCCCGGCTCTTTCGGGACCGGAGGCGGAAATCACGTATTCAAGCGAATCGATCCATTCGCGGTCTTCGGCCTCCCTCTCCTCCCGTGTTGCCATGTCTTCTTTCATCGCGATGGAAAAGGCGGCGCGGGAACGCGAACCCGGAAACGCGCCGGATCCGCGGACGCGTCTCCCTGACGGAAGCGGCGCCGGATCCTTCCGATCATTTTAACCGCAACGAAGGAAATTTCACCACGTTTCGGGAAAATCCCGCCCGAAAGGCTCCAGGGGCGGGACGGAATGCTATTTCTGCTCCTCGGTGAACTCGGCGTCTATCACGTCGTCGCCCGAAGCCGGCTCTTCCCCCCCGGGCGCGTCCTGGGCGGCGGCGGGGTCGCCGCCGGCTCCCTCTTCCTGCTGTTTTTTGTACATAAGTTCCGCGAGCTTATGGGAAACGGCGGTTATCTTCTCGGTCGCCTCGTCTATCCTGCCCAGGTCGTCCGACTTGAGAGCCTCCTTTCCTTCGGAAAGCGACTGCTCGAGCTCCTTTTTCTCCTCCCCGGAGAGACCGTCGCCCAGTTCCCTGAAGCTTTTTTCCGTCCTGTAGACAAGCTCGTCGAGCTGGTTTCTTTTCTGGACCTGCTCGTGCCTCTCCTTGTCCTTCTCCGACATGGTCTCGGCTTCCTTGACCATGGAGTCGATCTCCTCGCCGCTGAGACCGCTCGACGCCTCGACCTTCACCTTCTGCTCCTTCTGCGTGGCGTTGTCCCTGGCCGAGACGTGCAGTATGCCGTCGGCGTCGGTGTCGAAAGTCACCTCCACCTGCGGAATGCCCCTGGCGGCGGCGGGAATGCCGTCGAGAATGAACCTGGCTAGCGTCCTGTTGTCGGCGGCCATCTGCCTCTCGCCCTGGAGCACGTGGATTTCCACCGAGCTCTGGTTGTCCTCCGCCGTGCTGAATATCTGGCTTTTCTTGGTGGGAATGGTCGTGTTTCTCTCGATTATGGTCGTCATGACCCCTCCCAGGGTCTCGATTCCCAGGGAAAGGGGAACCACGTCGAGCAGGAGCATGTCCGTCACGTCTCCTCCCAGCACCGCCGCCTGGATGGCGGCTCCCATGGCCACCACCTCGTCGGGATTTATCCCCCTGCCGGGATCCTTGCCGAAAAAGTCCGTGACGAGCTTCTGGACCAGGGGAATCCGGGTCGACCCGCCCACCAGTATGACCTCCGTTATCTCCCCCGGGCGAAGTCCGGCGTCCCGCAGGGCCTGCTCGCAGGGCCTGAGAGTGCCTTTCACCAGGTCTTCTATCAGCTGCTCGAACTTCGAGCGGGTTATCTTCATCACCAGATGCTTGGGACCGCTCGAGTCGGCGGTGATGAACGGGAGGTTCACTTCGGTCTCCACGGTGTTGGAAAGCTCGATCTTGGCTTTCTCGGCCGCTTCCCTGAGCCTCTGGACCGCCATCTTGTCGTTGCCGAGATCTATGCCGGAATCCTTCCTGAACTCGGAGACTATGTAGTCCATGACCCTCCGGTCGAAATCGTCTCCCCCGAGGTGCGTGTCGCCGTTTGTGGACTTCACCTCTATCACGTTGTTTCCGACCTCCAGCACGGACACGTCGAAGGTTCCGCCCCCGAGATCGTAAACCACCACCATTCCTTCCTTCTTCTTGTCGAACCCGTACGCGAGCGCGGCCGCCGTCGGCTCGTTTATTATGCGCTTCACGTCGAGACCGGCTATCTTGCCCGCGTCCTTGGTGGCCTGGCGCTGGCTGTCGTTGAAGTACGCGGGAACCGTGATGACGGCCTCTCCGACTTCGGAGCCCAGGTGATCCTCCGCGGCCTTTTTGAGCTTCATCAGCACGTGGGCCGATATCTGCGGGGGAGAATGCTGCTTTCCCTCCACTTCGACCCAGGCGTCGGATTTTTTGGATTTCACCACCTTGTACGCGAGACTCCCGGCCTCGGACTCGATCTCCTCGAATCTCCTGCCCATGAGCCTCTTGTTCGAATAAACGGTGTTTTCGGGATTGGCGACCGCCTGGCGCTTGGCCGAGCCTCCGACCAGCACGTCCCCTCCGTCCGAAAACGCCACTATGGACGGGGTGGTCCTGGCGCCCTCCTCGTTTATTATCACCTTCGGCTCGCCGCCTTCGACCACGGCCACGCACGAATTGGTCGTACCCAGGTCTATCCCTATCATCTTCGATGCCATCTGACTTGCTCCTCCTTTGCTTTTCGCCGGGTCACTGGCGGAGTTCGGGTTTTCTCCGCATGGCTTTCCTGAGCTTCTCCACCGCCCCGCACTGTATCTGGCGGACCCTTTCCTGGGAGACGCCCAGGTCGCGGGCTATTTCCGCGAGCTTTCTGGGTTTTTCCAGAAGAAATCTTTCGTTTATCACCTTTCTTTCCCTCTCCGGGAGCCCGTCGAGCGCTTCGCCGAGGCCCCTTGAGGCCGCGGCCGAGAACTGAAGCTCGCCGAGCCGCTGTTCCTGGTTCTCCGAAGGGTCGCCTATCATGTCGGCCGGGATCGCCGAATCGTCGTCCGAGGGACCATGGGAAAGAGACGCGTCCCTGGCCGAAACCCTGGTCCGCATGCTGGAAATCTCCTCCTCCGTCACCCCGAAGTGGTCGGCCAGGCGGCTTATGTCCTCGTCCTCCATCCGCCCCGCCTTTATTCCCAGCTTTCTCCTGGCTCCCTCTATCTTCTGGAAAAGCCTTCTCTGGGACTGCGTGGTTCCGATCCTCACGTTGCTCCAGAACCTCATTATGTGGTTCTGTATCCTGACCCTGATCCACCACACGGCGTACGATATGAGCCTGTATCCCTTGTAGGGATTGAACTTCTTCACCGCGCGCATGAGCCCTATCGCGCCTTCCTGCACCAGGTCCATCATCTGGAAACCGTAGGACCGGTACTCGGAGGCCACCCTGACGACGAACCTCAGGTTCGAGACCACCAGGGCGTTGGCGGCATGGAGGTCTCCTTCCTCGTAGTGCCTCACGGCCAGGTCGTATTCCTCTTCCCTGGTGAGAAGCGGATATTTTTCCATCTCCCGCATGAAAACGCCGAGAGAATCGCTCGTCGCTACGGCTTTCATCGCTCTTTTGCGCCTCCATTTCTCAAACTAATCATCGAAAGGGAGTTGTCAAGGCGGGTACGGCAAATTCGGGGAAAGGGAAGTTTTTCAAGAAAACGGATTAACTGTGAAGCGCAACTGTCCGGAATTATTAAATCCGGGCGGCGGCCACGACCTTCGACGCGGCTTCTTTCATGTCGGCGCCCGTGTCTATGTCGAGACCGGAGCGCGAAAGAATCTCCCTGCCCGCCTCGACGTTGGTTCCCTCGAGCCTGACGACGAGGGGGACGTCTATTCCGATTTCTCCCGCCGCCGCGACGATTCCGCGCGCTATCGTGTCGCATTTCATGATGCCGCCGAATATGTTCACGAACACCGCCCGGACGCTGCCGTCGCCGAGAATCATCTTGAACGCCTTTTCCACCTGCTCGGCGCTGGCCCCTCCGCCCACGTCGAGGAAGTTGGCCGGCTCCCCTCCGTGGAACTTGATGATGTCCATCGTGGCCATGGCCAGTCCCGCCCCGTTTACGAGACACCCGATGTTTCCGTCGAGCTTGACGAAGCTTATCCCCGCCTCCCTGGCCTCGAGCTCGAGCGGGTCCTCTTCGGACTCGTCGCGGAGCCCCGCGACTTCCGCGTGCCTGAAAAGGGCGTTGTCGTCGAAGTTGATCTTGGCGTCGAGAGCCAGAACGTCTCCCCCCGACGTGAGAACGAGCGGGTTTATCTCCACGAGCGAGCAGTCCTTTTCGACGAACATCCGGTACAGGGACGAGACGAGAGACGCCGCCAGGGACGCGGGCTTGCCCCGAAGGCTCGTGAAATAGGCGATTTTCCTGCACTGGTAGGGCATTATGCCCAGAGAGAGGTCCACGTGCTCCTTCATGATCTTCCCGGGGCTCGCGGCCGCCACTTCCTCTATCTCGACCCCTCCTTCCGGGCTCGCCATGACCACCACCCTCTCCTCGGAGCGGTCGATCACCATGCCGAGGTAAAACTCCTTCTCTATGTCCGAGGCCTCTTCCACGAGAACCTTGCCCACGGTCTTTCCCCCGGGACCAGTCTGGTGGGTGACCAGGTTCGTCCCGATCATGTCGCCCGCGGCCGCGGCCGCCTCCGCGGGACCGTTCACCACCCTGACGCCGCCCGCCTTGCCCCTGCCGCCCGCGTGGATCTGGGCCTTCACGACGTATCTTCCGGCCCGAAGGTCCTCGAGCGCCCCGGCGACCTCCCCGGGACCGGAGACGACCGTTCCGCGCGGAACCGCCACTCCGAACTCGGAAAGAAGCCGCTTGGCCTGGTACTCGTGCACATTCATTCCGTTTCGTCCTCTTCTCTCACACCGGGAAACACGGGCCTACTTTCCCCCGATTTTCCTCAAAAGCCACGCCAGGGGATCGTAGTACTTGTCAACCACCCTCTCCTTGAGCGGAATGATCGCGTTGTCGGTTATGTGTATGTCCTCCGGACACACTTCCGTGCAGCACTTCGTGATGTTGCAGAATCCCACTCCGGCCTCTTTTCTGAGAAACTCCCTTCTGTCGAGCGCGTCGAGCGGATGCATCTCGCGCTCGGCTATCTTTATCATGAACCTCGGGCCCGCAAAAGCGTCCTTGCGGTCGTGGTCCCTCAGGATGTGACACACGTTCTGGCACATGAAGCACTCTATGCATTTCCGAAATTCCTGGCCCCTCTCCACATCCTCCTGGTACATGGTCCACTCCGCGTCCTCGGCGGGGGTGAACGGGGGTATCTTCTTGCTCATCTCGTAGTTCCAGGACACGTCGGTCACGAGGTCCTTTATCACGGGAAACGCCTTGAGCGGGCGGACCGTGATCGATTCTCCTTCGGCGAAGCTGTCCATGCGGGTCTTGCAGGCGAGGCCCGGCTTTCCGTTTATCTCCGTGCTGCAGGAGCCGCACTTGGCGGCCTTGCAGTTCCATCTCACGGCGAGGTCGCCGTCGTAGTTGGCCTGTATGTAGAAAAGCGCGTCGAGAACCACCATGCCCTCGTCGACCGGCACTTCGTACTCCCTTTCCTCTCCTCCCTCCGAATCGCCTCGAAAAACCCTAAGCCTGGCTACCGACATCACTCGCCCTCCGTAAACAGTTTCGAAAGTTCCTCCGGCATCTCCCCGATGGAACGGGTTCCGACTTCCATCGAATCCCCCTTTCTCGAGACGACGGAATTCACCCTGCCCCACCTCGAGTCGTCGCTTTCTGGAAAATCCACCCTGCTGTGGGCCCCCCTGCTCTCCTCCCTCTCGAGGGCGCAGCGGGCGAGCGCCTCGGAGACGGTGAGCATCGACTTGAGGTCCCTGCACAGATGCCATCCCGGGTTGAACATGACCGAACCCTCTATCTTGAGGGTCCGGGACCTTTCCTTGAGCTTCTCTATCTCTTCTATCCCCTTCTCTATGTTCTCCCTGGTCCGAAACACCCCTATGTAGCGCTGCATTACGTCCTGGAGGTCCTGCTGGAGGACGTAGGGGTTCTCTCCGCTCTGGTTGCCGAAGGGTTCGAGAAGCTCCTTCGCGAATCCGTCCACGGCTTCGGCGGGCACGTTTCCGTGACTTTTTCCGCCGGCGTAGTCGGCGGCGCCCAGTCCCGCCCTTCTTCCGAAAACCAGAAGGTCCGAGAGGGAATTTCCCCCGAGGCGGTTCGCCCCGTGCATTCCCCCGGCGACCTCTCCCGCGGCGAAAAGCCCGGGCACGCGGCTCGAGCAGGTCTCGGCGTCCACCGCCACTCCGCCCATGACGTAGTGGGTGGTGGGAAAGACCTCCATCGGCGCCTCGGTTATGTCTATGTCGGCAAATTCCATGAACTGGTGATACATGCTGGGAAGCTTCTTCCTCACGTACTCCGCTCCCCTGTGGGAAATGTCTAGAAACGCGCCGCCGTGGGGGGAGCCGCGCCCTTCCTGCACCTCGGTGTATATGGCTCTGGCGACGACGTCCCGGGTTGAGAGCTCCATGCGCCGCGGGTCGTATCTCTCCATGAAGCGCTCCCCCTCGCTGTTGGTTAGAACGCCTCCCTCGCCCCTTACCGCTTCGGTGACGAGTATTCCCCGTACGCTGGGCGGCCACACCATCCCCGTCGGATGAAACTGTATGAACTCCATGTCGACGAGCTCCGCCCCCGCGTCGTAGGCCATCGCGTGTCCGTCTCCGGTGTATTCCCACGAATTGGACGTGTACTTGTAGGCCTTTCCGACTCCGCCCGTGGCCAGGATGACGGCGTTCGCCCTGAACAGAACGAACTTCCCGCTCTCCCTCCAGTAGCCGAAGGCGCCGGTTATCCTGCCGCCGTCCTTCACGAGGTGGGTTATCGTGCACTCCATGTAGACGTCCATGCCGCCGTGTATGCCCTTTTCCTGGAGGGTCCTTATCATCTCGAGACCCGTCCTGTCGCCCACGTGGGCGAGCCGCTTCCAGGTGTGTCCGCCGAAGGCCCTCTGCATTATCTTTCCGTCCTTCGTCCGGTCGAAAAGCGCTCCCCAGTACTCAAGCTCCCTCACCCTCTCCGGGGCTTCCCTGGCGTGAAAAAGCGCCATCTGCCAGTCGTTGAGCATCTTTCCGCCCTTCATCGTGTCCTTGAAATGGGTCTCCCAGCCGTCGCCCGCGTCGACGTTGGCGAGAGCCGCGGCCACTCCTCCCTCGGCCATCACGGTGTGGGCCTTTCCCAGAAGGGACTTGCACACCAGGGCGGTCGAAGCCCCTTGGGCGGAAGACTCTATGGCGGCGCGAAGGCCCGCCCCTCCCGCGCCTATCACTATCACGTCGTGCGTGTGCGTTTCGTATTTTTCCACGTCTATATGAACCTCATGTCCGTTATCGTTCCGTTGGCCACCAGGAACACGTAAAGGTCCGTGAGAGCCACGAATACGAGACTTATCCACGCCCAAGTCATGTGCATCTCGTTCATCGCGCTGGTCGCTCCCCAGAGCCGGAAACGCGTCGGGCACCTGGAGAACACGTCGAGGTTTCCCCCGAGCAGGTGGCGAAACGAGTGGCAGGAAAACGAATACATCGTGAGCAGAAACGCGTTCAGCGCGAGAATCACGGTTCCTAGTCCCACGCCCGCTCCGTCGTGGAAGAAAAACGCCTCGAACGCGTCCACCCAGAGAAACAGCAGGACGAACGTGGAGGCGTAGAGAAAGAACCTGTGGGCGTTCTGCAGGAGAAACGGAAGTCTCGACTCTCCGGTGTACTTCCCCCTTTTTCCGACCGGGCGCACGGCGCACCCCGGGGGGGAGAGGAAAAACGAGCGGTAGTACGCCTTTCTGTAGTAGTAGCACGTGGCCCGGAAGCCCAGCGGGGCCCAGAGAATGAGTATCGCCGGGGAAAACGGCCACCAGTCCGAAAGTATCAGCGGGGAGTAGAAAGGCGAGAGATAGGGCTCGGCGTAGTAGTGTTCGCCCGCGAGGGCTCTCCAGGTGGAGTAGACGCCGAAGGCTCCCAGGACCACCGCCGTCACCAGGGGCGCCACCCACCACGAGTCCTTTCTCATCGTGAGAGCGCCGGCCGCCGTACCGTTAGCCATGTCGAAAACCTCCAAGAACAATATTTGCAAAAGCGGCCGCGCGGTCCGTGCGGAAAGGAACGGAAGCCAGCGGCGGGCAATACGGAAAAAACGGCCCTACAGTATTCCCATTTCGTCGATTGCGCGGCAAAGATCCTTCACCCGTCCCGCCGAGGCGTGAAGGTCGGCCCTCTCCGCGTCCGAAAGCTCTATTTCCATTATATGCTCCACTCCGCCCGAGCCGAGCTTCACCGGAAGACCCACGAAGGTGTTCTCGATGCCGTACTCTCCCTCGGCGAGAACGCAGCAGGGAAGTATCTTCTTCTTGTCTTTGAGTATGGCCTCGGCCATCTCTATCGCCGAGGTTCCGGGCGCGTAGAAGGCGCTTCCGGTCTTGAGCAGGCCGACTATCTCCGCCCCTCCCTTCCTCGTGCGCTCGACCATCGCCTCCACCCTCTCCGGGGAGATGAATTCCGTTATCGGGACGCCCGCCACGGTCGTGTACCTGGGAAGGGGAACCATGTCGTCTCCGTGTCCGCCCAGAACGAAGGCGTGGATGTTTTCGACCGACACCTCGAGCTCCATGGAAATGAACGTGCGGAAACGCGCCGAATCGAGCACCCCGGCCATCCCCATGACCCTGTGCCTAGGAAAGCCACTCACCCCGTGGGCGACGTACACCATGGCGTCGAGGGGGTTTGTGACCAGTATGATTATCGAGTCGGGAGAGCGGGAAGCCACCTCTTCGGTTACGTCCTTCACTATCTTCGTGTTGGTGGATATGAGATCGTCGCGGCTCATCCCGGGCTTTCTGGGAATCCCCGAGGTTATTATCACTATGTCCGAATCCGCGGTCTCGTCGTAGTCGTTCGAACCGACGAAAGTCACGTCCTTTCCCGACACCGGGCACATCTGGCGGAGGTCGAGCGCCTTTCCCTGGGGCATGCCCTCCACTATGTCCACTAGGACGACGTCCCCGAGTTCGAGTTCCGCGGCCCGAAACGCCGCGGACGCCCCGACGTTTCCCGCTCCTATGACCGAAATCTTAGCTCTGCTCATGTCGTAAAAAACCGCTCCTCGCAAAAAATCGGGAGAAAGCCCGTCAGCTCCCGACCCTGCTCATGTTCGAGACTATGGCCTTCGCGTACTCCGAGCACTTGAGAAGCGTGGCTCCCTCCATCTGTCTCTCGAGGTCGTACGTCACGGTTTTCTGCAAAACCGTCTCCTCCATCGCCCGAAAGACGAGTTCGGCGGCCTCGTGCCATCCCATGTACTGGAACATCATCACGCCGGAGAGTATCACGGAGCCCGGGTTCACCTTGTCCTGTCCCGCGTACTTCGGGGCGGTCCCGTGGGTCGCCTCGAACACCGCTAGGTAGTCTCCTATGTTTCCGCCCGGAGCCACTCCCAGCCCCCCGACCTGCGCCGCGCAGGCGTCGGACATGTAGTCGCCGTTCAGGTTCGGCATGGCCATGATGTCGTACTCGCCGGATCTCGTGAGAACCTGCTGGAACATGTTGTCCGCTATCCTGTCCTTTATTACTATCTTGTCCTCGGGCTGGCGGCCGTCGAAGTCGTCCCACAGCTCGTCCTCCGTTATGGTGACGTCGGAGAACTCCTCCCTGGCGAGCTCGTATCCCCACTCGCGGAAGGCTCCTTCGGTGAACTTCATGATGTTGCCCTTGTGAACCAGGGTGACGCTCTTTCGCTTGTATTCGATCGCGTACTCTATGGCCTTTCTGACCAGTCTCTTGGTTCCGAACGGGCTTATGGGCTTTATGCCCAGACCGCTTTTCTCCCTTATGTCCACCCCGTAGCCGGAAATCAGAAACCGCCTTATCTCCTCGGCTTCCTTCGTGCCGCCCTCCCACTCGATTCCCGCGTAGACGTCCTCGGTGTTCTCCCTGAATATGACCACGTCGAGCTTTCCGGGATTGAGAACGGGGTTCGGCGTTCCCTTTATCCACCTGACCGGCCTCACGCACGCGTAGAGGTCCAGTATCTGCCGCAGGGCCACGTTGAGACTCCTTATCCCCCCGCCCACGGGAGTGGTGAGAGGACCCTTTATGGAAACCACGTACTCCCTTATCGTGTCCGTAGTCTCCTCGGGAAGCCACTTGCCGGTTTTCTCAAACGCCTTCTCCCCGGCCAGAACCTCGAGCCAGTGTATCTTTCTCTTTCCCCCGTAAGCCTTCTCCACCGCCGCGTCGAACACTATCCGGGACGCGTTCCATATGTCGGGACCCGTTCCGTCGCCTTCTATGAACGGAATCACCGGGTTGTCGGGAATCACGAGTTTCCTGTTCGATTCGTCGATCTGTATCTTCTCTCCACCTGCAGCTGACATTGAACGCCTCTCCTTTTTCCATGAACGGATTTTTGAATCTCCAAATATAAAGGAAAAAAACCGGGATTTCAAATAAGGGTCTCCGCCCTAGCCCGATATCATCTGGCGAAGGACGGTCTGGAGTATGCCGCCGTTTCTGTAATACTCGACCTCGACCGGGGTGTCGAGCCTGCACACGGCGTCGAAGCTCCTGTCCTCTCCCCCGGGACCGGCGACCGAAACCGAAACCTTCCCGCCCGGCGAGAGACCCTCGGAGACTCCCCCGACGCCGAAGGTTTCGAAACCAGTGAGTCCGAGCGATTCCGCGCTCTGGCCCTCCTCGAACTGAAGCGGCAGAACTCCCATGCCGACCAGGTTGCTTCTGTGAATCCTCTCGAAGCTCTCCGCTATGACGCACTTCACGCCCAAGAGAACCGTTCCCTTGGCGGCCCAGTCCCTGGAGCTTCCCGTTCCGTACTCCTTTCCCCCCAGGACGACGAGCGGCACGCCTTCGGCGATGTACTTCTCCGAGGCCTCGTAGATCGACATCTTCTCCCCCGTGGGAACGTGAACGGTAAAGCCTCCCTCGGTGCCCTCGACCATCTTGTTCCTTATCCTGATGTTGGCGAAAGACCCCCTTATCATCACCTCGTGGTTTCCGCGCCGCGAGCCGAAGCTGTTAAAGCCCGCGGGCTCCACTCCTCTCGACACCAGGTACCGTCCCGCCGGACCGTCGGCGGGAATGGCCCCCGCCGGGGAAATGTGGTCGGTGGTTATGGAATCCCCCAGAAGGGCGAGCGCGCGGGCGTTCTCTATGTCCGCGGGTTCGGAAGGCTCCAGGGAGAAATCCCCGAAAAACGGAGGTTCCTGTATGTAGGTGGAATCGGGGTCCCAGTCGTAGAGACCTTCCTCGGATGCCCCGAGGGATTTCCACGTTTCGTCCCCCTCGAACACCTTCGAGTACTGTTCGGTGAATATTCCGGGCGTGATCGCTTCGGAGACGGTGTCGGCCACTTCCCCGTGCGTGGGCCAGAGGTCCCTGAGGAAAACGTCCTCTCCGTCGCCGCCCGTCCCGATGGGCTCGTTCTGAAGGTCTATGTCCACCGTGCCCGCTATGGCGAACGCCACGACGAGCGGGGGCGAAGCCAGGTAGGAGAACTTCACGTGGGGGTGAACCCTGCCCTCGAAGTTCCTGTTTCCGCTGAGCACCGCGGCGCAGGTAAGCCCGTTTTCCCTTATGGCCGCCTCCACGTCGGGGGGAAGCGGACCGCTGTTCCCTATGCAGGTCGTGCATCCGTAACCCACCAGATCGAAGCCCAGTCGCTCGAGATACGGGGTGAGCCCCGCGGCGTCTAGGTACTCGGTGACGACTCTCGAGCCCGGGGCCAGGCTGGTCTTCACGTAAGGCTTGACGGAGAGTCCCCGCTCGACCGCCTTTTTGGCGAAAAGACCGGCGCCGACCATGACGGAAGGATTCGAGGTGTTCGTGCAGCTCGTTATCGCGGCTATCACGACCGAGCCGTCGGAGACGCCGTCCGCCGCCGCGGGAGAGCTTCCGTTCCGCGACGCGCCCCGGGCGGCGAGACTCTCGGTGTAGGAACTTTTGATGCCGGCGAGCGATATCCTGTCCTGCGGGCGGTTCGGACCCGCGAGGGAAGGCTCGACGGTCGAGAGGTCGAGCTCGAGGGTGTCCGTGTAGACGGGATCCTCCGCGTCGTCGGTCCGGAACATCTTCTGCTCCCTCGCGTAGGCGTCGACGAGCGGAACCAAGTCTCCCCTGCCGGTGGACTCGAGGTAGCGAAGCGTCTCGCCGTCGACCGGGAAAAATCCCATGGTGGCCCCGTACTCGGGAGCCATGTTTCCTATGGTCGCCTGGTCGGAGAGCGCGAGACCGCTCGCCCCGGGTCCGAAAAACTCTACGAACTTGCCCACCACTCCCTTTTTCCGGAGCGTCTCGGTGACGGTAAGCACCAGATCGGTCGCCGTCACTCCGCTCGAGAGAGCGCCCGTGAGCCTCATTCCCACGACGTCCGGTATCAGCATGTAGAGGGGCTGGCCGAGCATGCAGGCCTCGGCCTCTATCCCCCCGACTCCCCAGCCCATGACGCTCAGGCCGTTTATCATCGTGGTGTGCGAGTCGGTTCCGACGAGCGTGTCGGGATAGGCGAGCGTCTCCCCGTCGGTTTCCCTCGAGACCACGACGCTCGCGAGACACTCCAGGTTCACCTGGTGAACTATTCCCGTTCCCGGCGGCACCACCCTGAAATTGTCGAAGGAGTTCTGCGCCCACTTGAGAAACGTGTACCTCTCGCCGTTTCTCCCGTATTCGATTTCCACGTTCCTGCCGTAGGCGTCGCCGCTTGCGAAGTGATCTACCTGCACGGAGTGGTCTATGACGAGGTCCACGGGCACTATGGGGTTTACGAGCGAAGGGTCCCCTCCCTTCCTGTTCACGACGGATCTCATGGCCGCCAGGTCCACGACGCAGGGAACCCCCGTGAAGTCCTGGAGTATCACCCTGGCGGGATTGTAGGGGATTTCGCGCGCTTCCTCGTTCTTCGGGTCCCATTCGGCAAGCGACCTCACGTGCCGTTCGGTCACTATCTCGCCGTCGAAGTTACGAAGAACGTTTTCAAGCAGTATCCTTATCGAAAAGGGAAGTTTCGAGACCGAAACGCCGTATTCCGACTCGAGCTTCGCAAGTGAATATATCCTGTAGTTCCTGTCTCCGACCCGAAGGTCGGAAAGCGTATTGAGATTGTTCGCAATAGCCATCCTTCTTCTCTCTCCCTTATGATTCCGCGTCTCTCAGGCGCGGAGCGATATTTTACTGAAAAGGCTAAAAAACCAAACTAACCGGCAAGCCTCATTTGATTCCCTCCATTACAAAAACATGTGGTCATCTATCTTTAGGCTTTTTAAATATTGCTTCTTTGGGAATACGAGGTAGTCCTTGCCTTTGAAGATAGAGAGCGTAATGCTGTTGCATTCTTGTTATGTAAGGATGGATGAGGCGGCCAACACGTTTTCTCTTTAATACGGAAAATTTCTTTATTTCAAGCTGACTAAAGTCAAAGCGAATGGTTTTTCCTTCATGAAGATTAAATGAAATGTTTTCCTTTACAGTTTCATTAAAGTTTTCGTTTCTTTTACTGTATTTGTCTTTTATTTTTCCCTCTTTAATTTCTTCTCCTTTTATACAATAAAGTTCTACTTTGTCTACTGATTGCTCGTCTCTTGGTATGCAGTCACAATCGGGACGAATATTGATTGAATACTCACTATCGGAAAGCATGAAAAGGTCTCCTGATCTTGTTTCGTCCTTAGATAATTTCTCTTTCCTTATAAAACTCGCTTTGTGCATAATCCACTTGACATCTTCCCCAGACAAATGGCATGTTCCAGAATCAAAAACTTCTTTTTCAAAAATGTCTGTTCTAACGTTTCCTAGCACCACATTATTTATCAGATGTGTCATAGATGAACTAGGGTTCACTCCGTCCTTTTTGTATGATTCCCAGAAAACCTTGGGCCAATCGGGGCTCTTTTTGTACATCGAGCTGAAAAGGTTTATCTTTGACTCATAAAATGCCTGCTCCCAAGTTTTTAGAGTATAAACGGAAGCATTCTTTTGCATCCAATTTTCCATTGAATTAGAAATATTTCCTTCTATCAAATCAGATTTTCTCTTTATAAATATAAAGTTTCTTTCTATATCATTTTGGTTATACAAAGATTCGGGCAATCTATCGGCAACATCTTCGGGATGCTCATTGGTAAATATAAAAACTGGCACAAAAAAATCTTTTGCCTTCTCAAGAAACTTTATATTCCTTTCAATTCCTCTCTCTGCTAATTGCGAACTCTCACCTCTCCAGAGCTGCCAATCCAGCAATACGAAGCTAGCTGACCGCAACAAGTTGTCACAAGTACTGGCGGGTGGAATTTTATGTGTTTTGTAAAATGGTATTCTCCATTCTCTCTCTATCTTTTTTACGATTTTGAATATTTTGTCATTTTTTCTTCCCTTATTTAATTCGTCATCAACAACAACGGCAATCCCAGACATAAGGCTCTTGATACCCATTATGAATCCTCCTTGACAAAACTGACCACAAAGTTGGCACCCGGCAACTCCGCTTGGTTTTTCCCCGCAATAGATATATTGTAGTCATGTCTATTGAGCAACTGACGGGCAATATAGAGACCTAGCCCCCGACCTTCCTGCCCCTTGCCCGAATAAAAAGGTTCGAAGACATAAGGTAAATCTTCTTCGTCTATGCCCGGACCGTTATCTGAAAAAATCAGCTCGCCTTCGGTTCCATCTACAGTAACGCGTATTTCTTTTTCTCTCCTATCCACCGTGTCCAACCAGTAAGACGCGTTATCAAAAAGATTAATCAGTACTTGCATAACGACACCATCAGTAGTATCAGCTACAAGAGGAGAATCGGAAAAACTAACTTTCTTATATTTAATACCCTTTTTCTTAAGAAGGCTCTTATAAAGTTCATACATCTTGTCTAGAATTGGTTCGATTTTAAGAGTTTTCTTTCTTCTCTTGGTTGATTTGAAAAGACTTTGAACATCACTCATAGATTCAGTGATTTGAGTCAGAATTCCTATCAACATGTCTGCCTTTCGCCGAATTTTGTCATCGCCTAAATCTCGTGATGCCCTAGAAAGTTCTTTAGCAATATCTCCTGCTCTGCCCATCATGAGCATGATGTCGTGTGAAGCCATCTCAACAGACAGACCTACGCCAGCCAAATCCTCTGTTATTCTAGCTCTCTGAACCAGATAACTTTTTTCCCGTTTGTACTTTTCCCCTATCCTGGCAATTTCACGGGCTTCCGACCTGTATCCCTTATCAGCAAGCTTCGCTCTCAGGTCAGACAGATGATTTCCAACAACCTTGCTACGCACGATTTCAGCTACGTTTTTAGCTTTTTTCTTCTCCTGATAGCGTGAATATGGATACTGCCTTATGTACGATAGAAAAATTCGTATAAGAAAAATAAAATCGCTAACAGCAGTCCCTTTTTCTATAAGACCTTCCCTGTTGGTCTTATCTCTCAAATTGGGGTTTTGCTCCTGAGAAATGTCAACCCAGCCGATTATTTGGTCATTACTGAAAAAATCACCTGCTTTACCGATTCCCCTGTCTACATCTATCCTCAGCCAGTCATCGTCACGGTCTCCGTAGGGATAAACTCGTATCCCGTCCCTGTAAAGATAAATTCTATGGTCTTTAAGTGTTTTTCTTTCTTCTCTATTGAGTTGATGTTTTCCAGAACTCCCCAACGAAAAATCGAAAATGTAGAAATGAAACTTGAAATCGCCACACTCATATTCTCTTTCTCGCACATCTTGTTTGCTTACAAATTGCTGTCTCCATATCCACAAACCTCTTATCTGGGAATCACTCAGTTTTACTTTTGCTTTATTACTCCCGTCCTCGTCTCTGGTGTAGATAAAGGCATTTTTTTCGGAATTGAATTCCCCTTGTATTTTTAGTACTGCCTTATCCTCTATCAACCTTTTCAGATTTTCTGCGGGGTCGACAATATGAACCTGACGTTTCCCATTGCAGAAAAGATCTATTCTGAAGCTGTCTGGTGTGTCGTCCTTTACGATCCTCGAAACGGGGTCGGTCAGGCTAATTACATCATTGTGTACCGCATTGACAAGATTCGGACCCCAAGCTCCTTTCAGGTTTCGTATTTCTATCACGGTTCCTTGAGGTTCTTCTACCAAACCGGGTGAAGCAGTCTCCGAATAATTTATTTCAATTTCATCCAAGAAAATGTCTCTTTCCTCTCCATCTTCTTCAATAAAATCATTGTCAAATTTTGTAAAGTCATATTCAAGTATCGATTCGAATTCCGAATTCCTAGTTTTAGTCGCTACAGTCACTGTTTTCCCCAATTTCAATATAGCGAAGCGTCCGATACCTTTCTCGCCTTGTATAATCCTTTTCTTCTCAGGTGTTGTTCTTTTCCGTTTGTCCTTTTTTCTTTTATATTTCTTCGGAGAGGCAGGGTTCATCCAAGAATCTCTTATGTCTTCATAAGTCATTCCGTGCCCATTGTCTTTTATCACTATGCTGGAATTCTCGTTCGCCGACATATCGTCGTTAAAATTTTCGAATCGCACCTGAACCCAGTCGGCATCCGCGTCGTAGGAATTCTTAATCAACTCCACGAGAGCAATCTTCTCATTCTTTATCAGCTGCTCCCCAAGCATCGTTAAAAGCCTTGCGTATGGACGAATGGATAATTTTTCCGGTCTCATTTTTTCCTTCCCATTACGACAAATTCTTCACTATAGACTTTTCTCTTCGTGGGACTCTTGGTGAAACGACCTATAGAATCTCGATACGGGGTCATTGTTTTCGAAGAGATCTTTCTTTGTTTAATTTCGATATCTCGGAAACCCGACCTATTCATACATTCAACCAAGTATTCTGCGTTATTTATCTTCGTGTCTTTGTATCTGGTATTACCGATAATAAATACTGCCATTCCGTTGGGATTTAAAATGCTCTGGCATTTTATCGCCGTTTTTTCCATATCCAAAAAATATCTTGCAACTGAAACCGCTTTATGCTCGTCAACTTTCATAAGGTCGTCGTAAGTCGTTCTGCCAGTCCCGCAAAGTTTCTCAATATCGGATTTCAGAAGAGATTTAATACCGTATTTATTACCTATCATGTTTTTCCTCAGGTCACGGTAGTCCGACACAAAACCGAGCCAGAGAGCAGACAGCTGATGAATTTCGGCATAATCGTAAGAAGTAACATAAGGGGGGCTTGTAACAATCAAGTCGGCCAAAGCGCTCTTTGGCCGTATGAAAAGAAAGTTTCTTCTGACTATGCGGACATCTTTGCCATCCGCCGAGAACCCGCTTTCTTCGTTGGCCTTCCTCATCAAAGCGAACTGACTCGCAAACGCTTGCATGACATCGCGGTGAGGCTTGTCCGGGTCAATCTGGGACTTTATGGATTTTGCAAGCCATCTCGACGTCGGTTTCAATATATTAGAGAACGCGCAAAGAAAGAATTTCCGATAAAGGCTGCGGCTCGGCACCTCCATGCTTATCGCTCTCTTTAGCCTCATCAAATCTTCGATGTTCTCCTCGTCAAACCAGTATTTTATCCTGTCGTTGATCTCTCCGTAGTCTTCTCCGGTTGTTCTTATATAGCAGAATCTGTTTTTCACCGCGGAAAAGTATCGTTTCAACATATCATCTCGGTAATTTCCGGTTTTGGTTCTGGCAATAAGAGTGGCAACGGGGTTTATATCGCATCCCCAGAAGTTCTTGCCGTTTTTCTTTGCCTCCACGGCCGTGGTGCCGCAACCGCAGAAGACATCAGCGATGGTTCCGACTTCTACCCCTTTTTCATCGGCATACTGCAAAGCCTTGGTAGTTATGAAAGCGGGAAACTTTGCCGGATAGCTATGAATTCTGTGTATGGAGTCTTCCTTTTCATCTCCGAAGTTCCAGAAAGTTGAACTGTTGGAAGATTTCATCATCAATTTTCCCAAACATACAAATCGACAAGTAAAAGTATACCTCCATCTCGTCGGTCTTGTCGCTGAAAAAACGATTTATTCTAACGCAGGCGACAAAAAGGAAAATCAGTCGAAACTTCCGAGCGCGACGCTCACGTTCGTTCCGCCGAAGCCGTAGGAATTGCTGAGAGCCACCTTTATCCCGCCGTCGCGCGCCTCGTGGGGCACGTAGTCGAGGTCGCACTCGGGGTCCGCTTCGAAAAGGTTTATCGTGGGAGGTATCACCCCGTCCCGGATGGCCAAAGCGCATACGGCCGCCTCCACCCCTCCGGCGGCGCCCAGCATGTGTCCGGTCATGGATTTTGTGGAGCTTATCGGGATTTTCCGGGCGTGGTCCCCGAAAACCGTCTTTATCGCGTTGGTTTCGTTCGCGTCGTTGAGCCGCGTCGAGGTCCCGTGGGCGTTTATGTAGTCCACGTCCCCGGGGTCGAGACCCGAGTCCGAAAGCGCGGCGGACATGCAGCTCACCGGACCGTCGAGCGACGGCGCGGTGATGTGATGCGCGTCGGCGCTCATCCCCGACCCGAGCACCTCGGCGTATATCTCCGCCCCCCTCTTTCTGGCGAAATCCAGTTCCTCGAGAACGAGCACGCCCGCTCCCTCCGAGAGGATGAACCCGTCCCGGCCGACCTCGAAAGGCCGCGAAGCCGTCTCGGGCTCCTCGTTTCTGGTCGAAAGCGCCCTCATGGAATTGAACGCCGCGAAAGTGAGCGGAATGAGCGGCGCCTCCGCTCCCCCCGTTATCATCACGTCCGCCCTGGAGTCCCGCACGAACTCGGCCGCGAGCGCCAGCGCGTGGCCGCTCGCCGAACACGCCGTGGTCGAAGAGCAGTTCGGCCCCCTGGCGTTGAAGTGAATCGAGACGTATCCCGACGCCATGTTGGTCACTATGTTGGGTATGAAGAACGGAGAGACGCGCGAGGGACCCTTGTTCTCCATGGTGAGGACGGTCTCGTAGAAAGTCTGCATGCCCCCTATGCCCGAGCCGATGAAAGTCCCCGCGCGGGGGGAAAGCTCCTCGGTTATCTCGAGACCCGCGTCTTGGAGAGCGAGCCCGGCGGCGGCGATGGAGAACTGTATGAACCTGTCGTTTCTCTTCGCGTCCTTGGGTTCCATGTAGAGGTTCGGGTCGAAGCCTTCGACCTCCCCCGCTATGCGGGTCTTCAGTTCCGACGGGTCGAACCTCGAGACTGCCCGCACCCCGGGCGCGCCCTCGCGCACCGAGGACCACGTGGCCTCGGTGCCTATGCCCAGCGGCGTGACGAGACCGATGCCGGTTATCACGACCCTTCTGCGCCCCGTTCCCTCAGTCACTTTTCGAAGCGGATTCCAGGGAATCCCTGATGAAGTTGAGCGCGTCCTGAACGGTGACTATGTTCTCCGCGTCCTCGTCCGAAATCTCGAGCCCGAACTCGTCCTCCATGGACATTATGAGCTCCACGAGGTCGAGGGAATCCGCCCCCAGGTCCTCTATGAAAGAGGAATCGGGCGTTATCTCGTCCTCGGACTTGCCGAGCTGGCTCGCGATCATGTCCTTGACCTTGTCCAGAATCTCCTTGCTGTCCTTTGACATATCAGTCACTACCTCCTGAAAATTTTACATGTAAAGTCCGCCGTTGACCTTTATGACTTCCCCCGTCACGTAAGAGGCTCTCGAAGAGGCGAGAAAGCACACCGCGGCGGATATGTCCTCGACGCTTCCGAACCTCCCCAGGGGCACGGCTTCCAGATACTTTTTCTTTATGTCCTCGGAAAGATCCCTGTTTATGTCCGTCTCCACGAAGCCCGGGCTCACGGCGTTCACCGTCACGCCCCTGGAGCTGAACTCCCTGGCGGCGGATTTCGTGAAGCCCACCACCCCGGCCTTGGACGCGGTGTAGTTCGACTGCCCCGCGTTTCCGACCTCCGACGCCACCGAGGTGACGTTCACTATTCTTCCGTAACGCTTCTTGAACATCCCCCTGCAGACCGCCCTGGTGCAGTTAAACGTCCCCTTGAGGTTTATGTCGGAGACCCTGTCCCAGTCCTCCTCCTCCATTCTCAGAATGAGCCCGTCGTTGGTTATCCCCGCGTTGTTGACGAGTATCTGTATTCCGCCGAACTCGTCCGAGAGCCCTGAGACCACGCTCTGCACCTCGGCGAAGTCGGAAACGTCGAAACGCACCGCGCGGGCCCGCCCGCCCGCCTCCTCTATCTCCGCGACCGTCCGCTCGGCGGCCCCCGAGTTCTCCCTGTAGTTCACGAGCACGTGCGCCCCGCCGGACGCAAGCTCCATGGAGACGCTTTTTCCTATGCCTCTCGACCCGCCGGTCACGAGGGCGACCTGATTATCGAATTCCATCTGCTTTAATATGAGTTAAGCCTTCCAATTTTTCAATGTTAGCGCAGCGGACGTCCCGGCCGAGGGTTCTTCCGACCAGACCGGCGAGAACGCTCGAAGGACCGATCTCGACGAACGCGTCCACCCCCGAGCCCTTCATGTATTCGAGGGATTCCGCCCACCTCACGGGACTCGTCACCTGCTCGACGAGAATTTCCGCGACTCTCGCCGCGTCGGAATTCGCGACGGCCTCGGTGTTGGTGACCACGGGCAGCTTCATCGGGCGGAATTCGATTTCGGAGAGAACGCAGCGGAGCCTCGCGGCCGCGGGCTCCATGAGCGCGCAGTGAAAGGGAGCGCTCACGGAGAGCTCCACCACCCTCTTCGCGCCCCGCTCCCCGGCGAGCGCCGACGCCGCGTCCACCGCCCCGGCGTGCCCGGAAACGACCGTCTGGGAGGGAGAGTTGAAGTTGGCGGGCGAAACCACGTTTCCCTCTCCCGAAATCTCGGCGCACGCGGCCTCGACGTCCTTCGACGGCAGACCCAGAACGGCGGCCATCTTTCCGACTCCCTCGGGAACGGCCTCCTGCATGAACTCCCCCCTTTTCCTGACCGCGCGCACGGCGTCTCCGAACTCCATGCATCCCGAGACGACCAGCGCGGTGAACTCCCCCAGGCTGTGTCCCGCCAGCACGGAGGCCTCGAGGCCGGTCTCTTCGGAAACGACCCTCAGAATCGCGACGCTCGCCGCGAGTATCGCGGGCTGGGCGTTGGCCGTGAGAGAGAGGGCGTCGGCGTCCGCCTCGAAGCAGAGCTTCGCCACGTCGATTCCCGCGGAATCGGATGCCTCCTCGAAGGTTTCCCTGGCGACCCTGAATTCGGAGTGGAAGTCCCGCCCCATGCCCGCGTACTGCGAGCCCTGACCTGGAAACAGAAAAGCTATCATGAACCGTCGCGCGCTTTACTCTTCCGCCGCGGCTTCCGCGCCGGCCGGCTGTCTGAAGAAGTTTCTTCCCTTGTAGTGACCGCAGACGGGACAGGCCCTGTGGGGAGGCTTCATCTCGTTGCACTCCGGGCAGAAAGACGCGCCGGGGGGCGAGAGCGAGTAATGGGTTCTTCTTTTTCTCGACTTGGAACTCGATGTCTTTCTCTTGGGCAGCGCCATCTTGCTTGTCTCCTTGTGTCGGGGGTCTTCGGGGCGGTTCTATATCCTCAGGTCCGCGAGCGCGGCGAAACGCGAGTCGCCGCCTCCGGTCTCGCAGCCGCATTGCCTCTCGTTCAGGTCGTTTCCGCAAACGCAGCAAAGCCCCCTGCAGTCCTCGCCGCAGACCACCTTGTAGGGAAGCGAAATGTTCACTCTCTCCCTCAGGTAGTCGCCGAGATCCACCCTCTCCCCCTCGTAGGTCTCGCAGTCCGCCTCCCCGTCAGAAGACGTCCCGTCCGGCGGAAGGGAGGACGAGAGAAGAAGGTTCACGTCGAGGCTCACGTCGGCGCTCACCTCGCCCAGGCAGCGGGAGCACGGGGCGGCTATGGCGAAGCCCACTTCCCCTCTCACGCTTATCTCGCCCGCGGTTCTTCGCAGGTCGAGGCGAAACTCCACGTCCGAACTCACGCTCACGGGGTCGGCGGGAGCGGAACCGTCGGAGGGACCCCGAAGCCATTTCGGATCTCTCGCGAAGCTCAGGGACATCCCTTCGTCTCCTATTTCCGATACGTTCACTATCATCCGGCAGGTTCCCCGTCCCGAAAAACTGCTCTAATATAAACCAAGATGGCCTTATTGCAAGCGGCCGGGAAAAATCCGCCCCGGGGGGCGCTCAGACGTTGTGGCACGCGACGCTTCTTCCTCCGTCTCCCTTTTTCTCTAGGCGCGGGGTCTCCTTGGCGCATATCCCGGTGGCGAGCGGACACCTGGGGTGAAAGCCGCACCCGGAAGGAACGTCGGAGAGACCCCTGGCCTCCCCGGAAATGGAAACGTCGTCCGCCGAGCTCCCCGTCTTTCCTATCTCGGGAATGGCGGATATGAGCAGCTTCGTGTAGGGATGCAGGGGCTCGGAGTATATCTCCCCGCTTCCCGCCGTCTCCACTATCTTTCCCAGGTACATCACGGCGACCGTGTCGCTTACGTGGCGCACGACCCTCAGGTCGTGCGATATGAAGAGGTAGGAAAGTCCGTGGCGGCGCTGGAGGTCCTTGAGCAGGTTTATTATCTGCGCCTGCACGGAGACGTCGAGGGCCGAGACCGGCTCGTCGCAGACGACGAGCCTGGGGCGAAGGGATATGGCCCGCGCTATCGCTATTCTCTGGCGCTGGCCGCCGCTGAACTCGTGGGGATAGCGCCCGGCGGCTTCCGCGCCGAGGCCGACTTCCCCCAGGAGCTGGTCGACAAACGCCCTGCGCATCTTTTTCTCCACCGTGCCGTGAATGCTTATTCCCTCGGAGACCAGGGAGCCCACGTTCATCCTGGGATTGAGCGACCCGTAGGGATTCTGGAATATTATCTGCATTTCCCTTCGCAGCTCGCGAAGCTCCGAGAAGCCCGAAGACGTGATGTCCCTTCCCCTGAAGAAGATTCTGCCGGCCGTGGGAGCGAGAAGGCGGAGCGCGGTCTTTCCGAGCGTCGTCTTTCCGCTTCCGCTCTCCCCGACGAGACCGACCGTGCGGCCCTCGGCTATCTCGAGGTCGACGCCGTCCACCGCGCGCACGTGGCCCGACACCCTGGAGAATATCCCCTTTCTCACCGCGAAGTGCTTCTTCAGCCCTTCTATCCTCAGTATCGTCTCGTCACGACTCATCTTTGAGGAGAACCTCCCGGCGAAAGCACGCCGAACGGTGGGACCCCGACACCGGAAAAAGCGGGGGTTCGGACTCGAAGCACTCCCCTTCGGCGTACCCGCAGCGGTTGTTGAACCTGCATCCCCGGGGAAACTCCCCCGGGGAGGGAATCGCGCCCGGAATCGAGTGAAGATCCTCCCCGCCCGAGCGGCCCGGAATCGAGTTCACGAGCCCCGCGGTGTAGGGATGGGCGGGAGCGGAGAAAAGCCGCCCGACGCTTCCTCTCTCCACCACCTTGCCCGCGTAGAACACGTAGACGTAGTCCGCCACGTTCGATACGACCCCCAGGTCGTGGGAGATGAGCATGACGGCCATTCCCGTCTCGTTTCTGAGCTTTTTTATGAGGGAGAGTATTCCGGCCTGGATGGTGACGTCGAGAGCCGTCGTCGGCTCGTCGGCTATGAGAAGCTCGGGACCGCACGCCAGAGCCATGGCGATCATCACCCTCTGGCACATGCCGCCGCTCAGCTCGTGCGGGTAGTTCGAGTACCTCTCGGCGGGCGACGGTATTCCCACGGTGTCCAGCAGCTCGATCACCCTTCTTTTCTCCTCCCGGCGGGAAGTCCTTTCGTGAACGCGTATGACCTCGCCCACCTGGTCTCCTATGGTGTAGACGGGATTGAGCGAACTCATGGGCTCCTGGAATATCATGGAGATCCTGTTTCCGCGGTAGCCCATGAGCTGGCGCTCGGTGAGCGAAAGCAGGTTCTCCCCACCGTAGAGCACCTCGCCGGAGTCTATCCTCGCGGGCGGGACGGGAAGGAGTCCCATGACGGAAAGCGCCGTGAGGGTCTTTCCGCAGCCGCTCTCTCCCACGACTCCCACTATCTTTCCCGCGCCGACGCCGAGGCTCACGCCCCCGAGCGCCTCGAGCCTCCCGCGCGGGCCCGGGAAGGACACGCCGAGGTTCCTTATCTCAAGCAGTTTTCGGTCGCCGGTCATCGCGTAATTCTATCTCTCCCTGAGTTTCGGGTCTATAGCGTTTCGAAATCCCTCTCCCACGAGGTTGAGCGCCGTGACCGTGGCGAATATAACGAGTCCCGGAAACAGCACGAGCCACCAGGCGAAGTCCACGTACTTCTGGGACTGCGATATTATCTCCCCCCAGCTGGGCTCCGGGGGAGTCACGCCGAACCCCAGAAAGCTCAGGCTCGATTCCACCAGTATGGCCCCGGCCACTCCGAACGTGGCGCTCACCAGAACCGGGGCGAGGGCGTTTGGAAGCATGTGCCTGAGCATGACCCTCGCGTCGCCGCCCCCCAGGGCGGTCGCCGCCTGCACGTAGGTCGTCCCGCGGAGCCTCAGAAACTCCCCGCGCACCAGCCTGGCCACCCCCGTCCAGCCCGTGATCCCTATCACTATCATTATGTTGTATATGCTGGGGTCGGTGAACGCCAGGATGGTGAGGATGAGAAAGAAGACCGGAAAGGTGATCATCACCTCTATGGCCCGCGAGACGGAAAAATCGACCCAGCCGCCGTAGTAGCCCGCCAGGGCGCCCAGGAAAATCCCTATGGCGAGCGATATGCCGACGGCGACCAGCCCTATGGACAGCGATATCCTGGCCCCGTGTATGATCCTGGCGAGAACGTCCCTTCCCCTGTCGTCGGTGCCCAGGAAATGATCGCCGTCGGGAGCCGAGAGCACGGAGAAAAGATCGCTTTCCGTGGGGCTGTAGGGAACGGGCGGAAAAACCGAGAACGAGTCCTCCGAGCCGGGGCGGGTCCCGCGGAAATCGACCCCGCGGAACTCGGGATAGTCCACCGCCGCGGGAAAATACCATCTTCCGTCCTCCACGAGCACTATCGGGCGGTTTCCGGCGAGGAAGCTCTCGAAAACGGCCGTCGCGACGAGAAGCGCTATGAAGAGAAGGGAGCCCGCGGCCAGGGAGTCCTTTCGAAACTCCCTCCACACCCCGCCCCAGTAGCCCTCCCCCGCGACGCCGCTCACGATCTTCCCCCGAAGCCTATGCGGGGGTCCACCACCGCGTAGGCTATGTCGGAGAGCAGTATTCCGGCCAGGGTGAGAAACGCGGAGATGGTGGCCACGGCCATTATCACCGGGTAGTCCCTCGAGAGCACCGACTCGAAACCGAGCCTTCCTATGCCCGGGATCGAGAATATCGTCTCTATTATCACGCTTCCCCCTATCATGGCGGGAAGAATCGATGCCACTATGGTGACTATGGGAATGAGGGAGTTTCGAAGCGCGTGCTTGAAGAGCACCCTGTTGCGCGAAAGCCCCTTGGCCCGGGCCGCGGTTATGTAGTCCTCCCGCAGCACCTCGAGCAGGCTTCCCTTCTGGAAGCGCGAAAGCGAGGCCAGTCCGGCGTAGGCGAGGCAGAACACGGGAAGAACCAGGTGCCAGAGAAAATCCTTCGCCCGGCCGAAGAAGGAAAGCTCCTCGAAGCCCCTCGAGTGAACGCCGTATATGGGAAAGACGTCCCAGAAATATCCCCCGCCGAAAAAGTATATGAGCACGACGGCCATCCAGAAGCTCGGAATCGAGTAGAGGAGGAAAAGGACGAAGGTCGCCGCGCGCTCGGCCGGGCTTCGCTGGCGGACCGCGGACCACGCCCCCAGGGGTATGGCCAGGAGGTAGACGAGGAATATCGATAGGACGTTGAGAGCGAGGGTCACGGGAAGACGCTCGGCTATCTTTTCCATCACGGGGCGGTGGTCCCTGTAGGAGTTTCCGAAATCGAGCGTGAGCGTCCGGCGAAGCCACACGAGGTACCTCTCGTGAACCGGGCGGTCGAGGCCGTAGAGCTTCTTCGTCCTCTCGACTATCTCCTTCGTCACCTGGTCGCTTCTTATTCCCTGGTCGGCGGGCATCATGCTCTCCACCGGGCTTCCGGGAGCGAGCTGTATCACCAGGAAAGTGACGAGCGTTATCCCCAGCATGGTGGGAATCACCAGAAGAAGTCTCTTGAGAACGTAGTCCTTCATTCCTGAGAGGTCGTCGCTAGTATTTTCTGAGACCCGCGGGAACGCTCCACTCCAGGACGTCGAACCCGAGGGGATAGAGCCTCACGTTCGCGAACCTCCCGTGCACGGCCACGGTGGACTTTCTCGCGAAAAGAAACGTGTAGGGCTGCTCTTCTCGGAGAATGCGCGAGAACTCCCTGTACATCCTCACCCTCTCGGGGCGGGAGAACTCCTCCCTGGCGCGCTCCATGAGGGCGTCGGCGCGCGGGTTTCGAAATCCCACGAAGTTCGAACCCCCTTCCGCCTGGGAGGAATGCCAGAGCTGGTAGGGGTCGGTCTCCACCCCAAGGCTCCACCCCAGCGTCACGGCGTCGAAGCGGCGTTCGTTCACGTTCTGTATGAACACAGCCCACTCTATCTTCCTTATGGTCATCTCTATGCCCGAGCGGGAAAGCTCCTCCTTGAGTATGGTGGAGATCTTCTCCCCTGTCTGCGAGCCCGAGGGCAGGAGAAACTCGAACCGGAACTCCACCCCGTCCTTGTCCCTCACGCCGTCTCCGTCGGTGTCCTTCCATCCCGCCTCGTCGAGAAGCGCCCTCGCCTTTTTCGGGTCGTAGGGATAAGGCTCGACCGCGGCGGGGTACTCGGGGCTGTTGACGAAAAAGGTCGCGGTCACGACCTCTCCGAGCCCGAGGAGAATCCTGCGCAGGATGGTCTCCCTGTCGACGAGATGCGTCATGGCCCTCCTCACCCTCCTGTCGGAAAACCACGGCTTCCTGGAGTTCCACCCTATGTAGGAATATCCCGGGACGGTGTAGGCCGCCTTTCGGAACTTCTTCGCGAAAGATGCGTCGCACGTCTGCTTGGACCACTGGAGCGGAAGCAGCGACGCGAAGTCGAGCTCCTGCTTTCTCATCAGCTGGAGCTTCACGGTGGGGTCGAGTATGACGCTGTAGACTATACGCTCGAGACGCGGCGGCTCGCCCCAGTAATCCGGGTTCCTCCTCACCGTTATCTCCCTTCCCGTCTCCCAGCGCTCGAACACGTAGGGTCCCGTTCCCACGGGACTTCTCCCGGCGGGATTTCCGTTGAAGTCTCCCTTTTCGAAAACGTGCTTCGCCACCACGGGAATGCCGCTGCAGAACTCGAAGGCGAGGAAATAGGGTTTCGAGTACTCGCACCTCACCGTGTGGGAGTCGACCTTCACGTAGGACCTGACGTCCTCGTAGTAGCCCTGCAGGTGCGCCGCGGCGACCCCGGGGTCCTTTATGGCGTTGTAGGAGAAGATCACGTCGTCGGCCGTAAAGGGCGTCCCGTCGTGCCATTTCACGTCCTTTCTCAGGTGGAAGGTGTAGGAGAGGCGGTCCCCGGAAACCTCCCAGGAGCGCGCGAGCAGGGGCTCGAACTCGAGCGTGCGGTTGTTTCGCCGGGAAAGCGTCTCGTGGATTCCGCCGTTGACTATCCCCTCGTAGACGTCGGTCGCCGTCACGGGGTTGAGCGTGGCGGGCTCGGCCCCTATCTCCCTCACCAGCGTTCCGCCCGCCTCCGAAGCGCCCGCTTCGGGAGGGCCGGAAAAGGAGGCGTTGTCGTTTCTGTCCTGGCACTGCGACGCGGCGCATCCGGCGAGCGCGAACAGGGAGAACGAAACGGCGAGACCGGAGGCGAGAAGACGCGGGAACTTCTTCATGAAAACCCTTTTCACGGAACCCGGGCCGGAACGCGTCCTACGAATCCGGCTTTTCGTTTTCCCTGAGAAAAGGCCTGAGCATGTCTATGGGAATGGGGAGGATGATGGTCGAGCCTTTCTCGGTGGATATGTCGTTCATGGTCTGGAGGAAGCGGAGCTGGAGCGACATGGGGTTTTTCGCGAGTATTTCCGAGGCTTCCGAAAGCTTCGTGGACGCCTGGAACTCCCCTTCGGCGCTTATCACCTTGGCCCTTCTCTCCCTCTCGGCCTCGGCCTGCTTGGCCATGGCCCTCTGCATCTCCTGGGGAAGGTCCACGTACTTGACCTCCACCATGGTGACCTTTATTCCCCAGGCGTCGGTCTGCTTGTCTAGGACCTCCTGGAGCTTCACGTTTAGCTTTTCCCTCTCGGCCAGAAGCTCGTCGAGCTCCACCTGTCCCAGGGTGCTTCTGAGCGTGGTCTGGGCGAGCTGGGAAGTCGCGTAGAGGAAGTTTTCGACCTGCAGAATGGCCTTTACGGGCTCGATGACCCTGAAGTAGACCACGGCGTTCACCTTCACCGAAACGTTGTCCCTGGTTATCACGTCCTGCGGGGGCACGTCCATCGTGACGAGCCGAAGGCTCACCCTCACCATTCTCTCGAGAAACGGGATCACCACGATGAACCCGGGGCCCCTGGTGCCCACTATCCTTCCCAGGCGGAAAATCACTCCTCTCTCGTATTCGTAAAGGATCTTTACCGAGGAAATCAGGATAACGGCAACGACCACCAAAACGACTATCAAAGCCATGAGCTACCTCCGCGAATCATCCTTCACCGTCCGACGCTTCGACCCTGAGCGTGAGGTCTCCGGTGCTTTCGGTCACCCTCACCCTGTCGCCCGCGGCGAACCGCCGGTCGGCCGTGGCGTCCCAGTACTCGCCGTGGACGTATATCTTTCCGCCCGCGCCGGACCAGGAAACCACCTCTCCCTTCTGTCCGAGCATTCCCTCGAAACCGCCCTGAACGGGAATCACGAGCGATTTCGAGGCCAAGTATACAATGAAAGCCGAAAACAGTCCAACGGTGCCGGCCGCCGCGGCTATGACGCCGCGGTTCACCGCGAGGTCCGCTCCCTCGGCGTCGAAGAGCAGAAGTCCCCCGAACACGAGACACACGAGTCCGGCGAGGCTCAGAAGGCCGTAGCTGGTCACGTAGATCTCCGATATGATCAGGGCGAACGCCACGAAAATAAGCGCGAGGCCCGCGTAGTTGAAGGGAAGAATCTGCAGGGACACGAACCCTATGAGAAGAGATATGAGGCCCGCGACGCCGGGAAAGATCATTCCCGGGTTGTAGAACTCGAGAAATATGCCGAGGGATCCCAGGGACAGGAGCAGAAACGCTATGTCCGGGGTGCTGAGCACGTTCACCACCTTCTGGCGCAGGTTCATCTCTACCCTGCTCGCGCGCGCTCCCGCGGTCCGCAGGCTAGCGTCCCTTCCGGCGACGCTCACCTTCCTTCCGTCTATCGCCGAGAGAAGCGAGGCGACGTCCGGCGACACGAGATCTATCACCTTTTTTTCCAGGGCCTCGCCCGCGGTTATCGAGGAGCTTTTCCTCACCGACTCCACGGCCCACTTCGCGTTTCTTCCCCTCTCCTTCGCTATGCTCTCGATGAACGACGCCGCGTAATTCTCGATTTTTTCGTTCATGGTCTTCTCCGAAGCGCTCTCCCCTTCTTCCTCCTTCTCTTCGCCCGGCTTGCCGGGAGTCCGGCGGCCGCGACCCAGGGTCACGGGATGGGCGGCCCCTATGCTGGTTCCGGGAGACATGGCCGCCACGTGGGCGGAGAGGGTGATGAACACTCCGGCCGAAGTCGCGCTCGCCCCCCTCGGATGAACGTAGACTATCACCGGAACATCGGAGTTGAGGATCATCTTCACCATGTCCTTGGTGGAATTGAGAAGACCTCCCGGGGTGTCCATGAGAACCAGGAGGGCCGAGGCGTCCCGGGCGCGGGCGGCCGAAAGCCCGCTTTCCAGGTAGTCGACCGTGGAGGGATTTATGGAGCCGTTTATCTCGATTTCCACGACTTCCCGGCCGCCGGGGGCGGAATCCGGCTCCGCGGCGGAGATTCCGTACGCGCCCGCGGCGAGCAGAAAGAGAAAAACGACCCGAAACCATGTCGAGAAATTCCCGATTCCGTCCATGACGACCCTCGGTTTCTAAACTTACCCGCACCGCGGAGAAAAAAACACCGGAAATTCCCGCGACACCCCTTGACACCCCCTCCCCCGATGAATAATGTTAGTCCCAAGAACACGGAACTATGTGTTACTCACGGAGGTGTGACATGAATTACAGATTCGCCGGCATTCTGCCGGTTCTCGCGGGACTCGCTCTCGCTCTTTCGGTTTTCGCGTGCGGAGGAGACGATTCTTCAACGCAGCCAACGACGCAGGAGCCGGGTCCAACGACGCCAATGACGACAAGCGAGCACATAGAAACGGCGGCCAAAAACGCGCCGCGGCCGGGCAGCGTCACGCAGGGAAGCCATAGCCGGGGATCGATCACGGAAAGCACGGTTTCATGGAACAACGGCGCGAGGTCGGTCACGATCAACCGCGACGCGAGCACCAGCGTCACCTTGCAGGCGGACCCCGAAGACGCCACCAACAAAAGTCCGATTCTCGAGGAGGTCAACTCCCCGACAGGGGTGATAGACCTTATTCCCGACCCCGACTCAACACAACGCGCAATCGCGCAGGTACTTTCCGGGTTGAGCTACGGAGACACGTCGGGCGAGACTTTCTCTCCCTCGTTTACCCTCGCCGCCAGTCCTCCCGTGGTTTTCGGCATCTGGGCCGTGCAGAACCAGGAACGCAGGGTAACGACGATAGGTTCTTTCGCCGACGGAGGAAACGAGGCCGACACTCCCGCCGGCAGCATTCCCTCGGACGGAACCTACACCGGGGCGCTTCTCGCGTTCTACCAGGACTTCGATACGAGCGGAAACATCAACGACGTGGATTATTCCGTGGGCCAGGTAACGCTCACGGTGTCCGACGGAAGCGTCACCGGAAGCATTTCCAGTATCGCGAACTCGACCAGCGACGACTCCGACGCTTTCAGGTTCGTAGACAGTGAGGACGAGCGGCTGAGGGTAATCCTCAACGCCGCGCCGCTTCCCGCGGACGGAGCGAGCCACTTTTTCTCGGGAACCACTTCGGCCACCAGCGGCGGGCAGTCGTTGTCAACCGGTCAGGGCGGAAGCATCGAAGGAAGCTGGGGCGGCGAATTCTTCGGCCAGACCGGCCAGTACATAGGAGGGACCATAGGCCTGAACGTGCGCGTGCCCAACGGAACCTCGTTCACCGTGTTCGGCAGTTTTTCGGCGCAAAGAAACTGATACGGAAAAGCGGTCAAGAATTTTCGGCATGGACATCGGCTCTCCGCGAAAAATCGCGGGCGGCGACGTTCATGCCGGTTTCCGCCAGCTTCCAAGTGGATTTTCCTTCCGGCTTCGGTAAGCTTTGTCGTCTGAATTTCCCGTCAGCCCGATGTCAAAGATAAAATACACCCCGAAAGAGCTGAAACGCCCCGACAGGTTCAGGGGATTTCTGGCCGGATCTCTTGAAGACCTCTCGAGGAATTTCAACAAGATACTGGCGGTCGTGGGCGTAGTGGCCGTAGGACTGCTTGCCGCTTACCTTCTGTCTTCGCAGGAAGACAAGAAGGACTTTCTGGCGAACGAGCGATTCCGCAAAGCCCTCGAGAGTTACGAAAACGGAGAGATGGACGCGGCGGTCTCGGAACTGAAGACGCTCAGGGAAGAATATCCGAAAGCCGACATATCGACCACGGCCCTCTACCAGATGGGGATGATCAGCTACAGGCAGGAAAAGTTCCAGGAAGCGATAGACAGTCTCTCTCTTTTCCTGGAAAAAAGCGATGTCGAAGACGGCGTCATCAGGGACGGGGCAAACCTGATAATCGGACTCTCCGACTTCAAGCTCGAAAAATGGGACGAGAGCGTAAAGTACCTGTCGGAAGTAACCGACAGCGAAAGTCCCTACTACGATCAGGCGAGAAGACATCTGGGCATCGTGTACGAGAAAAGAGGCGAAAAGGAAAAAGCGGAAAGAATCTGGAGAGACCTGGGTTCCGAATAGACCTCGCATTATCGTTCCGAACATAACTGCGCTTCGTAAATCGCACCTGCTTTCAGTGTTCGGGCCAAACCCTGCATAATCTATGTTGCCAAGAACAAAGACTGGCAAGCATAGAGTCTTACGGTCATATTTAAACGGGTAACCTGTTTGGAATGTTTACCGCTACTTTGAGAAACACGGCAGAGGTGAGAGTATGAAGATAAGAATTAAAAATCTGGGAGCTCTGGATGACGCGGAATTCAAACTGGGAGACCTGACAATAATCTGCGGGGAGAACAACACCGGAAAAACCTATGCGACCTACGCCCTGCACGGGTTTCTTTCCAGATGGCGACGACTCATACGTACACGTACAACAATCAAGGATGAGAGCTGTATAACCAGCTTAATGAGAAGCGGAACGGGGAATGTCAATGTCGAAATATACAAGGAAAAGATCGACATCATCCTGAAGAATATCTGCAAGAGCTATTCAAAAACACTATCGCAAATTTTCGATTCTTCAGAGGACAAGTTTGATAACTCGGAATTCAGCATTTCTATAGACAAGAAAAACATTTCCTTTCCCAGTCGATTCGAACACAGGTTTCGTTTTGGAGAATCCGTCCGGCTTTCCATGTCTAAAAGCAAGGCGGACGCGATGCCTCAGGTTTCGCTTGTGCAGATTGACGACGAAAGCAAAATTCCTCAAGACTGGATCGAGCGAATTGTCTACGGAACCGTAACTCGCATTCTTCTCAATTCGGTATTTCCCCGAACCTTTATCGCAAGCGCGGAACGCACCGGCACCACGATTTTTCGCAAGGAACTGGATTTCGCCCGAAACCGCTTACTCGAAAAGATGAACACGGAGAAAAGAAAAGACCCCATGAAACTGCTGCGCGACGCATACGAAGGTTATCCTTTGCCGGTAGCGCACAACTTGGATTTTACCCGGGACGTTGAGAGTATAAACAAAATGGAGAGTGTTCTTTCCAGAGACCGTCCCGATGTGCTGAAGGACTTCGCCAACATTACGGGAGGCAGTTACAAGGTGCTCAGAAATCAGGGCATCTTCTATAAACCTCGAGGCAAATCCTTAAGATTGGGCATGGCCGAAAGCTCCAGTTCCGTTCGTTCTCTGATGATTATCGATTTCTATCTACGTCACGTGGCACAATATGGAGACCTGCTGATGATAGACGAACCGGAAATGAACCTTCACCCCGAAAATCAGCGCCGCATCGCTCGACTTTTCGCGCGCCTGGTTAATCTGGGCGTAAAAGTCTTTATCACCACGCACAGCGATTACATAATCAAGGAACTAAACGCTTTGATTATGCTGAACCAAGATAAGAAATACTTAAGAAAAATACAAAAAGAAGAAGGATTCAAAGACGAAGAACTGCTTTCTTCCGAAAAGGTCAAAGTATACGAAGCACCGTCAAAACCCGAGGGTAAGATGTTAGTTCCGGCAAACATCACACAAGAACAGGGGATTGAGTTGGTCAGTTTTGATGAAACAATCGGGAAAATGAACGAGATACAAGAAGCAATTTTATGGGGAGAAGACGAATAATGTCCGCCGTGGATTTATTTCGCAATATTCTCACAAAAGATGCCATTGTCTCCTTCAAAACAGACGGAAGTCAAAGGAGAAAGTCCGTTGACCTGAGCGAGAAAGACGAAAGGGACAACGTTGTTACCTGTTTTACGGTTCGTGACCTGCCGACCGACAGCATCGTGATCAAGGCTGATAAATTCCCCTCGCCGGGGAATTTCTTCATAGGAAACAAAGGGGAGAACAAAAGAGCCGATTTTATTATCATATCCGAAGAAAAAACAAGAAGATGGATCGTATATGTCGAGATGAAAACAGGAGACAGCAGTGCACAAGAAATTACTCAGCAGTTAAAAGGAGCTCAATGCGTAGCAGCCTATTGTGAATCAGTGGCAGAGAAGTTCCACAACGAAAGAACCGGATTTCTAAACGAGTATGAACCGCGTTTTATCCGCGCTAAGAAAACAAAGACCCCCAATAGAGAAACAATAGCACCTAGACCAGTAACAAAAACACATAAGACACCAGAAGAACATTTAAGACTCCTGTACAAAGATAAACAGAAGCTGTCATTCAGACGGTTAGTCGGGAAAAACCCTTCGTAATTTGTTCTGAGCATGACCCAGCTTTTACTTTTTTTCACAGAGATTCAGAGTACGACATTATCGAATCGTGTAATCCCGGCATGTTGCGGTCCTGAACTGCTGAAACTGGGATTCTGCTTTTATTGTCGTCCCCGTTCTTCGTTCCGGGATGAAGAAAGCCCGCATCAAAAAGCTTGTCCAGCGGTCTCGAGGACCCGAGCCTCGAGAAAGATTTCAGCCGCGTCGCGGCTAAAAACCGGCGGCTCCCTCGCGCTTGAACACGACGCGACCGGCGACCATCGTCATGTCGACCCGAATCTTGTGAACGAGGTTTGAAGGCTCTTTGAATATGTCTCGCTCGAGAACCACGAGATCCGCCTGCATGCCCGGCGCTACGGTGCCGATCTTGTCCTCGAGACGAAGCTGGCGGGCACCGTTTACAGTGTATCCCTTCAGCATGTCGGCTAGAGTCATCCGCTGACCGGCCGGAGGGAGGGGCGCGCCAGCGGCGGCTCCCGGCTCCCGGCGCGTCTGTCCTATCTCGATGCCGTAGAGAGGCGAGGTCTGGGGAAAGGGAAGTCCGGTGGCCGGATAATCCGCTCCGAATGCGACGAGAGGAGCCGAATTCCACATGTCCCTGAGCAGCATGACGTTGGCTCCCCGCCCGGGGTCAAGCAGGCTTGAATAGAGTCCCAGGGTTCCGCTCAGGTCGTGCGCCCAATGAGGAGTAGTCTGGATCATGACGTCCAGCGCCTTCATGCGGCGAAAATCCTCCGGAGCGACCAGCATGGCGTGGGCGATCGTGACGCGGCTTTCTGACCTGGGAACGGCCTTGCGGGCGGCCGACACCGCGTCAAGCGTCACGCGCACCGTGCGGTCGCCTATGGCGTGGACGTGCGCGTCAAGATCGGCCCTGCGAAGATCGGAGAGAAACCGCGAGAACGGTTCCCCCGACATCAGGACGGCCCCGCTCCCGCCGGCCGCGTAGGGCTTCAGCATTGCGGCGGTCTCCCCTTCGATGGTGCCGTCGTTCGGAATCTTGATCGTGTGAATGTCTATGAGGTCGGACGCGAAATCGCTACGCATCTTGAGGACGGCTCGCGCCTTGTCGGCGCCCTTCGCGTTCGGAGAATTGAGATAGGAGCTCGCTCGGAAGCGAAGGGGTAGCCGCCCTTCCCTCTCCATCGCGGAAAGCGCCCTGAGCGCGTTTCGCTCCATGGTCTCGCCGCCCGGAATGCCCGCGTCGAGCACCGTCGTGATTCCCATAGCGGAGTATTCGGGAAGAATCGCGGAAAAGGACTCCCTGAAGTCTTTCTCCGAACCGACCCCGAAAAGCGACACGAGCGGCCAGAAAGCGTTTCCCTCCACCATCCAGCCCGTGGGGTCGCCTTTTTTGTCGCGCTGGTAGTAATGGACTCCGGGCAGAGGGTCGGGAGTGTTCTTCGTTATGCCCGCGACTTCGAGAGCCTTGGTGTTGACCCACGCGCTGTGGGCGTCGAGGGCGATCAGCATCACCGGCCTGTCCGAAACCACCGCGTCGAGGTCCTTTCGGTAGGGACCCTTGACGCCGGCCGCGTTCACCGCGGTGTTGAGCGCGCTCGGGAAACCGAAGCCGAACAGGACCTTCTCTTTCGGGTTGGCCTTCGCGTATTTTTTGAGAGCGGCCTGCACGTCCGCCACCGTCCTGGTGCCTATCACCTGCAGCTTCGAGTTCAGCAGACCGGCGACCGCGGGATGGGAGTGAGTCTCGACGAAACCGGGCAGAAGCATCCTGCCCCGAAGGTCCGTCACGCCGACATCCTTGCCCGCGAGACGCAACGCCTCCTTTCGGTCTCCGACATAGCGAATGAGGCCGTCGCGGACCAGAACCGCTTCGGCCCTGGGAAGCTTGTACCCGGCGGTCCACACCACGCCGTTTACGAAAAGAGTGTCCTTTGCCGAAGACGCGGTCGGAGCGCCCCAAGCCGAGACCGCGCAAACCAGGAAAAATGCCAGCACGCCTTTACCGAGTCGGATTTTCATAAGCCAACGCCTCCTTGTCTTTCAACCCGCGCGTCCACATTCCTCGTTGGTAAAAACTGTATGTCCGTCCGCGCGTACTGTCAAACGGTCGCGTTTTCCCCGTGAATCCGTGAAGAAAGAATCTCTCCCCAAACGGGCGGAAACATGTTATTTTCCCGTCATGGAAACATCAAAGGAAATCATGGAGATGCCGGATTACGCTTTCAGAGTAATCTGGGACTCCGAAGCGAGCGTCTGGTTTACGGAGAGCGAAGAGATCAAGGGACTTGTCGCAGAGTCGCCCACGCTCGAAGGACTGCATGAAAAGCTCCTGACCCTCATCCCCGAAATGCTCGAGCTTAACCACTCGGTCTCCGCGGGAAAAACGTTCCGAATCTCGCTGAAAACTCATCGGGAATTTCAGATCGCCTGAACGGAAACGCCCGGAGACGTTTCACGGCGGGAAAGCGGAGAGAAAAGTGGTGCCGAAGGCGGGAGTCGAACCCGCACGCCCGTAGGGCACTACCCCCTCAAGATAGCGCGTCTGCCAATTCCGCCACTTCGGCACCGGTGTGCGGTTTCAAAAGTATCACGACGGCGAAAATTTTCAAGCTCCGAACTTCCCGAGCCGCCCCGAGTGGGCAAGCAGAAGAGGCATTATTTCGGTGGCGTTTATGATTCCCAGATCGCCCCTAGCGCAGCCCGATTCGGAAAAATCCGCCGCGTAACCTCCCCTGCAATGCTTCGAGCCGATCATGAGCGGCACGGGATGCCAGCTGTGCGACTTCATCGCGGCGGGAGTCGAGTGGTCTCCCGTGACCGCGAAAACATCCGGCCCGAGCCCCGCGATCCTCGGCACCAGGGAATCGAACCGCTCTATCGCGCCCGCCTTCGCGCCGAAATCCCCGTCCTCTCCGTAACTGTCGGTCTTTTTCACGTGCACGTAGAAAAAATCGTAGTCCCCGTAGCTTCGGACGAGCGTCTCGACCTCGTCTTCCACCGAATCCCCGGAAACCTCGAGCACGTCCATTCCCAGCAGCTTCGAAACCCCCCTGTACATCGGGTAGGCGGCGACGCAGGCCGCCCTGAGGCCGTAGGCCTCACCGAAGCCGGGAATATCCGGAAGCGCGGAAAAACCCCGAAAAAGCACGTAGTTGGCCGCGGGCTCGTCCCTTATGATCCCGCGCGCCCTGTCGACAAGCTCCCGGGCGACCCGGGCGGTTCTCTCCGAAGCCCGGTTCTTCCCCTCGAGCGGGAGAGGACTTCCGCCTTCCGCCTGGGGGTCTGTGTCGCAAACAAGCGCGTCCGTTCCGGCGACCGGTTCGGGAAACGAAAAAACCGCGACGAACCTGTGCTCGAGGCCCGGGTAGAGGCTTATCTTCACGCCGTCTATCTCCCCCACCTCGGACGAGACCTTCGAGATTATCCTTTCGTTCTCCTCCGTCCCCATCCTCCCCGCCCTTCTGTCCGCAACCACGGGAACGTCCCCCTCGTATCTGACGGTCGCGAAGTTTCCCCTCGCCGCGACGTCCGAGGGACCGAGTTCGATCCCGAGACCCAGGGCCTCGAGCACCCCCCTTCCTATCCGGTTCTCCACGGGGTCGTAGCCGAAAAGCGCAAGATGCGCCGCCCCGCTACCCGGCGTCACCCCTCTCGCCACGGGCACGTGCAGCCCGAGCGAGGAGCGGGAGCAGAGGGCGTCGAGATTCGGGGTGGCCGCGGCCTCGAGCTCCGTCTTTCCGTCCACGGGAAGCCCCCCCAGTCCGTCGCAGACGCAAAGGACTATCTTCGAAGAATTTTTCCGAACGAGCTCCATGATCAGTTTCTGCATAGCAAGCCTCGCTTTTTTCCTCCGGGGCGGCCGTCTAGGGCCCCCCGATCTCTATTTCCATGCCGTCGTAGGCGGGCTCCACGCGGTCGGGAAGCTCGCCCAGGAGCTTTTCGTAGTCGAGTTCGTGTCCCATGTGCGTGAGAAGCGCCCTCCGGGGCCTTATCTTCCCTATCTCGTCCACCGCCTGCTCCACGCTGAAGTGCGCCCTGTGGGGCTCGTAGCGAAGCGCCCCGAGTATCAGGAGGTCCAGTCCCCGGAGCTTCTCGTAGGACTCCGGCGGTATCGAGCTGCAATCGGTGAGATAGGCGAAGGAGCCTATCCTGTAGCCCAGTATCTCCCAGTCGTGGTGGCGTATACGGACGGGCTCTATGCGGACGCCGCCCGCGTCCGTCGTTCCGTCCATCTCCCTGAAATTGAGCCTCGGCACTCCCCCGGCGGCGGGAAAGGAATCGAATATGTAGGCGAAGCTTCGCTTTATGTTGCCCAGCGTGAAGGAGTTGGCGTAGCAGTCTATGTCCATGCCGTTTATGAAGTTAAACGCCTTGAGGTCGTCTATTCCGTGCGTGTGGTCGGCGTGGGAGTGGGTGTAGAGAACCAGGTCTATCCTGGTCACTCCTTCCCGAAGCGCCTGGGCCCGAAGGTCGGTCGAGGTGTCTATCAGGATGTTCTTTCCTCCCGTTTCGACCAGCACCGAGCTTCTGGTGCGCCTGTTTCTGGCGTCGTCCGACGTGCAGACCCCGCAGCGGCACCCGGCTATGGGAACGCCCGTCGAAGTAGCACATCCAAGGACCCTGATCTTCATGGAACACGCCGAATATGGTAGAATCAGACAGGGAAAAAACATACATACAAATCCCGCGGAAATAAATTTACAACTTCCGGAAAAACGATATATTTCCTACGCAAAGTGAAAAGAAGCGCAAAATTCCCCTTTCTTCTGCTGGCCCTCGCGGTTTTTCCGGTTTTTTCCCTCCCGGCTTTCGCCGCGAAGAAGCACCAGGCGCTCTACGAAGAGGCGTTCAAGCTCTACAGGCAGCTCGACTCGAATCCGGAGAAGGCCAAAAACCCCGAAACCTGGGACCTCATAGGAAGAACCTTCTACAGGATATACAGGGAGAATCCCAAGGGGGAGAACGCGGCGCTGAGCCTGTTCATAGCCGCGAAGGTCCACGAGACGAAGAGCCGCAGGTTCAGGTCGCCGAAAGACGGGGAAAAGGCCCTTCGGTATTCGCTCGAGCTCGTGAGGCGCTACCCGAAAAGCACCCTGGCCGACGACTCGCAGTTCCGCGCGGGGCGGATACTCGAGCGGCGCGGCGAGAAAACCAGGGCGTACGTCGCGTACCGGAAAATCGTCCGCGACATGCCCGAAGGGGACATGCACCCCAGGGCCAGGAAAAAGCTCGCACTTCTGGCCAGATACAAGCCGAAGCCTCCCGCCGCAAAGACCGCCGCTTCCGCCGCTAAAAAGCCCAGACCCGCTTCCGCAGAAAAGACCGCGAAAAAAGACGCGGCGAAGACCGCGCCTGCGGGATTCGCCACCGTGAAGAAGATAAGGCACTGGTCGACGGACACCGACGACTACACCCGCGTCGTGATAGAGACCGACAGGGAAGTCGGCTACGTGTCGAAGCTTCTGGGCGCCGACCCCGACATAAAGGCTCCCCCGCGCCTCTACGTCGATCTGGAGAAGACCGTCATAGACGACTCGGTGAACATAGAGCCCATAACCAAGGGGCTTCTGGAGAAGATAAAGTTTCACCCCAACCGCCCGGGAGTCTCGCGGGTGGTCCTCTACATAAAGGATTTCGAGAGCCACAAGGTGTTTTCCCTTCCCAAGTCGAAGCACCATCCGTTTTTCCGCGTGGTGATGGACATAAAGGGAAGCGGGGCGCGCCCGGAGAAGATATTCGCCGAGGACCCTCCGTCCTACGAAGAGCCGCGGAGCGGGGAGCCGGTGCTCGAATCCAGGATTCCCGACGGGGCGATAGGCAGCCTCAAGCAGGCCCTGGGGCTCAAGGTGAGAACCGTGGTGATCGACCCCGGCCACGGGGGACACGACCCGGGAGCCATAGGGGCGAGCGGACTCAAGGAAAAGGACGTGGTGCTGAGAATAGCCAAGAGGCTCAGGGACAAGCTGCTCAAGGAGGGGGGCGAGTTCGGAATAGAAAACGTCTACCTGACGAGGTCGACCGACAGGTTCATCCCTCTCGAGGAACGCACGGCGATAGCCAAGAAGAAAAAGGCCGACATATTCATATCCATACACTGCAACGCGGCGAGGACGAAAAAGGCCCACGGCATCGAAACCTACATACTGGGCTTCACCAACGACCAGACGTCCCTTCAGCTGGCGGCCAGGGAGAACACCACCACGACCAAGGGGCTCCACGCCCTGAGAAACATCCTCAAGGACTACATAATGAGCTCGAAGATAGAGGAATCCCAGGCGGTCGCCGGTCACGTGCAGACGTCGATAGTCAGGAACGTCTCGATGAAGTACAAGCACGTGAACGACAAGGGCGTGAAAAAGGCTCCCTTCGTCGTGCTGATCGGGGCGGACATTCCGAGCCTGCTGGTGGAGGCGTCCTTTCTGACCAATCCCAGGGAGGAGAGGAGGCTCAAGACGGCGACCTACATAGAGAGAATAGTGGACGGAATAATCATGGGAATAAAGAAGTACTCCGAGCAGACCCAGCAGGTTTCCTGATCCCCCGACGCGAGATGGAAAGCCCCAACGCCGAGATCGCGAGAATGTTCGCGAGAATAGCCGATTCCCTGGAGATACTGGACGAAAGCGGCTTCAGGGTAAACGCCTACAGGAAGGCGTCGCGAAACATCTCCTCGCTCGGGCGCAGCCTCGCGGAATTCGACGGGGAGAGTGAGATTCGCTCCATCGCCGGGGTCGGAAAGGATCTTTCGAGAAAGATAGCCGAGTACTCGCGAACCGGAAAGATGGAGTACTACGAGGAAATGCGCGGGCGTGTCCCGGACAGTCTCGTAGAGCTTCTGGAAATACGGGGCGTGGGCCCGAAGTTCCTCAAAACCGTGGTCGGGCGTTTCGGGGTAAGCGACCTCGAGAGCCTGAAACGCTCCCTCGCCGACCCCGCCCTCCTGGAAATCCGCGGCGTCGGGGAGAAGAAGCTCGCGGAGATAAGGCGGGGGATGGATTTTTTCGAGCGGGGAAAGAGCAGAACGCGGCTCTCGGACGCCCGCCGCCTGGCGGTCCTGATAAGGGAGGAAACCGGGAAGATCCCCGGGGTGGCGGGAGCGGAAATCGCGGGCTCGGTCCGAAGGATGCGGGAAACCGCGGGCGGCGTCGACATACTGGCCTTGGCCGAAGATCCCGAGGCCGCCGCCGAACGGTTCGCGAAGCTCTCCTTCGTCGGGAAAGTTCTGGAAAAAAGCCGAGACGGGGCGCGGGTCCTCACCGAAACCGGGGTGGAAGCGAGGCTTCTCGCCGCAAGACCCGAACACCGCGGCTCCGCCATGCTCGAGCTTACCGGTTCGCCCTCCCACAACCGGAGAATAAGGGAAATGGCCGCCGAAGCGGGGCTCGGGGCGGGATCTCTGGGCGTTCGCGGCGGGGACGGGGAGTACTTCGAGTCCGAAGAACTCGCGTACGAATCGCTGGGACTTCCCTTCATTCCCCCCGAAATCAGGGAGGACCGAGGGGAGATCGAGGCGGCCCTGGGCGGCGCTCTCCCCCGGCTTCTCGAAAAAGGTGACATAAGGGGAGATCTCCACACCCATTCGACCTGGAGCGACGGGGCGTGCCCGGTGCGGGAAATGGTGGAAAAGGCCGTTTCGCTGGGCTACGAGTACATGGCGGTGACGGACCATTCCCCCTCTTCCAGGATAGCCAACGGCCTCGACGAGCGGAGGCTTCGGCGCAAGATGAGGGAAATAGAGGAAATAAACGGCGAAACGGACGGGATAACGGTGCTCATGGGCTCGGAGGTGGACATAAGGCCCGACGGGTCGCTCGACTATCCCGACGAGGTGCTGGCGGAGCTCGACTTCGTCGTGGCGTCGGTGCACAGCGCCTTTTCCATGGAAGAGGCGGAAATGACCCGGAGGATATGCTCCGCCCTGGAGAACCCCCACGTGGACGCTCTGGGACACCCGACGGGGCGGCTCATAGGGCAGAGAGAGCCCTACCGGGTGGACATCGACGCCGTGATACGCGCGGCGCGCGACCGCGGAAAGGCCCTCGAGGTCAATTCGTCCCACAGGAGGCTCGACCTCAAGGACGCGCACGTGAGAAAGGCGGTTCGCGAAGGGGTACTGCTCATGGTGTCCACCGACGCGCACAGGACCGAGCACATGGACAGGATGATTTTCGGCGTGGGAACGGCCAGGCGCGGCTGGGCGCGGAAGGAGGACGTCATAAACGCCCGCGGTCTCCCCGGGCTACTCGAATGGCTCGCGGACCGCGATTCCTGAGATGTCCGAACTTTCAAGAAAGCGGGCCGAAGCCGAAGTGTCGCGTCTGAGGGAGGAAATAAGGCGCCACGACCACCTCTACTACGCCGAGAGCGACCCCGAGATCCCCGACGCCGACTACGACGGGCTCATGAGAAGGCTCGTCGAGCTTGAAACTCTCCACGGCCTCGGGACCCCCGATTCCCCCTCGCGGAGAGTCGGCGGCGAGGTGGCCGAGGGATTTCGCCCTTTTCCCCACAGGGTTCCCATGATGAGCATAGACAACGCGCTCGACGAGGGAGAGGCACTCGGTTTCGACGCGCGGATAAGGAGGTTTCTCGAAACCGAAGAAGATATCGGGTACCTCGCGCAGCCGAAGTTCGACGGAGTCTCCGCCTCTCTCACCTACCGGAACGGAATACTGGAGACCGCGGCCACCAGGGGCGACGGACAGACGGGCGAGGACGTGACCGCGAACGTGAGGACCGTAAGGTCCGTGCCTCTCACTCTCGCGGGAGAGCGGATACCCGGGCTCGTGGAAGTCAGGGGGGAAGTGGTTTTCCCTCTCGGGGAATTCGCGAAGCTGAACGAGGGGCTTCAAAAACTTAACAAACGGCTTGAAGAAGAAAACGCAATCCTCGAGAAGGAAAGCAAGAAACCCAAACCCCCCAGAGCGCTTTTCAAGAACCCGAGAAACGCCGCGTCGGGTTCGCTTCGCCAGTTCGATCCCTCGGTGACCGCGAGAAGACCCCTTCGCTTCTACGCCTGGGGGGTGGGGGAATGCCAAGGCGAGGACTTTGAAAACGAGGTCGAGATATACGAGGCGCTGCGAAGCTGGGGATTTCTCGTTGAAGGGAACGTCAGACAGTGCAGGAACATCCGCGAGGCCATAGCCTACGCGAGAGAACTTGAGAAAGGAAGGAACGAACTCGACTACGAACTGGACGGGGCGGTCGTCAAGGTCGGCAGCGTAAGGCTCCAGAGAGCCCTCGGAACCACGGCGAAGCACCCGCGCTGGAGCGTGGCCGTAAAGTTCAGCCCGAAGCAGGTATCGACGAAAGTGACGGAAATAAACTTTCAGGTGGGAAGAACGGGGCACATAACGCCCGTGGCGGAGCTTCTGCCCGTAAAACTTTCAGGCATAGAGATAAGAAGGGCTTCCCTTCACACCGAAGACGTGGTGAAGGAGAAAGACATCAGGGTCGGAGACACGGTGGTGGTGCAGAGGGCGGGAGACGTGATTCCGCAGGTCGTCGAAATAATCGTCTCGGAAGAAAACAGAGGAAAACCGTTCGCAATGCCGCTCAAGTGTCCCGAACCTCAAGGCAGATGCGGAACGAAGGTGGTGAAGGAAGATTCCTATTACGTATGTCCGAATTTCCATTGTCCGGCGCAGATAAAGGGCAGAATAGCGCTGTTCGTCTCAAAGAAAGCCTTCGACATAAGGGGACTCGGAGACAGGAAAGTGGAGCAGCTGATAAACGAGAGGTTCATCGGGGACGTAACCGACATATTCCGTCTCAAGGACAGGAAAGAGGAACTTGAGAAACTCGACGGTTTCGGGGAAAAATCCGTTGAAAACCTTGTTAACGAAATAGAAGACAAAAGCGGAAAGATAAGTTTCGAGAGATTGATAAACTCGCTGAGCATAAAACACGTGGGAAGCAAAACGGCGCAGCTGCTCTCGCGGAAATTCAGAACGCCCGAAGCGCTGATGAACGCAAGCCTGGAAGATCTTCTTTCCATTGAAGGCGTGGGCGCCGGGGTCGGTCAAAGCGTGGTTGATTTCTTCCGGGACTCGCGCCACAGAGTATTTCACCGGGTATTTCCTCTGGGGATACTCGATTCCCCCGAGGAATCCGAAGGGAAAAGAATATTCAAAAAACTTCTCGAGGAAGTGGGGGAGGTAGAAGAACCTGAGATCCGCGCGCAGATTCCAAGGGAACCGGAACCGCTTACGCTGTTTCGGGCGGTGGAACCAAGGTCTTACGTACACGATATAAAGGAAAAAACCTTCGTCCTCACGGGCGCGCTTTCGGTCCCGCGCGAAACCGTCGCGGAGGAAATCGAGGCTCTGGGAGGGAAAATCTCGAATTCCGTGTCCGGGAAAACCGACTATCTGGTCGTCGGAGAAAAGCCGGGAAGCGCGAAGATCAGAAAAGCCGGGGAACTGGCCGAAACGGTGGAGATCATAGACGAAGAAAGACTGCGGGACATCATGAAGAAGCGGCCATGAGCCTCTGCCTGTAGACCTCGTAGAGAAAGATTCCGCCCGCGACGGAGGCGTTGAGCGACCCGACTTTCCCCGCGGCGGGGACGGAGAGCACGAAATCGCACCTGCGCCTCGTCGCGCTTCGCATTCCCCTGCCCTCGTTTCCTATCACCACGGCCACGTCGAGACCGGAGATGTCGCATTCGAAAAGGGCGTCGGGGGAACCGGCGTCCGCCCCGACTATCCACACTCCCCTTTTCTTCAGGGAATCGATGGCCCGTCCCAGGTTCTTTTCCCGGGCGATCCTCATGCCGGAGCACGCCCCCGACGAGACCCTGATCACGGCGGGGGTGACCCCGCACGCCCTGTCTGCCGGTATCACCATGCCGTGCGCTCCCAGAAAATCCGCGGTTCTGGCCACGGCGCCGAAATTGTGCGGGTCCTCCACGTGGTCTAGAACGACCGTGAAGACCCTCTCCCCCCTGGATTTCGCCTCCGAGAGTATGTCCTCGACCGAGCAGTAGGAAAAATCCGCGGTCTCGGCCGCCACGCCCTGGTGGCGGGAACTCCCGCAGACGCCGGCCAGGGCGTTTTTCGGAAGCCGCTCGAGCCGTATGCGGAACTTTTCGAGACCGTCCCGCATCTCGGGGAAGGCGGAGACGTCGAAACTCTCCGAGACCATGATTCTTTTCACGTCCCGGGGAGACGCGCGCAGGAGTTCGAGGACGGAGTTTCTTCCGTACACTATCAAGGGGAGGCTTCCCGCGAGTCGAAATTTCTTTTCACGTAGTCGATCTTGCGCCAGATGTTGGCGTCTATCCACTTGGCGTCCCACCACTCGAGCGGCCGCACGGCCACTCCCCCCACGTAGACACCGAAATGAAGATGGTCCCCCACGGCGAGACCCGTGGTGCCGGTCTTCCCTATGACCTGCCGTTTCCTGACGGCGTCTCCCTCCGCGACGTCGATCGAGCTCAGATGCGAGTAGAGGGTCATGAGCCCCATCCCGTGGTCGATGATGACCGTGGAGCCGTATATGCCCAGGTCGTCGGCGAATACCACGACGCCGTCGTTCGACGCCCCCACCCTGTACCTGCTCGTGACGGAAAGGTCGTAGCCCAGGTGATACTGGCTGTCTATCACCTCGCCGTCCATCTCGTAGCTTCTGCGGTCGGCGAAAGTCGCGCTCACCTTGGAATTCGAAAGCTGGACGAACTTTCCTTTCCAGAGAATCTCCCCCGCGCTTGTGCGGCCGATTTCCCGTATCTTCCCGTCGTTGGAAACCCGAAGCTCCCTGTTTATCCTGAGAAACGCCTGCCTGAAGTCCGCCTCCCCTTCCTCCGCATCCGCTCCCGCAAAACGGCCGTAAACCTCCTCGAAAAGCGGAAGAACCTTCTTTTTCATGAACCACTCGGAAACGGTTATCGTGTCGCTCGAGTAGGAAGCCCTGGAGAGAGAGTAGGCGACCGACGCCCTCCTCTCGTTGCCCGCCCGGTCCCTCGCGTAGACGGCCACGTCCTCGTCCGTCCCCGCGTCGTGGGGATAGGCGAAAAAGGAGACGAATATGCCGGGGTCGTTGAAATACCCCCCGTAGCCCCTGAAGAAGACGCCCTTCACTTCCACTCCGCTTTCGACCGCGTCCTCCGAGACCCTGTAGACGACCACCCCCGCCCCGCCGTGGGTTATGTACTGCATGGGCGAGAGCTCCTCAACCTTCGGGGGGACGAAGTCGAGATTCACCCTGCGGCTGAAGACCGTCCTGTTCGGAGAGACGAGACCGTCCATGAAATAGTCGGCGGCCTCCACGAAAAACTCCGAGGGTCCGCTTTTTATGCCGAGTTTCCGGGGGTCTATCCTGATCTCCAGAACATCGCTTTTCGTTCCCTTTTCGTACTCCTTCTCGAGGAGAACCGACTCGCCGTAGCCGTCGAGCAGGTAGACGCGCACCTTCGACAGCCCCGTGCCTTCGTCGGAAACCGTGACGCTGAAGGGCGAAAGACCGAGGTTTTCAAGGTCGAGACCCTCTTCGAACGACACGGCAGGGGGAGTTCTCTCGGCGACCGAGAGCGCCTTGACGGCCAGGATTATCAGCAGCACCGCCCCGATCAGCATGAAAACCTGTCCTTTCGTGAACTGGAAAAACCTCGACACCCGCGTCACCTCCTCCGGCGGATCTCCGCCCGCCGGCCGCTGTTTTTATTCGGCGGCGTTCAAGTATAATAGCCCCGTCGAGCAAATCCAAATCAGCCGGAAGAGGAACTTCCCGAGCGCCGAATCCCCTCCATGCGTCCAAAGACCGTTTTTCTCATACTCTTCTCGCTGCTTTTCCTCGCCCTGCTGGGACTTTTCCTGTTCTCCAAGACCGAGACGGCCAGGGAGTACGTGAGGACCGTCATAGAGCGGAGACTGAACGACATCCCGAACTTCGAGATCAGCATCGGAGACATGGGAACGGCCGCGGTTTCCAGGATAGAGATGAAAGACGTGGAGGTGAGGATAGCCGGGGAGGACTTCGCGAGCATAGAGAGAATTTCGACCGACTATTCGATTCCCCTTCTCTACTCCGTGATCTCGCGCCGCGAGATACGCCTCTCCAACACCGAGATAGACGGCCTGAGGCTTCTTCTTTCCAGAAACGAGGCGGGAACCTGGAACTTCAAGAAGCTCAAGAGAGAAGACGCGCCGCGGGAAGAGCCCGGGAGGCGGAAACCGAACCTCGTTTTCGAAAACAACGCCGTCCGCTCCTCGCGCGTCTCCATAGACGACCGCCTGCGCGGCAGGCTCCTCGAGTTCGACCTGGTGGAAGAGTCTCTTTTCTCCGTGACGCTGGTCGAGCTCACCGGAAAAGTCGAGCTTCGGGCCCGGGACGTGAACTTCGACTACGCGTCCTCGGGAATCAGGGTGCGAAACCTCGGCGGAAGGATGGACTTCGCCTCGTGGAACTGCGCGTTCGAAGACGCGGAGTTCTCGGTCCAGGACGTGCCGCTTCGGGGAAGCGGAACCGTAACGAACCTCAGGGAACCCCTGTTTCGGACGACCGTGCTTCTGGGCCCCGTGGGACTGAACGGAAGCGGCGAGCTCCGCCTGCGGGCGGAAACGGACGTCGGGATGCGCTCCCTCGACGACATGTCCGGCACGGCCAGGGTGGAGGCAGTGGATTCCTTCCTAAACGGCGAGCCGCTTCGCACCGACCTCGAACCCCTGCGGTTCTCGGGAACCGGGGTGTCGCTGGAAGGAACCCTCGCGGGAGGGTTCGGGGAATCCCGGGCGAGGGGCCGCTTCGATTTCGCCAGGTGGCTCGGGGGGAAGGAGAGAAACGAGTTCGCCTTCGACGCGACGCTCGGAAACGTAACCGCCAACGACGTTGTCCGCGCCCTCGACTTTCCGCCGGACTCCGTCAGGCTCGGAGAGAACCCGAGGATAGATTCCGCGATGAGGGTGAGCGGACACTGGGCGACGGGCGAAGACTACTCTTTCGAGGTCTCCTCCCGGGATTTCCGGGCGGGCGACGGGCCGGACGGCTCGCTTTCGGCCGAGGGAACGGCGACTTTCCGCCCCGGCGAAGCGCGGGTGGACCTGAAACTGCGGGCGGAGGGTTTCCGGGTCAGGTCCGATTTCGCCGACATGGGTCTCGACAACCGGCTCGACGGCGAGGTGTCCGTGGCGGGCACGATTCCCGCGGGAGGAAACTTTCTCGGGAAGGCGGACCTGCGGGTGGCGGCGGACCTCTCCACGGACGAATTTCGCGGAATGACGAACGTAAGGGCCGCGGGCGAGGCGGAAGTCGCCGGAGGAGAAGTCGCGGTCGGGAGGCTTTCCGTGAATTCGGACGACTTTTCCTTCTCGTCGAAAAAACGGGCCGGGCCGGAAGGGAAGCTCGATTTCGAATTCGCCTCCCGGGACCTCGGGTTTCTCTCCGCCTTCGGCGAAAAACTCCGCCTCTCCGGTTCCGCCGTCTCCAGCGGAACGATAAGCGGGGACGCGCTCGCTCCCCTGGTGGAGGCGGACTCGCGAATAGAGAACTTCGGCTACGGGGAAGACTACGCGGCGGCCGTCGTGACCGTTTCCTCGAAGGTCAGGATAGACCCTGAGAACCCGGCCGTCGAGGCGGACCTGGCCGCCAAGAAGACCCGGGTACTGGGAAACTACCCCGATTCCGCCGAGGCGCGGATATCGGGAACGGGCGAACGGATGGAGATAAGCGCCTCGCTTGAGAAGAAAGACGGCTCCTTCGTCTCTTCCTTCCTCGTAGCCGAGAACCTGTTTTCCGACGAAAAGCGCATAACGGTGAAGAAGTTCGAGGGCATGATAGACGGAAAGCCGCTTCTCGCCTCGGGCGACGTCGCGATCGTCCTCTCCCCGAAAAGGACGGAGATTGCCGGAGAGAGCTTCGTCTACGGAGAGGGAAAGGTGGAGAACTACGCGGGCAGGCTCGACGGGGAGAGAGAGACTCTCGAGCTTCGGGCGGAGATGACCGACTTTCCCCAGAACCTCGCGTCCAAGGTCCTCAACTTCAGGCACGAACTGGGAGGCTCCATCAGCGGAGAAATCGACGTGAGCGGCCCCTTCGACGCTCCCGACGCGCGGGCCGACCTGGTTTCGAGAAAGCTTTCCTACGGGACGTTCGCGGCCGAGGAGATTTCCGTGAAGCTTCGCGGCAGGAAGGGAAAACTTTCCCTGGACCTCGCGTCTTCGACCGGCGCGGACTCGAGCCTGCGCGTCCGGGGACGCGCGGGCGTTTCCGGGGGCCCGGGAGGCTTCATGAAACGCCTGGCGGGAACCTCGGTCGATCTCGAGCTCAGTTCCAGCAACTACGGCCTCGGGTTTGCGAGCGTGCTCACCGATTCCATAGAAAGGGCCGAGGGAACCTTCTCCTGCGAGCGCCTCCGGCTCGGGGGAACCCTCGCAAAGCCCCGGATAAGGGGAAAGACGGATGCGCGGGACCTCAAGATCCTGCTCTCCCGCCTAAGAAACGACCTTTCGGCCGAAACCGTCCGGCTCTCCTTTAACGGAAAGAAGATCTCCCTTCCCCGAACGGAGATCCGCTCGGGCGGGGGGCGGGCCCGCGCGACCGGAGAGATGGACCTCTCCGACTTCACCTACCGCGCGGACCTGGAAATGGAGAAGTTCCGCTTCAATCCCCACTCCCTAAAGGCCGACGTGTCCGGCAGGCTCAGGCTCCGCAGGAAGGACGACGTACTGAGAGTCTCGGGAAACGCCGAGGTCGCCGGGGGCAGAATACGCATCTACCCCACGAGGCTCAGGACTCTCAAGGACGTAAGCTTCGTCGGGAAGAACGGAGACCTCTCGGGGGAGTTTTCCGTTGAGGAGAGCGGGAGCGGCTTCTACAGGGAAAAGACCGAGCTAGACATCCTGCTCAACATCTCCTCGGGCTCGTGGATAAAGACCAAGGACGCGAACCTCAAGGCGAGCGGCAAGCTGCGGCTCGAGAAAAAGGCGGGAGCGGAGCACAGCCTCCAGGGCAACATAGTCTCTTCCGAAGGATACTACACGGCGTTCGGAAAGCTTTTCCGGATAGAGAGCGGAACGCTCAGCTTCGCCGGAGGGACCGGCAATCCCGACCTCGACATAAGGGCCCACCACAGGGTGAACGAGGTGGACATCCACGTGAACGTCGCGGGAGACGTCGGGGAGCCGGAATTCTCCCTCTCGAGCACCCCTCCCCTCGAGGAGGTCGACATAGTGTCGCACCTGGTGTTCGGCTCCTCGAGCAACAAGCTGCAGGACCGCCAGAGGGCGTTTGCGGGCAAGTTCGCGACGGCGCTCGCCGCGGGCGGCATTTCCGAAATAATAAGCTCGGAGATAGGCCTCGACCTTCTGAGCATACGCGAGGGCGAGCGCGGACTGGAGGACGGCACCCTGGAAGTCGGCTCCTACGTGACCAGGGACGTTTTCGTCGCCTACGAGAGGTCGCCCTCGGTCAAGGCTCTCGACCCCGTGAACCAGATGCAGAACAAGCTCAAGCTCGAGTGGCGGGTGAACAGGATGTTTTCCGTGGAAAGCCAGCTGGGCGGAGAGAACTCGGGAGCGGACTTTTTCTACAACCTCAACTTCTGAGACCGGTGCCGCGCGGAACCCGTCCCGCGGCCGCGACGGCTGTCCATGAACGAAAGAAAGCCCATAGTAGCCATAGTAGGCAGGCCCAACGTCGGCAAGTCCACCCTTTTCAACAGGATCATAGGATGGAACAAGACCGTAGTGGAGAACGTCCCCGGCGTCACCAGAGACAGGGTCTACGAAGACACCCGATGGAAGGAGAAGGAGTTCACGCTCGTGGACACCGGGGGGCTCGAGCTCTCCGACGGGGACGAGACGTTCTCGCTCGTCAGAAGGCAGATAGACGCGGCGCTCGGGGAAGCCGACCTGATCGTCATGGTGTTCGACGGAAAGGAGGGAATCATGCCCCGGGATTCGGAGATAGTCGGGTATCTTCGCAGAACCGGGAAAAAGGTGATATACGCGGTGAACAAGGTCGACCGGGGAAACGCGGCCCAGACGCTCGGAACCTACGAGTTCTACGGCACCGGCGCCGGGGACCTCCTCGCCGTCTCGGCCCTTCACAACCGAAACGTCTACGAGCTCATGGACGAGATAGCCTCGAACATAGACGCGTTCGGACAGGGCGGAGGCGGGGAGTACGAAGGGGCGACGAAAATCGCCGTCGTGGGAAAGCCCAACGTGGGAAAATCCACCCTCGTGAACAGGATCCTGGGAGAGCAGAGGCTCATAACCAGTCCCGTGCCCGGAACGACCCGCGACTCGGTGGACACCCTCTGCGAAAAAGACGGCAGGAAATACGTGCTCGTCGACACCGCCGGGATAAGAAGAAAGTCGAAAATAGACGAGCCCGTCGAAAAGCACGGGGTGTTTCGGGCGATAAGGTCGATAGAGAGGGCCGACATCGCCCTTCTCGTGATAGACGGCCAGACGGGGCCCACCCATCACGACGCGCGCCTCGCCGAGCTCGTGACGGACAGAAACAGGGCGCTCGTCGTCGTGCTCAACAAGTGGGACCTCGCCCCCGACGACGTGGCCGAACCGCGGGAGATAGAGCGGCTGACCAGGGAGAGGCTGCGCGGGGCGGACCACGCCCCCGTGCTCGCCGTCTCCGCCCTCACGGGCAGGAAGGTGGGCGGGATATTCGACGTCGTCGGGCGGGTCGAGGCCAATTTCGCGAGAAAGATACCCACGGGGGAGCTCAACCGGCTTCTCGAGGAAATAACGGCGCGGCGCCCTCCCCCCGTCTACAGGAGAAAGGAAATCAGGTTCTTCTACATCTCCCAGCCGTTCACAAGACCCCCGACCTTCGCCATATTCACCAACTCGGGCAAGGGCGTGCCGCAGAACTACAGGCGGTTTCTGGAAAACCAGCTCCGGCAGCGCCGGGACTTCGAGGGAACCCCGCTCAGGCTTCTTTTCCGCGACAGGGAGGGAAAGGAAGTGTAGTCAGCGAAGCGAGAGGATTATCTCCTGGACGTCGGCCGCGCGCTCGGCCGCGGAGCACATCTCCGCTACCCGGCGGCGCGACGCCGCGCCCATCCCGCGGCGCAGGCCGGGGTCTTCCGCGAGAGTCTTCAGGCTTTCCTTCATCGCCCCGAAATCTCCGCCGGGGCAGAGAAATCCCGTCTTTTCGTGCTCCACGGCCTCGGCCACGCCCCCCGCCGAAAAGCCCACCACGGGGAGACCTGACGCCATGGCCTCTATCACCGACCTCGGGAAAGGGTCCGGGTAGTTCGAGGGAATGGCGAAGACGTCGAAATCCGCAAGATACGGCCGCACGTCCTTCCTGTATCCCGTGAACACGAAGTTTTCGCCGAGGCCGAGCTCCTCCGCGAGGTCCCGAAGCTCGCCCAGGTGGTCTTTCGGGAAAAAGTGCGGAGTGTCTCCCACCACGACGAACCTCACCTTCGCCCCCGGGCCCAGCTCGGAGAGAACCGAGCGGGCGACCCGCAGAAAGTCCGCGTAGCCCTTGCGGGGAACTACGCGCCCCGTGTTTCCGACCACCACCGCGTCGTCCGGTATGGAGAACTCCTCCCGAAGCGAGCCGCGGACGGACTCCGCGTCGAAGTCCGCGGGGTCGATTCCGTTGTACACGACGCGGACCTTTTCCTTGACGTGTCCGAACTGGGAGGCCGTGGCCCTGGAGACGCATATTATCCTCCGCACGCACCGAAACCCCGAAAGCGTCTTCATGAGAAACTTCATGAACCCGTTGCGCTGGATGTTCCTCACGTGCCAGATCACGGGCCTCGCCGTCCTTTTTCCGACAAACGCGCCGACTATCTTGGCCAGGGTTCCGTTGCAGTAGATCACGTCTATCGCGTTTTCCCGCACCAGGCGGGGAGAGTCCAGAACGAGGCTCGCCATGCGGGCGACGTTCAGGAGCGCGAAAAAAAGCGTCGCGGGACCCGAAAGCGGTCCCGACGGTCCCGCGCCGGACCCCGGCCCGGTCACGGGCTTTCTTATGTTTTCCGGAAACCTGGGGTCGACGATCACGTTCTCGAAAATGCCCTCCGCCCTGAGCTCCTCGGAGAACACGTCGTGTCTGGGCACCAGGACGAACGGGTTTACCTTCCCCCTGTCGATGTGCTTCAGAATGTAGAACAGGCTCCTTCCCGGCCCCCCGTCCCGAACGGAGTGGTTTACGAAAAGCACGTTTGGCTTTTTCACGGAAGCGTATATCCTTTGGAATTTTCCGCGGAGGCGGAAAAGCAGACCGATCGCGATTTCATGTTATTCTTTACGGGCAGTTCGGCGAAAAGAAAACCGGAGAAACACCTCATGCTCAAAAGCAAAGTCCTGCCGTCCCTGAAAACCTACCTGTTTTTCGCGGTCCTTTCCCTGTCCGCGTCGGCGGGATGCGTCGACATCGATTTCGGGGGAAGCGGCGGGAGCGGCAACGTGGAAAGCGGGGAAACGGTCAGGGGGTCGGTGCGGGAAGTGATTCCTTCCGTCGAAGACGGAGTCTCCGGCCTCTTCGTAAGGTTCACGAGCGACGACGGCGACCAGACGTACAGCGCCTCCACGAACTCGAGCGGGGATTTCTCCGTGAGCGGGAATCTGGACCCGGGGGGAAAGCTTGAAATTCTCGAGAATGAAGACTCCGATTCCGCCCTCGGCTCCATCAGGCTCAACATCTTTCCCGGGGCAGAGGTAAACATCGGGGACGTCCGCCTCCGCAGCGGAGCCGCGGAGCTGACCGAGGACATCAGGATCATCTTCAAGGGAACGGTGGCGGACACCAACTGCTCGGGCGCCTCGGGAACCCTGGAAGTCGAGATAGAAGGCAGGGAGCGAGAAGTGCTGGTGCAGGTAAGCTCCTCCACCGATTTCGACATAAGGGACAACGACAACCATGAATGCGACTCCGTAATGGAGGACGATCAGGTCGAGATACGCGGAGTGCTTCTCCAGGGAGACACCGTGAGGGCCACCGACATAATCATAGACTAGACGTACGAGAGAGACTCGAACGGGCCCGGCGAAGAAAGCGGAGAACCGCGTCGCCCGCGCGGCGATTTTCCAAACGCCGGCGCCGTCGGGTTCTTTCGCTCTCCGAAGCGCGGGTGGCGGAACCCTGACAACGTTGGACATAATACTGGCGCTCGTCGTCTTCGTCGCATTTCCCGCGACCTGCGCGTATCTGGCGCGCCGCGAGGAAAAAGAGCGGGAGCGGAAACTCGGGGCCGGGCGAACCGACGACGCCGGAACCTTCTTCCCCGACACTCCGGCGGAACGGGGACTCCGACAGTACGCGACGCTCGAAACGGACGACGAACGGGACTTCTTTCCCGAACGCCGCCATCCGCGCGGCGGGACCGGGCTGTACGAAACGGGCGACGGCGAATAAGCCGTTCAGCAACCCTGAGAATCCGGCTCTCCCGCGACCGCGGCGCGCGCCCTCTTCCTTCCCTTCTCGGTCAGAACGAGATTCTCCCCGAGAACTCTTATCTCTCCCTTTTCCCGAAGAATGTCCGCGACTCTGGAGGCGAACCCCCCGGAGCGGAACATGTTCCCGCCGTCGGGACGACCGCCAGCCGGCGGTCCCCGTTTTTCCAGATTGTAAAGAGAGACGAGAACCGAGGCCTCGGAGAAATTCATCTTCCGTCTCCTTTTTTTGGCCAGCGTTCCGAAAAGCCCCTTGTCCGGAGAGAAAAGAAACGCCAGGCAGAAAAGCGCCCCGCACGCGAAGGCCATCGAGCCCGCTATGTTCACGTCCAGGAAGCTCGCGGCCCAGAACCCCGAAACGGCCGCGAGAAGCCCGAAAAAGACGCTGAGGGCGATCATCGCCGAGAGCCTGTCGGTAAGCAGGTACGCGCAGCACGGCGGAATCACTACGAGCGCTATCACCAGCACGGAGCCGACGGCGTCGAACGCTCCCACGCAGGTGACCGACACGACGCTCATAAGCGCGTAGTGAACCAGCGCGGGCCGAAAGCCCATGGACGAGGCGAAGCCGCGGTCGAAAGTGGACACCTTGAGTTCCTTGTAGAAAAGGGAGACGAAAAGCAGGTTCGCCGCGAGTATCGAGCCCATCACCCACGCCGACCTGGGCCCGAGATCCGTTTCCCCTCGAACCAGCCTGTCGAAGGGAGCGAAAGCTATCTCGCCGAGAAGCACCGAGTGGACGTCGATATGGACGTCGCGCGCGTACCTGGAAAGCAGAATCACCGCGACGCTGAAGAGAAACGGAAACACGAGACCTATGGCGGCGTCCTTTCTCACGAGCCTCGAGCGGTTCACCGCCTCTATGAGAGAGATCGCGAGCACCCCGCTGGCCGCGGCGCCGATTATCAGGAAAGGAGACGAGAGGTCCTTCACCAGGAAAAAGGCGAGTATTATCCCGAGCAGAATCGAGTGGCTCACTGCGTCGGTCATCATGGACATCCTCCGAAGGACGAGAAACGTTCCGGGCACGGCGCAGGAAGCCGCCACCAGTACGGCCACCAGCTGAATGTCGAACTGATGGGGACTCATACCCCCTCTCCCCGCGAGAGAGCGCGTCCCGCGGACGCCGCGCGGACGCCGGCCGGGGTAAGACGCCAGTTCCCCTCCCCCGCCCTCTCGACCTGTCCCGAGCCCTCGAGCTCGGAGAGACTTCTCTTCACGTCGAAGCCCGTATCGCTTCCGAGCAGAAGCAGCTTCTCCGAATGGGCGTAACGGGGGTCGCCGTGCTCGAGCGCGAGACGGTGAAGGGCCCCGAGAACATAGTCCTTTCTTATTTCCCTTCTGCTCCTGGAGTCTCGGAGCCCGCGGGTGAAAAAGCCCTCCGGGGAGAAAAGAACCGAAAAAAGCGCGGCGGCGCTCACGCAGACCACGACGGCCGGGCCCGTGGGAACGTTTTCCAGTCCCGCGCTCGCGGCGACGCCCGCCACGCCCGAAACGGCGGCCACGACGGCCGAGAGCGCCACCATCCGGCCCATGGCGGAAGTCCACTGCCTCGCGGCCACCGCGGGGGCTATAAGCATGGAGCTCATGAGCACCACTCCGACGGTCTGGAGCCCTATCACTATGGCCGAAACCATGACCGCCGTCACCAGCGCGTCCAGCAGTCTCGGGGAAAAGCCCATGGTCCCCCCGAAATCTGGGTCGAAGCACAGAAGCTTGAGCTCCTTCCAGAAAGCCAGCACGACCGCGAGGGCGAAAAGTCCCGTGAGAGCGATTACGGCGACGTCCCTTTCCACGAGCGCTTCCGCCTGGCCGAAAAGAAACTTGTCGAGTCCCGCCTGGTTGGCGTCGGGCACATGCTGCGCGTAGGTGAGAAGAACGAGCCCCAGGCCGAAGAAGACCGAAAGGACGATTCCCATGGCGCCGTCGGTCTTTATTCTCGAGTTTCCGGCGACCAGGCCGATAGCGGCGGCGGCGAGCGCGGCGGAGACGGCGGCTCCCAGGAAGATCGGAAGCCGTTCCTTGGCTCCCGCGACCAGGAAGGCGGCCACTATTCCGGGAAGCGCGGCGTGGGACATCACGTCCCCCATGAGGCTTCGGCGTCTGAGCACCGCGTAGGAGCCCACGACGCCGCTTACGACTCCCAGGGACGCTGCGCCCAGAAGTATGGTTCTGGCCGTGTAGTCGGAGAAAAGCGCTGCGGCGAACTCGAGCATCAGACCGCTCTCAGGGGAGTTTTTCTTTCGGGGAAAAAAGGCGTCTTGCCGCCGTAGGCCCTCGCCAGATTCTCCGAGTTGAAAACCTCTTCCACCCGGCCCGACGCCACGAGCCCGACGTTCATGATGGCGACCCGCTCGTAGTACTCCGCCACGGTGTTGAGATCGTGGTGGACGGCGAGCACGGTCTTTCCTCCCGCGACGAGCTCCTTGAGTATCCCGACCACGGCCTTCTCGGTCGTGGCGTCCACTCCCTGGAAAGGCTCGTCGAGAAGGTAGACCGAGGCGCCCTGCATGAGCGCTCTGGCGAGAAACACCCTCTGCTGCTGTCCTCCCGAGAGCTGTCCTATCTGCCTTCGCGCGAGGGGGAGCATGTCGACTTTCCCGAGAGCCTCAAGCGCTCTTTCGTGCTCCCTTTTCCCCGGGCGCCGCATCCATCCCAGTTCCCCGTAGCTTCCCATCTTCACGACGTCGATGACCGACGCGGGAAAATCCCAGTCCACCGACCCCCTCTGGGGAACGTAGCTCACTTCCCTTCTTCGTCTTTCGTAGGGCTCTCCGTGCACGAGAACCGTCCCCGCGACGGAGGGCACGAGACCCTGAACGGACTTCACCAGTGTGGTCTTTCCGGCGCCGTTGGGCCCCACGACGCCCGCCATCGTCCCGCGGGGAATCTCGAGGTCCATGTCCCAGAGAACGATCTTTTCCCCGTAGGCGACGGTAAGGTCCGCGACCCGCAGGGCCGCGGGAGCGGCGCTCTGCCCGGGGTCCTTCACCGCCCGTCCCCGGCCCCGGCGCCCAGGGACTCGACTATGGTGTCCACGTTTCGCCTGAACATGCCTATGTAGGTGCCTTCCTCGGTTCCCGGGCGCCCCATGGAGTCCGAGTAGAGACTGCCGCCCACGGCGACGTCGAAACCCCTGGCCCTCACCGACGCGCGAAGCGCCTCCATGTACCTCGGCGAGATGGAGGTCTCCACGAACACCGCGGGAATCCTCCGCTCGGCTATTATCTTGGAGAGATTCCTTATGTCCGCGACGCTCGCCTCCGAATCGGTGCTTATTCCCTGGAGTCCCAGCACCTCGAACCCGTAGCCCCGCCCGAAGTAGTTAAACGCGTCGTGGGCGGTTACGAGCACCCTTCTCTCCGGGCGAAGCGACGACACCCTCTCCTTCACGTAGAGGTGGAGGAGATCGAGTTTCCGTATGTAATCCTCTGCGTTTCGGGAGTAGACGGCCCCGTTTTCCGGGTCGAAGAGCGAAAGCGAGTCCCTCACGGCCTCGGCGGCCACCTTCCAGAGACTCACGTCGAACCACACGTGCGGGTCGTAGTATCCCTCGTACTCCTCGGGAGAGACGAGCAGCGAGCTGTCTATGCGCTCGGCCACCGCCACGGTCGCCTTCCCCCTGCTGCGAAGCTGTCCCAGCACGTCGGCGATCCTGCCTTCGAGGTGAAGACCGTTGTAGAAGATCATGTCCGCGTCCGCGAGCCTGTCCACGTCTCCCGCGCTCGCCTTGTAGAGATGAGGGTCCACCCCGGTTCCCATAAGCGACGTGACCTCCGCCCTCTCCCCCGCTATGTTGCGCACGAGGTCTCCGACCATCGCGGTGGTCGCGACCACGGTTATCGCGTCTTCCCTCTTCGTGCCGCCGACGCTTTCCGTGCATCCGAAGTTCGCCGCGGCGAGGGCGAGCAGAACCAGAAACGCCGCGTACCCTGGTATTCTCATTTTCTCTCCTCTCTCAGTTGGCGGCCTTCCGGACCATTATGTACTCGGCCGCGTTTCTCCCTATGGAGTATTCCTTTCCCGTAAGCTCCACGACTATGGGACCCTTGAAGGGCTCCCTGGAGACGACCGTCATCTCGGTTTCGGGATAAAGCCCCATTCTTCCCAGGTAGCGCAGAAGCTCCGGGTCGTGGTCGCTCACCTCCACCACCCTCACCTGTACCGGGGGCTCCATTTCCACCAGGCTGCTGCAGTCCCGAACCGGCATGGTTCCGTCCCTTCTGGGAATCGGGGAGCCGTGGGGGTCGGCGACGGGATAGCCGAGAAACTCGTCCATCCTGTCCTCGAGGTCCTCGGAGAGCACGTGCTCCCATTTTTCGGCCTCCTGGTGCACCCTGTCCCACGGAACGCCCAGGGCTTCCTTGAGGTAGAGCTCGACCAGCCTGTGGTGCCTTACGACCTCGAGCGCTATCTTCCTTCCCGCGGTCGTGAGCGCCACGCCCTGGTAGCGGCGGTGGGCTATGAGGTTTCTCTCCGAAAGCTTCTTCACCATGTTGGTGACCGAGGCCGGAGACACTCCCAGCTTTTCGGAAAGCGCGCTCGTGGAGACCTTCCCTTCCGAGGTCTCTATCTCGTACACCGCCTTCAGGTAGTCCTCTATCGACTGCGAGAGAGCCTTCTCTTCCCTTTCTTCCATCGTTTCCCTCCCGGATTCAAACGGGGATAAAAATTATTTTAGCCGTGCCTAAATTTATTTTAAACTCTAGCGAAACAGAATGCCGTGTCAAGGAAAAATTCCGGGTTTCAAAAAACGCGCCGGGGGATTAAACTGTTCCCTCGATGGAAAAAGCTCCTTTCAGCGCGAAGAACTTCCTGCTGGCGCTAGTCGTCTGTCTTTCCTGCCTCGCCCCGTCCGCGCAGGCTCAAAGCGTCGCGACGGAGAAAAAGCCCCTCGGCGAAACCGGCTTTCGGGTGGTCGGCTCCTTCCCCCACGATCCGACCTCGTTTACCCAGGGTCTCGTCTACAGGGACGGTTTTCTCTACGAAAGCGCGGGGCTTTACGGAAAATCCTCCATCAGGAAAACCGACCCCGCCACGGGAAAGATACTCCTCCTGAAAAAGCTCCCCGAAAGATTCTTCGCGGAAGGAATGACGATAATGGGCCCGAAGGCGTATCAGCTCACGTGGAAGTCGAAAACCGGTTTCGTCTACGACAGGGACACGCTGCGGCGGGAGGGGTCCTTTTCCTACTCCACCGAGGGATGGGGGCTCACCGACGACGGGGAGAGCCTGATAATGAGCGACGGAACCGACACGCTGCGCTTTCTTTCCCCGAGGGACTTCTCGGTGAAAAAGACCCTGCGGGTGAGGCGCGGGGACGGCTCTCCCGTCCCGATGCTGAACGAGCTCGAATACGCCGGGGGGAAAATATACTGCAACGTGTGGGGCTCGGACGAGATAGCCGTGGTGAATCCCGAAACCGGTCTCGCTGAGCGGTTCGTGGATTTCTCGGCTTTGAGAAAGAGGCTCGGCCGCCCGGCCAGGGCGGAGGTCCTGAACGGAATCGCATGGAAGCCTTCTTCCGGCACCTTTTTCGTCACGGGCAAGTACTGGTCGGAGGTTTTCGAGGTCGAGCTTCCGCGCGAAGTCCCTTGAAGGCAGGGGCGAAGCGTGTAGAATTACCACCCTTCGCGGGTCCCCGTAGCTCAGTAGGATAGAGCGCAGGATTCCTAATCCTGAGGCCGCAGGTTCGAATCCTGCCGGGGACGCTCCGCAAGAAGCTCCCTGAATATAGTCCAGAGGATCTTGAAGGCGGCCCCCGCGCTTCCCGAAACCGTTCCCGTTATCTTCGAGACGCCTATCCTCTTCCTGTAGCTCACGGGAACCTCGGCGCAGCGAAGTCCCGCCCTGGCGGCCTTTACCTGCATCTCCACCGTCCACCCGAACGTCCCGTCCCGCATTCCGAGCGAAAGCAGTTTTTCGTACCTGATCGCGCGAAAGGGGCCGAGATCCGTGAAGGAAACCCCGTAGAGAAGCCTCACGAGCAGGGTGGCGACCCGGTTTCCGACGACCTGCTGGGGCAGAAGCGCTCCCCTCCGCCTCTCTCCGAGGGTTCTCGAGCCTATGACGAGGTCGCATTCTCCCTCGAGCAACGGCAGAAGCAGCTTTTTCATCTCGGAAGGGTCGTCCGAATAGTCGCCGTCCAGAAAAACAACGATGTCGGGAAGATAAGAAAGATTCTTAATGTGACTTATACCCCGAAGGCAGGCGTACCCGTAACCCTTTCTCCGCTCGCTCACCACGGTCGCCCCTCCCCGGGCGGCGACTTCGGCCGTTCCGTCCGAAGAGCCGTTGTCGACGACTATCACGTCGGAGACGACATCCCGCGGAACGTCCGCGAGCACGCGTCCTATGGAGCGCTCTTCGTCGAGCGCGGGGATGATCACCACGGTTTTTTCCATGTGCCGTCTCTATATCGCTACGAGCTCGACGCTCGGAACTAGGACTATGTGGCGGGAGAGAAGCGGTTTTTCGAACCTCGAGCGCACGGCGTCGCGGTAGCCGTCCATCTGCTCCCCGTAGTCCCTAAAAGCCCTCTCGTTCATCGATTCGCGGTACTTGTAGTCGAAAAGCCGCACGCCGTCGCCGTGTTCGGTGAGAAGGTCTATCCTTCCCCTCTTCGGCCCGTTTCCCCCCGGAGAAAAGACGAATTTCAGTTCTTTTTCCACCCTGTCCGCCCCGCGGACTATGGAGAGAAGCTCCGAGGCGAGAAAACCGGAGGAAAGCTCCCGAAGAAGCGCCCTCATGTCGGGACTAGACGCGAGAAATTCCCCCAGCACGAAGTCCGTCTCCCTCGCGACCGTTTCCTCGCGAAAGTCCCACACCTCGAGGAACCTGTGCATTATGCTCCCCGCCCTCTCGGGATCCCTCGCCCTGCTTATCGGGTAGAAGACGTCGGGAAGCCGGGAGAGCGCCTTCCGCGACTTCGGATCTTCGGGCTCGTAGAGGGGTTCCAGGTATCTGGCGTCCGCGGCGGGTTCGGGCTCCCGGGGGGAAACGTCCGCGGCGGTCTCCTCCCGTTCGCCGTAATCCTCTCCTTCCGCCTCTCTGGAGAGGGCGATCCGGCAGCCGTCCAGGGAAAACTCGTCCTCTCCCCCGAAATAACGCGCGGAGAGGGAAAGTTTCGAGTCTAGAAGCGCGGCGAAGGAGTTTTTCTCCACCCTGATCCTCTCCCTGTCGGAATAGGATCTTCCGCTGAAGCACAGAAAAAGCCTTCTCTCCGCCCGGGTCATGGCGACGTACAGGGTTCTTTTCTCCTCCTCCGCCTCCCGGCTCTCGACGAGGGACTTGAGCTCCTCCCAGCCGTCCGAGGAGGAAGCCGGGTACCTGACTATGAAACCCCGCTCGAGATCCGCCATCACCCTTTCGGTGTTGACCACCCTGCGGTAGTTCGAGTCGCATATGAACACCGTGTCGAACTCGAGTCCCTTGGCCCCGTGAACGGTCATGAGCTTCACGGTCCTTCCGTCCCCGGACTCGGGAAACGCCTGCTCCTCGTCCCACGCGTCGCGAAGCGAATCCATGTGCTCCACCAGCTCGCGAAGCCCGTATCCCCTGCGCGAAACGAGGTCCTCGGCGACGAGAAGAAGCTTTCTGAGGTTGAGCCGCCTCGCGGGACCGTCGGGAAGCCCCGCGACGGCGGAGGAATACCCCAGTCCGTTCACCGCGAAGTCGACCGCCCGAAAGGCGTCTCCGCCCGCGTATTCCTTTCTCTTTTCCCCCAGAAACCGCAGGTATTCCTCTATTCTCTCGACCTTTTCCCTCTCGTCCGGCCGGAAGCGGGAGAAAAGCTCGTCGTCCGACGCCCCGAAGTAAGGGGACCTCAGCACGCACGCCTCGGCCAGGGAGTCGTCGGGGTCGAGAAGGAAGCGGAGCATGGAGAGAACGTCCCTCACCTCGGAAATGGCGTAGAAGTCGCGGCCTATGCGGGACTGGAACCTCACTCCCGCCCGCGCGAGGGACTTTTCGTAGACCGAAACGTTGCTCGACCTTCGAAACAGCAGGACGATTTCGCCAGGGGAGCGCTCCCGCGTTTCCCTCACCTTCGCCGCCACGGCCGCGGCCTCCTTCTCCACGGCGTCGCCCGCTCTTTCCCCGAGGCAGCTTACGACCTCCACCGCGGGCTCCCCGCCCGCCTCCTCTCCCGAGGGATGCTCCATGTTCTGGTAGTGACTCGGCTCGAACGTGCCGCCGAAAAAGGCGTTGAAAAACCCTATCAGGGAAGCGCTCGACCTGTAGTTGGCCGCGAAGGAAATCCGCTCGAAATCGTCCCGTCCCAGTATGCCCGAGAAAAGCTCGGGCTGCGCTCCCCGAAAGCCGTAGACCGACTGGTTCACGTCCCCGACCAGCACCAGGCTTCCCCCCGACGGGCCGTCGGTGAGAAGGTTCATGAGCTCGAGCTGAAGGGAGTCCGTGTCCTGGAACTCGTCGACTATGATGAACTTCAGGAATCGCCTGTAATAGTCCAGAATCTCGGGATTTTTCTTGAGCAGGTCGATCGTCGAGCGGATCATGTCCTCGTACTCGATTCTCTCCCCGGACATCTTGGCTTCCACCAGAAAACCGTACGCCCGCCCCGCGAAACGAAGGTAGAGAGAGTTTATCTCCGAATCGTAGTGCTCCATTACGGAAAAGACGGTGTTTCGAAGCGCGAGGCGGGAGCGCTCTATGGAATCGTCCCTGAACTCCCTTTTGATCTGGTCGTAGACGGCCTTCATGTGGCGGGCGTTTTTCTCGACCCCGCGGGTGAGGTCTATCTTGCCGCGGAGGTCCTCGAGCCTGAGTTTCCTGGTCTCCGAGCGGGCGGTCAGGGCGGAGACGTGCTCCGAGATGCCGTTTCGAAGTCTCTCGTTCATCGATTCGAGCTCGGCGGGGCCGGGCCGGGAACCCTCCCCCGCCCCGTGGTAGACGAAGGGAGGAACCATGTGAAGCCTGGCGGCCTCGTTCAGTATCATGGTCACGATTCCCGCTATCTGCCCGTAGTCCCAGGACTCCATCTCGAATAGCCTCTCGAGGTCGGGATCCCCCTCCTCGAGCTTCCCCAGCAGGAACCTGCCCACGTTCTCCGCGTAGAACGGGTCTTTTTCATGGTTCTCGAGCACGGAGAACCGAAACGGAAGCCCGGAATCGAGGAGATTTTCCCCGAGCATCCTGGTGCAGAAGCTGTGAATCGTCCCTATGGGGGCGGAGAAAAACTTCCGCTTCCAGTTCCCCGATATGTTTCCGGCCTCCCCGTAGGTCTCGATGTATCTAGCGATTTCCCCCCTTATCCTGGACCTGAGTTCCGAGGCCGCGTTTTCGGTGAACGTGACGGCGACTATCTGCGGAACGTCGGCCCGCGAATCTTCCAAGATGCTGAGATACTTGGCTATTATGGCCCTCGTCTTTCCCGAGCCCGCCCCCGCCCGCACCGCGATTCTCTCTCCGGGGCGCAGTATGCGGGACTGCTCGTCGTTCAGTCCCAGAAATTCCCGTATTCTCTCCGTCATCCTTCCCCGCCCCCACCGGTTTTCCTGACCGTTCCGCTCTTCGCCCTGCAGAGGTCCGAGTAGTCGCAGTGGGAACACGGATGCTGTCTTATCGACTTGACAAGTTCGTGCTCCTCCTGGCCCTCCTCTTTCCTGCCCGTGAAGGGCGGAAAAAAGCCCCTTTTTACGTTCCCGATGTAGAACTCCGACAGCGCCACCGCCTCGTCGGTGAAGGGCTCTTCCTCCACGACGTTCTCCCCGGGCTTTCCGACCGAGAGGTAGGAGGCCGAAGAAGGAACGAATCCCTTCCCCGAGAGGGCCTCGAGGTAGAGGGGAAGCTGGAGGTTTTTGTAGTCGAAGTATCTTCTGCTCCTGACCCCGCCTATCTTGTAGTCGACCACCCCGGCGGCCCTGCCGTCCGGACCGCTTACGTCCACCCTGTCTATCTTTCCCCTGACGACGGCCCCTCCCACGCGGAATTCCACCTCTTCCTCGAAGAGTCCCGGAGTGAAGTTCCCCTTTTCGATTCTCGCGATCTCGTCGGAGACGAAGCCGGGAAGCAGGTGGTCGAAAAATCTCCTTTTCTCCATTTCCGCAACGGTCTTCGGAAGGTGGGAAAAAGCCGGATCGTCCCTGTACCCGTCGGCGATGCCGCCGTAGAGTTCCAGAACCCGCTTCATGTCCGGCGGGCCGGCCCCGTCGGCGAAAACGGCCGCCATGAGCTCGTTCAGCACGTCGTGGGCGAGGCTTCCGAGGTCGAGCTGGGAGGCCCTGCTCTCCTCGGGGTCCCCCGGGGAGCCGAGTCCGAGCATTCTCCCCGCGAAGTAGCGGAAGGGACACGTCCCGTAGCCTTCTAGCTGCGTCGGGGAGAAGTGTTCGGGAGGCGTCGGCGGAACTCCCAGAACCCCCTCGAAGCCCGTGTACGGACCCAGGGGTCTCAGTCTCTCCCCTTCGGCGCGGACGCCCCGGGAAAGACACTCCGCCAGGTTGAAGCCGAGGCGCCCGGCGCAGATTCCGCGAAGGACGGAGCCGCCTTCGCCGGCCGAGGGGAAGGAAAACAGCCGAAGCAGTGCGTCCTGGGCCGAAAAAATCTCCCGGGGGACGGACAGCCCGTCGAAAGCGGGGGCTTTGGAAACCTCCTCCCCTTCCAGAAAGTCGGAGCGCCCGGTCTCCTTCGACCTCCCGTCGCTTCGGGACCAGGAGAAAAAGACCTTCTCCGAGGCCGAGGCCGAAAGCGCGGAGAAAAGATGTTTCTCCCTTTCGTAATGGAAGCTCTCGTCCTCGAACACGCGGATTCCCAGCGCGGCGTTCATCTCTGTTTTCTCGCGGTTCTTGAGAACGGGGTCGGCGGGGAGCGGGGACGGAAAGGCGGTTTCCGAAAGACCCAGGAGAAAAAGAAACCCCGGGCGGGTTCCTCTCGCGGCCGAGAAGCTGGTGACCGCGACTCTCGGCGAATCGCCCTCGCGGGGAGTCTTGTAGGGAACGACGCGGTCCCTCATGGATTCCTCCACGACGGACAGGTACTCCCCGGCGTCTGCGACCTCGCGGTCGAACTGCCCGTATATGAAGGAAAGTTCGCGGAAAAACGCGAAAAACTCGTCGAAGCACTCCCGGGTCGTATCGCCTTTCTCTATGAGCCTGGCGGAGCTTCCAGAAACCCGAAGAAACGACATGACCTCCCTTAAGTCCGAAGTGAGCGCGGCGAAGCTTTTCTTGGCGAATTTCGAGGATATTAGGTCGAATGCCTTTTCGATTTCGCCCGCGGGAGGCGAAAACCAGAGGTCCCTTTCCCGTATGTGCCCGAATATTCTTTTCCAGCCCGCGAGACCGCTTACGGTCCTGTATTCCCGCGAATCCGCCGAAGACAGCCTTCCGATCTCGTAGGCGCACCTCCGCGCCTTCGCGCCTCCGCCCAGATACGTGAGAAAAAGCGGGCCGCCCAGCAGCCTCTTCACGTCGTCTCTGTGGAAATTGCCGGATTTGAGGCGCAGAACGTCTGCCGCGAGCCGCCCGTAGAGGCTTTCGGCCAGGGTTCCCGAATCGCGGAGGTGGACGGCCACCCCGTTTCTCTCGAAGATTGCCGCGACGGACCTGCCGCGCTTCTGGCCCGACCTGATCAGAACCCTGAAATCCGAAGGACTCAAATCCCCGTCCACCACGAGTCTCTTTATCCGCCTCGAGACATGCTCCATCTCGTCGTGCGGGTCGCGAAACTCCATGTACTCCTTTTCCGGTTCCCGGGCCGGGGGTTCCTCTTCGACGATTACGGAATCTTCTTCGAAGGATATTCCCGACTTTTTCAGTCTCCCGAAAAAGGAGCTTTCGTATTCGGAAAGGTCCCCGAAGTCGGAAACGAAGAGGAAAGTCTCGGGCAGGGCGGATGAAAGGCTTTTTACGACGTCGAGCTCGACCTGGGTGAACTCGGAAAAACCGAAGACGACGAGTTTTTTCGCCGACGGGAAGAACGCGTCCAGCCCTCCCCCGTCTATCTCCCGCGAAACGACCCGAAGGGAATCCGCGTCGTCGAGAAATCCTTTTCGGGAAAGAAGAGATTCGTATCTTTCGTAAACGAGGAGTACGTCTTTCAGCTTGTCGCGGAGGCTTTCTCCCCCGACCCTTCCGACGATTCCGGAGAGTTTCTTCGGAGTTGCGCCGCCCTGCTTCAGTTTCAGAAGAACGGAGGCCAGGCCGCCCAGAAAATCCCTGTTGTCCGAGAATTCTCCGAAGACCGCGAGTCTTTCGGAAACGGCGCCGACGGCGTTTCCGACCACGGAGAGAACCTGAACCCGGGATATTCTCTTTTTCTTCAGGTTGGGGGAAGTTTCGTTTACGAAGTCCGAGAGCTCGTTGAAGGTGAGAAGGTTCTTTCCCCACACGCCTTCTTCGCAGTAGCGGTTTTCGGCTTCCTCCACCGCCGAGACGCCGGGCAAAAGAAAAAGGGCGGTCTCGTCGCTCGGGGCGAGTCCGTACCTTCCAAAGAGGTCTGCAAAACCTGTGCCTTTAGCGTGACGAATTACTTTCATTTAGAATGCAACCTGCGGGTCGTAACGACCTGCCCGTCCGTTCTCAAAGAAAATCCAGCGACTCGGCTAAACCAGTCGGTCTATCTTGCCCATGATCCGGATTGTTTCATGAATGGCGGCGATGATCTTTTGATAGTGCTCTATTTCCGCGCTGGTCAATTCCCTCCCCTTTCGGTGCTTGAGCCATCTTTCAGCGGGCAAATAGTTGCCGACGCGAAATTTCCGAACCTTTTCCGAAACATTGCCGAAGTATTGTCTGGAATTGATAAACACCTTTTTCTCCCTGTACAAAACCTTCTCGACCCTGTCCGACCCGGAAACGGGATAGGTTGTTATGAACTGCCCGACCTTTGGAGATTCGAGCAAGTGAATTTCCCGCAACTCGCCGCCGAGCGAAGCCAACCGATGAAACTGTTTCCTGCCTTTTGGATAAGGAACCCTGGGAAAATCTATCTTGAGAAGTTCTTCGTATTTCTCGCGATAGTTCGAGGAATACAAGACCGCGTAGACATAATCGAAAACGAGTTCGGGAGCGACGGGGCCGGCAACGCTCTCAAGCGAGTCGACGATTTTCCCGTTCAGATTGGATTCCTTGCGGCCGTCTTCGGCGTAGAGGTAGAGAGGAGCGCAATATGTCTGGCTGGACACGGCATGCAGGTCGGCAATCCGGTCGGAGACGAAGACGTCCGAGAACTCCCGCTTTTCAGGGATGTTTCTCGGGAAAAGCACCTGCAGGTTCTTTCTGTTTACTATGCTGCCATTGGTCTTGGCTCTCGGATAAGCCACAAAGCCCTTCGCGTTGCCGGTATATACCGTATAACGCGTATCAAAGGGCCTGTAGAGCGTTTTTTCTATGCTGTAGTCATTCTCCCGCAAATCGTCTTGAGCCGACCGTATCTTCCAGTCTCGCCCGTCTTCCGGCAAAGAATACTTGTCGCGTATCTGATTTTCCGGGAGATTCCGAAAATCGGCCACCACCTCCTCCATCTCTCTTGCCGAAAACCGTATGGTCGTCCTGTCCCGTTTCGTCTGAATGCCGGAATTGTAATTGAGGAAAAGTTCCGTCAGTCCGAATCCTTCCTTTTTATATTCTTCGCAGTGAACGAAATTCTTCGGGACGAAAAACAGACACTCTTCAACGAGGTCCAGCTTCGACCATTTCACCGTCGCTATGTCCGACCCGTCAAGGAACTCGTATTTCTCCCCGCGTCCGCCCCAGACGTCCGCATGGTACACAACCCCGGGGCGTCGCTTCTTTTCGTCTTTCCGAATGAAAACGTTTATCGAGACGCCCTGCTGGATATTGAAGACATTCTCGTCTTTCTCGCCGTTCGGAGCTTTCTCCCTCCTGGAGTCGCCGTGCAGGTCAAGAATGTAGATTTCATCGAACGTTTCCAGAAGATGCTTCCTCATCTGGCGGTGCGTGATTCCGTCTATGAACGAATTATTGGTGATCATCGCGACGACCCCGGCGCCGTTTTTCTCGATGAAATGTTCCGCGAAGCGGATGAACTTGATGTAGTCGTCGTCGAGATTGATCTTCTTCTCGTTAAGACCCTGCTTGTAAACCGTTATCTGGTCCTGTATCCACTTGCCCTTGTTGGAGGAACTCACGTTGTACGGCGGGTTGCCGACGACGACCATTATAGGCGTTTCGTTCTTCACGACGGCCGCCTCCTTGGCTTCCTGCGCTATGCTTTCGGCGAAGCCGAAGGAGAAACCGTATTGCCGCCTCTCGGATTGCTCGAGAGAGTTGGTCAGATATATCCCCAGGCGGCGGTGGAATTTCCAGAAGCCCGTTTCTTTGAACGCCAGGCTCAGCTTGAGATGGGCGATGGTATAGGGAGCCATCATCAGCTCGAAACCGTGCAGGCGGGGAAGAAGGTCGTCGTGAACGTACTTCGGCCATCGCCCTTTTTGCTTTCGCTTGAGCAGATGCTTGTAAATCGTTCCGACCACGGCGCTGATGAAGGTCCCCGTACCTACCGCGGGGTCCAGTATCTGCACCTTGTGTCTTCCGTTCTTCAGTTTGGCCGTGTCCGCCAGCCCCGCCGGAAGACCGAACTTTTTTCTAAGAACGAGATCTACCGAACGGACGATGAAACCGACGACCGGAAGAGGAGTGTAGTACGCGCCCATTCTCCTGCGCAAGCCGGGGTCGTATTCCTTGAGAAAATCCTCGTAGAAATGAATGATGGGGTCGCTTGACCCCATGTACTGCTCGACAAGACTTTTTGTGTCCGCGTGGGAGAAAACCTCGCAGAGCTCGTTGACGATGTAGCTCAGGCGCCTGTCGAAATTCGGCCCCGCGATGTGGTCGAAGAAATGCTGGAGAAACGGATTCGAGGCCGGAACTAGGTCCCGGGCTTCCTGCCGCGAGAACGTGTCGGGAGTGTCGTCGTAGTAACGGGCGACGAACAGGCCGTAAACGAGCGTCTGGGCGTACATGTCGGAAAAGGCTTCGGAGGTGAGGTCGCGCACGAGCATTTCTCTGATCGCTTCGTGAATGCGGAGAAGTTCCCCGTTCTTTTTCGAATCGACGTCGAGAAAGCGCTGTACGTTGTCCCTTATTCTCTGCGCCTTGCCGCCCATTATCTTCGCAAGGTGCTCCCCCGATTTTATCGGTTCCTTGTGCGACCGGGCGAAGTCGAGCAATGTTCTTGCAAGCAGGTCGTAATTTCTCGGGACGGACTCCACGGTTCTTCGCCTGATGTCGCATTCGCCGATCTTTATCGGCTCTCCGTACGACACGCCGTTTCGGTAGAAACGGAATTCAAGATAGTCGGTAAGCACTAGGTTGGAGTAACCGAAATACCGCGCCATCTGTTTTGACTTCTCGACTTTGTCCAGAGAAACGCCTATGTCCTTTGTCTCGATATAGACAATCGGAACATCGCCTTTGATCACGACAAAATCCGGCTTGTTTCCTTCCTTCAACCGAGGGTCGTGAGCGATGCGGCTCACCTTGATCGATTCAAAAATTCCCCTGACGAGTTTTTCGAAATCGGCGCGGTAGCCCATCTCGCTGGTCTCTTCGTAAGAGAATTTGCTCGAAACCGACCGGATATAGTCTGTAAAAAGTTTGCTCATGTAACCAGTCGGTCTATCTTGCCCATGATCTGGATTGTCTCGTGAACGGCGACGATCATTCTTTGATAGTGTTCTATCTCCGTGTTTACCAGTTCTCGTCCCCTTCTATCCTTAAGCCATTTCTGAGCGGGCCGACAGTTGCCGATACGAAAATTCCACGCCGCTTCCGAAACATCGCCGAAATATTGTTCGGTATTGATAAATACCCTCTCACCCTTGCGCAAGACTCTCTCGATTCTGTCGGGACCGGAAACGGGATAGGTCGTGACGAACCGACTGACTTTCGAAGATTCGAGCAAGTGAATTTTTCTTAATTCGCGCCCGAGAGAGACCAGCGCGCGAAACTGTTTTCTGCTTTTCGCACGGGGAATGCGAGGAAAACCTATCTTGAGAAATTCCGTGTATTTTCTGCGATATTCCGGCGAGTGCAAAACCGCGTAAATATAATCAAAGACATCTTCCGCGGTCGCTTTGCCGACAATTTCTTCCAGTGTGTTAACAAACTCTTCGTTCAGGTTGGAAATTTTCGCGCCGTCTTCGCAGTAAACGTAAAGGGGAAACACGTACGTCTGGTCGCTCGCAGAGTGTATATCGGGGATATCCTCGGTAACGAAGACTCTGTCGAAAGTCTCCTGCGACGCGAAAGAACGGCTCGTAAGCAACCCGATGTTCCGACTGGAAAACTGCCGACTCATCTTTCCCGGGGTGCCGATAAACCCCCTCGACTTGCCCGTAAAGAATGTCGTCCGTCGGTCAAACGGCCTGTATGTAACGCGGGTGAAAAGATTTTCTCCTGCATTCCGTTTCACGTCGTTCACCGCCCATTCCATCTTCCAGTCTCTGCTGTCTTTGGTGGAGTATTTCGCGTATAGCTCCCGCGTTGTCAACGAACTGAAATCGTTCACCACCTTTTCTATCTCTGGCTCGGTGAACTGGATGCACACGCTGTCCCTCTCCGTTTTCATCGACGACCCGGATTTAATGAATATTTCATCCAGCTTTATTCCCTTCCCGTATTCCTGTTCCAGCCTGAAATCCTTCGGCACGAAAAAGAAGCACGGTTCGACATGGTTCAGTTTCTCCCATTTCACGGTCGCGATGTCCGTCTTGTCCAGAAACTCATACTTCTCTTCCCGTTTGCCCCAGACATCCGCGTGGTACACGACTCCAAGCCGCCGCTTGTTTCTGTTCTTCCGAATGAAAATGTTTATCGAGACGCCCTGCTGTATGTTAAAGACATTTTCGTCTTTTCCCCCGTCGGGAGATTTCTCCCTTTTCTTGGCATCTCCGTGCAGGTTGAGAATGTAAATTTCATCAAACGTTTCGAGAAGATGTTTCCTCATCTGGCGGTGCGTGATTCCGTCTATAAACGAATTGTTCGTTATCATCGCGACTACGCCGGTTCTGTTTTTCTCGATGAAGTGTTCGGCAAAACGGATGAATTTTATGTAATCGTCGTGAAGATTGATCTTTTTCTCGTCAAGGTCTTTTTTGTAAACTTCTATCTGCTCTTCTATCCATTCGCCTTTGTTGGAAGAACTCGCCCTGTAAGGCGGATTCCCTACGACGACCATGATGGGCATTTCGTTTTTTACCACCGACGCGCTTTCCGCTTCTTTCGCTATGCTTTCGGCAAAGCCGAAGGCGAGAAGTCCCCGCCTGCTTTCCGACTGTTCGAGAGAGTTTGTGAGATATATCCCCAAGCGGCGGTGGAATCTGCAGAAACCGGTTTTCCTGAACGCCAGGCTCAGTTTGAGGTGCGCAATGGTGTAGGGAGCCATCATCAACTCGAAACCCTGCAGGCGGGGAAGAAGGTCGTTGTGAACGTATTTCGGCCATCGTCCTTTCTGTTTCTTTTCAAGCAACCGCTTGTAGATAACACGAATCACGGCGCTGATGAACGTACCGGTGCCGACTGCCGGGTCCAGAATCTGCACCTTGTGCTTTCCGTTCTTCAGCTTGCTCGTGTCCGCCAATCCTTCCGGAAGCTTGAACTTGTCGCGCAGAATCAGGTCGACAGAGCGAACTATGAAACTGACGACCGGAAGCGGCGTGTAATACGCGCCCATTTTCTTGCGTAAATCGGGGTCGTATTCTTTGAGAAAATCCTCGTAGAAATGAATGATGGGGTCGCTTGCTCCCATATACTGCTCGACAAGATCCTTCGTGTCCGCGTGGGAGAAAACCTCGCAGAGTTCGTCGACGATGTAGCTCAGGCGTCTGTCGAAATTCGGCCCCGCGATGTGGTCGAAGAAATGCTGGAGAAACGGATTCGAGGCCGGAACTAGGTCCCGGGCTTCCTGCCGCGAGAACGTGTCGGGAGTGTCGTCGTAGTAACGGGCGACGAACAGGCCGTAAACGAGCGTCTGGGCGTACATGTCGGAAAAGGCTTCGGAGGTGAGGTCGTGCACGAGCATTTCCTTGATCGCTTCGTGAATGCGGAGAAGTTCCCCGTTCTTTCTCGAATCGACGTCGAGAAAGCGCCGTATGTTGTCTCTTATTCTCTGCGCCTTGCCGCCCATTATCTTCGCAAGGTGCTCCCCCGACTTTATCGGCTCCTTGTGCGACCGGGCGAAGTCGAGCAAGGTCTTTGCTAGCAGTTCGTAATTTTTCGGTATGGACTCTATCGTTCTTTGCTTGATGTCGTATTCGCCGATCTTTATCGGGTCTCCGTACGACACGCCGTTTCGGTAGAAACGAAATTCAAGATAGTCGGTAAGCACCAAGTTGGAGTAACCGAAATACCGCGCCATCTGTTTTGACTTCTCGACTTTATCCAAAGAGACGCCGATATTCTTTGTCTCTATATAGACAATTGGAACATCGGTGACTACTACAAAATCCGGCTTGTTTCCTTCCTTTGACTGAGGATCATGGTCAATACGAGTCACTCTAATTGATTCAAAGATTCCCCTGATGAGCTTTTCAAAATCGGCGCGGTAGCCCATCTCGCTGGTCTCTTTATAAGAGAATTTGCTTGAAACCGACTGGATATAGCCTGTAAAAAGTTTGCTCATGCAGAAAGTTGAGTATAAGTGTAGTGTAACATTGTTAGCTTCCAATGATACCAAGTGAAAACCAAGATTTCATGACGCTTGCCATATGACCTCCGGCGGGCCGAATGTTCCGTAACCGCCTTGGTTTGACCGACGAATCGGCGAGCGGAAAACCTTTTTGATGCCCCAAGAACGAAACCAGCGATAACGGTCGGCAAGCGTCGGCTCGCAGGCGTGAGCCAATAATGATCTAACAGCGTTCAGTGATGCAGGTTTTGACCAGACTGGCCAAGAATAGTAACCCGCTTTCCACGACCCCGAGCATCCTTGGGTGAGTGTCCGACCCTTACCCGCAAAAACAGGATGCAGACTCAGTCCCAAAACGGCTAAGGCTTCTGGACCGGGATTTGTAAGTTTTTTGTCGGTCGAAGGGTCTTTGGCCGAAAGCGCATAATCCCTATCGTCGGTTATGTCCCACATAAGGGAAGGAAGTTTGCTCTCGTACTTCCACGGACCCTCAAGCCCTGTAAGTAAGTCTTCCCGGGAAGCTCTTTTCAGAATCTCTCGAGCCATTTTCAGAAACTTTTGCTGACCCGCCATGAAATAGAGATCCGTAGGTTTGGAGACTCCCTGATTGTCCAGACTTCCTTCGGCCACAAGAGCAGTTGCAAGGATACCAACCGAATCGCTATTACGGGCTTGGCCGAGATATGTGCGCAGGTCAGCACTTGAGAACTTAAGTTCATCCCCTTTTTCCATCTTGGGATCCATAACAGGGCTGGCTTTCCACTGGATAAATACCTCAAGTGCTTGATCAATTATCCTGTCTATGGAGAAATCAGCATCAACGACCGCCCGCGGAGTGACATCGTCGCTCCACCACAAACGCGGCTGTTCGGATTCCGAGGCGAAGGCCACCTGTATGCCAAGAGCGGCGAAAAATCCCAAGGGATTGGTTCCCTCAAGTCCTTCAAGAAGAGTTCCACTCATTGCTATGTCGTTTCCTTGGCGCTCTGCCGATGGTCAGCCAGACGCAGAACCGTCTCCAACCAGGCCAGTCCGTGATATCCGTACCGCTCGACCAGGCGCCAGAAGCGATCAGCCATGTCAATGGCCAGAGTACCTTCCGCAAGATTGAAATTCACCCGCATCTCGTTGCCGTCAAACACATAGGAAAGCGTTTCAGGCTCGGGGTCTTCAACTATGGGAACCAAAGGACGTCCCCAGCCGTGGTGGGTGCTAATCAAGTGGAGCACTAGGTCTTTGTCATGTGCCGAAGCCAGAACATCGGGATTCGATTCGACCATGGCGACGCTCGCCGCCTCGTGCCTCATTCCCGCCGGGTACAGACTAGTACCGCCACGCACTCCGGATTGCGACTTGGCAAGTGGTTCCCCAAGCAATGCCAGTTCCACAGGGTCGCCTCCGACCAGCCGTGCCTGAAAACGCCTGTCCACCTTGCCGATATCGTGAAGACGGCCCGCCAAGCGAATATCTTCCGCAAACTCCAATGATAATCCCAGCCTCTCCGCAATACATCCCGCTCTTTCTCCCACACCTTCGAGATGAGATCTGAGGGTTACACCTGTACCTGTCATGGACCCGGACTTATCCGAGCCGTCCACAGTGTCTGGGTCGACTATCGGCTTTTTAGTACGGGGGTCCCGTTCAACCAGAATGTAGTAACCAGAGTCCGCGGTCTCGCCGTCAAGGCCAATTCGGACGGCTTCAAAATTGTCGTTCAGCCTTTTGACAGTATCGGAAAACCAGTTCGGCATGTCCCCCGGGTCCGACGACTTTTCACTCAGCCATTGAGAAACTCTTTCCCTGATGGAGACGCCCACTTCGCTTTCGTCGCCAGGCAATTCGGGCAAGGCAACACCCGGCAGACGGCGGTCAAGGCGAAGCGTCGCTCTTTTGCCGTGAACTTGAGCGGCATCCCCCATATCCACGACCGTCTCGGTCGAGGAAGGGTCCCAAGTTCCCGCTTTCAAACCACCATAACCCGGGTCAACGATGATGATGTCGCCTGGTCTAATCTCGTCTATCGCTATATGTTCCGGCCCCTTGTCAAATCCCGCCCAGCGCACCCAGTTCTCATCACCTTTGCCATCGACAAGAGAAGTTTCATCTTTGTCCGTTCCCACCTGCGGGACATCGGCGACATCCACTTCTCCTCTACCGGCCAGCCAGGACTTCACGGCACCAACGGGCACCTGCAGGAATTCCGCGGGCCGGGGTGGAACAAGACGAAGCGCGTCGGACGACCTATCCCAACGCCACAGGACCGAAACATCCGCCGCGCGGTCTTGGTCCATGCCGTGGAGAAACCATTCCAAGGAAGGCTGATTGACAGGCTCCGGCCCGGTCTGGGTCCACGCATCCATATGAGTTTTCAACAACAGAGGCGCTGAAAACCTGGGTGCATTCGCCTTCTGGGGAAAGCCCGACAGGGAAAGCGGCCCCACATCTATCGGTCCTTTCCGTGCAAGGCGTTCGAGTTCTTCCCAAGTCGCCTTGAGCGAGTCACCGTAGATAGGATCGGGCTTCTTGGAGGCTACGGAAGATTTGGGTCCAACGATCCAAGCTCTAGCAGGCACGGATGTTCTGTTGAAGTAGTCGCCACGCCGGTCGAGACGACCAAATCTCTGCCTCATGCTGTCTACCGCGGCGCATTCGGTAATCAGCGCGTCAAAGCTGAAGTCGGCACCCACCTCAATCGCCTGCGTGGCTATCACCACGGTAAGTTCTCCAGAAATGCTTTCCGCATCGGGGTTAACGGCCGGAGCAATACGGTCCAAGGTCTCGATTCGATCAAGCGGCCTCATGCGACCAGTGATCAGATGGGCGGAGTAGCCCGCTTTTTCAAGGGTCTGATGCGTTTCTCGGGCCGTACGCACCCTGTTGACCACGATTCCCACGCTACGGATACTCTCTTCGGGCCCCAACTTCCGCATGGACCTGACGGTCTTGACAACCTGAGCGGGCAAAGCGTCGGGGTTCCTGACCGAGACCAGTTCCGCTCTCTTGGGAGCTCGCACCCTGCGTCGCAACTCCTCGCACCCGTCAAGGTCTTCAACTTCATTCAGCTTGAAACGTTTGGCTTTCACGTCGTTGGGAGTCGCCGACATCTCAACCACGCAGAAGCGTCGGGGGAGTTGTCCGGATTTCAGTTCGGCGACACTGGAGAGCGTTTCCGCAAAGGGAACGCTCAGATGCACCTCGTCCAGAATTACCAAGCAGTCGTTGCCAGCAAGTCCAGCGTGAATCGGTCGCATTATAGGACTTACTCCATAGCCACGGAACAACAGACGCGAGCCGAACTGGTCCACAGTGGAAACCATTACCCAAGGCTGGTCCGGGCGGTGTGTCCACTCATTGTCTATGGGAATTCCGCCCCTCAATGCGACCACGCCCAGTAATTCTCCTCCGCTTAACTCGCGCAGACGGTCTCCTACCTTGGAGAGTATCCGCGTTTTGCCTGTTTCCAGGCGCTCCCGAATTCTCCGTGCCCGCTCGTAGACTTGGTCAACCACGATGCGTCGATCAACTACAAACACTATGCGACGGGGAAAGATCTCCGGGCGGGCGGCCATTGCGAACACTGCGGTATCTAGCACTGCGGTCTTGCCGGTTCCGGTCGGCAGGTCAATTACCTTCGGCCACGCTCTTTGATCGAGCACTTCCGCCGTAAGGCGTCGCTGCCACGGAAACGGTTCGCAGTCGTGCGCATCCCGGAAAAAATCGGCAAAATCGTCGGCGGTCAGCACCTGTCTATCCACCGGACCCGTCCGCAACTGGATTGTCTGCTTCCGACATCTTCACGGGACGCATCAAGCCAAGCCCAAGAAACCGTCCTGTCCCCAGCATCAGTGGCCCGGAAACGGGACGTTCAAAGGTCACCGAGACATGAACGAATTGACGTCTCACCTCTTTGCCGTCCCTTCCGTTCTGACTGAAAGCCGGAAAGCGCGTCGCGGGACGGGCGCCGGATATGAACGGACTGAAGCTCGCTTCTACCGACATCGGCTCGGGAAGCCCCACATGCGCACAGGCCGCTCTTACCGCATCTTCGGCGGCGTTCCATGCCTTCGCGCGAGCGGCTTGAGTGCCTCGTCCAAGCTGACCGGGATGTTTCGGCAACGCGACGGGTGTCGCGGACACCCATCTACGCGAAGAACTGTGCCAAACTCCGGGACGCAGCGAAATGATGGTGGCAGGTCCGCGCAGTCGGGACATGCGAACGACTCCTTTGGATCCCAAGAACAAGGTTATAAATTCAGAAGAAGCTTTCTTCTCCCAGCTTCCAATGGCGTGAAACAATGCTTGGCGCGAAATCTCGCTCAAATTTTTCGGCACTGAAACTGCAATCCCGAGAAGCCTGCCGTCCGCATGTTCGTAACCAACGTAAGGGATGGGAACAAAAGCTACATGCGGCAGAGAAGTGGGAGAACCGTCTGCCCTGTGTCCGCTTAGCTCTTCGGGTATCGGATCTTTCGCGTAATGAAATATGGACGAGCGCATTACGGTCGCTAGTTCCGCCGTCCGCGAAGAGGGTAGCGCCCGACAATCACGGGTGAACTCAAACACTATCCAATCGCCCGCGGTGCTGGGTTCGTATTTCAGTTCCGACGGCGAAGTATCGGAAACATCTCGGTAAAGAACATCCACATACGGTAACGATCTGGGGGAAACTCCTTCATGGCGCTTGTACTGACGTTCAAGTTCATCAAGCTGACCGCGTCGCACATTGCGCAGTCTCAATCCCGCTCCCGCTTCACCGGGGACGAGACTGGGGGCGGGCGGGTTTTGAACTAAGCGACAGGATACAAGGGAGGACGAATGTCCCAGCCTGGTAACCCGTCCCAGCAAGCGGTCGAAAATTTCATCCAGTCCGGCGGGAGGGGAACCATCCCAAAGATAAGTCACGCGGGTCTCGTCCGGCGTCACCGAGGGAAAGAACCTTTCCTGCTTGACGCGACGGTCCGGAAACATCTGGACGGCCGAAGTCGGATTCGTGGTTCCCGTATGAGTAACCTGAGTTCCAACATCGCGGTTTTTATCAAGCTTTTTCTGTATCCGCTCCGCCTTCTTAGTAAACTCGCCGTGTGAGAACTCAAGTTCTTCATACAGCTGGTTTGTCAGATTGAGGACTGTTCTGGCGTTTCTATTGTACCAACTGCTTGAGAGTATTGTCGCGTCGTTTGTCGGCACGAAATGCGACACCACTTTGCGGGCGACTGCCCCGGAAGCGGCGACTGCCGGCGGTTTCTGGGCTTCCAGCCACTCCAGAGCCTTTCGTTCAGGCTGGTCAGGCTGGTCCGCATCCGCCCAAGCCGCAACGAGCGCGGAGAAAAGCCGCGCGGGATGCGGAGGCCATTCCGACTGCCGACGGTCGTTGTGAAACGTGGCAACGTATCTGCCCGTCAAAAAGTTCACCTCGATGCAAAACTTCCCAGCAGAAGACATTCTTACCTCGCTGGCTGATCGCTGGCTGAAACATGGCGGCTTCTTCGTATCAATTCGACCAGTTTCGGGGCAGGCACGAGACGAATCTCGCCAGTCTCCCACCCGATGCCCGACTCCACTGCGTTCGAGGCCGCTTTGGACAAAACATGAGATGCCGATTCCCTGTCAACGCTTACCGATTCGCCCGCAGAACCATCACGGGCCAGCAATTCTAGTTGCGGTGGGTGAGTGGGGAGCAAGAGACAGCGGGAACGCAAGTCAAAATCGACCTCCCATTGGTAGGCGATAGCGGCGACGCCGAGCGCGGCAATTGCGGTGCGGGCGGCGGTTTCCGCGTCGCGTTTGAAACCCTTGAAACGCAGTTGCCTCAAAGCTGCAAAAGAGATAAGAGCAGTCTGCCGGGCTTTGGAAATGGTGACTCCACCGGCCTGTGCGTCTATAGACGGAGGAATATTGCCGTGGTTGATCTTGGACGGCTGACCGGCCTCTCCGCTGGCTGTTCCTCGAGATGCGGGAACAGGTTCCCCTTTTTTATCTCTCTCGGCTTTTTCGGGGTCGTGAGTCCATACCTCGTCAGGGTCGGCGCTGTTGTACATGCGGTCCTCCGGCGCGACTTTTTCAATCTGCAAAGGATCTATGCGACTTCCTACTTTCATGCCGACAGATGCGTCAAAACCCACGATTTCGGAAACGTACGCCCTCTGAAATTTCGAGCCCAGACCTCCTTTGGGACCCGTGGAATCCCACATTCCGAACAGCAGAGACGTGGGAGAGTAGCGAAAAAGGTCGGTGGCGTTACGCGGCGTGGCATCCGTGATGGCGCGTCCTACGTCTGACAGGCGGAACAACGTGCCGTCCAGCAGGCTGTCACGAAAAATTGCGTCCGCCAGACGGTGAGGCGCTTCCAGCACCGTCAGCTTTTCGTAGTCCGTAACGTCGTCATGTGCGGTAAAATCGACATAGGGAACGGGAAAAGCCAACTCGCCTCGCTCCCAACCTTCCAAAAGGGCCAGTTCCGCCCTGTTCGCCTGCGAAGCGACCGAGTCCAGAAGAACAGTGACGGACACCTCGCCTTCGCCCACCTGACGTTTTTCCACCGCGTACTTGTGGTCGGCTCGCCCGTCAACCGCGTAGGACGACGGAAACACCTTGTCGCCTTCTCCGCCGGCGGGTTGCAATGTCGTTCTGGAACGCAACGCCACGGAACCGCCAGCTACCGCTTCATGAAGTTTTTCAAAGGTTAGTTGGGACATATATTTCTCCTGATATATGGGATGGTAGAATGTTAATTTTACAAGAGTATCAAAGACAGGCAAGTCAAATCATGTACGAGGTCTCATGAGCTCTAATCAACAACTTTCCCTGCCGTTGCCTCCGCCGCCGGTCAACGAAGATACGCCGCTGGTTCCCGCACGCATGGTAAACGAGTGGGTTTACTGTCCACGGCTCGCTTATTTGGAATGGGTAGAGGGCGAATGGGCCAGCAGCGGCGATACGGCACAGGGCAAAAGAGTCCACGCCCGGGTCGACAAGGGCGGAAAGCAACTGCCCTCCCCCGACGAGCTCGGCGACGAAATGAAAACCCGTTCCATCACTCTTTCTTCCCAACGTCTGGGCGTCATAGCGAAGATGGACGTAGTTGAAATCTCCGAGGGAAAAGCGATGCCCGTAGACTTCAAGAAAGGAAAACGTCCCCATGTTGCCGCAGGTGCTTACGAACCCGAACGCGTTCAAGTCTGCGTGCAGGCGATGATTCTGGAAGACAACGGTTACGAGGTTCCAAAAGGTGCTCTCTGGTATGTCGGGTCCAGAGAAAAGGTTCCCGTCCTTCTGGACGACGAGCTTCGCTCCCGCACTATCGCTGCGGTCTCGGGTCTGCGGACAGCGGCCGCTTCCGGTCACAGACCGCCTCCCTTGGAAAACAGTCCTAAGTGTCCCCGCTGCTCGCTGGCCGGGATATGTCTCCCCGACGAAACGAACCTGTTCACGAAAAAGTACACGCCCCGGCCGTTGAATCCCGCAGACGACCCCGCGCTCCCTCTTTACGTTCAGGCACCCGGCGCAAGGCTGAGAAAAAGAGGGGAAAGGCTTGTCGTGGAAACGGAAGAAGACAAGACCGAACTGCCTATGATCGACGTTTCGCAGGTGGTTCTGTTCGGTCCCGTGTCGGTGACGACGCCCGCCCTGCACGCGCTCATGAGCGAGGAAATTCCGGTGTCATGGTTTTCCATGGGAGGATGGTTTGTCGGCCACACGTTCGGTACCGGCAACGGAAACGTGGCAGTACGAGAAGCCCAATATCGTTTCGCCTTTGACGAACGGCAATGCCTGGTTTTTTCCCGCAATCTGGTGGCGGCAAAAGTTCAGAACTCGCGCACTATGCTGCGCCGGAACTGGCGCGACGAAAGAGACGTGACCTCAAAAGACGAAGTTCTGGCCAGATTAAAACGCGTCACCCAGCAGGTATTCAACGTCAAAGACACGCAACAACTGCTCGGAGTCGAGGGAGAAGCGGCTTCAATATATTTCGCTTCTTTTGAAAACATGCTGGCCAAGTTCGCAAAGAAAAATCTGGCGGAATTTTCTTTCTCGACACGTAATAGGAGGCCGCCCACGGACCCCGTAAACGCCATGCTGTCGCTGGCGTACGCGCTTTTGACAAGATCTTTCACAGTAATAATTTCATCAACCGGGCTGGACCCCTACATGGGTTTTTACCACCGCCCGAGACACGGAAGACCGGCTCTGGCCCTTGACCTGATGGAGCCTTTCAGACCTATCGTCGCGGATTCCTGCATTATTCAGGTTATAAACAACGGTGAAGTCAAACCGACCGATTTCGTTTTCAACGGACCTGCCTGTTCGCTGAAGCCCAACGGTCGTAAGGCACTTATCGCGGCTTTCGAGCGGCGCATGGAGCAGGAGACCACTCACCCGCTTTTCGGGTATCAAATTTCCATGAGGCGGTTGATGGACATCCAGGCACGACTGCTCGCCAGACATCTGCAGGGCGAAATACCAGTTTATCCCCATTACCTACCCCGTTAAAATGGCCAAGGAAAATCTCTATATAGTCACTTACGACATATCGGAACCGAAACGCTGGAGAAAGGTCTTTAAGTTAATGAAAGGATATGGCCACTGGTTACAGCTGTCCGTCTTTCAGTGTATATTAACGGACAAACGCCATGCGGAGATGTGTACACGCTTGGAAAGCCTGATACAGACAAAAGAAGACCATGTTCTAATACTAGACTTGGGTTCTGCCGACCAGATCAAACCCAACATCGAGAGCTTGGGAAAGAACTACAAAATGCCCGTAAGGGAAGCTGTAATCATATGAATATAAGAAGAAAGGAGGTGATGCCCTGCTTGTTACGAGAGCTTCAACAGAAAAAAAATCATGGACAGGTCTCGCAGTGCGAATTCCCTTTGTATTGTGGAGAAGTAGCAAATAACACCGCAGACTTTTTGAGGACTGCTTCAAGCTTCATGGTCAAAAACGGCTCAGTGCTCGCAGTGCGCAAAAGTAAGCCAGTCCAGACAGGAAGTTTGAAGGGGGCTGGGTTCCCTGGTGAATTCGCCAGGGCTTCATTGAAGCTCGGGTTCCCGCGCGCATTTCACGATCAGGTTCTTGAACTCGGGTTCCCTGGTGAATTCGCCAGGGCTTCATTGAAGCGGGCGGTGGACTGGCGATTCGCCAGGGTGGCCGAGTTGGGTTCCCTGGTGAATTCGCCAGGGCTTCATTGAAGCGACCGCCAGGCGGCGGTCGTCGGTTCTCACCAGGCGCGGGGTTCCCTGGTGAATTCGCCAGGGCTTCATTGAAGCTTTCCAAGGCCTCGAGCATCTCCTGCCGCTTCTCCGGGGTTCCCTGGTGAATTCGCCAGGGCTTCATTGAAGCATGATCTCCTTGCGCTCCCGGCAGACCTCGATTTTCACCGGGTTCCCTGGTGAATTCGCCAGGGCTTCATTGAAGCCAGGAGCAGACCAAGCTGACGCAGACCGCGTTCGAGGGGTTCCCTGGTGAATTCGCCAGGGCTTCATTGAAGCTCGAAGTCCGGAACCGCGCTCGACGAAGACCTTGCCGGGTTCCCTGGTGAATTCGCCAGGGCTTCATTGAAGCCATGCCTAGCCTCCTTCGATTATGCGATATACCGCTTGGGTTCCCTGGTGAATTCGCCAGGGCTTCATTGAAGCGTATTTCATCTTCTCACCGTTTCCTCAAGACCCCAAGGGTTCCCTGGTGAATTCGCCAGGGCTTCATTGAAGCGCGAGCGACGTCGCGTAGGAAATCTGCTTGTTGGTCGGGTTCCCTGGTGAATTCGCCAGGGCTTCATTGAAGCTCCGATATCTCCGCCAGCGTCTTCGCCTGTTCTTCCAGGGTTCCCTGGTGAATTCGCCAGGGCTTCATTGAAGCATGGGCGGGTGTTCGATAGAGCTTCTCGCGGCGGAGAGGGTTCCCTGGTGAATTCGCCAGGGCTTCATTGAAGCCGAGGAGCGAAGAGCCACTTCACTTTCCAACCGAAACGGGTTCCCTGGTGAATTCGCCAGGGCTTCATTGAAGCTTGACGCTCTTTGAAGACAGATACTTTTCTTCCTTCGGTTCCCTGGTGAATTCGCCAGGGCTTCATTGAAGCGGCGCGCTCGCTGTCGCTGGCGCGCTCTACCGGTGAGGGTTCCCTGGTGAATTCGCCAGGGCTTCATTGAAGCCAACGAGGATGAGGTTCCGTATGACGCGCCTGAAGACGGGTTCCCTGGTGAATTCGCCAGGGCTTCATTGAAGCTTTTGTTAACGCCACTTGTCCGAGTGGCCAGACGTGGGTTCCCTGGTGAATTCGCCAGGGCTTCATTGAAGCAACTCCGCCACGCGCGGATTCGGCGGGAGCCGTCGCGGGGTTCCCTGGTGAATTCGCCAGGGCTTCATTGAAGCTCCGGGTCGCTTCGAGGCGGCTTGGCACTTGAGCCTGGGGTTCCCTGGTGAATTCGCCAGGGCTTCATTGAAGCGTCAACATGGTAAGCGCGATGTCGGGCAAGCGCCTGGCGGGTTCCCTGGTGAATTCGCCAGGGCTTCATTGAAGCCGCGGCTTTCTGCCTCCTTCCCTGTTGCGCGGCCTCGGGTTCCCTGGTGAATTCGCCAGGGCTTCATTGAAGCCGCGACGGCGTACCAGCGGGTGCGCTCCTCCTGCTCGGGTTCCCTGGTGAATTCGCCAGGGCTTCATTGAAGCCATTTCGCCGCCGCTTTTCCCGCAACCTCGACCGCCTCGGGTTCCCTGGTGAATTCGCCAGGGCTTCATTGAAGCGTGAAGTTGAGGCCGCCCACGTCAAGCAGAAACTTGGGTTCCCTGGTGAATTCGCCAGGGCTTCATTGAAGCAGGGCATACATTCCGTTGGTCGTGAGCTCGGTTGCGCCGGGTTCCCTGGTGAATTCGCCAGGGCTTCATTGAAGCCGCGCGCGCGACGGACTGCCGCCGCGCAAGGACGGGGGTTCCCTGGTGAATTCGCCAGGGCTTCATTGAAGCTTATATATCGGAAAAAGGGGAAGTCAAGAAAGTTTTTGGGTTCCCTGGTGAATTCGCCAGGGCTTCATTGAAGCCGGGGAGATTGATAGCAGAAGCCCCGTTTCCGGATTGGGTTCCCTGGTGAATTCGCCAGGGCTTCATTGAAGCCAGTTTCTAGGTTCCTATACTGGTAAGCCCTGACGGGTTCCCTGGTGAATTCGCCAGGGCTTCATTGAAGCAACGGCGAGCGGAAGTGGAGCGCCCCCCGGGGGTCGGGGTTCCCTGGTGAATTCGCCAGGGCTTCATTGAAGCGGCGAGTCTCCGGGCGGAGACATCCGGACGCTCGCCGGGGTTCCCTGGTGAATTCGCCAGGGCTTCATTGAAGCCGGCGTTCCGGCGTCGCCTGACGACAGCGAGAATTCGGGGTTCCCTGGTGAATTCGCCAGGGCTTCATTGAAGCAAGCCCGGCGCGCCCAGCGATACCTGCCCATCCACGGGGGTTCCCTGGTGAATTCGCCAGGGCTTCATTGAAGCGGCATCCCTCAGTCAAGGGAACGGGTTTACTTCGTCGGGTTCCCTGGTGAATTCGCCAGGGCTTCATTGAAGCCCGCCCATGGCCTTTATGACGCGGACGTAGCCATTGAGGGGTTCCCTGGTGAATTCGCCAGGGCTTCATTGAAGCAACGGAATCCTTGCCCCCCGCGCGGACGGACGCGGCGGGGTTCCCTGGTGAATTCGCCAGGGCTTCATTGAAGCGCAGGGATAGGCGGTTTCCGGCTAGCTCTCGAACGCCACGGGGGTTCCCTGGTGAATTCGCCAGGGCTTCATTGAAGCGACGGCGCGGGAAACCTGCTGTTCTCCGACGAGAGAAGGGTTCCCTGGTGAATTCGCCAGGGCTTCATTGAAGCCGAGCGCCCTGGCCGCCGTCAGCGGAACACGACGGGGGTTCCCTGGTGAATTCGCCAGGGCTTCATTGAAGCTGGCTTCCTGTCGTTCGGATGAAATCTTAATAGGAGGGGTTCCCTGGTGAATTCGCCAGGGCTTCATTGAAGCCGCACGCGCGGCACGTCCTGACGCCCGCCTGCGGGTTGGGTTCCCTGGTGAATTCGCCAGGGCTTCATTGAAGCCGCCGTGAAGCCTATCACGGCCGCCGTCATGGCAACGGAGGGTTCCCTGGTGAATTCGCCAGGGCTTCATTGAAGCCAGCGGATCGTCAGCGCGTCGCGCTCGGCGGGGGTGGGTTCCCTGGTGAATTCGCCAGGGCTTCATTGAAGCCTGTAACGCCCGAGAGAGAGAGAGCTCGGAAGTTATGGGTTCCCTGGTGAATTCGCCAGGGCTTCATTGAAGCTTACGAAAGCCTGAGGGCCTATAAGACGAAACAGGATGGGTTCCCTGGTGAATTCGCCAGGGCTTCATTGAAGCCACGCTCAAAGTTAACCTGGAATCATGGACAAGCGAAGTGGGTTCCCTGGTGAATTCGCCAGGGCTTCATTGAAGCGCGAACCGAAAGGGGAACCCTGATCCAGAAACTCCGCCGGGTTCCCTGGTGAATTCGCCAGGGCTTCATTGAAGCAGACGACGAACCTGACGGTGCTTACCGCTCGCGTGTCTCGGGTTCCCTGGTGAATTCGCCAGGGCTTCATTGAAGCGCGAATTCCCAAACGAGCATTTCGTTTTCCGGCGAGGGTTCCCTGGTGAATTCGCCAGGGCTTCATTGAAGCGCTCTTTCCTTTCGCGATCTGATGCGCGGCTTCTTTGGGTTCCCTGGTGAATTCGCCAGGGCTTCATTGAAGCCGGCTTCTCGGCGCGCTGGTGCAGGACACCGTCAAGGGTTCCCTGGTGAATTCGCCAGGGCTTCATTGAAGCACACGGTTTTGGGGAGCGTGTCAACAGTCAATCAGAAGGGGTTCCCTGGTGAATTCGCCAGGGCTTCATTGAAGCGGAAGCGTCCGAGCTGCGGACGAACAAAGTGACCCTGGGTTCCCTGGTGAATTCGCCAGGGCTTCATTGAAGCCTCCCGAGGGTGTTTCTGAAACTCTGCGCGCCCGTCCGGGGTTCCCTGGTGAATTCGCCAGGGCTTCATTGAAGCGAAGCCATAACGTACATAGAGGGAGGCAAGGCGATGGGGTTCCCTGGTGAATTCGCCAGGGCTTCATTGAAGCTCGAGGTCGTTTCTCCGGACGCCGCGGACTAAACGCCCGGGTTCCCTGGTGAATTCGCCAGGGCTTCATTGAAGCACGATTTCGCCAAGGTGGCGCTCACCGGAGCGCCCGCGGGTTCCCTGGTGAATTCGCCAGGGCTTCATTGAAGCCTCGCGAGCGTGGGGGGTGAGGCGCAGCATTTCGACCGGGTTCCCTGGTGAATTCGCCAGGGCTTCATTGAAGCGCGTCTTCCTCGCGGGGACGGAGGCCGAACCCGGCCGGGTTCCCTGGTGAATTCGCCAGGGCTTCATTGAAGCGACATTTTCTCCTGCGTGTCCATGAAGACCAGGATGGGTTCCCTGGTGAATTCGCCAGGGCTTCATTGAAGCCCCGAGCGCGCGGCCGCGAGCGCCGCGGGGCAGGCCGGGTTCCCTGGTGAATTCGCCAGGGCTTCATTGAAGCTCGTACGGGGGCGGAATCGGCCACATGAAAAGCCCCGGGTTCCCTGGTGAATTCGCCAGGGCTTCATTGAAGCGGGATACAAGCGGGATTCTGCGAGCGTTCCGGAGGGCAGGGTTCCCTGGTGAATTCGCCAGGGCTTCATTGAAGCCGGTTCCGGCGGACGGATCAGGATCAACTACTCCCCGGGTTCCCTGGTGAATTCGCCAGGGCTTCATTGAAGCGGCGGTTTTTTCTCTGAACTCCCTGAAATCACAAGGGAAAACAGGGTTCCCTGGTGAATTCGCCAGGGCTTCATTGAAGCAAGAAATGGGGACAATCTCGCCATCCGCAATGTGCGGGGTTCCCTGGTGAATTCGCCAGGGCTTCATTGAAGCGCGGACGGCGCGGCTTGCCTCGCTTTCGGTTTTGTTGGGTTCCCTGGTGAATTCGCCAGGGCTTCATTGAAGCATAGGCATTAATAACGCGACGCCGTAACGCGCTAAGGGTTCCCTGGTGAATTCGCCAGGGCTTCATTGAAGCTGGCCTCCCTTCTGGGAAGTGGAAATCGAAAGGCTGGGTTCCCTGGTGAATTCGCCAGGGCTTCATTGAAGCACCGTCGGGTCTGCCAACCGTCGTCCGAGTTAAGTTGGGTTCCCTGGTGAATTCGCCAGGGCTTCATTGAAGCGAACCTGCGAACGTTCGCCGCTCTGGAATGCGCCACAGGGTTCCCTGGTGAATTCGCCAGGGCTTCATTGAAGCACGGCCGAGTCAATTTCTTTCAGCTTTCCCTTCGAGTTGGGTTCCCTGGTGAATTCGCCAGGGCTTCATTGAAGCCCGACTTCTGGAAGGGTTGCTTATCCGTCCCGCCAGGGAGGGTTCCCTGGTGAATTCGCCAGGGCTTCATTGAAGCTCGGCGTTTCTCCGGTCCGCCGCCGCCGTGTAGAATTCTGGGTTCCCTGGTGAATTCGCCAGGGCTTCATTGAAGCTCCATCCGGCCGCGCGGCCGGTGGAACTGTTTCGGCAGGGTTCCCTGGTGAATTCGCCAGGGCTTCATTGAAGCGCGGGGACTCTTCCGCGTGATGTATGGTTCTCCACTGGGTTCCCTGGTGAATTCGCCAGGGCTTCATTGAAGCAGCGCCGTCCTCGATGCCGTCGAGCTTGCTTTTCTCGGGTTCCCTGGTGAATTCGCCAGGGCTTCATTGAAGCTTCCTCAAGGGGCGCGGGATCATTCTCGAAATTCTGCGGGGTTCCCTGGTGAATTCGCCAGGGCTTCATTGAAGCGAGGTTTCGACCTTCAGCTTTTTTCTCTCGATATCCCGGGTTCCCTGGTGAATTCGCCAGGGCTTCATTGAAGCTTGTTCTACCATGATTGAGAGATCAAATACTAATTTAGGGTTCCCTGGTGAATTCGCCAGGGCTTCATTGAAGCGCAGATAGATTCGACGGGGCAGACGACGCGGCCGGCGGGTTCCCTGGTGAATTCGCCAGGGCTTCATTGAAGCATTTTAAACTAACTTATCTCCAACTTTAACTCTATGGGGTTCCCTGGTGAATTCGCCAGGGCTTCATTGAAGCACGGTCAGGCGTAGCGTGCACGACCCGCGCGTGGCGGGGGTTCCCTGGTGAATTCGCCAGGGCTTCATTGAAGCACGCGGCCGCCCACGCGGCCGGCCACTTCGTCGGCCTGGGTTCCCTGGTGAATTCGCCAGGGCTTCATTGAAGCTGGCAAACTCCTTGCTACACTGGCCTCGGGCCTCCGGGGTTCCCTGGTGAATTCGCCAGGGCTTCATTGAAGCGAGCTCCCGTCCGGCATCACGACGTAGAGCGAAACGGATGGGTTCCCTGGTGAATTCGCCAGGGCTTCATTGAAGCTTCCCTGATCCGGAAAATCGCGACGCGCGACGAGGGGGTTCCCTGGTGAATTCGCCAGGGCTTCATTGAAGCAAGCGAGGGGCAGTATTTCGATGAGACCCACGATAAGACGGGTTCCCTGGTGAATTCGCCAGGGCTTCATTGAAGCCGCTGGCCGCGTTCACCGTGTCCCAGGGAACGGCGGGGGTTCCCTGGTGAATTCGCCAGGGCTTCATTGAAGCGGAGTCTTACTACGCGGACCGCGTAAAGGGCGGTTTCGGGTTCCCTGGTGAATTCGCCAGGGCTTCATTGAAGCCTACATTTTCGCCGCGCCACGTCGATCCGCCGTTTACGGGTTCCCTGGTGAATTCGCCAGGGCTTCATTGAAGCCGGAATGTCCGGGCCGTCGGCGAGGGACCCGATAAGGGTTCCCTGGTGAATTCGCCAGGGCTTCATTGAAGCTTCGGATTGGAAGATTCATCGTACTCGCGGATAAGAGGGTTCCCTGGTGAATTCGCCAGGGCTTCATTGAAGCGGATGTCTTCGAGTTCCGCGAAGAAGTCGTCCGTCTGGGGTTCCCTGGTGAATTCGCCAGGGCTTCATTGAAGCCCCCCGGCGGGCTTCGATTCCATGGGAGCGGAATCAAAAGGGTTCCCTGGTGAATTCGCCAGGGCTTCATTGAAGCCTGGCGTCCAGCAACCTGACGGCATCCCCGACCATGGGTTCCCTGGTGAATTCGCCAGGGCTTCATTGAAGGCGAGGTTTGGGCGACGCTCGAGCGGCTCCTTTCTCAGGGTTCCCTGGTGAATTCGCCAGGGCTTCATTGAAGGGAGTTCCGCCCCGAGGTCGTTTCGGAACACCCAGCGCAGGGTTCCCTGGTGAATTCGCCAGGGCTTCATTGAAGGGAGTTCCGCCCCGAGGTCGTTTCGGAACACCCAGCGCAGGGTTCCCTGGTGAATTCGCCAGGGCTTCATTGAAGGTTCCGTCATCAACTCCCTTACTTCTTGCCTATCCATCGGGTTCCCTGGTGAATTCGCCAGGGCTTCATTGAAGGTGGATTATACGGGTCGGGGCCACAGGACTCCTTCCCGGGTTCCCTGGTGAATTCGCCAGGGCTTCATTGAAGGTTTTCTCCCGAAGGCGGGGCTACCCCCTTACCGGGCTGGGTTCCCTGGTGAATTCGCCAGGGCTTCATTGAAGCTATTGGGGAGGTTGTGGACGTGAACGGACAAACCACGGTTCCCTGGTGAATTCGCCAGGGCTTCATTGAAGCAAGGATTTGGGATGAACCTAGTATATCAAGTCAAAGGGTTCCCTGGTGAATTCGCCAGGGCTTCATTGAAGCAGGAAGTATTCCTCGATCAGGGCGAACACGTCCGGGTGGTTCCCTGGTGAATTCGCCAGGGCTTCATTGAAGCATGCCTCGGCTGACACAGATAAAATTCCAATTCTAAGGTTCTAATGAGAACTATTTGACTTCCATATTCCATAGCATTATAATCAGGATGTCTTCTGGATAGTGGTATTATAAGTTTGGGCTAAAAATAGCAGAAACCTAATTATAAGGAGGATTACAGAACATGTTTACAAAATTTGATTTCAAGGAGATTGCAATGAGTGAGAAAAAGCAAAAAAATCAGAATTCTTCTTTCAGGTTGTTATCTAAACTTCTAGATTTGTTGCTACCTTGGATTGTAAGAATCAGATCCAACTTGACACCAACTCTTGTAAGACATTGGTTTAGAACGATTTTACTAGAAGACTGAATTCCACAGTTTTTCTAAAATTATATCCGAGATAATATGTTGTCTCGGCCTCATTGAAGATGCATCGTGGCTTTTTATGTTTGAAAAGATAGTGATGTACTTCCGAGGTAAGATTGCCTCGGCCTCATTAATCTTGTGCGGTGAACTTTGTAATTTTTGCGGATTCTCAGGATGCAATTTCGCGCTGAAAGTACAATCACACTCACCGCAACTCAAACTTCAAAGAACATCCCAGAATATTAGCAACCCGCGACAGAGCGCCCAGCGTTCCTTCATCGTTCTCCGGATCAAGAAGCCGGTTGAGTTGTGAACGGCTCGTGTCAAGCCGTTTGGCCATCTCCGCCTTGCTGATATTCTGCTCTTTCATAATTTCGGCAAGCTGGAAAGCCAAAACGCGTTTTATTGCGTTTTCGGTAACCTCTTCGTAAATACCCTGCTCCTTGAGAAAGTCGTCAAAAGATGAACCGATTCTACCCTTTCCAGCTTTTGCAGTCATTTCAAGCCCCGCAATATCTGTATCTTCTTCGCCTTCATGATGTTCTTCCGCTTGAACAGAAAATACTTCTTGTGATTGCTGTAGCGACCCCAGATTCTGAGACTGCTCCCGTTCTCGATTCCCTCGACGTACCCCCGGGCGTAAACGTTGGTCCTTCTCTCGGAGTCGTCCTCAAAGAACCGAAACAGCGTGAATTTCCGCCCGTTTCCCGTCTCCTTGAACGTAACCGCCCTTCCACCGTTATTATCTGCCTGTGATGCTTGTCCCGGGAAGCCAGAACCTCCGAAACAGTCAGGGCAGGCCCCTCGACCTCCCCCATGTCGGTATAGGTCTTGTAGGTCTCCTCCGCATGCGAAAAAACTGATCCCGCGAAAAAAAGCAAAAACGCCAAAAGAATCTTTTCAAACTCGATTACGCAAAAGCCCTGTAGCCGTGTCTAGGAAAACGCGCAGGCCGTAAGCCTCCAATCGTAACTGCCACTCCGCAATCAGCTTGTCCGTGCTATGTTCAGGCATGGCCAGTTACCCATTCACGCCTGGAATTATTCCCACAGGGGGGCGGTTTGCTTTTTGCTTTGCCTTTTCGCGTTTTCGCGCGTGGGCGGCAGCCTTGTCAGCCTCGATTTTTTGCATGAACGGGACGTCGCTCGTAGCCGCCGCGCTCGTAGCCGCGGCCGTCGCGGTTAATGATTCCAGGCCCGCAAAACCTTTTTTATCAGCAATGCCTATTGCTTCTTCTCCATCAGGAAACTCGGCGTGAAAGATGATCTCCTTGTGCAGAGACAATGCCTATTGCTTCTTCTCCATCAGGAAACTCGGCGTGAAAGATGATCTCCTTGTTGTTGCCCGCAAGCAGTCCGCCGACCAACAAACCGGCCCCGCAAGTGACAAGTCCAGTGGCCACCCCGACCACCGCCTTACGGCCCCATTCACGTTTAGCCTTCGAGTCGAGCTCCTCCAGATTTTTGATTGACTCGTAAGACGCGACCTCTCCACCGTCGGCCATCACCCGCAACAAGCCGTGCTTTACAACCCCGATTGCTCCCTCGGGAAAAATCCCACTGTCAAACTTTATCATCATGCAATCTCCTTATTTTTTGCTAGCATCTGGTCAAGCTCCATACTTTGACAACGGCGGAATGTCATCGGGCCACGCGCCCGTCGCCTCCGAAAAAATCCCCTACGAACCGGGCCTCGTCATGGACTCCGGGTCCAGCACCCTCTCTAGCTCCTCGTCCGAAATCACTCCTTTCTTCCTCGCGACCTCCCTGACAGTGCTCCCCGAGGCGTACGCCTCCTTGGCTATGGCCGCCGCGGCGTCGTAGCCTATTATCGGGGCGAGGCTCGTGCACATCGCCAGGCTCTGCTCGATGAGCTCCCCGCAGCGCTCCTCGCTCGCCTCTATCCCGTCCACGCACTTGTCGACGAACACCCGCGACACCCTCGAGAGAAGCCTTATCGATTCCAGAAGGTTGTCGGCCATCATGGGCATCATGACGTTGAGCTCGAAGTTGCCCGACTGCCCTCCTATGGTTATCGCCGCGTCGTTTCCTATCACCTGCGCCGCGACCTGGGTCACCGACTCCCCTATCACGGGGTTCACCTTCCCGGGCATGATCGAGGAGCCTGGCTGTATGGCCGGAAGCAGTATCTCCCCGAACCCGCAGCGCGGCCCGCTCCCGAGCCACCGGATGTCGTTCGCTATCTTCATGAGACTCACGGCCACGGTCTTGAGCGCCCCGCTAGTCTGCACGACGGCGTCCTTCGACGCCTGGGCCTCGAAGTGGTTCCGCGCCTCCCGAAACTTCACCCCCGTAGCGGCGCTTATCCTCGCGGCGACCTTCTTTCCGAAGCTTTTGTGCGTGTTTATTCCCGTTCCGACGGCCGTTCCGCCTATGGCGAGCTCGGAAAGATCGTTTCTCACCGCCTTGAGTCTCGAGACTCCGTGGGCGACCATGCTCGCGTATCCGCCGAACTCCTGCCCGAGCCGTACCGGCGTGGCGTCCATGAGGTGCGTGCGCCCTATCTTCACTATGCGGTCGAACTTCTTCGCCTTCGCCGAAAGCGCCTTCTCAAGGTATTCGAGCGCCGGAATCAGTTCCTTCTCCACGGCTTCGAGCGCGGAGACGTGCATCGCGGTCGGAATCACGTCGTTGCTCGACTGCCCCATGTTCACGTGGTCGTTTGGATGCACCCGGGTCTTTCCTCCCAGAATCTCCGCCGCCCTGTTGGCTATGACCTCGTTCGCGTTCATGTTGGTCGAGGTGCCGGACCCCGTCTGGAACACGTCCACGACGAAGTGACCGTCGAGCTTTCCTTCAAGCGCTTCCCGGGCCGCCCTGGCCACGGCCTTCGCGACGTTCCTTTTCAGGAATCCGAGCTCCGCGTTGGTCTCCGCCGCGGCGAGCTTCACGAGCCCCATGGCCCTCACGAACTCCCTCGGCAGCGTGCGCCCGCTCACCGGAAAGTTCTCCACCGCCCTGGCCGTCTGCGCCCCGTAGTAGGCGTCCGAGGGCACCTTCATCTTTCCCATGGAATCCGATTCGGTCCTGTACCTGGTCTTCGCCATCCTGCGTTTCCTCCGAAGTTTCGAAACTGGTGATAAAAAGGGTTATTATGCCACAAGGAAAACGGGTTTTCACGCGCCGCCGAATCTTTTCCGAAGCTCGAGCGAGAGGCTGAACACGGAAGGGACCAGAAACAGCGTGAACGCCGTGGCGAAAACTAGCCCCCCGACCACCACGCTCCCGAGCCCCCTGTAGAGCTCCGAACCCGTGCCCGGCGAAACGGCCAGCGGCAGCATGCCGAAGACGCTCGTGAGCGTGCTCATGAATATGGGCCTGGTCCGCGACCTCACCGACTCCTTTATGGCTTCGGAGTTCTCCATGCCGGCGCGCATGTTGTTGAGCGCCTGGTGAACTATGAGTATGGAGTTGTTTATCACTATTCCCGCGAGTATCACGAATCCCAGCATGGTGAGCACGTCCAGGGGCTGGTAGGAGAAGACGTTTAGCACCGAAAGCCCGATGAATCCCCCGAGCGAGGCGAACGGAACGGTGAACAGTATCACTAGCGGGTGGAGGAAGCTCTCGAAAAGAGACGCCATCAGCAGAAAAGATATGACGACCGCCAGCAGGAAGTTCCACTGGAGAGCGCTTCTGGCCGTGGAGAGCTTGTCGGCCGTTCCCGCCAGAACGAAGCTCACCCCATCGCTCACCTGCCCGCTTTGCCGAAGCGGGGAGATTATCCGCGAGTTCACGACCCCTATCGCCTCCTCGAGCGTCACGTTCTCGGGAGGGGTTATCTGTATCGTCACCACCCTTCGGGTCTCGTAGTGGTTTATCTGCCCCGGGCCCTGCACGAGGCTCACGTCCGCGACGGACCCCACCGTGACCGCGTCTCCCGACGGAGAGCTTATCGTTATGTTCTCTATGTCCTGGGTTCTTTCGGAAAAATCCCGGTTCGCGCGCAGAATCACGTCCACCTCCTCTCCCTCCAGGTCGAATTCGCTGGACTCCACGCCGTCCACGAGAGCCCTCACCGTGAACCCGAGCTCCCTGTTGGTGATTCCGACGCGCGACGCCCTGGCCCTGTTGGTGACCACCCTGATTTCCGGGTTGCCGAGATCCAGGCTCGGAATCGGCCGCACCTGCGCCCCGGGGATCTTCTCCATGGACATGAAGAACACGCTTCTGGCCGCCGAGAGAATCTCCTGGAGGTCGCTTCCCGTCACGTTCACGTCAATCGACCTCCCCTCCCCTATGTCCCTGCTGAATATGCTCGGGCGCGTGATGATCCCTATCATTCCCGGAATCTCCCCCAGCGCGGAGCGAAGAACGGGGAAAAGCTCCCCCACCCTCTTCGCCTCCTCGGCTATCGCCCCCATGAATATCGACCGCCCTCTCGCCACGTAGAAAAAGTTCTTTATCCTCGCCTCTCCCGACGCGTTTTCCTCCTCCCCCGCCATGCGGGGAGCGATGGAGCGCTCGATGTTCTCCCCTATCGCCGTGTATTCGTCGATGTTGTACCCCGGAGGGGGAATCAGTATCCCGAAAAGCAGGTTCCTGTTGCCCGTGGGCAGGTACTCGGTCTTTGGAAAAAGCGCGACTATGAGAACCACGGAGAGAACCGTGAAGGAGAGAACGAGAGCGGCCATCCGCCGCGAGCTTTCCATCACCCTCCCGGTGAAGCCGTTCACGAACCCCGACACCCCGCCCGCGAGCGAGAGCAGCCCCGGCATGAAGCGCAGGCGCCCCGGGTCCCCGGCTCCCCCGGCCGAGAGGTACTTCGCGGCCGCCGAAGGTATGACCGTTACGGACACGACGAGGCTCAGGATCACCGAGACGCTTATGGCTATTGCTATGTCGCGGAAAAGCTGGCCCGTCTGCTCCTTCACGAATATGACGGGAATGAACACGGCGGCCGTGGTGAGGGTGCTCGCCAGCACCGCCCCCCACACCTCGGTCGTGCCGTCGTAGGCCGCCCGGGCGCGGGATTTTCCCATCTGCATGTGGCGGTATATGTTCTCGAGCACCACTATGGAGTTGTCTATGACCATGCCCACGGCGAAGCTCATCCCCGCGAGGCTAACGACGTTGAGCGTCCGCCCCAGCGCCTCGAACACTATGAAGGTTCCTATGACGCTCGACGGTATGGCCACCCCGACTATGAGCGTGCTGCTCGCGCTTCGCAGAAAAAGAAGCAGGACGGCCACGGCCAGCGCCCCGCCCACCACGAGGTTGGTCTGGACGAGCCTTATGGCGCTTCGTATGTAGCCCGTCTCCTCGTAGACGTTTCGGAGACGGAGACCCTCTTCCCGAAGAACCCCGGCGTTTAGTTCCTCGACGGCCGAAAAAAGCTTCTCCTTCACCTCTATGGAGTTCGCCCCGCTCTCCTTGACGACATTGAGCGCTATGGCGGGCTCGGCGTTCTGGCGGACGGCGAAGCCCGGGTCCTCGTATCCGAGCCTCGCCGTCGCCACGTCTCCCAGGTAGACCGGAACGCCCCCTTCCGTGGTGGCCACTATGACGTTTTCCATGTCCGCGGCCGTGCGGTACTCCCCGACCGTTCTCACGAGATAGCTCCTCTTGCCCTCGTCGAACGACCCGCCGCTCCAGTTCTTGTTCTCGCTGTCTATGGAGCGGGAAAGCCCGGAGACCGTGATGCCCCTGCGCGCCAGTTCCGCCGGGTCGAAGAGAACCTCCATGCGTCGCTCCCTGCCCCCGAACACGTTCGAGGTTCCCACCCCCGGCACCCTCTCGAGCCTCGTGCGTATCACCCTGTCGGCGAAGTCGTGGTAGAGGTTTATGTCCGTCGGGTTGTCCGGAAGGGGCTTCAGTATGAACCACGCCATGGCTCCCGCCGCGGGGTCCACGGTGGTTATGACCGGCCTGTTCACCTCGTCGGGATACTCGGCCACCTGCTCTAGGCGGTTGGACACCTTGACGAGCTTCGAATCGAGGTCCGTGCCCGCCCCGAACTCCAGGGTGACGGTGCCCGCGCCCTCCTGGCTCTCGCTGTTTATCTCGGAGAGTCCCGCGACGGACTTGAGCTCGTCTTCCTGCTCGTTCACTATCTCGCTTTCGATCTCGAAGGGGCTGGCGCCCCTCCACGCCGTGGTCACGGTGATCTTGAGGCTCTCGACGTCGGGGGTGAGCTGCACCGGTATCCTGAAAAAGGAAAGCAGGCCGAAGATGAACACGAACATCACGCCGACCAGGACGGTGACGGGATTCCTTATGGAGGATTCGACCAGCTTCATGGTCCGACCGTTCTGACCTTCTGCATGGGCATGAGCCTCTCGTTGCCCCGTACGACGACGTCCTCGCCCGCCCGAAGCGCCCCTTCCACGTGAACCGAGCCGCCGTAGGACTCCATGGTCCTGACGGCCACGGGGTGGGCGGCGCCGTCCCTGACGACGAAGACCGCCGTTCCCCGCGGCGAGGTCACGACGGCGTCTTTGGGAACGAGCTTTATCCTCTCGCTCTCCCCTATCCTTATCCTCACCACCGAAGAGGCCGAAGACTTGACCAGGTGGTCCCCGTTGTCGAGCAGCACCTTCACGGGAAAGGCCCGCGCCCGCGGGTCCGCGTCGGGAACTATGGAGGAGATCTTTCCTTCGAACGTCTTCCCCGGCAGGGAGCCTATCGAGACCTCCGCCGGGTCGCCCTCGCTCACGTCGCCGATGTACCTCTCGGGAAGGGCGGCCGTCACCTCCATGGTGTCTATGTCCACGAGCGTGACAACCCTCGCGCCCACCTCGAGCCACTGGCCCACCTCCGTGTGGTGCTCGGTCACGTAGCCGCCGAAAGGCGCCCTTATCTTCGAGGCGCGCAGGTCGTAGCGGGCCTTTCGCAGGCCGTTTTCCAGCCGCAGAAGCGCGGCCTGGGCGGAGTCGCGCCGCGAGGTCGCCCTGTCTATGTCCCTGGCCGACACTATGCCCTTTCCGTAAAGCTCCCGGGTTCTTCGAAACTCCTTCTCCGCGAGGTCGTAGTCCGAAGACGCCTCGTTTCTTCGGTGGCGAAGCTCCTCGAGATCCAGGGACATCCTCTCGCTTCTTATCTCGGCTAGCACGTCCCCTTCCTTCACGTAGACGCCCTCTTCGGCGGCGAGATTCCCGACGATTCCCGCCACCTCGTTCGATATGACGGATCTTCTCGCGGGCCGCGCCGTGCCGACCAGGCTCACGGGCCTTTTAACCTCTTCCTCCACGACCCTGGCCACCGACACCGGGGCGGGCGGGGCATCGGGAGGCTGGGAGAGGGAGACCCCCGGAAACGGGAAAATCGAAAGAAAGAGCAGAAGCGAAAAGTTTCTCATGGTTTCGGTCGCGGTCCTTTTCCACGCCGCGTCGGCCCTCCGCGCCAGCCCCCGCCGGTCAATTATACACGGCGGCGGGCGGCCGGGAACGGACGGAGACGGGCCCCGCGTTGTTTTTCCTTGTATTATTATAAATTGTTATTAGCATATCTGGTATCCAACCCCGAGGAGACGAAAATGGCATCAGAGAGCGTTACCGAGATAATGGACTCCGTGTTCGACGCGGAGGTGCTGGAGAGCGAAATCCCCGTCCTGGTGGACTTCTGGGCCCCGTGGTGCGGCCCCTGCAAGGCTCTCTCTCCGGTCATAGAGGAGATTTCCGAGACCTACAAGGGCAAGGTCAAGGTGAGCAAGATAAACGTCGACGAGAACCCCGAGACGACGATGAAGTTCCGGATAAGGAGCATTCCCACGCTGATCGCCTTCAAGGACGGCGAGGTCGCCGACCAGATAGTGGGTGCGGTCGCCAAAAGCGAGATAGAGAAGATTCTCGACAAGGCCATCGGGTAGAGCGCGGAGATGGGCAAGTACATCATGCTTACGAACCTCACCGAGGAGGGCAGAAGAACGATAAAGATGAGGCCCGAGCGGATAAAGGAGGTGAACAAGGAGCTCGAGGAGATGGGCGTCACGATAGAAGCCCAGTACGCGGCTCTCGGCCCCTACGACTTCGTGAACATTCTAGACGCCCCCGACAACGAGACCATAGCCCAGGTGGTCATAGAGCTCGGCGCGAGGGGCACCGTGCACATAGAGACTCTCTCGGCCATCCCCGTGGCCGAGTTCGAAGAGACGATGACCGACGGCTGACGTTTCAGGTCAAAACTTCATGTTCGTTGATAGCACATAAGGACCACTGAGCGACCATCAATTTCCTTGAGATCTCCATATCTTATTTGCAACGGTGGCCAGATCATCTGCCCTCTTTCTTATGGCAGTTTCATCCCAAGATTCGTTGTCAGCAATCTCGCGGTTCAGAGCGAGCAGGGATTTGCCTAAAAGGTCGCGCTTAGTTTCCCATGCCTTATTTCCGATGCTTGGATTCAACACTTCGGTAACCAGAGTGAGGTTTCCCAGAGTGTCAAGAGCCTGTTGACGTTCTTCCATAAGCGTTTTGGTCTTGTCGTCAAGCATATAGCCACTTGACATTGCTTCCAGTGTGGACTCACATGGAGCGGTTGTTCCATCAGGTAAAGACCAATGCGTGGCCCATGACTGCGGCATCACGTGCTCAATTGTAAGATTTTCAAAAGTCGCACAAGGTATCTCATCTTTTTTGCCACGCTTTTTATTCTCTATTCGATGAAGTATGTAACGAATCCGGGGTGTAGGAACAACTCCGTACATCTTCCTGTCCCTAATTTTTTCTTTAACTTCCATGTCTGCGGGCATTCTGGAAACATCACCCGTCATGCTGGAAATATGGTTGAAGAACGCTGATATGATATCGTTTTTCCCTTTTAAGTGTCGTATAATTCCAGGCACCACCTTGTTGTAGCTTTTATGCGTAAGTCCGCAGATTTCACGCCGCACCAAATAACTCTCAACTCCACGGAAGAGCTTTTTCTTGTCTTGACCGTCAAGCAACTGTGAATTTATCCAGAGGACCAATGGGTAAAACGTGGACATATCCCAGACCCGGAGGACACGCGCTACCTCTTTGAAAACAGCTTCCGTATCCTGTTTCTCCATGGAGCGATACGTTTCGGCGTGTTGACGCAGTATTTGAAGTTCTTCAGCAATAGTAGGGAAGTCTCGTTCTTCCACATAACGTTTGTACTCCGTAGCAATCTTGCCGACATTTACGTCCCGAGCAGTCTCGGAGATAACAGCATAGGTGATCAAATGGTCGGCACGTGCACGTTTCAGCCTTCCCTTCCGCACTTCCTCACTCCAGAAAGGATTTTCAAATGGTTCCCACAGGTCTCCAAAGAGTTTTTGAGCATCTTCGCCAGTTTTTTGCGCCCTGTGAAAAACATCGTTTCGAATCAGGTCAAACGGAGACAGGGCTTTCCCCAAACCGTTAAGAGATGTAAATATCTCCTGTGCGTCATCATCTTGATCAAGCTGTATGACCACGATCCGAAAGCCAAAAAGAAAGCTTTCGAGAAGCGCATCAAGCACATCCTCGGGACTTTGTCCATCTTCTTCTTGTTCCTCGACAAAAACTTTCATGCTTTCATAAAGATAGCAGAAGGCTCTTAGTAACTTGGGTGCCCCACCCTTCTTCAGGTTGCCGTTTTTATGAAAGTAGCTTTTCTGTGAATCTCTAAGTTCGTCGTAAGTGCTTTCAACTATGTTTTGGTAGAGAGGACGGTCAAAACTGGAAGGCCATAGTTTAAAGTGCTCACGGTCGGGGTCAGCCATGCCACGGCTCCGGGCATTGTAAATATAAGAACAAACCTTATTCAGCATATCTGAGATGTTGCAGTCGCGCGCGACCTCGCGGATGGCAGTCAAGGTTAGCTGAAATGTCGTGATTCTTTGCTGACCATCAACCAAGAAATTCTGAAGAACTGTACCAAGAGCTTGTTTTGGAGGTTGAAAAGATATAATAGCCCCAAAGTAATGAGGAAACGAGACATCGTTACTAAGGTTTTCAACCGCCTTTTCTTTCAAATCATACCAGAACTCTGGAATCTGCCTGTCTTCCGGAACAGTTTCCCATTCGTAGTGACGCTGATAAACAGGAACAACCCATTGCTGTCTTTGACCCAAAACCACGTCAAGAGAATAAACATTAGCTAGCATGTGAAATCCTCCTCTCTTGAATCAGTAAGCCTGACGAAATCGATTTCTTCATAACTAATTTCAAGTAAGCCGTTAGTTTCCTTGATTCTTTGCAAATTTGAAACAGCAAATCAAAAGCGACTCTACTTCAATCATTCTATTCTTCCACATGTAATGCCGAACATCGCAAATTGTGGTTTCCGAGATTCTCGCACGAGCCCTGTATCCTTGAGCATTAGTATTAAGGGAAACACGTCAACAAATTTCCTAAGTTGTCTGGGAAGAATGGTGACAGAATTTCTCCCCGTTTCCAGCATCTCCGAAACCAAGGAAAGCGTCACAGCTCCGAAAGGGTCGCCCCCGCCATAATCAACAAACAGTTTTTTTCCAGAAACTTCAGGGGAAATGCACTCCACGGAAATCCCGAGCCTCGTCATCGCCCAGTCCATCTTCATCATGCGGACGACGGAAAAAAGGCGAGACTTCCAATCTTATAGGACCTCAAACCTTCGGGCCGAGCCGGGCAGGCGCGGCTTTATTTTTCACCGACGAGCGTATAACCTTAATCAATCCGTCAGGACAAACTGTCCGCACGGAAGCCCCCGCCATGAAAACCTCCCGTCTTCACGGATTCAGAGACCTGTTTCACCCCGAGACGGAAAGACTGCGGATGGCGACTGAAAAAACGAGGGACGTGTTCGAGCGGTTCTGCTTCTCGGAAGTGATCGTCCCCGTTCTCGAGCCCTCGCAAGTCTATTCCACGGGTCTCGGCGACTCGACCGACATCGTCCAGAAGGAGATGTACACGTTCGAGACCAAGGGGGGAGAATCGGTGTCCATGAGACCCGAGGGAACGGCCGGGGTGGTGCGGGCCTTCGTCGAGCATTCGCTTCACAGAAAATCCCCCGTGACGAAACTCTACTACTCGGGAGAGATGTTCCGCCACGAAAAGCCCCAGGAGGGAAGACACAGAAGCTTCAACCAGACGGGAGCGGAGCTTTTCGGGGCTCGCGACCCGAGGTCGGACTCCGAAGTCATGGCCATGCTCTGGCTCGCCGTCTGCGAACTCGGCCTCGAAAAACACGTGAAGCTCGAGCTCAACTCCATAGGAACTCCCGCTTCGCGCGGGGAGTACGTAAAGGCGCTCCGCAAGCATCTGGCCGGGAAAAAGAACGCTCTCTGCGAGAACTGCGAAAAGAGGCTGGAGACGAATCCGCTGCGGATACTCGACTGCAAGAACGGCGCGTGCCGGGAAGCGACGGAGGAAATCCCCTTTTCGGTAACGGACTACCTGTCGACGGAGAGCAGGGAGCATTTCGAAAGGCTCGCCTTCTCGCTTCGCGGCAGGGGCGTGCCCTTCGAGATCAACCCGAGGATAGTCAGGGGGCTCGACTACTACACAGACACCGTCTTCGAGGTCACGACCGACATGCTGGGCTCCCAGAACGCCGTGGCCGCCGGGGGAAGGTACGACCTGCTGGTGGAGCGGATGGGAGGTCCCCCCACCCCGGCCGTGGGCTTCGCCATGGGACTCGAGAGGATAACGCTTCTCCAGGAAAGAGCGGAAACGCGAACGGGCATGCCCAGAAAGAAGCGCAGCGTCTGCGTCATCCACCTCGGGGACGCGGCCGCAGGGGTGGCGGCGAAAATAGCCGACGGTCTCAGGAAAAAGGGCGTTCGGGTCGAAACCGAGTACGAAAACAAGAGCCTCAGGAGCCAGATGAGGAAGGCGAACAGGGCGGGAGCCTCGTTTTCCGTGATAATCGGGGAGGACGAGCTTCGCGACGGCGTGTTTTCGCTTCGCGACATGGGCACCGGAGAGGAGAGAACCCTTCCCCTCGAAAGGCTGAACTACGTCGACAAGATCCTGGACTTCGACAGGCTGTTCTGATCCGCCCGCAGCGGCCGGAAACCGCCGGGAACGGGATTTCGTTTCAACGGAAAATTCCATGCTGAAAAACAGGTGGTTCTACGGATGGGTGATAGTGGCGGCGAGCCACATGCTGATAACCCTCGACGGCATGCTGCTCTATTCGTTCGGGATATTCCTTCCATACATAAACGAAGGATTCGGGCTGTCGAAGACCGTGGGGTCGTCGCTTTTCTCCGTGAGGTGCGTGTGCCTGGCCTTCTCGCTCGCGCTCGCGGGAAGGCTCATAGACCGCCACGATCCGAGACTCGTCACGTTTTTCGGGGGACTGATCGCCGCCGCGGGGCTTTTTTTCTCCTCCACGGCCACCGACGTCTGGGAGCTCTACCTGACCTACAGCGTCATGGTGGGACTGGGAGACGGGTTTCTCTACATAGTGCCCGTGACGGTCATAAGCAGGTGGTTTCTCGACAAAAGGGCCCTCGCCATAGGAATCGCCACCACTGGCGTTCCCCTGAGCGGGCTCGTCGTCAATCCGCTGGCGACCTGGCTGATAGAGTCCTTCGGCTACCAGAGCGCCCTCGTTCACCTGTCCGCGATATTCACCGCCGTACTGTGTTTCGCGTTTCTCATCAGGGGCCGCCCGGAGGACATGAACCTCAGGCCCTACGGCGAAGGCGCGGCGGGAGGGGAAAAGGACGCGGCGGCGGAGTGGGGAGCCAGGGAGGCGTTTTCCACTTCGAGCTTCTGGCTCATGTACCTGATCTTCTTTCTGGGGTTCAACACCTTCCTGATCATAATCGTGAACCTGTTCAACTTCTCCGTCGATTCGGGGATAACGCCGCTTGTGGCCGCGGGAGCCCCGGCGTTCATAGGACTTGGAAGCATAATCGGGCGGGTGTTTTTCTCGGGAGTCGTGACGAACTTCATGAAGGACGTCCGGATACTGTTCGTGTGCTACTTCTTCCAGGCGGCTTCCATAACGCTGATTCTCTTCGTCGTGGAGCCGTGGTCGCTCTACCTGTTCGGCTTTCTCTTCGGGATATTCTACAGCGGGTGGGTGCCGATGTTTCCGACCATACTGGGAAGGTTCTACGGCCTGGGATCGCTCGGAAGCATCTTCGGGCTCTTCGGCACGGGGTTTTCGATCGCCGCCGTCACGGGACCGCTCGTCTCGGGATTTCTCCTGGACACGACTCACAGCTACCAGAAACCCTTTCTGGTGGCCGCCGTCGTATCCTTCGCCACGGCGGCCGCGACGCTTTTGATAAAAAAGCCCGCCAAGAAAGAGAGTTCATCTCGCGGGTAACCGGGAAACGGCTCCGCGAAACCGGCAAGACCGACCCGTTTCGCTCCGCTTCCTAGAAACGCACGCGCAGTCCAAAGTCGATGCTGTGCACGGGCTTCGCCGTGATCGTGACGGGAGAGGAGGTGGACGTCCTCTGCCCCTGGAAAAGGCTGAAATCCAGATTGGGCACGTGAAGGAAACGGTAGCCCGCCCTTACCGCGAGGGAATCGGTGAGGTCGAAGCCCACTCCCGCCGCGGCCTGCCAGGCAAATCCCCAGCGGTCCTGGTCCTTGTCGTCCACGACCGGAGTGCCGCCCTGATCCTCGAGACTCTGCCGGGCTTCGGGAGAAAGCCGGGCGAGGTCCTCCGCCGACGGCCGAGTCAGTCTCCGCGCGTTTTTGTGCATGACGGCGTGGACCGTTCCGAGCCCTCCCCCTATGTACGGCCTGAAACGGGTGCCGGTGGGAACGTCCCAGTAGGCGTTCACCATGCCCGTCAGGTGGTCGAGGCGACCGGTGATGTCAATGCTCCGCGCGAGGCGCTGGGCGAATTGCGTGCTCGCCGCCGTGGCCGGCTCGGACCTGATGTTCTCGATATGGTCGATGCCGACCCGGCGCCACGAAACCTCCGCCTCGACCCGAAAGTCGTCGAAGGCCCGCCCCGCCGCCACTCCCCCGCCCCAGCCGGTGTGGAACGTGGTCTTGCCCAGAACATCGACAGATCCCACGTTGGGCACGGGGATGCCGGGAGCGCGCAGGTCGGCCGACTGCGTAAAGGCGACGCTTCCGTGCGCTTCGAGGTACCACGGCCTGTCGTCGCGCTCCTGCGCGGAGACGGAAACCGCCGTCAGGACGGCGACGCCCAGGACCAGGACGCCGGGAACGAGCGTTGCTGCAAACGACTGTATTCTTCTCATTTCTCTCCTCCTTTCGCGATGCGCCGCAGCGTCCGCGCGCGGAGCGACGGGCTTCCCGCATGTCCACAATCGTAACACGTAATCGAAGCCCCGCAAGGTACGTTCTCTCCCGACGGGAAACCCGCGGGCGGAAACCCGGGGTTCCGGTTATAATGGGAGCGGGAGAAGGAGGCCGCATGTTCGGAATCGGAACCGCCGAAATACTAGTGATACTGTGCATAGCCCTGGTCGTTCTGGGGCCCAAGGAGCTTCCCAAGGTCGCGAGAACCGTCGGAAGGGGCATAAGGGAGCTCCAGAGAGCCAGGGACGACCTCAAGAGGAACATAGAGTTCGAAGACGACGAAGACGACCCGAAACCGCCGCGCGAGGGGGCCGGGAGCGCGACGTCCTGACTTGTCAAAAAAGCCCCGTCGTATAGTATTTACGCCGGTCATCCCCCCGGGTTCTTCCGCATGCCTAAGATAACGATCGACGAAATCGAGCTTGACGTGGAAGACGGGCTGAACGTCATACAGGCCGCCTCCCGCGCGGGCGTGGAGATTCCCCATTTCTGCTATCATCCCTCCCTGAGCGTGGTCGCCCAGTGCCGCCAGTGCCTGGTCGAGGTGGAGGGAGTGCCCAAGGTGCTGCCGGCGTGCAACACCGCCGCCAGGGACGGCCTGGTCGTGAGAACCGACACCGAAAAGGCCCTGGAGGCCAGAAAGGCCGCCGTGGAGTTCACCCTCGTAAACCACCCTCTCGACTGTCCCATATGCGACAAGGGCGGAGAATGCCCGCTCCAGATGACCGCCTTCGGCCACGGCCCGGGCTACAGCAGGGTCGGGGGGCCGGAGAGCAAGAAGGTGAGGAGCAAGCGCCGTTTCAGCGACCGCATAGTGTACGACCCCAACAGGTGCATCATGTGCACCAGATGCGTGCGCTTTACCGAGGAAGTGACGAAGACGGGGGAGCTTGGAACCACGGGAAGGGGGTTTCGCAAGAAGATCTCCGTCTTTCCCGGAAAGACGCTAGACAACGAGCTGGCCGGAAACGTGATCGACATATGTCCCGTCGGAGCCCTTCTCCCGGCCGACACGCTCCACGAGGAGAGGGTGTGGTACATGGAGTTCACCGATTCGGTGTGCTCGCTCTGCTCGAGCGGCTGCAACATCACGGTGGGCGCCGACAGGAGGAAGGGAAGGATCTCGCGCGTGCGTCCCAGGACGAACCCGCAGGTGAACGGCCACTGGATATGCGACCGGGGAAGGTACGGACACAGGGAGATACAGGAGTCCTCGAGGCTGCGCGGACCGATAGTGAAAAACGGCGGCGGCTACGAGCCGGCGACCTGGGAGGAAGCCCTGGAGATGCTGTGCTCGCGGCTTCGCGAGACGCTCTCGTCGGGCGCTTCGTGCGCCGTGATAGCGTCTCCGACGCTCACGAACGAGGAGATGTTCCTCGCCGGGAAGCTTTCCTCCTCCCTGGGCGGAGGCGCGCCCGTCTGCGCCGCGCGCGACGGCGGGGGGAAGGAGAAGAAATTCGGTCTCGTAAGCGACGACCCCCACCCCAACGGCCGCGGGGCGAGGAGCCTGGGACTGCCTCCCGCCCCGGACCTCGCGGACATGATAACGAGACTTTCGCCCGCGGGCAGGGGAACCGGCGCCCTCGTGGTGATCGGGGAAGACCTGTTCGGACTCGTCGGCGAGAGGGAGAAGCCCGCGCTTCGAAGCGCGCTCGGAAGAACGGGCACGGTCGCGGTGGTCGACTACAGGCTCACCGAAACCGCCGGGTGCGCGGACGTCATACTTCCCTCGGCGAGTCCCTACGAGAAGGACGGAACGTTCACCAACGACTCCGGGCGCGTCCAGAAGGTGTCGGCGGCCATGGCCCCTCCCGGGGAGGCGAAGCAGGGATGGGAGATACTCGTCTCGATCGGGCGGGAGTTCGACGGGAGGCTTTTCGACTACGGCTCGCCGTCGGAGATAATGGACGACGTGAGCCTCGAGGCGCCCGCGTACGCGGGGATGAGCTACGAAGCGATAGGACCGGTGGGGCGGGTTCTCGAAGGAGCGGCGGGATAGGATGACCGTCGCGCTGGCCGCCGGGGCGGCCCTGAAGATAGCGGTCGTGTTCGCGGTGGTTCTCACCGCCGTGGCCTACCTCACCTACGCGGAGAGGAGGATAAGCGCCTTCATACAGGACCGCCACGGGCCGAACAGGGTCGGACCCTTCGGCCTTCTCCAGCCCCTAGCCGACGGCGTCAAGTTCATCTTCAAGGAAGACCTGACTCCCCGGATGGCGAGCCGGGGAATGTACACGCTGGCTCCCGCCTTCGCTCTCGTCACGGCCCTTGCGGCCTTCGCGACGATTCCCGTGGGAAAGGGGGTTTCCACCGACTTCTTCGGGCTTCTCTCCGAGCCCGTTTTTGTGAGGTTCCAGATAGCCGACCTCAACGTCGGCCTTCTCTACGTCCTGGCGGTAAGCTCCCTCAGCGTCTACGGGGTGGTGCTCGGCGGGTGGAGTTCCAACAGCAAGTACTCTCTCATAGGAGGACTCAGGGGAGCGGCCCAGATGATAAGCTACGAGATAGCCCTCGGTCTCTCCGTGCTGGGAGTGGTGGCCATGGCCGGGTCGCTTCGCCTGGGAGACATAATCGAGGCCCAGGAGAGCATGTGGTTCGCCGTACCGTCCTTCCTGGGATTCGTGGCGTTCGTCGTCTCGGCGTTTGCCGAAACCAACAGGCTTCCGTTCGACCTTCCCGAGGCGGAGCCCGAGATAGTGGGCGGCTATCACACCGAATACGGCGGCATGAAGTTCGCCATGTTCTTCATGGCCGAGTACGCCCACATGATGGTGGCCTCGTGCATGATAACGTGCCTTTTCCTGGGCGGCTGGTATCCCCTGCCGTTCGGAGGGTGGTTCGGCGTGGACATAGACGCGCACTGGTACCTGCCTCCGATGGTGTTCGCGGGCAAGGTGCTCTTCCTGCTGTTTCTGTTCATCTGGGTGAGATGGACGCTTCCGAGGTTCAGGTACGACCAGGTCATGAACCTCGGCTGGAAAAAGCTCTTTCCCCTGGCGATCGCCAACCTGCTCGTGGTAAGCCTGCTTATCGTTTCCGGGATTCTCTGAGCGCGGCGGGAAAAGCTTCCGGTGCGGCCGCCGGAAAGCCGCGGTCCGGGCAATCGGCCGGAAGATCCGCCGCCGGTCCCCGGGAAGGTCAGACGTCCAGGTTGCTGACGCTGAGAGCGTTCACCTCGATGAATTCCCTCCTGGGTTCCACCTGGTCGCCCATGAGCTTCGAGAATATCTCTTCGGCCTCCACCGCGTCTTCCACCTGGACCTGCTTGAGCACCCGGTTCTCCGGGTTCATTGTGGTCGTCCAGAGCTGCTCGGGGTTCATTTCCCCCAGACCCTTGTACCTCTGTATGAACTGTCCCTTCTTTCCCCTCTCCAGGATGAACTCCACGAACTCGCCGAAGCCGCCCAGCTCGGATTCCCCTCCGTTTTCCTTCACGCCGTAGGGAGGCTCCCCGAGGGAGCCCAGGGACTCGGCGAGCTTGCGAAGCTCTCTGAAGTCGGGAGAACCCAGGAAGTCGAAATCGATCACCGAGGAAACGGTTCTTCCGTTTTCCCTGAACGCGTACTCGACGCTCTGGGAACCGTGTTCGGCGTCTTCCCCCAGCGTCCAGTCGAGATCTAGCATGTCCGGGTCGTTTCTGCCGAGCCACTCCCTTATTTCCGCCAGGTGTGCGTCCAGAACGCTTTCGTTTCCCTGCTTGAGATAGCTTCTCCTGAAATCGAGCTTTCTCGCGAAGGCGTCCACTATGCTCCTGTTCCTCCCCCACCTGCTCACGTGGTCGAGGAGCTTTCCGTACCTTATGGCCTTCTTCACGAGCTCCGAGAGCCTCTGTCCCCTGATCTCCCTCGCGTGGCCGTTGTCCCCTCCCGAGACGATCTCCACGTCCTCCACGCCCAGCTGGATCAGAAACTCCTCGTACTCCTGGTCGTCCTTGAGATAGGTCTCCTTCCTGCCCTTCCTGACGAGGTAGAGGGGGGGCTGGGCTATGTAGAGATAGCCCTTCTCTATCACCTGCCTGAAGTGGCGGAAAAACAGCGTGAGCAGAAGGGTGCGGATGTGCGAGCCGTCCACGTCCGCGTCGGTCATGAGGATTATCTTGTGGTAGCGGATCCTCGATATGTCGAAATCCCCCTCCCCGTCCCCTATCCCGGTGCCGAGAACGGTGATGGTGGTTCTTATCTCCTCGTTGGCGAGCATCTTGTCGAAGCGGGCCTTCTCGACGTTGAGTATCTTTCCCTTGAGCGGCAGGATGGCCTGGTTGGCCCTGTCCCTGGCCTGCTTGGCGGAACCGCCCGCCGATTCGCCCTCGACTATGTAGAGCTCGCTCTTGGCGGGATCCCTCTCCTGGCAGTCGGCGAGCTTTCCGGGAAGGGACCCGGATTCGAGCGCGCTTTTCCTCCTGGTGAGCTCCTTGGCCTTCCTCGCGGCGTTTCTAGCCCGCGCGGCGTCTATGGCCTTTTCCACTATGCGCCTGGCGACCTGGGGGTTTTCCTCGAAGAACACCCCGAGCTTCTCGTTCAGAAGCGCCTCCACCGTGCCCCTCACCGACGTGTTGCCGAGCTTGGTCTTGGTCTGCCCCTCGAACTTGGGATCGGGAATCTTGACGCTCACCACGGCCACGAGCCCCTCCCTCACGTCCTCCCCGGCAAGGGCCATCTTGAGGTTCTTCAGGAGGTTCTTCTCCTCGGCGTACTTGTTTATGGTCCTGGTGAGCGAGGTCCGAAACCCCGAAAGATGCGTCCCTCCCTCCACGTTGTTTATGTTGTTGGCGTAGCAGAAGATGGTTTCCCTGTAGGTGTCGTTGTACTGAAGGGCGACTTCCACCGCGGCGGAGTCCCGCTCGCCCCGTACGTAGATCACCTCGGGGTGAAGGGCCTTTCTGTTCTGGTTGAGCTCCTTTACGAAGGCCGCTATGCCGCCCTCGTAGAAAAACTCCTGCCTCCTGTCGGTCCTCTCGTCCACGAGAGCGATGCGGAGGCCCCTGTTGAGAAACGCGAGCTCCCTTATCCTGTGGGCCAGGACGTCGTAGTTGAACTCGCGGACCTCGAATATGGAGGAGTCGGGCTTGAAGTGTATCCTGGTTCCGCTCTTGTCGGTCTTTCCGGTGTTCTCGAGGTCCTTTTTGGCCTCGCCCTTTTCGTACTGCTGGAACCATACCCGCCCTTCCCTCCTGATCTCCACCGACAGGCTCTCGGAGAGGGCGTTGACCACCGTGACCCCGACCCCGTGGAGTCCGCCCGAGACCCTGTAGACCTTGCCGTCGAACTTTCCGCCGGCGTGAAGCATGGTCATCACGACCTCCACGGCGGGCTTTCCCGTCTCGTCGTGAACGTCGACCGGAATTCCCCTTCCGTCGTCCTCCACCGTGACGCTTTCGTCCACGTGAACGGTGACGGAGATGTTGTCGCAGAAGCCCGCGAGGGATTCGTCCACGCTGTTGTCGAGAACCTCGAAGACGAGATGGTGAAACCCGCGGGAATTGGTGTCCCCTATGTACATGTCCGGGCGTTTTCTTACGGCTTCGAGGCCGGGGAGAACCTTTATCTGCTCCGCGGTGTATTCGCCGCCGGAGTCCGAGTCGCCGCGCAACCCGCCCATGTTTTCGGATTCCTGAGTCTGGCTCAAGTCAAGCACCTCCCGGTTAAGAAGATAGCCTCGTTACGATACCCGAAAGAAAAGGAAAAATCACGCGCGCGGGGCGGGTTCCGCGAAAGCGGGCGCCCGCGGGGGAAATCAGGACGGAGATATCTTCGGGTGCGTTATGCCGGTCTGCTTCTGGTACTTTCCCTTCTTGTCCGCGTAGGAGATCTCGCACGGCTCGTCCCCCTCGAAGAAAAGCACCTGGGCGATTCCCTCGTTCGAGTAGATCTTGGCCGGAATCGGGGTGGTGTTCGATATCTCGAGCGTGACGTATCCCTCCCACTCGGGTTCGAACGGGGTGACGTTCACGATTATTCCGCATCTGGCGTAGGTGGATTTTCCCACGCAGACCGTGATGGTGCTCCTGGGTATCCTGAAGTACTCGACGGTTTTCGCCAGGGCGAAGGAGTTGGGCGGAATCACGCAGTGCTCGCCCCTTACCTCCACGAAGGACTTGCTGTCGAAATCCTTGGGGTCCACGATGGTGGTGTTGAGGTTCGTAAAGACCTTGAACTCGTCGCTCACCCTGATGTCGTAGCCGTAGGCCGAAAGACCGTACGATATCACCCCCTTGCTCACCTGTCCCTCGACGAAAGGATCTATCATCCCGCGCTCGAGCGACATCTTTCTTATCCAGTGATCGGGCTTGATTCCCATTGAGGTTCTCCTTTTCGGCCAAACGCGCCACGTCCCGCCGGACATCGTCCGGCCTTATCCGACCCGCGCAACCGCCGCGGGCCGCGGCCGGGCCGGCTGTACAGGAACGGAAACGAATACGCCGAATGCCCCGGCGGTCCCGTTCTACCGGGCGGCTTCGCCCTTTCTGACGGGCGAAGCGACATCCACGAAACCCGAGGCGTTGATCCGGTAGCAAGCGTCGCCCAGCATATCGTCGATATCGGAAGGGCACGGCCCCACGGCCTCATCGTCCGGGTCCGGAACCATGACGTAAGGACAGACCGCCACCATCCCGTCGCCGTCCCGGGGCCGGTTGTGCTTGCCTATCCAGAGACCTCTGAACCTGACGGGGTCGTCGCTCGTTTTCTGAATATAGACCACCCCGGGGTTTCGCCGGTTGCCGCCGTCGGAATCGACGGTCGAGTATCCTACCGCGAGAATTTCCGTGTCGGTTCTTCCCTCGTTGCGGTTTTCGGCCCTGTATCCCGCGATCTCGAAACGGCGCGTAGTGACTATGGAAACGGCTGAAACCGTCCCGTCCGCGTTCTCCGTGATGTTCCAGTCCTCGCCCACGCACTCGAGGATTCCGTCGGGGTTCTGAGCGAGAAGGTAGCCGTTCATCGGCCTCGTCGTCGCGGAAGAACCGCCGCCGTCGTCACCGCCGCAGGAAACGAGAACGAGAGGAATCGCGAGGCAGAGCGCCGCAAGCGAAATGAAAAACCCTCCTTTCGAATCCCCCGGCGCCACGTGCGTAAAAGTCGTCAAGTCCATAACCGAACCTCCCTGGCCGCAACCGTCCCGCGGTTCCGAAACGCGCGGAGGACGAAGCGCCGCAACCCTCCATCCTCCGTACTCCAAGGCGCGGTCTCTCTCCGTTCCATGCCGGACGCACGGTCCGAACGATATCCAGCTTCGGTTCCGGCTCGCGGAACTCAAGCCGCAAAACCGCAATCAATAAACCGCGGCGACGGACCGCCGGCCGCCCGCGCCTCTAATTTACGGCCTCAGGGTTCACGAATCCCATGGCGTTGGTGCGGTAGCAGGTCGTTCCCAAGTCTTCAACGATATCGGACGGGCACTCCCCTGCGTCCATATCGTCTGGGTCCGGAACCATGATGTAGGGACAGATCATCCCTTCGCTTCCGTCCACAGGCATGTTGGGTTTGCCTATCCAGAGGCCTCCGAACCTGTTGTCGCTCATCCTCTGGAAGTAGTATATTCCAGGGTTTTTTATGCCATCGGAGTCGAAGGCCGCGTATCCCAGTCCGAGAATTTCCGTGTTGTCTCTGTCCTCATTATCGTTTTCGGCCTTGTATCCCCTGTGCATGATGGTAACGGGTCCAAACACGGAAGAGGCGGAAACGGTCCCGTCCATCTTTTCCGTCAGGGTCAGGTCCTCGCTAAGACACTGTATCTCTCCGGCTGTGTTCTGCGTCAGAAAGTAGCCGTTCATCATGTTCATGGTTTCCGTCTGCGCCTGCGCCGGCGTGGAACCGCCGTCTCCGTCTCCGCACGACGCCAGACCGAGCATCGCCAGAAGACAGACAGCCGCGACGGAGCCGCGGAAAAGACCTTTTGCGGAAGCGGCGCAGTCGGCACGCCCCCCCCCCTCTCTCATGAAAGTAAATTTCATACCAGAACCTCCTCAAACGATATTTGTTTCTAATTATAACAGAACACGGCGGAGACAATCAAGAAATATCGCTCTACGCCCGTAACGCTAGACGAACTGCCTCAGGAACCTTACGTCGTTCTCGAAGAAAAGCCTTATGTCGTTTATCCCGTACTTGAGCATGGCTATTCTCTCCACTCCCATGCCGAAGGCGAATCCCGAGTAGACGTCGGTATCGTAGTTCACGCTCTCAAAGACCGCGGGGTCGACCATTCCGCACCCCATTATCTCGAGCCACCCGGTGCCCTTGCACACGCGGCAGCCGTCCCCCGAGCATATCTGGCACTCTATGTCCACCTCGGCGCTCGGCTCGGTGAAGGGAAAGAAGCTGGGGCGGAACCTCACGTTGGTGTCGTCCCCGAAGGTGAGCCTCACGAACTGTATGATCACGGACTTGAGGTTCCCGAAGGTTATGTTCCTGTCGACCAGAAGACCCTCTATCTGGTGGAACATCGGGGTGTGGGACACGTCGCTGTCGCAGCGGTAGACCTTCCCTGGAGCTATTATCTTCACGGGAGGCTTCTGGGTCTCCATTATTCTTATCTGCACGGGAGAGGTGTGGGTGCGAAGAACTATGTCCTCGGTTATGTAGAAGGTGTCCTGCATGTCCCTCGCGGGGTGGTTTCTGGGAATGTTGAGCGCCTCGAAGTTGTAGTAGTCGAGCTCAACCTCGGGACCTTCGGCGACCTCGAATCCCATCCTCTCGAAATCGTAGACTATGCGCTCCATCACCTGGGTCACGGGGTGCTTGGCGCCCACGGGCATTCCCCTGCCGGGAAGGGTGATGTCGGCGGCGTCCTCCATGAGCTTCTCGCTCATGAGCCTGCGCCTGATCTCGTCGGACTTAGCGGAAAAAACCTCCTCCGCCCCCGCCTTGGCGGCGTTCACGAGGCTTCCCGTCTCCCTGCGCCGCTCGGGCGGAAGATCGCGGAGGGACCTGAGAAGCGCGGTTATGGATCCCTTCTTTCCCAGGTAGGCGGACCTCACCCTGACGAGGTCGGCCTCGGTCGAGACCCCTTCGAGGTCCGAGTCCATCCGCTCCCTTATCTCACGAAGCTTGTCTTCCATATCCGCCACGCTCCCGCGCGGAAAGTATTTAACCCGCCGCGGGGCCCGTTATCAAAATCCCGAACGCGGGGAGACGGCGCGGCGGAGCCGCGACGCCGGGGAAAACGTTTGCCGCGACGCCGGGGAAAATCCTAGCCGGCGGCTCCCGGGTCCGCGGCCTTCCTCGCCCTCCAGTAGACTACGAACGCGCTCGCTACGAAAACCGACGAGTAGGTGCCGATCACCACTCCCACCATGAGCGTGAACGCGAAGTCGTGTATCACGGAACCGCCCAGGAAAAACAGCGGAAGGAGCACTATGAACACCGTCACGGTGGTGAGCAGCGTGCGCGAGAGCGTCTGGCTTATCCCGTCGTTGACGAGCTGCCTGAACCCCTTTTCCGGGAAATTCCCCATGTTCTCCCTTATCCTGTCGAATATCACTATGGTGTCGTTTACGGAGTACCCTATGACGGTGAGAAGCGCCGCCACTATGGCCAGGGTGAACTCCTTGTCGGCGAGGGATATGGCCCCGACGGTTATGAGCGTGTCGTGCACGAGGGCTATCACCGCTCCCACGGCGAAGCCGAACTCGAACCTCGCCACCAGGTAGAGCAGTATGACGACGCTCGCCAGGAGTATGGAGAGAAGCGCCTTGGTCACCAGTTCCTTTCCCACCCTCGGACCTATGTAGTCTATCCTCTGTATGGACGCTCCCTCGAACGCCTCGGATTCCGCGAAAAGGGCCTCGAGCTTTTTCTGGAAATCGCTTATCTGGTCGAAGGTGGCGAGTTCCGGGGCGAACTGTATGAGGTGCTCGTTGTCTCCCGGAAGACCGAACCGCTGGACGGACTCGGAGGGAAAGCCCGCGTCGCCGAGGGCCTGTTTCAGGGCCTCGGTCTCGAGACCCTTCTGGAGCTTTATGTGTATCTCGGTTCCGCCCGTGAACTCGACTCCCCAGTTGGGTCCCTGGTGATACACGAGAGACGCGACGGATATGACCGCGAGAGCGATCGAGACGCGCATCGCCCCTCCCATCCTCTCCACGAAATCGTAACTCACCCTGCCTATGATCCGCATTTCTTCCGTTTCCTCAGATGCTGACTTCCGTCATTTTCCTGTCCCTGTAGAGCATGTTGGTGAACACCCTGGCCACCACCAGGTTGCTGAACACCGTCGACACTATCCCTATGGAGAGAGTGGCGGCGAATCCCTTGACCGGTCCCGAACCCAGCCAGAAAAGTATGAGCGCGGTGAGAAGCGTCGTCACGTTGGCGTCTAGAATGGTCCACACCGACCTCGCGTAGCCGGTCTCTATGGAGTGGACCGCGGCCTTGCCCGAGAGGAGCTCCTCCTTTATCCGCTCGAATATTATTATGTTTCCGTCCACGGCCATGCCGAGGGTGAGAACCAGTCCCGCGATTCCGGGAAGCGTGAGCGTGACGCCGAAGGCCGAGAGAAAGCCCATTATGAACAGGATGTTGAGAACGAGCGCGGCGTTGGCCACGGCTCCCTGGAGCCTGTAGAAAAAGACCATGAACGCCAGGACGAGCGCGCCTCCCACCACCATGGAGAACCTTCCCTTCTCTATGGAGTCCTGGCCGAGCGACGGGCCGACGGTTCTTTCCTGCTCCACCCTGACCGGAACGGGCAGGGAGCCTGACCTGAGTATGAGAGCGAGGTCCTTGGCCTCCTCGGGGGTGAACGTTCCCGTTATGGTTCCCTCGTAGGTTATCCTGTCCTGTATGGTGGGGGCGGACTTTATGACGCCGTCGAGAACTATCGCCAGGCGCTCCCCTATGTTCTCCTCGGTGAGCTTTCCGAACTTCGACGCCCCCTCCCCCCTGAAGCGGAACCCCACGGCCGGGTTTCCGTAGTCGTCGAACACTATCCTCGCCTCGGAGATGTACTCCCCGGTGACGGGGGCGAGCTTCTCGGTGAGGAAGAACTTCTCGTTCTCGTTCCCCGTGTCGCCGTCGTGGAGGGAAAAGCCCCTGTCCGAGAGCTGCCCGTCGGTTTCGGCATCCGCCCCCGCGAGCAGGCTCTCGCGCGACGCCCCGGCGGCCTCGACTATCTTGAACTCCAGAACGGCGGTCTTCCTTATGAGGTTCACTATCCTCTCCCTGTCCTTCTTGGAGGCGCCCGGAACCTGCACCAGTATCCTGTCGTCGCCCGATCTCTGTATGCTGGGCTCCACGAGACCGAAGTCCTTCACCCTGTTTTCGATTATCTGCTTCACGCGCTCGAGGGAGTTCCTGCGAAGCTCGTCCACGTAGGAGGGCTTTATGGAAAGCGAGAGGGAGTCCCGGCCGGCGTCCACGTCGGCCATGAGCTCGAACTCCTCGCGGGCGACGGCGGCGGCCCGCTCCGCGTCGGTTCCGGGGAAAAAGTCCACCGAGAGCTTCCCGCCCTCGATCTTCGAGCCCTTGACGAGAATCCTGTTTTCGGCGAGCTTCGACGACAGGGTCTCCCGGGCGACGAGCATCTCCTGCGCCACGCCTTGTTCGGTCTCGATGCCGAGGAGAAGGAATATCCCTCCCTCGAGGTCGAGCCCGAGGCTTATTCCCCTGCTCGAAAACACCTTTCCCCACCACGAGGGAAGCCTGTCGCCCGCGAACGTCGGGGCCAGGAGTATTCCCGAGAGAACGGCGAAGAACGCTATCGCGGAAATCCAGACGCGGGACGGTCGCTTCATCCGGTCAGGAGCCTCCCTTGGACTTGCCGTCTTCGGACGCCGCGGGACCGGTCTTCTCGGAAATCCCCGAGCGCACCATCCTCACGTTCGTGCCTTTGGCTATCTCCACGGTGAGGTCGTCTCCGTCGGCGTCGACCACCTTTCCGCGTATGCCGCCCGCGGTGACCACGCTGTCGCCCCTCTTTATCTCGGCGAGCATCTTCTTGCGCTCCCTGCCCTGCTTCTGCTGGGGCCTTATTATCAGAAAGTAGAAAAGCAGGAAGATGGCGACGAAGGGAAGCATGGCGGAGAAGGCGGAACCGCCTCCTCCCTGCTCCGCGCCCGGCGGAACGCACGAGGCCGCGAGAAGCGCCGCCGCTGAAACCAGAGCCGTCTTTTTCAATTTCTCATTCCTCCTCAAGGTCGCCAGCCAGGGACGGGCCGAGCTCCCCGAAGCCGCCCGTCTCTATCGCCTCCCTTATCCTTCTCATGAGCCGCGAGTAGTAATGAAGATTGTGGAGGGTCAGCAGCTGGAGAGAAAGAATCTCCCCGGCCGTGAATATGTGCCTGAGATACGACCTCGAAAAATTCGCGCAAGCGTAACATCCGCATTCGCCGTCGAGCGGCGAGGCGTCGCGCGCGTAACGGGCATTTTTTATAACCACTTTCCCCCCGCTTGTAAAGAGAGTTCCGTTGCGCGCGTTGCGCGTGGGAAGGACGCAGTCGAAAAGGTCGACCCCGAGGGCCACCGCGCGCACGATGTCCCGGGGAGTTCCCATGCCCATGAGATACCTCACCCGGTCTTCGGGAAGAAGGGCCGCGACCGACTCCACCGTCTCGAAGGTCGCGGAGGGAGGCTCCCCGACCCCGAGCCCTCCTATGGAGTAGCCGTCGAACCCGATCTCGAGAAGCTCCGCGGCCGAGCGCGCCCGCAGGTCCTCGTAAACCCCGCCCTGCACTATTCCGAAAAGCGCCCCCGAGTCCGGGCTCTTCGACTCCCGGCAAAGCCGAGCCCAGCGCGTGGTGAGGGCGACGGACTTCTCCACGTACTCCCTGGAGGAGCCCCAGGCCGGACATTCGTCGAGGCACATCATGACGTCGGAACCCAGGCTCTCCTGCGTTTCCACCGACTTTCGCGGCGAGAAGAAATGCTCGCTTCCGTCGATGTGGGAGCGGAAGGTCACCCCGTCCTCGCCGATCTTCCTGGTTTTCGAGAGGCTGAGCACCTGGTAGCCGCCGCTGTCGGTCGCTATCGCCCCGTCCCACGACATGTAGCGGTGAAGCCCGCCCATCTCCCTCACCGTGTCGGCCCCGGGCCGAAGGTAGAGGTGGTAGGCGTTCGAGATCAGCATCTCGAATCCCAGGGCGCGAAGGTCCGCGGGAGTCGCGGCCTTCGGGGCTCCGCGCGTGGCGACGGGCATGAAGGCAGGGGTCTCGACCGTTCCGCGCGGCGTGCGGATCCTGCCGCGCCTCGCCCCGCCGTCGGTTGATATGAGCTCGAACCCGTGCATGGCGCGCGGAGGAGGGGCGGGACTAGAGTCCCAGCACGTCCCGCATGGAATAGATTCCCGGGGGCTTTCCCGCGACCCACTTCACCGCCCGAAGCGCGCCGGAGGAGAAGTTCTCCCTGGAAGTCGCCCTGTGGACGAGCTCGATTCTCTCCCCGTCGCCGAGGAACATGACGGCGTGGTCTCCCACGACGTCCCCTCCCCTGACGGTCTGGACGCCTATCTCGCCCTTTTTCCTGGGGCCGGTGTTTCCGCGCCTTTCGTACCTGGCGACGTCGGAGAGATCGCGGCCGAGGCCCGAGGCCACGGATTCGGCGAGCGCGAGGGCCGTTCCGCTGGGAGCGTCGACCTTGCGCCTGTGGTGGGCCTCGACTATCTCCGCGTCGTAGCCGTCGCCCAGAGAGGAAGCCGTCTTGCGCGCGAGTTCTAGCAGCAGGTTTATCCCCACGCTCATGTTGGGAGAAAAAACGCACGGTATCTTTGCGAGCGCGGCGAGAAGCGCCTCTCTCTGCCCGTCCGTAAAGCCCGTGGTTCCCGTCACCATCGACTTTCCGCTCCCGGCCGCGTATTCGGCGTGCGAGAGGGTGGCGGCGGGAGCGGTGAAGTCCACTATCACGTCCGCGTCCGCCGCGGCCTCCGCCATGTCGTCGCGAACGACCACGCCGGGCTCGGCCCATCCCCCGAGCTCCGAGGCGCCCCTGCCCACGCACTCGTGACCCGGGGCCTCCGTGGCCCCGACCACGGCTATCTCCCCGTCGCGTCCCAGAAGCGACGCAAGGCTGCTTCCCATGCGCCCGCACACCCCCGCCACCGCCACTCTCGTCACCGGCCCTCTCCTCCCCCGCCCGCTTCGGGCGCCCCGGCGCAGTCCTCGATGCAGACGTCCTTTACGATCTTCCAGCTCCTGTCGTGTATGACGAGGTCGTAGCGGTTCCTGTAGGTGGTCGCGACGCGCTCGGTCCCTCCCGGGGGCAGGTAGTCGACCGACACCTCCGCGACCACTATGGCGCTGTCCCGAAAAAGCTGGGTGGCGAGAACCCTGTAGCCGGTCATCTTCATGTCGTATTCCTCGTAGAGAAGCCCGAGCCTGCTCACGTAGCCCTCGCGGTCGGAGCTGAACGTGCGGATGTTTTCGTAGGCGGAGTTGAAGTTTCCGTTCTTCAGGGCTTCCAGGAAATCGTTCACCACGACGGTGGCCGAGACCCTGGGCGCGGGCCTGCTCGCGTAGGGGTCCTTCACGGGAACCGCGCAGGACAGCATGAAGAACGCGAGAGGCAGGACTGGAAGAAGGACGTTTCTCATCGGCGGGTCGAAGGCGCGCCCAAGGCCGCCCGACGGAACAAGAAGTTAAACGAGAAAAGGGACGCAGGCAAGCCCGCGGCGCGGCCCCCTTGTATCAATCGGATTTCTTTGCGGGTATGTTTCTGCGGCGAAATCGGAAAACGGGACAGGGACGGACTCAGGGCATATGAAAAGCATGACGGGTTTCGGAGAATCCTCGGCCGCCACGCGGGCCGGGAAGGTGACGGTGGACATAAGGTCGGAGAACCACAGGTTCCTCGACGTAAAGACCGTCGTTCCCGAATCGCTCGGGCACATGGAAAACGCGATAGCCGACAGGGTCAGGAACCTGATCGGCAGGGGAAAGATCAGGATAAGGCTCGCCGTCCAGGCGGGCGCGAAGGAGAGGCGGCTTCTCACCGAGGAGACGCTTCGGGAAAACCACAGGTCGCTCAAAAAGCTGGTTTCCTCCCTGGGGCTCGGCTCCGAGGTCGGAATCGAGCACCTGCTCATGATGGGAGATTCGCTCAACGGGGCGCTTGAGTCCCGGATATCGAAGGAAGAGAGAGCGAAGATACGGGAGGCGGTCGAGCGGGCGGTCTCGAAGTTCAACCGAAGCAGGGAGATCGAGGGGGAGAAGCTCGAGAAGAAGATACTGGCGCATCTCGGGAAGATAAGGAAGACCGTGGACGCCGTGAAGGCAAAGAGAAGGGAGTTCGTGAAGAAGTCCGAGAAAAAGACCAGGGAGAAGATCGAGAGGATATTCTCCTCTAGGGAGAAGATGGACCCCGTGATCTCCCAGGAGGCCGCGGCGCTCGTGACGGAGAGAAGCGAGATCGACGAGGAGATAGTCAGGCTCGAGACCCACGTCTCGAAGTTCAGGAAGATCGTGAAGAAGAAGGGACCCGTCGGAAAGGAACTCGACTTCCTGGTGCAGGAGATGAACAGGGAGGCGGGCACCGTCTCGGCCAAATGCAAGGACGCGGGGATTTCTCACCTTACAATAGACATACGCCTCGAGCTTGAAAAGATACGGGAGCAGATTCAGAACATCGAGTAGCGTTGCGCCGTATTCTTGCCGACCGTCTTTCTCCTTCCCGATTTCGCGCTTTTTCGTTTTTCGGTCGAATCCCATTCGCATTTTTGGATTTATCCCTTAAGATTTATAGCGACGGGCGACAGACCAAGTCCCCGGTTGCCGGCATGGGGCGTCAATTTCAGCCCAAACAATATTGCGACCCGGCCGCGGAAGGACGAACGAGGCAGACGATGGCGAAAATAGAAGGTTTCAGGGTAAGAAATTTCAAAGCGCTGAAGGACGTGTCTCTCGGCCGCTTGTGGAAACACAAGGAGTCCCGCCTTACTCCGCTGACCGTCGTGATCGGCAAAAACGGGGTGGGCAAGAGCACGTTGTTCGACGCGTTCGGTTTCCTTTCGGACTGTCTCAGGTTCGGAGTCGAGGATGCTTGCGGCGCCAGAGGACCGAGAGGCTTTAGGAACATCCTGTCCAACGGGGAGAAAGGACCGATAGAATTCGAGGTGTATTACAGGGAAAACCGAAGATTGTGCCCCATCATATACGAACTGTCCATTGGCCTCGACAAGTCCGGGCGGCCCTTCGTCCTGAAGGAACGTCTCAGCGAAGCCGTCAGGATAAAGGAGATACGCAAAGTCCGGAAATACTCCTTTCTGCTTCTGAAAAACGGAAAAGGAGACGTGTGGAGCGGAAGACTGATAGGTCGCGAAACCGACACGGAAGACTACGGCCCCGCCCCTTTGTCTGAATTCACAAGGCTATGCAAATCAAAAGAAAAATCGGGAAAACCTGAACCCGTGAAACTTGACGACAGTCGAAAGCTCGGCATATCAACCCTCGGGTCATTGAAACAACACCCGAGGATTTCGGCTTTCCGCAGGTTTATCGAGGGATGGCATCTGAGTTACTTTACACCGGATGCGGCGCGCAACCTGCCGCTTGCGGGGCATCATGAACACCTGAATGTACGCGGCGACAATCTGGCCAACGTGTTGCAGTTCATGGAAAGCGAACACCCGAAGCGTTTCAGGTCCATCGTCAGAAAGGTCGCAAAAAAAATTCCCGGAATAAGCAAGATAAGCGCGAAAGAAACGATAGACGGCAGGCTGCTGATCAGGTTTGCCGACAAAGGATTTCGGCAGCCCTTTTACGCCCAGCATGTGTCAGACGGTACTCTTAAGCTTCTTTCCTACCTGGTGCTGCTGGAAGATCCGAGCCCTCCCCCGTTCCTATGCGTGGAAGAACCAGAAAACGGTCTTTACCACAAGCTCCTTGAGCCTCTGAGCATGGAATTCCGGGAGCACGCAGCCGACACTCAGATTTTCGTCACCACGCACCAGCCGTACTTCGTTGACGGGCTCAACCCCGACGAGGTATGGATTCTGGAAAAGGGAGACAGCGGTTTTTCAACCATACATCGGGCAAGCAACAACCTGACTGTAACAAGTCTAGTGGAGCAAGAACTACCGCTTGGAGGACTCTGGTACAGCGATTATCTCGACGCAAGGTAATCACTATGCACTTCGAGATCCTTGTTGAAGACCAGTCGGGGAAAAAAGCACTTGAAAAAATAGTGCCGAAAATCATTGATCCTGATCATCCCGATCATAATGTCAAAATACATCACTACCAGGGTGCCGGTCACATTCCAAAAGGTCTTGGGAAAACAGACGCAAACAAGCGTATTCTTCTTGACCGACTTCCAAAACTTCTGCAGGGCTCTGGAAAAAAGTTTTCCAGATATCCCAAGGACTACCGTGCAGCAGTAATAGTAGTTTGCGACACTGACGACAAAAACTGCAAAGACTTTCTTGCGGAACTGAACGAGGTTCTGGATTCCTGCGATCCGAAACCCGAAACCCGCTTCTGCCTAGCGATAGAAGAGGGGGAAGCCTGGTTTCTCGGAGACATCCCTGCCATCAAGCGTGCATACCCGAAAGCAAAGAAGAGAATTCTGAAAAAATACGTGAACGATTCGGTCTGCGGCACGTGGGAACTGCTTGCCGACGCCGTATTTCCCGGAGGAAAAAAAGAACTCTTGTCCAAAGGTTGGGTAGCGGTTGGCGCTCAGAAATCGGAATGGGCCGAGAAAATCTGTCCGCACATGGATGTTGAGAACAACAGCTCTCCCAGCTTCAACCATTTTCGCGACAAGCTCATTGAACTCGCCGAAGGTACAGACTGACAAGGTTTACTCGTGGAAAAGACCGTATTGCTCAAGGAAGAACTGTTGGCCATTTACAGAATTTGTTATTTCTGATTTTGACTATTCGGTTCCTAAAAGTATCATCCTCATCATGGCTAGAACCATAGAAGACCCCTCATTGATCTCGCGACTGCGAGGCGTGTGCGTCGCCCTCAAGATTTCCTACTCCCGGAAGGATAACGGAAAAACTCTGGTGCGAGCCATAAGAAAGGTCTCGGAAGAAACGTGGGAATCCGCATCTAAAGCCTACGAAATACGACTCGAAGCTGACGGAACCCCTGTCTATACTTAACCCGCCGAGCCGTCGGCAGGCATTTTTATCTTTTTCAAGGAATCAGGATTTTTCCACAAGGAAAATCCCGAATTTGTTGTTTCCGATTTGCCAAGTCAAGTACCGAAAGTATTGTTCTTGCATGATAGAAAATCCTTCGCTGATTTCGCGACTGCGGGGCGTGTGCGTTGCCCTCGAAGTTCCTTTTTCCGAAAAGGACTCGGGAAAGACCTTGGCGGAAGCTATCAAAAAAACTTCCGAGGAAACCTGGGAAGCGGCCTCTCATACTTGGGGAATAGTACTCGAAGCTGACGGAACTCCCGTCTACCGGTCAACCATTCAATAACCAGTTCAACATCCTCCCCCGTCAGTCCGCTCACGCGTCAACGCTTTCCTTCCTCAAAAACGCGTCTTTGCAGGCAGAAGCTCAACACATGCACACCAGTCAGTCCGCGGTTTTGAAAAACCGCCGAAACCGTGTTATGTTACCGCCCGTGTTTCGCCGAAGCGCGAAACGCTCAAACCCATCGGGAGAACGGACAGATAAGCATTCTGGTTGACAGAAACTCCAGGGTCCTAGTGCAGGGAATCACCGGAAGCGCGGGGCTTTTTCACGCGACTCAGTGCCGGGAATACGGAACGAACGTCGTCGGGGGAGTGACGCCCGGAAAGGGCGGAACAGAGGTCGAGGGATTTCCCGTCTTCGACACCGTGGACGAGGCGGTCGGGGAAACCGGAGCCGACGCGTCCCTCGTTTTCGTTCCCGCCGCTTTCGCGATGGATTCCATACTCGAGGCCGTGGCGGCCGGAGTCGGGCTCGTCATCTGCATAACCGAGGGCATACCCACCCTCGACATAGTGAAGGTGAAGGAGTTCATGCGGGGCGGCGATTCGAGGCTTCTCGGGCCCAACTGCCCCGGCGTCATAACCCCCGGAGAGGCCAAGGCGGGAATCATGCCGGGCTACATCCACAAGCCCGGAAGGGTGGGGATAATCTCCAGAAGCGGAACGCTCACCTACGAGGCCGTCTGGCAGCTCACGGAACTAGGCATAGGACAGTCGACCTGCATAGGCATAGGAGGCGACCCGGTCATCGGAACCACATTCATCGACGCCCTTTCGCTTTTCCAGGACGACCCGGACACCGACGCCGCGATCATGATAGGCGAGATCGGCGGGTCGGACGAGGAAGAGGCCGCGGAGTGGATAAGCGACAACTTCAGAAAGCCGATAGCCGCCTTCATAGCCGGAGCCACGGCGCCCAAGGGAAAGAGAATGGGCCACGCCGGAGCCATAATCTCCGGAAGCTCCGGAAGCGCGAAGGACAAGTTCGACGCCTTGGGGCGCGCGGGAGTGGTCACCTGCCACAGCCCCGCCGAGATGGGAGAGGCGCTCAAGGGCGCGATAGCGGGCTAATCTCCGTCACGCCCGGACGGCGGACATCCTCCCGCCTTACCCAACCCCGACAATTGGGTTTTTAACTGTTGCGAGTTTTCTGCTACTATCCGATAAAAGGTATAATTATTGGCAGTGGTGGCGGTTACGATTCGGATATGGCGCACGACCTGACAAAAGAGAAGACAAATCGAGCGAGCGCGGTAACGGCTTTTCCGTGTTGTGCGCCCTTACGAGCTCCCCTCGCGCTCTGTTTTGCGGAGGCGGCCAAGTTTGATAACGGCGCATAAAATCCGCCTGTCCCCGACCGCCGCTCAAGCGGTCGCGATAGCGCGCCAAGTCGGATATGCCAGAGTGGCATATAATCACGCGCTCGAGCATTTCAAGGCACGGCTGGAGGCCGGAGAGCTTCTCAGCGAAACGAGTCTCCGCAAGTGGTGGAACTCAGTTAAGGATGAGCTAGCTCCGTGGCACAACGACAAGGAAGACAAGAAAAAGATTCATTCCGAAATAGCGGCCAAGAACGCAATCAAATACGGTCTGGGAAGAGGCATCAGGGCGTGGCTCAGGTATTGCGGGGAGAAGAAAAAAGGCGTTGTCGCGCGCGGGGTCGGCTTCCCTCGCTTTCGCAAGCGGGGCGGTCGCGGCGACAGTTGGCGCGTGTCGAACGGCCGCGGCCTGGTGACGGTGGGCGGTCGCGGCGTGAGGTTGCCGATTATCGGCTGGGTAAAGATGGCAGAAAAACTCCGCTTCTCGGAGCCGCTGATTGCGGAAGTGACGGTTACGCGCACGGCGGGGAAGTGGTTTATCTCTTTCACCTGCGAGGTCGCCGACCCCGTAAAGCCCAACCTTTCCGGCCGCCCCGCCTTCTCGATTGACATGGGGGAGCGGACGCTTGCGACGGCGCACAACCGCGCCACCGGAGAGTTTATCAGGATCAGGAACCCTCGCGCGCTGGAGCGCGCCCGGAAGAAGCTGCGGCGGGTGCAGAAGAAGCTGTCGAGGACGAAAATCGGAAGCAAAAGACGCGAGCGGGCGAAGCTGCGCGTCGCCAGACTCCATTATCGGATTGCCTGTATCAGGCAGGACAACATCCACAAGGCCACATCCGCAATCGCGAGGCTCGCTGGCCGGATAGTAGTCGAAGACCTGGACGTGGCAAGGATGGCGAAACGGCGGCGGAAGCGAAACGCTCGCGGAGTCTATGACGCGGGCATGGCGGAGTTTCTCCGCATTCTCAAATACAAGGCGCAGCGAGCGGGTATCGAGGTTGTCGCAGTCGACCCCGCCAACACTTCCAGGACCTGCTCCGCCTGCGGTTACGTCAATCACGCGCTCAAGAGCGCGGAGTGGTGGACTTGCCCGCAATGCGGAGCGAGGCATCACCGCGACGAGAACGGTGCCGTCGTCATAGGCCAAAGAGATACGGATAGCAACACCGGGAGCTCCCCGGAGCAAGCAGGCCGCGAGGCCGGCTTGGCTGGCGCGCAGACCGGCTGTAAGACCTTGCCTTGCAAGGCTCGCCGGGCAACCCTCCACGAGGAAGAAGCGCGAAACGCTAGACCTGATAGATAATGCTAGCGAATAGCAGATTGTATCAGGTTTCAGTGAGCGGTTATCATTCTTCGCCGTGGAACCCGGACCTTTCGAACTGGAGATATTCAAAAACCTGCTGAGCGCCGTGGCCGAGGAAATGGGCTCCGTGCTGGTGAGAGCGGGGTTCTCCCCCAACATAAAGGAGCGAAGGGATCTCTCGTGCGCCGTGTTCAATTCGGACGCGGAGATGATAGCCCAGGCGGCCCACATCCCCATACACCTGGGGTCTATGTCGTTCGCCGCCGAGGCGGTGCTGCGGGAGGACCTCCGCCCGGGAGACGTCTTCATCATGAACGACCCGTTCCGCGGCGGCACCCACCTTCCCGACGTAACCTGCGCGGCGCCGGTGTTCGTCGGGGGAAAGCTCGAGTTCCTGCTCGCCTGCCGCGCCCACCACGCGGACATAGGGGGGAGCACGCCGGGCTCGATGCCGCTTTCCACCTCCATACACGAGGAGGGAATCGTAATCCCCCCGACCAGGATACGGGAGGAGGGAGAGCTGAAGACGGGACTTTTCGCCGAGATAATCGGCGCGACCAGGGACCACGAGGAAAGGGAGGGAGACCTGCGGGCCCAGATAGCGTCGCTCGACACGGGCGAGAGGAGAATGCGCGAGCTTCTGGAAAAATACTCCCTCGGGACCGTGAAACGCGCCTCGGATGCGCTGCTCGACTACGGCGAAGCCCTCATGAAAAACGCCTTGGAGGGAATACCGGACGGAGAGTACTCCTTCGTCGATCATCTCGAAGACGACGGGGCCGGAACCGAAGACATACCGATAAAAGTGAAAATAACCGTAAGCGGGTCCTCCGCGCGGGTGGATTTCCGGGGAAGCGCGAAGAAGGTCGGGGGCTGTCTCAACGCTCCTCTGAGCGTCACGACCTCCGCGGTTCTCTACTGCTTTCAGTGCCTGGCCTCGCGGGACATTCCCCTCAACTCGGGAACGCTTCGGCCGATAGAGATAGCGGTGGACGACGATTCGGTTCTGAACGCCAGGTACCCGAGCGCCGTCGTGGGAGGAAACGTGGAGACTTCCCAGAGAGTGGTGGACGCGGTGTTCGGCGCGCTCGCCCTCGCGGCGCCGGAATCGATACAGGCCGCGAGCGCGGGAACCATGAGCAACATCGCGTTCGGCTCTCTCCCGGGCGCGCCGGCGGCCGAATCCTGGGCGTACTACGAAACCGTGGCGGGCGGCATGGGGGGCCGCTTCGGGGCCCGCGGCGCGAGCGCCGTGCAGACCCACATGACCAACACCCTGAACACCCCGGTGGAGGCGATGGAGAGGGAGCTTCCCGTGACCGTGGAGAAGTACTCCGTGAGACGGGGCTCGGGAGGCGCGGGGGAGTTTCCCGGCGGAGACGGAATCGTGAGGGAATACAGGTTCTCCGAGAACGCCCACCTCTCCCTCGTAACGGAGAGAAGGCGCGGGAGGCCGTGGGGAACGGGGGGAGGAGAGGATGGGAAAAGCGGGAGAAACACCCTCGTCTCGGGAGGCGCGGAGAAAAAACTGCCCTCGAAGTGCTCCATGGAGGTGGCGGCGGGAGACGCGGTGAGGATAGAGACCCCGGGCGGCGGCGGATGGGGGACTCCCCCCGAGGCGGGAACCTTCTTCACCGTCGACGCCCACGAGGACATAGCCTTTCACATGCGCCACTACGAAAGAAGCTTCGAGAACCCCTCGGTTCCTTGCATGATAACGCTTCCGGGTCTCGTGCGCGCGGGCGTGCGGATGGTGTTCAACACCGTATTCATTCACCCGAAGCACAAGCCCCGAAGATCGGTGCCGGAAGCCATGGCCCAGCTCGACGTTTACGACGACATCTGCAAACGACACCCCGAAAGCGTCTTCCGGATAGAAACCGCCAGGGACCTCGACGCGCTCGGCGAGGGAGAGAGGATCGGCTTTCTCACCCTCATGGAGGGAGCCGACCCCGTGCGGTCGCCTGAGCATCTTCGCGAGTACCGCGAGCGGGGGGTGAGGATGGTCGGACCGGCATGGAACAACAGAAACGCCTACGCCTCGGGGCCGGAGAGCGACCAGGGGCTCACGGCGGAGGGAAAAAAGCTCCTCGGGGAGATGAACTCTCTCGGCATCACGCTAGACCTCTCGCATCTGAACGAGAAATCGTTTCGCGACGCTATAGAGCTGACGGAGCTCGTTCCCGTCGCCACCCACTCGAACTCGAGGGCTCTCGTGGACCACCCGAGGAACCTTCGCGACGGGCAGCTCCGCGCGATCTCGCGGCGGGGCGGAGTGATCGGGGTGGTCTTCTACGGGGCTTTCCTCCGGGAGGGCAGGCGTCCCCCCACCCTCGAAGACGTGTACGTCCACATCGACCACATCCTGAACGTCTGCGGGGAGGATCACGTCGGAATCGGAACCGACATGGACGGAGCCCCCGCGAAGGATTTTCCGAAAGAGACGAGACACGTGTCGCAGCTTCCCGCGCTTTCCGAATACCTGCTGGGCAGGGGATACGGAACCGCCCTGGTGGAAAAGATAATGGGAGCGAACTTCCTTCGGGCGATAAGGGAGAACCTGGAAAAACAGGCCGCGCGCGGCGGGTCTACTTGAAGTTCAGGGTGTGCTTTCCCGGCCCCGCGATCATGAGGGCGACGTAGACCGTCAGGAGCTCGAGCGCGTGCGACGCACCGCTCCAGCCCGCCGCGGGCGAGCTCTCCGGAAGGGAGAGATGGAACACGGCGGCCACTATCATCGTCACGGCGAGAAAGAAAGTGGCCGGGCGGAAGAAAATACCCGCGATTATGAATATGGAGCAGAAAAACTCGGAGAAGGCCGCCATGAAACCGAAGAATACCGGGTAGAACTCGATGCCCAGATTCTGCATGCTGGCCCCGGTCTTCACCCACTTCTCGGGCCCGCCGACAAGCTTCGCGTAGCCGTGGAAAAACGCCATGGAGAAACCGACGCCGAGTCTCAGTATCAGAAGACCCAGGTCCATGTCTTTGCCCCAGAACCTGAACATCAGACTTTTATTATCCCTCCACGCCGCCGCTTAGTCAAACGAGGTCCTCCCCGCCGTCCACCCCTATCACGTTTCCGGTGATCCAGGCGGCCTCGTCGAGGGAGAGCAGCGCGACGGCTCTCGCGACGTCCCGGGTGGTGGTGAGCCTGCCCGAGGGATTCACCTCGAGGGCGTGGCCGGAAAGCTTCTCGTTTCCCGGTATCTTTCGAAGCGCGGGGGTGTCGGTCACGCCCGCCCTTATGGAATTCGCGGTGATTCCGCGCGGGGCGAGCTCCACGGCGAGCTGGCGAACGTGCGCCTCTATGGCGGCCTTCGCCGCCGACACCGCGCCGTAGGTAGGCCAGACCCTGTGGCTTCCCGAGCTCGTCATGGCGAATATCCTTCCGCCCTCCCCCATCAGCCCCTCCATGACGAGGTCCTGGGCCCAGTAGACGATGGTGTGAGCCATCACGTCGAGGGTCATGTCGATGTTTTTCGGGCTGAGAACGTCCTTGCGCTCGTCGGCCACGTACCGCCTGAGGGTTCCGAACGCGACGGAATGTATCATCACCTTCACGCGGGGGCCGTCCTCCGCGACGATCTCCTTCATGCTCTCCACGACCTCGCGTCTTTTTTCCGCGTCGGCGACGTTCACGTTGTAAAACACCGCCCTGCGTCCCGAGTCCTCTATTTCCTTCACTACGGCCTCGACCTTGGGCATGGTGCCCCTGCGGTCGAGGTGGACGCCGAAAATGTTCATTCCGCGGCGGGCGAGCTCAAGACCGCACGCCTCCCCGAAGCCGCTCGAGGAGCCCAGCACGAGCGCCCAGCTGTCTTTGAGAGAATTTTCGAACAATTAAGCTTCGCTCCTTGAAAAGTTATGGATGATGACTGCGAAAGCAGGTGATTTTACACGATTCAGTCGTTTTTTTCTAAAACGGGCGCGGCGAACGCCCCGTCGCCAACAACTTCGACCGCGTCGGCGGACGCCTTCGATCTTTCCTCGATTTCGGGGGCGATCTCCTTTCCCGCCTTCACCCCGAGCTTTCTGAGGTCCGAGGTCCTCTTCACAAGGTTTCCCCTTCCCTCGCAAAGACGGCTCATCGCCTTTTCGTAGGCGTCCTGAGACTGGGAGATGCGCTCGCCGACTTTCCGCAGGTGCTCTGTGAAGGTGACGAACGTGTCGTACATCCTGCCCGCGCTTTCGGCTATCTCCCTGGCGTTCGCGTTCTGGTGCTCGAACTGCCAGATGCTCTGTATGGTGCGAAGCGCGAAAAGAAGCATGGAGGGACCGACGATCATGATGTTTTTCTCAAGAGCCTCGCTCTGTATCTTCCTTTCCTTCTCGACGGCCAGCATGAACGCCGGTTCGAGGGGAACGAACATCAGCACGTAGTTCAGGCTCCTTATTTCCGGGATGTTCTCGTAGCTTTTCTCTCCGAGCTCCCTTACGTGGGAGCGAAGCGACGCCAGGTGCTGGGAGAGAAACCCCTCCTTCTCGGCCCCGTCGTCGCAGGACACGTATCTCTCGTAGGCGGTGAGGGAAACTTTCGAGTCGATCACGACGTCCTTTCCCTCGGGAAGGTGGACGACCACGTCCGGGCGAAGCGAGTTGCCGTCCTGTCCGGTGTAGGTCGGCTGGGAGTGGTACTCGAAGTCCTTTCTGAGTCCCGACATCTCGAGGGCGCGTTCGAGCACTATCTCTCCCCACGCTCCCTGGGTCTGGGATTCTCCCTTAAGAGCGGTCGTCAGGTTGAGGGCCTCCCGGCTCATTTCTTTTCCCAGGCTCTCGAGACCCTTTATGTGGGTCTCCAGCGAGGTCATCTGTTTGGTCATCTGTTTGGTCGCGTCCATGTGCGTGTCGGTGACCTTCCTGTCGAAGTCCTTTATCCGTTCGTGGAGCGGATCGAGAATGCTCTTCATGTCCGTCTTGTTCTTTTCGGCGAATTTCTTCGATGTGTCCTCGAAAATCCTGGTTCCCAGATTCTGGAACTCGTGTCCGAGGGTTTTTTTCGCGTCGTTGAGAATGGCCGTTTTTTCCTCAAATCCCTTTCTTTCCTGCTCGAGCGTGGCGTTCAGCCGGGAATTTTCGGCGACGAGGTCTCCCTGTTTTTCCACCGAAGCCCTGATCTCCCCTTCCAGCCGGGCGTTCTGCTCCCTGGAGTCTTCAAGCTCGATTCTCAGAAAGGAAAGTTCTGCCTTCTCGGACGCCGAGCGACTTTTCTCCTTCATAAGGTAATAAATGAGGGGAAGAGCGACTATCGCTGCAATGCCTAGGTGGATAAAGATATCTGAGATGCCCATAGAGGGGGCTATTATAAACGATAAAAAATCAACAGGGTAATAAGAAGTGAAGAAAAATTACGACAGCCAGTCCTCCCGCGGTCCAACATTCTTTTCGCGGTCCTTAAATAACACTAGTCTCTCGGATCTAATCAAACCGTGCTTGTCCATGTAGGCACTTTGACTGAAAGTAGACCAAGAATTCATTTCGTGATCATTGCGACTAAGAACCATTTTCTCCCCTATCATGGTCCAGATAATTCCCATGTTGAGTTCCTTGAGTCGCTCTTCAAGTTCGTTTACATCCGCAAGAAGGGACTGCGGTCCCGGCTCCATAACGGAAGGGTCCCTGAAAACCACGGTCCCGTCGGCGAGGGCGTAACCGTCTCTCCCGTTCCACCATATATTTCCCCGGGAAAAAAACTTGTTGCTGGGAACGGCAATATGTCGTCTTGGTATGGTAGTGTCGTATTCCCATTCCACCGCAAGTTGGTTCCAGCTCGGCTTGAAGACCGCTGGCAAAACTGATTGGTCCTCGTAATCCCACTCCTTCAGATCGGCGCTAAACGCCGGGGCCCATGGATACTCTCCCGCGAATCCGTATAGTAATGGATCCGGCTCAGGCATCCACCTACCGAAAAAATTGCACTCCCGCAGACGATCATACGCCGCAGACAACTTCGGTCTCCTGACTAGATAGCTCCTTATCATTATCCATACGACTCGATAAGGAGCGTTTGATTCCATGTCGTTATCCTTATTTGTCCACGACAGGTCCGAGACCAGAAGCCGGAAGTCTTGTGTGTCATGATCGGTTGCCAACAGAAAATCCCGCAACTGCGGAATACCGTTCATATCCGTACTCCATTCGTCGTCCGAACACCCATCGTTCAGACACCGACCCGCCTCTGGTTTTATCCACCACGACCGTGCGTCGTCTTCATTTCTAACTGTTTTGTGCGACAGCGTTGGATCGATCTTGCGTTCTTCCACCAGCACCAGTGATTCCCTCGAAAATCTCGACCACGAACTCTCTTCTTTTCGCTCGACATTGTCGTGTAGCCGGGAAGCCAGCTGATGCATTGCCGTCCACTGGTACTTCTTTCCGATGCGCTCCGCCCACCCCGGCTTGGAACGTCCTCCCCCGTATGTACCGAGCATGTGCCGGTCGTAATTCTCGCAGCCCGACCCCTCGTATCCAAAATCCTTGGCAATACGTTTGAGCATCCACTTGGCCATATCGACCTTGGAAACTGCATGTTCCCAAGGTCCCAGACATCTCATTGAATAGATAAAGAAATCGCTTCCGACGTGGTTGATTCTGAAATTCAGCATACTTTTCCATGCCTCTGCTTCATCCTCAGAGGGTATGTCCAACGGCCAGTCGGAACCGATTCTAGACATGGGGAGTTTGGGATCTATGTTGCCGGAATCGGGGTCAAGTTTCTTGGACAGCTCGAAAATGCATCTGATGTTATCGCGAATCAGCGCATTGTCGAAAACGGCGGGGTTTTCCTTGAAGGCTTCCATCAGTCCAGCGACCAGTCCGGAACACCTTCCGGCATCCCTAGAAACGATCAGGGCTCCGTAACAGGAAAGAAGCACTCTTTCTTTCATCTCGTCATCGTCGGATTCGAGAAGCCGTTGCAACACATCCTTCATTATTTCTGGCTTCGCTACCAGAATCGCCGTAGCCGCCCTCGTTGCATTGTCCTTGACCCGCCTGTCGGCCGCGGCCGTAAACCAGAAAAGCACTATGGCCCAGCGTTCCGCAACATCTGCTTCCACCCGATCCAAGGGAAGTTCAAACGCAGCATCAATCAGACGACGAACAGTTCCCTTGTTCGCGAATCTCTCGTGCAGATAGCCGCACCAGAAAGCGTCGCGCCTGGACAATGGCCATCGCTTCAGAATTTCGTCCAGCCAGACTGCATCAACGGCGGATGCCTGCCAGCACGAAGCCAACACCGCGTCCATGACGTCAAAGAAACGATCATTCTGTGTTAGTTCCTCCAGAATCAGACATTTTGACGCATGGCTAAAACTGTCCGGATCCCTAAAAGAAAACGATTTGACAGCAATGGATGCCAGTTTTCTCCGCGCAGATTCATCGCCCGTCAGGTCGGGTATTTCCAACCCAGGATTTTGTTCGGGAATGATGATTGACAACGCGGTTAGAACTCCCACGTTCGGTCCGATTTTGTCAGGGTCGTTCAACAGACCGTGAAGCACCCCGCCTCCCTTGGAAGCTTCTTCAACTCCCCCCGGCTTGCACTTTTCAAGCAATGCGTCGGCGATCAAAAAATCGCCCAGCCGTTCAAACGCCGGTTTTACCGACCCCTCCTCGTCGGACATCTCACCGGAAACCGGAGTTTCCTTGAACAGCAAGTCGCTTTTTAACAGCCATTCTACAACCTGCAGACCGTCGGTCTGGGGACGAGCTTCTAAAACCACGTTCCTAGCCTCCGAAAACGATAGTGTCCGTTTCTCCGAGTCGGCGATTCTTTTCGATATGGCCTTAAGGCTTCCCACGACTATGTTGTTTCCAATGTCCATTTCGTGCTCTTCGGAAAACCGTTTTTCCTTTTCCTCGAGAAATTTTCTTATCGTCGGCGAAAGTCCCCTCCATCCAGCGGGAATACGGCTGAGCCCACGAGACTTCAGTGTCTTGCACAATAAATGCAGGTAGAGGGGATTTGAAAATTCCGGTTGTAAGATGGGTGCTATTGGTGGAGCGAGTTCGTAATGCTCGAAAAATTTCCTGCACGCAATGTGCTCCATCCCTGAAAACCCTTCGTGTTGTACGGTCTGAAGGTCGTGGTCGTCGGGAAGACAATATGGCTTAAAAGAAGTTCTGCAGGTTACGCAAAGACGCAGGTACGACCGTCGCTCGATTGCCCGCACGAACGCGGGCAGGTTGTTACGCCAGTATCTTAAGGGTCGGGTTTCGTTTATCGCGTCAATGCACAAAAGAAGAGGTGAGCCAGACGCTTCTCCTGCGGCGTTCAATGCGTCCAGAACGCCGTCCTCTCCGAGCGTTGCAGACAAGCTGAGAATTTCTGAAAGTCGCTTCCATGGAGCCGGCCCTCCTTCAAACTGGTGCCCGAAAACCACGCAGGTATGAAGATTTGCATTTGCATCGGAACGTAGATTCGCGATATCGCATATTCCATGGGTCTTTCCCGAGCCAGCGGCCCCTACAACCACAAACGCCCGCTTGTGCGTGAGAGCACAGTAAGGAGAACAAAACATGTCGCGGAAGTTCACCAATGCTGCTGGAAAAGACACCATATATTCTGCCATGGACTGGCGAAAGCTAGGCGAATCGGCCGCCCCCTTCCCGTGGTCCGCCTCAAGGTCGTCAGCCAACCGCGATTCGATACGGCTGAAGCGTTGCAATATGCAGTCCAGTTCCTTTTTGAGGGATTCGTACAATTCCGAGTCGCCAAACTTTGTAATCCGTACACATTCGTCGAAAAACTTCTCAACATCGTCCGCCAGCAAGCGGGACTCCTCGCACAGTTCCTCCGACCACTTGGGCAAACTTGGGTCCGACCCCGAGCCACCTATGGCGATGGCGAAACTATCGCACGCTTTCCGGCAGTCCCGTATCTTCTTTTCAAATTCGCCGGACCAAGCGGGAGTACGCCCAAAGGCGTCAAACCATTCCCTCAACTCCGTCCGGATGTTCGGTTCCGGTGTATATCTCGGACCTGCAGTTGCCTTGACCGACTCCAAGTGCTTCGAAAACCAATGATCGGAGAGAACCGTCTCGTTGAAAAAGAACTCGCGTACTCCTCCCGGCACATCGTGACAGAGCAACAATTCCAAAAGCTTGGATTTGGGCCAGGGCTCGATGTCCAATTTGCGGTCGCCAGCAGTGGAAGTTTTTTCCTTACGCCACTTGTTGAGCTTCTCCCACTCGCTAAGACCTCTCCTTTCCGTAGGTCCGGTGGGGTCAAACGGAAAGCAGAGCACGTATTTCGTAAGTGTTGGGTGAACACGCAAGGCCGTAGCCAGTGATTTATCAGCCTGCCTCAGAAGATTTTCTATGTTGAAAACATATTTCGCCTGCCAGCCGACTCTTCCTCGGTCGGGAATATCCGCAACACATTCGACACCTCCATCCCCGCCCGCTCCACGCAACCTGGTGAACCAACTGTCTTCCTTAACCGTGCGGCGGGCAAGTTGGCAACAGAATTCTTCAAACGACTTCCGCCTGTCGCCTCCAAAAGCAGATATGTTCCTGAAATCGACCTTGTTGACGCTTTTCTCCATTCTTCCTCACCAACAGGTAGATGAGACCCTCTCCTGCCAACCCGCATTTTTCACGAGCAATATAACTGAATCAGGGATACGCAGTACTGACTGGAGTTTTGTGTGTGAAGGTCGGCTTATGAGACACTCATCCGTGCCGGTGTTGAAGATTTCGGAACGTTTTTGAGGCCTTTTTCGGATGTTCGCACACAACCGTTTCCTTGCTGAAAAAATGGAAAAGCCAATACCCGTTTGGGCGAAAGTCTTCCGGAAGGAAAAGATCCCTGACGACTGAACATGACGCTACGTGAAACCGCTTTTGATCGGTATCGAGAATTTTCAAGCCCCGCAGATAAGCCTCACGGCCGGTTAGTACTCATCAGCTCAATCCCTCGCGGAACTTACACCCTGAGCCTATCAACCTCGTAATCTTCGAGGGGCCTTAAGGAACTTACGTTCGGGAGATCTAATCTTGAGGCAGGTTTCCCGCTTAGATGCTTTCAGCGGTTATCCTTTCCGAGCATGGCTACCCAGCACTGCCGTTGGCACGACAACTGGTACACCAGAGGCTCGTCCACTCAGGTCCTCTCGTACTATGAGCAGATCCTCTCAAATCTCCTTCGCCCGCTACAGATAGGGACCGAACTGTCTCACGACGTTCTAAACCCAGCTCGCGTACCGCTTTAATGGGCGAACAGCCCAACCCTTGGGACCTTCTCCAGCCCCAGGATGCGATGAGCCGACATCGAGGTACCAAACCTCCCCGTCGATGTGAACTCTTGGGGGAGATAAGTCTGTTATCCCCGGCGTACCTTTTATCCGTTGATCGATGGCCTTTCCACACAGAACCACCGGGTCACTAAGACCTGCTTTCGCACCTGCTCGACCTGTCAGTCTCACAGTCAAGCTCCCTTATGCCTTTGCACTCTGCGCTTGGTTTCCAATCAAGCTGAGGGAACCTTTGCACACCTCCGTTACTCTTTAGGAGGTGACCGCCCCAGTCAAACTACCCGCCTAACATTGTCCTTAATCCGGATAACGGATCGAAGTTAGAATTCCAGAACTACAAGGGTGGTATTTCACCATTGACTCCACTCCGCCCTGAAGCAGAGTTTCGCAGTCTCCCACCTATCCTACGCATGCAGCACCAAAATTCAATGCTAAGGTATAGTAAAGGTGCACGGGGTCTTTCCGTCCCGTAGCGGGTATCCGGCGTCTTCACCGGAACCACAATTTCGCTGAGTCTTTGGCCGAGACAGTGCGGCAATCGTTACACCTTTCATGCAGGTCGGAACTTACCCGACAAGGAATTTCGCTACCTTAGGACCGTTATAGTTACGGCCGCCGTTTACCGGGGCTTCGGTTCCGAGCTTCTCCGAAGATAACCCGTCCCCTTAACCGTCCGGCACTGGGCAGGTGTCAGACTCTATACGTCCACTTGCGTGTTTGCAGAGCCCTGTGTTTTTAGTAAACAGTCGTTACCGCCAATTTACTGAGACCCGCTTCCGCTCCGGCCGCGAGGACCTTCACATACGCGCGGGCACCCCTTATTCCGAAGTTACGGGGTTAATTTGCCGAGTTCCTTAGCCAAAGTTCTCTCACGCGCCTTAGTATTCTCAACTCACCCACGTGTGTCCGTTTAGGTACGGGCACTCGACCGTCAACGTTTAGAAGCTTTTCTTGGAAGCATGGAATCAATCACTTTGCGAGGCTTACGCCTCTCGTAACTCGCTTCTCGGAGTATTGAAGAGGGGTTTTTCTTGCCTCTTCCTCCTACAAGCTTGAACCGGGACATCCAGCGCCCGGATGACCTATCCTTCTCCGTCACTCCATCACTCAGGTCGAGTGGTACGGGAATATTAACCCGTTTTCCATCGACTACGCCTTTCGGCCTCGCCTTAGGTCCCGACTTACCCTGGGAGGACGAGCCTTGCCCAGGAAACCTTGGGTTTACGGCGAGGTGGATTCTCACCACCTTTATCGCTACTCATGCCTGCATTCTCACTTCCCAGCAGTCCAGGCTTCCTTACGGTAGCCCTTCTGCCCGCTGGGAACGCTCCCCTACCGCTACTTGCGTAGCCCGCGGCTTCGGCAACGGACTTAGCCCCGATTCATTTTCGGCGCAAGTTCGCATCGACCAGTGAGCTGTTACGCACTCTTTAAAGGGTGGCTGCTTCTGAGCCTACCTACTGGCTGTCTATGCCAACTCACATCCTTTACCACTTAGTCCGTATTTAGGGGCCTTAGCCGGCGATCTGGGCTGTTTCCCTCTCGCCAATGGGACTTATCTCCCACCGACTGACTCCCGCGCTAACCCAACGGCATTCGGAGTTTGTCTGGGTTTGGTAGATCTTTCGACCCCCTAGTCCAATCAGTGCTCTACCTCCGTTGGTCATCACGCGAGGCTATACCTAAATATATTTCGGGGAGAACCAGCTATCACGAATCTTGATTAGCCTTTCACTCCGATCCACAGCTCATCCGACAGGTTTTCACCCCTGACCGGTTCGGGCCTCCACAAAGGTTTTCTCTCTGCTTCACCCTGGCCATGGATAGATCGACTCGCTTCGGGTCTATCCCCAGTGACTAGCGCCCTGTTCAGACTCGCTTTCGCTACGGCTACACCTCGTTCGGCTTAACCAGGCCACTGAAGATAACTCGCAGGCTCATTAGGCAAAAGGCACGCGGTCAGGCGTTTCCATAAAATGGACATAGCCCTTCCACTGGTTACAAGCAGATGGTTTCAGATTCTGTTTCACTCCCCTCACTGGGGTTCTTTTCACCTTTCCCTCACGGTACTGGTTCGCTATCGGTCGACGGCACGTATTTAGCCTTGGATGGTGGTCCACCCGGATTCCTCCAACATTACACGTGTGCCGGAGTACTCGGGATACTTCTAGGGCTCCTTGAGGTTTCGCCTACGGGGCTTTCACCCTCTGCGGCTAGCCTTTCCAGACCGTTCGGCTACCTCTACGAGTCCCACGCTGAAGTCCCACAACCCCGGAGGGAAATTCCCTCCGGTTTGGGCTGATCCCCGTTCGCTCGCCGCTACTAGGGGAATCTCGGTTGATTTATTTTCCTGGGGGTACTGAGATGTTTCACTTCCCCCCGTTAGCCTGCCACCGCTATGTGTTCACGATGGCATGGCCGAGGTCTGCTCGGCCAGGTTTTCCCATTCGGAAATCCCCGGATCAAAGCCCGTTAAGCGGCTCCCCGAGGCTTATCGCAGCTTACTACGTCCTTCATCGCCGTCCGTCGCCAAGGCATCCACCTTCTGCTCTGCACATCTTATCTGCGAGGCGTGAAAATCCTCGATAATACTAACGACACGATCAAATTCTGTTTCTCAGCGTCATATTCAGTTGTCAAAGATCGAAAAAACGATTCAGAACTCTTCAGGTTCTGGAGGTGAACGGGCTCGAACCGTCGACCTCCTGCTTGCAAAGCAGGCGCTCTCCCAACTGAGCTACACCCCCGAGTGGGCCTAGTTGGATTTGAACCAACGACCTCACCCTTATCAGGGGTGCGCTCTAACCAGCTGAGCTATAGGCCCCTGTCGCTTGTCAAGCGTAGGAATCAACTTTTCGTAAAAAGCAGACGGCGGACGAAAAAGAGACAGTTCGCTCCGTGAAAAAGGAGGTGATCCAGCCGCAGGTTCCCCTACGGCTACCTTGTTACGACTTCACCCCAATTACCAGCCCTACCTTAGGAACTTGCCTCCCGAAGGTTAGCGCAGCTACTTCGGGCAGAACCGACTTTCGTGGTGTGACGGGCGGTGTGTGCAAGGCCCGGGAACGTATTCACCGTGGCAGTGCTGATCCACGATTACTAGCGATTCCAACTTCATGCAGGCGAGTTGCAGCCTGCAATCCGAACTGAGATCGGCTTTGATGGGATTGGCTCCCCCTCGCGGGTTCGCGACCCATTGTATCGACCATTGTAGCACGTGTGTAGCCCAAGGCGTAAGGGCCATGATGACTTGACGTCGTCCCCACCTTCCTCCGGCTTGTCGCCGGCAGTCTCTTCAGAGTGCCCGCCCGAAGCGCTGGCAACTAAAGATAGGGGTTGCGCTCGTTACCGGACTTAACCGGACACCTCACGGCACGAGCTGACGACAGCCATGCAGCACCTGTGAAAACTGTTCAGGGCAGAACCCTGATCCACCAAGCACTTTCGTGCAGGCTTGAGTTAACATGTCAAGCCTTGGTAAGGTTTTTCGCTTAGCATCGAATTAAACCACGTGCTCCACCGCTTGTGCGGGCCCCCGCCAATTCCTTTGAGTTTCAGCCTTGCGACCGTACTCCCCAGGCGGGATGCTTAATGCGTTAACTACGGCAGGGAGAATTGAATTCCCCCTACCTAGCATCCATCGTTTAGGGCGTGGACTACCCGGGTATCTAATCCGGTTTGCTACCCACGCTTTCGTCCCTGAGCGTCAGTGCCGAGCCAGTTGGCCGCCTTCGCCTCTGGTGTTCCTCCCGATATCTATGCATTTCACCGCTACACCGGGAATTCCGCCAACCTCTCTCGGACTCTAGTCAGACAGTTTTGGATGCAATTCCAGGGTTAAGCCCTGAGCTTTCACACCCAACTTGTCCGACAGCCTGCGGACCCTTTACGCCCAGTAATTCCGAGCAACGCTTGCCCCCTCCGTATTACCGCGGCTGCTGGCACGGAGTTAGCCGGGGCTTCCTCTGGAGGTACAGTCAAGACCGAAGTCCCATCGTCCCTCCTGACAGAGGTTTACAACCCGAAGGCCTTCATCCCTCACGCGGCATCGCTGGGTCAGGCTTTCGCCCATTGCCCAATATTCCCCACTGCTGCCTCCCGTAGGAGTCAGGACCGTGTCTCAGTTCCCATGTGGCCGTTCACCTGCTAAGGCCGGCTACCCGTCTTAGGCTTGGTAAGCCTTTACCTTACCAACTACCTGATGGGGCGTGGACTCATCCGAAGGCGATGAATCTTTTACCTCTGTATCCGCGGATACCGTGGTCTTATCCGGTATTAGCCCCGATTTCTCGGAGTTGTCCCGAACCTTCGGGTAGATTACCCACGTTGTACTCACCCGTCCGCCGCTTTACTCGCGACCGAAGCCGCTTTCTCGCTCGACTTGCATGTGTTAGGCGTGCCGCCAGCGTTCGCTCTGAGCCAGGATCAAACTCTTCATAAAAATTTGAAAAATTTTTACGGATGCTGCTCTAATTCGCCCGCTGCTGTCTGCTATTAAATTTTCAAAGATCAGCAAATCAAAATAGGGTTGATTATGATACTTGTCCCGAAGGGATTGTCAACCCGCAAATTTCCGCCCGAAAAACGGGCGTGGAGGAATATACTAACGGAAGGCTTGTCTTTGGCAAGGAAATTTTTGCAAGAAAAATATATTGTCGCGGAAACTTTTCGGGGCTCCCTTCAAACGATTGCGCAGATTTGACCGGAGGTGCTTGATATTATACGATTTTGACAATGTTTAACATTCACAAACTCATGGAATTTTGGCCCGGGCCCGCCCGGTCTTTCATTCCGAAGCGGACTTCCAGCAGTCCCTCATGTCCTGTATTTACAAAAGGAGACCATGTCTGATTCACTCGGAGTTCCATCCTTTCCTCCCAAGGAGAATGGCCTTGGACATCTGGATTCCAAGTCAGAAAACCGCCATTGAGCTGAAATATCGAACTCGCAAACTGCACTTGAACCAAGGTGGTGTAACATTTCAACTCCGCGACCAAGAGGCCCAAGATGTCAGCAGATACGACTTCGTAAAGGACATAGAAAGGCTGGAACGGGTTGCGAACGCAAAACCGCCCGCACTCGGGTTTGCGGTCTTTACTTACAAACGATTCTTCTTACTGGAAACCTTCGAAGAAACCGAACCCGTTCGATGCCGAATTTCGCGTCCACGAGAGCAAGGCAATCAAAGACGTTATGAAATGGGACGACAGGACCAGCCCTGGAACGAAGAAAGGCAGGACGAGTTCAATAAGACTAAAAGATTCCTACGAATGCAAATGGCGAGACTTCTCAAGCTTCGGAGGAAGGAAGTACGGACAGTTTAGATATCTCGCTATAGAAGTGAGGAGTTCCTATCCATAGTCGTTTTCTCGCCTCTAATGAGAAGACATCTTAACTTTTTTTGAACAGTTTGGGAGGTATTTCACAGGGGTTTGAAGACACGAGGTCAATGTTTACGGGGGTTTTGTGAATTCGGCAGTGCCGCGGCGCGAGAAATGTAGTGCCTAGAGATTGTGTCGGGAACAGTTGTTTTTCTCCTTTTCCGCTTGACATATATCCGCATCATTCCTATAATCGTCGTAGTGTCACTTTTATGGACCTGCGACCATGTTCTGCAGAACCAAGTCAAACGGCAAGTATCAATACCTCCAGATAGTCGAAAACAGACGCGAGGGAGGCAAGGTGCGCCAGCGCGTTCTGGCCAACCTGGGCCGTCTCGACGTTCTTACCCGCACCGGAGCTTTGGATCGTCTCATCGCTTCTGCCCTGAAGTTCTCTGAGAACCTGATGGTTCTGGCACAGAGGGAACGCAAGGAGAAAGAGGGAGGGGAAGAAGAAGGTTTCGATGCATTGAGCATAGGACCTTCCATGGTGTTCGGGCGTTTGTGGGAACTTACGGGATGCGCGGAGGTTGTCGGGGAGATGCTTGCGGGTCGTCGTTTCGGCTTCGACGTGGAGAGAGCGGTGTTCATGAGCGTTTTGCACAGGCTTATGGAGACGGGGTCGGACCGCGGCGCCGTCGCATGGCTTGAGAGTCAGGCGATCGAAGGGACCGAAGGGCTTTCTCTTCACCATTTGTATCGGGCCATGTCGTGGCTCGGGGAGGAGGTCGGGCAGGGATATCCCGTGGGCAAGGACGGATGCGTGGCGGTGGCCCGCTGCGTGAAGGACGAGATAGAGGAGAGGCTATACGGGCGGAGAAGGGATTTGTTCAGCGGACTTGAGCTTGTGTTTTTCGACACCACTTCTCTCTACTTCACGGGGGAAGGAGGCGAGCTGGGGGAGCGCGGCATATCGAAGGATCATCGTTCCGACTGCAAGCAGGTGGTGCTCGGCGTCGTGGTGGACGGCGAAGGGACTCCTGTGTGTTCCCAGGTATGGCCGGGCAACACGGCGGATGTTTCGGCGCTGCGCGCCGTGGCCCGAAGGCTCGAAGAACGTTTCGACATACGGCGGGTGTGCGTCGTGGCCGACAAGGGGATGATAAGCAGAGCCAACGTCGTGGCGCTTGTGAATATGGGTTGGGAATACATTCTGGGAGCCAGGCACCGCAACAGCAAGGAAGTCATGGAGTGGATTCTCTGCGACGACGCTCCCATGCGTATGGAGAAGATAGAGAGGGAAGGAGGCAGGGAGCCTTTCTGTGTGGAAGTCAAGGAAGTGTTGATGGAGGACAGCGAGGAGGAGAAGAAAAAGAAGGCCGATAAGGGACAGGAGCCTTATCCGCCCCGCCGTTACGTGATGTGCCGCACGCGGCAGCAGGCGAGCAGGGACGCGGAGGTTCGCCAAAACATTGTAGCCGGTCTCGAAGAGAAGTTGAGAACCGATCCCAAGTCGCTGGTGGCCAACCGTGGCTACAGCCGCTATCTCAAGACCAGGAGAGGAGGGATGGAGATTGACCGCGACAAGATAGAGCGGGAGGCGAAGCTTGACGGCATCTGGGTTCTTCAGACCAACAGCTCCGCTTCCGCCGCCCGCATAGCGTGGCAGTACAAGAACCTGTGGCAGGTCGAGCACCTGTTTCGGGCGGCCAAGTCGCTTCTGAGGACTCGACCGGTGTATCATCACTGCGACGCAGCGATACGTGGACACGTGTTCTGCTCGTTTCTGGCTTTGGTTCTGCGCAAGGAACTGCTGCGCCGCATGGAAGACAAGAAGATAGAATCGGAGTGGAACGACATCATCCGCAACCTCGCCTCCCTTACCGAAACGAAGATAGAGACGGGGGGAAAGAGCTTCGTCGTGCGCAGCACGGCGAAGGGAGAAACCGGGGCGGTCTTGCGAAGCCTGGGACTTCGCCTGCCTCCCGTCATACGGCGTGAGGACGGTGGGGACTTCATTGAAAGGCAACCGGCCGCAGACTGATCGGCGGGCTTATAGCTTGGCGACGGAAAAAGCGGTTTGTAGTGCCACAGCGTTTTTTTGCCTCCCTAACCCCCTGTAACAAAACACCTTTTATTTTTAAACTGTTCAAAAAAAGCTTAACATGCCGTTGATTAAGGTCGGAAATTTATGAACAGTAGTAGAATGGAGTATATTGTTCAATTAGTAGGAATGCTACGTGAGTAGTTTTTCAGTTGACCGGATTCTCCGCGTTTCCAAAGAAACAGACCAAGTTCCGCACGGTCCCGCCTTTTCCCGACGGCGACCTACCCGACGGTCGTCGCGACGGCGCCCCGCGTTTGCGCCGTCGAATCCGGACGGGAAGTCGCTCCCGCCGCCCGGGCGGTCGAATTCGGGGATTTTTCCAGCAGAAACAGGAACTCCCGGTTGGACCGGTCTTCGTCCCTTATCCATTCGTTCGTCCACTTCATGCCGGCCATCACGTTCTTTTTGTAGTCAATCTCGACCACTTCCAGAAGCTTGCCGTTGCTCCGCATCACGTCGTTCAGTTCCTCGGCCGTGGCGCGGCCTCCGGAACTGTACGACAGCACTACGTGGCGCGCCCGGGTCGCCCTTATGAGGTTCTCTATCGCCTCGACCGCGATGAAGCGGCCGCCGTCGCCCCGGCGAAATTCCTCGAACTCGGACGCGGCCACCGTGTCGGAAGTATCCCTGCGGCGGTTGGCCCTGCCGAAAAGTTCGGGTTCGTCAAACAGGATCACGCTTTTCCATATGTGGTAATAGGAAGCGTACCGCACTCTCGACGCTGGCATCTTTTCGTTGTTTGACCCGTAAGGGGGATCGAAATACGCCAGGTCGACGGATAGGTCGGGCGCAAGGTCCAGTATGTCTTCTCGAAACACCCGATGCCCTGGCGGGGACGGAAAGACGTTCGGCACTTTGAGCGCAAGATCCTTGTACGAGCGCGGGGACCATTCCTTCAGATAAGACGCGAAGTGGCCGAGACTGCTGTCGACCCGGTCGAGCGCCATTATAAGGCTCGTCAGCGCCACGGCCTTGTCGACGGGACCGAGCCCGAGTTTCTCTATCTCCAGGCGAATCCCGTCCAGCTTGCGCGTGTTGTGTATCTGCCACGGCTTCTTGCTTCCGTCCGGCCGCGCGGAACGGCCGTCGCCGGGCTCTCCGCCGTAGTGGCGGGAGAACCATCCGTCCACCGGAGGGACCGCGTTGAGATGGTTGATAAGCGGCCGGTATTCCTCCCGCTTTTTACGGTTGAGAAGATAGCACGTGCCGAAAACCTCTGACCATACGGCGACATCGTTGCAGACGACGGTGCAACCCAGCCTGGCAAGGGCCTGAGACACTCTGGTCGTGCCCGAAAACCCGTCCAGAACCGTCTTCGCTCCGACTTTTTCGACCAGTCGGAGTATGTGCGGTATCAGCTTCAGCTTGGAACCCGCGTACTTGATGCCTTCCGTCGAGGGAGTTTCGGGAGGCATGTCGTCAAACAGGGAAAGCCGCGTCATGTTTCCGCTCCCGGCTCGTGTTTCGACCGTGCGATGTCTTCTCCGACCGCGGCAAGCGCATGATGAAACCTCTGTATGAATCGAGTCTGTCGGACTTTGCTAACGGACGAGGCAGATTAGCCTGATTGGAGCTGTTTGACATCGAGAACCAGTCGTTTTGTTCAAGACGGCGTGATACCTTGGCAGTATATTGTCCGTTTTTGCGTGTGCGTTGCCGTCGATTCTCCCGTTTTTGCCTCCTCCCTCTCTAATTCGTCCTCAATGTGAACATCTTCTTCAGGTTGTAGCCTATACATACCAGACTCCACTCCCTGCTCACAGCCTTAATCCCTCGCATAAAAAACCGGCCAAACCCCAGCACGTGTTTTATCACTCCGAACATCGGTTCCACAGTGCTTTTGCGCCTGGCGTATAACGCCTTGCCTTCCTCCGTCTCCAGAAGCTCCTTCATCTCATCCACTGCCGTCTTGTTCTTCGCAACGGCTTTGGGCGGCTTTGCCGACTTGTGACCTCTCCTCTCGTTGCGTATGGAAATCACCGGCCTGACCCCGTGCTCTGTGCAAGCCTCCACGTTCTTTTTGCTGTAGTAACCCGCGTCGGCCAAAAGATTGTCCGCCTCCCCCACCAGCCTCTCCGCCTCTGCCAGCTGCTCAAGGGCAGGCTCCATCTCCCGCTTGTCGTTGCCGTTGTGCGTCACGTGCCTGCCCACTATCATCCGGCTCTCGGTGTCCACCATCGCCTGAACGTTGTAACTCTGCTCGTATCCTCCAGTGCTCACGGACATGATCCGTGACTGCTCATCCGTAAGATTAACCCTGTCCTTGTCCGTCGGCCCGGGCTGAGGCTCCCTGGGTTTGGGGCCTGGTATCTTGCGCCCGTCGCGTCGTTCCTTGGCCCTGCGCTCTTCCATCTTCTCCTCATACTGCTTTCTCTCTCGTTCGTATCTGTGCTCCGCTCTGCGCTCAAGCTCCCGCTTCGCGTCGCTCAAAGCCTCAAGACGCTCACTGCGACTGTTTAACTCCTCGGGAATGTCTATTCCGTCGGGACTCTCGCTGTTGTCCGCCTCCTGTGCCTTACGCATAAGCTCCCTTATCTCCCTGCGTATGCGCTTGTCCACCTTGCGTATCTGTTTCCAGCTCAAGTTCTTGCGCCTCGACGCGTTGGCCTTTATCTTCGTGCCGTCCACACTCACCGTCCCCATCTTGAGAATCCCCATCGCGTGAGCCATCACGAGAATCTGCCCGAACAACCCCTCAAGCTGCTCCAAAAACCTCTTGCGGAAACTGTTTATGCTGTCGTGGTCGGGATGGTTGTTGGCGCAGATATACCTGTACGCAAGACTGTCGTATGTAGCCTGCTCAAGCTTGCGGCTGGAAAACGTCCCCGTGGCATATCCGTAAAACAGCAAGGCCACCATCATGGACGGGTGATACGCCCTGGAGCCCCTGCCCGAATACGCCTCCGTCAAATCGCTCAGGTCCAGTTGCGCCACTATCTCCACTACGAAACGGGCCAGATGCCCTTCGGGCACGTAATCATCCACCCTCGCGGGCAACATGCTTGGCGTGGACCGATCAAACGTAACGAATTCAGGCATGGTTCTCTCTCCTGTAGTTCTTGTGATTCTCTTATTTTACCTCGATTGAACATAGACGCTAAAGTCCGACAGACTCAATCGGAATTGCTCATGACCATATATTTTCTCGCCGTCGACTGGAAGACTTCATCCACTCACTGAAACAACCGATGGATAAAAGCTGCGATTCCTCCGGTGGAACTGAAAAAGGAGTTCGATCAGCCATCTTGCAGTCAATCGCGGATTCAACTTCAGAACGGAACGGAAGCATGAGTGGCAATGGTACCCGATTGGGCGTCTCAAAGAAATTCCGGTTTGGATTAAACCGGAATTTTTGTGGACAATAACAACAGACCATATGCCCAAGTGGAGAAAATACTTGTCATGCCATCCGTAGAAGAAATAAAATCCGCGATTGGCCACTATCTCTCAAGAGGATTACGCCCGTTTGCGAGATTGGTTCTCCGAAAACGACTGGGACGAGTGAGACAGGAAAATCGAGAGAGACTCGGCCGCAGGCAAGCTGGACTTTCTGTCGTAAAGAAGCTGTTGTCGAGAACAACCGCGGGCTACTTGAGAATCTGTAGACGAGCGAGGCGACAATCCGCTTCCGTGCATGCTTTGCAGGTCTTTCTGAAAAGACAAAGCAAGACGAACATGAACAAGACATCGCGATTTTCGGCGTATATAGTGGCTGCACTGGTCACAGTGTCGGTTGTCGCGATATTCCTTTTTACTTGCGAAAAAACGCGTCCAGAGGATGCGAATTTGCTAGAAAAGGCATGGAACTACACCAAGAAAGGAAAGAAAGGAGTCGAGTATTCCACCGATAAAGTGAAAAATGTAACCGCTTCCGCCTACTCCGTGATAAAGAACGCGTCCGGCAAGGTGTATGGGAACAAAGACGAATACACACGTTCGGACGCAGTTAAAAAAATCAAGGAGATTTCGTCTATGGAGGAATTGAGAGCTACGGCGAAAGCGATGGAGGATGTTGTAAATTCCGACGCGGTGAAAAAAGGCGTGGGTGTTCTGAACGAAAAGAGCGAAGAGTGTATGAAAAGCAAGAAGTGTCGAGATATCGTTTTCGCCGGGATTTACGCCGGAACCGGATCTACCGTCGCATCGGGATTGATTGCGGCTTCGGGAATGACGGCCGCGGGCATGGTCGGAGGAGGCGCCGGGGTGGGCGCGGCTGCGGGACCTGTGGGAGCCGTTGCCGGAGCGACCGTGGGGTTGGCGGTGTACGGCATCATTAAGGCGTTTTCGGATAAAGAAAAGGAATTGGATGTGTACACGAAAAACCTTGCCGATTTCAATCGGGGCTTTAAGGAGGACGGGTAAGACGGGAAAGATATAAGGAGGAGGCGTTCTGTAGTTCCGCCCAAGGAGGAAAAAGAGTTTGTCTGGTCAGACGAGTTGCGGAGAAAACAGTTTGTTTCGATGCTCTTGACAATCCACCCGACTCGGCGAGGAAAGATTGGGAGACGACAGACTGTCTACGGCATGGGCGATATGACGATACGGGCAACACTCCCCCTCCGGAGCGCGAGTACACAGAGAGAAGACAGAAGCGGAAACGAAAGATGACCGACCTAACCGTGATAATACTGTCGATAATAGTGCTTGGAGCCGTTGCCGCCCAGATCGGGGTCTGGGGACGGAAGAAGTGGAAACGGAGGAACAAGCCGACCCGCAGACCGGTTTCCTCGACAGTGAAAACCGTCTTGTATGAGAGACAGCGAGGAATCTGCAACGGCTGCGGGGAAGAATTCGCAAAAAGAAATCTGGAAGTCGATCACATACTTCCTTTGAGCAAGAGAGGGCAAACGGAACCGGCCAACCTTCAGCTGCTCTGCGGACATTGCAACCGAGTGAAAGGAGACAGAACGCAGGAGTATCTGTTAAAGAAGACGAAAAGGCGGAGGTCGCTTCAATGAGCAGAAAGTGTGGGCAATAAAATTCAGAACGGGCAGTCTGCCGGTACGCCGCGGGTCCGAGACAGCTTCTTTTTTTGCCCTCCGCCCTTATCTTCGTGTTAATCCGGCCGCGATGTCGCGCGGAGATCCGGTTTTTCTGCAGAAGCCGTCTCCCTTGAATTAGCAGAACGAATACGTAGAATCTTTCCTTCGAAAATCCTCGCCCGCGGACAAAGCCGCCGGGAACCTCCGCCCGAAATGGAAAAGCTCCCCAGGATAAAAATCTACAACTCCCTCTCCCAGAAAAAAGAGGACCTCGTCCCCTTCGAGGGAAACAAGGTCAGGATGTACGTGTGCGGCCCCACGGTCTACGACTCGGCCCACCTCGGCCACGCCCGCTCGGCGGTGAGCTTCGACATCATACAGAGATATCTCCGCCACGCGGGATACGACGTGCTTTTCGCCAGAAACTTCACCGACATAGACGACAAGATAATAGACCGCGCCGCGAGGGAAGGCGTTTCGTGCGAGGAGATTTCCGAAAAGTACATAAAGGAATACAGAGACGACATGGCGTCCGTAGGAGTGCAGACCCCCGACGCGGAACCCCGGGTGACGACTCATCTCGAACAGATAAAGGCGCTCATAGAGAAGATAATGGACAAGGGGTTCGCCTACCGTTCGGGAAACGACGTGTTTTTCTCCGTCCGCAAGTTCCCGGGCTACGGGGCGCTTTCGGGAAGGTCGCTCGACCACATGCTGGAAGGAGTCAGGATAGACGTGAACGAGCGCAAGGAAGACCCCCTCGACTTCGCTCTCTGGAAGGAATCGAAGCCCGGCGAGCCCGCGTGGCCGAGTCCCTGGGGAGACGGGCGGCCAGGCTGGCACATAGAGTGCTCGGTAATGAGCATGGAGTACCTGGGAACCGACTTCGAGATACACGGCGGAGGAAAGGACCTCGTGTTCCCCCACCACGAAAACGAGATAGCGCAGTCCGAAGCCGCCTCGGGGGAGAGATTCGCCAGGTACTGGCTTCACAACGGACTCATACGGATAAACAAGGAGAAGATGTCGAAGTCTCTCGGGAACTTCTTCACCCTCTCGGAGGCCGCGAAAAGATGGTCTCCCGAGTCGATAAGGCTTTTCTTTCTCTCGCACCACTACCAGAATCCCGCGGACTTTTCGGAAAAGAGCATGCGCGACAGCGAGTCCTCGCTCGAGAGGATATACGTCACCCTGCAGAGGGTCGCCGAGACCGCCGGGTCCGGGGGCTCCGACCCCGCGCTCGATAGCGCGGCGGAGAAGTTCACGGAAAGCTTCCATTCCTCGATGAACGACAACTTCAACACGGCCGACGTCGTGGGAAACATTTTCGATCTGGTGAGGTCCGTGAACAGGTCGCTCGACTCGGTCGGGCGAACGGAGAGCGCAGACGCCGCCGTCCGGGAGATAAAGGAAGCGTCGGCGGTGCTGGGAATACTGGAAGAAGAACCCGCCGAATACCTCCAGAAAAGAAAGTCCGCGGCCGGCCTCTCGGACATAGGCCCGGAGGAGATAGAAAGGCTCATAGGAGAGAGGAACTCCGCCCGCAGGGAAAAGAACTGGAAGAAGGCGGACGAGATAAGGGACCACCTCAATTCTCTTGGAATAGTTCTCGAAGACCGCGCCGACGGCACCGACTGGAAAGTGGAGCGAAGTTAGGAATTCCCGTCTTGGAAAAGAAAGTGCCTCAAGAAGATGTTGAAAAAAAGATAAGGGAAAACGCGGCGGAGAATTATCTGGAAGCCGGCAGAAGCCTGAACACCATTCTGATATCGTCGGTCGTTTTGATACTAGCCGCCGCTTTTGGACTAGACCTTCCCGGCCCGATAATCAGTTCGGCTTACATTCTCACCGTACTTTCGGTTTTTTCGTTTATAGTTCACAAAATGAGACAACTGAACTTTTTCCGGAAAACAGTGAATGAAAACGCAGAGCCATACGAAGAGAAAGAAAGATTCGTATGGAACATCCCTCAATTTCTTTTCTGTTCCTACATATTGTCTTTGCTGGTTTTGACAACACTACTCATTGGTGTTACCCTACGTTTGAAATGCACGACGGATCTTCTCAAAGGGATTTCAAGCTAGATACCCAAAAGCCCAAACCTAAGTCTGGGGAGTTGTTTATCAATGATTTTAGGCCGAATGTCAAAAAGCCTAAATCTCAATCACCAAAACCTCAGCCAACGAAGGAAGGCAAATAATAATCACCCTTAAACTGGCATCGTCCGCAAATGGCCAAATCAGAGGGACTTTGTGACGAGGGACAACTGGTTGGTCTCCACCACACGTATGGAGCAATTGTCAGCAAGATGTCGAAAACATCTTCTTTAAACTGTACGGGGCCGCTCCGCAGAATCCACATTTGACTTTTCATCATATGGACTATACAATGGTCCATATGATGAAAATAGCCATTCATGAAGCTAAAGCTAGATTGTCCGCCCTGATAAAAGCGGCTCTTGCGGGCGAACAAGTGATTCTAACCAAACACGGTCAGCCGATCGCGGAAATAAAACCCTTTTCCGCAAAGAAAACCCCTGCTGAAAAGCTGGCAATAATAGAAAAAATAGTTCAGAAAGCCAAGCGCAAGGCTACAAAAGGCGTTTCTGCGGCTAAAGCCGACAATTTTCTATACGACGATGACGGACTTCCTTCATGATCGCGGTCGACACCTCCGCCATCATGTCCGTACTGCTGGACGAAGAAACATCGGCAAGCGTCAAGGCATGCCTTGCTGAAAACGACCTCTGCATGTCCGCCGGGACTTACTCGGAGCTTCTGATCGTAGCGACGGGACGAGACCTTTTGGACGAAGCCGAGGAATTGATTTCCGGGATGAGATTCGAAATCGTTCCACTGGACGGTGTTGCGGCCCATGCGGCGCAAACCGCGTTTGCGAACTGGGGCAAGCGGAGACACCCCGCATCTCTCAACTTCGGAGACTGTTTCGGATACGCTCTGGCGAAACAAAGAGACATACCTCTTCTTTTCGTGGGAAACGATTTTTCGAAAACCGACTTGGAAGCAGCGCTGGAAACGGAACCTTCCAATAGCAAAAACGGAATCGAATAGAAAATGAAAGCGGGTACCATCTCCCGTAAAACACACATTCCGCCCGCTACGGAAACGACGAGGAAATCCTGCTACATGTAGATTCCCATGTACTCCATGGCCCTTTTGACCGTGACGGGGCTCTGGCTCTCGCCCCTGCAGCTGTACCAGCAGGAAGTGCATTCGGTCTTCTGGAAGAGCCCCGGCTCGTACTCGGTGTAGTGGGCCGCGACCGGCATCTCGGAGCAGCGCTTCAGATGACCGCTCGGAGTGACGTGTATGTGGCTTATCCCGGCCAGGCAGTCGGGAACCCTGCCCTTCTCGAAGTATCCCGGGATTTCGCGAAGGTAATACTCGGTCGAAAGAATTGTTCCCTTCCACTTCTTCCTGAGACTTACGAGTTCCTCGACCAGTGCGCTCACCCTGGAAAGCTCCTCTTTCTTTACGAAATGGTCGTCGTTGTTGGTCTTCATGACCGAGTAGGAACTGAAGGATATGGATATGCCCCACTCCCTCGCCTTTCCCGCGAGCTTTACTATCTGGTCGAGGTTGTCTTCCATTATTATGGTGTTGAGCACAAGGCTCTTTCCGGGGAAACGCTCGGAGAGCCGCGGAAGGGTTTCGGAGAGCTTTTTCCAGAGCCCCGGAATTCCCCGGTAGGAATCGTGCTTTTCTCCCGGAAAATCCAGGGAGACGGCTATCTGGTCGATTCCCGCGTCGAAAAGCTCCTCGGTCTTCTCCTCGGTGAGAAAGTCGCCCTTCGTGACCATGGAAGTGAAGATGAACGTCGAACATCCCTTCACCTGCCTCACGATGTCGGGAAGGTCCTTCCTGATCATGGGCTCTCCGCCCGTGATGACGGTGACCAGGGGATTTATCTTCTTTATCACGGGAGTGTAGTCGGAGAGACGTTCTTCGTGCTTCGTCTGCCAGTAGTCGCAGAAATCGCACCGCGCGTTGCAGAGCTTGGTTATCTCAAGGTTGAGAAGCTTGGGTCTTCCGGTGGCCTTCGTGTAGAGATACTTGATAGCGCCGCGCGCGGCCTGCTGAGGGGATATCATCATGACGAATGGCTCGGGGTTATTATAACCAATCGGAAAAATTGCCAAACCGCAACGATTTCGCAACGCGGATATTCTCATGAGCCGTCGAGAGATAAACCGGAGTTTGGAAACACGGAGACAAATATCTTCCTGTCGGTCAATATTATCTGTAGGTCGCAATCGATTTCTTCATTTGAGCAAATTTTCTCTTACGCTATAATTATAGAGCTGAAAGCATAAAACTTGTTTCTTGGGAGGAACCGATGGCCGGGAGAGGAAAATCAAGAGAAAAGTCCATTGACGAGTTGCGCAAATTTTTTGAAGATGTGTTTCCGGTAATAGACGATCGGGGTATGCCGTCAATACCGGGCAGTGACGAGTATGTACCGAGCTTTGTGTCCGACAAGATAGAACAAGAGAAGACAAATGGGCGGAGGGAAACAGACTCTCGACGAAATCAGCAGGTCCGAAAGCCGCGTTTCATTTAATCTCCTCGTAGCCTTTTTCCCTGTAATGGTTTTTCAGGATTCCGGGAATCATGAAGGCGTACACCAGATTCGGAATCCACGCCGCCGCCATCCACTCCTCCAGGTCGTCCGCCAGGTAAGCGGCAATCAGCAGATTGACAACTATAAATAAAACGAGATGCCGCCAGAGACCCTTGTAAATAAGATAAAGACCCGCAAACAGGAACATCCACAGACCGTTCACCCAGCCGACATCGGCGGTCTTGTCCGAGTTGGGATACCTGAATCTGGTCACTTTCATTCAACCTCCCGGTCAGAATTTTCCAAGCGGACGGCAGTTCGGTGAACTTTTCAGTGTTATCGCCTTCAAGGTTTTTCCTGTGCTCCGCCCGAACATTCAGCATCACCCCGAAAATGTCCCGTCAGTCAATTTACCCCTAGCGGGAGTTTACTGCGAAGCGGGTAAATCTCCCAAGTAAGAACGACCTAACTCACTGAAACGCAAGGAAATATACGGAATTTTTTCGCCCTTTTTTCGTATTACCCTATTATTATTTTTCTATATCCTCCTCTTTCTGTTGACTTATTCTATCTATATGCTATACTCGTATTACCTATCATGGGAAGCATCATCAAAAAACGCAAAGGCAAAAACATTTACTACTACTTCGTCCGCTCCGAACGCGTCGACGGAAAACCCCGAATAGTAAAGCAGAGTTACCTCGGCACCGCAGAAACCATCGCCAGGATGGTCAAAAGCCAGTCCGCTCCTTCTCCCATTAAATCTCTCACCATTCAGCTCGGACTCCCCGCCGCTCTGTGGTTCGAGACAAAACGCTGCGGCGTTCTCGACGCCCTGCTCAAACTCTGGCCCAAGCCACGAAGCGGCCCTTCCGTCGCCCACTATCTCGTGCTGGCAGCCATACACCGCGTCTGCGCTCCAGGCCCCAAAACAGAGGTGGAACGCTGGTACGACAGAAGCGTTCTGAGAAGACTCTGGAAGTTCAACTCCAAGAGGTTCACTTCCCAGGCATTCGGCGACGCCTTCTCCCGCATCGGAGGAGACTCGGAGAAAGAAACGGAACGGCAACTTGAGCGGGCCCAGTCGCTGCTGCTCGGAGCCTTTCGGGACAAGGATATGGTCGGCCGAAGGGTGTTTGCCTACGACACCACGAACTTCCATACGTGGATTGCCACCACCAACGAGCGCAGCAAGCTGGCCCAGAGGGGACACAACAAGCAGAAACGCCACGACCTTCGCCAGGTGGGGTTGAGTTACGTTCTCGACGGCCAAAGCGGCGTGGGGCTTTGCCATCACGTCTATCCGGGCAATCTGAGCGACAGTCACGAGATGGCGCAGGTCGTGGACCGTCTGTCCCGACTGCTCGACTCCCACGGAATAGACAAAGAGACGGTGACCCTGGTCATGGACAAGGGGTCGGCGTCTTTGGCCAACACCCTTGAGCTTGAGCGGGCGGGGATGGGATGGATCAGCGCTTTGCCGTGGAACCAGGCTCCGGAGTCCTTGCGGGAACATCCCGTCGAGAAGCTCGAACTCCTGGGACCTCGCCATCCGGGGGTCTCCGCCCTTGGACGCAAAGAGATTGTGCATGGAGGAGAACATCTGGCGGTGCTTCGCCATTCCGCTTCGTTCTCAAGCGAACAGCAGCAGAGCATTCACACTTCCCTGGCCAAGGCGTTGGGCAAGATGCAGAGACTGTCTAGAGAGCTGCTCAAGCCCGGCGGCAGGCACACGGAGAAGGGAATCACAAAGAAGATAGAACGCTGGCTTTGCGCCTCGTTCATAAATCGCCTGGTGAAATGGGAACTTGAATCTCTGGGCAAGGGCAAGGGCTGGAGCCTGAACTTCAGCCTCGACCACGGCGCCCTGCGCAATCTGACGGAGCGGCGGCTGGGGCGCACCGTCCTGATGACCAACCGCATGGATTGGAGCGCGCGGCAGGTCGTGGAAGCCTACGAAGCTCAACAGAACATAGAGAGGGTGTTCAGGGGACTGAAGCAGGGAGAATGGCTCAAATGGGGTCCCATGTATCACTGGATCGACGGCAAGATACGGGTTCACGCCTTCTGCTGCATGCTGGGCATCTCTCTGTTGCAGAGTCTGCACAGGCGGGCGGAGAAGATATGGCCCGAACTGTCTATGGAACAGCTTATAAAGGAACTTGGAGAGATAAACGAAGAACAGATACTCTATCCTTCCCTGGGAAAGACGGGAACGCCCAGAGTCGCTCAAGTATTGAAGAAGGAAACCCTGGTTCAGCAGGCGCTGGTAAAAGGACTGGAACTCGACCAGTTGATATAAGCCTGCGTGGGTAATACACCTCAACCCTCAATAACTCAATGAAACCAATCTGTTACAACCTCTCTATACCCATTCACAGTAAACTCCCGCTAGACCGAGAGCATTTACCCTTTGAAATAAATTCTCTCTTGCACTATAATTATAAGCGAAATAAGCGAAATTATTCTTTTGTTTTTCGGGAGGAGCCATGACCGAGAAAACGGAGGCAAGAGAAAAGTCCATTGACGAGTTGCGCAAATTTTTTGAAGATGTGCTTCCGGTAATAGACGATCGGGGTATGCCATCAATACCGGGAAGCGACGAGTACGTACCGAGTTCCGTCTCTGACGGGACAAACCTGAAAAAATCAAATGGGCAACTGGAATCAGATTCTAAGCGAAATCAATGAGTCCGACAGTAACGAAGTACGTCGCAGGTATCTAAAAAAGCTCAACGAAAAAACCAATCGCAATACAGTTTGCTACTATTCGGGCTGGTTGCAGAAAACGGGCGCGCGGTTTTCGAATATCACCAGCATAACGGATGATGACAAAGCGGGCTTCATGTCCTGTTTTCACGGTCTGGACACTTCCCTCGGTCTTGATTTGCTGCTGCACAGTCCGGGGGGCGGCGTGTCGGCTACCGAATCGTTGATTTATTATATAAGGGCAATGTTCGGCGATGACATTCGTGTTTTCGTCCCGCAGATCGCCATGTCCGGAGGCACTCTTCTGGCTTTGACGGGAAGAGAGATATGGATGGGGAAGCACAGCAACCTCGGTCCAATCGATCCCCAGTTCGGATCCATTCCGGCCGTGACGCTCATTGAAGAATTCAGACGCGCGCACGACGAAATCGTTGAAGAACCGACCAAACTCAAGGTATGGACACCTATTCTCTCCAGAATATCGCCGGCTCTTCTAACAATGGCCCAACAAGCCATTGAACTCTCCAGTGCGGTCGCGGTAAACGCCATGACTGACGGAATGTTTAAGAACCGGGCGGACGGAGAACAGAAAGCCTTGGAAATCGCGCAACAGCTTACAAATGCGAACATGCATAAAGAGCATGCGCGTCACATCCATTCAGAAGATTTGAAGAAAATGGGACTAAACGTCAAGAACCTTGAATCCGACGGCGACCTGCAGGATGCGGTTCTATCAGTGCATCACGCTTTCTCGATAATGTTGGCAAAATCCGAGGTCGCTAAAATTATTGAAAATCACGAAGGTTCGGCTTTTATGAAAACTGTTTAGCTCCGGTTGCGTCAGACGGAAAGAGGGAGGTAGAAACGATTGTCCGTGGAAAAGATAGAGGTAGAGATTTACCGGTGCGACCACGAAGGTGCCTCGGGGGAGCGTTGCGAGCTCAAGGGCGAGAGACAGGCGATCAAGCAGTGCATAACGTGCGGGATGGACATCTGCAGCAGGCACTACCAGCTGATAACCGTGAACAGGAGCGGGGGCATTCTTCTTTCCTACTACTTCTGCTTCGCCCACGCAGAGCGGTTCGTCGAAACGCTCGTAAAGGACTTCGGGGATTCGAGACCCACCGCCGCGGGCGGAATGGGAAAATAGAGACTTCCTTTCGGGGAAAGGCGAAAGACGCCGCCCTTCGGGCGGTCCGCATTCGATTCGGACCATGAAAATCTGCACGAGAGAAACGGCCAGGGAAATAGACCGAAGGACCATGGAGGAGTTCGGCGTTCCCGGCGTCGCGCTCATGGAAAACGCCGGGCGGGCCGTCGCGCGGGTTATTCTCGAGAGGTATCCCGGGGCGAACGACATAGCCGTCGTCTGCGGCGGCGGGAACAACGGCGGTGACGGGTTCGTCGCGGCGCGCCACCTGCTCTCGGCGGGAAAGAAAGTGAGCGCGCACCTTGCGCGGAAAAAAGAGGGCTACTCGGGCGACGCGAAGACCAACCTCGACGCCCTCGTTGAAATCGGAGCCGACGTGCGGGAGCTCGACGGCGAACTTCCCCGGGCGGTCGGCGCGGACGTGATCGTGGACGCCGTCTTCGGAACGGGACTCGCGAGAGACGTCGGGGGGTTTCACGAAAGACTGGTGAACTTCATGAACGAGGCGGGAAAGCCCGTGGTCTCCGTCGACATACCCTCGGGACTCGACGCCGACTCGGGGCGGCCCATGGGGGCGGCGGTGCGGGCGGACGCGACGGTGACCTTCGCCCACGCCAAGCTCGGCATGTGCGTACATCCCGGGGTGGAGCGCGCGGGAACCCTGTACGTAGCCGACATAACCACCCCAAGGGAGCTTTCGCGCGACCTTCCCCACGAGCTTCTCACGTTTCGCCTGTGCGCGGGACTGGTGAGAAAAAGAGACGCCGACTCGCACAAGGGAACCCACGGACACCTGCTGGTGCTCGCGGGCTCGCCGGGAAAAAGCGGCGCGGCGGTTCTCTGCGCCCGCGGAGCGCTTCGGGCGGGAAGCGGACTCGTCACCCTCGGGGTTCCGGCGAGCATAGCGGGAACCATCGAGGAAAAGACGACGGAGGCGATGTCCGTTTCTCTGGCGGACTCCGGGGACGGAACGTTCTCTCCCGACGCGCTCGAAGACGCGCTCGCGCAGCTTCGGGACAAGAAGGCCGCCCTGGCCGTGGGACCCGGCGTATCGGCTTCGGCCTCGGCCTCGGAATTCGTCGCGGCGGTCGCGCGGGAATGCGAAGTCCCCGCGGTGCTCGACGCAGACGCCCTCAACATAGCGGCGGAGCGCCCCGCGGTCCTTCGGGAAACGAAAGCCCCCGTCGTGATAACCCCGCACCCGGGAGAGATGGCGAGACTTCTCGGAACCGACGCGAAAAGCGTCCAGGCGGACCGCGTCGGAGCGGCCTCGGGATTCGCCCGGGAACACGGCTGTCACGTGGTTCTCAAGGGCGCGAGAACCGTGGTCGCCTCCCCGGACGGAGAGGTGTCGATAAATCCCACCGGAAATCCCGCCATGGCCACCGGCGGAACCGGAGACGTTCTCACGGGAGTGATAGGCGGGCTTCTGGCCCAGGGATACTCTCCCCGGGACGCCTGCCGCCTCGGGGTCTTTCTCCACGGCCACGCCGCCGACCTTCTCCTCGGGGAAACCGGGGCCGCCGGTTTTACCGCCACCGACATATCGGATAAAATCCCCGCTTCTGTAAGCTCCGTTCTTTCGGCGACCGAAGAGCGGCACTTCAGGACTGTCGGGTAGCGCGCCATGAAAACGGAATTTTCCCTGGCGGTCGGGGGACCGGCCGAGACCATGCTCTGCGGAGAGATAATGGGAAAGCTCATTCCCCCGGGCTCCACGGTGGGGCTCTCGGGAGACCTCGGAGCGGGAAAGACCGTCTTTGCCAAGGGCATCGCGCGCGGCCTCGGAACGGAGCGGGAGCCCAACAGCCCGACTTTCGTGATAATGAACGGGTACGAGGGAAAGACCCCGCTTTTTCACTTCGACGCCTACAGGCTCTCGGGAAGCGCGGAATTCGAGGAGATAGGCTACGAGGAGTTTTTCTACGGCGACGGGGTGTCGGTGGTGGAGTGGGCGGAGAAGATCGGCGATGTGCTTCCCGCCGACGCCGTCATGATCGACATACGTCCCGCGGAGGACGGGGACGAGAACTCCAGGGAAATAAGGATAACCGGTGGTGGAAAATGGCTCTTGTCGTTCAGAAATACGGCGGAACGAGCGTTGCCGACGTCGGGAAGATAAGACGCGTGGCGGCCCACGTGGTCGACACGAAGAGGAACGGAAACGACGTGATAGCCGTGGTGTCGGCCATGTCGGGAGAGACCGACAGGCTGGTGGGTCTCGCGAGGGAGATAATGGATCCCCCCGACGAGAGGGAGTTCGACGTCGTGACCTCGAGCGGGGAGCAGGTGTCTTCGGGTCTCCTGGCCATGGCGATAAAGTCGCTCGGGGAGGACGCCGCGTCCTTCCAGGGACACCAGATACGGATAACGACCGACAGCATCTACTCCCGGGCGAGGATAAAGTCGATAGACGACAGGAACGTGCGCATAGCCCTCGGGGAGAAGAAGGCGGCCGTGGTGGCCGGATTCCAGGGAGCGGACGAGCGGGGAAACCTCACCACTCTCGGGCGCGGGGGCTCGGACCTCACCGCCGTGGCCGTGGCCGCCGTCATGTCGGCCGACGCCTGCGAGCTCTACAAGGACGACGTGGACGGCGTCTACACGGCCGACCCCGGGATCTGTCCCGACGCGAGGAAGCTTCCGCGCGTGTCCTACGAGGAGATGCTCGAGATGGCGAGTCTCGGAAGCAAGGTGCTCCAGGCCCGGGCCGTCGAATTTGCAAAAAAATTTAAAGTGCCTATACATGTTAAGTCCACGCGAAACCCCGCGAGCGAGGGAACGTGGGTGGTAGAGGAGCGTAAGGTAGTGAAATCCATGGAGGACATAGTCGTTTCGGGCGTCACGCGCGACAGCGACCAGGCGAAGATCACCCTCACCCGCGTGCCCGACCAGCCGGGAATAGCGGCCACGCTCTTCTCCTCGCTCGCAGAGCGGAGCATAGTGGTGGACATGATAGTGCAGAACGTGAGCAAGGAGGGATCGACCGACCTCACGTTCACGGTTCCCGAGGCGGACTTCAAGAGATCCCTGGAGATCTCGAGGAAGATAGCCGAAGACCTCGGGGCGAAGCGGGTGCTTTCGGACTCCGCCATATCGAAGGTGTCGCTGGTCGGGGTGGGGATGAAGACCCACTCGGGAGTGGCGTCGCGGATGTTCACGGCGCTTGCCGGAAAGGGAATAAACATCATGATGATAAGCACTTCGGAGATAAAGATTTCCTGCGTTCTCGAGGAAAAGGACGCAGAAGAGGCCGTGAGAACGCTCCACGACGCCTTCGGCATGGGAGAAGCGAAATGAGCGGCGGGCGGGCGGTCGAGATATACGACGTCACGCTTCGCGACGGAACCCAGGGAGAGAACATCTCCTTTTCCATACACGACAAGATACGCGTCACGGAAAGGCTGGACGACCTGGGAGTCCACTACGTAGAAGGCGGGTGGCCCGGCTCGAACGAAAGGGACAAGGGCTACTTCGAGGAGGCGAGGAAGCTTCGGCTCGCAAACGCGAGCGTCGCGGCGTTCGGAAGCACGAGACGCGCCAGGGCGACCTGCGAGAACGATCCCAGCATACAGGCCCTCGTGCGGGCGGAGACCCCCGCGGTGACCATAGTGGGAAAGAGCTGGGACTTCCACGTGACCGAGGCTCTCAAGATAGGGCTCGAAGAGAATCTCGAGCTCGTGCGCGATTCGGTGGAGTACCTCAAGGGCCGCGCCGACAAGGTGTTTTTCGACGCCGAGCATTTTTTCGACGGCTGGAAGAGAAACCCCGGCTACTCGATGAAGGTTCTCGAGACCGCGCTGGGAGCGGGGGCCGACGCCGTGGTTCTCTGCGACACCAACGGCGGGTCCATGCCCTGGGAGATAGAGACGGCGGTGCGCGACGCGAGGGAGACCTTCGACGGCGCGGGCATAGGAATACACACCCACAACGACGGCGAGGTGGGAGTTGCCAACACCCTCTACGCCGTGAGGGAGGGAGCGACCCAGGTGCAGGGAACCATGAACGGCTACGGCGAGAGGTGCGGAAACGCGAATCTCTGCGCGATAATACCGAACATAGCGCTCAAGCTCGGAAGAAAGTCCGTCGACCCCGAAAACCTGAGAAAGCTCTACTCCGCCGCCCACTTCATCCACGAGCTCACCAACCTCTCCCCCCTGAGCAAGCAGGCGTTCGTGGGAAAAAGCGCCTTCGCCCACAAGGGCGGAATACACGTGAGCGCCATAATGAAAAACCCCGACACCTACGAGCACGTGGATCCCCGAAGCGTGGGCAACAGGAGGCGGGTGCTGGTCTCCGACCTCTCCGGGCGGGCGAACATAGCGTACAAGGCCGGGGAGCTCGGGATAGACGTGGACCCCAAGGACGAGCGAATCCTGAGTATCCTGGAGCAGCTCAAGGTTCTCGAGAACCAGGGCTACGAGTTCGAGGGAGCCGACGCGTCGTTCGAGCTTCTGGTGAGAAAGACCCTGGGGACCCACGACAAGCGCTTCCACCTCATAAGCGCGAGAAGCGTGGTGGAGAAAAGGGAAGGCGAGGAGGAGCCGCTTTCCGAGGCCGCGGTCGAGGTGCGGGTGGACGGCGTCGCCGAGCGCGCAGCGGCCAGGGGAAACGGTCCCGTGAACGCCATAGACGGAGCCCTTCGCAAATCTCTCGAGAAATTCTTCCCGCGGCTTCGGGACCTGCGTCTCAGGGACTACAGGGTGAGGGTCCTGTCGAAGTCGGGAGGAACCGATTCCGTCGTGAGGGTGCTCGTCGAGTCCACCGACGGGGAGAGGAACTGGAGCACGGTCGGGGTTTCGGAAAACATAGTCGAGGCAAGCTGGAAGGCCCTCGTCGACAGCATAGACTACAAGCTTCTCAAAGACGAGATCGAAAGCGCGGAGACGGCCGAGACCGCCTAGCCCGCGGCCCTGCCGCGCCGCACGAAAGCGCCCAGGTGCCTCGTGTTTCTCTCCTCGGCGAGCCTCATCTGCTTCCGTCTCTCCTCGAGCGACGCGACCCGCCGGGGAGTGAGAGAGCCGTGGCAGCGGGGACACGACACCCCTTCGCGGAAAAGCCCGGATTCCCTGTCTTTCGCGCAGAGCGGGGACCGGCAGTTCCTGCACGTGGTCCACGTTCCCCCGCCGAGACCGTGGACGACAGATGTCCTGTCGTCGAAGACGAAGCACTCTCCCTCCCAGAGACTTTCCCGCTCGGGGACCCGCTCGAGGTAGGAAAGTATTCCCCCGCGCAGGTGGTACACGCTCCCGAAGCCCCTTTCCAGAAGATACGCCGTCGCCTTCTCGCACCTTACGCCTCCCGTGCAGAACATGGCCACCTTTTCGTGCTTTTCGGGGTCGAGGTTCTCGTCCGCGTACCGGGGAAACTCCCTGAAATTCGCCGTCCCGGGACTGACCGCTCCCCTGAAAGTTCCGACGCGGCACTCGTAGTCGTTTCTCGCGTCGATCACGAGCACGCCGGGGTCGCGGAGAATCCCGTTCCACTCCTCCGCCGGGACGTACTCGCCCACGCGGCGGGGAATCCCGATTCCCCCGACTCCCATCGGGACGAGCTCCTTTCTGAACTTGACCTTCAGCCTGTGAAACGGGCTCTTCGAATGGCGGGCGACCCTGTAGTTCGCCCCGGCGAGCGCGGGGCGGGACTCGACAAACGCGATCAGTTCCCCGATCCCCTCCGGGGGACCCGCGGCGGAGGCGTTTATCCCTTCCGCGGAGAGAATGAAGGTTCCGTTCACGCCGTTTCGCGCGCTTACTTCCAAGAGGGAGGACTTAATCCCTTCCAGGTCGGAGAGTTCGGCGAACCTGTAGAAGGAAACCACGGCGACGCGGCCGCCGCGCGGAATCTCACTCATCCGTCCCCTCCCCCGAGAGCTTCTCCCACCGGGAGAGGTATTCGCCGAGATGCTCCCTTCCCGCCGCGGCGGATTCCCGGCGCACCATGTCGCGCAGCAGGTCCCGCTCCCGCTCGTGGCAGGCGGAGTCGAAATGTCCGGCGGAATGCGCCATGCGGAGCCAGAGAAGATAGGTGGTAAGCGCGTCGCACTCGTTGTAGGCCACTATCTCGTCGAGTCTTCCGGCAAGCCACATGGGAGCCACGCTCTGCCCCGTGACGCCGCCCATCTTTCCCGGTATTCCGCTCACCACCGATATCTCGTGAAGCGAAGGAGTGCCCTTTCCCCAGGCGCTCACGCAGCGCATGAGGTCCACGTTCCAGTCGTTTCCCCGGGAGAAGAAGTCGGCGCCTTCCCACGGGCGGTCGGGGCGGCTGGTGAAAAAGCCTCCCGCCATGCCGTGCTTGATCATCCTCTGGGCGAGAATGGGGATGTCCGAACCCGTGGAGTTGTACCCGACGAGCTGGGGGCGGTGCTTGTTCAGTATCCTGAAGAACTCCCCCATTATCCTCTGCTCCGAGCAGTCCTGCCCCGAGGTCGGGAGGGAGGGAATGGAGTGGAGGGTGAGCTTCGGAACGTCGCCGCCCTCTTCGAGTTTTCTGAAAACCATGGATATCGAGACTATCCTGCAGAGAACGGTCTTTATGAAGGGCATGGGATCCTCGTCGGTCGCCCCGCCCTCCTTCCACATGAGGTCGATCACGTCGGCGTCGTCCATGTCCCCGGGAAGCCCGTAGACCGCCCTTCCCGACTCGGGATCGGGAACCCATTCGACGTCGAAGGCCAGAACGCCCGGTTTTACTTCCCTGAACATGTTCTTCGGGTCAGCCCCTTATGTAGGTGCGCATGAACAGTATTATCGCGAAAAGCGTCGGAAAGAGCAGAAACGCCTGGGAGAGCAGTATTCCGCTGAGCCTCTTCATCTCGAAGCCGCGCTCGAGGGCGAGCGTGTAGGTGAAATCCCCCGCGGCACCGCGCGCGAAAGACCCGATCACGTAGTCGGCCGGGGCGGGGTTTTCGAACTCGAGCATCTTCACTCCCTTCTTTCCCATGTAGCTGTATCTTTTCTTCGAGTCCGGGACCGCGAGCTCCACGCTCTCTCCCCCCGCGCCCCTTCTGAGCGAGACGACTATGGACTCGTCGCCGGGAGAAAGTCCCGCCCCGCCTCCGCCGCCCGGGTTCTCGTACTGGTGATAGACCGAGTAGAGGCCCTTTTCGGAGAGCCGGACGGGGTGTTCGCCCGGAAACTCGTATTCGCTGAGCGTGTCGCCGAGCCCCGTGAAGCTTCTCGCCACGCTGTTCGCGAAAAGTCCGGCTCCCGCGAAAAACACGACCACGCAGAGAATGTAGATTCTTTTCTTTTTCCCGTCTTCCATAAGACCGTCTCCTCCGGCGCGAATTCCCCGTGCGGGGATTCGGAATCCGCTAATTATACTGCACGGAGCCCGGGTAGCCAGAATTCCCCGGAACTTTCCCGCCGCCCGAAGGAACTAGCTCCCCCCTTCCCCGGTCTCGACCACTATCTCCCGCGTGGTGGCGTTCCATTCTCCCGGGACCGGCTCGCCGTCTCCGTCAAGCAGCTCCAGAGTGACGGAATAGGTTCCCGACTCGAGACCCGAGGCGAAGGCGGGAACCCATTCGTTCACGTCGATCGTGTACATCCTGTCGGGGTCTTCCTTCCCGACGATCGTGTACCTGGCCGTGTATCCGCCCGGGCCGAGCTCGATGTTGATCAGGTAGAAATCGAGCATTATGTCCCTGGCGTCCGCCCCCGAGTAGGTGCCCTTGGGACGGCTGTATACGATGGCCGGCGCGTCCGCCTCGAGGGAGAACTCCCCCGAAGCCTCGCCCACGTAGAAATTCACGAGGGCGGCGGCTCCCGGCGTCTTCACGCTTTCGTGGTAGGAACGGCCGGGAAACGCGAGAAGCGTGTGCGGTCCCGGGGGAAGCTCCAGGGCGACGTCCTCCGTGTCGTAGACGGCCACGTAGGGCCGGTTGTCGACGATCAGGTGGACGTGCTGTCCGTTCCGCGAGTCCGCTATCCTCCCCGCCCGGGGGGTGCGGGTCTGCGCGCCCAGCACGAAACCGCTCACGTCCAGTCCGACCGATACGCTCCGCAGCTCCCCCGACGCGCCTTCGGTCCCGGGCGAATCGCCCCCGTCGCCCGGAAGAACCTGTCCGTCCGCCGGAAGCGTGATTTCGACGCGGGCCTCGGCAATCGCGGGGGACCTCTCCACGGCGTAGAGAACGGCTCCCCGCTCGTTTTCCTCTCCGCAGCCGGCCGCGAGCGTCAGCGAAGCGATCATTATCAGCGCGGCGGCGACGGCGCCGCCGCGTTCGGCAAAAGTCATGTCGACCTCCTTTCCCGTCTCCGCGACGGTCCGCCTTTCGAAACGCATCCGGTCCGGCCGTCCGGGAGAAGCATCGGGCGGCCAATATACTAATCTCGAAACGCCCTATTGACAAAGTGGCGGGGCTCGGGGATAATGCCGCAATATTAAATTTCATTAGGCAGGTATAAGTACATCATGCAGGGAACCGTAAAATGGTTTAATAGCTCCAAGGGCTATGGATTTATCACTTCCGAGGAAGTTTCGGAAGATGTGTTCGTTCATTACACCGCTATAGAGGGTGAGGGTTACAAGAGCCTCAACGAGGGGGACGAAGTAAGCTTCGAGATCGTTGACGGCAAGAAGGGACCCACCGCAACCAACGTCGTAAAGACCTCCTGAGGCAACGCGAGAATCCGGTTATTTCCGGTCCCCCGGAAAAATTCCTGTTTCCAGACCGGCGGGAGAGTTGCGTCCGGAGCTTGAAATTATCCCGGGCAGTTGCTATCTTTAGCTTTCCGCGCAAGGCGAAACTGAAGATGTTGAAGGAAGGGACTTGAAATGGAGCTGAGCAATCAGGAGATAACGAGGTACAGCCGCCACCTGATAATGCCGGAGGTGGGACTCGAGGGTCAGAAGAAACTCAAGAACTCCAAGGTCCTGTGCATAGGCGCGGGCGGCCTGGGGTCTCCCCTGTCGCTCTACCTGGCGGCGGCGGGAGTGGGCACTCTCGGAATACTGGATTTCGATGTGGTGGACTTCAGCAACCTGCAGAGGCAGGTGCTCCACAGCGAGAAGACCGTCGGGGAACCGAAGGTCGAATCCGCGAAGAACCGCCTCCTGGAACTCAATTCCGACATAAACGTCGTCACCTACGACCAGAGGCTCGACTCCTCGAACGCGATGGACGTCATGAAGGACTACGACGTGGTGGTCGACGGGACGGACAATTTCGCCACGAGATATCTCACCAACGACGCCTGCGTCTTTCTGGGAATCCCCAACGTGTACGGAAGCATATTCAGGTTCGAGGGACAGGTAAGCGTTTTCGACGCGAAAAGAGGCCCCTGCTACAGGTGTCTCTACCCCGAGCCCCCTCCCCCGGGACTCGTGCCCAGCTGCGCCGAGGGGGGCGTTCTCGGAATACTGCCGGGAGTCGTGGGAACGATACAGGCCTCGGAGGTGGTGAAGCTCGTAATCGGGGAAGGCGCCCCGCTTGCGGGAAGACTTCTGTTTCTGGACGTTCTGGAGATGGAACCGCGGATTCTCAAGCTCAAAAAAGATCCCGAATGTCCGGTGTGCGGCGAGAATCCCTCGATAACGGAGCTTGTCGACTACGAGGCGTTCTGCGGCATCGGGAGAGGAGAGCAGGAAGTGGAAGTGGAAAAGCCGAAGATAGAGGAGATAACCGTCGAGGAGTTCAGCTCCATCAGGGAGAGCGACAGCGAAGTGGTGCTGGTCGACGTCCGCGAACCGCACGAATACGAGATATGCAGCATCGAGGGCTCGAAGCTGATCCCGCTGGGCGAGCTCAAGGACAGGACGGGGGAACTCGACCCCGAGGACGACATCGTCGTTCACTGCCACCACGGCAGAAGGAGCATGAGAGCCGCGACTCTTCTCGCGGAGCAGGGCTTCGGCAAGGTGAAGAACCTCAAGGGCGGCATAGACGAGTGGGCAGAGAAGCTCGACTCCGAAATGGCCAGGTACTGAGGTTCGGGGGTTTCTTTTAGAGTGGAGAAGAACCGACCCGCTCTTTCTCTGGGCGGAGAGGGAATCGAACCCTCACGGACCGAAGTCCAACGGCTTTTGAGGCCGTCGCGTCTGCCTGTTCCGCCACCCGCCCTAGCAGATAGCCGCGTATTATACGCGGATTTGGCCCGCAAGGGTAATTTCAGCTCTCGGGCAATTCGAGCCTCGGAGTTGAATTCTCTCGTATAAATTGGAAAAATATCTCTGAATTCCGTCAATGCGGAGAGATGACCGAGTGGCCGAAGGTGCACGCCTGGAAAGCGTGTAGGGGGTTTACGCTCCCTCGTGGGTTCGAATCCCACTCTCTCCGCCACAATTAAAATCTGTGAAAACCAGTGTTACCAAAAAGTTAAGACATCTTTATAAACAAGGTTAAATTAATGCCAAAGAAAAGAATAAAAACTAATGAATCAGAAACAACTGGCTACTGGTATGTTCGAGGAGGGAGAAACGGCGAAAAGGAACAAGACGCAATTAAACAGGGGAAAATATTCATTGGATGGCATAAAGCGGGTGACTTGAGTAAGTTCAACAATTCCAATGAAATCTCAGATCACCTTATAGAACTCGGTATTCTTTCATCTAATACACACCCTACATCTATTAACTACTTTGTGAATACAATCAAGTCAGGCGACCTTGTGATTATGCCGTTCAAAAAAACAGACACTGTTGCTATTGGGGAAGTATCTGGAGGTTACAGCTATGATCCTGATGAGGATGACCACTTTCCCAACTCGCGTCCTGTTAAATGGATTAAGAAAATCATACAGCTACCACCTCAAATAAAACTTCCATTATTTGCCGTCAGCCAAGTTAAACAAAAAAAGGTACTTGACTTCGTGCACGGAGTCGTTGAAAAAGACAGCAAGCCAGAGAATGATTATTCTATTGAGAATTTGACGACTGATTGTTTCCTTGATCGGTCAAAACTTGAGGAAATTCTCGATCGTCTGCAAACCAAGAAAAATCTTATACTACAAGGGCCACCGGGCACAGGTAAAACTTGGCTAGCAAAAAGGCTGGCTTTCGTGCTGATCGGACGAAAAGACAATAGCAAGATAAAGGCGTTACAGTTTCATCCGAATCTTTCCTACGAAGACTTTGTGCGTGGCTGGCGTCCCGCTGGCGACGGCAAGCTTGAGTTAGTGGACGGCCCGTTTCTGCAAATTGTGGAAGTCGCCAGAAAAGACCCAACTGAAAAACACGTTATCGTCATTGAGGAAATCAACAGGGGAAATCCTGCCCAGATTTTAGGGGAACTGCTGACACTTCTGGAAGCGGATAAAAGAAACGCCGATGAGGCATTGGAGCTTTGTTATTCAAACAAAGACGGTGAGCGGTTTTTCATCCCTGAAAACCTGTACGTTATCGGTACCATGAACATCGCGGACCGTTCGCTTGCGCTTGTAGACCTGGCATTGCGCCGCCGTTTCGCTTTCGTTGACCTGGAACCCGTCTTTGGAAAGCCGTGGGAAAACTGGGTTCACGACAAATTCAACATAGACCGTAAAATTCTTTCAAAAATCGAAACCCGAATAAGCTCCCTAAATGACGAAATCTCTGTCAACCCCGACCTAGGCCCCCAGTTTCGTATTGGTCACAGCTACGTTACCCCGGCCGACGGAACCGCTATTGAAGATGCACACGACTGGTTTCGACAGGTGGTCGAGACGGAGCTCGGCCCGCTTCTTGATGAATACTGGTTCGACAATCTTGGTAAAGCGAAAAAAGCCAAGGAAGCTCTACTGCAAGGATTCTAACAGTGACCGACTCGGCGACCAGTTTCGGCTCGGAAAAACCGGAAGATGTCGAACGCATAGACGGTATCCCCGTACGCAACCTCTGGCTGCTCATGCTCTACGCATCTAAACTTTTTCGCCATATAGAGAGATATAAGTTTCCTAATAAAGTCCTCGTTGAAGAAAACCCGGACGACATACCGGATCTGGTAGCGGAAATTCTCGCACGGGAAGTAGACATCCGTCTGGAAAGAAACCTGAGTCTTGGATACAAATCTCGAAAAGCAGTACTCAGACGCGTTCGCGGACGAATCGACCTGCTGAGTACAGAACGACACAGACTCCTTGACCTAGGGATGATAGCATGCCGTTTCAACGAGATGACCGTCGATACTCCCCGCAACCGTTTCGTGCTGGTAGCGTTGGAACAGATAGCCAGAATAAGGACGCTGCGTAAAGATCTTGCGAGACGATGCAGGGTTCTTGCCTTAAGACTGAAAAGAATAGGCATCACAGGAGAAAAGCCTGAACGAGCGGAAGTCTCATTTAAGCGTTTCGGCCGTCACGAGGTAGCAGACCAGAAGATGATACATGCAGCCCTCTTGGCTTTCAACTTGGGTCTGCCCACAGAGTATGAGGGAACAAAACTCCTCCTTCTGCCTAACCGCGAAATTTCGTGGTGGGTCAGAAAACTTTACGAAAGAGGAGTGGCGGGTTTCTACAAGGAAGTTCTGTCAGAAAAAGGATGGGCTGTCAACCCGGGAAGAAGACTTGACTGGTCACGCGAAGGTGAGACTTCGGGTATACGCAGAATTCTTCCATCCATGCAGACAGACATCATCCTTGACCACAGGGACAAGAAACGCCGAATAATTATTGACACGAAATTCAACTCAATCGTTACCCGAGGCCAGTATAGAGATGAAACTCTGAGCAGCCCCGACATCTATCAGATTTACGCCTATCTGAAATCACAGAAAGGACGAGGGGACCATCTCGCAGACAAAGCGGAAGGACTTCTGCTACACCCGTCAGTTGGCGATACTGTAAACGAGGCCGTGATAATTCAGGGCCACGAAATACGTTTTGCAACCGTTGATCTCTCGGCGGACACCAAGGAAATAAGAAAACAGCTTCTTGAAGTTCTGGAACCAGCCAACTTCAGGCACTAACAAAACTTCCCGGTTCCCTGGCAGTCCCGTTCACACGAGGCTCGGCAATGTCTCCGCCTCATCGCGGATTGTCATTCTCCGCCAGAATTATTTCGCAAATACCATCCTGTTGTCGCCGTTCGGCACCACGGACAGAAGCTCGAAAGGCTCTTTTCCGTGAGCTTCGTACCAGTGTGGCTCTCCCGCGGGGATAAAGACCACATCGTCCTTTTCGACTTCGTACACCCGGTCTCCGATTCCTACCTTGGCCGTGCCGCCGAGAACATACTGCTCGTGCTCCGCCGCGCTTGTATGGGAGGGTATGCCTCCTCCCGGTTCGATGACGAGTTTTCTCATGGCAAAGTTAGGACCCTCGTCCGGACCGATAAGCATCTGCCTCGAAACGCCCTCCCCCGATTTCAGAACCTCGCTTTCTATATTCCTGATCTTTTTGACGTGCATGGGAATTTACCTCCGGATATTGTGCCGACAGCGCGGCCGCAACATGTACGAGACAATAGAATCACATGACCGCGGCAAAAATCAATCCCGTTCCAGAAACCGCGGCAGGAAAAATTCTTAACGATTCCTCTCTGGATTAGAACCCGGAACCGGACGCACGAACCGTCATACGCGATACCAAGATTGCAGATGAAAGTACCCCTCGCCAGAAATCCCGACATTCACAAAACACGCATTGTCACGGCGTCCCTCCGAAAAGATTCTTCTCCCAGAGGTCGCCGACCCGGTAGTCGTCAAGCCAGAGACTCACCTCTTCCTCTTCCAGCCTTCTGAAACGGGACTCGCCGTCTCTGAAATCCACGACGACCACATCGCGCCATTCAAACTGGTTGACGAGAGTCGTGGACTGGGTCGAGACGATGACCTGCGCTCTTCGTGAAGCGGTTTTCAGCATTCCCGACAAAAGTTCAAGCGCGTAGGGATGCATGCCCAGTTCCGGTCCATCCAGCAGAATCAGTTCCGGCGGCGCGGGCTGCATCAGCAATGTCGCCATACATATGAAACGCAGCGTGGCAGGGGAAAGATAGCGGGCATCTAGACACGCGTCCGCACCTTGACATCGCCAACGCAGGCATATCCGGTCGCCGTCGTCTTTTTCGGGCTCGAGAACGAAATCGCCGAAAAACGGCATAACGCGCCGGGTCGTGCGAACTATGGTATGGTATTCCGGCTCATCTTTGATGGAATAAAGAAACGCAGCCAGATTCTCTCCCCCCGTGCGCAGTCGCAGGTTGTCGAAAACCGAATGTGGTTTCCTTATGGACGCATCATCTCCCATGTCGCGAAAACGATAGATATTCCAGCCGTTCAGACGCTGCGCCGTAAAATCCGCCGCCGGGGATTTCGATTCTCCGAGACCGCTTTCCTCGTTTCCTTGCCCCGTATCCGTTTCTTCCCGGCGGGGAAACCCGTCCGTTCGGCGGTCGCGGGACTCAAGCGACTCGTCTCTGAAAACGAGCCGTCCGTCGCCTGTCGGAACCAGTTCCACGCGATAACGCCGGTCGCCAAACGAAAAACAGGCTTTTATCTCGGCCGTACGCGCGCTTCCGAAGTGCAGAAAAGCCTCCGCCCCTCCCCTTGCGGACGCGTAAGCCCGCAGGTTCCGGCCGGACACCGCGTTCATGAACTCGAAAAAGCCGAGAAAGTTCGACTTCCCCGAGCCGTTGATGCCGATCAGAACATTCAGGGATTCCAGCTCCAGCTCCATGTCTCTGATGGACTTGTAGCCGGAGATCTCCACGCGCCTGAGTTTTTCGGATGCGGTCACTGTCGCTTCTCCACCGGTTTCCTCCTCTCCGTCCGGGCATCCGGCCGGCCGTGGAAACGGTTCTCTAGAAAATCGGATCGTACCTTTGCTCGAGAATTTCCATCTGCTTTCTGTACACGAATATCTTGTAGCGGCCCCTGCCGGTAATTTCCTCGACAATCCCCAGAGACTCGAGAGCGCGAAGACTCCGAAGCACCGTCGGCAGGGAAAACCCGCACCCGTCCCTGACCGAGGAAGTGTTGCATACGGGATGGCGCAGCAGGTGTTCGTACACGATCAGAACCGTCCCGGCCGACCCGCGGCATTTTCCTATGGAAGCACGGTCTTCCTCGAACAGGCCGCGAAGATACGTCGCGGTCCGCATGGAATTTTCCGCCGCTTCAATCACTCCGATCAGAAAGAACTGCACCCACTCCTCCCAGTCTCCCGTGTCCCTGACAAGCTCCAGGTTGTCGTAATATTCAAGGCGGCGCTCTTCGAAATACATGCTCAGACCGAGAACGGGTTCCCTGAGAATACCGTAGATAACGAGCATGAAAGTCACGAGAAGCCTGCCCGCCCTTCCGTTCCCGTCGAGGAAGGGGTGTATAGTTTCGAACTGGACATGTACAAGCGCCGCCTTGATCAGCGCCGGCATCTCCGCACCCCCGTCGTGTATGAATTTCTCCAGACTGTCGAGACATTCCGTCATGTCTTCCACCGGCGGCGGCACGAAACGGGCGGTGGCCGGGCTGAAGCCCCCTATCCAGTTCTGCGACCTGCGAAACTCGCCGGGACGCACCCGGACGTCGCTCATAAGTTCCCGGTGAAGTTCCCTGATGAACCGAAGGGAAAGAGGAAGCGTCCCGAGACGTCCGAACCCGTATTCCATGGCGGAGACGCAACGCCGGACTTCGTCGACATCCCCCTTGACCGCGAAACCCGGAGACCCTGCCCCGGCTTCATACAGCAGCAGGTCGTAAAGCGTGGCGTTCACACCCTCGATACGGCAGGAAGCCACCGCTTCCCTGCGCATGTACATTTCAAAGAAAAGCGACCGGTGTTCGGGCAGAAACATGCCGATCGCGCCGACCCTTCCCAGCGCGAGGCTCGCCGCATCCAGCAGAGAGGAAAGCCTGCTCATGTCAAGAGGCGGTTGCGGAGGCAGAGGCTTCGGAACGTAGGCGTCGAAATGCACCTCGTCCCCGACCGACTTTCTTACGTACCTGCCTATGCGGTTTTCCTTTTTCATGAACGACCTCCGGCCAACGAGTTACATTATCCGAAACAGAATGACTAACGCAAATAAAGTTATCAAGAAGCAAGATATATAAACGAACATGTAAATCGTCCCGAGCAGGAATGTTTTCTAACAATACCTCATATTCAGCAAAAATCATCCCGACAGGGATGAACGGCTTGTTCTTTTCCTTCTTCATGATAAAATCGTCCCGACAGGGGTGATTCATGAAAACGCTTGCCGACACAAGGCAGCTCGGTCGGATCATACGCGGCAGCAGAAAAAGCCAAGGGCTCACCCAGGAACAGCTGGCCGCGGTCTGCGGAGTGGGAACGAGGTTTATCCGGGAACTCGAGAAAGGAAAGGAGTCCTGTCACATCGGAAAAGCCCTCGAGGTCGCGAACATGCTGGGGCTGGACATTCTAATCGCGGGAGCCGAAGAGCAGTGACCCGGGTACTGGATGTCTACCTGCATGAAATTCTCGCGGGCAAACTCGCGCGGAACGACTCGGGGGAACTCTCGTTCTCCTACGACGAGCAATACCTGGACCGCGGCCGTCCCGCTCTTTCTCTGTCCCTCCCCCCCAGCCCGAAGCCCCGCGAAGGCGGTCCGGTAAAAGCGTTTTTTTCGGGACTGCTGCCCGACGGGGAGGTTCTCCGCCGACTGGCGAGGTACCTGGGAATATCCGAGGGAAACTCCTTCGCGCTTCTCGAAGCCGTGGGCGGAGAGTGCGCCGGGGCCGTCTCGTTCCACCCAGAGGGCGCGGGACCTCCGCGACCCGGCGACGGACGCGAAGAGGTCCTCGACGAAAAGAAACTGCGCGAGATTCTGGACCTGCTGAAACACCGCCCCCTGCTCGCGGAGCGCGACGGCATCCGCATGTCGCTTGCCGGGGCGCAGGACAAGATCGCCGTGCGGGCGGAAGACGGAAAAATCGCGCTCGTCCTCGGTGCGGCTCCCACGACCCATATTCTCAAGCCGATGATCGCCGGTTTCAGAGACAGCGTCCAGAACGAACTTTTCTGCATGCGCCTCGCGAAGCTTGCGGGAATCCCCGCGGCGGACGTCGAAACGGGGTGGCTTGACGACACTCCCTATCTCCTGATCGAACGTTACGACAGGACGAAGGTCGAAACGGGCGCCGTGTGGAGGGTTCATCAGGAGGATTTCTGCCAGGCCATGGGAATTTTGCCGGACGCAAAGTATGAACGCGAAGGAGGTCCACGAATATCCGCCTGCCTCGACGTCATGAGAAAACACTCCGCGAGGCCGGCCGCGGACCAGATCGATTTTCTCGACCGGATCATATTCAACCACATGATCGGCAACGCCGACGCTCACGGAAAGAACTTCTCGCTGCTCTACAGGACCGCGAAGCCCGAACTCGCTCCGGGATACGACATGATGAGCACGGCCGTTTATCCCCGAGTGTCGAAAAAGATGGCGATGAAGGTCGGCAAGAAATACGATCCCGAGAGGCTGTTTCCGGGCGACTGGAGGCGGATTGTGCCGGATACCGAAACGGCAAGAAGAAATCTTGAGAAAAAGCTCGGAGACATGGCGGAGAACTGCGTCGAGAAAGCCGCCGAAGTTCGAGATTCTCTTGAAAAGACCGGGATTGAATCTTCCGTCTTTGAAGACATATGTTCCGTTATAGAGAAACGGGCGAACTCCATAAGAGAGGTGCTGAAGACGGGACTCTAGCTCCGAGTCCGCGCAACGCGGAACCGGCACGGCGACGCCGTTGCGAACACGGAGGGAAACCACGAATGATCGAGTTCAAAACCGGCGACATACTCTCTGAAGACGCAAGCGCCCTGGTCAACGCCGTCAACTGCGTCGGAGTCATGGGAAAGGGCATCGCGCTTCGGTTCAAAAAGGCTTTTCCCGAAAACTTCAAGGCTTACGTGGAAGCCTGCAGGAACAGGCAGGTCACGCCGGGGCGGATGTTCGTGTTCAAAACCGGCGGATTTTCCCCGAGCTACATAATCAACTTCCCCACCAAGACGCACTGGAGCGGAAAAAGCCGCATGGAATACATCGACGACGGTCTGAAAGACCTGACCAACGAAATCAGGAACCGCGACATCCGTTCAATCGCGATACCGGCGCTCGGCTGCGGGCTCGGCGGTCTTAGCTGGAATGAAGTGCGCCCGCTCGTGGAAAACGCGTTCCAGGGTCTTGAAGACGTCAGAATCGTCGTCTTCGAGCCGCGCGAAGCCCCGTGAGTCGTTCTGCTCAACAACCACGCGCTTGCTTTCCGGATTTCTTCTCAAAGCCGGCAAGCGTCGTGGGAAAAAGAAGGACTTACGGAAAAGTCGAATGAAACCGCCGAAATACGGCGAGGCCGTTTCACCTGCGCAGCCCTTTCCCGTTTCTCAAAAACCCGTTTTTTGTGTAGATTGATGAACTGTCCGACCGATTACACGGTTCGTCCGTTTTGGAGAAGCGAAAATCCAGCGGCCGGGCCCGTACGACGAGGGCTTGCGAACCCCGCCAGGCCCGGAAGGGAGCAACGGTAGCAAAAACCCCCGTGCGTTACGGATACCTGGCCGCCGGTTTCAGAAACCATGGCTTACAAAGTACTCGCCCGCAAATGGCGGCCCCGGACCTTCGAGGACCTGGTGGGCCAGGAATTCCCCGCACTCACCCTCAAAAACTCCATAGAATCGGAAAAGATAGCCCACGCCCTCATATTCGCCGGCCCCCGGGGCACGGGAAAGACCTCCACGGCGAGAATCGTCGCCAAGGCCGTGAACTGCGAGAAAAAAGACCGGGGCCAGTACCCCTGCTCCGAAGACCCGTGCGGAAGCTGCGAGGAGATATCCGAGGGAAAATGCCTCGACGTGCAGGAGATCGACGCCGCGTCCCACACGGGCGTGGCCGACGTGCGCGAGATAATAGAAAGCGTCAAGTACATGCCCGCGGCGGCCGCGAAGAAGGTCTACATAATAGACGAGGTGCACATGCTCTCCCAGTCGGCCTTCAACGCCCTCCTCAAGATCATGGAAGAGCCTCCCGATCACGCCCTCTTCATACTGGCCACCACCGAGGCGCACAAGGTTCCCCCGACCATAACGTCGCGCTGCCAGAGATACGACTTCAAGAAGATTCCCGTGGAGAAGATAAAGCGGTCCCTGGAGAAGATAACGGAGGCGGAGGAACTCGGCATAGACTCCGAGACCCTGTACCTGATCGCCAGGGAGTCGGAGGGAAGCATGAGGGATTCCCTGAGCCTGCTCGACCAGCTGGCCGCGTCTTTCGCCGGCGAGATAAAGCACGACGAGGTGATAAGGCTGCTCGGCATCCCGGACAAGGAATCGCTCAAGAGCGTGCTTCGGGCCGTCTTCGAAAAGGACGCGGCCAGATGCGTGGAGCTCGCCCGAGACGCCGCGGCTAAGGGAATAAGCCCGAGGCGGATGTCCCACGACCTCGTTCACCTGTTCAAGAATCTCGTCTATCTCAAGATCTGCGGGCGGGATTTCCGCTCCGAGCTCTCCGACGACGAGAAAAAGGACCTGTTCGAGATCGTGAGAAACGAATCGGCCGAAACCGTCGAGCTTCTCTTCAACATAATGGTCGACGCGGGGGAGAGAATACGCGGCTCCTCCTACCCCGAGATAGTGCTCGAGCTCGGGCTGGTGAAGATGAGCACGATCGGAAAGGTGGAAAAGATAGACGACATGATAAAGAGGCTCGAGAAGCTCTCGGGCGCTCCTGCCGGCGGGGAACGGAGACCCGGGGAGGATTCCGGGCGGAGGGAGACGCAGAGCCGCGCGCCGGAGAAAAACCGAAAGACGGCAGCCCCTCCCCCGGAGGAAAAAGCCGGCGGCGGGGAGAGCGCGGAGCGGGAGGGACCGGTGCTTTCGGATCCCGCGGCCGCCCTGGCGGAAGGCGGAAGCCTGGGCAAGGAGCAGGTGGTAGCTCTCGTCCACACGAGGGACAGGTTTCTCGCGAGGCGGCTCGGCCAGGCCCATTCCCTCGAGGTCGAAGGCAACAACGTGAGGATAAGGTTTCTCAAAAACGGCATGAACTACCAGAGCGAGTTCCGGAAGGACGACAAGCTCAAGAACGTCCTTCGGGAAGCGCTCGCTCTAGACAGCGTGATACTCGACGTCGAAACGGTGAACGGGGAGGAGGCGGGCGGCGGGAAGCCTTCCTCGAAAAAGAGGGAAGTCCCCGCCGAGGATCCGGTCGTGAGGCGCGCCATACGGGAGTTCGACGCCGTCGTGATAAACAGAAAAACCCCGGTGAAGGAGTGAAACGAAGATGAAGATGGGCGGAAACATAAAGAACCTCATGAAGCAGATGGGGCAGATGAAGGAGCGGATGGAAAAGCTCCAGGAAGAGTCCGGCGAGAAGACCGTCGAGGCGTCTTCCGGCGGCGGAATGGTGACGGTCACGGCGAAGGCCAGGGGGGAGATATCCTCGATAGTCATAGACCCCGAGATAGTGGCAGAAAACGACGTGGAGATGCTCCAGGACCTCGTGACCGCCGCGGTGAACGAGGCTCTCTCGAAGGGACAGGAGCTCATGAGAGACGAAGTCGCCCGCCTCGCGGGCGGAATGGGACTTCCCCCGGGACTCGTCTGAGATGGCGGCGGACGGTCTCCCCGAGCCGATCCGGAGGCTCATAGAGGAGCTCGCGAAGCTTCCGGGAATCGGCGAGAAAAACGCGACGCGCCTCGCGTTTCACATATTCCGCTCCTCCGACGCCTACGCCCGCAGTCTCTCGGGCGCGATAGCCGCGGCGAAGTCCGAAGTGGGAACGTGCGAGGTGTGCTTCAGCTTCTCGGCGGGAACGAGATGCGGAATATGCTCGGACCCGGCCAGGGACCCTTCCCTCGTGTGCGTCGTGGAAGAGCCCCTCGACCTCATGGCCATAGAGAGAAGCGGGGAATTCCGCGGACTCTACCACGTTCTTCACGGGGCGATCTCCCCGCTCGAGGGAGTGGGACCCGAGGACCTCCGCGTGGGAGAGCTCGTGAGAAGAACGCGGGACGGCTCGATCGGCGAGATAATAATCGCCACGGGCACCAACGTCGAGGGAGAGGCCACGGCCGTCTACCTGTCGAGAACCATAAAGCCCCTCGGGGTCAGGACCTCGAGAATAGCCTACGGGATACCCGTGGGCGGAAACATAGAGTTCATAGACGAACTCACGCTGGGAAAGGCCCTTCGCGACAGGAAGGAGATGTAGGGATCAGCCGCCGGGAACCTTCTTGCGGGACGCCGCGAACGCCTCGAGCACGAGCCACGCGGCGAGCGCGAGCGTTATCCCCGAGAGACAGAAAAGGAGCGGGTTCCCGAGAAAGTACCTGAGGTTGAAGCACACGGCCGTCGTCGTCATGGCCACCAGAAAGACCATCGGCACGAGCGTGTACATGAAGGGCTTTCCCGACCTTCGGAGGTAAAGCGTTACGACGAGCAGCGTGAGTCCCCCTATCAGCTGGTTCGTCGCCCCGAAAAGAGGCCAGAGCAGAAATCCTCCCGAGCCCGGCCCCTTGCCGGGAACCTGGGCGAAAAGCGCGAGGAGAAGCGGCGGTATCACGGCCAGAAGCGCCCCGACGTACCTGTTTCCCAGCGCCCTTATTCCGTACGCGCTTCCTATCTCTCCTATGACCAGCCTCTGTATCCGCGTCGCGGTGTCTATGGTGGTCGCCGCGAAGCTTATGACTATCACGCTTATGAGGGTGGTTCCCAGCAGCTCGGGGATGTGCAAGGAGGAGAGAAAGGTGGAGGTTCCCGTGACGAAATTGGTTATTCCCCCGCTCGAGGCAGACTCCCACGAATCGTAGTGGCTAAGCCACTCGCTTCGCTCTATCCCCGCGGCCACGGCCAGCGTGGCCACCATGGCGAGCGTGCCCTCCCCGAGCATCGACCCGTAGCCTATGAACCTCGAGTGGGACATCCTGTCGAGCTGCTTCGACGTCGTGCCGCTGGAGACCAGCCCGTGAAAGCCGCTTATCGCCCCGCACGCTATGGTTATGAAGAGAAAAGGAAACACGGGAACCCCTCCCCCCGAGAAGTTGAGGGCCGGGGCCTGCATCTCGGGTCGGGCCACCATTATCCCCGTCAGTATTATCGCGAGCCCCACGAAGAGGTGGATGCCGTTTATGTAGTCCCTGGGCTGGAGAAGCACCCACACGGGAAGTACCGAGGCGACGAAGGAGTAGACGAGAAGAATTATTATCCACGTCACCACCTGGCTTCCCATGATCTCGGGAATGGTTACCGGAACCTTCGTTCCGGTCCACACCATGAAGTAGAGAAGCGCGAGCGCGACGACCGAGGGCCAGAGAATCGGAACCTTCTTCCTGTAGAACAGAAACCCGATAGCGACGGCGACCAGTATCTGGAAATTGACGGGCAGCACGCTCTGGGGAAAGCTCACGAAAAGGACCGATATGGCGTAGGCGAAGACCGCTATGACGAAAAAGACGAGGAAGTAGACCACCAGGAGAAACAGGGTCCGCCCACGCGGGCTTATGAAGTCCCCGGCGAGGTCCCCGACCGACCTTCCCTTCTTCCTGGCCGAGAGAACGAGCGCCCCGAAATCGTGCACGGCCCCGATGAACACGGTGCCCAGCGCGACCCAGACGACGGCGGGGAGCCATCCCCAGAAAACCGCTATCGCGGGACCTATTATGGGAGCGGCTCCCGCTATGGACGCGAAGTGGTGTCCGAAAAGAACGAACCTTCCCGCCGGCACGTAGTCCACGCCGTCTCCGAGCTCGTGGGCGGGGGTGGTTTCGGAGTCGCGGACGCGGAAGACCTTCTCGGAGACGAACTTCGAGTAGAACCTGTAGGCCAGGACGTAGAGAACTATCACCGCGACCGCGACCGCCGCCGAATTCATGAAGGACTCCCGGGAAAACGGAATTTCGAGATTCCCATATTATAAGGAAAAAACCGCCGGGCGGAAAACGTCAGGCGGAATCTTGCCGCACGCGCTCGGTCACTTCCTCCCACCTGCCGTAGAGAAGGGAGAGCGTCCGGCCGAGTTCGTCGAGGCGCCTCGCGCTCCGCTCGAAGTCCGCGTCGGGCCCGAGCCCCCGCGGGTCGCGAAGCGACCTCTCCATCTCTCCCTTCTCCCGCTCGCACTCCCGGATTCTCCCCTCGAGGTCGCAAAGCGCCTTCTCCATCTGCCTTTTCGAAAGAAGCGTCCAGTCGTCCATGTTCTCTATGCCCTTTTCCCGAAGCTCCCTGTGAAGCCTGTTTCGCCGCTCGGCCTCGAGGGCCTTTTCGCTCCTCCCCGCGGGTCCCGCCTCCCGCGCCGCCCCCGCCGCTTCCCGGGCGCGGGACTTTCTTTCGAGAAACTCCGAGTAGTTCCCGATGAACGTCTCCACCCTCCCGCCTTCCACGTTCCAGACCCCGGCGGCGAGACCGTCGACGAAGTGCCTGTCGTGGCTTATCAGCAGAAACGTTCCGCCGTACTCCCCGAGGGCGCGCAGGAGCACCTCCCTGGACGCCATGTCCAGGTGGTTGGTGGGCTCGTCGAGAACCAGGAAGTTCGAGCGGGAGACCAGTATCTTGAGAATCGAGAGGCGGCTTTTCTCTCCGCCCGAGAGAACCGAGACCTTCTTGCCTATGTCCGAAGCCGTGAAGAGAAACGAGCCGAGAAGCGTCCTTGCCTCGGTTTCGGAGAGCCCCGGACACGAGCCCGCGAATTCCCCGTAGACGGTGTTTTTCGGGTCGAGCATCTCCTCCTGGTTCTGCGCGTAGTAGGCGAGAGACACGTTGTGGCCGAGGCGAAGGGAGCCCGAGAAGCTCTCCTCTCCCGCTATCATCCTGGCGAGAGTCGTCTTGCCCTCGCCGTTTTTCCCCGTCACCGCTATCCTGTCTCCCCTCTCCACCCGAAGCGGCCCGCAGTTTTCGAAAACGACGTTGGCTTTCCCGCCGGGGGTCTCGTACTCCTTGGAGAAGTCCGATATCTCGCAGACCACCCTGCCCGCCCTCTCGGGCTCGGGAAAGGAGAACTCGAGGGTCCTCGAATCCCGCCGGGGACGCTCCGCGACCTCGTTTTTCTCGAGCATCTTTATCCTGCTCTGCACCTGCCTGGCCTTCGAGGCCTTGTAGCGGAACCTCTCTATGAAGCGGCGCTGGGCGCGAAGCTTCTTCTCCCTGTTCCTCGCCGTCGCGGCCTCTATCTCCGAGAGACGCTCCCTTTTCTCAAGGTAGGACGAGTATCCTCCCCTAAACTCCCGTATCGCTCCGCCGGAGAGCTCTGCCACGGTGTCCACCATGCGGTCGAGCAGGTACCTGTCGTGGGAAACCATGACCACCGTCCCGCGGTAGCCAGCGAGGTAGCCCTCGAGCCACTCTATGCTCCTTATGTCGAGGTGGTTGGTGGGCTCGTCGAGAAAGAGAACCCCGGGTTCGCGAAGCAGCATGGCGGCGAGCTCGACGCGCATCTTCCACCCCCCGGAGAGGGCCGAGACCGCGCCTTCGGTCGTCTCCTTCGTGAAGCCCAGTCCGAAAAGTATCTTCTCGGCCTCGTGGGCGGGTCCCCCCGAGCTTTCGAGAACGCGGTCGAGGACCACCGCCCCCGACGCCCCCGGGTCCGTCTCCTGGGCGAGGTAGCCGACCGAAAGGCCGGAGGGGCGGGTCGTCCTTCCCTCTTCCGGCTCGCGAAGTCCCACGGCTATCTCGAGAAGCGTGGTCTTGCCCGAGCCGTTGGGACCCACGAGTCCGTATTTTCTTCCCTTCTTCACGCTCCAGTCGAGGCCGGAGAAAAGCTCCTTTCCCGAAAAGGAGTGACGTATGCCCGAGAGTCTTATCATTTCGACAAAAGACCGAAGAAACCTGATACTATCTTCCCGGCGGCCGCTTCGGCGGCGGGAGCCGGGAGACGATGAAGACGCGGAAAAAGCTATCTGGAAAATCGACGGCGTTCCAGACCTGCCGTTCCATACTCGAGGTGGACAGGGAGCGGTACGACTCCCTGCAGCCGGAAGACAGCCCGTTTCTCGAGTTCGGGTTTCTCCGCGCTCTGGAAGAATCGGGATGCGTGGGTCCCGGGACGGGATGGGAGCCGAGACACCTTCTCCTGCGGGAAGGAGAGGACCTGGCGGGGGCCGTGACCTTCTACGTGAAGACCGACTCCCACGGGGAGTACATATTCGACTGGCAGTGGGCCCAGGCGTACCACGACGCGGGACTGCGCTACTACCCCAAGGCGGTCGTCGGGGTTCCGTTCACGCCGGCGAACGGCGAGAGGATACTCGTCTCGAAGGACTACGACTACGGGTCCTGCGCGAGGGTCCTGGTCGAAAAGCTGGTCGACGAGTGCCGCGGCGAGGGGCTCTCCTCCGTACATTTCCTCTTCGTCACTCCGCGCGAGCGGGAGCTCCTGGAGGAAGCGGGCTTTCTCCCGCGCATCACGCACCAGTACCACTGGCGAAACGACGGCTACTCGGATTTCGACGACTTCCTGGCGGGCCTGCGCTCGGGAAAAAGAAAGCAGATAAGAAAGGAGAGGCGCTCGGTCCGGGAAAGCGCGGGGATCTCGGTTTTCGAAAAGGACCGCGTGACGCGGCGGCACATGGACTCCGTGTGGGAGTTCTACGTGAACACGACTTCCAGAAAGTGGGGAAACGCGTACCTCAACAGGAAGTTCTTCGACCTGCTGTACGAAAGCTGGCGGGAGCGGACGGTGATAGTCATGGCCGAGCGGGGCGGCCGTCCTGTGGGCGGAACGATAAACTTCCGCAAGGGAGACAAGCTCTACGGCAGGTACTGGGGGGCGAGCGAGCGGCTGCCCTACCTGCACTTCGAGTGCTGCTACTACAGCCTCATAGAGTTCGCCATAGAGAACGGAATCAGGATCTTCGAGGCGGGGGCGCAGGGAGAGCACAAGTTCCTGCGCGGTTTCCGGGCGGAGGAGGTCGGAAGCTCCCATCTTTTCTTCAACCGGCGGGCCCACGAAGTCGTGGAGAACTTTCTTCGGACCGAAAGACCCTACGCGCGTTCGCTCGTGTCGCGCTACAACCGCCACTCTCCGCTCAAGGGAGTGCGCGGCGGGCGCGATCCCTGAGGCCGCGGCCGCCCCGGCGCTCCCCGACCCCGCTTCCTTGACTTTGCCTTCCGCGGTCTTATCATTTTTCCCGTGACGGGCGGTTCCCCGGAACCGCGGACGCGGAAATTCCCTTACCGTCGGGAACGAATTTCTGTATAATATGACTCCCATGTCGCAAAGAAGGACGCCAGCGGGCGCGCAGGACACCAGAAGCGTCGTCAGGGAGGAGATCCGGGTAAAGAAACCGGACATGTACGTGATAGTGCTCCTGAACGACGACTACACCCCGAGGGACTTCGTCGTGTGGGTGCTGATGAAGGTCTTTTTCAAGAACCAGGACGAGAGCAGAAGGATAATGCTAGAAGCCCACACCAGGGGAAAAAGCCCCGTGGACTGCTACACCTACGACGTGGCCGCGACGAAGGTGAAGCAGGTGGAGAGCCTGGCGGAGAAGTACGAGCATCCCCTCAAGTGCATACTCGAGGTCCAGGGCGGAGACGGCTGACATGGTGGCGTCCGAAGAACTCGAGAAAACCCTCCACCGCGCCTACAAGCAGGCGAAGACCAGAAGGCACGAGTTCATAACTCCCGAGCACATACTGCTCGAGCTCACCAGAGACAGGATCGCCGCGGAGATACTCATAGCGTGCGACGTCGACACGGAGCTTCTGGCAGGCGACATAGAAGAGCATTTCAAAAAGAACATGCCTCCCGTGGACTCTCCGCATCTTCCCGAACCCTCCTACTCCGAGGGAAGCAAGTACATATTCAGGGTGGCGTCCATGCACGCCGAGTCGGCGGAAAAGCGCGAGATAAACGGCGCCAACATCCTGGTCGCGCTCTTCAGGGTCCCCGAATCGCACGCGGTCTACTTCCTCAACCGCCAGGGACTCGACCGCCTGGCGGTGGTGAAGCACGTGTCCCACGGGGCCGCGGGGACGGAGGCGGCCGAGCGCGCGAAGACGGCCGAGGGAAAGGACTCCGGGGGAGAGGGAAAGAAGGCCGAGGCCAGAAGCCCTCTCGAGCTTTACTGCACCAACCTCGTGGAGAGGGCGCGGGGCGGCGCGATAGACCCACTGATAGGAAGGGAGAAGGAAGTCTCCAGGATAATCCACATTCTCAGCAAGAGAAAGAAGAACAACCCCGTGCTCGTGGGCGACGCGGGAGTGGGAAAGACGGCGATAGTGGAAGGCGTGGCGCTTCGGGTGGTCTCGGGGGAAGTTCCCGAGGCGATGAGGAACCTCAAAATCCACCTGCTCAACATGGGAACGCTCACGGCGGGAACGAAGTACAGGGGGGATTTCGAAGAGAGGCTGAACGCCGTCATAAACGAGACGAAGAAGGATCCCGACAACGTGCTTTTCATAGACGAGATCCACACGGTGATAGGCGCGGGGGCGGTTTCGGGCGGAAGCCTCGACGCCTCGAACATGCTGAAGCCCTCCCTGGCCGGGGGAGAGATAAAGTGCATAGGAACGACCACCGTCAAGGAATACAGGGTGATATTCGAGAAAGACCACGCGCTTTCCCGGAGGTTCCAGAGGGTGAACGTGGACGAGCCGTCGCTCGAGGACTGCAGGAAGATAGTCTTCGGCCTCAAGGAGCATTACGAGAAATTCCACAACGTCAGGTACTCGAACGGGGCCCTTCGGGCGTGCATAGAGCTCTCCGACAGGTACGTGACGGACAGGAAGCTTCCGGACAAGGCGATCGACATAATGGACGAGGCGGGAGCGGCGGTGAAGCTGAGAAACCCGGACCCGCAGATAACGCGCCAGGTGAAGGTCTCGGACATGGAAAAGCTCATAGCCAGGGTCGCCAAGGTTCCCACGAAGTCCGTGAAGGCCGAGGACAGGAACCTTCTCTCGGACCTCGCCGCCAACCTCAGGAAATTCATCTTCGCCCAGGACGACGCCGTGGACAGGGTGGTGAGCGCCATACAGATGTCGCGCGCGGGAATAGGCGACCCGGAAAAGCCCGTGGGGTCGTTCATGTTCTCGGGGCCCACGGGAGTGGGAAAGACGGAGCTCGCCAGAAAGCTCGCCGAGCTTCTCGGAGTGGAGTTTCTCCGCTTCGACATGAGCGAATACATGGAAAAGCACACCGTGTCGCGCCTCATAGGCTCGCCCCCGGGATACGTCGGCTACGACCAGGGGGGCCAGCTCACCGAAGCCGTCCACAAGTCTCCCCACTGCGTGCTTCTTCTCGACGAGATAGAAAAGGCGCACGAGGACATATACAACATACTGCTCCAGGTGATGGACCACGCGACGCTCACCGACTCCAACGGAAGGAAGGTGGACTTCCGCCAGGTGATCCTCATCCTCACGACCAACACGGGCTCGCGGGAGAGCTCGGGCAGGACGGTGGGATTCGGAAAGAAGCGGTACGAGGACAGAAGCTCGGAGGCCATAGACAGGTACTTCTCTCCCGAGTTTCGAAACAGGCTGAACGACATAATCGCCTTCAACCCGCTGGAGATGGAAGTGGTGGAGCGGATAGTGGACAAGACGGTCGGGGAGCTCGCCGGGCGCCTGGCCGCGAGGAAGGTGAAGATAGAGATATCGCCCGAGGCGAGGCGGCACCTGGCCCGCAGGGGCTACGACCCCCTGCTGGGAGCGAGGCCGGTGCAGAGAACGGTAAGTTCCGAGATAGCCGAGAGGCTCTCCAGGGAAATCCTTTTCGGAAAGCTCCAGGGGGGAGGCACCGCCGCGTTCTCCCTGCGGGGAGAGGAGATAGTCCTCGAGGTCCGCGAGGACTGAGCCGTCCGGAAGCCCCGCGGGCGCGAGGCGGAAAGAACCATGATCTCCATACGCGAAACGGTGAACAAGACGGTCCAGTTCGTGCTTCCCGAGCACTCGAACAACCACGGCACCCTCCACGGCGGAATACTCATGGACTGGATGATGCTGACGGGAAGCGTCACGGCGTTCAAGACCGCGCGCGGAACGGCGGTGCTGGGAGCCACAGACAGCATAGACTTCCTCGAACCCGTGAAGATAGGAGAGGTGGTGATTCTCGAGAGCTGGGTCGAGCACGTAGGAAACTCCTCCATAGAGGTCACCGTGCGCGTGCAGTCGGAAGACACCGACACCGGGGAGAAAAAGCTCGTAACCCTCTCCCACATGGCGTTCGTGGCGGTGGACGACGACGTGAGGCCGAGAACGATAGAAACCAGGCTCAAGGCGTCGAACTCTCTCGAGAAATCCCTCATGGAGCGGGCGCGGGAGAGAAAGACGCGCAGGCTTCCGGAAATAGAGAAAAGAAGGAGCGACGTGCAGAACGTGGCGGACGAGACGGAAAAGACGAGGTTCAACTTCAACACCACCAGGATGATACTTCCCGAAGACGCGTTTTACGGAAACTTCATGTCCGTCGGAAAGCTCATGAAGCACATAGACGAAAGCGCGGCGATACTCGCCAAGAGATTCGCCAAGGGGGTTCTGGTCACTGGGTCGATGGACGAGCTTTTCTTCTACTCTCCTCTGAACGTCGGCAACCTGATCGAGTTCAAGGCGGGGATAACCCACGTGGGAAGCAAGTCGCTCGAGCTCGCCATCAAGGTCGACTCCCGCAACGCCGAGACGGGAAAATCCTCCCACGCGTGCACGGCGTTTCTCACCTACGTCAGGATCGACGAGAGGGGACGACCGGCGGCGGTTCCCGAGTTTTCGCCCGAGACCCCGTACGAAATCCGCCTGTGGAAGAACGCGGAGAAAAGAAAGGAGAAGAGAAACGCGAGGGTGAAAAAGACCAGGGAATCCGCCGACGACTACCTCAACGAATACAAGAAGGTGAGTTCGAGACCGTGAGAGACGCGGCAGAGGCCGGATCCCGCGGCGTGGACTGCGAACCGAAAGACCGGGCGATAGGAATCTTCGACTCGGGAATAGGAGGACTCACGGTCTCAAGGGAGATCATGAACATCCTTCCCTCCGAGCACGTCGTGTACCTGGGCGACACGGCCAGGGTTCCCTACGGAACCAAGTCCCGGCGAACCGTGAGAAAATACGTCGAGAGCACGACGGGATTTCTCCTCTCCAAAAACGTGAAGACGCTCGTCGTGGCCTGCAACACGGCTTCGGCCTACGCCGTGGAGACTCTCAGGGAGAACCTGGACATCCCCGTCGTGGGAGTCGTGGAGCCCGGGGCGAAAAAGGCGGCCGGGGCGACGGTGAACGGAAAGATAGGGATCATAGGAACGCAGGCCACCGTCAGAAGCGGGGCGTACGAGAAGAAGCTTCGGGAACTCGGACCCGCGGGCCTCGAGATACGTTCGAAGCCCTGCCCTCTTTTCGTGCCGCTTGCCGAAGAGGGATGGGAAAACGACGAGACGGCGCTTCTGGTGGCCGAAAAATACCTGGCGGAGCTCAGGGAATCGGCGGTGGACGTGCTGATACTCGGCTGCACTCACTACCCGCTTCTCAAGAACACCATAGCCGGGGTCATGGGAAACGGCGTCGCGCTCGTGGATTCGGCCGAGGAAACCGCGCGGGAAACCCGAAGGGTCCTCGCCGAGCGGGAACTGCTTCGCGACGGCGGAGCGGAGAGGAAAACGTCGTTTTATCTCACCGACGACTCCGACGCGTTCACTTCCGTGGCGTCGAGGTTCCTGGGCCGTCCGGTGGAGAAAACAGAAGTCGTCGACATAGTATGAGAAACGAGGAGGGTCACGCCTCCTCCCCCAGGCGCTCGCGCCAGAGGTCGTCGATCTCCAGGATCTTGAAAAAGGCCCTGCGCCTTTTCTCCGCGGTCTCGTAGTCCCCCAGCATCTCGAGATTTTTCCAGATCTCGGAATGAACCAGGGGTCCCGCGCCCGGCGCCTCGCAGTATCTCTGGGAACCGCAGATTTTCCACATTTCCATCCACTCGAACTGCTCGGGCGTCATCCCGCCCACGGCCGAGCGAAACCGGTCGCCCGCGAGAACGAGGGCGTCGAGTTCCTCCCGCTCGCGGGAAGAAAGATCCCTCTCCCGGGCAAGTTCCAGGAGACGTCCCGTCTCCGCGCCCAGTTCCGCCGGAGAATACCGCTTCGCCTTTCCCTCCACCTCGAGCCCTTCCGCGCGGGCGGCGAAGCAGAAGCCGACCGCCTCCAGGAAACCCTCGTCGTCGTTGTATTCGTAGCCGTCGACGGACCCGTCGCCGTCATGGAAGATACCCATGACGCCGGACCAGAGAAACGGGATATAAGACAGGTGGGCCGCCAGGTTTTCCCTGTCCTCCCCGGACATGTCGGCGTGATAATCCTCTCCCGTATCGGGGTCCCTGTACGCGATTTTCTCGACCAGGTTGAACGCGAAGTCCTCGGCGAGTTCCTTTGCGTAGTGAAAAACCAGCGGGGCTTCTTCGTCGTCGTCTTCCAGAACGCGAATCGCGGACGCCAGGCCCTGGACTCCGGCGAAGCGGCTGGAAGCGGGACGCGGGCAGAGAAACCCCATGTGGCGAAACTCTTGCGGGAAGTCCACCTTTTCTCCGTCGCGGTCGGCGTACTTCGGCCACAGGTCCTCCGGGCAGTCTTCCCAGGGAAACACGAGAACCTGTTCCGCCTCGTCGACCTCCAGGGTTCCGGGTCTGAATTCCAGATTCCAGTTCAGCTCGATTTCCATTTCACTGCCGCCGGGACCGCTTCATGCCGAAACGCCGCGCCGACGCGCGCGGTCCCGGGAAAAGGAGGCGCGGAGGCTACTCGGCAAGGGCTTTTCTCAGTTCTTCGACGAAGGGGGGAAGAACCTCGAAGAGGTCTCCGCAGATCCCGTAGTCCGACTTCGCGAAAATGGGAGCCTCGGGGTCCTTGTTTATCGAAACTATCACCTTGGAGGATCCCATGCCCGAGAAATGCTGAACGGAGCCGGATATGGCGACGGCTATGTAGAGCACGGGGGAAACGGCCTTTCCCGTCTGTCCCACCTGCATGTCGTAGGGACAGTACCCGGCGTCCACGGCGGCCCTGGTGGCTCCCGCGGCCGCGCCCAGCAGGTCGGCGAGATCGTATATGTGCCTGAAGTTCTCCTCGCTTCCGAGTCCCCTGCCGCCGGAAACGACCCTCTCGGCCTCGGTAAGCTCCGGGCGGTCCGATTCCTTCGTCTTCATCTCGAGCACCCTGGTCCTCACGTCGGCCTCGGTTATGGAAACGTCTTCCTTTACCACCTCGCCCGCGGCGGAAGCTTCCTCTTCCTTGAACGAGTTCGGCCTCACGGTGGCTATCATCGCGCTTCCGTCGCCGTGGAACTCCTGGGTGGATATAGCCCTGCTCGAGTGGGAGTATCTCTTTATCCTGAGCCTCTTGTCGTCGGTCGCGGAGATCTCCACGCAGTCCATGGCGAGTCCCGACCCGACGCCCGTGGCGACCCTCGGCATGTAGTCCTCGGCAAACGCCGTGTTTCCGGAAAGAAGAACGGCCGGGGAATGCTTCTTCACAAGCTCGCACAGAGCCTTCACGTAGCCGTCGGGATTGAAGTCCCTGAGATTGGGATTGTCCACGACGTAGACCTTCTCCGCCCCGTAGCGCGCAAGCTCCGATGCCTTCGCCTCCACCCCCGAACCCAGCAGGACGCCGCAGACGGGCCCTCCCAGTTTTCTTCTGGCCTCGGAGAGAACCTCGAACGTCACTTTCCTTATCTGCCCGTCGGCCTTCACGTCGGCGACGACCCATATTTCGCTGCTCATCTGATTCAGTTCCTCCTGGTGCGGATCATATGACCTTCGCCTCTTCCTTGAGAAGCTTGGCGAGCTCCCTCGCGGACGCGGCTATCTCGTCTCCCTTTACCGTGGCGTCGTCGCCCCCCTTTATGATTCGAAGCTTTCTCGAAACCTCGGGAACTTCGAGGGCGACGGTCCTGAGTTTCGCTCCCCGCTTGCCCACGGCGTCTCTCGAGAGGCCGACGGAATCGAAATCCACTTCGTCGAGGGAAACGGTCTTCATAGGTTTTCTTTTGGCTTTCATTATGTTCGGAACCGACGCGTAGCGGGGTTCGTTCATGGCGTCCGGACAGGTGATGAGGGCCGGAAGCGACACCTCGACCGAGACGCTTCCGCCGTCGATTTCCTTCTGGCAGACCAGCTTTTTCTCGTCGGGCTTAACGTCGATCACCTTGCTCACCAAGGCCAGATGCGGTATCCCGAGCTCCTCGGCTATCTGTATGCCCACCTGCACGGATTCCTCGTCGATAATCTTCATGCCGGTGAAGATGAGATCGATTCCCTCGATTTTCTTGAGCTCCGAGGCGACCAGCTTCGAGATCGCGAAGGAATCTATGGTCTCCCCGATCGATTCGTCGGAGACGTGCACGGCCGAGTCCGCTCCCATGGCGAGTCCCTGGAGCAGGGCCTGGTTCGCGCGCTGCGGTCCCGCGGCGATGAGAACGACTTCGCCTCCGTAGGTTTCCTTCGTCTTTATGGCTTCCTCCACGGCGAACTCGTCGTAGGGATTCATGATCCACTTCATCCCCTCCGTGTCTATCGAATCGCCCGAGGGACCGACCTTTATCGTCGCTTCGGTGTCCTGAGTTTGGGTTATAAAAACCACTATTTTCACCTGATGCTACCTCCGTGCTGGCCTGATTTGATCAAGATGCAAGTGCTGTCAAGGAACAAACGGACAAAAACCTGCGGTTTGTTGAGCTTACCATTATAAATACTCGGGTTTTACTGTCAAGAATCCTGCTGCCGCCCACGCTTCTGGTGAAAAATCCCCCCGCATAGTACATTAGCCCTGTGAACATGTACCAGCACCCGGAGATATCGACGCTTCTGCGCCGCATGAACAGACCCGACGGACCGATGACCATAATCTCGGGACCGCGCCAGACGGGAAAAACCACGCTTGTACGCGAGGCCCTCAGTCGGAGGGACAGACCGAGCCGCTACCTTTCGGCGGACGAACCGGAATCCGCGGAGTTTCCGTGTTCACTGTCCGGAACGTCCAGGGATGCGAGGTGGCTTGTCGGAAACTGGGAACTTGCCCGGAGACAGGCCAATCGTTCGAAGCGGGGTTTTGTCGTCGTGTTCGACGAAATACAGAAAATTCCGGACTGGTCGCGGACGGTCAAGGGACTCTGGGATGCCGACAGGCGGTGCGAATGTCCTCTGCACGTGGTACTGCTGATTTCGGTTCCCTTGGTCAAGCAGAAAAACACAAGGAAAGAGGCAATGACCGGACGGTTTTTTACGATAAACCTGACTCACTGGTCGTTTCGGGAAATGTCCGAGGCATTCGGCTTTGACCTCCCGAGCTACATATACTTCGGAGGATGTCCGGGAGCCGTCCCCTTCGTTCGGGAACATAACAAATGGCGCGGGTACATTCTCGATTCCCTGATCAGGCAGGCTATCGGGCGGGATATTCCCATGATCGGAAATATCAACAGACCGCAACTGCCGGAAAAGCTGCTCAATCTCTGCGCCCTGCACTCCGGAACCATATTCCCTTACAACGGGATGCCGGGTCTCCTCGGAGACGCGTGCGGTGAAAAGACCGTGAAGCGCTATCTCGAACTGCTGTCGGCAACAGGACTCGTCAGGTGTCTTCCAATGTATTCCGAGAGAATGTTCGGCCACGGCCCCTGCAGCCCCAAGGTCAACGTTCTCAACACGGCGGTCATGTCCGCCTGCTGCGGATACAGGCCGGAGGAGGCAAGAGCGGACAGAACTTTCTGGGCAGGCATGGTCGAAAGCGCGGTCGGAGCCCATCTGATCAATTCCGACCGGCTCCGGTCGCACTGTTACTACTGGAGCAACAAGGGTCAGGACGTAAGCTTCGTTCTGAGAAACGCAAGAGGAACCGTCGCCTTTCAGGTCAGAGACCGTACCCGTTGGGCGGACGTAAACGGGCTGGAAAGATTCGAGAGACGCTTCAGTCCCCTACGTTCGGTTATCATAGGCGACGGCGGAATACCGCTTGAGGAATTCCTTTCGGTACCGGCAAGCGACTGGTTTTAGACGACGGTCGCGCTTAAATTCTCGGGCTCGGGAACGCGGAAATGATGTCAGGGCGGGTTTTATCGTATAGAATTACGAAGAAAAGCGGGGCCCAAGCCAATGGCGAAAAACAGAAAGTACTCCAAAGAGACAAACAAGAGCTGGCACCTGCACAAGCTCGTGCTGGTAAGGGGCGAGGTCAGGCCTGAGCTCGGCTGGTTCGCCTACAGGCCATATGCTAAAAAAGCGGCGACCGACGCGGGCCACAAACCGCAAGATATAAGCACCAGCAACAGCAACAAGTGCGTCAGGCTCGGGTTGATATCCCAGAGCGAGGTTGACAAGCTGCTCGAAGAGCCCGCGGAGGTAAGCCGGACGGTATACGATCGGATGATCGGCAAACAACAAATCACCGAGGAACAGGCCAGACGTTATCTAGTGGTGGTATAGCCAGAGGCAAGCAGGGCCGAAAACAGGGTAATGCCGAAAAAAACCATCGGCGACGATATGGACGATGTTTCGATGAAAATAGCGGTAGGAAGCGACGAGAGAAACGGCCTCACCGACGAGGTGATAAGGGAGCTCGATAAAAGAGGCGCGGAGCTGGAACTGTTCGGGCCTCTTGCCGGCGAGAACGTCGAATGGGCGGAAGTCGCGGGACAGGTGGCGGAGAAAGTTTCCGGCAGGGAATGCGACCAGGGAATACTTTTCTGCTGGACGGGAACGGGGGTGAGCATCGCGGCCAACAAGGTCCCGGGGATAAGGGCGGCGCTGTGCACAGACGCGGAGACAGCCGCGGGGGCGCGGAAGTGGAACGACGCCAACGTGCTCGCCATGAGCCTTCGCCTCACGTCCCCCACCGTGGCGAAGGAAATCCTCGACGCGTGGTTCGAAAACGGCCCCGACCCCTCGGAGAAGAAAAACGTGGACAAGGTCGGCGAAATAGAATCCAGGCACGCGGGAAAATGAAGAGAAAGGAAAGATACAACGTCGCCATAGCCGGGGCCACGGGAGCCGTCGGCCAGGAAATGATGACGATACTGGCGGAAAGGGACTTCCCCGCGGGAGAGCTTCGCCTCCTGGCGTCGCCCAGGTCCGAGGGAAGAAAGTACGAATTCCGCGGAGAGGAAATAACCGTCTCCGCGCTCGGCCGCGACTCGTTCGGCGACGTGGACATAGCGCTTTTCTCCGCCGGTTCGCAGAGAAGCAGGGAGTACGCGGGTTTCGCCGTCTCGGCGGGAGCCGTGGTCATCGACAACAGCTCGGCGTTTCGCATGGACCCCGACGTTCCGCTCGTGATACCCGAGATAAACCCCGGCGCCGCCACGCTCTGCGAAAAAAAGGGAATAGTGGCCAATCCCAACTGCACGACCGCGGTGACGCTCATGGCGCTCAAGCCCATCCACGACCTATCGAGAATAAGGAGAGTCGTGGCCACGAGCTTCCAGGCCGTGTCGGGAGCCGGGGCAGGGGGGATAGCGGAGCTCGAGGAACAGGTGAGAAGCTGGGCCCGGGACGGGGACCCGGACGAAGGGGAAAACGGCGCGTTCCCCCACCCCATCGCCTTCAACGTGATTCCCCACATAGACTCCTTCACCGAGACCGGCTACACGAAAGAGGAGATGAAGCTTCACAACGAGACCCGCAAGATACTGGAAGACGACTCGGTCCTAGTGGCGGCGACGACCGTCAGGGTGCCGGTTTTCCGCTCCCACTCCGTCTCCGTGAACCTGGAGACGGAGGAGAAGGTGACGGTCGAGGAAGCCAGAGAGGCGATAAGGGACTTTCCCGGGGTCGAGCTCTGCGACGACCCGCGGAACTCCGCCTACCCGATGCCCATAGACAGCAGCGGCAGGAACAGCTGTTTCGTGGGCAGGATAAGGGAGGACTACACGGTCCGAAACGGTCTCGGCCTCTGGGTAAGCGGCGACCAGCTGAGAAAGGGAGCGGCGCTAAACGCCGTGCAGATAGCGGAACTTCTGACGGGAAACCATGGCTGAAACGGGAATATGGAAGAGGCTTTCCGATTTTTTCGTTTCGTCCCCGGCTGTCGACTCCGGAGACCTCGAGGAACTGCTCGGGGAAGACGACTCCGTTCTGCTCGAGATTCCCACCCTGAGCTCGACCTACAAGCCCAGGACGTGGATAGACAGAAACACCTTTTTCAGAAGCGTCTTCATGCTCACCCGAAAACGCGTCCTGATACTCAAAAGCGGTTCCAGTCTGAACGTTCTTCGCGACATAGAGCTCGACGCCGTGGTCCGCCACAGGTTCGGCTCCGCCAGGGGAAAGGGGCTTCGGCTCGAGATAAAGACAGTCGACGCCGAAGACGCGGTAGTGTTTCACAGGCAGTACGAAAAGCGGTTCGAGGAACTCGTCGAAAAGTTTCCCGAGGCGATTTCGCGAAGCCTCGAATCGCAGACGGGGAGCGGGGAAACGCTTTTCTGCATGTACTGCGGGGCGAGGATTCCGCCGCAGAGCGTGTTCTGCTCTTCCTGCGGGAAGAAAGTTAAGGTATAACTTTTCCCCGGGGGAGACGCAATTGATACACGGTTCGATAGTCGCCATAGTGACGCCTTTCGCCGACGGGGAGGTGGACTACCGGAGGCTCGAAGAACTCATAGAATTCCACGTCGAGAGCGGAACCCACGGAATAGTTCCCGTCGGAACCACGGGGGAGTCCCCCACCCTGTCCCACGCCGAGCACAAGGAAGTGGTGAGGTTCACGGTCGGGGCCGTCGGGGGAAGGATCCCCGTCGTCGCGGGCACGGGTTCCAACAGCACGCAGGAGGCCGTGGAATTCACGAAGTTCGCGGAAAAGGCGGGCGCGGACGCGGCGCTCGTCGTGGCGCCCTACTACAACAAGCCCACGCAGGAAGGCATCTACCGCCATTTCAGGACGCTCGCGGGCGAAACCTCTCTTCCGCTCATACTCTACAACGTGCCGGGTCGCACGGCCGTGAACACCGAACCCGAAACCGTGGAGAGGCTTTTTCGCGACTGCGAGAACATAATCGGCATAAAGGAGGCCACGGGCTCCCTCGAGCAGGCGAGCAGGATAATTCATCTCTGCGGCGAGGAGTTCACGCTCCTCTCGGGAGACGACGCTGTGAACTATCCGCTCCTGGCGATAGGCGCGAGGGGATTCATAACCGTAACCGCAAACATAGTCCCGGGAGACGTGGCCGAACTCTACGATTCCTTCAAAAGAGGCGATGTCGAGGAGGCGAGAAGACTTCACTACCGCCTCCTGCCCCTGAACGGCGTACTGTTCGTCGAATCGAACCCCATACCCGTAAAGGCCGCCCTGGCCCTCATGGGAAAGACGGAGCCGGACATAAGAGCCCCGCTCTACCCTCTCTCCGGCGGGAATCTCGAAAAACTCGAAACGGAACTGAGAGCCTACGGACTCCTGTCGTAGAGAAATTGCCGCAACCGGACCCCCTGACCCTGATCGAAGACGAACTCCGCGCGGCGGGAAGAACCGTGGCCGGGGTGGACGAGGCGGGAAGAGGATGTCTCGCCGGTCCCGTGGTCGCGGGCGCCGTGATACTCGACCCCGAAAGACCTATCTCCGGACTCAGGGATTCGAAGAAGCTCACGGAGAAAAGGCGCGAAGAACTTTTCCGGGAGATAAGGGAAAAATCCGCCGCGTGGTCCTTCGCGATGACGGGACCCGGGGAAATCGACCGCGTAAACATTCTCCAGGCGGCACTGAGGGCGATGGAAAAAGCGGTCACCGGCCTCGCGATACGGCCGGACTTCGTTCTGGTGGACGGAAACGCGAGGACGTCTCTTCCCATCGAGCAGAGAACCGTGGTCGGTGGAGACGACAGGTGCGCTTCGGTGGCCGCGGCTTCCATAGTCGCCAAGGTCACGAGGGACGGGCTGATGAAGGAGCTCGAAGCGCGGTATCCGGGCTACGGTTTTTCCCGCCACAAGGGTTATCCCTCGAAAGAGCACCGCGAGAGCCTCCGCAGGCTCGGACCCTGCCCCATACATAGAAAATCCTTTAACGGTGTTTTGTAACCGATTGACATAATTATATCTTGACTTTACCCGCCTGTTGAAAGAATAATATAGTCATGTCCGAAATGACTACGGGCCTGTCCCTGCCGGACAAGCTCTATTTCAAGATAGGCGAGGTAAGCGAGATCATAGGGGTGAAGCCCTATGTGCTCAGGTACTGGGAAACCGAGTTCAGGGAGATAACTCCCATACGGAGAAAATCCCAGAGGCTTTACGACAAGGACACCATCCTCCTTTTCAAAAAGATAAGCGACCTGCTCTACAACCAGAAGTTCACCATAGCGGGCGTGCAGAAAAGGCTCAGGGACGAAAAGAGCGGAAGCGCGGAACTTGTCCCCCTTCACACCGACAAGACGCTGTTGCGCGAAATTCTAAATGAGTTACAATCCCTGAAAGAGGATCTTTGACGGTTCTCGTTGTTTTCTTTCGACATTCGGATTTGTTCGATTCGGGGTGTGGCGCAGTTGGTAGCGCACTGGTCTGGGGGACCAGGGGTCACCGGTTCAAGTCCGGTCACCCCGACCAGAACATCCATCCGGAAAACCAAGTGCTTATCCACGGCGACTGCCTGACCGGGCTGAAACGGATGAAAGAAGAGTCGGCGGACCTGGTCTATCTGGATCCGCCGTTTTTCACACAGAAAAAACAATCTCTCAGAACCAGAGACAACTCGAAGGAATACTCTTTTGAAGACGCGTGGGGAAGCATCGACGAATACGCCCGCTACATAGGGGAACGTCTGGAGGAGTGCAGGCGAATACTGAAAAGCTCGGGCAGCGTTTTTCTTCACTGCAACCGCTCCGCGTCGCACTACTTGAGAGTTGTCCTTGACGAAGTGTTCTGCAGCCGCAATTTCCAAAGCGAGATCATCTGGACCTACAAGAGATGGTCGAACGCCAAAAAAGGTCTCCTGAACCGCCATCAGGTCATCCATTTCTACAGCAAGACTCCCGATTTCAAGTTCAACCCGGTCTATGAAAATTATTCGCCTACCACCAACATAGACCAGATATTCCAGAAGCGGGCAAGAAACAGAAACGGCAAGACCGCGTACAAGAAAACCAACGACGGCAATTACGAGCTTGTGGAAAGAAAAAAAGGAGTGCCGCTTTCGGACGTATGGGAAATACCTCTCCTCAACCCGAAGGCGAAAGAGAGGACGGGTTATCCCACTCAGAAACCGGTTCTTCTTCTGGAGAGAATCATAAAGCTGGTCACGGACGAAGGCGACACGGTCGTGGACCCCTTCTGCGGAAGCGGTACGACCCTGGTCGCCGCCAAGCTTCTGAACAGAAAATTCGCGGGCATCGACATATCCGAAGACGCGATTGAACTGACCCGGCGAAGACTTGAAAACCCCCTGAAATCCGAATCCAAATTACTGAAGAACGGAAAGAGGGCGTATCTCAATCGGGATGACCGGACCGTCGAAATTCTGAACGAGATCGGAGCGGTGCCCGTGCAGAGAAACAAGGGCATTGACGGATTTCTCAAAATCGACGGCGAGATGCTCCCCGTGCCGGTGCGTATTCAGCGGCCGCACGAGACGGTCGAGGAGGCCGGAGACCGTCTGCTGAGCGCTTCCGGAAAGAGCGGGTTCGCAACAAAGATACTGGTCAAAACCAACGACAGAAAATCAACTTCCACACCTGATCCGCAAGACTCAATCACCGAAAGCGACGTCGTAATCATAGAAGACTTAAGAGATTTCCAAGCCGACAGGAAAAAATACGTGTTCCGACATTCCGAGAGCAAATAGCGCAGACAGATCCCTTGCCGAATCGGTATCGCCCGGCAACCCGTCGACAAGTTCCGAACGGACGGTCCTTCTTCCTGTTGCGTGAAATCCCCCATGGGTTAAAATCTTGCGGAATTCTCTGGGCGGGGTGTAGCGCAGCTTGGTAGCGCACTGGCTTCGGGAGCCAGGGGTCACCGGTTCGAATCCGGTCACCCCGACCATTCCTTGGAAATGACAAGCACGATACTGTTATCGAACGACGACGGAGTAACGTCCGAGGGCCTGAGCACGCTGGCGGACGCCCTCTCCCACCTGGGAGAAGTCTACACCGTGGCGCCGGACCGCGACCAGAGCGCTTCGAGCCACTCGCTCACTCTCACCAGACCTCTCAGGATGGAGGAGATATCCGAGAGGAAGTTTTCCGTCGACGGAACGCCCACCGACTGCATAAACCTGGCCGTAAACGGAATCCTGAAGGACAGAAAGCCCGATCTCGTGGTGTCGGGAATAAACACCGCGGCGAACATGGGAGACGACATAACCTACTCGGGAACCGTGAGCGCCACCATGGAGGCGACGCTTCTCAAGATCCCCTCCATAGCGGTGTCCATGAACGCGAAAAAGGATTTCGTGTTTTCTACGGGCGCCCACTACGCGAGACTCGTGGCCGAGCTTGTCCTGCAGACGGGACTTCCCGAATACACCCTGCTCAACGTGAACGTGCCCAACCTTCCCCTGGGAGGGGTAAGGGGAATACGCGTCACCTGCCAGGGGAAAAGGGTCTACAACACCCCCATAGTGGAAAAGACCGACCCCCGGGGGAAAAAGTACTACTGGATAGGGGGAGACAAGCTCGGCTCCGTCCCCATCGAGAACTCCGACATAGCGTCGGTCGAAGACGGCTACGTGTCGGTGACCCCCATAAAGCTCGACATGACCGACTACGGATACATGGAAGAGCTTGAAAAGAATTTCAACAGCCATGTTTAGAAAGCTCTACGACCGGGTTCTCGGCTGGGCCGAAAAAAAACACGGTCCGCGGGCCCTCTGCCTGGTCTCCTTCGCCGAAGCCTCCTTTTTCCCGATTCCCCCTGACCCGCTTCTCGCGGCGCTGTGTCTCGGAAACCCGAAGAAATCCTGGCGCTTCGGGCTTCTCTGCTCCCTTTTCTCGGTGCTGGGAGCCCTGGCGGGCTACCTCACGGGACTCCTGCTGTGGGAATCCGTCAGCGGGTTTTTCTTCTCCCACGTCGTAAGCCCCGAGTCTTTCGACGCGGTGAGCTCGAAATACTCTGAAAACGCGTTCGAGGCGGTGCTGGGGGCGGCGTTCACCCCGATTCCCTTCAAGGCGTTTACCTTGACCGCGGGAGTCTTCAGGATCGACCCGCTTGCCTTTCTGGCGGCGTGCGCGGCGGGAAGAACGGCGAGATTCATGATGATCGCCGCTTTTCTGGCCGTTTTCGGAGAGAGGGCGAAGACGCTCATCGAAAGATACTTCGGCGCGTTCACCGTCGCCTTTTTCCTCCTGGTTCTGCTAGCGCTTCTGCTTCTGGGAAAGCTCGGCGTCGGAATCTGAGCCCGGGGCGGGCGCCGCGCGTGAACTTGCCCGGTAAAAACGGGTATGCTTGAAAACGGTTTTCAGACCGCGTCAGCGGGAACCGAACATGAGCGCCAGAAAAGCAGTCCTGATACCCGGAGACGGGATAGGCACCGAGATCACCGAAGTGGCCAAGGAGGTCATCTCGGCCTCGGGGGCCGACATAGAGTGGATTCCCCACAGCGCGGGCGTGTCCGCCATAGAAAAGCACGGGGAGGTTCTCCCCGAGAGCACCCTTGAGGCCATAAGGGAGCACAAGGTCGCCCTCAAGGGACCCTGCATGACCCCCATAGGGGGAGGCTTTTCCTCCGTGAACGTCCAGCTGCGAAAGGAGCTCGACCTCTACGCCGCCGTCCGGCCGGTGAGGACGATGGAGGGGGTGGAGACCAGGTTTTCCGACGTGAACATAGTGATAGTGCGGGAAAACACCGAGGGACTGTACAGCGGGGTGGAAAACGTGATTTCTCCCGGCGTCGTGATGAGCATGAAGGTGGCCACGGAGAAATCCTGCGAGAGAATAGCGAAGTGGAGCTTCGAGTACGCCAGGCGGAGAGACAGAAAGAAGGTGACGGTGTTTCACAAGGCCAACATAATGAAGATCACCGACGGCCTTTTCATCGCGAAGTCCAGGGAAGCGAGCGAACAGTACCCCGAAATCGAATACGAGGAGTACATCATAGACGCGGGGTGCATGAGACTGATCCAGGACCCCACCCAGTTCGACATGCTGCTTCTGGAAAATCTCTACGGGGACGTGATGAGCGACCTCTGCGCGGGGCTGGTGGGAGGACTCGGGGTGGTGCCCGGGGCGAACATAAGCGACGAATACTCGGTTTTCGAAGCGGTCCACGGCTCGGCTCCCGACATCGCCGGGCTCGAGGTGGCGAATCCCCTGGCCATTGTAATGTCCGGCGTGATGATGCTGAACCACCTGGCCGACACGGAAGGAAGGGAGGACATGAAAGAAGCGGCGGACAGGATAAAGACGGCCTACAACATCGTGCTCTCCGAGGGCCGCACCACGCGGGATCTGGGCGGCGGTCTCAGCACTCCCGATTTCGCGCAGGTACTGATACAGCAGGTACTGAAGCTTTAGCGGCGGCGGGGCCGCTTCGGCCGGACACCCGAACGGACAGGCAGTCATGAGCAGGAACAGAGAAATTCCTTTTCCGGTCTTCCTCCTGGTCTCGGCCGTTTTGAACTTCCTGCTGATTCAGTTGCTGTTCCTGAACCTCAAGGTCGACCCCGAGACCCTGAAAGACCCCGAGGAAAGACAGTACATAGAGCTCGTGGAGCTGCCATTCGAGGAGACCGAGCCCCCGGACAAGCCCGCGAGGCTCGCCGAAAAGTCCCACAGGGCGAAAGAGGAGACCACGAGAGACGACACCACCCGGCTTTCGAGGTCCGTCCCCTCGCCGAGCGCGAGCAGGACGGCCGTCCCGAAACCTCCCGGAGCAGTGGAACCCGGCGAGCGGGAAAAAAGCAGGGAGAAGTTCTCTCCGGAAAAGGACCGGGTCGCGTTTATTCCCGAGGGGGAGAGGGAAGAACCCGAGAAGAAAAAGGCGGAGCCCACCCGGGAGCCGCCGAGCGACCCCAGAAGCGCCGAGTCCCGGATGGTGAACCCGAACATAGCCGACGTTCCCTACGACTACAATACCGACGACCAGCTTCTGGGCGCGAAAGCCGACAAGAAGGAAATCACCGTGGACCTGAACACCACGGAATACAAGTACATCTCCTACTTCACCAAGCTCAAGGAGAGAATCTACCAGGTCTGGCAGTATCCCAGGGAGTCGAGGATGAAAAGGGAGCAGGGAAACCTCAGGATAGTGTTCACGCTGAGAAAGGACGGATACCTCGAGGACGTGAGGATACTCCGCTCCTCGGGGTTCGAAAGCCTCGACAGGGAGGTTCTTCGCACCATAAGGGTGGCGTCCCCCTACAATCCCTTTCCCAAGAGCTGGGACGAAGACACGATAAAGATACCGGCCACTTTCGACTACAGGCTCCCCACCTGGGTGCGGTACTACAACTGAGTCTCCCCGAGCGGGACCGGTCAGGAAATCCCGATCTTCCCCTCCCCCTCTCCCGCTTCCCTTATCTCGCCTATGACGAAGGCATCCCGCCCGAGACCGCCCGAGAAGGACGCGGCTTCCTCCGCCTGCGCGGCCGGAACGACGGCGACCATTCCGATTCCGCAGTTGAACGTCCGGTACATCTCGGCCGGGTCGACGTTTCCCGTCTTCCGTATCAGGTCGAAAACGGGAGGACGGGGCCAGCTGCGTCCGTCTATGTCGGCGAAAAGCCCGTCGGGAACGACTCTCGGAACGTTTCCGGGAAGCCCTCCGCCCGTCACGTGGGCAAACGCCCTCACGTCGAAACCGCGATGGAGTCCCAGCGCGGTCTCGACGTATATGACGGTCGGCGAGAGAAGTTCCTCTCCGAGCGTCCTTCCGAGACCTTCGGGCCTGGAACCCAGGTCGTAGCCCCCGATTTCGAAAAGAACCTTTCTGGCGAGCGAATAGCCGTTCGAGTGAAGACCGCCCGAGGCGATTCCCAAAACGGCGTCGCCGGGCTTCGTCCCGCCGCCGTCCAGATAGCGGTCCTTCTCGACCACCCCCACGCAGAAACCCGCGAGGTCGAATTCCCCTTCGCGGTAAAAACCGGGCATCTCCGCCGTCTCGCCTCCCGCAAGGGCGCATCCCGCCTCGACGCAGCCCGCCGAGATTCCCTTCACCACTTCCAGGGCCTGGTCGACGTCCAGCGCCGAGACGGCCAGGTAGTCGAGAAAAAACAGCGGTTCCGCCCCGCAGGCGACCACGTCGTTTACGCTCATGGCCACGAGGTCTATGCCCACGGTGTCGAATTTCCGGGCCGCAAACGCGGTCTTGAGCTTCGTACCCACCCCGTCGGTGGCGGACACGAGCAGCGGTTCCCTAAAGGCTCCCGGGTCAAGCTCGAAGGCGGCGCCGAATCCTCCAAGCGGACCCACCTTCCTTTTCCCGCGGGTGGCTTCCGCAAGCGGCCTTATCAGGCGCGCGAACCTCTCGCCCTCCTCGACGTCGACTCCGGCACTCTTGTAGGTGACTTCCGGCACGGGGAAAAGGGAACCGTCCGCTAATCTACCTTTTTTACGGAGACTATGGTCACGGTCTCGACCGGAACGTCGCCCGCCTTGGTCCTGACGGCGGCTATCTTGTCGACCACTTCCATTCCCTCGACCACTTTTCCGAACACCGCGTAGCCGAAATCGCGAACGCCGTTGTCGAGAAAGGCGTTGTCCTTGTGGTTTATGAAAAACTGCGACGTGGCCGAATCCACCGCGGCGGTTCTGGCCATGGCTATGGTGCCGCGCTCGTTCTTGAGGCCGTTGTCAGCCTCGTTCTTTATGGGAGGCTTGGTCGGCTTCTGCTTCATGTCGGCGGTGAAACCCCCTCCCTGTATCATGAAATTGTTTATCACCCTGTGAAACACCGTGCCGTCGTAAAAGCCGTCCGACGCGTAGGAAAGGAAGTTGGCCACCGTAATCGGCGCTTCCTTTTCGTAAAGCTCGAGCTTAATGTCGCCCGTAGAAGTTGAGATAAGAACCATGGGTCCTCCCTTTTTGCCGACGCTGGGCGGCGGATTTTTTTCCTGCTGGGCAAAAGCGTGTCTCTGTCCGGAAAAAGCGGCCAGAGCGAAAACCAGACACAAAACGAACAAGGCTGCGTTTCTCATCGTAACAAAGCTCCTGAACAAGAATTTTTTATAAAGCGCGTCCCCGAGTCCGGGCCGACGCCCCGTAATGATAGCACAAAGAAGCGAAACGGCGAAAATCACCTGCCGAGGATCGCGCCTTCGATCTCCCGCGGCGGCTCGAGAACGAGGCCGGGAGAACGGGTCCCCTCCAAAGAACCCCGAAGCGCGGCGGCGGGCGCATCGGACGATTCGGCCGCGGGACACGCGCCGTCCGCCTGGTACGCCAGGGCGGTCTTGAGAAGCTTCTCCTCGGGGTCGCCGAAGGAGTGGTCGAAATCGTCGCCCGCGACCGCGCAGGTGGGCGCGAAGCCCTCCCGGTAGTCGCCGAAGCCCTTGCCGTTCACGGTCTGCAACTCGATAGTGAAGTACGTGGTGCCGCAGTTGTCCCTGGGATAGAAGCCGTAGGGCTTGCCGCAGGTGGCGGAACCGATCCGTATGACTTCGACGTCGATTCCCTCGAGACCGTTTATTATCGATTCGCTCGCGGAGCAGGTCCTCGGAGTTCGTCTTACGCCGTTTAGGATTCCGTCTCCCGTCAGAACGAAAACGCGGGCGAGACCGAGGCTCGGAAGCGGGTCGCCGCCGCCCCTGACGGAGTAGAACCGTATCGGTATGTCTCCCCGCTTGTCGTTATGCACTATCCTGGCGAAGGTCTTCCCGTCGGTAGCAGTCGGACCCGCTATCATGAACGCGAGCCGGTTCGCTATGGAGAGAAGTCCGCCGGAGTTGTAGCGAAGGTCAATGACCAGATCGTCGATTCCCTCGCCTTCCAGGAGTCTGTTCACCGCGTTTACGAGCTGGTCTTCGGCGGTTGCCACGTGGCTGTTGAACAGAAAATAGCCGACCCGCTCGTCCGAGGCGGTCTCTACGACCTTTACGTGCTGAACGGGACTTCGGGTCACGTCGGCCGAGGTCATGCTGACGGAGCGCGGCTCGGACTCCCCGAGGTCGCGGACGCTGAACCGGTGTTCCTCGCCGACGGCGGACGGATTCAGCCCTCTGTTTATGACGGCCGTATTGTCGCCGTTTGCGACATCGACGCCGTCCACTTCCAGTATCCGCGCGCCGCGCGCGAGACCCGCCGCGGCCGCGGGAGACCCGGGCTCCACGTACGCCACCGCCACCTCGCGCGGAGGACCGCCTCTGATAACCGCGAAACGGACGCCGTACCCGGCTGAAACGCCGGATTCCGTCAGCAGCTTGTACTCCCTCGTGTTCCGCGTGAAATGAAAGTTGTCCTTCCGCGCCCCGGAAGATGTCGTCCCGTCGGTCTTCATAAGGTGAAAGTAGCCCGACACGGTGTGTTCGCCCGTCGGGTCCACGTCCTCTATCTCGTCGTACCACAGGTAAGTTTCGTGGCTCCAGGATCTCAGCCAGTGCTTTTCGTGAACGGAAGTGCCCTGCCTGCTGGCCCGATCGAAAGCACTGGACGGGTCGGCGCAGAAATGGCTGAAATAACTGCTGGGGGAAAACACGCCGGAGGACCACGAGAGATCCTGGCCCGGGGTCGGCGCGGGCGGAGGTTCCGGCGCCCGGGAAGGCCGCCGCGGCCGCGTCGAAGGAGGTTGCGGGGGAGGTTCCTGCGAGGGGTCCGGCGAATCAGGTTCGGACCGGGGTGGCTCGCCGAGAAAACCCCTGTTCTCCCCTCCCGCCGATGTCAACGAATCTTCGCCGCCGCAGCCCGCGACGAGCGCGAGGGCGAAAAGCAGCGCGAAAAACGGTTTCAGGCGACGCGGGGCGGGCGTTTCGGGAAAACCGCGTTTTTTCGTCTCCCGCGAGACAATGCGGCCCGCTCCGCCGGGGGCGGGCGGAGAGAAAACTTCCGGCGGATTTTCGCTGCCGTTCATCGCGTCCACTTCGTCGGAAAAATATCATGATATACTGAATACCGCAATTTACGCGGACGCGGCGCGGAAACGCGCCGAAACCCGCTTGTTCGGAGGAGAGAACGCCGATGGGAAAACCCGAGTTCGGAGTGATGCTGAGACAGCAGAAAATAGATTTCGAGGAGATAAAGACGGCGGCGGCCCTCTGCGACGAGACGGGATACGACTCGGTATGGTTCTACGACCACGTTCTCGGCCAGGGAATAATCGGAATCGACATATACGAACCGTGGACGCTCATGTCCGCCCTCTCCACCGCGACGGAGAACGTGAAGCTCGGAACCATGGTGCTGTGCAACCTGTTCCGCCACCCTCCCCTTCTGGCCAAGATGGCGGCCACTCTCGACGTGATAAGCGGCGGACGCGTGGAATTCGCGATCGGCGCCGGGTGGTTCGAAGAGGAGTTTCGGGCGTACGGATACGATTTTCCCCCGGCGGAGGTGAGAATGGAGATGCTGAGAGAAGCCGTCACGGTGATAAGGCTTCTGTGGACGGAAGAAACCGCCACCTTTTCCGGCAAACACTACGGCGTGCAGGACGCGCCGTGCAACCCCAAGCCCGTACAGAAGCCGCACATACCCGTGTGCGTGGGCGGTTCGGGGGAAAAGCACCTTCTCAAAATCGTCGCGGAGCTTGCCGACGAGTGGAACTGCCCAGCGTCGAGCGCCGCGGAATTCGACCGCAAGTACGAAATACTCCGAAGACACTGCGAGAGCGCGGGAAGAGACGCGGACGACATAACGGTATCCCAGCAGACCGTCTGCGTTCTCGTCGGGAACAGAAAGGACCTTCCCGGGAAGCTCGAAAAGGCCCAGAGACGCTACGGGTTTTTCGGAGACATCGAAAAGCTCGGAATCGTCGGGACTCCCGAGGACTGCGTGAAGAAAATCCGGTCGGACGTGGAGAAGGGAATATCGAAATACACTATTTTCTTTTCAGACGTGATGAATCCCGAAACGATGAGGCTTTTCGCGGAAGAAGTGATACCCGAGTTCAGATGACGAAAACAGGGAGAACAAAGCCGAAGGCGGAAATGCTTTTTGCCTGAGACCTCCGCCAGCCGGACAAGTTCCGCCTTTATTCCTTCCCGATGCCCAAGCGGTCCGCTATCGCGTCCAGTTTCTCGATAACCTCGGGGTGAATTTCCTCTTTTTTCATCAGTGCGGCTATTTGCGAATAATCACTGGCTTCGTAAATACCGGCCTTACTCAATATCGTGGACAGAACATCCTTGGCTTTCATTCCCATAAGAAAAATAGAACTTTCATCTTCAAGGGGGGTTTTGAGAATATCTTGAGGAAAAGTATTTTTCATATATTCTCGCGCTTTTTCAGCCGCCGCTTCCCCTCCAACGCTTTCCGTAAAACGAGCTATGGCGTCTGGATGAACAAGATAGCTCTCGATTTCGTAGCGTTTCCAGAAAATCCGCACCAAGCCGTTTTCCAAAGTTCTTGGTTCTCGCGACTTGCCGTCGCCGTCATGCAGTTCCACGCCCTTCATGTCTTGCCGTACCAATTTCAATGCTTCGAAATGGTCTTCAGCTTCAATACCTTCCCCTTGATCGCGAGTATCGTAAACGGCAGGTTTCCAGAAAGGCTTTTCGAGAAAGGAACGTAGCCGGTGGCCCAGCACCCCCGCCCATTCGCGCAGAATGGAAATATCGGTATGTCCTTCCACATACAAAATTCCAGGGTTCTCGGTCTCCTGCGCAAGCACGATTTCCTCGTTACTCATAAACTTAAGAATGGCAATCAGCGCGTCGCGTTCAATATTGTCGATAACCCCTTTTAAGCGATCAGCTTGTACAACATACAGATGATGCGGGGCAACCGCCTTGATCAGAGACTCGGAATGGGTGCAGAAGATCAGTTGAGATTTGTTCTCGCGAGCATGCTTGACTAGGTCCCGATACATTTTGTCCTGCAAAAGGATATGTAAATGCGCATCCGGCTCGTCGATAAGTACGACCGACGCTCCTCTGGACAAAAGAACGGCATAGACCATCAGCACCTGCAGGAAACCGCTCGCGCCACTGCTAAGATCGTAATATTTGTCCGTTTTAGAATGGCGATAACCGGCGAAAATTTCCGCATCACCGCTTGGACTTATCAGTTCGTAACCAAAGAAGTCTCCGACAATTTCCTGCAGTTTCGACCATTTCTCTTCGTTCCGACTGACGTCAAGAAGCAGGTTGCGCAACACGCTGCCGGACTGCGCCCGCGCGAGCCGGGCGGGAATAACCACGGGATTGAAAAAAGGTTCCCTGATATCCAGACCCGAAAGAGGCGGAACATAAACGGCCTCAAGCGGTTCGTTGGTGTATTCATCCAGATCGGTTTCCGAAGTTCCCTTTGCAGGACGAATGGCGGCCAGTTCGGGTTCCTTGTAGAGAATTTCAAAGCCGATTTTCCATCTGCTGGTATGTAGCCATATGGAAGCGGGAAGCTCGACATTCTTGTCCTTCCACAAGTGGTCGAAATCAGCCAAAGGCGCCGAGTAAAAACCCAGAAGACCGAGGTTGGTACTTGGATAATTTCCGTCGCTTTCTCTTGACCTGTCAGAGTTGTAACGACGCCATATGGACGCTATTTCCGACCATGTGGCGACAGCCTGCAGAAGAGTCGTTTTGCCGGAATTGTTCGGCCCTGCGATAACGAGCCGATCTTTGATTTGAAAATCCAAGCTTTCGAACTTCTTGAAATTCTTGACGACTACTCTGTTAATCATGTCTGTTCGCCTCCGGAACAAAAAGAGGAGGAGTTTCGCTCCAGACAACACATCCATGACGAAGCCAGTAATGACACCGACAAGGAAGACCGGTCACGTGAATCGAAGGTGACAGCGAGACCCGACCGTTCGAATGTTCCGTTACTTTCCATCTTCTCAGAACCTGCGGCGACAAATCCAAGTGAACGACTTGCCGGCATTGCCCGCGCGGACAGACGACCGCCGCAAGGAAAGGATGATCTCGTCCGCCCACAATATAAACCGTGTTCCGACATGTGTCTTTCGGCAGGTCTTCCACCCATTCGGTTTCATAAGGAGTGAAGTGCGCGAAAAGATTGAACAGCCACCTGATCATCGGCATATGTTGTTCCTGACCAGCAGACTTCCGTCGCCTGTTCCCATGTATTTTTTCATCAAGCGGTTCGGAGTTCCCGTGTCCGCGCTGTTTTCGTAGCATCCGTGCACCAGACGAAATTTCTGAGTTCCAAATTCCCCGTTATCGTCAAAGCGGTAGCCGTGTATTCTCGCCATAAAATCGTTAAACGCCATGCACGCGGCCTGCATGTTTAAGGACATGACCGCCGGCTGCTCTTCGCCTACTTCCGCCAGATAGCCGGCTTTGCGCTGGTTTTCGTAATAGTCCGGATCCTTTCTCCTCCAGTTCTCCGCCTCCACCTGCTTCATCGTGTACGCCTCCCGAGACAGCAGACTCCCCCCCTCGGGGTGAACGTAATGTGAAACCGCGTCGGCGGCGGTAATACCGCCTTCGCCGTCGGCCTCAAGGTTAACTCCCACGTCAAAATACGGAATCAGGTACGCGCTTGCCAAGCAGTCAAGATGATACCTTCCGAAAGCGGAATCCACGCAGCCGAACACCACGTCGCAATCCACCAGGGCTTCCACAATTCCCGGCGAATCCGTCAGCCCCAGACAGACATCAACCCTTGTTCCAATTCCAATCTCTTTGATCGCCTGCTCGACCGCCTCTACCTTGGGCTGCTTGTCGCGGGCCATTTTCACGGTGCTGTTGATTATGCGGTTGAGGTTTTTCTCCTCCACGATGTCGTTGTCCACAATTACCAGTTCTCCCACGCAGTTGCGTACCAGAAGTTCAATGATTACGCTTCCCGTACCGGAACAGCCGACGACTCCCGCACGCATGTCGCGCAACAGGTCCAGCGTTCCAGTTCCAAAAGTTTGCGACAGCTTATTATGATAAGAACTTCGTTTCCCGGGCTTGCCGGTCTTCCACAGCTTTATATCGTCGCCTACGGCAGAAACGGTCGCCATGTCGGAAAATCCGCCGTGCGCGTCAACCGTGCGCGCCCTGACCTGTCCGTCCGGCAACATGATGGCCGACCCGTTTTGACGTCCGTCGTCAAACCAGCCGCAAACGGAAGAAAACAGTTCCCTGTCGTTTCTGTCGTCAACCTCCGAGAACCGGTCAAGCCCTTTCGGATGAGAATGAATGGTGACGATGGACTGGCCGCGGCGGTCTATGTCGCTGATTTTTTCCGGAGGCAGGCAGTCTTCAAAAGGCCACGAAACAAAGTTTTTCTTTCTCTCCGATAAACCGTGTTCCGGGTAAACAACATCCGCGACGATAAGTCTCTGGCAACGCTTGCCTGTTCCCTGGTTGCACAAAAGGATCGCGGCCGCTTCCAGTCCGTCTCCAGGAAAAAGATGGTCAAACACGTTGGAGTGGATGCGCGCCGTCATCGCCAGCGAGGCGGACTTCATCAGCTGACCTCTTTTTTTAACTCGTTTTTGACGTATTCGATATGACGCGCGAGATCGTCGACTCCGGGCTGCCAGTCGTAATGGCGGGACCATCTTTGCCACTGCCTGGCAAAGTGAACCTCCATCGGTTCCGCTCCGACTATCGCCGAGCCGTCCGACCTGCTGAGCGGCGGGTCAAAATAGAACATGTCGAGACTTGAACAGGGGTAACCGCTAGGAATGAGAACCATGAGAGTGGGTTCTTCCACGGCATAACCGCCCGGAAGCGGGAAATTCCTGATGAGCAGTCCGTATTTTCCGTTGCCTTCCGATACTTTTTCCCATTTGGACGGGTAATTTCCTTCCAGATATTCAACATCTTCGCTCAGCAAATCATAAGGAGCCTGGCCCTGCTGGGCATGCTTTCTGATAGTCTCGAAGCGTTCAACGCCCGGACGGGTAAGATCGACTTCGGAGGCGGGCTCGATTCTTTCCCTCTTTCCGCCCCGAAGCTTCTGGTTGAGCGACCACTCTTCGGGAGTTTTTCCCGCAAGTTCCAAGATTTCCGTTCCCGTAATCTTCGGGGAATCCACCGCGTAATTCTCGCCGTCTATGCGTATTACGTAGCCTTTCCACACGGGAACGCGGCGGCCGTGCTTTCCGCATTCCTCAATGATTATCGCCAAACCGTCAGAACCGGCCTGGGGGATGACAAAATACAGATCTCCATCCTGAACGACGATCGTCATATCGTCCAGAATTTCCACATCCACATCGCCGTCAATCTCGACAAACAGGCGTCCCTCGGGAAATTCGCCGTCGTGCTCCTTGAGAGCCTTGCCCGTCGTTTTCGCTTTCGGGAGAGAAAGATTTTCCGAATTGAAACCGGGTTTCACGGCATTACGTAACTGAGGATTGCTCTCTCCAGCACCTTCCCCCACCGCGAACTTCTCCCCACCGCGAAGAACCAGGTGTTCGCCTCGAAAAAGAGGCGTACCTATATCGTTTTCGCGGTCAAGAAAGATTTGTTTTTCGCCGCACTCCACAATTTCGTACAGAGCATCAACGGAAACAAGTCCTCCGCTAACCGGCTCTTTTCGACCGTCAATCTGTATAGTTACCTGCATTTACCTTGTCTCCGGATAATCCCGACCGTGAAATGAATTCCAAGTCGTACCTTATAAATTAAGTCAGAACGGCCTGAATTTCAACACACGCATACTGACGATGAGAAACTTCTAGCAAATCCGACTGAAGCTGTTCTCCTCCCCGAAAGATGCGGACGGATTTTGACTCGGAGCGGGAAAACCGGCCGACATCCCGCATCAATCAGAAAAAAGAGCTGGACCAATCGAAACGAAGAGACTTGTTCTCCAGAAACAATACAAGGAAAGGAAAGAACTTCCGGGCGAAACCGTTTTCATAAGCAACCTGACAACTCAGTTGCGGTTACGACAATTTGCCCAAACTAATGCCGCATCAGCGACGCGAGCGGGGATATTTGCGCCTGAGGTCCCGGTACTGCTTGTCGGTCAGTTCCCTCGACCTGTCAAGGAATATGGCTATGGCCCATATCGCCTCGTCGTCGTGAGTGGGTCCGTAGGCGGGCATTCCCGTCATCTTGACGCCGTTTTTGGTGACCCAGAAGATGTCTTTCAGGGAATACTCGTAGAGCTCTTCCTCGGGAAACAGCGGCGGGACGGGGTAAAGTCCCTTTCCCGTCGGAGACGGCTCGACTCCCGGCGCCCCATGGCACTGAACGCACATCTTGTCGTACTCGGCAAACCCCTTGGCGTAAACGGCCGGGTCGTTCACGTCGTAGGGATTTTCCACATTTTTCGAGTTTCTCTGTATGGACCTCTCCGCGATGCTGTGAAAGACCGCCTCCACCGCCTTGGAGTGCGGCTTGGTCGCGGAAATATCGTAAATTCCCATAAGGTAGAGAAGCAGCGCCGCTAGAATCACGGCCGTTGCGACCAGCAGTTTTTTCATCGTGTCACCCGCATGTGCAGAGATGTTTTCACAAGTTCAAATCCTCTCCGGAGCATACTCGGGAATCCCGGTCAGTAAACCCACCCGAGCGCGAGATTCACCGCGCCCTCGTTGTTAAGACTGGAGTCCCCCACCCGCCTGTGCGAGTAGTCGAGCTTGACGAAGGCAGAATCCGAAAACACGTACGACAGGCCGCTTGTCAGAACCAGTCTTTCGTAACGGGGATTGTCAAACAGGGACTCTCGGGGCCGGAACATCGTGTCGTAGTAGTCCACCCGGAAAAAAGGCTTGAGGCTGTGAGTACCGCCGAGCCCGAGGAAGGAAGCCACGTCGTAGCCGAGTTCCGCCCATGTGGCCAGCGCGTTGTCGCCCACCGGAGTCCTCGGAACGTTGAGGTTGTTCGACACCCTGCGGTTTCTCTCGGAGATGTCGTCGGCGTTCCAGAGACGACCCCACATCGCCATGCCGGTCGCGTGCCATTTTCCGTACCGAAGCACCGCGTGCGCGTCTAACAGCAGCAGGGGAGAGTTCACGTCTTCCAGAGCGTCTTTGGGCCGGTTCGCGTTGGTGTCGAGACCGTAATACACCGAACTTCCGACCAGAAAGCCGATGTCGGGAAGCTTGAAGTCCGCCCTTCCCACGAAGGCGAGACCGTCCGCGCGGATGGTTTCGAACTTCCCTTGGTGTCCCGACCCGATCCAGTTGAGGGACCCGAAGCCCGAGGAATCGAGCCCGTTCACCACCTGGAAAACAAACTCAAGGTTCTCGCCCGCGTAGTAGTTAAAGCCGATCCCCATCTCGTCCCACACCGCGGGAATGACCATCGTCTCGGACTCCGAACGCGAGGCGGCCAGATATTGCGTGGGCCTGTAGAAATCGGAAAGAACTCCGAATCCCAGATAGAACCGCCCCGCCCTGAGCTTGCCCCAGTCGCCGAATTTCTTCCAGAGATAGAGCTCCTCCAGGTACACTTCCCCGCCGTTTTCGACTTCCTGCTCGAATTCGCCGGACTCCTCGTACTCGAGCTCTAATGCGGAACCAGTTCCGCCGTGCTCAAATTCGATCTCCGCTTCGAACCCCAGCCCGGCGACGGTTTCTCCCTCAAGTTCGAGAACGAATCTGGAAAGATCGAACTCGAGCCTGTTGTCCGACTCCGAACCGCCCGGACGGTTCTGGTTCGGCCCGTGATTGAAGTACGAAAACCGGATGTCCGAATACCCGCTCCAGTCGAGTCTGAAGAGAGACTCGTCTGCGTCGTCCGGTTTTTCCGACAAAACCGCCTTTTCCACGGGCAAGGAAACCGGAGCGGGCGCTGTGTCCGCCGCCGTTTTTACTCCCCCCGTGAGTTCGTCAAGCCTTTTTTCGATCGCCTTCATCCTCAGGTCGCTTTGTTCTCTCATCCGCTTTATTTCACGAATTTCGTTTCTGAGATTTTCTATCTCGCTCGCTCTTTTCCCCTCTTGCGCGCCCGCCGGAACCGGCACGGACAGGATCGCAAAACAAAGAACAAGCAATGGTATCAGGTGTCTTTTGGCTTTCATCGCTTTCTCCTCAAAGAGTGTTCAGAAATTTTATGATGCTCTCGCGCTGATCCCTGGACAGGTTTTTGAACCTGTCTACGACTCCCTCGGCTTCGCCCCCGTGCCAGAGAATCGCCTCTTCAAGCGTTCTGGCCCGCCCGTCGTGAAGGAAATTCGGGGTCACGAGCAGCTTTTCCGTAAGACCTATTCCCCAGAGAGGAGGAGTCCTCCACTCCCTTCCCGTGGCCAGAAAATCGGGCCTGCCGTCCGCGAGTCCTTCTCCCATGTCGTGTAGCAGAAGATCCGTGAAAGGCTGTATCGTCTGGTTGCTGACCTCCTCGACGAGATGTTCTCCGGTACGAAGCGTCGGGACATGGCAGGAAGAACAGCCGATGTCGGAAAATATCCTTTCACCCCGGGCCGCGGCGGGGCTGTCCGTTTTCGCTCTCAGGGGAACGGCGAGCGTCTGGACGTAAAACGTCGTCAGGTCAAGCTGCTCCTCGGTTATGTCGGTCTCCTCGTCCCCCGCGGGCAGACCGGGATTCGAAACGCCCATGTCCTCTGTATACGCGCGGGCGGTTTGGGTTCTGAGATCCGGGCTGCCGGCCTTGCGTCCGAACCTTCCGATCTCGGTCGAGGCGGTCACCCGGTTCCAGACCATGTTCGGGCGGCCGGATATTCCATCGCCGTCGGAATCGTCGGGGTCGGAGAGTCCGAGCAGGGTTTCCTCCGCGACGGCTTCAAGCAGTCCCAGGCCGATTACGGGAAGAGGAAGTCTCATGGAAGTCTGAACATTCTCTCCGAGAGAAGATCCGTCGGAGAGCATTACGTCAATCACGGGCTTTCTGAGACTGTAGCGGCCGCCGTCGGGATACCTGCCCGGAATTTCCTCCCAGCGAAGAGAAACCTCCGCCTCCGGTCTGACTCCGAACACGGCGTGGTCCTGAATCTGTCCGCCGAGTCCCTCGACCAGAGGATTTCCGCCCGGAACGTCCGGTTCTCCCTCCGGGTCGGAGATCAGGACAAGCGCATTGCTCCTCAGGCGCGAGTCGCGGAACACCGGGTGTCCCCTTCCGTTCTTTATGTGGCAGGACTCGCAGGACACGTTGTTGAAAAGCGGTCCCAGCCCGGGATTGACGGGAGCCGGAGCCGTCACGAAAACGTTGCCGAACTCCACGTCTCCGTCGAGATGCCTTTCCAGGTTTTCATCCGACAGGTTCTCCGCCGGCTGCTCGAACGCGAACGATGTTCTGTCGTCGATGCTCGTGTCGCCTCCGGCTCTCGCGGAAGGAATTTCCCCGGTCTCCCCTTCGGTCTTCAGAGTCTCCGGGCGACCGCTGTTCTCCGACTCTCCGCCGCAGGCAAGAAGGACGGCGAGCAAAAGAGGAGCCAGAACGATCGGTAACCCGAATCTCGCGTTTACCCTGCACATGAACGACAAGCCCTCCCGACGAAACCTCCGCCCGCCACGGATGCCCGCGCATTGATAACATTCGGCGTATCCAGGTTAAACCACCTCACTGCCGGATCAATTCCAATACGCAGCCCCGAAGGGTTCTGAAAGCTTTGTCCGTCGCATCCTGTGCCGCTTCTATCTCGTCGCTCTGACTGGGATCGAGAATGGCGTCCCTAAACGGCTGGGAAATAGCGAGAATCTTGTCGATCGCGTCGTTTATCTCCGTTTCCACCCTCGTCGCCAGAGCCGAATTCGACCCCCGAACCAGATCATCAAGCCCAGTTCCAGAACATCGCCTGCTGTCCAGACTCGCCCTGCAACCCATCCATACGTTCAGAACTCCGACAATGTTGTTGGCGAAATCCGCCCGCGAGTTGAAGCTGAACTGGCTTTCCACGTCTTCAGTATCCTGGTCATCGTACGGTTCCGCTATCTTGACAGCTCCCACTTCATCGAGAATCTTCATCATGCCTCCAACGATCTCTTCAAGTGCGCTTGTCTGCGAAGGATACGTCGTGTTGCCGCCGTCTCCGGCATTTTTCATCCTTTCACCGTAGGGGTTGTCGTCCTCAGTCCAACTGTCGTGAAGATCTATCGCGGTCGATTCTATATCCTTGGCAGTGCCTATAAGATAAGAGAAATGCCTGTCTTGGAGCTCGTTCAGTCCTATTCCATAAAGCAGGTACTCAACCGTGTGAAAGCCCTTTTTGTCAGGAGCCAAGGCGGCAATGTACTCTTCGGTAAGTTCATCATCGCCGTTGAGCACGTTGTCCAGGTCCGTGCGGTTTACGGGCCAGCTGTCGAGCGCGGGGTCGTAACCGCTGCTGTCGACCGGCCCGAACAGCCACGCCTCGCTCTGCTCCCACGGGATCCTGGCCGCAACCCAAGCGGCTTGCGCTGCATCCAGATTCGCCTGGTTTCTGCCGGACTGAAGCGTCTCGACAGAAACTCTCAGGGCCGTGGCTTTGTCTCGCAAATCGCGGTACGTCGCTATGACCACGTCGTCCACGTAACTGTTTATCACCGTCGTCGTTGTATTCGCACTTAAATTTCCGCCATCCGGCATGGGACATACAGATGCGGCGGAACCTCCTGGATCCCCGGAACCCCCAGAACCTCCGGAACCTCCTCCTCCGCAACCCACCAGCAGAAGCGCCGCGAACAGAACGGATAATAGATTTCTCCTGTTAAACATATGCTGATCCTCCCTTATGACTTAATCTGGATATTTAACATCTAGGATATAATAGATGTTAAATATCCAGATTGACAACGGTTTGTCAACATACAGAGAAAAAACTCTTCGGACGGGTACAGCTTCTGGAATTCGGAAGGAACCGGTCGCCTGAACGGCTGAAACCCGAGCCGGGAAAAGCGGACATTCTTTCGTCGCGGGTGCGGCCGCTCCGGCAGACCGGGAAAAGAGCGTGCTGGGTCAGGAACCGCCCGGGTTCTCGAAAGACTTTACGGCCATGTCGGCGAACTCGCCCGCGAATTCCCTTATCCTGCGCGATATCTCCGCGTTCGACGTGGCGGTCTCGTAGGTGTCGGCCATCTTCATCATTGTGCAGTAGAAATGGGTGTTCATCTCTCCCACTTCCATCTTTTTCGTCCAGAGGTCTATCACGAGAGAATCCTTGCGTTCGGCGTCCCACATGGAGATGAAGGCGGCCTCGCAGCTTTTCTCCCCGGGCTCGCCGGACTCGGAAGCGTCCCAGGAAATCTCCTCGGGAACGCCGTCGTCTCCCAGCCTGACGGTCAGCCTTATTTCCGCGTCTTTCGGCATGGAGGGTCTCCTTTGCGGGTGTTTTTCAGAAACGCGCGCCCCGCGGAAAGATTATATCCGTTTCTCCCCCGACCGGGGACGGACATGCGCGCCCCGGAACCGTCCTGCCGCGAAGAATCGCGGGAAAGCGGCCGGGGTCACCAGGGAAGCTTGGACATGTGGGAGGAGATCATGGTGCCGAAAAGCGCCACGGTCGCCACTATCGTCATGAACGCCGCGACGCCGATTGCGACCTTTATGGCGAAAAACCACGTTATCCTGTCGAGCTGCTCGGGAGTGAGTTTCATCTAGTGGCCTCCATGCCCCTGTTTCCCGTCGAAGTAGGGGTCGCCGAACGGTATTATCGGAAACCTGTTGACGAACACGAGAAAGGTGGCGACGAATCCCGCGAGGAATCCCAGGGTTATGAGAAAGTGGTTTACGCCGAAAGCCAAGTCGTCGGCAAGCGACGGTATGACCAGCAGGAACTTGTCCATCCACAGCCCCGAGAAGGAAACCGTGGCGATGAACACGGCTATGGGAGTGACTATCTTGTGCGTGCGGGGGAGAAACGAGACGAACGGGAATATGAAGCAGCACGAAAGCACCGCCCACGCCATGGAACGGAACGGCTCGTCGACGACCCTCTTTATGACGAAGACCGTCTCCTCGGGCATGTTCGCGTACCATATGGGAAGCAGCTGGGAGAACATGAGGTAGACCCAGAAGAGGGAAAAGCCCTGGAGTATCTTGCCCATGTCCCAGTAGTGGTTGACCGAGAGATACCCGTCGAGACCCAGGTGGCGCTTTAGCGGAACCGAAAGTATTATCGTCGCCCCTATGGCCGCTATGAGGCTTCCCATGAAGTAGTAGGGACCGAAAAGCGTGCTGAACCAGTGAGGATCGAGAGACATCATGAAGTCCCAGGCGAAGAGGCTGAACACGAGCGCGTAGACCACCACCACGGCGGGGGCGAGCTTCTTCAGCCGCACGATCCTCTCCTTGCCCGAAAGATCCTGCTCGAGGGAAGTCTTGAGGTAGAAATAGTTGAGGACGAGAAGTACGGCGAAGCCCAGGATGTTTCTCGCCATCACGAAGTTCATGTCGAGCCACACGTCCTTGGGACTGTGGTAGTGATGGGTGGCGTAGGGCAGGACGAACTCCGCTCCCGCGAATAGAACGAGCAGCAGCACGAAGGAGACCAGAGTGAAGCTCGCGAATCCCTCGCTTATGCGAAGAAGCCCCCTTCCCCACCTCGCGTTGGTTATCCTGAGTATGCAGGAGAAGACGAGTCCCCCCTGGGCGACTCCCGTCCAGAAAAGGAAGTTGACCAGGAAAAGCTGCCAGGCTTCCTCCGCCCTCTCCCCTCTCGCGCCCAGCACGAACGCCGCGACGCCCACGGCCGCGAGTCCCGCGAACACGCCGAACACCCAGCCCGGTATCCGGTTTCTCTTGGCCAGTATTTCGTTGCTTACGGAGTGATCCATCGTTTTTTCCGCCTTCCTATTCGCCGGGGACGCCGCCCTGGAGCTTTCTCACGTAGTTGACCACGTGCCACGCGTCCTCCTCGGAGATGTTCTCCCCGTAGGCGGGCATCATCACCTTGCCCCCGTACCTTACGTACGCGTAGATGTAGCCGTCGGTTCTCGCCCTGACCGCGGGCACCGCGAGGTTCACGGGGTAGAAGCCGAGTCCCTTCTTTATTATGATTCCGTCTCCCTCTCCCTTCGGACCGTGACACACGACGCAGTTGTACTCGAAAAGCTTCTCCCCCCTGGCGACCGACTCGGCGGTCGGGGGCACGGGGCCCTTCTCCACCGCTTCCGTCTCCTGCCTGTCCCCGGGCCTGACCATGGAACCGTCGGTCGAAACGGAGTTTCGGGGATACATGACGGGCGCCTCGTGGGGCTGAATGGAGTCCTGCGACCACATGTCGAAGGACCACGGAAGGGAACGCGCCGGCGAAGGCGGCAGAAGTACCGCTAAGGCCGCGAAGGCGAGCGCGAGCGCGATTTTTCCGAACGGATTTCTACGCTTCATCGAACTTTATCTCTTCCGCCCCCGCGGAACTCAGTATCTCCTCGACGGCCCCCACCTTGTCCTTTTCGCACACAACCGCGATTCCGAACTTGTCGTCGGAGAACCTCTCGTCGTAGAGCCGCACGGGCGTCCTGTTTCTTATCAGCGAATTTATTATCAGTCCCAGAAAGGTCGAAAGCGCCCCGAAAAGCACCGTGAGCTCGAAGACTATCACCATGTAGGGAATCATCGAGACTATGGGCTTGGCGCTCACCGCTATGGGCCACGAACTCGAGGTGAGGACGGTGAACGCCACGCCGCAGGTCGCTCCCAGGAGTCCGCCGAACAGCGTGAAGAACCGCACGGGGCTCTCCGGCAGGTCGACCGCGTGCTCGATCTCGTGGTCGGGAAACGGGGAGAACACCCTCATGTCCGCCGCGTAGCCCGCTTCCTTGAGCTTGCCCACGGCCTCGAGAACCGAGTCCCTGTACGAGTAGATTCCCACTACGCCCTGATTCATGTGCCTGTCAACCTCCCTTCCTCGGAACCGGAAGTATCTCCTTCATCTCCGCTATGGAGATGGACGGAAGAGTCTTTACGAAAATCAGAAAGAACATGAAGAACCACGCGAAGCTTCCTATCGTTATGCCCGCCTCGACCAGGGACATCCTGTACACTCCCCACGCCCCCGGCTCGAAGTCCCTGGAGAGCGATATGACGATGATGTTGAACCTCTCGAACCACATTCCCACGTTTATCAGCAGGGAGATGACGAAAAGGGCCTTTATGTTCTTCCTCACCTTCTCCCACCACAGCGATATGGGGACCACGCAGTTGCATATCACCATGGTCCAGTAGAAAAGAGCGTACTCTCCCGTGGCCCTGTAGACGAACTGGCCCCACTCGTAGGGGCTTCCCGTGTACCACGCCATGAAGAACTCCGCCCCGTAGGCGTAGGCCACTATGCCGGAAGTGAGCATTATGAGCTTCGCCATGCCGTCGTAGTTGTCGAGCGTTATGTAGTCCTCGAGGCGGAATATCTTCCTTATGGGTATGGTGAGCGTTATTACCATGGCGAGTCCCGAGAAGATGGCTCCCGCGACGAAGTACGGGGGGAATATGGTGGTGTGCCACCCGGGCACGTTGCCCATGGCGAAGTCCCAGGACACGACGCTGTGAACGGAGAGCACGAGCGGAGTCGCGAGCGCCGCGAAGTACAGGTAGGCCCTCGTGTAGTGCAGCCACTCCCAGTTCGAGCCCTTCCAGCCGAAGGAGAGAACCGAGTACAGTATCTTTCTCGGCGTCTCCTTCACCTTGTCCCTTATGGCCGCGAGGTCGGGAATCATCCCCACGACGAAAAACAGCGAGCTCACCGTCAGGTAGGTGCTCACGGCGAACACGTCCCACACGAGCGGGGACTTGAAGTTGATCCACAGGTCCCTCGAGTTGGGATAGGGTATGAGCCACAGGAAGTTCCACGGCTTTCCGAGGTGTATTATGGGAAACAGTCCCGCCGTCAGAACGGCGAAGACCGTCATTCCCTCGGCTATCCTGTATATGGACATCCGGAACCTCGCGCGGAAAAGGTACAGTATGGCGGAGATGAGCGTGCCGGAGTGGGCGATTCCCACCCAGAAGACGAAATCGGTTATGTAGACTCCCCAGAAGACCGGGTGGCTGTAGCCCGCCACGCCGAGGCCCACCGACGCCTGGTAGAAAAAGCACGTCGCTCCCAGCCCCACCAGCATGAGCGTGGGTATGAAGAGCGCCCACCACTTCGCCGACGGCTTGTCGAGCATTCCGACGACGTCTTCGGTGATTCGCGCGTAGGTAAGCGGTGCTGGTTGCGTCTGGCTCAATTACACTCTTTCCTGCTTTACTTTCTTGAGATAGGTGATCGCCGGCTTGGTGTTCACCTCTTCGAGAACCACGTAGCCCCTGTCGTCGGCCGAGAGAACCGACGCCCTGCTCTTTTCGTCGAGCAGGTTTCCGAACGTTATGGCCCCGCTCGAGCACGTCTGCTGGCAGGCGGTGAGCACCTCGCCGTCGCGAAGCAGCCTCCCCTCGTCCTTGGCCAGGTCCTTGGCGTAGTTTATCCTCTGCACGCAGAAGGTGCACTTCTCCATGACCCCCTTCTCCCTGACCGTGACGTCGGGATTGAGCTGCCAGTTGAGCGGCTCGGGGAACTTGTACGTGTACCAGTTGAACCTTCTCACCTTGTAGGTGCAGTTGTTGGCGCAGTACCTGGTGCCGACGCAGCGGTTGTATATCATGCCGTTCAGGCCCTCGTGGTTGTGATAGGTGGCGTAGACCGGGCACACCGGCTCGCACGGGGCGTTTCCGCAGTGCTGGCAGAGCATGGGAAGGAATCTCACGTCTAGGCTTCCGTCGGAATTTTTCTCGAAGAACCTCTCTATGCGGATCCAGTTCATCTCGCGCCTTCTGGCTATCTGCTTCTTTCCGACGAAGTGGATGTTGTTCTCGGCCGAACACGCCGCGACGCAGGCCCCGCAACCCGTGCACTTGTTGAGGTCTATGGCCATTCCCCACCTGTACTTGGCGTACTTCTTCGGGGGATAGAAGTCGCGATGCTCCCCGTGCGCTCCGTGGTCGTCGTGGTGTCCTATCCGGTCGAGGGCCACGGTCTGCGCCACGTGCCTGTCTCCCTGCTCCTTGGTGTACTGGGTTCTCACGAGCAGGTCCCGCTTTCTCATGGAGGAGACGTCGACCTTCGTCGACAGCATGGAAAAGCCTCCCGAGAGCCTGTCGGACGCCGCGGGGAGAAACGCGAAGGGATTCACCCCCCTGTCCCTGGCGTACCTTCCGTACGAAGTGTGTCCCTGTCCCAGCGGAACGGCGACGGTGTCGGGCCTTATTCCCTCGTAGACGAAAACCTGGGCCTCGAAGCTTCCCCCTCCCGGAAGGTCCACCCGCACGTAGGAGCCGTCCTTGAGCCTCATCCTGCGGGCGACGTCGGGGTGCACCTCTAGCCACGAGTCCCACACCGAGGTGGTTATGGCGTCGGGAAGTTCCTGGAGCCAAGGCTTGTTCGCCCCCCTTCCGTCGAAAAACCTGTAGGACGGATAGGCCATCAGGTGAAAACCTCCCTCGCCGCCGAACTCGGGCGGCCTGAAGGAGACCGACGCCGCGGCGGGAGAAAGGACCGCCTTGACGGGAGCGGGCTTTCGCTCGACGAATCCCTTCACCAGAAGCTCTTTCCAGAACTTTTCGAAGCTTTTCCCCGGAGCCAGGGTCCTCGCCCTCTCCTTCCAGGCGTTTCTTAGGTAGTCGTAGTATTTTTTCTCGGAAAACGCGCCTTTCAGCGTCTCCGTTCTTTTCGAAACCGATATCAGCGCGTCGCCCGCGGACTTGGTGTTGAACACGGGACTCATGACGGGCTGAACGATCCCCGTCACGCTTTTCTTCGGGCTGTAGTCTCCCCAGCTCTCTAGGAAAGTGCTTTCGGGAAGCACGAGATGGGCAAGCTCGGAGGTCTCGTCTAGAAAAGACGAGAGACTCACGACGAACGGCACGTTCTTCACCGCCTCGGCCACCCCGAGTTCTCCGGGAAGCGTGAACACGGGATTCGTGTCGTGGACTACGAGCATCTCCACCCTGCCCGCTCTCATGTCCTCCACGAGCTCCTTCATGTCGGAGAAGCCGTCGGAGTCGGACACGGAGAGGGGGTCGGAGAAATCCACCGTCCCGCCCACGTTTCCGGCCAGGTAGTTCAGGATGTTGACGGCCACCATGGTCTCCGTGGCGTTCGAAGCGGAGTTGGCCGCCCCGCCCCCTATGGCGAGGCTCCTCGACGCCGAAAAGTCGCGGGCGATCCTCTCTATGGTCTCCGCCGGAACGTCGGTCATCTCCGCCACCTTCTCCGGCGCGTAGCCGGAAACCGTCTTCGCGAGCGGACCCGCGGCGACCCTGTTCAGGCCCTTCGATATCATCGCGTTGGCCACGCCCAAGGCCAGGTACTGCTCGGTGCCCGGCCGCGCGGCTATCCACGTGTCGGAATTGGAGGCGGTCATCCCCGAGCGGGGCTCCACGTGCACGACCTGCCCGGTCTTTCCGTGGTCGACCTCCCTTATCTTCGAATATCCTATGGAATTGGAAACGGTGGAGAGCCAGGTCTCCAGGTAGTCGGCGCCGAACGAAAGCAGGTAGTCCGCCTCGTCTATCCTGTAGGTCGGTATCTCGCTTCTTCCGAAGACTATGGAGTTGGCCTTCCTTATGGGCTCGTAGGAGAAGGTCTCGTAGACGTAGCGCCTTCCTCCCAGGGGTTTCAGAAACGCGTCGGCGAGCCTCCCGTAGGTGTCCGAGACGTCCCGGCCGAGATACGCCACCTTTCCCGAACCGAGCGAGTCGATCTTCTCCGCGAACATCTTCTCTCCCGTCTCCCAGCCCACGGGCTCGTGCCTGGCCGTCTCCCCGTTCCAGCGAAGCGGCGAGCGCACCCTGTCGGGGTTGTAGAGTCCCTGGAGCGTCGCCTGTCCGGCGGCGCAGGTCCCTCCCTCGTTGATCGGGCTTTCGGGATTGCCCTCGACCTTTATGGCGCGTCCCTCGCGGTTTTTCACCACGAGACCGCAGCCGGAGGAGCACTCCCTGCAGGTGGTCGCGTAGAACTTCGGTATCCCGGGAACGACGCCTTCGGGGGGTATCACGTAGGGGATTATCTGCTCGACGGGCTCCGAGCAGCCGGAGGCCACCGCCGCGGTGCCTCCCGCGACTCCCAGCACTTTGAGAAAATCCCTTCTTTTCATTCCGCCCTTGGCGTTTCCGCTCTTTTCGCCAGACATCCGTTTCCCTCCTGCCTAGTAGTGACAGGTAAGACAGTCCTTAAGCTCCGTGAGATGCTGCTCGTCGTCGGCCCTCTCCTCGTGGCAGGAAATGCAGAATCCCATCGTCATGTCCTTGGCCTTGTACACCACGTCCATCTTCTCCACTTCCCCGTGACAGGTGGCGCAGTCGATTCCCCGCTTTATGTGCCTCTTGTGGTTGAACTTCACGTGTTCGGGCAGTCCCGCGGCCCCGTGACCGTGCATTCCCGTGACCCTCGCCCACGGTATCGGCTCCCGCCTGCTCCAGTAGCCCTTAACCTTGTTTATCTCCTGCCTTATGTTGATCTTCTGCCCTCCCCTCGTCGTGTACTCGACGTCCCTTCCCGCCACGTAGGAGTGACATCCCATGCACTTTTTCATCGACGGAATGCCGGGGTACCTCGAAACCTCCGTGTAGCTGTGACAGGTCTGGCAGGGTATCTGGTTGTCGCCGGCGTGTATCTTGTGGCTGAACAGAACCGGCTGGGCGGGTCCCTCGTCTCCGCCCCGGGCGCTCTGGGAAAAGAGGCAGACGCCCGCCGCCAGAAACGCCACGGCTGCAACAACAGGTAGAACTCTCAATCTCTCTCTTTCTCTCGTTTACCTTGCTGAAATACGGGTTTTTCGATCAGGAAGGCGAATTTGATTGGCTAGTATTTATAGCACGTTCTATGTCCCTGTCAAGAATTCCCCGCCGAAGCGGGAAGTCCGGCGGGGGAAACGCCGCGGGAAGCCTTCATTCCGCCTTTTTCGCGGCGGGGATCATTTCCTTCATCTCCGCCATGGGGATGGACGGGAGGGTCTTTACGAAAACGAGAAAGAACATGAAGAACCACGCGAAGCTTCCGACCGTGATGCCCGCCTCGACGAGCGAGAGCTTGTAGATGCCCCAGGCTCCCGGCTCGAAGTCCCTCGAAAGCGATATGGCGATGATGTTGAACCTCTCGAACCACATTCCCAGGGTTATCACCATCGAGATTACGAAGAGGGCGTTTACGTTCTTTCTGACCTTCTCCCACCACAGCGCCATCGGAACCAGGCAGTTGCATATCACGATGAGCCAGCAGAAAAGCGCGTACTCCCCTCTGGCCCTGTAGACGAACTGGCCCCACTCGTAGGGATTTCCGCTGTACCACGCCATGAAGAACTCCGAGGCGTAGGAGTAGGCGATGGTGGACGAGGCGAGCATTATCATCTTGGCCATGCCGTCGTAGCTGTCGAGCGTTATGTAGTCCTCGAGGCGGAATATCTTCCTCATGGGCACGGTGAGCATGACTATGAGGGCCATTCCCGAAAGCACCGCCCCGGCCAGGAAGTACGGGGGGAATATGGTGGTGTGCCACCCGGGGACGTTTCCCACGGCGAAGTCCCACGACACTATGCTGTGAACCGAAAACACAAGAGCCGTGGCGACGGCCGCGAAGAACAGGTACGCCCTGGTGTAGTGCAGCCATTCCCCGTGAGTGCCCTTCCATCCGAAGGAGAGAAGCGCGTACAGGACTTTTCTGATCCCCTTCGCCCTGTCCCTTACGGTCGCCATGTCGGGAATCATTCCCAGCACGAAGAAGGTCAGGCTGACCGTGAAATAGGTGCTGACGGCGAACACGTCCCAGGCAAGCGGCGACTTGAAGTTTATCCACAGCTCCCTGGAGTTGGGATAGGGTATGAGCCACAGGAAGTTCCACGACCTGCCGAGGTGCACCACGGGAAAAAGCGCGGCGGTGAGAACGGCGAAGACCGTCATTCCCTCGGCTATCCTGCATATGGACATCCTGAACCTCGCGCGGAAAAGGTAGAGGATGGCGGAGATCAGAGTGCCGGAGTGGGCGATCTCAATCCAGAAGACGAAGTCGGCTATGTAGACGCCCCAGAAGACCGGGTGGCTGTAGCCCGCCACGCCGAGACCCGTGACGGCCTGGTAGAAAAAGCAGGCCGCTCCGACCAGCACCAGCGCCACCGTGGGGATGAAAAGAGCCCACCACTTGGCCGACGGCCTGTCCAGCATTCTCAGGACGTCTTCCGTGATTCTCGGGTACGTGAGGGGTTGCGGAGTCCGGCTCAATTGGTTTTTCGCAAGGCTTTCCCGAAGCGGTCAGCCGGCGGTTTATCTGCTACTTCCTTCGCGGTTTCAGGTCGAGGGTCGCGACTTGTCCGGTCGAGGACCGCCCGTCGGTGAAGGATACCCGATTCGAGGTTTTGAATCCAACGAGTCTTGCGGGCGCGACGGGAACCTATCCTTCTATTTTCCGCTCGAGGTCCGCGGTGAATCTCTCGGCGGAAAAATTCCCCCCGAAAAAGGGGCCGAAGAAACTTTCCGCCCCCTCCCTGATCCCCGGGAAGAGTCCCCGCTCGACGCTTACGCCGGGCAGGCGGGGCAGGACTCCCAGAATCCGCAGGGAGAAAAGGTCCCGGAACAGGACGGGATTGGTGCCCGAGGCGATGTCCGCGGGCTCGGGAAAGCCGCTCAAGACGACCCCCAGCACGGGGAGCCCCTTTCTCTCCGCGTACCCGAGCGAAAGCATGGTGTGGTTCACGGTTCCGAGCCCTGGGCGCGCGACCAGCAGGGCCGGGGCCCCGAGCGAAAGCGCGAGATCCGCCATCATGACGGTTTCCGTGACGGGCACGAACAGGCCTCCCGCGCCCTCTATGAGAGTCACGTCGCGGCGGGACACGCAGTCCTCGGTGTAGGATATGATCCTGCGAAGCGGAATCTCCGCCCCTTCCGCCCTAGCCGCGAAGTACGGGGAGAGCGGCGCGCGGAGGCGACACGGCGAGACCTCGTCGGGGTCGAAATCCCTGCCTAGGCAGGCGCAGACGAACTCGGCGTCGGCAAGCTCCCCGAGGTCCGTTCCGGTCTGAAAGGGCTTTACGACCCCCACGTCGAGACCCTTTCGGGAAAGCAGGCAGGCCAGGGCGGCGGTGACGACGGTCTTTCCGACGCCCGTGTCCGTGCCGGTCACGAATACGGCTCTCGGGATTTCCTTCATGGGAACCGGGACGGGGGAGCTAGAGGCCGAGCTCTCTCACCTTTTCGGCTATCTCTTCGGCGTGGGCGGAAGTCTTGACCTTGTTCCATACATGCCTTATCCGGCCTTCGCCGTCTATGAGGAACGTGACCCTGCGCGCGGAGCCGAACTTGCTTTTCACGCCGTAGAGCTCGACGATCTTCTTGTCGCGGTCGCTTACGAGGGGAAAGTTGAGCGAATGCCTGTCCCTGAAGTTCTCGTGGGACTTCACCCCGTCTGTGCTGACGCCCACGACCCTCACCCCGAGAGCCGAAAGCTCCTCCCGTCCGTCGCGAAGCGAGCACGCTTCCTTGGTGCACCCGGGGGTGTTGTCCCTCGGGTAGAAGTAGAGGGCCACCGCGCCTTCCCCGTAGAAGTCGCTCAGCCTCAACTTCTCCCCGCCGTACGTTTCGGCTTCGAAATCGGGAGCCATGCTCCCCGCCTCGGGTTTCTCCATTCTCCGTTCTCCTTCGCTCGATTCGGTCCCGCGCGCCCTAGAACATGCCGAGGCTCTCCTTGGCCGCCTCGCTCATCTTGCCGGGGTCCCAGGGAGGATCCCACACGATCTCCACGTTCACCTCCGAAACTCCTTCTATCTCTTCGAGAAGGTACTTGGCCTCGGCCACTATCTGGGTCGCGGCGGGACACCCGGGAGACGTCATGGTCATGTCGACGTTCACGGCGGAGCCCTCTATCCTGACTCCGTAGACGAGTCCCAGGTTCACTATGTCTATAGGTATTTCGGGGTCGTATATGTCCCCGAGAATTTCCATCACCCTGTCCTCGGTGACCTCGCCGCTTGTCTGCGTCCCGCTCATCTAATATCAGAACCTCTCAGAGTGAAAATATCATTTTTAGGGGGAGTATCAAGCCGACGTCACGCTGCTTGCGAATTTACCTCGCCTGGTCGGGCAGGATTTTTCTTGCGGCTTCGTCGATTCTGTCCGATATGCCGGACTCTTTGAGCGCGTCTTTAATCTGGCGTGAAAGTTTCACCTGTTTATTCGACAGGTCCAAATCGCGAAGAATTTTGGCGGCAAGATTCTCGGCTTCCAGGCAAAGACCTGCCAGTTCCAAGTGGTAATCATTTCGGGGTTCATAGCAAGGAATAGGAACCCCGTTCCATACATGGGTTTCAAAATGCCTGTCGCTTTTTCTGCATTCCCTGTAGGCATCTTGTAAACACTGAGAATTGAGCATGGATACAAGATACTGTGCTTCTCGCTCACTATTTGTATCCCACCAATAACACGTATGTTCTACAAGAACTTTCGACCTTCTGCATCTGGTCGCTCGAAGATGCTGTCCAGCCCCATTGTAGACGACTCGACATAAATCGGCGTTATTTCGAGTAATCGGAAGTTGTTTCTCGAGTGCTGAATTGAAATTAATCCGATTGAGCAAATAATTGGGATTTCTTTTCCCTCTTCCCCTGTTTTCTCTCCAAACCTTGTCGGCTTTTCCCCAGTAGGCGTCTTTTTCGGGATCTCCTTCAAGTGTCCCGTCTTCTCCGAGAGGAATAATCACTTGCGTAATTTCGGGCCGTATCGTGAATGGCAGCAGGTCATTTGAAAAAATGCAGGGGATTATCCATCTTCGTGGAACCGTTTCTCTTGGAGACTCTATGTTTCTCCATGGTGCACGGCAGGATTTCCGCGTTTCCACCATGACCCGTCCGCTCTTCTCCGTATTCATTTTCTCCACTAACAACAAGCATTGGGGAAACAGGGTTGCACCGTTTCTGAATTTACCGACATAGTCTGATTTCCCTTTTAGTATGGGTTCCGGGGCCGGCTCCAGATAGGTGGCGTCCCGCACTTCTTCCCATTTCCAGTAAGGACTTATTCGCTTTTTCACATCTTCTATCAGATGGAACAGTTTGTCTGTGGTTTTTGCTGTCGCCGTTTTTGTGGAATTGTCTTCAATTAGCGCGCATGATTTCGCACCCCCGAAAGGCTGTTCCTTCAACTTGCCGTAGTCGATCATTTTCGCAAGAAACTGCCCGTACCTCCTGCGGAATCCTTCCCAGTTTCCTCCCCTGATGGCAGCATTGTTGGTTATCCAAGCGGCTTTGCCGGTTTTTTCATCCAGATACAGATTTCTGCACCTGAGTATGAAAAGCGCGGCGATGTCGAATCCCGTGGCATGCTTGCCGCCGACCCACAGCTTCAGTTCTTTCGCCAGACTCTCTATCTCTTTTTTTCTGTTTCTCACCTGGATGTTGCTCATCCTGACCCATGGCGGGTTGGCGAGAATGCGGTTCACTTTTTTCTCGGAGAGTTGAGAAGGTCCCAAGGTGTTCAGGATATACCATGTCCACACGCTGTTCCCTTCATCTTCAATAACCTTGGCAAGAGAGTCCAGAAAAGATTCCAGGGAGGTACTCAGCTCATCGGGCACTTCGTCGGGCATGGACTTGCCGTCGCGAGCGGCTTCCACGAGTTTCGGCAGAAATTTTCTGAATTCATGGTGCTGTGCCACCTTCTTCGGCAACCTGAACTCGGTTCCTTTAGGAGATACAAATTCGACATCCTTATAGAGTCCCCCTTGAAACTCCGTAACAAGCAAACTGTCACCCTGAACTATGTTGAGCAACCCTGAAAAGCTCTGGCCTGAACAATTTTTAGGGGGGGGGGTAGAGCCCGAAGCAGAGTCGCCTTCGCCATCTCGACCGCGACCGGGTGAATGTCAATCCCGTGCACAAGCTTCGCCACCGCTTGCGCGCGCTTGTCCAGCTTTTCACGTCTAAGAATGGACGCACGGGCGATGCGACGCGCGGCATGGTAGAGAAAAGTCCCCGACCCGCAAGCGGGATCAAGCACTCCTATGCCGTTTAACGCGTCGGCCTCCCCGTCAATGCTTTTGAGAGCCGCTCCCGCGGCCGTTTCAATCCAGTCGTTATCAAGAACTTCCTGGGCCACTTGCTCCGCGACCCAGTCCGGCGTGTAGTATTCGCCGTATATTTTCCGGTCATTTTTATCAATGCACTGCTCGTAGAGGTTTCTCAGGACATCGCCGAACCGGAAACGCCAGTTGTAGTCCCTGGCTTTCTGGAAAAGAGCATTGGCTTTTTTGAGTCCTTCATCGTTCTCGACCAGCCACGCGGTGAATCCTTCGCTCAGAACCGCTCGCGGGTCGTCATCTTCCGTCTCGGGCGTAAGAGCTCCGATGACCGCTTTCGCCACAGCGACAAGAAAGCAATGCTTTATAAACAATTCATGTTGATGCCATTCGTGTTCCGGGGCCATGCCCGACCCGCGCAGTCTTTCAAGCCAAAGTCCGAATTTCGTCTTGATCTCGGGATGTTTTTCCGGATCTTCCGTGAGCTTCGTGTAAAGAGCCTGGAATTCCGCTTCGTCATCACGAAACACTTCGTAAATCTCGTCAGGAGCCCATTTTTGGCCCGTTCTTTCTCCGAGAGCCTTGCGGGTGTTTTGCAGAACACTGGTGTCCGTATCCCTTGTTTCCCACCTGAGAGGACTTAATTCCTTGGGAAAAGAGCTGCCGTTGTTTCCCCATCTCCAGACCCATCCGCACCGCCCGTCGGTAAGAATCCCCACCCACGGTTTGTCCGCTATTTCATCAAAATCAAACTCGCTCCTTATGGTTTCTCTTAGGCGTTCAACATAGTCAAAAAGCTGCTCCTGCTGAGTTTCCCCCCGCGACCCTCTGGCTCCGGGATTCGCCTTGCCGGTGGCCTTGGTTTCAACGACGCAGTTATAGTCCGTCACATGAATATCGGCCTCGCGTTTTCCCACTTTTCGCGCGAGCACCGGTCCCATCCCGAGAGACTTGAACATGTCCTTCATCTCGGTCTGAACGACAATTTCTTTTTCGTGGTATTTCCTCGCTTCGGCAAGATGCCTGAGCGCGTTACCCGTGTTTATCATCTCAACGTCACGTCTCTTTTCCGCGGCAAGGAAAATCCCCGTACGGTTCGGCCGGGGAATGCCGGAAGCCGGCAATTCCGCTTCTACGTCAGGGAGCTATAGGATCGGGGGGCTTGAAAGGGTCGTCGTCTCCCGCTTTGCCGTCTCCGCCTTCCCCGTCTTCCTTGCGCGGTCTCGTTATGAACCACAGCGGGAGAAACACTATGAGCAGCGAAAACACTCCCAGGAACCACAAAAACGCCTTGCCCGAGGTCTTGCCCCTTCTCTTGGCGTCGCGGTAGACCCAGAAGCCCACCAGGAAGGCGATTAAGACTGGCAACATTTCCGGCTCCATTTCCACACACTCGTCCCTGCCGTTTCGGACTTCGCAAAACCCGAAACGCGCCGCGGGTTCCCGCGGGTCAATACTACCCGACTTTTCCCGCCGCCGTTTCCTAGACCAGCGCCCCGGCCGCCGCGAGGGCGGCCTCGTAGTCGGGTTCGTCCGCTATCTCGCCGACGTACTCGACGTGGGCGAGCTTTCCGTCCGGACCCACGACGAAAATGGACCTGGCCAGAAGACGGTTCTCCTTTATGAGCACCCCGTACGCCTCGCCGAAAGAAGCGCTCGCGTAGTCCGACGCCGTCCTCACCCTCTCTATTCCCGCGGCGGCGCAGTACCTGCTCTGGGCGAAGGGAAGATCCATGCTCACCGTCACCACCTGCACGGAATCCGAAAGCCCCGCCGCCGCCTCGTTGAACCTTCGTATCTGGACGTCGCAGACCGGCGTGTCGACCGATACCACCACGTTGAAAATCACCACCCCGCCTCCGAAACTCGCGAGATTCACCTCGCTTCCCAGGGTTTCCACGCACGTAAAGTCGGGGGCCGCGTCGCCCGCCCTGAGTTCGGGACCGATCAGGGTAAGGGGACCGCCCTTCATCGTCACCGCGTTTGGTCTTTCCATCTTCATGTTTCCTCCTTGAGTTTTTCTTCCGTTCAGGATTCCTGTCCGTTTTCGTTTATCTTTCCGGCCGTCGCGACCGCGTCGTACATGGAAAGCCCCACCAGGAAAATCATCGCCGTGCCGTAGCCGAAGATGAGCACCCACGTGCCCCCGGACACGTCTTCGGGCGATCCCGCCTGCATGGCGTCCAGGGCGACCTCGAGCGGAGCGCGGGAAAGCGTGTTCACCACGACCACGAGCGCGAACACGGCCACTCCCTTGACGAACTGCCCGTTGTATATCTGGCCGAGGCCCGGAAGAAAGAACGAAAGCGCCCCCGCCAGGTAAGGTCTTTTCCTTCTCTTACGTTCCATGTCCAGCCTTCGGGAAGGCTTCTCCGCGAAGCAGGCCGCGAAGCGCCGCTCCCGGGTTCCCAGATTTCATCAGGGTCTCTCCCACGAGAAAGGTGTCTATGCCCACAGAGGCAAGCTCCTCTATGTCTTCGGGCGACGATATGCCGCTTTCGCTTATCGTTATCCTGTCTTCGGGAACCATGCGGCCGAGCTTCTTGGAAACGTCGAGCGAAACGCTGAAGTCGCGAAGGTCCCTGTTGTTTATTCCTATTGTCCGCGCCCCGGCCGAAAGGGCCTTTTCGAGTTCTTCCTCGCTGTGCACCTCCACCACGCAGCCCATGCCGAGCGAATCCGCGAGCCCGAGGTATTCCCCGATCTGCCCGGGGCCGAGAACCGCGGCTATGAGAAGCACCAGGTCCGCCCCGAGGCACCTCGCCTCGTAGACGTGGTAGGCGTCCACCGTGAAGTCCTTTCGCAGGAGCGGAAGACCCGAGCGCTCCCTCACGTCGGAGAGATGCGACGCGTCTCCCCGAAAGAACTTCGCGTCGGTGAGAACGGAAAGCCCGAACGCTCCCGCTTCCTCGTACTCCGCGGCTATGGAGAGATGGTCGAAGTCCTCCCTTATCACCCCGCGGGACGGGGAGGCTTTCTTTATCTCCGCGATTACCTTCACCCCGGGAGTCCGGGCGTGGAGGGCGGCGAAATCGAGCGGCGGCGGCATGTCCGCGGCCGCGGAGGCAAGCTCTTTCTGGGAAACGCGCCTCTTTTTCTCCCGCAGTTCCTCCCTGGCGTTCGAGACTATGTCGTCGAGAATCATCCGCCGCCGCTCCGGTTCGTGATCTCCGAGAGCGCCTCGAGCTTTCCGAGCGCGGCTCCGCCCCGAAGGGAATCGCGGGCGAGAGAAAGTCCTTCCCGGAGACTCCGCGCCCCGCCGGAGACGTATACGGCGGCCGCGGCGTTGAGAAGGCACGCGTCGGTTTTCGCGCCGCGCTCCTCTCGTCTGAGAACGGAGAGGGTTATCCGCGCGTTTTCTCCGGCGTCCGCCCCGCCCCCCAGTTCCTCCGCGGGGCGGGTCCGCATTCCGAAATCCTCGGGCGAGATCTCGTAGCTTCGGATCTCTCCGCCGCGAAGCTCCGCCACCGCGGTGGGGCCCGTCACCGTTATCTCGTCCATGGAATCGCTTCCGTTCACCACCATCGCGTTCCGAGAGCCCAGGTTTCGAAGCACCGTCGCCACGGGAAGCATCACCGAAGGGGAATAGACTCCCATCAGCTGGTTTTTCACTCCCGCGGGGTTCACCACGGGACCTATGAGGTTGAACACCGTCCTGATTCCCAGTTCCTTCCTGCACCTGGCCACGTTCTTCATGGCGGGGTGGTAGACGGGAGCGAAGAGAAAGACGATTCCCGCCTCGTCGAGACATCGCTGCGCCGAGGCTGGAGAGATGTCTATCCTGACTCCGAGTTCCCCGAGAACGTCGGCGCTTCCCACGGGACTCGAAACCGACCTGTTTCCGTGCTTCGCCACGGGAACTCCGGCCCCCGCCGCTATGAAGGCGGCCGTGGTGGATATGTTGAACGTCCCGGTCCCGTCGCCGCCGGTTCCGCAGAGGTCCACCGCGGCGTCGGAGCGGCGGTCTATCCTCTCCGCCCTCGAAAGAAGAGCTCTCGCGACGCCGGTTATCTCCGAAACGGTCTCCCCCTTCATTCGAAGGGCGACGAGAAACGCGGCCGTCCGGACCTCGGAGAGCTTCCCGTCCATCATGAGGCCGAAAACGCGGGTCACTTCCCCTTCCGAGAGGTCCCCGCCGCCGGCCAGCTTCGAGATGACCTCAGCTATCACCGCCCGTCTCGCCTTTTCTCATGTCTTCGCCCAGCCTGTCGAGAACGCCGTTTACGAACGCCGCCGAGTCCTCCGACCCGAACTCCCTGGCCACTTCTATCGCCTCGTTAATAGTAACGGGAAGCGGTATGTCGCTCAAGAACACCATCTCGTAGACCGAGAGCCGAAGAACGTTCCTGTCTATCGGGGACATCCGCGACACCTTCCAGTTCTCCGAGCAGCCGTCTATGAGGGCGTCTATGGAGTCGAGGTTGCCGAGCGTTCCCGAGCAGAGGTCGAGGGAGAAGTCGAGCACGTCCCGCCCCGCGGAGCGGTGGTGTGCGGAGCGGAAGGCGCGGAAGTCCCGGGCGATTTCCTCCTCCGACGGCGGCTCCCCGCCGCGGGCGGAATCGACCTGATAGAGAAACTGCAGGGCCGCCTTTCGCGATAGCCTTCTTTTCCCCATGGGAAAGTCTAGGAAAGCTCTTTGAGCAGGTTGGCCATCTCGATGGCGCCCAGCGCCGCCTCGCTTCCCCTGTTTCCGGCCTTGACTCCCGCCCTCTCTATGGCCTGCTCGGTGGTCTCGGTGGTTATCACCCCGCAGCAGACGGGAATCCCCGTCTCGAGGGCCACGGCGGCGAGGTCCCTGGTCACCTGCGAGGCCAGGAAATCGAAATGCGAGGTCTGTCCCCTTATTATCGCTCCCACGGCCACGACGGCGTCGTAGCGGCCCGAAAGCGCGGCGCGCTTGGCCGCGAGGGGAAGCTCGAACGACCCCGGCACCCTTATCACCTCTATCGAACCTTCGCCCGCCCCGTGGCGAACGAGGGCGTCCACCGCCCCGTCGGTCATCGGGCCGGTGACGAAACCGTTCACCCTGCTCGAGACCACCGCGAACCTCATCTTTCCGGCTACAAGCTTTCCTTCTTTCGTCCTAGGCATCTGATTTCCCCTTCATTTTGATATGGAAAGAATATTACCGCGACCCGCCGGGTTTCCCGCGGCCGCTTCCTTCTCCCGAAATTCCGAGATGTCCACCGCGACGGTTCCGGCTATCCTGAGACCGAATCCTTCGAGTCCCTTGACCTTTATCTTCGGGTTGTTGGTGAGAAGCCTTATGTTGCGCACGCCGAGGTCGCGCAGTATCTGCGCTCCCACGCCGTAGTGGCGAAGCTCCGCCCGGATTCCCCCTCCCTCGGTTCCCGCGGGGGTCTCGTCGAGACTTCCGCTCGAGTACCGCCTGACTTTCCTGGCGAACCCGCCGTTGCTCGACTCCTGGTTTATGTAGACCACCACGCCCGCGCCGTTTTCCTCTATCATCCCCAGGGACCGCGTGAGCTTGGCCCTGCTGTGGCAGCGAAACGAACCGAACACGTCGCTTATCGCGCAGTCCGAATGCACCCTCACGAGGATGTCCTCGTCCGGGTCTATCTCGCCCTTGACGAAGGCCATGTGCTGGAGACCGTCTATCTCGTTTTCGAACACCGTCGCGGAAAACACCCCGTGCTCGGTCGGAACCTCGGCCTCGGCCACCCTGCGCACGAAGCTCTCCTTGCCTATCCTGTACCTTATGAGGTCGGCTATGGTGGCGATCTTTATGCCGTGCTTTTTCGAAAACACCAGCAGGTCCTCGAGGCGCGCCATGTCGCCGTCGTCCTTCATTATCTCGCAGATGACCGACGCGGGGCGGAAGCCGGCGAGCCTGGAGATGTCGACCGAGCCCTCGGTGTGGCCCGCGCGCACGAGCACCCCGCCCTTTCTGGCTATCAGCGGGAATATGTGCCCGGGGCGGACGAAGTCCCCGGGCCTCGAGTCCTCCGATATGGCCTGGCTTATGGTGGCCGCCCTGTCGTAGGCCGATATCCCGGTGGTGACGCCCTTTTTGGCGTCTATGGGAATGGTGAAGGCCGTGTGTTCCGGCGCTTCGCTGTACTCGGGCTTCATGGGCTGGAGAGCGAGGCGGTCGGCGTCTTCCTGAGTGAGGGAGAGGCATATGAGACCCCTTCCGTGAGTCGCCATGAAGTTTATCATCTCGGCCGTGGCGTTCTCGGCGGGTATGACGAAGTCGCCCTCGTTCTCCCTGTCCTCGTCGTCGACCAGGATGACGAGCTTCCCGAGCCTCACGTCCCCGATTATCTCTTCTATCGAATTCATGCCGCGTCCGTCCGCCGGTCCTTGCGCAAGCAGGTCATGAAAGCTACCCGCAGAGCGGGCGAAAATACAGGGCGCGGAGAAAACGCCCGCCCGCTTTCTACGCCCGGAAAAGCCCCACCTTCTCGAGAATCTCCTCCATGTTCCCGCGGGCCGTCTCCCGGGCCCTGCGGGTCCCCTCGGCCAGTATCTCCCTCGCGGCCCCCGTCCTCTTCTCGCAACGCGCCCTCCTCTCCCTGAAAGGTTCGAGGACCGAGTTTACCGCCCGGGCGAGCTTCTTTTTTACCTCCACGTCGCCCACCTTCCCCTTCCGGTAGCGCTCCTTGAGATCCTCCACCTCCTCGCGGTCGTCGTTGAAAAGATCGTGGTAGACGAAGACGGGGTTTCCCTCCACGGTGCCAGGAACGTCCGCCCTTATTCTCTTGGGATCGGTGTACATGCTCCTCACCTTGCGCTCGACCTCCTTTTCGTCGTCGCAAAGGTATATGCAGTTGTCGAGGCTCTTGCTCATCTTCCTGCTGCCGTCGGTTCCCACCAGCCTGGCCGATTCGCTCACGAGCGGCTCGGGCTCGCCGAAATAGTCGCCGTAGAGAAAGTTGAACCTCCTGGCGAGCTCCCTAGTGAGCTCGACGTGGCTCAGCTGGTCCTCGCCGACGGGAACCTTGGTCGCCCCGAACATCAGTATGTCGGCCGCCATCAGCACGGGGTATCCCAGAAGCCCCACCGAGTAGTTGTCCCCGACTCCCATGTCCTGGATCTTCTCCTTGAGGGTGGGGATCCTCTGGAGCCTCGGCACCGGGCAGAGCATGGAGAGCATGGAGCAGAGCTCGGTTATCTGCGGTACCTGCGACTGCACGTAGAAAACGGAGGACTCCGGGTCCATGCCCACAGAAAGCCAGTCGAGAACCATCTCCAGGGTGTTTTCCCCGACCTCCTCCGCCCTGTCGTAATGCGTCGTGAGCATGTGCAGGTCGGCGACGAGGAAAAAACAGTCGTACTCGTTCTGAAACCTGACGCGGTTTCGAAGCGAACCCACGAGATGGCCCAGATGAAGCCTCCCCGTCGGCCTGTCTCCTGTAACCAGAACGGGTTTTTCGCTCACTGGGAACCTCCGGAAAACGGCGACGTGGGCGTTAAGACTACTCGAACGGGCGGTCATACTCAAACCGGGGCGCCGTTAAAAACCCGCTTGACATTCCCGCGGCGGAAGTTAGATTACCCCCTAATTGAGAAATTTTCTCATTTAAGAACCGGTGTTTTCAGTACAAAAACACGAGGAGAAGACAATGAATAGACTTTCGGTCGCGGCCTTCGCCGCGTTAGTTTCACTGTTTTTCACCGCGTCTGCGCTTGCGGCGTCCGACGCGGAAATGAGCTCGCTTCGCGAGGAAATCGAGTCCATGAAGGCGGAATACGAAAACCGCATTTCGCAGATGGAGAGCAGGCTCCGCGAAATGGAGAAGAGAAAGTCGGCGAAAAAAAGACTCCCGGCGAAAGACCGCTCCCGCGACTTCGCGGGCAGGGCCGTGAGCAGCAACGACTTCAACCCGGCGGTGGGAGTGGTGTTCGGCGGGAGTTTCTCGAAATTTTCTTCCGACGACGGAGGAATTCCCGGCTTTCCTCTGGGCCACGAGGGAGAACGCGGGAATGAAGGAATTTCCATCGGAGAAACGGAGGCCAACCTGACCGCCAACGTAGACGACAAGTTCCGCGGGTCGATGACGGCGGCGCTGGCCGACCACGGCGGAGCGGTCGAGATCGAGCTCGAAGAGGCGTACGTGGAAACCCTGCCCGGTCTCGGACTTCCCGCGGGAGCCGGCATCAAGGCGGGACGCGCTTTCTGGACCCTGGGATACCTGAACGAACACCACACCCACGTGGACGATTTCGCCGACCGCCCCCTTCCCTACAGGGCGTTTCTCGACAACGCGTTTAACGACGACGGAGCGCAGGTCTCCTACGTGCTTCCGACGGGTTTTTACGTCGAGGTCGGAGGCGGCGTTTTCCGCGGGGACGATTTTCCGTTCGGGGGAGCGTCGGGCGAAGACATAAACACGTTCAGCGGCTTTGCGCGCGTCGGGGGAGACATCGGCCGAAACTCGTCGTTCAGAATCGGCGGATACATTCTTGACGGGAAAGCGTCCGCGCGGTCGGTGGGAGACGGACACGGGGAAGATGAAGAACACGAAGGGGAGGAAGAACACGAAGAACATGAAGAGGAAATGGTCGGGAATCTCGAACTTTTCTCCGAAGGCGCGTTCACGGGAGACAGCAGGCTCTACATAGCAGACATGCGCTACACGTGGGCGCCGACGGGAAACCCGCGACATCAGGAACTCATTCTCCAGGGCGAGTACTTCAGGAGGGCGGAGAAGGGAACCTACGTCCTTGAGGAAGGAGACGAAGTCACGACGCGGACGCTCGACGGCTCCGCCCACGGCTGGTACGCGCAGGGAGTCTACAAGTTCACGAGAAGCCTTCGGGCGGGGGTCCGCTACTCGCGGCTTCATTCGCCCGGGGACGCGGGGACGGGACAGGACCCCTACGCGATCGCGCTCATGACGGACTGGACGAACAGCGAGTTCAGCCGCTGGCGCCTGCAGTACAACCGCGAGAGTTTTGAGAAAAACCGTACGGACAACCAGTTCATCCTCCAGTACGTGATGAGCATCGGAGCGCACGGAGCGCACAAGTACTAGGGTAGCGCTGACTACAGACACTTATATTAATAAAGGAGAACCGACATGAGACAACTACTGATTGCTTTCGCCTTCGTCTTCGCCTTGGCGCTTCTGCCGCTTGAGGCGGCGCGGGCGAAAATAAACGTGTTTGCCTGCCACCCCGAATGGGCGGCCCTGGCGCAGGAGGTCGGGGGAGAGAATCTCGAGATTTTCTCCGCGACCCACGCCGGACAGAATCCCCACTACATTCGGGCCCGCCCCAGCCTCATATCCAAGATCAGGGGAGCCGACATAGTGATCTGCTCCGGAGCCTCGCTCGAGATCGGGTGGCTCCCCCTCCTCGTTCAGAAGGCGGGCGGGAACGTGCAGCCGGGAAAAATGGGCTACATGCTGGCGGCGGACTTCGTCGAGACGCTGGAGAAGCCCGAGTATATCGACCGTAGCATGGGTGACATCCATCCCGAGGGAAATCCCCACGTGCAGCTCGACCCGCGCAACATTCTCGTCGTGGCGGACGAACTCGCCTCGCGCCTCGCGGTTCTCGACCGGGAAAACGCCGAGGTCTACGGGGAGAACCTCCGAAATTTTTCGGGCAAGTGGAAAGAGGCGATACGCCGCTGGGAAACCGAAGCCGCCCCGCTTCGGGGAAAATACGTCGTGAGTCACCACCAGACCTGGATCTACCTTCTCGACTGGCTCGGGATTCGCCGGGCGGGAACGCTGGAGGAAAAGCCCGGCATTCCGCCGAGCGGACGCCACCTCAGGTCTCTGGTTTCCGAGGCCCAGGACAAGGGGACGTTTGCGATTATCCGCACGGTCTACGACCCCGGCAACGCGGGCGAGTGGCTCTCCGGCAAAACGGGAATTCCCGTCGAGGTGCTTCCCCATACGGTGGGATCCGCGGAGGGAACGGACGACCTGTTTTCGCTCTTCGACCGGATCGTGGAGAACCTGGGGAAACTCGCCGGTGCCCGACGCTGAGACCCTGGGAATAATGGCGCCCGCGCTTGCCGCCGGAGCGATGGTGGCGCTCACGCACGCCCCCCTGGGCGTCGAGGTACTTCGCCGGGGAATAGTGTTCATCGATCTCGCGGTCGCGCAGATAGCCGGACTGGGACTCGTCGTGGCTTCGCTGTTTTCGGGCCCGCAGCAGGGATGGGCCGCACAGGCGACGGCCCTTTTCGCCGCCCTGGGGGCTGCGTTTCTGTTCAGGCAGGCGGAAAAATGGATTCCCCGCCAGCTCGAAGCCGTGATAGGGTCGAGCTTCGTGCTGGCCGCTTCGCTCACGCTGCTCGCGCTCTCCGACTCCCCGTTCGGCGGCGAGGAGATAAAATCGCTTCTCTCCGGGCAGATACTGTTCGTCACGTGGGAGGACATACTGACCCACGCGCCCGTCTACGCGTTCATACTGGCGCTCTGGTTTCTTCGTCCGCGCGTACGGGGCGGCGTGTGGTTCTACCTGCTGTTCGCCGCCGCCATAACGTCGTCCGTGCAGCTGGTCGGAGTCTACGTGGTGTTCGCGAGCCTGATACTTCCCGCATTGGGAGCGGTGGGGGCGGCTTCCCAGACCGCCGCCGCGTGGACAGTCGGAGCGGTTTCGGTCGCCGCGGGCACCGTGGCGGCGACCCTGCTCGACGCTCCGGCGGGCCCGGTGCTGGTGGCAAGCTACTGCGTCGTGGCAACTTTGGCGCTTGTTTTTCGAAATGCGGTTTCAGAATAAACCCAACGCCTCGCCCGGCAATGAATCCCTATGGACGTGTCAATCAGGATCATCGGCGAAGCAACGGCGCGTGATAGGTTGTGTTTGCCAGAGAACCGTCTAATATATTGATATCAATTAAATAATTGGTGTTTTTTTGTAGCGAAGATTCTCCCTGTGCAGTATAATACAGGGCAAAACAGGCCCGAATCAAGCGATTTGGGCGAATCTTCGGGAGGAGAACATACCATGAGAGAGGTCAAGCACTCGGATCTTTGGCTTGGCGAAGTTTCCATAGAGAAGATTTCCTTCGACCCCAAGTCCCGAGACGACATTCCTGTCATTCTGATGGCCATGCAGGCGGTCTATGTCAACGAGCGCACGCGCAGCAAGCTGTTTGAGCTTCTCGACAAGCACGTTTGTCCGAACACAGACCGCACGGTCGGTCGTCCGGGCATGGAGATGTGGAGAATGTTGCTTTTCGCTCTTTTGTATCAGGGGTTGAGGCGTGATTTCGATCAGGTGCACGATCTTGCCAACGAGCATTCGACGCTGCGCAAGATGTTGGGACACGGAGCTTTTGACGACTACCGTTACAATCTCCAGAGCATAATGGACAACATCGGTTTGATTACTCCGGAGCTTTTGCGGGAAGTGAGTCGTCTTGTGGTGGAGGTTGGTCACGGTCTGGTAAAAAAAAAGCCTGGAGAAACATTGCTCGGGCGATGTGATTCGTTTGTGGTGGAGACCGATGTTCACTATCCCACGGACTTGAATCTTCTTTGGGATTCGTTGCGTTGTCTGATCAGACATACGAGCAGGGAGTGCGCGGAGTGTGGAGTGGAGGGATGGCGTCAGCATGCGCATCTTACCAGGAAGGCCAGGCGTTTGTTCAATCGGGTTTCCACTTCGGCTAGATGGAGGCGGCGGGCGAGGGCCGTGGAGGAGTACATTGATTACGCTCGCAGGCTTGTCGCGCGGGCAGAAGAATCGGTTGTGATGTTGGCGGTGCTGGGGAACGTTCAGGGGATTGACTGCATCAGGCGCTTCATCAGGTATGCGCGGCTGCTTGCGGACCAGATAGAACGGCGGGTTCTCAAGGGAGAAGTCATAGCGCAGAATGAGAAGGTGTTTTCGGTGTTCGAGCCTCACACGCGTTGGAACAACAAGGGCAAGGCGGGGGGCGTGGTTGAGCTTGGCGTTCCGGTGTGCGTGCTTGAAGACCAGCATCAGTTCATTCTCGACCACAGGGTTATGTGGAAGGAACAAGACGTGGATGTCGCAGTGCCTGTGGTGGAGGGGTGCAAGGAGATGTACCCGGACTTGAAGGGGTGCAGCTTCGACAGGGGCTTTTACAGTTCCGCCAACCGCGAGGCTCTCGACGGACTTTTGGAGATAAACGCATTGCCCAAGAAGGGTAAGTTGAACGGCGCCGAACGCATGCGGGAGAGCGAGGAGGAGTTTGTGTCCGCCCGCAGGCGACATCCCGCGGTGGAATCGGCGATCAACAATCTTGAGCACAAGGGTCTGGGGCGTGTGCGCCTGCGTGGCGAAGAGGGTTTTGAGCGGGCTGTGGCCATGGCTGTGACTGCCTACAACCTGCACAGGGTCGGAGCGCTGCTGCAACGGCGGGAGCGAAAGAAGCTTCGGCGGCGACGACGGTTTCAACGAGCTGCGTAACCTCCGCACTCCATATCCCGCAATTGGGCAGTTGTGATTTTGTCGGTTCGGGGAGAGTTACGTCTGAAATCCCGCTTTTTTCACCAGAACGTAATACGATCTCGGAAAACAGTCTGAAACTGTCCGCTTGTACCCGAATCGTCCTCAAATACTACTCTGGAACTCCCAGAATATTCTCGGTAAACTTCCAAAAAAGAGGGGTTTTCTGGCGGACACTAGGTTGAAGATGGGGTTGGCTGCCGCCCAGTTTGGCGAGCCGCCGGGCGGCTTCCCTCTCGACCAGAGTCTTCACGGCCTTGCGGACCAACTCCGAATTCGAGTTGATGTTGGTAAGCTTGCGGGCCTTCTCCACAAGCTCGTCGTCTATGACAGCCGTTATCCTCATACCAAAATCCCCATCGCCCAAAAAAGACCAAAACAAGCAATTTACCGTCAACTCCATGTAGAACAGATGGAAAAGTCAACGCGGTGGAAAGAATATCTACGGGAAAAAGCGCGCCCGGAGGGATTCGAACCCCCAACCTCTTGATCCGTAGTCAAGCGCTCTGTCCAGTTGGGCTACGGGCGCGGAAACGAAAAGCGGAGTTATGTTTACCCGGCAAAAGGCCACAGTCAACCTCGGACTGTTAACAACGGCGGTTTTTTCATTATAATAGCAGGCTTTGCCGCGCCCCGGGAAAAGACGCCATGGGAAAGCTCGAATCTCTTCTAGACGCCGAGGTCGAAACCTACCTGCGGAGGGTAAAGGACAGGGACGAGATACAGGAACTGCTCTCCGGAACCGTGGACAGGAAAACCTACTCGCGGCTTCTCCGCACCTTCTACATAATCGAGCACATAAGCCAGAGAGCGGTCAACATGGCGAGCATAAACACGAGGGAATCGGATCCCTACATAAGCAGGCGGTTTCACTCCTGCGCGCAGGGAGAGCTCGGGCACGCGGAGATCGCCCTTCGGGACCTGAAGGACCTCGGGGAAGACGAGCCGGACCCCGGGAGCCTCGAAACCGCCGGGGAATACGACGGATTCCTGCAGAGGGCCGCCGAGGAGTTTCCCCCCGCCGTGCTGGGACACTCCTACCTTTTCGAAAACGTCTCGGGACTTCTTTTTCCCGAGGTGAGATCCGTCCCCCACCCTTCCATGTTCATAGAAGTTCACGCCAGGGAAGATCCCGCGCACTCGGTCGCCATAAAGAAGACGGTAAGGAAAGTCGAGAAAACTCTCGACGAAAAGGAGATCGAAAAAATAGTGGAGTTCAGCAGAAAGAGCGGAGACTACCTGATGCGGCTGTTCGACTCCCTCGCCTGAACCTCCCCGACTTCGCCGTGGCGAAAGCACCAGACCAGGTGGTCGTTCACCACCCCCGCGGCCTGGAGATGGGCGTACGTTATGGTGGATCCCATGAACCGGAATCCCCTTTCCCTGAGATCGCGGCTGACCGTATCCGAAAGCCGAGTCGTGGCGGGCACCTCGGACTGCTTCTCCCAGCGGTTCACCACCGGCCGCCCGTCGGTGAATCCCCACAGGTAGCCGGAGAAGCTTCCGAACTCCTCCCTTACCTCGAGGAACCTCGCGGCGTTGTTCACCGAAGCCTCTATCTTCCTACGGTTCCTTATTATTCCCGCGTCGCCCATCAGGCTTTTTATTTTCTCCTCCCCGTAACGGGCGACTTTTTCGGGGTCGAAACCGTCGTAGAGTCTCCTGTAGTTCTCCCTTTTTCTGAGAACGGTAAGCCAGCTGAGCCCGGCCTGGGCGGATTCGAGCACGAGGAACTCGAACTGCTTTTCGTCGGAAAACACGGGAACTCCCCACTCGAGGTCGTGGTACGACCTCTCGAGTTCGCTTTCCTCGCACCATGGACACCTGCGCATCGCGAATTCTCCCGTCGCCGACCGCGTAAGAACTATTCGTACCAAACCTAATAAAAATATGTGTCTAAATCTTATGCCGAGACTCCGGTACAAGTCGTCAGCGAATGAGTATCACTTCAACATCCAGGTCAACTTCATTCCATGCCCTGTCCGTAGTCAACACCGGAATCCCCCTGCTCATCGCGAGATGCAGGCAGGCACAATCGCCCAGAGAAAGTCCGTACGCACGCGTGGCGCCATGTATACTCGCAACATAGTAGGATTGTTCCAAGTCAAAAGGTATGATCTCCATATTCATCACGGCGATCAACCTTCTGGCTTCAAGCAAGCTCATGCCGTGGTTGGAAAGCTTGAGCGCGGACTCGGCGATATTTACAGCCGAAATGATGGCATTGCCACGGTAACCGGCCACGGTGTCAGCACCAAGTTCACGCCGCAGAAAGGCGATAACCGCCGACGCATCAAACACCACCCGGCTCATTTCGCTTTATACAATTCAGCTTCTCTGCGACGTTCCCGAATAAGTTCGTCAACAAGGCTTACGCCCTCGGGAACGTAACGGTCGATCATCTCTCTGACCCGTCGAACTTCGGTTTCATCGCTCACAATGCGCAGATCCTCGCCCTCGAGCTTTATGAAGACGGCGTCTCCTTCTTTGATCCCGAGAGCCTTTCTGTAGGGGGCGGGAATGACTATTCTACCCCCCTTGCCAACAACGGTACTCACTTGCTCAAGCGGTTTACCCAAGTCGGACTGGGATATGGCGGCCAAGCTTCTTTTTTTAGGCGGTTTCTGGTCCTCCGCACGAAGATGTGATGTCATTGTTCAATCTCCTGGCATAAATAAATTATGAGCCTTATGTTTTTATATATGACTGATAAAAGCAATATGTCAACAAAAACAATTTTCCGATTTCCACCCTTTGAATCTTGAACCGGAACCCCCCACGCGGTCGCCGTATAACGCAAGGAGCAGTTGTTCAGAGAACCACCCTGCCCCAGGTAAGCGTCCACAGGGTGATGAGCACCCCGGTGCCGACGTTGAGACCGAAGCCCGCTTTCGCCATGTCCGTGCCGCGTATCCATCCCGAGCCGTACACTATGGCGTTGGGAGGCGTGGCGACCGGCAGCATGAACGCGCAGGATGCCGCCAGGGTAGCGGGGAGCAGAAGCAGCAGAGGGTCGAGGTTCGCCGAAACGGCGAGGTCGCCGATAACGGGCATGAGAATGATGGCCGTGGCGGTGTTGGACGTGACTTCCGTGAGAAAGGTTATGAAGAGCACAATCGCCAGCATCACGAAGGCAAGCGGCCATCCCAGGGTCGCTTCTGCAAGCGCCGAGCCCATCCAGGCCGAAAGTCCCGTGGTCTTGAACGCGGCGCCGAGAGCGAATCCTCCGCCGAAAAGAAGCAGTATGTGCCAGGGGGTGTTCGCGGTCTCGCGCCAGGTGAGAAGCGCGGAATACCCTCCCCCGGCGGGCACCCTCACGACATAGAGCAAGACGGCGACGGCTATCGCGACGTTGGCGTCGTTTACCGTTCCGGGATCCATTCCCAGGGCATCCATCGCAAAGCGCCTGCCCACCCAGGCGACCACCGCCGCCGCGAACACCGCGGCGACCGCCATCTCCTCCCTGCTCCACGCCGGGGGGCGTTCCCTTATGGATTTCCGCACGGGATGGTCGGGGCCGAGGGGAGTGCGCTCGAGCTTTCCGTCGACCCTGGTCAGGTAGAACCAGATGTAGCACACCAGCACGAGGGAGAGGGGAGCGGCGAAAAGCATCCAGTGTCCGAAGCTCATCCCGATGCCGCGGGCCGCGGCCTCCTGGTTGAATATCCCGTTGGGAGCGGTGCCGATGTAGGTTCCTATGCCGCCCACGCTGGCCGCGTGGGCGACGCCCAGCATGAGAGCCTTGCCGAAGTCCTTTTTCTCCATCACGCCGGCTACGGACATCGCCACGGGAAGAAGCATGAGAGTGGTGGAGGTGTTGGTGATCCACATCGAGAGCAGCGCCGCGGCGAGCATGAACCCCAGCACGAGCAGGTCCGAGCGGGTGCCCAGCAGTCTTATCATGAACATGGCGAGGCGGCGGTGAAGGCCGCATCTCTCTATCGCGAACGCCAGCTGGAAACCTCCGAAGAAAAGCCAGATAAGGTTGTTTCCGTAGCTAGGAGCCACCTCGCCCGCCGTGGCTATTCCGAGAAACGGAAAAAGCGCGAGCGGAAGCAGGGCCGTGACCGCCACGGGAAGGGCCTCGGTCATCCACCACACCGCCATGAGAACCGCGACGGCTGAGAGCAGGTGCGCGTGTTCGGACACCGTCGCCGGGGGAGGCAGAAGCAGGACGACGGCCGCGAGAGCGGGGCCGAGCCAGAAACCCGCGCGGGCAACCCCGCCTGCGTTCGCCATGACCTTTTCCAAACCTCCCTTATCCGGCTCGCGCGCGGGAGCCGGCGGCAAATAATACCCGACTCCCCGCCGCGGCACCGAAACGACCCTCCCCCCGCCGGGCGGGGAGAAGCGTCAGAGAACGGCGTTGTAGAGAAATCCGAAGAAAAGAACCTGGGGAACGGTAACGGCGGGAAGCAGCAGGGCGGTCCTTTTTCCCACGGCGGTCCACAGGAGTCCGATCTCGGTGTAGTCGGTGACCACGCCCGCCATCAGGAACACGAAGGGATTTCCGAAAGAACCCACCTTGTCGTATATCTCTAGGGCGACGACGGAACTTCCCTCGCTGCACACCTCCATCAGTGTGGCCGCCCCGAGAGTGAGAAAAAGCCCCCGGGCGTCGGGACCCAGGTACCTCGCGAAAAACTCCCCGGGCACGTACACGTCTATGAGGACCGCCGCCGCGAGCCCGACCACTATCCACCAAAGAACCATGTTGGAGAGGGCGAGGCTTCCCCGAAGAATCCCCGCCGCGCTTGAGCGGAGGGAGAAATTCCTCACTCTCTCCCACTCGTAGTCCCCGGGCGCGGCGCGCGCCGGGTTTTTCTCCACGAGGCCGCCGCTCTCGAGCGCCCTGAAGACGAACCCGGTCACTATCGCGATGAACCCGGCGGTGACTATGAAAAGAATCCCCTTCCAGCCGAAAAAGCTCACCAGGAGAACCGTCACGGGAAGACTGGTCCAGGGGGAGGCGAGAAGAAAGGTCGCCACGGCGGACGTCGAGGCTCCCTTCCTGTAAAGCTCTATAGCCAGGGCGAGTATCCCGTGGGAGCAGGCGGACATGAAAAAGCCGCAGAAAAACGCGTAGAAGACCGAAGACTTCCTTCCCGTGCCGAGATACCTGTACACGAACCCCTCGGGGACGAAGTAGTCCACCGCTCCGCCCAGCAGAAACCCCAGCAGAATCGGCGGGGCGAGCAGCCGGAGATAGCCCGCAAGCGAGGCGTTCAGCGCCTCGAGCTGCGGGAGAAAGGAAAGGGCGAAAAGGCACGCGAGCCCCGCCAGCGAAACGGCGAGCTTCTTTCCGACGCGAAGCGGCCGCGCGGCCGAACCCCCGTGACAGCAGGACGTCTCTTCCATGACGGCTCTATTCTAACACGAAAGGCAAACCGCGCGGGGCGGCCGCCGCGTTTGTCCGCCCGCTTCCGTAAGGTAGAATCTCCCCGTCATGAGAAAGAGAATAATGGTGGCCATGAGCGGCGGGGTGGACAGCGCGACGACCGCGGCCCTGCTCAAGGCCCAGGGACACGAGGTCATGGGGGTCACGATGCAGCTCTGGGACTACGGGGAGAGCGAGGGGGGATGCTGCTCGGCGGACGAGGTGTGCGACGCGAGACGCGTGGCCCACGAGATCGGAATACCCCACTACGTGGTCAACTACATGGACTCCTTCAGGGAGCTTGTGGTTTCGGATTTCGTGAGCAAGTACGACTCGGGGCAGACCCCGATACCGTGCGTTCTCTGCAACCAGTTCATGAAGTTCGACTTCCTTCTCCGCCGCGCGCTCGAGCTCGGGGCGGACTTTCTCGCCACGGGCCACTACGCGAGAATATCCCGGGACGGGGAGAGCGGGAGTTACTCCCTCGAAAAGGCCGTCGACCGCAACAAGGACCAGTCGTACTTTCTTTTCACCCTGGGTCAGCGGGAACTCTCAAGACTTCTCTTTCCGCTCGGGGACAAGACCAAGGCCGAGGTGAGGGAGCTTGCCGCGGACATGGGGCTTCGGGTCGCGAAAAAGGCCGAGAGCATGAACGTGTGCTTCATCGCCGGCGGAAGCTACAGGGAGTTTCTCGAGCCCTACCTGGACAGGGGGAAGACGGAAGGAGACGTAGTGGACACTGACGGAAACCGGGTGGCGAGGCACAGGGGGATAGCGTCTTTCACCATAGGGCAGAGGCGCGGCCTCGGTTTCGCGGGCGGAAAGCCGATGTACGTGGTCGGCATCGACGCGGAGAGAAACGAGGTCACGGTGGGCGAGGAAAAGGATCTCTACAGCGGGGCGCTCACGGCCGGGGACCTTTCGTGGGTAGACGGGCCCCCGGCGCGGGAAACCGAGGTGGAATCGAAGATAAGGTACCGCCACGGGGCGAGCCCCTCGAAGGTCGCGGTGACCGGCGACGGGGAGGCTGTCGTGCGTTTCGAGCAGCCCCAGAAGGCGGTCGCGCCCGGCCAGGCCGTGGTCTTTTACCGCAACGAAAAGGTGATGGGCGGCGGGTGGATAAAGGAGGCGCACGCCCGATGAAGAGAATCTCCGTGGTGACCCTGGGGTGCAAGGTCAACCAGTACGACACCGCCGCGCTTCTGAACCACCTGCCGTCGTCCAAGTTCGTCAAGAACGAAAGGTTCGACGACCCTGCGGACGTGTACGTGATAGACACCTGCACGGTGACCCACAAGGCGGACTCCGAAGCCAGAAACTACGTGTACAGGGCGAAGAGATCAAACCCCGAGGGCGTGGTGATAGTGACGGGCTGCTACGCGCAGGTCTCCTCCGAAGACCTGGCCGCCCTCCCCCAGGTCGACTACGTGATAGGAAACTCCCACAAGTTCTCCGCCCTTCTGCCCGCCGTCCGCGGGGGCGCGGTGCAGGAGGAGCCCAAGGTGCTGATATCCGACATCTTCAGGGAGAAGAAAAGGAAGTTCGACACTCCCAACATCAGGTTTTTTCCCGACAGGACCAGGGCGTTTCTCAAGGTCCAGGACGGGTGCGACTACGCCTGCACGTTCTGCATAATCCCGAGGGCGCGGGGGCGGTCGCGAAGCCTCGACCCCGACGAGGTTGTTTCAAGGCTCGCGACGCTCGCCCGCGGAGGCTACAGGGAAGCGGTGCTTACAGGAGTTCACCTGGCGAGCTACGGAAGGGACGCGGGCTGCGACCTGGTGAGCCTGCTCGCGAAAATCGAAGAGTCCGGGGCGATAGGAAGGATAAGGCTGAGTTCCCTCGACCCGGCCGACACGGGAGACGACCTGATAGACTTCGTTTCGAATTCCGGGACCGTGTGTCCGAGTTTCCACATAGCGCTTCAGAGCGGAGACGGGGACGTTCTCAGGAGAATGAGGAGAAGATACAGTCCCGAGCGGTTTTTAGAGTGCACCGATTCCATAAGGCGGAAGATTCCCGAGGCGGCCATAGGCACCGACATAATGGTCGGGTTTCCCGGGGAGACCGAGGAGCAGTTTCGAAATTCCCGCGACGTGGCCGAAAGGTCGGAACTCACCTACTTCCACGTGTTTCCCTACTCGGTGAGGAAGATGACCCCGGCGGCCAGCATGAAAGACCAGGTAGACCCCAAGGTGAAGAAGGAAAGAGCGGCTTCGCTTCGGGACCTCGGGAAGAGAAAGAAGGAAGACTTTTACAGAAGGTTCATCGGAAAAACCCTTGGCGCGATCGTCGAGAGCAGGTCGAGCTGCACCACGGACAACTACATAAACGTGAAGCTGGTCGAAGAGAATCCCAACACGGGTGACGAAATAAAAATAAGAATAAAAGATGTCGAAAACGAGATCGCGTATGCGTCGGCCGTTTGAGAGCTTCAGGAAAAAGCCTTCCCGAACCTGAATCATCTACTTGTACTTGTATGTCGATGGCATTGCTCTACCAAGTCCATGACGTACAGCAAGTCCGCAGATTTACCTAAAGGTATTTCAGTTATGCAAGGATAGTAATTTGAACTTAGTTCTCGGGATATTTTTCTCGGGTCATTTAACTCGCTCCGCGGCACAGGTGTCTGAATTTTTATCGCATTTTTTTGTAGATACACGTAAGCAAAGATAACTCCAACACGGTATGAAATGTATATCTTCTTCGCTCTTTCCTCGGTTCCATTCAACTCAAGAACCCTTTCCCTGAAATCGAGAAAAAGATTTCTTATTTCTTCCGTTGTTTTGTTCGTATGATCTTCAACGGTATAGCTTTTCACTTCCCTGTTAACTGTATCGATAGTTTTATTTCCAGTGATTGTCTTAACCGATTCGCTGGCTTCGGAAGAAGGTATTTCCTTGTATAGAATTGTGGAGTTGTCGTAGAGCTCGACTTCCCAAAGTTCGATCGGCAAGTCGCGGAAATTTATTGCATTTTTCTGGTGGGTTGTAAAAGACGGAGCCAAGAACAAAATCCTTGACTGCGACCAGTCCACCTCTTTTTTCCCTAGCCTGTTTTTTGTCTTTTCGATGTACTCCAGAATAAAAGCCGCCTTCTGTTGAAGCATAAGAGAAAGATAAGAGAAGCCCTGGTCAATTACGCTGAAACTCCTGCGCCTCTTGTATTCGATAATGACAAAGGATTGTGTCTCTTTATCAAAAGCGAGCGTATCGATACGGGAATTCTGAACCGAGAACTCCGTAGCGACAAACCGCAAATCAGGGAAAACCGCTTCCAAGTTTTTCTCGGTCAATTTCTGGACATGTTTCTCGCTTGGCCATTCCTTTTCCTTGATAGGAGTCAGTTTCTGGTTTTGTATTTTCAGAATTGCCATAGCTACCACATCAATAACGCTTTGCCGATCTGACAAAGACCAAGTGCCGCAAAGTGGCGGAGAGAGTGGGATTCGAACCCACGAAGGGGCTTTCACCCCTTACTCGATTAGCAATCGAGCGCCTTCGACCACTCGGCCATCTCTCCCCATTAACACAAGAGAAGGAAAGATAACTTAAGCGGTTGCCGTGTCAAAGCAGGGGCGACGGTTGCGCCGTCGGAAAATTATCCGCGGAAAAGCAGGTCGAAAAAGACCAGAACACCTTTGTCCGCATTCCGAACGAGGCATTCCCGGCCGTCCTCGAGAAACAGGTTCTCCCCCGCGCCGACTTCGCGCGAGTCCCGCCAGAATTCAACCAGGGCTCTTCCCCGAACTACCGCCAGGGTACGGCTTCGAAAAGAATCGTCGGAAAGTCCGCGGGATTTTCCGGGAAGAATGGTTGTTTTCCTCACGGTGAAAAACTCACCCTCCTCTATCTCCTCGACGCGGCCCCACGGATGGTCTTCCGCGCGCGGCCGGACCGCCTCCCTCCTGCCCTCCCCCTTGAGTTCCGCGGCAATCTCGCCCGCCCGGTGAGACGAATCCAGATTTGAAACGAACACCGCGTCTTCGGTCTCGATCACCGCGACGTCGCGAAGACCGTTCACGCAGACAAGCCTCGAGGAGCTCTTCACGAGGGAGTTTTCCGTGTCTTTCGCCGTAACGTCCCCGGAAAGCGCGTTGCCCGCCGAGTCCTTGGGGAAGAACTCGTGAAAAAGCTTCCACGACCCGAGATCGCTCCACGAAAAGGAAGACGGCAGGACCGCTCCCCGCGAAGTTTTCTCCATGACCGCGTAGTCGAACGAAACGGAAGGGATTTTTTCGTAGGCATCCTCAAGGGCTTTTCCCCCGAAGGCTTCGGCGAGAGGCTCGTATACGTCCGGGCAGAGAGCCCTGTATTCGTCGATTGCGACGTCTGCCCGGAAAACGAACATCCCGCTGTTCCAGAAGAAGTTTCCGGACCGAAGATATTTCTCCGCGGTCTCCGGGTCGGGCTTCTCTACGAATCTCTTTATCGAAAGCGCCCCGCCGCCGAGCTCTTCTCCTCCTTCCATGTACCCGTATCCCGTCTCGGGCCTCGTCGGAGAGATTCCGAAAGTCGCGATGCGCCCTTCCCCCGCGACCGCGACGGCCCTTTTCACGTGGTCGCTGAAGACTTCTCCGTCTCCAACGAAGTGGTCCGAGGGAAAAACCGCGACCACGGCGTCTTCGTCGCGGGACGTTATCTCGAGCGCGCCGAGCAGAATCGCGGGTGCGGTGTTTCTGCCGACGGGCTCGGCCACCACGCCTGTCTTTCGCGAAAGACCCGCGGCCGAAAGTTCCGGTTCGAGAAGCGGCCGCTGCCTTTCCTCGAGCGCGACGAAGATGTTTTCCTCCGCGACGAGCGAGGCGGCGCGTCCGAGCGCGAGGCCGACCAGGGAGTTTTCTCCGTCGGGTTTCAGGAACTGCTTGGGAAAAAGCTCCCTCGAAAGAGGCCAGAGCCTTGTCCCCTTTCCTCCCGCGAGAATGAGGCAGTAGAGGTTTTTCTCGGACATTTTGCGAAGACCGGAACCGAAGAAGCGGCCGCGAATCGTTAATCTACCCGATGGGCGGGCCTCAGAAGATCGAACACGGTCTTCACGGGATTGAACGTGCCCGGCGGAACCTCGACGAAAACCGTTATCCACCCGGCCATGGAACCGTTCCAGAGACCCGGAAGCTCAAGCGCCTTTATCTTCTCCGAGCCGAAGGACTTCTCCGTGATCATTCCCGCCTCGTTGTCCACGAAGTCGAAAAGGTCGAACTTCTCTCCCCGAAAATTCCTGGCGGAGCACGCTATGTCCACGGGATTGAAATGCGTGGAGCTCTCCCACACCTCCATCTGCGAAGAAGAGTTCCGGTCCACCTCCGCGCTTTCCACTATCTGGAGAGACTCCCCGCCGCCGGTTTCCGTCCAGAAGGGACCCCCGCCCGGCTCTCCCTCGTTTTTCACCACTCCGCAAACCCGGACGGGCCGGTCGAGCGCGCGGACAAGTCTCTCCTTTCTCTCCTCCGGGGACGAACCCTTGAGCGCCCGCGAGAGATCGAGAAAAAGCTCCCGGGCGCAGAAAGACGCCGTCTCCTCCGCGAGAGATTCCGAAAAACCCCGGGAGGAAAGCTCGTCGAGGCAGCGGAAAATCTCCCGCCTCGCGGAAAGCAGCACTCCCCCGAGCGTTTTCTTCCAGAAGACCGTTTCGGCGAGAAACTCCTCCCTGGCCACGTTGTCTATGTTCTTTATGAAAACCAGGTCGTCGCAAAGCGCGTCGAGGTTGCCGAGCAGCGCCCCGTGGCCCGCGGGTCTTCTGACCGGCGAGCCGTCCGCCGCCCTGACGGGCGCGTCGTCCATCGAGACGGCGACCGTGTCCGTTTCGGGATCCTGCGCCGAGTATGTCACGTCGAAGGAAACTCCCTCGGAGGAGAAAAGCTCCTTCGCCCTCTCCTCCTCCCGCCCGAACCGCTCCATGGAATCGGGCGGAACCGTGAAATGCATGCGGACCTCTCCGCCCGAGTTCGCGTACCCGAGGGCTTCCGCGAAATGTTCGCAGAAGGCCGTTCTCGGAACCCCGTCGTAGTCGTGGAAGCAGACGAGCCCCTTGGGAATGTCTCCGTAACCGAGACCCCCGGGGCCGAGAACCGCGTCCAGCAGGAGCGGCGGACCGCCCGATGAAAGCGCCCCGTCGATTCCCCCTTCGAGCGTCTCCTCGAGAGCGCCCGCGAAAGGAAACCTCTTCAGGTTGCCGACGAACCTCCCGAGAACTTCGCGATCCCGGCCAGACAGGGCTTCCGGCCCCGCGGAAAAAGCGTCGCGAAGCGCGGCGAGTTCCCCGAACATCCGCGACGCGGCCCCGGACGCGGGAACGAACTTGCGGACGCTGATTCCCGAAAGAGAGTCCTCGTAAATCTCCGCGAACCGCCGGGCTTCGCCATCCTCCAGCCTTCTTATTCCGTCGCCCGCCGCGGCCGGACGAAGAAGCTTTCTCGGGGGATAGCCCTTTTCGAAACGCTCGAGCTGTCGTTTGATATCCAAGACGAAAATCCCCGGCCGCCGGGACGAGACGTCCGCGCAGAGGCGAACATGCTTTTTACAATAATACCATTTATAGTTTGCGCGAGATGAGAAGTCTCCGACTTTCGTTCTGGACGGCGGTTGCGGTCCTGTGCCTAGCGGGCGCGGCGCGCGCGGAACTCGTGGAATACGAGTTCGACATAGACTACGCGACGGTGAACTACACCGGCAGGGACGTGAGGGCCATGGCGATAGGCGGAACCGTTCCCGCCCCGCTGATCGAGGCTTCGGTGGGAGACACCCTCCGCGTCACCTTCAGAAACAGGATGGACGTTCCCAGCTCCGTTCACTGGCACGGGATACTGCTTCCCGCCGACCAGGACGGCGTTCCGTATCTCAACTCTCCCCCGATAGAGGCGGGAGGGTCGCTTACCTACGAGTTCCCGGTGGTCCAGAGCGGAACCTACTGGTACCACTCCCACACGGGTCTCCAGGAGCAGCGCGGGGTGTACGGGCCGCTAGTCTTCCGCTCCAGGGAGAAACGGGGGGCGGCCGCCGACGCCGAGCACGTGGTGGTTCTCTCCGACTGGACGGACGAGGACCCGAAAACCGTTCTTTCGAACCTGAAGAAGGACGACGATTACTACTCGCTCAAGAAAGGGACCGTGCAGTCCTGGGACAAGGTCTTGAGGCACGGACGGGCGGCCGTGGCCAACCGCCTGAGGGGGTCTTGGTCGCGCATGGGACCCATGGACATCTCGGACGTGGGCTACGACGCCTTTCTCGCCAACGGAAAAACCAGGAGCGACCTTCCCGCCGCGCCGGGAGAAACCGTGCTGGTAAGACTGATAAACTCGGCCGCCTCGACCTATTTCAACATGGAGTTCGCCGGGGGACCCATGACAATAGTGGCGGCCGACGGCCCCGAAACGGAACCCCTGGAGGTAAAGAGGCTCCGGGTCGCCATAGCGGAAACCTACGATCTTCTGCTGAAGGTGCCGGGCGAAGGCTCCTGGGAGCTTCGCGCGACCTCGGAGGACGGAACGGGCCATGCGAGCGTCTTCATAGGCTCCGGAAAAGACGTCCCCGCCCCGGACGTTCCCAAGCCCAACCCCTATCTCCACAGGCACGGGGGCATGGAACACGGAAAGATGCAGGGGACGGAGCGGGGCGGGGGTCACGAAGGACACGGCCACGCGATGCACGAATCCGGCCACGCCGGGCACGGCATGAAACACAGCATGAAACACGGCATGGCGGACGACGGCAGTTCCGGGAAAAAAAGAAGGAAGCCCGTGGAGCACATGAAGGACTATTCCCTGCTGGCGTCGCGCGAGGACACTTCGCTTCCGGCCGGGGCGCCGACCCGGGAAATAACCCTGGACCTCACGGGAAGCATGCTGAACTACGTCTGGTCGTTCGACGACAAGGTTCTCTCCCGGTCGGACAGGATACTCGTGCGAAGGGGAGAGAACGTGCGCTTCGTTCTCCGCAACATGACGATGATGCACCATCCCCTGCACCTCCACGGCCATTTCTTCAGGGTGCTCAACGGCCAGGGGAGCCGAAGCCCTCTCAAGCACACCGTCGACGTGCCCGCGATGGGAACGGTGGCGATCGAGTTCGCGGCGGACGCCGAAAAGGACTGGTTTTTCCACTGCCACAACCTCTACCACATGATGGCGGGAATGTCGCGCGTGATCTCCTACGAGAAATCGGGCCGGGCGGACCGGGAACTCATAAGGAGAATCTCCCACGACGAGGCCTGGTACAGGTCCGCCGAGCTCTCCGCCATGAACCGCTTCACGGAAGGTTCCCTCGGGGTCTTCAACATCCGCAACGCCTTCGCGGCCGAGTACGAATACGGCTGGGGGGACGAACCGTGGGAAGTCGAACCCCGCTACGAGCGCTTCCTCTCCACGTTTCTGGGGGCGTACGCGGGAGCGAAGCTTGAAAGCGAGGGGGAAGGAGAGAGAACCGAAAAAAGGGCCATGGCGGGAATAAGGTACCTGCTTCCGATGTTCGTGGAATCGGACATAAGGGTCTATTCCGACGGCGGTGCGGAGCTTGAGGCGGGCGCCGGCGTCCGGCTCACGTCGCGCGGGGAGTTCGAGTGGGAATGGGAAACGGATTTCGAGGGAGGGTACGAGTACGAGTTTTCGCTCTCCTGGGAATTTTCCAAGAAGGCGCAGGTCGTGGGCGTCTACGACTCGGACCGCGGATGGAACGCGGGTATCAGGTTTAAGCTTTGATCGATGGCGGGACCGACGGGATTTGAACCCGCGACCTCCGGCTTGACGGGCCAGCGTTCCGACCAGGCTGAACTACGGCCCCGTGCAATCGGGCGACGCGGCGGGCGGTAAAGGATTCGAACCTATGACCCCCCGCTTGTAAGGCAGGCGCTCTCCCGCCGAGCTAACCGCCCCCGAAAAACGGGAAGAGTTATACAACCCGATAACCGCGTTTCCCGATTTCGGCGGTTTGAAACCACAGGGTCGGTGTTCACGGGAGAGGGCGTCACCTCCCTTGACACCGGGATTGAAATGCTTTTATATTACTCTCGGTAATTTTACGCTTGCCGGAGAGAAAGTAATGGAAAAGAAAATTGAAACGAAGCTTCAGACGCGCTTTTCGGTTTTTGGGAAAACGCGCGAGGACGGTATAGCCCGGCACGGCGGGCATGACGGACAAAACGGGAGTTGTGCACATGCTACCCCCCCCCCCTTATTTCAGTCTAGAATATTAGCGGAATTTTCCGGGTTTCAGGCGCGGGTTTTCCTGCTGGTTTTTGTTTTTGTGGCGGGCGCCTCGCTTCTTTCGCCTTGGGCCGCCGCCCAGCCGGACCCGAGGTCGTGGACAGGGACCGGTTTTATAGAGACTTATGACGTGACCACGCAATCTCTCATAGCGACTCGGACTCAGCAGTCCGTCACAGTTCAAACAGGTACTAATGCGCGAAATTGGCAGATTGACGCAATGCTGGCCTGCACCTGGACGGTGGTGGAACCGACGACCAAGACCGGCACAAGCCTTCCTGCCGGGTGCACGACACTCGCCGACCGACCTGCTGGCACCCCTAGAAGGAGTCTTACCGTGAACATCACGCCGACCCAGGCCATGATCGACAACGGCGGAGTGGTCATCGCAATGGCTTGGGGTCGAAGTCAAAATCCCCAGCAGTACAACTTTTACTATGCGGAGTGGATTCCGGTCGCGAATCCGATAGTGGTGAGTCCTAGCGGGGGGCTTTCGCTTGTTGAGGATGATGAGACGGGAGAAGCAAGCGGGATATACACGGTGAGGCTCAGTGTACTACAACCCACAGCCGACGTCACGATACGCGTGGCGAGCAACAACGCGGGCGTCGCGGTCAAGGCGGGTTCAAATCCGGCGGGGGCAAGCCAGGAACTTACGTTCACCTCCACCACATGGAACACGGCGCAGACGGTGACGGTGGAGGCTATTTCCGACGACAATTCGCTTGACGAGAGGGCGACTCTGTCGCATGAAGTATTGAGCGGCAGCGCTTCGGAATATTCCTGGATTGTCGGCGACGAGGCGGTGAAGTTGAACGTGAACGTTATGGACGACGACTATCCCGGTCTCATGATAACCGGGGCGACGGCGTCGGAGAGCGATGAGACTCTCGATTTCACGGTGAGGCTGAGCACGACGAGCAGTCGCCGCGTGACGGTGCCCTGGACGGTGATTGCGGCCGGACCGGACGCGGGGACTGCGACGCCCGGGACGGCCGGCACCGGGGACTACGACCATTCGAGCGCTAGGAGCGGGACGCTTGTTTTCTACGAGGGGTCGCCTTTGACGCGAGTCATATCCGTGCCAATAAACAACGATTCCCTGTCGGAAGGAGACGAGACGGTGAAGGTGGCTTTGGGCGCTCCGAGTCCGAGCGAGGTGCGCATTTCGGGTTCGGGGGTGGCCACGGGCACCATAGTGGACGACGACGAGAGGACTGCGGTCGGCGCGACGTCGGGAGAGTTTTCGCAGGGAGACACCACGGTGACGGTGGATTCCACGCTTCCCGAGGACACGGGGCTTGAAGTGGTATTGCCTTCGGAGCTTGAGAGCGGAGGGGATACGATAGAGGAGTTGGTCGTTACCCTGCGGGAGGCGGCCGAAGACGTGGAGATAGACGCCGGTCTTTTCGGATACACGGGAGACGCCGCGGATCACGTGCTGGTGGACGTAGACGTTTCCCCCGTGCCTGACGCCGCCGTGAGGATATGCCTTCCGATAACCGACGGACTTCGGCAAGAGGCGGGAGAGCGGAGGCTTTACCTGATAAGGTTCTCCGGCGGGACATGGGAGAGGCTTTCCTCGACCGTGGAGGGGGAGATGGTGTGCGCGGAAACGAGCGGATTTTCTCCTTTTGCCGTGGTGTACGACCTGATGACGAACATGGGCTCGGGCAATGGAAGTTCTGGAAGCGGTGGCGGATGCGCTATTTCGGGTGAGAACCTGTTCGCATCGCCTGCGGCGTGGTTTTCCTCTCCGGTGCTGCCGGCTATGCTGCTGGGCACTCTTTTGTTTCTCAGACGCTTTCGGAAAAGAGAAATAAATTTTCCTCCCCTATAGGCTTCCCAGCCGAAAACGGCAACACGCAATGCCTGTTGCCGTCGAAGAACAACCAGATTCGGCGTTTCCCGTATGGCACCGTAGAAGCGAAACCTTGCGGGGAGACCGTTCCACTGTTTTCTTCCGCCGATATGCAACCGCTCGAAAATCACGAAAACAGCGTTTTGCGGTGTCTCACGAAAAATCAAATCGTGCAATGTCAATACGTTATGTCTCTAAACCGCCGAACTCAGGACGCGGGAATGAGGGTAAGGCTTTGATCGATGGCGGGACCGACGGGATTTGAACCCGCGACCTCTGGCTTGACAGGCCAGCGTTCTGACCAGGCTGAACTACGGCCCCGTGCAATCGGGCGACGTGGTGGGCGGTAAAGGATTCGAACCTATGACCCCCTGCTTGTAAGGCAGGTGCTCTCCCGCTGAGCTAACCGCCCCCGGAAAACAGGAGGAGTTATATAACCTGATAATCGCGTTTTGTCCAAAGACCGGCCGCTAGGGTCCGTGCTCCTCGATGAACTTCTCGGCGTCTATGGCGGCCATGCAGCCGCTTCCCGCCGCCGTCACGGCCTGCTTGTACCTCGTGTCCTGCACGTCGCCCGCGGCGAAAACCCCGGGCACGCTGGTTTCCGAAGTGCCGTTTTTCGTGACCAGGTAGCCGTTTTCGTCCATGTCGAGCTGTCCCCTGAAAATCTCCGTGTTGGGATCGTGTCCTATGGCGACGAACATCCCCTGGCACTCCTTCACGTAGCTCTCCCCCGTCACCACGTCGCTTATCTCCACCCCCGTCACCCCGCTTTCCCTGGACCCCAGGACCTCCCTCACGACCCCGTTCCACACGAAGTCTATCTTCGCGTTTTTCTCCGCCCTCTCCCGCATTATCGCCGACGCGCGAAGCCGGTCCCTCCTGTGGACCACCGTGACCCCGCTCGCGAACTTGGTGAGAAAGACGGCCTCCTCCATGGCGCTGTCCCCTCCCCCCACGACGACAAGCTCCCTGTCCCTGAAGAAAAACCCGTCGCAGGTGGCGCACGTGGAGACTCCGTAGCCGACAAGCTCGCGCTCCGAATCAAGACCCAGCATTCTCGCCGTGGCCCCGGAAGAAACTATGAAGGTGGAAGCCAGAACCCGCTCTTTCCCATCGACGGAAATCCGAAAGGGCCTGCTGGAAAGATCGACGGCCGAAACGGCCCTGCGCACGCACTCGGCCCCGAAGCGCTCGGCCTGCTCCCTCATGAGGTCCATGAGCTCGGGACCCGTTATCCCCTTCGGAAATCCGGGGAAGTTCTCCACGTCGGTCGTCGTGGTGAGCTGCCCTCCCGCCTCCGGCCCCTCGAACACCAGCGGCTCGAGGTTGGCCCTGGCGGCGTAGATGGCCGCGGTGAGTCCCGCGGGACCCGACCCCATGACGACCACGGCGTTTTTTTCCCTGAGTTCGCTCACGCGGGACACCCTCGTTTCGGCGGCTTCCGACCGCCGGAAATAGCCGAAACGGGGATTTTATACTATATTTGGAAGGTTTTTCAAGAGACCCGGGACCGGAAAACCCGGCAGGAGAGACACCGGACGCCATGGAAGACGCGAAAAAGACGCCGCTTCACCCAAGCCACGAGGCCGTGGGCGCCGCGTTCGGCAGAAGCGGCGGGTTCATGATTCCCGCACACTACGGAGACCCGTCGGCGGAAGCCGAAAACGCGAGGCGGGCCGCGGGCCTGGCGGACGTGTCCGACAGGGGAAAGCTTCTGCTTTCGGGACCCGACCACGTGAAGTTCCTCCAGGGAATGCTCACAAACGACGTCGAGGCGACGGCGCCCGGGGCGGGACTCTACGCCGCCGTGCTCACCCCGAAGGGAAAAATGATCTCCGACATGAGGGTGTTCAGAAAGCGGGACTCCGTCTACATGGACACCGAGCCCGAGACGGCGGCGGAGCTCAAGGCGCTTCTCGAAAGGTACAGGCTTTCGTACATGGCCGAAATCTCGGACGTGACGGAGCAACGCTGCGTGCTCCACGCCTGCGGGCCCGAAAGCGCCGGGCTCGTGGAAGAGAGTCTGGGCGTCGACTGCGCCCCCATGCGCGAGTACGACCACGCGCGGGCGGGCGAGGCGGTCGTCATGAAGCTCGACAGGACGGGAGACGGGGGCTTCGACGTCGCGTTCGAAAACCGCGCCGCGGAGCGGGTGTGGGACGCCCTGTGCGCGGGCCCGCGAAAGCCGGCGCTCGTCGGCCGCGACGCCCTGGAGGTCATGAGAATCGAGGCGGGGATTCCCGTCTACGGAAAGGACATGGACTCGTCCATCATTCCCATCGAGGCCGGAATCTGGAGCGCCCTCGATTTCGAGAAAGGGTGCTACGTGGGCCAGGAGGTGATAGCCAGAACCAGGTGGAGGGGAAGGGTCAACTGGCACCTGGCGTACTTCGAGTCGGAAAAGGACTCGGAACTCGCCCCCGGAGACGGTCTCGCCGCGGGAGAGAGGAAGGTCGGGAGGATAACTTCGTCGGTCTTTTCCCCCGCGTTCGGGAAAAACGCCGCCATCGGCTACGTGAGGCGGGAATTTCGGGAATTCGGGGGCGAACTGGACGTTTTGGACGAAAAAAGCGGTGAAAAAAGCGGAAAAACGGCGAAAATATCAAAAAAACCTTTATATAATCCTTTCAACTAGCTGAAAATATGTTATACTTCGCTCCAATAAACGGCCGTTTTCGGACCCGTTCGCCCGGCGAGGGGCCCGCGGGGCGGCCGGAGACTCACAGAAAAAGGATAACCGAAAGATGATATTGAACAAGATGCTCGGGTATTTCTCGAACGACCTGGCGATCGACCTGGGAACCGCCAACACCCTGGTGTTCGCCGAAGGCAGGGGGGTGGTGGCCAACGAGCCTTCCGTCGTGGCGGTCCGCCAGTCGCCGGGCCTGGAGCCCATGGAGGTTCTCGCCGTCGGCAAGGAAGCGAGGGACATGGTGGGAAGGACCCCCGGGACGATAAAGGCCATAAGACCGCTTCGCGACGGCGTGATAGCCAATTTCGAGGCCACCCAGAAGATGATCGAGCATTTCATAAAGAAATCCCACGAGAACAGGAAGACCTTCGTGCGTCCGAGAATAGTGGTGTCGGTACCCCTCGAGATCACCGAGGTGGAGAAAAGGGCCGTCAAGGAATCCGCCGAGGCCGCGGGAGCGCGCAGGGTGTACCTAATCGAGGAGACCATGTCCGCCGCCATAGGATCCGGAATAGACGTGTCCCAGCCCTCGGGAAGCATGGTGGTGGACATCGGGGGCGGCACGACCGGAATAGCCGTCATATCCCTCTCGGGGATAGTGGTCAGCAAGTCGATCAAGGTCGGCGGGGACAAGATGGACGAAGCCATACAGCTTTGGATGAAGAGAAAGCACAACATACTCATCGGGGAGAGAACGGCCGAGGAGCTCAAGAAGAATCTCTCGGGAATGGGAATGCTGGACGCCCCGCCTTTCAGCGGAGAGATGAACGTCAAGGGAAGGGACAACGCCTCGGGAGTTCCCACGATGCTCAAGGTCAGGGCCGAGGACATAGACCAGGCGCTCGAAGAACCCATAGACCAGATAATCAACGCGATTCTCCAGACCCTGGAAATGACTCCCCCGGAACTCTCGGCGGACGTTTTCGAATCGGGAATAACGCTCGCGGGCGGCGGTTCGCTGCTCAGGGGCCTGATGGAGAAGATAGAGCAGAAGACGGGACTTTCGACCAAAAGAGCCGAAGAGCCCCTCACGTGCGTGGTGATGGGCTCGGGAAAGGCGCTCGAGAACATCGACATACTGAAATCGGTATCTTTATAGGAAGGAACCCGCCGGCGACGGCGGAACCGGAGGTGGCGACATGAAAAAGCTTTTCGGCAACCATCCGCTGGCCCTGTCGTTTCTCATGATAGTGCTGTCGATCCTGCTCGCGCCCGTCGCCCTGGAGGTCGGAAAGGGGGAAAGCCCCTACGCCACCAAGCTCATGCTGGGGCTCAACTACGGCTCCATGCGCCTCGCAAACGGCGCAAGGGACGGAATAGCCGGGGCGTGGGACGGCTACGTCGACCTTGTGAACGTGAACAGGGAGAACTCCGCGCTCAGAAGGCAGGTGGAGGAGCTCAGGCGGGAGAACCTGGGCCTGGCGGAAACCAGGCTTGAGAACGAAAGGCTCAGAAAGCTTCTCAACTACAGGAGAAGCTCCCCGGAAGAAGTTCTCGGAGCCAGGGTGATAGGAGGCAGTTCCTCGGCCGTCGCCCCCGGGTTTCTCGTCATAGACAAGGGGGCGTCTTCCGGAGTGAGAAAGGGAGTTTCGGTGTTCACCAACATAGGCGCCGTGGGAACGGTTCACTCCGTGGCGGAGAGAAGCTCCGTGGTGATGCTGGCGATGAATCCGTCGAGCATCATAGACGCCGTGGTGCAGAGAACCCGCGCCCGCGGAATAATAACGGGGTCGGGCGGCCGCTTCGTGATGAAATACATCGAGGACGGGGACGCGGCCGCCGCGGGCGACAAGATCATATCTTCGGGAAAAGACGGCGTCTTTCCCAAGAACATCGTCATCGGGACGGTAAAGAGGGTCGAACCCGACGGCGGACTCTACAGGGCCATACTGAAACCCGAAATCGACGTAAGCGCCGTGGAGGAGGTGCTGGTGACCCTCGGAGAAGATCCCCTTCCAACCGGCCGGTTGGAATAGATGAGAATAGGCTACCCCTTCCTTGTCTACCTTCTGGCGTCCTTCGCGTTTCTCGCGCTGCAGGTGTCGGTCGCTCCCGCGGCCTTTCTCGGCAGGTTCGCCCCGGACCTCAACCTCATCCTGATAATCTGCATGGCGGGCAGGACCCGCGTACCCCACCTGTTCGCTCTCGCCGCGCTCAACGGGTTTTTCGTGGACGCCTTTTCCGCCGGAGCTCCGGGAATCAACACCTTTACGAGGCTCGCGCTGTTTTTCGCCCTGCGGGGCGTGCTGCCCAACCTCAACTTTGAGACGGAAAATCTTCGGGCGGACGCGCTTTCGCTTTTCGCGGGAACCCTTTTTCTCTATGCGGTCCTGGGCGCGATATTCCTCCTCAAGCCGGGCGCGGGCGCGGCGGCGAATCTCGGTCTTGATCTTGCGATCCATCAGGCTATCATTAACACGGCCGTCGGCGTTCCCCTGGTGACGCTGCTGAAGAAGCTGGATGGAAGCGCTAAACCGTAGACTCGTAATACTCCTTTTCGTTCCCGTCGCGTTTATTCTCGTCTTCTCCGCAAGGTTCTGGTACCTGCAGATACACAAGGGAGAGGAATACAGGAGGTTTTCCGAAAAGAACATCCTGAGGGTACTGCACCTGCCCGCCCCGAGGGGCCTGATTCTGGACAGAAACGGCGCGGAAATCGTGCGCAACAGGCCGTCTTTCAACGTGCAGGTGCTGCCCGGGGAAGTGGGCGACCCCGGGCAGCTCGCGCGGAAGCTCTCGGAAATACTCGGCGTTTCCGGAGACGGTCTCCGAAAGAAACTCGAAAAACCGATAAGACAGGGCAGGTTCGCTCCCGTGACCGTCGCCCCGGACATAAGCAGGGACGAGTTGCTGTCGGTGGAAAAGAACATGCGGACGCTGAGCGGGGTGATGCTTGAAATCGGGTACAAGAGGTCCTATCCGCACGGAAGGACGGCCGCGGCCGTGCTGGGATACACGGGAGAGGCGAGCGGCGAGGAGATAAGGGCCAATCCGGTAATCGGGAGGGGAACCCAGGTCGGAAAGATGGGGGTCGAGAAATTCTTCGACGGCGAGCTTCGGGGAACGAACGGATTCAGGTACGTGTCGGTCGACGCGCACGGCAAGGTGGTCTCGGATTCCTTTTCGGGCTTCGGGAGATTCGGCGCGAAAAAAGACCTGGTCGCCGGAGAGAACCTCACTCTCTCGATCGACCTGGAGCTTCAGAAGGCCGCGGAGAAGTCCCTGGGAAAGGAAAAGGGGGCCGTGGTGGTGATGGACGTGAGAAACGGGGAGATACTGGCGATGGCGAACGGCCCTTCCTTCGATCCCGAGGATTTCTCCAAGGACCTCTCTCCGGCCGAGTGGAAGAAAATAAGGAAGAGGGAGTCGTTTTCCCTGCTCAACAGGGCCGCCCAGGGAACCTATCCTCCCGGTTCCGTCATAAAGATAGCCACCGCCTTCTCCATCCTGCGGGAAGAGGTGCAGGACCCCCGCTCCGTCGAGAACTGTCCCGGCTATCACACGATCGGCGACAGAAGGTTCAAATGCTGGCGGGAGGAAGGACACGGGCCCACCGACCTTCACGACGCCGTGATGAAGTCCTGCGACGTGTACTTCTACAAGCTTTCCCAGAAACTGGGAATGGAGAGGCTCTCGAGGTACCTGAGAAAATTCGGATGGGGAGAGAAAACCGGCCTCGAGCTGCCCGAAAAACCCGGCCTCGTGCCTTCGAGAAGATGGAAAAGGGACGCCCTGGGAGAGCCGTGGTACCGGGGCGAGACCGCCATGCTCGCCATAGGACAGGGACACGTGACCGCGACTCCCCTGCAGGTGGGCGTCATGACCGCCGCGATAGCCAACGGAGGCAGGGTTCTTGAGCCGACGATAAGAAAAGGCGGCGGGAAGGAGCCGGCGAGGGTCGTCGGAGAAGGGCCCGGGGGGGCCGAATCCAGGGAGTTTGTGAGAAACGCCCTCAGGGACGTGGTCAACGCCCGCGGGGGCACGGGAATTCTCGCGAGGTCGCCCAGGGTGTCGGTTTCCGGCAAGACGGGAACCGCGCAGGTCGTCTCGATAAAAGTCGAGTCGAAGCTCAAGCGGTTTCGGGACCACGCCTGGTTCACTTCCTACGCGCCTTCGGACTCCCCCGAGATATCGGTGACCGTCCTGGTGGAAAACGGGGGACAGGGCGGAAGCGTCGCGGCCCCGAAAGCGAGAGAGATAATCGAGACCTACTTCAGGCTCAGGGACCGGCGAAGCGATGTTTGAGAGACCGGGCAGCCAGAACCACCCGCGCATGCTTCCGCTCCTGCTCCTGGCGCTCTGCGCGGTGGGACTCGCGAACCTCTACAGCATCTCGCAGTCAGGCGGTCTCGCGGCGTTCAAAAAGCAGCTGGCGTGGACCGGGGCGGGGGTGGCGATCATGACGTTTCTGATCTTCCTCAAGCCCGTCGTGCTCAGAAGATACTCGTTTCACGTCTACGCGGTCTCCCTGGCCCTGCTTCTGCTGGTGCTGGCGTTCGGAAAAACCGTGGCGGGGTCCCAGAGCTGGTTCCAGATAGGCTGGGTCGCCGTGCAGCCGTCGGAATTCATGAAAATAGCCATGATACTCGTTCTGGCGAGCTACTACGGCCAGGACGTCCCCGTGAAGCCGAGCTACGGGATGAGGGACATAGTGAAGCCGCTTGTTTTCGTCGCCGCTCCCGTCGGGGCCGTCGTCCTGCAGCCGGACATGGGCACCTGCGTGGCGCTGCTCCTAGTGGGCTCAAGCATGATTCTCGTCGCGGGGGTCAGGAGAAAAACCCTGGCGAAGATGGCCATAGCGGCGGCGGTGTTCGCCCTGCCCGCCTGGCATTTCATGGTCGAGGAGTACCAGAAAGAGCGCATATACTCCTTCATGGACCTGTCTTCCGACGAGCTCGGCGCGGGCTACAACTCCATCCAGTCCCAGATAGCCATAGGGTCGGGAGGGGTCTACGGCAAGGGTTTCCTGCTGGGTTCGCAGTCGAACCTGCGCTTTCTTCCGGCTCACACGACGGACTTCGCCTTCTCGGTGCTAGCCGAGGAATGGGGATTCGCCGGCTCGATTTTCGCCCTCCTGCTGTACTTCTCGATAATCCTGCTCATCCTCGACACGGCCACGTCCCTCGAAGACCGTTTCGCGACCATGGCGTGCTTCGGAGTCGCGGCGCTTTTCTTCTGGCACGGGCTGGTGAACTTCGCCATGATCACGGGACTTTTTCCGATAATCGGCATTCCCCTCTTCTTCGTGAGCTACGGCGGCTCGGCCGCCGTAACCGCCTTTGCGGGAATCGGAATCGTGCTCTGCCTGAGGAAGAAATAACCGCGGGGAGGGACCCGCGACGGGGCGACGGGCCACGTTCTTGACAGGGAACCAGCATCGGATAGAATTCACGGCGATTTCACGGGCGGAAACCGCGTGATTCCGCCTTCGGATTTCAGGCGTCTTTACACTTTTGCAGATTGCACGACAGTCCCTTTATGCGGAGGTTTTTCGTTTTTCTAGGCATCATGCTCGTCCCCAACGCCATTCCCGCCCTTTTCGCCCCGGCGGCGCGGGCGATCTCGAACGTAAACGACGTAAAGGAGATAGGCTTCGACGAAAAGCTCTCCTCCCCCGCGGCTCTCGACGCCGAATTCATAGGGGAGAGCGGAGAGCCCGTGGCCTTTTCCTCCTTTTTCGGAGGGCAGAAGCCCGTGGTGCTGAGCCTCGCCTACTTCACCTGTCCGAGACTCTGCGCCCTGGCCACGGACGGGGTGCTCGAAACGGTAAACGCGCTCGACTCCTTCAGGCCCGGCAGGGACTACACGGTAGTCACCGTGAGCTTCGACCCTCGGGAGTCCCCCGGGGTCCTGGCCGAAAAGGCCGCGCTCTACGGAGGGGAACTCGCGGGAGGCGCGCGGGAGGCGGAGGGCTGGCGCTTCGTCCGCGGAACGGCCGAAAACATACTGGCTCTGACCGACTCCGTGGGATTCCGCTTCGCCAAAGACGGCGAGGAGTTCGCCCATCCTTCGGGAATAGTGGTGCTCACGCCCGAGGGCAGGGTCTCGCGCTACCTCTACGGGGTCCAGCACGACCCGAAGAACTTCAGGCTCTCCCTCATCGAGGCGTCGGAGGGAAAGATAGGCGGCTCGGAGCTCGCCAACAAGGTGCTCATGTTCTGCTATCAGTTCGACCCGGTCGGAAAAAGATACGCGCTGGCGGCTCTCAACGTCGTAAAGGCCGGAGGAGTGGTGACTCTCGCGGTTCTCGTCGCGTTTCTTTCCCTCATGTGGAAAAGGGAGAGAAAGACACCTTAATCATCCCGGGGAGGTTCAAATCGCACAATGTCCACATGGATACCCGAATCGGCTTCCAATCTCGCCGCAAGCGTCGACAACATAACCCTGTTCGTAACGATCATATCGGTGTTCTTCTTCGTGCTGATCTCGGCCGTGCTCGTGGCGTTCGCCATCAAGTACAGGAGAAGGAGCGAGGACCAGGAAACCGCCTACATAACCTCCAACGAACTCATAGAAATCATATGGACGGTGATACCGTCGGTGCTGCTCATGGTCATATTCGCGTGGGGATGGATAGCGTTCAAGGAACTTCGCAATCCCCCGCCCGAGGCCGTCGAGGTGAACGTCGTGGCCAAGCAGTGGATCTGGCAGTTCGAGTACTTCAACGGCAAGAAATCGCTGAACGAGCTGTTCGTCCAGCACAACAAGCCCGTGAGGCTCATAATGCGCTCCGACGACGTGCTCCACAGCTTCTTCGTCCCGCAGTTTCGGGTGAAGCAGGACATTCTTCCGGGCAACTACACGCAGCTGTGGTTCACCCCGACGAAGGTGGGCACCTTCGACCTGCTGTGCGCGGAGTACTGCGGGGCGGGACACTCCCAGATGCTCGCGAGCGTCAGGGTGCTGAGCCCCGAGGCGTTCACCAGGTGGGAGAAGGGAGACGAGCTCGAGGGGGATTCCGCGGCCGCGGCGAGCGGCGTGTCGCCGGCGGAGAGGGGAAAGGAGCTTTACTCGCAGAGAGGGTGCCTGGCGTGCCACAGCGTGGACGGAAAGAACCTCATAGGTCCCTCTTTCAAGAACCTCTACGGAGCGACCGAAAGCCTCGAGGACGGCTCCTCGGTCGAGGTCGACGAGAACTATCTGAGGGAATCGATCTACGAACCCCAGGCGAAGATGGTCAAGGGCTATCCGCCCAGCATGCCGTCGTTCAAGGGCATACTGTCCGAGGACGAGGTGACGGCGCTCATAGAATACATAAAAACGCTTAAGTAGAGACGAAGGAGAAGAAGATGGCAAACGGAGTCACGACGCAGACCCAACACGTACCGTTTCTGGCCGAGAAAGGATTCAGGTCGTGGATCCTGTCCACCGACCACAAGCGCATCGGGATCCTATACCTGCTGGCGATCTCGTTTTTCTTCGCCGTCGCGGGCATAACGGCCCTCGGCATGAGGTACGAGCTGATGACTCCCGAGCTCGACTTTTTCAGAAGCACGACGGAGTACAACGTGGCGTTCACGCTGCACGGCTCGCTCATGGTCTTTTTCTTCATAGTGCCGGGCATCGCGGCGAGCTTCGGAAACTTCCTCATACCGCTCATGATAGGAGCCAGGGACGTGGCGTTTCCCAGGATCAACCTGATCAGCTTCTGGATATACTTGGTGGGCACGGCGATACTGCTCTTCGCCCTGCTCCAGCCCGCCGACACCGGCTGGACGTTCTACACCCCCTACAGCATACAGACGGGGGCCAAGGTGATACTCATAACCCTCGGGGTGTTCGTGCTGGGCTTCTCCTCCATTCTCACGGGCATGAACTTCATAGTGACCATCCACAAGCTGCGCGCGCCGGGGATGACGTGGGGGCGGCTTCCCCTTTTCATCTGGGCGTCCTACGCCACGGCCATACTGCAGCTGCTGGCGACTCCCGTGGTGGGAATCACCCTCCTGCTGCTCATAGCCGAGAGGGCGCTCGACATAGGATTCTTCGACCCGGCGAAGGGAGGGGATCCGATACTGTTCCAGAACTTTTTCTGGTTCTACTCCCATCCCGCCGTCTACATAATGGTGATACCGGCCTTCGGAATCATATCGGAGATAATTCCCGTCTTCGCGAGAAAGCCCATATTCGGATACAGGGCCATAGCCTACTCGAGCTTCGCCATAGCCATAATAAGCTTTTTCGTGTGGCTGCATCACATGTTCGTAAGCGGAATATCGGAAACCGCCGCGGCCATATTCTCGTTTCTGACCATGCTGGTGGCGATTCCCACGGCCATAAAGGTGTTTAACTGGGTCGCGACCCTCTACAAGGGATCCATAGAGTTTCACTCGGCGATGCTGTACTCGCTTTCGTTCATAATCCTGTTCACCGTGGGCGGACTCACCGGGGTCTACCTCGGAGCGCTCGCCGTCGACGTGCACCTCCACGACACCTACTTCATAGTCGCCCACATGCACTACGTGATGATAGGGGGAACGGTGATGGGATTTTTCGGCGCCCTGCACTTCTGGTACCAGAAATGGTTCGGAAAGGTGTTCAACGAGGCGGTGGCCAAGGCGGCCTGGTTCCTCGTGTTCGTCGGGTTCAACGTGACGTTCTTCCCGCAGTTCTTCATGGGCTTCCAGGGAATGCCGAGGAGATACGCGACCTACCCCGCCGAGTACATTTCCTACCACTCGCTCTCGACCTACGGGTCGTGGATACTGGGCGTCGGAATCCTGATCATGACGGTCAACCTTCTCGCGGCCCTGTGGAAAGAGGAAAGTCCCGAATCGCCGAATCCCTACGGCTCGCTTTCGCTCGAGTGGCAGGTGCCGTCCCCGCCGCCGCACGAGAACTTCGACGAGATACCGACGGTGACCGACTGGACCTACGCTTACGGGAAAAAATAGATTCGGAGGCCTGAGACGAAAAAATGAGCACCACCACAGCAGAACACTCGGAAAGCCACTCCCACGGACACGGGCTGGGAGAAGCGGTCACGCACGGCGCCGCGAAATTCGGGATGTGGCTTTTCCTGGGAACGGAGATACTCCTTTTCGGGGGGCTTTTCGCCGCCTACGCCCTTTTCCGGGCAAAGCACGCGGAACTGTTCTACGAGTCGCACAAGAAGCTCGACATGGAGCTGGGCGCCATAAACACCATAGTGCTCATATTCAGCAGCTTCACCATGGCGCTCGCCGTGGGAGCCGCGCAGAAGAGAAACAGGAAATGGCTGATCATACTGCTGGGGGTCACGTTCGTATGCGGGGCGGCGTTCGGAGTGAACAAGTACTTCGAGTACATGCACAAGTTCGACCATCACATATTCCCCGACACGAACATATTCTTCGCCCTCTACTTCACCATGACGGGACTTCACATGCTTCACGTGTTCATCGGAATGGGCATAATCCTGGCACTGATGATAATGGCGAAGCAGGGAAGGTTCGCCGAAGGAAACAGGTACAGTCCCGTCGAGGTGGGAGGTCTTTACTGGCACCTCGTGGACCTTATCTGGATATACCTGTTTCCGCTTCTTTACCTGATAGGATGAACGGAGAGAGAAAATGAGCTCGCACGACCACACAGAGGAACATCACACGGGAATCAAAACCTACGGGGCGGTATGCCTGGCGCTGTTCGTCCTCACGGGAGTCACGATCTACGTGGCCGGAATCCATTTCGGTCACCACATCATAAACATCGCGGTCGCCATGGGAATAGCGTCGGTAAAGGCGTCGATAGTCGCCTACTACTTCATGCACCTGAAGTTCGAGGACAAGCTCACCTGGATATACGCGCTCTACCCTCTTTTTCTTCTCTTCCTTCTCATAGGCTTCACCCTGATGGAGACCTTCACTAGGGTGCCGGTGATAAGGTAGGGGCGCCCGCGAAACGAGCATGCTAGCAAAGACCGCCCTCGCCCTGCTGTTCATACTGCTCGTATGGGGAAACATGGTGTCGGGGCTCGAGGCGGGGCTCGCATGTCCCGACTGGCCGCTCTGCCACGGGGAGGTCGTGCCTCCCTGGAGATGGGACATCTACTTGGAGTTCTCCCACCGCGTGATAGGAGGGATAACGTCCGTCGTGCTCTTCGCGCTGTGCTGGCGCAGGTTCGGGCGCTACCGCGGGGGCGCCAGGGCGCTTCCGCTTCTCGTGGCCGCCCTTCTGGCCTTCCAGATAGTGCTGGGAGGGATCGTCGTGCTGCTCCGGCTTCCCGTGAACCTCACCACGGCGCACTTCGCAAACGCCGTCGCGATCTTCTCCGCCACCCTCTACATGGCGTACTTCGACGGCGAGCGGAGAAAGCCCGTCTTTCGGCTCTCCGGTCCCGCGGGACTTTTCTTCTGGGCGAGCGCGGCGGTTTTCGCGCAGGCGGCCCTCGGGGCCTACGTAAGGCACGTGGGCGCGGGACTCGCGTGTCCCGACTTTCCGACGTGTCTCGGCTACTGGGTCCCTCCCGCGCTTTCGGGAAAGGTTCTAGCGCACTTCGCCCACAGGACGCTCGCCTACCTGCTCTCGGCGGCGCTCGTCTGCCTGCTGGTCGCCTGCGCCAGGTCGGAGAAACTCGCGGACGCCCGCAGGAACATGTCGTGGGCCGTAGCGTGCGTGCTCCTGCAGGTGGGACTCGGGGCGCTGGTGGTCACCACGGGACTCGCGTTCTACGTGACGGCCGTTCACCTCTCGATAGCGCTGGTCATACTCACCCTCTGCCTCCTCACGTGGTTCGAGTACATGGCCGGAGACGGCAAGGAACGCGGCGTGGCATGGAAGGCGTAGAGAAAAAATCGGCGGGGAAGATGGCGGTTTCCGCCGTGATTCTCTCAAAGCCGGGAATAATAACGAGCGTGGCGTTCACGGGCGTCGCGGGAATGGTGGTGGCAGCCCGTTCGCTTCCCCCGGCCGAGACCGTCTTTCTCTGCGTGCTCTCCCTCCTTCTGAGCGCGGCCGGGGCCGCGATCATGAACAACCTGCTCGACAAGCAGATCGACAGCAGGATGTCCCGCCTGGACAGGAGGGTCGAGGCGCTCAGGACCCTCGGGGACGGAAACGCGTGGGCGCTCTCGCTCGCGATGATGACGGCCGCCCTGTGCGTGTCGCTTCTCTGTTTCAACTACGCGAACGCGGCGCTCATACTCGCCGCCATCCTGTCCTACACGCTTCTCTACACGCTGTTTCTCAAGAGAACCTCCCCGTTCGGAACGGTGCTTGGAGGTCTTCCCGGCGCCCTGCCCGTGCTGGTGGGCTACACGGCCGTCGGCCCCGAGATCCGCCTCGACGGGATGGTCGTGTTCGTGTTCATGATGCTCTGGCAGCCTCCGCACTTCTGGGTGCTCGCCCAGAAATACAGAAACGACTACGAAAGGGCGGGAGTGCGGGTGCTCCCCGTGGCCTTCGGAACGAAGTACACGAACATGCTGATACTCATATACTCCCTCTCCCTCGTGCCTCTCACGTTCATTCTCTGGCTCATAGGAACCAACACGGTCTACTTCGCGGCCTTCGCCGCGGCGGCGGGGGCGTACTTCAACTACCTGGTGATACGAAGCGTCCGCGAGGGCGGGGGCTACGGAAAGGCGTTTTCCGCCTCGATCATCTACATGCTGCTGATAATGACGGGCATAGTGGCAGACATACTGGTGAAGTCCCTCACCCCCGTGGAGAGGGTCATCGGACCGACGCTCTAGTCCCGCGACGCCGAGGGCAGGAGTTCCCTGAGCTCCCCGAGCGGTCCGGACAGGGTAAGGATCGCGTCCCGCCAGAAGTCCTTTTTCGTTATGTCGTCCCCGAGCGACCGTTTCACCGCCCCTTCGGCGTCGTCGCTTCCCGTGAGCCTCAGAAATTCCTCGTACGCCGGCAGGAATCCCTCTCCCCCGCTGAGGAACTTCCCGAAAAGAGCCCTCGAGAGCAGGTAGCCGAAGGTGTAGGGAAAATTGTAGAAGCTCACGCCCGTTATGTAGAAGTGAAGCTTCGAGGCCCAGAAAAGCGGGTCGCACTCGCAGAGCACGTCCCCGAAAACCTCCCTCTGGGTTTCGACCATGAGTTCCTTTAGCCTGCCGACGGAAAGCTCTCCCTCCCCGCGCTCCTCGTAGAGCTTCTTTTCGAACTCGTACCTGACGGGAATGTCCAGCAGGTATATGGCCCCGTGGTTTACCTCCGCGTCCCGCACGCGCGCCTTGTCCCGGGCGCTCGTCGCGGGGTCGCGCAGCAGCCCTTCGGCGAGCAGCATCTCCCCGAAAGTCGAGGCGGTCTCGGCAAGAGTCATGGGGTAGAAGCGCCCGTAGGGGCGCATGTCCCGCATGACGTGGGAGTGAAACGCGTGGCCCGCCTCGTGGGCCAGGGTGAGTACGTCCCCGAGCGCCCCGTTGTAGGTCATGAATATCCTCGATTCCCCGGTCAGAAGGGAGCCCGTGCAGAATCCCCCAGGCCTTTTTCCCTTCCTCACTTCCCAGTCGATCCACCGGCCCGCGCAGACTTCCGCGAAAAACTCCCCGAGGCCGGGATAGGCAGAATAGAAGGAATCCCCGACCATGGACCTCGCCCGCTCCCAGCCGGTCGTCTCCTCCTCCCCGAAATCCATCGGGGCTCCCAGGTCGTACCACGAGACGGCGGAAAGCCCCAGGGTTTCGGCCTTGAGACGAAGCACGCTCCTGGGAATCTCGACGTTTTCCCTTATGGCCTCCATCATGGCGTCTATCGTTTCTTTCGACACCGCCGCGTCGAAAAGCGCCACCTCGAGGAAATGGTCGATCTCCCTGTGGCGGTAAAGAGTCCTTCTCGTCCCCGATATGGCGTTCACGGCCGCCGCCGCGACGTCCTCCAGGGCTTCCCACGCGGCGTTTCCGCCGGAAAAGGCTGCCTTTCTCACCTCTCTTTTCGGGTTCTCCATGAGCGATCTTCTCTGGGACATGGGAAGAGTCTTCACGGTTCCGTCCGGGTAGGCCATCTCGAACGTCATCTTTGAAGAGACCGCGTCGTAGAGCCTGCCCCAGGCGCTTATGCCGTCGACCCCGAGGTCGGCCGCCAGAATTTCCTCGGGAGCGGACATGGCCCGGCGCGCGGTCTTTCTCACGCGCCCCAAGTAGTGGGAGGCGGAAGACAGGCCGGGGAGCGAAACGAACTCCGAGAACAGCTCGTCGTCCGCGTCTCGAAGCGCCCTTTTGAGCTGAACCTCGAGCTTTTCGAGCTCCGCGCCCAGAAGGGAAACCGCGGCCTCTTCGCCCAGGTAGTCCTCGCGGTTCGAGTCCGCGGCGGCCAGGCAGCCCACGTAGGAGCTTATGTGGGAATACCTGCTCACGAGCTTTTCCGTTTCCAGAAAGACGTCCTTCCACGCGGAGAGGTTTTCGGGACGGAGGGGGTCGAGTCCCGAGGCATTTTCGCCGAGGCTTTTTATCTCCCCGGAGAGGTCGCGCTTGAACCGCTCGTACTCCTCCGAGGGAAAACCGGGAAAATAGGAAGACAGGTCCCAGTTCATTTCGGCCGGTTTTCCGTTTTCATCCATCGTGCGTTCTCCTGAGGCGGTTTCTCCGCGAAGTCAAACATGATACAAAAGATTTTTGCGATTGGAACAGAACAATGAAAGCCGCCATCCCCCGCGACCACCAAGCCGTAACAGTACAGACGGTCAGAATTCTTCCCGCTCCTGGTGCTCGGGCTGGTCTCGGTCGTTCATGAAATCATCCCCGGCTCTCTTGCTTTCGAACCAGTCGTCCCAAGTCTTGAGACCTTCGTCCTTTTTGGAAATCTCCGCCTCTTCTTCCATGACCTCGTCCATGTTGGAAAATGTTTTACGCATACGCACTCCGGAGAAACTTCGGGATACGGCAAAAATATAATATATGTGCACGTTCCCGCAACCTTGCGCCCTTGAGAATGCGAAGCGACGCCCGCGGCCGAAACCGCAGTCAGTACTCGGGACGCGATTTGACTATTCCGACCCGTGTATATATTGTAAGCCCGCGATAATGAAAAAAGCTTATCTCGCCCTTGAAGACGGCAGAATATTCGAAGGTTCGAGCTTCGGAGCGGAAGGGGAAACGGCGGGGGAAGTCGTCTTCAACACTTCTCTCACGGGCTACCAGGAAATAATCACCGATCCTTCCTACAACGGCCAGATCGTCGTCATGACCTATCCCGAGATAGGAAACTACGGCGCAAATTCCGAAGACCTCGAATCCGAGGGGCCCCGTCTTCGGGGTCTCGTGGTAAAGGAATACTGGGAACATCCGAGCAACTGGAGATCCGAGGAAACCCTGGGAGACTTCCTCGCGCGACACGGAATAGTGGCAGTGCAGGGAATCGACACCAGGGAGATCACCAGGACGATACGGACGGAGGGAGCCATGAGGGGGATCATCTCTACCGGTGAAAGCGACCCCGCCTCGCTCGTCGAGAAAGTCCGCAGTTCTCCCGGCATAGTGGGCCGCGACCTGGTGACGGAAGTGAGCTGCGCCGAACCGTACGCATGGAAAGAAGGAACAGGGAGATGGAGACCAGGGGGCGATGTCGACGCGGAGCCCGGGAGAAGATTCAAAGTCGCCGTCTACGACTTCGGGGCGAAGAGAAACATACTGAGGAAACTGTTCGACCTGGGATGCGACCCCACGGTCTTTCCCTCGAAAACGGACCCGGAAGACATACTGGCCTGCGACCCCGACGGAATCTTTCTCTCGAACGGGCCCGGGGACCCGGCCGCGGTCGAGTACGCCTCGAAAAACGTGAGGAAGCTTATAGGGAAAAAACCTGTTTTCGGAATCTGCCTAGGACACCAGATAATCGGCCTCGCGCTCGGAGCGAAGACGTTCAAGCTCAAGTTCGGACACCGCGGGGGAAACCAGCCGGTAAAGAACCTCGAAACCGGAAAGGTCGAAATAACGTCCCAGAACCACGGATTCGCCGTGGACCCCGACTCGCTCCCGGGCAACGTCGCGGTCTCCCACGTGAACTTAAACGACCAGACGGTTGAAGGACTCAGGCACGATGAGCATCCCCTGGCCTGCATCCAGTACCATCCCGAGGCCTCGCCCGGACCGCACGACTCCTCCTATCTTTTCAGAAACTTCACGGGCATGATGGAAGAGTTCTCCTCCTGATGCGACAAGCCGGAGACGCGACGCCCTCCCCCGCTATCCGACAATCTCTTTCTTGAGCGAAGCGACGTACTTGTCCGCGAGCCTTGTCGGCTCGGGAATCCGGTATCCCCTCGCGCACTCGAGGGTTACGGCGACCGCGGTATCGAGATCCGTCCTGTTTCCGACGGACACGAAAACGGGCTTCACGCGGTCCTTGGTTCTCAGGACGACGCCGACCGTCTCCCCACCGTCCCCTTTCCTTATCGGCGTCCTCTCTCCCTTCGTCTCTCCCGGCTGCTCGAAGGTTCCGTAGAGAGGTTTTTTCGCTACGCCGATTGTCGGTGCGTCGAGAACGACCCCGACGTGACAGGCGAGTCCGAAGCCCTTCGGGTGTGCAAGCCCGTGGCCGTCTATCATGAGGAGGTCGAAACCGGTCTTGAGCTTCCCGCAGGTCTTCACTATGCACGGAGCCTCTCGAAAGCCCAGAAGTCCGGGAATGTAAGGAAACACCTCCTCCGATACCGTCCACGCCCTTTCGATCTCCTCGAGGTCGGGCCAGGAAAAGACTATCACTCCGCAGACGAGCTTTTTGCGCCCGACGAGAATGGATATGTCCGCCCCCGCGACGGCGCGAATCGGCCCGGGACGCGCATGCTTCACCCTCTTCGAGAGCTCTTTCTGTATGCGAAAGGCTTCTTTCGCGAGAGGATGCCTAGTTGAATAGAGCCTCTCAAGGTCTTTCATAAGGCCAGTTTTTTGTCTCATGTCGGAACAGGAGAATTGTGCGGGGCGGGTTAACGCCAAGCGCGATGAAGCTGATACACAGGATACAAACGGATCAAGGATTCCATGTCCCACCGTCGCCACGACGCGGGACAACCCTCGTCTCTACGCGACATGGTATTATTCTACGCGACATGGTATTATTCTACGCGACATGGTATTCGTGTAAACCAAGCTTGCCATGTTCATTGGAGGAAAACCTGGATGAAAGATTTCCACTTGAGGTTCTGTGTTGGGGACATGGCAGATCTGTTCGCAAAAAGCCTGCCGGCGAGACTGTTAGGCGAAAAAAGCCATAACGGTTGGTTCGACACCAATGATGGCTACAACACCTTTAACTTGTTGGAAGATGAAGTGTCGGACATTCCCGACAAGCCGGGGGCATATGTCCTCGGCACGAGAGACGGCACGATGATCACTTATCCCTGGGGCGTTTCTCCAATATATTACATCGGCAAGGCAAGTGATCTCAGAAACCGCCTGCTTAACCACAAGAAACATACGCTCGGAGCAAAAAAGGATCATACAGCAGGTGTTCGCCGAATGCACCAACAGGATACGGGTCAGAAACACATACGCTCGGAGCAAAATAAGGACCATCCAGAGAGGGGGTGGTGGCCGCGTTACCAGTACGGTGCGGCGTTCGGTGCGGACTGCGTATGGTACGCCCACGACGACATGGACCCGCAGAACCTGGAAGCGAGATTGATTGAGAGCTTCTACTGGGCCTACGGAGCTATCCCCGTCACCAATCACAAGTGGCCCAAACATCTTGAGCCAAAGCTAGGATGGCCAGAGTGAACGGAGATATTCTCCGCCCGTCAAGGCATAACCTGCGCCTTTTCCAAGTCAGGCACGCAATTCCCCTGAAGATACGCAAACCAACCTCTTCTTCATCCACGGCTCACGGATTTTTCTCGACGCTTCTGTGAATGGCGGCCGAATTCAAATAGAATATCCCGAGAGATGTTCCCGGAGAACTTCACCAGAAAGACCGTCCGAACGGGCGAAGTCAAGATAAACGCCGTCTCGGGCGGAGAGGGAGAGCCGCTTCTGCTCCTCCACGGCTACCCGCAGACGCACGTCATGTGGCATGCTATCGCGGGGAAACTTTCCTCGAGGTTTTTCCTCGTGTGTCCCGACCTCCGGGGCTACGGGGACAGCTCGAAGCCTCCTGGAGAAAAAGACCATTCGAACTACTCGAAAAGAACCATGGCGAACGACATGGCAGAAGTCATGGCCGCCTTTGGATTCGAAAACTTCCTAGCCGCGGGACACGACAGGGGGGCCAGGGTTCTTCACCGCATGTGCCTAGACCACCCCGCGAAAGTCGAAAAAGCCTGCGTGATGGACATCGCGCCGACCCACCACATGTTCAGCAACGCGGACAAGGACTTCGCCACGGGCTACTACCACTGGTTTTTCCTCATACAGCCCGACGGGCTTCCCGAGAAAATGATAGGAGCGGACCCGGAGTACTACCTTCGAGAAAAGCTGAGAAGATGGAGCGCTCCCGGGGCGCGGTTTCACCCCGGGGCGGTAAGGGAGTACGCGCGCTGCTTCAGCGACCCCGCGGCGGTTCACGGAAGCTGCGAGGACTACAGGGCCGCGGCCTCGATAGACATGGCTCACGACGAAGAGGGCATGGACCGCAAAATAAAGTGTCCGCTTCTGGTTCTCTGGGGAAAAAGGGGATTCGTTCACAGGACCTACGACGTGCTAGGCTCCTGGAGAAAAAGGGCCTTGGACGTGCGCGGAGGGCCGCTTGACTGCGGACACTTTCTCCCCGAGGAAAAACCGGAGGAAACTTGCGCGGAGATGCTTTCGTTCTTTTCATAGCGTGAAGACCCTTCCGAAACAGCCGGAGCCGGGGCGTCTTTAATTGTTCACTCTCCCTCTTTCGTATAGATTATCACCATGCCGAGAACGCTTTTCGTCATGGACCCGATCGAGTCCATAAACATAAAGAAAGACACGACCTTCGTCATAATGCTCGAGTGCCAGGCGAGAGGTCACCGGGTGAGCTACTGCGAGCTTCGGGACCTTTTCGTTAAGGACTCCCGGGCATGGGCGGACTCGACCGAACTCAAGATCAGAAGAGAGACCGACTACTACTCGAAGGGCGAAACGCACACCTGTCCGCTGGACGATTTCGACGTCGTGTGGATGAGAAAAGACCCTCCCTTCAACATGGACTACGTCTACTCGACCTACATGCTCGAGATGGTCGACGAATCCCGAACGCGGGTAATCAACCGCCCTGCGGGAATAAGAAGTTCGAACGAAAAGATGTACAGCCTCAATTTCAGTGACTACATCCCCCCCACCCTCGTGTCCAAGAACATGGGGAAACTTCGGGAGTTTCTCTCGGAGACCGGAGGCGAGATGGTGGTGAAGCCGCTCGACGGCTACGGAGGCGAGGGGATATTCCTCGCGAGGGAAAACGACCCCAACGCGAACGTCATCCTTGAGAACATAACGGATTTCGGGCGCACGTACGTCATGGCCCAGAAATTCATAAAGGAAGTCTCCGAGGGAGACAAGAGGATAATTCTTCTTGACGGAGAACCCGTGGGAGCGGTGCTTCGAGTGGCGGCGGAAGGAGAGTTCAGGAGCAACTTTCACTCGGGAGGGCACCCGGAAAAAACATCGCTTACGCAAAGAGATCTTGAGATATGCGGGGGTCTCCGTCGCAAACTCAAACAGGACGGACTCTACCTAGTCGGAATCGACGTAGTCGGCGGATACCTGACCGAGGTCAACACCACCAGCCCCACCTGCGTTCAGGAAATAAATTTCTTCTCGGGAGAAAAACTAGAGTCGCTCATAGTGGATTTCGCCGAGAACCTTTCCAGCGGTGTCGCCGAAGACGAATAGAAACGGTTTGCGGACAAGGCACGAAGACAGGATTTTCCGGGAATCATGTCGGAAAATCCATGTTATTCACGGAAAATTGAACATAATACTGAAAAAATCAGAAGTCTTGTTGAAAAATCCGCATTAATCGCGGATAATAGAACACGATGCTGGAACAAAAAACCACCCTTTCATCCTACATGACGGATCTGCTTTCAAGCGGCCGCGTCACATTCTCGCGCGAAGAGGCCCAGAAAGCTCTTGCTATAAGCAGGGGAGCTTTCCTTGACGCAACTGAACGGCAGCAGAGCCGTAGCCGTCTGGTCAAACCTCGCCACGGTTTTTACACCATAGTTCCACCGGAATATATCAGCTGGGGGGCTCCCCCTCCTCACTACTACATAGACAGCATGATGCGCCATGAAAATTGTCGCTATTACGTAGGTTTGCTAAATGCCGCGGCATTCCACGGAGCATCTCATCAGGCGGTAATGCAATTTCAGGTACTTGCGGATAAGCGTCTGCCCAGAATCAGGGTAGGACGGACCGCAATCGTCTTCTACCACCGAAAGAACATGGATAAAGTTTCAAGCGGCATCGTAGAGCGTAAAACTCCTTCGGGTTTCATGAAAATATCGTCTGCCGAGCTCACTATACTTGACCTGCTGCACTACCGACGCGGCGGAGGGGGATTTGACAATATCGTGACAGTTCTGTCCGATCTGGGAGAACAAATCGACCCTTCCAAGCTCGTCGGGCTTTCATACGCGTTTGAGCGATCCGTTCTCCAGCGTCTCGGTTATCTGCTCGACTGGTTGGGCTTCGCCGAGACAGCCGAACCGCTTCATGAGTCAATTTCGGGAAATTCCGCCCTTCCCTGGGTTGAACTCGAACCCTGGCGAGGCCGCCTCGACCCAGACTTCGTTCGCGAACCGATAGAAAAAAATCAACGGTGGAACGTTGTAGTGCGCCAAGCACCGGACCCCGACTAATGATTCCAAGAGAGAGTATTTTAGAGTGGGACAAGGCTGTTCCCTGGACATGGCCATGGCAGATTGAACAGGACCTTATTATCAGCCGGGTTCTGATAGAGCTTTTCAGCGACCCGTTTCTTAACGAACAACTGCGGTTTCGGGGAGGCACGGCGTTGAACAAACTTCATTTCCCCGCGCCGTTTCGTTACTCGGAAGACATAGACCTCGTCAGGACGACTCACGGCCCCATAGGACCGGTTCTCAACGGGATACGGGACATATTAAAACCTTGGCTGGGAGACGCGCGTTTCAAACAGAGCAGGATTTCGCCCAAACTTCTGTTTCGTATAGCTGTTGAAGACGTCTCAGTTGAGACACTGATGAGTTTAAAACTTGAAATCAATACCAGAGAGACCGAGGCGTACGGCGGGTCAAGATACATTTCCTACGAATTCGAGAACTCCTGGTTCAGCGGAGCCGCGACAATACACACTTACTCCAGAGAGGAAATGCTTGCAACCAAACTGCGTGCCCTTCTGCAAAGAAACAAGGGCCGCGACCTGTTTGACCTCGCACATGCTCTTGAAGTGTTTGAGGAACTGGACATAGGACGAGTGATTGAATTTTTCCTGGGCTATACGGAGAAATCGGGAATAAGCATATCGCGCGCGGAGGCTGAACGGCGCATGTTCCCCAAGCTCAACGACCCCAACCTGCTACCCGACTTCATGACACTTCTGCCCGCACCTGACGCGGAGAGAATAACCGATGCAACCTTGAAGACCGCTTTTCTGGAAGTGTTTCACGGTTTTGTCGAAAAAATCCCTGGAACTCCGTGGAAAAAAACGGAAAAGAGATTAGAGGTTCTTACACAAACAGACAAATAGAAGTCAGGATTCATTTTTCGGCCCTCGTGGCCGTATCGTCTGAGCCGAGGCTTTATTTAGCGACCTGATTGGGTATCTTTGCTTTCAAGGAAATTGCTAGCGGATATTCCTTTTTAACGGAAACTGCGAAACGCCGAGAGCGCAACGGATTTTCGCACTTTTCAATCTGCCCCGAAACTTAACCCTCAATGAAAATATCGAAAAAAGACGTGCTCGACACGGCGGAACTGGCGAGACTGCAATTCGACGAAGAGACCCTCTCGAAATTCACCCGCCAGCTTGGAGACATACTCGTGCACATAGAGGACCTGGCGGAACTCGACACGGAGAACGTTGAACCGACTTCGCACGTGCTCGAACTCTCGACCCCGCTTCGCAAGGACGAGGTAAGCCAGACGATAACGGCGGAGCAGGCCCTTCGAAACGCCCCCGGCGAGGAAGACGGCTTCTTCACCGTCCCCAAGGTGATAGAGAGCCATGAGTAGCGACGCGTCCGTTCCGGGAACCATAAAGGAAGCCTCGGAGCTGATAAGAAAAAAGGAAATCTCTCCCGTGGAGCTCGTGGAGCTTTTTCTTGAGCGCGTAGACTCGCTGGACGGAGTGCTGAATTCCTACATAAGCGTCTGGGAGAAAGAAGCGCTTTCGGCGGCGCGGGAGGCCGAAAAACGGATATCCGAGGGAGACTATCTCGGTCCCCTCCACGGCGTTCCCGTCGCGCTGAAGGACATCTTCGTCACCAAGGACACGAAGACCACCTGCGGGTCGAAAATGCTTCGGGACTTCGTCGCTCCCTACGATTCCACCGTGGCCGGGAGGCTGCGGGCGGGCGGCGCGGTGATACTCGGAAAAAACAACATGGACGAATTCGCCATGGGCTCTTCCAACGAAACATCCTGGTTCGGACCGGTCAGGAATCCCTGGAACGCGGAGAAGGTTCCGGGGGGTTCGAGCGGGGGAAGCGCCGCGGCCACCGCGGCCAATCTCTGCGTCGCGGCGGTGGGAACCGACACGGGGGGTTCTATAAGACAGCCCGCCGCCCTCTGCGGGGTGGTGGGAATGAAGCCCACTTACGGGCGGGTGAGCCGCTTCGGAATGATAGCCTTCGCCTCCTCGCTCGACCAGGCGGGACCGATAGCGAAGACGGTCGAAGACGCCGCCGTGATTCTCTCCTCGATAGCAGGACACGACCCGCTCGACTCCACGTCGGTAAACGCTCCCGCGACCGACTACGCAGAAAAGCTCGGCGAGGACGTAAAGGGTCTTCGGGTCGGCATACCGAAGGAATACTTCGTTTCGGGCATGGACCCCGAAGTCTCGGAATCCGTCCGCGGGGCCGTGTCCGAACTTGAGAACCTCGGGGCCGAAATCGTGGAGATATCGCTTCCCCACACCCGCTACGCGGTTTCCACCTACTACATAATAGCCCCGTCGGAGGCAAGCTCCAATCTCGCCAGGTACGACGGGGTGAGGTACACATACCGATGCGGGAATCCCGGGAGTCTTCGGGACCTTTTTTTCAGAAGCCGCTCCGAAGGGTTCGGAGACGAGGTGAAAAGAAGGATAATGCTCGGAACCTACGCACTTTCCACCGGGTACTACGACGCCTACTACGTAAAGGCCCAGAAAGCGAGAACCCTCATAATCAGGGATTTCGACCGGGCGTGGGAAAAGGTGGACGTGATAGCGAGCGCCACTTCTCCCGAGACCGCGTTCGGAATGGGAGAAAAAACGGACGACCCCGTGAAGATGTACCTCTCCGACATACTCACCATACCCTGCAACATAGCGGGACTTCCCGGCATATCCGTTCCCTGCGGAATGAGCTCGGAGAACCTTCCGATAGGACTCCAGATAACGGGAAAGCCGTTCGACGAACAGACAGTGCTAAACGCGGCGCACGCCTACGAGCGCCAGACCCGGTGGCACGAAAAAAAGCCTCCGCTCGACGGGTGAGGGAGATTTGCCGGGGCGCGGGTTCGATTACACTTTCCGCGGAGACGCGAAAACGAGCGGACCGAAAAAAGCATGCGGCGCGTGCGGCAAGCCCTCCGAGGAATTCATATGAGAGTCCTGCAAGTCGAGCATCCGGTCGGAGGCCGCGGGCAGAAAGTCGGAAGCCGGGAAAAAGGTGCGGGCAAGCGGCGACCCGGCGGGGAAAGACGCTCGAGGCGGCGGCAGGGACACCCTACCCGTTCCATATGCGAAGGGCCGCCCGGTAAGCGCGGTTTCTCGAGACCCCCGCGCTTTGCGAAACCTCGCGTACCGCGTCGCTCAGGGCCACGCCCCGCTCTTTCATTTCCGAAAGCTTCTTCTCCGCCCCTGCGAGCGCTTCCCGTTGCGACTTTCCGCCGCCTTCCACTACTACGGTCACTTCCCCCTTTACGGATTCCCTTTCCGAAAGGGCGGAGAGTACCCGCGAAACGGGTCCCCTGAGAGTTTCCTCGTAAAGCTTGGTCATTTCCCTCGCGACGCAGACGTTTCTCTCGCCGAGCGTCTCGAGCATGATTTCGAGCGTTCTCAAAAGTCTTCCGGGCGACTCGTAGAAGACCAGCGTGTGCGGACAGTCTTTTATATTCTCGAACAGTCGCCTTTTCTTCGCGATTGTTCTGGGAAAAAACCCGAGGAAAAGAAAACCGTCGGGGGGAAGTCCAGAAACGGCAAGGGCGGAAACCGCGGCCGAAGGACCCGGCACGGGGATTACGTCCATGCCGTTTTCGACGGACAGACGCACCAGCCTGAAACCGGGGTCGGAAACGCAGGGAGTGCCGGCGTCGGAAACCAGCGCGATGTCTTTCCCCTTTTTCAGTTCCTCGAGCAGCTTCGCCGATTTCTCCGCCTCGTTATGCTCGTGATAGCTTGTGACCGCGGTTTCGATTCCGTGGCGGGAGAGAAGCTTTTTCGTGGTTCTCGTGTCTTCGCACGCTATGAGGTCCGAGTCCCCGAGAACGTTTATCGCCCGCAGGGTGATGTCCTCGAGATTTCCTATCGGCGTGGAAACGACAAAGAGCTTTCCGGACATGCAGTTATTTAACAGCAAATACCGGGGGATTGAAAGAAGCCCGCGGGAAGCGGACAGAATTCTTTCGTATTCTCAGGGAAGCGGACTCTGGCGGAGGGCGAGGGATTCGAACCCCCAAGTCCTTTCGGACGCCGGTTTTCAAGACCGGTGCATTAGCCGTTCTGCCAGCCCTCCCGCGAAAGTCGGATGACACTGTTTTCTTCTAGAAGATAAAACTCCCGGCGAACCGACCGCGTCTCATTTTCCCTTTACCGTAACGGTTATTTTCTCTGAACGCACCGGAGGATCGTGCGGTATGTGCAGGTAGTTTCCAAGCAGGAGCTGAAGGGTGTGTTTCCCGGGCGGAAGAGTTATTTCCGCCTCCGTCTGTCCGCCTCCGAAGTGCCTTACGTTTTCGCTGAAGACAAGCGGTTTCTTCATGTCGGGGAGTCCGTCGAAATCGATAAGCAGGTGGTGATGTCCGGTGTTGTCCATCTTCACCCCGGCGGGAGCTACCCCCATGTTCGCAAGACCGAATCTCACCGTAAAGGTTCCGTCCACGGTCTGGCCGTCTTCGGGGCAGATGATGTAAGCCCTGGCCCCCGGCGGAGATTCGGAAAGACGCTTGTCCGCAAAAGCCTCGCCCTGCCCCGCGAAAAGGACCGCGAAAAGAATCATCAGTATCCCGTTCATCTCGTTTAACCTCTCGCGTTATAAAATACACGCTTTTTCGGAAACCGTCATCGAGGCGGGACCCGGTACCCCATAAGCGGGGAAAAACGCTTCGCGGCCGGGTGAAAAACTGTCGCGAATTATGTATGTTTTGTCGGACGCGGAGCGGTGTCCGCGCATTTGAAAAACGAGGAGAGGAAAAAGATGAGCACTACAAAGCACGTTTTCGGTTCCGGGCGCGCGTTTCCGTGCGCGGCCGCCCTGCTGTTCGCGACGGTTTTCTCGGTCGCGCTTTCCGGATGCGGTTCCGACGAAGATTTCAGCCTGAACGACCTGGGCGTTTTCAAGATGGGAATGATTCTTCCGACGGAGAAATACGAGCTGGGAAAAAACACGAGGCCGGGAGTGAGGCTCGCGGTTTCGGAGATGGAAAACGCGGGGCTCAGGATAAATCTGGTGGAGAGAGAATCCGCCGCCTGCGACAGCGAGACCGCCAGAAGGTCGTTCGACCAGCTGGCGGCGGAAGGCGCGAACGGAATCGTGGGAGCCGGGTGTTCGAGCGTTTCCATCAATCTTCTGCAAAAGGCGGCCCAGCAGAAAATCGTGCTCGTGTCGCCCTCGAGTTCCTCGGCCGACCTGACGCCGGGATTCGACCCCGCGATAGACTCTTCGGACGGCGGCTTTTTCTTCAGAACCCAGGCCTCCGACGCGTTTAGGGCCTCGGTCGCGGCGCGGGAAATAGAACGGGACGGGGGAGCTGAACGTCTGGTCATAATATACGCCGACGACGTGTTCGGAAGGGCTCTCAAGGACTCGCTTGTGGAAGCCGTCACGGAAGACGGCTCGAGTGTGGCGGCGCAGATATCCTATCCGGTAAAGGAGGGAAACTACGGACTCTCCGACTTCAATGCGGTCGCAAGGCGAACGGGCTCGGCAAATCCCGACGCGGTGGTGATAATTCCCGTGGTGGGGCCCGAACGCCAAGCCATAGTCGGAGCGCTCATCAACGAGAGCATATTACCTGACGACGTCAGGATGTATTTTGCCGGCGTCGCGCCCGGCACGCTCAATGCGGACACGGCCACCCTGCTGGGAAAGCCGTCGGACGAAATACTGGTCGAGGGCATAAAAGCGGTCCGGGCGGGCTATTCCCGCGAAGACAGGTACGAGGAGTTTTCGCGTCGCGCGGCGGAATCCGTCCCGCCCGCAGAAGCCGGTTGCAGGGGCTGCATCCGAAGATCCTACGACGCGGCGGTGGTGATGGTCCTCGCGGCGGTGGCGGCGCGGTCCGTGGACCCCGAGGTATATTCGGCCGAAGTTACCGGCGTGACCAGAGGCGGGGAAAAGTGCTTCGAGATCTCGCAGTGCCTCGACATGCTTCTCGCGGGAAAGGACATAGACTACGACGGGCCTTCGGGGCCGCTTGAATTCGACGAAAACGGAGAACCTTCCCAAGGCGTCTACGACATCATGGAGTATGACTCGCAGGGAGTTCCGATGAGGTTAAGAAGCATATTGTTTCCTTGAAACCGGGCAGATTATTAAGCTTTATGATCGCCATACAGCAACCTCGGCTTTTTAGCGATTTGCCCTCCAGCGGGACAGGCGTTTTACCGTCCACGAGGTATCAGGGAAGCAAGCACAAGATACTAAAATGGATTGATCATTACACGAAAGATCTGGAATTCGACACAGCCTTGGATGCCTTCGGCGGCACCGGTTGCGTCGGATACACGTTAAAGAGGAACGGTAAGCAGATTTTCTACAACGATTTTCTGAAGTTCAACTATCATATCGGTCTCGCGATAGTTGAGAATTCCGCCACTGTTCTAAGCGACGAGGATGTCGATTTCATTCTAACGAAACATCCCGACATAAGATATCCAACCTTCGTTTACGACACCTTTCACGAAATTTACTTCGCCGACGAAGAAAACGAGTGGCTTGACACCGTCGCCACAAACATTGGCCTGGTTACGGACAAGTACAAGAAGGCGTTGGCTTACTACGCACTTTTCCAGTCGTGCATAATCAAGCGTCCTTACAACCTGTTTCACAGAAAGAATCTTTATATCAGGCTTGCGGAAGTCAAAAGGAGTTTCGGAAACAAGAAAACCTGGGACACGTCGTTCGAAGACCATTTCAGGAAATTCGTACGGGAGGGAAACAACGCGATTTTCGACAACAGGAAAAAGAACAGGGCGTTCAATTCCGATGTATTCGACCTGGAAATTCACGCGGACCTGGTTTATGTCGACACGCCTTACATATCGGCCAAAGGCGTAAGCGTAGACTACCTGAATTTCTACCACTTCCTCGAAGGAATCGCTTCTTACGATCAATGGGCCGACATGATTGACGAAAAATCGAAACACAAGAAAATGAAGAACATGAAGAGCGAGTGGTGCGACAAGAACAAGATTCATCGGGCGTTTGAAAGGCTGTTCGAAAAATTCAGGAAATCGATCTTTGTGGTTTCCTACAGGGACAACGGAATTCCAACTGTGGACGAGCTGGTTGAGATGTTCGGAAAACTCAGGAAAAAACCGAAGTCAAAAAAATTGACTACAAGTACGTATTGAGCAACGAATCCTCAAGAGAAGTACTTATCATAGCAAGATAAACCGGGTTGCGGGACGCTCCCGCGGGAGAGCGAAAAACTTCCCGGTTCTCCAAGAATCCGGAGACGGCCGGACATCGGTTCACGCCCAGAGGTCGACCACCACCCTTCCGACTTGTCCGCCTCTCAGCATGGTGTCTATCTCCGGGTCGAGATCTTCGAGAGACACTTTTCTCGATATCCGCCCGAGGCTCGGAATCTTCCATTCGCCCGCGAGCTTTTTCCAGACGGCTTTTCTCGTTTCCATGGAACAGCTCGCGGAGTCTATTCCGACAAGACTGACTCCCCTCAGTATGAAGGGGTAGACATTCATGTTGAGTTCGTGGGAGGCGACGTTGCCGCAGGTCGTGACGACGCCTCTCTGCCTGGTCGACTTGACGGCCGTGGCGAGAATCCCTCCGCCCACGGTGTCGATCGCCGCGGCCCAGCGCCCCTTCAGCAGCAGTTTGCCGGACGGGTCCGCGAGGTCGTCTCTTCCCACCACCTCGACCGCGCCGAGTTCCTCGAGAAATTCCCCGCGGTCGGGCTTGCCGGTGGAAGCCGTCACCGGGTAGCCGGCCGTGGAAAGGACGGCTACCGCCACGCTTCCGACCCCGCCCGTGGCTCCGGTCACGAGAACGTTGCCGTCCTCCGGCGCCACGCCGCCTTCGACGATCTTCGACACGGAATACGCCGCGGTGAATCCCGCCGTTCCGTACATCATGGACTCTTCGAGGCCGAGTCCGTCGGGCAGCGCCAGAACCCAGTCCGCGGGAACCCTCGCGTACTGTCCGAAACCGCCCGATGTGTCCATCCCGAGGTCGTAGCCGTGCGTTATCACCTCGTCTCCCGGGGCGAACTCCCCGCCCGCGCAGCTCTCGACGACGCCCGCGACGTCTACTCCGGGGGTGTGCGGGTATTTCCTCGTGACTCCCCTGTTGCCCGCCGCCGAAAGCGCGTCCTTGTAGTTGAGAGAGGAGTATCTCACCTTTATCAGCACTTCCCCCTGCGGAAGGCTTTCAATCTCCCTCGACTTCACTTCCCTCACGAACTTCCCGTCTTCGCCCTCGCTCACAACGAGAGCCCTGAAGGTTCTTCCGCTCATCCCTTCCCTCCGGGTTTTTCCGGGTCGGCGGACAGGTCCTCGAGGGCGAGCAGAAGAGCCTGCGTCCCCAGTTTTCCGTGTCCGAGCCCGCTCGCCCTCTCGTAGAGGGACCTGACGAGCGAAAGTCCCGGAAGTTCTATTCCCATGCGCTTGGATTCTCCGAGCGCGATTCCCATGTCCTTTATGAAGTGGTCGACGAAAAACCCCGGCTCAAAGTCCCCGTCCATGATCCTGGGGCCGAGGTTGGAAAGAAGCCAGCTCGAGGCCGCCCCGCTTCCCACGGAGCGAAGCATCGTCCGCGGAGAGAGTCCCGCCTTTCTGCAGTAGACGAGATTCTCGCAGATCCCTATCATCGCCCCCGCGACGGTAATCTGGTTGCACATCTTGGCGTGCTGGCCCGCCCCCGCGCCGCCCTGGTAGACGACGTTCCTTCCCATGAGGCCGAAAAGCGGCCGCACCGAGTCGAAAACGTCCCGGTCCCCGCCCGCCATGATGGAAAGCTCTCCCCTCTCCGCTCCCACGTCCCCTCCCGAAACGGGAGCGTCGAGCGCCGAGGCGCCGAAACCGGCCGCCCTCTCGTGTATTTCCCCGGAAAGCGAAGGCTCGGTCGTGGTCATGTCGACGAAGATCTTCCCGGGCAGGGGGTCCGAAAAAAGCCCGTCGGGACCGAAGTAGATTTCCCTCACGTCGTCTGGGTAGCCGACCATCGTGAAGACCACGTCCGCCGCGGCCGCGACCCGCGCCGGAGAATCCGCCCACGACGCTCCTTCCCCGAGAAGTCCCAGGGCCTTTTCCCTGGTCCTGTTGAAAACACGGACGCGCCAGCCCGCGCGGAGCAGGTGAGAGCACATCGGGGCTCCCATTATCCCCGTCCCTATCCATCCCACGGAAGTTTCCTGCGGATTCAGGTTCTTCATCTCGCCCGGGTTCAGCGCGGCGCGACGCTCCGCTTGAGCTTCGGAAGATACTTTCCTCCGAGCAGTATGTGCCCGTCGCTCGAGCCGTCCTTGAGCCTCCGCACCAGGTACTCCCCGTCGGGACCCATGACGTTCACCCCGTGGTCGGATTCCACGAGACACAGAAGCTTTATGTCGCCCCCGTTTTCGTTCGCGGTTTCGTAGACCGCCGAGTAGTTGAGAAGAGCGGCCTCCACGGTGCCGCAGGGAAGAGAGGGGTTTTTCGCCCCGGCGTGGTACTCGCTTCCGGAAAACCAGCACGGGTCGGGATAGCCGTGAAAATGAAGTATGGACATTTCCTTCTCGACGAGAAAGGGGGCGTAGAGAACCGAGGCGAGGGCCTGGGAAAGTATCACGTAGGTGTCGAAAGAAGGTCTTATGTCCCTTCTTCCCAGGTCCACTCCCCTGGGAATCTGGAGATGGAGTTTCCCCTTGACGAGACCTATTCTCACGATGTCGGAGTCGGGGTTGAGATTGGTCTTGTCGCAGCCGGACCTCGAAGTGACGATCCATATGTCGGGAACCTGCTGGTAGACCTTCTTTTCCCCCGCGAACGTCCTCACGTACCACCTGCCCCCGGGACTCTCCCTCACCTCCTCGGGGTTGTAGTCCGCGATTTCTCCGAAGGAATTCCACTCGTCTTCGCCGACGCGCTTGTTCCCGAGGTACCCGGGCGGCTCGACAAGCGCTATGAAGCCGTAGGAAACGCCCGTTCTTCCGTCGAGTATCTTGTTCACCACGTCCCTGTGCGAGCGGCGCTTTATCTTGTGTATGAACTTCGACCCTTCGGGAAAAAGGCTCGTGCTCCGAAGGTCCGCCCCCAGCTCGGAGAGCTTCCTGGCGTATTCGAATTCCTTCGGGTCGTACTCGCCTATGGAGAAACGCGTCAGCACCGGCGGCTTTATCGGGGCGTACATCTTCGGAATGAGCGAATACAGGACGAACTCGTCCAGGCGGTCGTGGGCGTAGATGGAATCGGAGAGGTTCATGTTTATTATGGCGAAATTCCTCGGCGAAACCCCTATGACTATCTCCGACATGTTGGCTATCAGGTTTCTGAGTCCTATGGCTATCTTCTCGTCGTAGGCTGTGTTCTCGTTTTCGAACTCGGGGTCGAGGGGCATTATGGTGATGACCTGGGTGTTGTAGGGGTCCTGCAGGCATCCCACGGTGAAGTCGTCTGCCCATCCGCTTATCTTCAGTATGCCGCTTACCGAAAGGCTCTCGTTCCTGACGAGGCCGTAGATGCCCTCGGCCACCCGGCTGAGAAACCACTTGAGGGGAGAGCGGCGCTTCTTAACGTCTATCACGGCGTTCACCCTGCGCCGGACGGAGCCGAGTCCCAGCAGCCTGGAGAACGGCCCCAGGTTCTCGGAGCTCACCGCGTCCTCCCAGTCGATCACCTTCACCCCGTGCCCGAGAAGGGATTCCCTGAGCCGCTCCCTGTAGCGCGTTATCTCCTCGTGGCCGTAGCCGCGGGGAAGCGGCTTGAACGTGACCGTCACCCGCCCGCCCATCTCGGCGGGGTTTTTCGGGTTCACCATTTTCCTGCTCCGGGGCATTCCCGCCAGGGCGGCTATGGTGTTCAGGTCAAGGTCGGCAATCCGGTGATCGTTTTTCATGTGAAAGAGGCAACCTCGCGGGACCGCCTACTAGGATACAGTCGCGGGGGGAAATAAAACAGTGCGGAGAGAACCCCCGAAGCCCGCGCGCATTTTAACCCGCCGAGCGGAGATTTTCAATTTCCGAGACCATCCGCTCCCTCACGGAGGTCTCCAGCAGGTCCGCTCCCTTCCTGCCCGGGGGAAGACTCCGGACGTCTATCGGGGGGAGAAAGCTTATCCTTATCGTCCTTCCGGTGTTGATCTCCCAGGAGTTCTTCTTCCTTATGTCCTTTCCTCCCCAGACGACCATGGGCACGACGGGAACCCGCGAGAGCGACGCCATGAGAAAGGCGCCCTTCCTGAAGGGAAGAAGTTCCCCGTCCTCGCTCCTGGTCCCCTCGGGGGCTATCATGACCGACGGCCCCTTCTTTATCTTTCTGACTATCTCCCTGACCCTGTTGGTGTCTCCCACCGAACCGTCCCTGGCCACGAAGTAGTGGCCCGCCAGCGAGCACACCCAGCCGATGAACGGAATGCGGGCGACCTCGTTTTTCATGACGGCCCTCCACTCGAAGGGCACCGCGGCGGAGAAAGCCGGTATGTCGAACGAGCTCTGGTGGTTGTACATGACTATGCAGGGCTCGGACGGAAGGTTCTCCTCGCCGCTTGTCTCGAGCCGCACCCCGCAGGTCCACAGGACCGTCCTGCCCCAGGGGCGAACGGAGATTCTTATGAGGTGGCGCACGCGGACGAGCGAGACGACGATTCCCACCGAACCCCAGAAGGCCGTGAGCAGAACGGAGAGAAAAAGCGCGACGAGGCTTATCGCCTTTCTCAACCCGAACCTCCCCCGGGGGGAACCATGACGCCCACCGCTCCCTCCGCGACCTCCAGGCGGTGCTCGCCCCGGGAAAGAACGAACGTCTCCCCGTCCATGTGGGCCGGGAGGTCCTCGAAGGTGCGAAACTCAAGACCCCTGGTCCTGACCATCGTTATCCCCGAGAGCCCCTCGTGCCTTCCCTCGAGAACCCTCGGAATCCGAAGGAGCCTGTCGACCGGTCTCATGTCCCTTATTATATGGACGTCGAGGTGTCCGTCGAATACGTCCGCGCCCGGCGAGAGATTGAACTTCCCTCCCTGGAAGGGCCCGTTGGAGGCGCCGAAAAGGAGCAGTTCTCCCTCGGCGGAGAACTCCCCCGAACCTTCGCGATCGGTCTCGAGCGCGAACCCCCCGAAGCGAAACGCCTCGACCGCCGCCCCGACCACGTAGCCGAACGAACCGAGGCGCCTGAGTCCGAGCCGGCCGAACGAGCGCGCCACCGCCCCGTCCATTCCCGCCCCGAAACCGTTTATGAAGAACTTCCCGTCCACAAGCGCCGCGTCGGCCCTCCTGCTTTCGCCCGAAAAAACGTTCTCGACCGCGTCGGGCAGGCCGAGCGGAACGCCCGCGGCCTTGGGAAAGTCGTTCCCGCTTCCCGCCGGAATGATTCCCAGGACGGCGTCGGCGCCGCTGATCGCCCCCGCTATCTCGCCCGAGGTCCCGTCTCCCCCGAAGGAGACGACGTGCGTGAATCCCCGCACGAGCGCGTCCGCGGCGAGCTCGGCCGCGTGTCCGGGCCTCTCGGTGAACCTTATCTCGCAGGGAACCTTCCTGGTCTCGAATGCCCGGCGGACGAACGGAACCCCCTCGGCCGCCTTCTTCCTTCCCGCGACGGGATTGACTATCACCATGTATTTCATTGCGACCTCTCCCCGCGCCTTGCCGCGCGGCTTTTAGAATACACGAGATGCGCGAAAACTTGATTAAAGATTCTTTTTCTGGTATCTATAGGCGGTTTGCATATGGAATCGGAGGACTTTTAATGACGCAGGAAGTCGAAGTTACCGAGAAGCTCAGCATGAAGAGCCTGCTCGAGGCCGGAGTGCACTTCGGACACCAGAAAAGCCACTGGAACCCGAAAATGAAATCCTTCATCTTCGGGGCCAGAAACGGCATTCACATCATAGATCTCCAGCAGACGGTGCAGATGTTCAACAGGGCGCACGTCTACGCGAGAAACACCGTGGCCGACGGGGGGACGGTCCTGTTTGTCGGAACCAAGAAGCAGGCCCAGGGGATAATAGAGGAGGAGGCTCGGCGCTGCGGGATGCCCTACGTGAACACGCGGTGGCTCGGGGGCACTCTCACGAACTTCAACACGATACGCTCGAGAGTCGACTACCTGCTCGAGCTCAAGAAGCTGGAAGAGGACGGGCAGATGGAGATGCTTCCGAAAAAGGAGGCGAAGAACCTCCGGAGGGAGGCCGCCAAGCTCGAGGGGCTCCTGGGAGGCATAGTCTCCATGAAGCGCACCCCGGACGCCGTTTTCGTGGTGGACACGAAAAAAGAGCACATAGCCATAAAGGAGGCGAGGAACCTCTCCATACCGGTGATAGCCATAGTGGACACCAACTGCGACCCCGCCGCGGCCGACTACCCGATTCCGAGCAACGACGACGCCATAAGGGCGATAAAGCTGTTTTCCTCGAAGATGGCCGACGCCTGCGTGGAGGGAAAGCACGTGTACGACGAGAGGCTCGTGAGCGGAGAGGTGGCCGAGGAGAAGGAAGACAGGCTCGACAAGGTCGTGGTGGAGAGAAAGGTGTTCGTCTTCAAGGAAGCCGAGACCAGCGAAAGCGAGACCGAGGAGTTCGTCTCGGTGGCCATTTCCGAATCCTCGGAAGGAGACCGGGCGAGGGAGCGGAAGGAAGCGCAGGAGAGCCCCGAATCCGGGAAAGAGGAAGAAAATGGCTGAGATAAAGGCGACCATGGTGAAGGAGCTTCGGGACAGCACGGGAGCTCCCTTCATAGACTGCAAGAACGCGCTTTCGGAAGCGGAAGGGGATTTCGAGAAGGCGACGGAGATACTGAGGATCAGGGGAAGCGCCAAGGCGGCGAAGAAAACCTCGAGGAAGACCGACCAGGGAACCATATCCTCCTACGTGCACGCGGGCGGCAAGATCGGCGTCATGCTGGAGGTCAACTGCGAGACGGATTTCGTGGCCAGAAACGAGGAGTTCCAGAGCCTCTGCAGGGAAATCGCCATGCAGATAGCCGCCAACGGCCCGACCTACGTGGCCAGGGAGGAAGTCCCCGAGGACGAGGTGGCCAGGGAGAAGCGCATTCTCAAGGCCGAGGCCGTGGAGAGCGGAAAGCCCGAGAACATAGCCGAAAAGATGGTGGAAGGCAGGATAAACAAGTTCTACGAGGACATATGCCTGCTCGAGCAGCCCTACATACGCGACCCGAAGGTGAAGGTCGGAGACCTCGTCGGCGGGCTCATAGCGAAAATCGGCGAGAACATCGTGGTGAAAAGATTCGTAAGGTACCAGCTGGGCGGATAGAAAAAACCTGAAAATGGGATCCCCAGACAAAAACCCCCCGAAATACGGAAGGATCCTGCTGAAACTGAGCGGAGAAGCCCTCCAGGGTCCCGGGGGCTCCGGCATAGACTCGGGAGCCATAGAGCTCGTTTCCGAAGAGATAAGAAGCGTCCATTCCCTCGGAGTGGAAACCGTCATAGTGATAGGCGGGGGGAACATCTTCAGGGGAGTGTCGAGCTCCTCCAGGGGCATGGACCGCTCCACCGCCGACTACATGGGAATGCTGGCGACCGTGATAAACGCGCTCGCCCTCCAGGACTTCCTGGAGAGAAAGGGACTTTCCACCAGGGTGCAGACCGCCCTCGAGATAAAGCAGGTGGCCGAACCGTTCATAAAGAGACGGGCCATGCGCCACCTCGAGAAGGGAAGGATAGTGATATTCGCGGCGGGCACCGGCAACCCGTTTTTCACCACCGACACGGCCGCCACCCTGAGAGCCCTGCAGATGGGAGCCGACATCATAATGAAGGCCACCAAGGTGGACGGCGTCTACGACAAGGATCCGGTGAAGCACGAAGACGCCGTGAAGTTCTCCGAGCTCACCTACATGGAAATGCTCAAGGGAGGGCTCAAGGTGATGGACGCGACGTCCATCTCTCTCTGCATGGAGGAGAAGATTCCCATCGTCGTGTTCGATCTCTTCGAAAAGGGCAACATAGAGAAAGTCATCCGCGGCGCCAAGGTGGGCACGCTTGTGAGGAGCGGCGAGGAAGATGAGTGAAGAGCTTTCCATCGAGGAACTGCGGATAGAGGCCGAGGACAGGATGGACAGGACGGTGAGCGCCTTCGAGCGGGAGCTTGCGAGGACCAGGACCGGCAGGGCGTCCGCCGCCCTCGTCGACTCGATCAGGGTGTCCTACTTCGGAGCGCAGACCCCGGTGAACCAGCTGGCCAACGTTTCGGTCCCCGACAGCTCCACCATACTGATACAGGCGTGGGACCCGGGCGCCGTGGAGGAAATCGAAAAGGCGCTCGCCCAGTCGGACCTGGGGATAACCCCGTCGACCGACGGAAACTTCATAAGGCTTTCGATACCGCCTCTCACCGAGGAGAGAAGAAGGGAGCTTGTGAAGCACACCGGCAAGGTCGCCGAGGAGCACAGGGTTTCCGTAAGGCGGATAAGGCAGGACGTGAACAACCTCGTGAAGAAGGCGGAGAAAAAAGAAGGTCTTCCCGAAGACGAGGTGAAAAAGACGCTTTCGGAAATCCAGGAGCTTACCGACGCGAAGATAAGAAAGCTGAACTCCCTGCTCGAGAGGAAGGAAAAGGAGATCCTGGAGATCTGAGAGCCGCGCGCTACCGGCCGATGACCGTCTCGCCGCCCATGTAGGGAACCAGGATTTCGGGAATCTCGACCGCGCCCTCTTCGGTCTGGAAGTTCTCGAGAATCGCGAGAAGCGCCCTTCCCACGGCCACTCCCGAGCCGTTGAGCGTGTGGAGGTAGGCCGGCCTGGCTTTCCCGTCGGCCCGGTACCTTATGTTCGCCCTCCTCGCCTGAAACGCCTCGAAATTGCTGCAGGAGGATATTTCCCTGTACCTGCCCTCGCTCGGCACCCACACTTCGAGGTCGTAGGTCTTGGCGGCGGAAAATCCCATGTCTCCCGCGCACAGGACCACCACCCTGTAGGGAAGGCCGAGGAGCTCGAGGATCCTCGCCGCGTCCCGCGTCAGGATCTCCAGCTGTTCGTAGGAATCGGCGGGGTCGGAGAACCGCACGAGTTCCACCTTGTTGAACTGGTGCTGCCTCATTATTCCGTGCACGTCCTTTCCGTAGGAACCCGCCTCCCTCCTGAAGCACGGAGTGTAGGCGACGTACTTGATCGGAAGGACGTCGGCGGAAACTATCTCGTCGCGGTGAATGTTCGTGACCGTGACCTCCGCCGTGGGAACCATGTAGTAGTCCGTTCCGCTCAGCCTGAAGAGGTCTTCTTCGAACTTGGGAAGATTTCCGGTTCCCGTGAGGCTCTCGCTGTTGGCGACGAAAGGAGTGAGAACCTCTGTGTAGCCGTGGCGCCCGGCGTGGACGTCGAGCATGAAGTTTATGAGCGCCCTTTCCAGCCGCGCGCCCTGGTTCTTGTAAAGCGCGAACCTGGCTCCCGCGATCTTGGTCGCCCTGGGAAGATCCAGTATGTCGAGATCCGCTCCCAGCGTTACGTGGTCCCTCGCCTCGAAACCGAAGTCCCTGGGCTCTCCCCACCTCCTTACCTCCACGTTCGCCCCTTCGTCGCTTCCCCCGGGAACCGAGGAGTGGGGCATGTTGGGAACGCGCAGCAGGAAATCCCGAAGAAGCTCCTCGGTCCGCGTTCTGCTCTCGTTGAGGCGCTTTATCTCGTCCGAAAGGTCCTTCATCCGCGGGAGCAGCTTCGAGAGTTCCTCTTCATCTCCCGATCTCTTCAGTTCCCCTATCCTCTTCGAACCGCTGTTTCTTTCGTGCTCGAGGACCTCGGTCTCCCTTATGACCTCCTTTCTTCGGGAACTGAGGACGGAGAATTCGGACAGGTCGACGTCGAACCCGCGAAGGGCGAGCCTCTCGCCCACCGTATCTAAGTTTCGCTCCATGAATCTGGGGTCAAGCATGGTCTCAGCGTCTCCGAAGCGGCGGAAGAAACTCCCGCGGCCGGATGTGTAACTTACACTCGCGGGCGATATTTTCAAACGGTCCGCGGCTTTGCAAAGCCGGCTCTTTTCGGGTTTATTATTCAAGGGTCGAAGCAACCGGAACCGGCAAGGAGAACGTCGCAATGCAGATACTGAACAACGGACTGGAAATAACCTATTTCGGACATTCCACGTTCCTGATCAAGTCCCCCGGAGGGAAAAGGGTGATAATCGACCCGTGGCTCGAGGGAAACCCGTCGTGTCCCGAGCACCTGCGCGAGGTCGGCCGCGTCGACGTGATAGCGGTCACCCACGGCCACTTCGATCACACGGGCGACGTGATTCCCCTCTGCGAAAAACACGGTCCCAAGGTCGTGGCCAACTGGGAGATCTGCGACTGGCTCGGTCAAAAAGGCGTGGAGAACTGCATGCCGGTCAACAAGGGGGGAGGCTTGTCGGTCGACGGGATAAGTTTCGTCATGACCCACGCGCAGCACAGCAGCAGCATGAAGGAGGAGGACGGAACCGTAGTCTACGGTGGAGAGCCCGGAGGTTTCGTGATAACGTTCGAAAACGGCTACGCGATATACCACGCAGGCGACACCAACCTCTTCGGCGACATGAAGCTCATAGCGGAGATATACAAGCCGCAGATCTCCATGCTTCCCATAGGGGATCTTTTCACCATGTCTCCGCTGGAAGCTTCCCACGCGTGCAGGTTCCTCAGGTCGAAATGGGTGGTTCCGATGCACTACGGAACCTTCCCCGCCCTGGCGGGAACGCCCGACGAACTGAAGAAGCTGACCGCCGACATGGATTCCCTGACCGTGGTCGACTTAAAGCCCGGAGAGACGATCACATAAACGGAATTTCGTTCGGAAACGAGATCTTGCCTCCATAAGGAACCGTTTCCCCCTGTTCGAGGCCGCCTGCCGATGAACGTAGGAATACCGAAGGAAAGCAAGGTTCACGAATACAGGGTCTCGCTCACCCCGACGGCCGCGGGAGAGCTGGCAAAGGCCGGAAACAGGGTGTTTGTCGAAACCGGGGCGGGAGCGGGGGCGGGATTTCCCGACGCGGACTACGAAGCCCGCGGCGCCAGGGTGCTGGGGAGCCGCGAGGAGCTTTACGAAAGCTCCCGGCTCGTGGTCAAGGTAAAGGAGCCCCAGAGAGACGAGTACGGCCTCATAAACGAAGACCACGTTCTTTTCTGCTACCTGCATCTGGCCGCCGACCCCGACCTCACCGACTACCTGGTGAAAAGCTCGGTGACCGCCGTGGGATTCGAGACGGTGGAGCTTGACGACGGCTCCCTGCCCCTTCTCGTTCCGATGAGCAGGGTGGCGGGGGTGCTTTCCATGCACGTGGCCGCCGGGCTCATGCACAAGCACGTCGGCGGAAAGGGAAAGCTGCTCTGCGGTCTTCCGGGCGTGGAACCCGCAAGGACCGTCATAGTCGGTGGTGGAACCGTGGGGTACAACGCGTGCGTCGCGGCCGTCGGGCTCGGAAGCCGGGTCACGGTGCTCGACACGGACACGGCGAAACTCGACTTCTACTACGAAAAGTTCGCGGGCAGGGTCGTTTCCCTTCCCTCCTACCCCGAAACGCTCGAGAGGGAGTGCGAAAACGCGGACGTGGTCGTGGGCGCGGTGCTCGTAACCGGCGCCGCCGCTCCCAGGGTGCTGACCCGGCGGACGATATCGCGCATGGAGCAGGGAACCGTGGTCGTCGACGTGGCCATAGACCAGGGAGGCTGCGCGGAAACGAGCGTTCCCACGACCCACGAAGACCCGGTCTACGAAGTCGACGGAGTCACCCACTACTGCGTCACGAACATCCCGTCTCTCGTGGCGGGAAGTTCGACCCGGTATCTTTCGAACGAGATTCTCCCCTACGTGATGAAGATCTGCCGGGAAGAGCTTAAAAAGGACAAGTCTCTCGCGCGGGGAATAAACACCGAGGGCGGAAGGCTCCTCGTGGACTTGGGCGTATGAACTCGCCGTTGAAAAATGTTGCCGAAAGCCGAGCGTTTTAACTCCCACCGGCAAGAAAGCCGCCCGAAAAGAAAAACGGTCGTCCGCACGAATTCGGGAAAATCGACATTCCGAAATACGAAGACGCGAAGTAACCCGAGCTGGAACCGGGAGAAGTTCTCATAAACCAGGACGGCCTCTGCAAACTTCATTGACCTCATTCTCAGAAACGGCAGGTCTCCCCGTCCCGCAGTTTTCCTCGCGCGGGGAAGTCGACACGGCGAGAGCGTCGTCCGCGACAAAAGCAGGGAAGTTGAGCTTCATGCTTGAAACCGCGCATTCCAAAAACCGTCGGCAACCAAATTGCATCGCCATCCGGGCGCGACTGCTTCCGCAAACAAGAATTCGCGAACTGGAAGAAGCTTTCACGGCGAACGAGCGCGGACGCGGAACATTCAACAACGTGCTCTGCGGACGGGAGTCTGCAAACGAACGCATGTTTTCCCGGCTCATCGGCGTTCATCCGCCGCGCGGTCAAACGCAACGGCCCCCGCGCTTGTCCCGAAACAGGAGTTGCGGAAAACGGTCTCGCAGCGCAACCGTCTCCCGCAACCCTTGTTTAAATTACAAGCAAGGAAAAAACGCGTTCCTCTCCTTTGAAACCGGCTTGTAAATCAGACGGCGCCTTTCTTCTTTCTCCCGATGACGAACCCAAACGGAAGCATTGCGAGCAGAAGCGTCACGAAGCCGTTTCCTCCGCTCCCCGAAAAAGCCAACGCACACCCTCCGTCTCCCTCCGTACCGCCTCCATCGGAAGGCGACGGAGCGCTATCGGCTCCGCCGTCAGCCGCTCCGGCGTCGTTCGTTATCGGTATATTCCCGTCTTTAACTCCGACGCCTCCCTGCGCACTCCTAAGGGACTCTCCGGACGAGACTGTCACGGTCACCCCGACTGCGCCGCTTGGAATCTCCTCGGCAAGCGTGAGCGTGACGGTGTTGCCCGAAACGCTGAGACCGCTGACCTTTATGTTCTGGTATCTTCCCTCGGATACCCGATACCGAACTGCGAACGCGCCTGCGGAAGGCTTCGATTCCTCGTCGAGGGCAACGCTGTAAGCAAGCACTATCATGTTCCTCGCGGCCGCGCTCACAGAAGCGCTCTCAATCCGCGGAACCATCGGAGGACTGTCGACCGTCATCCCAGTCCTGGGTCCTATGTCCCCTTCCCCGCGGACTATGGGCTCCGAAAGCTCCCCGTCCGTGTTCGTGTTTTTGGAAACTATCGGAAACAGCCCCAGATAGTTTCCCTCCACGCTCGGCTTCGCGTCGTTTCCAGCGAACGACTCCACCAGGTTGACCGCGTAATTGTCCGCGTTGTTCCCGCTGAACTCGGCAAGCGTCGTTCCCGACCCCCACAGGGTTATCGCATGTTTGACGAAACCTTCCCCGCCGTACCCGAGATCGTTGCCCGTCACGCTCACTCCCTTCTGGTTTCTTATCTCGATTCTCGAAGTCGGATGACAGTTCCGGTGCCGGACGACATCGAAGGAACCTACCAAGGCATTGTTGATAAAAGTAGGATTATTATTGCTGGAGTAGCTCGCGACCACGTCCCCCAGCTTGACCGGAGGCCCGTCGGGGGGCATGGGCAGCGCAGGTCCGTCGTCAGGGTTCGGATACGGGAAATTCGGCACGTAAGACTGCCATATCCTGGGCTGAAGAAGCGCCTCCAGCCGCTCAACGCTCGCGTCGCCCGGAACCGAGGGAGACTGACACCAGCCCGCTCTTCTTCTGAACTGGCCAAAGATGGTGTAAAAGTACGGATAGCCGTCGTCGGAACCCAGCAGGCGGTTGCCCGTTATCGTTATCTTGACGTCGTCCGCGTTTCCCCGAATCTGTATCTGGCTTTCCGCAAACGGACTCGCCACGGCTGGAAACGTACCGGACGCGCTTCGTATCAGGTTGTTTCCGATGGTTATTCTTCCTCCTTCCGGAGTGCCTGCGACCCAGACCGGCACGTGGGTCGTTCCCTCAATGATGTTGTCCAGAATCTCGCCCTTTCTCACCGAGTGGAAACCTATGGCGTACTGGGTGAGTTCACTGTAGTTCTGGGGAATTCTGTGCCCGTCCCCGTCGGTAATGAAATTCCCTTCGGAATCCCTGATGAACGAGGAATCGCGCCCGATCCCTATGTTGCGAAACGTGTTGCCCGTCACGTCCACCTCCACGGAACAGTTGTCGCCTCCGGGAAAGGCCCTGCCGTGCCAACGGTTCTCCGGCTCGGCCCGCAACGACATCACGGCGACTTCCTGCGTTCTCTCGAACGTGTTGCGGACGATCTCGATGCCCGTGAGATTCTCAGAGTCGGGACACGAGTCCGCCGAGCCGTAATACCTGGGATTTATCAGGACGTGACCGAGACGGTCGCCGAGCCAATCCTGACCCACAAAGTAAACGTCCCACTTGCCGTTGTCCGAATCCCACCTGGTCGCCCTGCCGCTGTTGTCCACGGGAAAGCCGTCCTCGTTCGAAACCACCGTGTTGGGATTGTAGACCCGATATCCGGAGGACGGGTTGCGATTTTCAAAAAAGTGGTGGAAGACCCCGTCTATATGCTTTTCGAGCTCCGACCGGGTGAGCTGCCCCGTATACCCGCTGTAGTCGTGGTCCTTGTCCGGCCTGTCGGCGGGCTCGCTCAACGCCTTTCTCGAGAGAAGAAAGCCGGGAATGGTGACGTCGCGGAAGTAAAGCTCGATCGGACCGTTAAGGGTACCCGAGAAGGGAGTTTGTATAGCCGACGACTCCCCGTCCGCGAGAACCGTGACCTTGCCGATCTCCAGGTCCCTGAACGTCAGACCTTCAACCCTGACGTCCCTGCTTCTTATCTGGATGAGAAGCTCGCCCGTTATCACCGCGTCTCCGTCCATGAACGGGTCCTTGCGAAGCGTAAGCGGACGCCGGAGGATGAGTTCCCCTATGTCGTCGTAAGTCCCCGGGGCAAACTCAATAGCATCCTCGTCTCCGACATATGTGGCCGCATCCTCTATGATCGCCTGCAGAGACTTCGGCTTGGAAGACTGCGGCGTATCCTCCGGCAGACCGTCTATGCTCGACTGAACGTTGGCCGGACTCACCTTGATCACCGCCGCCCGGGCAACTCCCGACACAAGCAGGAAGAAAACCGCCGCACTCAGAAAACATCCCGTTCTCACACTCATGACTGACCCCCATTCCAGTAGAAGATTTAACCGGTCATTTTACCCCCCCCCCTTGTGATTTGTCAAGAGCTGTTTACGGAATTTGTGAGTAGTTTTTCAATTGAGTCTGTCGGACTTTGCTAACGGACGAGGCAGATTAGCCTGATTGGAGCTGTTTGACATCGAGAACCAGTCGTTTTGTTCAAGACGGCGTGATACCTTGGCAGTATATTGTCCGTTTTTGCGTGTGCGTTGCCGTCGATTCTCCCGTTTTTGCCTCCTCCCTCTCTAATTCGTCCTCAATGTGAACATCTTCTTCAGGTTGTAGCCTATACATACCAGACTCCACTCCCTGCTCACAGCCTTAATCCCTCGCATAAAAAACCGGCCAAACCCCAGCACGTGTTTTATCACTCCGAACATCGGTTCCACAGTGCTTTTGCGCCTGGCGTATAACGCCTTGCCTTCCTCCGTCTCCAGAAGCTCCTTCATCTCATCCACTGCCGTCTTGTTCTTCGCTACGGCTTTGGGCGGCTTTGCCGACTTGTGACCTCTCCTCTCGTTGCGTATGGAAATCACCGGCCTGACCCCGTGCTCTGTGCAAGCCTCCACGTTCTTTTTGCTGTAGTAACCCGCGTCGGCCAAAAGATTGTCCGCCTCCCCCACCAGCCGCTCCGCCTCTGCCAGCTGCTCAAGGGCAGGCTCCATCTCCCGCTTGTCGTTGCCGTTGTGCGTCACGTGCCTGCCCACTATCATCCGGCTCTCGGTGTCCACCATCGCCTGAACGTTGTAACTCTGCTCGTATCCTCCAGTGCTCACCGACATGATCCGTGACTGCTCATCCGTAAGATTAACCCTGTCCTTCTCCGTCGGCCCGGGCTGAGGCTCCCTGGGTTTGGGGCCTGGTATCTTGCGCCCGTCGCGTCGTTCCTTGGCCCTGCGCTCTTCCATCTTCTCCTCATACTGCTTTCTCTCTCGTTCGTATCTGTGCTCCGCTCTGCGCTCAAGCTCCCGCTTCGCGTCGCTCAAAGCCTCAAGACGCTCACTGCGACTGTTTAACTCCTCGGGAATGTCTATTCCGTCGGGACTCTCGCTGTTGTCCGCCTCCTGTGCCTTACGCATAAGCTCCCTTATCTCCCTGCGTATGCGCTTGTCCACCTTGCGTATCTGTTTCCAGCTCAAGTTCTTGCGCCTCGACGCGTTGGCCTTTATCTTCGTGCCGTCCACACTCACCGTCCCCATCTTGAGAATCCCCATCGCGTGAGCCATCACGAGAATCTGCCCGAACAACCCCTCAAGCTGCTCCAAAAACCTCTTGCGGAAACTGTTTATGCTGTCGTGGTCGGGATGGTTGTTGGCGCAGATATACCTGTACGCAAGACTGTCGTATGTAGCCTGCTCAAGCTTGCGGCTGGAAAACGTCCCCGTGGCATATCCGTAAAACAGCAAGGCCACCATCATGGACGGGTGATACGCCCTGGAGCCCCTGCCCGAATACGCCTCCGTCAAATCGCTCAGGTCCAGTTGCGCCACTATCTCCACTACGAAACGGGCCAGATGCCCTTCGGGCACGTAATCATCCACCCTCGCGGGCAACATGCTTGGCGTGGACCGATCAAACGTAACGAATTCAGGCATGGTTCTCTCTCCTGTAGTTCTTGTGATTCTCTTATTTTACCTCGATTGAACATAGACGCTAAAGTCCGACAGACTCAATTGGCCGCTTTTTGAGTGAATCAATTGGCCGGTTCTGGCTCTTGCGGTGATAGATTCTTTCTTTTGAGGGAGAAGCAGTGACCCGCAGAGAGTACATAATACAGGAGAATCGGATGGAGAAGTTCGAGGAAATATGAAGAAGCTTTCACGTCGAACAAACGCGGACGCGGAACATTCAACAACATGCGTTGCGGACGGGAGTCTGCAAACGAACGCATGTTCTCCCGGCTCATCGGCGTTCACCCGCCGCGCGGTCAAACGCAACGGCCCCCGTGCTTGTCGTCCCGAAACAGGAGTTGCGGAAAACGATCTCGCAGCACAACCGTCTCCCGCGACCCTTGTTTAAATTACAGGCAAGGAAAAAACGCGTTTCTCTCCTTTGAAACCGGCTTGTAAATCAGACGGCGGCCTTTCTTCTTTCTCCCGATGACGAACCCAAACGGAAGCATTACGAGCAGAAGCGTTATGAAGCTGTTTCCTCCGCTCCCCGAAAAAGCCAGGGAACATCCCCCCTCTCCGCTAGTGCCTGCGCCTGGATCCTGCGTGCCCGGGTCGTCGGTCGTCGGGTCCGACCCTGCGACGTCCGTTACGGGTTGTTCCTGGGCACTCGCCGCGACGCCGCCCTGCTTGCTCCTTAAAGCGGCGGCTCCGTCGGGAACCGCGTAGATCACGGTCAGGCCGCTAGTGCCGCCTGGAATCTCTCTGGGAAGCGTGAGCGTTACGGTGCTGCCCGAAACGCTGAGACCGCTGGCCTTTATATTATCGTACCTCCCCCCGGATGCCTGATACCGGACCGTGAACGCCGAGGCTGGGGGAGGGGATTCCTCGTCAAGCGCCGCGGCGTACGTAACCACGACCATGTTCCTCGACTCGCTCACCGAGGCGCTCTCAATCCGCGGAACCATCGGAGGACTGTCGACCGTCATCCCCGCCCTAGGTCCTACGTCCCCCTCCCCGCGGACTATGGGCTCAGAAAGCTCCCCGTCCGTGTTCGTGCTTTTGGAAACTATCGGAAACAGCCCCAGATAGTTTCCCTTCACGCTCGGCTTCGCGTCGTTTTTGGCGAACGACTCTACCAGATTGACCGCGTAATTGTCCGCGTTGTTCCCGCTGAACTCGGCAAGCGTCGTTCCCGACCCCCTCAGGTTTATCGCATGTTTGACGAAACCTTCCCCGCCGTACCCGAGATCGTTGCCCGTCACGCTCACTCCCTTCTGGTCTCTTATCTCGATTCTCGAAGTCGGATTACAGTCCCGGTGCCGGACGACATCGTAATTACCTACCAAGGCATTGTTGATAAAAATAGGAGTACTGCCGGAGTAGCTCTCGACCACGTTCCCCAGCTTGACCGGAGGCCCGTCGGGAGGCATGGGCAGCGCAGGTCCGTCGTCAGGGTTCGGATACGGGAAGTTCGGCACGTAAGACTGCCATATCCTGGGCTGAAGAAGCGTCTCCAGTCGCTCGATGCTCGCGTCGCCCGGAACCGAGGGAGACTGACACCAGCCCGTTCTTCTTTTGAACTGGGAAAAACGAGTGAAAAAGTATGGATAGCCTTCATCGGAACCCAGCAGGCGGTTGCCCGTTATTATTATCTTGACGTCGTCCGCGGTTCCCCGAACCTGTATCTGGCTCTCAAACTTACTCGCCACGGCCGGAAACGTACCGGACGCGCTCCGTATCAGGTTGTTTCCGACCGTTATTCTTCCTCCTTCCGGAGTGTCTCTGATCCAGATCGGCGCGTGGGTCGTTCCCTCTATGGTGTTGTCCAGAATGTTGCCCTTCCTCACCGAGTGGAAACCTATGCCGTACCTGTTGAGTTCTCCGTAATTCTGAGGAATTCTGTGCCCGTCCCCGTCGGTAATGAAATTCCCTTCGGAATCCCTGATGAACGAGGAATCGCGCCCGACCCCTATGTTGCGAAACGTGTTGCCCGTCACGTCCATCTCCACGGAACAGTTGTCGCCTCCGGGAAAGGCCATCGGGTCGGCCAACAACGACATCACGGCGGTTTCCTGAGTTTTCTCAAACGTGTTGCGGACGATCTCGATGCCTGTGAGATTTTCAGAGTCGGGACACGAGTCCGCCGAGCCGTAATACCTGGGATTTATCAGGACGTGACCGAGCCTGCCACCGAGAGCATCCTGGCTCACATAGTAAACGTCCCACTTGCCGTTGCCCGAATCCCACCTGGTCGCCCTGCCGCTGTTGTCCACGGGAAAGCCGTCCTCGTTCGAAACCACCGTGTTGGGATTGTGGACCAGATACCCGGAGGACGGACTGCGATTTTCAAACCAGTCGGAGTAGACCCCGTCTATATGCGCTCCGAGCGCCGATTCGGTGAGCTGCCCCGTATATTCGCTGTAGTCGTGGTCCTTGTCCGGCCTGTCGGCGGGCTCGCTCAACGCCTTTCTCGAGAGAAGAAAGCCGGGGATGGTGACGTCGCGGAAATAAAGCTCAATCGGACCGGTAAGGGTACCCGAGAAGGGACGCTCCCTAGCCGACGACTCTCCGTCCGCGAGAACCGTGACCTTGCCGATCTCCAGGTCCCTGAACGTCAGACCTTCGACCCTGACATCCCTGCTTCTTATCTGAATCAGAAGCTCGCCGGTTATCACCGCGTCCCCGTCCATGAACGGGTCCTTGCGAAGCGTAAGCGGACGCCGGAGGATGAGTTCCCCGATGTCGTCGTACGTTCCCGGAGCGAACTCAATAGCATCCTCCTCTCCAACGTACGTGGCGGAATCCTCTATGATCGCCTGCAGAGACCTGGGTTTCGAAGACTCCGGCGTATCATCTGGCAGACCGTCTATGCTCGACTGAACGTTGGCCGGGCTTACCTTGATCACCGCCGCCCGGGCAACTCCCGATACAAGCAGGAAGAAAACCGCCGCACTCAGAAAACATCCCGTTCTCACACTCATGCCTTATCCCCTCCTCGACAGAAAAATTAAATAGAGATTTTACCCCCCCCTTAATGATGTGTCAAGAGCTTTGTGTGGAAAGTCCGAACATCCAGTTGACAGGGAAACCATTTGCCAAATACTATATGAAGTCATGAAAATCCCCGCGAAAACCGTTCTGGCTCTCCTCGCCGCGCTTCTTTTCGTCTCCTGCGGCGGCAAGAAGGCGATCTACGAGGGAACCGCCGAGCAGCTTCACGACGAAGCGATCCGGGAACTCGACAAGAAAGGCCGCTTCATATTCGGCGGAACCAACTACGACAAGGTGTTCGAGATACTCAAGGAAATACAGATCAGGTACACCTACACTCCCTACGCCGCCCTGGCTGAACTGAGAACCGGCGACGTCTATTTCAGGAAAAGAGAGTACTCCCAGGCCGCGACCGAGTACGAAAACTTCATAAACAACCACCCGGGCCACGAGAATCTGGACTACGCGACGTACCGGCTGGGACTCTCTTTCTACGAAACGAGGGCCGGCAAGGACAGGAACTACTCAAAGACCCTGCAGGCGATGAACTGGTTCGCTTCGCTTCGGGAGAACTACCCCGACTCTCCGTACGCGGAGGAAACGCTGGAGAAGACAAGGGAATGCAGGAAGATACTGGCGGAGAGGGAAATCTACATAGGCAAGTTCTACCACAAGAAGAAGAACTACAGGGCCGCGGTCGAAAGGTTCGAGAACGTTCTGGAAAACTATCCCGAGACCAGGTACGCGCCCAAGGCCGCCGAACTTCTGGAAAAATCCCGAAAGAAGCTGTCTGAGAAGTCCTAGCGGCGGGACATCCTAATTCGAAGGACCGGCTAGCCGAACTTCTTCTCTATGTCTTCCTGTTCTTCCTTGCAGTTTATGCAGAGAGTGGTTTCGGGCCTGGCTATGAGCCTTTGTTCCGAGATGTCGTCCCCGCACACCTCGCAGATTCCGTAGGAACCGTCTTCGAGCCTCGTAAGCGCGTCCCTTATCTTGCGAAGCAGCTTTCTCTCCCTGTCCCTTTCCCTGAGCTCCAGAACCCTGTTGGATTCGGAAAGTGCCCTGTCCAGCGGGTCGGGGAAAGTGCTGGACCCCCTGCCCATCCTCTCCAGAGTCTCGTAGGCGATGCCTGCTATGTCGGACATCTTCTTGAGCAGGATGGTTCTTACGGTCTCTTTCGTTTCGCTTCGCACGACGAAAATACTATATACCCGCCCCGCGCTTTTGTAAATTTGACAAGCGGTTACAAGTTAATCTTCGAAATGCGCGGAATGAATAAACTTACGGTCTCGGCGCCGGGGGAAATCACAGAAGGCGTCTGCGACCTGCTCCTCGGTCTCGGCGCGGGGGCGGTGAGCCGGGAGGAAGAGCGAAACGCGGAGTCGGTCGTCCACGCGTATTTCGACGAAAGCAAGGACATGGCAGGGGTTGCGGAGGCCGTCGGGGATTTCGCAAAGTTTCTCGGAGCGCCGGAGAACTCGCTCCGTTTCTGCGCGGGCCGCGTGGAACCGAAAGACTGGGAGAACTGGAAATCCCGCCTCGGACCGGTGAGGGTGAGCCGCCGCGTGGTCGTCGTTCCCCCCTGGGAAAAAAAGCGCGGGTACGGTCCCGCGACGACGGTGGTCGAGATAAACCCCGCAAACGCGTTCGGCACCGGGCACCACGAGACGACCAGGATATGCGCATCCTACCTGGACGAACTCCTCGCGCGGAGGAAAGGACTTTCGGTCTTCGATCTCGGGTGCGGAAGCGGCGTTCTGGGAATCTGCTCGGCCAAGCTCGGGGCCGGCGCGGTTTTCTGCGCCGACACCGACTTTCACGCGGCCGGGGAGACGAAGTTAAACTCGAGAAGAAACGCCGTGGACTCGAGGGTAAAGGTCTGGTGCGGCTCCCTGGACGGCACGTCGGGAAAGTTCGACGTGGTGGTCTCCAACACGTCCAGGGAGACTCTCGTATCGGTAAGGAACTCTCTGAGGGAGAGACTGCTTCCCGGGGGACGCCTCGTGATTTCCGGCATCCTGGCGACCGAGAGGGGAGAGATTGCCAGCGCGTACCGAGGCGCGGGTTATGATATAGTTAGCTGGAAGATCGACGGCCAGTGGGCCGGGGCCCTTCTCAGTCCGCGAGAAGAAAAGGAACCGAAACCATGAATTCCTTCAGAACCATAGAGTGGAAAGACGACAGGGTCGTCATGATAGACCAGAGAAAGCTTCCCGGCGAGGAGGTCTACGTCGAATGCTCCACTTTCGGGGAAGTGGCCGAATGCATAAGGAACATGGTCATCAGGGGAGCGCCGGCCATAGGAATCGCGGCCGCCATGGGAATGGCGCTGGGCGCCCGGGGACTGGGAGACGACCTGGGACGGGAGGAATTCGAGGCGGAGATGAAGAACATCTCCGAACATCTCTCCCTGACCCGGCCGACGGCCGTGAACCTCTTCTGGGCGCTCGACAGGATGAACCGTCTTGTACGCGAATCGGGAGAAGCCGGAACGAGGGAGAAGAAGAAGCTTCTCGCGGCCGAAGCCGTCGAGATGCAGAAAGAGGACCTCGAGACCTGCGTGAGAATCGGGGAGCACGGGGCGGAGCTCATCGAACCCGGGTCGGTCGTCCTGACCCACTGCAACGCGGGCGGACTGGCCACCGCGGGTTACGGAACGGCGCTCGGGGTGATCCGGTCGGCTCACGGCGGCGGGAAGAACATAAGCGTCATATCGTCCGAAACCAGGCCGGTGCTCCAGGGAGCGAGACTTACGACCTGGGAACTTGAGCGCGACGGAATTCCCGTCCGGCTGATAACCGACAACATGGCCGGATACCTGATGAGCAGGGGGATGGTGGATTCGGTCGTGGTCGGGGCCGACAGGGTGGCCATGAACGGAGACGCGGCCAACAAGATAGGAACCTATTCACTCTCGGTCCTGGCCGGGCACCACGGCATTCCGTTCTACGTCGCCGCCCCGACCTCGACCATAGACGGCGGGTGCGCGAGCGGAGACGACATTCCCATAGAACAGAGAAATCCCGAAGAGGTGACGCACATAGACCGAAAGCGCATAAGCGCCGAAGTGGAGGCGATAAATCCCGCGTTCGACGTAACCCCGTGGGAGAACATCGAATGCCTGATAACCGAAGCCGGGATACTGAGAAAACCTTACGCCGAATCGCTGGAGGCGCTTAAGAAGAAAGGTCAGTAACTTTCCCTTTCGATTTCTTCCTGGGCTTCCACGCTCAGCTTCGTAAAGGGCATGGCCATCAGCCTCTCTTCGCCTATCTTCTCCCCCGTGACCTCGCAGAAGCCGTATTCCCCGCTCTCGATTCTCTTTAGCGCGTCGTCTATCTGCTGGAGCTTGCTGCGTTCCCTGTTCGAAAGCGTGAGTGCAAGCTCCCTCTGCCTGTCCTCCGACGCGTGGTCGTAGAAATCTCCGACGTTGAAGCGCAGGTGGTCGGATTCCTCTCTCACCGACCTGACGACGTCCTTCAGCAGCTCCCTTCTCATCTCCGAGAGCATCTTGGTCATGCGGGAGAGAAACTTCTTGGTGTACTTCCTGGGATTGGTCTTCCTGGAAGACGGGCTCTCGGGCGTTTCGGAGGAAGGATTTTTTTCCGCCCGAACCTTTCCGGACGCGGCTTTGGCCTGAGGCCGTTTCTTGTTCGCTCTGGGCAAGACATTCCTCCCGGCGGTGAATATCCGAGTTTCTAAAGTTAGATTAAGAAAAATTTTTGTCAATACGGCGTCGGGAGCAGGAACAGACCGCGGGCGGCCCGTCATGTTGCCATATCGTCCCCCGCGGTTAAAATGTCCCCTTAAGCCGTTTCGGCGTCCGTCAGATGAACATCAGGCTACCGAAAAGAGACTCCTGGGCAACCAAGACCGGACTCATTCTCGCCATGGCGGGAAACGCCATAGGTCTCGGCAACTTCCTGAGATTCCCCACGCAGGCCGCGGAGAACGGCGGCGGCGCCTTCATGATTCCCTACTTCATAGCCTTCATAGTGATAGGAATCCCCATAATGTGGCTGGAATGGGGCATGGGAAGATACGGAGGGTCGAGGGGACACGGAACCACCCCGGGAATATTCAACCTTTTCTGGGAAAGCGGCGCTTCCAGGCTCCTGGGAGTGATAGGCCTCTGGATACCGCTCGTAGTGGCCATCTATTACGTCTACATCGAGTCGTGGACCCTGGGATACGCCCTGCACTTCGCCCTCGGAACCCACCCCGAACTCGACCCCGGGTCGATTTCCGACGCCTCGCAGTACGTGAAGCCCTACAGCGAATTTCTCTCAAGCTACATCGGAGCGGGAGACGGAAAGATCATCTTCTCGCCCTCCTCCATGGCGATTTTCGCGTTCGTGGTGACGATAGCGGCGAACTTCTACATAATGCTCAGGGGAATATCGGGAGGAATAGAAGTATTCGTCAGGTACGCCCTTCCCCTGCTTTTCGTTCTGGCCATAGTCCTGGTGGTCAGAACCCTGACCCTGGAAACCGACTACGGAACGGCGGTCGAAGGTCTCAACTTTCTCTGGAACCCGGACTTCGAAGCGCTGAGGAACCCCAAGGTGTGGATAGCGGCCGCGGGACAGATATTCTTCACCCTGAGCCTCGGTTTCGGAGCCATAGTCGTGTACGCGTCCTACATAAAGCCCAAAGACGACGTCGCTCTAAGCGGACTGACCGCGGCGACCGTGAACGAGGCCACCGAAGTGATTCTCGGAGGCTCGCTGGCGATACCGGCCGCCGTGGCGTTTTTCGGAACGGCGAGCGTCGTGGCCATCGCCCAGTCGGGAGCTTTCAGCCTGGGATTCGTAAGCCTTCCGGCCGTGTTCAGCAGCATACCGGGAGACCTCATGGGCGTCGAAACGGGAAGGATTCTGGGGTTCATGTGGTTTTTCCTGCTGTTTTTCGCGGGCATAACGTCCTCGGTGGCGATATCGTACCCGCTGGTGACGTTTCTCCAGGACGAGTTTTCCATATCGAGGCAGAGATCCGTCGTCTACACGATGTGCGTAATAATCGTAAGCGTCCTTCCCGTGATACTCATAAGCCAGGTTCTCGACGAATGGGATTTCTGGGCAGGCACCATAATGCTCGTCGTTTTCGGATTCATAGAGGTCGTCATGTTCATGTGGGTGTTCGGCTCGGAGAAGGCCTGGAACGAAATAAACTCGGGAGGGCTGATAAAAGCTCCGCGCGCGTTCTACTACATGCTTAAATACGTGACGCCCGTCTTCCTTCTCGTGCTCATAACGTGGTGGGGCTACGGCTATCTGCCGTCGATGTTCGAGGCGAGCGGATGGAACGTGTGGTTCGCCAGGCTCTACATCGTGGGCCTGTTCGTATTCCTCTCGGTTCTGACTTACGTAGCCAACAGGAGAAAAGCCTGATGGAACCCGTGGCGGCGCTGTTCATGTTCCTGTCCTGGGGGTCGGTGCTTTGCCTTCTGGCCTTCTGCCTGATGAAATTCCAGGGCGGGCCGGAATAAAAGCTCGGGCGACGAACCCGCCAGCCCCGTACCTTGCGGCCGTCGCGGTCGGGAGACGCTTCGTCCGCGCGCGTCCGGAGCCCGGTTCCCCTCTTCCGGCTAAGAAGACTCTTCGGACTTTCTCCGGCGAAACATCCTGAACACGTCTTCCAGCTGATGCAGGAGAAACATGGTAAGCAGAAAGGACGACGCGAAAAGAACCAGGGGATTTCCCCCGACGACCGCGAGCGCCACCAGGATTGCCGAGTAGTAATTTCTTCTTCCGAGGTAGCGAAGGCGCGAGAGCAGTCTCCTGAGGCCTGAAAGCTCCGCGGGGTCGATGTGCCTGTCGACCTCGAAGTAGGCGACCAGGCTTCCCGAATCCGTGTACTTCCTTATGAAGTAGAGAGACCAGCAGAGAAACAGCGCGAAAACCGCCAGGTTGTACGCTCCCAGTCCCACCGCGACCGCGCTTCCGGTCTGGAGGTAGTACCCCAGGGGAACTCCCACCAGGAAGGAAAGAACCGTGAACTGGTCGCTTATCGTGTCGACCCACTGCCCCTTCCTGGTCTCCATGAGCTTTATCCTCGCGACCTCTCCGTCGCACCTGTCGAGAACCGTGGCTATCTGCATGAACGCGGCTCCGAGCACGGGATGTCCCAGAGCGTACAGCGGCCCGCAGAGCACTCCGATCACGTTGATCAGAACGCTTATCATGTTCGGGGTAAGCGGGGTTCTTATGAGAAGCTTGCTGAGCGGAAGGGATATCCTGCCGTTTATTTTCCTGGCTATCCAGCCCGTGGCGGTCTTCCCGACGTGGGAAAAGATGATTCTTTCGGCTTCCTCGACGGAACCCTCCGCGTCGGAGAGCCGGTACCACTGCCCGCCGCCGATTCCGAAAGTCCTGACGCGGCCCCGCGCGGCCTCCCGGCCGAGCCAGACGTCGATTCCCGGAGCCGAGAGAATCCCGGGAACGTCGGCGCGGTCCGCGACGAAGGCTCCCGCTACGCGCCGTCCCGCGCCCGCGTAGCCGCTCGCGCGGCCGGTTTCCGCGTCGGTGTCCACGAGCGGTTCGGAATTCTCGTCGACAAGAAGGGCTATCTCTCCTTCCCCGCAGCCGCGCGAATCCCGAAGGAATTTCTCCACCGGACCGGACCCCGTCGCGCCGAAGGAAGATTCCAGAACGAGCACCCTGGCCGAATCCACGGATACGGACCCTCCCGGCGAAACCCAGTCTATCTCCGCGGAGATTCTCCCGTCGTCGAGAAGCACCCTCAGAAAATCGGCGTTGTCGGCAACTATGTGAAAGCGCTCGACCCCCGCCCTCTGGGAGTTTATCACTATTCTTTTCAGCTGGGCGACCCGGGCCACGGACACATCGGCGAACCCGCAAAGGTCCTGTCCGTTTGTTCCCGCGCCGGAACAAAAGACGATGGCGTGCTTCATGAAAGGCTATTCGGAGGAGTCGACGACTTTGAGAATGCCGGCCGCTCCGTATTCTTTCCTCAGGAACCTGTCGGATTCCTTTCTCGCCCTGAAAAGATCGAGAGGACAGTCGACGTCCATCCAGTAGAGGTTGCCTATGTCGAGGGGCCTGATTTCGTACCCCTTGCTTATCAGCCTGTGTATGGAGGAAATGTACCACTTGCTCTCGGCACCGGGATTTCTCATCTCTTCCTCCACGGATCTTTTGAGCAGTTCCACTCCCGTGTCCCTGAACACCCTGATGCCCACCGATTCGGCGGAGGTTTCGCCTTTCGAGATGTTCTTGCTGATTTTCGAAACCCTGTTGCCGTCGACCACGACCTTCATGTCCTCGCCGTCGTACCTGGGCTTTCTCTTTATCGGAAGGCAGATTTTCTCGTCCCTGACGGAAAGAGCCTTGTCTAGAACGCCTATTTCGTAAACGTCGTCCCCGTTCATGACCACTATGTCCTCGTCAAATTCGCTTCTGGCTATCCACAGCGAGACGAGACTGTTCGTGGACTGGTAGAAAGGATTGTAGAGGGTTTTTATCCTCATCCCCAGACCGTCGTAGCTTCTCAGAAAATCCTCCACCCTCTCGAAGCCGAAGCCGACGACTATAACGACTTCGTTTATCCCGCAGTCCCTTATGTGGTTTATCTGCTGCTCGAGTATGGATATGTTTCCGATGTCGAGAAGGCACTTGGGCTTGTCGTGCGTGTAGGGATAAAGCCTGCTGCCCCTGCCCGCCGCGAGTATTATAGCTTTCATTCTTGAACCCTAGAGCGTCAAGGAGGCCGCCTGCCGGAATTCCGGAAACGGCCGTCGCGAAGCACACTCTCCTCCGAAAATGCGTTTAGGGCGTGTTTATAACTACAAACGCCCGCTATGTCAAATAGGGGGGGGGGCGGGAAATCACTCTTCGGCGGCGAGCATCAGACCGTCGATTCCCGATTTCACGCTCGTTATGCCGTTCGTTTCGTCCACGTATACGAGCCTGGGACTGTGACTCGCGCTCTGCTCTTCGTCGTAGACGGCGAAATCCGCGATTATCAGGCAGTCGCCCTTCTGGGCCAGGTGGGCCGCCGCGCCGTTCACGCAGACGGTCTTCGACCCCCTGGCTCCCTCTATCACGTAAGTGGAGAAACGGTGGCCGTTGGTCAGGTTGAAGATGTGAACCTCCTCGTAGGGAAACAGGTCGGCGGCGTCCATGAGGTCCCTGTCGAGCGTAAGACTGCCCTCGTAATCCAGCTCGGCGTCGGTAACCGTGACCCTGTGTATCTTCGACTTGAGCAGCACTCTCTGCATAAGCTGGTCCCTCAGAGCAAAACGTTGTCGATAAGCCTGGTACCCCCTATCCTCGCCGCCACGGCCACCAGGTCGCCCCGCCCGGCCGCGGTCCTGGACTCGAGGGTTTCGGGGTCCGCTATCTCAAGATAATCAATATCATTAATTCGCGCCGCGCGCAATACCCGTTCCGCCGCGGAAAGCAGGGTCCGGCGGTCGCGGCACCCGCCTTGGAACATTCTCCCGACCTCCCGAAGGGCCCCGTTCACCGCCGCCGCCCTCGTCCTCTGCTCGGCGCTCAGGTAGGCGTTCCTGGAGCTCATGGCGAGCCCGTCGGGCTCCCGCCTGGTCGGCATCGCGACTATCTCCACGTCCATGTCGAAATCCCTGACCATCCTGCGGACGATCGCGAGCTGCTGGTAGTCCTTTTCTCCGAACACCGCGAAGTCGGGACGGACCACGTTGAAAAGCTTGAGCACGACCGTGGCCACGCCGTCGAAATGGCCCGGTCTCGCGGGACCGCAGAGACGGTCCCCGAGCTCTCCCACGGAAACCGCGGTCTGAAATCCGTCGGGGTAGATTTCCTCCGCGGCGGGATGGAAAAGATAGTCGACCCCGCTTCGGGCCAGTTTTTCCAGATCTCCCTCGAAGTCCCTCTCGTAGCGGTCGAAGTCCTCCCCGGGCCCGAACTGGGAGGGATTGACGAAAACGCTCACGACCGCGACGTCCGCCCTCGCGACCGCCTCGTCCACGAGGCTCATGTGCCCCGGGTGCAGGGCGCCCATCGTGGGAACGAACCCGAGTTTTCCGCGCGCCCCGGTGCAGTCGCGCGAGACCTTCTTCATCTCCGCGCAGGTTCTCACCACCGAGGGAGCCTTCCTACCGTCCATAGCACTGCTTCTCCGAGGGGAAAGCTCCTTTTTTCACTTCCTCCACGTATTTTTTCGTCGCCGCCGATATCTCGCTTCCGACTTCCGCGTATTTTTTCACGAACCTGGGAAGCGGCTCCGGCGTGAGGCCGATCATGTCGTTCACGACGAGCACCTGGCCCCCGCAGTCGGGACCCGAACCTATTCCCACGGTCGGCGTCCCGAGACTTTCCGTCATCTCCCGGGCGACTTCGGGAAACACCCCCTCGACGAGAACCATGAAGGCTCCCGCCTCCTCGCAGGCCCTCGCCAGGTTCACGAGCCTTGCCCGTTCCCTCTCGGAACCTCCCTGAACCGCGTAGCCGCCCGTCGCGTGAACCGACTGCGGACACAGTCCCACGTGGGCGATGACGGGAATTCCCGCCCTCCGGACGTGATACACGGTGTCCACGTACGTTTCGTTCACCTCGAGCTTTACCGATTCCGCCCGGCCTTCCTTGAGGAGCCTCGCGGCGTTGCCCACGGCGTCTTCGCGGGACCTCTGGTAGGAGGCAAACGGCATGTCGGAAGAAAGGTGGGCGCGACGCACCCCCCTGGACACGATCCTCGTGTGGTAGATCATTTCGTCGAGCGTGACGGAAAGCGTGTCGGGAAGACCCTGAACGACGTTTCCCAGAGAATCCCCGACCAGGACGGCGTCGACTCCCGCCTCGTCGACTATCGCCGCCACGACGGCGTCGTAGGCGGTTATCATGGAGATTTTCTCCCCGCGGTCCTTCATCGCGCGGAAATCCGTGGTCCTGACTTTCTTCACCAGCTCTGCACCTTAACCCGCCCCGGGGACGCCGGGCCCGTCACTCGACGTATATGCTTGCCCCGTATCCCCGTCTTCTCAGGGTCTTGCGGACTCTCTCCGCGTCCCCGCGACGGTGGAACATCCCGACCCTGACCCTGTAGTAAGTATCCCCCCCAGCGACGAAAGATTCCACCCTGACGGGCTCGTTGACGACCCCGGAAATCTTCCTTTCGAGGGCGAGGGCGTTTTTCCTGCTGCTGAAAGAGCCCGCCTGGACGGTGTAGAGAGCGACGAAAAGACTGTCCGACCTTTTCGACGGGGTGGAGAGGACCTCGATCTTCACCTTCGCCACGCCGCTTCTTATGAGTCCCACGGCTTTCGCCGCGGCGTAGGAGAGGTCGATCACCCTGCCCTTCACGTAAGGACCCCTGTCGTTTATCCTGACCACCACTTTCCTTCCGTTGTCGAGATTGGTGACGCGCACCACGGTCCCGAAGGGAAGGGCCTTGTGCGCCGCGGTGTAGGAGTACCTGCTGAACTTCTCCCCGCTCGCCGAAGCGTTGCCGTGCTCCTTGTCCCCGTACCACGAGGCCTTTCCGTACTGGACTTTTCCCGTCGACCCCGGAGGGGAGACGGCGCGGCTCTCCCGCTTCGGCAGACCGACGAAGGGAATGCATCCGGAGAGAAAAAACAGGCACGCCAGGGCGAGATTCGTCCACTTCATACCGCCTTATTGTAACATAAATAAGGCCCGCGGGGGCGCGGGCGGGCTTGAGATTGCGCGCAACCGTAATAAAATACTGCATCCGAAGACAGGCGCGCGGAATGAACCGACCCGACTACAACTTCCCCATCATAGACAGGCTCCCTCCCTACGTTCTCGGCGTCGTGAACGAGCTCAAGCACCGGGCCCGGGCGAGGGGCGAGGACATAATCGACCTGGGCATGGGCAATCCCGACCAGGCCACGCCGCGACACATAGTAGAGAAGCTGAGAGAGGCGGTCGGGGAGCCCAGGAACCACAGGTACTCGACATCCGCGGGACTTCCCAAGCTTCGCCTGGCGGTGGCGGACTGGTACGCGAGAAAGTACGACGTCGACATCGACCCGGATTCCGAGGCCGTGGCGACCATAGGAAGCAAGGAAGGCATATCGCACCTGATGCTTTCCATACTCTCGCCGGGAGACGTCGCGGTGGTTCCCGACCCCACTTACCCCATACACAGCTACTCGGTGATCATAGCGGGGGGAACCGTCCACAGCTTCCCGATGGGAGAGGACGAAGACCTCGCGGCGTCCATAGAGAAGTCGATAAGGGAAGCCCGCCCGAGACCCAAGGTTCTCATCATATCCTTTCCCAACAATCCGACCACGAAGGTCGTGGACCTGGAATTTTTCGAAAAGATCTGCGACCTGGCCAGGGAAGCGGGGCTGGTGGTGGTGCACGACCTGGTCTACGCGGAACTGTGCTACGACGGATACAGGGCTCCCAGCATTCTTCAGGTCAGGGGAGCGAAGGAAGTCGCCGTGGAGTTCTACTCGCTTTCCAAAAGCTACAACATGCCCGGATGGCGGGTCGGCTTCATGGTGGGAAATCCCGAGATCGTCTCCGCTCTCAAAAGAATCAAAAGCTACCTCGACTACGGAATATTCCAGCCCATACAGATATCGGCCATAACGGCCCTGAACGGTCCCGAGCGCCACGTGGAGAACGTCAGGGAAACCTACAGGTCGAGGCGGGACAAGCTGGTCGAGTCCTTCTCGAGGGCGGGATGGGAAATTCCCAAGCCCCCGGCCACCATGTTCGCGTGGGCGAAGATACCGCCCGAGTTCGAAAACATGGGTTCGCTTGAATTCTCGAAGCTGCTGATAGAGAAGTCGAAGGTGGCGGTGTCTCCCGGGGCGGGCTTCGGAAGATGCGGAGAGGGTTTCGTGAGACTCGCGCTCGTCGAAAACGAAAACAGGATAACGCAGGCGGCCAGGGGAGTGAAAAAGCTGCTGCGGGGCGCGGCGGGCTGACCTAGAACGCCTGGCCTATGCTCACGAATATCCTCAGCCTGCGGTCCCTTTCCGCGGCGGCGGGGTTGAGAAGGTAGCCGAAATCAAGCCTGACGGGGCCTATCGCCGTGTGATACCTGAGCCCCGCTCCGGCGGCGTACTTGAGGTCGCCCAGGTCGAAGCCGAAGCTCTCGGGATAAACGTTTCCGTAGTCGACAAAGGCCACCGCCCCTAGCTTCCTCAAAGGGGGAAAGCGCACCTCTACGTTTCCCACCATGATGGAGTTTCCCCCCAGGGGGTCGCGGGAGGAGTTCAGCGGTCCCAGCTCCTGGAACGAGTAGCCTCTCATGCTGGTGCTTCCGCCGGCGAAAAACCTCTTGAAGATCGGAACGTCGATCGGGCCGGTGGCCCCGAACGTGTTTATGTTCCCGATGGTGAACCTTTTTCCCAGGACGAAGCCGAAGGCGTCCACGTAGTGCCTGAATTCCGCCAGGGACTTGAGGTAGTCGGTGCTGCTGGAACTGGCTATCTGGAAAGGCCTTTCGAGGGAAAGCAGCGCCCGCGACCCGCGGGTCGGGTTTATGAAGCTGTTGGTTCCGTCGTATTCGAGTCCCAGGGCGACCAGGGTCATGTACACGTTGTCCCTGGCCCTTTCGGTGGGCGTTCTCACAACCTGCGAATCTATGTCGGCGTATATGAGGACCACGGAACCCGAAACGGTCAGGTCGTCCCAAAGTTCCTTCGACAGGGTGCTGTCGAAATCGTAGCTCACGCCCTCGTAGCCCGGAAAGTCGTCCCTTCTGATGTCGACGAGGAAGGAGAGGTTGGAATTGCGGCCGATGACGTGGGGCTGGTCGAGCTTGGCCCAGAGGCCGCGGGTAAGGGACGAGTAGCCGGAAGTCACCCGCAGAATCCTTCCCCCGCCGAGAAAATTCTTCTGGGTCCACGCGAGCTGCGCCCGGAACCTGTCCTCCGTCGCGTATCCCGCGCCGAGCTTGACGGTTCCGAGCTTGCTCTCGGTGACGCTGTACCGGGTGTCTATCTCGAGCGCTTCCCTGTCGTAGTCGAGATCGACGATGACCGAGCTGAAAAAACCCGTCTTGAAAATGTTCGAGCGCGATTTCCGGGTCTTTTTAGGGGAGAACACTTCCCCCTTTTCATGCTCTATCTCCCGTTCGAGAAGTCCGGTGGCGATGCTGGAATTCCCGCTGAACGTCGCGTCTCCGAAAGAGTACCGCCGGCCCGGGTCGACGACGAATTCGACGTCGACCCCTCTTTTCCTGAGATTCACTATCGCCTCGGACTCGACCTCCGCCAGCACGTAACCCTCCCCCGACAGCATCTCCGCGATGACGACTTTCGACTCCCGGTACTTTATCTGGGAAAAACGCCTTCCTTCCCGAAGCGGAATCGCCTTCCTCACGGCGGCCGCGTAGTCGTTCGGCCAGTCGGCGAGCACCCTGACGACGAGACTGTTCACCTCCACCGGGTCTCCCTGGTCCACCGTTATCTCTATGTCGACCTTGCGGCCCCCGTCCCTGAACGCGATGTCGCGCGTCACGGAAGAAGAGTAGTAGCCGTGATCCCTCATCAGCTGCTCTATCCTTCTTACGTCGTCTTCCAGAAGCTGCCTGTCGAACTCCGGGTCGCTCTTCCAGGGCTTTTTCGAGGGAAACGGCGTGAGCATCGATTTTTTCACCGTTCCGACGCTTATGTCCCCAAGTCCCCTTATCCTGAGCGAGGAGATGACGGCCGTCCCGTCCTTTTCCGCGTTCTGGGCCAGCGCGGCGGGGACGGAATAAAAAATCGAAGGGAAAAAGAGCCCCGCCGCGAGAAAGAAGAGGAAAAAGGCCCCCAAGCCTTTTCCCCCGCGGCTCGAAGATATAATAAAGTTCCTTTCCATTCTGCGCTGGGAGCGGCCCGGGCGGTGGTCCGGGAAACGAACGCGGATACGGCGGCCCCGCGAAAATAGTAACCTGATTTCCGCGTAAAACCACAGGAACCCGGCCGGCGGGCCCCAATGCGCCCCCCGCGACCTCGGGCGGGCTCCCGGGCGGGGGCGGCAATTTCCCGTCCCCCGAAGCGGCTCTCCCTGCGCCGGCTCGGGAAATATGGTAGAATTCCCGCCGGAGGGGTTTTTCGGAACCATGGAATTTCTGCTTCTGATACTGTTCGTTCTTCTCGGGTTCCTGCTCGGGACGTTCATCCTCGGAAACTTCTTCTTCCTGGTCTTCATGAAGCTTCCGCAGCTGATGAGAGCCGAGCCCAAGACGCCGGTGCGCACCCTCGGGCATTTTTTCCTGGAGACGTTCGGATGGATTCTCCTGCTCGCGGCTCTAGTGTTTCTTTTCCGCAAGTACCTGCCGGGGCACGAGGTGCTTTTCTACTGCGGAATATGCGTGGCGCTGGCCTTCCACGTGGGAAGCCTGCTCAAGTTCTACGGCAAGCCGCACCCGGGCAAGAAGTGAAGGACGCCGCGAGCTAGCGGGGACGCGTGGAATAGTCGCCGTCCACGAACATTTCCCTGGCGGGGTCCCCCGGAGCGTTCCTTCTCTTGATTTTGAGGTCCGCGTCCGTCTTTTTCCCCAGAACGGACTTGCTCACGTATTCGAGCTTTATGGTCTTCTTGTCGGGATTGACGCTCATCAGAACCAGGGTGTCGGGAAGATCCCACCTGGTCACCTCGTAGGAAAAAACCCTGTCGCGCTTGAACGATTCGCCCAGATCCCCGCGGATGTCCGCCTCGATACGGCTCCTGGCGGACGCGAGCCCTTCCCCGTCGTCGAAACTCAGAAGAAGGGAACTGGACATGAGCCTGTCTTCGTAGAATTCGAGCAGGGTGCTGCGCCCGGGTCCCGAAGCGGGGCCGGTGGAGGAGGCGCGCAGAACCACCTTCCTGAGCTTTTTCGAGTACTTGCTGTCCGAAGCCACCTCGAGACCGAGCGTCCCCGTTCTGGCGAGAGCCTCCTTCCTGGAAATCCCGAAATCGAAACCGTGCGGGGACGCGACGTTCGCCTCGCCCCGCGCCGGAAAAGCCGGCGGAAGGAGAAGAATCGAGAAAACGAACGCGAGACCCGCTGCAGTCAAGTTCATGCCGTACCCTCCCGACACCGGAGAACCCCGGTATGTTAAAGTATTCAGATTCCGGCCGCTTCGGCGGCACGGGGAATACGATACCGCAAGACCGAAATGGAAACAATCATCGGAGTCATCGGAGCCTCGGCCGCAGGGGAGCGCGAAAGAACGACGGCGCGGAGGGTCGGCAGGCTGCTCGGGGAGGCGCGATGCGTCCTGCTCTGCGGCGGCGGGGGAGGAGTGATGGAATCGGCGTGCGAGGGAGCGAGGTCGGCCGGGGGAACCACGATAGGAATTCTTCCGGGGACCGAGCGCCTGGAGGCCAACGGGTTCGTCGACATACCGGTCGTCACGGGAATGGGCGAAGCCAGAAACGTGATAGTCGTCAAGTCGAGTCAATGCGTGATAGCCGTGGGAGGGGGATTCGGCACGCTGTCGGAGATATCGTTCGCCCTCAAGTCGGGCGTGCCGGTCGTCGGGCTTGACACGTGGGGCGTCTCGGAGAAAATTATCGCCTGCGAAACCCCCGAGGAAGCGGTCGGAAAGGCCCTCGCTCTCGCGCGCGGAGAAGACGGATAGGGGGGCTTTCGCCGCGCCGGAAGGAATAAATGGAAGACTTGGCCAGCCACGTGAGAAAGGTCCCCGGCTTTCCCAGGGAGGGAATAGTCTTTTACGACATAACGACCCTTCTCAAGAACGCGGAAGCTTTCCGCAGGTCCGTGGACATGATGGCCGAGATGCTCGACGGAAGGGAGATAACGTCCTTCGCCGGGCCCGAATCCCGGGGCTTCATCTTCGCTTCGGCCCTCGCGCTCAAGCTCGGCAAGGGACTCATAGTCACGAGAAAGCCGGGCAAGCTTCCCCACTCCACGGCGAGCGTTTCCTACGATCTGGAGTACGGAAGGGCGAGCCTCGAGATTCACGAGGACGCGGTGAACGCCGAAAGCAGAATCGTGGTCGTCGACGACCTTCTGGCCACCGGAGGCACCGCGCGCGCCACGGGAGACCTCGTGGAGAGGCTCGGAGGCGCCGTGACCGGATACCTCTTTCTCATAGAGCTCGAGGGACTCGGGGGAGCGGAATCGCTGTCCCCCCGCCCCGTCTGGTCCGTGCTCAAGATGCCGGGATGAGAATTGAAGAATATAAGAGTCACAGTCGATAGAGACGGAAACGGTTTCTACGAAATCCTGATCGGCCGGGGACTGCTGGGACGGGTCGCGGGGGACCTCGCGGAAGCCGGCGTCGCCCACTCCCTCGCGCTGGTGACCGACTCCAACGTGGCGGAGCTCTACGCGGAGGAACTTCTCGGCGACATGAGGTCCCGCTTCGCGAAAGTCGAGCTGATAGTCTTTCCGGCCGGGGAGAAAAGCAAGAACAGGGAGACGAAGTCCTTCATAGAGGACAGGATGCTCGATTCGGGATTCGGCAGGGACTCCTGCGTCGTGGCCCTCGGCGGAGGGGTGGTCGGAGACGTGGCGGGATTCGCGGCGGCGACCTACATGAGGGGAATTCCGTGCGTGCAGGCGCCTACCAGCCTCGTCGCCTGCGTCGACAGCTCCGTGGGAGGAAAAACCGCCGTGGACACGCGTCACGGAAAGAACCTCGTCGGGGCGTTTCACCAGCCGTGGCGGGTGTACGCGGACACCGACGTCCTGAAGACGCTGGGAAGAAGGGAGCTTCGCGAAGGACTCGCGGAGATAATAAAGTACGGAGCGATAAGAAGCCCGGAGCTTTTCCGCTACCTGGAAGAGAACGTCGAGAAAGTCCACATGCTCGACGACCGGGTTCTTCGCGACGTGATAGAGGCAAGCTGCGAAATCAAGGCGCGGGTGGTCGAGCTTGACGAAAAGGAGCGGAGCCTGAGGAAGATTCTCAACTTCGGACACACGGCGGGACACGCCCTGGAGCAGCTCTCGGGCTACGCCCTCTCCCACGGAGAAGCGATTTCGATCGGAATGGCGGTCGAGGGAGAGATCGCCCTCGGGGAAACCTCCTGGAGCGGACGGGACCAGGACAGGCTCGTGGAACTTCTGCGCAGGGCGGAACTCCCGACCGACTGTCCCCCCGACATCGACCCGCGGAAGATAACGGACGTCATGAAAATCGACAAGAAGGCCCGCGGCGGCGAAATAGAGATGGCGCTTCCCGCCCGCGTGGGGAAGATGGAAGAACGGAACGGAAACTACGGAATAAGGGTCGGCGAAGAGAAAATAGCCTCGGTTCTCGGAGCCCCGCGCGGGAAATGAAGCCCGAAGACCCGGCGCTCGACCTCTCCCTGTACACCTTTCCCGTCGGCGGGGAGGAGATATTCGGCAACGGCAGGCCCGTCGCGCTCGAAATAGGTTTCGGGGAGGGAGAATTCCTCATAAACGAGGCGCGCGAAAACGAATCGAGGAACTACCTGGGCGTCGAGATCAAGGGGGGAAGATTCCGAAAGGCCGTCGGGGCCGCGAAAAAACTCTGCAGGGGAAACGCGAGGTTCGCGCACATAGAGGCCGAAATCGCTCTCGCGCAGGTCTTTCGCGAAAACACGTTCGACATTGTGTTCATAAACTTCCCCGACCCGTGGCCCAAGAAAAAACACTCGAAGCACAGGATGTTCAACCGGCGGTTCATCGGCCTCCTCTCCGGAGCGCTCGCGGCGGGCGGGAAAACGGTAGTAAAGACCGACCAGCTGCCCTACATGGAAGAAATAGCGCGGGAATTTTGCGCAAGCGGCCTGTTTCGCTCCGCCTGCCCTCCTCCCGGTTTCACGGAGGTTTCGGGCGGCGAAGCGAAAACGAAGTTCGAAAAACTGTTTCGGGAAAACTCGGAGAGAATATTCACGGCGACCTTCGTCAGCCCGGCGCGACGGACCGGCCGCGGGCTCCCCGTTCCCGAAGCGGCAATTGACATTAACAGTCCGCTATGTATTAAGTAGTGTCTTTTTCGCGCAGCCACGGAGGATTTCTGAAATGATAGTGATAATGAAAACCGGAGCCACGGGAGACGAGATAGACAACGTCAAGTCCGTCATCAGGGAACTGGGCTATTCGCCGCATCCGATCGAGGGAGTCCTGAGAACCGTAATCGGGGTGGTCGGGGACGAGAGGGGAAAACCGGAGCACCTCGACAGCCTCAAGCAGCTCCAGGGGGTCGACAAGGTCGTTCCCGTGCTGCAGCCCTACAAGCTCACGAGCCGGGAGGTAAACGACGAAACCTCCTTCTTCGACGTGGACGGCGTAACCGTGGGGGGCGGGAAGGTTCAGATAATCGCGGGGCCGTGCTCGGTCGAAAACGAAGACCAGATCATGACGATAGCGGCTTCCATAAAGGATTCGGGCGCGGCTATGCTCCGGGGAGGAGCGTTCAAGCCCAGGACTTCCCCGTACTCCTTCCAGGGTCTCGGAAAAGAGGGACTGGAGCTTCTGGCGAAGGCGAAGGAGGAAACCGGCCTGCCGGTGGTCACTGAAATAATGGGTCCCGACGACCTGGAGCTGGTGGAGCAGTACGCGGACGTGCTTCAGATCGGGGCGAGAAACTCCCAGAACTACTCGCTTCTAAAACACGTGGGCAGGTCCGGCAAGGCCGTTCTGCTGAAGCGCGGAATGTCGACCTCGATAAACGAATTCCTGATGTGCGCCGAATACATACTTTCGGAAGGCAACAGCAAGGTGATGCTCTGCGAGAGGGGAATAAGAACGTTCGAGACTTCGACCAGAAACACCTTCGACCTCAACGCGATACCGGTTCTCAAGGAAAAGACCCACCTCCCGGTGTTCGCCGACCCGAGTCACGGAACCGGATACTGGCAGTACGTGATTCCCGTGACGCTCGCTTCGATAGCCGCGGGCGCGGACGGAGTGATAGTCGAGGTTCACGACAACCCCGAAACCGCGGTAAGCGACGGAAACCAGTCGCTCAAGCCCCGGACGTTCAGGACCCTCATGGAAAAGGCGGCCCCGGTGGCCGAAGCCGTGGGAAGAACCGTTTAGGAACCGCCCGGGCGTCCGGACACGAAAACCCTTCTGCCCTTCACCAGCAGCCTGCCCTCGCAGAAAAGCCGCACGGCCTCGGGCAGTATCCTGTGTTCCTGGGCGTGAACCTTGTCGAGCACGGTCCGTTCTGTATCTTCCTGGGAAACCGGAACCGCCGCCTGGAGAATTATGGGACCCGCGTCCACTTCCTCGCTCACGAAATGAACCGTGCAGCCGGTCTGCCTGACCCCGTATTCGACGGCCCTGGCGACGGCTCCCGCGCCGGGAAAGGACGGCAGGAGGGAAGGATGAACGTTGATTATGCGGTCGCGGAAGAGATTTATGAAGTAGGGAGTGAGTATTCTCATGAACCCGGCCAGCACCACGAGCCCCACGTCGTAGCGGTCGAGTCTTCCCACGACCTCCCTTTCGAACTCCTCCCTCGATCCGAAGTCCCCGCTGGCGGCCACTTCCACGGCGATGCCGTGCTTCTCCGCCCTGGCGACCGCCCGCGCGCCCGGAACGTTGCAGACGACCACCGCCAGATTCGCGGATTCTATGTCCGCGTCTATTATCGCCTGGAGATTGGTTCCGCTTCCCGAGACGAAAACCGCAACGTTGGTCTTTGACATCGCAGACACCGACGGAGAAGAAAAGAGGGGAAGAAAAAAAGGGCAGCTACCTACTTTCCCACTCCTGAAAGGAGCAGTATCATCGGCCTACAAGGACTTAACTTCCGGGTTCGGGATGGGACCGGGTGCTTCCCCTTCAGCATAGCCACCCTAGAATTTTTATTTTACGGCGGCGGGGAAAAATGTCAAGGGAAGCCGTCAGTCCCTCCTGCATCCCTTGATGGGAAGGGCCCTTCCGAATCTCTTGAGCTTCTTTATGGCCTTTACCTCGATCTGCCTTATTCTCTCGCGCGTGACGTCGAGCTTCTTTCCTATCTCCTCGAGGGTGTACTCCTTTTCCTCGTCTATCCCGAAACGCATCTTGACCACTCCCTTCTCCCCGTTGCTGAGGTTGGTGCACAGGGCGCTGCGCATGATCTGCTTAAGCTCCCTGGTTTCGAGCATGTCGAGGGGAGAAGAGGAACTCGGGTCGGAGATGATGTCCATGAGCCTTCCGTCTTCTTCTCCTATGGGAGCTTCGAGGGAGACGGGGTCGCGGGAGACCTTCATGATCTTGACCACCTTCTTGAGGGGCATGTCCATCTCCTCGGCTATCTCCTCCGGTCTCGGCTCCCTTCCGAGTTTCTGCATAAGCGACCTCGACACCTTGTTGAGCCTGTTGATGTTTTCGGTCATGTGAATGGGAATCCTTATGAGGCTTCCCTGGTCCGCTATGGCGCGCGTGATGGCCTGCTTTATCCACCAGGTCGCGCAGGTGGAAAACTTGTATCCCATCCCGTGCTCGAACTTTTCCACCGCCTTCATGAGACCCATGTTGCCCTCCTGGATCAGGTCGAGAAACGGAAGTCCCCTGTTGACGTACTTCTTGGCGATGCTGACGACCAGCCGCAGGTTGCACTCGACGAGCTTCTTCCTTGCCCTCTTGGTAGCCTTCTTGGCCTTCTCGAACCTGCTCAGCACCCTCTTGAGCGAAGCGATTTCCTCCTCCGAATACACGTGCTCCGAGCCGTCGGCGGCCCGCTCGTCGACGTCGTCCGCTTCGCATTCGCAGCAGGCGTGCCGCATCTTGTCCAGGTGCTCCACGGCGAGATGGTATATCCTGCTGGCCTGGTTCGAAGTGAAGTCTATTTCGTCGAGAAGCTCCACGGTCCGCTCGTTGTTTTCCCTGATCTTCTTCAGAATTCCCGTCCGTTCGGCCTTGGACAGGAAGGGGGTCTTGAGCTTCTCCCTGAGCTTCTGGCTCTCGGCGAAAAGCTCCTTTATCGGGTGAAAGTTTTTTTCCGGCGAGGCGTACGCACCTTCGTCCCCGCCCGCTTCCCCGCCGCTTTTGATCTCTTCTTCGAGCTTGAGAACCTTCTTCATCATGAAAGGGTTCTCTATTATCATTCTGGCTATTATCTTCTTGCCTTTCTCGATCTGTCTGGCTATCTCGATTTCCTCTTCCTTGGAAAGGAGAGAGTGCTCGGCAATCGAGAGTATGTAGGAACGGATGGGGTCCTGGTCGGAATCGCGGCTTCCCGCGCCTTTTCCGTACCGCCCTTCGGACTCGGACCGGGCGACCGGGAAACCCTGCGCGGGGTCGGGAAAGACCTTTTCGCCTTCCCCCGCCACGTCGTCCCCGAACCCGTCAAGTTTATCGTCGGGGTTCAACTGATATTTCCTCTCATGCTTTTTTCCAGATCTCTGTACTCCCTGTCCAGATCTCTGTACTCCGTGACAAGCTTCTTTTCCAGTTCTTTGTCCGAAGAATCCCGCTGCTTCTGAATCCTGTCCCTTACATCCCTGAGCCTGAGGCTCAGATGCCTCAATTCGAGCTTCGTTACACAGTCCCTTAGAATTTTCTCCGAAGTCTTTTCGTCTATCAAATCATCCGAGGAAAAAATCAGGTCGGATAGCAATTCCTGTGTATCAACGTTTTCAAAAGAGCTTATCAGCGAGGAAGCATCGTTAAACCCGACTTCGCTTATGCGGTCAAGAATAACCTTTAAATCGCCGTTCTCAAAATGGTTCCCGATATTTTCGATTTCCGCAACATCGGCGAGCCCGGGAAAACGCAGCAGTATCTTGAGAATCATTCTCTCGACGGCGGCCTCGCCGGAGGTCCCGGCGGCCGGGGCGAGGGAGCCTCGGTTTTTTCCCGAGCCGGAGGTTTTCACCATGGAAAGCAGCTCGGATTCCCTGATTCCGAAAACCCCCGTTATTCTTGAGAGCGCCCTCGCTCTTTCGATCGGGTCCCTTGTCTTCGAAACGAGTTCCGCGAGAGATCTGGTCGCGTCTCGATGAGACATCTTCTTTTCCTTGTGCTTCGAGAAGGTGTCGTCGATGACAAAGTCGGAAACACTGACGGCTTTTTCCTCAAGCAATTTGGAAAATCCTTCCGCGCCGTGTTTTTCCACGTAATCGTCGGGGTCGAGACCGTCGGGAATACGGCAGATCTTCGAGGAAACCTCGCGCTCGAGAAGGATTTCTCCCGCCCGCACCGCGGAACTTATCCCCGCCGCGTCCCCGTCGTAGACGATCACCACTTCGTCGCAGAAGCGTCGTAAAATAGTCGCATGGTCATTGGTGAAAGCCGTTCCCAGCGTGGCCACCACGTTACGTATTCCCTTCGCGTAAAGCTTTATGAAATCCATGTAGCCTTCAACCAAAACGGCCTGTCTTTTTCTCCTGATTTCGTTTCTCGAATTGTGGAGCCCGTAAAAGACGTTCTTTTTGCTGAAGACGGGAGATTCGGGAGAGTTCATGTACTTGGGATTCTTCCCGTCGTCCTCGTCCAGAGTCCTTCCGCCGAAGCCCAGAACATGTCCGTCCATTCCGTATATGGGAAACATTATCCTGTTTCGAAACCAGTCGTAATGCCCTTTCGAATCCTTTCTGGCGGCGACGAGTCCCAGTTTTTCAAGCTCGGAAATCTCCATCTTCTTTTCCCGTGCGAACCTGACGACCGTGTCCCAGCCGTCGGGAGCAAAACCGAGTCCGAATTCCTCCACGGTTTGCGGGTCGATTCCCCTGGATTCCATGTATTTTCTCGCGGATTCGGAACCCTTTGCCGAGCGAAGACATTTGCGGTAAAGCGAGCAGACAAGCGAATTTATCTCGAAGAGCCGCTTTCTCCCCGCCGAATCCTCTTCCCTGTTTCCCGCCCGCCGGGACGCGGAAGGAAGCGTGACTCCGGCTCTTTGCGCAAGTTCCCTCGCGGCATCCATGAAGCCGATGTCGTTGTATTTCATCACGAAACCGAAGATATCTCCTCCGGCCCCGCAACTGAAGCAGTGGAAAAAGCCCCTTTCCTCGTTCACTTGCATGGAAGGATTGTTGTCGTCGTGGAAGGGACAGAGTCCCGTATAATTTCTTCCGGTCCTTTTCAGGGAGACGTAGCGCTCCACCACGTCCACTATGCTGAGCCTCGCCTTTATGTCTTCTATCGCGGACTTGAAAGAAGAATTTTTCATCGGAAGCGGTTTTGTCGGCGACCTTCGGAAGGAATTTCCGGAAAAAACCGCGGAAGGAGGAAACGCTACCTTCTTTTTTTGCTTGAAACGCGTTTTTTGGCGGCGAACATCTTCTTTTTCTTCTTTTCGCTCGGCTTCTCGTAGTACTCCCTTCTTCTCACCTCGGAAAGAACCCCGCCCTTTTCAACCTGCTTCTTGAACCTCTTGAGGGCGCTGTCGATGCTCTCGCTGCTGCCTACTATTATTCCCGGCACGGAATACGAACCTCCAGATTTGCAGAAGACGGATTTTAAAGCACGGGGGGGATATTGTCAAACCGCGCGTTTACGAAACGGTCAGGAATCTTCTTTCTTCCGGGGAAATTTCCCGACCATGGAGCGGTTTTTCTCTATCTCTTCCGCTATCCGGGCCGCGTTTAGCTCCTCGCGCTCGCGGTCGTACTCCTCTTCGCGGGACCTCTGCTCCTCGAGCCTGCGGGTCCAGGAATCGCGCCTGTTTCTGACCTCGTCTACAAGTCCCATCGCATCTCCGCCCTCGCGTCTCTCCCAGTCCCCGCCGCCGCTAGTCGATATCGGCCGAGGATATGGTTACGAATTCCACCCTTCCCGCAACTTCCGGCAGGTACTGCGAGAGCGCCTCTATGGTCTGCGGATAGGGATGACCGATTCCCACCGCCATTCCGTTCTTCTCGGCTATTTTCACGAGCCGGTCGATCTGTTCCACGGTGTAATCCTTTCCCCTGTCCGCCTCGTCTATGAAAACGTCCCTCCTGAGAACCTTCACCCCGAGATTCCTCGCGACCCGGTAGCCCACGGAATCGGCGGTGGTGAGACTGTCGACGAAGTAAAATCCCCTGGCGCCGATCTCGTCCATCACCACTCCCACGAGCTTTTCGTTTTCCATGAACTTCGAGCCCATGTGGTTGTTGACTCCGACCGCGCCGGGAACCGCGAGGATGTTTTTCCTGAGTTCCTCCTTCAGCCGGCTTATGGGGTAGCCCACCAGCAGAACCCCCTCTCCCGCGTCGTCCGCCGTGTAGCCCGAAGAGTACTTGGGCTCCATGGGAAGGTGAAGAATCACGTCCATGCCGTTTTCGCGCGCCTCGCGCGCCGCGTAGCCCGAATGCGGAAGGTAGGGAAGCACGGCCATGTTGAGCGGAAAGTTCATTTCGACGAGCCTGTCGACCGACTCCCTGTCGTTGCCGAGGTCGTCGATCACGAGAACGACCCTGGGTTTCGGGCCGGTCTCCACCGCGGCTTCTTCCTCCCGCTGGACATCGTCCGGCGACGCGGCCTCCGGCTGCGGCGGAACTTTCCTCTCCGCCGCGGATTCCGCCTCCGGCGCGGGCGCCTCCGCGGCGTCCCGCGGCCCGTCGTAAACGAACCTCTCGACGTACCGGAGGCCGAAGACCGAAAAGGCGAAGAAGAAAAGCAGAACGAAGGCCGCCCGGACGAGCCTGGGAGCGGTTCTTCCCCCGCCCGTCTTTCGCGAAGCCGTCCTTTTTCCCGTCCGTTTCCCGTCGCTCAAGCTTCCCGCGCCTCCTCACATGCGCCTTACGACCTCGAGGGCGCTTGCGAGCTGTGGGTCTTCCCCGTCACCCCCGCCGCCCTCGACCACGACGTCCGGCTCTATTCCCCTGTCGCCTATGGCGTCTCCGCTTGGCGTGAAGAACCTGGCGGTCGTTATCTTCACTCCCGCTCCTCCGCCCAGCTCCATTATGGACTGCACGGAGCCCTTGCCGAACGTCCTCGTGCCCACCAGCTTCGCCCTTCCGTTCTCCCTAAGCGCCCCGGCGAGCACCTCGGAAGCGCTCGCGCTTCCCCCGTTGACTATCACGGCGACCGAAGGCGCGGATATCTCGGTTCCCTTTCTCGCGAAATACTCCCTGGAGGAATGGGGAAACCTTCCCCTGACGTTGAGGATCAGCCCGTCGTCCATGAACATGTCGCAGAGCGCCAGGGCCTGTTCGAGCAGTCCCCCGGGGTTGTTGCGAACGTCCACCACGAGTCCCCCGAGCTTCTCGCCGTTTTCCGTCTCGAGCTTCTCGTAGGAGCTCAGAAACTCGTCGGCCGACCTTCTGTGGAACTGGGAGAGCTTTATGTAGCCCACGTTCTTTTCAACCAGCCGCGACTCGACGCTTCTGAGCCTGATCATCCGCCTCACTATCGCGAAATCGCGGACGTCCTCCTCGCCATCCCTTCTGACCGAGAGAGTGATCCGGGTGCCCTGCCTGCCCCTTATGAGGCCCAGAGCCTCCACGGCGTTGGTCTTGTCCATGTCGCGTCCGTCTATGGAGACGATCACGTCCCCGGGCTTCATGCCGGCTTCCTCGGCGGGACTTCCCTCGATCGGCGATATGACCGTGAGAAGCCCGTCGCGGACGGTGATCTCTATTCCGACTCCCTCGAATTCCCCCATGGTTCCTATCTCCAGGTTCCTGAGACTGTCGGGAGACAGGTACGCGGAGTAGGGATCCAGCGAATCGAACATCCCCCTTATCGCGCTTTCCGCAAGCCGCTCGGAGGAGACCTCGTCCACGTAGTTTTTCTCTATGATGCTCAGCGCCTTGGCGAAATCGGAAAGCCCCCTGTAGGTCTCCTCCCTGGCGAACAGGGAGGATGAGCAGAGGGAAAGGACCGCGAACGCGCATACGGGGAGAAAACGGAATCTCGTCATGGGAATCTACGCGCTCTACTCTACCTGAAAGAAACCGTTTTTGGACAGCGCGCGCGGAACCGCTTATTCTTTCTTGATGAAAGAGGCGGAATAGGATAGCTTTAGGGAAAAGCCGGGGAGCGAACATGTCCACACTTTTTACCGGAATACTGTCGGGATTCTTCAAAAGCTACATATTCGACCTCCCGGAAGTGTCGAGGGAGTGGTTCGTGGGAAAGAGAATCCTTTTCCACGCCGCCGCGCTGCTCATATACGCGTTCGCGCTGATAGTGGCCATGATAGTGTTCGTGACCGTCGCCTTCATCGCCTACCCGGTGTCGCAGGTCTACAAGGTTTTCAGCTGAGACGACGGCTCTCCTCCCGGGCGGGAAAAGAAACTTCCGCAATGGAAAAAAATTCCGATATTTCCTCCCCCGGCCGTCTTCCGCGGCACGTGGTCGTGATAATGGACGGCAACGGAAGGTGGGCCAGCCGCAGGAACTTCAGCAGGCTCGTCGGACACAGGGAAGGAATGAAATCCGCGCGGTCGGTGGTGCGGGCGGCCAGGGAGATCGGAATAAGGTACATAACCCTCTACGCGTTTTCCGCCCAGAACTGGAACAGGCCGGCGGAGGAGGTCCGCGCTCTCATGGACCTGCTCAGGCATTACCTCGAAAACGAGTGCGAGAAGCTGCTTTCGGAAAACATAAGGCTAAACGCCATAGGAAGGCTCTCGGACCTTCCGGCCGACGTGAGGGAGCTTCTGGAACGCGTGATGAAAGCCACGGAGAAATGCGACTCCATGACCCTCACCCTGGCGCTGAGCTACGGGGGCAGGGAAGAGATAATCGACGCCGTGAACGCGATAGTGGCGCGGGGAGAGAAACGGACGGTGACCGAGGAGGATTTCGAGAAGTTTCTCTACACCTCCCGCCTGCCGGAACCCGACCTGCTGGTGAGAACGGGCGGGGAGATGAGACTTTCGAACTTTCTTCTCTGGCAGCTCGCATACACGGAGATGTACGTCACCAGGACGCTTTGGCCGAACTTCAGGAAAAGACATCTGCTCAAGGCCGTGGCCGCCTTCCGGGCCAGGGAGAGGAGGTTCGGTCTCACGGGAGAGCAGGTGCGCGGAGAAGGGGAGGAGGATTGAAGAAGGTTTCCGTGCTGGGGTCGACGGGCTCGATCGGGTCCCAGGCGCTCGAGATAATACGCGGGTTCCCGGAAAAATTCGAAGTCGCGGGACTCTGCGCGGGGAAAAACGCGGCCCTCCTGGCGAGGCAGGTGAGGGAATTTCGCCCCCGGGTGGTGTCGGTTGCCTCGAGAAAGGACGCCGAGGAGATAAGAAAAATCGCCGGGCCCGAAACGCGGGTGCATCACGGGGACGAGGGAAACCTCGCGGTGGCCTCCCACGGGGACTGCGACCTGGTCGTGTCGGCCATGGTGGGATTCCGCGGCCTGGAACCCACGCTCGCGGCCGTGCGGGCGGGAAAGGACGTGGCGCTGGCGAACAAGGAGTCCCTGGTGGTGGCCGGGGAGCTTCTGGTTTCCGAGGCGCGCCGCCGCAAAGCGGCCCTGCTTCCCGTCGACAGCGAGCACAGCGCCATCTTCCAGACGCTTCGCGAAAGGGACCGCGGATTTCTCAGAAGAATTCTCATAACCGCCTCCGGGGGACCGTTTCGAACGACTCCGAAGAGGGACCTCGGGAAAGTCACCGTCTCCCAGGCGCTTCGCCATCCGACCTGGAAAATGGGGAGAAAGATAACCGTAGACTCCGCCACCCTCATGAACAAGGGATTCGAGATCATCGAAACGAGGTGGCTTTTCGACGTCCCGCCCGAAAAGATATCGATCTGGGTGCACCCGCAGAGCGTGGTGCATTCCATGCTCGAGTTCACCGACGGCTCCTTCGTGACGCACCTTTCGTCTCCGGACATGAAGATACCCATAGGGTACGCGCTCTCTCATCCCGCGCGCCTCGACATGGGAAACGGCCCGGCCTCGCCCGCCGACTTCCCCGACATCACGTTCGAGAGGCTGGACACCGGCAAGTTCGAGGCGCCGGAGATGGCGGCCGAGTGCCTGAGGATGGGCGGCACATACCCCGCGGCGCTCAACGCGGCCAACGAGGTGGCCGTCGAGGCGTTTCTCCGAAAGAGGATAAGGTTCACCGACATAACCCGCGTCGCGAGGGAGACGCTCGAGCGTCACGAGCCGCTTGACTCGAACCGGCTGGACAATATATTAGAGGCGGACGCGCGGTCCAGGAGCATCGCCGCCTCCCTGGCGGACGGACGGCCGCTTTAACCATGGGTACAATCCTAGCCTTTATCTTCGTAATAGGAATTCTCGTGTTCTTCCACGAGCTCGGGCATTTTCTGCTCGCGAAAAGAAGCGGGGTCAGGGTCGAGAAGTTCTCCCTCGGATTCGGTCCCAGGCTTCTCTCCTTCACCAGGGGAGAGACCGAGTACATGGTCTGCGCCCTTCCCCTCGGCGGTTACGTGAAGATGTACGGGGAAGGAACGGAGCGAAACGTCATAGTCGAAAACGCGGGAGCGGGAGAATCGGGGCTCCGCCCGGGAGACAGGATCACGTGTATAGAGGGGGTGGACATAAGGGAGCACGGGAGCTGGAAGGAAATTCTCGGACGGCTGGAGGGGCGTAGGGAGTTTCGGGTTGAGAGGGACGGAGCGATTTTCCGCGCCTTGCTCGACCGCTCCTCGCTCGGAGGGGTGGAAGCCTACTGCGACGGGGAGTACCGGCGGGGTTTTTCGAGCAAGTCCCTTCTTGACAGGTTCCTGATCGTGGCCGCGGGACCCGCGATGAACTTCGCGATTCCGTTCGTCTTCATGCCTCTCGCGTTCATGTTCGGCATAAGCGTTTCGGAACACCTCGAGAGTCCCCCGGACGTAACCTACGTGGAGAAGGACTCTCCCGCCCGCGCCGCGGGATTCGCCGAGGGCGACAGGATACTGAGAGTGGACGGAAAGAAGGTCGGCACGTGGAGAGACGTGGAAATGATCGTCCATTCGAACCCCGATTCGCTGCTCGAGTTCGAGGTTCAAAGCGGCGGGGAGAGAAAAACTCTCGCCCTGCGCGGCGAGGTGTCCCCCGAGGGCAGGGTCGAAACGGGCTTCGCCAGGCCCATCGCCCCGGTCGTGGCGGAGGTGTCCGCGGGCCGCCCCGCGCACAGGGCCGGCATACGTCCCGGCGACAGGATAAGGACCATAGACGGGGCGGCCGTATCGAGCTGGCAGCAGCTCTCCGACACGATAGCCGAAAGCGGGGGCCGCTCTCTCGACTTCACGGTCTCCAGGGACGGAGAAGACTTAAGCATAAGCGTCGCGGCGGAGATGGACGGGACGCTCGGACGCTACCTGGTGGGCATCGCCCCCCGCATGGAGACCGCGACCAGGAAGTACGGATTTTTCGAATCGATAGCCAGGGGCGTCGGCGAGGCCGCGCGCATGACGGTCGAGATAACCGTTCTCTTCTTCGGTTTTCTCTTCAAGCTCGTCACGGGAAACATAACCCTGGCGACCGCGGGGAAAACCGTCGCCGGACCCCTTCTCATAGCCAAGGTGTCGGGCTCGGCCGCCCAGAGCGGCATATCGAACCTTCTGCAGTTCACCTCGCTAATAAGCGTGAACCTGGCCCTCATAAACCTCCTCCCCATACCGATGCTCGACGGGGGGCACCTGCTCTACATGGGCATAGAGAAGATAAGGAGAAGGCCCCTCGGAACGAGGACCCTCGAGATAACCCAGCGGATCGGGTTTTCGTTCCTCGTCTTCGTCATGGCGGTGGCCCTGTACAACGACGTGCTTCGGATGCGGGAAGACATATTCTCGCAGTTCGACAGACTTCTCGATCTTTTCCGATAGAACGCCGCGGGGCGAAAGGAGCGTACGATGGCGCACAAGGACAGCGACGAGATACTCAGGGTGAACGGCCTGTTTTACGAGGCCCTGGGCACGCGGGACCTCGATCTCATGGACAAGGTCTGGACGAAGGACTCGAGGTCCGGCTGCGTTCACCCGGGATGGACGGCCCTTCGGAACTGGGAAGCGATAAGGCAGAGCTGGGAGAGCGTCTTCGACCCCCAGGACCAGGTCGACATAAGCATCTCCAACGTGACGGTCGACGTGAGAAACGACGTCGCGTGGGTCACGTGCCTCCAGGAGATGATATACATAAAGAGGGAGCCGGTGATGTTCAACCTCTCCCAGTCGACGAACATATTCGAGAAGAAAAGCGGGCGGTGGTCGATGATCTTCCACCACGCCTCCCCAGTTCCCGTGCAGGGCTACGAGCCGGACAACAAGACCATACAGTAGGAACTCTTCCGCGGGTCCGCCCTCCGGCCTTCTTCCCGGGCGGAAAGCGGTGCGAATACGGCGCGGCGGGACCGCCGAAGACCGCCCGGTCAGTCCGTCTTTTTTCTTTCGAGGTAGGACCGCGCGCCCAGACGCTCGAGCTCCGCGGCCTTTCTTTCGACTTCCGAAGAAAGCTTCTTCCTGCGTTCGAGCAGCTTTTCCAGGAGCCCGGGGTCGCCCGCGGAGAGAATCTCGACGGCCAGGATTCCCGCGTTTCTCGCGCCGCCCAGGGCGACCGTGGCCACGGGAACGCCGGCCGGCATCTGCAGTATGGAGAGCACCGAGTCCCACCCGTCGATCGAGTTCGAGGACCTTATCGGAACCCCTATCACGGGAAGGGGGGAGACGGAGGCCACCATTCCGGGCAGGTGGGCGGCTCCCCCCGCCCCCGCTATTATCACCCTGATTCCCCTCATGTGGGCGTTCGAGGAGAAGTCGAAAAGCCGTTCGGGGGTCCTGTGCGCCGAGACTATCGTCGTCTCGTAGCCCACGCCGAACTCCTCGAGCGCCTCGCACGCTCCCGCCATGACCTCGAGGTCGGAATCCGAACCCATGATGACGCTCACCGCGGTAGTCTTCACGCTATCGCCCTCAGGTTGTCCTTTATGAACCTCGCCTTCTCGAGAGCCCTCGAGACGTCGCTTTCAAGCACCGTCACGTGTCCCATCTTCCTGTAGGGCTTGGTTCGGGTCTTGCCGTATATGTGAAACTTCGCCCCCTCGACTTCCATGCAGTCGCAAAGCCCCTCGTACCTGACGGCGCCCTCGAAGCCGGGCTGGCCCAGTATGTTGATCATGACCGACGGGGTGGTGGTCCCGGTGCTTCCGGGAGGAAGGCCGAGAACCGCCCGAAGGCACTGCTCGTACTGCGAGGTGCGGGCCGCGTCGATCGTGTGGTGTCCGCTGTTGTGGGGCCTCGGGGCGGACTCGTTTATCAGCATCTCCCCGTCTCTGGAAAGAAACATCTCGACGGCCAGCAGGCCGCACATGTCGAACGCCTCTATCGTGCGCTCGGCGAGACGGCTCGCCTCCTCGGCGCGCTCACGGCCGATGTCGCAGGGACTCACGAGGAACTCCACTATGTTGGCCCTGGGGTCGAACATCATCTCGACGGGAGAAAAGCACCTCGTCTCCCCCGCCGGGTTCCGCGACACTATGACCGATATCTCCTTTTCCACGTCGACCAGGTCCTCCACGACCGATTCTCCCTCGAGGAGATCTTCTAGATCGGCCTCGGTTCCGACCACCCGCACCCCCCTTCCGTCGTAACCCGTCCTCGAGAGCTTCTGGACGAACGGAATCCTTATGTCTCCCCGCGCCTCGGCCGCCGCAATCTCCTCCTTTCCCTCGAAAACCGAAAAATCCGCCGTGGGAAGTCCCCGGGACGCGTAGAAGCGCTTCTGCCTGGCCTTGTCCTGTATGAGCTCCACGGCCTCGGGCTCGGGTCTCACCACCACTCCACGTTCCCGCAGGCGAAAAAGCGCGGGCAGGTTCACGTTCTCTATCTCTATGGTCAGGAAGTCGACGTTTTCTCCGAAACCGCACACGTCCTCGAAGTTCCTGAAGTCGCCCCGCAAGAACCGGGTGCACACCGCCGCCGCGGGACAGTCGGCGGAGGGGTCGAGCACGTACGTGCGCAGGTTCCACCTGCTGGCCGCGAGGCAGAGCATCTTTCCCAGCTGCCCTCCCCCCAGAATCCCAAGCCTCACTTCTCCCAGATCGGAAACCATAGCGTCGCCCGCGCCCCTCAGTCTATCACGGAAAAAAGCTCCATGGGAGTCTCTATCAGGTGCTTCGCCCCGTTTTCGCGAAGCTCCTCTCCCGTGCGAAATCCCCAGAGAACGCCCACGGGAAGCATGCCCGCGCCCACGGCCGTCATCATGTCCACGCCGGAGTCCCCTAGGTAGACCGTCTGCGAGGAACCGACCCCGAGCTCCCTGGATATCCCGAGGGCTCCCGACGGGTCGGGCTTCCTGGGAATCTCCTCCCTCTGTCCGACGACCGCGTCGAAGCTCCAGTCCGAGAGCAGCTCCTCCACGTACTTTTCCGCGAATCCGTGGGGCTTGTTGGTGAGAATGGCCTTTTTCATCCCCCTCCTGGAAAGCTCGTCCAGAAGTTCCGGTATGCCCTCGTAGAGCTTCGTCTTGACGTTGAACCTCTCGCCGTAGATGCGGTTGAAGTCGCCGAGGCACCGCTCCACCGCCTCCTCGCTGCGCTCCTTTTCGGGAAGCGCCCTCTCCACCATGGTCGCCGTCCCTCCGCCTATGAAATACCTGAAGCATCCGACGTCGCGGGGGGGAAAACCGTTCATGCCGAGCGCCCTGTTCACGGCGTCCGCGAGGTCGTCGAGGGAATCTATCAGCGTTCCGTCAAGATCGAATACAACCGCTCCGTAGCTCATCGTCCTAGGCAGAATTAAATAACCAATATGAAAAGGGAAGACAATTCCCGCCGCCGCGGGCGGCGAAGACCGCTCGGCGGGAAAACGGGTAGAATTCAGGCCCTCCCGGCCGGAACGGGGGTCCCGGGTTTTCCGCATGAACTCGAAGAATCTCTCCATAACGGTAATCGGCGGCGGACTCGCAGGAGTCGAGGCGGCGAGGCAGATCGCCGGGTTCGGAATCCGCGCGAGGCTCTACGAAATGAGGCCCGCGAAAACCACCGCCGCCCACAGGACCGCGGGACTCGCCGAGCTTGTGTGCAGCAACTCGCTCAAGTCCCGCTCGGCGGAGAACGCCTCGGGAATACTGAAAAGGGAGATGAAGGAGCTCGGTTCGCTCGTGATCGAGGCGGCCGAGGCGTCGAGCGTTCCCGCGGGAAAGGCGCTCGCCGTGGACAGGGAGGCGTTTTCCCGCCACGTGACGCGCGAGACGGAGCGAAACCCGCTCGTGGAGGTGATAAGGGAGGAGGCGACCGGGATACCTCCCGGCGGTGACGAAATCGCGATAGTGGCCACGGGCCCGCTCACCTCGCAGGACATGTGCCGGGAAATCTCCTCGCTCACCGGGTCCCGCGGGCTTTACTTCTACGACGCCATCTCCCCGATAATCGACGCCGGGAGCGTGGACATGTCCAGGGTCTTTCGGGGGTCGAGGTACGGCGCCGCAGGAGAGGGAGACTACGTGAACTGCCCGCTTTCGCGGGAAGGATACTACGGGCTCGTGGACGGCCTGCTCCGGGGAGAGAAGGTCGAGCCCAGGGATTTCGAGAAGGCGGTCTACTTCGAGGGCTGCATGCCGGTCGAGACGATGTGCGGGAGGGGAAGGGACGCCCTGCGCTTCGGCCCCCTCAGGCCCGTGGGACTTCCCGACCCGGGGACGGGAAAGACTCCCTTCGCCGTCCTGCAGCTGAGAACCGAAAACAGGGAGGAGACCATGTACAACATGGTGGGTTTCCAGACGAGGCTTCGCTACCCCGCCCAGAGGGAGGTTTTCAGAAAGATTCCGGGCCTGGAATCCGCCGAGTTTCTGAGGTACGGAAGCGTGCACAGAAACACCTACATAGACTCCCCCCGGCTGCTCGGGAGGGACCTCTCGCTCAGGTCCAGAGGAAACGTCTTTTTCGCCGGACAGATAACGGGAGTCGAGGGATACGCGGAGTCCGCCGCGACGGGAATCGTGTGCGGGATAAACGCCGCGAGAAAGGCCCTGGGGCTTGCGCCCGCGCTGCCGGGGGCGGAAACGGCCGTGGGCTGCCTGCTCGGGCACGTCTGCTCCGACACGGGAAGGGAGTTTCAGCCCATGAACGTAAACTTCGGCCTCTTCCCCGGGGTTGAGGGAAGGATGTCCCGCAGGCGGCGGCGCGAGATCGTGGCGCGAAGGTCCCTCGAGGGCATCCGCGAATACGCGCACGCGGCAAGAAGTCCCGGCGGTGTTTGATTCCCGCGTTTTGATGGTAGTATCTTGCCCGTCATGACCTATCAGGAACTCATCCTGGCCCTCCAGGACTACTGGGCGTCTAGGGGCTGTCTCGTGGCGCAGCCCTACGACACGGAAAAGGGGGCCGGAACGTTCAATCCCGCCACCTTTCTCAGGTGCCTCGGCCCCGAGCCCTGGCACGCGGCGTACGTGGAGCCTTCCAGGAGGCCGACGGACGGGCGCTACGGGGACAATCCCAACAGGCTCCAGCACTACTACCAGTTCCAGGTGCTGATCAAGCCATCTCCCGACGACATACAGCAGCTCTACCTCGAAAGCCTCAGGTCCTTCGGAATAGACCCACTGGAGCACGACGTGAGGTTCGTCGAGGACGACTGGGAGTCTCCCACCCTCGGGGCCTGGGGACTCGGCTGGGAGGTGTGGCTCGACGGCATGGAGATAACCCAGTTCACCTACTTCCAGCAGGCGGGCGGAATAGACCTCGACCCGGTGTCGGCGGAGATCACCTACGGAACGGAGAGAATAGCGATGTACCTGCAGGAGGTCGAAAGCGTCTACGACCTGGAGTGGACCGAGGGCGTGACGTACGGGGAGATGCATCACCAGAACGAGGTGCAGGCGTCCAGGTACAACTTCGAGGAGTCCGACCCCGGGATGCTTCGGGAGCTTTTCGGAATGTACGAGGCGGAATGCCGCTCGCTCGTGGAAAAGGACCTTCCCCTTCCCGCCTACGAGTACTGCCTCAAGACCTCCCACACGTTCAATCTCCTGGACGCGAGGGGAGCGACGGGGGTGGCGGAGCGGGCGTCGTACATAGGCCGGGTGCGGGCGCTTGCCAATCTCTGCGCGTCCTCCTACCTGCGGACGAGGGAGAAGCTGGGATTCCCCCTCCTGAAGAACGACCCATGGAAAAAGAGCTGATACTGGAAATCGGAACGGAGGAGATACCCGCGCTGTTTCTCGCCGGGGCGGCCGCCGACCTGCGCTCGATCCTCGAAGGGGAGCTTCGGGACGAGGGCGTCGGGTTCGGGGAAATCGAGGTTCTCTACACGCCGAGGAGGCTCGCGGCGAGGGTGAGCGGTCTCGAGAGAAAGCAGGAGGACCGCGTCTCGGAAAGCTTCGGACCGCCGGTGCGCGCCGCGTTCGACGAGAAGGGAAAGCCCACGGCCGCCGCCCTGGGTTTCGCGAGATCCCAGAAAGTCGACGTCGAGAAACTGGTCGTCGCCCGAAGGAACAACGGAGAGTTCCTCTGCTCAAGGAGAGTCTCGAGGGGAAGGAAGACCCCGTCGGTGCTGCGGGAGCTGCTTCCCCGGGCGATCGCCGCGATTCCCTTCAGGAAATCCATGAGATGGGGCGCGGGAAAGACCGTGTTCGCGAGACCCGTGAGGTGGATATCGGCCGTCTACGAGGAAAAGACCGTCGGGTTCTCGGTGGGAGACGTGGAGAGCTCGAACGCGAGCTTCGGCCACAGGTTCACATCCCCGAAGCCGTTTCGCGTGAAAAGCTGGGCGAAGTACGTCGAGGCTCTCGAGAAAAAAGACGTGATACTCGACCCGGAGAGAAGAAAGGAGATAGTGAGAAAAAACGCCGCGCGGGCGGCGAAAAGAATCGGGGGAACGGTGGACGAAGACCCCGGGCTGCTGGAAACCGTCGTGAACCTGGTCGAGCACCCCACGGTGCTCGTCGGAGGGTTCGAGAGCAAGTACCTGCGCCTGCCCGAGGAAGTGCTGGCAAGCGTCATGAAGACCCACCAGAAGTACTTTCCCGTCCGCTCGGAGAAGACCGGAGAGCTGCTCGCGAACTTCGTCTTCGTCTGCGGAACTCCCGTCGCCGACGGCCGGGTGGTGGTCAGGGGAAACGAGAGGGTCATAAGGGCGAGGCTCAGCGACGCGGAATTCTTTTTCTCGGAAGACGCGAAAAAGGACCTGGAGAGCCGCGCCGGCGATCTCGATTCCATGGTGTTTCTCTCCGGCGTGGGAAGCTACGGGGTGAAGGTCGGACGCATGAAGGCGCTCGCGAGGGAGCTTTTCGAAAATCCCGACCTCGAGCGCGCCGCCGAACTCTCGAAATCCGACCTCGCGACGCAGATGGTGTTCGAGTTCCCCGAACTCCAGGGAGTGATGGGCAGGCACTACTCCCTGATCGGAGGGGAGAAAAAGGCCGTGGCCGCGGCCATAGAGGAACAGTACATGCCCCTTTCCAGAAACGGCGACCTTCCCCGGACGAAAACCGGCGCGCTGCTGAGCGTCGTCGACAAGATCGACAACATTTCCTCCTGCTTCGCCGCCGGGCTGGCTCCCACGGGATCCTCCGACCCCTACGCCGTGAGGAGAAACGCGCTGGGAATGATAAGAATCTGCATAGAGAAAAAACTCGACCTCTCCCTCTCCGACGCCTTCGCGAAAAGCGTCCGGCTGGTCGCCGGGTCCATGGACGGGGAGAAGAAGGGGAACCGCCGGCCGGAGGCCGACGTCGAAAGGGAGATCATGGAATTCGTGTCCGGGAGATTCAGGAACCTCATGACGGAATCGGGCTTCGGCGGAGGGGTCGTCGAGGCGGTCGCGGCGGCGGGCTTCGACAGTCCCCTCGACGCGTACAGGAAAACCAGGGCGCTCGGGAAGTTCGCGGGCCGCCGGGACTTCGCGAAGCTCGCCACGGGATTCAAGAGGGTTTTCAACATAGCGAAGGAAAGACCCGCGGCGAAGCTCAGCGAAGGGCTCCTGGAACGCGGGGAGGAAAAGGAGCTCGCCCGGGCGCTCGCGGGCGCGAAAGAGGCGGTGGCGCAAAGGATCTCCGTTCCCGGCAAGGTCCCCGGCGAGAGGGACTACCTCGCCTGTCTCGAGTCCCTCAAAACGCTTTCCGCCCCGATAGACGGCTTTTTCGACGCGGTGATGGTCATGGACGAGGACGAGAGGACCAGGAACAACCGCCTCGCCCTTCTCGGCGAAATAAAGGACCTGTTTTTCCGGATGGCCGACTTCTCGAAGATATGACGCGCGACCCCGGAACTTGAGATAAGCCCGGGTTGGTGTATCGTATTGTCCGAGATGTTCGGACAACTAGGCATATGGGAACTCGTGGCCATTCTGGCCATTCTGCTCCTCATCTTCGGCCCCAGCAGGCTCGGGGACATCGGCTCTTCCCTGGGCAAGGGAATAAGGGGATTCAGAAAGTCCATAAGGGAAGACGAGACCGCCGAGACGGCCGGGGGAGACGGCGGGGCGGACACGAAAGGCTAGCGGGACCTATCTCTTCCGGCGCGGCCTCGCGAGTTCCACCAGCACCCCGTTCATCGACCGGGGGTGTATGAAGGCGACTTCCGCGCCGTAGGCTCCCGCCCTGGGATGCTCGTCTATGAGCCTCGCGCCCTTTTCCTCGAGCCTTCTGAGCGAAGCCTCCACGTCGTCCGTGAGAAAGCACAGGTGGTGAATCCCCTCCCCCCTTTTTTCGAGGAACCCGGAGACCGGCGAATTTTCGTCCAGGGGCTCGAGAAGCTCTATCGCCGTGCCCTCGCCGCCGGGGGGAAGCAGCATCGAGGTTCTGACTCCCTGGTCGGCCACGACCTCCCTGTGGGCGACCCGAAGTCCCATCATGCCCGAGTAGAGCTCCTCCGCCCTCGCTATGTCCCTCACGGCTATGGCCACGTGATGAAGAGAACCGTTCTTTTCCAATGCTGCGCCCTCCCCGACGCCGGTCAGGAAACCCGCCGCTCGGCGACGCTGAACTTCCCGGGAGAATCCCCCGTCTCCCTGAACCTTATCCTGACTCCCCTCTCCCTCTGAATCCTCCTCACCGACTTTCCCTCTATCTCCCGAAGCTTCGCTATCACGCCCCCGTCGGCGCACACGGTGAGTTCCTCCACGCCCGGGTCGTCCGCGCGCCGGGCAAGGTCCCTCAGTATCTCGTAGCAGACGGTGTGCGCGGACTTGACCCTGCCGCTTCCCCCGCACGCGTCGCAGGCCTCGGTAAGATCCGAGAGCACGCTTTCCCTCACCCTGCGCCTGGTGAGCTGCACGACGCCGAAGGCCGATATCCCCTGGATGGTGCTGCGCGCCTTGTCCTTTTTCATCTCCTCGAAAAAAAGCGACTCTATCTTCCTTCCCGACTTCTGGGACCGCATGTCTATGAAGTCGATCACTATGATTCCCACGAGGTTGCGGAGCCTTATCTGCCTGGCGGCCTCCACGGCCGCTTCCCTGTTGGTCTTGAGTATGGTCTGTTCGTGGGCTTCCTCCCCCACCAGGCGGCCGGAATTCACGTCTATCACCGTAAGCCCCTCGGCCTCGTCTATGACCAGGTACCCGCCGGACTTCATCCACGCCTTCCTGCGGCACATCTTCTCTATCTGGCTCTCGATTCCGTATCTCTCGAATATGGGCTCGCTCCCGTCGTAGAGGTCGACCCTGAAATTCCCCCTGCCTATCCCGTCGGAAAAGTACTTCGATATCTCGGCGTGGGTCTTCTGGGAATCCACCGTGATCTTCTTCAGGCCGTTTCCCATGACGTCCCTCACCACCCTCACCGAGACGCTCGACTCCTCGTATAGCCTGCGCGGGGGTCCCGGGGACTCGTACTTCTTCCTTATTCTCCTCCACTTGGCGGCAAGCGACTTCATCTCGGCCCTTATGTCCCCCTCCTCGGCCTTCCCGCACGCGGTCCTGAGTATGAACCCCATGTTCCGCGGCCGCTTCTCCATCATCTCGGAGAGCCTCTTTCTCCGCTTCGCGTCGGTTATCTTGCGGGAAACGCTCACCGCGTCCGCCGTCGGAAGCAGGACTAGGTACTTGCCCGGAAGTCCCACGCGGCAGGTGAGCTTGGGTCCCTTGGTTCCCGTGGGTTCCTTGACGGCCTGGACCATGACCTCCTGTCCTTCGCGCAGGACCTCCTGTATGGGCTGGCGGTTTTTCCCCGAAGGCCGCGGCGCGTCCCCCTCTTCCAGGAAAAGCTCGCTCAGAGACTCCTCGTACACGTCCTCGGCGGAGAGAAACCCGGACTTGCCCGTTCCTATGTCGACGAAAGCCGCCTGCATGCCGGGAACTATCTTCTCCACCTTTCCCCTGTACACGCTTCCGGACATGGAAGAGCCGTTCTTTCTCTCTATGAAAAGCTCGCTGAGCCTGCTCTTTTCGAGCACCGCTATCCTGGTCTCGCCGGAGAGGGAATTGATGACAAGTTGAGTATGCATGAAGCGCCGGGCGGACAAGCGTCCGTTTCCGTAAGTATAACGCAAACCGCGCGGGGCGGGAAACCCAGCGGCGCGGCCGCGCGGGCGCGGCGGTTCAGCCGCCCCGTCTTCCCATCTCCGCTATCGCGTCGTAATGCTCCTTTTCGAGCCGCATGACGGAGAGGCGGCTCTGCTTCACCAGGGCGACGTCCCGGAGTCTCGGGTCGGCCTTGACGCTCTCAAGCGACACGGGGCTGGGGAGGGTTTCCACGGGTTCCAGGTCGACCGCCACCCACCTGGGGTCGTCGGTCGTGGGATCCTGGTAGTGCTCCCTTCTCACCCTGGATATTCCCACGACTTCGAGACCCTCGTTGCTGTGGTAGAAAAGAACGGGGTCTCCCTTCTTCATGCTCCTCAGGTTGTTCCTGGCCTGGTAGTTTCTCACCCCGTCCCAGTAGGTCCACCCGTCGCGGACGAACTCCTCCCACGAGTACTTGAAAGGTTCGGACTTGACGAGCCAGTGGTTCACGGCCCGGTAATTATAGACGGCGCGGAGCGCGATTGCCAGAGCCGGGCGGCGGGGAAGTTCCGCGGGATCCGTATTTTACCGGGCGGAGCGGTCAGGTATTTTTACACCCCTTGCCCGCCGCGTCCCGCGGGCGGCTTCGCGCGGGGCGGGCGCGGGAAGGAGACTTCGCGTTGACGATCATCCCGGCCATAGACATAAAGGACGGAAACTGCGTGCGGCTGGTCAGGGGGCGGGAAGGCACCGAGACCGTGTTTTCCGACGACCCGCCGGAGACGGCCAGGAGGTGGGAGGCGTGCGGGGCGAAGTGGATTCACGTCGTCGACCTAGACGGGGCCTTTCGCGGAAGCCCCGCGAATTTCGCCGCGGTGGCGGAAATAGTCCGGTCGGTTTCCTCGAGCGTCCAGGTGGGAGGGGGAATAAGGGACATGGCGGCGGCGGAGAGATACCTCGAGGCGGGCGCGCGGAGGCTGATACTGGGCACCTCGGCATTCACCGACCGGGAGTTTCTCGGGGAGGCGTGCCGGAGGTTTCCCGGAAAGATCGCCGTGGGAGTGGACACTAGGGGAGGAAGGGTGGCCCTTCGCGGATGGAAGGAGGTCACCGACGCGGACGTCGGGGAGACGACCCGGGAGTTCGCCGATGCGGGCGTCTCTCTCGTGATACGCACGGACATCGACCGCGACGGCACGATGGAGGGAGTCGACGCGGACTCGATAAGGAGCTTTCTCTCCGAGTGCGCCCTTCCCGTTATCGCTTCGGGCGGAATAGCGTCGGTCTCCGACCTCGAGGAGATAAGCTCCGTGGGAGACGGGAAGCTGCTCGGGGCGATTCTCGGAAAATCGCTTTACTCGGGTTCGATCGATCTTGCGGAGAGCATAAGAAGGTTCGGGTAGATGGTTTCGAAAAGAATAATACCGTGTCTCGACGTAAAGGACGGGCGGGTGGTCAAGGGCGTGCGCTTCGTGAACCTCAGGGACGCGGGCGATCCCGTGGAAGCGGCCAAGAGGTACGGCGAGGAGGGGGCCGACGAGATAACCTTTCTCGACATCACGGCCTCCCACGAGAAGAGAAAGACGATGATAGACGTGGTCGAGCGGACCGCGGGCGAGGTGTTCGTCCCCCTTACCGTGGGAGGGGGGATAAGGACGGTGGAAGACGTGAGGGCGCTTCTGCTCGCGGGGGCGGACAAGGTCGCCGTGAACACCGCGGCGGTTGCCGACCCCGGTTTCGTGAGCAGGGCCGCCGGGAGGTTCGGAAGCCAGTGCGTGGTGGTGGCCGTAGACGCGAGGCGAAACGGCGGCGGGTGGGAGGTGTTCACCCACGGCGGAAGGAAACCCGCCGGCCTGGACGCGCTCGAGTGGGCCCGCAGGACGGAGGAGCTGGGAGCGGGAGAGATACTTCTCACCAGCATGGACAGAGACGGCACGGAGGACGGCTACGATCTCGAGCTCACCGCGGCGGTGTCCTCGGCCGTCGGCATCCCGGTCATAGCCTCCGGGGGCGCGGGCAGGCTCGAACACCTGCTCGAGGCCGTGGAGAGGGGCGGGGCCGACGCCGTGCTCTGCGCGTCGATTTTCCACTACGGCAAGTACTCCATAGGCGAGGCCAAGGAGTTTCTCTCGGAAAAGGGAGTGGCGGTGAGAACGCTTTAGGGGAGGTTCGGGAATCTTGCTGGTACGGCGACAGACCGAAGAAAACGAAAAGAGACTGCTTTCCCCGCTCGCGACCCCGAGCGGCGAATCGAGGGGAAGAGCCGTCCCCGAAAAGGAGTGCTCCATAAGGACGTGCTTCCAGAGAGACCGCGACAGGATAATACACTCCAAGGCGTTTCGCAGGCTCAAGCACAAGACCCAGGTGTTCATCTCCCCCACCAACGACCACTACCGCACGAGGCTCACTCACGTGATAGAGGTCTCGCAGATAGCCAGAACGGTCTCGAGGGCGCTCATGCTCAACGAGGACCTCACCGAAGCCATAGCCCTGGGCCACGACATAGGACACACCCCCTTCGGCCACTCGGGCGAGGAGGGACTCGACGAGGTCTTCCCCGGGGGGTTCAGGCACGTCCGCCAGAGCATGAGAGTGGTGGAGGCGCTCGAGCGCGGCGGGCGGGGACTCAACCTCACGTTCGAGGTGAGGGAAGGAATCGCGAAGCACTCCAAGGGGTGGGGAAAGGAAGGAATAGACACCGAGGACAACAGGCCGGGGACGATGGAGGGCCAGGTGACCAAGATCTCCGACCTGGTCGCCTACGCCAACCACGATCTCGACGACGCCGTGCGCTCGGGAATAATCGCCGCCGGGGACGTTCCGCCCCGCTGCGTCTCGGTTCTGGGAAACACGGCCTCGGAGAGGGTGAACACGATGGTCGCGGACATCGTCGAGCACACCGCGAAAAGCGGGGAGAGAAGGGTAGTCATGAGCGACGGGGTTTTCGACGCCCTCATGGGTCTTCGCGTGTACCTCTACGAAAACGTCTACGTGAGCGAGCGGCTCCTCGAGCTTCACGAGAGGGCGAAAAAAGTCGTAAGGGAGCTCTACGGGTATTTCTGCGCGAACGAAAAGGTCTTCCGCGAAACCTGCGGGATGCCCGCGAGGGAGGAGGATTCGCTCGAGAGGGCGGTGTGCGACTTCATAGCCGGGATGAGCGACCTCTACGCGCTTTCCCTGTACGAAAAGATATTCCTTCCCTCCCAGTGGAACAGGAGCTGAGAAACGCGCGGCGCGCGAGCGAGGAGACGGTTTGCCGATAAACCTGGGAACAGCGCCCTTCCTAAACGCCCGCCCCCTAGTCCACGCTCTCGAAAGAGACGGCGCCGGGGGCGGGTTCAACGTGATGTACTTCGAGCCCTCCGTTCTCCGCGGGAAGCTCGACGAGGGAGCGGTGGACGTGGGACTCGTTCCTTCGGTCGAGCTTCTGCGGGGCGGCGGACTCGTCGTCCTGCCGGGCATCTCCATATCCTCTTTCGGAAAAGTCGACAGCGTCGTGCTGGCTTCGAGAAGGGACGTGGAGTCCGTCAAAGCGGTCGCCGTCGACAGCGGGTCGAGAAGCTCCGCGGCCCTTCTCAGGATCGTTTTCGAACTTTTCCTCGGCGTCTCGCCCGAGTACGTCGCGAGGGAGCCCGGAAACGGATTTTTCGACGGCGTGGACGCGGGAATGCTGATAGGCGACCGAGGCCTCAGGGCTCTTCACCGCGGCCTCGCCGACTTTCCCCTGACCTACGACCTCGGGGAGATATGGACCGCGAAGACCGGCCTTCCCTTCGTGTACGCCGTGTTCGCGGCGAAAAAGGGAGTTTCTCTGGGCGACTGCCCCGGGCGGTTGTTGTCGGCCAGGGAGCAAGGAGAGGGTCTCGTTTCCGAAATAGCGGAGGCGGAGGCGGAGAGACTGGGGCTCGGCAGGGAGCAGTGCGCCACCTACCTGGGAAACAGGATAAGGTACGGCCTGGGCGGGCGGGAAATCGAGGGACTAATGAGGTACCGCGAGCTTCTGGCGAGCCTCGGGGAGATTGAAGCCGGAGGCGGAATCGAGTTCTACGCGGACTCTCCCGAAGCGGAGAAACAAGGACAAGGAGAATAAGGATGGAAAAACGCATCATGAGACTGGGCCACAGCCCGGACGCGGACGACGCCTTCATGTTCCACGGCATAGCCAGCGGAAAGGTGTCTTCGGAGACGATCGACTTTGAGCATGTCGTAGAGGACATACAGTCGCTTAACCGGAGGGCGCTTGCGGGAGAGCTCGAGGTCACGGCGATTTCCGCCCGCGCGTACCTGGGCGTCCAGGACCGCTACAGGATTCTTTCCTGCGGAGCCAGCATGGGAAAGGGCTACGGCCCCGTGGTGGTTTCGGGGAAAAGGCTCCCCGACCTTCGGGGAAAGACCGTGGCCGTGCCCGGAGAGCTCACGACCGCCTACCTTCTGCTGCGCATCTACGCCGACGGTTTCGTTCCGGTGGAAGTTCCCTTCGACCGGATCATCGACGAGGTGCTCGAAGGAAAGGCCGACGCGGGACTCCTCATACACGAGGGACAGCTCACGTACCGGGATTTCGGTCTCGAGCTCCTGCTCGATCTCGGAGCCGAGTGGGCGGCGGAGACCGACCTTCCGATGCCGCTCGGGCTGAACGTCCTGCGAAGGGACGTCGGCGGCGGACTCGACGCGGAGGTTCTCCGCGTTCACAGGGAAAGCATAGAGTACGCGCTTTCCAACACGAAAGAAGCGCTCGACTACGCCATGCGCTTCGGAAGGGGGATGGACGAGGACACCGGGGAGAAGTTCGTTCTCATGTACGTGAACGAATGGACGAGAGACCTCGGAGAGAGCGGAACCGGGGCGCTTGAGCTCCTTTTCGAAAAGGCATGGAAGAAGGGACTGATACCGCAGAAGGGAAAGCTTGACATTCTCCGCGCCTGAAAATCCCCGACGCGCCATGTCCGTTGTGGATTTACGGGGAGGTTTTCTGTTATAATGGTTGTTCGGATTTGAATCGCCGCGACGGCTGACGGTCCCGGCGGAAAACATTCAAGGGAGGAGCATTTGGAGATGAAGGATCATTCTCGCTTTTACGCGGCCGCGGGACTCTTCGCGGTCGTTTCGTTTTTTATTCTGCTTACCACGACTTTGAGCGCCGTGGCGGGAGGGGCTCCCCAGGCCCAGGCCGCGGCCGCTTCGCAGGACGAAGAAATCTCGGCCGAGCGGGGTTCCTCGACCGACGGAAATTCTTCGGCCGACCGGAATTACCCGGCCGACGGCTCGAGCGCGCTGCTCCCCGGCGCCTACGGTCTCCAGAAGATGATAGTGACGGCCACCAGGAGGGAATCCGACTTGCGGGACCTGGCTTTCTCGGTGAACGTGCAGTCCGAAGAGGATCTTCAGCGCCTGAACACCGCCAACATAGAAGAGCTTGCGAACAACGTGGCGGGACTTTCCATACAGAACCTCGGGCCCGGGCAGAGCGTCGTGAACATCCGAGGCGTTTCCTCGGGACAGATTGTGCGCGACCAGCCGGGGGTGAAAGAACAGGTGGGAGTCTATCTTGACGAAACCCCGATCTCGCTTTCGCTTTTCACTCCCGACCTCGACCTGTTCGACCTCAACCGCGTTGAGACCCTGAGAGGACCGCAGGGCACGCTTTTCGGCTCCGGCTCCATCGGCGGCACCGTGCGCTACATAACCAACCAGCCCAAGCTCGGCGTGGTCGAAACGAAGTCTGAAGTCGATATGAACCTAGTCGGCGAAGATTCGTTCGGAGGTCACCTCAAAAGCGCCTTCAACGTTCCGCTCGGGGAGACGGCGGCGATCCGCATGGTCGCCTACGGGACGAAATACGCGGGCTTCATCGACGCGCTTCGCGAAACCGGAGGAACGACAGAGGACATAAACGACGGCAGGCGCTTCGGCGGCCGCCTGGCTCTGCTTTTCAAGCCGACGGACAGCATCTCGATCACTCCGCGCATCGTCTACCAGAACATAGACATGGACGGCTTTAACCGCGACGAGGTGTTTAACCTGTTCGCCAACCCGCACACGGAATCGAATGGGACTCCTTCCCGTCCTCCTGTTCAACTGGGCAAGCGCCAGCAGCACCTGCTGCTCGACGAGGCGTTTGAGGACGAGACCCTTATTGTAGACACGGTGGCGGAACTGGAACTGGACCCGGTCAGCGTCAGATACATGTTCAGCTACACCAAGCGCGACATACTGGTCAGCCGCGACGCGAGCGCGCTTTCTGGAAGCGTAAGCGTCGATCTTAATTTTGATGACGAGGCGCTTCTGCCTTCCAACCTGCGCGACACGACCGACCTCAAGCAGATGACCCACGAAGTGCACTTCAGTTCAAACAACGAGAGTATCCTTCAGTGGCTGGGCGGCGTGTTCTACTCGAAGACGGACCGCGACTACCGCCAGGCCCTTCCGACTCCAGGGTACGACGCTTTCGTGGATGAAGCACGAGGAGCGGGAACCTCGGACTCTCTTCGAAACGGCATCGCGGACACGGACTCACCATATAATTCCTACCTGCCGTACGACATAAGACAGGTCGCTCTGTTCGGCGAGTCGACACTTACGCTTCTCGACCGTCTGGACCTGACCGCCGGTCTGCGGTGGTACGACTGGAAGGAGAACCGCTCCTTTACCTCGGGCGGCCTTTTCTCAAACAGCGACACCCAGAGCGACGAGACGAAGTCAAACGGCTTCACACCCAGATTCATGGTCAACTACGCGGTTACCGATCAAGTCTCCGTAAACGCGCAAGCCTCAAGAGGATTCCGGCTGGGTGGAGTCAACGACCCGATCAACAGGGATCTCTGCCGAGGGTCAGACATCCAAACCTTCGGGAACTTCAAGAAGTATGACGATGAAACGCTCTGGAACTACGAATTCGGCGTAAAGTCGTTCTTCGAAAACGTAACGGTCAACGCGTCGGCGTTCTACACCAAGATCAAGGACCTGCAAATCAGCATGGATGCCGGCACCTGCTCTTCCCGTATTTCCTTTAACGTGCCGAAGGCGCATACGGTGGGTACGGAGCTTGAACTTCAGGCATACCTGACGGACGCCCTGCAGATATCTTTCGCCGGCAGCTACGTAAAGGCCGAATTTGACAGTACCGTAACGAACGCCGACAACGAAGTCATCGGCGGCATAAAAGACGGCAACCGTCTGCCGTCAACGCCCGACTGGCAGTTTTCCGCGGCCGCCACTTACACTTTTCCGGGCATCATGAGGGCGGACGAAAGCTATCTCACCGCCGCCTGGCAGTACGTGGGCGAGCGGATCACGCAGTCTGGCGACCAAGTTGAAGGCGCGGGAACGTTCCTGCACAATTTTCCCGGTTTTGCGGGCATGGCGGAGGGTGATGCAACGACCTTGGATCTGGAACTGGATCCGTACCATCTCGTCAACCTGAGCACGGGTCTGGTTTACGGGAACCTGGAATTCATGCTCTACGTGAAGAATCTCACGGACAAAAACGCACGGCTCTCGTTCGACCGCGAACGCGGCGGACGGGCCCGGCTCTCATACAGGGTGATTCAGCCCCGAACGTTCGGTCTGGTCACGCGCATGTACTTCTGAATCAAGGGAGCGGCCATCGTGCCGCCCGACAGTCTCAAAGCCCCGAACGGCGTTTTCCGCGACGCACGTTCGGGGCTTTTTTCATGGACGGAGAACCCGTTCTCCGCGAGCCTTCCCGATAAAATCCAGCAGAAAACCGACCAGGTTTCGAAACTCCTTTTCCCGAACCTTCGGCATTCTGAGCCTGTCGCTTATCTCGACCTGTACAGCCGGAACGGAAAACCGCCTGGCGGCGAACTTCGCCACGGTCATCTGCCTCGCGGCCGGGAACACGTCGGGACTTCCTGCCCGGATTCCGCGTTTTTCCGCGGACGCGTAGAACCGTTCGAGAACATCGGCGTTTCCCAGAAGAAACTCTCCGTCCTCGCCCACGCCGGGAAAAATATCCTCGGGCCTCTCGTTGCCGGTGCCGTGGAGGTCCACGACAAGCTCTATCTTCCTTTCGGAAATAATTTCCCCGACGGAGTCTTTGAAACCGCAGTCGTCCCTGTAGTTCGGGTCCGTTTTCTGCCGCCTGTTCGCGTAAAGACAGTGGCAGCCCAGGGCGGAATGCAGTATCGTCCCGAGCGCCGCCGTGTAGAACTCGTGGCGCTTCGGCTTTCCCGTTCTCACGTGGACGGTGGAATGGGGACAGGTGACCAGAACCGGAATCTCGCCTTCGAGAAAAACCGTTTCCTCGCGGGCGTCCCCGGGCTCCATCCTGTAGTAGCGCTTGTGGAGGTCCTCAAAACCCGCGGCGAAGGAAAGAGGGTCCTTCCTGCAAAGGCTCGGACCGAAAAGCCAGTTGCCGCTCGCGGAGAGATCCTCGTCGCGAAGCGTCTTCCTGATCCTCGGGCCCGCTTGGTAGACGTAGAAGAAATCCCCTCCGCGGCGGAGGACCGATCTTGAAAAAAGTCCCTCGCGGATTCCCTCGACGCGGTCGATCCGCTCCATGAATCCCTCGCCGTCATCCGGAAGAGCGTAGAGCTCTCCCCGGATTCCCGGGGAAGAAGTTCCGCCGAGCACGCAGGCAGGATAGCCGAAAGGGGTCAGGTAGAGAGCCCCCGGAACCTTCATCGCCCTCATGAACCTGCACGGCTCGAGATGACCGCTTCTCGCCTCCCCCTTGCGAAGGGTTCCGTAAACGAAAAGCGCTTCGGGGCGGGACCCGTTCACGGCCGGCCCGATCCGCTTCGGCGGGATTCTCCCCCGCGGAGAAATTCCCCCCTCACCATGGAGAAAACGACGTCCTCCGGCTTCGAGTTCACCACCGCGCGGTACGGGTCGGAGGAGGCCGCTTCGCCGCACTCCACGCAGACGATGTCCGCGTCCTTTCCGGCCTCGAGGCTTCCCGTCCTCTCCTCGATGAAAAGAGCCCCGGCTCCTCCCAGGGTGGCGAAGCGGACGGCCAGGCGGTCGCCCCGCCCGACTCCCTGCCTCTCCATCATGTCGCGGGCGGCTCTCATCTCCCCGAAAAAATCGAGGTCCTCGTTGCTCGAAAGTCCGTCGGTTCCGAGACCCACCCTGTCCAGTCCCGCCATAAGGCGCATGTCGGGCTCCCCCACGCCTATAAAGACGTTGCTTCTCGGACACAGAACCACTCCCATGTCCCTGCCGCGAATCGTCTCCGCGTCCCCCGCGCCCGTCTGCACCACGTGGACGGCCGAGAGCTTCACGCTTCTCTCCCCCGCCAGTCCGTCGATATAGCTAACCGGCGTCGGAGAAGCGGGCCTCGGAAAACTTTCTTTCCCCATGAGAGGAAATATCCTTTGCTCGAAGCCGTTGGGGGCGTTTCTCAGAAACAGGGCCTCGTCGGGACTCTCGCCTAGGTGCGCGCCCAGCGGGACGCCGGTTTCCGCGGCCCTTCGGAACGCGGCCCCGAAAAGCCCGGGACCGCAGGAATAGGGAGCGTGGGGAAAAAGCCTCTCCTCGTAAAGATCCCCCGCCGCGAGTTCGAGGGAGGACACGTCGGGGAGATGTCGGTCGAAAAGCTCCAGAAACGCCACGGCCCTTATTCCCGAGTCCCCGAGAATCCCCCTCCCTGGGGAACCGAGGGAGCATATGTCCCCGACGGTCGTGACTCCGCACGAAATCGTGTCGCGAAGCCCCCGGCGAACCGACTCCCTCACTAGGTCGTCGTCCGCGCGGGCGGACCTGAGAGCCATCATGCGTTCGAGCCACCCGGTGAAACCTTCGAAATCTCGGATCTTTCCCCCGGTCCAGCCGAGCTCCAGGTGGGTGTGCGCGTTTACGAACCCCGGAAGGATCACCGAGCCCGGCGCGCCTGTTTTCCGAAAACCCGGGTAAGCCGCCGCGAGGCGCCGGGCCGTCCCGACGGCCGCTATGCGGCCGCCCTCCACGGCGACCGCGCCGCCCTCCACGGGCCCGGAACTTACCGGAAGAACGACATCGGCTGTAAGAAGGATTCCGTCCATGCCCGTCCCGCGGGAGCCGGGCGCCCCGCCCGCCGCGACGTTACGAAGGTAGGTCTCTCAGCCTTCGAAGAACATCCCCGCTCAGCGTTCCCGAGAAGACCTCCTCGACTTCGCCCCGCATCGTGATCGACCAGTCCTCCGCCACGCTTACGTCGAGCCGCCCGCCCGGCATCAGGACCCCGACGCTTCTTTCGGTCAGACCCGACTTCACGCACGCGGCAGCCACGGCGCAGGAACTGCTTCCCGAGGCGAGCGTGTAGCCCGCACCCCGCTCCCAGATGAGAATGCGCACGCTTCGCGGAGAAAGCACCCGGGCAAACTGGACGTTCGTCCTGTTCGGAAAAACGGGATGGTTCTCTATCTCGGGACCGAGCTTTCTCAGCAGGTCCTCTTCGAGCCCCCCGACGAAGACTACGCAGTGGGGATTGCCGACGGAGACCGCCGTGAACTCGAGCTCGCCCGAGGAAAGGCGAAGTTTCTCCCCGACCGCTTCGTCTTTCCCGATGTCCACCGGTATCCCGGCGCAGGAAAAAACCGCCCTGCCCATCTCGACCGTGACCCGGCGGACCTTTCCGTCCTCGGTCTCGACTTCGGCCGCGACCAGACCCCCGGGGGTGTCTATGGAGAAGGTCTTTCGGGAAGCGTGTCCCTTTTCGTAGAGGTACTTCGCGAAGATGCGGAGTCCGTTTCCGCTCTTTTCCGCCTCGCTTCCGTCGGGATTGAGTATCCTGAGTCCGAAATCCCCCCTGCCCGGGGGGACCAGCAGAAGTATCCCGTCCGAACCCACCCCGTAGTTCCGGTCGCATATGAGCCTGACGGCGGCGGGGCCGAGCTCGAAATCGATCTCGGCCCCGTCGATGACGACGTAGTCGTTTCCCAGCCCGTGCGATTTGACGAATCGGTTCACGGCCCCGCGCGCCCCGGGAAAACGTACGGTTGAAAGCCCCTAGTCTTCAAGAATGAAGGTGATCCTCACGTGGGCCCTGTACTCGGCGATGCGCCCGTTCTCTATGTGGGCGTTCATCTTCGTAACCTCGATCCCGGTAAGTCCCCTTATGGTCTTGTTTGCCCTGTCGAGAGCCTCCTGCACGGCGTCGTCCCACGACTTTTCCGACGATCCTATCACTTCGGTCACTCTGGCTACTGCCATACGACTCCTCCTCAAAACAGTTTCTGGTCCCGCTCGGGGGGATATATTATAACGCCGCCCGCGGTTTTTTGTAGCCCGCCGAGAGGAAAGACCCCGAGCGGGCTATCCGAACCTGTGCTGCCCGGGAAAGACGTATCCCACCGCGAACGTCACCATGACTATGCAGAATCCCGCCACGGCCCAGGCCGCGGCGCGCCTTCCCCTCCAGCCGAGCGAGAGACGGCCGTTTATCAGAAAGGCGTAGAGAACCCAGGTGACCGTGGACCACGTCTCCTTGGCTCCCCACGTCCAGCTATCGCTCCATATCTCCCTGGCGAGCACGAAACCCATCACGAGGCTCGCGGTCAGGAGCGGAAAACCGATCAGGAGACTCAGGTGGTTTATCCTGTCGAGGGTGGTGAGGGAGGGAAGCTTCTTGAGGTGGCTTCCGATCCTCTTGGACTTGAGCCGGCTTTCCTGGAACATGTAGATCAGCCCCGCTATGAAAGACATGGCGAAAAACGCCTCGCCGAGAAACACGGAAAATATGTGGGCGACTATCCAGGGATTGCCGAGAGTCGGGTCCTGGGCGATGATTCCGCTCGGAATGATCAGGTAGGGGACGGTGCCTATGAACGCCACGGGGAGGGCGAAAGCTCCGAGCACCGGGGTCCTGAACCTGGCCTGCGATACCAGAAACGCGAGAACCAGGAGCCACGAAAAGATGAAAAGCGGCCGGGAGGCGTTTCCCGCGAGCGTCTCTCCCCGCAGGAGAAAGCCCGCGAGCAGGGCAGTGTGTCCTACCGCGCCCGCCGCGGCCAGCCACAGTCCCGCGCGGGAGATTTTTCCTTTCTGCGACCACAGGTACGTTCCGTAAATAAGGGAGGAGAGGAAGTAAAGGGCGGAGATGGCGTATATGACCTTCATCGGGATATATTCTATTGCCGGGACCCGGCAAATACAAATCCGCCCGGGCTTCAGCCTCCGGGCGGATTCTTCAGGCTTTCGGCCTGGAAATGGGCCGCCAGGGGCCCCAGCAGCGGGTCGAGTTCCCCTCCCAGGACGGTCTCCACCTTGTGCACTGTAAGACCGATCCTGTGGTCGGTTATTCTTCCCTGGGGAAAATTGTAGGTTCTTATCTTCTCGCTTCTGTCCCCGCTTCCGACCTGGGTCTTCCTGGTCCGGGAAATCTCGTTCGTCCTTCTGCGCTCCTCGATCCCGTAGAGCTTGGAGCGGAGCATCGCCATGGCGTGGGCCCTGTTTTTCTGCTGCGAGCGGTCGTCCTGACACTGGACGACGATGCCCGTGGGAACGTGCGTTATCCTTATGGCGGAATCGGTCTTGTTCACGTGCTGCCCCCCGGGCCCCGAAGACCGGAAGGTGTCGACCTTGAGATCCCTCTCGTCTATCTTCACGTCCACCTCGTCGGCCTCGGGCAGCACGGCCACGGTGGCCGTCGACGTGTGTATCCTTCCCCCCGCCTCGGTCGAAGGAACGCGCTGCACCCTGTGAACGCCGCTTTCGTACCGAAGGGCTCCGTAGGCCTCCCCGCCCTCTATCTTCGCCACGAGCTCCTTCACGCCGCCGATTCCGGTTTCGCTCGCGGTTATCATCTCGATCTTCCAGCGGCGGTTCTCGCAGTACCTCGAATACATCCTGATGAGGTCCGCCGCGAAAAGCGCGGCCTCGTCCCCTCCCGCCCCGGCGCGGATCTCGAGAAAGACGTTTTTTCCGAGATTCGGGTCCCTGGGAAGGAGAAGCGTCCTGAGTTTCGATTCGAGCTCGCCCTTTCTCTCTTCCAGCGCGGAAAGCTCCTCGCGCGCGAGGGACGCAAGCTCCCTGTCGTCGAGCAGCGCGCGGTTCTCCTCCGCGTTTCGGGCCACTTCCTTCAGTTCCCCGTAGACCGAAACCACGTCCTCGATCTCCGAACGCTCCTTCGAGCACCTGATTATGTCGGCGGGAGAGATGTCGGGGTCGCCGAGGTTTTTTTCCAGCTCGAAGAATCTTTTCTCGAGGTCCTCGAGCTTCGCGAAAAGCGCCTCGTCGTCTATGGGGTTGGGCGTCATGGCGGGAAGTTCCAAGGCGGACGAAGACTCGAGAACGCGACTAGGGCATGCAAGATCGTTTCTTGAGTTTTCATCCTCGTTCGACAGTTATCACCGATTAGAAATCATGGTCGTGCAACCGCATCTCGCTAAAGAGCGAGCTTTCAAAATTATCGGCAACCGAACGAATTCTTTCGGAAGCGACCTCGTGATAAGCTTTTTCCGATTCAATTCCAATGAACTTTCGTCCGAGATTGTAAGCGGAAACCAGCGTTGAACCGCTTCCGCAAAAAGGATCGAGTACGACGTGGTCTTCGCTTGTGGTCAGTTCAATCAGCGCCTTCATCAGCTTCAGCGGCTTTTGCGTCGGATGCAATCCCGTATCGTTTTTCGTCGCCGCGACGGAGATGCAGTTGTCGGGCGCATGCGTATATTTCAGGAAACCCGTTTCGTTAAACGCGCCGGTTTCATGTTCCAGCATATTATCCGCGATCGTCCCGCCGATGGCGTATGGTTTGGAAAACCAGAGTATCGGCTCGAAAACCGGCCTCAGATTTCCGACTCTCCAGCCTTCCCATCTCTCCCTGTTAAGCTCGTCGCCTCTTTTCTCGTAAACGACGGAAATCCTCTGCGCCCTGTGCGGCGCTTTCTCCTTATGCCATGCGATTATGTCTTTGTAGGTGAAACCTGCGTCTTCAAACGCGCAAACGCAACGATGCGCCAGCCTTCTCCCCGCAAATACAATTGCGCTGCCGCCCGGCTTTAACACGCGGAGCCATTTCGCCGTCCATTCCATGCACCATTCATAATACTGCCTCGGTATCTGTCTGTCCGCTTCCGACCACCCGTTCAAGGGTTTGCCTCTTTTTTTGAACACGGGCCCCGCTTTCTGCTGAGCGGGACTATTGCCCAGATATGCCGAATTCGTGTTTTCGTGAAGCACGTCCCATTCATCGACTCCAATACCGTAAGGAATATCGCTTAGGATAAGGTGTACGCTTTCATCGGGAAACGAATCCAGTTCCTCGATGCCGTCGGCGTTTATCACGGTATTTATTTTGTCTTCGAATTTCATGTTTGTTCCTACGGCAGCAATTCTTCGCGAATCAACATTTCAAGTTCCTTGAATTCCATTTTCCCGTTTGCATACCGTATATGGCGCAGGACGCCAAACACGCCTTACCCGTTACGGCTCCAGCTTTGAAACGCGACCACGGATGAAAAACTGACGGTCTAAAGAATACCCGATTTGCCTCTCCGAAACCGAAGTCCTTGCAATAATCCGGTCAGGGCATATAATCTTGTTCATGGAATCGCTGGAGATTCTTGAGAGAAGAATCAGAGAGTACGTAGACAAAAACGCCAAGACCGCCGAGCAGAACCGCAGCCTCACAGAAGAGGTCAGGGTTCTCAGGGAGAAAGTCGCCGCGCTTGAGAGCGAGAAGGAAAGTCTCAGGACGCGCGTCGACGGCATGATAGGAACGATCGAGCAGCATCTGGGCGAAGAAACGGCATGAAAGACACGGTGAAAGTGGTCTTTTTCGGAAAGGAATACTCGATCGTCACCGACGCGGAGCAAAGCTACGTCCTGAAAGTCGCAGACTACCTTGAACAGAAGGTGAAAGAAGTGACCGCGGGCGACGCCGCGGTCTCCATTTCGCCTCCCGTTCTGATGGCTTCTCTCGAGATCATCGACGATTTCTTCTCCTTAAAGAGGGAATTCGATGAATTCAAGAGAACCGCTGACGAGAAGACAAGAGACCTGGTCAGGATCCTCGAGACGCCGGGAGCCGGCAATGAAGCCCCCCTTGCCGGAAAAGATCCTCAAGACCCTTTCGGGGCGAGAGAAAACGGCATCTGACGGCGGCCGCGTTGGTCCGGAGGTCTTCCCGAAACGCCGCGAGGGCGACTCCCACCACGCGCGAAAGGCATACATAAGAAAAAAGCTTCTGGAGAGGAGAAAGGGACTCTCCCCTTCCCTCCGCCGGTCGCTGTCCCGCCGCGTCGCCGAATTCCTTTTTTCCTCGGAGGCTTTCGCGCGGTCCCCGTGCGTGGCCCTGTACTTTCCGGCGAACGGCGAAGTCGACACCCGCGAGATATTCGAAAAATGCGTCAAGCTTGGGAAAAAGGCTTTCTTTCCCAAAACGCGCGGCGCCGGGCTGGTTTTCCTGAGGGCCGAGAGCCTGGACGACCTGCGCCCCGGCGCGTTCGCCATTCCCGAACCCCCCGAGGGCGGCGAGCCCATGGACCGCGAAGGACAGGCGCTCGTGCTCGTGCCGGGAGTCGCCTTCGACGTCTCGGGAAACAGAATCGGTTACGGAAAAGGTTTTTACGACAGGTTTCTCGAAGACATTCCGAGGCGGAACCGTTTCGCCCTGGCCTACCGGTTCCAGGTGCTAGACGGCGTCCCTTCGCTCGAAACGGACGTCGGGGTAGGCAGCATAATCACCGAAGACGGGGTGATGGCCTGTCGCGAGAAACAAGGAGACTGACATGCAGATACTGATATTGACACTGATGTTCGCGCTGGGATTCGGCGCATGTTTCGCATACAGGACGATCATGGAGAGAAACGCCGTCCGAAAGAGCGAGAACCGCTCCCGTCTCATAATGGAGGCGGCGGAGAAAAAGGCAGAGGAGACGAGAAGCAGGGCCGAGCAGAAGGCGAGAAAGCTCGTGAAGGACAAAAACTCCCAGATGCAGAGAATGGCAAGCGAGAAGAAAAGAGAATTTTCGGCCGCGGAGCAGAAGCTCAAGTCCAGGGAGGACGCCCTGAGGAAAAAGACCGAAGCCGCCGACAGAAAGGAGGCGGCGCTCGGGAAAACGGAGACCGCGCTCGAGGAAAAAGAAGCGGAGCTCGGGAAAAAGCGGGCGGAGCTTGAAGAAAGCATAGAGGAGATAAAGGGAAAGATCGAGAACATGGCGGGCCTCACCAGAGAGCAGGCGAAAGCCGAGCTCGTCGGACTGGTCGAGGACGAGGCGAGGCACGAGGCGGCGAGAAGACTCAAGCAGATAGAGGAAGACTGCAACGCCGAGGCGGAGCAGAAGGCCAAGAACATCATCTCCCTAGCCATACAGAGATACTCCGGCAGGTACACGAGCGAGAAGACGGTATCGGTGGTCAATCTTCCGAGTGACGACGTCAAGGGCCGGATCATCGGACGGGAGGGAAGGAACATAAGGTCCATAGAGCTCAGAACAGGGGTGGACGTCATCATCGACGACACTCCCGAAACGGTGGTGATCTCGTGCTTCAATCCCATCAGGCGGGAAATCGCGAGAATCTCCCTTGAGAGGCTCATAGCGGACGGGAGAATTCATCCCGCGAGAATAGAGGAAGTGGTGGGCGAAGTCGAGAAGGAAATAGAAAAGGAGCTTCAGAAAGAAGGCGAGAACGCCCTTTTCGACCTCGGAATAAGCGGAATGCACCCGGAGCTTGTGAACAAGCTGGGAATGCTCAAGTACAGGACGAGCTACTCGCAGAACATACTCAACCATTCCATCGAGGTGGGATTCATCTGCGGAATGCTCGCCGCGGAAATCGGCTACGACGAAAAGCTCGCCAAAAGAGCCGGCCTTCTCCACGACATAGGAAAGGCGGTCGACCACGAAGTCGAAGGCTCCCACGTGGACATCGGAGCGAACATAGTGAAAAAATACGGCGAGCCGCCGGAAGTCGTGGACGCTCTGGAGAAAACCCACGACCCCCAGCCCCAGGGAGTGCTGCCGCTTCTGGTGCAGGCCTCGGACGCCATCTCCGCCGCCAGGCCCGGGGCCAGGCGCGAGACGTACGAAAACTACATCAAGAGAATCGAGAGCATAGAAGGCGTCGCGAGCTCCTTTCCCGGAGTCGAGAGATGCTACGCCATCCAGGCAGGCAGGGAAGTGAGGGTGATAGTCGAAAGCGACCAGGTAAGCGACGACGAGGGAGCGGTTCTCTCGCACGAGATAGCCAAGAAGATAGAAAAGGAAGTCGTCTACCCGGGACAGATAAAAGTCATGGTGATAAGGGAAAGCAGGGCGACGGCCTACGCGTCCTAGGGACGCGGCGTAGGAGGCCGTGGTATATTACACCGCAGATTCCGACCGTGAATAATCCGAGATACGGAATCCGCCAAGGAGGACCGGAATGCCGCGAAGCAGCGACGAAATGAAAAAAAGCCTCGAGCAGTTCAACAGGGAAGCGCTCGACTTCATGCTCGAGAACCAGAGCAGGATCATGTGCGCGATCGTATACGCGCTGTCTCATCTCAACCAGCCGCTCATAGCCGGATACCAGCGCTACTTCAACCAGAACGTGATTCTCAAGTACGACTCCAAGGCGGTGTTCGCCCACAATCCCGACCTGCCCGACTTTCTCTGCGCCTATTTCATCCTCGCGAAAGACCCCGAGGACGCAGACCCGAAGGAACTTCTCGAAGATTCCAGAATATACGTGAACAACTTCATGGAATTCAACCTGGAGATAATTTCGGGAATATCCGCCTTCATATTCGACGTAAAGACCGGCGAGATACTCGAGAGAACGGACAAGGGGAAAAAAGAAAGCCTCGAGTGCGTGGAGTTTCTGAACATCTGAACGCTTTTCCGAAGAAAAGAACCGTAATTCAGAACCTTTCCATCTTCGATTTCTTCAATGTGAAGTAGCACTCGTTAACACATTCAGCTATCATTTCGGCCACAATCCCATCTTCGTACTCAATGCCCCTGATACCGCAATGATAATCGCAATTAAGCTTTTCGCATTCGAGACCGACCCGTGGTTCATGGGTCACGGTTAGTTTTATCCTGTCCCCGCTTTCACGCTCTACGCGTCCTTTCATCGTTCCGACGTTAATGACGCCCAATTTTCCTTTGGCCTTGGTACCGAGCGGTATGTCTTTCTTCAGATATTCAATCCTGTTCAAATCATCGTCACCCGGAAGCATGTTAAGGCAGTAAACCGACAGGTACTCCTCTCGTTCGTTCCTCAAGAGAAAAGCAGCACCGCTCAAACGGCCGGTTTTCTTGTTAATCTTGGAAGGACCGGCGTAACGCGCGATATCGTTATCGTCCGGAATCAGCTTAATCACTAAGGCTCCGCAGGAATTCCAAGGCTCTGGGATAGTCGTCGAGAAACCCCAGCACGGACCCGTTTCCCGAAACTCGCGACACCGTGGCCGGATCATGAGAGTCGGGATAAAAAAACACAAATTTCAGATCGGCGGAGCTTATAAATTCCAGCACAAGCTTGTTGTCGGAAGAAGATCTCCATTCCGCCCTGATATTGCCTCCGTAAGTTAAAGCCAAACCCGGAACCAGGTTTGAATTAACGGGAACCAGATCAAGGGCAGAAACTCTATATAAAAAGCTAAGCAACCCGAGACGGGAATCGGAAAACAGGGGCGACTGTCCCTCCGACTCTTCTTCAAGAGCATCTTCGGAAAGCTCCGCAATCTGGATCTCAGTTTCCTTCAACACTCTCAGGTAACTGTAAAACCTTGAAAATTCTTCAGGGCGACTTGACCCGGTCGACCAACCCTTTTCATAATCAAGGAAAGGGATATGGCGGTGCTTCAGGAAGAAATTGGCGGAAGTCGGAGAACATTCCTCGTAACACAGAGAAAGAAGTTTTCCCCACCAGGGTCGCGCCAAGGATTTCCCCTGTATGCAAACCTCGTTTTCCGCATCCGCTCGAATAGTCAGAACAATATGCGCACTCGATTCATGGTCAGTCAGTTGTCCGTTATACAGTTCGGAAATCAACCCAAAGGCATTACCGTAACTCATTGCCTTGCCGGCCGGTCTCGTATCACTAGCTGGAAACGCGGTTCGCATAATTATCCTATGTCTCTTGCTATCCGGTCCGCTCTCCGTACCGCGTCCTTATCATCATTCTTCCAGCTAGCCGCAGCTTTTAGAACGGAATCGGAATCTTCACACCCTCTATGATAGTTAAAATCCAGAATCAAAACATCCTTGTCTTCCCCGCAACCGTTTTCCGCTTCAACGGTGTTCGATTCAACGGACAAGTTTATCGTGCAGTCCCGACCGGAGTACTGCAGCATAGCCTGTATCTTGGAAATGTTCTCGGCGGACCAAGCTCCTTTTCTAATTAACTTGCCTTTCAGCGCGGATACAACTTCCGGCATCTTCACCAAGAACCTGAAATTATTCCCCTGATGTTTGTAGGGGATATGACTCAACGTTCTAACATACCTCCTGACTATGTCTGACAAGCCGGAGGACAGTTTTCGATCGTCTCCCGCCAGATTGACGCTCAGCCTGTTGGGTTCCAGTATTATCTCCACACCGTTAGCATACAGGCATCTAGCAAAAGCGGGCGTTACAATGCCCGGTTCCGCCACTTTCCATTTACCATCGACGATCTTCGTCTTGACCAGCCAATCCGAATTGAGAATGGACGGATTATGCTGGTCCGCCACAACCACACAACTTGACCCTATCAGTTCCATGTATTGCCTTTCGGAAACCCGCCGACCATGCACATTGCTTCTGAAAACAAAAATCCTCGACAACCAAGCTCCGCGGATAAAAAAATAATTCTTTGTAATTAAGTGTCAAGAATCAAAACGCTTGGGAACCGCGAACTAAACGTGTCTGAGGGAATCTATCAGGGCCCCGAGCGGCCTGTCGGACCCCGCGAACCTGTCCTTGAAGGTTCCCCCGTTTTCAAGCTTGAGCACCCCCCTCGGGCACACGGCCGAACAGACCCCGCATCCCACGCACGACGCGCGGATTATGTTCTCCCCCTTCTGCGCGTACGCTCTCACGTCTATGCCCATCTCGCAGTAGGTGGAGCAGTTCCCGCAGGACATGCACTGCCCGCCGTTTGTCGTGATGCGGAACCTCGAGAGATACCTCTGGAAGATTCCGAGCACCGCGGCCAGCGGACAACCGAACCGGCACCACACCCTGCTTCCCATTATCGGATAGAACCCGACGCCGATAACTCCCGAGAATACCGCCCCGATGTAAAAGCCGTACCATTTCTTGAGGGACATGGACGCTTCGCCGAACACCGCGCCCGAGCTGGCCGAATTTATCCACAGAAGAACGGTCGTGACGACCACGAAAACCAGCACCGAGTGCACCATCCAGCGCTCGACCCGCCACGCCCTTTTCGACTTGTCGGAGAGCTGTCTCCAGGGGTCCCCCATGGTCTCCGCGAGACCCCCGCAGCCGCACACCCAGGAGCAGTACCATCTCTTGCCGAAATAGTATGTGAGAAGCGGCGTCCCCACGAAAGACATCAAGGCTCCCCAGAAAACGAGAAACACGCCGAGCCCCCCGGGATGATTCACGAAATATCCGAACGTGCCGGGAAAGAGATAGTCGTACTTGAGTGGCCAGAAGTAGCTCAGGTAGAACTCGGGCTGGTTGAACATCATGAGTATGTTGGGAATGAGAAAGGCGAAGCCCAGCTGAAAGAACATCACCGACGCCGTTCTTACCTGCTGGTACCTGTTGTGCCTGTACTTCATGAACATCCTGACGCCGAAGACGAACACGGCGACGGTGTAGAGAAAGCCGTAGAAAAACCAGTTGGTGGCAGGAGATCCCGAAAGCGCCATGGAAAGCGGGTTCACCATCTCTATGCCGCCCGCCAGGTACTCGGGAAACCAGTAAATCGCCACGTAGAAACCGGTGAACACGACGCCCACGAGCCACCCGAGCGCTCCCCGGGAAGTTATCCCCCTGAAATACACGTCGTCGTGCTTTATCCCGGGGACGGTGCCTCGGAAGCTCAGGTAGAAGTAGGCCGCGACGCCCGCAAAAACCGGAACCACCACGGACAGAAGCCCCGTCCAGCCGCCCACGGGGGCTCCTAGGGTCTGGAACGCGAACATGAGCGCGCCCAGACCCACCAGGGCCAGGGAAAGCTTTTCTCCGGGACCGAGAGCGGGGGCGGGAGCCTTTTCGGGTTCCCCGAAGCCCATCCTCTCCTCGTCGAAATCGTAAGTCAGCGCGTCTTCTTCCATCACGCGGCCTGCCTTCTTATCTCCCTTATTATCTCCTCTTCGTATCTCCCGCAGAACTCGGGGTCGAAATTGGCCTCCGAAAGATTGTCGAGCACGTAGTCAAGCGACCTTTTCTCCGCGACCCAGCTCTCGCAGACCTCGTGCCTGTAGCGAAGACCCATGACGTTTATCCCCGAAAGAACTCCTCCCCTAGTCACGATCCTTATCGAGCGGCGCCCGTCGGGATGCTCCCAGTAAAAACCGCTCTCCCCTTCGGCGGGAACGCTTGCGACCGTTCCGTAGGTCTGGTACTCGAGATCGAAGAACTTCGCGGAGTTGTACCATATGCCCGGTTCGTAGACCGCCCGCTCTCCGGCGATCGCCTCTCCGGCCACCCTGCCCTGGGCCTTTCCCGTGTACCACACCTGCTGAACGAGGTTTTTCTCCTCCCCTTCGGTCGCTATCTCCGCGCAGTCCCCCGCGGCGAACACGTCGGGGGCGTCGGTCCTGAAGCTTCGGTCGACGAGAACTCCCCTGGCGGTTCCGATGCCGCTCGACCTGGCGAGAGACACGTTGGGACTCACCCCGGCGGTGAGTCCGACCACCTGGCACTCGACGAACTCGCCCGCGCCGGTGACGATCCCCTTCGCCCTTCCCGAACCGTCGTCGACTATTTCCCGAAGCTCGGTTTCGAGCCTGAGGTCGATTCCCCGTTCCCGTATCACGTCGTTTATCATCCGCGACTCCTCGGGAGGAAGAACGTTGGACCAGTAGGATTTTTCCCTCACGAGGAAAGTGACGCGGATGTTCCGCGAATGCAGCATCTCGGCAAGCTCGATTCCTATAAGACCGCCGCCCACCACCGCGGCGCTTCGCGCTCCCTTCACGTTTTCGTAAAGAAGTCCGAGGTCCATGAGGCCGTAGAAACCCTGCACGCCCCCGAGGTCCTGGCCGGGCCAGCCGAACCTGTTGGGCTTCGAGCCAGTGGCGATAAGCAGCCTGTCGAAGGAAACGGGCTCTCCCCTGCTCATGACGAGCTTTTTCCCCGCCGCGTCTATTTGCGCAACCCATCCCCGCACGAGGTCGATGCGGTTCTTTCGCCAGAAACCGTCTTCGTAGGGCTTGGTGTCGCGGTAGCTCATGTGGCCCATGAATATGTACATGAGCGCGGGGCGGGAGTAGTGGAAGTCGGATTCCCCGGAAATCATGACGATTTCCCAGTCGGGCCGAAGACGGCGGATGCTCAGCGCCGCCGAAACCCCGGTTATGCCGTTTCCGATAATGGCTACCCGCATGACAGCTTCGCCCCCGACGGCGAAAACGCTTCCGGTTTCCCCGTCGGGGACGTCCGTTATTTTCCGAACCGCCCGGCCTGGTCCGGGTGATTCTCGAGAAAGGTTCTCACGTGCCTGTCCGAATACGAACCTTTCGGATAGTACTTGTCGTAGAAATCGAGGTCTATGTGCATGGCCTGAAAGACGAGCCTCATGTACATCGGGTCGACGAAGGCGGGAAACCTGCCGTAGGTGTCGTAGATGTAGTTGGCCACGTCCTTCACTATCTGTATGGTGGTGTCCGTCGGTCTCGGCGCCTTCATCAGATGCCTGTCGGGCTCGGTGTAGGGAAACGGCTTGTCGGATTCCCACGCCTTCCACTTGTGCGCGAGGAAATGATCGATGGCGTCGTCCATGTTCTCGTAGTAGGGAGGACAGTATGCCTCGAAGACCCCGTCCTTTCCGACGGGAACCGTGGTGGGAGGGTCGATGGTGCCCTTCTTCGGCTCAATGAAGCGGAACCCGAGTCCCCTGAAGAGATTCGGGGCCGCTCCCATGGCGAACCTGGGTATGAAGCCGGTAAAGGCCCATCCGGCGAGCCCCAGGGGCTGGAGGGCGAGGGCCATGTTCTGCGTTATGAACGCCTGCTCGACGTTGAGTCCCGTGAGTATCCTCACCTCGAGGTCGAAGAGGGAGAGCTTGATCTCGTCCTTGAGCCTGCCCTTCTCGACCCATTTCCCGACGCCCGCGGGCTTGCCCGTGAGATCGTCTATGATCGTGAACCCGTAGCTGTGGGAGCAGTAGAGGGTGAGAAGGTTCAGATACTCTTCGGTAACGTCCGTGACGGGAACGAAAAGCGTCGTTCCGGGCTTGTTGGTGTTCCACTGGTTGAACTCGAAGAGTCCCGGCATCCTGTCGGGCATGTCCGCCCTTCCGTCCTCCAGCTTGTTTAGGCTCTCCCTGTAGAGTTCGAGGACCCTCGCGATCTTCTCCTCGCGCGAGAGGCTGAAGAACATGTCGAGCTCGCTTTCCTTCGGAAGCATGTTCTTCACGTCCACGTGGTAGAGACCGTCGTCGTTTGTGAAAAAAAGCTCCGTCCCGTGGTTGTTGCACGCCGACGGCCACGTTCTTCCCGTCCACTGGCAGAGGAGATCTATCCCGTTTTCGGGAGGCAGGTCGGCCAGACACATTCCCGTGAGTCCCGTGCCGGACCACACCAGAAGCGCTTCCTCGATCTCGCTCAGCGGCACGGGGTCGTAGTTCGACCTGAACTCCAGAGTGCTGTCCTTTAGTTCCATCCCCAGGCCGAACCTTCTCGAGCGCCTGTTGAATATGGAATCGAAAAGCGGGTACTTGAGAGCTTCCTCGAGCCTCTCGCTCATAACCAGTCTGTCGTCGTCGGGTCTGCCGTTTTTCATCCTCGGGTCTCCTTGTGTCTTCGTGAAGTTAGGTGTCTTGAGTATAACCAAAATCAGACGGTTTTTCCCCCGCCGAACTCCCTGATCCAGGAAAGAAGCGTTTCGAGCGCGAGGCGGCTGCACCTGGGTCTGGTGACCAGAAGGTCCTTTCCCACAAGCTCCCTCATGTAGTCCGAATCGAGCTTCCCGACGCGCCCCACAGTCTTTCCCTTCACGAACTCCGAGAGAAGGGAAGTCGTCGCCTGGCTTATGATACATCCCTTTCCGTCGAAACTTATGTCCTCTATCACGTCGCCCGCCAACCTGAGATAGATGTTTATGCTGTCTCCGCAGTTGGGATTTCCGCCGCGGAGCGTCACCGTGGGGTCGTCCATGGCTCCGAAATTTCTCGGGTTGTCGTAGTGGTCCATGATCATATTCATCCTCTCTTCCTCGATCATGTCGTTTCTCCGCGCTTCCTCACCTCGTCCCTTATCCTCGAGTAGACGGCGGAGATCCCCCATATCCTTCTCATCCCGAGCAGCCGCACGAGCCCGAGACTGGAGATGAAGTCCGCGGGCGCGGCCTCGATCTCCCGCGGGGAGAGCCCGTCGAAAGCGTTCACGAGGATCGAAACAAGCCCCTTCACGGTGGGAAAATCGGGACCCGGGACGTCGGCGAATATGCGGACGGCGCCGTTTTCGGTCTCGACCAGTATGAAAACAGGGGTCTCGCACTCGTGCACCCTGCTCGCGTCGCGGTCCATGCGCTCGAGAACCCCGCCGGGAACCTCGGGCAGGTCCTCGGAGTAGTCCCGAAGAAGCTCGATCATCTCCTGGCGGTCGGCATCCTGGAATTCCCTGACTATTTCCTCAAGCCTGGTCATTTTCTCCCGGCATCAAAAAAAAGGACGCGCCCAGCAAAGACCGCGTCCTTATTTTCCTCGCATGAAAAACGCCGCTCCGCCCTACCTCTCTATAGGGGCCCTCACCATGTTGCCCCACTCCGTCCACGAACCGTCGTAGTTCCTCACGTTTTCGAATCCCAGAAGATAGGTGAGAACGAACCACGTGTGGGAAGAGCGCTCCCCTATCCTGCAGTAGGCTATCACGTCGTCGTCCCTGCGAAGCCCCTGGCCCTTCTCGTATATCTCAGAAAGTTCGTCCGCAGACCTGAACGTTCCGTCCTCGTTTGCCGCGGTCGCCCAGGGAACGTTCACCGCCCCGGGGATGTGTCCCCCGCGAAGCGCGCCCTCCTGGGGGTACGCCTCCATGTGGAGAAGTTCCCCGGAGTACTCCTTGGGGGAGCGGACGTCGACCAGGGGTTTTTTCGATTTCATGTGCTCCATCACGTCGTCGCGAAAGGCCCTTATGGATTCGTCGACCGCCGCCACCTTGTAGTCGGTTCTCGGTCTTTTCGGAACGTCCTTCACAAGCTCCCTTCCCTCGTCGACCCATTTCTGCCTGCCGCCGTCCATTATGAGGCACTTTTCGTGTCCCAGAACCTTGAACGTCCAGAAGGCGTAGCACGCCCACCAGTTGCTCCTGTCGCCGTAGAAGACGACGGTGTGGTCGTTCGATATTCCCTTTTCGGAAAGCAGCGCCTCGAAGTTCTCCCTGCTCACGTAATCCCTCAGGAGCTGGTCCTGAAGCTCGGTCTGCCAGTCGAACTTGACCGAATTCCTTATATGCCCTATCTCGTAGAGAAGTATGTCCTCGTCGGACTCGACGATGACGACGTCGGGGTCGTCGATATGCTTCTCGACCCAGTCGGTGCTCACGAGAACATCCGGGTTAGCGTAATCCGCCATGCGTACAAAACCTCCGTTCGGCCGCGAATGCCCGGGGCGGCCTCTGTGATTGTCGGGTAATTATAAATACACGCCCCCGGCTTTTCAAGAAACGCGGACCCGCGAAGTGCGGGAATGAGGGAAGGCTTGATTTTCTCCCCTCCCCGCGTGATAATTTTCCATTGAAACATCCCCGAGGAGATCCCCGAGATGGCGGAAACCGAAGAAGAGAAAACGCAAGAGTCGGCCGCGGAGGAGGCGCCCGCCCGGGAGGCGGAAGTTCCCGAAGAGCCGGAAGAGCAAGTCTCCGCACGGGAGGCAGAGGCCGTCGAGAAGCCGGAAAAGGCTCCCGTGATCTGGTCCCAGAAGAGGGTTCCCAACATAAAGAAGGGATACAACCCGACCGTTCCCTTCTACATGATGGGGATTTTCGTCGCGCTCATAGTGCTTAGCGTGATTTTCGCGAAGATCACTTCCTGAAGACGGATTCGTTCCCTTTCCCCGACCATGGACACCAGGAACCGACGGCCGCCCGCGGAGAGAAACCAGCGCGCCCTCATGATAGTGTGGCTCGCGCTTCTGCTGGCCATGTTCGCGTACACGGCGACCGTGTTTCTGTTCGAGGCCGACTCTCCCGACCTCGGCAAAAACGTGAAAACCGCCTTTCTCGCGGGAGGAGTCCTGCTGGGCGCGCTCTCGCTTCTCGTATACAGGTTTTCGCTTTCGGAAAAATCGCTTCGAAAGAAGTTCGCCGAGACGCGGGGTCTTTCTCCAGAAAAAAGACTCGAGGAATTCTCGGAAAGCCTGCTTCTTCCCCACGTGGTTCCCTGGGGGATGAACGAATGCGTGCTGCTGCTGGGCTTCGTGCTCGCGTTCATAAGCAAGGACCCCTGGAAAATAGCGCCGTTTTCCGCAATCGGCCTCGTTCTGCAGGTCTACATGTATCCGAGAGCGGAGAAACTCTTGGAAAAAACGAAAGACTTCGACTGAACGTCGATCAGCCGAGGTGGCCGGAGATAAGACGGTGAACTTCCCCGGGAGACAAAGACGCGTCTACAGGCTTCACCCTGGAGGGGTTTTTCTCTAGCAGCTTTCTGTATCCCTCGTCTATCCTCTCGTAAAAATCCAGAGGCTCTTCGTCCATCCTGTTGTTTTCCCGCCTTTTTTTCAGCCTGGAGAGCCCCCGCTCCACGGGCAGAGAGAGAAAGAACGTCAGGTCGGGCTCGACTCCCAGAGCGGAAGCCTCGGCCATGCGGGAAACCAGGTCGAGATCAAGTCCCCTTCCGAATCCCTGGTAAGCCACTGTCGAATCGCAGTACCTGTCGCAGACGACCGTAAAGCCCTCTTCCAGTTTCGGCAGTATGAGGTCCTTTACGTGCTGGGCCCTGTCGGCGCAGAACAGGCAGAGCTCGGCGTAGGGATCGAGATCGATGTCCCTTCGGTCGAGAATGGCCTCCCTTACGACCTTTCCGAGTTCTCCCCAGCCGGGTTCCTCGGTGAGAACGACCCTGCGGCCTTTTTCCAGAAGATACTTCTCCAGGAGCTTGGCCTGCGTCGACTTGCCGCTTCCCTCTATGCCCTCGAGAGTAAGGAATCTCACGGCGTTTTCTCCCGCGGCGGGTTTTCGGTTCCGGGCAGAAGTCCCGTCATTTTCCGTATGCCGCGAAGTTCGGCGGGACTGAGGTCCCGCCATCTTCCCTTCGGAAGCTCTCCCAGGGTTATGTCGCCGCAGGAAATTCTCCTGAGCCTGGTCACCCTGAGACCGAACGCCTCGAAGTATTTTTTCACGAGGTGCTTTCTCCCCTCGTGGAAGGAAACGCTTATCCGGGCGCCCTGCCTGGAGCGGTCGAGAATTTCGAGAGCGTCGGGTTCGGTGAACCGGTCTTCGATCCCGGTTCCCCTTTTGAGTTTTTCCTCGAGACCGGCCGCCAGCTTTCCCGAGACTTCCGCCAAGTAGGTTTTCACCACCATGTACTTCGGATGATGTATCCTGTTTGCGAGTTCTCCGTCGTTTGTGAGAAGCAGAAGTCCTTCCGAGTCGTAGTCGAGGCGACCCACCGGATAGACTCTCTGTCTTATGCCCTTGAGAAAAGACGTTATCGTTTCCTTTCCGTTCTCCATCGACATGAGAGACGTCAGGTAGAAGGGAGGCTTGTTCAGCATCACGTATCTTTTTTCTTCGGGACGCACGGGTTTTCCGTCAAGAAGCACGACATCCGAAGATTCGTCCACGGTATGCCCCAAAGCGCGCACCACCTCGCCGTTTACCGTTATCCGTCCCGCGTTTATCAGGTTGTCGGCCTTTCTTCTCGACGTCACGCCGCAGGCGGAAAGAAATCTGTTAAGCCTCATTGGTCGAAGGTCTCTCGTAGAGAATTTTCCCCTCGCGAAGTGCGCGCGCGAGGACATGGTTGACAGAGTCGCGCCAGTACTCGGCTTCGTCGCTGCTGTAGAACAGAATGTCCTTGGGGACGTCAAAATCCGCCAGCGCGCGCCGGAGACGCGCGGCTTCAAGACGCCGGTCTCTGTCTTTGCCAAACGGAGACGGTTCAATAACGACAAAATCCACGTCCGAGTCCGCGGACGCGTCGCCGCGGGCATGCGAACCGAAAAGTATTATCTGCTCGGGGTCAACTTCGTTCTCTATGACTTTCACCATGTCTCGAAGAAGCTCGTCCGTTACCCGTCTCGTTTTTCCGCCTTGCGGAGCAGGATTCTCCGCCGGAGATTTTGAAGACGAATTCTTAATCCTATCGCACGTTTTCCAAAGCACTCTTGTGAAAATTCTCGCAAAGAAAGCGTTTCAGCGGGTCGAGATATCTGTTTTCAAAGTCCCAGTATTCTGGACTGAAACGATGCTTTTTCTCTTTTTTCATGGCTCCCAAGGCTTCCTTGTAGGCATAAATTTTCGCTTTCTTGTCCGGGCGGACATAAGAAGGGTCCCGCTCTCTCAGACATTCCTTGTAGGCTTCAAAACAATCGAAGACACCTTTGTGTTCCGACTTTATGATTTTTTCTAGCAGGTCTTCCAGATTTCCGGAATCTTTGTTGTTGGGGAAGAAAAAGAAATCAAGATCGGAGTTTTCGTGGCTTTTTCCTGTCTGCTTCTGAACAAGTTCTTCTATTTCAGATCTTCGTTCCCCATAATCGCCGTCCGCATCAAAAACGACCAGCACTCTGACTCCCCTGTTCAATTCTCTCTCAATGATAGAGCAATACGCTTTAAGTCCGTCCTTGCCTTCAACGGATATTAACTCCGCAGGTTCACAACACAAATGACCGATATAGGATTCCAGAAAGCGACAATCTTCCTTTCCTTCCGCAAGAATATGAATTTTCTGACGCATGTCTTAGAGACGGATATCGGTATCCGATTGCATAAGATGCTTCAAATCTTCGGGGGAAAACCTGTATCCCTTCACTTGATTTTCTCCGTCCTTATCCAAGTAGAAACACGCAACGTCATCTTCATCTTCGGAAAAAAGACTGGGTCTCTGCTCATACAAACTTGCCAAACCTTCAATGACATCTTTACTGTGAGTTGTCATGAATATCTGCGTATCGCATTTTCTTGATTGCTCTATCAGAATTTTCCATGTGTCTACAACACAGGAGACGTGAAGGCCAGAACCGAATTCATCAATCATCAAAATACCGTCTCTCGTGCTGTCAATAGTGGAAACAATACCAATCATATGGCGCAAGCCATCTCCGAGAAGGTTAATGGGAATGAAGTTGTCAAGTCCAATGTCAGCAGAAACCCCCATAGGACCAGTCTTTATATCTAATAAACCAGGTTGAATAATTTGAAGACTTTCCAGAAGAATATTCTTACGCTTTTCTTCAAGCATCTTATCAATAAAGTAAACATTGTACGGAGGGTGTCCTCCTTCAAGCATAAATTCTGCTGGAAGTTCTTCTTTATATTCTTCGTCAATCTGAAACTTGAACTCCACAGGTTTTGTAGAGCCAAACCAATTTCCGATAATTTTGGAATTATACTTGCTGGGTCTCCGGTTTTCACCGGGGGAAATAGAAAAATCATACTCCAATCCCTCTAAACCATTAGATATCTTAAATTCCGTAGGGCTGGTTTTGGCAATACGATTCTTGACGCTTCCATTTGTCCTGCTACTTGCTTGATGACTTGTTTGACCAGAATGAGTGTCCACATACAGAACCCTGACTCTCAGTTCCCTATTACCAGATTCCTGAATTCCCATTAGACGTAACTTATTTTTATGTTTCTGTTCAAAGAACACATCCGCTAGCTGTTTACTATCTATCAAATCTATTCCCTTAAAATGCTGAAGATGAATTATCTGTCTAGGATCCGCTATCTTAGATAATAGCATTAGTGATTCTAGAACAGTAGTTTTCCCACAGCCGTTTTTGCCTACAAAAAGATTGACTCTGGCAAGGTCCTCGATTTTGGACTCTTTGATTCCGCGAAAATTTTCTATTTCCAAAGACTTGAAAAAATGCTTTCTCATGAATTCATCACTACTCCCCTAATAATCCATGCATCAACAAAGATCCTAAAAAAACTCTTTGATCTATGTCAAAAATAATCTTCAAGCTTTTAATTGTAACTCTACCTTCCACAGTAGCAAATCTTTTGTGGACGAGTAAGAATCCTATGCGTATTTGTTAAGTCCCAACACATTTTTCATCAGACACACCGGAAAGGCAGACACTTGTGCCCGTACCGGGTCGTCTTCTCGGAACCCGCGTAAACGAGGACCGACCTGCTGTTTTCGGGATTGAGCTTCCTGTAGAAGTTAAGCCCCTTGAACTGGCTCGAGTCCAGAGTTTTCGCCATTTTTATCTCGTAGGAAACGACATGACTTCCCTCTTCTTCCAGAAGGTCGACCTCGTTGCCCGTGTTGTCCCTGAAAAAATACAGGGAAGGCCGTTCGACGTTGTTGAACTTCCGCTTGATCTTCTCCGCAACGACAAGGTTTTCAAAAAGCATCCCCCGAAGCGGGTGCGACTTCACGTGCTCGACCTTCCTGATGTCCAGAAGATAAGAAGCAAGTCCCACGTCGCAGAAGTAAAGCTTGGGCGTTTTCACGATTCTTTTTCTGAAATTCCTGTAATGAGGCCTGAGCAGATATATAACGTAGCTCGCTTCGAGAACGGAAATCCACGCCTTCACGGTATTTACGCCGACGCCGACATCGTTCGCCATGCGGGACATGTTGAGCATCCGGCCCACGTTGGCGGCGCAAAGCCTCAGAAAATCCTCGAACCGGACCAGGTTCCTGATTTCCTTTATCTCTCTCAGGTCTCTCTGAACATACGTATCGACGTAGAACGAAAGCGCCTCGGTGGGGTTCAGCTTCTTGTCTATTATTCTCGGGTAGAATCCCCTGTAAATCAGGTTTTCGTATGAAGAGGTCTCTTCCAGCTCCCTCATCGAGAAAGGAAGCAACGTTACCAGAGCCGTGCGTCCCGCAAGCGACTGGGAAACCGCTTCGGTCAGCCCGAACTGATAACTGCCGGTCAGGACAAACCGTCCCGCTTCGCCGCTTTCATCGACCGCAGCCTGAACATAGGAAACAAGATCGGGCACGCGCTGAACCTCGTCTATAACCATTTTTCCCGACTGGGCGAGAAAGCCCACGGGATCCTTCCTAGCGTATTCGCGCGTATCCGGTTTCTCCAGGTTGAGATAGAGATGTTCCGGAAAGCATTTTCTGGACAGGGTCGTCTTGCCCGACTGCCTGGGTCCCGTGACCGTGACGACGGGATACTGTCCCGCCAGGCGGAGAAGCCCACTTTCAACCGTCCGTTCTATCATGTCGTTTACAATTATAGAACATAATTGTAAATCTGTAAAGTTTTTATCGGGACAGTATTCCCGGGGTGAACTCACTCCGACGAGGTAATGAGGCTGATTCCAGACCTCAAGCTCATATCCGCAAGCCGGAAAAGATCGAGCAAAACCTTACCGGTTCATTCGGTTGTCCACGAGGTCGTCCACCACGGACGGGTCGGCGAGCGTCGAGGTGTCGCCGAGGTCGGAGTACTCGTCGGCGGCGATTTTTCGCAGTATCCGGCGCATGATCTTGCCCGAGCGGGTTTTCGGAAGGCCGGGTGCCCACTGGATCAGGTCGGGCGCCGCGATGGGCCCTATCTCCTTCCGCACCCACTTCACCAGTTCGCCCCGAAGCTCGTCGGAAGGCTCCCGGCCGGCGTTCAGGGTGACGTAGGCGTAGATGCCCTGGCCCTTTATCTCGTGCGGGTAGCCGACCACGGCGGCCTCGGCCACGCCCGGGTGGGAGACGAGGGCGCTTTCCACCTCCGCCGTCCCCATGCGGTGGCCCGACACGTTTATCACGTCGTCCACCCTGCCCGTGATCCAGTAGTAGCCGTCCTCGTCGCGGCGGCAGCCGTCGCCGGTGAAGTACTTGCCCGGGTACGCGGAGAAGTAGGTCTCGACGAAACGCCCGTGGTCCCCGTAGACGGTCCGCATCTGCCCCGGCCACGAATCGGCGAGGCACAGGTTCCCTTCCGCCGCGCCGGAGAGAACCCGGCCATCGGAATCGACAAGTTCCGGCCGGACGCCGAAAAAGGGAAGCGTGGCGGAACCCGGCTTGAGGTCGGTCGCGCCGGGAAGCGGGGTTATCAGAATTCCCCCGGTTTCGGTCTGCCACCAGGTGTCGACGATCGGGCAGCGCCCCTCTCCCACCACCTCGTGGTACCACGTCCACGCCTCGGGGTTGATGGGCTCTCCCACGGTGCCGAGAACGCGAAGCGACGCCCTTGAAGTCCGCTCGACCGGCTCGTTTCCCTCCCTCATCACCGCGCGGATGGCCGTGGGCGCGGTGTAGAAGACGGCGACTTCGTGCTTGTCGCACACCCGCCAGAAGCGCGAAACGTCGGGGTAGTTCGGCACGCCCTCGAACATCACCGTCGTGGCGCCGTTCGCGAGCGGCCCGTAGACTATGTAGCTGTGGCCCGTGACCCATCCCACGTCGGCCGTGCACCAGTAGACGTCCCCTTCCCTGTAGTCGAACACGTACTCGTGGGTCATGGACGCGTAGACGAGGTATCCCCCGCTTGTGTGCAGAACCCCCTTGGGCTTTCCCGTGGAACCCGAGGTGTAGAGAATGAAAAGCGGATCCTCGGCTCCCATCTCCTCCGCCGGACAGTCGTCCGAAACCCCGGCCGCCGCCTCGTGGTACCAGACGTCTCTCGCCGGATCCCACGGCACGTCCGCCCCCATGCGGCGGACCACCAGAACCTTCTCCACGACCTCCCCCGCCCCGGCCGAGAGGGCGTCGTCCGCGTTTCGCTTGAGAGGAACCCTGCGGGAGCCGCGAAGTCCCTCGTCCGCCGTCACGACGACCGCGGAGCCGCAGTCCGCGATCCTGCCCGCCAGGGCCTCGGGAGAAAAGCCTCCGAAAACGACCGAGTGGACCGCGCCCAGGCGGGCGCAGGCGAGCATGGCGAACGCCACCTCGGGAATCATGGGCATGTAGATCGTGACCCGGTCGCCCTTTTCCACCCCCAGGGACCGCAGCACGTTGGCCATCCGGCAGACCTCGGTTCTGAGCTCGGCGTAGGTGAACTTCCCGTCTTCCGCGGGGTCGTCGCCCTCCCATATGATCGCCGTCCTGTCGGGAGTCGCCTCCGCGTGGCGGTCGACGCAGTTGGCCGCCACGTTCAGCGTGCCGTCGTGAAACCAACTTACGCGCACGTCCCCGGGACCGAAGCTTACGTCCCTTACCTTCGAGTAGGGTCTTATCCAGTCTATTCTCTTTCCGTGGGCTCCCCAGAACGCCTCGGGATCTTCCACCGACTCCCGGTACATTCGCTCGTACCCCTCCCGGTCGACCAGGGCTTCACCGGCCATGGCCTCGGGAACCGGAAAAATCTTTTCGCCGGGTTTCGACATGACGCTTCCTCCTTCGGATTTCGCCGCGCCCGTGCGGGGGCGCGTCTTGACAAGAACGCTTCCCGTATAAGATACTTAACCTAGGGATTTTTGTCTTCTGTCCCGCGTTTTTCCGCAAAGAGGGTGAGGTTCGGGCCATGGCGCCTTTTTCCGACAAGTGGAGCGAAACGTTCGGCGAAGCCGAAGCGGCCGTGCTGGCCGAGGGCTTCGGCGCGGGCGACCTGCGCCGCCTGGAAGCCGGGCCTAGGCTTCGGGAAATAACGGGAAACGCCCTGGAAGGCGGGGAGCTTGAGCGCGAAGACGCCCTGTACCTGGCGGAACTTCCGCCCGGGGAGATACCCTTTCTGCTCCTGGCCGCCTCGGCCGTTCGGAACCGCTCGAAGGGAAGGACCGTCACCTATTCGAAGAACGTGTTCGTTCCCCTGACCCAGCTCTGCAGGGACCGCTGCGGGTACTGCACCTTCAAGACAGAGCCGGGGGAAGGGAACCTGTTCATGACTCCCGACGAAGTGGAGGACGTGGCGAGGAAGGGAGCCATGGCGGGCTGTACGGAGCTTCTTTTCGTCACGGGCGACAAGCCCGAGCTCGTCTACGAGGCGTACCGCGAAGCGCTGGGGGAAATCGGCTACGGGACCACCGCCGAGTACCTAATGGAGATGGGAGAGACGGGACTCCGCCACGGAATATTCCCGCACACCAACCTGGGGCTTTCGACCACCGAGGAGCTTTGCGGATTCAGGCGGACCAACCCCAGCATGGGACTCATGCTCGAGAACATAAGCGACAGGCTTCTTCGGAAGGGAAACGCCCACCACGGCTGCGCGGACAAGGTCCCGAGGCTCCGCATGGAGACGATGGAGCGCGCCGGGGAGCTTCGGATTCCCTGGACAAGCGGCATACTGGTCGGGATCGGCGAGACGCGGGAGGAGAGGATAGATTCGCTCTTCGCCCTGCGCGGGCTGTCGCGAAGGTACGGCCACCTGCAGGAGATAATAATCCAGAACTTCAGTCCCAAGGAAGGCATAAGGATGGAGGGACATCCCCCGGCCGACTTTTTCGAGATGGTGAAGACGGTGGCGATATCGAGGCTCGTGTTCGGAGGGGAGATGAACGTGCAGATACCCCCGAACCTAAACAACGGGAACTTCGCCTTCTACCTGCTGGCGGGAGTGAACGACCTCGGCGGAGTGTCGCCGCTCACCGTGGACTACGTGAATCCCGAGGCCCCGTGGCCGCAGGTGGAGAGAATGGAGAGGGAAGTCGGGGCGCTCGGCTACGAGCTTCGCGAAAGGCTCCCCGTGTATCCCGAGTACATAGACGAGAAGTGGATAGACCCGGGCGTGCTCGCCAGGGTGAGGGAGAGAGCGGACGACGACGGCTACGTGGCGCTCAACTGAGAGAATGGAAGACATAAAGCGGATAATCGACTCGATAGAGGAGCGCAGGTCCCTGGGTCTCGACGGCGTCATGTCTAGGATAAACGGCGCCACGGGAAGGATAGTGGAGGACGCGCTTTGCGGAGAGGAGATCTCGGTCGAAGACGGCGTCCGCCTGTTCTCCCTGGAGGACACGGACGAGATAGCGGCCCTCGCGCTCGCCGCCGACCACATAAGAAGGCAGGACGTGGGAGACGTCGTCACCTACGTGGTCAACAGGAACATCAACTTCACCAACATCTGCGACGTGTACTGCGGGTTCTGCAACTTCATGGCCGACGAGGGAGACGACCGCGCGTACTTTCTCTCCATGGACGAGGTGGCCGAGCGCACCGTGGAGGCCCGGGAGATAGGGGCCACGGAAGTGTGCATGCAGGGAGGCATGCATCCGGAAATCGACGGCGACTTCTACGTGGAGCTCATAAAGACCGTGAAGCGAGCCGTTCCCGACATGCACACCCACGCCTTTTCCCCCTACGAGATCCACTACGGGGCAAAAACCCTTGGAATCGAGGAGGAGGAGTTCATAAGAAAGCTCAGGGACGTAGGGCACAACACCTTTCCCGGCACCGCCGCCGAGGTGCTGGTCGAGGAGGTGAGAAAGGTCATAGCTCCCCGCAAGATTCCCACCGAGGTGTGGATAAGGGTGGTGAAAAAGGCCCACAGGGAGGGGATGAGGACCACCTCCACCATAATGTACGGGCATCTCGACAAGCGCCACCACTGGGCCGTGCATCTGGGAATCCTGAGAGACATACAGAAGGAGACCGGGGGATTCACGGAGTTCGTCCCGCTTCGGTTCATTCCGTGGAACACGAGGCTTTTCACCCACTCGAAGGGAAAGGTGAGAAAGGGACCCACCGATCTCGACCAGCTGAAGATGTACGCCGTCTCCCGGATGATGCTTCGGGGGTGGATAAACAACATACAGGTCTCGTGGGTGAAGCAGGGTCCCGAGTTCGCCCAGTTCTCCCTAACCGCGGGAGCCAACGACTTCGGGGGGACGCTCATGGAAGAGCAGATATCCCGCTTCGCGGGGGCGAGCTACGGGCAGTACTTCCCTCCCGAGGAGTTCCGCAAGCTCACCCGGGAAATAGGCAGAATCCCCGCCGAGAGGGACACGACCTACGGAATCCTGAAAACGTTCGAAAACGGTGAAGCCTGAAGTCCCTCCGTCGCCTTCTGCGCGGAGACGTTCGGGCGGACGGGTATCCGGATGAAGAAATCCGCGGCGCAGGACCTTCTGGACGCGCTTTCCGGAAAAATCTCGGGCGAGATAAGAAAGACGCCCGTCGACCGGGCCCTCTACAGCACCGACGCAAGCAACTACAGGATACTTCCCCTCGCCGCCGTGATACCCAAGACGGAACGGGATGTGGCCGTCGCTCTCGCCGAGGCCCGCGTCCGGAACGTGCCCGTCACGGCGCGCGGGGCGGGAACCGGTCTCGCCGGCCAGGCCGTGGGGGAAGGGATAATCCTCGATCTCTCCAAGTACATGAACGGGGTGATCGAGGTGGACAGGGAAGCGAAAAGGGCCAGGGTCGAACCCGGAATATCCGTCGACGCCCTAAACAGGAGACTCTCCCCCTACGGGCTCATGTTCGGACCCGACCCTTCGAGCTCAAGCGCGGCCACGGTGGGAGGAGCGGTCGCGAACAACGCCACCGGTGCCCACTCCATACTGTACGGCATGTCGGGCGACCACGTGGTTTCCTCGAAAGTCGCGCTTTCGGACGGAACGCTCCTGCGGCTCTCCCGCGAGGACCACGAAAGACGCGCAGGGGACGCGTGCGGGCTTTTCGCGAAACTGGCCGCGCTTGTCGAAGAGAGCCGGGAGGTCGTGGCGACGGAGTTCCCGAAGCACTGGAGAAGGGCCTCGGGGTATTCGCTAGACCGTTTCCTGGACGAGGAATTCAATCCCGCGAAGCTTCTGGGCTCCTCGGAAGGGACCCTGGCGGTTTCGACGGACTTCGAACTCTCCCTCGTCGAAAGACCCGCCTCGAGCGCGCTCTGCGTCCTCCAGTTCCGCGAAATTCCCGGGGCCATGGAGGCGGTTCCCGGAATTCTCTCCAGGGATCCCTCGGCCGTTGAGCTCATGGACGGAACGCTCGTGGACCTCGCGAGAAAAAGCAGGGGATTCTCCCGCCTGGTGTCGTTCGTCGAGGGAAGCCCCGAGGCGGTCCTGGTCGTGGAATTTCAGGCGGACGACGAGCGGCGGGCGGCAGCGCAAGCCGAGGACTTTTCGCGTTTCGCGCGCTCCGCCTTCCCCGCCGCGGGAACGCTCGCGGTGACTTCGCCGCGGGAGCAGAAAAACATATGGGACGCGAGGCGGGCGGGGCTCGGAATCCTCATGAGCGGAAAGGACAGGCGAAAACCCGTTCCGTGCATAGAAGACGTCTCGGTTCCCCCTGAAAATCTCGCCCTCTACTCGAGGGACGTCATCTCGCTTCTCGAAGAATTCGGACTGAGAGCCGCGTTCTACGGACACGCGAGCGCGGGGTGCGTGCACGTGAGACCGCTCATAGATCTCTCCACCCCGGGGGGCGTGGGGGAGATGACGGCTCTCTGCGAAGGCGCTCTCGAACTCGCGCTTCGCCACGCGGGGGTGATGAGCGGAGAGCACGGCGACGGTCTGCAGAGAAGCCATCTCAACCGGAGGCTTTTCGGAGAAGGCATCTATTCAGTAATGAAAAAGCTCAAGCGCGTTTTCGACCCGGCCGGAATCCTCAACCCCGGAAAGGTGGTGGACGGCGCCCCTCCCGATTCGAACCTCAGGCTGGGGGAGTCTCCCGGGAACTTTCCCTCGGCGCTTGACTGGTCCCGCGAGGGAGGTCTCGGCGCGGCCGCGGTCATGTGCAACGGCCAGGGGGTCTGCAGGAAGACCGCCGAAGGAATAATGTGCCCGTCCTACAGGGCGACTCTCGACGAGGGCGACACGACGAGAGCCAGGGCGAACGCTCTTCGGGAGGTTTTTTCGGGAAACCTCGGGCCGGAAGTTCTTTACGAAAAGGACTTCCACGACGTCTTCGACCTCTGCGTCGGATGCAAGGCGTGCGCCAGCGAATGCCCCTCGGGGGTGGACGTGGCGAAGATGAAGACGGAGTTTCTGGCGGCCTACAAGGCGCGCAGGGGATTCACTCTCAGAGACAGGCTGTTCGGAGGGGTGCACGAAACAAGCCTGGGCCGAAACGCCCTGCCCCGGGTTCTCAACCGGGCGTTCGAGGCGCTGCTCCCGGCGGGAATCCTGTCGCTTGCGGGAATCGACCCGAGAAGACCCCTTCCCCGCATGGCGAAGGAAACTTTCAGCTCCTGGTTCGAAAAAAGAGGCGGACCCGGGAAAGGAAGGGAGGTCGTCTATTTCCACGACACGTGGTCCGAGTTTTTCTACCCCGAGATCGGAGCGGCGGTCACAAGAACGCTTGAGAACCTCGGTTTCCGGGTGATCGTCGAGAGCAGGAGAAAATGCTGCGGGCGGCCCATGCTCTCGCGCGGCATGGTGGAACGGGCGAGGGAAAACGCCGCTCACAACGTCGCCGTCCTTTCCAAGTACGCCGAAAAAGACATCCCGGTGGTTTTCTCCGAGCCGAGCTGCCTCTCCGCGTTTCGGGACGAATACGGCGACCTCCTTCCCCGGGACGAGACCCTCGAAGCCGTCGTCTCGAACTCGCATTCGGTCTGCGAATTCGTCCTCGCCCGGGCGGGGGACGCGCAGCGGGAAGCCGCGGGCTCCGGAGAAAAGCAAGGACTGCTCGTTCACGGGCACTGCCACGAGGTATCCGGGGGCGGGTTCGAAGACACCGTCTCGCTTCTTCGGCGTCTGGGCTACGACGCTAGGCGGAGCAACGCCGGGTGCTGCGGAATGGCCGGGGGGTTCGGCTACGAAAAGGAGCACTACGAAATCTCGAAGGCCATGGGGGAGAGGGGGCTTTTTCCGAGAATAAGAAACCTCGACGACGAGCAGAGGGTGTGCGTGACGGGGGTTTCCTGCATGGAGCAGGTGGCCCACTTCACCGAGAGGACCCCGGTTCACGTGGCCCTGCTTCTCGAAGAATCCCTCGCGGGCGGCGGGGCGGAGTAAAAACTCCCGTGCCGCTGTGGAGAAGCGGGCGCCTTGCCGGTAAGATAGAAGTCCATGGGCTTTGGCTCGGTAAGAGGACACGATTCGCAGAAGGAGTTTCTGGCAGGCTCCGTGGCGAGAAACCGCGTCGCGCACGCCTACCTTTTCTGCGGACCGGAAGGGGTGGGAAAAAAGCTCGTCGCCCTGGAATTCGCCAAGCTCATAAACTGCTCGGAGCCCGGGCAAGACTGCGGAGACTGCGGGTGCCTCTCCTGCTCGAAGACCGAAAGGGGACTGAATCCCGACGTCCGCCTCTTCGACTATCCCGACGAAAAGACGATAAAGGTCGGCCACGTGAGGGAAGACATAGAGAACGCGGTGCATCTCTCTCCCTACGAGAACCCGTACAAGGTTTTCATAATGGACGGAGCGGAGAGGATGAATTTCAACGCCCAGAACGCGTTTCTCAAGACCCTCGAGGAGCCGCCCGGAAACTCGGTGATAATACTGATAACCGCCTTGGCGGACGCGCTCATCCCGACCGTAAGGTCGAGGTGCCAGGCCGTGGTGTTCCAGCCGCTGCCGGAGGAAGAAGTGATGCGGTTTCTCGAAAGCGAAAAACCCGAGGAGGAAAACCCCGGTCTCGTTTCGAGAATATCGGGAGGAAGCATAGGAAAGGCCATGGGCACGGACGAGGACTACCTTGCGAAAAGAACCGAATACCTCCTGTGCGCGGCGAACGTGGACGCGAGGAAACCGCTTACGCTTTTCGATTCGGTGGAGAAGATGCAGAAGGCGGTAAAGGGAGGAGGTCCCGGGGAACTCGGGACCGTTTTCGACGTTCTCTCCTCGTGGATCCGCGACGCGATAGTTCTCAAGACTTCCGGCGACGGGGAGAAGATAACCAACGCCGACATGTCCGAGCGGATCGGCGAATACGCGGAGAAAAGGGACATCGGAGAGCTGCTGGAAAAGTTCCGCGCCCTCGAGGAGACCATGGAGAGGATTTCGAGCAACAACGCCAACGTCGAGGTCTCCCTCGAGAATCTTCTTCTCAGGTTCTCCCGGTAGAATGAAACGCATGGAAACCCGAAAACAGGCGAAAGGAGAAGCGGCATGAGCAAAAAGAGCGTCCCCGCGGACATCTACGACACGGTTTACAACATTCTTCACGAAAAGAGGCGCGCGCTTCGCGAATCCTCGGAGCACGAGGAAGCGGAGCAGGTGCTTCGGGCGATAGAATGGTTCGAGAGAGAAACCGAAAAACGGGTAAGCGAGACGAATTCCTAGAAAACCCGCACGGTTTCGGTTCCCGACTTGGCCGATCGGGAATCATTCAGAGTCTCACTTCGTCGAGGGAGCGCGCTATTTCGCGCGTCGAACCACCGCCGACCCCGTACTCGCGCGCAAACACAGGCCACTTTGAAACGCCGTCCTCGACCCGCTCGATGACCCGGGAGGCTTCCCCGCGTCCCATATCCGCCTTCAGTCCAAGCTCAACGAGGCATTCCCGCGTAACGTCCCTGCCGCGCCCGAGAACGGAGGTCGAATGCTGCCCGCCGGGACCCGGCGACCACGTAAGGTCGTAGGCGGGCGCCAGTTTCCAGTCGCCGTCGCGGTCCATGACGAAACTGAACTGCCGGGCGTGGTCGTCCCGGTTGTGGGCCAAGACGTTAAAAACGGCCAGCGTGAACATTTTCCCGCATTCGCGGTGGTCTCCCGTCACGACCCGGGCAAGCAGAACAAGGTCTTTATAATCCAGCGCGGGAATCCGAATGTCCGAATACAGCAGCCCGCTCGCGGAATGAACGTGAAAGCGCCGGCGCCCTTCCCTGTCGAACCGGCGGCTCGCGAAGAAAAGATTTCCATCGCGCCCTTCAAGCAGCCTCGTCTCGGGAACCGCGACTCCAGAACATTCGGCCATCGCCGAGTATGCCTTTTCCACGGCGGCCATGTCCGGCGGGTCTCCGCGTCCCCGGAACTTGACCAGATAGTGCCCGTACGACAAAGGAGCTTCGTCCGTTCCGTGGACCGCGCGGCCGTCGTCTCCGAGAGCCACGAGGGTCTTGGGGCGAGCTCCGGCGGGAGAACCTCCCGCCCGTCCGAGAACCGAGAGAACATCTCCGACGTCTCCTTCCAGAACCAGCTTCGAATCGGCAGCCAGACGGTCGAGATCAATCAGGTTTTCGACCGCTTCCCACGCCTCGACGGAAGGCGCGTAGCAGAGCGCCCCCATGCCGTCGCTTCCCACGCACGCCAGGCGGTCAAGCGGCGTGAGCGTTTTCGGCTCGATGTCCAGCTGACGGGCCCGTCCGTCAGCGAGCAGACTTCCCCAGCCGTCCGGAAGGCTGTCGTTGAACACTCCGTGGAGACCCTCGAAGACACCCGCCTTGTGAGGTCTGGAAAGCCCCGCCTCCGTCTTGTGAAAAACGGGCGAAATCTCAAAACCGGACCCGACAAAATCCCCGTCGTATTCAAGGTAGGCGGTCCGGTCCCTGTAGGCGAGCCTGCCGACGGGCTGAATGTCGTCCGCGTCCCAGCGCAGGAATACGTCAAGCGGGGCGCCGGGGGCGATTCTCACGTGATGCGTCCCCTTCTGGGTTTTCTTTCCGCTCTCAGAACGTCGTCGAGAGTCCTGAACTCCTCTTCGAGCAGAAGACCCTCCAGCGCGGCCTCGTCCTTCAGGGCGATTGCCAGACGGACGAAGGAAGCCAGGGAGATTCGCCCCGTGCTTTCGAATTTCTTGAGCGTGCCCAGCGCCACTCCGCTTCTTCGCGCGAGCCCCTTCTGAGTGAGGTTGCGGGCGAGGCGGCGGCTCCTGAGGCGGGAAGAGAGCTCCTTCAGAATTTCCTGCGACGACAACATACTAAAAGATATTTTAATATCCATTATTTCTTTCTTTCCATTCTAAGAGATATTATTATAGTTTTTATTGTCGGAAAACCAAAACCACGGGCGTTCGGTGCTGAATCGGCCAGTGACTGGAATCCATGGAAACCAGACCAGCCGAGTCGGAAATCGGCATTGGCAAGTTCCGTTTTGTGAAACATCGTCATGCGGTTATGGAAAACAAAAACCGGAGGAACTTAAGCGGTCGCTTCGTAACAATCTTCTTGACTAGAAGAAATCAAAACAGAATAATCATATCGAGAGTTAAAGTACGGGAGGCTTGAAAGGTTATGCCCAAGCTGACTATCGATTTGTCCAAAGATTTTGACGATCGTCTCACCAGGATAGCAGAAGAAGAAAACATCAGCAAAGCAGAGGCTATGGGTAAAGCTTTTGCTCTGCTTTTTGCGGTCACAGATAATAAAACGAAAGACTCTCTGCTTGCTATCGTCAAAGAGAATTCCAACGGCGGCGCTCCGGAAATTCTTTACCAGTTAGTCGGCGTGTAATAGGCAAAGACGGACAAGCAGATAGACTTTGCAGAAGTCTGTGGTTCAAAGAGCGGCGTTTCAATCAGCGGCGGAGAAAGAATTGGGTCGGCAGAGGGGTTGTCTGCGTGGGCGTATTCGTCGGTTATGCTTTCCAGCCCGACAACAAGGCTCTCGCGGCCATGTTCGAACTGGTCAAGACAGGTGCCCTGCCCTTAATGACGCTCGTCATCTCTTTCCGTTTTCCGAGAGCTGTCTGAGTATCAGGTCTGGAACGAACGGTTCAAAACCGCAAACAAAAAAAGTAACCATGTCTTGTTAACCACTATTCCGGTTTTCTACAACTATAGAGAAAAACCATGACGAAAAAACGATTCTACGCGACGACTCCCATATACTACGTAAACGATGTGCCGCACATAGGACACGCCTACACCACCATAGCGGCCGACACGATCGCAAGACACAAGGCCGCCGCGGGGCATGAAGTCTACTTTCTCACCGGAACGGACGAGCACGGAAGGAAGATAGAGCAGACCGCCGAAGCCAACGGAGAGACTCCCATAGAGCTCGCCGACAGGGTAGTTCGGAAATTCGAGGACCTCTGGAAACTTCTGGGAATATCGAACACGGACTTCATAAGGACCACGGAGCCCCGCCACAGGGAGGCGGTCTCCGAAATATGGAGACTCGTGGAGCGGAACGGTGACATATACCTCGACGAATACGAGGGATGGTACGACGTGAGAAACGAGGCGTTCGTAACCGAGACCCAGGTCGAAGAGATAATGAAGCTTCCCGAAAAAAGCCGACCGAAGCTCGAAAGGATAAAGGAGGAAAGCTATTTCTTCCGCCTCTCCAGATACCAGGAGCCCCTTCTTCGCCACTACGCGGAGCACCCCGAGTTCATAAAACCGGACTACAGGAGAAACGAGGTGGCGAGTTTCGTCAAAGGAGGTCTTCGGGACCTCAGCGTGAGCCGGACCAATTTCTCGTGGGGAGTTCCCGTTCCGGGATCGGAGAACCACGTGGTCTACGTTTGGTTCGATGCCCTCACAAACTACCTCACTTCTCTCGGTTTCCCTGAAAAAGACGGAAACTTCGGGAAGTTCTGGCCCGCGGACATGCACCTTGTGGGAAAAGACATACTGAGGTTCCACGCCGTCTACTGGCCCGCGTTTCTGATGTCGGCGGGACTGCCTCTTCCGAAAACGGTGTTCGCTCACGGATGGTGGACGGTCGAGGGGGAGAAGATGTCCAAGTCGCTCGGAAACGTGGTCGATCCCTATGATGTTGTGGAGGAGTTCGGCTCCGATATATTCCGCTATTTCCTGCTTCGGGAAATACCTTTCGGGCAGGACGGGGACTACTCGAGAAAATCGCTCGTGGGAAGGATAAACGGAGATCTCGCGAACGACCTCGGAAACCTGGTGAGCCGCTCCCTGGGAATGATCGAGAGATACTTCGGGGGAGCCGTTCCCGCCCCGGGAGAACCGTCGGAGAGCGAGAGGGAAATAGAAAGCGCTTACGGAGAAACCGCGAACCGGGTTGCCGGACACCTGGAAGAGCTCGCGTTCAGCAGGGCGCTTTCGGCGATATGGGAATTCATAGGGCTCGTGAACAGGTACGTCGACAACACAGCCCCGTGGAAGCTCGCGAAAGACGAGGAACAACGCGAACGGCTCGGAACGGTGCTCTGGACGCTTGCCGAAAGCGTGAGGACGATTTCTCTTCTCATCTATCCCTTCCTTCCCGATACTTCACGAGAGATCCGCGGGAAGATCGGCCTTTCTTCGAAAGCGGGCGGCGAAAGCGGCGACTGGGGACAAACGAAAGCCGGAACCAAGGTGCGGAAAGGAGAAAATCTTTTCTCGAAAATAAAGGAAGACGAGAAATGATCCGTCCCGACAACGGAAGTTGAAGATGCTCATTTGAATTTCAAGCGCGTTGGCATTATCATTTTACAGGTTTGCAAGGGGAGAAACGGAAGGAAAACCTCATTCAACCAAGAAAGCAACTAAAAAACCGTCCAGAGCGGAAAAGAGTTTCAAGAATTTTATGAAAGAGATTGGACCTTTTCTACCTGACAAACCTTTTGTCCTTTGCAAACGGCACAGTCAGTGGGATATTGGCGTATCTTCAACCAGACCCGCGTAGGAAACAAATCCTTTGGCCGGACGCTTGCAGTCGGAACGCCATGAACTTTCACAAACTTCGTATTGCTCCACAGTTCGTTGCGCGGCTTCCCGTGAACACGGAGTTTCTAACGGAAGAAGTCGTCGTCTCTCGGTTTCGCGAAGTCAGCCCTTGCGACGCATCCGGCGCCGTGTCGTCGTCCAGATTCGTTTCCGTCAAAAACCGGAGGAAGTCTACAACGTGAGTTTGCCATCCGGGAAAGAAGCCTACACTCACGGCCAACCGCCCTGTAGCGGAACAGGAGTTGTCTGGACGCGGGAAGAACTTGATGAAGCCATCAAAGGACCGGTTGCATCCGTCCTGTTTGATGACGAGGGCAAGGCCGACATCAGGGAAGCACTCGGTGAAACTGAATTCGAAACCGCCGGAATTGAAGATGTCCTCCGTGGTCTAGACGAAGTTGACGACTGGCGAGTAGGGGAATCTATAGCCGATGCTTACCTGACGCATCATCGCTCCTGCATGTTTCCCTGGCCTTCGGACCGCGACAAAAGAAAAGGCGGATCAAGTCTTCCAGGGGCAGATTTGGTGGGTCTTGGAATTGACGACAACGGCGACTGTCTAGCTTTTGGCGAGGTAAAGACATCAAGTGAGAAAAAACATCCGCCAAAAGTCGTGTATGAAGAAGCAGGTGGCTTGAATCGACAGATGACAAACCTGCGCGATATGGGCTCCATACGCGAAGACCTTTTCAAATATCTTGGTGTCCGGGCCAAACATGCCGAGTGGAAACCAAGATTCCAAGCCGCAGGCAAGCGGTTTCTGAAAAACAACTCCGATGTGCAGATTTACGGTGTTCTGGTCCGCGATGTAAAACCCAATGTCAGGGACATACAAAAGGGAGTGGATGAACTGGCGGACGACTGTCCCGAGGAAACCCGCATAGAATTTCTTGCAGTCTACATACCGTGCGGCGAGGTTGCCAATCTTGGCGACAAGGTGGTTTCGCAACGGTCGGAGGACGTGCAATGAGCCTCTCCCAAGAAGACTTCAAATCTCTCGACGCTCATTGGGCGGTATCCTCGATCAAAGAGGAAGACCTTAAACGCACCGACGACCTAGTAAATCGACTTCTAGCGCAGAAAGCCATTGGAAACCAGATTGAGTTTTCTTTCGGTCCGATAGAAGGCGACGACGATACCCTGCTTGAAAGAGTCGTCCTGGCCTACGAGATGGCCGCGGTTGAAGGTCTTGAGGAACTGATCAACATATCCGGCAACGATGAACAACCTCGCAAGCAGGCGGTCGCCGCATCGTACAAAGCCTTTAACATATACCGTATTCTCCCCGTGCCCGAAGAAACGCACCAACGCATGTTTTTCGTGTTTCGGCTTTCGGCACTTGCGTATTGCGGCGACCGCTGGTCCGACCTGCGCCGATGGTACAACGAAAACCAGGAAGCACTGAAGGTCCCCAGCGCGGCGAAAGCACCATGGGATTTCCGTCTTCTGTATCGCCTGTTCGACTGCTGGATACGACTGTTCAGAAAGGATGGCTGGGACGACCTCGACCGCATCAGCGAGATTGTCGCGGGACTGCGCAACGACCAGAAAACCTACGAAGAGTCCTGCCTGGCAAACGACTCCGAGAACGGTACTCACTCAACAGCTTTGCGCCTTGTGGCGATGTATCATTGGGCCAAGGCCACGGAAACTCTGGCACGTTACATGTTGCAGGGAGAACCGGCGGACATATTCAGCCAGATCGAAAAACACTTCGAGGCTGGTATCAGGGCTGTCACGGCATCGGGGGATGTCCAACACGAGATTGCTCTTCGCTGGCTACACGCCGCAGGCAGAATGATGGTGACCAACTCGCTTTGGTGGGCGACCCGCACCGTCAACTCGAAGACAACGGACTTTGTAAGGTCTCTTACGAAACGAGAAAAACACCGATCCTTGTTTGAACTTCTACCACCCCAACGTGCCGCACTTCTTGAGCAGGGACTTCTGGATCAGGCCAAAACAGCTATTGTCGTTGAACTTCCAACTTCCGGAGGAAAAACTCTTCTTGCGCAATTCCGTATCCTTCAGGCACTGAACCAGTTTGATTCAGACGACGGTTGGGTAGCTTACGTGGCTCCTACTCGCGCACTCTCGGCTCAAATCACCCGTCGTCTGCGACGCGACTTCGAGCCGATCAACATCAAGGTCGAACAACTTACGGCCGCGGTTGAGGTGGATGCGTTTGAAGAATACATTCTGACCGATAAAAAATCCTTTGACGTACTTGTCGCCACACCCGAAAAACTTTCCTTGATAGTCCGAAACAAGAAAGTCGAACGGCCGCTTGCACTGGTCGTCATGGACGAAGCACACAACCTCGAAGCGGAAGGTCGTGGGCTTCGTATCGAACTTCTTCTGGCAACCGTGAAGCGAGACTGCTCGCAGGCGAATTTTCTGCTTTTGATGCCTTATGTAGAAGACACAGAATCAATAGCCCGCTGGCTGGCCCAAGACATCAACGCGGGCAGGGCAATCAGCCTAGGCACCACGGCATGGAAACCCAACGAGAGAATCATAGGACTTTATAAAACTGTTAAGGACAGCAACAAGAATGCGGGCTGGCGTCTTGAATACGAAACTCTCACGACTACCGAAAAAGCTATGCCCCTACACGGAAAACATTTTGTCGGTGGTGTTCGTCCCATTCCACACATTCCGCGTAGCAAGGTCATTGATGGGAAAGGAGAGCAAACGGGTTTTGCGACGCAGACGGCGGCAATGGCAGCAGTACTTTCGGGACGCAAAGCAACCAGCGTCGCCGTGGCCAACCGTCGTGATTTGACCTGGAAGATGGCCAGACATGTAATGCAATCTGTTCCCCAGTATGAAATGGTTCCAGAAAACGTGCGCCTTGTTCAGGATTTCCTGAGAACGGAAATCAGTCCCGATTTTGAATTGGTTTCAATGCTGAGTCACGGTGTCGGAGTCCATCACGCCGGACTTTCCGATGAAGTACGTTCCTTGATTGAGTGGCTTGCAGAATCGGGAAACCTCCGGGTTCTTTGCACCACGTCAACGATCTCTCAAGGAATAAATTTTCCAGTCTCTTCGGTCTTTCTCGCATCTCATCTAATACCTAGGAATCGTAGTCGGCCAGTTCCCATGGAGCCACGAGAGTTCTGGAACCTTGCAGGAAGAGTCGGACGTATTGGCCACGATACCGTAGGCGTTGTGGGAATAGCTCAAGGAAACAACCGAGAAGAAATCATAAAGTTTGTAAGTCGCAACACCGGAGAACTGGTCTCGCGTCTCGTAACCCTGATCGACAACCTCACGGAGCAAGATTCTCTGGATGACCTGTCCGAGGTGTTCTGGCAAGATCAATGGGAAGACTTCCGTTGCTACATTGCTCACCTCTGGGCGGAGAAAAAAAACCTTGAAGCCGTTCTGGCCGACTCGGAAAATCTTCTTCGCCAGACTTACGGCTATACCTGTCTTCGCAGGGACTCTCACACCGAAAAGGCGGAAATTCTGCTGAAAGCAACGAAGAAATATGTACGAAAACTGGCGGAGATGCCGCACGGCGTAGCGGAGCTTGCAGATTCAACAGGATTTTCTCCAGAAAGCGTCAAGCAGGCCATGAAAGGTCTCCATGACCTCGAAAACAGACTATCGTATTCGGACTGGATGCCAGATAGATTGTTCGGCGACGGAGGCAAGGTCGCGGAATTGTTCGGCGTCATGCTCAACATAAAACAAATCAGGCAACCCCTAGAAGAAATCGCCGGTAAAGGATTTGATAACAAACGCATATCCGAGATTACTCTTGACTGGGTTGAGGGAGAGCATCTGGCGGATATAGCGAAAAAATATTTCAGCCAAAGCGAAGATCAGCTTGATACCGATGCTCTGACAAGAACCTGCATGGCGATTTACCGTGCGATCGTCAACAACGGCACTTGGGGCTTGTCTGCGTTAAGACAAGTTTCCGGAATAGATTTTGACGAGCTATCTGATCCGGAGCGTTTTAAAATCAATGCTCTCCCGGCAATGGTATACCATGGCGTCCGGTCCGAAGATGCCGTTTTGATGCGTATGAACTCGGCTCCCCGAAGCACTGCTGAAGCACTGGGAACCCTCTATAGGAACGAGTTCAACGGAGACTCGGAAAACAGGTATTCAGTGCGACGAGCACGGGAATTCCTAAAAGAGCTGAACGCGGACGGCTGGAACAATGCCCGCCCTGAATACGCCGAACTCTCCGGCGGAGGTTATAAACGAATCTGGGAAATCCTTTCTGGAGAAACTTCTTAACATTTCGATGCAACGGAAAGTCAAGTATAAAGACCATTTTCCCGAAGCAACACATTGCGGAGAATTGCCCGAACGGTTTTCCGGTTCGGTTTTTCGGCCAGTTCGGACAACTTTTTCTTTTGCTCCTCCAAACCAGATGTCTTACAGTCCAGTACATGTGAATATGTTTATGAACATTTGGGAAAAGGTAGAATACGCACATGGTGAAAAGACAAAGCAAAAAAACATCGTCTAACACCGAAAGCAATAAAGGCGCCACCATCGGGTACGAAGCCGAACTCTGGAACATGGCAAACGCCCTGCGCGGCAGCATGGACGCCGCAGAATACAAGCATGTGGTTCTGGGCCTAATATTCCTGAAATACATTTCCGACGCTTTCGAGGAAAAACTGCTCGAGCTTGAGACCCAACGAGAGGAAGGCGCGGACCCTGAGGACCCGGACGAGTACAGGCGGGAAAACATTTTCTGGGTGCCCCCCGAAGCTCGCTGGAAGCACATAAAGGCCCAGGCCAAACAGCCTGCGGTCGGCAAACTGGTCGACGACGCCATGGCCGGAATCGAGCGCGACAACCAGACGCTGAAAGGAGTGCTGCCCAAAGACTACGCGAGACCCGCGCTCGACAAGCAGCGGCTCGGGCAAACCATCGACCTCGTAAGCAACATCAGGGTCGGCGACAGGGATGCCCGGTCAAAGGATGTTCTCGGCCGCGTCTACGAGTACTTCCTTTCGCAGTTCGCAAGCGCCGAGGGAAAGGGAGGCGGAGAATTCTACACCCCCCGCTGCGTCGTAAAGCTGCTGGTCGAGATGCTGGAACCCTACGAAGGACGCGTCTACGACCCCTGTTGCGGTTCCTCCGGGATGTTCGTGCAGTCCGTAGAGTTCATAAACGCCCACGCGGGAGGAAACAGCAACGGCGGAAAGCTCCCCAAGGGCACGGCGAACAGTATCGCAATCTACGGACAGGAATCAAACTACACAACCTGGAGACTCGCGAAAATGAATCTCGCCATCAGGGGAATCGAAGGCCGGATAGAAAACGGCGACAGTTTCCTGAACGACCGACTCGAGGACATCAAGGCGGACTTCATTCTCGCCAATCCGCCCTTCAACGTCAAAGACTGGGGCGGAGATCGTATCCGAGACGACAGGCGCTGGAAATACGGCGTTCCGCCGAAGGGCAACGCAAACTTCGCCTGGGTGCAGCACATCGTGCACCATCTCGCTCCGGGAGGATTGGCGGGGTTCGTTCTCGCCAACGGCTCCATGTCGTCGAGTCATTCCGGCGAAAGCGAAATCCGAAAAAACCTGATCGAGGCGAAAATCGTCGACTGCATGGTGGCGCTTCCGGGACAGCTCTTCTACTCGACCCAGATTCCGGCCTGCCTCTGGTTTCTGGCGCGCGACCGCGGAAACGGAAAGTTCCGCGACCGGCGGGGCGAAATTCTTTTCATCGACGCGAGGAGGATGGGCCGCATGGTGGACCGTACGCACCGCGAGCTGACCGACGAAGACATCGCCCGCGTTACCGACACTTATCACGCTTGGAGACGGAAAGAGAAAACGGAAACTTACGCCGATGTTCCCGGTTTCTGCAAGAGCGCCACGCTTGAAGAGGTGGGCAATCACGACCATGTTCTGACTCCCGGCCGCTATGTGGGAGTGGAAGCTCAAGAGGAAGACGACGAACCGTTTGAAGACAAGATGAACAGGCTGACCGATCAGCTACGAGAACAGCTTGCGGAAGCGCGGAGGCTTGACGACGCCATCGAGGCGAACCTGGCCGCGCTCGGTTTCGGCAACAGGGAGACATCGAAATGAAAATTGACTTTTCGTCGCTGCGAAGCGCGACCGCACAGCTGGAAAAGTACATCGATCTCTATAATTCCGATTTGGCGCACAAAGACCCAGAGATAAAAGAAGCGTTTCGAGCGGCCGTAATTCAGGCGTTTGAATTCACCTACGAACTTGCCATCAAGATGATCAGAAGGCAACTTGCCCAGATCGTGGCCAATCCGGGAGAACTGCACAAGATCAAATTTGCCGACCTGATGCGCGAAGCCGTGGACGCCGGTATCATTCGCGACGCTCCGGCATACAAGGAGTACAGAGAAGCGAGAAACAAAACATCTCACACGTATGATACCAAGAGAGCGGAAAAAACCGTCTCTGTAGTGGATGATTTTCTCAACGACACGCGTTTTCTTTTGAAAGAACTGGAAAAGCGCAATCAATAATGACGCTAATTGACATAAACCCCGCTGACCTGGAAACGGTTCGGCAGATTCTGCGAGAAAAAGTGCCTGAACTGGAAGTACGCGCATTCGGCTCGCGCGTCTCTTGGACCGCACGGGATACTTCCGACCTTGATCTTGTCTTGATGACCGAAGAACCGCTAGACATTCCCCTCATGGCAAAGCTGAAGGACTCCTTCTCCGAATCCAATCTTCCCTTTCGAATTGATATTGTGGACTGGGCATCCACATCCGAAAACTTTCGAAGAGTGATTGCCAGGAAGTATACCGTCATATGGAGAAAACAAAACTTGCACAACGAATGGCCAACCATGGAACTCGGCAACTGCATAGTGATAAATGACTCTACACGCTCTCCTGAGAAAACATGGACTTTCATTAATTATCTTGACACCGGAAATATTAAGGAAAATGAAATCTCCAAAATCCAGAGACTGATTGTCGGAAAAGATAAAATACCAAGTCGAGCCCGACGCCAAGTTCAATTAGGCGATATTGTATATTCAACAGTTCGTCCGAATCAAAAACATTTTGGATTACTGAAAGAAATTCCAGAAAACTTTCTAGTTTCAACAGGATTTTCAGTTATGAGAGGAAAAAGAAATATCGCTAATACGAATTTTATTTACTGGTTCCTTACACAAAAACATATTGTTGAGCAACTTCAAGTAATAGCGGAGCAAAATACATCTGCATATCCGTCTATCAGGCCAGCTGATATTGAAAGTCTGAAACTGAATCTGCCACCCATCTCCAAACAATGCGCCATTGCTAATGTACTAGACACTCTAGACAACAAAGTCAGACTCAACCATCGTATAAACCAAACATTGGAGTCAACAGCACAAGCACTATTTAAGTCGTGGTTTGTTGATTTTGACCCTGTCCGTGCAAAGATGGAAGGTCACCGGCCCCGAAGCGAATCACTCTCCGGTCTACCTACATATCTCTACAACTTCTTCCCAGACCGTCTTGTAGATTCCGAGATAGGTCAGATTCCAGATGGATGGGAAATAAAAACATTGAAAGATCTATGTCACAAACCTCAATACGGATATACGGACTCGGCAAAAAGTGAGTCTGTGGGACCAAAGTTTATTCGTATCACAGATATTAACAAGAAATCATGGATTGACTGGAAAACTGTACCCCACTGCAAAATAACCGAAAAAGATTTTAATAAATATCGCTTGCGTAAAGGTGACATTATAATCGCACGAATAGCAGACCCAGGGCACGGTGTCATGATTGAAGAAGACCGAGAAGCGGTCTTTGCATCTTACTTGATTAGGTTTCGACCAATAGACCGGTTGCACGCCCGTATTCTCCAGTACTGGCTACGCTCAGACAAATATTGGGAATTAGTGTTCGAAAGAAGCACTGGAACAACTCGTGCCAATTTAAATGCTAAAGCGATGAGTGGCTTCCCTCTCGTTGTCCCCTCCCTTCCCGTATCTGAAGCTTTTAATGAATATGTCAATAGTATGCGCACTCGCGTGACAGCAAACGCACTGGAATCCCATTCCCTTAAAACCGTTCGAGATACTCTGCTACCCGAGTTGATGTCTGGGAAATTAGATGTAAAGAGGACCAAACAAAAGGGCTTGAGAACATAAAGCAATTGAATTCTCCAAGGCTTCAAGGATACTACACACACAAAGAAATGACAGATGATATCATGAAACTTTCTTTCAAACGCCTGCGTTCTCCTTCAGGCAAAGTATATGCGTACTCTCCAAATTCAAAAGCTGTTCCACGATTGTTTCTAATCGGCGACGGACCGAGTGAGCCCCGAATAGCCGAAGAGGATAAATCTCTTATAAGGCGCTTTCCCGGACCCGGCGAGACAATATGTCCATACTCGGGCTACATAGGATCAGATGAAGACTTCATCCCTCCCGACGAGATAAAGAACGCTACCGAGAAGGCTAGACACTACGCTGTTGCCTATGCCCAAGATTGTCTTAAGAAAATGGCAAAGGATTTCAACAGAAGGCAGCCAAAAGGCGGCTTCGTTTCCATAGAGATGAAGCTCAAGACTGCCAACAATCCCCCTCCTAGGATTGTCCATATACGAGAAGACCTTCTACGGGAGATCAACTGCGAAATATGTGGCCGTTCGTATGGAGTTTATGCGATTGCGGTGTTTTGCCCTGACTGTGGAGCACCAAACGTGAGCATGCACTTTCGTCAAGAGATTAAACTCATAGAGAAGCAAATCATGATAGCGGAGGAACAAAACTCAGAAGGAAATAAAGAACTATCCTATCGACTCATGGGTAATGCACACGAAGATGTACTTACGGCGTTTGAAGCTACACTCAAGACAATTTATCAATATCTGACCCAATTGTACGAATCGGATAATAGAAATAATGAAATTCTTAATGCATTCCAGAATATTATGCGTACCCAAGAGTTGTTTGAGAAATTTTCTATTAATCCGTTCTTTAATCTGAACGCCTCGGAATTAGACCTTCTCGGTCTCTACATACAGAAACGGCATATCATTGGGCACAGTCTCGGTATAGCAGATCAACGTTATGTAGAATTGGTAAAAACTGAACAGACTGGCAAGACCGTTTCTGTATTTGGAGAAGAAATAAAAAACTTCTCTAAAATCTGCTTCTCAGTTGTACGGCATCTTGAAAATGTCCTCCTACCAGAACAACTGCTATTCCCTCCGCCTCGCCAGATGAAAAACCATAATTTTCACAATCAAAACCGACTTTGAAATAGCACGTTCACATCGTTCTCGCCACAGGATAATCATGTTTCGAATTATGAAGAACAATTCCTTCCATTTACTAGTAAAATTGAGTAAATTTACTCATTATCATGAGTAAAAAGGCATTCAATCGCTCTCACGCTGATGAATTAGTGAACCGCTTGCGGGAACCTCGTCGCTTCATCCAAATCATCTGGGGAGCGCGACAAGTGGGTAAAACTACCATGACGACTCGAGTAGCCGAGTCATCCGGAATACCCTGTCATTTCGCTAGCGGGAGTTTACTGTGAATGGGTATATAGTGGTTGTAACAGATTGTTTTCATTGAGTTATTGAGGATTGAGGTGTATTACCCACGCAGGCTTATATCAACTGGTCGAGTTCCAGTCCTTTTACCAGCGCCTGCTGAACCAGGGTTTCCTTCTTCAATACTTGAGCGACTTTGGGCGTTCCCGTCTTTCCTAGGGAAGGATAGAGTATCTGTTCTTCGTTTATCTCTCCAAGTTCCTTTATAAGCTGTTCCATAGACAGTTCGGGCCATATCTTCTCCGCCCGCCTGTGCAGACTCTGCAACAAAGAGATACCCAACATGCAGCAGAAGGCGTGAACTCGTATCTTGCCGTCGGTCCAGTGATACATGGGACCCCATTTGAGCCACTCTCCCTGCTTCAGTCCCCTGAACACCCTCTCTATGTTCTGTTGGGCTTCGTAGGCTTCCACTACCTGCCGCGCGCTCCAATCCATGCGGTTGGTCATCAGGACGGTGCGCCCCAGCCGCCGCTCCGTCAGATTGCGCAGGGCGCCGTGGTCGAGACTGAAGTTCAGACTCCAGCCCTTGCCCTTGCCCAGAGATTCAAGTTCCCATTTCACCAGGCGATTTATGAACGAGGCGCAGAGCCAGCGTTCTATCTTCTTTGTGATTCCCTTCTCCGTGTGCCTGCCGCCGGGCTTGAGCAGCTCTCCAGACAGTCTCTGCATCTTGCCCAACGCCTTGGCCAGGGAAGTGTGAATGCTCTGCTACTGTTCGCTTGAGAACGAAGCGGAATGACGAAGCACCGCCAGATGTTCTCCTCCGTGCACAATCTCTTTGCGTCCAAGGGCGGAGACCCCCGGATGGCGAGGTCCCAGGAGTTCGAGCTTCTCGACGGGATGTTCCCGCAAGGACTCCGGGGCCTGGTTCCACGGCAAAGCGCTGATCCATCCCATTCCCGCCCGCTCAAGCTCAAGGGTGTTGGCCAAAGACGCCGACCCTTTGTCCATGACCAGGGTCACCGTCTCTTTGTCTATTCCGTGGGAGTCGAGCAGTCGGGACAGACGGTCCACGACCTGCGCCATCTCGTGACTGTCGCTCAGATTGCCCGGATAGACGTGATGGCAAAGCCCCACGCCGCTTTGGCCGTCGAGAACGTAACTCAACCCCACCTGGCGAAGGTCGTGGCGTTTCTGCTTGTTGTGTCCCCTCTGGGCCAGCTTGCTGCGCTCGTTGGTGGTGGCAATCCACGTATGGAAGTTCGTGGTGTCGTAGGCAAACACCCTTCGGCCGACCATATCCTTGTCCCGAAACGCTCCGAGCAGCAGCGACTGCGCCTGCTCAAGTTGCCGTTCCGTTTCTTTCTCCGATGCGCCTCCGATGCGGGAGAAGGCGTCGCCGAATGCCTGGGAAGTGAACCTCTTGGAGTTGAACTTCCAGAGTCTTCTCAGAACGCTTCTGTCGTACCAGCGTTCCACCTCTGTTTTGGGGCCTGGGTCGCAGACGCGATGTATGGCTGCCAGCACGAGATAGTGGGCGACGGAAGGGCCGCTTCGGGGCTTGGGCCAGAGTTGGAGCAGGGCGTCGAGAACGCCGCAGCGTTTTGTCTCGAACCACAGAGCGGCGGGGAGTCCGAGCTGAATGGTGAGAGATTTAATGGGAGAAGGAGCGGACTGGCTTTTGACCATCCTGGCGATGGTTTCTGCGGTGCCGAGGTAACTCTGATATGATTTGACCTGTAAAGAGCTATCCGATAATTTTCACATATCGTTATAAAAGTATTGAAGCGAGGCGCGGTCGGACAGATTGCGACGGTGGATCAATCTGATATGCGTGGGTTGGTTACCACAGGTCTTCACTGCGTCGCGGAGCTGGCCTTTGACTGCAAAGCAGGGATCGCCGCAAGGGAATGCTCTATCAGAGGTTATCCCGTCGTTCGGCACCCATTTAGAGCAAAGAAGGATTCTCCACACCGGTCTGACCGTGCCTTGCTTCAATGCTTATGTCTCTCCTTGTCGTGCATTTTAGTTTGAACCGATACGATTTATGTTCTTCAAGCCGCTTCGGATAACAGTTTGCCCATCTCTATGCGGACTACATCCCATATGAACCCCACAAGTTCTCTTGCGACGGCTACGTTTGCCTGCTTGGTGTTTTTGCCTGCGCGGAGGAATTTGTTGTAACGACCGCAGAGGCGTTTCTGCGCTTTCCATGCTATAGTCTTGGCCTCTTCGGAAGCGTCTTTGGCCTTCCGTTTCATGTGCGGGGTCTTTCGGGCGGGGAAGCGGTGTGCCCACGCGCATTCCACCAGCATTCTGCGGGCCGAAGCGTTTCCGGCGCGGGTTATCCTTCCCTGGCGTCTGCGTTGTCCGCTGCTGTATTCTCCAGGAACAAGACCGAGGAAAGACATCAGCTGTTTGGGAGAGGGAAAGCGGCTTATGTCTCCGAGTTCGGCTAGCAGCGTCACGGCGGCGAGCTTGTCGATTCCGCGAAGAGCGACCAGCGACTTGACCACCGGAGCCAGAGACCATTGTTCCATGGCGAACTCTATCTGGGCGGTGGCGTCGTTCACAGCCTCGACGGCTTGCTTCTCCATGTCCATGTATCCCTGGAGAACCGCCTGCTGAACCGCGGTGGGGAACTTCAAGGACTCAAGCCAGTTGTAGTAGGTCTTCGTCCAGCGGGTCTTGTTCCCGGGCCAGTGGTGTCCGTGCCGAAGAAGATAGCCGTTTATTCTCTGACGCGCCCGAAAGCGCTGTTCCTTGCAGTCCTCTCTGAAGCACACCAAGTCCCGCATGGCTTCCTGCTCCTCGTCGGGAACCCACACAGGGGTGAGATTCCCGCTGCGAAGCAGGCTTGCCAGCATCTGCGCGTCCCTTCTGTCGGTCTTTATCCTCTCTCCCGGAGCTTTGGGTATGAGGGAAGGAGCGACCACGAGACAATGATGGCCAAGCTCCTGAAACTGCCTGTGGAGAACGTATCCGCAAGGTCCCGCCTCGTAGCACAACAACAGAACCTGACCGTGAAACTTTTTGTTCAGCTTCTCGATCAGCTTCCTTACGGACGACGGATCATTGGCGATCTCTCCCCAGGGTTCGGGGTCCTGGCGGCCGCAGCGAGCTACGGATACTGCGATTCTTTCTTTGTGAACGTCAAGCCCTATGTAGGCGGGGAAGCTGTGCTCCTTCCACAGGTTCCTCTGCGCTTGGAGAGCGGCTGTCAGCTCTTCGCACTGCTCGGATTGCGTGGTATTGTTCTGCGTCATTGATTTGTCCTCCCTTACTGAAAGATTTTTATCTTCAGCTTAACTGTGCGTCGCCGCACAGGCAGGTCAAATCATAATGACTGCTTTACTATTCGGGGTTTTCCGTCGACGCGTTCGGAGCGGACGAAGTAGTAGTAAACGTTTTTGCCTTTGCGTTTTTTGATTATGCTTCCCATGATAGGTAATATGAGTATAGCATAGAGATAGAATAAGTCAACAGAAAGAGGAGGATATAGAAAAATAATAATAGGGTAATACGAAAAGAGGGCGAAAAAATTCCGTATAATTCCTTGCGTTTCAGTGAGTTAAGTCGTTCTTATATGGAAGATTAACCCGCTTCGCAGTAAACTCCCGCTAGCGCCGACGCCCCGACGCTACGAAGCACGGAATGGATTGAACAGCAGTGGGAAACGGCGCGACTGCTGGAAAGCGATTCGGGAACATCAGGAGCGCTTCTCGTGCTGGACGAGGTGCAGACGGTATCTCGTTGGGCGGAAATGGTAACCCGTATTATTCATGAAGACACGTTGGAAGTCATGTTTGGAGTTTTTTTTGGTGCGAAGCGGTCGGTTGCAACAAGTTATGGGGTTTTCGGCAAGCTGGACTTGAGGATTTCGTAAAAAAAGGGCGGAAGTTCCCGATTTCGGCGTTTTCAGGACGCACCTCTCCCGCTCCCACCTGTTCGACTGTCCGGATTTATGGATTGCGATTCAGTATCAGCCGCCCACCCAGCGCACCCTGTCCATCATCGTCCACAACTTGTTCCAGTGCCCCGCGGCACAGGACGCTATGACGAAGTAAAGCCTGCGCGCATGACGCACCACGCGCGAAGCCACGAGCAGCACTCTCTCCCTGAACCTGCGCAGACTCCAGCCTCCCTGCTCCACCTCCGGTTCCTCTATCACCGGATTACGGATACTGGACAGAATGTCCGGAGCCGCCTCTTCTTCTATCCATTGATGAAGGATGTCCGCTTTCCGTGCTTTTTCCGCTTCTTCCATCATGCGCCTTCCTATGTTCATGAACTGGTAGGAAAGCACAGAGAACAAAAACAGCGCCTCGTTGCGGGGATGAACTCCTTCTCTCTCCACGGGCGCGCAGGGCTCGAGTGTGCGACCGCCGTAATGACTCTTCGGTCGGTCGGAACAGGGAAGACCGGAGTGAACCACATTCTTGAATTCCCCTATGTGCCCCTCCGCCTTGCCGCGACGACGATACAGGGCCAACACCTGATCAGCATCGTGGGTGTCGCAACTCAAGCTGGTCACCAGCCAGAAGTGTTCGGGAAACAGCTTGCCCGCTCTGCGAACCACTACCAGCACCACCCGCCTCTCCCTCTCCCACGACTCTGCCTTGTAGGGCATATTGTAACACTGCATCCACACACCGGGAGGAAGATACAGATAGGGCGCGGCCATCCTCTCGAGTCTGGCGTTGGACTTGATCCTGATAACGTAGTCCTTCCTCAGACGCTCAAGCCCCCTGAGCATCTTGTCTCCGCAGAATCCGGCGTCCATCCGCACTATGGCCGATTCCAGGGCGGTGCCCGCGCAGCCTTCCATAATGTCCTCCACAAACCCCAAAGCGCCTCTGTCTGCGCACACGTTGCCGGGCCTCAACATCCCTCCCAGCATGTATCCCCCCTGCTCGCAGATTGCCACAAGCGGATAATAAACCCGCCTGTGGAAAAGACCGTTGTGCTCGCTTCCCGCCTGGCTGCCGTGAACGTCTATGGGAAACCCGTCGACATCGATGACAAGTTCCCCCTTCCCGCAGTCCTCGACATTGCCGACCGCCAGTCTGACGACGGCGTCGCGCAGCACCCTGAGGTTGTGCTCCGTGCTCATAATCTCCACAAGGCGCGACATGGTGGGCTGGGAAGGCAAGGCTTTGCCTTGCGCAAGCGCCGCCGCGTTGCGGCGCAAATCCCTGGCCAGGCGCAAGGCGGGGTCGTTCGACAGTCTGTCGGTATCGTCTTGATCGTTATATCCTTGAGAAGTCATCAGGAACTGCAAAAGCAGCAGTTCCTCCAGCGTATGGATGACCCGTCTTTGGTCTCTGGGATCATGAAGCCTTGCGCGCATCCATTTCACTATGCCTGTGCGTTCGATAATTTCTCGCAGGGCGAGGGCTCCGGTGTCGGAGCTCAGAGAGGCAAAACCGCACTCCTGGATGACCTTGACTGCCTTGTTGAAAGATACGGAGAATTGTGTTAGATTTTTTTCACCCATGACGTGTTCCTCCTTTGCGGTGCATTAGTGGTGTAATGCTCTTATTTTACTCGCAAATCAGGAACACGTCTACTTCTTTCTCCCCTCTTCATGAATAATACGGGGGTAAAGCACCTATGGGACGAAGATTCCCGGAGACGCCGCAAACTGAAGGTGGTGCTGCTGGGTTCGGCCCCCCTGCTGCTGGGACGCGGCCTGACCGAAAGTCTTGCGGGGAGATTTGAACTGCTGCATATGCCGCATTGGAACTTCCCAGAAATGCAGGAAGCCTTCGGCTGGACATTCGATCAGTATCTCTTCTACGGCGCATACCCCGGAGCGGCCCCGTTGATAAAACAGCCTGCCCGCTGGAAATCTTATATCCGAGGCTCTCTCATGGAAACGACAATTTCCCGCGAAATCCTGATGCTTTCCCGGGTAGACAAGCCAGCACTTCTGCGGCGGCTGCTCGACCTGGGCTGCGCATATTCCGGACAGATACTCTCCTACACTAAAATGCTGGGCCAGCTTCAGGATAAGGGCAACACCACCACGCTTGCTCATTACCTCGATCTGCTGGAGTCGGCTGGAATGCTGGCGTCTCTACGGAAATACGCCGGGTCCACATTAAGACAAAGGAATTCCAGTCCGAAGCTGCAAGTGCTGAACACCGCGCTGATGACTGCACCTTCCGGGCTGACCATGGCGCAGGCGCAAGCGGACAGGCAGTTCTGGGGAAGACTGATCGAGTCGGCCGTGGGAGCCTGTCTGGCCAACGCGGTGGCGGGAGGCGCATGCGATGTTTTCTACTGGCGCGATCGGAACCGCGAAGTGGATTTCGTCGTACAAGCAGGCAAGATGTTGACTGCCATCGAGGTGAAAAGCGGAAGGTCCAGCGAATCCCTGCCTGGAATCGCCGCTTTCGGAAAAACCTTTTCACCGGTACGCAAACTGCTCGTGGGAGGAAACGGCATTCCAGTCGAAGAATTCCTGTCGAAACCGGTTGAACACTGGATTCAACAATGACCGCTCTGAGCGAAATCGACATCGAAAAAATCGCGCTTGACTGGCTGCGAAGCCTCGGCTGGAGCATCGCTCACGGACCCGATGTCTCGCCCGGCGGAGCGAAAGCCGAACGCGAAGACTACGGCGAAGTCGTACTGAAGCGGCGTCTGCTCGACGCTCTGCGCCTGCTTAACCCCGAACTTCCCGAAGAAGCCCTTGAGGACGCTTTCCGCAAACTGACCCATCCTCGGGGCTCGACCCTCAAAGCCCGCAATCGCGACTTTCACGGCATGGTCACAGACGGCGTGACCGTGGAGTACAAGACCGACGGCGGTGAGATCCGCGGAGACCAGGCAAGGACGATCGACTTTGAAAGACCGGAAACGAACGACTGGCTCGCGGTAAGCCAGTTAGCCGTTACGGAGAACAGGAACTCCCGGCGGCCGGATATCGTTCTCTTCGTAAACGGCATGCCGCTCGGGATAATCGAGTTCAAAAATCCCACGGACGAAACCGCAACCGTCTACTCGGCGTTCAGCCAGCTTCGGACCTACAAGGCCGAGATACCGACTCTTCTCTCCATGAACACGATGCTAGTGGTCTCGGACGGACTGCAGGCGCGCATAGGCACGCTTACCTCCGGGTGGGAGTGGTTCAAGCCCTGGCGCGCGGTCGACGACGAGCCTCAAAACCCGAAACCGGAACTGGAGACGATGATCGACGGCGTCTGCGGGCGCAAGAGTTTTCTCTCGCTCGTTCGCGACTTCACGGTGTTCGAAGACGACGGAAGCGGCGACATTCTGAAGAAAATGGCGGGTTACCACCAGTTCCACGCGGTGCAGGTCGCGGTGGCCGAAACCCTGCGGGCGGCGAACCTCAGCCGAGAGGCCGGACGGGATGCGGGAGAACCGGAACGAAAGCCGGGCGGGAACCCCGGCGACCGGCGCATCGGAGTGGTCTGGCACACGCAGGGCTCCGGCAAGAGCCTCACGATGGCGTTCTACGCCGGGCGGATCGTCCGCGAGCCCGCGATGGAGAACCCGACGATAGTGGTTCTGACCGACCGAAACGACCTGGACGACCAGCTTTTCGGAACGTTCTCCCGCTGCCGCGACCTGCTGCGCCAACCGCCCGCGCAGGCGGAAAACCGGGCGGACCTCAGGAAAAAGCTCTCCGTCGAATCCGGAGGGGTGATCTTCACCACCGTTCAGAAATTCTTTCCCGAAGACAGGGGCGACCAGCACCCCTGTCTTTCCGAGAGACGCAACATCGTGGTCATAGCCGACGAGGCTCACCGCAGCCAGTACGACTTCATAGACGGATTCGCCCGGCACATGCGCGACGCCCTGCCGAAGGCTTCCTTCATCGGCTTTACCGGAACGCCGATCGAACTGCGGGACGCCAGCACCCGCGCCGTTTTCGGCGACCACATAAGCGTCTACGACATTCAGCGGGCGGTCGAGGACAAGGCCACCGTGCCGATCTACTACGAAAACCGCCTGGCGAAGGTGGCGCTCAGCGAAAAGCAGCGGCCGAAGATCGACCCCGACTTCGAGGAAGCGACCGAAGGAGAGGAAATCGAGCGGAAGGAGAAGCTCAAGACCAGGTGGGCCCAGCTCGAGGCCGTCGTCGGGGCAGAGAAGCGCCTGCGTCTCGTCGCCGAAGACATCGTCGCGCATTTCGAAAGCCGTCTCGAGGCTCTCAAGGGCAAGGCGATGATCGTCTGCATGAGCCGCAGGATATGCGTCGACCTCTACGAGAAACTCGCGCGTCTGCGTCCCGACTGGCACGGCGAGGATGACGAGGACGGAATCATGAAAGTCGTAATGACCGGATCCGCGACCGACCCGTCGGACTGGCAGAAGCACATCCGGAGCAAGTCGAGACGCGAGGTTCTGGCCGGCAGGTTCCGTGAAAGCGACGACAAGTTCCAGGTCGTGCTGGTGCGCGACATGTGGCTCACCGGGTTCGACGCGCCCAGCCTGCACACGATGTATCTCGACAAGCCGATGCGGGGCCACGGCCTGATGCAGGCGATAGCCCGCGTCAACCGGGTTTTCAGGGACAAGCCGGGAGGTCTCGTGGTGGACTACCTGGGAATATCCCGCGAACTCAAGGAAGCGCTCGCAACCTATACGGAAAGCGGCGGAAAAGGGAGAACCGCTCTCAAGCAGGAAGAAGCGGTGGCGGTCATGCTCGAAAAGTACGAGATATGCCGAGGGCTGTTTCACGGCTTCGACTGGTCCGGATGGACGGCAGGTTCCCCCGAGGAGAAACTGAAACTCCTGCCTCCCGCACAGGAGCACATACTCGGCCAGGAAGACGGCAAGGACCGCTGCCTGCAGCACGTGAGGGAACTCTCCCAGGCATTTTCTCTTTCCGTGCCGCACGAAAAAGCGATCGGGATCAGGGACGACGTATCGTTCTTTCAATCCGTGCAGCGGAGTCTGGCGAAGCGCGCCCAAGGCGACGAGCGGCCGGAGGAAGAACTTGATCACGCGGTGCGCCAGATAATTTCGCGCGCGGTTATGCCCGAAGGAGTGGTCGACATATTCTCCTCCGCGGGACTTGGAAAACCCGACATATCGATTCTCTCCGACGAGTTTCTGGGCGAAGTGCGCGAGATGAAACATCGGAACCTTGCGGTGGAGCTTCTGCAGAAGCTGCTCAAAGGCGAGATCGCCGTCCGCAGGCGCAAAAACGTCGTACAGGCAAGGTCTTTCGCGGAAATGCTTGAGCGGACGATCCGCCGTTACCAGAACCGTTCGATAGAGGCGGCACAGGTGATAGAAGAACTGATTGAACTCGCAAGAGAAATGCGCGAAGCCGGGGCCAGAGGAGAAGAACTGGATCTTGACGAAAACGAGCTCGCCTTCTACGACGCGCTGGAGACGAACGACAGCGCGGTCAAGGTTCTGGGCGACAAGGTGCTCTGCACCATAGCCCGCGAACTGGTCGTGACGGTCAGGGAAAACGTCACGATCGACTGGACGGTGCGCGAAAACGTGCGGGCGAACCTTCGGGTGCTGGTCAAACGGATACTCCGCAAGCACGGCTATCCGCCGGACAAGCAGGAAAAAGCGACGCTTACCGTTCTGGAGCAGGCGGAGCTTCTGTCCTCGGAGTGGATAAGATAAATCACGCGGCGTTCACTTGTCTCCGTTCGCGGAAACCTGCAATCAGCCGTGCCTCAAAGTTGCAATCAGCCGCATATAAAACTTGCAATCAGCCGTGCCTCAAGGTTATAATCAGCCGCATATAAAACCTGCAATCAGCGGCACATCAAGATTACAATCAGCCGTGCCTCAAGGTTGCAATCAGCCGATGTCCGAAACCGAACTTTATCCGCGCCGCATCACCCGGCACCTGGTCGAGGCACTGGAATCTTCTCCGGTCGTCCTCATTCACGGCCCCCGCCAGTGCGGAAAGACCACGCTTGCTCAAGCCGTATGCGCACCTGAAATTCTGAAATCGCGACAAACCGGCGCAACGCGCGGGAATCCGTCGCTCGGCAAAGTCGCGCCGGGCGAATACAAGTACATCGGCTTCGATGAAGAGGTCCCGTACCAGAACGCAAGAAACGACCCCGCCGGCTTCGTGGCCTCTCTTCCCGAACGCGTAATTCTGGACGAAGTACAACGAGTTCCGGAAATTTTTCCCTCGATAAAGGTGCAGGTGGACAGAAGACGCGTACCCGGCCGTTTTCTGCTCACGGGTTCCGCCAACGTGCTGCTCGCTCCCAGAATCAGAGAGTCCCTGGCGGGACGCATGCAGATCGTCCGGCTGCATCCCCTGGCGCAGTGCGAGCTGGAGAAACAGACTTCTCATTTTTTTCTCGGCGCTCTTTTCGGAAACGGATTCGATATCCGGCGAACCGAACGGCTGGGCAAAGAACTTTGCGAACGGATAGCCGCCGGAGGATATCCCGAGGCCGTCCGCAGGTCTTCCGGGCGACCGCGGCGCGAATGGTATCGCAGTTACATCACCGCGCAGATGCAGAGGGACGCGCTCGACATCCGGCGCGTCGGCAGTCCCGGCGCGCTGGCGAAACTGCTGGCTCTGGCCGCCGCCGAAACCTCGAGGCTTTTCAATCTATCCGGCCTGGCCGCGCCGTTTCGACTCAGCCGACCGACCGTCGAAGGCTACGTCAGATTGCTGGAAACGGTCTTTCTGGTCGAGAGACTGCCTCCGTGGCGCAGCAACCGCCGAAAACGACTGGTTAAGACCCCGAAGATTCACATAGGCGACACCGGCCTCGCCTGCGCATTGCTCGGCACAGACGCCGCCGGTCTGGAGGAAGACCGACCGTTGCTGGGACAACTCCTGGAAACCTTCGTCTTTCAGGAGCTGCGCCGGCAGGCAAGCTGGCACGACGACCACATGTCGTTTTACCACTACCGCGACAGGGACGGCGCCGAGGTGGATATCGTCATCGAGCGCGGAACGCGGGCCGTGGCGGGCGTGGAAGTCAAGGCGTCGGGAACCGTAACGAGAAAAGATTTCCGGGGACTGCGCAGGCTCAGGGAAGCCGCCGGAGACCGCTTTACGGCGGGCGTGGTGCTCTACGACGGCGAAACGAGCGCGACTTTCGGCGACGGGATGTACGCCGCGCCGTTGCGTTTTCTATGGCGGGAACCCTGACCGAGCCGGAAGTTTCGTCCCCCTGCGTTTTTCCTCAACGGCGCAGTAAGGTATCTTATCCCGGGATTTCCCCGAAACCCGCCGGCCCGACGCAACGCTGATCCACCCGAGGAGGAATGGTCTCTATGGCGAAAAAACTGAAAAAGGAAAAAGCCCCGCAGAGAAAATACTCTTCGATATACGTCGAAGGCTCCCACAGGGCTCCCAGCCGCTCGATGCTGAGAGCCGTGGGATTCACCGACGGGGACTTCAAAAAGCCCGTCGTGGGAGTGGCCTCCACCTGGAGCATGGTCACGCCCTGCAACATGCACATAGACCAGCTCGCGAGACACGGCGCGGCCGGGGCGGACAAGGCGGGCGGAAAGTCGATAATCTTCAACACCATCACCGTGTCCGACGGAATATCCATGGGAACTCCCGGCATGAGATACTCTCTCGTTTCGAGGGAAGTGATAGCCGATTCCATCGAGACGGTGGCGGCCGGGGAAGGGTTCGACGGCATGGTGGCCATAGGGGGGTGCGACAAGAACATGCCCGGATGCCTGATGGCCATGGCCAGGCTCGACAGACCGTCTGTGTTCGTCTACGGCGGAACCATACTCCCCGGTAGCTACAACGGAACGGACGTCGACGTGGTGTCGGTTTTCGAGGCCGTCGGGGCGCACTCGAACAGGGACATCACCGACTCGGAGCTCAAGAAGATCGAGTCCTGCGCCATTCCCGGACCCGGGTCCTGCGGCGGCATGTACACGGCCAACACCATGGCGTCGGCGATAGAGGCCATGGGCATGAGCCTTCCCAACAGCTCCGCCCAGGCGGCCGTCTCGAAGGACAAGGTGGCCGACTGTCGAAACGCGGGCGCGGCCGTCGTGAACCTCGTAAGGGAAGACATAAAGCCCAGGGACATAATGACGAAAAAGGCTTTCGAAAACGCCGTGACGGCGGTCATAGCCCTCGGGGGTTCAACGAATTCCGTTCTCCACCTGCTGGCGATGGCGAGCGCCGCGAACGTCAGGTTCTCGATAGACGACTTCACGAGGATAGGACGCAGGACCCCCGTTCTGGCGGACCTGAGACCCAGCGGAAAGTACATGATGTCCGACTTCTGCAAGATCGGCGGACTCACTCCCCTGCTGAAAATGCTTCTCGACGAGGGACTGCTCCACGGCGACTGCCTGACCGTCACCGGCAGGACACTCAGGCAGAATCTCAGGGGAGTCAGGAGATATCCCAGGGGACAGAAGATCGTCCTCCCGGTGAAAAAGCCGATAAAGGAAAGCGCCCACATAGTCATCCTCAAGGGAAACCTCGCCTCGGAAGGCGCCGTGGCCAAGATAACCGGCAAGGAGGGAACATCCTTCACGGGCAGGGCCACGGTGTTCAATTCCGAGGAGCAGAGCCTCAAGGCCATACTGGGGGGCAGGGTCAAAAAAGGGCATGTCGTGGTCGTAAGGTACGAGGGACCGAAAGGCGGGCCGGGGATGAGGGAGATGCTCGCTCCCACGGCGGCCGTCATGGGCAAGGGACTCGGGGGGGACGTCGCCCTGATCACCGACGGGCGCTTTTCGGGCGGGACCCACGGTTTCGTCGTGGGGCACATAACCCCCGAGGCGGCGGAGGGCGGAGTACTCGCTCTAGTAAAAAACGGAGACGAGATCACGATAGACGCGCTGAAAAGGGAAATAACCCTCAAGGTATCCGTAAAGGAACTCCGGGCGAGAAAGAAGCTCTGGAAAAAACCCGCGGAGAAGGAAAAAACGGGCGTGCTCGCCAAGTACTCGAGACTGGTCTCCTCCGCTTCGCAGGGCGCCGTCACCGACAGGGTCCCGGGCTGACAAACCGAGAGTCGTCTCTCACCAATGGCGTTTTTTCGGGAAAACCACGATGTTCCCCCGCCCCAACCTGAAGATGTTCAGGCGGCCTTGAGACGCGCCATCAGGTACTCCATGGGCCTAGCTCCCTTCATGCGGTTACAGTATCCGCAAAGCAGCTGCAGATTCTCCAGCTCGTGTCCCCCGCCTTGGGACCGAGGTATTATGTGATCGATTTCCAGGTTGCGAATGCTGAAATTCGTCATACATCCCTTGCACTTCCCGTCCTGCCGTCCGTAGAGAAGCTGTCTGTCCTCTTTCGTGGGTTGTCTTTTATGCTCGATGTCCGTCCTTTTCGGAGTATCTTTTCTGAAAATCGGTTCGCCCCGAAACAGGTCGGGAGGGACTTCCTTTCTCAGTCTCGTTTTCACCAAGTCGTAAGCCCTTTCCGAAATATCAATCCCGGCCCATCGTCGTTCAAGTTTTTCCGCGGCGACGCAGGTGGTGGCGCAACCGCAAAACGGATCCAGCACCATGTCACCCGAATCCGAACCGGCCTTTATTATGCGTTCCATCAACGCAAGGGGTTTCTGAGTGGGATAACCAGTAGATTCCCTGGATTTAGCCTGCACGTTCGATATATCATCCCACGAGTTTGAAGGAACTTGTCCTTTTGAGGCTTTCAGATAACGCTTCAGCCTTGGCGTTCCGCCACCCGTTCTGGGTTGATGTATCATGTCGGCTTCCAAGAGGGCGTCCAAACGTTCCAACAGGGACTTGATCGACCTGTAGCCGGGAATTACGTTTTTCTCTATCCACTCGGCATAATCCCCTTTCAGCGGCACCGACCAATGCCTTCCGACATCCCCCGGGTCAATGCCTCTCCAAGGTTGCCCGCTTAACCCGGCCGCCGTTCCAGCTCCCGTTAAATTATCAACTTGGTAAAGACCTCTTTTGTCCTCGTGCCGATAAAACCTGGAAACATAATCATCATTCAATGGAACCCGAATCGAATCAGCGTTTATATCCAAGTTTCCGTAAAGCAGGATCACGTCCCGAACATTTCCGAATGTTTTACCGTCGTTATGCGAGCTTGTACGTTTCCACGAAATTTCAGACCCGAATTCCGCATGACCGAAGATGGTGTCCAACAATAATTTCAGGTAATGCGAGACCGTCGGGTCGCAATGAAGGTAAAGACTCCCTGTATCCTTCAATACCCGCTTCATCTCGATGAGCCTTACCGCCATGTAAATCAGATAGTACTTGGCAGAACGGCTGCCGATATCTCCAACCGCGTCAAGATACTTGTAAAGCTCGGGAAACCGGTCGTTTATCTGATTGTGCCATTCATCCTTGACCTCGTCGGGCGACCATATGTCGTGGAAGGAAGCGCCTTCCGCGGTCGTGCCGATAGGCGCATGGAAATTGCGCCCTTTGTTGAATGGAGGATCCAAATAAATAAGGTCAACGGAATTGCTGTCAATCCCCCGCAGCACCGGGAGATTATCGTGACAGAAAACCGTTCTGGAAGAAAAATTTATGGGGGGGGGGTGCCATCTACAGAACCTCTTCTCCGTTCTCCTGCTGCTTATTGTTTGCTACTTAATCCACGGTGTCAAGTGACCGGAACTTGCATTTCCCGCGCATCGCTCGGAGACGACTCCTTGGAAGACGGCAGAAGCGGGCGCCACATATGCGTTTTGCCTATTTGCATCGCGGTCAATATAATTCATCCCATGTTTGCCGTTCGCGAAAAGAACATAGTGCTGGGAATAACGGGAGGCATCGCCGCCTACAAGGCCTGCGAACTCGTCAGGTCCTTTACGAAAAACGGCGCGGACGTGCGCTGCGTGATGACGAAAAACGCCTCGCGCTTCATAACCCCGCTCACGCTCCAGACCCTCTCGGGAAACGAGGTGGCGCGAAGCCTCTTCGACCTGACGTCGGAATCGCGCATAGGCCACATAAAGACCGCCGACGAGGCCGACTGCGTGGTGGTCGCGCCCGCGAGCGCATCCTTCATAGGGAAAATCGCCTCCGGCATGGCCGACGGCCTGCTCGCGACCGTGATACTGGCCACGAAGGCTCCCGTGATAATATGTCCGGCCATGAACGTCAACATGTACTCGAACTCCATAGTGAGGGAGAACGTGGAGAAGCTCCGGCGTCACGGATTCACGGTGGTGGAGCCGGAGGAAGGGGACCTGGCGTGCGGGTGGACGGGAAAGGGAAGGCTCGCGGAGAGCGGCGCGATAGAGCTTGAAACCGCAAAGGCCCTCACGCCGCAGGACTACGCGGGGAAGAACCTGCTGGTCACTGCGGGGGCGACCAGGGAACACATGGACCCCGTGAGATTCATATCGAACCCTTCCACCGGGAAAATGGGCTACTCGATAGCGGCGGCGGGATGGCTTCGGGGGGCGGAGACGACGCTTGTTTCGGGACATTCGTCCCTTCCCGACCCCCGCGGGGTGCGGGTCCTCAGGGTCGGGAGTTCGGAAGAGATGTACGAGCGAGTCCACGAGCGCTTCGCGGAAGCCGACATAGTGATAAAGTCGGCCGCGGTGAGCGACTACGCGCCCCGCGAAAAATCGCCGCGGAAGGTGAAGAAATCGAAGAGGGAACTCTCCCTGCGTCTTGAAAAGACGAAGGACATACTGAAGTCCCTAGGCGAGGACAAAAAGGACAGGATTCTGGTGGGATTTTCGGCCGAGACCGAAAACCTGGTCGAGAACTCGAGAAAGAAAATGGAAGAGAAGAACCTCGACCTCGTGGTGGCAAACGACGTGACCGCCCCGGGAGCGGGTTTCGGCGAGGACACCAACGTCGCCTGTCTCGTGGACGGGGAAACGGTCGAGGAACTTCCGCTCATGAGCAAGTTCGAGCTCGCCGACAGGATTCTCGACAGGATAAAGGAGCTCGAAAGACCCTCATTCTCCTGACCCGAACGGGTCTACCACGATCTTCAGGCTCTCCTCGGAACTTTCGGCCAGCGAGAATCCCCGCTGGATGTCCGAAAGAGGCAGCCTGTGGGTGATCATCCCCTCGACGTCCACCCCTCCCCTCTCTATCACGCCCAGGGCCTCGCGCATGTCTCCGGGAGCGGCCGCGTAGGAGCTCACAACCTTCGCGCCCGACCACCAGTAGTCGTTAAAGGGAACGTCGAGTACGAATCCCGGGTCCGAAGGGGCGAAAAAAAGAATCTTTCCGCCGGGAGAAACCAGGCCGAGAGCGCTTCTTATCGCCCCGGGCGCGCCGGTGCAGACTATCACCATGTCGCAGGGACGTCCGGAGTTTCGCTCCCTTACGAGCGAAGCCACGTCCCCGCGGGAATCGAAGGCTCCAGCGGCGCCGAACTCCACGGCCTTTTCGAGCTTGAATCCGTTCACGTCGGTCGCGAAAACCGCTTCGGCGCCGAGAAACGAAACGTACTGGAGGCAGAGAAGCCCGGTTACGCCGCTTCCGAGGACCAGGACGCTTTCTCCCGGACGGAAACCCGCGGCCCGCACCGCTCTCACCACGCATCCCAGGGGTTCCGCGAAAGACCCGCTCTCGAAGGAGACGCCGTCGGGAAGAAGAAAGGTCCCGCGTTCCACGCTGGGCCGGGCGACGCGAAGATACTGGGAGAAACCGCCCGGGTCGAAACCCGAGGTCCTTATCGTCGGGCAGTTCGTTTCCCTCTCCATGCGGCAGAGGCGGCACTCGCCGCAGGGAACGTGGTGGGTCGTCGCCACCCTGTCGCCCGCCGCGAAAGCCTCCACCCCTTCGCCCGCCGCGACGATCTCTCCCGCGACCTCGTGACCCAGAACGACGGGCGCCTTCGGAAGGCGGTACCACTCCATGAGATCGCTTCCGCAGATTCCGCTCGCGCGGACCCTGATCAGTATCTCTCCCTCGCCCGGCTCCGGGCGGGGAAACTCCTCGACCCTCACGTCGCTGTTGCTTCGGTAGACGGCGGCAAGCATGGAAGGTCGCGCCGCCCGTCAGGAATTCCCTCGCACGAGCTCGGTGAAAAGCTCGCGGGCTTGTTTCGGGGTCATGTTCTCGTGGACTATGCCCCGCACGGCCCTTATGATGGCGACGGGGTTGTCGCGCTGCCAGATGTTCCTGCCCATGTCCACCCCGGCCGCGCCCCGCGATATGGCCGCGTGGGTCATTTCGAAAACGTCCGTTTCGGTTTCAAGCTTGGGACCGCCGGCGATCACTACCGGGACGGGACAGCTTTCGGTGACCTTCTCGAAATCCTCGCAGTAGTAGGTCTTCACCACCCGTGCGCCCAGCTCGGCGCATATCCTGCAGCAGAGCGCGAGATACCGCGAATCCCTCTTTTCGAGCTCCTTGCCCACGGCGGTTATGCCCAGAACGGGTATGCCGTATCTCTCCCCCAGGTTCACGAGCTCGGCAAGGCCCGTGAGGGTCCGCCTTTCGAACTCCGTTCCGACGAAGACCGAAAGTCCGACTCCGGCGACGTTGAGCCTTATGGCCTCCTCGAAGTCGGTCGTCACGCTCTCGTCCTCGAGGTGGGGGCCCACGATGCTCGTTCCCCCCGAGACCCTGAGCACCACGTTGGCCCCGGATTCGGGGTCGACCGAAGTGCGGAGAACTCCCCTCGTGAGCATGATGGTGTCGGCGTAGGGCAGAAGCGGCGTTATGGTGTCGCGGGGAACCTCGAGACGATGGGTCGGACCCATGAAATAGCCGTGGTCGAGAGCGAGCATGACCGCCCGTCCGTTTTCCGGCCTTATGATCCTGGCCATCCTGTTTTTCATTCCCCAGCCCATGAGATCACCTCTTCTTTCGCAACGCGGGATGGACTAAACTTTAGAGCACTCCCCCCCGAGTGTCAAACCGCGAAGGAGGATGAGCCGTGCCTGAAAAATCACGGCGGCCTGCGCTTTCTTTTCCCGCGAGACCGGGTAATTGTAAGCAAAGGCTTGAAGGGTAATAGGTCAGAGACAACTTTCATGTCTTGCGGGCATCGGGTGTTATGTCCCGCGTAAAAATATCCCGGAGAGAGGAAATCCCCATGTCGGAACTGCTGGAACAGAGAATAAGTCATATTGAAAACGACGTAGGCGAGATCAAAGGCACCGTAAAGCAGCTTTCCACCACCGTTGATAGGCTTTCTACCACTGTCGACAGGCTTTCCACCACCATCGGGACGCTTTCCACCATCGTCGGGAGAATAGAGACCAAGATAGACGAAAGAGAAAAGGCGATCAAAGACAAGTTTGAAGACCAGGGAAAAAGAATCGACAGGCTGGGCTTCCGGTTCTGGGCGCTTGTCATCTTAATAATCGGCGGTCTGCTCCCGCTTATCCATAAAGCCTATTTTTAGGAAAATTCGCCCGGCGGAACGGAAACGGCGCGAACGGACGCCGGACAAAGAGTTCCCGACACGATTTCCTCCCTACATTTCCAGAACCGATTTCGCCTCCCCGAAGGCCGAAAGTGCCAGAGACACGTGTTCCTCGGTGTGCGTGGCCATGAGGGAAGCTCTTATCCTGCATTTTCCCTCGGGCACCGAAGGCGGCCTCACCGCGGGGGTGTACACTCCCTTTTCCCGGAGTTCCGCCGCAAACCGGAGGGTGGATTCCGGTTCTCCCGTAAGCACGGGCACAATCGCCGAACTTGAAGGAAGAACGGAGAGTCCCATGCCCCGAAGCCCCGCCTTGAACGACGAAACCATTTTCATGAGATGCCCCCTTCTTTCCGGTTCGCTCTCTATTATGCGTATCGCCTCGAGCGAAGCGGCCAGGCAGGCCGGAGGCAGGGACGTGTCGAAGATATAGCTTCTGACCCTGTTTCTTATGAAGTCGACAAGCTTTCGGCCGCCGGCCACGTATCCGCCGAGCGACCCCACGGCCTTCGACAGCGTGCCCATCACCACGGGAACCCTGCTTTCGACTCCGAAGCTCTCGGTCGCGCCGCTTCCTTTCGCCCCCAGAACTCCCATGGCGTGGGCCTCGTCTACCATGAGCATGCAACCGTGTCTCTCCGCCACGTCGCAGAGGTCCTCGAGGTTCGCGAGATCCCCGTCCATGCTGAACACGGTGTCGGTGACTATGAGCTTCTTTCCCCCTCCGCGCGTTCCGGCCGCCATTTCGGAGAGTCTCCCGACGTCCAGGTGGGGGTAGACCCTCACCGCCGCTCGGGAGAGGCGGCAGCCGTCTATTATGGAAGCGTGGTTGAGCTCGTCGCTGAAAACAGTGTCCCCTTCCCCGACCAGGGCGGAGATGGTGCCGACGTTGGCGAGGTAGCCGCTCGAAAAAAGAATGGCGGACTCGGTGGACTTGAACTCCGCTATCCTTCGTTCAAGCTCCGCGTGGAGGTCCGAGTTTCCGCTCACCAGCCTCGACCCCCCGGAACCCGCGCCGTATCTTGCGAGGGCGTTCGAGGCCGCCTCCACCACCCTTGGATCCGTCGCGAGGCCCAGGTAGCCGTTGGAGGCGAAAAGCAGGTGCTTCCTTCCGTCTATCAGGACTTCCGGATCCTGCCCCGAGGCTATCTCCGTAAGCGTCCTGAAAAGGTTGCCGTCGCGGATAGCCCTTATCTCGTCGTCTATCCAGGCGAGGGGGTCAGGTCTTTTCATCGCTCGTCCTCTGTCCCCGCCGTCACCTCTTTTATGGAAGCGTACGTGGCCCGCACGAGTTCTCCCAGTTCCTCTTTCGAGATTCCCACCGGAGGCATCAGCACCACCACGTCGCCGAGAGGCCTTATGAGGACCCCCCGGGAAAGGGCCGCCTCGGCCACCCGCCAGCCGGTTTTTTCCGCCGCGTCGTAGGGCCGGGCGGTCGCCTTGTCCTCGACGAGCTCTATTCCGACCATGAATCCCTTGTTCCGCACGTTTCCGACGTGGGCGAGCCCCTCGAACTCCCGAAGCTCGTCCTCGAGAAAATCTATTTTTTCCGAAAGGGTTTCCAGGGTGCTTCTGTTTCGAAAGGCCTCGAGGTTTCCCATCGCCGCCGCGCACGAAAGCGGATTTCCGGCGTAGCTGTGACCGTGAAAGAATGTCTTGTACTCCTCGTGGTTTCCCAGAAACTCCTCGTATATCTTCTCCGTGGTCACCGTGGCGGAAAGCGGAAGATATCCCCCCGTCATTCCCTTTCCGAGGACCATTATGTCCGGGGAGACGCCGTCGTGCTCGCAGGCGAACATCTTTCCCGTCCGCCCGAAGCCGGTCGCGACCTCGTCCACTATCATGAGCACATCGTGGCGGTCGCAGTACTCCCTTATCTTTCGAAGGTACCCGTCGGGAGCGACTATCATTCCCCCCGCGGCCTGAACGCAGGGCTCGAGGATGACGGCCGCTATCTCCGCGCCGTGTTTCTCGAGCATCTTTCCCGCCTCGTCCGCGCACGCGATTCCGCACCCGGGCCAGGTCTTTCCCAGCGGACACCTGTAGCAGTAGTAGGAAGGAGCCCTGAAGGTCTTGAAGAGAAGCGGGGAGAACGCCTTGTGGAAAACGTCGATTCCCCCGACTGAAACCGCCCCCAGCGTGTCTCCGTGGTAGCCGTTGTCCAGGCAGAGAAACGCCTTTTTCCCGTCCCTGCCCTTGTGAGCCCAGTACTGAAAGGCCATCTTGACGGCCACTTCCACGGCGCTGGCCCCGTCGCCCGAGTAAAAGACCTTTTTCAGTCCCGGGGGACAGATCTCCGCGATTTCCTTCGCAAGTTCCGCCGCCGGGGGGTTGGTAACTCCGAGCAGGGTGCTGTGGCTCACCAGGTCGACCTGCTTTTTTATGGCCTCGTCTATCTCCGCGACGCCGTGGCCGTGCACGTTCACCCAGAGGGAGGAAACGCCGTCTATGTAGCTTCTTCCCTCGGAGTCTATCAGGCGGCAGCCTTCGGCGCGCTCGATGATTATCGGGTCCTTCTCCTCGTACTCCTTCATCTGGGTGAAGGGGTGCCAGACGAACTCCCTGTCGTAGGACCCTATCTGTTTCGATCTTTCGGTCACCGCGCCCTGTTCCTCCCGGTCTTCAAACGAGACCGGCCGTGAAAGGATACCTGTATTTGCCGCTTGAACCTTCGCGCGGGGCCGCAGGCGAGCGCGTCGGAAAAACCGACAAGCGAAATACTTCTTGAAAAAAAACGGCGCTATCCATATACTGTCGTTGTGAATTGTAAGTGTTGGAATATCGTAAAGCATTAACAACTCACATCAATCCTCATCACATCGTATAAGGAGCGAACAAGTGTTCAGAGTAGAAACCGCCGGGCAGATGGCCGCTTGGTTATTGGACAAGCAAGGTGGAAAAATGCCCCACCTGAAACTTATGAAGCTGCTTTATCTGGCTGAAAGAACATATATTCGGAAAAACGGCCACCCCTTCTTGGGAGACAAGCTGGTATCAATGGACCACGGTCCTGTCCTGAGCGTTACGCTGAACTACATGCAGGGATACAAAGAACCGGGCAACGGCTGGGACAAGTGGGTATCGCCGAAAGAAAATCACGAAGTCTCGCTGGCGAGGCAGTATAACGAGGACGACCTCGGTCTGATGAACGAAGCCATGCTGGAAGTTCTTGAAGAGATCTGGCGAGAATTCGGTTATATGGACCAATGGAAGATTCGAGATTATACGCACGAATATTGCACGGAGTGGAAAGACCCCAATGGCTCGTCTAATCCAATCACGTATGAAAATCTCTTAGCCGCGTTGGGGCATGGAGAGATAGAAGCGGCGGAAATGGCGAGGGAGTTCAGGACGCAGCAGGAAGTTACAAAAGCCCTTTTATCGTGAGTTTTCCGCAAAAAGTTCTCCCGTATGTTTATCCCCGCACCCGGTGTCGCTTTTCTGGCTCCATCCGAACAAGGACCCCATCTCCATTTCATTCTTACTCCTTCCCTCGACGGGAAAGTTCTGGTGGTTGGTATAACTTCCAGCAGCATTGACCCGGCGTTTACCCTCAACCCGGGCGACCACGAATTCATCAGGCACGAAAGTTTCATCAATTACCCGGCCGCGGAGATAATTCCGGTGAAGGAGATTGAAAGAAAGCTGAATTCATCAGACGACCGCGAAAAATTCATTCCGAAAAAAATGGCGGACGCCGATGTCGTCGAACATCTTCGCCTGGGACTTCTGGAATCCCGATATTCATTGAAAGTCCATAGAGAATTCTACAAAAGAGTCCTAAAAGGTCCAAGTTCCAAATAACTCCCGGACAACTTTCAACTTGACGGAAACGCATGAAGGTAAGGTCGCGCGACCCGCAGTGTTGCCTCTACTTTTGAATCTCCGTCTTGCGGGAGACTGCCGGCGTACCGCTAGTTGAGGATTTCCTTCCTGACGGGCATCTCGAGATCGTCGAGCATCCGCAGGTCTTCCTGCGGCGAGCGTCCGGGCGTCGTGAGGTAGTTTCCGAGAATCATGGCGTTCGCCCCGGCGACAAGACCCATGGCCTGAAGGTCGCGAAGCGTCACTTCCCTTCCTCCCGCGGTCATTATTATCTTGTCGGGAAGCACCAGTCTGAAAATCGATATGGTCTTGACCGCCTCGAAGGGCTGTATGGGCGCAAGGTCCTGAAACGGCGTTCCCGGCCGGGGGTCGAGGAAATTTATCGGCACCCACGTGGGGTCGAGTTCCCTTATCTCGAAGGCGAACTCCATTCTCTGGGCGACGGTCTCGCCCATGCCAAGTATGCCTCCCGAGCAGAGGTTCATCCCCGTCTCCTTGACGAGGAGAGCGGTCTTGAGCCTGTCGTCGTAGCCGTGCGTTGTGCATATGTTCGGAAAATGGCTCCTGCAGGTCTCGACGTTGTGGTTGTATCTCCACACTCCGTGGTCCCGAAGCTCGTATGCCTGCTCCCTGCTGAGGTCGCCCAGCGAGCAGCCGACCTTGAGGTTCGTCTTCTCGCGCAGAAGGTCCACGGCCTCGAGCACCTTTCCGAATATCCTGGGCGTAGGACCCTTGGCGCTTATCACTATGCAGAAGTCCATGGCGCCCATCTTCTCGGCCTGGCGCGCGGCGCCCAGTATCTTCTCCGCCGCCATGAGAGGATGAGCCTCGACCTCGGTGTCGAAGTGCGCCGACTGGGAGCAGAAGGAGCAGTCCTCGGGGCAGTTGCCAGTCTGGGCGCTTATTATGGAGCGCAGAAACACTCCGTCGCCCTTGTACTTCAGGGTAACCTTTCTCGCGAGCGATATGAGGTCCGAAACCCTCTCCCTCGGAAGCTCCGTGAGCTCAAGCGCCTCGGGGAAGGTTATGTTCTCCTCTTTTTCGAGAAGTTTCTCTGAAACTGTGTCTAGAATGTCTATGTCGGGACGCCTCGGAATATCCGGATTCAGGGAAAGGTAAGTTACAGAAACCGAAGGGATTGTCAAACGAAACGGCGGCACCTTGCGGAAAGCGCAAAAGCCGTGCGACAGGGAGTCCTGAAATCCGGTCCCGTCCCGAAACCGGAAGATTTTCCCGCACCCGAAAACGCCTTGTCCTCATGCCCGCGAATCAGGTATTTTTCAGGCAACGCGGAATTTTCAAGCGTTGAGACCGGGTCCGCGTTTATTAGGCACTGCGCGCAGCAACCAGATTTGGGGGGAAAACCGTTATGAATCGCACTTTGTTCTCAATCGCTTACGACGGGCCGGCGGTTCGCGACGGAGTGATGGAAGTGCGCGACCTGGCCCCAGCGCTTCTGGCCGTCGGAAAACTCTTTGACGCGGCAAGCAGGGAACTTAACGGCGAAGACATCAAAGTCAACGTCAACGTCAGAGCCACGGAAGCCGGGTCGTTTGAAGTTCTTCTCGAACTGACCCAGAAACTGGGAGGGCAGCTGGTGGAACTTCTCAGCGGCGACCAGGTTACGGCCGCCGTACAGCTAAGAGAACTCGCGCTGGGAGGGGCCGCGAGCGCGGCGGGACTCATCTGGCTGATCAAAAAACTCAGGGGACGCAACCCGGACAAGATAGAGAAAACGGACGAAGGCAGCGTGCGCCTGACAGTCGGCGACGAAAGTTTCGAAGTTCCGACCGAGCTTCTGAGGCTCTACAAAGACATCGCCGTGCGCAAGGCTCTTGAAGAACTTGTCGAGAAGCCTCTCAAGCGCGACGGCATTGAAAAATTCGAGGTGCGCGGCAAGGACGACCCGTCAAAACCTCCCGAACCGCTGGAAACCGTCTCGAAACCGGAATCCGATTACTTCACCATCAGGGAAGGACCCGATGAAAAAGTGCTCGTCGAATCCACAAGGAAAGCCGCCTTTCATATCATTTCGCTCGCATTCAAAGACGACAACAAGTGGCGACTGACGGACGGCGACGCCCAGATTACCGCGCTCATCACGGATCAGGACTTCCTTCGGCGCGTCAACTCGAACGAGATAGCGTTTGCCAGAGGGGATGTCCTGATATGCGAGGTGAAGACCATCCAGAAACAGGGAATCGAAGGTCTGAAAACCGAGCATATAGTGCAAAGCGTAAACGAGCACAAACCCGCGATGCGTCAGCTGGATCTTCCCATCCAGTAACGACCTCCCGAAAACGCCGCGACGGTAGAAAGAAGCAAGGCGGGCGGCCGTCAGGTCCCGAAAATCTCCCCGAGCGCCCCGGGAATCTCCGCCGCGGAGAGAACCACCCTGCCCCCGCTTTTCAATATGAAGTACTCGACCTGGAGATTCACCACGCTTCCCGGGTTGTCTCCCGTGAGGCGAAAGTCCCCCCTGTAGCCGAGAATCGTCTTTCCCAAGGCGAAGGCATAACCTATTTCTGAAGCCGTTCCGCTGTCGACGTCCGTTCCGTCCAGAACGGCCACCACCCCGTCGCAGGAGGCTATGGCGTCGGCGTTCGCCCGTCCCTTGGCCATGTTGAACTCCTCCCAGACCCTCTTCGGGGAGCCGGCGGCGGGAACCTCGGGGGGAAGGCTCCAGGGGTCAAGCGTCCCGAGACCGCAGCGTCTCAGAAGCGGCAGCAGCTCGCCTTCGTAAAAACCGCGGTACGATTCGGAAAACCCCAGGGGGCTCGCCACGTAGACTTTCTTCATTTGATTGAGGGGGGCTTTTGGTGGTATAAATATCCAATATGCCCGAGACGCCGATAAAGTGCAACCCGTTCATCGACGGAAAGGAGACTCCTCCCGCAGACGGCGGGTACTCGGAGAGGGAAAACCCCGCTACGCAGGAGCCGCTGGCGCTCGTGGCCAGGGGGGGAGCGAAGGACATGGACGCGGCCGTCGCCGCCGCCGAGAGGGCGTTTCCCGCGTGGTCGGCCGCCCCGGCCTCGAAGCGGGCGGGACTTCTGCTCCGCATAGCGGAAAAACTCAGGGAAAAAGGCCCCGAGATCGCCCTTCTAAACACCAGGGAGACGGGAAAGCCGCTTCGCGAAAGCCTCGCGGTCGAAATAGGGGGCTCGGCCAGAACGCTCGAGTACTACTCGGGAGCCCATACGCGTCTGAACGGCGAGACCATCCGGGTGAACGAAAACCAGCTGTCCCTCACGCTGAGAGAACCCGTGGGGGTAGTCGGACAGATAATCCCGTGGAACTTCCCCCTTCTGCTCTCCTTCTGGAAGATAGCCCCGGCGCTCGCCGCCGGGTGCACCATAGTGCTCAAGCCCTCGGAACTCACCTCCTGCGCCACGGTCGAGGCGGCGAAGCTCTGCTCCGAGGCGGGACTTCCCGACGGGACGCTGAACGTCGTCCCGGGAAAGGGGGAGGAAGCGGGGGCGGCGCTCGCCGGACATCCCGGAGTCGCGAAGATCGCGTTTACGGGCTCGACCGGGGTGGGAAAGACGGTCATGAGGACCGCCGCGGAGACCGTGAAGAGGGTGTCTCTCGAGCTCGGCGGAAAGGCCCCGTGCCTGGTGTTCGAGGACGCCGACACCGAAGCCGCCGTGGAGGCGTGCGTCCGCGGAGGCTTTTTCAACCAGGGCGAGAACTGCACCGCGGTGACCAGGCTTCTTCTCCACGAGAAGATATACGACGACTTTCTCTCCTCCTACCTCGAGAGAATCTCCGGGATAAGAATCGGGAACCCCGAGGACCCGGAGACCGAGTTCGGGGCGGTGATCTCCGGGGAGCACTACGAAAAGGTGCTGGGCATGGTCGAAAAGGGCGTTTCGGAGGGAGCCGGGGTGGCGGCCGGAGGCGAAAGACCCCCGGGACTCGACAGGGGATACTTCATAGCTCCGACCGTGATCGAAAACGCGCGGCCCGGCTCGATTCTCCTGCGCGAGGAGATATTCGGACCGGTGGTCTGCGTCGTGCCCTTCCGCACCGAGGAGCAGGCCGTCTCGATGGCCAACGACACCGAGTACGGACTCGCGGGCGGGATATGGACGAGGGATATCGACCGCGCGCTTCGGGTCGCGGGAGCCGTCCGCGCGGGCTACCTGTGGGTGAACACCTACGGGGGAATAATCCCCGAGACTCCCTACGGGGGCGTCAAGCGGAGCGGCGTGGGAAAGGAGCTGGGGGGAGAGGGAATCGACGCCTATCTGGAGACGAAGTGCGTGAACGTGTTCACTGGCCGCGGCGCCGGCGGGAGGTCCGGGTGACGGAAGCGCGGACTTCGGATACATGATCCACGAAAGGAAGGACGGGGCGGCCTTCGTCACGGTAAACCGCCCCGGGGCGCGAAACGCCTTTCGCGACGTCGCGACGCGCGATACGGTCGAGGCGGCGAACGTCGCGAGGGGAGGAAGGGAACCGATGCCTTTTCGGAGAAAAGACCGCCCGGTTTCCGCTCCGGGGCGAAGCGACGGGCCCGTCGCCGCGTTCTTGAACTATCCGAATCTTTCCATATAATAGACGGTTTGATAATTTTACGGTTTCCTTGTTCGGATGCAGGACGCGAAGATATTCAGCGGGACTTCGAATCCCCCTCTCGTCGAGGACGTGTGCTCATACCTCGGGGTCTCCCCGGGGACGATGGAGATAACGCGTTTCAGCGACGGGGAGATCTGCGTCGAGATAGGAGAGAGCGTGAGGGGGGCGAACGTGTTTCTGGTGCAGTCGACGTGTCCCCCGGTAAACGAGAACCTCATGGAGCTTCTCGTCATAACCGACGCGCTCAAGCGCGCTTCGGCGCGGGTGATAACGGCCGTGATACCCTACTACGGCTACGCGAGGCAGGACAGGAAGGTCCAGCCCCGGGCGCCCATAAGCGCGAAGCTCGCCGCCGACCTCATAGTCGTGGCCGGGGCGTCGAAGATAGTGACCATGGACCTCCACGCGGGACAGATACAGGGGTTTTTCGACGTTCCCGTTACCCATCTCTACGCCGTGCCCACGATAAGCGACTACCTGCGCAGGAAATACGGCGAGGAGGAGACCGTCATAGTGTCGCCCGACGCGGGAGGGGTGGAGAGGGCCACGGAATTCGCCAACAGGACGAACTCCGAGCTCGCCATCTCCTACAAGAGGCGTCCCGCCCCGAACGTGGCGGAGATAAGCAACATAATAGGAGAGGTGGAAGGCAGGCACACGGTGATAGTCGACGACCTGGTGGACACCGCGGGAACGGCCACGGCCGCCGCGAAGGTGCTCGTGGAGAGGGGAGCCAGGAGCGTTTCGGTATGCTGCACCCACGGGGTGCTCTCGGGCCCCGCCATAGACAGGCTCGACGCGTCGGAGATCGACGAAGTGATAGTGACCGACACCATACCCCAGGCCGAAAACGCGAAGCGCACGGGCAAGATCACGGTGCTCAGCATCGCCGACCTGATCGGAGAAGCCATAAGAAGGACGGCGCGCGGGGAATCCATAAGCGCGCTTTTCAACTGAACAACCGGGAGAGAAGAAGATGGTACAGAGCCGACTGAGCGTAAGACCCAGGAAAAGAATAGGAAAAAGCGGGGCGAGGGAAGTGAGGAGAGAAGGAAACATACCCGCCATACTCTACGGAAGCGGCGTGGAGCCGACGGCCCTTGTGGTGGAGCCCGAGGCGATCAGGCGCGCCCTGTCCAACAGCGCCGGCAGAAACACCGTGCTCGAGCTCGAGATAGAGGGCGGGGAGAAGCGCTTCTCCATGCTCCGGGAAATCCAGAAGGATCCCCTCGGGGACAGGGTGATCCATCTCGATTTCCTGGCCATAGACATGGAAAAGCCCGTGAGGGTCAGCGTTCCCGTGAACACGAACGGAAGGGCGGAAGGAGAGAGAAAGGGCGGGAGGCTCGAAAAGCTCATGAGGACGATCGAGATCGAATGCCTGCCCTCGGACATCCCCGACTCGGTGGAAATAGACGTAAGCGGCCTCGACATAGGAGACTCGGTGGACGTGGCCGGCTTGGGCCTGGCGGAAGGAGCGGCTCCGCTTCGCGGCGGGGACGAGAAGGTCGTGCAGGTGATAGCCGAGAGGGCCGCGGCGGAGGAAGAAGAAGAGACGGAGCAGGAGGAAGCCGTGGAAGAAGCCGCGGAGGCGGCCGAGGAATAGGGGCGCGGGGTCGATGCGATACCTGGTCGCGGGGCTCGGGAATCCCGGCTCGGCGTACGACGGCACGAGGCACAACGTGGGATTCGCGGCGGCGGACCGCGCGGCGGGGCGCCTCGGAGCGGAAATTTCGAGGAGCGGATTCAGGAGCCTGTACGGAGAGGCGTTTTTTTCCGGCGAAAAACTTCTGATAATGAAGCCCCAGACCTTCATGAACGCGAGCGGCGAGGCTCTAGGCGAGGCGGCGCGGTTCTACGGCATACCGCCGGAGCGCGCGGTGGTCGTGCACGACGAGCTCGACCTTCCCCTCGGAACCCTGAGGATAAGCGAGGGAGGAGGTTCGGCGGGACACAACGGGATAAGGTCGGTCGCGGCGGCACTGGGTTCGGCGGATTTCGTGAGGGTGAGAATCGGGGTGGGAAAGCCCCTTGGAAAGCGCGACGGGCGGCGCTGGGTGCTGTCCCGGTTTTCGGAAAAAGAGAGGGACGAGGCGGAAAAAGCGATAGAGAGGGCGGGCGAGGCGGCCCTCGCGGTCGTCGGAGACGGCGTCGCGGCGGCCATGAACAGGTTTAACGGAACCGCCTGAGAGAAAAGACGGTTACTTACCAGGAGGAACTTCAAAGATGGGTGAACTCATAGCGGGAAAGATAGGAATAGCGGTCGGCGCGGTCGTTCTTCTGTACGCGTACCTGGTGTACAGGGGAATGAGCGGCCTTCCCGGCGGAAACGACAGGATGAAGGAGATCGCCGCGGCGATTCACGAGGGGGCGATGGTGTTTCTCAGAAGGGAATACCAGATAATAGGCGTGTTCGCGGCGGTCGTGTTCGCGCTGCTGTGGGCGTTTCTCGGAGCCGCCACGGCGGCGGCATACCTCGGCGGAGCGGCCTGTTCGCTCGTGGCGGGGTTCTGCGGCATGAAGGCCGCCACCAAGGCCAACGTGAGGACGGCTCAGGCGGCCGCTAGCCAGGGGCAGGGACCCGCGCTCGAAACGGCTTTCAAGGGCGGAAACGTCATGGGACTCGCCGTGGCGGGTTTGGGTCTTCTCGGCCTCTCCGTCGTGTTCTTCGCGGGCATCGGACTCCAGGAAAAGCCCGCCGACGGGGCGCTTCTCACCGACTTTCTCAAAAACTTCGGAGGTATGATAGGCGGGTTCGCCATGGGGGCCAGCACGGTAGCCCTTTTCGCCAGGATAGGCGGCGGCATATTCACCAAGGCGGCCGACGTGGGAGCCGACCTCGTCGGAAAGGTCGAGGCGGGAATTCCCGAGGACGACCCGAGAAACCCGGCCACCATAGCCGACAACGTGGGAGACAACGTGGGAGACGTGGCGGGAATGGGAGCCGACCTCTTCGAGTCCTACGTGGGAGCCGTGATCGCGACCATAGTGATCGCGACCAGCATGGCGTCGAACCAGATCGCCATGATGTCCATTCCCGTGATACTGGTCGTCATAGGAAGTCTCTCCTCGCTCGCGGGCTCGCGGGCCGTGGGGTGGCTCAGGGAGCGCGAGCCGAGCCAGGCCCTCGAAGGGTCCACCATATTCGCCGCGGGGGTCTACTGCGCGGCATCCCTCGCGGTGCTCTACTATCTGGCGGGCGCCGAGGGTCTCCCCCAGTGGGGCGAGCAGGGATACATGAGCATATGGCTGACATCCATAGCGGGACTCGCGGCGGGAATCCTCATCGGCAAGGTGACCGAGCATTTCACCTCGGGACCGCCCATACGCAAGATAGCCGACGCGTCGGAGACGGGCGTCGCGACCAACATAATCGAGGGGATAGCGGTCGGCATGTACAGCACGGCCTACCCCGTTCTCATAATCGCCGCGGCCATAGTTCTCTCCCACTGGCTCACGGGACTTTACGGAATAGGAATAGCGGCGGTGAGCATGCTGGCCACGATAGGAATAACCATGTCGGTCGACGCCTACGGTCCGGTGGCCGACAACGCGGGCGGCATAGCCGAGATGTCCGAGCTCGGGGAGGACGTGAGAAAGATCACCGACAAGCTCGACTCCCTCGGAAACACCACCGCGGCCATCGGCAAGGGATTCGCCATCGGTTCGGCCGCCCTCTCGGCGCTGGCCCTCTTCGCGGCCTACACCAACGCCGTGGGACTCACGTCCATCGACATCACCCGCCCCGCGGTCGTGGCCGGAATGCTCATAGGCGGAGCGATACCGTTTCTGATAGGGTCGCTCACCATGGGGTCGGTGGGACGCTCCGCGCAGAAGATGGTCGAGGAGGTGAGAAGGCAGTTCCGCGAGATAACGGGGCTTCTGGAAGGAACATCAAGGCCCGACTACTCAAGGTGCGTGAAGATAAGCACCGACGCTTCCCTCAAGGAAATGGTGCTGCCGGGCGTGACCGCGGTCGTGATACCGCTTCTCATAGGCTTCGCCCTCGGCAAGGAGGCACTCGGAGGATTTCTCGCCGGGGCGGTCGTCGCGGGAGTCATGCTCGCGCTCATGATGGCCAACTCCGGAGGGGCGTGGGACAACGCCAAGAAATTCATAGAGGAAGGAAACAAGGGAGGAAAGGGATCCGACGCCCACAAGGCGGCGGTCGTCGGAGACACGATAGGCGACCCGTTCAAGGACACGTCGGGACCGGCCATGAACATCCTGATAAAGCTCATGTCCATAGTGTCGCTCGTCGTGGCCCCTCTTCTCATCGGCTGACGAGGCGCGGAGGAGGGACGCCGCGGGATTGCGTCCCTCCTCCGCGTATTTACACAGTTCGGGAAAATCGGATATAATGCGTCTTTTGTCGCTCCGGCGCTTCGGGCTGCCGGGGCCGAAGACCGAGACAGGAGGCTTTCAGCCATGGCCACCGGGCCCAGGAAGTACGAGACTCTTTACCTTCTCAGACCCGACATATCCCCCGAGGACGTCTCCACCATCCTGACCAGGATCGAGCAGAGCGTCGAGAACAACAACGGGAAAGTCATAAGGTCGGAGAAGTGGGCGGAGAGGGACCTCGCCTATCCCATAAACAACTACACCAGGGGGCTGTACCACATAATGGTCTACTCGGCGGAGCCGGGAGCCGTGACGGACATAGAGAAGTATTTCACCCTTTCGAAAAACAACGTCCTGCGGTTCATGACCGTGAACTACCTCGAGCCGCGGGAGAGCGGAAGCGGCGGGGCCGACGCGCCCAGGCCGCCGGAAAATTCGCCGCGGGACGACCAGAGCGGTTTTTCCGCTCCGGCCCCCTCCGACGGAGGTGCGAAGCAATGAGCGCTAGAAGAGCCGGGGGCGGCGGGAGGAGATTCTACTCGCGGCGCAGGAAACCCAGAAACCTCGCCAAGGAAGGCAAGAGCATAGACTACAAGGACACCGAGCTTCTCTCCCAGTTCATAACCGAGAGAAAGAAGATACTGCCCAAGAGAAGCACGGGGCTCTGCAGAAAGGAGCAGAGAAAGGTGGCCATCGCGATAAAGAGGGCCCGCTTCATGGCCCTTCTGCCCTACACCGTGACTCACAAGTAGCGCGAGGCGCCGGAGGTGAAGAGATGAAAGTGATCCTGATTTCCGACGTCGACAACGTGGGAAGCGTGGGAGACGTGAAGGAAGTTAAGACGGGGATGGCGAGGAATTTTCTCATTCCCCGCAAGCTGGCCGTCGAGGCGAGCGACGCGAACCTCAGGGCGTGGGAAAAGAGAATCGAGGCCGCGAGGCTTCGGAGAACGGAAATCCTCGAAAACGCGAGGGCCCTCGGCGAACGCCTCGGGGAAGTCGAGATCTCCATACGGGCCAGGTCGGGGGAAGGCGACCGGCTGTTCGGGTCCGTGACCTCGCAGAACATCTCCGACGCGCTGGCGGAGAAGGGATTCGAAATCGAGAGAAGGAACATAGGGCTCGAGGGCACGATAAAGGCTCTCGGAACCTACAAGGTGGCCGTGAAGCTTCACCCCGAAGTGACCGAGCGGATAACCGTGAACGTGGTGGAGGAGAGCGAACCCGGCGAGGGCTGACCGGCCCCGCGCACATTTTCCGGAGGAAAACCCCGTATGGCAGACAGCATGAAGACCCCGAAGTTCGCTCCCGTGGGAGAAAAGGAAGTCACGCGAGCGATAGTCGAAGGCTTTTCCGAAGAATTCGGCGAGTACATCACAAGCGACGTCGTGATCGTCGGGGCGGGTCCCAGCGGACTCGTCGCGGCCAAGGACATAGCCAGGAAGAAGTACAAGGTCCTCCTGGTCGAGAGAATGAACTATCTCGGCGGCGGGTTCTGGATCGGCGGATACCTGATGAACAAGGTCACCGTGCGCGCCCCGGGCCAGACGGTGCTCGACGAAATCGAGGTGCCCTACGAAGAGGTCTCCGAAGGACTTTTCGTCGCCGACGGCCCCTACGCGTGCTCGAAGCTCATCGCCACGGCGTGCGAGGCGGGGGCCAAGGTGAGAAACATGACGATGTTCGACGACCTGGTCTACAGGGAGAACGGAAGGGTCGCCGGAATCGTGATCAACTGGACCCCGATAGCCAACATGCCGAAGGAGATAACGTGCCTGGACCCCGTGGCCATAGAGTCGAAGCTCGTGATAGACGCCACGGGCCACGACGCCTACTGCGTCTCCAGGCTGTCCCAGCAGGGACTCTACAGGAAGCTTCCCGGCCACGGGTCCATGTGGGTGGAAAAGTCAGAAGAGGCGCTTGTCGAGTACACAGGAGAAGTGCACCCTGGACTGCTGGCCTGCGGAATGTCGGTCAACACCACCTTCGGACTTCCCAGGATGGGACCCACTTTCGGGGGAATGCTGCTTTCCGGCAAAAAGGCGGCGGAAGTGGCCGTGAGCATACTGGACGAAACGGGATAGGGCCGGCCGGGCAAGCCCGCCTCGTTCACCGGGACCGCGCTATCGCGGCTATCTCTCCCGCGCACTCCGCGCACGGCTCTCCGCCGTACTGGACGTCGAGAACCTCCCGCTGCCAGTGGGAATTGAAAAGCGCGCATCCGCCGTCGGCGCAGAATTCCTTTCCGGCGAGGTTGTGAAGAAGGGGCTGGAGCGCGTAGGAGCAGGCTATTCGGGTGATTCTCCCGTCGTCGCGGGAGACGAACTTTCCGCGGTAAATTTCGTCAGCCTCCCCGGGGTCCCCGCCCGCCGCGGCCAGTTCGGCCCTCATGAAATAGTACTCCCTCGGTCTCGCGGGACCCTCGACTATCCCCGCGGCGGAAACGAAGGACGGAAATCCCGAGAGAACGGTCCTTGCGTGATACCTTCTCCGGCCGAAGGTGCCGAGGAGCCTGCCGGTGAGAACGACGTGAAACCCGCCTTCGCAAAGAGCGGCGGGAAACCTCCCGAGAAACAGCTTCGCGAATATCCTCTGCGCCCAGAAGCCGTCGTAGAGCTCGGGTTCGAACGCTCCTTCCGGGACGGGCTCCTGCGCGTCGCGAAGAATCTCCACCGGGGTTTCCACGTCCAGCACCCTGGCGCCCGAGAGAAGGGAATCGAGCCGCGCGGCGTTTTCCCGCCCCGCGGAAAGGAACCGCAGGAAATCCCCGCGGAACTCGGCGCGAAGTCCGAACCGCCGCAGAAAGTCCGCGACTTTTTCCGCCGCGAGGCTTGCCGGGAGATCGTCCGAATAGACGGATATGGACGGCATGGGCGGGGAACTTCAGAAGGAGACGGCCTCGGGAGAAACCTCGGCCACGATCTCTATTTCCACCGGGGAGCCCAGCGGAAGTTCGAAGACGCCGACCGCGACCCTCGAGTGCTTTCCGTTTTCAAGGAACGTCCGGGAGAAAAACTCGGAAGCCCCGTCGACCACCCTGTGCTGCTCGCGGAAACCCGGGGCGCTCGCCACGTAGCCCGTCACCCTGAGAATTCTTCGGAGCCTGTCGAGACCTCCCAGGACGTGGTTCATGGCCGAAAGACCGTTGAGGGCCGCGAGTTCCGCGGCCTCGCGTCCCTGCTCCACCGTCAGTTCCGCCCCGACCCTGCCCCTGTAGACAAGCTCGCCGTCGCGGACCGGCAGCTGGCCGGAAACGAAAACGGGCCTCCCCGAACCCGCCGCGATCGCCGGAACGTAGCCCCCCGCGGGGACCGCGGGCTCCGGAAGCTCTATTCCCAGCTCCCTGAGTCTCTGCTCTATCATCCTCCGCCACCGCCGTTCCTGATGCCCATGTAGAGGGTTCTGCCTCGCCGCTCCACCAGGAAAAGCAGGGTCTTTCTCTCCCCCGACCCGGCGAGGATCTTCTTGTAGTCCGAAAGCCCCTTCACGGAATTTCCGTTTATCTCGAGCACGAGGTCGCCCGCCCGAAGCCCCGCTTCGGACGCGACGCTTCCCGGGGCCACTCCGACGACCACCACGCCCTCGGATCTTTTGATGCCGAGGCGGCTTCTGAGCGTCTGGGTTATGTCGCTCGCCTCGATCCCGAGTCCCCGCTCGACTCCGCGCGACGCCTCCGCCTCCCCGGACTTCTGGTTGTCGGGATGTTCGACGAGCTTTACGGAGTAGGTACTCTCTCGGCCGTCCCTCACCACCACGAATTCCGTCGGGACGCCGGGTTCGAGAAGCGCGAGCTTCCTGGCGAGCGCGGAGGCGTCGGCGATCTTCTCGCCGTTTACGGAAACCACCACGTCGCCTCTCCTGATGCCCGCCCCGTCGGCCGGACTTCCTTCCCTGACCTCCGATATGAGACCGCCTTCCCTGCGCTCTATGCCCAGCGCCTCGGAGATTTCGGGAGTTACGTCCTGGATCATCACTCCGAGCCACGCCCTCACCACCCTTCCGTGGGTCTTCAGCTGCTCGACCACCATGCTCGCCATGTTGATCGGTATGGCGAAACCGAGTCCCTGCCCCCTGGCGATTATCGCGGTGTTTATCCCCACGACCTCGCCCGCGAAGTTAAACAGCGGACCTCCGCTGTTTCCCGGGTTTATCGCCGCGTCGGTCTGGATGAAGTTGTCGTACTGCCCGATGCCCAGAGCCCTGCCCTTGGCGCTCACTATCCCGGTCGTGACCGTGTGGCCGAGACCGAACGGGTTGCCTATGGCCAGCACCCTGTCGCCTATCTCAAGGGCCGAAGAGTCGCCCATGCGTACGGCGGGAAGGGGCTTTTCGGCCTCTATCTTGAGAAGCGCGAGATCGGTCTTGGGATCCTTGCCCACTATGCTCGCGCCGTACCTGTCGCCGTTTTGAAGTATCACCTCTATTTCCTCGGCCCTGCTCACGACGTGGTTGTTGGTGAGTATGTAGCCGTCGGGACTCAGTATGAAGCCCGAGCCCAGTCCTTTCTTGCGAAACTCCCTTCCGGGAAACTGCTCGCTGAAGAACCTGTCGAAAAACTTCTTGAAGTACTCGTCCTGGTACGGCGAGCCGAACGGCTCGATCCTGGTCACGTTCGTAGTGCTTATGTTCACGACCGACGGGGAAAGACGCTTCACCATCGGAGAAACGGATCCCGGGTCCTGCGCGCCCGCCCCGGCGGCGAAGACCGAGAGGGCGACCGCGAAAACGGCCGGGAAAAGAAAACGTCCTGCGGATTTCATCTGAAAGTCACGCTCCTTGAAAGCAACAATTCTAACGCCGCGCCGGGCTCCGTCAAATGGGATCCTTGAGCATGTCGTCCCAGTACCTGAAGAAAAGCCGCTCGCCGGAAAATATCTTCATGGCGCGGTTCCGCAGCGCGGAGAGAGCCCCGCTTTCGGTGTACATGAACTTTCCCACGAGCCTCGACTGGTTCTGCACCTTCTCCACCCTGCTCCTCCTCCGCGACTCGTAGCGCTCGAGCGCCGAGGCGAGATGCGCCGAATCGGTCCTGCAAAGCTCCTCGGCCAGCACGGCCGCGGACTCCATGGCCATGGACGCTCCCGTCCCCGCGCTGGGCAGCACGGCGTGAGCCGAGTCTCCGACCAGCACCACCCTGCCCCGCGACCAGCGCTTCATGCGAAGGTCGCTGTACTCGTCGTAGTGGATGTCGCGCGGATCGCCCAGGCCGCGGAGAATGTCGGGCACCACTCCCCCGAACCCGGCGAAAGCGCGGCGGATGTTCTCCGCCCTCGCCTCGACGCGGTCCCGCGACCCCCGGGCGGTCCTCACGCTCGTAAAAACCGCGATACGGCCCCGGGTCGGCCAGATTCCGAGAAACCTGCCCCTTCCCCAGTACTCCGCTATGCCGTCGTCGGTCCCGCAGATGTCGGGACTCACCCAGAACCCCCACCCGGACATGCCGCTGTAGGCGAGAGGCACCTCTCCGAACGCCGCCCCGCGCACGGCCGACCTTATTCCGTCGCAGCCGACCACCAGGTCGTACTCCTCCCTGGTCCCGTCGCCGAAAACCGCCGTGACGCCGTCTTCGTCCTGGGCGATCGAGACCACCCGCGTGGCCATCCTGATCGAACCGGGGCTCACGGCCTCCTTCAGTATGTTTATGAGGTCCGGCCTGTAGACGCTTATCACGGGACCGTATTTTTCGACCACGGGGTCCACCGAGCAGCGGTTTATTATCTCTCCGGCCGAATTCGAGATGTTGTAGCTCGTAAAGCAGCGGCCCGCGTCCCGAAGCTTTTCGTAAAGACCGAGACCCTTGAGTATCCTCGAGCCGGACGGCCAGACGACTATGACGTAGCCCACGCTTCCGAACCCCGGGGCCCTCTCCGCCAGCACGGGCGAAAAGCCCCTGCGCTCGAGAAGCCCGCAGAGAGTGAGCCCGGCGACCCCGCCGCCCGCTATGAGAATCTTCATGTCCGGACCGTAGCGCACGCGACGCGGCGCGGACGGGCCGCTTCCGTTTTTCATTCCCTTTTCCCCTCGCTTGCAAAAAATCCGGGCGTCACGGGTAAATCATAAACCATTTTCGAAAAATTTCCCGACGTTTTTTTTCACGACCTTCCCCATGGAGTTTCTGGGGAGGGAAGAGACCAGCGCGAACCCGCGCGGAAGCTTGTAGCGCGCGAGCCTTCGCGACGCCCAGTCCCGAAGCTCTCCCGTTTCGAGGGAGCATCCGTCTTTCGGGACCACGGCGGCGCAGACCCTCTCTCCCCACCGCGGGTCGGAAATCCCCACCACCGCGCATTCGCCGACGGCGGGGTGGCCCAGAAGAGCGGCTTCGACTTCCAGAGCGGATATCTTGTACCCCCCGGACTTTATTATGTCCACCGAGCGGCGGCCGAGTATCCTGTGGGAACCGTCGGGGTCCCGCACGGCCACGTCTCCCGTCATGAACCACCCGTCGCGAAAGGCCGCCCGGGTTTCCGCGGGCTTTCCCCAGTACTCGAGAAACACTCCCTCCCCCTTAACCCCTATCTCTCCCGCGACTCCGTCCGGAGCGGGCGCCCCGTCCCCGCCGAAAATTCCGACCTCGACCCCCGGCATCGGAAACCCCACGCTTCCGGCGACCCTCTCCCCCTCCAGGGGATTCGAGAGGATCATCCCCGCCTCCGTCATTCCGTACCTCTCGAGAAGCGGACGGCCGCTTATCTCCCTCCACCTCTCGAAAAGGGGAACGGGAAGAGCCGCGGAGCCGCACACCATGAGGCGAAGTCCGCGCAGGGAGGCGCTCATCCGCCTTCTCCCGCCCTCTCCCGCGCCTTCCCACAAATCCGCGAGCTTCGAGTAGATCGTCGGAACGCCCATAAAAAGGGTCAGGTCTTTTTTCATGAACCTTCTCCATACCGCCGCCGCGTCGAACCCGTCCATCATTTCGCACCTGGCCCCAGACCACAGGGAGCAGAGAAGCACGTTGAGTATGCCGTGGAGGTGGTGCAGGGGAAGAACGTTGAGTATGGAATCTTCGCCGCTCCACTTCCACGCCCCGGTCATGGACCCTATCTGGGCCTTTACTCCGCGGTGGGTGGAAACGACTCCCTTGGGCTCGGCCGTGGTGCCGCTTGTGTATATGATCATGGCCCTGGAAGTCTCGCGGACGCTGGGAAGGCGGCCGCGGGTTCCGGCCAGAACCTCGGAGACCGGCGCCAGCCTGACGGAGCCGGAAACCCCTTCGAGCCTGTCCGAAAAGTCCGGGTGAAAAACGACCGTGTCCGCCCCGCTGTCCCTCACCGCGCGTTCGATCTCCCACGGCGAATGGTCCGGGGAGAGGGGAACGGTCACGCCCCCGGCCATCCACGTTCCGAGAGTGACGGCCGCGTAGCCGAACCGGGGAGGGAGAAGGAAGGCGACCCTGGCCTCCGACAGGTGTTCCCTTCCCCCGAGAAGATTGAGCGCGGCGAAACCCGACGAGCGGAAAAGGCGGTCGTAGGTGTAGCTTCCGCCGGGGTCGACGACCGCGGTCCCGTTCCCGAAGCTTCCGACCCTTTCCGTGAGTTCCACCCGTTCCATCCGGCTTTCCTGTAATCTCCCCGCGTTTTGTTCTATAATAATAAGCCCCGCGGGAGAAACTCTCAATTCCGGCGCGGACGCGCGGGGAGAAAACATGGCCGAAGAACGCGAGATAGCGGAACTTGGAAACCCCGTGCTGAGACGCAGGGCCGCGGAGGTCGAAGACCCGGGCGAGCCGCGGGTACAGGAGCTCATAGACGACATGATAGCCACGGCCGCGGGGGCGCAGGGAGTCGGAATCGCGGCTCCGCAGGTCTCCGAGCCCCTTCGCGTCTTCGTGATCGCCGGCGCGGCGAGCGAGCGCTACCCCGGGCAGTCCGAGACGGAGCCTAGGGTCGTGATAAACCCCGAGATAGTGTCGGTGTCGGAAGAGACGGAAAAAGGGTGGGAAGGATGTCTCAGCATACCGGGAATCAGGGGACTCGTCCCCAGGCGCGTCTCGCTTCGCGCGGTCTACAGGGACAGGAGCGGAAACCCCGTGGAAGAGAGCTTTTCGGGCTTTTCGGCGAGGGTGTTCCAGCACGAGTACGATCACCTAAACGGCGTCGTGTTTCTCGACAGGGTTGAAAGCTCCGCGGAAATAATCACGGAAAACGAGTACGAAAAGCTCCTGGCCGGGCAGGCCGGAGAGCGCGGCGCCCGACGCGAGGGCCCCGCGGGAGGAGAATCCCCATGAGCGAATATCCCGAAGGACTCGACCTTGCGGTCGAGCACAGTTTCTACGACGCGGTCTTCCAGAGAAGATCCCGGCGCTTCGGCCTCGGAATGGAAATAGAGAAGGGACCCCTGGCGTACAAGTCGAGGCACGCTCCGGTGCCTCTCTCGGAACTCGAAGAAGCCATGCTGGTGTGGACGGGTCTGGGGATAAAGAACATAAACCTCTCGGACTTTCCCCCGCACGTGGGACTCGACCTGGAGATGCAGTTCACGAGCAAGACCATTCCCGCCCTGGGCGACGTGCACAGAACGGAGCTTTTCTACACCAACGACGAAGGTCTCTACATGATAAAGATGCACGACAAGCGTCCGGAGGATTTCGAGGGTCTGGAGAAAATGACCCGCCGGGAGAGAACCGACCGCATGCTGGAGCTGTTTCGCGAATCCAGGATCAGGCTTTCCGACGGAAGGGCGGACCTTCCCTCCAAGCCCCCCGGAATCGCCGCCCACAATCTGTGGAACGTGAACAAGCCGGGAACCACGGTTTTCATGCCCGTGACCGATCTTTCGGCGTGCATAATCAACCTCTACTTCTTCTACATGAGGCCCGACCACAGGTTCAACTTCGTCGACGAGCTCCACGGCCTGAGGCCGCCGGGAACGGCGGGATGGCTCGAAAAGGGCTTTCTCGACGCCTCGAAAAGAATGCCTCTCGTGGAGGCGGAGCTTCGGTTCGCCAACGGCTACATAGCCGAGCAGGCGTTCATGGGACAGAACATGGTGCTGGCCCTCCAGACCCTGGGACTCGGCGGGTGGCTTTTCAGCGGATTCGCCAGCATGTTCATGCTGGGCGGAACCCCGTTTAACAGGGGACTGGGATTCCGGTTCGCCACCCCGAAAATACGGGGCGACGCGGGAAACCCCAATCCCGTGGCGGTGGGAAGGGACGACCTTTTCCAGGCGTTCTGCCCTCCCTACTACGAGGACATGGGCGAGGCGGTGGAGGCGTTCAACGACATGAAATGGACCAACTGGGAGTCGCACAAGCTGCCCTACAAGGACCCGACCGGAGTTCTGGGGGAAATAGAGAGGCCCGGCAGGGACGAAATCCAGGTGGTGAAAGACATCTGCAACTACGTCTACGACACCTACGGGAGATTCCCCGCCTTTTCCGACCCCATGTTCCTGCGCTTCATGGTCCAGGCCCATCACCTCGACCTGGATTTCTACGACAGGTACTACCCGCCCGGGGCGTACACCGAGGCGCACAGAAACCATTTCAAGAACTGGCACCCCGAGATTCCCGATCCTTTCTCGTGACGGTCCGAGGCGCCCCGCCCGACTACGGTCGGGTCTTCCCCGGACCGCGGGTTCGCGTCCTTCCGGGGTTCAGCCGGCTTTTTTTCCGAAAAGCCGCCTGAACGGGCAGCCGAGAAGAAAGAAAAGAACCCTGAAGTTCAAAAGCACCCCGGCGAAGCTCACAAGGTCCGACGGCTTCATGTGGATCTTCGAGTCCCAGACTCCCATCTGTCCGCTTATCACCACGCAGCCGTCTTCGACCGACGATTCCCTGACCGTTATCTCGAAGTCCCCGGCGGGACTGGTCACTTTCATGAGAAACTCTCCCTGGCGGGTCCTTTAAACCCCCGCAACAGTGTAAACGGAAAATCCCGCCGAGTCACCGGGACGAGAGAAGAATATCTCTCATGGCCTCGACGGGGGCGTCGCGGCCCGTCCATATCGAAAAGGCGTCCGCTCCCTGGTAAAGGAGCATGCCGAGGCCGGATTCCGCCCGAAGCCCCAGCGCCCGGGCGTCTCTCACGAGCGGAGTCTCGAGGGGCTCGTACACGAGGTCGTAGACGGCGGAGTCCTTCGAAAGCAGGTCGAGGGAAAGAGCGAGGGGATCGAAATCTCCCATTCCGGCGCAGGAGGCGTTTATCACCATGTCGGCCTCCCGGATCATCTCCGCCGTCCGACCGGCGTCGCCCACGGCGGCCGCGGAGAAGCGGACTTCGGGGAAGCGGGAGGAGAACTCCCCGCAAAGCTCCTCCGCGCGCGCGGGGGTCCTGTTGGCGACGGACACCGCCCGCGCCCCGCCCGAGCACATCCCCGCCGCGACCGCCCGGGCCGCTCCTCCCGCCCCGACGAGGAAGACGCTTTTTCCCCTGGGGTCGAACCCGAGCTCGGAGGAAAGCACCCGCAGGAGTCCCGAGACGTCGGTGTTGTGGCCCGTGAGCCTTCCGTCCTCGTTCGCCACTGTGTTGACCGCTCCGGCCAGGGACGCTTCGGGGGAGATTTCGTCCAGGTGAGCCATGACCGAGCGCTTGTGAGGGACGGTGACGTTCACGCCGCGGATGCCGAGCGCCCTCACGGAATTCACGGCCGCCCCCACGTCGCGGGGGTCCACGTCGAACGCCAGGTAGACGCAGTCCATCCCCAGCAGGGAGAACGCCCGGTTATGCATGGCCGGAGAGAGGCTCTGGGACACCGGATGGCCGAAGATGCCGTATATCCCCGTGGTCGCTTTTATTTCCAAATCCGTTCGTCCTTCGGGCGGGAGGAGAGAATCCCGCTCACTTTGCGCACGTCCCGCCCTATCTGCTCCACGAGCCGCTCCGCGCTTTCGAAACGCCGTTCGTCCCTTATCCTCTCGACGAAGTTCACCCTCACCCGCTCGCCGTAGAGGTCGCCGTCGAAGCCGAACACATGGGTCTCCACCACAAGCGCGCTTTCCCCGAAAGTGGGCCGGACCCCTATGTTGGTCACGCTTCCGTGAAAGCCGTCGGCAAGACGGACGTAGGTCGCGTACACTCCCGGGGCGGGAAGAAGCTCCCAGCCGGTTTCGACGTTGAGCGTCGGAAAGCCTATTTTCCTTCCCCTCCTGCGCCCTTCCACGACGACGCCCCGCAGGTAGTAGTCGTAGCCCAGAAGACGGCCCGCGCGGCCGACCTCCCCCCGCGCCACGAGATCCCTGACCAGGCTGCTGCTCACGGTCTCGCCGTCCACGCGCGCGGGCTCGGCCACCACGGTCTCGAACCCGTGAGATGCTCCCATGGAACTTAGAAGATCGGCGTCGCCCTCCCTGCCGCGCCCGAAGAAGAACCCCGGGCCGACGACCACCGTCCTCACCCGAAGACGACCGACCAGGACGTCTTTCACGAACCGTTCCGCGCCGACCCGCGAGAGCTCCTCGGTGAAGGTCAGGCGGACGACCGCGTCCACTCCCGAGGACGCGAGCAGCTCGAGGCGCTCTTCGGCCGGATGGATCAGGGAGAAGCCGCTTTTGCCCAGAACCTTCTGGGGATGGGGGTCGAAGGTGACGACGCAGGAGCGCGCGGCGTTTTGCTCCGCACGGCGCCTGGCGGCGTCTATTATCTTTCTGTGTCCCAGGTGGAGACCGTCGAAATTTCCGATGCCGGCCGAGGTCTCGAAATCGAGAGGCCCGGCGGGGTCAGTTATGATCCTCATCGTCCGAGAAAACCGCCGCGCGAAACGCCAGCCGGGGGCGAAACGGCGAAGAGCCGAAACGCCGCGACGGACATACGGTTATCTTACATTCAGTTGGGGGGATTTTCAAAGACTCCTCTCCTCCCCTCCCGCCGGATATTCCGGCAAAGACGGTAAGGAATTCGAGCCGCCGGGCGGCCGCCCGGGACATGAACGACGACATATCGCGTTTTGGCCGTTCGGATCGAATTCCTCCGGAATTCCCCCGCAGGAGGACATTTTCAACCGCCAAAGTCGGGAACGGCTTTTTTTGCTTCCTGCGTCCATTCGCGAATTTCCAACAGCGGTTTCTCAGGAAGGTCAGAAGAGTGCTCGACCAGACGGCATCGGTCAAAAAGTATACCCGCAGAAATACCGACATCCTCCCAGCACGCCCTGTTCACAGCTTCGGCGACGCAAAACGCTCTCACCGGTTCGACAACAAGATTTCTTTCCATGTATTTGTCCATAAAATTTCGTGGCTGCAGTTCTGAGCAGGAATCAGTCCAATTCGTACCGGTTTTGCATTGGGCAAAGACGATCAGTTGACCCGGCTGACCGTCCGCAAACGGAATCCAGGCGACCACGTCAAGCTTTCCGTCCCGCGTACGGACGGAAATCCCGCTTTTATTCTGAAATCCGGAGCCTTCGCGGAGAGCCAGGCACAATTCTCCGACCTTGTCTTCAAACGAATCTTTGGCGGATGTCCCGAAAACACGGGATTCGGCCTTCTTCCGCCCGAGATAGCTTCCGATAGCGTGTGCGGAAAGAGGTTCCAAGAGCGTCGCGCCGTCAATCTTCAGATGTCTGCGGGGGTCCGTCATGTTGAGACGGGTGGCGAGCAGCAGGTAAAGGTAGACCGCCGACTGCGCTTTTTCGGGTTCGGGTTCGGAACATCTGAGAAAACCTCCATGCGGACCAAGAACAAACGGGTAACCCGAACCGCATGCCCGCTCTCTGCGTTCGATCTCCGTCATCACGTCCTCAACCAAGTCGGCGTTTCTGTCTTCGCTGTCATCGCAACCCGCATCGTCCTCGTTATCGTCAATTCGTCCAAGATAGCTGAGAATTTGTCCGACGGAAACGCTTCCGCTCTTCCAGCACTTGAGTTCGGCGAAATCCGCCAGTTCATTAGTTTCCGCCCTAGGAGACGGCAAATCGGGAAGTTTGAACAGCGCTCAACCCTCCGTCCTTCGGTTTCTGCGGGCGGCAGGAGACTTTTTGAGCTCCATCTCCCTGTATATGTCATCGGCTAGGTCGGCGATTGTCACAGCCACGCGCAGAAGTTCTTCGGACCCGTCGTATCCCGTCGTCATGTAACCGCGTGCGCGCTGAAGCTCGTGCTTGGCTTTGTGAAGAGATTCCTGAAGAACCGCCTCGGGAGGACGGCCCAGTTCAAGAGCGAGCGACAGTTCCTTCCCCCCTCGAAGAGCCGTCACGGCTTCCTTGCTCTTGAGTACTTCGTCGAGCTGGCGGAGGTGAGGATTCTGTTTTTTTACGACGGGGGGAATCTCTCGTTTCTTGTCCCCGTACAGCCAGACGCACAACTCCCCGAGCTTCTCTATCTTGTCCCCAGGTACGGGTTCTGGATTTTCAGGGTCTACCGATTCCAATGACAAAAATTCTGTTACTCCTTCGTACCCCAATCCGGTGTAAAGATGAGAAAAGGAAAACCTCTTGTGGAAACGGTTTTCCCGGTCATAGACTTTTTTCCTTTCAGCCTGCTCAAGCACAACCAGACCGCGATAGAGACGTTGCACCGTTTTGTGTCCGTCGCCGATCTGGCGGGCGATGTCTTCAAGAGGTATCCCGTATTCCCTATGGACATCGGCGATGTATTTCGCTTTCGCGTAACTGGTCCATTTGGCGAGGCCGTTAACGTGCTTGAAGCCGAGATAACGCCAGGAAGCCTCCCGACCGGGGGAGATTCTCGCGGGGAGATTCTTAAGATTCGAAAGAGATTGTTCGTCAAGCTTCGAGACCTTCCAGCCTTTGTCTTTCGAAGATGCCGGACCGAGCAACAGCGCTTTCACGGCCGCGAGCCTACGGTTCCCCTCTATGACGACCTTTTTCCCGTTCTCTTCTATCACTATCAAGGGTTCGTGCGGAAAATACCCGCTCGAGGTTATGGACTGCACGAGTTCCTCGATGTCCATCGTGTCCCACAGCAACGAGATGATGTCTTCATCGCTCGAGGTTTCTGCGATTCCGTATTCCGCGAGACGCGGGTTCCTGCTGTCAAAGTGCAGGTTGTCGGTGGGCAGCAGCTTTATACCTTCGTTTTCAGGCATCCTTGTCCTCCTACGCGGCGACACTCAAGGGCTTTTCGTCTCCGGCGACGTCAAACGAAACGGCGACGTTGCCGGGCGAGATGATCAGTTCGCGGGCATCGCGCTTGGTCTGCAGCGTGTAGCGGACGGGCAACAGGTTCACTTCGCATTCGCCGTAAAGGTCCCTGATGAGTTCGTCGTCGTCGTAAGACATGATCCACGGCAACGACCTCTGGGAAAGAACGTATTTCGCCAGTTCCACATGATCCCGCCTTCCGTAAGCATTAAGGTAAAGGCGCTTGCCGTTGTTCACGTAAGGCGGATCGAGATAGACGAAAACATTTTTTCTGCCGCGCCCTCCGGGCAGACTGTCCTTGAGAAATCTGACCGCATCCTCGTTGAACGCGCGTATCCGCCCGCGCTTTTCGCCGAGTTTGAGAACGCGGCGCGCCAGCGACCCGCGATTGAAGCGGGCATCCATTTTCCACGAACCTTCCTGCCCGTAGCCGCCGATCGGTCCGGAACCGTCCAGCACTCCGGACCTGTTGCAGCGGTTCATGTAGAACGCGGCGAATCCTACGTCGAAAATATCGTAACGGTCCGGATTGGAGCAGATTTCCTTCTGTCTTCTCCACTCGCTCACGGTGAGCGGCACTTCCTCTATGCATTTTGCGAAACGCCTGGAATCATGGAGAACCGCGCGCCAGAACGCGTAGATTCTTTCGTCGGCGTCGTTGATGCGGATGTCGGAAACAACTCCCGCGTCGAGCAGCTTCAGGGCCGCGCCCGCGCCTCCCGCGTAAGGCTCGAAGTAAACGCATCCCCGTAGACCGTTGAGGTCGATAACCTTCGTAAGAAACCCCGAAAGCGACGCCTTGCCTCCCGGGTATCGAAGCGGGCTGGGATGTCTCATCTGCAGTCTCCAAACGAATTGCGGAAAGTTAATTTCAAACCCCTTCCTTGGAAAAAAGATACCGGATTGCAGGATTATTCAAATTCCGCGAAACGCCGCAAGCCCCTGCCCGTAACGCGAATCTCCGCCGGTTCGCGTCGTCTTTCGATACTGATATTCCCTCGCGCTCCTTCGCCTAGGTCTTCCAGAAAGACGGAGTGAAGAGCACGAGCACCGTGTAGAGCTCGAGCCTCCCTGCTATCATCGCCGCGGAGAGCACGACCTTGGTCGCCGAACCCAAGGACGCGTAGCTGCTCGCCGGGCCCACCTCGTCGAATCCCGGCCCGACGTTCGTTATCGCCGCCGCGGCCGCCGAGACCGCCGATTCGAGCGAAAGATCCTCGAGCATGAGCACCGCGAGAGTGAGAAACGCGAAGACGAACACGTAGAGAATGAAAAAGCTCGTGACGCCGGAGACCGCCTTTTCGCTCACGGCCTTTCCGTCTATCTTTATGGGGGACACGAGGCTCGGATAGACGAGCCGTCTGAGTTCCCTGTGACCCTTCTTGAAAAGCACCATGAGCCGCACGGCCTTGACCGACCCGGAAGTGGAGCCGGCGCACGCCCCGAAGAACATGAGCAGAAAAAGTATCCACTTCACAAACGGGGGCCACGCGTCGAAGTCCGTCGTGGTGAATCCCGTCGTCGTGATGATCGAGACCACCTGGAAGGAGCCGTAGCGAAGCGCCTCGGAGAAGGTTTCGTAGACGTCGGTCTGGCGAAGCTCGAGCGCTATGAAAATCGTGGCCGCGAGCGTGAAGAACAGGTAGAAGCGGAACTCGGAGCTTCGAAGAAACATCCTCGGCCGCCCCGAAAACAGGTGGTAGTGGAGCACGAAGCTCGTTCCCCCGAGAAACATGAAAAGGGTGATCATTCCCTGCACGTAGACGCTGTCGTAGGCCCCGACGCTCGCGTCCCTGCAGGAAAACCCCCCGGTGGCTATGGTGCTGAACGAGTGAGTGAGGGCGTCGAAGAAGCTCATTCCGCCGAAGAGGAGAAGGACGCAGAGAATGGCGGTGAGGGCGATGTACATGACCCAGAGCTTTTTCGCTGTCTCGGCGATCTTCGGGGCGAACTTCTCGGTGCTGGGCCCCGGGGCCTCGAGTCCCACGAGCTGCACCCCGCCCGCGAAAAGTCGCGGAAGTATGGCGACGCCCAGCACTATCATTCCCATGCCCCCGAGCCACTGGGTGAAGTTTCTCCAGAAAAGCATCCCCTTCGGAAGACCCTCTATGGACGAAAGCGCCGTGGCCCCCGTGGTGGTGAATCCCGCCGTCGATTCGAAGACGGCGTCCACGGGATTTTCGAAAACGCCGTGGAGAAAGTAGGGAAGAGCGCCGAAGACGCTTGCGAACACCCAGCAGAGGGTGGCTATCAGGAAGCCGTCGCGCCTTCGCATCTCGGCGGGGGCTTCGGGAACGCGGAACGCAATCGCGAGGGCCGCTCCCGCAAGCGAGGTCGCCGCGGCGGAAACGAGGAAGGCGCGCAGGTCCTCCCCGCCGTAGAGAACGGAGCAGAGCGCCGGGGCCAGCATCAGAAGCCCCAGACACACGACGAACTTCCCCGTCACGTGAAAGGAGAACCGGAGATTCACTAAACCATCATCTCTTCTACTTTTTTAACCGCCCCCGGAACGGAAAACACCACCAGGCGGTCTCCCGTCTGGGCCACGAAGTCCCCTCTCGGAAAAATCGGCTTCTCGTCCCTCACGCAGACCCCTATCACCGAGCCCCGCGGCATCGGGTTCTCGCCGAGGGGCGTTCCCAGTATCCTCGTGCTCTCCCCGACGTCGAACTCGCGCACCTCGCCCGCGCCCTCGTAGAGAAGCGAGACGTTGGCCTCCCCGCCCAGGTGAAGCGAGCCGAGGATGCCGTTCGCCACGGCCATGCGCACGCTTATGGCCCTGTCTATTCCTATGGCCTCGAGCACCCCGGCGTAGTCGGGATTGGAGTAAAGAACCATGGAGCGCTCCACTCCGAGGTTCTTTCCCAGAAGGGCGCTGAGCACGTTGTTCTCGTCGTCTCCCGTAAGGGCGAACAGGTAGTCGCTGCGCTCCACCCCCGCTTCCCGGAGCACGTCGAGATCCGTCCCGTCCCCCTCGAACACCATCACGCCCAGAAGCTCCTCGGCGGCCGCCCGGGCCTTTTCGCGGTCGCTCTCCACGAGCCTCACCGAGAGCCCCTTTTCGTGCAGGCTCGAGGCCGTCTGGCATCCCACCTTCCCGCCGCCCACTATGATGACGGTGTTTATCTTCTCTATCCTGAGGTTGAAGAGGCTCTCTAGCTTCTCGAGGGCGGAATGCATTCCCAGGGCGAACACGAGATCGCCCTCGCGAAGTTCCGTCTCCCCGTCGGGAATGGTGATCCTGTGGTCTCTCTGCACCCCGACGAATATCCAGTGCCTGAAAGTATCATCGGCGAGGTTCCTGAGCTTGGTGTTTATGACCGGGGCGCCGCGCTCGACCCGCAGCTTTAGAAGCTCCACCTTTCCGCTGGCGAAAAACTCCACCCTGCCCGCGAACGGCGCTCCCACAAGCGCGTTCACATGCTCGGAGATTATCCGCCCGGGGCTGACGACGGTGACGGGAGAGCCGCCCATCATGCCCGCGTACTCGGCGTAGGAGGGGTCGCGAAGCGTGGTAACTATCTTCTCGACCCCGCAGGAGCGGGCGACCAGGGAGGCGAGAACGTTGGTCTTGTCGTCGCCCGTCACGGCGACCACGACGTCGGCCTTTTCCACCTGCGCCCGGCGAAGCACCGCGGGTACGGCCCCGCTTCCCTCGAAGACGAGGATGTCCTGCGTCTCCCTCACCTTGCTTATCAGCTCGGGGTCGCTCTCCACGGCCACGATTTCCTGGCTCCCGCAAAGCTCCCCGGAGAGAAACGCCCCGACCTGCCCGAGACCTATTATCAGGATTCTTCGCATGGGAAGCTATCCTCGCGCGCGCGTCCCGCGGGCGGGAAAGCGGGTCCGGAGGAGCATCGCGCCGAAAACCGCGACCAGGACGACGCACGCGAGCTGCGCCTGGGAAATCCCCTCGATGAAGCTCGGGGTGGTTTCCCGGAGAAGCTCGGCGGCGAACCTCTGCGTCCCGAGCGCCACGAAGCCCACCGAGGCGAGCCATCCCGCCGGGGCGGGCCTTTTCCTGATCCTCCAGAGAACGGCGAAGAGCACGGCCATGGAAAGCGTGTCGTAGAGCTGCGAGGGGTGAACGTTCACGGCCCTCTCGGAGAAGGTGAGGGCCCACGGGAGGTCGCACTCAACGCCGTAGTCGCAGCCGTTCAGGAAGCACCCTATCCTCCCCACCCCGTAGCCGGCGACCAGCGCCGGGCAGACCACGTCGAGGAGCTGCCCGTAGGCGATTTTCCTCGCCTTGGAGAGCAGGGCCAGGCCCAGGAATATTCCGAAAATCCCGCCCGCCGAGGAGTATCCCGAAACGAAGTAGCGGGGGGTGTCGGCCAGAAACTCCGCGAGCGTGGCGTTCTGGTAGAGAAAAAGAAGCTTGGCCCCGATCACGCCTCCGGCGAAGCAGGCGAGCAGAAAAGCGGGTCCGAGCTCGGGGTCCATTTTCCTCCGCCCGATCTCGCTTCGCGCCGCGGCGTAGGCCACCAGATAGCCCGCCGCGAAAAACACCGAGTAGGACGTCAGGTAGAAATCCTCTCCGAACCTCAGAAGTACGGGATACATGGGCGCGGACCTCCCTGCCTCACTCCTTGACGAGAGAGTTCACGTCTATGAACGGCACCGCGCCGCCTCCCGAGAACCTGGGAAGCGTGCCGTCCCACTTCTCCGCCACGCGCAGCTGTATTATCTGCGGGTTGTTGCGAAGCGCCCGGGCCTCCCTCTCTATGGCGTCGGCCCTGGCCTTGGACGCCACCTCTATCTCGAACGCGCGGGCTCCGGCCGCGAGCTTTTTCTCCTCGGCGGCGGCTTCCGCCTGCGTCACCCTTCTTATCTTCTCGTTCTTGGCCTGCAGGGCTTCCTGCTCGGCCTTCACCTTGAGCTCGATGGCCCTGTTGAACTCCTCGGAGAAGTCGAAGTCGGTTATGGCCACGTTGGCGATCCGAAGCGCGGTGGGAGATATGTCCTTTTCGGCCAGCGTGACGGATATGAACTTGTTTATCGCCTCCTGTATCTCGACCTTCACCTCGGCCCTCTTGGTGACGAGCTGCTCGGCGGTGTACTTCGCGGTGATGGCCTTTACCGACTCCTGTATCGCGGGCTCTATGAGCGTGAGCGACACGGTGTTTCTCTTTCCTATCTTCTGGAATATGAGCGGGGCGAGATCCCCCGTGATCGAGTACTGGAGCGTGACCTGGGTCTGCACGGTCTGCAGGTCCTTCGAGGCGGAAACGGCCTTGGCTACGGCGGCGGTGAGACGTATGTCTATCTGCTCGATCTTGTCCATGAAGGGCTTTTTGAGATGAAACCCTTCTTGGAGGGCCTTGGGCTGCACGGCCCCGAGCGTCCTCACGACCCCGACGTGCCCGCTCTCCACTATGACGAAAACCCCCGTGACGACAAAGAATATGAGAATGAATATCACCGGGTAGAAAATGTTCAGCCTTGGAAGCTGTCTTTTTACTCTCATCAATGTACCTCCGTTAAGTACTTCCGTTGCGGTGTATTATACTCGGATACCCCGGCAAACATAAGCGCGGCGCGGATCAGGACTCCGCCGCCCTCGCGTCCCGCACGAAAAGCCGGGTTCTCCTCCTGCCTCTCCATTCCTCGGAGCGCGCGGCGAAAACCATATCCATTTTCGCGGGAAGTTCCACGACCGGGGAGTCGAACCACACGCAGCGAAGCGAAGCGCCGTCCGCCCCGGCGTCGAAGGAGACGTGGCGCTCCTTCATGACCCTCGCGTTTTCCACCTCGACCGCCCTCGCGAGAAAAAGCGGCTCGGGATTTCCCTCTCCGAAAGGAGCGAGCCTCCCGACCTGGGAGACGAGTTCGTCCGTGAGGGAAGAGAGGTCGATTTCGCAGTCCACCTCCAGCGCGGCCTCGGGTCTCGGGCCGGTCTTGGAAAGCTCCGCGCAGAATCTTTTCCTGAAAGGGTCGACCGAGTCCCCTCCGATCGAGATTCCGGCGGCGAACCTGTGTCCCCCGAACGCGGACAGCAGTTCCGCGCACTTCGAAAGCGGCGTGAATATGTCCGCTCCCGCGAACGACCTTCCGCTCCCCCTGCCCTCTCCGTTTCCGTCGACCGATATGAGAAACACGGGTTTTTCGTAGAGCTCGCAGAGAGACGAAGCCACGATTCCCAGAACCCCCCTGTGCCACCCGGGCGAGCAGAGAACCAGCGCGGGGTCGTCCGCCGGACCCCCGTCGGCCTCGACCATCGAGACGGCCTCTGTGCGTATCCGCTCCTCGATTTCCTTTCTCTTCGAGTTTCGCCGGTCGAGACTTTCGGCGAGCGAGGCGGCCTCGGCGGGGTCTTCGCAGACCAGAAGCGAGACGGCGTCGGAGGCGGAGCCGAGTCTTCCCGCGGCGTTTATCCTGGGACCGAGGCGGAAACCGAGGTCGAAGGTCTCCACGGGGGCGCCCACGCCGCTTACCTTCATGAGGGCCGCGAGCCCCGGCCGCTTCGGGGAGGCCATCCTCAGAAGACCTTCGCGGAGCATCGTCCTGTTCACTCCCGAAAGCGGCACGCAGTCCGAAACCGTTCCGAGCGACACGAGGTCGAGGAAGTCGCCGAGGTTGGGTTCGCCGCCCCGGAAAAATCCCTCTTCCCTGAGAGTCCTTCTGAGTCCCAGAGCGAGGTTGAAGGCCACTGCGACTCCCGCGACGTTCTTGTCCGGGTAGTTGCAGCCGGGCCGCTTGGGATTGAGGACGGCCGCGGCTTCGGGAAGTTCGCCGCTGATGCTGTGGTGGTCGGTCACCACGAAATCCATCCCGAGCTCTTTCGCCTCCCTCACCTCCTCCGCGGCGGTTATGCCGCAGTCGACGGAAACCACAAGCTGCGTCCCGCCTCCGCGGAGCCCGCGGAGGGCGTCCGAATTCACGCCGTACCCCTCGGAGAACCTGTCGGGGATGTAGTACTCGACGTCGCACCCGAGCGCGGAGAGAAAGCTCCAGAGAAGTGACGTTCCCGCGACGCCGTCCACGTCGAAGTCCCCGTAGACCGCGATTTTTTCTTTTTCGTAGACGGCTTTTTTGAGCCTCTCCACGGCTTCGTCCATCCCCTTCATGAGAAACGGGGAGGGAAGGTCGGAGAGCGCCGGGGAGAGAAACGTCTCCGCCTCCTCGACCGTGCGTATTCCCCTGTTTGCCAGCAGCAGGGCCGCGATGGGAAGAATCCCGAGCTTTTTCGAGATTTTCTCGGCGGGACCCTTGGCCGTCTTCGCCACCTTCCATTTTCTTGCCGGCTTGTTCACCTGGAAGTCTCCGGAAGTTTCCTGCGCGGGTCAGAATCCGCCGGCCGCACGGAGCGCAACATCTCCGGCCGCGCCCTCATGCTTCCGCACGAAGAGTCTCCGGGGCCACAAGTCCGTTTCCCCTGAAACGCCGGGAGCGCTCTTTTCCCGATTTTCCTTTCGCGGCTTCGGAAACATTCAGGGTTCCGAAGGGCCGTCTCACCGAAGAAAGGCTTATTCCGTTCTTGATGGAGTTGAGAACTCCGGCGGCCTCAAGATAGTTCTCCACCCTGACGAACTGCCCCGCGGCCCAGGGAAGCTCGCCCAGGTCGTTTCTCATCAGGTTTCTGTTTTCCCTCACCGCCACAACCTTGATCCCCTGCTCGAGGGCCGCCAGCGTGGGAAGACCCAGGCAGCCGTCCGGAACGACCAGGCAGGAGACGTCCTTCGCGGAAATTATGCCGTCGCAATTAAACACTTCGGGATCCGCAACGATCCCGGGACTTCCGTGAAGCCCCTTGAGAACGCAGTGAAAGAAGGTGTTGGAGACGGCTTCCGCCGACATTCTCGCTTCGACGACTCCGGGGTCCATGTTGGAGATTTCGGGGGATTCGAACATCGGAGAATGGGCGGAAGGAACGTCGAAGCCGTAGGAAACGGCGTGGGTGAGCATGGCCTCGACCCCTCCCCATGGGTTGACCATCTCTCCCCCGCTGCGGAAGTAGTCAAGATGATAGCTCTCGGGGACCTTTATCACGGAGGAGATGGCGACCGCGTCGTAGCTTCCCTCGCGCTCTCTCAGAACGGAGAACAGGTTGTCGACGCCTTCGATGACGCCGACCGCCCTGCTTGAAGACGAATACTCGGACCTCATGGTTACGGAAGGACTCATCCTCACTATGCCGGAACACTCCATTCCCAGAGTCGCCCGGGCGGCGTTGACGGAATTGACGGCGGCGTTCTCAAAGACTTCGTGTTCGTTCTCGTCTATGACGGCCAGAACCCGGTTGGACCTTACGGGCCGCAGTCCCGCCGAGCCCATCATCAGGCGGCAGATGGCGCTGCCTTCGACGTAAAGACTGTTCTCTGGCATTTCGTTTATGTCCGAGGCGTTGAACACGTTCGGGTGGGTTATGAGATTGTCGCAGCACGAAGACAGCAGCCTGGCCACGGGGGTGGCGTCTCCGGCGTGGCCGCCTATTTCGCAGCCGATTCCCGTGGGAACCAGGAAAACGACGTTGAACTCCCTGGTGCTCTCAAACTTGCGCTTCTCGAACCTGAACAGCGCCGCGGGGTCTTCGAGACCGTTTATTCCCGCCCCGCCCAGAACGCCGACTTCGCACCTGTAATCCGGGCCGGAGCTGTCGGTGACGGCGATTCTCACCGGCAGCAGACCTTCTCCGCCCAGACGGGAGGACACCTGTCTTTCAATGTACGACAGCGGGCTCCCGTCGCCCCGAATCTTGGGAAAAGACATTTCTTTTTCCGTGAATCTCATGATTTAACCCCCGTAACGGTTTGCGTATTCTTCAAAGGTGAAGCTTTTCACTTTTTTCATTTCTCCGCCGTCCTCGACGCAGTAGACGTCGGGAAGATTGATGCCGTTGAACGTGTGCGCCTTGACCAGGGAGTAGCCCCCGACCCTTTCGAAAAGCACCCTGGAACCCACCCGCAGTTCTTCTCCGAAGCGGTACGCGCCGAAAACATCCCCGGCCAGGCAGCTGCTACCCGCCAGTATGTACTCGTTTTCACAAGACGGGTCGTCTCCGAAAACATCGGGCCTGTACTGGTATTCGAAAACTTCGGGGAGATGGTTCACGGTAGTGTCCAGAACGGCTATGTCCTTGCCGTCCCTTCTGAAAAGGTCGACTACGGAAGAAACCAGGCATCCGCTGTCTCTGACCAGGAAAGCGCCGGGTTCGATCATTATCTCTTCGAAACCGTAATCGTCGTTGAGTTCGTCCGCGAGCTCGTGGAAAAGAGACAGGTTTTCGGATTCGTCGAAGAAGTAGCCGCCGCCCAGATTGATCCACCTGAACTTCCGGAGTTCGCCGGAAAGCTCGATCTTCAGTCTGGAGATGGTTTCCGCAAGCTGGGAAAAATCCTTGCTCTCGCAGTTCGTGTGCAGATGTATTCCCTCTATCTTTTCCGAGAAATCCGGGTCGGAGGAAACTTTGTCCCTGACCTGGTCCGCCGGAACGCCGAGCTTTGAGAACTCGCGGCACGGATTGTACCTGCGGTCCTCGACGAAAGAAACCCGGGGATTGACTCTTATTCCGTAGCTCTGCTCCCCGAGCCTGGATTCGAAACGGGAAAACTGCTCCAGAGAATTAAACGTCAGGTACTCGACCGCGCCTGAAATGTCCTCCCATTGCCCGTCCCTGATTCCGGGACTGACGAAGTGAATCTTCTTTCCGCCGCCGCAGGTCTTCTCCGCCAGCCTGGCTTCGAAAAGAGAGCTTGCGGAAAAACCGTCCAGAGAACCCATCTCCTCGAGAATCCTGCACAGGGGCAACGCCTTTAGCGAATAGAGAACCTTGCAGTTCGACCTGTCCCTTATCAGGCGAAGGGTCTCCAGTCTTTTTCTTATTTCGCCCAGATTGTAGACGAAGGCGGGCGTTGCGGAAGGCTCGCGATTCAGCGGGAAGGAGCTTTCCATCAGATAAGTCCTTTCTTTCTGAAATAGAATCTGGCGAACCCCGAAAATTCGCTGTGCCGGGAAATGTATTTGCTCAGACGCTTGCTAGCCCTGCCCTTGTTGTCTTTCAGACCTGCCCAAAGCTCATATTCCTCAAAATTTTCAAGTTTGCTCGCTCTTTCCTGCATCATATATCTATTGTTTATTCCCGTCAGTTTGCTGACTGTTTTTTGCCCGCGCTCGCATTTTCCAACGGCCTTCACCATCAATTTCTTGGATAGACCGTCTTCTGTACACTCCTCTATATCTTCTTCAAAAAGATCGTATTCTATAAATTCCTCTGGATTTTCTTCAATAGGGTTGATCAGAATTGGTTTTTCTTTCTCAAGGTCACAATCTTCCGGGTCAAGTCTCTCTGACCCGGGTTCCAGTGGAAATTTGGCCCCCTTTTTTATGTTGCATGTCTCGCAAGCCAAAAGCAGGTTCTCCCAACTGTAAGCAAGCCACCAGTAACCCGGATGGTCTTCGACTTCTTCAACCTTCGTTTTGGGGCGAAAATGCTCTACGTGAGCTTCTCCCATGGGTAATCTCCTCTCGCAGTAACAGCATTTCCCATGTTGAGGTTTGTAAAGCAACTCTTTGAACTCCCGCCACAATTTTCCGTTTTTAAAATCATCGGACTTCAATTTTCCACAGCTTGCCAATTCTCTAATTCTCTGGAGCTCTTTTTTTCTCCTCTCGGCTAAACCGGGATCTTCCGGGATTTCCCTGCACTCAATCTTTATCATAAGTTAGGATTCGTCCGTTTGATTCTTAAGCAGTTCGATTAATTCGGCTCTTTGTATTTTTTCCTGTGCGTTATCCCACATAGGCAGGCCTTTCAGCTCTTCTTCAATTTCCTGGAGAAGTTCCTCTTCTTCAGGATCTCTTTCGTCCTTTTCCACAAGATATATTTCCGCGTACTCTTCCAGCCTCTTTTCTATGTAGTCGCTCCTTGTATCCGTAAGGCCAAAAATCCTTGAGGTTAGTATCTGATCAGACCTGTAGCCTTTAAATTCCTTTCTGATGTCAAATTCCTCGACCTCGCTATGGCCGTTTACATAAGCAACCTTGAATAGACGGGATTCGCATTCCACTAGGTCGGTCAGCCCCAAAGCGCATATGGGAGTATGCGTGCTGCATATGAACTGCATTTTCGGAAACTGGTCCGAAAGAGTTTTTATTATTTTTCTTTGCCACCTCGGGTGAAGATGCTGCTCCAGTTCATCAATGATGAAAATCCCCGAAAGATCCTTCAAGCTGAAATTCTCAAACTTATGCACACGATTCCAACCCAGAAAATCCATAACAACAGAGGTCAGCGACTTGTATCCGTCGCTCATTGTGCCGAAGGCACCCTCTCCCCGACTAGTCTTGAAGTACAGCCCCGTTATTTTCAAAAAAATTTCATCTTCTTCTTCCATCATTAAGATTTTTTTCAAGGCATCCTGAAGGTTTTCCCATTCCTCGCCGGGGTGGCCTTGAATTCTCCTCGCACACAATTCCGCTTTCTGCAAAGGCCGTTCATATTTAAAAAGCGTGTACAAAGCGTCGACCAAGGTATATTCCTCATGAGACTCCGTCGTACCCGTCACAGACCTGCCCGCACCGTAAGCCACCGCGAAGATATCCTTTCTTTTCTTGAAATTTTTTATTCTACTCTTACCATTCTTCCCGTCACATTCACCAACGCAATCACCTTGGAAAACATCCTGATTTGAAATAGATTCTTTGTCGCCCTCCCGTTTTATGCGAGTTCTGATTGTATATTTCTTGCCGTTGGAATCCCCTAAACAAACCTCAATAGAGCCTTCCTTCTTCTTCCATCTCAAAAATCCATCCAGCTCCGACAGAAGAGAGGCCGCCCAGTCGTCGTCGCAAAGCCCCATGGCAAGACTTCTGAGAATCGTCGTTTTCCCCTGTCCGTTATCCCCCACAAGAAGAGACCAGTTTCTAGCACCGCCGTCAACAGACTCGAACGGGATTTCAACTTCCTTGAAACACTTAATGTTTACAAGGCGCAACTTAAGTATTTTCATTATTCGTCAGCCCTCCACCGGCATCACGATCTTTCCGAAAAACTGAAAAACCAGCAACTCTACTGAAAACCCGCGATGAGAAAAGATAGCAACAACCTCTAGTAACTCCTCGGGAAATTATACAGGAAAAACTCCCGAGGGCGTAATTCCCCCGCTAGCTTGTCGTCTGGATGTTTCGTCACACAGAAAACAGCATATATGTCGCATCAGGAAGAGAGCTTACCAACAATGATCACTTGACTTCCACCTCCAGTCACATGCTTGCTCCACGCAATATTCAAGTCCACGCACTTGCCCTTAATGAAACGAATTTCCGCCTTTCACGTCAGCTTTACAAGGATGCGGAGTAGAAGTACATTCGCAAGAAACAACGCAACAGAATCTCTACAAGGTCAAAGAATTGAATACGACAATCTCACCCAAATTGTAAACAAACGCAGGCAAGACCATAGTTCTCCATCTTAACGAGAAAAAATTTGCCAATTCTTAAAAACATCCCATCTTCTTGAAGTAGAATCTCGCGAATCCTGAAAACGGACTGCAGCTGGAAGTGTATTCATGCAGGCACCTCTCCGCCTCTGCCCTTAATTCATCGCCTTCGCCATTACTCAAGGACAACGCGCACATCCTATAATATTTGATTTTCTTTGCCCTCTTGTTCATCACCTGCATGTCGTTTATTCCCGTGAGTTCATCGACCGTTCTTTTGCCTCGCTCGCATTTTCCGACGGCTTTGCCCATGAACCGCGGATTCTCCGTATCGTAATCTACAAACATCTCAGGGTCTTCTTCCAACGGATTTATCAGAATCGGTTTTTCTTCGTCAAGGGCGGAATTTTCCTCGCAAGCTCTTTTCGACCCGGGTTTCAGAGGAAATTTCGATTTCTTGTATTCCTGATTGCATGTCTTGCAGGCTATTAGCAGGTTTTCCCAGCTATAGGCAAGCCACCAGTAGCCTGTATGGTCTTCGGCTCCTTCAACTTCGGCCTTGGGTCGAAAATGCTCCACATCGCTTACCCTCTTTTCATCTTGTTTCCTCTCGCAGTAACAGCACTTGCCGTGTTGGGACCTGTGAAGGAATTTCTTGACCTTACGGTCGGACCATAAGGTCTCAAAGCGGTAAGGCTTCCCCGATTTTACCGCTTTTCTGATTTTTTGGAGCTCCTTTTCCCTCCTCCCGTCCAGTTTGTTGCCTTTCGGAGGTTTCCCGCGCTCAATCTTTATCATTGATAAGACTTCTTCTCCTGCCTCTCAAACAACTCCATCAGCCTGTCCGTCCGTCTTTTGTCTTCTTCGTCATCCCACATAGGCAAGTATTTCAACTCCTCTTCAATTTCCATGAGACGTCGCTTTTCTTTGGAGTTTCTTTTGTCCTCTTCCTTAAGATATATTTTTCTGTATTCCTTCAGCTTGTCTTGAGCAGAAACGCTTCTCGTGCTTTCAAGATCAAAGATGTCCGAGGTCAATATCTGGTCGGTTCTGTAACACTTAAATTCCTCTCTCAGGTCAAATTCCTCAACCTCGCTATGATTGTTCACATGAGCAACCTTGAAGAGACGGGATTCGCATTCCAGATCGCTGAGGCCCAAGGCGCAGATGGGAGTATGCGTACTGCATATGAACTGCACCTTCGGGAACTGGTCCGAAAGGATTTTTACTATCTCTCTTTGCCACTTGGGGTGAAGATGCTGCTCAAGCTCGTCAATAAGGAGAATTCCCGAGATATTCCTCGAACTGAAATCCTCAAGCCTACGCATCAGATTCCAACACAGGAAGTCCACGACGACAGAGGTCAAGGACTTATATCCGTCGCTCATTGTATCGAAAACACCTTCCCCGCGACGAGTCTTGAAATACAACCCCGTTATTTCCAGAGAAATTTCATCTTCTTCTTCCATCATCAAGATTTTTTTCAGGGCATTCCACAGGTTTTCCCGTTCTTCCTCAGAATGGAATTCTATTCTTCTCGCGCCCAGTTCCGCATTCTGCAAGGACTGTTCATATCTAAAAAGAGTGTACAAAGCGTCAACCAGTCTGTACTCCTCGTAAGATTCCGTGCCCGACACGGACCTGCCCGCACCGTAAGCCACCGCAAAAATCCTGTTCCTCCTAAAATCTTTTGCTTCTTTATGCTTACCCTTTTTATTGACGCAATCACCTTGAAAAACATCCTGAGAGATGGATTCGTTGTTGCCCTCCAGTTTTATGCGGGTTCGGACTGTATATTTTTTACCGTCGGAATCCGCCAGACAGACTTCAATAGACCCCTTGCTCGCACCCCATCCCAAAAATTCTCCGTGCAATTCCGACCGAAGAGCCGCCGCCCAGTCGTCGTCGCAAAGCCCCATGGCCAAGCTCCTGAGAATCGTCGTTTTCCCCTGTCCGTTATCCCCGACAAAGAGAGACCAGTTTCTGGCACTCCCGTCGACAGACTCAAATGGAATTTCAATGTCCTTGAAACACTTAATGTTCTCGAGTCTCAGTTTCAGTATCTTCATTTCTCAATCCCCCGCGGTGCCACAACTCACCGCGAACCGAAAAAATTCCGCATTAATTTTAATCTGGCTACAGAAGTAAAATCGTAAAAATCCCACCCGAGCTAAAGTATACAGAAGCGAAAGAACCGGGCAAGACGCCGCGGCGGAGACTGCGGATTGAATCGGAAATTTCGGGCACGGTAGCCGGAAATCCATATCGCTGTGGCAATATCGCGCATCAATCGCTTCTCACCGACCGCCTGTTTGTAGCACGTTGGTTGTCCGGTTTTCGTTCTACCCCCGGCGACCCCGAGGGGCTGCAAACGGAACAAACCGCCGCTTCACTCCCCGCGGCCGACCTCGAAATCCAGTATCTCGATTTCATACCTGATGCCGAGAATTTTGTTCCCGGACAGGTAAAAAGAGTAGAAGGGAACGGCGTTTCCGGGCTGCACGTCGAGGTTGGCCGACGCCGGCGCGTCCGCGAAAACCGCCAGGTCGTCCCCGCCCTTCCTTCCGAGTTTTCCTAGCAGGTAATCGACGTCGGCGTTTTTCAGGTCCCTCGCAGACAGCGTGTTGCCGCAGTAGAGCTCCTGGACTCCCAGACCGCGCCCCGAGACGTGAAAGACGCTTTTCAGCTTCACGTAGCTTACCGGGGCGTCTCCCTGGTTCATGACCTCGCCTCGCACCAGGAAAAGGTAGCCCTTCTTGGTGCTTATCCACCGGGACTCGGTGTTTCTCACGACAAGCTCGCGGGAAACCTCGTCGCTTTTCCAAAACGGCGCGTCCGTGAAAAAGCCGAACCTGAGAAGAACGAAACCGGCCGCGACGACCGCCGCCGCCAAAAACAGCTTGGAGGGAAACCTTCTCCTTTTCTTCCTGGCTATGCCGTAGAATATCTTTTCCGCGTCCATGAAATTTCACCGAAACCCGAAGAAGTCGTGAAAACCGGGATTGTCCGCCCGCAAACGCGACATCCCCGTTTTCGGACAAGCCGGCCGGTCGGCTGAATTTTACAACGGCGGGCAGTTCCTGTAAATTTATCCAGACGGCGAGAACGCCCGAAGGAAAAGTATATTGAAAAGACGGCGGGAAATCATTTCGCGAAGCGTTGTAACGGTTTTTTTCTTCCTCGCGGCCGTGGCGACGGTTCCGGCGTCCTCGGGCGACGCGCTCGCCCAGAGCGGCCGTTTTTACGTCGGTGCCTCGGCCGATGTCGACTACCTCAGGGTCAAGTACGGAAAAACCGTCGCGAACGCCGACGTGCCCGCCCTTCCCGAAAGAGGCGAGACGTACCGCGACGGCGACTCCGCGGACAAGGCGGCGTTCGGCGGGGGTCTGCTCGCGGGCTACAGGCTCGGTTTCGGCGAAGGAGGCGGCTTTTACGTGAGCGCGGAGGTCGACGGGCAGGTCCACGCCCGCTCCGCCAGCGGAGCTTTCGCGGGAAAAGGAGAGTCGCAGGGACGCAACCAGCTCGGGGAGAGCTGGCCCGACGCGTGGAATCTCAAGAGAAGATACAGCTTCGGGGCGACCGTCAAGCTGGGCGGAGCCGCGGAGTTTCTGGGTTCCGGTTCCAGCGTCTACGTTCTAGGCGGCGCTCGGCGGCTCAAAACCAGGCTCAGTGTGAACTACTTCGGATGTCTCAATCCTCCGGACACGAGAGTTCCGTGCCGGACCGATCAGTTCGAGGCGGGCAGCTACTCCCGCGACCGCTCCTTCTGGGGATGGACCGCGGGAGCCGGAATGGAGAAGATGCTCGCCGACAGGGTCGGAATACGCGGCGAAATTCGCCACACCAGGTACGAGAAGCTGAAACGGACTCCCTTCAGCCTCGTTGACGGAAACCTAAACGTCCGCACTTCGCTCGAAGCCAACGAAACCGACTTTTCGCTGAGCGCGGTCGTCTATTTCTAGGCCGCTTCGAAAAAACCCGCCGGACGGTCTTTCCCGTCATCTTTCCCGCGCGGGTCTTTTCGCCTCCGTCTCCTCTGGCCCCGCGTTGAGGGAGACGGAACATTCCGGACAAAAGACGCGGCGATGCCAGACCGCCGAAGTTTACAGAGTCCTGCGCGCCGTGTAGATTTGCACGACAGCCGAAAATGCCGGGAGGACGAAAAGCATGAACGAACCGCAGAAACTCATACGCCGAAATCTGAAAACGGTTCTTGTATTTTTTCTAGTCGCGGCCGCGGGGCTCGGGTTTGCGACAAGCGACGCATTCGCTCAGGGCGGCGGTTTCTACGTCGGCTTCACGTCCGACATCGACTACATCAGAGTCAAGCACAGAAAGTCCACCATAAACAACCCGAACACCGGCGCCCTGCACGAGGGCAAGACCTTCCACGACAGCGATTCGGCAAGCAGGGTCGCGTTCGGCGGTGGCCTGCTCGCGGGCTACAGGCTGAACCTCGGCGAAACCGGTGCCTTCTACGTGAGCGCGGAGCTCGACGGACAGCTCGACGCCCGCTCCGTGAGCGGAACTCTTCCCGGACAGGGAGATACGCCCACCGATCACAGGCAGAGCGGCGCAAGCTGGCCGGACGATTGGAACCTCGAGAGAAAATACAGCTACGGAGCTACTATCAAGCTGGGCGGCACCGCGGAATTTCTGGGTTCCGGTTCCAGCGTCTACGTTCTAGGCGGCGCGCGCCGGGTCAGAACCAGACTCAAGGTGGATTATCTCGGATGCCCCATGTTCGACAAACCGTGCACCAGCAGCGATCAATACAGAGCGGGAAGCTATTCGCAAAACGATTCCCTGTGGGGATGGACCGCGGGAGCCGGAGTGGAGAAGATGATCGCGGACAGGGTGGGAATACGCGGAGAAATACGCCACACCAGATACGAAAAAGTGAAGCGGCTCGATGTTCTCAGAACTCTCAGGGTCCCGGCCTCAAACGAGCACAACGAGACAGGCCTTTCGCTGGGTGCAGTGGTATACTTCTGAGCCGTTCGCAAGACCCTTCCCGCAGTTCTTGCAAGGCATCCTTAAATGAAGACGAATAGTTGCGTTCCGCCTGGCGCTTTAGCGAACTGAAAACCTGAATCAGCCCGACAATCCGTTGTGAAATCTGTCTTTCTCAATCAGAAGCTGTCCGGCCATCTGCGGGACATGTGCATGACCGCGAGGATCAGCATGCGGTTTCTCCTAACCGTGTAGGGCAGGATAAAAGGCAGAGCAGAAACCACAAGCTCGCGCGTGTTGGAAACGCGACCTGGCCTTCCGATCGACGGAAAGTCGGCCAAATCACCTGCCGCCTTCAAAAGAGTACTTCCAACTCTGGCAGCCACTACGGGATTTCGTTCGGCGATATAAAAGCGCACGTGTTCAAGATGCGCCAGAGCACGCCTCGTCCACAGAACTTTCATTCGGGGATTTTGCCTTCGTCACTCGAACCCCACGATTTGAGCCACTCGCCAACATCGTCATGGTCAACCAGCCGTCCGGCTTTGACATCCTCAAGACCCTTATTGATTTCCTCAATTTGCCAAGCGTGCAGCTCAAGATATTCCCTCACGGCCTCTTTGATGTGCCACGATTTCGGCCTGTCGGTCGCTTTTGCAAGCTCCCCCAGCCGTCTCTCCATTTCCCTGTCCGTTCGGAACGAGACCATTGCTGAATCTGACATTGAGACCTCGCTTTTTGTATTGCGCAGTATGGCAATAGCATACAATATCGAATTTTACAAAACAAGATAAGAAACTAAGGACGAAAAACAGCGATTACGGTCGCCAATCAGCACCGCAAAAAACAGTCTACATACAAAGATTCCAAGGACACGAACAGGTACATTGGTCCGAGGATTCCAAGCGGTTTGCGCTGTTATAGCTCACTGAAGTTCCAACAAGTTTATCGGTCTTCGTCCCGAAGAACCTTTGTCAACGCCGCGGCGATGATCCCCGACGGTACTGCCACTATTCCCAGTCCGCAGAGAACGGTAACCGAACTGAAGAGTTTACCCCAAGTTGTTTCAGGATGAACATCTCCGTAGCCTACAGTTGTCAATGTGGCAACCGCCCACCATAAACCGTCAAACACCGTTTTAAAATTTCCGTCGGGGTTCCCTGACTCGAAATAATAGACACCTACTCCTGAAATGCATATAAGCATAAATACCACCATCAGAAAAAGGAGCAGTTCTTCCTTCGTGCTGGAGATAGCTTTGCCGAATCTGTCAAGCGCCTTGTTATATCGGCCGACCTTCATAATGCGGAAAATCCGCAGGAACCGAAGAACTCGGATGACGGCGAACTCCGCATCCTGCCCCGCACCCGTCCACGGAGAAAGGCAGAACGGCAGTATGGAAAGAAGGTCGACGACGCCGTAAAAACTAAAAACATACTCCGTTTTCCGCTCTGCCACGACAAAGCGCAGGACGTATTCGACCGTGAACAGAATCACTATGATCACCTGAAATTTGTCAAGCACCTGCGCCGTGGCGGACGACAGTCCGGGCACCCCTTCCGCGAAAAGCAGTGCAATGGAAACCAATACAAGAGAAAGCACTACGTAATCAAACGTTCGCCCCGCTCCGGTGTCGGACTTCTGAACTATATCGCTTATCTTCATTGATGGAGACCCCCTGACTAATCTCTGTTCTGACCGGAAGATTATTCACTATAGGCGATTCGCATTCAATCTCCGGAAGGCGAAGCAAGACCGGGGAAAACCCCGCGGGCGGAAGCCGCCCCGGACGCCCGCGTCAACAACGGATTGAAAAAAACATCCGCTTGTGTCATAATAGCAGGCACTGCTTTTTTCAGGAGTGGAGAATGAATCCCGAAAATCCTTTCGCTTCCCTTAGGGAAGAAATGGACAAGCACGTAGTCGGACACGATGATGTCAAAACCGCTCTTCTTCTAGGAATAATCTCGAGAGAACACATCTACATAGAAGGACCTCCGGGCACGGCGAAGACCATGCTTTCGGAAATCGTCTCCAAGGCCGCCCAGCTCAATTTCTTTTTCTACCAGCTCCACAGGGACACGAGGCTCTCGGAGCTTGTCGGGGACCTCACGATAGTGAAGGAACAGACCGACGCGGGGGAAAGAATAAGACAGGACATCGTGAAGGGCGGCATACTGACTTCCGAGATATGCCTTCTAGACGACATATCTCGCGCCCCCGGCGAGTCGCTGAACATCCTCCTCCGGATACTGAACGAGAGGAAGTTCTTCAACGAACCCATCCCTCTTCTGACGGCGATAGCAACCAGCAACCCCACGGCCGACGAGTACTACAACGAGCCCCTGGACCCCGCCAACCTCGACAGGTTCGTCCTGCAGGTGAAGGCTCTGGGCATCTCCTACGGAAGAAAATGGGACGAGGCCAGAAAGGTGATCGAGCTTTACTCCGAGAAGCCGTTTGAGGAGAAGATACCGAAGCGGGTGAGCAAGAAGCTTTTCGACAAAAGCTACAAGCATCTGGAGAAGATCGGGATTCCCTCCGAAGTGCAGGACGGTCTCGCGAGTTTCGCGACGATGATGGTCGAAGAGTTCGGGCTCAACGAAACCAACTCGCTTATCTCCGACAGGACGTTTTTCGTGAAAGCTCTCAAGCTCATCAGGTCCCACGCCCTGCTGAACGAACGCGAGGTCTGCACCAGAGAAGACCTGGAGGTGCTGAGGTACATGACGGCGTTTCGCGTTCCTCCTGATGTCTACGAACAGATGGACGAGATACTGAGGAAGATCTCCGCGGATAAAAAAAAAAGCCGGAAGATAAGCTGAGTCCGAACCCGGACCAGGAACCCCAGTCTGAATTCGACCAGGACTTTTCCCAAGAACCCAGGGGAGAGATTCCCGACGAGCGGTCCGACAAGGAAACGGAAAATCCCCTGGACGAAGCCAGAAAGACTTTCTTCGACGCGCTTCGCGACCTGAAGCAGAACCTGAACGACCAGAGCGAAATGGCTCCTCCCGAAGGCCAGGACGTGCCGAACGACCCTACCGGAAACCCCCAGGACAGCGGAAACACCGAGAGGGAAGACAAGTCCGCTCGGGCTTACATGAGCAGCAAGTCCGACAAGGCCGGCGAAGACGACGAAACGGTGATTCCCGGCAGGGGAAACAACGAAACCGCGGAGAACATAAAACGCATCATGAAGGTTCTCGAAGGCAACTTCCAGAAAAGCATGGCGAAAAAGGCGGCCCACCCGGGCGGCTCGCCCAGGAAATGGAAGCGGATGAGCTCCTTCGACGAACTTGAGGACATAGACCCGGTCGAGGCGTTCATCTGGTCGCAGAACGCATCTCCGAGGCTTCCGCGCGTCCACATGCGCGAAAAGGAAATACTGGGAGGAGAGATAGCGATACTCAGGGACATAAGCACCTCGATGATGGGAAGTTACAGCGAGTGGTCGTCGTCGGTGGTGAAGGGAGTGATAGAGCTTGCCAGAAGAAAGAGGATGAGAGTCGGCTACCTGGAATTCAACCACAAGTACATAAAGCACCAGAAGAATTCGCGGTTTTTCACCAGGGACTACAGGTGGATGGAGAAGCTGGCGGAGAAAACCGACTGCTCGGGCAACACAAACTACGAAGAGGCCCTGAGAGAAGCCCTCAAGGAGTTTCGGGGAAGGGGTCTTCGAAACAAGCACATACTGTTCATAACCGACGGAATCCCCACCACGGGAGATCCGAAAGTCTCAAACGAAAGGCTGCGCGCCAAGAGCATAGGAGTGTGCATACACTCCATATTCATCGGAGAGAGAAACTACCCTCATATACTCGACCAGATTTCAAGGGAAACTTCCGGGACCCAGTTCAAGGCGTCCCGCGGCCGGGACGAAGTGATAAGAATAGAGAGAAAGGACAAGGCATTTATCGAAGCCGAGAAGGAAAGGCTCGCGAGGTCGCCGCTTGACGGTTTCGCGAGAGCGTTTGAGAGTTCACGGCCCTAGTTTCTCCGTTCGGACGACATGTTGAAACGGTTCGCCAAGGGGCGCTCTCCGCATCGACAATGAATTTCCTCACTCCGGCGGCGGTTCATAGTAGCGATCGACCTTGATCTCGTCCTCGCGTTCTCGAGCCCGCGCTATATCGTAGGCAGTCTGCAATTGTATCCAGGTCCTCGCCGTAAAGGCGAAGGCTTTTTCCAAACGAACGGCCATTTCGACGGACATTCGGGACTTGCCGTTGACCAGATTCGAAAGCGCCTGCCTGCTTACGCCGAGCGCCCTTGCGCCTTCCGCGACGCTGATGCCCAGCGGTTCCAGACAGGACACGCGCACCACTTCGCCGGGATGCGGCGGGTTCTTCATGCGCATAACAACCTCCTGTTGCCGTTAGCAGTCAATCGCGTTCCTCATAGAACTTCCCCGCCCGCTCTTCTTCCGCCCCGAAACAGTTTCTTAATAACCGCATGGCGAAAAATTGATTCGTCAGCTCAAACAGCTTCGCGGCAAGACCCGCCGAGAGTCCATCCGAGTTTCCCCGGTCTCCCGGAAAACCAGTCGCGGGCATCAATCAAAATTCCTCATATCAACCGGGGTCTGTATTTCTCAATCTTGACCTTGTCTTCGAATTCCGCAGACTTCGCGACATCGTAGAGAGCCTGCAACCGTATCCAGGTTCCCGTGGTGGAACCGAAGGCTTTAGTCAGACGGATCGCCATATCTATGGACATGCCGGCTTTGCCGTTCACCAAGTTTGAAAGCGCCTGTCTGCTGACCCCCAGAATCTTCGCGCCTTCAGCAACGCTCAGACCGAGCGGCTTCAGGCAAGTCACGCGTACTACTTCTCCAGGATGCATCGGATTCTTCATGCACATAACAACCTCCTGTTGCGGTTACAATTATGCCCGTCAACTAATGGTAGTCAATCATTTCCACATCGTAGGCATTCCCGTTCTCAAAGCGAAAGATTATGCGCCAGTTTCTGTTCACGGTCACCGACCAGTAATTCTTCCGGTCTCCCTTGAGCCTGTGCAGCTTGTATTTGGCAACGCGCATCCCCTCAGGAGAGTCCGCGGCATCGAGCAAATTCAGAACAGACCGCGCTTGCTTTTGCAAGTCGGGTCTAATAAGACTCCGGTCGTCGAGCTCGTAAAGACGCTTAAGCCCCTTGTGTCGAAAACTCTTTATCATTAATTTTTCGAGCAGATCACCCAGACCATGAAAGCCGATCGCAATGCGTCAACCGTTGCTTGTCAAGAAAGCAGCAAGCGATTTTCTTGAGAAGGCATACGCAAGACCTACTTTTTTCTGATCATCCTGTTCACCGCGTTCACGTGGTCCCTGTACCTGCGCGAGAAAAAGTGGGAACCGTCTCCCATGGAGACGAAGTAAAGATAGTCCGCGTCGGCGGGACCTATGGCCGCTCGCAGGGAATCGAGTCCCGGGGCGGCTATGGGACCAGGGGGAAGCCCCTTGGACACGTACGTATTGTAGGGCGAAGGAAAATCAAGGTCCTTTCTGGTCAGGTCTCCCGTGAACTTTTCGCCCAGAGCGTAAATCACGGTCGGGTCGAATTCAAGCCTCATACCCCTGCGAAGCCTGTTGCGTATCACGGCCGAGATGAGCGGTCTTTCCCCGGGGATGGAGCTTTCCTTCTCTATCATCGAGGCGATCGTGACGACTTCCTTCATCCCGAGACCCGATTCCGCCTTTCGAAGGGTTGAATAAGCCTTTCGGAATCTTGAGAGCATCGTTTCTATCGCTTTTTCCGCCCCGGCGTCTTTTTCGAAAAAATACGTGTCGGGAAACAGAAATCCCTCGAGGCTCGGAACGTCGATTCCCAGTTTCCGGGAGGCGTATCCTCCGTCGGATGCAAGGCCGAGAAATTCCTCCCGGGAAGCCACCGCGGAAGTTTCGAGAATCTCCGCCATGCGCGAAAGCGCGATCCCCTCGGGAAAGGTGACCTTTCTCAGCACTCTCTCTCCCCCGACGAGCTTGCGGCGGACGGAGCCGGGGGTCGCACCCGGGGAAAACCCGTATTCCCCCGACTTGAGCCTCGCCTGATCTCCGCCCAGAACCACGAGAAGGGAGAAAATCTCCGCTTTTCTCACCACCCCTTCGTTCTCGAGCTTCCGCGCGATTTCGAAAAGGCCGAGTCCCCTCGGTATCTCGACCGTCTTCTCCCGCCCGCAGAACCCGTCCAGAAAGAACAGAAACGCGAGCGAACCCGCCGATATGAAAACCAGCATGGCCAGCCAGAGAAACGCCTTGAAAAAACCGGAAACTCTCATGCGTCCCTAGAAAGTATCACCATCTCGTTTCTGTGAATGACCTCGTCGCTGTACCTGTACCCCAGTATCTCCTCTATCTGCGACGACTTTTTCCCGAGGATCTTCCTCACCTCGGAAGAACCGTAGGAACTGAGACCCCTGCATATCTCGACCGAGGAGGGAGAAAAGCAACTCACGGGCTCTCCTATCTCGAACTCCCCCTCCACTTCCCTTATGCCGGAAGGAAGCAGGCTTCGCCCTTTCCTGGTCACCGCGTCCGACGCCCCTTCGTCGAGCAGGAGACGTCCCCTAGGCGTGAGCGTGTAGGCGATCCAGTGCTTTCTGCCCCGAAGCCTTTCCCCGACCGGAAGCACGAGCGTTCCGTACTCCCCGCCGTCAAAGACTCTTTCCAGGGAATTGCCGTTCTTTCCGTTGGCGATTATAGTGGGCACTCCGAAAGCGGCGGCCGATTTCGCGGCCCATATCTTCGTTCTCATGCCCCCCGAAGTGGTTTTGCCGAAAGTGTCTCCGGCAAAGGACTCTATTCTCGAATCTATTTCGCCGATCGTGGAAAGCAGCTCCGCGTCGGGATTTTTCGCCGGGTCCTTGTCGAAAAATCCCTCGACGTCGCTCAGAAGCACCAGCATGTCGGCCTCGACAAGCGAAGTCACGAGCGCCGCCAGGCTGTCGTTGTCGCCGAACATTATCTCCTCGAACGAAACCGTGTCGTTTTCGTTTATGACGGGAATTATCTCCATCTCGAGAAGCCGCCTTATGGTCTTCCTGGCGTTGAGAAACCTCTTCCTGTCGGAAAACCCGTCGCGCGTGAGGAGAACCTGGGCCACGCTCATTGCGAACTCCGAGAACGCGTCCTCGTAATACCTGATAAGCTCCGTCTGGCCGAAAGCGGAAATAGCCTGTCTCACGTCAAGCTCCCTAGGTTTCTCGGAAAGACCGAGCTTCTTCATCCCCGAGGCTATGGCTCCCGAGGAAACTATTATGGTCCTCACCCCCCTTCGGACGAGACCGTGAACCTGCTTCGCGATCTCCCTGAAAACGGGTTCGAAGAGACGGCCTTCGCCGTCGGTGAGCATGCTGCTTCCTATCTTGACGACGGCCAGCCGCACGCCGCCTATCAGTTCCTTTCTCTCCGCCGCGCCCATGGCGACCGTTATTCTACCCAATAAAAAGTCCGGCACTATTTGACAACGCCGCCGCGTCTTGATAGCTTTTTGCTTCGCTTGATCTTGCGGGAATAGCTCAGTCGGCTAGAGCGTCTCCTTGCCAAGGAGAAGGTCGCGGGTTCGAATCCCGTTTCCCGCTCCAGCGGTCCTACAGTCCGGTTTTTTCGAAAAACTCCCCGATTTTCCCCCGAACCGCCATGTCCGCCTCGTCGTCGAAAGGCGTGTCCGCGAGGTTTATTATCACGAGGGCGGCGCCGTTAGAAAGAGCCAGGCGCGGAAGTCCGCTCGCGGGAGCGACGAGGAGCGAGGAGCCGAGAACCAGAAGAAGGCCGCAGTCCCCGACAAGGTCGACCGCCCTCTCCCACGGCTCCCGCGGAAGCGCTTCTCCGAAAAAGACGGCGTCAGGCTTGAGTATCCCTCCGCACCCCTCGCAAGGAGGGGGATTCTCGCCTTCCTCCACCCTCTTCATCGTCTCTTCCATGGGATAGACGGCCCGGCACCCGAGACACGCGACGCGCCTCGCGCAGCCGTGAAGCTCGCAGACGTTTCGCGAACCCGCCGCCAGGTGAAGTCCGTCCACGTTCTGGGTGACGACCCCCGCGAGACGGCCGTCTTTTTCCAGACGCGCGAGCGCGAGGTGAGCGGCGTTGGGCCTCGCCGCGACTCTCGCGGGCCAGGTTTCCATGGCGTACGAATAGTAGTTTTGAGGATTCTTCATGAACCCCGAGAGGGACACGACCGACTGGTCCATCTTCTCCCACAGGCCCGTCCCGGGAGAGCGGTAGTCGGGTATTCCCGATTCCGTGCTCACTCCCGCGCCCGTGAACGCGACGGCGTTTTCCGTTTTTTCCAGAAGCTCGAGAAAAAGCCCGACCCGATCGTCCATGACGCTAGGGCGAAAACGGAAGAAAGTTCTCCGTGGCCTCGACGGAGGCGCACCATCTTTCGACCGAGGGATAGGGCTCGAGCGAAAAACCCCCTTCCCCGCAGAGCATTACGTAGGGATAGCAGGCGATGTCGGCTATCGAGTAGTCGCGGCAGAGAAACTCCGTTTCCGAGAGGCGGGCGTCCAGTATCCCGAGCGCCTCGTTTCCCTGGGCGTGGAGTTTCTCCACTGCCCCCGGCGGCACCTGGTCGGGCGGAAGGAACTTCACGAAGTACCTGGCCAGGGCGAGGTTGGGATCCACGGTCGTCTTTCCGAAGAAGACCCACTGCGAGACGAGACCGAACCGCTCGGGGCCGTCGGGCAGGTAGGGGTTGGGGGAGAACTTTTTCGCCAGGTAGAACAGGATGGCGTTGGACTCCCACATGACGAAATCCCCGTCCTCCAGAACCGGGATCTTGCGGTTGGGATTGAGACGCGAAAACTCCTCCTCCCTGTGCTCCCCCGCGAATATGTCCACCGTCACGCTCTCGTACCCGACCGAAAGCTGGTGGAGCAGAAGCCTCGCCTTGTAGGCGTTTCCCGAAAGCGGATGATCGTAGAGTCTTATCATTTCAGTCTCCCGCGTACCTGAGGAATTTCTCGCCCAGGCGTTTTTCCCCGAGCACGCCCGCGAGAGTTTTCTTTTTCGGAATGAAATAGGTCACCGCGGCCTTCGTAAGACATTCGCCCCCGTCTCCGTTTATCACGGAATCCACGACGACGCGCCGCCCCTCGACGCTTCTCACCCTGGCCCTCACGTCGAGAATCTCTCCGCTGGGCACCTTCTTCGAGTAGGTGATCTCTATTTTCGCGGTAAGGGCGATCTTTCGGATTTCGTCGAACATGGCCCAGAAGGACACCTCGTCGACGAGAGCGCACTGAACTCCCCCGTGGACTATTCCCGGCCAGCCGGAAAAATGCTCCTTCGGCGCGAAGGTGGTGAAGACCTCTCCCGTCTCGTCGTCGGCGAAAAACCGCAGGCGGAGTCCGTGCTCGTTTCTCGGACCGCACGCGAAGCAGTTGTAGTCCGGAAAATCGGAAAAGACGTTTTCTATCTCCCTCGGCATCAGTCCTTCTCGGCGATCCTGGCCACGGCGGCCACGAGTTCGTCCCGCTCGAGGTTTATGACCTTGACGCCCTGGGAGGCGCGCCCGGTACTTCGGATCTGCGAAACGCTCGTTCTTATGACTTTCCCACCGAGGTTGCTTATGAGCATTATCTCCGCGTCGTCGGTCACCTGGAAAGCCCCTACCACCTTTCCGTTCTTCTCCGTCACGCTCACCGTCTTGACCCCCACTCCTCCCCTCTTCGTAAGCCTGTACTCCGAGACCACGGTACGCTTTCCAAAGCCCATCTCCGTCACGGTGAGCACCTGGGCTTCGGGGTTCTTTATGACCTCGAGGCTGACCACGTAGTCGTCTCCCCGAAGCCTTATGCCCTTCACTCCCATGGACGCCCTGCCGGTGTTTCTCACTTCGTCGCCCCCGAACCTTATCGCCTGGCCGTTTCTGGACGTGAGAAGCACCTCGTCCTCCGCGGAGGCGAGCGACGCCCCGACGAGTTCGTCCCCTTCGCGTATCCTGAGCGCTATGATTCCCCCGGTACGCGGGCGGGAATAGGCCGAAAGCTCCGTTTTCTTGACCACTCCCTTTCTCGTGGCCATGACGATGGAGAGATCCTCCTCGAACTTCTGGACCGGAAGCACCGCGGCCACGCTCTCTCCCTTTTCGAGATTGAGAAGGTTGACCATGGCTTTTCCCCGCGCCGCGGGACCGGCCTCGGGAACCTGGTAGACCTTGAGCCAGTAGCATTTGCCGAGGGTCGAGAAAAACAGTATGTGGTTGTGGCGGGACGCTATGAACAGGTCGTTTACGAAATCGGTCTCCTTGGTGCCCATTCCCCTTCTTCCCTGGCCTCCCCTTCTCTGGTTCCTGTAGACGCTGAGCGGCACGCTCTTTATGTAGCCCTCGTAGGTCGTGGTGACCACCATGTCCTCGTCGGTTATGAGGTCCTCGATCGATATCTCCTCCACGTCCTCCACTATCTCGGTTCTTCTCCCGTCCGCGAAGCGCTCCCTGATCTCGCCGAGCTCCTCGACGGCCAGGTCGAGTATGAGCTTTTCGCTCGAGAGTATCTCCCGAAGCCTCCTCACGGTTTCGAGAAGCTCCCGTCTCTCCTCGAGTATCTTGTCCCTCTCGAGCGCCGTGAGCCTCTGGAGGCGCATCTCCAGGATGGCCTGCGCCTGTCTTTCCGAAAGCGAGAACGTCCGCACGAGACCTTCCCTGGCGGCCGCCGGACTCTCCGACGCCTTTATGAGCTCGACCACTTCGTCGAGGTTGTCGAGGGCTATCTTGAACCCCTCGAGAATGTGGAGGCGCTCCTCGGCCTTTCGAAGCTCGTACTGGGTCCTCCTGGTGATGACTTCCTTTCTGTGGTCTATGAAGCTTGCGAGAAGCTCCTTGAGGGTGAGAACCCTGGGCTGGTTTCTCACGAGCGCGAGCATTATGATCCCGAAGGAGGTGTACATCTGCGTGTGCTTGTAGAGCTGGTTGAGCACCACCTGGGCGTGCTCTCCGGCCTTCACGTCGATCACGAGCCTGATGCCCTCCCTGTCCGATTCGTCCCTTATGTCCGTTATGCCGGTTATCTTGTCTTCCTTCACAAGCTCGGCGATCTTCTCCGCGAGCCGCGCCTTGTTCACCTGGTAGGGAAGCTCCGTGACTATGATCACGTCCTTTCCCCCCTTTTTCTGCTTCTCTATCCTGACCCTGGCCCTGACCCTGACTATCCCCCTTCCGGTGGCGTAGGCCGATCGGATGTCCCGCCTTCCGCTCACGAACCCCCCGGTGGGAAAATCAGGCCCCGGCAGGCGCTCCATGAGCTCGTCCACGGTGATGTCGGGGTTTTTTATCTGGGCGACCGCGGCGTCGAGCAGCTCGCCGAGGTTGTGGGGAGGGATGTTGGTCGACATGCCGACCGCTATTCCCGAGGAGCCGTTCAGAAGCAGGTTCGGCACCTTGGTCGGAAGGACGCTCGGCTCGAGCTCTCCCCCGTCGTAGTTCGGATAGAACTCGACCGTCTCCTTGTCGAGGTCGTCGAGCATCTCCGAGGAGATCCTGGCGAGCCTGACCTCGGTGTACCTCATGGCCGCCGGGCTGTCCCCGTCGATCGAGCCGAAGTTGCCCTGACCGTCGACGAGCGGAATTCTCATGGAGAAATCCTGGGCCATCCTCACCAGCGAGTCGTAGATGGCGGAGTCGCCGTGAGGGTGATACTTCCCCATCACGTCTCCCACCACTCTCGCGGACTTCTTGTAGGGACGGTTCCACGCGTTGGACGCCTCGTGCATGCCGTAGAGGATCCTCCTGTGGACGGGCTTCAGGCCGTCGCGCGCGTCGGGAAGCGCCCTTCCCACTATCACGCTCATCGAATAGCTGAGATAGGACTCCTTCATCTCGTCTTCGATGTTGACTGTCTGCACTCTGGGGGAAACGTCCATCGCTGAAAAGCCCTCCGGTTAAAGGGAACGGTTGCGAAACGAGCCGGTTGGAGGGATAGTTTACCCGAACGGGACGCCGTTTTCCAGCGCGGCGGGGGCGGGCGGTGGAAAGGCCGCGGGGACCGGGACTTCGAAATGCGCGTGCTTACCGGAGAATCGAAGGGAAAAAGGCTCAGGGTTCCGGGAGGAGGCGCGAGGCCGACCGCGGGACGGGTGAGGAAGTCGATTTTCGACGCGCTCGGGGCGCGAAGCGAGGGCGCCTCGGTTCTCGATCTTTTTTCGGGCTCCGGGAGCCTCGGAATCGAGGCCCTCTCCCGCGGGGCGGCCTTCTGCGCGTTTGTCGACGACGACCCCGCCGCGGCCGGGGCGATACGGGCGAATCTCCGCTTCTGCGGCTACGCGGAGCGGGCGAGAATCCTCAACTTTGATTTCAGAAGGGCATTGAGTATTTTAAGGGCGGAGGGGCTTGCGTTCGACCTGGTCTTCGCCGACCCTCCTTACGGTTTCTACGACGCGACGCGGCCGGGCGAGCTTGTGCGGAAAATCCGGGACGTTCTGCGCGGGGAAGGAACCGCGATAGTCGAACACCCGTCCCGGGACGCCGCGGAGGCGGGCGGGTTCGAAACCAGGACCAGGAAATACGGAGGCACTTCGGTGAGCTTTTTCAGGAGACGCGATTGAGCTCGAGGACGGTAATCTATCCAGGGTCTTTCGACCCCTTCACGAACGGACACCTGAACATAATCTCCCGGGCGGCCGGCGTTTTCGACGCGATAGTCGTGGCCGTGGGGAGAAACGAGTCGAAAAGGACCACCCTTTCCATGGACGAGAGGGTCTCGGTGATCGCCGAGGTGCTGGGGGACTACGAAAACGTCGAGGTGGAAAGCTTCGGGGGACTGCTGGTGGACCACATGAGAAAACGAAACATAACAACGATGCTTCGCGGAATGAGGACCCATTCCGACTTCGAATACGAACTGCAGATGGCGACGGCCAACAGGCTCATGAACGACGAGGTGGAAACGCTTTTCATGGTGACCGACAGCAGGTTCTCCCACATAAGCTCGTCCCTCATAAAGGAGATCGTCTCCCTGGGGGGCCCGGCCGGGGACCTCGTGCCGCCCGCGGTGGAGAAAAAACTCGCGGAGAAGCTTCTTCCGCGGTCATAAAGAACGGAGGTGACCGGTTGATGAAACTTTCAGGCAGGGTGAGAAACCTCAAGCCCTCGGCGACGCTTTCCATAACGGCCAAGGCCAAGGCGCTTCGCGCGGGCGGAGTGGACGTCATAGGCTTCGGGGCGGGAGAGCCCGATTTCGACACTCCCGATAACGCAAAGAAAGGCGGCGTGGAGGCGATCGAAAGCGGCTTCACCAAGTACACGGCCGTGGGGGGAATCGACGAGCTAAAGGACGCCATCATAGAATCCCTGAAAAAGGACCATTCCCTTGAGTACTCGAGGGACGAGATACTGGTCTCCTGCGGGGCCAAGCACTCGATATACAACCTGACCCAGGCGCTTTTCGAACCCGGAGACGAAGTCCTGATTCCCGCCCCCTACTGGGTCTCCTACCCGGACCAGGTGGCTCTCGCGGGAGCGACTCCCGTGACAATGGAGACAGAAGAGCGGGATCTTTTCAAGATAACCCCCCGGGACCTCGAGCGGGCGACAACCGGACGCACGCGCGCCCTCGTCCTGAACTACCCCTCGAACCCGACGGGAACCACCTACTCGCGGGAGGATCTGGAAAAAATAGTGGAGACCGCCCTGGACGCGGGTCTGGTGATAATCTCCGACGAGATATACGAAAAGATAGTCTACGGGGACGCCGAGCACGTTTCGGTGTGCTCCCTTTCGGAGAAGGCGAAGCGTTCCACGATACTCGTAAACGGGGTCTCGAAGTCCTACTCGATGACCGGATGGCGCATAGGCTACGCCGCGGGCGACAGAAACGTCATAAGCGCGATGTCGAAGCTCCAGGGACAGTCTACCTCGAACCCCTCTTCCATATCGCAGATGGCCGCCGTGGAGGCGCTTCGCGGTCCCCAGGACGTTCTCGAGAAAAGACGGGGAGAATTCGAGAAAAGGAAAGACTTCATAGTGAAGAGGCTCAACGAGATTCCCGGAATGACCTGCTTCGACCCCATGGGAGCGTTCTACGTGTTTCCGAGCATAAGCGGGCTTGCGGGGAAGAAATGGGAACACGGGGAAATAGACGGATCGATCTCGTTCACGGAGTTTCTGCTCGAAGAGGCCAAGGTCGCCGTGGTGCCGGGAATAGCCTTCGGAAAGGAAAACCATCTCAGGATATCCTACGCCACGTCCATGGAGAACATAGAGGAAGGAATGGACAGGATCGAGCGGGCGGTGGGAACGCTCATTTAGACTTCCGACCCGGTTCCCGAAAACCTTCCGCACCCGCGGGCCCCGTCGCGGACGCTCCGCGGGAACGGTTCCGCAACCGGGTTTTTTCTTCGCAACCGGCGTTGATTAAGCAAGAAAAACATGGTAAATTTCTGACATTCATCGGCAAGACGAGGCGGAGACATGAGCGGCACGAGCGACAGAATCATAAAAAGGATATCCTCGAACGACAACGAAAGATGGGTATGCACTCCCAAGGACTTTCTCGACCTGGGAAGCCGCGCGGCCGTCGACCAGTCTCTCTCGCGCCTGGTCAGGTCCGGCAGGCTGCGCCGGGTCGGCCGGGGTCTGTACGACATCCCCAGGCCCAGCACCATCCTCAAGGGACCCAGGCCGGTCGATATCTACTCGGCCATAGATGCGGTCGCGAGACGGGACGGCGTGCGGATAATGCCCGACGGCATGGTGCCCGCGAACCGGCTCGGTCTGACGACCGGGGTGCCCGCCCAGGCATGGTACGTGACGGACGGCCGTTCGAAAACGGTCGATATCGACGGAATGACCGTCCGGTTCAAGCATGCCGCGCCGAGCGTCATGTGGTGGACGGGACGGCCGGCTGCTCCCGTGGCCCAGGCTCTGAGGTGGCTCGGTCCGCATCTCGGGACGAAAGCGAAGGAAGAGACGATTTCGATTCTGAGGGACGTTCTCCCGGACTACGTGAAACTCGACCTGCTGAAAAACTGCCGGCACCTTCCGGCCTGGGCGATCCCCGTCGCGCGCTGCGTCGCGGACGGCGGGACGGTTGAAGAAAGTGAATAAATCCTTTGAATCCTTTCTGGCCCTCCCGGAGGGGGAAAGACGGGACGCGATCGAAGCGGTGGCAATCAGTCTCAGCGCTTTGGCCGTACATGTGGAGAAAGATTTCTGGGTCTGCCTGGTCCTCGACATGCTCTACAATCGGCTGCCCGGCGGCCATCCGAAGCTTCTCTTCAAGGGCGGAACCCGCCTGTCGAAGGTCTTCGAACTCATTCAGCGGTTCTCCGAAGACATCGACATCGTGGTCCACAGAGACGATCTGGGATTCAAAGACGACCGCGACCCGACGGCGACGGACAACCTCTCGAACAAGAAAATCCTTTTCACGTTGGAAAATTCTTCAACACGGTATTCAGACACTATCTTCACCTGTTTTTCACTCCGATTCGTCAGCTTTCCGATCTGCTTTTAGTGATTCTTCCATGATTTTTTCCGGGGATTTGCTCTGAATCGAGCACTTTTTCTCAACGGCATTCTGACGTAAAGCCTCGTACTCTCCCTTCATCTGGGCGTACTCATTGGCTTCCTGTGAATTTTTACCTTCCAAGAAGAGCAGGCTGGGCCAAAATACGAGAAGTCCAAGTATTCCTTGCCACCTGTCGGTATCGCTTTCGTGTTTCAGGCGCCTGTACAACTCCTGAGTTCTTCTGCCGACATGGTCCATTTCCATCGCGATTTGGTCGCAGTCATGCTTCGCATATTTCAACGGAGACACGTAAATTGCTTCTATTTTCTTCGGGGAGACAGCACAGGCTGACAATAGGGAAGACGTAACTACCGTAATTACGAAAAGTTTAAACTTTCTTCTGGTGATTGAATTCCGACTGCACCTCAAACGAGAAACACGTTCACCCCTCGCCCTCATTTTCAAGACGGCTCGCAATAAATGCATCCTAACACCTCCTCCGTAAATTTCCAACAGACTGGAAAGCATACTTAAAACTGCAACATAACAAAAAACCGCAAGCGGAAAATTCAGGAACTCGTTCCCTCTTTTCTAATGTGTTCAACCAGCCCCAGAAGCCCCAGGTAGTAGCTCTCCGCCCCGAAACCCGAAACGACCCCGAGCGACACTCCGGAGACGAAAGATTTGTGCCTGAAGTCCTCCCTGCGGTATATGTTGGAGAGATGAATCTCGACCGCGGGCAGTCCCGTCGAGAGGATGGCGTCCCTTATGGCGACGCTCGTGTGCGTGTAGGCGGCAGGGTTTATGATAAGCCCGTCGAACTTTCCGCGGGCCTGCTGTATCGCGGTGACTATTTCCCCTTCCGAGTTCGACTGGAAGAAGGAAAGGCTGACGTCGCCGTCCGCAACCTCGGTTCTGGAAACCAGGAAGGATTCGATCTCCCCGAGCGTGAGGCTTCCGTAGAGCTCGGGCTCCCTTTTGCCGAGCATGTTCAGATTCGGACCGTTTACGACGATTATCTTCATGGGCGCGCACCCGCGACGGTAATGATAATTAAACGGCCCGAAAAACCAAGCGGTCAGGCGTCCCGCCGGGCGGACATGATAGCCCGTATCTCTTCGCGCTTCCGGCGGCAGGAGTCGTTTTCGGGGTCGCGGGCAAGGAGAGTCTCCAGCATCCCGAGAGCGTCCTCGTAGAGTCCCTGAGACACGTAGAGGTTCAGCATGGCGTCGGTTTCGAAAAGTCCGCCTTTCGGTTTTTTCTCCCTCTCGGCCTCCGCGCGGAGCCGCTCGAGCTCGGAGACCTCGGCGGCGGAGACGGCCCTTCCCCCCGAAGCGGAGTGAAGCGCGGACGCGACCTCGTGGGCCCGGTCGAACTTCCCCGCGCTTCTGCATATCCTTATAATAAGGAGGGAGGCTTCCTCGTGCCCCGGCTCGAGCTTGAGGGCCTTTTCCAGTTCCTCTTCGGCCGAAACGGTCTTCCAGCACATGAGATGCGCCTTGGCGAGAACGACTCTCGCCCCCGCGCGGTCTCCCTTCTTCGCGGTGAAATCGCGGACAGCCCGCCTGGCGGACCTCACTTCCCCCGAGGCGAGGAGAACCTCCGCCAGCAGAAGAAGCGAATCGGAGTCGGGAAACGTTTTCGCCGTGTACTCGTATCTTTCCCGAAGCGCGGCAAGTTGTTCCGAGCTCGGGGGATTTTTTTTCTTCATCGGAAGTCTCGGCCTTTTTCCTCCGCCGCGTTCATCCAGAATACCGAAAGGACCCTCGGGGAACAAGAGGCGTCATCTCTTCCTCCCGCCGGGGAAGAACACGCGCGTCTCTCCCACTCCCAGCGCCCGGCAGACCGCGAAGTAGAAGGCTACGCCCGAGACGACCGCGGCCGCCATCCACAGTCCCTTGGAAAGGGAAAGTCCCGTCTCGTTCCAGGAAGAGAACCCCGCCACCCCTGCCGCCAGAAATCCCGTCGCGGCGGAAACCGCGAGAATTTTGAGAAAAAACCGGAGAACGTCCCGCGAGAGAAACCGCCCCAGCCTGCCGTTCAGGAGATACAGAAGCGCGAGGAAGTTCACGGCCGAGGAAATCGAGCTCGCAAGCGCGAGGCCGAAGTGGTCGAGGGAGAACGAAAACCCCAGGACGTAACCCAGCGAGGCGTTGAGAACGAAGGCGAAAAACGCGACGACCACCGGGGTCTTCGTGTCCTGCAGGGCGAAAAATGCGGGCACAGTCACCCTGATTCCCGCGACGGCGAAAAGTCCCGCGCCGTAGCCCAGAAGAGCGTCGGCGGTGTTCACGACCGCCGCGTAGTCGAATTCGCCGTGCTGGTAGAGAAAGTTGCATATCGGAATCCGAAGCGCCACGAGCCCCGCCATCGCGGGCACGATCACAAACAGCATCCGCCGAAGCGTCCTCGAGTACTCCGCGGCGAAGCCCTCGTAGTCGCCTCTCGCCGAGAGCGCCGAGAGCGTCGGAAGCATCACCGTCGCCAGGGAAACGGCCGCCACTCCCAAGGGGAACTCCGTGAGCCTCTCGGCGAAGTAGAGATAGGAAACCGTCCCCTCCGACATGAACGACGCGTACTGGGTGTTCACCAGAATGTTGAGGTTGTAGACGGCTATCCCGAAAAGCTGGGGGAGCATCAGAAGACCGATCCTCTTCACCGCCGGATGGCCGAGGGGGCTCGAGAACCCGAACATGAATTTCTCCCTGCGCAGGAAAAAGAGGTTCACGGCGAGCTGGGCCGCCCCTCCGAGCAGAACCCCGAAGCACAGAGAGACTATCGGCACCTCGAACTTCGCGTAGAGAAAGACCGCGGCGGCTATCATGCACAGGTTGAGAAGAACGGGGGAAAATGCCGGGGCGAAGAAATGCCTGACGGAATTCAGAACCCCCATGGCGAGCGCGGTGAGCGATATGAGAAGCACGTAGGGAAACACGAGCCTGTTGAGATGGACGGCGAGATCGAAGGTCCGCGCGTCGAAGCCCGCGGCGAAGAGCTTCACGACCCAGGGAGCGAACACGATCCCGAGGACCGTCACCGCGACGAGAACGGCGAGAAGAAGCGTGAACACGCAGCGAAGCGCTTTCTTCGCCTCCCGCCTGTCTCCCGCCTCGAGGTAGCCCGAGAACACCGGTACGAACACCACCGAGAGCGAGCCCTCGGCGAAAAGCCTGCGGAGCAGGTTGGGAATGCGAAACGCCACGTAGAAGGCGTCGGTCTGGAATCCCGCTCCGAAAAACGACGCCACGACCACGTCGCGAAGGTATCCGGCCATCCTGCTCAGAACCGTGAGGAAGCTCACCAGCCCCCACCGCTTCGCGTGACTCGCGCCGTCTTCCGTCACCGCCTCACCGCCCCGCTTCCCCGCCGGCCGGAGGGTCGACGAACTCGAACTCTATTTCCCCGCGAAGCGCGCGGAGCACATCCTCGGTTTCGCCGGCGAGCTCCGGGGTCGAGACTATCTTCACTATCATCTCCCCGGGCACCTCGGACCTCGCCCACATGAGATGTCCGTAGGTTCCCAGCACGGACTGCAGGTGAACGTTCGAACTCCTGTCGGCGAGCTTTATGAAAAAAATCGACATGCGCGCTTCGGGCGGTCCGGCGGGGGATTTTCCCCCGAAATCTCCCGGACTCCGCGGTGAGAGTATATACAAAATAAGCGAACAAGTGGAGTCCGAAACCCAACAGCTGGTATTTTCGGGGAGCGTTCAAGCGATTTCGCGCGATTGTTAAAGCGATGTCTAGCTTTCGCCCTTTTTCGCCGCCGCGGGAAAAAAATTAAGCATTTCAAAAAGTTACTTGACTTCCTTAATGTTTTTTTGTAATTTATGAACTGGCATGAAAACAACATATTCTGGCATGTAATGGCAGAGACGGGCGGAAAATGTTCAGAGGCACATACGAACACACGATGACCAAGACCGGAAGGGTGAGCATTCCCTCCAGGTTCAGGGAGGTCTGCAGGACCAAGTACTCGGACGAAACGTTCGTGATCACGAACTTCAACCGCTACCTGCTCGCCTATCCGCTGAAGGAATGGAGCAGGCTCGAGGCGAAGCTCTCCAAGGTGTCCATGACCGAAAGCGAGGTGACCGCCTGGGTCCGCTACTTCGTGGGCAGCGCGCAGGACTGCCCCGTCGACAACCAGGGAAGAGTGCTGGTGCCGCCGAATCTCCGCGAGCGCGCGGGCATCGAGAACGAGGTGGTGGTGGTGGGCATGATGACCAGGATAGAACTGTGGTCCAGGGAGACGTGGGAGAGCGAACACAGGGAGTTTGAGACCTTCGACGGGAGCAAGGAGATCCTGGCGCAGTACGGACTGTAGGAGAATGAAGGCGGTCGAATACGGCAAGAAGCTCGAGGAAAAGATTCACAGCCCCGTCATGGCGGGGGAGGTGGCCGAATACCTCGACCTGCCGGAAGGCGCGACGGTGGTGGACGCGACGGTGGGTCTCGGAGGCCACTCGGAGAGGCTGCTTCGGGAATACCCGTCCATATCCAGGATCATAGGAATGGACGTGGACGAAAACGCCCTGGCGGTCGCCGGGCGGCGGCTTTCGGGCCGCGGCGGGAAAGTGGAGCTTGTGAACAGAAACTTCATACACGTGAGAGCCGCGGCGCGGGCCGCGGGGCTTGAGCGCGTGGACGGAATCGTGGCCGACCTGGGAATCTCCTCCTTTCAGCTCGAGCACAGCGGCAAGGGGTTCAGCTTCAGGAAGAACGAGCCCCTGGACATGAGAATGGACGGGTCGCTTCAGTTCTCCGCCTACGATCTTGTGAACGGAATGAAGGGCGGGGAGCTCGAGCACATATTCAGAAGCTACGGAGAGGAGCGGTTCGCGGGCAGGATAGCCGACTCCATAATAAGGAGCAGGACGGAGAAGCCCGTGCAGACTTCCCGCGAGCTGGCGTCGCTCATCTCGAGCTCGATACCGAAGAAGTTTCACCCGAAAAAGAGGCATCCCGCGACGAAGGTCTTCCAGGCGCTTCGCATTTCTATAAACAACGAGCTCGACAACCTGGTCACGTTCATCGAAGAGGCCGCCAAGGCGCTGGCCCCGGGGGCGAGACTGGCGATAATCTCGTTTCATTCTCTCGAAGACAGGATAGTGAAAAACGCTTTCAGAAGACTCGACTCTCCGTGCCTGTGTCCGCCGGACTTTCCCGTGTGCGGGTGCGGCGAGATCCGGAGGCTCGGGATCGTGACGGGTTCCGCGGTGACGCCCGGCGAGGAGGAACTGGGGGAGAATCCCAGGGCGAGAAGTTCGAAAATGAGAGTAGCCGAGGGGGTGTGACTTGAGATGAGAAAAAATGCCGGAGAAGGGAAAAGGGGATTTTCGCCGCGGGCCGCGGCGGCGCTGGGTCTGCTGTTCGTGGTGTCGCTCTGCTTTCTCCGCGTCAAGGTGGAGCACACGAGAACCGGCTACGAGATTTCGAAGAACAGGGCGGCGGTAAAGGAGCTTGTGAGGGAGAACCAGACCCTCGAATCCAGTCTGTTTCGCCTCAAGTCTCCCGAGGTCCTGGAAGCGGCCGCGGGGAAAATGGGTTTCAGGTTCGCCACTTACAAGGACGTCGTTTTCGTCGAAGAGGTAATACTCGCGGGAAAGGGTGAATGAACGCTTACGAAGAAGGCAGGTCTTCGGGACGCCGCGGCGGCGCGGAAGCGGAGGGGAGGGGAAAGTGGAAGCTCCGCGCGTGCGCTCTGTTCATCGCCGGACTGTTCCTGGGCGTGGGGTACAAGTCCCTCGACCTCCAGGTGCTTGAAAGAGACAGGGTCTCGGCCGGGGCGAAAAGACAGCACAGCGGAACCTACAAGCTGCTTCCCGTGCGGGGAACCATATACGACCGCAACGGAAAGCCGCTGGCGGCCAACGTTCCCTCCACGTCCCTGTACCTCAATCCAGGGAAAGTGAAGGACCGCGCCGCGCTCGCCCGCGCGCTGTCGAGGCCGCTCGGCGTCTCCCGGGAGAAGATACTCAGGCTCGCCGCCTCCGAAAAATCCTTCGTGTGGATCAAAAGGGGCGAGGACCGTGAAACCGCCGAAGAGATAAGGTCCCTCGGTCTCGGGGGAGTCGGGTTCGTGGAAGAGCCGAAAAGGACATATCCCCAGGGAAACCTCCTCGGCCAGGCGCTCGGGTTCACGGACATCGACCTGAGGGGAGTCGAGGGGCTCGAGTACCGGTTCGAAAAGACCCTGGCGGGAAAGCCCGCGACCGTGAGGACCAGGAGGGACGCCAAGGGAAACAGCATACCGGACGTTCCGCTCGACGACACCGAGCGCTCCACCAGGGGAAACGACATCGTGCTCACGGTGGATTCCAACATACAGCACATGACGGAGACCGAGCTCAGAAACGGCGCGAGGAGGATGGACGCAGAGAGGGGAGCCGCGCTGCTGATGGACCCCCAGACGGGGGAGATACTGGCCATGGCCTCCTACCCCCCTTTCGACCCCAACCGCTTCGGCGAGTTCTCGCAGAAAACCAGAAAGAACCTTCCCGTCTGGTACTCCTTCGAGCCGGGCTCCACTCTCAAGGTGTTTCTGGCCGCGGCGCTCCTCGAGGAGAAGATGGCCGACGAGACCACCCGCTACGACTGCGAGAACGGAAAGAAGAGAATCGAGTCCACGACCATAAGGGACGTGCACGGCCACGGGACGCTGACGGTGGCGGAGACCATAAGGTACTCGAGCAACATATGCGCCTGGAAGATGGGAAAGACTCTCGGAAAGGAGAAGCTGTACGAATCGCTGCGCCGCTTCGGCTTCGGGAGGAAAAACGGCGTGGATCTTCCGGGAGAGGCCAGGGGGAAGATACAGAAGCTCAGCAGGTGGGGAGAGGTGGAGCTCGCGACGATATCGTTCGGACAGGGAATATCCGTCACGTCCATCCAGCTCGTCACGGCCCTCTCCTCCATAGCCAACGGCGGATACCTGATGAAGCCCTACATAGTGAAGAAGGTGGTCTCACCGGAGGGAAAGGTTCTGAGGGAGAAGACTCCCGAGGCCCTCAAGAGGGTGATTTCCTACGACACCGCCTCGAGGATAACCGCGATGCTGGAGGAAGTGGTGGAGAACGGGACCGGAAAGAACGCGGGGATAAAGGGCTACGGGGTCGCCGGAAAGACCGGCACGGCGCAGATTCCCGACCCCGAGACCAGAAGCTACCATGACGACAGGTACCTGTCCTCGTTCATGGGGTTCGCTCCCGCCGACGACCCGAAGCTCGCGCTTCTGGTGATTCTGGAAAACCCCAGGAAAAACTCCATGGGAGGCGTGGCGGCGGCCCCGATATTCAGGGCCATAACCGAAAAAATCCTGTTCTACATGCGCGTACCGCCGGGAGAAGGTCCCGGGCGGGAGAGGATAATGCCCGACATGCTGAAGAAAAGCGCGCGCGAGGTCCTGAGATGGGCCGAGCGCGAGGAAGTGGCCGTCAGGTTCGTCGGAAACGGCTACGTGGCGAGCCAGAACCCTCCGCCGGGAGAGAAGATAAGGAAAGGAGCGGACTGCGTTTTCACCCTGAAGCAGGACATATGGAACTGAGAGACATTCTCAAGGACGTCGAATTCGAGACCCAGGCGGGGTCCAGGGACCCGGGAGGCACGGAAATTCTGGGAGTAACGGACAACTCGAAGGAAGCCAGCGAAGGCTTCCTGTTCATAGCCGTCAGGGGAAAGACGACCGACGGGCACATGTACGTCGACTCCGCGGTGAGAAACGGGGCGGCGGCGGTTCTGGCCGAAGAGTTTCCCCCGGGAGCCGCGGACTCCGAAGCGGCGTTCGTGAAAACGCGCGACTCGAGGGCCGCCGCCTGCGTCGCGGCGTCGAACTTCCACGGCCGCCCCTCCCTCGGGATGAAGGTCGTCGGAGTGACCGGAACGAACGGAAAGACGACCGTCACCCACATGCTCGAAGCGGCGTGGAAGGCGCAGGGAATCGGCGCGGGGATCATCGGGACCATAGAGAACAGGTACGCGGGCAGAAGCGAGCCGTCCTCGCTCACGACTCCCGGCGCCCTGGACCTCGCGCGGACGCTTCGGGAAATGAAGGACGCGGGGGTGACCCACGCGGCGCTCGAGGTCTCCTCCCACGCCCTCGACCTCAAAAGGGCCGACGCGTGCCACTTCGACGCGGCGGTCTTCACGAACCTGACGCAGGACCATCTGGACTACCATCTCACGATCGAGGACTACTTCGCCGCCAAGCGGAGGCTCTTTGCGGAGATACTCGAGAGGAGCGAAAAGAAGGAAGTCTTCTCGGTCGTAAACGCCGACGACCCTTTCGCCGACAGGATTCAGGGGCCGAAAAAAGGCTCGAGAATATCGTTTTCCCTGGAAAGAAAAGACGCCGAGGTGTTCGCCGAGAAATTCTCTCTCGACGCCGCGGGCGCCAGGGCGACGCTGGCGACCCCGTGGGGAAAGGTCGAAATCGACTCCTCCCTCATGGGCGAGCACAACCTGCGCAACATGATGGCGGCAACCGGAGCCCTGCTCTCTCTCGGCTCGCCCCCCGGGGCGGTCGGGAGAGCGCTGAGCGGCCTCGCGCGCGTGCCGGGAAGGCTCGAGAGGGTGGAAAACTCCCTGGGACTGAACGTCTTCGTGGACTACGCGCACACCCCCGACGCCCTTGAAAACGTGCTCGGATGCCTGAGGCCGCTGTGCGGGGGAAGCCTCGTTACCGTCGTGGGATGCGGAGGAGACAGGGACGCGGGAAAAAGACCGCTCATGGCCGCGGTCGGGCGCAGGTACTCCGACCGGCTGATAATAACTTCGGACAATCCCAGAACCGAGGACCCCGAAGACATAATCGCCGACATGCTACGGGGAACGCGGGCCGGGGACCCGGCGGTCGAGGTCCTGACCGACAGGGGAGAGGCGATAGGCCGCGCGGTCGGGACCGCGGAGGCGGGAGACACGGTACTGATAGCCGGAAAGGGACACGAGGACTACCAGATAATCGGCTCGGAGAGGATCCGTTTCGACGACGGGGAAGTCGCGGCGGGGCATCTGGCGGCGAGGAGCGGGGGGGACGGATGAAGTTCAGCCTGGACTTTCTTCTGAAATCCACGGGAGGCAGGCTTTTCGGGGGCAAGATGCCCCTGGGAGCGGCGGGGATCTCCACGGATTCGAGGACGATAATGAAGAACCAGCTTTTCGTGGCTCTCGCGGGAGAGAACTTCGACGGCCACGACCACGTCGACGAGGCGCTCTCGAAAGGCTGCGCGGGAGCCGTGGTGGAGAGGTACCCGCGGCAGGCGGCCAGGCGCGGCTGCGGGGCGCTCATAAAGGTCCGCTCCACCCGCAAGGCCCTTCTGGACATGGCCGCGCGCTGGAGAAACTCCTTTCCCTCCCTCAAGGTCGCGGCCGTGACGGGCTCGAACGGAAAGACGACGACGAAGGACATGACCCGAAGCATACTGTCGGTATCGAACGAGACGCTCGCCACCTCGGGCAACCTCAACAACCTGGTGGGACTTCCGCTCACCCTGCTCAAGCTCGAGAAACGCCACTCCATGTGCGTCGTGGAGATGGGCATGAACTCCTTCGGGGAAATAAGGGCTCTCGCCGCCTGCGCCTCCCCGCAGGCGGGAACGATAACCAACATAGGAAACGCCCACCTGGAAAAGATGAAGACCCTGGAGGGCGTCGCGAGGGCGAAGGGGGAGCTGGTAGAGAACTTCGGCGCGGACGACACCTTCTGCGTCAACGCCGACGATCCGCGGGTGGCGAAGATAGCCCGGGGCGCGCGGTGCCGGAAGATCGACTACGGAATACGAAGCCCCGACGCCTTCATAAGGGCGGAGGACATAAGAAGCGAGGGACTGGAATCGGTGGAATTCACGATGCGCGTCGGCCGACGGGCGGCCGGGACAAGGATAAGGGGAATGGGAATCCACAACGTGATGAACGCGCTTTCGGCCGCCGCCCTGGCCCACTCGCTCGGATGCGGAATGAACGAGATACTCGCGGGACTCGAAAAGCACGTCCCCGCCGCCATGCGTCTCGAGGTGGTCGGAACGCGCTTCGGATTCCGGATCATAAACGACACCTACAACGCCAATCCCGATTCTGTGCGCGCCGCTCTCGGGGAGCTCGCCGGGCGCAAGGGGGACGGAACCAGGACGGTGGCGGTTCTCGGAGACATGTTGGAGCTCGGGGAGAGCGGCCGCGGGGAACACGAAAGGGTCGGGGAGTTCGTCTCGACGCTCGGCGTCGACATGGTGGTGGCCATGGGAGAGTTCGCCGGGGCGCTTCTGGGTGCCGTCGGGAACGGAACGGAGCGCCGCGAGGCGGCCGATCACGGCGAAGCCGCCGACATCCTGGCCGAATCCTGCGGCCCCGGCGATCTCGTGCTCCTCAAGGGGTCCAGGGGAATGAGAATGGAGGAGATAATAAAAAAGCTCTACGAACGATAGGCCATGCTCTACTTCCTGCACCTTCTGAAAGACGAGGTTCTTTTCCTCAACGTCTTCAAGTACATAACCTTCCGCTCCTTCGGAGCCGGAGTCACTTCCTTCGTTCTCTGCGTCTTTCTGGGACAGAGGCTCATAGAGTTTCTAAAGAACCTCCAGTTCAGGGAAAACATAAGGCGCGACGGCCCCTCCTCCCACTCCGCCAAGGCCGGAACCCCCACGATGGGAGGAATATTCATCGTCACCGCCGTCACCGTCTCCTCCCTCCTGTGGGCGAACCTGACGGTGACCAAGGTGCTGCTCGCCCTCGGGTTCACGATAAGCTTCTCCGCGCTCGGCTTCTGGGACGACTTCATGAAGGTGAGAAGCGGAGAGGGAATGAGGGCCAGGACGAAGTTCCTGTTCCAGACGCTCATAGGGGCGACGTTCGTGCTCCTTCTCTCGGCGGGCGAAACGGGGGACTTCTCCATGTCGCTTCGCGCCGGGGAGATCGCGGGGTATCCGTCGACGTCGATAGTCTTTCCCTTCGTAAAGAGAGCCGTGGTGGACCTCGGGTATCTCTACCTGCCCTTCGCCCTGCTGGTGACGGTCGGAGCGTCGAACGCCGTCAACCTCACCGACGGCCTCGACGGCCTCGCCATAGGATCGATCGCCATAGTGGCCGCGACCTACGTGGTCTTCGCCTACCTCGCGGGAAACCTCCAGTTCTCAAGCTACCTGCAGATACCGCACATACAGGGGGCGGGGGAACTGGCCGTCTTTCTCTCGGCCGTGGGAGGAGCGTGCCTGGGATTTCTCTGGTACAACTCCCACCCCGCCCAGGTCTTCATGGGAGACGCGGGATCTCTCTCCCTCGGTGCGGCCATCGGATTCGCGGCCCTAGCCATAAAGCAGGAAATACTCCTGGTGATAGCCGGAGGGATATTCTTCGCAGAAACCCTCTCGGTGATAATCCAGGTGATATCGTTTCGCTCCACGGGCAGGAGGGTTTTTCGGATGACGCCCCTTCACCACCACTTCGAGCTCGGGGGATGGGCGGAGTCCAAGGTCGTGGTGCGTTTCTGGATAGTGGGAATTGTGCTGGCTCTGGCGGCTCTGTCGAGCCTCAAGATCAGGTGAGACGATGGAGGCGGGAGGAGACAGGTTTCTGGTGCTGGGTCTGGGAAAGACGGGAATCGAGACTGTGAAGTTCCTGCTCGCCGAAGGCGCCTCGGTGAAGGCCGCCGACGCGAGGGAAGAAGCGGCGCTCGGCGCGGAGGCGGAGCAGCTCGCCGCAAAAGGGGCGGAGATAAGGGGCGACGGGCACGCGCCCGAGCTTCTCGACTGGGCGGACACGATTGTGCTGAGCCCCGGCGTGAGATTCACCCTTCCGGAGCTCGCGCGGGCGCGGGCGGCGGGAAAGAAGACGGTGAGCGAAGTGGAGCTCGCGTGGCGTTTCGTCTCGAGACCCGTCATCGGCATAACGGGGACCAACGGAAAGACCACGACCACGGCCATGGTGTCGGAAATGCTCGGGCGGGGGGGGATGAGGGTCTTCACCGGGGCCAACATCGGAACGCCGCTCGTGTCGATCGCGGGGCGGGACGGGGAGTACGACTTTCTGCTGCTCGAGCTCAGCAGCTTCCAGCTCCAGGGCACCGAGAAGTTCCGCCCGCGGGTGGCGGCCATACTGAACGTGTCGCCGAACCACCTGGACCACCACGAGAACATGGAGGAGTACTCCGCCGCGAAGCTTCGCCTCTTCGCGAACCAGACCGAAGAGGACTGGGCGGTGTTCAACGCCGCGGACCCCGTTGCGGGGAAGGCGTCGAGGGGATTTCGGGCGAGGAAGGTGTCCTTTTCAAGCGGCGGGGAGGCAACGGACGCGCGCTGCGAGGGCGACGAGATAGTGTTTCGCGACGCCCGCTTCAGCCTTCGGGACTCGAAGCTCGAGGGAAGGCACAACAGGGAGAACATGATGGCGGCCGTGGCCGTGGCGACGCTGGCGGGCTGTCCCGAGGACGCCGTGCGGCGGACGCTGAGCGGGTTCCGCCCCCTTCCCCACAGGATGGAATACGTGCTCACGGTCGGGGGCGTGCGGGTGTACAACGATTCGAAGTCCACCAGCCCCTTCGCGACGATCAGCGCCGTGGAGAGCCTGCCGGGGCCGATAGTGCTGGTGGCGGGCGGAAAGGACAAGGGAACGGGCTACGGGGTTCTCAGGGACGCGGTCGGGAAAAGGGTGAAGGCACTCGTTCTCACCGGCGAGACCAAAGACAGGATGCGCGCGGAGCTCGGCGGACTCGTGCCGACCGAGCGCGCCGATTCCCTGGAGGAGGCCGTCGCCTCGGCCCTCGGGATGTCCGTCCCGGGCGACCAGCTTCTTTTTTCCCCGGGATGTTCGAGCTTCGACGCGTTTTCCTCCTACGAGGAGCGGGGAGAGGCGTTCAAGGAGATAGTCAGGAATGTTCGACATTAGGAACAGGAACTTCGACATAGCGCTGCTCGTCCTCGTGCTGGTCGTGGCGGGGATAGGAGTGATAGCCGTGTACAACTCGAGCTCCATATTCTCGCTCGAGAACTACGGCGACTCGACGCGCTTTCTCAGGCTCCACCTAGTCTACCTTTGCCTGGGAGCGGCGGTCATGGCGACTTTCATGCACGTAAAGCCCGGTTTCATAAGAAAGCTCGTCTACCCCGGCTACCTGCTCGGAGCGGCCCTGCTCGTCGCGGTGCTCGTCCCCGAGATAGGAAAGGAGGTGGGCGGGGGGCGCAGGTGGATATCCGTCGGGGGCTTCGCGTTTCAGCCCTCGGAGTACTGCAAGTACATGCTGGTCATCTACATGGCCCATTTCATGATGAAGAAAGAGGACAGGATGCGGAGCTTCTGGGTCGGGTTCTTCTCCCCGCTTCTCGCGGGAGGACTCTACGTGCTGCTCGTCTTCGCCGAACCCGACCTCGGAACGTCGTCCCTGCTGCTCATGGTCCTGTTCATCATGCTGTTTGTCGGAAACGCGAGAATAAAGTACCTGCTGGCCGTCGGGGCCGCATCGGTGCTTCTCGTGGGGGTGGCCATAGCCTCGGCCGGCTACAGGATGAAGAGGATAACGTCGTTTCTCGACCCGTGGCAGGACCCGCTCGGCTCCGGCTACCAGTCCGTCCAGTCCTTCATGGCCTTCGGGCTCGGGGGGCTTTACGGAAGCGGCCTCGGAAACAGCTCCCAGAAGCTGCTTTTCCTTCCCCAGGCCCACACGGACTTCATATTCTCGATAATAGGCGAGGAGTTCGGATTCATAGGAGTGACGGTGGTGATACTGCTTTTCCTGGCGATCCTGGCGAGATGCGTAAGCATTTCGTTCCGCGCCGAGGACGCGTTCTCAAGATACATGGTGTTCGGATTCACCGCGCTCATAACCCTGCAGGCGGCCCTCAACATGGGAATCGCCGTGGGTCTCTTCCCCACCACAGGGCTCACGCTGCCTCTCATAAGCTACGGGGGAAGCTCGCTCGTGGCGACGCTGGCGGCTTTCGGAATCATCCTCAGCGTGTCCAGGTTCGGAGGGGAGAAACGATGAAAGTGATAATAGCGGGAGGAGGCACCGGGGGGCACGTGTTTCCGGCGATTTCGATCGCCGAGGAGATACTCGCCAGGAGCGGGACGAACGAGGTTCTGTTCGTGGGAACGAAAAACGGCATGGAGAAAGACGCGGTGCCCGAAAGGGGCTACGGAATCGAGTTCATAAGCTCCGGCGGCATCGTCGGAAAAAGCCCCTTCGCCAAGCTCGGGGCCGCGTTCTCGGTACTGGCGGGCGTGGCGGGCTCGGCGAAGATAATAAGGGAGTTCGGACCGGACGCGGTGGTGGGAGTCGGCGGCTACGCCTCCGTCCCCACTGTGCTGTGCGGGTTTCTCGCGCGCCTGCCGACGGCGGTCTGCGAGCAGAACTCGGTCCCGGGACTCGCAAACAGGATCCTCTCGAAGTTCGCGTCGAAGATACTGATAACCTTCGAAGAGAGCCGCGGGCATTTCCCCGAACGAAAGACCGTGCTCACGGGAAATCCCATAAGGCGCGAACTCGCCCGAAGGGCCGCGGAGAGAATACCGGCGGCGGGCCCCGCGCCGGGAGTGCTGGTGCTCGGCGGAAGCCAGGGGGCGAGGAGGCTCAACGAAGTCGTTCCGGGGGCGCTTGCCGAAACCGGGCGCGAACTCAGTGTGCTCCACCAGACCGGGGAAGCCGACCGCGCCGCCGTGGAGCGCGCCTACGGGGAGCTGGGAATGGATGCCGAGGTGTTCGCCTTCGCGGGGGACATGTCCCGCGTCTACGGAAAGACCGACGTCATAATCTGCAGGGCGGGGGCGGGAACGATAGCCGAGGCCGCGGCCTTCTCCGTACCGTCGATACTCGTCCCACTGGCCGCCTCGACGCACGGACACCAGCTCGCGAACGCAAGGGTCGCCGAAAGAAACGGGGCGGCCGTCGTGATCGAGGAAAAGGACCTCGACGCGGCCGCGCTGGCCGGGGCGCTGGAGAGAACGCTGGAGCCCGCGACCCTGGCCGAAATGGCCGCGAGCGCCGGGCGGCTCGGGCGGCCCGGGGCGGCGGAGAGGATAGTGGACGAGATAGAGAAGCTCGCGGGGAGCGACCGATGTACGGAAAGATAAGGAAGATACATTTCATCGGCATAGGCGGCATAGGAATGAGCGGAATAGCCGAGGTGCTGCTCAACATGGGAATCGGGGTGAGCGGCTCGGACCTCGCGGGAACCCCCGTGACCCGGCGTCTCGAGAAGCTCGGAGCCACGGTCTTCGCGGGCCACGACCCGAAAAACCTGCAAGGAAGCGAGGTGGTCGTCTACTCCTCGGCCATAGGACGGGACAACCCCGAGATGATCTCGGCCGAAGCTAGAAGAATCCCCCTCATACCCAGGGCGGAGATGCTAGCCGAGCTCATGAGGCTCAAGTTCGGAATAGCGGTGGCGGGAAGCCACGGAAAGACCACCACGTCGTCCATGATATCCTCGGTGCTCTCCCGCGGCGGACTCGACCCCACCATAGTGATAGGGGGAAAGCTCCGCGCCATAGATTCCAACGCCCGCCTGGGAACGGGCAGGTTCATGGTGGTGGAGGCGGACGAAAGCGACGGGTCGTTCGAAAAGCTCTCCCCGGTGATAACGGTGCTCACGAACGTCGACAGGGAGCATCTGGACCACTACGGAAGCGTGGAGGCGCTCGAGAGCGCGTTTTCGAGGTTCCTCGACAAGATCCCCTTCTACGGACTCGCCGTGGCGTGCGCCGACTGCCGGAGGACGAGAGAGCTGATCTCCGGGTTCGGCAAGAAGATGCTCACCTACGGGATAAGCTCCCCGGCCGACATCACGGCCGGAAACGTGAGGGTCTCGCGGGGCGGAACGTCTTTCGACGTGCGCCGCGGCGGCTCCCCGCTCGGGGAAGTGACGCTCGGGGCCATGGGGGAGCACAACGCCCTCAATTCCCTCGCGGCCGTGGCCGTGGGAACGGAGTTCGGCATGAGTTTCGAGGAGATAAGGGCCGGGCTCGGGGAGTTTCGCGGCACGGAGAGGAGGCTTCAGGTGAGAGGCGAGAGAGGGGGCGTGACGGTGATAGACGACTACGGACATCACCCGAGCGAGGTGGAGGTCACGGTGAGGGCGGTGAAAAGCGCGTTTTCAAAAGAGCCGACCGTGGTCTTTCAGCCCCACAGGTTCTCGAGAACCAGGCTTCTTTACGACGATTTCGTCAGGGTGCTCGGCGGGATAAGGAGCCTCCACGTCCTCGACATATATCCCGCGGGGGAGCCTCCCGACGCGTCTGTGAGCTCGGAGAAGCTCGTGCGCGACATAAGGAAGGCGGGAAACGGGACCGCCCGCCACGCTCCCGACCCCGACGCGCTCGTGGAAGAACTCGCGGGCGGGCTGCGCGAGGGAGACGTGGTGCTCACCTCGGGGGCGGGAGACGTCTGGAAATGCGGAGAGAAGCTCGTGGAGAAGATGCGATGAGCTGCGCGGAAAAAAACCCGGACGTGGAGATGCTTCGAGACTATCCCATGAGCAACTACCTCTACCTCAAGGTCGGGGGGGAGGCCGAGCGCCTCGCCTACCCCCGCACCATGGAGAGTTTCCTCGCCCTGCTCTCCCGCCTCCGCGCCGAGGGAAGGAAGGCGACCGTGCTGGGAGCCGGCTCGAACACGATAATAACCGAGGGGGGAATGGACGGGGTGGTGGTGAGCACGAAGAGGCTCAGGGGCGTGCGCTTCGACGGAACCTCGGTCGAAGCCGAGTGCGGAGCCATGCTCTCTTCCATAATGAACAACTCCATAAAACGCGGGCTCACGGGATTCGAGTTCGCCGCGGGAATACCGGGAACCGTCGGCGGAAGCGTCTACATGAACGCCGGGGCCAACGGGGGAGAGATAAAGGACGCCGTGAGGGAGATCTACGTGTGGCGCGGGGGGGAGGAGGTGAAGCTTGAGAGAGGCGAAATAGACTTCCGGTACAGGAAAAGCAACCTTCCCCCGGGCTCGGTCGTCACGAGGGCGGTGTTCGAGCTTTCGCGGGGCGACGCGAGGCAAAGCGAGCGCAACGTCAGGGAGTACCTTTCGTACAGAAACAGGACCCAGCCCGTGAGGATGGCCAACACCGGCTCGGTGTTCAAGAATCCCCCCGGGGAGAGCGCCGGCAGGCTTCTCGAGAGCCTGGGATTCAAGGGAATGAGCGTCGGAGGAGCGAAGTTCTCCGAACTTCACGCGAACTTCATAGTGAACTTCGACGGGGCAAGGGCCGACGACGTGATCGAACTGATAGAGCGGGCCAAGAAGGCCGCGCTCGAGAGAAGCTCGGTGAGGCTCGAGGCCGAGGTCGAGATAATGGGCAGGGAGGACGACGCGCGATGAGCGGGCGGGCCACGGCGATTTTCGCGGCGGCGGTTCTGGTTCTCCCCTCGCTCGTCCTTCTCTGGACCGGCAGGACGAAGCACCTGACCGTGAGGGAGATAGTGATAGCGGGCAACGACGGGATAACGACGGCGGAGATCATGAAGCGCTCGGGCATATGGGCCGGGCGCACCTCCATGCTGTTTTCCTCCTCCGACGCCGAGGAGAGCATACTGGAGAACCCGTGGATAGAGAGAGCCTCGGTGAAGAAGTTTCTTCACGGAAAGGTGAGGATAGAGATTTCGGAAAGCGAGCCCTTCTGCGTGGTCGCTCCCGAAAACGGCAGGCCTTACTACGTGAACGCCGGGGGAAGGAACCTCGGTCCGGCCGAGGCGGGGCGGGGTCTCGACTTTCCGGTGATCACGGCCGGGGAGGAGATCGGCCGGGACGTTCTGCTCCAGGCGATCGAGATTCTCAGTCTCTCGAAATCCAGCCCGGTTCTCGGATGGTCGGAGATATCGGAGATATCGGCCGGCGACGGCGGGCTCGCCCTCATCACGGTGGACCGGCGGTTCATAAACTTCGGAAACGGCGACATGGCGGGCAAGTGGCGGAAGGTGGAGAGGATAATCACCCACGCGCGCAAGGAGAACCTCGTCGAGGAATACATCGACATAAGCTCGGGAGAAGTGGGAGTGATAAGCTACGATTCGTAGGAAGATGGCGGGAAGAAACGGACATCAGGAGACGATGGCGGGTCTCGACATAGGAACGACCAAGGTGTCGGCCGTGGTGGCGCTGCCGGGCCGCGACGGGCGGGTCGAGATAGCGGGCGTCGGAAACCACCCCTCGCACGGCCTCAAGAGAGGGGTCGTGGTGAACATCGAGAAAACCGTCGACTCCATAGAGAAAGCGGTGGAGAAGGCCGAGCACATGTCCGGTCGCAGGATAGAGAAAGTCGTGGTGGGCATAGCGGGGGGACACGTGAAGGGAATGACCGGGCGCGGCATGGTCACCCTGAGGGAAAAGGAGGTGACTCCCGGGGACGTGGAAAGGGTGATAGAGTCGGCAAACGCCCTCGTCATTCCGGCCGAGAGGGAGATCATCCACGTGATTCCGCGGGAATACACGGTGGACAGGGAAAGCGGCATAAAGGACCCGCTGGGGATACACGGCTCGAAGCTCGAGGCCGACGTCCACATAGTCACGGGACACGTGACGGCGGCGCAGAACATAGTGAAGTGCGTGCAGCTCTGCGGGATGACCTCGGTCGACATGGTGCTCGAGCAGATCGCCTCGAGCGAAGCGATTCTCGCCGAGGACGAAAAGGAAATCGGCGTGGCGACGATAGACTGCGGGGGAGGCACGTGCGACGTAGCGGTGTTCGCGGGCGGAAGCGTGAGATACACCGAAAGCCTCACCCTCGGGGGAGACCACATAGACAGGGACATCGCGTTCGGGTTTTCCGTTCCGCTTCCGGAGGCCAGGAAGCTCAAGGAAGAGCACGGAACGGCGATAGCCGAGGAAGTGGACCACGAGGAGAAGGTAGAGGTGGCGGGCGCCCCGGGACGGGAGACCAGACGCGTCCTGAAAAAGGATCTCGCCACGATAATAGAGCTGAGGATGGAGGAGATGTTCCTGCTCATAAAGCGGGAGCTCGCCGGGGCGGGATTCGGCGGCGACGCGCTTCCCGCGGGAGTGGTGCTGACGGGAGGAGCGAGCAAGATGAGACGGACCGCGGCGCTCGCGGGCAGGGTCTTCGGAACGCCGGTGCGCGGGGGTACGCCCAGCGGCGTCGGGGGACTCGCCGACATAGTCTCCGACCCCGCCTGCTCGACCGGGGTGGGGCTCGCCAAGTACGGAATGTCGCGAAACGGCCGCGGCGCGGGGACCGAAGTTCTGAGACGGAAAAATGTTTTCGGCAAGATGAAAGAATGGTTCAACGAATTTTTCTAGGGCAAAGACCCTAAAGGAGGCAGGAACATGGCGAGATTTCAGGTAGAGCAAGAACAGAACGGCTCCAGCGGAGCCAGAATCAAGGTGGTGGGAACCGGCGGAGGCGGTGGAAACGCCGTCAACACCATGATAGAGAAGGGGCTTCGGGAAGTGGAGTTCGTTTCCGTGAACACCGACTCCCAGGACCTCGAGAAGTCCCTGGCTCCCACGAAGATCCAGATCGGAAAGGACATTTCGAGGGGGCTCGGTTCGGGAGGGAATCCGCAGGTGGCCAGAGAGTCCGCCATGGAGGACCACGACACGATAGCCGAGGCCGTCGGGGGGGCGGACATGGTCTTCATAACGGCGGGAATGGGAGGCGGCACCGGCACGGGGGCTTCTCCCGTGATCGCGCAGACGTGCAAGGAGAAAAACATCCTGAGCGTCGCGATAGTCACCAAGCCGTTCGAGTTCGAGGGCGCGTCGAGAATGGAGAACGCGGCTTACGGAATCGGGGAGCTCAACAGGTACGTGGACACCCTGATAGTCATTCCCAACGACAAGCTCGCGTCCATACACAAGATCAGCATCATCAACGCGTTCCGCAAGGCCGACGAGGTTCTCTACCAGGCGGTGAAGGGCATCTCGGACATCGTGACGGGAACGGGGTACATAAACGTCGATTTCGCCGACGTGAAAAGCGTGATGGCGAATCACGGCGGAAAGGCCCTGATGAGCACCGGGTTCGCCCAGGGTCCAAACCGCGCGACCGAGGCGGCCCAGATGGCCATAACCAGTCCGCTTCTCGAGGACGTGTCGATCGCGGGAGCCAAGGGCATTCTGATGAACGTCACGGCTTCGGAGGACTTCGGAATCGACGAGCTCAACGAGGCGTGCAGGCACATAAGGGAGAGGGCGAACAGCGACATAGACATCGTTTTCGGACTCGTCTTCGACGAAAAGGCCAAGGACTTCGTGAGGATAACGGTGGTGGCGACGGGGATAGAAAACTACATAGAGAAAAAGGCCGACGACACGATCTCCGAGCGGCGGTACGGGGAAAACGCGGAAGAGGACCTGGACATTCCGACTTTCGTGAGAAGAAGAAAGATGGTCGCGACCAACTGAGAAGAGACCCCGCGTTCAGACGACTTCGGACCTGCCGTCCACCGAAAACGGCAGGTCCACCCTCGGGGCGTCGATCCAGAGTCCCTCTATGTCGTAGAACGCCCGCAGAGGCTCGTGGAACACGTGGAGAACCACGTCGGCGAGATCGAGCAGCACCCACCTGCCCTCCGAAAGACCCTCGGTTCCCAGTATCCTTATCCCGCGTTTTCCGAGCTCCCGCTCCACGCTCTCCACCACGGTGCGCACTCCCCTGTCGGAATTCGCGCTGCAGACGACGAAGTAGTCGGTGACGTCGCTTTTTTCCCCGACCTCGAGAACGAGAGGTCTTTGCGCCTTCTTCTCCCAGGCGGCGCGGGCCACCAGCAGGGCTTTTTCTCTCGACTCTATGGCTTTTCCTCCGCAGGGTACAGGCCGTTTTCCGCTATGTAGCGCTCCACTTCGGGAGAAACCAGGGATCTGATGGAGAGGCCGCCCCGAGCGCGTCTTCTCACTTCCGTCGAGGAGACGTCCACGCCGCCTATGTCCAGAAGGATGAGCCTGTTCGAGCTTGAGTGAACAAAAACTTCCATGCCGTCTTCTCCGTAAGAATATCGAAAGCCGTTTTCGAGGGCAAGGGAAACCGGGGAACCGTCCGCGACCGCGCGGCGGCCCGGACGCCTCACGACGACGAAGTTCGCCAGACCGAAAATCTCCCCGAAGTCCTTCCAGGCATCCATTTCCGCGAAAACCTCCGTTCCCGCGATGAAGTAAAGTTCGTCCGAAGGCCGTCTCTTAGCGAGAATCCGGAGGGTGTCCGCGGTATACGACGGGGCGGGTCTTCGAAGCTCCGCGTCGCAGACCCGAAAGCGCGGATCGGCGCGCGCGCAGAGCTCGAGCATCCTCAGCCTGTGGGAAGGAGAGGCCGCCCCGCGGGAATCCTTGTGGGGAGAGACCCGCGCGGGGATGAACACCACCTCCTCCAGGGAGAGCCTTTCGGCCGCCCTTGAGGCCGCGAGCAGGTGACCCGAGTGCACGGGGTCGAACGACCCGCCCATGAGTCCGGTTCTCAAAGATAGCCCTCCACCATTATCTCGTCGCCGAACCTTCTCGTCCTTACGTCCCTCAGAGCGACGGACTCGCCCACGGACTTCGTTCCGAGATCCGCGACCATGCTCACGCCGTCGCCCCCCATGATCCTGGGCGAGTAGAAAAAGACCGCCTTGTCGACGAGACCTTCCCGAAGAAACGCCGCCCCCACCTCGGCGCCCCCTTCGACCAGCACCCCGCACATCCCCATCTCCCCCAGCCTCCGAAGAAGTTCCGCGGGATGCGCCCTGCCCCGCGAATCGGGCTTCGTTCTCACGATTTCGGCTCCCAGTCTCTCGAGCTTCGCCGTCTTCGCGGGCTTTCCCCGCGCCGCGGTGGCTATCACGGAGCGGGGGTGGTGGCCGAAGATCCTGGCGGTGGCGGGAACGGCCAGACGCGTATCCATGACGACGGGAACGGGCTGGCGCACGTTCGGCCCCGCGGGACGCGCGGTGAGCCTGGGATCGTCCTTCAGCACGGTGTTTATCCCGACCACCACGGCGTCCACGTCCCTTCTCAGGCGATGGGCCATCTTTCTCTGCTCCGCGCTGCCTATCCACTTCGAGCGGCCCGCGGAGGTGGCGATCTTGCCGTCGAGGGTCGCCGCGGCCTTGAGTATCACGAAAGGAAGACCCGAAACCACGTGCTTGTTGAAAAACTCGTTCGCACCGCGGCACCGCGACTCGAGAATCCCCACGTCCACCTCGAGCCCGCCCGCGCGGAGCATCTCTATCCCCCTTCCGCTCACCTTCGGGTTCGGATCCACCGTCCCGACGACCACTCTCGACACTCCCGAGGACATTATCGCGTCGGTGCAGGGCGCGGTGAGCTTGTCGGTGTGGCAGCAGGGCTCGAGAGTCACGTAAAGGGTGGCGCCCCCGGCGGAGCGTCTGTTTCTCGCGGCGTCGGCGAATGCCTCGACCTCGGCGTGGGGAAGCCCCGCCCTCCTGTGGTAGCCGCGCCCCACGATCTCTCCCCCCGAAACGATCACGGCCCCGACCGCGGGATTCGGAGAAGTGCATCCCCTCCCCCGCAGGGCCAGGGCCAGGGCCTTTTTCATGAATTTCGTATCGTCGTCGTTTCTAGCGGGCATGGACAGGGATCAGCGAACGGTCTCCTTTTCGGGCGCGAAAAGCGCCTCGGTGAATTCCACGGCGTCGAACTCGCGGAGGTCCCCGAGACTCTCTCCCACGCCGACGTACCTTACCGGAATGCCTAGCTGCTCGGCTATGGCCACTATTATTCCCCCCTTGGCCGTTCCGTCGAGCTTGGTGAGCACTATTCCCGTCACTCCGACGGTCTCGTCGAAGGTCCTGGCCTGCTCGACCGCGTTCTGGCCCGTCGTGGCGTCGAGGACCAGAAGGGTCTCGTGCGGAGCCCCTTCAAGCTCCCGGGCGACCACCCTTCTCAGCTTGCCGAGCTCGTCCATGAGCCCCGTCTTCGTGTGAACCCGCCCGGCGGTGTCTATTATCAGCAGGTCGATCCCTCTCGAGACCGAGGCGCGGACGGCGTCGTAGGCGACGGCGGAGGGGTCGGCTCCGGTCTGTCCGCGAAGAAAGTCGCTTCCCACCCTCTCGGCCCACACGCCCAGCTGCTCCACGGCGGCGGCTCTGAAGGTGTCGGCGGCCGCCACCATCACGCGCTTTCCCGAAGAGGTGAAGCGGTTCGCGATCTTCCCTATGGACGTGGTTTTCCCGACGCCGTTCACTCCCGCGACCATGAACACCGTCGGCTTTCGCGAAAGTTCCGCCGGAGGGCTCTGCGCCGCCCGCAGTATGTTCAGAATCTCCTTTTTCAGAAGAGCCGTTATCTTCCCGACGTCGCCGCTCTCTCCCGAGGAAATAGCGGAAGAGACCTTTTCCCTGAGCCTGGCCGTCGTCGCGACGCCCATGTCGGACATTATCAGTATTTCCTCGAAGTCGTCCCAGGCCGCATCGTCGACCGCTCCGCCCGAAAACACGGACTCGAGGTTGGAAAAAATCCCCCTGCGGGTCTTCGAAAGACCCGTGGCGAGCCTCTCGAAGAAGCTTCTCTCCGTGTCTTCTTCCCTCTCCGGTTCCGGCGCGGGAGCGGGGGCGGATTCGGCTTCCGGCAGGTCCTCCCGCCGCGGCGAAACTTCCAGGGCGACGCCGTCGTCTTTTGAATCTTCGGGAGACGTCTCTTCGACTCCGGGAATTTCCGGCGCCGCGGGCGGTTCGGCGGGCTCTGCTTCCGCGGGCGGCTCCGCCGCTTCTCTTTCCGCCGCCGCGGGGGGCGGAGGAGCGAACGCGGAGACGTCTTCGGGGACGGAAGCCCGGGGGGGCTCCGCCGCGGGAGGCGCGGCCTCGCGTGATTCCGCCGGCGGCGGTTCGGCGCCGTCTTCCTTTTCGGCGGCCACGGGGTCGGGAGGGAGCTTCCTTTTGCCCGCCAGGAAATAAATCGCCGCGAAGGCCGCGGCGGCGAGGAGCGCGGGAACGAAAATTCCCGGACTGCCGAACGCGGAGAGAGATTTCAGAAGTTCCTTCACGCTTTTTCCTCAGGGGTTCTCGAGCCCCGCCTTCTTTCCGGCGAAAAAAGGACCCATTCTCTCTATGTACTTCGACGTCTGCTCCGTTTTTCTCATTCTCTGCACCACCGCGGAGAGCGGGTAGAGCTCCCCGCCGAGAATCCCTATGACGAAATCGTTGTCGTTTTTGTCAAGCCCGTGGCTCGCCAGACGTACGTCCCTGGCGTACCCGGCCTTTCCGAACTGAAATCCTATCTTTCCGTGCTCTCCCAGCACGGCTCGTTTCCCGTCCTCCGGGAGATTCTCGAAAGCCCCCGTCCTCTTGAGCGGATACCAGAGAGCCCAGCGGAGCTCCGGGTCGAGAATCCTTCCCCTCGGACCCGAAACCAGAGTTTCGCGGAGGTCGCTTTCGTAGCCGAAAGAATAGGTTCTGCCGAACATGGTGTACTCGGGCTTCGGCCAGAGTTCGGAGAAAGACGACGTCGAGAGAAACTCTCTGAGCGCCGTGACGAAAAAGTCGGGGTTCTCGCTCACGGTCACGAGTCCCACCCCGGCGTAATCGTTGAGGTCCGAATAGACCACTCCCGTCACCGGCGACTCGCGCAGGTCGGAAACCAGGCGCTTCTCGAGCCTCGGGCGAAGTCCTCCGAAACCCAGAAACTGGACGAAAAGCCGCTCGTCCGAAGAAATCTCGGTCCCGTCCTTCGCCCTTCCCTTCTCGCTCAAGTCAAGCTTCCCACTCATCGTCTTCGCGCTTCCCGGGGAAATCCCCGGGCTTAAGTATCTACGATTTGGGAGTTCAACTCAATTTTCGACCCGACGCGGGCCGCCGTCTCCGGCCCGGGGCGTTTTCCCATTTCCGCTTTTGGAAATATACTCCCGTATTATTCATGAAGACACGTTGGGAGTCATGTTTGGAGTTTTTTTTGGTGCGAAGCGGTCGGTTGTAACAAGTTATGGGGTTTTCGGCAAGCCGGACTTGAGGATTTCGTAAAAAAAGGGCGGAAGTTCCCGATTTCGGCGTTTTCGGGACGCACCTCTCCCGCTCCCACCTGTTCGACTGTCCGGATTTATGGATTGCGATTCAGTATCAGCCGCCCACCCAGCGCACCCTGTCCATCATCGTCCACAACTTGTTCCAGTGCCCCGCGGCACAGGACGCTATGACGAAGTAAAGCCTGCGCGCATGACGCACCACGCGCGAAGCCACGAGCAGCACTCGCTCCCTGAACCTGCGCAGACTCCAGCCTCTCTGCTCCACCTCCGGTTCCTCTATCACCGGATTACGGATACTGGACAGAATGTCCGGAGCCGCCTCTTCTTCTATCCATTGATGAAGGATGTCCGCTTTCCGTGCTTTTTCCGCTTCTTCCATCATGCGCCTTCCTATGTTCATGAACTGGTAGGAAAGCACAGAGAACAAAAACAGCGCCTCGTTGCGGGGATGAACTCCTTCTCTCTCCACGGGCGCGCAGGGCTCGAGCGCCCGCCCGCCGTAATGACTCTTCGGTCGGTCGGAGCAGGGAAGACCGGAGTGAACCACATTCTTGAATTCCCCTATGTGCCCCTCCGCCTTGCCGCGACGACGATACAGGGCCAACACCTGATCAGCATCGTGGGTGTCGCAACTCAAGCTGGTCACCAGCCAGAAGTGTTCGGGAAACAGCTTGCCCGCTCTGCGAACCACTACCAGCACCACCCGCCTCTCCCTCTCCCACGACTCTGCCTTGTAGGGCATATTGTAACACTGCATCCACACACCGGGAGGAAGATACAGATAGGGCGCGGCCATCCTCTCGAGTCTGGCGTTGGACTTGATCCTGATAACGTAGTCCTTCCTCAGACGCTCAAGCCCCCTGAGCATCTTGTCTCCGCAGAATCCGGCGTCCATCCGCACTATGGCCGATTCCAGGGCAGTGCCCGCGCAGCCTTCCATAATGTCCTCCACAAACCCCAGGGCGCCTCTGTCTGCGCACACGTTGCCGGGCCTCAACATCCCTCCCAGCATGTATCCCCCCTGCTCGCAGATTGCCACAAGCGGATAATAAACCCGCCTGTGGAAAAGACCGTTGTGCTCGCTTCCCGCCTGGCTGCCGTGAACGTCTATGGGAAACCCGTCGACATCGATGACAAGTTCCCCCTTCCCGCAGTCCTCGACATTGCCGACCGCCAGTCTGACGACGGCGTCGCGCAGCACCCTGATGTTGTGTTCCGTGCTCATAATCTCCACAAGGCGCGACATGGTGGGCTGGGAAGGCAAGGCTTTGCCTTGCGCAAGCGCCGCCGCGTTGCGGCGCAAATCCCTGGCCAGGCGCAAGGCGGGGTCGTCCGACAGTCTGTCGGTATCGTCTTGATCGTTATATCCTTGAGAAGTCATCAGGAACTGCAAAAACAGCAGATCCTCAAGCGTATGGATGACCCGTCTTTGGTCTCTGGGGTCATGAAGCCTTGCGCGCATCCATTTCACTATGCCTGTGCGTTCGATAATTTCTCGCAGGGCGAGGGCTCCGGTGTCGGAGCTCAGAGAGGCAAAACCGCACTCCTGGATGACCTTGACTGCCTTGTTGAAAGATACGGAGAATTGTGTTAGATTTTTTTCACCCATGACGTGTTCCTCCTTTGCGGTGCATTATTGGTCTAATGCTCTTATTTTACTCGCAAATCAGGAACACGTCTACTTCTTTCTCCCCTCTTCATGAATAATACGGGATACTATCTCCCCGACATGGAACTCGGCTATTTCTCAATACCCCTTCATCCGGCCGGCTCGGACTTCTCCCTGACGGTCAGAGAAGACATGGAGCAGATAGTTTTCCTCGACCGTCTCGGCTTTCGGGAAGCGTGGGTCGGAGAGCACTTCACGGCGGGGTGGGAGAACATCCCCGCCCCCGATCTCTTCCTGGCAAAGGCCGCGGCGCTCACGGAACGCATAATCCTGGGAACCGGCGTTTCCTGTCTGTCCCAGCACGACCCCTTCATGCTCGCCCACAGAATAGCGGTTCTCGACCACCTGCTCGAAGGCAGGTTCCACTGGGGAGTGGGAGCGGGGAGCTTCATAGGGGATTTCGAGGCGTTCGGAATAAACCCGAAAACGGGAGAACAGAGAAGGCTCATGAACGAGTCCCTGGAGATGATACTCGATCTCTGGAACGACCCGGAGCCGGGCGTCCGCCGAAACTCGAGGTGGGAATTCCGGGTTCCGAAACCCGTCGGGGAAGTGGGTCTCGGGGTGCACTCAAAACCCTACCAGAAACCCCATCCCCCGATAGCGGTCGCGGGAATCTCGGCAGGCTCCGAAAGCCTCAGGACCGCGGGAGGACGCGGCTGGATACCCATGAGCATAAACTTCGTGACGCCCGACGTGCTCAGGTCCCACTGGGCGGGTTTCGAGGAAGGAGCCTCGGAAGCCGGGCGGACGGCTGACAGGAGCACGTGGAGAATAGCGAGGGACGTCTACGTCGCGGAAACCGCCGAGCGGGCGAGAAAGGAAGTGATCGAAGGCACCCTGGCCAGAGACTTTCGTGACTACTTTTTCAGGATAGTCCCGCTGATAAGAAACAACCTGGACCTGTTCAAGACCGACAAGTCGCTTTCCGACGCGGAGGTGACGATGGACTACATGATCGAGAACATGTGGCTTGTCGGAAACCCCGAGGAAGTCGCCCGGAAAATAACCGAACTGCACGAATTCGTCGGAGGATTCGGAATCCTTCTCGTCATGGGACACGAATGGAAGCCGCCCGGGAAGTGGCAAAAGTCGATGAAGCTTCTGAAAAACGAAGTCGTTCCGATCGTGAAGAAAAACCTCGGACAGCGGGCTTTCGCGAAAACCGGCGTCGGCAAGAGGTGAAATCCCGAAACGGCGCTTGCGGATGAGGAAACCGTCACACGGCCGTCATGCCCGGAATTTCCCGCCCTTATCCCGAACCGTCGGAGAAGAAAAGCAGTTTCATCAGGGCCAGCACCAGACCGGCCGTCGTTACCATAGCCGTGAACCCCCTGCCCAACATCCAAACCTTGAGGCCTTCAATGTCTTCTTTGGTAGCCATGTACTCCATACGCGTTTCCAGCTTTGTCAGGCTCTCTTCAATCGCCCGCAAACAGGCGTTCGTCCGGTTGAGACCGCTGTAGTCTGAGGAAAACGCGTTCATTGAAGAAAACCTAGGAATCCTGGTGGCTGAAATGGATTCCGCACTCCTTGTCCGAGTCCCGCTCCCACCACCACCTGCCGGCTCTCGGGTCCTCCCCTTCCCCCACCGCTCTCGTGCACGGGGCGCACCCTATGCTCGGGTACCCCATGTCGTGAAGCTCGTTGTAGGGAACGTCGTTTTCCCTCACGTAGTCCCACGCCCGCTCCATGGTCCAGTCGAGAATCGGGTTTATCTTGAGCATCCTGCCGTGCAGGTAGTCGATCTCGAACTTCCGCGCGCCGGCGCGCTGCTCGGTCTGGTCGGCCCTTATGGACGAAATCCAGGCGTCGAGGGTGCGAAGAAACCCGTTTAGCGGGTTCGTCTTCCTCACCTGGCAGCAGAGCCTCCTGTTCTCGACGCTTCTGTAGAAGAGGTTGACGCCGCGGCTCGCCACCATCTCCTCCACCTCCGTCTTGTCGGGAAAAAGCACCTCGACGTTCACGCCGTACCTCTCCCTCACCCTGTCCATGAGCTCGTAGGTCTGCGAAGGGAGCCTTCCGGTGTCGAGGGTGAATATCCTCGCCCGCGGGTCGGTTCTGACCAGCATGTCGAGAAGCGCCATGCCCTGTACCTGGAAGCTCGTGGCGAGCGCGACGCCGGAGCCGAGGTTTCGGGACGCCCACTCGAGCACTTCCCGCGGGGAACTTCCCTCGAACTCGCCGTTCAGTCTTTCTACTTCTTCCTCCGAAAATTTCATGTCAGCCCAGAAAACCCAGGTACGAAGACAGCCCGTACCTGAAGTAGAGAAGCGAGACGTAATAGCTCACTCCCACCACGACCACCGGCACGACGAACCAGAAAAACCCTATTTTCATAACATGACTGTTTTTCGAGGTCTCGGCGAATCCGTGCTGCGCGCACGAAAACCCCACCACCCCGGCCGTGACTATCTCGGCTATGGAAACCGGAATTCCGTACAGCGAGGCCATCAGTATTATGGCGGCGGCGGTGAACTCCACGGTGATGGCCCTTATGATGCATATCTCCGTTATCTTCTTCCCGAGGGTTTCGAGAACCCTGCCCCCGAGAAGAATCGCTCCCACCCCCATCGCCACCCCGGCGAGCACCGCCCCCTGGTAGGAATCTATGAGACCCAGGCTCACTATGGGACCGATGGCGTTGGCGGAGTTGTTGGCGCCGCCGGAGAACGCGATGAACGTCCCCGAAACGGTGATGAGAACGGTGAGGATTCTTTTCACCCTCTTTTCCGAGAAGTTGCTCGCGAGGTAGTGCACTATCCTGAAGTAGAAGAGCTTGGCCACGGCGAAATTTATCAGCCAGGCCACGATCGGCGCCACGATCCACCACTTGAGCACCCTGAAAAAGTTCCCGGTGTCGAGCGTCTGGGTGTAGAGTCCGATTCCCACTATCGCGCACACTATCGCGTGGGTGGTCGCGATGGGAATTCTCGCCACGTTCGCCCAGGTGATGAAGCCTATTCCCAGAAGCAGGATTATCAGTATGAAGCCTATGTCGGACGAGAGGGTCTCGGCGGGAACTATTCCCTTGCCCACGGTCTCGACGACAGGGGCTCCGGCCGTGAGTGCTCCCAGGAGGGCGAAAACCGCTATCAGCCAGACGGCCTGCCTCTTGGACCTCACCCCCGCCCCGTAGGAAGTCGCCATGGACGCGGCGGAGTTGTTGGCCCCTATGTTGAGGGCGAGGGCCGCCGAAAGGGCGAGTGTCACGATCAGCAAAACGCTCAATAGATTCTCTCCCCGCCGCTAGCGCCGCTAGCGGCGGCGGACAAACGCGCGCGAAGCGCCCGCATCGCGGGGGCGGCGCGCGGATTTTCCGGCATGTTCCCTAAAGAAGTTCACAAACCCGGAACACGGAGAAAAAATCGAGGCCCCTTTCCGAAAAGACCTTCTCCGTCTCCTCTCCCCTGTCGACGACCGAAAGCACCGCGACGACCCGCGCTCCCGCCGCCTCCGCCAGGTCGACGGCTCTCAGCACCGAGCCTCCCGTGGTGATCACGTCCTCGACCACCGCCGCTTCGTCTCCTTCTCCTATTCCGCCTTCTATCAGGCTCGCGGTGCCGTGCTCCTTTTCCTTCTTCCTCACTATGAATCCGCGAAGCGGGCGGCCCATCTCGTAACTTCCGTAAACGAGAGCCCCCACCATGGGGTCCGCCCCGGAGGACGGTCCTCCCACGGCCGTCAGGCCGTCGTAGCGGGCGAGTCTGTCGAGAAACATCCTCGCTATGAGGTTCGCCCCTTCGGGGTCCAGGGTCGTGAGCCTCGCGTCTACGTAGTAGGAACTTTCCTTTCCCGACGCGAGTCTGAAGCTTCCGGTCAGAATTGATTTGCTTTTCAGAATTAGTTTTAATCTTTCCCTGATCTCGTTCATCTTCCGGGATTCCGAGCCGAATGGAGCGTCGCCCGCGTAATTCTACCCATTGATGGAAAAAATCAATAAACCGGACCGGCTCCTTCCGCTCTTCGGAATCGCGATATTCGCCCTGCTGGCCGCCGTCGCGAAAATCTCCCCGGGTCTCGCGGCCGAAGACTTCAGAAAGGATCTCGTGCCGGTTTTCACGGCTCTCATGATGGCGGCGGCGGCCGTCTATTTCCTGGCCGTGAGGGGACTTGGGCAAAACCGCGCGGCGCCGCTTCTGCTCATAATTCTTTTCGGTCTGGCCTTCAGGGGGCTTTTCATGTTCTCGGTCCCGGTGCTGGAAAACGACTTCCACCGGTATTTCTGGGACGGCGGAGTCGTCGCAAGCGGCGCGAATCCCTACACCCACTCCCCGGAGCAGGTGTCCGCGGGCGAAGCGGACGAAAGGCTCGTCGAGCTCAAGCGCGAGTACGAGGGACACTTCGAAAAAATAAACCACCCGAAGATAAAGACGATCTACCCGCCCGTGGCGGAATTTTTCTTCGCCGTCTCCCACAAGATCTCCCCGAGGAGCCTGACGGCGTGGAGGCTCGTGCTTCTGGCCTTCGACGCGGCCACGCTCGCGGTTCTGCTGATGAGCCTCCGCGCCCTCGGCATGCCCCTTCGGAACTGTCTCGTGTACTGGTGGAACCCGCTGGTGGTGAAGGAGATATTCAACTCGGCGCACATGGACGTCCTGGCCTTTCCCTTCGTTCTGGGAGCGATTCTTCTTTTTCTCGGGAACAGGAAAAAGCTAAGCGCGGCCGCCCTGGCCCTGGCCGCGGGAGTGAAGCTGTGGCCGGCGCTCATATTCGGGACGTTCCTTCGGCCCTTTCGGGAAAAGTGGACCTCCGCCGCCCAGGCGCTCGTTTTCGTCGTCCTGCTCGGGACAATATTCCTTCCGATGATCCTCTCGCAGCCCGACCAGTCCTCGGGCATCTTAGCTTACGGAAAAAGCTGGCAGAACAACAGCCCGTTTTTCGCGACTGTTCTCAGAGCCGGGGAGTTTTTCCTGGAACTGGCGGACATTCACCCGGGTCACGCCCAGAAATACTCGAGAACGGCGGTCGTGGCCGCGCTCCTTCTCTGGAAGCTCTACGTGGCCTTCGGAAGCGGTCCCCTGGGTCCTCACAGAAAGGCCCTGCTCATAGTCGGGGCGGGCTTCCTGCTGAGCCCCGCCCAGTTTCCGTGGTACTTCACGTGGCTGGTTCCGTTCCTCGCCGTGGCTCCCAGCCGCGCGTTTCTCTCGCTCACCGCGCTTCTTCAGCTCTACTACCTCCAGTACTGGCTGCCGGCGGGCGGGACGCCGGCGAACCTGGTCGCGTGGGTGGAATTCGTCCCCGTATGGATACTGATCCTCGTCGAATGGACGAGATACCGGTCGGACAAGAAGAGAGAAACGGCCGCGGCGTGAACCGCCGCCCCGTCACCGGGCGAGAATCCTGCTTTCCACGGCGTCCCTGACGGCCCCGTAGTCGTTGGGAAGCTCGACGGGAGCGTTTCCGAGCTTCGACGACACTCCCTCCAGGGAACCCGCGTGGTAGCCCGACTTGAACTCGACGAACTTGAGTCCGTGGGCCGTGGACACGACGACTATCCTGTCGCCCGGGGAAAAGACCTTTCTCTCCAGCAGCTTCAGGAACACGGCCAGCGCGACTCCCGTGTGCGGACAGTTGAAGGTCCCCGTCCTGTCCACCATCGCGGAGGCGTGGGAGAGCTCGTCCTCCGAGGCCTGCTCCACCATGCCGTCGAAGCGGCGGAGAATGGCTATCGCCTTGTTCGCGCTCACGGGGTTTCCTATCTGTATGGCGTTCGCCAGGGTCTTTTTCGCCTTCACGGGACTGAATTCCTCGAAGCCCTCGAGATAGCTCAGGTAGAGGGGATTGGCGTTTTCGGCCTGGGCGCAGACTATTTTCGGAAGCCTGTCTATCAGTCCCAGGTCGCGCATCATCAGAAACCCCTTTCCCAGGGCGGAGACGTTTCCCAGGTTCCCCCCGGGAATTATCACCCAGTCGGGAACGTCCCATCCGAACTGCTGGCAGAGCTCCACGCTCACCGTCTTCTGCCCTTCTATGCGAAGCGAGTTTATGGAATTGGCGAGGTAGATGTTGTGCTCGCCGGTTATTCTCTGGACCATCTCCATGCAGCCGTCGAAGTCCGTGTCCAGGGAAAGAACCAGCGCCCCGTTCGATATGGGCTGGATCAGCTGCGCCACAGACACCTTGTTCCTGGGAAGAAACACTATGGAGGGAATGCCGGCGGCGGCGCAGTAGGCGGCAAGCGCGGCGGAGGTGTCTCCGGTGGAGGCGCAGGCGACGGCCGGAATGTCGACGCCCTCGCTTATCATCTGCTTCACGGCCGACACTAGCACGGTCATGCCCAGGTCCTTGAAGGAGCCCGTGTGGCTGTTTCCGCACATCTTTATCCAGAGGTCCTCCACTCCCACCCGCTTTCCGAACCTCTCGGCCCAGAAAAGGTTGGTGCCTCCCTCGTACATGGAAACTATGTTCTCGTCTTCGACGAAAGGACAGACCCACTCCCTCTTTCCCCAGACGCCGCTTCCGTAAGGCCAGGACTGCTTCCTGTACCTGCCGTCGAAAAGCCGCTTCCACTCTTCGGCCGACCGGCGGCGAAGAGCTTCCATGTCGTGGTGAACCTCGAGGAGGTTTCCGCACTTCCTGCACCTGTAAACGATTTCGTCAAGAGAGTAGGTCTCGGCGCAGTCCTCGTCTATGCATCTGAAGCAGACCCTGTATTCCGGCATTTGACTAACAAAATACATTTTGCCCTCCCGACTGTCAAAGAAACGAAGGCAGGGTCTCCGCGTCCGGAAAAATCGCAATATCCCGCATTCATTGACACTTGCGGCCGCTTTCGGTACGATGGCTCCCAGGGGCGATGGAACGAAAAGCGGTCATCATCGTGAAAGGCGGGGTTCAGGGAGTTTTCTTCAGGGCGTCTGTGGCCGAGAAGGCGGCGGCTCTGGGCGTGAGGGGACGGGTCGAGAATCTCGCGGACGGAAGCGTGAAAATCCTGGCGGAGGGACCCGGGAAAAAACTGGAAGAGCTGATCGGGTGGTGCGGCGAAGGTCCGCCCCGGGCCACCGTCGAATCCGTCGAGGTGGAATGGACGGAGCCCGCGGGAGAATTTCGCGATTTCAGGATAAGATAAACTCGGCGGGTTTTTCCGAGTCGCGCTTCATGCCCGAAACCGCGCGTGCGGGGAACGGGTTCCGGTCAGGCGAGGAAGTATCTGATCGCGGCGCTCGCCGCCAGGGCCACGACCAGCGAAACTCCGTAAACCTTCATTTCGTTGCGGTGTATCCGTTCCGTCAGTTTGTCAATCTTGCTGTTCATCTGATCAAACTTGCTGTCAATCTTGTTGCTCATCTGATCAAACTTGCTGTCTATGTTCTCGAACCTGCTGTCTATGTTCTGAAATTTGCTGTCTATGTTCTGGAACTTGCTGTCTATGCCCTCGAATTTAGCGTCTATCTTTTCAAATCTGGCGTCTATCTCCAGATTCCTGGCCGCATAACTGCTCTTAAACTCCTTGATCTCCCTTTCTATGTTCTTCAGGATAGTTTCGGTCGCGGTACTTTCCATTTCTCGTACTCTCCTCCAGAGAATCCCTCGCCAACAATTATAAACTGTTGTCTGCAAAATTCAACTTCACCGCCTGCAACAACAATGGAGGCCGCGTCGTCTCCCTCTTCGTCAAAAGAACGCCAATCCTTTTGAGAAGGTCGCATACTCCTTCGTTCCGTAACCCGCTCTTGCGATTCAGCGACCCCCTCCTCCAGCTCCCTCGCCCGTCGCCCGCCGACCTTCGCAACGAGCAAGCCACTCGATTATCCAGGGCAACATCGTATCAGCTATGGAATCACCAGGTTTCCACTCTCCCTTTGCGTGGGTTGTAGAAACACAAAATTTCGGATGGGACGGGTCGTCATCGCTTCTATGTCGTATAGATTCTCTTCCATAGCGGGGTCGATGAGCCAGTACCGCTGCTGCATCAGATAAATGCAGAACATCCTCTCCGTTCCCACCGGAGGCCGTCCCCTGTGTCCCTTGGGATAGTATTCGCTCAATCGGCTCCAACAACTTCTCACGACAGCACTGCATCCATCCGGGCAAGGAATTTCTCCCTGCGGGTCTGCATTCTTTTTCTCTATACGACAGGTCGGCAAAACTGGCTGGACTCTCTGATATGATTTGACCTGTAAAGAGCTATCCGATAATTTTCACATATCGTTATAAAAGTATTGAAGCAAGGCGCGGTCGGACAGATTGCGACGGTGGATCAATCTGATATGCGTGGGTTGGTTACCACAGGTCTTCACTGCGTCGCGGAGCTGGCCTTTGACTGCAAAGCAGGGATCGCCGCAAGGGAATGCTCTATCAGAGGTTATCCCGTCGTTCGGCGCCCATTTAGAGTTGAGAAGGATTCTCCACACCGGTCTGACCGTGCCTTGCTTCAATGCTTATGTCTCTCCTTGTCGTGCATTTTAGTTTGAACCGATACGATTTACGTTCTTCAAGCCGCTTCGGATAACAGTTTGCCCATCTCTATGCGGACTACATCCCATATGAACCCCACAAGTTCTCTTGCGACGGCTACGTTTGCCTGCTTGGTGTTTTTGCCTGCGCGGAGGAATTTGTTGTAACGACCGCAGAGGCGTTTCTGCGCTTTCCATGCTATAGTCTTGGCCTCTTCGGAAGCGTCTTTGGCCTTCCGTTTCATGTGCGGGGTCTTTCGGGCGGGGAAGCGGTGTGCCCACGCGCATTCCACCAGCATTCTGCGGGCCGAAGCGTTTCCGGCGCGGGTTATCCTTCCCTGGCGTCTGCGTTGTCCGCTGCTGTATTCTCCAGGAACAAGACCGAGGAAAGACATCAGCTGTTTGGGAGAGGGAAAGCGGCTTATGTCTCCGAGTTCGGCTAGCAGCGTCACGGCGGCGAGCTTGTCGATTCCGCGAAGAGCGACCAGCGACTTGACCACCGGAGCCAGAGACCATTGTTCCATGGCGAACTCTATCTGGGCGGTGGCGTCGTTCACAGCCTCGACGGCTTGCTTCTCCATGTCCATGTATCCCTGGAGAACCGCCTGCTGAACCGCGGTGGGGAACTTCAAGGACTCAAGCCAGTTGTAGTAGGTCTTCGTCCAGCGGGTCTTGTTCCCGGGCCAGTGGTGTCCGTGCCGAAGAAGATAGCCGTTTATTCTCTGCCGCGCCCGAAAGCGCTGTTCCTTGCAGTCCTCTCTGAAGCGCACCAGGTCCCGCATGGCTTCCTGCTCCTCGTCGGGAACCCACACAGGGGTGAGATTGCCGCTGCGAAGCAGGCTTGCCAGCATCTGCGCGTCCCTTCTGTCGGTCTTTATCCTCTCTCCCGGAGCTTTGGGTATGAGGGAAGGAGCGACCACGAGACAATGATGGCCAAGCTCCTGAAACTGCCTGTGGAGAACGTATCCGCAAGGCCCCGCCTCGTAGCACAACAACAGAACCTGACCGTGAAACTTTTTGTTCAGCTTCTCGATCAGCTTCCTTACGGACGACGGATCATTGGCGATCTCTCCCCAGGGTTCGGGGTCCTGGCGGCCGCAGCGAGCTACGGATACTGCGATTCTTTCTTTGTGAACGTCAAGCCCTATGTAAGCGGGGAAGCTGTGCTCCTTCCACAGGTTCCTCTGCGCTTGGAGAGCGGCTGTCAGCTCTTCGCACTGCTCGGATTGCGTGGTATTGTTCTGCGTCATTGATTTGTCCTCCCTTACTGAAAGATTTTTATCTTCAGCTTAACTGTGCGTCGCCGCACAGGCAGGTCAAATCATAATGACTGCATCACAAGGCTCCTTGTTGATAATAAATCAATTGGCCGCTTTTTGAGTGAATCAATTGGCCGGTTCTGACTCTTGCGGAGATAGCTTCTTTGTTTTGGATAAAGGAGGGAGAAGCAATGATTCGCAGAGAGCACATAGAGGAGAATCGGATGGAGAAGTTCGAGGAAGTATACGGCAGGTGGAAGGCCAAAGAGATAGGACAGCGCGACGCGGCGTTTGCGTTGAGGATGAGCGAGCGGACGTTTCGGCGCTACAGGCGGCGCTGGGAGAACGAAGGAGCTGATGGATTGCGAGACAGGCGCATAGGGGGTCGAGGACCTCGGAGAGCTTCGGAGGAGGAAGTCGGGGCGCTTGAGGCGTTGTACAGGGAACTTTACGAGGGTCGCAGCGTGTGGCATTTCTACGAGGCTTATACGGAACTGCACGGAGGAGTTCGCAGTTACAGCTGGGTGAAGGAATGTCTTCATGCGGCTTCTCTGGTCAAGCGTGGGCGCAGGAGGGGTCCCTACCGTCAGAGCAGGGAGCGCAAGGGCAAGCCTGGGATATTGCTTCACCAGGACGCCAGCTGGCATTTCTGGGTGCCTGATCAGAAGTGGGATCTGGTGGTCACCATGGACGATGCTACGGGGGAGATATACAGTGCGTTTTTCGTGAAGCAGGAGGGTATGTGGAGCAGCATGAGGGGGGTGCGGGAGGTGTTGGAGAGAAGGGGCATATTCCATAGCCTCTACACCGACAGGGGCAGTCACTACTGGACTACTCCGAAGGCGGGCGGAGACGTGGACAGGGACAAGCCTACGCAGTTTGGCAGGGCGATGGCGGAGTTGGGGATCGAGATGATAGCGGCGAAGTCTCCTCAGGCTCGGGGCCGAAGCGAGCGTATGTTCGGGACGTTGCAGAGGAGGCTTCCCCAGGAGTTGAAGGAGGCTGGTATTACGGACATGGAGGAGGCAAACGAGTTTTTGGCGCGCAAGTTTCTTGCTGATCTCAACAGGCGTCTTTCGGTTCCCGCGAGGGAGGCGGGCGATGGGTTTGTGCCGGTTATGGATGCGGATTTGGACAACATACTGTGTCGGAAAGAGACCCGGAAGGTGGGCAACGACAACTGCGTGAGGTACAAGGGTCGGCGGTTGCAGTTGCCGAGGGTGACGTATAGGAATCACTTCGTGAGGCACCCGGCGGTTGTTCACGAGTATCCGGACGGGAGCATGGCGGTGTATGATTCGGAGAAGAGGCTTGTAGGGAAGTACGACTCGGAGGGTCGGTTGGTGGGAGAAGGACCTTGGAAGAGAAAGCCGTCCGGGAGTCAGCGTCGGAGGTTCACTTCAGCACCCTCGGGCTACGCCCTCGGATGCTGAAGTGAAAAACAAAAACCGGCCAATTGTAAAATTCAAAATTCCGGTCAATTGAAAAACTACTCACACATCACAAGGCTCCTTTGATTCCAAGAACGCTATAGAGTACCCTAGTCGGCCAGTGATATCTGCGATTAAATCAGAGTTTCCTATAGTCGAACGCTATAGAGCCGGAGAGTCAGCGACGGAATTGGCGAAAGGCTATGAATGCGAAAGCGGAAGAATCGAAGAAGCAATCAGATGGGGACTATGGAAAGAAGACGCTTGAATCAATTACCTTTCTTGTAGACCACTGCCCTTGAAAATACAAACTCCCGATTCAATGTCTCAAAGCCAAGACATTTCCTTTGAAAAGTCAGCTGACAGGAAGACTGCCAGTTGACCTCTTTTGCTAAAACAACCTACGAAGACCAGCACGGTCAGGTCTTGTGGAGCGGCATAGCCATGAACGATTCCGACGATTTTAAAAGGTTTATGGCCCGTGACGTTGCTTCACGTCTCCACGACGAAGAAGGAAAAACTGAATTTGAAACACATTTACGGGGACTCGCCAACACGGATTTCGCCAGAGAAAGCCTGGATGCCGTCCTAGCTTCCAAGGCCGGAGAAGAACATGACTGGGCCGTGGGAGAAGCTCTGGCTGAAGAGTTCCTGGGTCACGAGTTCGGTATAATCTGGCCATGGAACATGGAACGGGACAAACGGAACCCGCGAGCCAGTCTTCAGGGAGCGGACATTGTGGGTTTCAGTGTTGAAGGCGACGAAACCCGACTCGTGCTCGGGGAAGTAAAAACATCTTCAGACGAAAAGCAACCTCCCGGTGTTATGAGCGGTCGCGGCGGCATGATCAACCAGATTGAGAATTTGGCAAACGATCTTTCCGTTATAGTTCAGCTTCTGACCTGGTTGTTCCCAAGATGCAAAGGGACGGAACATGAAACATTTTTTGATTCCGCGATTGAGCTGTTTCTGGATTCCGGAAACAAGGCGGTATCGCTATACGGAATTCTCATCCGCGACACACGTCCCGATGAAAAGGACCTGCGACGCAGAGGGCGGTCGCTAGCCGAAACCATACATCCTCCAACAACTTGCAAGCTGCTCGCAATTTATATTCCCTGTGCAATTGCCTGCCTTCCCGCACTCGCGGCAGGAGGCGAATCATGAGTCATCGGCTTCTTGCCATGCTAAGCGATTCACGCGAGAAAGCCGTCAAACAGGCAGAAGGTCTGACCGTATCCAAAGAGCTTCTGGACTCGCCTTTTGAAACAGACAACGAATTGATACGGCGCACGGCCGGAGTTCTTGAGATTGCCGTACTTGATCTTCTTTCCAAAGAAAAGCTTGAGCAAAGCGATGAAAAAGAGCTGAAACTTGCCGCCAGAGATGCTTTTCGTTTGCTTCGAGTTCTTCCAAGACCAGACAACGGCATAAAAGCGGGAATGCTTCTGCTACGAGCCAGTGCTCTGGCGGTTCTGGGCGACAAGGGGATTGATGCGGCTCGCTGGTTACGCGAAGAAGATTGGCCGGATTTGCCAGTCAGTTCTGATGACTGGCGTGAACGAACCTGGGCAACCGTTTTGGATGCTTGGCTTAGACTTATCCGAAAGAAGGGCTGGGCAGACCGCGACACTGTATTGGAACGCATTTCCGATTTACGAGATGCTCAAACGACGTTTGAGAAAAAGCATCTTGAAAACTCAGAAAACGCGACGGCCGCGGCCCTTGAACTTATAGGACTTTATCACCTCGCCAAGGCGGCGGAAATTTTCGCTCATTACATGACGGACGGAGTAGTGGACAGAAAGTATCAGATTCATGAATTGCTGGAAATTCATTTCGACCGAATACTGGCTGTAGGCAAGCAGGCGCGGATGATTGACCTGGAACCGTTGGCCAGACTGCTTGCTGCCAGCGCGTATCAGATGGCCGAGAACTCTATCTGGACCGTTACAAGAGCGGTCAATTCCCGTGTCACCCGTTTTGTACAAAGCCTGGTAGACAGGGGGCGAGGGGACAGGGCTGTATTCGATGTGTTGCCTCCGCAACGCCAGATACTTGCCGAAAAAGGTCTACTTGGTTCGAGTCGTCGCGCGGTTGTGGTGAGCCTTCCCACTTCAAGCGGCAAAACGATGATCGCCGAATTCAGGATTCTTCAGGCATTGAACCAATTTGATCAGGAAAGAGGCTGGGTAGCCTATCTGGTACCAACCCGCACTTTGGTTAATCAGGTTTCCCGTCAATTACGTCGAGACTTAAACCCCCTAGATATTAACGTCGAGCAGGTCAGCCCGGCACTTGAAATTGACAATATAGAATCAGACTTGCTGTTGCAGGACAGCCCGGACAACGAGTTTCGCGTTCTCGTTACTACGCCTGAAAAACTCGATCTTGTTCTTCGTCAAGGCTGGGAGGCGAAAATAGGTCGTCCGTTGACCCTGGTAATCGTGGACGAAGCACATAACATTCAAAATATTAACAGAGGTCTTAGACTCGAACTCCTGCTCGCCACTATAAACAACGAATGTCAATACGCACAGTTTCTCTTGCTTACGCCTTTCATAGCCAATGCCGAAGAAGTGGCGAGATGGCTGGGTGGCAGAAATTCCGAAGACATGAGCCTGTCTCTGGATTGGCAGCCCAATGACAGAGTGATAGGAATTACTCAAGCCGAAAAGAAAGAAGCTATAAACCATCGCAGTTATGGCTACAGTCTTAAGATGGAGACTGTCCACACCACCAGACAAACCCTCGCGGTAGATGAATTGCTTGACTTGCCGGCCAACAAGGAAATTGCTCCTACCTACAGCAAAGCGTCTGAGGTTGGCGTTTTGGCAACAGTTGCCGCTCAGGCTTTAAAACAGCGAGGCCCCGTTATAGTCATGCATTCACGCCCAGACTGGGTATGGTCACTCGCCAAACGACTTAAAATAGAAGTCAATCGACAATGCCCGACACGCAAGACCACCTTGGTTCAGGAATTCCTGAAACTGGAAATGGGACATGACTTTCCCTTAATTGATCTGCTTTCATACAGCATCGGCGTTCATCACGCGGGGCTTTCCGACGAAACGCGCGCTCTTATGGAGTGGTTGTTCGAAGAAGGCGAAATCAGTTTCTTGGTCGCCACCACCACTATTGCGCAAGGCGTCAATTTCCCCGTTTCCGGCGTCGTAATGGCTTCGCATCAATACCCATATCGGGGTTACACGGAGGATATGCCTCCAGAAGACTTCTGGAATATAGCGGGGCGTGCGGGACGAATTTCACAAGGGTCCCTGGGTGTCGTAACACTCGTCGCCGAAAATTCCGATAAGGCGGAAGCCCTCCGAGAATTCATTAAGATACAGTCCGGCGAGCTTAATTCCGCACTGATTGAACTAGCCAGAGAAGCCGCCGACCAATTAAATGATTTAGGGAAAATTGTCTATAATCATCCTCAGTGGTCCGCTTTCTTGCAGTACCTAGCTCATACCTACAGACAGATGGGCGAGCCTCGAGGTTTTGCGGATGAAATAGAACAGGTGCTTCGCAACACTTTTGGTTTCGCAAAACTTAGGGTCGAAGACTCCTCGCTGGCAGACAACCTTCTTCACGGCGTATATTCTTACACCCAAGACATTCAGAAACCTGGACAACCCATAAAGCTCGTTGACAGTACAGGGTTCTCCCTGGAAAGCATAAAATCGGTGTTCAGCGCTGCGCGCGAACAGGGCATTAAAGCTAGCATGTGGAACGCCGAATCGCTGTTTAGCGGTAACAATCAAGACCTCCAGAATATGATGGGTGTTCTGTTGAGAGTTCCTGAGCTGAGAGAAAATCTGGAGGCTGTAACGGGGAGAGAAGGTCCAGACGGAAACAAGTTGGCCATGATAGTAAAAGATTGGGTCAACGGCCAGTCCATTACCGATATCGCGCACAGCTATTTTATGAAAGATAACGGCAACGAGATGACAGCCTTAACCAAGTGTGGCCAAAACTTGTTCGGCAAGTTGATACAAACTTCTGCTTGGGGACTTGGTGCTCTGCTCTCAATTACTGGAAGCGAATTGACGGAAGACGAGATCCAGATGCTCAACAATCTGCCTTCCCGCGTTTATTACGGCGTTAACAACGATAAAGCCATTGTTCTAAGATTGCTGGGCGTTTCACGGTCGGCGGCGGTGAGACTTGCCGAGAACATGGGCAATATACTTGATGAACCGCTCGTTAATGTAAGAGAGCGTTTACGGAACATGGACGAATCGGCTTGGCAACAAGCACTTGGCAAGCAAGAAGGAAAAACATACCGAGATGTGTGGTGCATTCTGGAGGGAGTAACTGCACGAGACACTTCAAGTTAAGTGTCAGTCATCAGTAAAAATTTGGCGGTCAATCATATGGACATGAACACTGAAGGGGATTTTCAACTGTTTTGTTTTATCTGGGGTTTTTTTAGTAGTATCTGGGTCTATGGATAAGAGGCTGGTAAGAATAGGCGAGGCGGCGGCCTTGTTGGGCGTACGAGTCGAGACATTGAGAAAGTGGGAAGCGTCGGGGGAGCTGCTGCCCGCCAGGAAAACAAAAGCGGGCACCCGCTATTATTCCGTGGCGGAGCTTACCGGCGCGGCCGCCCTGGACGCGACTACGGTCTGCTACGCTCGCGTTTCTTCACACGACCGGAAGGAAGACCTGGAGCGGCAACAGGCCGCGCTGGGGGCATATTGCGCCGCCAAGGGGTGGCGGACGGAAACGATAAAAGACCTCGGGTCCGGAATGAATTACCGGAAAAAAGGCTTGCAGAAATTGCTTGAGCTGATATTGCGCCGGAAAATCCGGCGGCTTGTCATCACGCACAAGGACCGCCTGCTGCGGTTTGGGGCGGAGCTTGTTTTCGCGCTCTGCGAAATTCAAGGCGTGGAGATAGTGATAATCCACAAAGGCGAACAACCTTCTTTCGAGGAGGAGCTCGCGCAGGATGTCCTGGAGATAATCACGGTGTTTTCCGCGCGGTTATACGGCGCGAGGTCGAAGAAGCACCGCAGGTTGACGGAAGACCTTAAGCAGTTTGCGGAGGCGGCCGAGTGATAACGGCGCATAAAATCCGCTTGTCTCCGACCGCCGCCCAGGCGGAGCGGATTGCCCGCCAGGTCGGCTATGCCAGAACGGCATACAATCTCTCGCTTGAGCACTTCAAGGTGTGCCTGGACGCTGGATTGCTTCTGAGTGAAGCGGATCTCAGGAAGTGGTTTAACTGCCTCAAGGACGTTCTGGTGCCCTGGCACAACGACAAGGAAGGCAGGAAAAAAATTCATTCTGAAATAGCGGCCAAGAACTCAATCAAGTACGGACTGGGCCGCGCGATAAAAGGTTTTCTTGCCAAGCGCGCCGGCTTCCCCCGCTTCAGGGCCCGGGGACGGAAAGGCGACAGTTGGCGCGTGTCGAACGGCCCCGAATATGTCCCCGCCGTCCACGGTCGTCGCGTGAAGTTGCCATATGTCGGCTGGGTCAAGATGACCGAAAAGCTCCGCTTCTCGGAACCGCTGATTGCGGAAGTGACTGTTACGCAATCAGCGGGGAAGTGGTTTATTTCTTTCACCTGCGAGGTTGCCGACCCCGCAAAGCCCGACCTGTCCGGCCGCCCCCGCGTTTCGATTGACCGCGGCGAGCGGTGGCTTGCCACGCTTTACAATCACGCTACCGGAGAGCACGAGAAAATCAGGAACCCGCACCCGCTGGAGCACGCCCAGGACAAGCTCCGTCGGGCGCAAAAAAAGTTGTCGAGAGCAAAGAGAGGAAGCAAAAGACGCGAGCGGTTAAGGCGACGCGTCGCCAGACTCCATTATCGAGTTGCCTGTATCAGGCAGGACAACATCCACAAGGCCACATCCGCAATCGCAAGGCTCGCTGGCCGGATAGTTGTCGAAGACCTGGACGTGGCAAAGATGGCGAAACGGCGGCGGAAGCGAAACGCTCGCGGAGTCTATGACGCGGGCATGGCGGAGTTTCTCCGCATTCTCAAATACAAGGCGCAACGAGTGGGTATCGAGGTTGTCGAAGTCGACCCCGCATACACTTCCAAGACCTGCTCCGCCTGCGGTTATGTCAATCACGCGCTCAAGAGCGAGGAGTGGTGGACATGCCCGCAATGCGGCGCGGAACATCACCGCGACGAGAACGCGTCTGTCGTCATAGACCAGAGAGACACGGATAGCAGCGCCGGGAGCTCCCCGGAGCAGGCGACTGGCCGCGAGGCCGACGTCCTGGCTAGCGCGCAGACCGGCTGTAAGACCTTGCCTTGCAAGGCTCGCCGGGCAACCCTCCACGAGGAAGAAGCGCGAAATTCTCAATCGCCAGGAAAGTCTAGGTAATGCTAGATAACTCCAGACTTGAGAGAGCGGATTTTTAAGATGGCACCGATTGACGAGGAAATCAACTCCGAAATCAAATCCTCCCTGCCCGATGCCGGCCCTGATGATTTTGGCCAATATGAGATTCAATGGAAAAGCCCTGGTATTACAACGTAGAAGATCTCTAGCAGCGAAGAGAGACCGACTGGTGCACCTTCTACCTACAGCATTCGGATATCGCCGAACGGTCAGCAGAAACGCGGAACAGGGAATTTGAAGTTCGGCAACAGAAAGCTTCTACAAAGTCAAAATATGTGGCTTTATCCGCTATCCAAGTCAATAAAGTTTTTCAAAATTTTTCTAATTAAACGGCTAAAAGCCTTCTTATATGGATACTTCTAAAAACAATTTTTGCCTTGATTTTGAAAATATGTAAAATCAACGGCTATGAGTCGCAAGAGAACGTCGAGACTGGTACCCCTCGTAAACACCATTCCTCCCGGCTTCGTGGTCGACGCCGCGTGGCTGAAACGCCAGGGCTTCCACCCCAAGTCGATATACCGATACGAGAAGGGAGGCTGGCTGCAGAAGATGACGAGGGGCGTCTACAGGCTTCCTCCGCCGCCCGAGGGCTTTTCGCGCGAGGAGGACTGGCAGTCGGTGGTCACGTCCATCCAGTGGATCATGGGATGCAGGGTTCACATCGGCGGCCTCACGTCCATGGCGATGCGCGGTCACGAGCACTACCTGAGGCTGGGAGGACCGTATCCCGTGCATCTTTACGGAACCGTCCCGTCCTGGCTCTCGCGTCTGCGCCTCGAGTCGGCGGACTTCCGCGTCCACTCGTGCTCCCTGTTCGGCGGCGACCTTCTGGGGGTCGAGAACAGTCCTCACATCAAGTACGGAGTCCCGTTCACGCTGTTCGACGACGCGGCGACGGGGGACGGCGAAAAAGAGGCAGCACCCGGGAACAGACCCGAAGTCGCCGACGGTCCGCCGCCCGGCCGGCTGATGTGGCCGGCGCACGTGTCGTCCGACGAGCGGGCCGTGCTCGAGGCCATGAACGACCTTCCCCGCCGCGGGACATTCGACAACCTCGACAAGGTGTTCGAGTCGCTGTACGACCTCAGGCCGGAGCTCCTCGCGGCCCTTCTGCGCATATGCGGAAGCGTGAAGGTAAAACGGCTGTTTTTCGTGTTCGCCGACCGCCACGGTCACGACTGGCTCCGGGAGCTCGACAAAACGGCGGTCGACTTCGGTTCCGGCCCCCGGGCGCTCGTCAAGGGAGGCAAGCTTCATCCCGCCTACCGCATCTACGTGCCGGAGGAAATGCTCGCCCCGGACTACTACGACTACCTGCACAACAACGACTCGAACATATGACGAGAGGCGCGGCGTAACGGACGAGGGGTCGGGAAACATATTTTGAAATATTTCAGATTAAACGGCTAAAAGCCTTCTTATACGAATCATTCTGAAGCAATTTTCGCCGTGATTTTGAATATCTCTGAAATTAACGGCTAAAAGCCTTTTAAAAACGCCACGGCTAAAAACCCGTTGCCCGGCCGGGACCGTTGCGGGGAAGCAGACGCCGGAGTCGTCGTTTCGGGAGATTTTTCAGAATATTTCTGTTAAGACGGCTAAAAGACATCTAATATGGAGAAGTCTGAAACGAGCCCTTGACATGATTTTGAAAATATGGAAAATTAACGGCTATGAGTCTTGAAAAAACGCCAAGATTAAAAAACCTCGTGCGCCATGTCCCTCCCGGTTTTCCGGTCGATGCCGCGTGGCTCGGCCGCCAGGGCATCGGTCCGAAGTCCGTAAGCCGCTACGTGAGGCGGGGATGGCTCGAAAAAGTGACGAGGGGAGTTTACCGGCGTCCGGTGCCTCAGGAAGATTTTTCGCGCAGGCGAGACTGGGACACGGTGCTCGCGTCCGTCCAGCGGATCATGGGGTACAGGGTTCATCTGGGCGGTACGAGCGCCCTGAAAGTCCACCGTTACGGAAGCTGCCTGTGGCCGGAAAAAGGAAACCCCGTGTATCTTTACGGGACCGTTCCGTCATGGCTCTCGCGGGTGCCTCTCAAGTCGGCGCGGTTCCATGTCCGTTCGTGCTCCCTGTTCGGCGACCTTCTGGGCGTCGAGAGCAGCTTCTGTGCCGAATACGGAGTTCCGCTTACTCTTGCCGACGAGAGTTCTCCTGATGCCGTCGGAAGCGACGACCCGCCGATCGCCGACGGACCCGTCCGCCGCAGGGACTGGAAGCTTTTCGAGCCAAGAAAACCTATACACGTGTCGACTCGCGAACGCGCCGTGCTGGAAGTTCTGGACGACTTTCCACGCCGCGGAACCTTTCACGACCTCGACAGGATGTTCAGGAGTCTCGCAATCATGAGAACAGAACTTATGACATCCCTTCTGCGCGCCTGCCGGAGCGTCAAGGTAAAGCGACTGTTCTTCGTTCTGGCCGAGCGCCACGCTCACGCCTGGCTCAAGCACGTCGACAAAGCGGAGGTCGATTTCGGTTCCGGCCCGCGGGCGCTCGCCAAAGGAGGCAACATGCATCCCGTCTACCAAGTCTATGTCCCCGATGAACTGCTCGCCGCCTACAGCCACGATTACGGAGGCAACGCAAATGTATGATGAAAATTACTTGGAGCAGGCGGGACTTGCGATTCACCTGATGCCCGTGGTATCTTCGGAAAAGACATTTGCCCTGAAAGGCGGTTCGGCGATCAATTTTTTCTACAAGGACATGCCGCGCCTGTCGGTCGACATCGACCTCACCTACCTGCCGATAGAAGACTGGCGGACTTCCACCGCGAACATCCACGCGGCGTTTGGCCGAATCATGAGTTCCTGCTCCCTGATCGAGGAGAAACTGCGGTTTCGGCGCACGAGCGGGCACAGAGTCACGGCGGTGTTCGGCGACACGGAAGTGAAAATCGAGACCACTCCCGTCATGCGCGGAACCGTGCTGCCGCACCGCCTGCTCAGGACCGCGGATTCGGTCGGAAAGAGATTCGGGTCCACCGAAACGCAGGTGCTTTCCTTCGAAGACGTGTACGCGGGAAAGATCAACGCCGCGCTCGACCGCCAGCACCCGAGGGATCTTTTCGACATCAAGGTGCTTTACGAAAACGAGGGGATAAGCGACGACCTGTTCCGCGTTTTCCTAGTCTACGCCTGCTCCTCCCGCCGCCCGATCCACGAAACGCTCTCTCCGAACATCCTGCCCTTCGAAGAATCGTCTCTCGAGCAGTTCGGGAGAATGATTCCGGACGACGTCGAGCGGACGGAGCTCGAGGCGGCGAGAACCCGTCTCTTCGGGGACGTGAAAAGCCGTCTCGAGGGAGACCTGGCGGAGTTTCTGCTTTCGGTCCACGACGCCGAACCCCGCTTCGACCTCATCGGCCTGCCCGAGGCCGAAAACCTGCCAGCCGTGCGGTGGAAGCTGCTCAACCTCCGAAAGTTCAGGTCAGAGAACCCTAAAAGACACGCCGAGCAGCGAAAGCTGCTGGAGGATGCCTTCGCTTGAGCTCTACGGCAGGAAGAAGCCGGGCGCGAAACCGCGATTGTATATCGTTAGACTGCGGCAACGTTGGACATCCGACTTGAACTGCCATAAGACTGTTGTACTATTGACGTTACCAAGTCATGAAACTTGCGGAGGAATGCAGAAATGGCGGCGGTTGAAACCTCGATGCCGAAGAGGATTTTTTGTCCCGACCGAGGTGCGGGTGTTTATTCCGAGGCCGGATTGTTTTCCAAGACCGCTTTTTCTCCTGAAGCCGTGACGGAGTACGGCTCCCCCGACGCGGATTCGCATTCCCAAAACGTGCGATTTACGACGCTGAACGAGCATACGCAGGCAAGACCCCAGCAGTTTCGAAACCTCGCCTACGTTCACGAAACGCAAAACGAAAGAAAAATTTGATGATACCCTCCTCCTCGAAGAAGAAACCACCCGAACGGAGACAGGAAGTGCTTCAGGACTGGGAAGGCGTGGTCGAGAGCATACAGGACGACATCTTCATCGCTCGCCTGCGCGACATGACCGCCAACGAGGTCTATCCTGGCGAAATAGCGGAACTCCCGGTCAGAGATATATCCGAAGACGACCTCGAATTGCTTCAGGTGGGCGCCGTCTTCTACATGACGGTGGGCTATCATGTTTGGGCCAGCGGACGCCGAGAACGTTTCGGGCGTATAGTGTTCCGCAGACTCCCGGGCTGGACGGCATCCGCCCTAGAACGCGCCAGAGAACGCGCACGGCGTATAACGCGCTTCATGAGATCGGAGAGTTGAACGCCCCCGAACCAGACGAGATAGAGGTTTCACTCATTGGTCCCGGGTATGGCGAGTCCGTACTTGTCCACTTGGGCGACGGGGAATGGGTCGTGGCTGATTCCTGCGTGGAGAAGGTTTTATCCAGAGTTCCACGGTAGCTTACCTGAGAAAAATCGGAGTAGACCTCGCGAGGCAGGCGTCCCGCGTCGTTGCCACTCACTGGCATGACGATCACACAGCCGGCCTGTCCAAAGTGGTCGGTTGTTGCGAGTCCGCCGAATTCTGTTGCGCGGCGGCGCTTGGCGAGGAGGAGTTCCACATGTTTGCGGCTCTTCACGCAGACTCCGAACTGTCGCCAAGCTCAAGGACGACCAGGGAAATCGTCAAGATTCCGGAGATTCTGGAAAAGAGAAACAAAAAACCAGATTTCTGAAGTCCGACACGCTGGTTCGAAAGAAAAACGACGATGTGCACGTGTTCGCTCTTTCACCCTCGGACGACCGCTTCGAAAAATTCTTATCCATGATAGCCTCGAAAATTCCCATTGAAGGCGCGCCCAGAAAAAAAACAAGAGACGTGAGGCCAAACGAAATTTCAGTGGTCCTTCTGGTTTGTCTGGGCGACGACGCGGTTTTGCTGGGAGCCGACCTTGAGGAAGATGTCGGACGCGGGTGGTCGGTCATCGTCAACAACTCGGAGTCGGCGAGAGGAAAGAGAGCTTCTGTGTACAAGGTCGCACATCACGGTTCGAAAACAGGGGAGTGCGCAGATGTCTGGGACAAACTGCTTTGTCCCGCCCCTTTCGCGATACTCGCTCCACTTGTATTGGGTCGCAATTCTCTTCCGAGCAGAGGAGACGTAAGACGCATACTGAACCAGACGCCGAAAGCCTACTCTTCCGCTAGCGGGAGTTTACTGTGAAACGGTCAAACTTCCATATAAAGGCAATTTAACTCGTTGAAACGTATAGATTTTTCTCGCCCTTTTTCTGTATTACCCAATTACTGCTTTCCAACAATATATTTTATCCTCCACGAGGGAAAACGAGACCAATCAGAGTCGCCAAGATTTTGAAAAAAATCCTGGCCCATCAGGCACTTAAAAGGATTTAAGGCCAGACCAGTTGACGGCCCAAGCCTCACTGTTGTTCCCCTTCATACCCCCATTCGCAGTAAACTCCCGCTAGGCTGGGTTCGGGAAAACGAGTTCGTCGTCGCGAATCCGCGGTGGAGAGGACGGTCCGCGAATCCGAATGGGGCATCTATCCGGCACACCCAAAACAAGGGCACTTGCGACTTCGCCGGCGCATTGGAGACTCTCGACCCGGTTGGTCCGTCAAGTTGTACGGCACCGCAACCCTCCTCAAAGACATTCGCAATTGAGTCTGTCGGAAGAATTGAGCGAAGCAGGCTGAATTGAGGCTTTTCGCAGGCAGCGACCTTGAAAGCCCACGCTTTGGAACCCAACCCGAGGTTCCTCTTGTGGTTTTGACATAATTCACCATTTTCATTAGAGGTTTTTAACTGTTGCGGGCTTTCCGCTACAACCTGACAATATCCGTAACTATCGCCACGCTTACGCGGCGGAGACAAAATCTAGACATGGCTCCCAACCCGATGTCAGGACAACGACATCGAGTGAGCGCGGAGGCGGGAAGTTGCTGACGGCGCACGAAATCCGCCCGTCCCCGTCCGCCGCCGGGCGGTCGCGATGGCGCGCCAAGTCGGATATGGCAGGGTGGCGTATAATCACTCGCTGGAGATATCCGGGGAGCGACGGGCATCCGGAGAGTTTTTAAGCGACAAGAGAGCCCGCGCCCGCTATGGAACGCGGCCAAAGACGCGGTTGCTCCTTGGCACAACGACAAGAAGGTCGGGGGAAAGATTCATTCAGAAATAGCGACCAAGGCCGCGGTCATAGACTTGGGAAAAGGCATTGAGGCGTGGCGCATCCAAATTCACCTTTTGGTATTTTAGAGTTTTCCATTCAACCCGAAACGCACCGAAATCGTCGGAACCAATACGCAACGGCGGTTGATATCTGACCGACTTGATTTCGGCTTTATTCTCCGCAATTACCGCTATAACTTCTTCAGGGGAGACCATTTCTTCATTTATCGGAACCAGTTCAATAAACTCTTTTTTCCGACTGGGCTTCAACACATCTCACCTCCTCGTCTAATATAGCAGTCACCGCAAACGCAAACAGGTCCTTTCCAGTTAACCGCGCACACGAGCGGAGCTGCCTAGCTGATGCGCGGCCAGAGAGGCAGGTATGACACCCTCAATAAAACAACCGCCTTTGCGGCGAGCGAGAGAGAAACGAAACTCCGCCGCGGGAATCTCGGGGACCAGCCCATGGACCTTGATAACGTTAGACCCCTCCAACAGTTCTTCATCGGCGGGAATCTCTTCAAACCCCGCTTCCTTCAGCGCCGCGCCAAGAACGTTACGTTCAAGACAGGACTCAAACCAAAGCTGAACCGCTTCTCTCAAGAACTCCAAAACCTCCTTCTTCGTCCCAGCCTGGGTCATAACGTCAATGCCCGGACACCACGCCAGCCATTCCCCGCCATCCCTGCGAAACCAAGCGTCAAGCTTCACGCCGTAACTGGCAATTTCCCTATTATCCACAGACTCTTATCACCTCTCTTGACACGGCGATTCTAAAACAACCCCGTCGCAAAGTCAAGAACCGCCGCGGTTTCCGCATCGGCCCTGAAGGATGCATTGCAGGAAAATGGAAACATGTTCGGAGAATGAACATATCACGCGGTTCGCACTTCATTACTGAAACCGCGAAATCCCAAACGCGGAAATTCGGAATACTCGGGAAATCGGGAACAATATCCCCCATGGCGGGAGACTTGTTCCAAGACACGGTAGAAGAGATAAAGCGGTTTTATAAAGACCGCGACTACGAGTGCGGGCGGCGGTTTCTGACCTGCTCCAGAGAAGTACTTCGCGGCAGCTCCAAGTTTGCGTTTATCGACTATCACCCCGGCGGCAAAACGATACCGACCGACCATCCATGGCGCAGTTGTGAAAAAGGCAACGCGTATCTTCATGAGAAATGGAGAGACAACGACCCCGGCAAGGCGCCATTGCAGATACGGGTTCAGAAAATATTTGAAATTTTCGCCGAAGAACTTGCCTATCAGGGCACGCGGGAAGATCTGATGGATGAAACCCCGTCGGGATACTTCATACCCTTCAGGTCGCCGGATTCTGAAAAAGAACCCAAATACAAATCCGAAACTTTGGAGCTTGCCGAACGCATATGGTCGAGGATGCTGGAATCGGTCCGGCCCGAATACATCATATGTCTGGGCAAAACACATACATATAAGAAGGTAAGAAAGCTAATCCCTCGGGTTCATGGTCTATGCGAGAAACCGCACATTGATAGAATGCCTGTCGGATGGCATTCTTCTTCCAAAGCCGAAATCGTCAAGTTCGGAGCAAGTTCGAACGTAAGACTTCTGGGGTTGCCGTATTCGCGGAATGGACAATTAGGCGGGCCAGGCAACGGTAAAGACATAGAACGTATCTTTGAACGGTTCTGCGGCCGGGAGTCATGACCGCCGCACCTGCCTCCGAACCTCTCAGGATAGGACTCTCCGTCCAGCTCTCCGGCCGCCACTCCGTCCAGGGAAAGGAAGCCCTGAAGGGAATAAAACTGCTTGTCGAAGATCTCCGCACACGGGGAGGAATAAGGACGCGTGACGGAAAAGTCTTTGTCCCCGAGCTTGTCTTTTACGACGACGCGAGCCTGCCCGGGAAAACCCGCGAGAACACCCTGCGCCTCCTGGAAAGGGACCGCGTGGACGTGCTGCTGGGACCGTATTCGAGCAGCCTCGCCCTAGCCTGCGCGCGGGCCGCGACCGAAGCGGGCAGAGTGGTCTGGAACCACGGCGGGTCGTCCGAAGACGTGGCGGGAGCGGGAAGAGCCAAGATCGTAAGCGCGATGACGGGATCCGCTTCCTACTTCCGCGGGGTGGTGGACATGGCGGGCGGCTTTCGCGACCGCCCGGCGGAAATCGCGGTTCTGCGTCTCCTCGGAAGCGACTTTTCGAAAAGCGTCTGCGAGGGAGCGCGGCGCCGAGCCGAGAGCCTGGGAATGAGAACCCGGATGTTTTACTTCCGAAGCGGGACGAAGGATTTCTCCCCCATGTTGTCGGCCGCGAAAAAGCGGGGCATGGACTGCCTGCTCTGCTGCGGCGGGATGGAAGACGACATAGCCCTCGCCCGCCACGTATCGGAAAAAGAGCGCGGCTCCTTCAGGATGGTGGCGACGCTCGCGGCCGCGATAAACGAATTCAGGACCCGCCTGGGGCCGCTCTGCGAGGGGTTCGTCTCCACGAGCCAGTGGGAGCCGTCTCTCTCCGCTCCCGCGGACTTCGGCCCCGACGCCCGGGAATTTTCCCTCGAGTTCGAAAAAGCCCACGGACACGTTCCCGACTACACGGCCGCCCAGTCCTACAACATGGGACTCGTAGCGGCGAAGCTCGTGGAGCGGACGTCGAGCGTGGACGACGGGGTTCTTTTCGAGGAAGCCCTCCGCTCCCGGTTCAGAACCTTCTACGGGGACTTTTGCCTCGACCCCCGGACGCTCGAACAGACCGGGCACCGCATGCTGGTCACGCAGTGGCGGGACGGGGAGAAAAGGATAGTTTTCCCCGAGGAGTTCTCGGAATCGGAATTCGCCGTCGGGGGAGTGGTGGAGCCGATGGGATTCGAACCCACGACCTCATGAATGCCATTCATGCGCTCTCCCAGCTGAGCTACGGCCCCAAGGCAGACTGAAAACGGACGCGGCTTCGAAACGAACCGTCCCGAAACCCCCGGCCGGACGCGTGGTGGAGCCGATGGGATTCGAACCCACGACCTCATGAGTGCGATTCATGCGCTCTCCCGGGCTGAGCTACGGCCCCACGCGACAGGGGGTATATTCTATTCCAGGGGGACGGGTTGTCAAACCGCCGGAGGGACGGGGAGGACCGCCCCGCGCGATTCGCCGGCCGGAAAAAGCGGCGCAGAGCCGAGGGGGATGCGTTTTCGGGTCTTGAGATATGACGGATGCGCGGAAATTCCCGTTTTTGATGAATAACCGCATACAGGATATACTACGGGCGGACTTGAAAAAGAACCGCCGTCGCGGGGACCGGGGGAGATGTTCCCGACATCGGAGACATGGCGGCCCCGCTCGCGACATGCCGCGGACGCGAACTGAAATCCGTCGTTCGCGGTTTCAAAATTCTATGGTATAGTTACTATGTGGAAATTCCCGTTTTTGATGAATAACCGCATATAGGATATATCATGATCGACTTGGAAGAAAATCTGTCGCCCGCAAGAGCCAGACTCGCCGCCGTCGTGAGCGACGGGGGAGACGTTATCGACGTCGGAGACGCGGCGGCCGCGCTCGACATGTCGCGACCCCGGACGGCGAAAATTCTCTCCCGCTGGGAGAAACAGGGGTGGCTCCGGCGTATCGCCAGGGGGAAGTACGTTCCGGTGGAGCTCGAGCTTCTCGGCGCCCCGAACGTGATCTGCGACCCGTGGGTCATGGTTCCGGCCCTGTTCGGACCCGCCTACGTGGGCGGCCGCACCGCCACCGAGCACTGGGGCCTGACGGACCAGATTTTCAGGGACATCGTCGTCTGCACCGCGCGCCCGACAAGAAAGAAGACGGTCAAGCGTCACAACACCGTCTTCACGCTGAAACGCGTGCGGGAAGAGATGATCTTCGGCACGAGAAGGCTATGGCGGTCGCGAAGCAGCGTGCTCGTCTCCGACCCCCACCGCACGATAATAGACATGCTTGACGATCCAACCCTAGGCTGCAACATTGTGCACGCGGCAGACTGTTTCGATGCGTACCTGCGAAGCGAACACAGGGACATCGGAAAACTCGTCGACTACGCGGACCGCCTCGGCAACGGCGCGGTATTCAAGAGACTCGGGTTTCTCGCCGAGCGACGGCCGCTTGCCGAAGACCTGGCGGAGGCGGCGAAACTTCGTCTCACCGAGGGCCACGCGAAGCTCGACCCCGCCCTTGAATGCGGACGGCTGATCACCAGGTGGCGACTGCGCGTGCCGGAAAACTTTGCGGAAGGATTCTGGCGGTGATCGACAAGCGGGAGATTCTGGACGCCGCGCGCGGGTTCGGGCTCAATCCGCACGTAATCGAGAAGGACTACGTGCTGGGCTGGCTTCTGGCCGGAATCTCTTCCAGCGACGAGCTCGCGGAGAGCTGGGTGTTCAAGGGCGGAACCTGCCTGAAGAAGTGTTACGTGGAAACCTACCGCTTTTCCGAAGACCTGGACTTCACCATCAAGTCTCCGTCGCATCTCGACGAAGACTTTCTGAACCGCGCTTTCGGCGGGATATACAAGTGGATATCCGACAATTCCGGTCCGGACTTTTTCGCCGATTCGGAACGATTCGATATTTACGAAAATCCGCGAGGAAAACGGAGCTGTCAGGCCAGGCTCGCCTACAGGGGTCCCGTTTCTCCCAGGTCGGGAGGAGCGCCGCGCGTCAAGCTAGATCTCACGGCGGACGAGCTTCTGGTTCTGCCGCCCGTGGAGGTTCCGGTCTTTCACCCCTACGGAGACGGTCCCGAAGAAGAAATCAGGATTCTCTCCTACGACTACGAAGAAATCTTCGCGGAGAAGACCCGCGCGCTCGCCGAACGCGCCCGGCCCCGCGACCTCTACGACGTCGTCAACCTGTACAGGAACGCGCGCATGCGCCCTCCCCTTTCCCGGCTCCTCGAGATTCTCCGGCCGAAATGCGGGTTCAAGGGGCTTGACGTACCCAAAGAGGGGGACTTCGACGCGCGCAGAACAGATTTTGAGCTCCTGTGGGAATCGACCCTGTCTCACCAGCTCCCGTTTTTGCCGCCTTTCGACTCCTTCTGGAACGAGCTTCCGAATTTCCTGAGATGGCTCGCGGGCGGGGAAACCCGCACGACCGAAGAAGTCCGCATAACGGAAGAGGGAGAAGCGGTCGTGAACACGGGGCGCGGGTCCGTCGATATTTCTTTGGGGAAAGCGGCGCGGTCCCGCCTGGAAATGGTCCGGTTCGCCGCCGCGAACCGTCTGAGCGTCGAGCTGGATTACGACGGGTCCACCAGCCGCGTCGAACCTTATTCCCTGAGACGCGCGGAAAACGGAGACGTGGCTCTTCACGCCTGGGACATCGGGAGAGGCGAACGTCGCGGTTACCGAATCGACGGGATCGAGGACGCGCGCCCGACGGAGCGGGTTTTCTCGCCGCGCTACGAAATAGAGCTGACGCGCGCGTTCATTTCCCGGGAAAACGCTCCGGTGAGATGACGCGAAGAGAAAGCGGGGCCGTCGCCGCCATCGTCGCGCGGTTTCCCGCCCCGGTTCCCTTCGCCATCTTGGAAAACGAGACGGTTACGACATCCGATATGGAGATCGACGTGGCTGCTTTTTCGTCACGTCTTCCGCAAGGATATAAGCCGCTCCGGCCTCGTACAAACCGGAAAAACGCAGGCCAACAGCGGGACGGCGAAAGAATACGACGGTTGCGAGAACGTGAAAACCGTAAAGATTCCTCTTTTGGAGAGGCGTCATCCGGTCGGCCGGAGCGAAGCGACTTCAACGAGAACGGGAATGGAGGGTAGCGGAGAAATCGCCTTTCCCCGTTCGCTCGACGAGTCCCGAAAATCATCCGCGACGGGAAAACGGCCTCGAGAAAAGACCGCCGCCCGCCGCGGACATCGATCGGAAACCGCGTGGTGAGCGCGCCGAAGGAGGCAATGCCCGCCCCTCCCGCGCGGTCGTTTTCAGTCCCTTACGCCGCCCGCCGCGCCTTCTTTCCCGGCGCGAGGACAAACAGCCCGACGACCGTCAGAAGCAGCAAGGTCCCGAGACCCGCTCCCCCGCTCCCCGAAGAAGCCAGGGAACACCCCCCCCCCCCGTCTCCAGCGGCGCCAGCGCCCGGAGGCGGCGTGCCCGGGTCGACCGGGTCCTCCGGCTCGGCGGCGCCCGTTACGGGTTCGGTCTGGGTCCTCGCCGCGATGCCGCCCTGCTTGCTCCTCAAAGCGGCGGCTCCGTCGGGAGCCGTGTAGATCACGGTCAGGCCGCTAGCGTCGCCCGGAATCTCGCGGGGAAGCGTGAGCGTTACGGTGCTGCCCGAAATGCTGAGACCGCTGGGCATTATGTTCTCGTATGTCCCCTCCCGGTCGGGCGCCTGATACCGGACGGTGAACGCCGAGGCCGGGGGGGAGGATTCCTCGTCGAGCACGGCGTCGTACGTAACCACGACCATGTTCCTCGACTCGCTCACCGAAGCGCTCTCAATCCGCGGAAGCTCCGGGGGACTGTCGACGGTCATCCCCGTCCTCGGCCCCACGTCGCCTTCCCCGCGGACTATGGGCTCCGAAAGCTCCCCGTCCCTGCTCAGGCTTACGAGACGGGAAATTCTCGGAACAGGTCCTATGTAGTTTCCGGCCGTCGCCAGGCTGCCGTCAAACGACGGCGGCCCTATCAGGCTGGTCTGGTAATTGTCTATGTTGTTCCCGCTGAACCTCTTGAATTCCTTCGGACCCCACATCTCTATCGCGCGGTCGAACAGACCGGCCCCGCCGTAGCCGATGTCGTTGTCGACCACGCTTACCTCCATGTCCTCGTGGCCTATCACGATGAGCATCATCCTTCTCTTGCAGCTCTTGTACCGAACGATGTCCTTGTCGCCTATCGTGACGCCGGTTTTCTTCTCGCAGGCTCCAACCGTGCAGGACTCCATCACCAGCTCCTTGACCCTGATGGGCGTACTCAATTCATGATCTCTCGGCGGCGTCGCGACGTCTTCGTCGTCGGCGTCGACCACGTTCGGCGGGTCTTCTCCGTCGAGGGGAGGATACGGAAAGTTCGGCACGTACGACTGCACTATCGTGGGCTCCGTGATCCTGTCCAGATCGGCGATCGTGGTGGCGTCCGTGAGCCCGGCGGGGTCGCCGTCTGCGGATTTGCACCACTTCTGCCTGCCGCGGAAAGCGTCGTAATACGTGAAGTCGTAGACGGGGTTGTCGTCGGATCTGAACAGGCGGTTGCCGCTTATGGTCACCTTGGTGTCTTCCTTGCCTCCGCTGACCTGCAGCAGGGAGCCGACGAACTTGCTGCCCCCCGACGTGAAGCCCCTGATCAGGTTGTTGCTGACCGTGACCTCCGCCCCCTCGGCGAGGTTGACGATTTGCAGGGGCTCGTGGCTGGTCCCCTCGATCGTGTTGTCCGAAATCACGACCTTCCTGTGCGCGCCCGCGCGAAGCCCTATCGCGTATTCGTCCTCGTTGTTGCGGTTCATCCTGTTTCCCTGCTCGTCGAGGAGAAAGACGGGATTGCCGTCGGAGTCCGCGCGCGGAAGGCCGTTCGCGTCGCGGGCGACGAGGTAGGCGTAGTCCGCCACGCCTATGTCGCGGAACGTGTTGCCGACCACGGCGATGTCCACCACGCAGTCGGTCATGGGAGTCGGAGCGTTAAGCTGTCTTTTGAAGAAAGCGTCTGAGAAGGGCGGGGTGTAGACCGCCTTCACCTCCGTTCCGTCAAACGAGTTGCGCGTGATCTCTATTCCCGTGAGCGCGTCCGAGGACGGACACGGATCGTCGCTTTCCGAGGAATAGAACCTGGGGTTTATCAGTATGTGTCCCATGCCGTCGCCGTCTCTCGCCCACGGCTGGTTGGAGTCCCACAATTGCCATTTGTCCGCGTCGGCGTCCCAGTTCGTCGCGGCGCCCGCCCTGTTCACCGGATAGCCGTTCTCCTTTTTGCTGATAAGCGTCTCGGGGAAAAATTCCGGGAAGCGCAAGTCCGCGACGTTGCCCGTTTTCAAGTGCTTTGAAAGCTCCTTTTTGTGGAGCTGCCCCGTATACGAACTGTAGTCGTGGCCGCAGTCGGGAATGTCGTCGGGACAATCCCCCGTGCCGCCGGTGGCCTTCCACGCGGCCACCTTCGCCTTCCTGTCCAGGAGAAAGCTCTGTATCGTCACGTCCCCGAAGTACACGTTGACCGGGCCCGTATACGGATACCCGCCCTTCTGCGCCTGCTCCCCGCTCCGAAGAAGCGTCACCTCGCCGAGCTCCAGGTCCCTGAACGTCAGGCCTTCCACCTTGACCTCCTTGCTCCTTATCTGGATCATGAGCTCGCCCGTTATCACCGCGTCTCCGTCCGCGGCCGGGTCCTTGCGAAGCGTCAGCGGACGCGTTACGAGAAGCTCCCCGATGTCGTCGTACGTCCCCGGGGCGAACTCGATGGCATCCTCGTCTCCGGCGTACGTGGCGGAATCCGCTATGATCGCCTGCAGTGACCTGGGCTTCGAAGATTCCGGCGTGCCCGCAGGCAGACCGTCTATGTTCGCCTGCACGTTGGCGGGAGTTACCGGGACCACCGCCGCCTCCGCCCGCGGAACGGCGAAAAGCAGCAAAAGCAGAACCGCGCACGTGAATGGATATCTGTTTAGGATGAGCCCCATCTAACATTCCTCCCTGCAAATTATGTGTTCAAACCTTGCGATACCCCCCCCCCATTTAAAGAAGGGAATCTCAAAACTTAATATAGGTAGCTTAAACTTTTACCCGATAAAGTCGAGCGTGTAAACAGACCCGCGACAATTTTTTTCGCGCCGTCCGCGGGTCGAACGGCGCCGACGAAGGAGGAAAAGCGGAGGGTGAACGCCGAGGCGGGGGGAGGGGATTCCCCGTCCTCGGCCCCACGTCGCCTTCCCCGCGGACTGCGGGCTCCGAAAGCTCCCCGATGTCGTCGTACGTCCCCGGGGCGAACGGAGAAGACGCCGCGCGGGACACGGGCGAGGGAGAGAGGGGACCGGCGGGCGCGGTCCCGCGAGACGACCGCCTGCGCGCGCGGAGCGAATCGTGTATAGTCTTGGCCCATGACAGCGAAGGGAGGACCATCCCCGAAATGAGCACCGTGAACATAGGTCTCATCGGCGCCGGCACCATAGGGTGCGGCGTCTACAGGACGATAAGCGAAAACGCAGGGCTGATAGAGCGAAGAACGGGCCTGAGACTGCGCCTGAAGAAGATAGCCGACCTGGACGTGGAGAGAAAGCGTCCGGTGCGGATTCCCGGGAGGCTTTTCACCACGGATTTCCGCGAACTGATAGACGACGGCTCCATCTCCGTGATAATCGAGCTCGTGGGAGGCACCGGCGCCGCCAAGGACATGGTGCTGGCGGCGCTTCGGGCGGGAAAGCACGTCGTCACGGCGAACAAGGCGCTGCTGGCCCGCCACGGCGGAGAGATCTTCGCCCAGGCCGCGGCAAGCGGCGTCCGGGTCGGCTTCGAGGCGAGCGTCGGGGGAGGAATACCCGTGATAAAGGCCGTGAGGGAGAGCTACGTCGCAAACAACATCCTGTCCATCCACGGCATCATGAACGGAACGTGCAACTACATCCTCCACAGGATGTCGGAAGAGAAGAAAGGGTTCGAGGAAGCGCTTCTCGCGGCCCGGCGGGAGGGATACGCCGAGGCCGACCCCTCCTTCGACGTAGACGGCACGGACGCTGCGCACAAGCTTTCGATCCTGATAGCTCTCGCCTACGGGTTCTCTCCCGATCCGGGGGACATGCACGTCGAGGGAATAAGGAACGTCGGTCCGGCCGACATGGAGTTCGCCGACCGCCTGGGCTACAGGATCAAGCTGCTGGCCGCGGCCAGGCTCCGGGACGAGGGGGTGGAGGCGGGGGTCTATCCCGCGCTGGTGAGAAAAGACGCCCGGCTCGCCGACGTGCGGGACGCGTACAACGCCATCCACGTGGCGGGAGACGTGGTGGGTCCGACCATGCTCTACGGAATGGGAGCGGGCATGCTTCCGACCGCGAGCGCCGTGGTGGGAGACGTGGTTTCGATAGCGGGAGGCGGCGGAGGCGCGGCGGAGGCCGCGGTTCGCCCCGCGGAGGCGCGCAGGCTCCCCGTTCTTCCCCCCTCCAGCTCCGCCCGGCGCCACTACCTGCGGTTCCTGGTCGAGGACGTTCCCGGAACGCTCGGGAAGATAACGACGGTTCTCGGGAAAAACGGGATAGGCATCGAGTCCGTGATACAGGAGGGGAGAAAAGACGGGGGCGGCGAGGTTCCCATCGTGATGATGACCCACGAGGCGGACGAGAGCGCCCTTCGCGGAGCGCTGGCGGAGATCGCGGATTCGGCGGCTCCCCCGTCCGAGGCGGTCTTTCTGAGAGTCGAGCGGATATAGGCCCGGGTCTCCGGGCGGAGCGCCCCCATGGAAAAAAGACCGGACGACGACCCGACGTTCTACAGGGAGCTTCTCGACTCGATGCCGGAAGGGGTCGTCGTCGCCGACGGGCGCCTCCGGATAGTCTCGCTCAACGAACCCTGCGAGAACATGCTCGGAGTCTCCAGGCGCAAGGCGGTCGGAGAGCCGATGGCGAAATTCTTTCCCGCGCGGATAAACGGGCTCTGCGCCAGGGTGATGAAGGAGCAGAGAGCGGTGCACGAGGACGGCCTCTCCGTGACCGCGGCGGCGGGCCGCCCGACCCGGGTCGAGTGCACCGGCTCTCCCGTCCACGGGCGCGACGGGAGCCTCGGGGGACTGATTCTCCAGATAAGGGACGCCGACGGGACGGCCGTGCTGTCGGCGATCGACCGCCGCGGCGGCTTCGGGGAGGACTACGAGAGCCTGGTGGCGGGACTCGCCCACGAGATCAGAAACCCCCTGAGCGGCATAAAGGGAGCGGCCCAGCTGCTCGACGGCTCCCTCTCGGACGAGCAGAGGCACCGCTGCTCGAGCATAATAGTGAAGGAGGCGGAAAGGCTGAAGGACCTTCTGGACAGGCTCCTCGAGCCGTCGAGCCTCGCCGGGCGGCCCCCCGAGCCCGTGGACGTAAACGAGATGCTCGTCGACGTCGTGTTCCTCGAGTCGAACCTCCACGGGAACATAGAGTTCCGCCGCGACCTCGACGTCGCCATTCCGCCCGTGCCCGGGGACTACAACTCCCTCAAGCAGGTGTTCGTGAACATCGTCCGAAACGCCGCGGCCGCCGTCCGCGGCGAGGGGACGATAACGGTCTCCACCAAGTGGGTCTCCGACTACAGGATACGGGACAGGCACACGGTTCTCGCGTCGGTGAGGGACGACGGGGAGGGAATGCCGAAGAGGAACCTGGAGAGGATATTCACGCCGTTTTTTTCGGGAAGAAAGGGCGGGACGGGACTCGGGCTCTTCATATCGAGCCAGGTGGTGGCCAGGCACGGGGGAGTCATCACCGCGGAAAGCGAGGAGGGGGAGGGATCGGTGTTTCGGGTGAGCCTTCCCGCGGGACGGTGACGGGAGGCCTTTGCGCCCGGGGCCGCGGGGCAATATAATGCTTCCGGCGGGAATCGCCGCGACGGAGGAGTCATGAAGGACCGCGTTCTCGTGGCGGACGACGAGGAGAACATCAGGTGGATACTCGAGACCTCGCTTGGAAAGGCGGGGTTCGAGGTGGACTGCGCGCGAAGCGGCCGGGAGGCCGTCCGAAAGGCCCTCGGGGGCGGCTACTCGCTCATACTCCTCGACATAAGCATGCCCGACCTGGGCGGCTTCGAGGTCATGACGCGGATCAGAAAGGAGGGGGCGGACTCGCCCATAATATTCATCACCGCCCACAACACCCCGAGCAACGCCATAGACTCCATGCAGCTCGGGGCCTACGACTACATAACCAAGCCGTTCGACCTGGAGGAGGTGAACCGCTTCGCCGAAAAGGCCGCCAGGAGCCGCGCGGCCGCCGCGAAGATGAGACGGCCGGAAGACGGCCGGGGCCCGGGGGAGGTCTCGCTCGGGGAGATAATCGGAAGCTCCCCCCGGATGCTAGAGGTCTACAAGCTGGTCGGCAGGACCGCGGGCAGGGACATCACCGTGCTGGTGACCGGAGAGAGCGGGACCGGCAAGGAGCTCATAGCGAGGGCCATCCACCGCAACAGCCCGAGAAGAAAGAAGAGGCTCGTTTCCGTGAACGTGTCCGCCATTCCCCGGGAACTCGTGGAGAGCGAGCTGTTCGGATACGAAAAGGGAGCGTTCACCGGCGCCGCCGGGCCGAAGAAGGGGAGGTTCGAGGAAGCCGACGGCGGAACCCTCCACATGGACGAGATAGGGGAGCTTTCGCCGGACCTGCAGTCGAAGCTGCTGCGGGCCATCGAGGAAAAGAGGATCTACCGCCTGGGGAGCGAGAGACCCGTTTCGGTGGACGCGAGGATAATAGCCAGCACGAACAGGAACCTGCGGGACTCCGTGGCGGAGGGCTCCTTCAGGGAGGACCTGTTCTACAGGCTGAACGTGATAAGCGTGAACCTTCCCCCGCTTCGGGAAAGAAGGGAGGACGTGGGAGAGCTCGTCGCGCATTTCCTGGACAGGTACTCGGCCGAGTTCGGAACCGGGAGCAGGATGATTTCCCCCGAGGCCGCGGAAACGCTGGCGGCCCACGACTGGCCCGGAAACGTGAGGGAGCTCGAGAACACGATAAAGCGCCTGCTGGTTCTCTCCCCCGACAGCGTGATAAGCGCCGAGGACGCGGAAAACGCCATAGAGACCCGCGGCGCGAGGACGCCCGGAGAGGACGTCGACGGCGAGGCCGGGCGGCTCCTCCGCGCGATGCTGGAGGACGCGGACCTCTCCTCGCGGAACGTTCACAGGGAGATCGTCGGCCGACTCGAGAAAAAGCTGATCGGGATCGTGCTGGAGAGAACCGGGGGAAACGCCAAGCGGGCGGCGGAGATCCTGGGAATAAACAGAAACACCCTGTCGAGGAAGATAAGCGGTTCCCGCTAGCCGAGCTTCCCGAGGGCGTCGCGCGCGGCGGCCCGGGCGGCCTCCTTCTTGCTCCCTCCCCTTCCCCTTCCCGTCACGCCGGCCGGGACCGAAACCTCCACTTCGAAGATCCTCTCGTGCGGGGGTCCCTCCTCCCCCGCGACCCCGTAGGACGGCGGGCGGCCGAAGCGGCGCGAGGAGAGTTCCTGGAGCTCCGTTCTGGGGTCGGGGAAGAAATCGCCCTTCTCGAGCGCGTCGGCGATCGGGGCGGCGAACGTCTCGAAAGCCTTCGGGTAGCCCGCGTCGAGATACACCGCGCCCGCGAGCGCCTCGAAGGCGCCGGCGAGGATCGACTCCTTTTCCCTTCCCCCGCTTCTCTCCTCTCCCTTCCCGAGCCTCACGCGTCCGTCGAGTCCGAGGGCCCGGGCGCACGCGGAGAAGCCGGCGCGGCTCACGATCCCGCTCCTGGTCTTCGAAAGTCCGCCCTCGGAGCGGGAAGGAAACCTGTCGTAGAGAATCCGGGAAACGACGCATCCCAGAAACGCGTCTCCCAGGAATTCGAGCCTTTCGTTGCTCTCGCACGAAAACTCGTTGGCGTAGGAGGCGTGAGTGAGGGCCGTCTCGAGAAGGGCCGGGTCCGCGAACCTGTAGCGGAGCCGGCTTTCGATCACCGCAAAGGAGCCTCGCTCGCGCGAGCGGCGTTTTTCCGCGGCCGTGGAAAACATTTCTTCCGCCCGAAAAAAAACATCCGCCGCGGGAAAAACGGCTTCCGGCAGGAAACCGCCGCCCGCGGCGGATGTCTCAAATCGTGCCCGACGCGGGCCGCGGAAGAGAGAAAGTTCCTCCCTCCCGAACCCGCCGGCGCGTCAGACTCCGCTCCGGTTTTTCTCCGCCTTTCTCCTCCGCGACGCGAAGGCGAACGGCGCGGCCGTCAGCAACAGGAGCATTCCGAGATCGATCGCGTCGTCTCCCGCCGAAGCCAGAGCGCAACCGCCGTCGCCCCCTCCGGTGGAACTGGCCGGCGGCATATCTCCGCCATTATCGCCATCGCCTCCGGTGCCGACGTTGTTCGTCACCGTCGGGCTGGTCGCGATAGACGGCGCGGGGTTGGGGTTGCCCGCCATGTCCTGAATCCTGGCCGCGGTGCCCGAAGGCATGGCGTAGGTGACCGTGACGGTGTCTCCCTTCTCGATCTTGTTGGGGCTGGTCGCCAGCGTGAGAGTTACCGTGTTCCCATCCACATCGACTCCGCTGACCGTTATAGGATCGGACCGTCCGGCACTAGGACTTTTTCTGACCGTAAACGCGCCCGCGGAGGGGGTGGAATCTTCGTCGAGGTCCTCGTTGTAGGTAAGCGTAAGCATGGTCCCGTCTTCATTTACCACGGCGGATATGAGGGCGGGGGCCATCAGATCCGGATTAATGAAATCCTCCCTGGGCCCCACGACCCTGGGATCTTCATCCGTGGGCCCTATCGGGGCGTCTTCCGTGCTTCCCGTAAGCTGGCTGGAAGACACGGGCCTGCCGCCGAAATAGTTGCCCGCGACCGACAACGCCTTTCCATCCGCGTTCAGCACGGGCGCCTGGGCGTGGAAGTCTATGTTGTTTCCCTTGAACGCTTTGAGCTCCATGGTCTCATCCCCCTCCACGACCACTCCGTAATCAAGAGCATCCCTATTATACGTTCCTCCGTCCGCCATCCAGCCCAGGTCGTTGTTCGTTACTCTTACGCCCTCCTGACTGACGACCTTGACCGAGCCCAGGTAAAAACACCTGTCCGCCCGATACCGAACCAAGTCGGTATGCCCGGGAGCGGGAAGGGAGCCGCTATATTGATTAGCTTGTCTCTGATGCGGAAGGTATCCATCCGAATCCGGCAAGCTTGCGGGCGCTCCGGCGTTCCCTGTGAAGAAAAGGTCTTTTCTTGAACGCCACATCTCGACAGCCACACGCTTGTTGATTGCTCTTATTGCTTCGGCGTTCAAACTCGCCGCATCATTGTAGCAGTTTGACAACTGATGTAGGTAGCCACTCACGACCGGGTCGCCTTCGTCGTTGGTTCCGCTCGGCGCCCTGTACGGAGCCGTCAGATACCTGTTGGCGTTTGTGCCCGATATCACGTTGCCCGAAACCGTTATGCGAGCCGCTTTATCTGCCTCGGACTCAACCGCGGAATCCGAGATCAGTATGCCGTTGAGCATGGGGTTCGTTATCCTGTTGTTCGAGATGTCAATCGCAGCCTTTTGGGGCGCACCCCGCACGGCAATCGCGTCCGAAGTTCCCGGCGGGGCGGACGGATCGTCACCCTCTTCGGCCCTGCCGAGCGTGTTGTCGGTGATCATGGCCGCCCTGACTCCCATCATGTCTATCGCGGGCTCCCTGTTTCCGATGTCGGCTATCAGGTTCATGTCGCCGTCCCTGAAGAAGTCTCCCCTGCTGTTCTTGGCGAAAATTCCGTCGATTTCGTCGTCCGTGTTTACGCCGATGTTCATGAAGGTGTTGCCTATAACATCCACCTGGGCATTGCATTGGTCGGTGCCGGCCAGGGGATTGAAACTCCCCGCCCTGACTCCCGTGAGCTCGGTCACGCTGAACATGTTGTTCCTGACGACGACGCCCGCTACCTGGATGTCCACAGAATTATCGCCAGTGCCGGACGACATCTGGCATCTTTCCGAATGAATGACCGAGTCCACCCATACGGTTCCGAAGCTGTTCTTCGCCTTGGCGGACGTTATGCCCTCGTCCCAAACGTCATAAGGGCCGACACCCAAGCCAGCTACGATGGCGCCGGTTTCCTTGTTCGCTATGTCGTTGGTGGTCGCACCGTTGTCGTCCACCCTAACTACCCAGAGCTCGGCGTTGTCGAGCAGATTGCCATGATCATTGACGTTGGAAGCCGTCGGTGTCAAACCGTCGTCGTAGGAATCGCCGACTCTGCTATCATCCTTAAGAAAATCCTCCACCGTCACTCCGGGAAATCCGTACATGACCGAATCGTCGCCGTCGGCCTTGATCGTAACTGTGTCGGGAACAAGCGTGTTCATGAACCTGAAGCCCCTTATCACGACATGGGCGGCCTTCACGTTGAACATGATCTTGCCCGTGAAGGTCGTTCCGTTTCCCTGGAACACCAGCGGTCCGTCTCCCTCGTCCGTCTCCGTCTCGGGGTTGTCGGCCGGCTCCCCGCCCGTGGCGATCAGTATTTCGCCCACATCCTTGTAGCTGCCTGCGGGAAACGAGACGGTGTCTCCGGGCCCCGCAGCCATTATCTTTTCCATCACCTTCTGCTGGGCCGATTTCGCCTCGACCGCGGGAGTCGCGTCGGGAGCCGCCTCCGTGGGCACCAGGTCGGACGGGGTTATGGTGACGTCCGCCGCCCGAACGCGGTCCGCTCCCGAAATCACGAAGAACGCGAGCGAAAACAAAAGCAACAACCTGTTGATACTCATAAGCTGCGAGAACATGTTTTTCCTCCTTCATACTTTTACGTTTCCAAAATACCTGTAGAAGTTCTGTCATCAACTATAATACCGGCGACGGATAAAGTCAAATGGTTTTTCCCGGCGCGGCTTCGCGCCGTCGCGGACGGCGGTCTCCCCGCGAGGCGTCGCTCTCACGGCCTCCCGGAGGAACTACCGCTTTTCACAATCGGCCGCTGAGAAGAAAGTCGAGCACCGCCCCGTCGGCCTCGGCCTGGTGCTCTCTCCAGAATCCGTGGGCTCCTTCCGGAAATTTCTTCCCCACCGCGTTCGGAATGAGTTCCACGAGCTTCTCCGCCCTTTCGGGAGGAGTGATGAAATCCCTCCCGCCGTACATGACGAGCGTTTCCGCGGAAATCCTGTGAAGCTCTTCCAGCACGTGGTGATTCTCGCACGCTCGGCTCTGGTTTCCGTATCCGGCGACCGATTCGGGGTCGCCGGAGATTTTCCCGGGAGCCTGCGCTATGGATTCGTAGTTCTCCTCTATGTACCTTCTTCCGTACCCGAGAAGCAGCGCGAACAGCCATCCCCGCCCCGCTCCCAGCTTTTCGGTTATCTCCCGCCCCGTCCTGAGGATGAGGTTTCCGACCTCGTCCCGAGACGCCGACGTGCATCCCATCACGAGCCTGTCGACTCTCTCCGGGTACTTTATCCCGAGCCACTGGGCCACCATTCCGCCCATCGACTTTCCGACGAAATGGGCCCTCGGCACCCCGAGAAAATCGAGAAGTCCCGCCACGTCGTCCGCCATCTGCTCTATGGCGTAGGGGTAGTCGGGCTTGTCCGAGCGCCCCGACCCCCTGTTGTCGAACGTTATCACCCTGAAACGCTCCGAGTAGAGCGGAACCTGAACGGACCAGCTCTCGAGCGTGCCGCCGAGCCCGCCGATCAGCACGAGCGGGTCTCCGTCGCCCCGCGTTTCGTAGTAGATTCTTATTCCGTTGGTTTCGGCGTACGGCATGTCTCTTCCTCGGGGGCTTTTTCCCGGCCTCCGCTCACGCCGAGAAGATACTCCTCGAGTATCACCGCGGCGGCGATCTTGTCCACGACCGCCCTGCGCTTCCTTCTTCCCACCCCGGCTCTTACGAGGGCGTCTTCGGCCTTCCTCGTGGAGAAGCTCTCGTCCCAGTACCCGACCTCGATTCCCAGGGAGCGTTCGACGCGTTTCGAGAACCTCTTTATTCCGCGTCCCCTTTCCCCCAGCGAGCCGTCCCGGTCGTAGGGAAGCCCGACGACCAGCCGCGAGGGGCGGTATTCCTCCGCGATTCTTCTCAGCTTTTCCATGTCCGCCGCTTCGTTTCCGCGGCGTATGGTCCCGACGCCGTTTGCGGTGATGCCGAGCTCGTCGCTCACCGCCACCCCTATGGTCCTGGTTCCCACGTCCAGGCAGAGGGTCCTGCCCGCGGGCCCGCGGTCGGCGTCATGCGGAGCTTTCATCGGGTTCAAGCCTTTCGATCACCGCGGCTCCCACGCTGTCTCCCCAGACGTTCACGGTGGTGCGGAACCTGTCCAGGAACCAGTCGATGGCGAGTATCATCCCGATTCCCTCTATCGGAAGTCCGACGGCCTGGAGCACGAGCACCATGGTGACGAGTCCCGCCTCGGGTATTCCCGCGGCTCCTATGGCGGCGAGCGTGGCCGTCAGGAACACCACCACGAGCTCCGCTCCCCCCAGGTCTATTCCGTAGCTCTGGGCGATGAAGATCACGGCGACCGCCTCGTAGAGGGCCGTTCCGTCCATGTTTATGGTCGCTCCGAGAGGCAGCACGAACTTGGATATCTTGGGCGACACCCCGGCGTTTTCCGTCGCGTTGGTTATGGTGAGGGGAAGGGTCGCGGAGGAAGACGCGGTGGAAAAGGCCGTCAGCAGCGTTTCGCTCATGCTCCTGAAATAGTCGACCGGGTTTCTTCCCGCGAATATCCTTAGTATGAGAGGAAGGACCACGAACCCGTGAACGGCGAGTCCCACGAGGACGCAGAACACGTACTTGCCGAGCTGCATGGCTATCCTGACCACTTCGTCTCCGCCTCCCGCCTCCCCGATCTTTCCGGCTATGAGTCCGAAGATGCCTATCGGAGTCACGGCTATGATCCAGTGTACTATCTTCATGATAGCCTTGTCCGTGGTCTCGAACAGGCTTATGATCGTCTGGTTCTCCCCGCGCAGCTTTCCGAACGCTATTCCGAACAGAAGGGACGCTATTATGAGAGGAAGGATCTGGAATTCGTAAGCCGACTTGAAGAGGTTGGGAGTGGATATCTGCTTCAGAATGTCCGTAACCTGGAAGTTCTCCTTGCTTTTCACAACCTCCGGCATGCTTCCCTTCAGTATCTCGCCTCCGTCGCCGGGGTGCACCACGGTGACTATCGCTATGCCGATCGAGACCGCCACGGCCGTGGTCGCCGCGTAGTAGGCTATGGTCTTCATGCCCACCGAACCGAGGTTTCCCACCTTCATGATGCTGAGCGTTATCGACACTATTATGAGGGGCAGGACGACCATCTTGAGGGCGTTCAGGAAAAGCTCTCCTATGATCTTGGTCTTCGCCCCGAACTCCGGAGCCAGGGACCCCACCGCTCCGCCGATCAGCACTCCCGCGATTATTCCGAGAATCAGCCTGTTTTTCGAGAAAAAGGATTCCATTGCGTTTTGACGCTCCGCGTTTTTTGGTTACGCTAGTCTAAACGCGCCGGAGCGAATTTGCAAAGCCGGATTTCCAAGACATGAACTTTTGCCGAAACAGACGCCGGTTTCTTCTTCCGATCTTTCCGCTTCTCCTGCTCTCTTCGGGCTGCGCGGTGTTGGTGGGCGGCATGATCGGCGGCGGCGTCGCGGGCTACTTCAAGGGGGTTCTCAAGACCGAGGAGAACGCCACGTTCGACAACGTCTGGCTCGCCGTAGTGGAGACCGTGGAGCGGGAAGAGTTCGAGATAGTCAGGAAGGAAAGCGGCATCGGCAAGGCGCTCGTCGAGGCGAAGATTCTCAAGAAGGAAGACACCGCGGCCTACGTGACCGTCGCCTACGAAAAGCCCGAAGTCACCAAGATCAGCATCCGCGTGGGCGTGTTCGGCGACGAGGAGGAGTCGAGGCGGATACTGGAAATGATCCGGGAAAAGCTCTACCGGCCCGCTTCCGATTCTCCGTAAAGCTCCGCGTCGATGTCGAGTTCGGTTCTTATCCCCTCCGCGTTGAGCGCCCTGCTGGCTTCCTCTATCGTCCGGCACTCCGACACCGCACGGGCGGGTTTCGATATCTTTTCGTAGACCACCCGCGGGTCCACGTAGAAAGTCACGGTGGACCTCATGTCGGGTTCCACAAGCCTCGCGCCGCCCCGTATCGGGAACCTGCGCGCGCCGCCCCCGGCGTATTCCACGGGACACCTGCTGGCCTCGGTGGGAATCTCCTCCACGGCCTTTTCCATGAGCCTGAGCGTGTCGGCCGATATCCCCCAGCTTCCGAGCGTCCCTCCCCCTCGGGCGATCGCGGCGAAGGATCTTTCTAGCTCGTCTTTCGTCAGTTCCCCGTCGCTTCCGAAGCCGAACACTCCCATCACGGCGGACATCCGGAAACTCAGCCTGTAGAGGGCGGCCGTCATGACGGCGTCCGCGAGAGGACTCATGAGACCTTTTTCGTTCCCGAAACCCAGAACGTCTCCTCCCACGTCCACTCCCGCCACGAGATCGGCCCCGAGCTTCTCCGCCGCGTCTGCTATTCCCTCGAACACCCGCCGCGGTCCGTAGCTCACGTCCACCAGAAGCGTCTCCCTTCCCAGCACCCGGGCCATTCCCGCCTCGGCGAACCTCGCGCCCGACTCCGTGGTTCCGTTCTCGCCGCACTTCCAGACGACTTCGTTTATCGCGCGGACGCCCAGCGTTTCCCCGAGCTTGCGGGGTCCGGGACGGGGATCCACCGCGAACCTCTCCCAGCTGAGTCCCCCCACGACGCACCGCGCGCCGAACGTCTCCAGCAGGTTCGCCGTGGGAAGGGTTCCCACCACGTCTCCCCCGCCTCCTATTCCGAGCACCAGGGCCTTTTTCGAGTTCCGCAGGATGTTTTCGAGAGTCACGGCTTTCGTGTTCCTTCTTTGCGCGTCCGCCCGGGACATCGACGCGGAAGTCTTACCGGTCCGCGGACGAAGAATAAATTGTCAGCAGAAGTTCCGAGTCGTCGATAAGCCTGTAAACGGGTTTCTTTCCCGACAGTCGTTCGCTCTCGCGCAGAATGATCGGAACGCCGTCGCAGCGCTTTTCCATGTAGAAGCTTCTGCCCACGTCGCCTACGGTTTCCGCTACGGGAGTTTCGGCGAGCAGGCTGGTTACAAGTTCGTTCCGCGTGGACTGGCGCAGGGCCAGGCTGTCGACGGTCAGGGTGTTCGGGAGACCGCCCGGCGAGTAGATTTCCAGACGGTCGTCGAACATGAAGAACCGGATCTTCGAACCGTGGACCGAGTAGTCGCGATGAGCGACGGCGTTCACCACCGCTTCGAAAACGGCCCGTTCGCTGAACTGCGGCTTTTCCGTCCGCTGAGGTTTTTTGGCAGCCGCGACGGCCTGGTTCCTCTTCAGGAAAGACATGGTCTGTCTTATCTGCCGGTCCAGCGGTCCGCGGATGCTCTGCGCGTCTATCTGATCCCGTATTATTCATGAAGAGGGGAGAAAGAAGTAGACGTGTTCCTGATTTGCGAGTAAAATAAGAGCATTACACCACTAATGCACCGCAAAGGAGGAACACGTCATGGGTGAAAAAAATCTAACACAATTCTCCGTATCTTTCAACAAGGCAGTCAAGGTCATCCAGGAGTGCGGTTTTGCCTCTCTGAGCTCCGACACCGGAGCCCTCGCCCTGCGAGAAATTATCGAACGCACAGGCATAGTGAAATGGATGCGCGCAAGGCTTCATGATCCCAGAGACCAAAGACGGGTCATCCATACGCTGGAGGAACTGCTGCTTTTGCAGTTCCTGATGACTTCTCAAGGATATAACGATCAAGACGATACCGACAGACTGTCGAACGACCCCGCCTTGCGCCTGGCCAGGGATTTGCGCCGCAACGCGGCGGCGCTTGCGCAAGGCAAAGCCTTGCCTTCCCAGCCCACCATGTCGCGCCTTGTGGAGATTATGAGCACGGAGCACAACCTCAGGGTGCTGCGCGACGCCGTCGTCAGACTGGCGGTCGGCAATGTCGAGGACTGCGGGAAGGGGGAACTTGTCATCGATGTCGACGGGTTTCCCATAGACGTTCACGGCAGCCAGGCGGGAAGCGAGCACAACGGTCTTTTCCACAGGCGGGTTTATTATCCGCTTGTGGCAATCTGCGAGCAGGGGGGATACATGCTGGGAGGGATGTTGAGGCCCGGCAACGTGTGCGCAGACAGAGGCGCTTTGGGGTTTGTGGAGGACATTATGGAAGGCTGCGCGGGCACCGCCCTGGAATCGGCCATAGTGCGGATGGACGCCGGATTCTGCGGAGACAAGATGCTCAGGGGGCTTGAGCGTCTGAGGAAGGACTACGTTATCAGGATCAAGTCCAACGCCAGACTCGAGAGGATGGCCGCGCCCTATCTGTATCTTCCTCCCGGTGTGTGGATGCAGTGTTACAATATGCCCTACAAGGCAGAGTCGTGGGAGAGGGAGAGGCGGGTGGTGCTGGTAGTGGTTCGCAGAGCGGGCAAGCTGTTTCCCGAACACTTCTGGCTGGTGACCAGCTTGAGTTGCGACACCCACGATGCTGATCAGGTGTTGGCCCTGTATCGTCGTCGCGGCAAGGCGGAGGGGCACATAGGGGAATTCAAGAATGTGGTTCACTCCGGTCTTCCCTGTTCCGACCGACCGAAGAGTCATTACGGCGGTCGCACACTCGAGCCCTGCGCGCCCGTGGAGAGAGAAGGAGTTCATCCCCGCAACGAGGCGCTGTTTTTGTTCTCTGTGCTTTCCTACCAGTTCATGAACATAGGAAGGCGCATGATGGAAGAAGCGGAAAAAGCACGGAAAGCGGACATCCTTCATCAATGGATAGAAGAAGAGGCGGCTCCGGACATTCTGTCCAGTATCCGTAATCCGGTGATAGAGGAACCGGAGGTGGAGCAGGGAGGCTGGAGTCTGCGCAGGTTCAGGGAGAGAGTGCTGCTCGTGGCTTCGCGCGTGGTGCGTCATGCGCGCAGGCTTTACTTCGTCATAGCGTCCTGTGCCGCGGGGCACTGGAACAAGTTGTGGACGATGATGGACAGGGTGCGCTGGGTGGGCGGCTGATACTGAATCGCAATCCATAAATCCGGACAGTCGAACAGGTGGGAGCGGGAGAGGTGCGTCCTGAAAACGCCGAAATCGGGAACTTCCGCCCTTTTTTTACGAAATCCTCAAGTCCAGCTTGCCGAAAACCCCATAACTTGTTGCAACCGACCGCTTCGCACCAAAAAAAACTCCAAACATGACTTCCAACGTGTCTTCATGAATAATACGGGCTGATAGTTTCCGTCTTGCCTCACTCCCCTGTAGCGGACGGCTTGAATGAAGGCGTTGGGAAGAAAGCGCTCCGAATGTTCGCAGCAAAGCAGCACGCCGGCCACGGAGGCCGCGACGGTTCCGTCTTCCTCTTTCGCCAGCAAGGAGCGTTTCAGCATTACCGTGTCCGGCGGGTCGTCGGACCGTGTCGTGTATTTTTTCCAAAGTTCCTCGGACAAGTCGTTTATGTCGGACAGGGGTACCGGTTGTTCTTCGAAACTGATCAGTCTTGCCTGGCTGCGCTGCTGAAACAGGCGGGCGAGATGCTCCGGCGGCAGTTTTCGTTTCGAGCTTCCCTGGCGGTGAAAATAGCCGCCCGGGCTTTCGTGAACGAAGAGGCTGCGCGGGACTTCCACCTTTAGCACGTGTCGCCGATTGCCCGTGGAGTCGGGAAGCCGCAGGTGAAACGACAGGAAGTGAACCGGGGGCTTGATGCTGTCTTCGCAGATTTCGAATATGTAGCGCTCGACAATTTCTGTGCGGTCTGGAGGAATGCCGACTATCTCGCGGGTTTTGTCGTCCACGCCCACGACGATGACTCCGCCGCGGGTGTTGGCGAAGGCGGAAATCTCGTCGGCCAGATCGTCTCGTCTCGGTCCGACGACCATCTCTCCTCTGAACCGTACCGTCTTGGTCTCAAGCGAAGTGTCCTCTCCCGAACGTATCTTCTCAAGTAATTCTTCCGTGCTGTCAAACATCATGATTCTCCAGCGCGATGCGCCGATAGCGGTTTTCGAAGGCTTCCTTCCCTCCTTCCATGATCGCGCAGACCGTGTCCCGTACTTCCTTTTGCTGTAGGCTCCCGCAACACTCTTTCTGTGTTCGTCCGCCCTGCGCCTTGAGTGCCGTAACCATTTCCGCGTCGCCGTTGACGACGATGTTCGCGTTGTGGGTGACGACGATGACCTGTCGATGAAGCTTGGCGTCGCGCAGCTGGGTTACGATCAGGTCGTAGATCAGGTGATTGTCCAGGTCGTCCTCGGGCTGGTCCATAATCAGAGGCTCTTCGCCGTACGAAAGAAGAAAAGCCAGAATCGCCGCGGTTTTCTGGCCGGGTGAACCTTCCTGAATCGGGCGCAGGTCTTTTTTATCGCCCGTCGTGCTGTAACGGACATCAAGGGAGTCTTCGGGAAACCACAGGTCCAGACGATCGATGGTTTCGGGGGGAAGCTTTCCTAAATGGGTGGCGAAGCGTCTGTCCCCGAGCTTTCTCGAACCGTTCCGGCCGGAAGCGATCTTCCTGATCCTGTCTTTAAGGCCGGCAAGATTCTTCTCTAGGTCTCCACTGTCCCCGTAAAGCTCTCCGAGCAACCCTCCGCCGTCGGTCGTCCCGATGTCTTTCTCAAATCCAGCTTCTCTTTGAATCAGGCCTCGCAGTTCCGCCTCGACGGTTTCCCTGGCTCCGTAGGGAACGACCCGTATGTTGATATAGCGGTTTTTACTTAAGACTTGCCGAAGAAATCTCCTCCGAGATTCGGTCAAGTTCCGACGGATCTCTGCCAACTCCAGCAGGCATTCATCCGCCTTTTTCCTGATCTTTCTCACCCGTTTTTTCCGTTCTTTCAGTTCCGCCAGCTGATCTTCGATTTTCCGCCGGCACTGCACGAACTGTCCGTAGACCGCCGGGGGTTCCGCTCCTTCCGGTGCCGTGCTTTCTTTTAGATTTTCATACTCTCGAGCGGCATCTTGGACGCTTCGTTTCCAGGACGACTTGTCACTGTCTTCGTGCCACTCCGCGAGAACTTCGTCCACTTTCGAAGCGATGAGTTCAACGGATTTGCGGAATTTGTCCATACTGCCGGACACCTTGTCTGCGTGTTCGCGCAATTCAACGTCCGCCTCGGAGTCTGAATCGAAATTTGTGCCGTCGAGAGATTCGGGAACAAGTTCGGCCGCGACTTCGCGCAATCGCTTTCCAGCGTCGGCCCAGCTCTCTTCCCACGCCTCGACGCTCTGTTGCTGGCGGCTCCGATTCTGAAAGTTGCGAAGTACATCGGCGTATCCCGATTCCTCAAAAGTAGTCAGTTTGCGTCTGACATCATCAATTTCTCCCAGTAGACGCCGTTCTTCGCCCAGACCGGCTTCCAATTTTCTCACTTCGGCCCGTAACGAAAGGAACCGAGCCTCTTTTTCCTTCCGCTCCCTTTCCCACGAATGGCGATCAACCTCCGGGACCTTGTCAATGACTCCAAGCAGTGCGAGAGGCGTTTTCGCCAGATGAAAAATCTCTTTCTGACTGTATATGCGTACTGGAAACCTCCGGGGGATTTCTCCTTCCGCACGATGCCATTTTCCCTCAATCTCTTGTTGGATGGGATCGAGATTTCCTGTGGGACTCCACTGAACGCGAAAACGGGAGCCGTTTTTCCTGTAAACCGCCCTGATTTTCGTCTCTGCCGTGAGAAGTCCGCTGTCTTCACGGTCCCGGTAAACTTTGCCGTACTGTTCAAACTCCGCTTTCAGGCTGGCGGGCAGTTCGTCTTCTCGACGCAACGCAATGCGAAGAAACTCGAGGATGGTTGATTTGCCCGTGCCCCTGCCGCCGATCAGGGAATTGAGCCAAGGATTAAATCCTATGGTGAAAGCTTCGGGGCGTCCTAGATAACGCGCATCCGAAACTTCTATGGATTCCAGCGTCAAGGAAGAATATTTGTTCGGATTGCCGATTTTTTCCGAATCGGGTCGACGCACGGAAAGGAAACCGTCCAGCAGAGCCAGCCGCACTCCTTCAATGCTTGGAGTTTCCATTTTGATCCAAGTGAAACGACTGCCCGGGTAACGCTCTCCCTCTCCTCCTTGCGGGTGATGGCTGTCCGACCCGATTATTTCGGTCCAGCGCGAACTTTTGTCGTAGTAGAGTTGGGGCTTTTCATGTTCGGGGTCTGTCAGTTCCATGGCGAAAATGCCCTCGCATTCCAAAGCCTGCCTGAGCGTGCTGCCCTCGGTTTTTCTGAAAAGCCCGTTTTCCCTGTCTACGTGAGCCGGAATTGGAATTCCGCCGGCTGAAACAACCTCCTTAACCACTTCGACCAAGGTTTTACTCGTGACGGAAGCGCTTGAACCTCTCTCCTTGACGCCGACGGCTCCGAGCAGCGAGTCGATGTCCGCGGTTGTTTTGTCGTTCCCGAAAATCGCCAGAAGGTGCACCCCGCCGTTGACCGAAATCTCCACCCCGGGGAATATGTAAATTGGTCTGAAACCGTCGGTTTTCTCTTCTTCCATTTCTCCAAGTGCGGCCTTGACGCGGTCAATCCACTCTCCGCTGTTGTGGTCCGTAATCGCGACGCAGTCGATTTCCGCCCGCATGTAGTCCAGCAGCCATTGTTTTTCCGTGCGTTTCCTGATGTCGTCCTGATCAGGACGACCTTTGCCGTAATCCGTTGAGACGGGAGTGTGAGCGTGAAAATCAACCTTCCACCACCTTGCCCCGTTCCATTTCCACTCTGTCATCGCGGTTCCTTAACAAGCAGTCGCTTTTGAACAAACAACCGGCCTTTCCAGTCTGCCGAATGGACTCAGCCTGTTTTCAAGCCGTTTCAATCAATAGTTTTTAGAAAATCACTTCCCCCGCCAATTATATTATCACGCCGAAAAAAACATGCGAAAGAAGCGACCTTTTGAGCGCCTCTGTCCGCGCACACGTTGCCGGGCCTCAACATTCCTCCCAGCATGTATCCCCCCTGCTCGCAGATTGCCACAAGCGGATAATAAACCCGCCTGTGGAAAAGACCGTTGTGCTCGCTTCCCGCCTGGCTGCCGTGAACGTCTATGGGAAACCCGTCAACGTCGATGACAGGCTCCCCCTCCTCGCGGTCCTCAACATTGCCGACCGCCAGTCCGACGATCGCGTCGCGCAGCACCCTCCGGTTGTGACCCGTGCTCATAATCTCCACAAAGCGCGACATGGTGACTAAATCAGAGTTTCCCATACGACAGCTCGGCAAAACCGGCGGGCTGGACTTTCTGCATGGCAGGGCTCCTTTGATTCCGGGAATGCTATGGAGCACCTTAGTCAACGCATCTGATTTAATCAGAGTTTCCTTATTTGTTTTACGGTATCAGCCGGTCAACCCCTCTTCGATCGGTTGTCAATGAGACAGAAACATGACGGGAATGACGGACAAGAACGGCGACTTGCGTCCAAGCTGTGGGCGGCCTTTGATGCCGACCCTCTTGAAGACGGAATGGACCGTCCGGCGGAGAAAATCATTGAAAAGGTACTGCAATCCGAGGACGAGGGCATCCTGGATTGTTTAAGAAAGCTGTGTCTGAATGTCTCGGAACCGAGCTTTGCGGCGTCGGTCATGCGTTGCCTGGGACGTCAAGATCTCCCGGGAACAAATTCGTGGAGGACGGAACTTGTGCGTGACGGACTCGCCGCAAAAGACGTGGAGATCGGGGACGCCGCCGTGCAAGCGGCTGAATCTCGGGGTGGTCGGGAAATTCTGGATGTTCCGAAGTCCCATCAGGAGCCGGAGCGGTGGATTCGAGACTATGTCGGGGATGTAGTTGAAGACCTGCGGGAAAATCTTCTGAAAATTATTCCGGAAGTGCTGGAACTCAACGATACCGTTGCGGTGAAAAAGACAGCTCGGATTCCGGCGCGCCTCGGATCCGACCTTCGAAATATACGAACCCGAAAAGCGGTGTTGCTCCGACGTGGTCGAAAACGCAGAGGCGCCCGGCGATGGGCAAGGGCGGCGCCCGGCACTTTGAGAGCGTTTCCGCGGAGTGTCTTGTTATGTTACAGTATAAAAATGGACGCCAGCTCCCGAAAACCGGGGTTCTTCGACCTGGACGACGGAAAGACTTCGGCAGAAATAAAGTAGCTGGCTTTATTTTTCGTCGCGGCCGCGGGACTTGACTATGCCTGTTTTTCTCTGGAAACTTCCCGAAACGCTTTTTACACGTTATGTCGCGACGATGCGTTTCCGCTTCGAGAATCCGTTTTCCTTCGGTTCCGGCGGCGGGAGAACGTTGACTGAAAATAAAGTGACCGACTTTGTTTCTGCCCCGGATGCCGGGTTCTGACCATGCTGCTCTTCCTGCTGAAAAAATACGTCTGGGTCGTGAACGCCCTGCTGCTGGTCGCCATTTCCTATCTCGTGGCGGGGACGATCAACGACGCGCTTCGGGACAGGATAGAGTCGGGGGCGACGGCCGCGACGGGCGGCGGCGCGTACAAGAGCAGGTACGAAGACGTGAAGGTTCCCCACCGTCCCAGGAGCCATTACGACCCCATAGTCGCGACCGGCCTGTTCGGAGCCGCGGCGGGCGGCGCTTCGGCGCGGCGCGGGGCCGCTTCCGCGCTCTCCGCCGGGGAGTCCGCTCCGGACACCTCTCTCAAGCTGGAGCTTCTGGGGACTTTCACGAGGCGCGGCGCGCGCTCCTTTTCCTCCGAGGGAAGCGTGGCGGTGATAAAAAACCTGGATAATGGTAGAATAAAAAGTTATTCCCGGGGACAGCGGGTCGATCTGGTGGACTCCGAGATGGTGGAGATGGGGGAGATCGGCAACTGCAGGGCCATAATACGCCGCTCGGGCGGCTCCGAGTCGGTAAGCTGCCGGAAGGATCTGGGGACCGTGGCCTTTCTCGGGAAAGGCTCTTCGGGTTCCGCGGGCGCGGGCGGCTCGTCCCGCCCGGCGACGGGTCCGGGGGAAGGAGTCAAGAAGGTCAGGGAAGGCGTCTACCGGATAGAGAAGAAGATGTTCGACGAGTTTCTGGACAAGCCCAACAATCTCATAAACCAGGCGAGAATAGTGCCCCGCGACGACGGCATCAGGGTTTTCGGGATAAAGAGCAGGAGCGTGTTCTTCAAGATCGGTCTTCGAAACGGCGACACCATACACAAGATAAACGAAGTGGCGCTGAACGACGTGCAGAACGCGGTTCTGCTCTTCAGCGAGCTCAAGCAGCACAGCGAATTCACCATAGACTTCACGAGGAGAGGAAAAAGACGCAGCAACCGCTACTCGGTTCACTAGGCTTCCCGCCGCCGGAAGTTTCGGTTGCTCCGAAAACCGGAAGAATTTCATGAGACACTTTCTGAACAGGATTTTCCTGACGGTTTCGTTCGCGGTTCTCGCGTCGTTCGCCGTCGACGCGCGCGCCCGGGAGAACGTCGACGCGCCGCCTCCGGCGGAAAACGCGGCAGTTGCGGAGCTTCCCGAAGACGGGTCCGCCCCGGCGGTTCCCGGGACCGGAGAAGACGCCCCGCCGCCCGAGGGAGAAGCGCTCCCCGAATCCTCTCCCCCCGCGGCGGAGGAAGACGGCGGGGAGCCGGAGTTCGGCCCCGACGGCGGCGTGGTCAACCTCCAGTCCGGCATGTCTCTCGAGGACATGGTGAAGACGATAAGCGAGATCACCTCGGAGGTCTATCTTCTGGGAGAGGAGATAAAGGACAAGAAGGTGGTCATAATCACCCCCCAGGGCGGTTTCACCAGGGAGAACGCGTTTCGCCTCTTTGAGATACTGCTCGACATGAACGGCTACTCGGTCATCGGAATAAACGGGGTGAACAAGATAGTCAAGAAAAAGGGCATAAAGACCGAGACCCTTCCCCTGAGGCTCGAGGACGACCCCGGCGAGAGCTCCCACAGGTACGTGATGAGGCTCATCAAGCTCAGAAGCGTGGAGGCCAAGGGGCTTTCCAAGGTCCTGCGCCCCCTCGTGAGCAAGCACGGGACCATAAACGCCTACGAACCGTCGAACACCCTCGTGATAATCGACAACGAGGACAACGTCAACAAGGTGGCCGAGGTGGTCCAGAGCTTCGACTACGACAAGAAGATAGAGTTCGTGAAGGTGGAGAACACAGACGCCGCGAGCGTGATGCTGAAGCTGGTCGAGATATTCAATCCGCGCGGCAAGAAGACCAGCAGGAAATCTCTCAAGACGGACTCCGACGGCTACCTCTCGGGAAGCTCCAAGCTCCTGGGATTCACGGCCATAGCCGACCAGAGAACCAATTCCATAATAGTGGTGGCGCGCGCGGGAGACATGCCGCTGATAAGGGAGACGATAAGGGTTCTCGACGTCGAAAGCGAGCACGCCGAGCGCGACGTCTACGTGATAGGGGTCAAAAACGCCGACGCGGAACAGATAATGGAGGTTCTCGGGAACCTGTTCTCCGAGGGCGGCTCGGGCCGCTCCGGAGGCCCGGCTTCCTCCGGGCGCCGCGACAGGGCGGGCGGCGGCTCCTCGTCCGCTCTCGGCGGGAGCGGGGGAGACGTGGGCGGTCTCGGTTCGGGCGGAAGGAACATCGACAGGGGCTCCTCGTCCGCCGGCTCCGTCGTGATATCCGTGGCCGACGGGTTCCGCATAACCTCCGACCACGCGACCAACTCCGTCATAGTGGTCGGCTCCATAGCCCAGTACCGGATGGTCAGGCGGGTCGTCGAGAAGCTCGACGTGAGAAGAAGGCAGGTGTTCGTCGAGGCCGCCATACTGGAAGTGGGTCTCGACAATCTCCACTCTCTCGGCGGCAACTTCAGCCTCGGTCTCAGGATAGAGAACGACAACCTGGGCTTCGTGGGACAGCAGGTTCCGGGAGTGCCGAGCCTGCTGGGAGCCGCGGCGAACTCCCAGAACGTCACGTCGGTCGCGGGAAGCCTCTCGGGACTGTTCCTGGGCGTGGTCGGGGAGCAGATCGACGTGGACGGCTCGGGACCGCTTCCGGCCCTTCCCTCCTTCTCGGCCGTGTTCCAGGCGCTCAACTCCGTGACGGACGTGAACGTTCTCTCGACCCCCAGCATCATCACCACCGACAACGAGACGGCCGAGATAGTCGTGGCCGACGTGATCCCGTTTCCCACGGGAAGCACCGTGGGAACCAGCGGCGTGACGGTGCAGACCATCGAGAGGCTGCCGGTGGGAATAAGGCTCAACATAACTCCCCAGATAAGCGACGGGGACTACCTGAACCTCAACATAGTGACCGAGGTCTCCTCCACCCGGGAAGCTCCCTCGGGACTCAACACCGCGCAGTTCGGCATAGCCACCACGACCAGAAGCGCCGACTCCTCCGTCATAGTCAAAAACGGCCAGACCCTGGTCATAGGCGGCCTCGTCCAGGACAGGGAGGAGGTGCTCCAGAACAAGACCCCGCTTCTGGGAGACATACCGGTGCTGGGAAACCTGTTCAAGTTCAAGCGCAACCAGAGAAGAAAGCTCAACCTGATGATACTTCTCACCCCGAGGATAGTCGAGACCGAAAACGACATGAGGCAGCTGCTTCGGGACTACCAGAAGAAAAAGACCCTGCTTCACAAAAGGGATCTCAGCACGCTCGAGTAGGGAGCTTTCCGGCGATGAAGGCCCTTGACGAAATCATAGGCGCGAGGCATCCCGAGCTTGCGGCGAGAATCGGGGAGCTTCGGGAAAAAAGCGGCGCCACCACCGAGGACGTGCTGATCAGAACCGACGTCCTCCCGGATTCGTCCCGCCTCGACGTCCTCTCGGAGTTCTACGAGATTCCGAAAATCGAGTCCATTCCGGAAGACGACATAGACCAGGAGCTGGTCAAGCAGTTTCCTATAAGCTTCGCCAAGAAGTTCAGGATACTTCCCATAAGCAGAAGCGACGGGGAGCTGAAGGTGGCGCTGGCTCCTCCCCCCGACCTCAGCGCCCTCGACGAGATAAGGTCCCGTTTCGGCTGCTCCCTCGATCCCTACCTCGCCCTCGAGCACGTGCTCGGCGAGAGCATAAACAGGGTCTACGAGCAGGGAAGGGACGTGGCGTCCGAGGACATAAGCGAAAGCTCGGGGATTTCCGACGCGGAGTTCGCCGAGCCCGAGGACCTCATCGAGGCCCGGGACGAGGCTCCCGTCATAAAGTTCGTAAACGCCCTTCTCTTCAGGGCGGTGCGGGAACACTCGAGCGACATACACATAGAGTGTTTCGAGAAGGAGGTGTCGGTGAGATTCAGAAAGGACGGCATTCTCCACGACGTGACGACCGTTCCGAAAGCCGTGCAGTCCTCCGTCATCTCCCGCGTGAAGATCATGTCGGAGCTGGACATAGCGGAGAGAAGAAAGCCGCAGGACGGGGGCATAAGGCTCCGCATCGGCGGGCGGGACATCGACGTGAGGGTCTCCACCGTTCCCACGTCGTGGGGAGAAAGCGTCGTCATGAGGCTTCTCTACAGGTCGTCGGTGCTCAAGAGCTTCGAGGAGCTGGGTCTCGAGGGAGAGAGGCTCGAGCTTCTGGAGTCCCTGGTCCGCCGTCCCCACGGAATCGTGCTGGTCACCGGTCCCACCGGAAGCGGAAAGACCACCAGCCTCTACGCCGCCCTGCAGAGAATCAACCTTCCCGACAAGAAGATCATCACCATAGAGGACCCCGTCGAATACCAGATACAGGGGATCAACCAGATACAGGTGAACACCAAGGTGGACCTCACCTTCGCAAACGGCCTGCGCTCCATACTCAGGCAGGACCCCGACGTGATACTGGTGGGGGAGATAAGGGACAAGGAGACGGCCGACATCTCCATGAACGCGTCGCTCACCGGACACCTGGTGTTCTCCACCCTCCACACCAACGATTCGGTGAGCGCCGTGACCAGGCTCGCGGACATGGGAGTCGAGCCGTTTCTCATAGCCTCGACCCTCTCGGCGGTCGTGGCCCAGAGGCTCGTGAGGGTTCTGTGCGGGCGGTGCAGGGAGCCCTACCCGCCGCTTGACGACGAACTCGCCCGCGCGGGACTCCCGAGAGACGCGGTTCCCGACGCGGGTCTCTACAGGGCCAGGGGATGCGCGGAGTGCATGGAGACGGGCTTTTCCGGAAGGATAGCGATCTTCGAGATTCTGGTCGTGGACGACCGGCTCAAGGCCGCGATCGTCGGCAACCCCGATTCCTCCACGCTCAAAAGCGAGGCCGTGGACAGAGGACTCGTCACTCTCGGGATGGACGGGGCCGACAAGGTGGCCAGGGGAGTGACGTCGATCGACGAGGTGCTCCGCGTCACGGAAGAGGAGACGCCGGAGAGCTAGGCGGGGCGGGCGCGGGTTGACAACGCGGAAAATTAAGTTATTTACTTAAAAAACGGAGAAAGAGCCGTCCGCGGCCGGAATTCCATCATGCCCGTCTACAACTACACAGCGGTCGACGACCGAGGCAGGTCCGTAAAGGGCGTGGTCGACGCCGAATCGACCAAGGCCGCGGGAGAGAAGCTTCGCAGGGGGGGAGTCTATCTCTCCTCCATAAAGGAGGCGGAGCGGGGGCGCGGCTCCCGACTGAGCCTTCCGTTCTCGGGGGTCCCGGCGGCGGAGCTCGCGGTCGCGACGAGGCAGTTCTCGACCCTCGTCTCCTCGGGTCTCACCCTGGAGTCCTCCCTCGGGGCGCTCTCCGAGCAGAGCGAGGACCAGAAGCTTCGGGGAATTCTCTCCGGGGTGCGGGACAGGCTTTCGGAGGGAAGTTCCCTCCACGCGGCCCTCGGCGAGCACCCGGCCGTCTTCTCCGGTCTTTACGTGAACATGGTGAGGGCGGGAGAGACGAGCGGCACTCTCGACGTCGTGCTGGGGCGTCTCGCGGACTTTCTTGAAAAGCAGACGGAGCTGGTCTCGAAGGTGAGGGGGGCGATGATATACCCGGCCGTGATGTTCGCGGTCGGGGCGGCGGTGCTGGTCTTCATGATGACCTTCGTCATCCCCAAGGTGTCCGACATATTCGCCTCGAGCGGCAAGGCCCTTCCGCCGGTCACCGTGGCGCTGATCTGGGCGAGCGACTTTCTCAGGCAGAACTTCGCCCTGCTGCTGGTCCTAGCGGCCGCGGCGGCTTTCGCGGCGGGCAGGTACGCGAGGACCCCGGGAGGAAAACGCATCCGCGACAGGACGCTTCTTCGGATTCCCGTTCTGGGAAAGGTGTTCTCCAAGGTGATGATCTCCCGTTTCGCGAGAACCCTCTCGACGCTGCTCTCGGGCGGCATTCCCCTTCTCGACTCGATCGAGGTGAGCGGGGCGGTTCTCGGAAACAGCTTCTACTCCGAGAGACTCGGGGAAGTGCGCGCGAAGGTCGCCGAAGGGGCGGCGTTCGGGGCGTGTCTCGCGGAGACCGGCGTCTTTCCGCCGCTTATGGTGAGAATGGTGTCCGTCGGGGAGGAGGCGGGGGAGATGGAAACGATGCTGTCGAAGGTGGCCGACATGTACGACTCCCAGGTCGACGCCACGCTGTCGGCCCTGACCTCGCTTCTCGAGCCCCTGATGATACTGGTCATGGGCGTCGTCATGGGCTTTATGGTCTTCGCCATACTTCTTCCGGTACTGAATCTTACTTCGGCCATAGGCTGAACAATGGAGGTAAACGCGTATGAGATCCCAGGCGGGATTCACTCTTATAGAAATCATGGTGGTCGTGCTCATCATCGCGGGACTGGCCTACATAGTGGGCACGAACGTGATAGGCCAGGGAGAGAGGGCCAAGGTGAAGCAGGCCGAGATACAGATAAGGCAGTTCGAGCAGGCCCTGCAGCTCTTCAGGTTCGACAACGGCTTCTACCCCGAAACCCAGCAGGGACTGGAAGCGCTGGTAAGTTCCCCCGAAGTCGGCAGGGAGGCCAGGAACTGGAGGCGCTACATGGAGGCCTCGAACGTGCCGCTGGACCCGTGGGGGAAGGAGTTTCTGTACATAGGGGCGGACCAGACGCAGGACGGACTCTACGACCTGCGCTCCGGCGGTCCCGACGGGACGGCGAACTCCGGCGACGACATCTCCAGCAGGGACAGATGAAAAGAGACTCCGCGGGCTTCACCCTCATAGAGCTTCTCCTGGTCGTCTTTCTTCTGGGCGCGGTTCTCTCCGTCGCCGCGCCCGGGATCTTCGCCACCGGCGACATGAGCATCAGAAGGGCGTCGAGGGGGCTTGTGTCCACCATACGGCACCTGTACTCCAGGGCGGTTTTCGAAAAGCGCGTCTACAGGCTCTCTTTCGACATCGACGCGGGGGAGTACCGGGCGCAGGTGCTCGACGGGGACAGGTTCCGCGCCGAAGGGGATTCCCTCTACAGGCCGAGGAAGCTTCCCCCTGGAGTTTCGTTCGCGGACGTGCAGACGGAGAGGACCCGCGGCAAGGTCTCTTCGGGGCGGGAAGCGTTCATCCTCTTTCTGCCCACGGGATTCATGGACCCCGCGGTCATTCATCTCGAGGCGGACGGGGAGAGCTTCCACACCCTCTCCACCAACCCCTACACGGGAGTCACGAGGGTTTTCGACGAGTACGTGGAGTTCTCCGACCTGCTCCGGGCTTCGCGGAGAGCCGGAGGGGAGTGAGCGGCGGCGATGGGCGGCGGGAAAGACCAGGGGTTCACCCTGCTCGAGGTCATGGTGGCGGTCGCGGTGCTGTCTTTCGCCCTGGTGTCGATTCTCGCGGTCGCGGGCCGCAACGTGAGCCTCTCGGCCAGGGCCGCGGACCTTCGGACGGCCTCGGCCCTGGCCGACGACATGGCCTCGAGAATCGACGCGCGCGGGCTTTCGTCCCTCTCCTCCCGAAGCGGGAAATTCGAGGAGCGCCCGGGTTTCGAGTGGCATCTCTCGGTCGTTCCCTACAACATACCCAGACTGGGAACCCGGATGAGGATAGTCAGGATTCTCATAACCTGGGACGGCGGGGAGGAGAGCTATGAAGTCAGCTTCGTGGCCGCCGAAACGTAGCGGCGGCTTCACCCTCATAGAGGTGCTCGCGGCCGTTTCCATAGCGGCCGTCGTCCTCACGCTGCTCTACGGCTCCTTTTTCCAGCTCATGGACTCGAGAGACAGGGTCGAGACGAAAAACGAGGCGGCCGGCGAGGCGGCCGCCGTGCTCTCCCGCATAAGGCACGACCTCGCAAACGCCTTCCCCGGGGGAAGGGTGAGCCCTCTGGCCGCCCCCTCCCGGCCGCACTACTACTTCGTCGGGAGAATGAAGGACGGAAACAGCTCCGTTTCGTTCACGTCGTTTCCGGCCGACCCGTTTCACCGTTCCGCCCGCTCGGGCCAGAGCGAGATATCCTACTACGTCGTGCCGCTGCGCGAGGAGCCGCGCAGGCTCTTCGCCCTCGTGAGAAGGGACAGCCACCGGATCGGAAAAGAGGGGACGGGGACGGCCTATCCCGTTTCGGAGAGAGTGCTGGGCTTCAGGGTGAATTTTCACACGCGCGGCTCCCTGGGCGTCCCGAAGGCCGAGAAGATATGGGAGTGGGATTCTTCGGCGACCGAGAGTTTTCCCAGGGCGGCGGAGATCGAGATAGATTTCGAGCTCGCCGACGGGCGGGAGGAGACCCGCTCGGCTCTCGTGGCCATACCGGTGGCCGAATGACATGGAACGCGCGGAACCCAAAGCCGGCCAGGGAGGAGTCGTCCTCGTCATGGTCGTCATCGCGATCGCCGTGCTCTCGGCGGTCGTCGTCGATTTCATGTATTCGACCCGGGTGAGCTACGAGATCGCCGCCAACGGGGCGAGGGACGTCCGGGCGAGGCACATGGCGAAGTCCGGGGTGGCGGTCGTGCGGAGCGTGATGAGGTCCGCGGTACTCGAGAACATCTCCGAGAGCGTCGGGGCGGTCTACAGGATAGAGTCCCGAAACGGGGAGGAGGGATGGGAGCTTTCCATTCCCTCGATCGCCGTGGGAGACGGCGCGATATCGGTTGCGGTCAGGGACGAGAGGTCCAGGGTCAACCTAAACGCGCTGGTCGACCAGAAGTCGAACCGGGTGGACTTCCAGGTGCGCACGCAGCTCCTCGAGCTTTTCCGGTTCCTGGGGGTCGAGGAGGGAAAATCGGAGCTTTTCGTCTCGAGCCTCGTCAACTGGCTCGACCGGGAGATGAGCAATCTTGAGAACGACCAGGACTCCGAAGGCGCCCGGGCGGGCCATTACTCGAGACTCGAAGCTCCCTACGACATAAAGGACGGGACGCTTGACACGCTCGAGGAAATTAGGATGATTCACGGGATGGACGAGGATTTTTTCCTCAGGGTCAGGGATTACCTGACCGTCCATCCCGGCGACAAGAAGGTGAGTTTCAGCACGGCTTCCAGGCAGGTGATAATGGCCACCCTCAAGGCGTCGAGGGTCTCGGTGAGGGAGAGGAAGAACAGTCCCGGGGAAATCAAGGACGGCGTCGTGGGGAGAATGGCCGACGCGGTGGTGGAGCGAAGGAAAAAGGACAGGGTCGTGTCCCTCGAGGAGGCGCGGAAGATCGTGGGAGAGGAGGATTCCGGTTCGAACCTGAGTTCGGGTCTCGCGGGAACGGTTCTCGAAACGGGCGAGAGCGATATTTTCTCCGTCCGCTCCGTAGGGGTCGTCGGCGAGGCGAACCCGGTCGCAAGACGCGTCGAGGCCGTTCTGGGCAGGGAGAAAGACGGCTCCTCCGTCGCGGTGGTCTCCTGGAAGGAAAGATAGAAAAAAAGAGCCGAAGTGGCGGAACTGGCAGACGCGCAGGATTCAGGATCCTGTGGGCATCGCGCCCGTGGGGGTTCGACTCCCCCCTTCGGCAGACTTGCTCTCCCGGACGGCGGGAGGATAAAAAAAGGGCTCCCGGGGGAGCCCTTTTTTTTTACGTTCCGGACAGACTTTCGCGCGTCACACGTCGTAGTAGAGCATGAACTCGTACGGCACGGGGCGGAGCCTGATGGGGTTTATCTCGTTTTCCGTCTTGTAGTCTATCCACGTCCCTATCACGTCTTCGGTGAACACGTCTCCCTTGAGGAGAAACTCGTGGTCGTCCTCCAGGGACTTTACCGCCTCCTCGAGCGAACCGGGCACCGAGGGAACGTTCTTGAGCTCCTCGGGTCCCAGGGCGTAGATGTCCTTGTCGAGCGGGTCTCCGGGGTTTATCTTGTTTTCGATTCCGTCGAGTCCCGCCATCAGCATGGCCGAGAACGTCAGGTAGCCGTTGCAGGAAGGATCGGGGAACCTCGTCTCGATTCTCTTGGCCTTGGGATTGGGCGAATACATCGGGATTCTCACCGCGGCGCTCCTGTTCCTGGCCGAGTAGGCGAGGTTGACCGGCGCCTCGAATCCCGGAACCAGCCTCCTGTAGGAATTGGTTATCGGGTTGCTGAACGCGCATATGGCCCTCGCGTGCTTGAGTATCCCCCCGACGTAGTGCATGGCCAGCTCGCTCATTCCCGCGTAGCCCTTGCCGGCGAAAAGCGGCTTTCCGCCCTTCCACAGCGACTGGTGGACGTGCATGCCGGAGCCGTTGTCGTCGAAAACGGGCTTGGGCATGAAGGTCGCGGTCTTTCCGTGCTCCCTCGCGACGTTCTTTATCACGTACTTGTACCACTTCATGTGGTCGCCCATCTCGAGCATCGGGGAGAAGCGCATGTCGATCTCCGCCTGCCCCGCGGTGGCCACCTCGTGGTGGTGGGCCTCTATGGGAATGCCGAGGCTCGTCAGCACGCTCACCATCTCCGACCTTATGTCGTGCATGCTGTCGGTGGGAGGAGCGGGAAAGTAGCCTTCCTTGTGCCTGATCTTGTGAGCCAGGTTGGGTCCCTCGTCCTCCCCGGAGTTCCAGATCCCCTCTTCCGAATCGATGAAGTAGTACCCGGACCGCGAGTCCTGGCCGTACCTCACGTCGTCGAGGATGAAGAACTCGAGCTCGGGCCCGAAGTAGGCCGTGTCGGCCACCCTGGTGCCCTGCATGAAGGACAGGGCCTTTATCGCTATGTTCCTCGGGTCCCTCGTGTAGGGCTCCCTGGTTATGGGGTCCTCGATGTTGCATATTATCACCAGCGTGGTGGCTTCCATGAACGGGTCGATCTTGCAGGTGGCGGGGTCGGGTATCAGGAGCATGTCGCTCGCGTTGATCGCCTTCCAGCCCCTTATGCTCGAGCCGTCGAAGCCTAGGCCGTTTTCGAAAAAGTTCTTGTCCACCTCCCCGACCGGTATGGTGAAATGCTGCCACGAGCCGATGAAGTCCAGAAACCTCAGGTCGACGAACTCGACCTCGTACTCCTTTATGAATTTTATTATTTCAGCCGGTTTTTTCGGCAAAACCGTCTTGCCCGACTTGCTGTCAGTAGGCATGTCCAGTCATCCTCCTTGATGTTTTTATCGGAAAAAGATTAAAGAGGCGGTCCGGCGTCCGGGCGCCGTCCACGTCATATGGCGTCTTCCCCTCTTTCTCCGGTCCTGATTCTCACGACGTCCTCGGTGGGGAAGATGAATATCTTTCCGTCCCCGATCTTTCCCGTCTTGGCGCTCTCCCTTATGGTCTCGACCACCTTGGGGAGCATGTCGTCGGAAACCACTATCTCGAGCTTTATCTTGGGCAGAAAGTCTATGACGTACTCCGCGCCCCGGTAAAGTTCCGTGTGTCCCTTCTGACGTCCGAAACCCTTCACCTCGACCACGGTCAGTCCCTGCACTCCTATCTCTCTCAGGGCCTCTTTCACGTCCTCAAGCTTGAAAGGCTTTATGATCGCCTCTATCTTCTTCATAGCAGTAAAACCCTCCTGATGGTATTGGTTCACCCGCCCTGTGGTATCAAGAAATATACCACTTGCCGCGCCGCGGGGTAAACCGGGTTCCGAAAACTCCATTGTATGTTACCCCGGCAACGCCGGGATGGCAACATCGGGGTTCCTCGACCCCGCGTGTTCGCCGGACGTCCGCGCGGGCGGCGGGGGATTCGTCCGACGGAGAGGAAGACCGAAAATTTTTTCCGCCCGGGTTTTTCTCCGGCCGGTGTTCGTGCACGTTTATCGTGCACGGAAACTTAAAAATGGAGCACGGATGAGGGCGGCAACTCTCCCGGTCCGGGCAGAGAGATAACGGCGCCGGTTTACGCAAGATGGCGGGATGGCGCCGAATTCGTCGTCGCCCTGCACGGACCTCTCACGCCCAACGACGATTTGAGGGACCGGAAGTGGACCCCTCGGTTCCCGCTCAGTCTCTCGTCCAAGCTCCGTATGTCGCTCCGTATGTTCCGCAGAGCGATTTCAATCGAAGAGTTCTCCATTTCCATTCTCCTCCGGCGAATGCCTCGCTAATGATTACAAACTGCGCGAAAAGCGGGAGTGCCCGGCTGCGAGGTCGTCTCTTCCATGATACCTTATCGAAACATCCGACGAATCTTGCAAATTCCAAAAACCCGCAGGGACGCAACTTCTCGCAGGGACATTTCACAAACAACCTGCCTGAATCCGGTCAGTCCGTCAGGTCACATCAATCCCTTGACCCGCATGTAGTTTTCACGGCTTCTTCTCTGCGCTTCGGTTTCCGTGACCTCGTCCACGTAAGCTCTGACGAATTTCTCCACTTCGTCGATGCCGCCGCATTCCGCTATCTTGCCAAAGTCGTCGTCTCTCCACTCGCCTTCCTCGCGAATGCGGTACACTTTGAAATTATCCGTCACGGCCAGCTTCTCATACATCCTGCAACCATGAGTGTCGTTGGCCACTTCCAAAACACAGACCACGTGCCGTTTCCCCAGTCCTCTTCCCCGAATCCCGGCGGCTTCAAAGCTTTGAGCAAAGTTTCGTTCATTCTCGCTCACCTCGCTGAATACAGCGTTGTCTTTATAACCGCATGTCAGGGATTGTGTCAGTCATCATATCAGCCCGGCCGATTGCTTTTTCGTGAAGAGAATACCGCCCGGTAAACGACGCTCTTCGAACAAGCGGGGGCTTTCTGTTCCGGGATGCCGGCATCCGTCGACAACTTCCGGTTCAGGATTTTCCGAACTGTCGACCACGTTCCTTCAGTGCGGCTTCAAGCTCGGCCGTGTCAGCGTGAGCGCGGGAATACAGTATGGCGTTTTTGCTCACGTGCTCGCACGCGCGGGTCAGGTCAGAATGGCTAAAACCCTTCGCGGCGCCGACGATCCTGCCCCAGTCAATCCCGGAGCAGGCAAGAGGCGCCAGACGTGAACGCAGGACTCTCTCGGCGACATCGTCCGAAGGCAGGTCGTATTCAATCACGCGGTCGAACCTTCGAAACAAAGCCTTGTCGAGAATCCAGGGATGGTTGGTCGCGGCGACTATGACGGCGTCGGAGTCGTCCCGTTCGAGAAACTGAAGAAAGGAGTTGAGAACGCGCCGGATCTCTCCCACGTCGTTCCCGGCCGAGCGCTCGCCGCCCAGAGCGTCGAACTCATCGAAAAACAAACGCCGCGGGCGACGCGCATGGAATCGAACACCTGCCGCAGCTTGCTCGCCGTTTCGCCCATGTATTTCGCAATCAGCCCGTCAAGACGTATCGTAAACAGGGAAAGCTGTGCTCCTTCCACAGGTTCCTCCGCGCTTGGAGAGCGGCTGTCAGCTCTTCGCACTCCAGCGTATGGATGACCCGTCTTTGGTCTCTGGGATCATGAAGCCTTGCGCGCATCCACTTCACTATGCCGGCGCGTTCGATAATTTCCCGCAGGGCGAGGGCTCCGGTGTCGGAGCTCAGAGAGGCGAAACCGCACTCCTGGATGACCTTGACCGCCTTGTTGTAAGATACGGAGAATTGTGTTAGATTTCTTCACCCATGACGTATTCCTCCTTTGAGGTGAATGATTGGCTTAACACTCTTATTTTACTCGCAAATCGGGAACACGTCTGCTTCTTTCTCCCCTCTTCATGAATAATATGGGATATTGAGAGGAGCTTTCTTAGTTATGTCTGAACACGGAAAGCTAAGGCACGTAAAACTTTCTGGTTACAAATCCATCAAGCACCTAGACTTGGACATCGGACCTCTGAATGTTCTAATCGGTCCAAACGGTGCGGGAAAGTCGAACTTTGTCAGTTTCTTTCATTTCATGAACAAGATAGTTGACCAAGAGTTACAACTTTACGTATCCAGGAAAGGAACGGCAGAGGCTTTTTTACACTTCGGCAGCAAGGAAACGGACCGAATAAACGCCTACTTGTGGTTTAAGCCTGACGGCTATGGAATAGAATTAATTCCGACAAATGACGGCAGGCTCGTTTTTAAAGAAGAATCAATTGAGCACCTCGGTCCTGACCATAAGGAGCCTTTCAAAAGTACAACGATAAAAGAGGGGGATTTAGAGAGTAGCCTTAAAGAAAGAAAAAGAAGAAATGGTATTGAGTCCTGCATAATAGAGTATATGCATAACTGGAAGATATACCATTTTCATGACACAAGCGCTACGGCATCTGTTAAAAAAGCACATTCTATTCATGATGACATGTGGTTGCGTCCGCAAGGAGAAAATCTGGCGGCCTTTCTTTATTCCATTCAAGATGAACCGGAGTATAAAAGGATTGTACAAACAATCCAGCGTGTTGCACCTTTTTTTCAAGATTTCATTCTTATTCCTGATAAAAATAACGAGGAACAGATTCGTCTGCGTTGGAAACATAAAGCGTCCGATGCGTATTTTGACGCCAACAGTCTTTCCGATGGAACTCTCCGTTTCATGTGTTTGGCGACTTTGTTGCTGCAACCGACCTTGCCGAACATGATTTTGCTAGATGAACCGGAGCTGGGATTTCATCCTTATGCGCTACAGCTCCTTGCGGGAATGTTGAAAAGTGTCTCGGGTAACGCACAGGTCATTGTCTCGACGCAGTCTGTAACTCTTGCCAATCAATTTGATTGGCAAGACATAATTGTTGTTGGACAGAAAGATGGTAGGTCTCATTTTAGAAAACTAAAAGAGAAAGATGTAAAACTATGGCTTGACGACTATGCAATTGGCGACCTCTGGGAGAAGAATCTCATCGAGGGAACGCCGGAATGATCAGGGTCTATGTAAGCGTTGAAGGCGCAACGGAAAGGGAATTCTGCTCGCAGGTATTGGCGCCTTATCTGATGTTTAAGAACTTAAATGTCACTGCTGTTGATATGCGTGGTAATGTGAGTGTAGAGCGTGCCTGTTCCGAAATTCGAAAACTTATTCGTAATTGCGATATTGTTACGACTTTTTATGACTTGTACGGGTTCAGACACAGAAATAATCGCACCAAACAAGAACTGGAAAATGTCTTGAAGAGCGAAATCGACGAACCATATAAATTCATTCCTTATATCCAACAATACGAATTTGAGGCGTTATTGTTTAGCGACCCGAATATAATGTCGAGAGAGTTAGGTTCTACGGATATTTCTTCCAAATTATCCGAAATCATCAGTCAATTTGGCGATGCAGAGAAAATTAATGATATACGTGAAACATGTCCGTCCCGAAGAATTAGGGGGTTTTTCCCTTCATTTGACAAGAAGCTGCATGGTCCGGTTATATGCGGAAAGATAGGAGTTGACAATAGAGTCTGTCGGACTTTAGCGTCTATGTTCAATCGAGGTAAAATAAGAGAATCACAAGAACTACAGGAGAGAGAAGCATGCCTGAATTCGTTACGTTTGATCGGTCCACGCCAAGCATGTTGCCCGCGAGGGTGGATGATTACGTGCCCCAAGGGCATCTGGCCCGTTTCGTAGTGGAGATAGTGGCGCAACTGGACCTGAGCGATTTGACGGAGGCGTATTCGGGCAGGGGCTCCAGGGCGTATCATCCTTCCATGATGGTAGCCTTGCTGTTTTACGGATATGCCACGGGGACATTTTCCAGCCGCAAGCTTGAGCAGGCTACATACGACAGCATTGCGTACAGGTATATCTGCGCCAACAACCATCCCGACCACGACAGCATAAACGGTTTCCGCAAGAGGTTTTTGGAGCAGCTTGAGGGGTTGTTCGGGCAGATTCTCGTGATGGCTCACGCGATGGGGATTCTCAAGATGGGGACGGTGAGTCTGGACGGCACGAAGATAAAGGCCAACGCGTCGAGGCGCAAGAACTTGAGCTGGAAGCAGATACGCAAGGTGGACAAGCGCATACGCAGGGAGATAAAGGAGCTTATGCGTAAGGCACAGGAGGCGGACAACAGCGAGAGTCCCGACGGAATAGACATTCCCGAGGAGTTGAACAGTCGCAGTGAGCGTCTTGAGGCTTTGAGCGACGCGAAGCGGGAGCTTGAGCGCAGAGCGGAGCACAGATACGAACGAGAGAGAAAGCAGTATGAGGAGAAGATGGAAGAGCGCAGGGCCAAGGAACGACGCGACGGGCGCAAGATACCAGGCCCCAAACCCAGAGAGCCTCAGCCCGGGCCGACGGACAAGGACAGGGTTAATCTTACGGATGAGCAGTCACGGATCATGTCCGTGAGCACTGGAGGATACGAGCAGAGTTACAACGTTCAGGCGATGGTGGACACCGAGAGCAGGATGATAGTGGGCAGGCACGTGACGCACAACGGCAACGACAAGCGGGAGATGGAGCCTGCCCTTGAGCAGCTGGCAGAGGCGGAGAGGCTGGTGGGGGAGGCGGACAATCTTTTGGCCGACGCGGGTTACTACAGCAAAAAGAACGTGGAGGCTTGCACAGAGCACGGGGTCAGGCCGGTGATTTCCATACGCAACGAGAGGAGAGGTCACAAGTCGGCAAAGCCGCCCAAAGCCGTTGCGAAGAACAAGACGGCAGTGGATGAGATGAAGGAGCTTCTGGAGACGGAGGAAGGCAAGGCGTTATACGCCAGGCGCAAGAGTACTGTGGAACCGATGTTCGGAGTGATAAAACACGTGCTGGGGTTTGGCCGGTTTTTTATGCGAGGGATTAAGGCTGTGAGCAGGGAGTGGAGTCTGGTATGTATAGGCTACAACCTGAAGAAGATGTTCACATTGAGGACGAATTAGAGAGGGAGGAGGCAAAAACGGGAGAATAGACGGCAACGCACACGCAAAAACGGACAATATACTGCCAAGGTATCACGCCGTCTTGAACAAAACGACTGGTTCTCGATGTCAAACAGCTCCAATCAGGCTAATCTGCCTCGTCCGTTAGCAAAGTCCGACAGACTCAATATACGTAAGAAATGCCGTGGATTTAACAAATGGATTATAGAAGTTGAAGAGTTGGCTCGAACGAAAAGCCAGTAAAAACCAATAGATCAAGATTGTGGTGGAAGAGACCAAGCGGCCTCCTGATTTTCTGTTGACACCTCGATTCCGTTTTTGAATTTCTGAACGGAAAATCGCCGACAGCGCATCCGGAAGAAACAAGTCCGCCGCGCAACAGCAACGGGCGGCGCTTCGGAACAACGCGCCTTTCAGTCCTCGTCCTCGGGACCCAGTATCTCCTCCAGACGCCGTTCGCGTTGTTCCATTAGAATAAAATCGGACATCGTCAGGAGAGACGGGTCGAATTGAAGGCGTTCAAAGGACTCCTCCCGCCCATCGAGCACACGCCGGCCCTTGATCCAGTAAAATACAGCCCCCTTGCGAAACAGCTTGCGGTCGTCGTCGGAGACATCCCCGATCGAAAATTCCGCCGTGTCGCTCGGCCAGATCTCGCCGGCCGTCAGGTCGATGAAATTCGCGACGAAAATCCCGTCGTCCTCGTATATAACCCTGACCCTGCATTCGTATTCCTGGAGGATTTCCTCCGAACCCTCGGCCGGCCTTGCGCCCCGGCGAGAGCGGGAGTCCGTTTCTTCCTCGCTCAACTTTTCAGACCTCCGTTTCCGTTTTTTCCGCCAGCCGACCCTTTCGCCCGAAAGTCCGTCCGAAACCGGGTTTATTCCGGTTCCCTCGGCCCGTTCCCGCGAGTCCTCCTACGAGAACCACTCGCGCAGACGAGCGCGGTCATCTTCGGAAAAAGATGCGGCCGCGGACTTTATTTCTTCCAAGGACGACATGGCGAGAGTTTCGAGCGCTTGAGCAAAATACGACCGGATTGAATATCATCCGCAAATCAGTTTGTCGAGCCTGGCTTCCACCTTGTCAAATTTGGCGCCGAGCTTGGCATCCATTCTGTCAAACTTGTCGTCTATCTTGTCGAGCCCGTTCTCTATTCTCGCGAACTTGGCGTCAGCCTCCAGATCCCTTGCTTTCTGGTCGTCCACGAGATCCTTGAGTTGCCCGGTCAGTCTCTCGTCCAAGCTCCGTATGTCGCTCCGCATGTTCCGCAAAGTGACTTCAATCGAAGAGCTTTCCATTTCCATTCTCCTCCGGCGAACGTCTCGCCAATGATTATAAATGCTCAAATCCCGACAGGAAGTTCGGTTTCTTCAACCGGAATTCCTATCTCCTGTGCCACGGGCGTCCAGATGTCCACGTCTTGGGCTTCCGTCTCTATCGAGACAACAAGACTGTAGTGTGCGCCAAATTCGCTACGGTCTCTCCTGGGCTGATCCTTCCACCATCCCGAGACGGGATACACACCGATTATTCCCGTTTCCGTCAGTTCCGCAGCCGTACCGAACCAAAAGTCGGAACGGAGCGAGCCTTTGTCGCGTGCCCTTGTGCCGAGAAACCATTCGGTCCCTCCTCCGGTTTTCGGTTTTGCTTCATCTTCCTCGAGTGCCATTCTATTGAGACGCTTGCGAAATTCACTGATGGTTTCGATTGGATTTTTCAGCTCGAAACGCAGGCCGTGTGACGCGTAACAATGGCGTCTTTTCCATCCGCGACGGCTGGGGTTGGGTTCCACGAAATATGACAACGTGACGCGAAGACGCACCCTTGCTTGACCCAGTGTCATGCGGTCCGGCGGTCCTGGAGGTTTAACCTCTTCAATCTTTCTTGTGGGCGGGGAATATTCTTCCGTGAAAGGAACTTTTCGGATAAGCAGGTGCTTTCGGTTTCGCGATGCCGGCATCTGTTAACAACTCGCAGTTCAGGATTTTTCGAACCGGCGGTGACGTTCCTTGAGAGCGTCTTCAAGCTCGTCCGTGCCGACATGTGTGCGGAAATGCAGTATGGCGTTTTTGGTGACGTGTTCGCACGCGCGGGTCAGGTCCGAATGACTCAACCCCTTGGCGGCGTCAATTGCCCTGCCCCAGTCGATCTTCGAGTCGCGAAGAAGCGGCAACCGTGAACGCAAAACTCTCTCGGCGACTTCATCCGAAGGCAGGCTGTATTCAATCACATAGTCAAACCTGCGAAACAGCGCCCTGTCTAGAATCCGGGGATGGTTGGTCGCGGCGACTATGATGCCGTCGGAGTCGTCCTGTTCGAGAAACTGCAGAAAAGAGTTAAGAACGCGGCGGATTTCCCCCACTTCGTTTCCGGCCGCGCGCTCCCCGCCCAGAGCATCGAATTCATCGAAAAGATAAACCGCCCTAGTCCGTTGTATCTCCTCGAAAATCAGACGCAGTTTCGCAGCGGTTTCGCCGAGATATTTCGTGATGAGGCCGTCGAGCTGTATCGTGAAAAGAGGAATGCCCAACTCGCCCGAAAGTGCCGAGGCCGTCATCGTTTTGCCGGTACCCGGAGGACCCACGAGGAGCAGCTTGCGAAGCGGCCGCATTCCATGGTCGAGGATGGCTTTGCGCTTTCGCTGTTCAAGCAGAACGCGGTCTATCCTCAGGCACGTTTGATCGCTAATCTCCATGCTGGAGAACCGGGTTTTGGGAAAGGACGCAGTAAGAAGTCCTGCAAGTTCGCCACGGGGCCGGACTATGGGAACGGGCCTGGTTCTCTGGCCTGAAGGTTCCCGCTGAACACGGTCGTTCGCCCTGTCCACAAGGTCGCGAAGGTCGCGCGCAAACTTGGTGTGGCCTTGGCGTGCGGCACGGGCGGCAACCTGCATGGCGATAGAATAGAAACGCTCGTCGTCGCCGTCGGCGTGACTCCGCACAAGGGCCTTTACCTGATCCGCAGTAGGCATCTTTCAGCCGATCCTTGACATGAAACGCCGGGGTTCCATCGCAGGAGAACTCCGCAAACAGGACTTTACAGAAGCAGAGATTGAAGATTCCTCGCGTCGCCGTGAAACCGTTTCGTCAATCTAAAACGATAAGGAAGCACTCCATTGTCATCCGTAACCAGTCAATAGTAACACTATAATTCTCGGAATTTCAACCCTTTGTCGGGAGTAAAACAGAATGTCCCGCGACCTTAAATCTTTTCCGGTTACGGCAAAGACGGTTTTCTGAGCGGAAAATCGCCGACAGCGCATCCGGAAGAAACAAGTCCGCCGCGCAACAGCAACCGGCGGCGCCTCGGGGCAACGCGCCTTTCAGTCCTCGTCCTCGGGACCCAGTATCTCCTCCAGACGCCGTTCGCGTTGTTCCATGAGGAGAAAATCGGACATCGTCATGAGGGACGGGTCGAACTGCAGGCGTTCAAAGGGCTCCTCCCGCCCATCGAGCACGCGACGGCCCTTGGTCCAGTAAAATACTGCCCCCTCGCGAAACAGCTTGCGGTCGTCGTCGGAAACATCCCCGATCGAAAATTCCGCCGCGTCGCTCGGCCAGGTCTCGCCGGCCGTCAGGTCGATGAGGCTCGCGACGAAAATCCCCTCGTCCTCGTGTATCGCCCTGACCCTGCATTCGTATTCCTGGAGAATTTCCTCCGAACTCTCGGCCGGCTTCGCGCCCCGGCGAGAGCGGAAGCCCGTTTCTTCCTCGCTCAACTTTTCAGACCTCCGCTTCCATTTTTTCCGCCACCCGCTCCTTTCGCCCGAAAGTCCGGTCCGTCCGAAGTTGAGGGGACTGTCTCGTTTTCTGACGTACCTACGGATAAAGAAGGCCTGGGTTGTTTGCCATGGTCAAATTATAGTTTCCTCAGGGAAAAAGGAACCTGACGGAAGCACTTATCGCGACAGCCAAGATGGCCGAGATGCCATAAACTTTCATCTCGGTGCGGTGCACCCGTTCCGTCAGTTTGTCGAACTTGGCTTCCATCTTGTCAAATTTGGCATCGAACTTGGCATCCATTCTGTCGAACTTGTCGTCTATCTTATCGAGCCTGTTCTCTATTCTCGTGAACTTGGCGTCAGCCTTCAGATCTCTTATTTTCTGGTCGTCCTTGAACTCCTTGAGTTGCCCGATCAGTCTCTCGTCCAAGCTCCGTATGTCGTTCTGTATGTTCTGCAGAGCGATTTCAATTGAAGAGTTTTCCATTTCCATTCTCCTCCGGCGAATGTCTCGCTAATGATTATAAACCATAATTTTGGGGAATATCACCGCAAAAGAACAGGACTGCCTGCGGGCAATATCCCGCAACAGTATGTACAGAAACTTTTCGGACTGCATGAAGTCTTATCCCTGTTTTCCGGCGGAGACCCTGGAGGACTTGCGCTCGCGGAGCGCGTGAATCAGGTCTTCGGTCGCGATTCCGCCGTTTTTCTTCAATATCTCCATTTTCGCGGCATCGTCGCAAGCGTGGGTCATTTCCGCGTGGCTCAGTCCGTCGGCGTTGTTCTCGACGGTGGACCAGTCAATATCCGTGGCGAATCTGTGAAGGCGATTCTCGACAATCGGCCTGATTTCTTTCCTCTCGGGCAGGGCGTACCGTATCAGATCGTCAAAACGGCGGAAAAGAGCGAAGTCGAGTATGACGACGTAATTGGTGGCCGCGACGATAAGGCTGTCCGAGTCGTCTTCTTCCATCAACATCAGAAAAGAGTTCAGGACGCGACGTATCTCTCCCACGTCGTTGGGAGTGTCGCGGTCGGAACCGATAGCGTCGAATTCGTCGAAAAAATAAACGCCGCGGGCGACGCGCATGGAATCGAACACCTGCCGCAGCTTGCTCGCCGTTTCGCCCATGTATTTCGTAATCAGCCCGTCAAGACGTATCGTAAACAGGGGGAGACGCAGTTCTCTCGCCAAGGCAGAAGCCGTAGCCGTCTTCCCGGTTCCGGGAGGTCCGTAAAGCAGGAGCTTGCGACGCGAGTTCAGACCATGCTTGAGCAGCTCCGACTGTTGTCTGTATTCCAGAATGATACGCTCGAAAGCGGATCTCAGCCGGTCGGAAAACACAAGGTCGTTCAGCCCGATTTTCGGTTCGCTTACGGAGATAAAATCTCCCAGCTCGTGCTTCGGCTTCGCGAGAGCGACGACGTTGCTTCTATGCCGGTTTCCCGATTTGGCCTTGTCCACAAGAGACTTAAGCTCTTGAGCGAGCCTGGAGTGTCCGCGGCGGGCCTCGTTGGCGGCTACCTGCAGAGCCACGGAGTAGAAGCGGTCGTCATCGCCCTCCATGTGGCTTTTAAGCAGTTGTATCAGCTGTTCCGCCTTAGCCATCTCGCGCCTTTTCTGTTTTCTTTGCCCGTGCCCATGAACAATACTTTGTCATCCATATTATTCATGATGCAGGGTTAAATGTCATTGCGGTCAGCTTCGGCTGTGAGTAGTTTTTCAATTGAGTCTGTCGGACTTTGCTAACGGACGAGGCAGATTAGCCTGATTGGAGCTGTTTGACATCGAGAACCAGTCGTTTTGTTCAAGACGGCGTGATACCCTGGCAGTATATTGTCCGTTTTTGCGTGTGCGTTGCCGTCGATTCTCCCGTTTTTGCCTCCTCCCTCTCTAATTCGCCCTCAATGTGAACATCTTCTTCAGGTTGTAGCCTATACATACCAGACTCCACTCCCTGCTCACAGACTTGATCCCTCGCATAAAAAACCGGCCAAACCCCAGCACGTGTTTTATCACTCCGAACATCGGTTCCACAGTACTCTTGCGCTTGGCGTATAACGCCTTGCCTTCCTCCGTCTCCAGAAACTCCTTCATCTCATCCACTGCCGTCTTGTTCTTCGCAACGGCTTTGGGCGGCTTTGCCGACTTGTGACCTCTCCTCTCGTTGCGTATGGAAATCACCGGCCTGACCCCGTGCTCTGTGCAAGCCTCCACGTTCTTTTTGCTGTAGTAACCCGCGTCGGCCAAAAGATTGTCCGCCTCCCCCACCAGCCTCTCCGCCTCTGCCAGCTGCTCAAGGGCAAGCTCCATCTCCCGCTTGTCGTTGCCGTTGTGCGTCACGTGCCTGCCCACTATCATCCGGCTCTCGGTGTCCACCATCGCCTGAACGTTGTAACTCTGATATGATTTGACCTGTAAAGAGCTATCCGATAATTTTCACATATCGTTATAAAAGTATTGAAGCGAGGCGCGGTCGGACAGATTGCGACGGTGGATCAATCTGATATGCGTGGGTTGGTTACCACAGGTCTTCACTGCGTCGCGGAGCTGGCCTTTGACTGCAAAGCAGGGATCGCCGCAAGGGAATGCTCTATCAGAGGTTATCCCGTCGTTCGGCGCCCATTTAGAGCAAAGAAGGATTCTCCACACCGGTCTGACCGTGCCTTGCTTCAATGCTTATGTCTCTCCTTGTCGTGCATTTTAGTTTGAACCGATACGATTTATGTTCTTCAAGCCGCTTCGGATAACAGTTTGCCCATCTCTATGCGGACTACATCCCATATGAACCCCACAAGTTCTCTGGCGACGGCTACGTTTGCCTGCTTGGTGTTTTTGCCTGCGCGGAGGAATTTGTTGTAACGACCGCAGAGGCGTTTCTGCGCTTTCCATGCTATAGTCTTGGCCTCTTCGGAAGCGTCTTTGGCCTTCCGTTTCATGTGCGGGGTCTTTCGGGCGGGGAAGCGGTGTGCCCACGCGCATTCCACCAGCATTCTGCGGGCCGAAGCGTTTCCGGCGCGGGTTATCCTTCCCTGGCGTCTGCGTTGTCCGCTGCTGTATTCTCCAGGAACAAGACCGAGGAAAGACATCAGCTGTTTGGGAGAGGGAAAGCGGCTTATGTCTCCGAGTTCGGCTAGCAGCGTCACGGCGGCGAGCTTGTCGATTCCGCGAAGAGCGACCAGCGACTTGACCACCGGAGCCAGAGACCATTGTTCCATGGCGAACTCTATCTGGGCGGTGGCGTCGTTCACAGCCTCGACGGCTTGCTTCTCCATGTCCATGTATCCCTGGAGAACCGCCTGCTGAACCGCGGTGGGGAACCGAAGCGACTCAAGCCAGTTGTAGTAGGTCTTCGTCCAGCGGGTCTTGTTCCTGGGCCAGTGGTGTCCGTGACGAAGAAGATAGCCGTTTATTCTCTGCCGCGCCCGAAAGCGCTGTTCCTTGCAGTCCTCTCTGAAGCGCACCAGGTCCCGCATGGCTTCCTGCTCCTCGTCGGGAACCCACACCGGGGTGAGATTGCCGCTGCGAAGCAGGCTTGCCAGCATCTGCGCGTCCCTTCTGTCGGTCTTTATCCTCTCTCCCGGAGCTTTGGGTATGAGGGAAGGAGCGACCACGAGACAATGATGGCCAAGCTCCTGAAACTGCCTGTGGAGAACGTATCCGCAAGGTCCCGCCTCGTAGCACAACAACAGAACCTGACCGTGAAACTTTTTGTTCAGCTTCTCGATCAGCTTCCTTACGGACGACGGATCATTGGCGATCTCTCCCCAGGGTTCGGGGTCCTGGCGACCGCAGCGAGCTACGGATACTGCGATTCTTTCTTTGTGAACGTCAAGCCCTATGTATGCGGGGAAGCTGTGCTCCTTCCACAGGTTCCTCTGCGCTTGGAGAGCGGCTGTCAGCTCTTCGCACTGCTCGGATTGCGTGGTATTGTTCTGCGTCATTGATTTGTCCTCCCTTACTGAAAGATTTTTATCTTCAGCTTAACTGTGCGTCGCCGCACAGGCAGGTCAAATCATAATGACTGCTCGTATCCTCCAGTGCTCACGGACATGATCCGTGACTGCTCATCCGTAAGATTAACCCTGTCCTTGTCCGTCGGCCCGGGCTGAGGCTCCCTGGGTTTGGGGCCTGGTATCTTGCGCCCGTCGCGTCGTTCCTTGGCCCTGCGCTCTTCCATCTTCTCCTCATACTGCTTTCTCTCTCGTTCATATCTGTGCTCCGCTCTGCGCTCAAGCTCCCGCTTCGCGTCGCTCAAAGCCTCAAGACGCTCACTGCGACTGTTCAACTCCTCGGGAATGTCTATTCCGTCGGGTCTCTCGCTGTTGTCCGCCTCCTGTGCCCGACGCATAAGCTCCTTTATCTCCCTGCGTATGCGCTTGTCCACCTTGCGTATCTGCTTCCAGCTCAAGTTCTTGCGCCTCGACGCGTTGGCCTTTATCTTCGTGCCGTCCAGACTCACCGTCCCCATCTTGAGAATCCCCATCGCGTGAGCCATCACGAGAATCTGCCCGAACAACCCCTCAAGCTGCTCCAAAAACCTCTTGCGGAAACCGTTTATGCTGTCGTGGTCGGGATGGTTGTTGGCGCAGATATACCTGTACGCAATGCTGTCGTATGTAGCCTGCTCAAGCTTGCGGCTGGAAAATGTCCCCGTGGCATATCCGTAAAACAGCAAGGCTACCATCATGGAAGGATGATACGCCCTGGAGCCCCTGCCCGAATACGCCTCCGTCAAATCGCTCAGGTCCAGTTGCGCCACTATCTCCACTACGAAACGGGCCAGATGCCCTTGGGGCACGTAATCATCCACCCTCGCGGGCAACATGCTTGGCGTGGACCGATCAAACGTAACGAATTCAGGCATGCTTCTCTCTCCTGTAGTTCTTGTGATTCTCTTATTTTACCTCGATTGAACATAGACGCTAAAGTCCGACAGACTCAATTGACCGGAATTTTGTTTCTCGCTTCAGCATCCGAGGGCGTGGCTGTTGTTAGCAAGTTGTTTGTCCGGTTTTGTAGCAAATTGCAGGGTTTCAAGCACGGATGCATACTATCGCGGAATGAGCTAAAAATTTGAACAGAGGACTACATAATGTCTTCAAACAATCCCAAACGACATCATTACATACCAGAGATGCTTCTTAAGAATTTCGTTGACGACAACGGACATCTCCACGTATTTGACAAGAAAAGAAGGAGAAACTACTCAACGAAACCAGAAAACTTGTTCGTTAAAAAGCACCTTTACAGTGAGTGGAGTTTTGAGAATTCAAGCTATAATCAAAAAAACGAAGAAAAACTAAGCGAAATTGAATCTCAAGCGGCACCCGTCATTCAAAAGATTATTGAATGCGGCCACAAAAATGAACTTCCCGAACTTCCTCTAGAACAGGCAGACAGTTGGAAACGGTTTTATGTTTCTCTATGCTGGCGCGTACCTGAGTTCGCGAATAAGACGATGGGAGTAGACAAGCAGCTTGATGACATTGTATGGGAAGAGGTTAAAAAAGCTCTCATGCAACGGGGCGGCACGCCTCCTGACATGTCTTCTGCTTATCAAAGCCCCATAAACATCGCAGGGGTACAAGCCATCAAAGACAAGTGCAGGGCAAGACTCGCTGCGGTAAATCATCCTGTCTCCCAAAAAGATATGGAGTTGTTCTCTAAGAATATGGGCTTGGGCATAGCCGTAATCCAGATACCGAACAGAAGTTTCATCATTGGGAGTCACTGCATTTCTAGGCTTGAACACCGCAACAAAAACGACCAAATACATGGAGACTGGCTTCCCATTTCTCACGACGTTGCGATATGCCCAACTCCACATCCTGATCAGGAACAATTAGTTCAGCTGCAAGACAAAATCATCAAGAGAATGAACGAGACATCCTTCCGTCAGAGCAACATTATCGCCGGAAAGTCGCAAACCCTTGTTCATTCACTCGCCAGAAGATATTAAGACTGCAGATTTGACGAGACCGCTACAGGATAATCTCCACTCAACTTTTATAATGCTTCAATAACGGTATTCTTATTCTCACAAATGGGATTCGTTGACAATATAGCCTAAGAACACATAAATATGGCCAACTATAATTTCCGCACGGTACCAATTGATAGAATCGTTCTTGATGAAGACAATCCGAGGATTCGTCCCATTTTGGAAATATACCCAGACAATATCACCTTGGACCAAATAAGTTTGGCTCTCGGCGCAGAACAAGGTCAAGAAAAATCTGGAGGACCTACGTTCGACAGACTAAAAACATCTATCCTGGTCAACGGAGGAATCATACAACCCATCCTCGTTAAGAAGCTGCCGGAATCCGACAATTTTAAATGTATAGAAGGCAATACCAGAGTAGCTATCTACAAACAATTCAAGGAACAGCGCGATGGGAATAATTGGCAAGAGATTCCCGCTTTAGTCTTTGACGACGATATGACGACTAATGAAATCGACGCTATCAGATTGCAGCTACATCTTGTTGGTACCAGGGAGTGGGCACCTTACGCCAAAGCGAAATACCTGCATTTCCTTTACACAGAAAGCGAAATGACTGTTGAGCAAATCGTCAATTACTGTGGAGGCAACAAAAAAGATATTCTGGATGACATAGCAGCGTATAAGGACATGGAAAAGTATTACCGAACCTATACGAACAACATCGGAGAACAATTTGATCCTAAGAGATTCAGCGGTTTCAGAGAAGCCGTGAAGCCTTCTGTTCAAAACGCCATTAAAAAAGCGGGATACACAATGAATGATTTCGCCGAGTGGATTCATATTCCCGCTTCCGGCCAAGAAAAAGCGAAATTGTATCCGCTGAACACAGTCAGGTCGTTGCCCAAAATTCTCGCCGACAAAAAAGCTACGGAAATATTCCTTCTGGAAGGAGCAAAAAAAGCGATAATTCACTTGGCACAGAAAGAGAATTCTTCTCTCAATGAATTGCTGAAAGAAGCAAAACTAACGGAACTCGCCGAGGCTTTCAGGCTTTCATTGCTGAAGATGGGCTACGAAGAAAGAAACAAAATTAAAGAAGACGAAGATTCTACAAACATAATGAGAGACATAGCCGATGTAATACTTGACGAATTCGTCTAGTTAAATGGCAGAATCAAAACAACATATTGTCCTCGTAAAAAGAATAGTAAAACACATCAAAGAAAATTACTCCGACAAAAAACTCTTCATTCTGGCCGACCTTCCGGAAGAAAATCTAGCGGGAGTTTACTGCGAAGCGGGTAAATCTCCCAAGTAAGAACGACCTAACTCACTGAAACGCAAGGAAATATACGGAATTTTTTCGCCCTTTTTTCGTATTACCCTATTATTATTTTTCTATATCCTCCTCTTTCTGTTGACTTATTCTATCTCTATACTATACTCGTATTGCCTATCATGGGAAGCATCATCAAAAAACGCAAAGGCAAAAACATTTACTACTACTTCGTCCGCTCCGAACGCGTCGACGGAAAACCCCGAATAGTAAAGCAGAGTTACCTCGGCACCGCAGAAACCATCGCCAGGATGGTCAAAAGCCAGTCCGCTCCTTCTCCCATTAAATCTCTCACCATTCAGCTCGGACTCCCCGCCGCTCTGTGGTTCGAGACAAAACGCTGCGGCGTTCTCGACGCCCTGCTCAAACTCTGGCCCAAGCCACGAAGCGGCCCTTCCGTCGCCCACTATCTCGTGCTGGCAGCCATACACCGCGTCTGCGCTCCAGGCCCCAAAACAGAGGTGGAACGCTGGTACGACAGAAGCGTTCTGAGAAGACTCTGGAAGTTCAACTCCAAGAGGTTCACTTCCCAGGCATTCGGCGACGCCTTCTCCCGCATCGGAGGAGACTCGGAGAAAGAAACGGAACGGCAACTTGAGCGGGCCCAGTCGCTGCTGCTCGGAGCGTTTCGGGACAAGGATATGGTCGGCCGAAGGGTGTTTGCCTACGACACCACGAACTTCCATACGTGGATTGCCACCACCAACGAGCGCAGCAAGCTGGCCCAGAGGGGACACAACAAGCAGAAACGCCACGACCTTCGCCAGGTGGGGTTGAGTTACGTTCTCGACGGCCAAAGCGGCGTGGGGCTTTGCCATCACGTCTATCCGGGCAATCTGAGCGACAGTCACGAGATGGCGCAGGTCGTGGACCGTCTGTCCCGACTGCTCGACTCCCACGGAATAGACAAAGAGACGGTGACATTGGTCATGGACAAGGGGTCGGCGTCTTTGGCCAACACCCTTGAGCTTGAGCGGGCGGGGATGGGATGGATCAGCGCTTTGCCGTGGAACCAGGCTCCGGAGTCCTTGCGGGAACATCCCGTCGAGAAGCTCGAACTCCTGGGACCTCGCCATCCGGGGGTCTCCGCCCTTGGACGCAAAGAGATTGTGCATGGAGGAGAACATCTGGCGGTGCTTCGCCATTCCGCTTCGTTCTCAAGCGAACAGCAGCAGAGCATTCACACTTCCCTGGCCAAGGCGTTGGGCAAGATGCAGAGACTGTCTAGAGAGCTGCTCAAGCCCGGCGGCAGGCACACGGAGAAGGGAATCACAAAGAAGATAGAACGCTGGCTTTGCGCCTCGTTCATAAATCGCCTGGTGAAATGGGAACTTGAATCTCTGGGCAAGGGCAAGGGCTGGAGCCTGAACTTCAGCCTCGACCACGGCGCCCTGCGCAATCTGACGGAGCGGCGGCTGGGGCGCACCGTCCTGATGACCAACCGCATGGATTGGAGCGCGCGGCAGGTCGTGGAAGCCTACGAAGCTCAACAGAACATAGAGAGGGTGTTCAGGGGACTGAAGCAGGGAGAATGGCTCAAATGGGGTCCCATGTATCACTGGATCGACGGCAAGATACGGGTTCACGCCTTCTGCTGCATGCTGGGCATCTCTCTGTTGCAGAGTCTGCACAGGCGGGCGGAGACGATATGGCCCGAACTGTCTATGGAACAGCTTATAAAGGAACTTGGAGAGATAAACGAAGAACAGATACTCTATCCTTCCCTGGGAAAGACGGGAACGCCCAGAGTCGCTCAAGTATTGAAAAAGGAAACCCTGGTTCAGCAGGCGCTGGTAAAAGGACTGGAACTCGACCAGTTGATATAAGTCTGCGTGGGTAATACACCTCAATCCTCTATAACTCAATGAAACCAATCTGTTACAACCACTCTATACCCCTTCACAGTAAACTCCCGCTAGATAACAGGCCCCCCAAAATCGTGAATTACTTCCCGGATGTATACGCAAACAATCCGGTAATGGAGTTTACGATTATCGGAGAAGCGAAAACGATTAACGACATCGAATCTCCTCGCTCTGTAAAACAAGTCAGGGAATTCATAAGTTTCCTGGGAAATCAAGACGGGAATTCTTTTCTGTTTTTGGCCGTCCCTTTAGAAGGAACTATTCCCGCCCGACGGCTCTTGAACATCTTCAAGCGCGAGAAAGCTCCTTTGACCCCGTATTATTCATGAAGAGGGGAGAAAGAAGTAGACGTGTTCCTGATTTGCGAGTAAAATAAGAGCATTAGACCAGTAATGCACCGCAAAGGAGGAACACGTCATGGGTGGAAAGAATCTAACACAATTCTCCGTATCTTTCAACACCCGGCGAGAGCGGGAGCCCGTTTTTTCCTCGCTCAGCTTCTTGGACCTCCGTTCCCGTTTTTTTCCGCCACCCGCTCCTTTCGCCCGAAAGTCCGTCCGAAACCGGGTTTCTTCCGATTCCCTCGCCCCAGTTCCCGCGAGTCCTTCTCCGAGAACCGTCCGCGCAGATGGGCACGGTCATCTTCGGAGAGGGATGCGGTCTCGAACTTTATTTATTCCGAGGACGACATGGCGAGAGTTTCGGTCGCTTGAGCAAAATACGACCGGATTGAGTATCATCCACAAATTCCCGATTTAATCAACACAGCGTCGCGGAAGCATCTTGGGTACGCGAAGCCGCCGCTTTTCATTCCGGCGACCAAGCGGAAGATGTCCGCAACATCGCACCTTTCAATCCGACACCGGTTCAACATAAAGACCTGAACCGTCCAACCGCATTTTTCCTCTCCGCTCCCGAGGCTAATAGTTTTTCCAGAGCAAAACTCGTAGGAACCGTTCAGGGTTGTCGATTTTCCCTTGTCTCTTTAATCAGTCCCGCGTAACCGGTACGAAAGACTTGACGATGCCCAGAGAACTTCCGAAGGATTTGTAAGTGCCTCTCATCATGCCGTCAACCGTCTTTTTCGCTCTGGACAACGAGGCATTTCTCGTTTTCAGATCAAATACTCTAGCTTCCTGAAAATTTAGCAGCAGGGCGAGAATGAAGATTGACGAATCCACCCAGTCAACATCTTTGGAAAATCCTATCACGCCCATTGATCCGGCCGCGGCACGAAACGACCTTGCGTTTTTCGCGACTCCGCATGAATCCAACACGATGATGGTGCGACCAAGCTTTCCACTTACTTTTCTGATCTCCGCACTGATGTCGATTTCCTGATCGAAAGCTTCAAGCTCGCGTTTGTTTCTGCCTCTTCTGGTCTCCGTGTGGCGTCCGTGAGCACTGAAAATTATGACGTTGAGACCCTTTTTGTTGCTCTCGAGAGCGACAAACTTCTCAATGTCTCCCAAGTAAGTGGAAGATACCAATGGACGCTGGATAATCCTAGCGGGAGATGGACCGAGACCGAGCAGTGTTTCAGTAGAGGAATATATCTCACGCGTCGACCGGGTGTCTTCGATTCTCTTGGACCACGCAGACTCGAAAATCAGAATTTTCTCGTTGGCCATAACTCTACCGTATGTGGAGTTATGATCCTAACAGTGGGATTTCAAAGTTGCAAGAAATTATTACGCTAATCTATAGTGGTGACTTTGAAGCAATTGTTGTTGCGTTTTGGTCATTTTGTGCCCTTTTTATTTGACTATGCCGGTTGTAACAATCCCCGGACATTGAAATTCACCTACTATGCAAGGAGTCTGAAAATGGCTCTTCTCGATCATTCATACTCAGTGTTCGATTATTTTTTGGGTTTTTCACGCAATAGTTACGAAGAATATATTTCCGCAAATTCAAATTTGCGGAAAATTCGACATACTTATGTACAGTAATGGAATATTACGATAATTCGTTCTCCAAAGTTGAATATACGGCCAAAACCATGGAAACCCTGAAATGAAGGCAAACCAAGCCAAGCTTCATGATTTTCTAAAAAAGTCATCTATGCAATTGATTGTCCCCGTCTACCAACGGAACTATAGTTGGACTGAGCGGGAGTGTCGTCAGCTCTGGGAAGACATCCTGCGCGTGGGAAGGGATGATAACATTAAAGCTCACTTTATTGGTTCCATTGTATATATCGAAGATGCGAGCACGATCACAGAAATGTCTAGCCTATTAGTTATAGACGGCCAACAACGTCTGACGACTGTAATGCTTATACTTGAAGTTTTGGCCAGATGCCTGGGAGGCTCGGCATCCGTTGTCGGATTCTCTTCAAAGAAGTTGCGCCACAACTATCTGCTCAACTCCGACGAAGAGGAATCCGATGAAAAATACTTCAAACTCAAACTTGCGGAAACGGATAAGGAAAGCCTATTCGCTTTGATGCGCCAAAAAAATCTCCCGACCGACCATTCGCTACGTATCGCGGAAAATTTTGCCTTCTTTGAAAATAAGATGCGGTCCATGAGAAACAACCTAGAACCACTATGCAAAGGACTTTTGAAATTAATGATCGTAGACATAGCACTCAGTCGTGATCAAGACAATCCCCAACTCATTTTCGAGAGCATGAACTCAACAGGACGCGAACTCAGCCAAGGAGACTTGATCCGCAACTTTCTTCTGATGGGACTGGACCCAGATACCCAGACGCGTCTCTACAAGTACCATTGGAAACCGATGGAAACTGCTTTCGGACAAGAAGCGTACGGCAAACTGTTCAGCAGATTTGTACGCGATTACCTGACGCTGCAGAACAATGGGGAAATTCCTGTCATGAAACGTGTCTACGAAACATTCAAAAACCACGCCGAATCCAAAAAAACAGAAATCCTAATCGCCGACATCGGCAAATACGCCGATTATTACTGCGCAATGGCACTAGACAAAGAAACTGACATATCTTTAGCCGCCGCCTTCCGCGACCTGCGCGAGCTAAAAGCAGATGTGGCTTTTCCCCTGCTCTTGAAAATGTACCACGACTACAAGGATGGAGTGCTTGGGAGAAAAGATTTCTGCGAAGCGGTACGAACGGCAGAATCATATGTATTTCGCCGGGCGGCATGCGCAATTCCCACGAATTCGCTTAACCAGACCTTTAGCGTATCTCTGCGCAACATAGACGAAAAGTGTTATCTAGAAAGTCTCCAAGCGTATTTTCTTAATCTGTCGTCATACCGGCGGTTCCCGCGCGACAAAGAGTTCAAAGATAAGTTGTCAAATCGAGACCTCTACAATTTCCCCCGCCGCAGCTACTGGCTTCGACGTTTAGAGAATCATCACCGCAAGATACCCATCTCACTGTCCGATTACACAATTGAACACGTCATGCCGCAGAAAAAGCCCCTTCCTAAAAAGTGGCAAGAAATGCTCGGTCCAGACTGGCAGAATATACAAGAAGAATATTTACACACGCTCGGCAACTTAACCTTGACAGGCTACAACTCCGAGTACGGCAATCGTCCGTTTGATAAGAAACGGGATATGAAAGACTTCGGGTTCAGATACAGCCCTCTGTGGCTCAACAAAGAGTTGGGTAAGACAAAAAGCTGGGACAAAAACGCTATCCTCAAACGTGCCGAGCATCTTGCAGAAAGAGCCGTGGAAGTCTGGAAGCTACCTGAATTGGCTAATGTCAAAGATTCTCAAAGCAGTTCATATCATTCCCCGGGCGACCCATCTGACGGTCATAAGCATTTAACCTACAACAGTAGGGCAAGCAGATTGTTCGAAACTCTCCGCAGGGAGATTTTGGCAATTGATTCCTGCATTAGCGAGGAAAGTCTGGGAGATTCCGTCGTTTACAAGGCCGAAACAGACTTTGTGGAAATTGTGCCACAGGAAAACGAATTGCTTGTTTTGTTCAGTGTGCACTTTCACGAACTTTATAATCCAAGTAGCTTGGTCAAAAGCGTGACAAACAAAGGTCGCTCAAAAAATTGTGGGGTGGAGATGGTTTTGGCAAAACATGAGAACCTGCCCCAAGCTGTCGCTCTCGCACACCAAGCCTTTGAAAAACAAATGGAAACCGAAGAAGCCGAAACGTAAATGGCCTTGACTGTCACTAGAGCTTTTTAACAAATGCGTTTTCTCTTTTGCCAAGCGGCGAAGATTTTGTCAGGAAGATGTATTTAGAAGTTGAAGAAAATTTTAACACACCCAGATGAAGGCACTTGACAATGAGCAATAACGAAAACAAACAAGAGGAGCAATTCCTGAACGTATCTGAAAGAGCCGACAGGCTCCTGAAACTGCTGGCACAAAAGACCGGAGGAACAGGCAAATCATTAAGATTCGCCAGATTTGGCCAGATTGATTATGTTCACCGAGAAATGATGACAGTTACAAAGTCTAAAGATCAAGACGAAGTAAGATTTTTAATGCAGTTTCTGTGGGAGAAAGACTGGATAAGAAATAACCTTGCCTTTCGAAAAGACATGTCAGGAAACTCTCCGGTTGATCTGGAATGTAACCGTAATCCTTTTGACATGGGAATCGTATGTGTCACTGCAGGGGGACTCAATCACCTCGAGGAATTAGAGAAATCAGCACCAGATTCTTCAGAAACATCTATGGCCATGTGTTTCGACCAACCTCTTCCTAAAGCCACAAGAGATCAAGTTGAAAAGGCCAAGAAAAAACTTGCCGAAGGTGATTACGCTGGTGCAATTACAAATTGCTACACTTTGGTGGAAGAATTGCTCAAAGAACTATTGAAAAAGACTGATACTCCCTATAGTCAGAATGAGGGAGACATAAAGAAACTCTACAGACAGCTTTCAGGACCATTGAATTTAAATCCCAAAGGTAAGAACCTAGAAAGCTATCTAAAGTCAATTTTACAAGGACTTCAACAACAGATAGATGGTCTTTATCACCTTGCGAACAAAACAAGCGACCGCCATGCTCAGCTTTACAAACCAGCGCGTCGCCACGCAAAACTGGCAGTTAACGCAACGCTTGCATTCTGCGAATTTTTACTCGAAAGCCATGAGTATCAAGAGAAACAAGTTCAATTCTGAATTCACTACTACAAAAAATGACATGATGTAAAATCAGTCAGATGAACCCTCTCCTCTCAATCGACATCTCCTACAGGGCCATAAAAAGCAACAAGGTCCGCTCCTTCCTAACCACGCTGGGAATAATAATAGGCATCGCGTCCGTTATATCGCTCGTCTCCATAACCGGCGGCGCGAAGAACATGATAGAGGACCAGCTCATGGCTCTAGGCGCGAACTCCCTAGTCGCGAGAAGCGGAAAGGAAACGAAGAGCGGAAGATACATCTTCACCGCCGCGATGAAGCCGCTTACGAGAGAAGACGTGGAAGCGATAAAGAACCTCGACTCGGTGCAGTACGCCTCGGGAATATCGAACACGAGCTCGAACGTCGTCTCCAGAAACAGAAACATGTTCACCCTGATAGTCGGAGCCGGAAAGGATTTCGTGTTCATAAACGACTGGTTTCCCGAGAAGGGAACGTTTTTCAACGACCTAGATGTCAGGAATACGGCATCCGTCTGCGTGCTCGGAAAAACCGTGAAGGAAAGCCTGTTCGGAAATTCCGACCCCCTGGGAAAGAGCGTGAGAATAAAAAAGCACACCTACAAGGTGATCGGGGTCATGTCGCCCATCGGACCCACCCCCAGCGGAAAGGACCAGGACGACATAATCCTCCTGCCCTACACTTCCGTCCAGAAAAAGGTGCTGGGCACCAAGTCGCTAAACAGCATAACGATGGCGGTGGACCCCGCCTACGGTCTGGAGTACGCGCAGCGGGAAGTCGAAAAAGCGCTTCGCGCGACCCACAACATAAGGGGCGGAGAGGAAAACGACTTTTTCCTCAAGACCCAGCAGACGCAGATAAACACCATAAAGAGCGTCTCCCGAATTCTGGGCGCGCTTCTCGCCAGCATAGCCTCGATATCGCTCGTCGTGGGAGGAATCGGAATAATGAATATAATGCTGGTTTCGGTCGGGGAGCGCACTAGAGAGATAGGAATAAGGCTCGCGGTCGGGGCGAAGGAGAAAAACATACTTGTCCAGTTCCTCATAGAATCCGTGCTGCTATCGCTCGTGGGCGGAGCCATAGGGACGGCCATCGGAATACTGATCTCGGCTACCGCCGCCCGAATAACGGGCTGGCCGACGCAGGTCTCCCTGCTGGCGGTCGCGGTGGCTTTTTTCTTCTCCGCGCTCGTGGGAATAGTCTTCGGCATTTACCCCGCGAGAAAAGCCGCGCGACTGAACCCCATAGACGCGCTCAGATATGAGTAAGGGACTGGCAAACGAACCGGCTTGGACTGCTGGAGCGTCGGTGCCTTTGTGGTAAGGTGCCTTTGTGGTAAAATGTAAGTCGTGATGAGGGATTTACTGGCTGTTGGAATTTTTTGCTCGACCTTGGGGCTGTTCGGTTGCGGCGGCGGGGAAACAGGACAAAGCGATGTACTGGCACAAGGGAACTTCAACACGACCGAAGCTTCTGCGGTTCGCGCGCAAGTGGATGACCGTTGCCTTAACACCGGGTCCGATTTCTGCACCAGAGCTTACTCGATAATAGCCGACTGGATATCGGGAAGACTGACCGACGAGGAGTTTGTCGACCGGATAGTTGCGCTGAGGACAGACGAAACTGCCGGCGAACAAGAACAGGAAACTGCCAGCGGGAGAGAAGTCGACCCCCTTGACTATGACTGCACTCCCAGGGTAAGAGGGGGAGAACTGTTTGACTATGACCCCGCTTGGGAAGATCAGGTGAATGCAAGGGAAAGAGCGGTCTACAGGGGCAAGGGAAAAGTGGATACTTTCCCGGTTAATGAAAACATAAGGATTTACTCATACGACCCCGATGGCCAGTCTTACGAAAACACGGCTGCGGCTCTGGTGAAATTGTTCTGCGAGTTGACAAGGGACCCGAGTTTTCACGGTGTTGTTCTGCAGGAGCTTCACGACGGGAGGGGAACATACGCGGGCTACTTCGGAAGAGCCGACGGAAATGTCGTGCTGTTCTTCAAGGAAGCCCTTGTTCCAGCCATTCTCGAGCTTTATGGAGAAATGACGTACTCCCAGATAAGAGAACATCTTAAAGCCAATCAGAACCATGACTTTTTAGGTTGTACTTACTTTGCGGACATCCGCTTCGGCATAGAGAATGTTTCCGACTGGAACTCTATCCCTCAGGCCGCCGTTTTCTCTTGGTCTTTCGACTACTGTCAAGACCTCCCAGGGCAGTGCCTCCCTTCGGGTAAAGGGGGAAGCCGTTATGGTGATTGGATCAGGAGATTTTAAACCGTTCATCCCTTTATCCTGACTTGTCTGATGAGATGTAGCTTCGGTCTTAAGTTTGCGAAAGATCGGGAAGTCTATGCAAGAGATAATCAAACCGCCCGCGGATTGAATCGAGTTCGGAGAACGAAACGAGAACCTTCGACCTGTTCATCAGCCATTCTCGGGCATATTCCGATGTATACCGGAATCTGTTAAGAGGCCGTATTTCCGTTTCAGGCGGCTTCACAAGGTCATCTGTGGTCGGATGCGGTCGCGCGCATGATACTCATACCGGCGGGGTTTACGCAAGCTATAGCGAGTGGATCGAGAAAGAGGTTGAAATCGCGGAAAAGAAGTTCTCCGCCGAGAAGCCGGTCGTGGTCATAGGGTCTCGGGGAAGCTGGAGAATCTCGACTTTCATAGGGAATGACGCCGACCTGACCGTCGGGCGGAACACCGAAGGCATCCTCTTGGCGACGGAGAGGTTTGTGTGATGGACGATGACAGACGGGAGCTGCTGGAGACATACAAGCTCCGATTCTGTTCAGGCAGAAAAGAACTCTCTGGAAATTCCTCCACAGCGCGACACCAGGCAGTGAGTGTGTTGCCACGGAGGAGTAATTTCGGTAAGTTATAGGAGTCTTTCTTCCCGACTCCGTGAGCTTTTCTCTCGGGTCTTCCGCAATAGGTAATGAAACGGATACTTTTTATAACCAAGAGCTTGCATCTGGGCGGCGGGGCGGAAAAACAGGTCGTGGACATTGCCAACGGTCTCCTCGAAAGGGGTTTCGAGGTCGGGATACTGGTTTTCGAAACGAAGGGCGCAAAGAGCGTCAGGGCGAAGGATCTCGACCCCGGCGTAGAAATTATCCCTGCGGGCTGGCAACACTTCCGGCCTTTTTCAATCAGGTGTCTTTTCGAGACCTTGAAAGCCGCTTCCCGGTGGAAACCCGACGTGCTCTGCTCCACGGTATGGAACACGAAACCCGCGGCCGCCGTGGCCGGAAAGCTTCTGGGAACAAAAGTCGTCCTGGTTGAAGTATGTTCGCCGATGAACGAGCTGCTGCACAATCCTCCCAAGTTTCTCTTCAAGTCTTTCGTTTTTTCCTTCAGGAAAAAAATCTACCGGCTGGCGGACGCCGTGGTCGGGGTCTCGAAAGGCGTCGCGCGGGAAACCAAGGAATTCTTTCGGCTCAAGGAAGTCAGAACCGTCCAGAACGGTATAGACATCGGGGAAATGCTGAAGAAAGCCGCGGCAAGCGACGAAATCCCCCACCAGTACTTCAAGGACGGCCCGCCCGTTCTCGTAGCCGTGGGACGGTTGAACGTACAGAAAGGGTATCCTCACCTGCTTGAAGCTTTCAGGGTCGTGAACGAGGAAACCGAAGCTCGCCTGGCGATAGTCGGCGGAGGGAATATGGAAGACGACCTTCGCCGAATGACGAAGTATCTCGGCATAGACGACAAGGTGACCATGGTCGGGGAAACCGAGCCGTATTCATACATTCGCCATGCCGACATCTTCGTTCTCCCGTCCCTGTGGGAAGGGCTTCCCCTAGTGTTGCTTGAAGCCATTTCTCTTGGGCTGCCGGTAGTGTCAACGGACTGCGACTTCGGGCCCAGTGAAGTCATAGAAAACGGGAAAAGCGGATTGCTCGTGCCAGTCGCCGACCCCGTCAAGATGGCCGAGGCCATCGTGACTCTCATCAAGGACGAAGAGCTCAGAGCAAATCTCGGCAGGGAAGCCAGAAAGCGCTCTCGACATTTTTCCAGCGACAGAATGGCGGCGGGCTACGAAGAGGTTTTCATGAGTCTGTACGCACAAGATCCGGACGAAGACTCCTCGGCCCATCTTTCCCGTTCGAAGGAAACGTCCCTTCCCACGGCATCCGGAGGACGAAGACCGAGAGCCACCGCGGAGAGGGTATTCCCGTTACAAGCCGGAAGCCGCACATCATGAGAAACAGGCCGGGCACGACCGCCGCCAGAAGTGGATCCCAAGCCTTATAAACCCGAGCCGTTATTTGGTGGAAGGGAAGTTGGATTCCCGAGCCCGAAGCGATTGAACCTTCAAGCAGACCTCGTGTAAGATTACGGACGGAAAAAACGGTGAAACGTATTTTATTCATAAACCAGACCATGACTCTGGGGGGCGGCGTCGAACAGCATATAGTGGACCTTACGGACGGACTCTGCAAAAAGGGATTCAAGATTGCGATTTTGCTTTTCAACGTAGAAGCTGAGAACGGGGCCAGAATAAAGGACCTGAATCCGGATGTGGAAATTATTGTCGCGCACGGTAGCTTCGACAGGATATCCAAGCGGCCTTTCGGTCTGAGAGGAACCCGCGAGGCGGTGAGAACGGCTCGCGCATGGAAGCCCGACGTGCTCTGCGCCATGTCCTCTCCCGTAAAGCCTCTAGCGGCCGTCGTCGGGCGAGTCTTGGGAATCAAGATCGTCTTGGTGGAATCCGCCAACCCCTTATTCGAGTTGTCGATGGCCCTGCCGAGGCGGTGGCGTATATGGCCCAGATCCTTCTTTATATTTTACAAGAAAAAGATCTACGGCCTCGCGAACGTCGTGGTCGCTGTTTCGGAGGGCGTGTCGCGGGAACACAAGGAACTTTACGGGTCAAATCGGGTCAAGACGATCCTGAACGGTATCAATATTGAAAGGATAAGGACAAGATCCGAGGGAGAAATCCCCCACGAGTATCTTCGCGGAGACATTCCGGTCCTGGTTTCGGTGGGAAGGTTCTCTGCCGAGAAGGGGTATGAGTACCTTCTCGAGGCTTTCAGGATAGTGAACGAAACTACCGAAGTGCGTCTTCTGATGGTGGGCGACGGACGGATCAGAAACGATCTGGTCCGCGTCGCCAAGGGGCTGGGAGTATACGACAAGACAGCCATGGTCGGACAGACGACTCCATACAGGTACATGCGTCACGCCGACATCTTCGTTTTCTCGTCTCTGTGGGAAGGGTGTGGATTGGTGCTGATTGAGGCCATTTCACTCGGATTGCCCGTAGTGTCGACGGACTGCGACCATGGACCTCGTGAAATAATAGAGCACGGCAAAAGCGGGTTGCTCGTGCCAGTCGCCGACCCCAAGAAGATGGCGGCGGCCATTCTCACGCTTATTGAAGACGAAGATCTCAGGTCTAGACTGGGCGCCGCGGCCGAAAGACGGTCGAGGCTTTTCACCCGGGAAAAGATGATCTCCAGCTACGAAGAAGTATTTCTGAACCTCTAGTCACGTCGCTTTGCCAGACGCACACGGGAATGCCGGATCAAAGTTCACAAGGAAACCGGCGAAGAATTTCCTCAAATGCGGATTCAGGTTCGAAATGCGAGGAGAAAACATCGTGAGAATGCTTCATTCAACCGACCTGTGTACGCCCCGGGTTTTGTAGTGATACGAAAACGCGAGCATCGAGACCGAGTATACCAACATCGAAACGGCGGCTCCGTTGTAGGAATAAGTCGGGACCAGCATGAAAAGAGCGACGATATAGAACACCGAACACGTGGTAATTCTCAGAATTCTCTGTCTCAGTCTGTTAAGCGCCAAATCCACGGGATCGGTCCAGAAATAGATGCCGGACAGGATTTCCGCGACCGCGACTATTCTCATGGCATCGGCCGCCGGCTTATATTCGGCGCCGAAGAGAATGACGGTGATTTCGTTCGCGAACAGGAGAAACAGTATCCCCGCCGGCAGGAGAATTTTCATGAGGCTTTTGACGGCGTGGGAAACTATCTCGGCGAAAGCTTTCCCCAGATTGCGTGTGCGGGCGGTGACAAGAGAAGGATACATGGCTTCCAAGATTGGATGCTGCACCTTTTCCCTCAAGCCCAAAAACGTGGTCGCCACCTTGTAAAGTCCTACCGCCTCCTTGCTCGTGAAGTACCCGATGATCAAAACGGCGACTTCCTTGAGATAAAGAGCCGCAAGAAAGTTGGAATAGATGGAAGTGAAGATGAAGGACCGCACTTCGGAGGTGACGAATTCCAGCCTCCCAAGCCTGGCAGTCGTCCATCGTTTGAACCCTCTGCTTTTCAGAACACCCGATACCGCTAGCTGCAGTGCTGCTAGGTATATGACGGCAGCCGCCACGTAGCAGACCAGAACTCCCTGTATCTTAAATCCGAGAAAGAGGCATACCGACACCATGATCACCCTGCTCCCCGGGCTAACCACTTTGAGAAAGGCGGAAGTTTTATACTTGTCAAATACTTTCAGCACCGCTTCGGAATTTCGGTTTATGCTGGAAATGAAAAGACTCGTGGCGTAAATCACAATTAAGCTCAACGTATTGTCGGAATGAATGAAAAGATCGTTCGCCACTCCGGCGAGAAGAAGGCATACGGCGAAAGCCAGAAAACCCTCCAGCAGGTCAATCAGGTAGAAGAACTTCATAAAGCGCAAAACCTTGTCCTTTTCCCCAAGAGCCAAGTGATGTCCTACGTATCTGGTTATTCCCTCGGGAGACCGGAAGTTCACTAGTACGTTCTTTACTATGCTCACATAGGCTATTACGAGACTGAAAAGACCTAGTTGCTCTACCCCGAGGAATCTGGCGAGCAGCACCGGTTCGATCGCGGCGAAAAGGGATGCGGCCACGCTGCCGCTGAAAAGCCAAGACGCGTTTCTACGCAGGCTCTTTGTTAGATCGTCCGAAGCTGTCATCAGGAATGGAGAAATCGATGTTCAAGATACAGTATTATCGCCCTTTGGTTAAGTTTTTATATTTTATCCGAACTTCCTATGTAACCGCATTTCCTGTGTAAGAGGTCCGGGTCATCTCAAAAGCGTAGAGAACCGCGACCGGTCCCTTTCCCCAAATCCGCCTCCTTGCGTCCAGGTAGGGAAAAACGCTTCGGAATCTTCAATGACGGAGCGCAAACGCTCTCAGAGAGCAATCTGACGGGACAAAAATCGACCTGTAATACCTTCCGGTTTCTGTTCCGCTCTCCGAGAGAAATTTACAACACAGTGAAAAATGCGGGTTTGTCTCTCGCAGAAGATAGAGTATGCTTAACAAAGCCAGAAGAATTGTTAGTAGTCATTATTAGTTGACTCCGATGACGCTTTACAGGATTAAATCAGAGTTTTCTCTAATACAATGGGGGCACTTCTTGTGGAAGGCAGGAATTCTCTGCCTGATGCTGGGACTGTTCGGTTGCGGGAGCGGAGCAGGGGAAACCGGACAAAGCGACCCCTCGGGAACAAGCGTAACGTTGCCTCAAGAAACTTCCGCGGTTCGCGCGGAGGTCAAGAGTCGTTGCGGGGGCATCAGTGAATCCGACTTCTGCTCCAGGGCCTACGCGATAATAGGCCAATGGCTCTCACGTCAAATAACCGACGAGGAACTCGTAAACCGGATAGTCGAATTAAGAGACGCGGAAACTTCTCCCGTTGCCGGCGACGGAGATGAAAGCGGAGAGACGGAGCGGGTCGAAAACCCCCTCGAAGGAGAATGCGAAAGGATTTACGACGAGTACGACCCGGCTTGGGGTGCGGAGTTGAATTTCAGGGAAAGAGCTGTATACAGCGGCATCGGCAAACTCTCCGTCGGCCTTCCTCCGGACGGGGCACATGATACCGTGGCGGAAAACATCAGGGTATACTCCTACAACCCCGCGCCGTTGCCCAAGCGAAACATCTACACGGTATTGGCAAGACTGATATGCGGGCTGGTGCACAACCCTGATTTTCACAACGTCACCGTGTTTCGCGGCAGGCGCATCGTTGAAGACGGAACCATAACTTCTTATACGACTCTTCCCGTCGTCGGAAGACCCGAGGGAAACGTTCTGCTGTTTTTCAGAGACGAGGAGATTTCCGACCTGCTCGAGTCATATGACGGGCTGACGTATTCGCAAATAAGAGAGACCGCCGTGACCAGCCGGAATTACGATTACATAGCGTTCTCATCACTCTCCCATAATCAGTACAACTCGTTTCATTACCTGAGACATTACGGTTACGATGATTGCAGCAAAGACAGACCTTGCATTCCCAGGGGTAGTAATAATGGAGGGAATAACGACTATTACTATGACTGGCTTCTGATTGCGAACGAAAACATGTAACGGCGGAACGGGTCTGTCGGCAAAGCGTACAGCTTGAGATTTCTACGGCTGCCAGAGTCCGTGGTTGAGAATGCCGGAGGTCTTACGCACCAAAACAACACAAGAAAGTCAGATGCTTGTTGCCCCGCCAGTGCGGCGATGAACAATTTGCATAGACCGTCGCTTCGTACTCAGGACACATATCCGCGCCTGAAAAAAGCAATGAAACGAGTTCTGTTCATAACTAAAAGCTTGACCATCGGAGGGGGCATTGAGAAGCATATAGTGGACCTTGCCAATGGACTTTGCGAAAAAGGGTTTGCAATCGCAATTCTGGTTTTTGAAATGCAGGATGAAAAAGGTGGCAGAATAAAGGATCTCAATCCTGACGTAGAAATTATTCTCGCCGGCGGCAACTATCAGGGTCCATCGAGACGTCCATTCGGTCTCAGAGGAACTTACGAAGCATTAAAGGCGATTCGCAAATGGAAACCCGACGCACTCTGCGCTATGTCCATGGACGCAAAACCTCTCGCGGCCGTTGTAGGACGGCTTTCCAATACCAAGACTGTCTTGGTGGAATCCAGCAGTCCGCAACTTGACCTGCTGTATAGCTTGCCGAGACGATGGCGCATCTGGCCTAAATCTTTCGCCCTTTATTACAGGGAGAAAGTTCACCGTCTCGCAGATGTCGTAGTCGGAGTATCGGAGGGCGCGGCACGGGGCGCCAGACAGTCTTACCAGCTGAAGAAAGTCAAGGCGGTCCAAAACGGTATAAATATCGACGAAATAGTAGAGAAATCCAAAATAGCGGAAGGCATTGCCCACGAGTACTTCCGAGAAGGTTTGCCCGTTCTTGTCGCCACGGGACGTCTGGAGACACAAAAAGATTATCCCAATTTGCTCAAAGCGTTTAAAATCGTGAACGAAAACGCCGAAGCGCGATTGATAGTAGTCGGCGGCGGAAAACTGAAAGGTAAACTGCAACACCTGGCGAAATCTCTCGAAATAGACGACAAGATAGCGATGGTCGGAGAAACGGTGCCTTACGCGTACATGCGCCATGGCGACATCTTCGTTCACTCGGCACCGTACGAGGGATTCGGCATAGTGCTGATTGAAGCCATGGGACTTGGAACGCCCACGGTATCGACGGACTGCAACTACGGACCTAATGAAATAATAGAAAACGGGGAAAACGGGCTGCTCGTTCCGGTCGCCGACCCCGAAAAACTCGCCGCGGCCATCCTCAAACTCATTGGGAACAAGGAACTCAGGTTGAAGCTGGGGAAAAAAGCCGAAGAAAGAGCGCGATATTTCAGCCGGGACAGAATGGTCTCGGGCTACGAAGAAGTATTTACGAATCTATAGACCGTCGCTTCGCTTGCGGGACACTCGGACTTACGCTCAATGTCCTCCTTCCGCGAGTTCCGGAACCACCGGCTGAAATATCCCCGCCCTGTCCCAGGGAATCCAGAAGACGAAGACAGCGAGCCACTGCGGAAAAGGTATTCCCATGACAACCCAGAAACCGCACACCATAAAGAAAAGACCAGTTACGATAACCGCCATGAGATACCTGTTGACCAGAGCCAGCGGAGCGCAGAATTCCAGAAACACCGTCCCCGCCGCCAGCAAAGTGCACAAACCGGGCCTGCTGCCGAGCCAGAAAGGAAGCCACTCGAAAACCGGGTCGATCCTGTCTCCGGCAAACCCCTTGCCGACAAGCAGCCCCGCCAGATAATCCGAAGCGACCCACTCGAGACCCGAGTTTCTGAGCTTCGACGCCCCCGCCGCGCAGAAAACGAGCGTGAACAGTACCCAGATCAGTCTTACGGGCCAGTTGTACCGAGGGTGCCGTTTTGCGGCCGAGTCCCCCGCAGGCCATAACCCGTATCTGCGTCTGAGGAGAGAATCCAGCGAAAAGCCGTCGCCGCATCGCGAAAAGCAAAGAACGCAGAACACCAGAAGCAACATGGCCTCCATGTGGTGGGTCTTGGCGAAGCTGTTCTGCATGCCGAACAGGTAGGAGCCCGCGAGAAAAGAGACGGCCGTCGCGGGACGCGTGAGCAGTCCGGCGCAGCTCAACAGAAGACTCGCGCGAAAGGCGATTCCGAGAAAGCCGAGAACTTCTTCGGAAAAAACGGGTATCCGGAAAAAATCGAAGATGAATATCGGATACCACAGGACCTCGGGAACTTCCCGCCACCGGGAAAAATCCGCATCCATGTAAATGCAGAAAACAACTCCGTAGAAAAGAAACCTGCATATCCCCAGGTTGACCGAAGACGCGTCCCTGAAGAAAAAAGCGGAAAAACAGCCGCGTAGCCTCCCGTGGATTTCCCTATTCACCGCCTACCAGCCCCCGTTCGGCGGAATAGACGAGTTCCGTACGCGGAACGACTTCCGCGGGCGGAACGTCCGTCCAGTCCCAGGTGGTTCTGTAAAGGCCGAGCCGCGCGACCGGCGGACCGTCGTGAATCCCGGCCGCCCTGTTCCGCTCGTAGCGCGAGAGCAGGTAGTCGAGCAGCAGGGCGAGGTCCCTTTCCTTGTCCTCCTCCGAAACTCCCCCCCCCCCGCCGTCCCCGTAGGGAAGCAGCTTTCTTACGACATCCTTCAGCGCCGTCCCGTCCTCCGGCAGAAAGCCCAGATACCCGAAAACCGATTCGACCCTCTCTTCCTGCCTCCGCGCGAAGTCCTCGCGCCGGACAATCCTGTCTATCCCCTTGGCGAGCCTCACCCGGTCAAGAGGCGAGAAGGCCCTGGGATGATCGAGCGCAGCCGTTCTCGTTCCATCTTCCGCGAGACCGTGGATCTCGTACCTGGACGCCGCGGTCAAGGGCGCGGCACGGCTGAACATGGAATAATTCGAAAGCGGCCAGATGTCCGGAAGAGGGAAGACCGCGTAGAGTCCCTGCGCGACCATCGCGACCGCAATGAATATCGAAACGCGCTTTTCAGTGCCACCTTTCATGCCACATCTGGAACGTCAGCAGGTTCCATATCTGCCTCGGTCCTACCGTGTGCTTCTCGTAGAACCCGTCTTTCCACAGGGCGACCCGGCCGGGGTCGAACACCCCGCTTTTCCTGACCGCGGCCTCGCCCAGATACTCTTCCGCGACGGGCCGAAGCCTTCCCCGAAGCCACCGGTCCATCGGACTTGAAAATCCCCTCTTGGGTCTTGAGTAAAGCTCCTCGGGAAGATGTCTCGAAAGCGCCTTCTTCATAAGATACTTGGTTTCCCCGTTTCTGTACTTGAGGTTCAGGGGAACCCGCGCCGCGAAGGCGACGAAACGGTGGTCGAGAAGCGGCACTCTCGCCTCGAGCCCCATGCTCATGGACGCCTTGTCGACCTTCGTCAGTATGTCGTCGGGAAGCCAGATCCGAAAATCCCCGTAGAGCATGCGCGAGAGCAGATCCCCGGTTTTCAAGGCGTCGAACTCCGCGGAGAAAGTCTCTTGGTGAACGCCCCCGGTCCGCCCGAAAACCTCCGGCATGTCCCGGGGAAACCATACGCCCCTTCTGTGCCTGTTCATCCCGGCCATGTCTCCGTCGATCGCCGCGAGCAGCGTGGCCTTCTCCCTTTCCCACACGCCGCCCAGCTCCCTGAGACGGGAAAGCCCCGGAATCCCGCCCGCGACACCGAACCCTCCCGCGCCCAGGCCCGAAAGCGACGCCCGAAGCCCTCTTCTGACGACCGGGGGAAGCTTCGAGGCGACGCCCGCGTAGCGCATGCACTTCAGGTAGTTTCTGTATCCGCAGAAAAGCTCGTCTCCTCCGTCGGCCGACACGACCACCTTCACGCTCTCCCGCGCGAGCCTCGACACGACGCATGTGGGAATCGCGGAATTGTCGGCGAAGGGTTCGTCGTATATGGAAGGAAGGTCGAAAACCACGTCCGCGGCTTCGTCTTCGGACACGTAAAGTTCCGTGTGGTCCGTTCCCAAGTGCTCCGCCACCTTCTTCGCCCACGCGGCCTCGTCGTATTCGCCGTCGTCAAAACCTATCGTGAAGGTCCTGAGCGGTTCCGGGGAGATTTTCCGAAGCATCGCCGTAACCAGGCTCGAATCTATTCCTCCGCTGAGAAAAACTCCCACCGGAACGTCCGAAACCAGCCTGTACCTGAGCGAATCGGCCAGAATCTCCTCGAACCTGTCGCACGCCTCCTCCTCGTCCATGTCCCACGGCTCCGCGTTCCACAACTCCGTCGCGTCCCAGTACCTGCGCTTTTCAATCTCCCCGTCTTTCAGGCGCAGGCAGCAGCCGGGCTCGAGCTTGAACGTGTTCTCGAAAATGGTGTGAGGGCTTCTCACGTAGTCGTATCTGAGAAAAAGGGCGAGCCCGTCCGGGCTTATCCTCCTGCCGAAGCCGGGATGTTCCATTATGGCCTTGAGTTCCGAAGCGAACAGGAAAAGCCCGTCCTCCCTGTAGTAGTAAAGGGGCTTTATCCCCACGCGGTCCCTCGCCAGGTAAAGCTCGTTCTTTCCGCCGTCCCACACCGCCAGGGCGAACATGCCTATGAACCTGTCGAGACACCCCATGCCCCACTGCTCGTAGGCCCTCACAAGAACCTCCGTGTCGCACTCGGTTCTGAACGCGTGGCCCTTGGAGCGAAGTTCCTCCCTGATTTCCCTGTAGTTGTATATCTCCCCGTTGTAGCTCACCTGTATGCGGCCGTCGTCGCTTCCCATGGGCTGGCGGCCCCGCTCGGAGAGGTCGAGGATGGAGAGCCTCGTGTGCCCGAGCCCCACCTTGCGGTCTTCGCTCACGTAGGTGCCGGAATCGTCGGGACCCCTGTGGCGAAGCGAATCGGTCATGGCCGAGAGAACCGACGGGTCGACGAAAGCCTTCTCGCTTCGGATTCCGGTTATGCCGCACATCGCGTTTCCGTGCCGCCGCGCCCCGCGGAAGAACCGCCGCGGGGCGTAGGGCGGCCGACAGAAATATACAGTTTTTTCCGCCCGCAATCAGCCGAACCGGATCCGCGGACGCTTCGAAACGAAAATCCCCCTCGCTTCGCAAGCTCCCGGGAAAGAGAAAACGCTCCGCGAGCCTCTCGGGTCGTCCCGCGATTTTCCCCGCCTCCGGCGCAGCGGGAAGATTTCAGAGAAACCGGTCCTGTGCGAAAAAACCTGATTTTCGGTATATTTGCCTCTCTCATGAAGGGTTCTTCTCCCACAGCGGCCCGCGGGCGGCATGTCCTCTCCGCCCCCGGACCGAAGGCGCGTCGATCCCCGCTCCCCGTACGCGGACTGCCCCTCGACGAGGAGGCGGGACCATGAACGACGGACCGCGGGGCCGGCCGGGAAAGATTCTGTTCGTCTCCCTCGACTTCGGACCGGGAGGAGCCCAGAGACAGCTCGTCAACATAGCAAACGGCTTCCACGAGAGAGGATACCGCGTGTCGGTGTTCGCTTTTCCCAACAGAAGAGACGCGGAAGTCGTAAGAGGCTGCCTCCGCGAGGACATCGAGGGGTTTTTTCCGCCCGCGGCGAAGAGACTGGGATCTCTCGCGACCCTTCTGGCGACGGCCCGGCTTTTCGCGACGGTGATCAGGGAAAAACCCGACATAATCTACTGCAGGCAGTGGCCGAAAATGCCGATCGCGCTCATGGGACGGATCGCCGGAGCCAGAACGGTTTCGGTGGAAGGAAACAGCCTCGGACACAGTCTCGGGGAAAGGCCCCTGCTGCTCCGGGCCAGGGGATTCTGCGCCCGCCTCTCGGACAGGGTGGTCGCAAACTCCCGGGGGCTCGCGCGCGAAGCGAAGGAAGTCTTCGGGCTCTCGTCGGACGTCGCCGCCATATACAACGGAATCGACACGGACGACGTACGGAGAAAATCCCGAGAGCGGGCGGCGCACGAATGGTTCGGAGAAGACGTCCCCGTGATGCTCGCCATAGGAGCCCACAAGAAGCAGAAAGGCTTCGTCCATCTCATGAAGGCCGCGGAGATCGTGAACAGGACCAGGCCCGCCCGCCTGATGATCATGGGAGGCGGGAACAAAAGGGAACTCGCCGCCCTCTCCCGGGAGCTGGGCGTGGAGGACAGAACGGATTTCCCGGACGCGGTGCCCAATCCCTTTCCCTTCATGCTGGCGGCGGACGTGTTCGTGTGCTCTTCCCTGTACGAGGGTTTCTCGAACGTCATCCTGGAAGCCATGGCCCTGGGAAAACCGGTAATATCGACGGATCACAGACACGGGGCGAACGAGATCATCGAGGACGGAAAAAACGGCGTCCTCGTCCCGCCGCAGGACCCGGAGAGCATGGCCGGGGCGATTCTGAAGGTGCTGGGCGACGCGGAACTTCGGGAGAGGCTGGGAGCCGAGGCGAAAAAAAGATCGGAGGATTTTTCGAGAGACAGGATGATTTCGGAATACGAAGAACTGTTCGCCCGAATGATGGAAGCGAAATAGCGGCGCCGAGCGCGGAACGCGGTTTCGCGTTTTCACGTTTTCACGCGAAGAACCTTCTCGACTCGTGAAAACCGCCCGTTCCCGCGCCGGGCTTTAGGAAATGAACCGATTCCCGGACACGCCGGGCGAAGGCGGGTTTCACAGATGAAAAACAAGGATTCTTTCTCCGCCCCCCGATACCGCGACGCGAGAGTTCTCTACGTGGGAAGCCCTCCTCTTTTTTCCGGAGGAGCGAGTCCCATACACATGATGAAGATGTGCCAGGCGATGACCAGGCTCGGAATTTCGGTCGAGTGCGTGCTGCCCGGACGGTTTTCCGAGGAAAAACTGTTCGACTACCACGGGGTGAGCGAGAGATTCGGGGTCGCCGCGATTCCCTTCACGGACGGTCCCGGAAGACAGTTCGTCCACGGCGTGGCCGCCTCGCTCTACGCGCTGGGGAAAAGGAAAAGCTACGACTTCGCGCTTACGAGAAACCTGATCTTCGCCTGGACGTGCGCGGGGTTCTTCGGCATTCCCACGGTCTACGACGCCCATCATCCTCCCGTGAACCGGATCGCCGAAGAAATGATAAGATTCTTCTCCCGCTCGAAAAACCTGCTCGGGATGTCGTTCAATTCCGAAGGACTTCGCGGGATATATTCGCGGATGGGAATAGCCGCCCGAAACTCCGTCGTCGCCCACAACGGCGTCGAGCTCGAGATGTTCGAGAACCCCCGGGACGTTCCGGTCAGGGAGAAACTGGGCATCCCGCCCGAGAAAAAAATAGTGTGCTACTGCGGAAACACCTACGAGGGAAGAGGGATGGAACTTCTGGCGGACATGGCGAGGCGTCTTCCGGACGCGGAGTTTCTGGTGGTGGGAGGCGAGGAGCGCTACATCGGCCATTACAGGGAAATGGTCCGCTCGAGAGGGCTAGGCAATTTCACCATGACGGGGCTCGTCCCCCAGAGCGAGGTTTCCTCCTACCTCCTGGCCTCCGACATCCTGGTCCTGCCCTACTCTTCCTCGGTGACCATAGAGGGCGGAACGAGAGCGGGAGATTTCACCAGTCCTCTCAAGGTTTTCGAGTACATGGCGGCCGGAAAGCCGATAGTGGCGACGGAAATTCCCTCGGTGCTCGAGATACTCGAGCCGGGCAGAAATTCCGTCGTAGTCCCGCCCGACAACCCCGGAAAGTTCTTCGACGCGGTCTCGTCCCTGATCGGCGACCCGGACCTCCGCGCGCGGATTTCCGGAAACGCCCTTTCGGACGTCCGCGAATACACGTGGAAGAAAAGAGCGGAAAAGATACTGACGGGTCTCGGAATCGCTTCCGGCTGATTTTTTCGTCCCCGCGACGGCCGCCACATCTTTCGTCTCCGCCCGCGGAAACTCCTCGAAAAATACCGCCCCCGGATCCTTCGCGGGCTTGTCCGAAGCCGCGGCGGGGACCGGGCGAACTGTCTTTCGGGTCCGCCCCCGTGTATGCTGTGAGAGTCGCCCGCGCGTCCGCGTCCGCGACGAAACACACGGAAACGCGATGTGCGGCATAACCGGAATCCGAAGCGAGAAGGCTTTCGTCGACCCGTCGGTTCTCTCGGCCATGACCGATTCGCTTCGCCACAGGGGTCCCGACGATTCCGGCACCTACGTGAGCCGGGATGGAAAGGTGGGACTCGGACATACCAGGCTCTCCATCCTCGACCTCTCCGAGAGGGGCCGCCAGCCCATGGGAAGCGACGACGGACGCATACAGGTGAGCTACAACGGGGAGATATACAACTACAGGGAACTCCGGGAGGAACTTCGCTCCAAGGGCCACGCGTTCAGAACCGAGTGCGACACGGAGGTTCTTGTGAGGGCCTACGAGCAGTGGGGCATGGGGTGTCTGGACAGGTTCATAGGGATGTTCGCGCTTGCTGTGTGGGACGGGAGAAAGCAGGAGCTTTACCTGGCGAGGGACCGCGTGGGGATAAAGCCCCTTTACTACTACAGGGAGGACGGGCTTTTCCTGTTCGCTTCGGAACTCAAGGCCATCATGGAACATCCCAGCTTCGGCAGGAGGATAAGCGCCGACGGACTGGCCCTTTTTCTGCGCTACGACTACGTGAGAAGCCCCCACACCATTTTCGAGAACACGTTCAAGCTCGAGCCCGGCTGCTGCCTGCGCCTGAAAGATGGGGAGATTGAAAAGCGCAGGTACTGGGACGCCGCGGAGTTCTGGAACGCGAAGCCGTGGGACATGGACGAGGAGGAGGCGTGCGACAGGTTCGAGGAGATTCTGGCCGATTCGCTCGGATACAGGCTGGTTTCGGACGTTCCCGTGGGAGTCTTTCTCAGCGGGGGAATAGATTCGAGCCTGGTTACGGCGATGCTTCAGAAAGACTCTACTGAACCGGTAAAAACCTTCACGATAGGTTTTGAGGAAAAGCAATACGACGAGGCCGCGTGGGCTAGGAAGGTGGCGGAGCGTCTGGGGACGGACCACACGGAACTTTACGTGTCCGAAGACGATGCCGTGAACGTGCTCTTCGATCTTCCCTCGATATACGACGAACCTTTCGGCGACGACTCGTCGATACCGACCTGCGCGGTTTCGAGGCTCGCGCGGGAGAGCGTGAAGGTGGTCATGTCGGGCGACGGCGGAGACGAGCTTTTCTGCGGATACAACCACTACGCGAGACTCGCGCGGACGGCCGCCGCCGTCGGAAAAATCCCCCGGGCGGCCAGAGGAGGAATCAGGTCGGCGCTTTCGTCGCTCGGCACGGCCGGGGTCGAATCCCTGGCCAGGACCGTGGGACTAGCTCCTCTCTCGAAAGACTACGCCAAGGTCCGGGCGTCGCTGCTGGGGGTCCTCGACGAAGACATGGCGGAGATGTACAGGAGCAAGTGGAGCGCGTGGTTTCCCGAAGATTTCGAGGGGCTCTTCACGGAGACTCCGCGGGCCCGCGACGATACGTTCGACGCGGATTTCGCGGCCACCGAAGGCGGAGAGCTTATCGACCGGATGCTTTACGCGAGCTTTAACGTGTGGCTTCCCGACAACATACTGACGAAGGTCGACAGGGCGTCCATGAGCGCGGGGCTCGAGGCGAGGGAACCGCTTCTGGACCACAGGCTCGTCCGCTTCGCGGCGCAGACTCCCGTGAACTTCAAGTACAGGGACGGAAAGAACAAGTATTTTCTCAGAAAAGCGCTTTCAAGATATCTGCCCCGCGAGCTTTACGACCGCCCCAAGACCGGATTCGTCGGCCCCGTGGACTCGTGGATGAGAGGCAGGCTTCGGCCCGTGGTCATGGAGCATCTGGGTCGGGACGCGATAAGGAAAAGCGGGGTGTTCGACCCCGGCGAAGTGTCGCGGTGGATCCGCAGGTTCTACGACGATTCCTCCATAAGACCCGAACGCATATGGAACCTGCTCACGTTCCAGATGTGGTACGAGAGGTGGCATTGAGAAGCGAGGCGGCGCCCGGCCCGCGAGATCTTCCGAACTTCGGGAGGTTTCCCTTTCATTTGCCGGACAGAATCTGTATCTTGTTCGCCTTCATGATGTTTTCGCGTTTTACGAAAAGATACTTCTTGTACTTGCTGTAGAAACCCCAGATTCTTATCCTGCTTCCGTTTCCGATGCCTTCGACGTACCCCCTGGCGTAGACGTTTATTCTTTTCCCGGGGTCGTCCTCGAAAAACCGAAACAGGGTGAACTTCCTGCCGTTCGCCATTTCCTTGAACTTAAGTTCCCCGACCTGTCCCTCTAGGGTCACCATCGTCCTGTGAAACCTGTCGGGAGAATCCAGAACCTGGGAAATGGCGACCGCCGGTTCTTCGATTTCTCCGATATCGGTGTAAGTCTTGTAGACTTCTTTTTCCCCCGCCGGAATTATTCCGCTGAAGTCCGTGTAGGTCCTGTTGATCTCTTTCCGCGCGTGGGAAGGAACGGAAAGGATCAAGAAAAAGAATAGAACAAAAGAAAATTTTTTCATTTTTCCCCGGCCGCCGCGACTGAAACGGCGACGGAGCATTATATTTCATGAAAACTTCTAAATCAAAGAATCTCGAGGAGGCACCACCGCTTAAAGAAAACGGAGAATTTCCAGATGGAAAAGACAAGTACGCAATGTAAAAAACTGCTCGGAGTGGTCCCCGCAACGCAACACCACGAAAAAGGCATTTAAATCGGCAGAACTTCTAAAGACCAGCAATGTGCGCTCGGTTCTCCGTATGCTGAAAATCACACAAAGCAAACAGTCCGAGGTTGTTGCAATGCAGAACTCTGTTTCGTCCTCATCAATGATGTTGTTCATGGCAAGAACCCTGCAAAAATCGTTGCCCCCCCCCCCCCCGCCCAATAATATATACTTAATGAAGGAAAAAGCCGCATGACGACAATACTTAAACCAGAGCGTGTCAACACACCCTCGAGGAAAACATGACGATGAGAAACCTACTGGCTGTTGGAATTTTCTGCCTGCCCTTGGGACTGTTCGGTTGCGGGGGCGAAGGCGGGGAAGCGGAACAAAGCAACACTTCCAGTACAAGCGGTACTCAACCCGCAGAAGCTTCCGCGGTTCGCACACAGGTGGAGGGCCGCTGTCTTGACAGCGAGGACGATTTCTGCACCAGAGCTTACTCGATAATAGCCGACTGGATATCGGGAAGACTGACCGACGAGGAGTTTGTCAATCGGATAATTCTCCTGAGGGCATACGAAACTGCTGGCGGGCAAGAACAAGAACAGGAACCTTCCAGAGAGAGGGAAATCGACCCCACTGACAATGACTGCACCCCCAGGCTGAGAGGGACAGGTGGAGGAACCTTTGACTATGACCCCGCCTGGGAGAATCAGGTTAACGGCCAGGAAAGGGCAGTCTACAGGGGCACGGGAAGGACGAGCACTACTCCAGCCAAGGAAAACATAAGAATTTACTCTTACGACCCCGCCGGGCAGTCTTACGAAAACACGTCTGAGGTTCTGGCAAAACTGTTCTGCGAAGCGAAGAGGGAACCGGATTTTCACGGGGTTACCCTGCAGCAGTGTCAGGACAACATCACAGGAAGATACGCATGTTATGTCGGAAGAGCGGAAGGAAACGTCGTGCTGTTTTTCAAGGAAGACGATGTTTCCGCCCTTCTCGATCTGTATGCGGAAATGACGTATTCCCAAATCAGGGAACACCTGATACTCAACACAGATTACGATTTTTTGGGATGGACTCTAGGTTTTACGCAAGACCCGGGCATTCCTTCTGACGGAAGCATTCCCGACTATTCCATGCCGAAACGCTTTGATACCAGTTCCAATTTCAGGGCTTGCACCACTCAGCGGCCACAGCACTGTCATATCACCATAACAATTTCACGTTACTTTGACTGGGACTAGATTTTCAATTACGACGAAGAAGAAAGTGATAGCGTAGCGAATTTTTACGGGACAGACCCTTTGTATCTTCGGAAAATCTTGCCGTCAGAATCCGAAATCGGTTCGTCGCTTTATGCGTTTACAGTTTCTTGAGACGCCACTGGTTTTTCTCGGCAACGGCTTCTTCCTCCAGAAAGTCCAGCTTTCCGGCAGTCACATCTCTTTCGATTTCCTCGTCCCACTTCCCCCTGTCCCTTTCAGAAAGCCAGACGCGCAGACACCCGTAATCCTCGGGTTCGTTTTCCGAGAACGGATCCGATTTCCACTGCTCTCGGACAGTTATAAAGAATTTTTTTTACAACTGTCGGACTCGTGAAATCGCCCTACTTCGGGTTTCGCCAAGTTCCCCCGCTTTTCGCCTGAACCTGCAAGAATTCCTTGCAAGTTGCCTTTTCCCTCTCGGTCCGGGATTCCCGATGTCGAACCGTCGAAAGTCCCGGGATGCCAAAGTTTCGAAACTGTTGGAAAGACGGCGGGGTCAGCCAGCACCATGAACGGGACGCGAGAGCCCGGCGCACCATGATTTGACTTCAACCGCGAGAACCATATGGTAATTTGCACAAGGAGAAGTACGGTGAGAACAGCTGTTGACGACCCAGAGACCGAACTGTCCGCCCTGATAAACGCGGCCCTTGCCGGTGAACCGGTAGTTCTGACGAGACGCGGCAGACCCGTGGCCGAAATAAAGCCTTTGCCCGAAGCGAAAAAAACCGCCGGGACGCTGGAGGCGGTCCGAAAAATAGTTGCGGAAGCCAAAAGCAAAGTTCCCGAAGGCGTTTCCGCCGCCGCGGCCGACAACTTTCTTTACGACGCCACCGGGATGCCTTCATGATCGCGGTCGACACGTCCGCAATCAAATCTCCAAACATGACTTCATGAATAACTCGCGAGGAAACCGCAATATCAAAACCAGATTTGTATAAAACAAATGCTATTTTGTGTATATTAAGAGATACTGTGGAAAAAGTTTTTGCGTCTTTTGGATGGAACCAGTTTTAGGTCTTCTCCGTCCGTTCTTGTACAGGAGGAGAAGGCTGGGAGGTAAGCATTCGTGCCCAGACTAATCGTTACTTTGTCCAAGGAGATTGACGACCGCCTTGAGGAAATCGCAAAGCAAGGAGGGATAAGCAAAGCGGAAGCCATGACGAAAGCGTTCGCCTTGCTGTCCGCCGTCAAGGAGAGAGAAAGTGAAGACACTTTGCTCGCCATCGTCAGGGAGAACTCCGAGAAAAAAGACTCCGCTGAAATCGTTTGTCAATTCGTCGGCGTGTAATGAGCGAAAGACGCGAAGAAATTGATTTAGAAGCTTATTACCCGAGAAACAGCACCGGCATCAGCGGGGAAGACAGGCTCAAGTTCGCAAAGCAATTGCTTTTCTGTCTTCTGGTCGTCTGTAGCACCATATTTGTCTGTTACGGTATTTATCCAGAAAACGAAGCGCTTATAAACATGTTTGAACTGGTCAAAATAGGTGCTTTGCCCCTGATCACGCTGGTTATCTCTTTCTATTTTCCGAAAGCTTTGTGAAGTCGTCGCCCCGTCAGGTCTTTTCATAAGCAATCGTTCCGTCTCACCAACACTGTCAAACGATATTGGACAGTATCGGACCGAGGGAAAATCCTTTCCTTCGGCGGACTCGTGAAATCGCCCGGCTTCGGGTTTCGCCAAGCTCCCCCGCTTTTCGCCTGAACCTGTAAGAATTCCTTACAAGTTGCCTTTTCCCTCTCGGTCCGGGGTTCCCGACGTCGAACCGTCGAAACTCCCGCGATGCCAAAGTTTCGAAACTGTTGAAAGACGGCGGGGTCAGCCGGCGCCATGAACGGGACGCGAGAGCCCGGCGCACCATGATTTGACTTCAACCGCGAGAACCATATGGTAATTTGCACAAGGAGAAGTACGGTGAAAATAGCTGTTGACGAGGCAGAGAGCAAACTGCCCGCCCTGATAAACGCGGCCATTGCGGGTGAACCGGTAATTCTGACGAGACGCGGCAGACCCGTGGCCGAAATAAAGCCTTTGCCCGAAGCGAAAAAAACCGCCGGGACGCTGGAGGCGGTCCGAAAAATAGTCGCGGAAGCCAAAAGCAAAGTTCCCGAAGGCCTTTCCGCCGCCACGGCCGACAACTTTCTTTACGACGACACCGGGATGCCTTCATGATCGCGGTCGACACGTCCGCAATCAAAGCTCCAAACATGACTTCCAAGGTGACTTCATGAATAATACGACTATCACGATTGGAACATACTGCGATGTTCAGCCGTCGAATCATGAAAAACCGCACATTGACAAAGCTGTCGGTAACCGAGTTGCTGGAAACCGCGGGGAAAGAAAACTGGGACGGTGAAGACGCGTTGCCCGTAACTCCCGGGACCGTTCAGCTTGCGGAAAGATTCGTACATCTTCTTCCAGAGTTTATCAACCCGCCCCATGTCTGCGCGTCGCCCGTCGAGAAAATCAACTTCGAGTGGTTCGTGTCGAAAGACGCCATGTTGACCGTAAGCGTATGCCCTTCGGAGGAAATCGCGTTTGCGGGCATTTTCGACGACTCGGAGATTCATGGAGAAAAATCCTGGGCCGAGGGATATCCGCTGCCGTCTCCCATACCGAGCTGTTTCGACATGCTGCGGAAAAAAGCGGTTTCGGAAACCAGATAATCCATGAATGAAATCGATGAACCGCTCGCGCGATTCGTACCTCGGTCTTTCGCTTCCGATTAAGAAAAGGCTTTACGTCTTCGGACCGGGGACAACATGGCGAATCCCCCGCTCATGCAACCGTCAAACAATATTTGACAGTTCGAATCGAGAGAAAATCCCTTCCCCCGGCGGACTCTCAAACGCCCGAATTCGGATTTCGCCGCCGTCGGAATCCCGTAAAAGCGGCAAAGGGAATCAGCCGCCAGCGGAAATTTTTCGCAACCCCGGGTCAAGAACACAAACCGTAAAGTTCTCCCCGAGAGGCGGCTTGCCGAAAACCGAAAGCCGTATAGAATTCTGCCGCGCCGCGAGACGGCGCAGGGCTTCCCCCCGACAAATCCCGTTCCATGGCAAGAACCGGAAAATCCCCGAAACGCGCGGAAACCGAAAGGCTTCTGCCGCGCCTTTTCGAAAACACCTTCCTTCGGTACGCGGGCTTTCTCGACCCGCGCAGGGAAGACGGCCGCAGGCTGTGCGACGCGATGGTCGTTCACCTGGACCACGTCTTCGTTTTTCTCGAAGGCAAAAGCGGAGCCCTGCAGAACGCCGCAGCCAGGGGCCCGAAAATCCCCGAGTCGGCGTGGCGTCGCTGGAAAAAGGAGGCCGTGGAGAGAAATCTCCGGAAAGCGAGGGTCGCCGGGAACTACGTGAGAAGCGGGAAACCGGTTTTCCTCGACCGCCGGCGGCGGGAAAGAGCGGCGGTCGATTCCCCGCCCGAGGCGAGGATTCACGCGCTGCTGGCGGTGCGCGGGGCGGAGAAGGCCCGGGAGAAACGGCCCGGGGACGGCGCGGCCTTCGGCGTCTTTTACGGAAATCAGCGTCCCGGCGGGGGCGAAGACGGGTTTTTCGTGCATCTCGACGGGAAAAGCCGCGAGCACGTTCTCGACGAGCGAGACCTCGTGATTTTCGAGGAGATGGACTCCGGGGCCGACCTGCTCGCGTTTTTCGCGGAAAAGGAAAGGGCCGCGGAGCGCCACGGGCGCTTCGAGTGCCGGGGGGAGGAGGAACTTCTGGCCCGCCACCTTCTGGGCCTGCCTTTCGAGACCGGCGACGGGGACATCTCCCTCTTCGTCCCCGAAGAAGGCGCGTGGCGGACCTTCGTCTCGCAGGGGGGCCGCCACAGGACGGAGAAGATGAGAGAATCCGCCCGCCCGTGGAACGATCTTCTGGTCAGGGCGCGGAGAAGCTTCGAGCACGGAACGGAATTTTCACAGGTAAACCCATCCAGGGTCGGTCACCCCCTGCGCCTCATGGAGTCGGAGACGCTGTCCGCCCGCGCGGAACTGGGCGAGAGAATGCGCGAAGCCGAAAGCCGCTTTTCCGAAGACGAGGCGGCGCGGTTCGACGTTCTGGATTCCCCGGGCGACCCCCGCACGCTCTACGCCTTTCTGCAGATGAGATTTCCCTCGGACCCGTGGACCGAGGACGGTTACCGCGGGACGCGCGAGCGGGTGCTCGAGATGCTGTGCGGAGCGCTGAAAATCGCCCGTCCGGACGCCGACCGCGTGATAGGCGTCGTCCGCGAGGCGCCGGGGTCCGCCAACAGGGTCCCCGACGACTTCATCCTGCTCGACTGCGCGGGGTGGAACGAGGACGACCACGGCGATTACGGAACGGAGAACCTGCTTCCGGCCTGGAGAACCTTCGTAGAAAAGTGCCTCTCCGGCGGAGGAAGGTTCGCGGAGATTCCGCCCCGAGGAGAACCGCCGTGGCGCGAGGCGACGATGTTTCCGTTCACCCGGGAGGACGCGACCGCTTTTCTCAGGGACATGGAGGAGGAAGGCGACCGCCTGCTCGGCTCCGAGCCGCCGGCCCAGGTGGAAGACTGCAGGCTATGGGCGGACCGCGTCCTGCGCTGTCTCGACGTGATATTCGGGCGGAATCCCGGGAGAAGCTCTCCCCTTGCCGGGAGCAGAGAGGACATCGTCGACTTTTTCGTCGAGGCCGGCAGGGGGTACGGGACATACAAGGGTCCTTGCGAACGCGACGGGCTGGACAAGATGAGGGAGGAAGTCATGGGCAAGACGATCAGAGTTCGAAGGGAAAAGGCGATGACGGAAGCGCTCGGACTTCAGATGGAATGCGTCGCGCGGGCGCTGGGACTGCTGGACCCGCGGGATGTCCCGCCCGAAACGCGGACGGGAGACGGAGAGGAAGAAAGACCCGCGGCGTACCGCCCCTAGCCGCCGGCCGAAGAAGTTTCGGACAGGACACATCCTTGTCCGATGCCTTTTTCGTCCAGCCGGCCGTCAGAAGACGTTCCGACGTCTTCTTCGTCAAAACGCTCCTCTCTCTCCCGAGCAAGGGAGCGACGACTTTTTCATGAAACCGCGCCACGACGCTTTCCCGTCGGCAACCGTCAAACGGTATTTGACAGTTGCCGAGAGAAAACACTTCTTCCGTCGGACCATCGGAACCACCCGACTTCGGACTTCGGCAAGTCCTCTCGCTTCCGGCTCGAACCTGAAACCGCGCAAGAATTCCCCGCAAGTTGATTTCTCCGTTCAATCCGGATTTTCAGGATCAGACCTCGGCGGTCGCAAAGAAATTCCTTACGGCCGCCGGATTCAGCTCCGGCGGCAATCCCTCAGGGTAAAACGAAGATGATTACCACCCTCCATCTGCACCGAGGAAATCCCCGCGAGGGTCTCCTCCGCCCCGAAAATTCCCCGAAGCCCCGTTTACCGGGAACCGAAATCCGTATAGAATTTCCCGACGGCGGACAGACTCCCCGAAGCCCGGGGGCGCGAAGTCCGATGACGAGAACCGCGGAACGTCCGGTTCCGGACATCCGCCGGAGCGAGACGCCAGGAGGACGATGACCGATTCCCGAAATATCCCGCTGCTCGGCGAGCTTCTGGAAAACTCCTTTCTCGAGTACTGGGGCTACCGCCCTCTCGGAGCGGATGGAAACCCGCTCTGCGACCTCGCGACCGCGTTTTCCGGCCGCCTGCTCCTTTTCGCGGAAATCGAGCCGCCTCCCGCCGCCGCGGAGAGTTCCTCGGCGCTGCGCGCGGCGACGCGGCGGTGGAAGGAGGAGATTCTCGACCCCGCCCTGGAAGGACTCAAACTCGCGGGAGACCGCGTCGTGGGCGGCGAGGCGTTCTGCAGGGACTACCCGGACCGGATGATGCTCCCCGCGGAGCGTCTGGCGGAGGAAAACGCGAGCGTTCACAGGTTCGCGGTCGCGCGGGGGGAACTCCGTGCCGAGAACGCGGGCGTCGAGTTTTCGGTTTCCTACGGGGACCCCGGACGCGGGGACGACGGAGCTTTGGTGCGGCTCGACGGAAACGACCCCGCCCACCTGCTCCTGGGGGGCGGCGTTTTCGCGCACCTGGACACACTGGCCGATTTTCTCTGCTATGTCCAGGCAAAAGAAGACGCCGCGAAAAGACACGAACTTCTGGCCTACGGGGCGGAAGAAGACTTCCTCGCCCTGTACCTCGGGGGCGGCGTCACGCCCTCGGAATCCGAAGACAGGGAGCGAGGTTCCCTGACGGCGCGGGCGGGACTCTGGGAAGAGTTTCGCGAATCGCCCGTTTTCCGAAGACTCCTGGAGAACCGCGAGAATTCCCGCTTCTGGGACGAACTTGAGCGTGCGGCGCGGCAGACTTTTCCGGATCACGGAGCCGCCGTCTGTCCCGAGAGAATCAGGGACCCGGCGGACTTCATAGCCTTCGCGCCGCGCGCGGAACGCGCAGCGCTCTCGCTCGAAATGATCGAGGATCAGGCCCGATTCGCAAGAGAAGGCTCGGCGGTCGAATTCAGCGTCATGCGTTCCGGGTTCTACGAGAGGATGTGCTACGCGTTTCTCCTGACCAGGCCTCCCGAAGGACGTCCGAACGGCAAAGAGCACGCGATGCTTCGGAGGGAAAAGCTCGAGATGGCCTGCGGGGTGGCGAAAAACAGGATTCCGGAGACCGACGCCGTGATAGGCATAGCGAGGGAAGCGCCGGGCCCCCGGGCGGTCGCTCCCGCCAGCGACGAGTTCATCCTTTTCATCTGCGCGCTGTGGGGAGAGCGGGAAAGGGTCCTGTACGACGAGGAACTTCTGGGAGGAGAGTTTCTCCCCGGCGACGAAGATCCCGTCCTCGAGCATGCAGAACTGGCGGAGAGGATGACGCGGGAGCTTTTTCCCGTGACGAAGCGCGAGGCGCTGGTCTTTCTGGACGCCATGGCGGGGGAGGGAAAACGGCTGCTTTCGGAAAGAGGCGAGGACCCCGCGGGAGAGAGAAAGGAATGGGCCGCGACCGCCGGAGGATACCTCGAGACGGTTTTCGGAGTTTCTCCCGGCTCCCGCGCCCTTGCGAAAGGGGGAAGCGCGATACCGGCCGGTTTCGCGGAACTTACCGGAAAATACGACCTCGCGGACTCCGTCCCCGCGCCCGACGCCGTCCCGGGAACGGAAACCGATGCGACGCTCGCGGCCCAGATAGAAATTCTCGGCAGGACGATGAGGATGATCGGCGAGGGGAAGAAGACGAAAAGGCGGAAAACGAGGAAGCCCAGACCCAAAAGACCGAAGAGGAAGAAAAAATCGAAAAGAAGATAGCGGCCGAGCCCGACGCGGTCGCGGGGCGGGAACGGCGCGGCGAAGCAACGCTCATCAAGAAAACGCAGGGAAAAAACCGCGGCGGAGACATTGAAGATGCCCGCGCGGAATCCGGACGCTATCCGACATCGGGAGGAAGCGGATAGCCCGCGCCGCCGAGCCGCGCCAGCATCTCCCGCCTTTCCCTATCCGCCACGGACCCCGAGGAGACGAGCGTTTCCAAAACGTCGAGAGTCGAAAACGCGCGCGCAGAAGAACCGCCCTCCCCCACTCTCCCCTTCCGAATGAAGAACCCGTCGTCGGTCGCCACCGCGTCGCAGACGTCCGAAAGAGCGAGGAGAACCGCGGGAGAATGTCCGAAAGGCGAACCGGCGGCGGCGGGAGAAGCGACCGTCTTTATCCTTCCCGACCGAATGCGGGAACCGAGAGCCAGGCGCAGGCGCTTCGCCACGCCGACGACCTCGCCGGAGAGTTCTTCGCGCCGAACCGCCGCCCGGGCCCGCGACACGGTCTCCCGAGAAACCGCGGCCGAGAGCCCCGCGGAGCGAATCTCCCCGAGAATCCCGAGGCGGGCGAGAACCGCCGCGGAGGAGGAGTCGAGGTAGAGCGAGGCGCCGTCCTCGATCGGAGACCCTTCGGGCAGCGGAGTCTCGAAAAGCCCCAGGCGGTCGAGCGCCCCGCGTTCGGCGGCCGCCGAAAGACATCCTTTTTCCCGAAGCTTTCTCACCACCGGGGCGCAGCCGACCAGCGGTCCCGCGCAACCGGAGACGTCCTCCGACACTCCCGCGAGAAAGCCGTCCCCGCGCGCGGGCGGAGCCGCGCGCACCACCACGCCGTCTCCCCGTCTTTTCGCCTCCGCCGCGAGGGCGGCAAAATCCGCTTCGGGTTCCGCGGACGGGCAGTCGCCGGAATCCGGACCGCGGTCCAGGACCTCGAGCGCTCCGTCTTCCAGCAGTTCCAGCAGCGCGGCCGCGTCTTTCGCCGCGCCGCGGGCGTGATAATCGACTCTCCGTCTCTCCTCGAAGAGCCACTCGAGGGTCGAACGCGGAACCCTCGCCTCGCCGAAGGCGGAAAGCGCCCTGTCCTCGAGGCCGAGAAAGCCGAGCGTGACGAGAGCCGTGGCGTCGAATCCCGCCACGGCGTCCGCAGGGACGGCCTCTGGCGGCCGGGAGAATCCCGGGTCGGGCATCGGGATTTTCCGAAGAGGGTCTTTTTCCGAGAGGTTCGAAAACGCGGGGAAAAGCGCGAGCTCGAAAAGGGATTTCCCGAGAAAGCGCGCCGCGTGAAACACGGGCGCGTCTCCCCGAAGGAGCCCGCGCGCAACCTCCGACCGGGCGCGGGCACCCGGCTCTCCTCCCTCCCCGAAACAGGACGGTCCGAGCGGCAGCTCTCCGAGCTTCGCGGCGGAGGCGGAAAGCTCCCGAAACCGCGGGTCGTCTTCCCATCCGGCGTCGGAAGCGGCCGCCCGAAAGGCGAAAACGGCGTCCCTGGCCGCCGAGGAAATCTCCCCGGCCCCGGGGAGTCCCAGCCGCCCGCAGATCTCCGCCAGGGCAGAAAGTTCCCCGGCGCACGCGGAGGCCCGGGGCAGGTACTCGTCCGCAGAGGCGGCGGAGAGTTCCCCGTCGTCGCCCGAGCAGACCGCGAGGCGGATTCTCATGTCGCGGCTCTCCGGGTCGTCCGCGCCCGCGCCGTCCTTTTCAAGCTCCGCGCGAAGCTCCGGGAGTTCGCCCCGCAGGTAAAGGGCCCGGAGACAGAGCTTTCGGAGTTCCTCCGATCTTCCGAGCAGTTCCCCGTTGTCTCCGGCGAATTCGACCAGGCGTTCGTGCTCCCCCGCGCGCCCGAGAGCGCGGGCGAATCTCTCCGCGGCCGCGACGGAACGCCCACGCTCGAAAAACTCGCGGGCCGGTTCGACAAGCTCCTCCCACCTGCCCTCGGCCTCGAGCCTCTCGGCGAGCCGCGAGGAACCGAAAAGAGGGTCCGTTCCGTCCCCTTCCTCCGCGTCCCCGCCCCGGGCGGAGGCGACGAGAGCCGACAGCTCCGCGAAAGCCGCGCCGGAAAGTCCCTCCGCGCGGAGTTCCCGAAGAAGTTCTCCCGCCCTCTCGCAAAGCTTCGCCCGCGGCGGCATCGCCGTCGCCCCCGCCCCGGGGACCAGGTTCGCGAACACGAGCGCGAGGCGCGCGCAGGCGGCATCCCGGGAAATCTCTCCCGAAAGCGCCGCGCGGAACTCCGTTTCCCGAAGGACGGCCGCGGGATCGACGCCGATTCCGCGGCGGACGGCGAGCGGAACCAGGTGGAGAGCGGGGCGGGGGCCGCGGAGCCTTTCCGCGAGTCTTCGCGAGTCGCCCCCCGGACCCGTCGCGAGCCAGAGCGCGTACCGCTCGCATTTTTTCTCAAGACCGAAACAGCCCGCCTCTCTCGCGAGCGGGCCCGCGTTCTCGAAGTGTCCGAGAGCCGCGCGGAGATCTTCGTCCGCCTCCCCTTCCAGATGAAACTCCTCGGAGTAAAACGGCGGGCGGCCGCGGAGGAGACCGCGAAGCTCCTCCGGCACGGCCGGAAGCAGTCGGGCGAGGGCGATCTCGAAATGAAGGGCGGGGGTCCGCTCCAGGTCCCGCTCCGATATCCCGCCCGCTATCACCGGGGCGGAGTCCCAGCGGCCGAGATCGAGCTGGCTTCGAAGAAGCAGGTACCTGCCGTCGGAGTCGAAATCCCCGGCGTCAAGTCCCGCTCTCCCGGCCCAGGCGACCGCCCTTTCCGCGCCCCGCCGAAATTCCGCTTCAAGGGCCGCGGAGCGCGCCGCGGGAGAGTCCATGTCCACGAGGGCGCGAAGCGCGTCCCCGGCGCCGCCCTCGAGACACAGGACGAAAGCGGCCGGGATTTCCACGTCCCCGGAAGGTTCCAGTTCCCTGGCCGCCTCGACCCACCTTCGGGCTTCCCGCGGGTCCCCGCCCGGAAAAGCCGCCCTGGCGCACACGCCCAGCGCGCGGCTCCGCAAGGCGGCGGAACCGCCCGCCAGGTCGCCTTCCAGGATCCTTCCGGCAAGCTCCGCGGCGCGGCGAGGGGCATCGAACTCCGGGAAAAACCGGAACTTTCCGATCGCATCCGCCCGTCTTTCCGTTTCCCGGTCGCGGAGCGCCCGGCGAAGCTCCCCCGGAATTTCCGCGGAGGGCCGCGCATCGAGTTCCCGCTTCCACCGCATAAGCTCCCCCGGCGCGAGGGAGCCGCTTCCCGCCTCCCCGCCGCAGGCGGGACAGAGCAGAACGAGGCTTTCGGCGGATTCGGGATTTTCCCGGGCAAATTCCCGCCCTTCCCCCGAAGTCCCGGCGACGGCGACCGCCTCGCCGACGAAACCGGAGGAAGGCTCGAAAAGAACGGTCCCGCACCCCGGTTTCGCGCAGAGTCCCCCGCTTTCGGCAAACAGCCTCTCGTACGTCTCGATGGAAACGTCGTTTCTCATTCCCGCGCTCCCCGTCCCTCCGGCCGGGAATTATACCACGCGGGGCGTGGACGCGACGCGGCGAAGGTCCAGGAGAGCCCCCGCTTGCCGTAATTCCCAACCCGTATAGAATTACCGGCAAAGTCCCCACTATGGAAAAATCCCCGTGACGAAAGACGAGAAATCCGGCGGCGGCGCGTCCCCGCAAAAGGTCCTGCCCCGCCTTTTCGAAAACACGTTCCTGCGCTTCTCCGGCCGGGCGGCTCCGAGGCGGGCCGACGGCGAGCCGCTCTGCGACCTTCTGGCGGCCCTGGGCGGCCGCGTCCTGGTTTTCTGCGAAACCGACGGAGAGGCGTTTCGGGCGGCCGGGAAAGAGACGCGGGCCGCGGCGTGGAAGAGGTGGAGAAACGAGATTCTCGCCCCCGAGCTCGCGAGGCTTCGGGAAGCGGAGGCGTACTTGAAAAGCGGCGCGGACGTCCTCGCCGGCCGACGGGGGGAAAAGTCCTTTTCTCCCGGCGCGGCCGCGGGCGTCTCCGTTCACAAGATCGCCGTGGTGCCCGACCTCCGGCGGTTCTCCGAAAGATTCCCGCGCGGGCGGGCGCGGAGAATCGCCTCCCGCTACGGGTATCCCGTCGGGAACTCGCCCGCGGGGCAGTTCCGCGCCGGGCTCCCCAAGAAGGAAATGCCGCACGTGATCGACGCCCCCGCCCTGGAAATCCTTCTCCGGGAACTGGACACGTTCACCGACTTCGCCGACTACCTGGCGGAGAAGGAGACGGCGGCGCGGGAGATGGAATCCATCGAGTACAGGGGCGAGGAGAACCTCCTGGCGGACTACCTGCTGGGCTACGAGGAGGAGTTCGGAAAGTGCCTGATAAGCCCTCCCGAGGTGCGCGCGGCGAACGAGCGGCTCGCGGAGGCGTCTCTCGAGGGTCTTTCCCCGCCCGAGCGGCCGGAGACTTCCTCCGGCGAGTCCCTGCGGGGCTGGTACCTGGTTCTCGAGGGAAACGAGTGGGAGGAGTTTTTCGGGTCCGAGCCCTACGCTAGGGGCAAGAGGCTCGACGGGGAGTCCCGCATGTGGGACGAATTCATCCTGGCCGCGCGGCGGAACTTCGAGGAAGGAACGGTGATTCCGGCCGTGTGCCCCGAGAGGGTAAGCGATCCCGTGGAGGCGATGGCGGAGGAACCGAGGGCGTCGCGCATCGGTCTCGTGAGAGCGATACGCGAGACGGCGGCAGGGATCGCGAGGGACCGGGAGGCGGCGACCGCGGTCTTTTTCCCCGGAGGGCGGGAGCGCGGAAAGTGCTGCGTGGTTCTCTGGCTCGAGTGTCCCGACCGGGTGGACCCCTCGACCGACTACAGGCTGATCAGGCGCGAGGCTCTCGAGCACTGCTGCGCGGCGGCGAGGGAGCAGTACCCCGGCCTGGAAAAAGCCGTGGGCGCGGCCCTGGAGATGCCGGGGCGCGAAAAAGGGGTTCCCGACGACTTCATACTCTTCGACTTCTCCGGATGGGACGGGGACGACCGCAAGCCCTTCGACCTGGAAAAATTCGGCCCGGAGGCCTTCGTCGTGCGGCGGGAGGCGAGGGGTTGACCAAAGACGCAAAACTCCCGGCCGCGCTCGCGGAACTCGCCGAAAACACCTTTCTCCGGTTCTGCGCGTGGAAGAATCCGCGCCGCGAAGACGGAACTCCTCTCTGCGACCTGATGGTCGCGGCGGACGAGCACGTGCTGCTGTTCTTCGAGTCTCCCGACGGAAACGGGAGGGAAGACGGGACGGATCCCGAGGCCGCGTGGGAGGCGTGGAGGGAGAGGGCGGTGGACTCCCAGGTCGAGCGGGCCCTCGGCGCGGAGGAATACATGAGAAGCGGGGCGCGCGCGCTGCTCGACCCCGAGGGAATCTGCTCCTTCGCCACCGCTCCCGGCTCGGGGGCGCTGATTCACCTTTTCGTCGCGGCGGAGTTTCCGGGCCCGGCGGGAGGAGACGGCGGGAGAATCCTCTACCGCTACGGCGAACGTCCCGGGAGGCTTCCCTTCGTCCTCGATCTCGACAGCGCGCTGCCCGTTCACGTGATCGACGGCGACGCCCGCGCGGTCTTCGGAGAGCTCGACACGGTTTTCGATTTCTGCGCGTACGCAGACGCGAAGGAACGGGCGGTCGCGAGACACGGAACCGTCGAGTACTCCTCGGAAAAAGACCTGCTGGCCGAGTACGCCGAGGGGGAAGAGACCCGGGACGGGGAACTCGCGATCGGCCCCGCGGAGGAGAATCTTCCCCTCTTCCGCGCGACGGAGGGGAAATGGGAGGATTTCGTCGGCTCGGGACGCCGCGCGGAGCTTCGCGGCGAAGCGGCCCCCTCGTACCTCTGGGACGAGCTGATCGCCGGGGCTTTCGAAAGGGAGGAGAGCGACCCGGAGATATATTCCGCGGGTCCCGCGCGCGAGATGTCCATGGAGCCGCGCCTGGCGCGCCTCGATCTGGCCGAGGCGATCGTCGGCGCGAAGGAGCGCTTCGACCGCGACGCCGAAATAGGCGTCGACGTGTTCAGTTCCCCGTTCTACGAGGACAGGGCGTACGTGTTCCTGCAGTTCCCGTCCCCGCGCTCGCGGGAAGCCGCGGCGGAATTTCTCGGGCGCCGCCGGGAGGCTCTCGAATCCTGCTGCGCGGAGGCGCGGGAAACCGGCGAGGACGTGACGAAGGTGATAGGAATCGCCGCCGACCCGCCGGGCGCCTCCAACCCCCTTCCCGAGGACTTCGTCCTGCTGGACTTCTCCCCGTGGAGCGACGATGACATAGACGCCGCGCTGGAAGCGGAATTCGGGGAGGAGTGGCCGGACGAAGACCGGGACCCCGACGGGGATGAAGGGGAGGAGCAGGACGGGCGGGGGGAAGAGGAGTTCGTTCCCGACCTCTCGAAGGCCTACTCGGAGAGCTTTCTGCAGTGCGGACATCTCCACGTGGCCGACGCGTTCTGGAACCGCCTGGAACTGGACGGGACGCTCGCCGCGGCGGGACTCGACGAAACGGGTAGGCGCGCGGTGCGCGCCATGGCGATAAACAGGCTCATGGGACTCGAACCTCCCGAGCCTTCCTACAGGGCGGACGACGGCAGGAACTGGATTCCGGTTTCGGCCGCGGAGGACTACCTGGGCAGGGACCTCGACAAGATCCCCCCGGAAGCGCTCGAGAGAAACCTCCGCGCCCTGCGCGAAGGCATTGGGGCGGTGGAGGCGGAACTGAGAAAGAGGGAGCGCGAACTGTACGGCCTCGACGACGAAGTGTTTCTCTGCGATCTCGTCCGCGCGGAGTTTTTCGACGAACCCCGCCTCGGGCCGGGGGAGCGCGTTCTCGAGGTCGCCCTGGCCGTCGACGCCCACGGGTTTCCGGCGGCCCACTCGACCGGCGAGGGAGCTCTCGAGACCGTGTTCGGGAAACTCGGGGAGATAGCGGACGGCGTCCCGACCGTGGTTCTCGCTCCCGGCGCCGCGGCCGCGGGAGGACTGGGACTGCTCCGTTCGCTCGGCATCCGCTACCTGGCGGCGGCCTCGGGGGCGGAGAGAAACGGGCTGCTCGCCCTTCTGGCCGGCGGGGCGGAGTTCTCCGACTCGGCCCGCGTGGAGACCTCGCGCTACGGCGCCCCCAGGAAAAATCCCGTCGAGGCGGCCGTCGCTCGCGCGGGAGGAGAGACGCTAGCGCTTTTCTCGGGAACGCCCGCGGCCGTGCGCAGGGACCGGCGGGAGAGGGAGAGGCGGGAGGAGAAGTTCGCTGACGAAGCCGGAAGTCTGCTCGAGCGCGACGCCGCGGGAGAGTTCTCCGAACCGGACGAGGCGCGGCGGGAGCTTTCGAAGATCGAGGGACGCTATCCCCGGGTGGCCCGCTACGCGCGCGCGGTCCGGGACCCCTTGAGCGGGCGCGTGTCCCTGGACGCGGACCCGGAGGGGCGGGAGGCGGCCGAGCGCCTGGACGGAAGCGGAGTCGCGCGCACCGACCGCGGCGACATGGGGGCCGAGCGGATATGGCGGACCCTGGACCTTCTCAGGTGGAGCGACGCGGCGTTTCGAAGCGCGAGGAACCCGTTTCCCAGGATGTCGTTTTTCCCGCAGGTGGAAATCGAGGCCGAGGACCACGCGCTTCTCTGCGTGCTCGCCCGGCACCTGGCCGCGGCCGTCGAGAAAACGCTTCTCGACGCGGGAGAGCGCGAGGGGTGGAAGACCGTGCGCGAGTCGCTTCGGGCCCACGGCGCGACCACCATGGTGGTGCCCATGGGAGACGGAACGGAACGATGCGTGCGCGCCTCCTCGGTTCCCCGCGGGCGCTTCGGGGAGCTTTACCGCCTCCTCGGAGTGGACGGCGAGGCGTTCGCCGGCGAGGCATGGACCAGAAAGGAAGAACCCCGGGACAAGTGGTAGGGGAGGAACCAGGGAGAAACGCAAAACCGCCCCCTCGGGCGGTCCGGACCCGCGGAGCGGACGGCGGGAGAGACGCGCCGAGATGAGAGAAAACGGGGAAAAGGACGGGCGGGAGCCGAAAGACCCCCTCTCGGAGGTGGAGAGGCTGCTGCGCTCGATAGACCGCCCGGGAAACTACTGCGCCGGGGGGCGGATGTTCGCCCCGATGCCCGCGCTGGAAGCGAAAGGCGCCGCTCCGCTTTCCTTTCCCGTTTCCCGGGAGCGGGCCGAAGAGCTTTTTTCCCTCGGGCGCCTCTCTCCCTTCGGAAAGGGAACCGAAACCCTCCTCGACGAGAGCGTGAGAAGCAGCAGGGAATTCGACCCCGGGGAGATAAGCCTCGGGGGCGGGGGATGGGAAAAGACCGTGCGGGACCTGAAGGACGCGGCCGCCGAAGGTCTCGGCTGTCCGCGCGACCGGCTCGAAGCCGAGTTCCACAAGCTCCTGGTCTACGCGCCCGGAGGGTTTTTTCTCTCCCACCGGGACACGGAGAAAAGCGAGGGAATGGTGGGAACGCTGGTCGCGTCCCTTCCGGTCGCGGGAGGGAGCAGCGGCGGGGAGATAGAGGTGCGCCACGGGGAGAAGGAAACTTCCCTCGACATGAGCGGCTCGGGCGACCCTTCGGAGATCGCGTGGGCGGCCTTCTACGCCGACTGTCCCCACGAGGTGCGACCCGTGACGGAAGGATACAGGATAACGCTCGTGTTCAACCTCCTGCTTCGAAACGGCGGGGGGCTTCGGGCGGCCGACTTCGACCGCGCGGAGCGGGAGATGACGCGCGCGCTTTCGGCCTGGAGAGAGACGGCGGGGAGAACCGAAAAGATAATCGCGCTGCTCGACCACGACTACAGCGAGGCGGGCCTTTCGTTCGAATCGCTCAAGAACGCGGACGCTTCGGTCGCCCGGGTCCTGACGCGGGCGGCCGCGGAGTCGGGCTGCGAGATTCACGCGGCGCTTCTGGACGTCTACGAGTCGGCCCAGCCCGAGTACGACAGGTACGGAGCCTGTCCGCCGGGCGAAAGCGCGTTCGCCGGGGAGAATCTTGTGGACTGCGGCTACGATCTCGAGAACTTCGCGGCGCCCGACGGGTCGAAACCCGGCTTCGGAAAAGTTCCTTTCGAGAAGGAGGAAATCCTGCCCCGGGGCTCCCTGGCCGGACGCGAACCGTACGAGGAGGGGATGGACGACGAGTGGCTGGGAAACGCCGAAGCCACGTACGACCGGGTCTACCGGCTGACGGGGCTTGCGCTCTGGCCCCGGAAAAACACCCTGTTCGTCGTGGCCTCGGGGAGCAGGGCCAGGGCCGTCGGGTACGCCGAAACGCTCGCCGGGCGAAACGACGAGGCGGCGCGGGAGGTCGCCTCGCTGCTTCCGCAAATGTGGCGCGGCGAGAAAGTCCACCGCGGTTCGGGTTCGGGGCTCGCCCCGGCTGTGGACCTGCTCGTGGAAACGGGCGACGTCTCAACCCTCGAAGAACTGCTCGCGGTCGCCGTGACTCCCCACTACGACGCGTCTCTCGAAGACCGCGTGCGGACGGCTCTCGAAGCGGTCGGGCCGGAGGCGGGCGGAGCCGTTCCCGCCGGGATCGTCCGGGCCAATTTCGGCGAAAAGACCGGGGCCGTCGCGGCCCTGGCGGAGAATCTCTGCCGCGGGCTCGGCGGGAGCGGGGAGTGGCGCGGGGCACTGCTCGGGATGTGCGGGGAAATTTCCCGCGCCTTCCGCGGGATCCTCGCCGAGAGGAAAAAGAGCGGCGCGTGGAAACGGCCCCGAATGGAAAGGCTCTCCCCGGGAGACCTGCGAAACCTCTTCGCCCCCCTCCTGCTTATGAACCTCGGGGAAGAGGCGGCGCGGACGGCCGACATGCTTCTCGACGACCCCGAGGCCCCGAGCCCCGACCGCGTGATTCCGCGCGCGCTTGAAACGCTGGCCGAATTCCGCGGGTCGGAAGCCTTTTCGCGCTTCTGGAAAACCTCGGCGGCCTTTCTTCTCGAACGCAGCCGGAAACCGCCCGAGAAGCCTTCGGACTGGGCGATAGTCTCGGGGAAAGGCTGCGGCTGCGAGGATTGCGCCCGGCTCGAAGAATTCTGCGAAGACCCCGTCGCGACCGAACGTCGTTTCACGGCCCCCCAGGCGCGCCGCGAGCACCTGGTCCTCGTCATCGAGCACGACTCTCTGGACATCGACACGCGGACGGAAAAGAAAAACAGGCCTTACACGCTCGTCTGCGAAAAGAACCGCGCGAGCCACGAGCGTCGCCGGAAGCAGTACGCGGAAGACGTAATCGAGATGGAAAGACTCGCCGCCGCGGCCCCGCCCTCCGCCGGGGAACTTCTCGGGAATCTCCTCGAGGCGGTCGGAAAAAGCCGACCTCCCCGGGAGAGTATCTCCTGAAGCGGAAACCGTGCCGGCTGGCCGGGTCCGTTTCGAGCCGAACTTTTCTTGAACGGTTCGGAAGGCATTTCACAGGGGGAAGGCATGGAGGTCGACCGCGACAAGACAGGGCGGGAGGCGAAGCTTTACGGCATCCGGGTTCTTCAGACCGGCAGCTCCGCTTCCGCCGCCCGCATGGCGCGGCGGCACAAGAATCTGCGGCGGGCAGAATGCCTGTTTCGGGCGGCCAAGTCCCTTCTGGGAACCCGGCCGGTGTATCGCCGCTGCGACGCTGCGATACGGGGACACATGTTCTGCTCGTTTCCGGCTTTGCTTCTGCGCGAGGAACCGTTGTGACGCACGGAGGACAAGGAGATAGAATCGGAGTGGAACGACGTCATCCGCAACCTCGACTCTCTTACCGAAACGAATATAGGGACAGGGGGAATAGCTTCGTCGCGCGCGGCGCGGCGAGGGGGGAAACCGGGGCGGTCTTGCGAAGCCCGGGACTTCGCCCGCATCCCGTCGTACGGCGTGAGGACGGTGGGGACTTCATCGAGAGGCAACCGGCCGCGGACCGACCGGCGGGCTTATCGCTTGGCGACGGAAAAAGCGGTTTGTAGTGCCACGGCGTTTTTTTGCCCTCGTAACCTCCTGTGACAAAACATCTTTTATTTTCAAACTGTTCAAAAAAAGCCAAAAGGTCTTGCGGCTCCGAGACGAGTCGGCCGCATCCGCCGGTACGTTTCCAGGCATCCGCGCAGCTATCGTCCCGAAACTGAAAATAAGGACGGAGAAATGAGAACGACGCTTAACATAGACGACGAGCTTCTGGAGCAGGCGCTGAAATTGACCAATATCACCTCAAAATCGGAGTTGATCAGAAGAGCTCCGAAAGCCCTCGTGGAAAAAGAAAGCGCATGGCGGCTCGCCAAGATGGGCGGAAGCCAGCCGGGTCTCAAGCCCATCACTCGCCGCTGTTTGCCGATGATCCCGACTGACGCTTCAGTATGGGTCGAGTATTCGCGCGGAAGAGAAAAAACCCTTGAACAACTGCTTAAAACCAATCGGGTGTTTATACATCCTTTCGTCATCGGCGAGGTGGCCTGCGGCAATGTTGCGAACCGCGAAGGGGTTTTCTCAGTGCTTAAGTCCTTGCCCGCTCTCCCTGTAATATCCGATTACGAGGTGTTGCGTTTCATTGAACGAAACCGCACCGCAAAATCGACGGGAAGAATTATAGAATTTCCCAGACGCAAACCGACGCGGACTAGTTGAGAATCTTTTTTCTGTAAATGTCTTTGCGGTGTCCTACGGCTACCGCTACCACGACAAGCTTTTCTTCGCGCTTGGCGCACAATACCCTGTAGTCGCCGACCCTGAATTTATACAGGTTTCCCTTGTAACCCGAGAGACGGGAAAGATGAAAGTCGGGATCGACCGAAAGCTTCCGCCTCAGGGCTCCGACGATATTCTCCCGAATGTCTCCGGGCAGTTTAAGAAGTTGCTTTCTCGCTTTTTTCGTCAGTTCGACCCGCCACATCCGATCAGATGCCAAGTTCCTTTTCTATTTCGGACAAAGGAATCGTTTCCTCTCCCGAAGCCAGAAACTCCTCGTAAGCGCGCATGCCTTCCTCGTAGTCTTCCATGTCCTCGAGCTTTCTCATCAAAAACAGTTCCAGACCCTTTCTCACGTAATAGCTCTTCGACCTCTCCTCGGCTTTCGATACCCTGTCGAGAATCTCGCCGAGCTCGGCGGATATCTGCGCAGAAACGCCTATCTTGTCCGACTCGTTAACCGTGCCCATGTCGCTACCTCCTCGCCCGCGAATATAACAAGTTCTAACAACTTTCGCAAGATCTATGATCTTTATTGATTTTTGGTACCGTTACGGAAACGTATTGCGGCTTTGTCAGTATACGAGCAGCTTTTTCGGAGCGGACGCGAGGCGCTCCTGAAAACTGAATTCCGCGGATTCAGATTGCGGTCGGCGTCGCCGGGGAAGTCCCGGGCCCGGGGGCGGACGTCGAGGACGAATTCATTCTCTGATATGATTTGACCTGTAAAGAGCTATCCGATAATTTTCACATATCGTTATAAAAGTATTGAAGCGAGGCGCGGTCGGACAGATTGCGACGGTGGATCAATCTGATATGCGTGGGTTGGTTACCACAGGTCTTCACTGCGTCGCGGAGCTGGCCTTTGACTTCAAAGCAGGGATCGCCGCAAGGGAATGCTCTATCAGAGGTTATCCCGTCGTTCGGCGCCCATTTAGAGCAAAGAAGGATTCTCCACACCGGTCTGACCGTGCCTTGCTTCAATGCTTATGTCTCTCCTTGTCGTGCATTTTAGTTTGAACCGATACGATTTATGTTCTTCAAGCCGCTTCGGATAACAGTTTGCCCATCTCTATGCGGACTACATCCCATATGAACCCCACAAGTTCTCTGGCGACGGCTACGTTTGCCTGCTTGGTGTTTTTGCCTGCGCGGAGGAATTTGTTGTAACGACCGCAGAGGCGTTTCTGCGCTTTCCATGCTATAGTCTTGGCCTCTTCGGAAGCGTCTTTGGCCTTCCGTTTCATGTGCGGGGTCTTTCGGGCGGGGAAGCGGTGTGCCCACGCGCATTCCACCAGCATTCTGCGGGCCGAAGCGTTTCCGGCGCGGGTTATCCTTCCCTGGCGTCTGCGTTGTCCGCTGCTGTATTCTCCAGGAACGAGACCGAGGAAAGACATCAACTGCTTGGGGGAAGGAAAGCGGCTTATGTCTCCGAGTTCGGCTAGCAACGTCACGGCGGCGAGCTTGTCGATTCCGCGAAGAGCGACCAGCGACTTGACCACCGGAGCCAGAGACCATTGTTCCATGGCGAACTCTATCTGGGCGGTGGCGTCGTTCACAGCTTCGACGGCTTGCTTCTCCATGTCCATGTATCCCTGGAGAACCGCCTGCTGAACCGCGGTGGGGAACTTCAAGGACTCAAGCCATTTGTAGTAGGTCTTCGTCCAGCGGGTCTTGTTTCTGGGCCAGTGGTGTCCGTGCCGAAGAAGATAGCCGTTTATTCTCTGCCGCGCCCGAAAGCGCTGTTCCTTGCAGTCCTCTCTGAAGCGCACCAGGTCCCGCATGGCCTCCTGCTCCTCGTCGGGAACCCACACAGGGGTGAGATTGCCGCTGCGAAGCAGGCTTGCCAGCATCTGCGCGTCCCTTCTGTCGGTCTTTATCCTCTCTCCCGGCGCTTTGGGTATGAGGGAAGGAGCGACCACGAGACAATGATGGCCAAACTCCTGAAACAGCCTGTGGAGAACGTATCCGCAAGGCCCCGCCTCGTAGCACAACAACAGAACCTGACCGTGAAACTTTTTGTTCAGCTTCTCGATCAGCTTCCTTACGGACGACGGATCATTGGCGATCTCTCCCCAGGGTTCGGGGTCCTGGCGACCGCAGCGAGCTACGGATACTGCGATTCTTTCTTTGTGAACGTCAAGCCCTATGTATGCGGGGAAGCTGTGCTCCTTCCACAGGTTCCTCTGCGCTTGGAGAGCGGCTGTCAGCTCTTCGTACTGCTCCGATTGCGTGGTATTGTTCTGCGTCATTGATTTGTCCTCCCTTACTGAAAGATTTTTATCTTCAGCTTAACTGTGCGTCGCCGCACAGGCAGGTCAAATCATAATGACTTCAACCGTTCGCGCCGGGGCGAGAACGAAAGAATTCTCTTCAACCGTTCGCGCCGGGGCGAGAACGAAAGAATTCTCTACGACGAAAAAATCCCGGAGGAGAATTTCTCCCCGGAGAAAAGGAGCGTCCACTCCCGCGGGAGGAACCGGCGCCGGGGACGCTTTTTCCCCGACGCGTCTGGAGGCGCCGGCGGGGCGGCGAGGGAGGGCGGACGCCTGCTCGTCGGCAAAGACGGGATGAAGGAGTCCTTACGTCGAGCTTTCCGAAACATGCTGTCTCGACGGCGGTTCGCCGCGACGCGTTTTCGTCCCCGGGGACGAGAGCGGGGTTCCGCTTCGGGGACAGGTCGAGATCGTGGAGTCGGCTCCCGGGACTCGGCGGAACCTTGCCCGAGAGGCCGAAACCGAGGAAGAAGCCGAAAAAGCGCCGGGCGAAGAGATCGAAGTCCGGAAGACCGACGAAGAAGAAATCCGGAAAGAGGCGGTAAAACCGGGCCGCGGCGGACAAAGCTTCGGGAGAAAACACCGTGAACGGAACGGAAGGAAAAAACGGCGGGGACCATGAGAGCCCCCGAGCGGAAACGGAAAGGATTCTGCTCTCGATAGACCGCCCGAAAAGCTACTGCGCCGCGGGCAAGATGTTCGCTCCACTGCCCGCTCTCGAGGTCCGTGGCGCGGGAGCGCTCTCCTTCCCCGTTCCGAAAGACCGGATGCGCGCCATCTCGGACCGCGCGGCTCCCCGGTCGGGCGAAACCGTCCGAAACGGCGCGGAAATCGGCCCCGAAGACGCGCGACTCGGAGGCGGGGGATGGAAAAAGACCCTCGACGACGTGCTGGACGCGGTCGCCGAAGGTCTCGGCTGCCCCCGAAAGGGTCTCGGGGCGCGGTTTCGAAAGCACTCGGCGCTCGGCCCCGGGGAGTCTCTTCGCGTCGGCGGCCCCGAAGCGGAGGAGACGGCGGCCGTCCTGGTGGTCGCCCTGCCGGTTTCGGGAGGCGCCGAGGGCGGGGAAATCGTCGTTCGCCATAAATAAGGAGGAGACCGTTCTGGACATCCGGACGGGGGAACCTTCGGAAATCGCCTGGGCGGCCTTCTACGCGGACTGCGGGAGCGAAACGCGGCCCGTGACCGAGGGGGGCGCGCTGGCGCTCGTTTTCGACCTTGAGCTTCCGGGCGATCCCGACGGACGCGCGCGGGCTCCGGACTTCGGGAAGGAGACGGAGCGGATGGCCCGCGCCCTGGCCGCGTGGAGCGCGGAGGCGGGAGAAGACGAAAAGATGGTCGTGCTTCTGAATCACGACTGCGGCGGAGACGGCTTTTCCCTCGGGGACCTGGGAGGCGTCGACGCGTCGGTAGCCGAAGTCCTGCTCGAGGCGGCCGCGCGGGCCGGCTGCACGGCGTACCTCGGGGTGGCGGACATATGCGCGAGCGCCGGGCTCGAGTACGACGGATACGCGCCGGACGAGAGCGCCTTCTCGGCGGAGAGCCTTCTCGACTGGCGGGGCGACTTCGAGCATCCGGCGGCTCCCGACGGTTCGCGGGCGGAATTCGAAAGCGCTTCCTTCGGAAAGAACGACATACTTCCCGCGGATTCTCTTTCCCTGTTCGAGCCGTACGAGGAAGGACAGGAGGAGTGGATGGGCATGTACGACCGCATGTATATCCTCGCGGCGATTTCGGTCCGGTAAATCCCGGCCGGATTTCCCGAACGGTTTAAAAAGTTTGAGCTTTCCCGCCGCGGTCAGGACGGAGAGAAACCAGGTTTTCGGCGGAGGGCGCACGTTTCGGGACGGGCTCCCGCCCTTCCCCCGGGGGTTCTTCCATTCCGCGGGCCTCGCCGACGAAGCGGGAGGAAGGCTCGAAAAGAACGGCCCCGCATCACGGGTTCGCGCGGCGCGCCGAAGGCCCGGAAGAGCCCCCGCTTGCCGTAATCCCCGACCCGTATAGAATTACCGGCAAAGTCCCCCTATGGAAACATCTCCGTGACGAAAGACGAGAAATCCAGCGACGGCGCGTCCCCGCAGAAGGTCCTGCCCCGGTTTTTCGAAAACTCCTTTCTTCGCTTCTCGGGCTGGCTCGGACCGAGGCGGGCGGACGGCGAGCCGCTGTGCGACCTTCTGGCGGCCCTCGGCGGCCGGGTCTTCGTTTTCTGCGAAACGGACGGGGAGGCGTTTCGCGGATGCCCGGAAGAGACTCGCGCGGCGGCGTGGCGGAGGTGGAGAACCGGGATTCTCGACCCCGTGCTCGGGCGGCTTCGGGAGGCGGAAGCGCACGTGAGAAGCGGCGCGGCGACGCTCGCGGGCGGATGGAGCGAAAAGCCTCTTCTGCCGTGGGCGGGGGCGGACACTCCCGTCTACAAGGTGGCGGTGGTTCCCGACCTTCGGCGGTTCCGCGGGAGGTTCCCGCGCGGGAGGGCGGAGAGAATAGCGTCCCGCTACGGGTACGCCGTCAAGGACTCGCCCGCGGGGACTTTCTGCGCCGGACTCCCGAAAAAGGAAATCCCGCACGTGATCGACGTCCCCGCCCTGGAAATTCTCCTGCGGGAGCTCGACACCTTCCCGGACTTCTCGGACTTTTTCGCGGAGAAGGAAAAGTCGGTCACGGAAATGGAGACCATCCTGTACAGGGGCGAGGAGAACCTCCTGGCGTACTACCTGCTGGGCTACGAGGAGAAGTTCAGAAAGCACCTGATAAGCCCTCCCGAGGTGCGCGAGGTCCACGAACGGCTCGCGGAGACGTTCCGCGAGGGGCTTCCCCCGCCGGCGCGCCTGGAAACTTCTTCCGGCAAGCCGCTTCGGGGCTGGTACGTGCCTCTGAAGGGAAACGAGTGGGAGAAATTCTCTAGGTCCGAGCCCTATCTCGAGGAAAAGGAGTTCGTCAAGGACTCCTACGCGTGGGACGGGTTCATCGCCGCCGCGAAGCGCAACTTCGAGGAAGGGGCCGTGATCCCGGACGTCTATCCCGGCAGGGTGAGGGACCCCGTGGACGCGATGGCCGGGGAAGCCAGGATATCGCGGACGAAGCTCATGAAGAGAATCAGGGAGTCGACGCCCGGAGTCGCCGGGGAGCGCGACGCGGAGTTCGCGGTCTTTCACTCCCGCGACCCGGGCCCCGAGAAACGCTGCGTGGTTCTCTGGTTCGCGTGTCCCGAAGGAGCGGACCCTCATACCAGCTACAGGCTTGCCCGACGCGAGGCGCTCGAGCACTGCTGCGTCGCGGTCAAGAAGGACAATCCCCGGATCGAAAAAGCCATGGGCCTGGCCATGGAGATGCCGGGGCGGGAGCGGGGGGTTCCGGACGACTTCATACTCTTCGACTTCTCGGGATGGAGAGAGGAGGAGGCGAAGCTCCCGGTGGTCGAATGGTCCGGCGACCCGCTCCCGCGAAACCCCCTCGGCGGACGGACTTCGCGAAACCTCTCCCGCGCGGGGACGTGACTTTCGTCCCGGGAGGAAAGACGGAGGGGGAAAACGACGGAGACTAGAGGAGGAAACGGTTTGATGAACGAGAACGGGGGAAAAGGCCGCGGGGAACCGCAAGACCCGCTTCTGGAGGTGGAGAGGCTGCTGCGCTCGATAGAACGCCCGGGAAACTACTGCGCCGGGGGGCGGATGTTCGCCCGCATGCCCGCGCTCGAGGTCCGGGGCGCGGGAGCCCTTTCCTTTCCCGTTCCGCGGGAGCGGGCCGGGGAGCTTTTTTCCCTCGGGCGCCTCTCGCCCTTCGGAAAGGGAACCGAAACCCTCCGCGACGAGAGCGTGAGAAACAGCAGGGAATTCGACCCCGGGGAGATAAGCCTCGGGGGCGGGGGATGGGAAAAGACCATGGAGGAACTGAAGGACGCCGCCGCCGAAGGTCTCGGCTGTCCCCGCGACCGGCTCGAAGCCGAGTTCCACAAGCTCCTGGTCTACGCGCCCGGAGGGTTTTTCCTTCCTCACCGGGACACGGAGAAAGGCGAGGGAATGGTGGGAACGCTGGTCGCGTCCCTTCCGGTCGCGGGAGGGAGCGGCGGCGGGGAGATAGCGGTGCGCCACGGGGAGAAGGAAACTTCCCTCGACATGAGCGGCTCGGGCGACCCTTCGGAGATCGCGTGGGCGGCCTTCTACGCCGATTGTCCCCACGAGGTGCGCCCGGTGACCGAAGGACACAGGATAGCGCTCGTGTTCAACCTCCTGCTTCGAAACGGCGGGGGGCTTCGGGCGGCCGACTTCGACCGCACGGAAAAGGCGATGACCCGGGCACTTTCCGACTGGGGCGGGACGGCGGGGATGACCGAAAAGATCGTCGTGCTCCTGGAACACGACTACAGCCGGGCGGGACTTTCCTTCGAGTCGATGAAGAACGCGGACGCCGCCCGGGCCTCGGTGCTGGCCAAGGCCGCCCGGGCCGCCCGTTGCGAACTTTACGCCGCGACGGTCGAAATCTTCGAGTCCGCCGCGCCCGACTACGACGAGCACGGCGGATATACCGAAGGCGACGAAGCCTTCACGAAGGACAGGCTGCTCGATTGCGGCTACAGTCTCGAAAACTTCGTCGCTCCCGACGGAACGAAACCCGGGTTCAAACGCCTCAGGTTCGACAAGGAGGAAATCCTGCCGCGCGACGCGCTTTGCGGACGCGAGCCCGACGAGGAGGGACTCGAGGAGGAGTGGATGGGCAACGCCGACGCCACGTACGAGCGCGTCTACCGCCTGGCCGCGCTGGTTCTCCGGCCCGGGTCCTCCGGCCGGGGCGGCGCCTGACGCCGGGGAACTCGCGTCGGGAACCCGCGTCTTGATGTCCGATTCAAGCATGTTACAATCGGATCGCAGGTTGCGGGACGGACGTATCGAAACATGAAGCGTGACATCGACCTCGTGCGAGACATACTGCTTTCCATTGAGGACGGCAAAGACGCGGACGGCCGCGGTTTCATGCGCCTGAACGTCCCCGACCGTTCGCGGGAGGAAGTCTCGTACCACGTGGGACTTCTTTATGAAGCCGGACTGGTCGAAGCGGCGAACTCCTCCACGCTTGACGGTTACGAATGGCAGCCCAAGGGGCTTACTTGGCGAGGACGCCAATTTCTGGACTCGGCGCGCGACGAAAGCTCGTGGGAACGGGCCAAGAAAGAATTGAGGAAAACGGGGAACTTTTCTTTCGAGGTTCTGAAGGTCGCCCTGGCCGTTGTCGCCGCCCGCAGCGCCTGACTTCCGGCCGCCATTCGGGCTTTTTCCTCGACCCGGTCACGAAAAAGCGGAACGGAACCGTATCCCGTTCGACAGGCTCCCGGAACGCAGGGATTCCATCCGACCCGAACTCCCCGAATTCCTCGAACGGAAAAGACCGGATCATGCGGGATGTCGCCGGACCGCGGTTTCACGCCAGGGCGGCATCGACGACACGGGGAAGCTCGAGGAAACCGGAGTCCAGGCGGTCCGAAAGTTCCGGATTCCAAGCGCGGGGTCGGGCCGACGCTCGACGAATTCCCGATGCCTCGACGTTAAGCCGGAGAAACGCCATGGAACTCATCCAGCGACCGCTTCGCGCACTCCGGGCGGCCGAAGCCGCAAGCTCCCCGCAAGATCTTTCGGCTTCTTCGCGACCCCCCCCCCCCCCGAATATTCAGACTCTCCCCTCAAGGAACGCGGGACGTCGGGCGAACGCTCGGGACGCCCGGCAAGCCCCCTCCGAATATACAGACATTATCGCGACAATTGGAAAAACGGGCGCTCGGACCGAGGAGACCCGCTCAGGCCCCCGCCGCGGGAAAAAGTCCCCGAAACCCCGTTTACCCCGAACCGAAATCCGTATACAGTTTTCAGGACCGGACCGACGGCCCCATGACGAAACCCGAAAAATCCCGAGTTCCCGGACAGAATCCCGCGGGCGGAGACGAAACGCACGGCCTCCCGAAAGATTCCCCGCCCGGCGGACTTCCCGGCATCCCATTCATCGAGCACTGGAACCGCCGCCCCGCGAGAGGAGACGGAAGCGGGCTCTGCGACTTCATGATCGTGATCGAGGACGAAGTGCTCCTTTTCACGGAAGTCGAGGGACTCTCCGCGGAAGGAAAGAATCCCGAGGTCAGCCGGGACGCCGCGGCACGGTGGAAGAAAGAAGCTCTCGACCCCGCCCTCGAGGCGCTGAGAGAGACGGGAGAGCTCATCCGGGCGGGCGAAGTTTTCGAGCGAAACACGGGGACACCCGCGTTTCGCGCCGGCCCCGGGCTCGCGAAAGATATCCGCGTCTACAGGTTCGCGGTGGTGCGCGGCGGTCTTCGTCCCGAGGACGCGGGCGCGGAGTTTTCGGTTTCCTACGGGGATCCCGCCCGCGGTGACGACGGGGCGCTCGTCCGGTTCGACAAAAACGATCCTTCCCACGTGCTCGGCCCGGGGGTTCTCCGGAACCTCGGCTCCATTCTCGACTTTCTGTGGTACGCGGAGGAGAAGGAAGCCGCCCTCCGAAGACACGATTTTCTGGCCTGCGGGACCGAGGAAGACCTCCTCGCCCTCTACCTGGAAGGCGGACTCGCGCCTCCGAAATCCGAAGGCGGAAAGCGAGGCGCGCTCGTCGCCCGGTCGGGGCTCTGGGAAAAGTTCCGCGAATCGCCCGGAGGTCGAAACCTCGAGAAGCGCCTCGAGGCATCCCGTCCCTGGGAGGACCTGGAGCGCAGGACGTGGCGCAGGGCACTGGAACGGGCCCCGGACTTCGACGCCATCTCCCCGTGGAGAATCTCAAGCCCGGCGTACATCATCGCCGTGCAGCCGCTCGCGCTGCGCCCGACGCTTTCGAAAAAAATGCTGGAGGCGATGGAAACCTTCGACGAAGCCTCGGAGTGCGAGTTCCGAATTTCGCAGCCCGAGCCCGACCCCGAAACGTGCTACGTGTTCATGCAGACCAGGCGCGGCGGTTTCAAGGGCACGGACGAAGACTACCGGAAGCTTCGCCTGGAGAGGCTCGAGATGGGCTGCGGGATGGCGAAAAACGAGATTCCGCGGATTCAGATCGCGGTCGGCATCGCGAGGGAAGTCCCGGGCTCGGGGGCGGACGTCGAGGATGAATTCATTCTCTTCGACTGTTCGGAGTGGGGCGAAAACGAAAGAATCCTCTACGACGAAAAAAATCTCGGAGGAAAATTTCTCCCCGGAGAAGACGGGCGTCCGGTCCCGCGGGCGGAACCGGCGCCGGGGACGCTTTTTCCCCTGACGCGCCTGGAGGCGCTGGCGGCGCTCGGCGACGCGGCGAGGGAGGGCAGACGTCTGCTCGCAGAAAAGGGACCCGACGCCCGCGCCGAGCGCGAACGCTGGGCCGAGACCGTAGGGCCGTACATCGAAACCGTTTTCGGACTCCGAGGCGGAGGCCGGAATCTTCTCTCCGAGGAAGGCGGTATGAAGGAAATCTTCGTCGAGCTTTCCGGAATATACGGCCTCGACGGCGGTTCGCCGCGACACGTTTTCGTCTCCGGGGACGAGAGCAGGGTTCTGCTTCGGAAACAGATCGAGATCGTGGAGTCGACGATCCTGGGACTCGGCGGAACCCTGCCCGAGAGGGCGAAACCGGGGAAGAAGCCGAAAAAGCGCAGGGCGAAAAGACCGAAATCCGCAAGACCGAAAAAGAAAAAATCCAAAAAGAAAAAGAAGCGGTAAAACCGGGACGCGGGGTCCGCGGCGGACGAAGCTTCGGGAGAAACACCGTGAACGAGACGGAAGGAAAAAACGGCGGGGACTATGAGAGCCCCCGAGCGGAAACCGAAAGGATTCTGCTCTCGATAGACCGCCCGAAAAACTACTGCGCCGCGGGCAAGATGTTCGCTCCCATGCCCGCTCTCGAGGTCCGGGACGCGGGAGCGATATCCTTCCCCGTTCCGAAAGACCGTATGCGCGCCATCTCCGACCGCGCGGCTCCCCTGTCGGGCGAAGCCGCCCGAAACGGCGCGGAAATCGGTCCCGAAGACGCGCGACTCGGAGGCGGGGGATGGGAAAGGACTCTCGACGACGTGCTGGACGCGGTCGCCGAAGGTCTCGGCTGCCCTCGAAAGGGTCTCGGGGCGCGGTTTCGAAAGCTCTCGGCGCTCGGCCCCGGGGAGTCTCTTCGCGCAGGCGGCCCCGAAGCGGAGGAGACGGCGGCCGTCCTGGCGGTCGCCCTGCCGGTTTCGGGAGGCGCCGAGGGCGGGGAAATCGTCGTTCGCCATAAAAACGAGGAGACCGTTCTGGACATCCGGACGGGGGAACCTTCGGAAATCGCCTGGGCGGCCTTCTACGCGGACTGCGGGAGCGAAACGCGGCCGGTGACCGCGGGGGGCGCGCTGGCTCTCGTTTTCGACCTCGAGCTTCCGGGCAATCCCGACGGGCGCGCGAGGGTCCCGGACTTCGGGAAGGAGACCGAACGGATGGCCCGCGCCCTGGCCGCGTGGAGCGCGGAGGCGGAGGAAGACGAAAAGATGGTCGTGCTTCTGAATCACGACTGCGGCGGAGAGAGTTTTTCCCTCGGGGAGCTGGGAGGCGTCGACGCGTCGGTAGCCGAAGTCCTGCTCGAGGCGGCCGCGCGGGCCGGCTGCGCGGCGTACCTCGGGGTGGCGGACATATGCGAGAGCGCCGGGCTCGAGTACGACGGATACGCGCCGGACGAGAGCGCCTTTTCGGCGGAGAACCTTCTCGACTGGCGGGGGGACTTCGAGCATCCAACGGCTCCCGACGGTTCGCGGGCGGAATTCGAAAGCGCTTCCTTCGGAAAAAACGACATACTTCCCGCGGACTCTCTTTCCTGGTTCGAGCCGTACGAGGAAGGACAGGAGGAGGAGTGGATGGGCATGTACGACCGCATGTACATCCTCGCGGCGATTTCGATCTGGCCCGGGGAAAAATCCCCTTCACGACAGTCTGGGAAGCGTCGCTGAACCCCTTGCTGAAAACACCGCCCGAGAGGCTGGGCGGCAGGTCGCCACGCGGCTCGCGGAAACGCTTCCCTGCGGACCCGGATTTTCGGAGTTCGTACTCGGGAATTCTTCCGGCGGTCGCCTCGTATTGCGCGCAAGCACCTTGATTCCCGGGAGAATGGCAAGCTATAATGTTCTCGGGACGGAAACGGCAATGAGCATGGATACGGCAATATCGATCGTTAATCTCTTCGTGGAGAATCTGCCCGCAGCCTTGTGGCTCATCCTTTTCATCTATGTCGGCATGCGCGCCGGAATCATACCGTCTTCCAGAAACATAGACGAAACAAACAAAAGCATAAGCAAAAACATAGATGAAGCGAACAAGAACGCTAGCGGAAACGTGGCGGAGATAAATGAAAAGATAAACAAAATAAACGAAACGCTCGCCAGACAGACGACCGCCGTGAACATACTTATGACCAAAGAAAAACTGGGGACCATGGTCTCGGAAAGCCCCCTTACGCTTTCGGAAAAGGGAGAGAAAATTTCAAAAAGCATAGACGCCGAAAAGATAGTAAACTCCAGGCTGGACGAGCTCAGAGCGGAGTTCGAAGAACTTTCAAACAGCTACGACATCCAGGAAAAGGCCATGGAGCTCGGGGAATCCATCTACGACGACCTTCCCGAAAACGTAAAGAACTCCGCAAAAGAGGAAATCTACCAGAACGGACTGCAGCTTTTTCAGGTCTATCCGATTTTCTCCCTCATACTGAGAGACGCCATACTGAAGGAAAGGGAAACGGGCGAACGCGGGACGGAAAAAATCCCCGCCGCGCAACCGTCTCCGTAAAAAATCCCGACGGCGTCGCGGGTCGCTTCGCAGCAAGGCGGAATTTTTACGGGCCAGGTCTTTTGTCTCTTCGGAAAGTCCCGCCGTTAAAACCCGGAACCGGCTTGTCGCCTTATGCATTTAAAGTTTCTTGAGGAGTCCCTGGTTTTTCTCGGCAACGGCTTCTTTCACCAGAAAATCCAGCTTTCCGGCGGCCGAGTCCTTTTCGATTTCTTCGTCCCACTTCTCCCAGTCCCTTTCGGAAAACCAGTCGCGCAGACGCGCGTAGTCCTCTTGAGAAAGAGAAGCGATCGCGGATTTTATTTCTTCCACAGACAACATGACCGACACACAAGTCGCTCGGGCGAGCCGCAAACCGGTCGGATACCATACCTGAAATTCCATTCCAATCAACCGACGGCGCCATCGAATTCCTTACGAACGAATTTCCGTTTCGTCACCAAAGTCAGTTGTAAAGAAATCCTTTACAACTGATCAGCCGCGATTCGCTTTTACCGGGAATCTTTCAGGGTCCGACCGTGACCACCGGTCTTCCGTATCCCGCGGACCGCAAGCAACTCCCGGGCTGGAATGCGCATCCTCCGCTCGGTCTTTTTGCCCATGGGGTAACTCATGGCGGTGTACGATGGGGTCCGCGGAGCTTCTCGAAGACGAGATGGAGTGAGAGCCTACAAGAATCTCAAAAACGTGGAGAAGGCGTTTCGCTGCATAAAGACGATGGCTCTCAGCATAAGACCCATATATCACAGACTTGACGGCAGGGTTCGCGCTCACGTCTTCATATGCATGCGCTCGCCTACTACTGCGGAGTGGCACATGCGCAGGGCGTGGGCTCCTTTGATGTTCTCCGAAGACGACCCTCGGCGTGCAGAGAGCCTTCGCAACTCGGAGGTTGGACCTGCTTGTGAAGTCTGAGAGCATCAAACGCAAGGCGGGCACGAAGAAGACTGCGGACGGAATGGCGGTTCACAGCTTCGAGGGTTTGATAAAGCAGATGGCCCACACTTGCGCGCGCCACCAAGGAGGTGGGCGGAGTATTGTTCAACGAGGTGGTTCCTCCCACCGAACTGCAGGACAAGACGTTGGAACTTCTCGGAGTCAAAAGCCTGCTGTAGTCAGAAAACGCAAGTTGGAACCCCTCGACATCTCAATGATTACAACCTGTTATCTGCCATTCGCTTCAAGAACTTCCATCTACACGAGGTCCAAGCGCACCTTGCGACCGACTTCCCGGCACGGACCGATTGTTGTTCGCCCCGTTTCACGGCAGGCCTGTGCTAGTGAAGAACCGTGGTCCCGTAAACATCTTTTCTACGCCTAACGGCTATCACGGTCACAACAAGCTTTTTGTCGAGCTTTGAACACAACAGCCTGTAATCGCCGACCCTGAACCTGTAAAAGTCTCCCTCGTAGCCCGAAAGACGGGAAAGATGGAAATTCGGGTCGACCGCCAGTTTCTCCTCCAGAGATCTGAGGATTCTTTTCCGGACATTTTCAGGCAATCTGGAAAGCTGTTTCTTCGCTTTCTTCGTCAGCTTTACCTGCCACATCGGGGTTCAGAGGTTCAATTCTTTTTTTACTTCAGACAGAGGAATCGCCTCTTCTCCCGAAGCCACGAATTCTTCGTAAGCTCTTCTGGCTTCTTCGTAGTCTTCCAAGTCCTCAAGCTTTTTCATCAGAAACAGTTCCAGTCCTTTCCTGACGTAATAGCTTTTCGACCTTTCTTCCGCTTTTGATATTCTGTCGAGAATTTCGCCAAGATCGACGGGTATCTGCGCGGAAACGCCTATAGTCTTTGACTCCTTCACGGTGCTCATGCATCTGCCTCCTCAATCGTAAATCTAGCAAATTCTAACAGTCTTCGCAATGTTTATAGTTCTTATCGACTTTTGGGGCGACGGCTCGGAGCGGAAATTCATCCGGTAAGAAACAGACCGCGTAGTCGGCTTCGGCGTGGAGCACGGGGACATCACCGTTCTCGCGCGCAGGAACGCGGACGCCACCAGAATCAAAGTTGTCCAACCGTGACGACCGGTCTTCCGTATCCCGCGACGGTGTACGATAGGGCCCGCTTCCGTGTTTCAGGCTTCCCGCTTCGAGTCGAGCCATCCGTCGAATTCGGGCGGAAGCAGCCCGATCATCTTCTCGCAGCTCATGTCGAAAATGTCGTACGTAAGTTCCAGCTGCTGAAACACCCTGATCAGTCTGTGTATGGAGCCCGGTTTGTTCACGTCGGAGGTAGCACCGCGCTTCACGTTTCCCCGACCGTCGGAATAGAGCCGGTTTACCAGTCTGATGAATTCCCGGGACCTTGCGAACTGCGGGCGCGCGACAATTTCGTATGCAAGAGCCATCCGCGAGCCTATCGGTCCCGTAAGCAGTATTCTCGCTTCCTCGCCGTGGCGCCTGTAGAGATAAAACGGAGTCGCGAGCAGATGGTATATATATTTTCTCCAGTTGAGATCTCCCTGCTCGACCTCGAGAATATAGTTGTCGGGAGCGTTCAGCCTGTTTTTCCCGGAAATCTTCGCTTCGAGCAGCTCTTCCAGGTAGTAAAGGCCGAGCCACGACCAAAGTCCCCCGTTGTAGGATATCTCGCTCTGGTCGAGGTCCGCGAAGACCCCCGCGAGGTAAGTGGCCGCCTCGTACTTCGTGCGGAACCGGTTTCTCTCTATCTCGACGTGCTGTCTCAGGGATTCGGAATACGGACTACGGTAAAGCAGATGATGCGGATGCGGAGCCGCCTCGCCGCGGCGGCATGCCTGTATATGGCCGCGGAAGGCGTCCGTGCCGGCTTTGGTGAGCTGGCGGACCACGTCAGACATTGAACAACGCCCCCTCCGCTATCCTGTTCTTGTCGCAGAAGGCTTCCACGGCTCCCTCGATCCAGTCGAGAAAAACCCGGACGTCCTCGCCGGCGGCTTCCCCGCAGGGCCCGGGATATTCCTCCGGGTAAAAGCCCGAAACGAATTCGAGCCACTTGCCCCACGGGGATTTCTCGGAATCCTCGGGTTCTTCTGCTTCCCGTTTCTCCACGAAAACGATGTGGTGGAGAACCTCGCGCACCACCGAGGGAAAGACCAGGGCCCGGAACTCCCCCCTTTTCTGTATTCCGTCCTTGCGCCGGTTAAGCTCGAGCCTCACTCCCTCGTCGTGGAACTTCAGTCTCCATATCTGGCTGCCCGTGTCGGTCAGATGCAGGGGAAGCAGGGCCTCGAGCCCTTCTTGAGAATCCGCGCCCGGACTGATCTGGGAACTTACGGCGAACAGTCTTCCGCTGTCCCGGTCGACCACCTTGACGCGGAACCGGGAGAACCTGTCCCCCTCGATTTCAAGCAGCCGGCGGTCCGCGGGAGGAGAGAGCGCCTCCACGGTTCCGTAGTCGAAGCGCATGAAGGAGTTGCCGCGATACGCCTCCACGAACACCCTGGCGGCCGGAGCGAGGTCGTACCTGTCGAGATTCAGCCGCGCGTCGAAAGAAAGAGGCCTGGTGCTCGGGTCGAATGTGATCACGGCGTCGGAGAGGCCGATGCGGGACCTGGACGTGTAGTTGAACCTTCTAATCATCTTCCTTCGCCTCCGCGGCTTCGGCCCTGATGTGGAGGTCGCGGTTTACGTCGAAGCCCGCGACGACCACGCTGAAGCCTTCGCGGATGTCGGTCACGGCGAGACGGTTTCCCGAGCCTTCGAAGCCGCAGTTTTCGCTCTCGATCACGATGGGAGGTTCCTCCAGGCGGAAATCGTAAGGGCTGTACCTCGAAAGCGGATTGCCGCCGCTTTCGTACGCGAGGTCCACGAGGATGGATTCGGGCAGCTCCCCGCCCTCGGAGGCGGAAACGGTGAAACCGCCGCCGGTCTTGCGGATCCGAAACGGGAAAGCGTCCGTTCCGGACGGTTCCACCCGGGGAGCCGTCCATGGGGCGGGTTCGGGTTCGGAGCCGTTTCCCCCGGGACCCGCCTTGGGCTTTTCCACGAAGAAGACGTCTATGAAGGCGTTTTCCCGCACTTCCTCCTCCTTGTCCACGGCGAGCGCGGCCAGAATGTCCCTTACGGCGTTTTTCACGAATCTCACCGTCTGTTCCACGTTCACGTACTTCGCCTTGGCGCGCGGGGAGCCCGCTCTCCAGTTTGAGTGGGAGGGTTCTTCGGTGTCTCTGAGCAGGTGGGCCAGCGGCTCGTCCTCCCTTATGTGCACGAGGGCGCGCGCCTGGTAGGACCTGATGGTGTCTATGTCCGAAATGGCGAGATTGCCCCTCACGTAATAGTCCTTTCCCTGCTCGACCGTTTCGTCCTTCTCGACGACCGCCCTGAAATACGACGTGGCCCCCTGCCTCTCCTTCTTGCGTCTCACCGGCACGGGAATCCTGAAATGGAGCCTCTCGCCGGAGTCGAGACGCCCGGCGAGAGATTCCCTGCTGCCCCCGAGCATTTCCTCTACGCTTCTTTTCGGAGAATGCGCAAGCTCGATCCAGTCGGTTTCCCGTTTCCCGAGTCCCGTCCTCACCATGTCGATGAGACGGACGAGGTCCTCGCGGTTAAGCTCGCGGTCCTCCGGCCAGGCGAGATGCGAAACCACGTTTTCTATGTTGCCGCTTCCCAGATTCCAGGTTCCGCCGTAATCCGAAACCTCGACGACCAGGCCGTCGGATATTATCGGGTAGAAATAGTGCTTGATCACGGCGCGGACCACGTCTTCCGCCCGGATCGGGTCCTCGGCTTCGGAGAGAAAGGGAATCACGACCGAAAGGCCCGGTTCGTCCCCGCGCCGCAGATTGAAATCGCGGCGGAAGTTCTCGACCGTTTCTCGGTCCTTTCCGCCGTCGAACGGCACCTGAAGCCCGCTTCCGTCGTCCCTGATCAGGGAGAAAAAACCGTAGGGGTCGTACTTCACGCCCCCGAGCACGTGCTGCTTGAGCACCGCCTGTCCCATGAGCAGGGTTCTGCCGTCGTCCCTGCGGGTCAGGGCGAAAAAAGCGTTCAGACGCGAGGCGTCGGGCAGCACCCATTTCCCCAGGCCCCAGCTGCCTCCCTTGTCCTGCCCCTTGCCGGAGCGGCCCACGTTTCTGAAAAAGTAGTAGAAATGATTGCCGCTGTCGTCGGTCGTCTGCTCGGGGTCTCCCGTGAGTCCCGCGGTCGCGAAATCCTCGATGACCATGTAGACGAGCTTCTGTCCCGCGGGGTCGAAATCGGAACCCGAGGCGCTCAGGTGAGGCAGAAGTCCCCCGAAGTAGAAATCCCGCCTGTCCTTCGGAAAATCCGCTCCCGCGGAGTGAACGGCGAAGCGGATCCTCACGGGCTCGTCTCCGCTTTTCACGTCGAGGGAGTTCTGCAGGGTTTCCCTCACCAGGCGGTCGACGATGTCGGAGCCCGTGAAGAACTCTCCCTGCACGGGATCGTAATTCATCTCCGACGGCGAAATTTTCCTGAAATTCCAGAAAGAAGTCATCCTTCAGTTTCCCCGGACTCCAAGACCTCTCGGCGGGTAATTGTAACACAAAACGCCGCGCGGCTCTCATCGTTTCCGTCTACGCGGCCGGAAGAAAAGCCGGCGGCCTGACGGCGGATTTCCGGGACAACTCCGCGACTGTTGCAGAGAGCTCCCGTCGCGGACTTCGAAACGGAAAAAAGAGGGGGTCTTCTCTTCTACATCAGGTCCAGGCGCACCCTGCGGCCGACGGCCTCGGCAGCCTTGCAGAGCGTCGCGAGAGTGACGGAACGGTTTTCGGCATCCAGCAGGCGGTCCAGAGTGCCGCGGCCGGTTCCCATCTTCGACGCCATCTCGGTTTTCGTCATGCCCTCGCGCCGCATCGCGTCGGCCAACTGACGAGCCAGCACGCACCTGATCGCGGCGACGGTGACTTCTCCCGCGATACCTTCTTCGTCAAGCCAGCTTTCAAAGGACGTTCCGATATTTTTTTCCTTCATCAAGCCGCTTCTTCCCTTCGTCCGAGCGCAAGATCAACGTCTTTCCGACATCCCGCGGCTGCTGCGACAAGCTCTTCATCGCGCTTCGCATACGACATCCCGCGGTCGCCGACCCCTGAATCCATACGCGTTTCCCCCGCAACCCGAGAGCCTGAAAAGATGAAAACCGGGATCGACCAACAGCCTGCCGTCCACGGTTTCGGCAACGCTTTTCCGGATATTTCCCGGCAACCCGGAAAACCGTTTCTTCGCTTTATTCGTCAGCTTTGCCCGCCGCATCGGGTTCAGAGGTTCAATTCCTTTTTTACTTCGGACCAAGGAATCGCCTCTTCTCCCGAAGCCACGAATTCTTCGTAAGCTCTTCTGGCTTCTTCGTAGTCTTCCAGGTCCTCGAGCTTTTTCATCAGAAGCAGTTCCAGTCCCTTCCTGACGTAATAGCTTTTCGGCCTTTCTTCCGCTTTCGATATTCTGTCGAGAATTTCGCCGAGGTCGGCGGATATCTGCGCGGAAACGCCCACCGTCCCGGACTCCTTGATCGTGCTCATGCCACTCCTCCTTGTACGGAAACATATCAAGTTCCAGCGGTTTTCTCAACGGCCGGAATTTTTATTGACTTTCGCCATGTCGTCCGGCCAAGAAAACATGCGACCGATTCTCCCTCCGCGGTTCAATCGGACTTTCGCGGTCGTCCGATTTCAGGGCTTCGGCGTCAAGGAAGCTTGACCGCTCTCACCGTCAGCGCACGGAAGAAAACTTATGTTACGGATAGAGTCACGAGAAAAACCTGGAAATCAGGGCGGGTATTCCACCCGCAACTATTACGGCGACGACTAATACCGGAGCCGGTTTTCAAACTTGTCAGCTTTCTGTTCGGCGTTGTTACCCTTTGACTCATACCTTCCACAAGAGCCTTGGTGTCCGCCCCGAGTTTCGCAATGTCTTTGACATCCCTCTGAATGCTGTCAACAACCTTCTCGGTATGATCTACCTCGACCTCCAGGCTCGATTTCTTCATAATGTTAATGACTATAACCTGCGGTTTAAAGTCTTCTTCTTCCATCCGGCCGGTGGCGTTTTCCATTCTCCTTTAGGAAATGAATTTTCATAGCCATCTGGTCGCTCGAGCAGTTTTTCCGGGTCAACCTCGGCAAAGGAAATTGTGGCTTGAGGCTGACCGTGAAGATGAAAAACCTGCCGGTGGAACTGCTTCTTATACGGCATGAAAAAACTGCTGCCCCCGTATTGGCCGTTATTTACAAGTATTACACCCTGAAACATATGATAACTCATGCTCTTTGACATAGCGTCAAAGGTGCTTACATCCTTGTTAAGAGCGCAGACAATGTAAAGGTCGCTCAACCTCATTAGGTCTGCCGCCAATTTTAGGTCGGTGGCGTCAAAACAAACAGACGCGGATAACACCAATGGTTTGTTATATTTTTTGTTTCTCCATTCATATTCGATCAGCCACTGAACCGGTCGGAAGCTAACTAACCCTGAGACTTTATTGGACTCTTCACATGGCAAGTGCCTTTTGCCCTGTTCAATCAAACGAATCTGAAAACCATTCGACCTTGTCCATTCGGGAATAAGCCAAAAACAGCTGTTGAGCAATTCCGAATCCGGATCGAATTTATATTTTTTATGGTAGACCATTCCGCAAAGCACAATGCATTTGTGTTTTCGAATGAACGGCAAAAATAACGTTGTCAGGTCTTCAGGATGAATCGCAAGCTCAGGAAAAACCAGAAGGTCAAGACCTATGTCATCAGGACCACCGCATTTCCCATGGCTCTCCCGCACGCGGAGCATATGGGATACTCCTTGTAGAAGAGTCGCGACATGAGCACGATGGCGCATTCTGAATGATCCGTCCTTCAGCAGTTCGGGGTCGTTCTCTTTGCATCTGTCTTTGTAGTCTTCGGAATCGGGAATGATTGATTGGACAATGCCTATACGCAACGGCCTGCTAAAATCTTTGCTTGGAGCCTTGTAAGGAAATGGCGATTTTTGCTCCAGAAACAATTGCGACGAAACAGTGTTGGCGGAACGGAGAGAGTGAATGCGCTCGTTTACTTCTCTCCTTATTTGAACAAGATCTTTTATTTTTGTGGAAATCCCGGCACCGGGCCACCTTATCAATTGAAACAGCATATCTTCAACAAAAGATGAAAGAGGAAGCCAAGGTTGTCCAAAGGCCGCTCGCCCTTGATACCCAGAGTATCGTTGTTGCTCCCAGTGAGAAAAAGGACGATTGTAGGTCAATGGTTTCGGTCGAGACAGGGCAGTGTAACTGCTGTCTAACGCCGTACTGCCACGGATGGCAAAACGCAGCAGTAGTCCGGTCCGAAATTTGCGCTGTTCTTTGTCGTTCTCACACCAATCCGGAGCCCCGAAAAGACGGGCAACAGTAGGGAAAGCATGTTTGTCGAGGAGACCAAAGGACTCAGTATCCACTTTGCCGAAATCTTCTCCTTCAGAAAATTGCCATCTACAAAGAATTTGCCACGGGGTAATGTCTTTGAAGTATTCGTTGTCCAGACCCATGAGCCACGACGCTAATGCCAGAAGATTTCGTTCATCGCAAAAGGGATTGTCTGTTTCGTTAGCGAGGTCCGCTACCGTAACGCTCTCGGCTTCGTTCTTCTCCCCTGATTCAAGTCCTAGTCTCCGAGCTATTTGAATCAGATGACCAGTCGCATTTTCTCGCCATTCCCCCCACAGTTGATGCGCGACCGGCGGGGAGATCCTGTTCACTTGGGTCAAAAATTTCCCTGCTTCTTTTCCGTTATTAACCAAGCGCTTGAGATCAACGATGCCGAAACCGGTACGCGCTATGACCAGAAATATTGCCCTCTCCTCAAGAGACTTGGGCAAGTCACCTGCAAGAAAATCCGAGAATCTGAAATAATGCTTAAGTGACGAGGGAATTTTGCTTGGTGTTTCAGAATCTTCCGGGAGAGCCTTTCTTGCCGTCAAGTAAAGCATCACCTGCTGCATCAGATACCATGGGTGTCTCTTGGGTCTCGGTTCTCGCAGATAATCGTTGAATATAGAAACCGCTTCCTCCGCAAGCCTCTCGTGGTATTTCTCTGCCGAAATATCTTCGGGCAGACAATCTTCGTCCGAAACCATCGCGGTCTCCGTCGCTCCCGCTCTGAAAAGTTCCGCCAAGCAGTAGAGATAAATTTTTCGTCTTTTTCTGTAAAACCGTCTTGATTCCCATCCAGGACGCAGCAAATCAAGAACCTTTTCCAAGAACTTTTCATCGGGATACATATCAAAGGCCACCCGAAGCAGGCGCACGTTGGCCGGATTGGCTATCCACTCCTCTATAAGAGACATGGCAAAAAGCCTTGCATGTTCATCCAACTGTTCCTTGGACAAAACGAGCTGGTCCGGAAGTACAAACGACGAGACCTCCGGGTCATCAACCGCAACTTCCCCGTCATCGCCCATGTAATGATATTGATTTTCGGCTTCTTGCGAAGTTGCGAGCAGAGGACGCAGGGAACGAAATGTTCGCCTGAACCGGGCGGCGGCAAATCGGGAAGCGGTTTCGTCCGTCATATCGGACATGCCGACGAAGAGACTCGTCCGGCCTGCTTTTTCCACATCCGAAGATGTCGAATATCTTTTCTGTGTATGAAAGAAGTTCTCAATGGCACCTACCAGTTCGGTGCCGTGAAGCATGTCGAAAGTACCGGAAATTTCGTTTTGAATTCTCTGAGCTGCTTTGGACTGCGGAACCAGAAAGAGCTTCTTGCTTCCCCGCACCGTGACTTTGGTCTTTTGCTTGTTAATCAACAAATCGGGTGCATTAGACTCGAGCAACTCTTGTAGCCAGTTAATCAAATAGTCTTTTATATCTTGCCCCTCGGGCATCCTTCCCTTGTCAATACGAACAACAAGTCTTATATCGTCAACGTAATAACAGGCATCTTCGAGGAGAAAGCGTCTCTCAACATCCAGAAACTTTCCGATTTTCCCGCTTAAGATAGAATCAAAATCTGACAGAACAACATTGGCGAAGAAACCGGAGGCGACAAGTCCCTGAGGCAATGCTACATGTTCAACCCCTTCAATAGTTTGTCGGTCGGAGTTGGACCACCGCCAGTTGAATACACGTTCCGCAAAATCGAAAAACCGCTTCTCTCTCAAGCTGTTTTTGCGCTGAAAAGTGCGAAGTTTTTCATTCAACAGTGAAGGACTTATCCGGTCGTAGAATTCGGATAAGTCGCTATGTATCACTGCGACCTCTGAGTTAGGGTTCTTCTTTGCTACTAAACCTGCGACAACATCTGACCGTTCTAGAAACACTCTGTAATCGTGAAAATATTGGCGATAAAGTTTAGTGCTTCCCCAACGATGTAGTAGATCATTCTCGCCAGAGTCCGCAAAATCGCAAAAAAGCCGATGTCCGTAAGCAAGAATTTTTTTGCGGTTTTCCTTAGCTTTTTCGGTTTCTTTGATCGGCAACCGAGGATCTCCGAGAAAAGTTTCCACACGGTCGGCCAGACACATCATAATCGCCGTCGCCACTACCTGATCTCTGAGTGCGACATGCGCGAGCGGACGCAACTTGAGATCCGTTTCTTTTCTTGGCCGCCAGTTACCTTCCCCATCAAATTCCCATTTTTGCGATTTCGGGGCCGGAACCATTCTCAGAGGTCGCGGTCGCCATTTCTCCGGATTTTTCAATTCATCCTGAATCTCGTGAATAAAATCGGGAATCCGTAACGTTTGATAATCAATGTCGAGAGTGTCGGCGTACCAGCTATGATATCGCAAGTAAGAAGATGTCTTCTTCCACGCCTGCATGAGCACGCATTCAAGCCCAATGTCTTCCAATCTTGGGTTAAGTCTCTCCTTCACAACATTCCACCCACATTCAAATGCGACAACTGTTTAATCTTCCTATTTTCAGACATGGAAATTAGATAAAACCATCACGGGTTGGGAAACCGCAACTGTCAGTTCGCCTCACTCGTTGAGAATCATCTCCGCCATGCCCTCAAGCCGCGACTTCACCCGTCTCCATTCAGGCATGACCTTGTCAAGCAGCCCGTAGAACCTCGGGCTGTGATTATGCTCCCTGAGATGACACAACTCGTGCAGGATCACGTAGTCCACGCATTCGCGGGGAGCTTTCACAAGATGCGGATTAAACAGGATGGCCCCCCGGGAAGAGCAACTTCCCCACTGCTTTTTCATCTTCCGCAGCCGCCATTCCGGCACAAAGTCGGCCCAGGTTGCCGTGTCGAAAAGCGCTTCCATGCGACGCCGGAAGACTTCCCTGGCCCTGTCCCGATACCATCCGTCTACCTGCCTTTTGACGGTTTCCGAATCTTTTTTCGCACCCTCGACCCGAAGATGGCCCCGAAACAGCTTGACCGAAGGTGCCCCGTTGCGGCAACGGTCGACCTTGAGCTGGTAGCGCCGCCCTAGGTAAAGGAAAGTCTCGCCGCTCACGTAACTTCTGGGAAGCACGTGCTCTCGCAGCTTCCGTGCCGCCGAGATGTGCTTGCTAATCCACCCCGCCCGCATGACGACCGCCGCGTGAATCTCGTCCGCGGATCTGTCCGCGGGGGCGCTGACCCCGACGGTCGCGTCGGGGCGTACATGAATGGCTATCCGGCGGAACCGCCGCGGCGAGAATTTTATTTCGTACTCGAATTTCTCGCTTCCGTACACAAAGCTTCTTCTGGCCATTCAGAACGCCCCCTTGGCGCGGTTGACGCGGGTTACGTGGATTATCCTCTCGATTATCTGCTTGGCGGCCTCAAGCCCGACCATTTCGAACAATCCGGGCAGAAGCCTCTTTCGGATTTCCTTCTCCATGCTCAGACGATCGAGAGAATGGGCAGAGACGGCGTTGTCGACGACCTCGTCCATGTACAAAGACCGACGGACGATCTCCTCGTGCTCTCCTTCTTCAAGACTCTCGAAATGGTCTTCGCCGAGGACGAGGCGGAAGATTCCGTAGTAGGCCCTGGCGTGCTTTCTGTCCTCCAAAACATCCGGAACCGTCTCCACGTCCCTGGCCACCAGTCTTTCCTCAAGCTCCTTGAACGGAAGATACATCTGGTAGCCGAACTTTCCCTCCGCTTCCTCGATGGCTCTTTTCAGAAGTTCCGAAAACACCTCCCTCGCGTAGGGGTCGTCTTCCATCTCCTGACTGATGACTCTCCTTATCCGGCTTCTGATCATGTCGGTTCTGTTTCGCGCCTCGTCTTCCGTCCATTTCTCGGGATCTTCTCCACCGCCGCCTAGTTCATCCACGGAAACCCTCGTTCCGGGCGCGTGAACCTGACGGCCCTCTATGCGCTCGTCGACAAGTTTTTGGATCTGGTCCTCGTAGGCGCTGTAGGCGACGGTTTCGCTCGCGTCCTGCCTGACGTTCCGCCGAACGGAGGCGAAAAACCGAAGATCCCCCTTGTAGGCATCGACGAGAGCGTCGGTAACGGAGGAATCTTCGAAAAAAGATCGCGAGGACAAGGCGGTCTTGAGACACATTCCGTATTCGGTAAGAGCCGCGTAGAAATTTTCCCGGATCTCCTGACGCGCGTCGTAAATGCTTCCCTCGGCGTCTTCTTCGTACTGGGGCTCCAGCAGGTCCCGGTACTGCTTGGGGTCTTTCTTGTTTTTCACAGGGGAAAAGATCGCGCGCAGACGCTCGCGCAGACGCGGCAGCTTTCTGTATTCGGAGTCGACGCGGCTATACAGGCCGTCAAGATCTTCTATGTCGTAACCCCTCTGGGTGCGGTTAGCGTGGTCCTGATACTCCCTGATCGCAGTGTCCAGTTCTCTCAGGATGCCCCGGTAGTCTATGAGAAGACCGTGACGTTTGGCGTCGTGGAGCCTGTTCACGCGCGCTATCGCCTGAATCACGTTGTGTCCGCTGAGCTGCTTGTCGATGTAGAGAACCGCGTTTCTCGGTTCGTCGAATCCCGTGAGAAGCTTGTCGACCACGACGAGCAGGTCCGGCGGACCGTCGGTTCCGAAACGGTCTATGACGTCGCGCTCGTATTCCCTCGGGTTTTCCCGAACGTTCTCCTTCCACCACGCCTGAATTTCAGGAGTTTCGTCGACGTCCGAATGACCCTCGCGGGCGTCGGGAGGAGAGATCACCACGGCGCTTGTCACGAGACCCGTTTCGTCCAGGTGCTTCTTGTAGCGGATGGCGGAACTTCTGCTCTGGGTGGCGACCTGTCCCTTGAGCCCCTGGCCGAGTTTCTTGAAGTTCTCGTTGAAATGAACGGCGATGTCCCAGGCTATGAGCCTGATCCGGTTGTCCGAACCGTATACCGCGCCCGCCCTTCCCCATTTTTTCCTAAGGTCGTCTTTCTGGGTTTCAGAAATATCCGCGGTTATCTTCTCGAACCAGCTGTCGACGGCGGCAGCGTCCATGTCCAGCTCGGGGACGCGCTCTTCGTAGAGAAGAGGGGTTACTGCCCCGTCTTCCACCGCGCGGCGCATGGTGTAGGCGTGAACGATCGGACCGAAGCGGTTTTCGGTCTTCTCCTCTTTGAGAAGCGGAGTCCCGGTAAAGGCTATGTAGCACGCGTTGGGAAGAGCCTTTCTCATTCTCTGGTGGGTTTCCCCTTCGTGGCTGCGGTGGCCCTCGTCGACCAGAACGACTATGTCTTCGCTTTCGTTTCGACACTCCGCCAGCTTCGAGGCCGTGGCGAACTTGTCGATTATCGAGAAGATGATCCGCTCGTCTCCCCTGCCTATGCGTTTGGCGAGGTCCCTGCCGGAAGAGACCTTGGCCCGCTCGCCCGCTTTCATCCCGGCGATCTCGGAGCCGAAGGCGCCTCCCGCGAGAAAAGCGCGGGCGAGCTGCTTTTCAAGATCGATCCGGTCGGTCACGACTACGAACCTGCAGTTCCTGAGAGTCGGATGCAGAAGCAGGGTCTTGCAGAGAAAAACCATGGTAAGCGACTTGCCGGAACCGGTCGTGTGCCAGACCACCCCGCCCCGGGGGTCTTTTCCCCCGCGGCCTTGCTCGATCTTCCTCACGAGCGCCCTTATGCCGAAAAACTGATGATAGCGCGAGACGATCTTGTCCTTTCCGCCGACGAAAAGAACGTGAAAGCGCACGAATTCAAGCAGCCGCTCGGGCGAGAGAAGGCTTACGATCAGCCTGTCCTGGTCCGTGGCAAGCTGTTTTTGGGACCAGAGACTCTCGAAATATTCTCGGACTTCCGGGAGACGGTTGGCGAATATCGCGGCTCTCGTTTCGTCCGAGAGGGAGGCGTTCTTTATTCGCGAAAAATGTTCCTCGTCGAATTCTTCCTCCCTCCATTTTGCCCAGAGCCGGCCGGGCGTCTTCGTGGTGGCGTAGCGACCGTCCTCGCCGTTCACGCTCAGAAGAAGCTGACTGTAGACGAACAGGTGGGGGATCTCGTCGTTTCCCTGGTTGCGGATGTTCTGGCTTATTCCCTCCTCGATCATGGACTTGTTGGGGTTGCCGGAATCCGGCCTTTTCGCTTCAATCACCGCAAGGGGAATTCCGTTCACGTAGCAGACTATGTCCGGCCGTCGGGTACGAGCGCCGCCGGACGAGAGAACCTCGAGCTCTTCCGTAACGACGAAGCTGTTGGCTTTCGGATTTTTCCAGTCGATGATCGGAATCGTGGGAGAGTGCTTCTTCTTGCCGTCGATGAACTCGGTGACGGTGACTCCGAGGCAAAGCTTGTTGTAAAGACGCTCGTTTGACGAAATCAGCCCCTCGCGAAGCGAGGCATCCGAAAGTTCCCGGACGATCTGCTCTATGGCGTTGTTGGAAAGCGCGTGCTCGGCTCCCTTGTATTCGAAGCGTCGCTCGCTGAGAGTTTTAATGAGTATCTCTCGCATAAGAACTTCCCGTGTGCTTCCCCGCGCGGAAAGGCACTCCTCGGCGGACATGAAGGTCCACCCCGCGGCTACAAGAGTCTGCAACGCCGGGATGTGCGAGCTGTATTGCTCGGTGGTCCTAAGAATTCCGTTCACTAATTTTCCCCCCACACGTTTGCGGAGTCAGAATCAAAGAACGAAATTTCCAAAGGACTTCCCTCCCTTCGCAAAGAAGTGATGTTTCCGACCCGCTTGGCGATTTTCTTGTTGATGTTGGATTCAGGGTTGCCATATATGCCAATGTATAGCTTCCTAAAACATCCCCGCCCCAGTCTCTGAAATATGTGATCGTCGTTTTCCGCTAGCGAATGTCCGAAGATGAAAAAACAGTGTTTGGGTTGTTGAACGTTTGCCGAGAACACCTTGTAGCATTGATACAAGTACCCGCTGTGACGAATCTTGCTCTTTTTCTGTTTGTTGGTTCCTTCAGCAACGAACAGAGGAAATTTGTCTTCTCTAATAGCACTGCTTACTTGTTTAACAAGCGATACACCTTTGCGAACCCAAGTATATTTCTTTAATTCGGAGCCTGAATCAAAGAGATGAAGAGCTCCATGAAGGAACAAAACATTGGCTCTGTGAGGTTCGTCAGCCTGCCAGACCACATAGTCGACATTGGGATCATCTTCATCGTTTCCAAAACCGTCATTACCGTTCAAGATAATTTTTTCACCAGTGGGAGAAACGTCATGCATAAGTGCCCAATAAAGAAGGAGGTCGTAATTCAGAGTGAAAACGCATCCTTTTGCATCTGGTCCCAAGAAATGGCTTAGAAACCTTCTGCAGGCATGAAATTTCTGATCATTAATGGTGTTGGGATTTTTGGGGTGGTTACTTGCGATTGTTGACACAAGTATTTCCTTAAGTTTCTCAGCATGTTTAATCATCTTGTTTCTGGTTTTGACGCGGCGTGGAGCATAGACACTCAAAACCGTTGCTGAAGTTTCCAATGTGCGGATAACTATCTCAAAATCTTGGGATTCAAGTTTTCTAAACACGCTTTTCGCTTCTGGCACATCTCTGAAATCTGCTTGTTTATAAAGAGAATAGTAATCAAAAATGTCGGGCAAGCATCCTATGCTAAAACCGTTGCCCAATAGAAGATGTCGTTTTGAATACTGGGCAGAGTCCGAGATCGCATCTGCGAAAGAAATAAGCTTATCCATTGGCTATCTCCTCCAATTAGACACGATGTTCTCCAGTTAGAAGTTGTCGAATAAGTGCATCCCTCTCTCTCTTTAAGCAATTGTATTTCTTTTGTAATGATTCAACCTTGTTGTCAAACGCAGAAAGAACAACAGAGATTTTTTCTTGTTCTTCAGAGTCTTCGGGAAAAAGAATTGTGAGTTGTTCCAAATCTCTTTTTTGAATATTGGGAAGGCCAGACCCAACTCTTAAGCGCATGATTTTTCTTTCATTGAGCTTTAAAATTTGAAAGAGCAAATCTCTTGAAATCTTTATGTCTTCAAGAGAATAACAATGACCTCCACACCAAAATCTAACTTTTAGTAAGTTTACAAAACCACATGACTCTCCGCCTTCGCTTATCGTAATAGTATTTGCGTTCCTATTGAAACTACTTGTGTAACCCGAAGGCATAATTCCTCCATTAATAACTGGGAATTGATCTTCATCAGATAATCCACTCTTGTTTAGTTGAACCCCTTTTGATACATTGCAAATTTGATTTAACGGCTTTTGAATCCATCTCCCTTTAATTTCGGGAAATCGACATTTTCCAGAAAGCAGTTTTCGCATGAGAATTTTTTTCTGGGTTTGCCCATTTGCAATGATCTCTTTAATTGTCTCTATAGCGCAGTCCCAAGTGGAAAGGATTTTAGCGATCTTACGTTGCTCGGAAAAAGGTGGAACAGTGAACGTTAATCTCTCAAAATCCCTTTTCGTAAGTTCAAGAAAAGTCGAACCGCTCGCGTAGCGAACCAGAATGTTTTTGAAAAATGAAAGCAGGTAGAAAACAAATTCGTTGTCATATTCCGGATTAGTAATGAGATTCTTGAAACCTTGGTTTGTACAGACCGGCTCCGATGCGATGGCCAGTTCCCCGATGGTAGCACGCGTGCACACGAGAATTGAACCGGGCGGAACAAGTTTCGCCGAAGATGATTTCAACCCAGACTCAGTAATTCGACGGGCGGTCGACGAGATGTAGCGAGACGTGAGGTTTGTTATGTCCGTTTGCGTAGCCCAAGGGATATCCCCATCCCAGTAGGCGGGATTCGTGCTGTCGGGAGTTCCTCCGGAAACGATCTTTCCAATATCTCCGACCGATACTCTGCGCCATCCCTCAATCATCTTTCGTCCTTTTTTTCAAGGAAGTCCGCTTTTTTGAAACTTCCGCAATTTTCTCTAGTTCCTCGATGTCGTCCACTTGCTCTGCTTCCTCCCGTTCCGATTTCCTGCGTTCGGCATCAAACTCGGCGTAGCGGTCGTGAGCGACCTGCCTAGCCTGCTCCGCGGAAACGCTGCCAGCGGTGTACAGGAGAGGAAGTTCGTTGGCTACCAGAAACTCATTAAGTATGGTCTCCCATTCAACCAGCCTGATGGTCTGCCGACGCCTGGCCCGCAACTCCGCAACATCAAGAAAGATACCCACGATAATGTTGAGTTCGCCGATCTCCTTTTCTTCAAGGTAGTTCTTGGCAACCGTCACATCGCTTTTGCGAACGCGTCTACCGCTCCGGGTGTTTGTCCAAGTAGTTAAACCCATGTTGCGCTTGTTCGGGTCGGAACGGGATACGATCAATTCGGCAGCAGTCTGACTCGTTACGGCGTGGAGCATCTTGTTCTGCGTAATCGCGTAGAATTCTTGTACCGTTGGCGAGTTCGGGTCGTAGTCTTCGCTCAACGCCAGAATGTCGCGGACCTTGCTGTAGAATCTGGCTTCCGAAGCACGAATGTCGCGGATGCGCTCAAGCAGTTCGTCGAAATAGTCGTAGGTCGGGTCCTTGAGGCGCTCGTCGTCCATGGAAAACCCCTTGACAAGATAATCCATGAGAACGGTGTTGGCCCAACGACGGAACTGTGCGGCGCGCTGTGAACGGGTACGGAATCCGACGGCGAGAATCATTTCCAGATTGTAGAGCTGGACGGTTCGCTGAACCGAGCGTTTGCCCTCGGTTTGAACTGTCAAATATTGTTTGACAGTTGCGGAATCATCAAGCTCTTCATCGGCAAATATTTTCCGTATGTGTACACTGATGTTCTGCTTCGTCGTATCGAAAAGCCGGGCAATTTCTGCCTGTGTCAGCCATACGGTACCATCAATGGCCCGAAGCTGGACCCTAGTCAGTCCGTCTCCGCTCGTATAGAGAATCAGCTCTCCCTTTTCCTCTTTCATATCCCCCTACCAAGTTCTGCAATAACAGTTTCACCCAAGTTCTTTCTCTTCATGCAACTTCGAACATTCAACAGCCTCTTACTCATAGCCAAGCTCCTTCAGATATCCATCCATTTCCGCCTCCAGCTCGGCAAGCCGATCTTTCAGTTTTTCCCGCTCCCTGCGCACGGCCACGAGGTCTATCTCCTCTTCTTCCTCAAAGGTATCTACATAGCGAGGAATGTTGAGGTTGTAGTCGTTTTCCCTGATCTCGTCCATCGTCGCCAGATGCGCGTACTTTTCAAGATCTTTCCTGCCCCGGAAAACGGAAACGATCTTTTCCATGTTCTCCTCGGTAAGCCGGTTCTGATTCTTGCCGTCTTTGTACTCCCTGCTGGCTTCGATGAAAAGTATATTCGTATCGGACTTTTCGCGCCTGAACACCAGTATGGCGGCGGGAATGCCGGTGCCGTAGAAAAGCTTTTCCGGAAGTCCTATCACTGCGTCAAGCAGGTTTTCTTCAACAAGCTGCTTTCTGATCTTCGCCTCGGCCGACCCGCGGAAGAGAACCCCGTGAGGAACAACAACTCCCATTCGTCCCGTTTGGGGTTTCAGGGTTTCGATCATGTGAAGCACAAACGCGTAGTCTCCCCTCGTTTTCGGGGGAAGACCGCGGCGGAAACGGCCGAACCTGTCTTCCTCGGCTCTCTCCCGTCCCCACTTCTCGAGACTGAAAGGAGGATTCGCGACCACGACATCGAAAAGCATGAGATTGTCGTTGTCGTCAAGGAGCTTCGGATTGCGGATGGTGTCTCCCCACTCTACGCGGTGATTGTCCTCCCCGTGGAGAAACATGTTCATCTTCGCGAGCGCCCAGGTGCTTCCTATCGCCTCTTGACCAAAAAGGGAATACTTGCGGGAACCCTCGCGGTTTTCCTGAATCCGCAACGCGCACTTTATCAGCAAAGAACCCGAACCGCAGGCAGGGTCGCAGATCTCGTCGCCTTCTTCGGGAGCAACGAGTTCCGCGATCAGTTCGGAAACTTCCGGCGGGGTGTAGAACTCTCCCGCTTTCTTGCCGCCCGTGGCGGCGAAGTTCTTTATGAGAAATTCGTAGGCGTTTCCTATCACGTCAATATTGCCTATGCGGCTCGGACGAAGATCAAGTTCCTCTCTGGCGAAATCTTCGAGAACATGACGGAGAATGTCGTTTTTCTGAGCTTCGTCTCCGAGACGCGTGCTGTTGAAACCTATATCCTGGAACACGTCGCGGAGTTTGTGAAGATTCTCTTCCTCTATGGCGTGGAGGGCCTTGTCAATGCGCTCGCCGTTTCCGGGCTCGTGGCGGCGCTCATGTAAAAAGTAGAAACTCGCTTGCTCGGGAAGAACGAAGCGTTCGCTTTTCATGAGTTCCCTGATGAGTTCGGGATGGTTACCATGTTCCTTTTTATATTCTTCGTAGTGGTCCTTCCATACATCGGAGATATATTTCAGAAACAGCATGGTTAGAACATAATCCTTGTAGATGCTCGGATCCACCACGCCACGGAAACTGTCGCAGGCTTCCCAGACGACCCGATTTATTTTTTCCTGCTCAATAAGATCACTCATTGTTTTCGACCCTCCGTCTGTTCAGCGAACACCGTTTTTACCAAGGCGCGCATCTGCAAGTTTCTGTTTTCGATGATGTCGAGAAGCAGTTTCTTTTCCCGCACCGCCATCTCGTGAAAAGCGACGATCTTTTCCTGCTTCTTCATGTCGGGCACCGATACAGGCAAATTCTCCAGCACCTGGCGCCGGATGCCGGTCACATGCGAACCCGTGGCGGAAACGGACAGGTATCTTTGTGCCATTGTCTGATTGATCTGCCAAGAGAGAAACGCAGGCAGAAGCGGAACCCCCCACTTGAGACGAATCAGAAAAAAATGGGGAGAGCAGACCGCATCCACATCAATCTTGTTCACGCAGGCCGCAATGTTTCGCCCGCCCTGAGCTATAAAAAGAATATCATCCTTGCGCAGCAAATCAGGTTTTCGTCGCCCGGTCAATCGGGTACGGGCCAGATTCTCCCAATCCACCCCTGTTTCGGCATCGACGTTTTTGATCTGGACCACGGACACCTCCCCGCATGCGCCGTCGTCAATCCTCCCGCGAAACGGATAACCGGAGCTTATGGTTGACAAATCCTTTAACCTAGATAGATTTTCTTTCCCATGCGACATAGTGCACTATATATTCATAAAAACACGCTGAAGTCAAGGAAAGTTTTACATCATAGCGAATGAAGCAATGTGGAACAGCTCAAGAATCCAGTATTCAAACGTGTGAAACTACTTAAAAAGAAGGCGGACACAGATGCAGACAAGACCAAAGACTTCGGATTGGATACAGAATCTAGAAGCAAACAAGGGATACCTGTTATGGCTCTGTTCGCGTAAGCGAGAGAAGGCAAGATGTCCTAGCTACTCAATGCCCAGTGAAAGACCGGTGCCAAGAAGAACTACCGTCAAGACAGCGGTATCAGCCGACGCGACCTCTCTGGAAATCGCAAACTCCGGCATTGTCCGTAACGGTCCCAATATCTGGATGAACGAGAGAACAAAAGAATGCTTTCGGATTAACGAAAAAGACGAAGCGGGCGTTATTGCCGTTGAGAGAGGATTGGGAGAAACGCCAGCCGCTCCCATGAGCGCGGGTGACATCATCACCCAACTTGTATCCATGTTTAACGTAAACCAATATCCCTTAAGAGCAAAACATATAGTGGTAGCAGAACGTCGAGAGAATTACATGCAAAATTTCAGCACGCTTGCTGACACTCTGCCGGAAAGCAGAAAGCAGTACACGGAAAAAATAGAATCGGCTTTTCTATTCGGGAAAAAAGCTGGCTGGCAACCGGAAGAGCACCCGGTTTATTCGGTACTAGCCGGAAATACAGCCACAGACGGTATTATTCGGATAATAGAAGAATCTCCAGTTTCTCATAGATGGGATGTACCAGTCGGCTTAAGTCTGTTTGATCTGTATGACTTTTTTCGCGAAGCGACTAAAGATCGAATAGACAACATGTATTTTCTTAGGAATGTAAACGAGTTGGACAAAGACTTGTCAAAATCCAATCACGTAGCCCTCTGTGGGAAAGAGGCGATTAGAGTTCTCTGCACTCTGATCAATAGCGATGATAGAACGCGAACTGAAAAAATTAAAAACCGGTTCGGATTTGAAGTTAAGAAAATGATAATAGACTGGGCATGTTTTTTTGATCTTGACCTGCTCCACTACGGTCCACTTGATGAAGAATATGGAGATCACATCATACTCTTGGACAAGGAAAGAGTCGGTTCTCTCTATCTTGAAGGGTGTGATGTCGAGGAAAGAAATAACGGCAACGGGTGGGAAGTCAGCAGCACGGAAGGATTATGGATGGAAAATCCCGAATTTTTCGGAATAATCAAAAATGTCGCAAGGCCGTTTATATAATGATTTCCGATGGATAAGGCGGCTTTTTTATGACTTTAGAGAACAGTTACGATAACTCTGAGATTGCGAGTGTGTTTTCGCAGAAAAAACTTATGGAGAAAATAAGAAAATCCGAAGGTGTCACGCCCACGGAAAAAGTGCTTTCCAGCCTTTGCGAAAGAACATTTTTGAAACTCTGGAGCTATCCGAATCCATTCAAGGATGACGGAAACGAACTCTGTGACCTTATAGCTGTATTTGACGACCATGTTTTTGTTTTCTTCGACAGGGAAGTCAAGGCGTTTGACAAAATCCCCGACGAAGATGTTCTAGTGGCGTGGATGCGGTGGAAAAGAAAGGTCGTTGACAAGCAAATTAAGGCTTTGAAAGGTGCCGAAAAATATGTCCGAAGCGGAAACCCCATATTTCTTGACAGCAAGTGTGAAACAGAGTTGCCAATTGAGTCTGTCGGACTTTAGCGTCTATGTTCAATCGAGGTAAAATAAGAGAATCACAAGAACTACAGGAGAGAGAAGCATGCCTGAATTCGTTACGTTTGATCGGTCCACGCCAAGCATGTTGCCCGCGAGGGTGGATGATTACGTGCCCGAAGGGCATCTGGCCCGTTTCGTAGTGGAGATAGTGGCGCAACTGGACCTGAGCGATTTGACGGAGGCGTATTCGGGCAGGGGCTCCAGGGCGTATCACCCGTCCATGATGGTGGCCTTGCTGTTTTACGGATATGCCACGGGGACGTTTTCCAGCCGCAAGCTTGAGCAGGCTACATACGACAGTCTTGCGTACAGGTATATCTGCGCCAACAACCATCCCGACCACGACAGCATAAACAGTTTCCGCAAGAGGTTTTTGGAGCAGCTTGAGGGGTTGTTCGGGCAGATTCTCGTGATGGCTCACGCGATGGGGATTCTCAAGATGGGGACGGTGAGTGTGGACGGCACGAAGATAAAGGCCAACGCGTCGAGGCGCAAGAACTTGAGCTGGAAACAGATACGCAAGGTGGACAAGCGCATACGCAGGGAGATAAGGGAGCTTATGCGTAAGGCACAGGAGGCGGACAACAGCGAGAGTCCCGACGGAATAGACATTCCCGAGGAGTTGAACAGTCGCAGTGAGCGTCTTGAGGCTTTGAGCGACGCGAAGCGGGAGCTTGAGCGCAGAGCGGAGCACAGATACGAACGAGAGAGAAAGCAGTATGAGGAGAAGATGGAAGAGCGCAGGGCCAAGGAACGACGCGACGGGCGCAAGATACCAGGCCCCAAACCCAGGGAGCCTCAGCCCGGGCCGACGGACAAGGACAGGGTTAATCTTACGGATGAGCAGTCACGGATCATGTCCGTGAGCACTGGAGGATACGAGCAGAGTTACAACGTTCAGGCGATGGTGGACACCGAGAGCCGGATGATAGTGGGCAGGCACGTGACGCACAACGGCAACGACAAGCGGGAGATGGAGCCTGCCCTTGAGCAGCTGGCAGAGGCGGAGAGGCTGGTGGGGGAGGCGGACAATCTTTTGGCCGACGCGGGTTACTACAGCAAAAAGAACGTGGAGGCTTGCACAGAGCACGGGGTCAGGCCGGTGATTTCCATACGCAACGAGAGGAGAGGTCACAAGTCGGCAAAGCCGCCCAAAGCCGTTGCGAAGAACAAGACGGCAGTGGATGAGATGAAGGAGCTTCTGGAGACGGAGGAAGGCAAGGCGTTATACGCCAGGCGCAAAAGCACTGTGGAACCGATGTTCGGAGTGATAAAACACGTGCTGGGGTTTGGCCGGTTTTTTATGCGAGGGATTAAGGCTGTGAGCAGGGAGTGGAGTCTGGTATGTATAGGCTACAACCTGAAGAAGATGTTCACATTGAGGACGAATTAGAGAGGGAGGAGGCAAAAACGGGAGAATCGACGGCAACGCACACGCAAAAACGGACAATATACTGCCAAGGTATCACGCCGTCTTGAACAAAACGACTGGTTCTCGATGTCAAACAGCTCCAATCAGGCTAATCTGCCTCGTCCGTTAGCAAAGTCCGACAGACTCAATTGACATTCCAGAAAACGCAACGATTCATAAATTTGTCGTCGCCCACGGCGTAGAGGAAGCCATGAAAAAGTTTTCCAGCGACGATTTTCATGGAAGTCTGGCCATTTCTTACGGTAACTCCCCGAAGTTCTCCACGGACTGTTTGTTTTGCATCGAACTGGAAAAAGACGACCCGGTACACATTCTGGAAAGTTCCAACATCGACATTATTCTCGGAGAACTGGATACTGTCTATGATTTCACCTCGTTCATAGTTGAAAAAGAAACCACTATAAAGAGATGTGATTATCTTCTGTACTTCGGAGAACATGAGCTTCTGGGGAAATACTTCCTTAGTCACGATAAAGATCAAAACAGGTATCGCATCGGCCCTGAAAACCCTGGATGCTTGATCACAATACTGGACGGACACTGGAACCACCTTGTAGAATTGAGAGAATACAAGAACAGAAAGAAAGCGAACGGAATTTCCTACCTGTGGGATGCGATCATACAGAGAACCTACCAGAAAGCCCTTGATGGAGACCTTTACGGCAACACCGAGTTAAGAAAGGCAACCGGACCTCTGTGTGAAATGGCGAGAGAGCCTCGTTTCATTCGTAGAATGTTATCGGAACAACTGCTAGATGCAATACACAACTTTCCTGAAACCAATTATGACAGGGAGAGATCGATTAAGTTCATGTCTTCGTTTTACAAGGACAGAGCTTACGTATTTTTGCAGATGAAGCGTCCACGAGCGGGGATGTCAGAAAATGAGATTCGCCTGCTTCGCCAAGAAATGATCAGAATTGCCTGCGGAGCCGCCCGAAACAAATTCCCACATTTGAAGGTTGTAATCGGAATTGCCATTTATCCTCCCAAATTCACAAACGACGATTCAGAAGACTTTATTTTGCTTGACTGCTCCGAATGGACGGAAGAAAATTACGCATCCTACAAACGGGAGAACAAGGTTTTCGGTTTTTTCTCAAACGCTCGAATGACCGAAGGTCATGTAACGGAATTTCCTCATTGACAAAACAGTTGCGATTAAAAAATCAAATCCGCCAAATTTGAGGAAATCTTGGCGGACCATTAAGCTGTTTTAGGAAACAGTATGCCATACACTGTATCTGCATCCTTCAACAAATTCCGAGAAAACATTGAATTGCCGGGAGACCACCGCAAAACGGCAATCAACAGAAGAGACAGAATCGTGTCGTTGCTGAAAAACGACTTCGTAATACTGGAAGCGTTTCCCACTGGCTCCATACCTCGCTACACGGCGTTAAAAGGCTACGCGGACCTTGACGTGATCATAGTTTTGCACCACAAAAATCATATAAAAAGCAAAAAACCCTCCCTCGTGCTTTAGGATATCCGCGATGCACTCGGAAAACACAGGGCAAATGTCCGTAAGAACGGAAAAGCCGTAACGCTTCACTACTCAACTTGGCCTAAAGTGGATGTAGTGCCTGCACATCGCATCCGAACCAGCCACAGCTATTACATTCCAGATATGAATAACGAAAAGTGGATTCAATCAAGACCGAAAAAACACTCCGAAGCAATGAGCCGTAAAAACAAAATGTGCGGACAGTCTTTCAAGAGGATTGTGAAAATGATGAAGTGGTGGAATCATCAGCACAGCTTTTTTCTTCAATCGTTCCACATAGAAATAATAGCCTTGAAAACCTTCAGGGGAAACCTTTCTGATTACCCGCAGGATGTGTACCGGTACTTTGACAAAGCCGTCGAAATAGTCAGACGGCCGCTGTCGCACGATGGCAATCGTGTCGATTCTTACCTTGATTCCCACAGGAGAAAAGAAGCGGTAAAAAGACTGAAAACCGCAAGAGGCAAGGCGCTTGAAGCTTGGAAATGCACATCTGGAAGAAAAAAAGATCATGCAAAAGCCATAAACTTATGGAGACAAATTTTTGGAGACAAGTTTCCGAAACATGGAAGATAAAGAGAGAATTATAAAAGAAGCTAAGAGAATAGAAGAAGACTCGCTTTACTCATCCAAGGGACATTTCTATGCCGCGCAGTTCTGGTCGAATCTTCATCTATGTGTCGGCATCTTCATTTCCGTAGTCGTCGCCTCGGCAGGCATTGTTTTATTGAAGTTTAACTCTTATCGCATTGCCACGGGCATTTTGGCAATTCTCGCTTCCGCACTCAGTGCCGTTTCAACATTTACAAGTCCCGGCAAAAGAGCGGCGACGCATCTCAGTGCGGGAAATCGTTATAACAGCATTAGGAATCGAGCTCGTCTTTTCAGAGAAATTGAGGTTGTTTCGGAAGCGTACGAAAAGTCGCTGGAAAAGCTGAGATGTCTGTTTGCCGAACGAGATGAACTGAACGACAGATACCCGCAAATTTCAAAACGGGCATTCAATAAGGCCAGAAAAGGTATTCAGGAAGGAGAAGCGCAACATGAAGCTTGCTAACTTCCAAACCCTTTGCGGCTCCAATTTTCTGCAACATCAAACCTTCTCAAAACCAATTCTCAAAAACCTGTGAAATACCATTACTCGTCACCGAGCAGGGTGTCTTCGTCAAGCTCAATCAAGTCGTGGGACTGGAGCTCGACTCCGATCCCGTTTTCCACCAAAAGAGCGACCAGCTGCTTGCCGTTCATCAACGCCACAGGCTTGAACTCCGGCTTGGCCGCATTTTCGCGCGCTCCTTTCGAGAAGTCTCCGGTCGTTATTATGAGCCCTTGCTCATGAGGCCCGAGGCTTCCTCTGACCTGCTGAACTATCGGCGTTTGAACATTTTCTTTCTTCCACCTTTTCACTTGGACTGCCATTCGGATGCGGATCACATCGCCTACTACCAAGGTGCCGCGAACATCAATACCACCGTCGACTTTTCCCGTAACCTCTATCTCGTCAAAACCTATCTTGGCTAAAAGCCGTGCGGTCAGTCTCTCAAAATCTTTCCAATCCATCTTGAGAAGGCGTTTGTGCAGTTCCTTATGAACCTTCCGGTTATGGTTTTCTATCTCGAAGGCCAGACCTCTGGCCATCCATTTCGAGAGTCCGACGAATCCCTTGCCGTGCTTAACGAACCGGGACTGCTTGCCTCTACGAATGCACCGTTCAATCTCCGTCAGTATCTGCGCGTACATGGACGCTTCAGGAGTTAGGGACCCGCTAACCAACCAACCCTCTTCAATGGCCTTGTCAGTAATTTCCTTATAATGCATAGGTTGTTTCCCGCCGAACATCTCAAGCACTTTCTCCGCGGAATCACCGTAAGAGTAAACTTCTCCCTGCCCTTTCCTTAATTCAAATGTCGCGGGGGCGGTGCGAGCGAAAGGCGAATTTCTTCCCTTCTTTTTGATGTCCTCGTTGATTGTGGAACTGACTGAATCCTCCGGCGTTTTTCCCGAAGTTTCCCAGAGCTTTTTGGAAACTATACTCTCTGTAATTTCTTTCACATGAAGAGGCCCGCCAGCCGCTTCCAATACCAGAATGGCCGCTTCGCGTATAGTCATTGTGAATTCTCCCCCCAACAAATTGGTTTTTCTTGAAAATCGCTTTCTCTATTTTAATACTAACACAATTCATCGTGGAGCAATTCGCGACGCGCCGTAATCCCGAACCTCATGTCTTCTTTTTTCCAGTCAGAAAATGTTTGCGGTTTTTGTCGGAGGAGGGAGTCAGGGCACTTGAGGCGTTGTACAGGGATTGTTACGAGGGACGCAACGTGCAACGCTTCTACGAGGCTTATACCGAACTGCACGATGGAGGAGTTCGCAGTTACAGCTGGGTGAAGAATTGTCTTCAGAGTCTGCTCTGGTCAAGCGCGGGTGCAGGAGGAGTCTCTACCGTCGGCGGAGGGGATGCTTATGGGGAAGTATGACTCGAAGAAGCGAAAACCGGCAAATCGTAAATTCCGATCAATTGAGAAATCCCCCACACCTTCCGATTCAATCGAGGTGCAAAACAAACAAATATGATATTGTATAGAGTTGTCCGATCTCGGCATTTCTAAGAAGAGAAGTTTTTGCCGTCTTATCAGGCTTGAAGACAGACAAATCAGAATTGTCGTAGCCGATAAGATCTTAGCTGGCAACCAGACTAACAGGACACCTTGCGATGGATGGAGAACACGCCAACAAAGAAACCGTTGCCTCGTTGACGAACATCCGACCGGAGAATGGTAGCACTTCGGAATCAGCCATGAGCAAGATGTCCAGTATCAAGGACTCGCCAAAAGCGAATGAGCTTAAATCCCACATCTTTCGTTCGTTGCGCAGGCAAGGATTCAAAATCCGAAACCAATTAGTCGTCCCGCCCAATCTTAACGACAAAAACAAGCTCAGAGAACTTCACCAAGAAGCAGTCAAGTATAACGTGGAAAGAAGCCGTCCGGGACTTGAACGTCACGAGGACGCCCTTCTCTCATATATAGCATCCGGAAAAGAAGTAATCCCAGAAAACATCCGCCCGAAGCTCGTTTTGGTACAGTCGGGTTCTGAAGAAGAGCTTTTGTTTCGATACACGCGCCTGCACTGGAGCATACCCGTCTCGGCAGGATACGGTAGACGTATCAGGTTCGTCGTCTATGACGAGTCAAACGGGAAATTAATCGGCATTTTCGGTTTAGGCGACCCCGTTTTCGGCCTGAGGCCACGAGACTGCTGGATAGGATGGAACCACAACGTCAGGAAATCAAGACTGCAGAACGTTATGGACCTGTTTGTATTAGGTGCGGTTCCTCCCTACTCATCGCTTCTTTGCGGAAAGCTCGTCGCGTTGTTGGCAACCAGCCAGGAAGTTCGGCAGGTTTTTCATCGCAAGTACGGTGGCCGGCTGTCATTCATCAGCCGTAAACCGCTGGACGGCCGCCTCGCACTGCTGACCACAACATCCGCACTGGGCAGGTCGTCCCTGTACAATAGGCTCAACTACGACGGGCAGACTGTTTTTCAAAGCGTGGGATTTACTCTGGGGTCAGGGGAGTTTCATTTCGGCAACGGTTTTTACAAAGATCTGCGCAGGTTCGCTCTGGAAAACTGCGAGGCAACTGGCAAGCACGGTCTTTGGGGCAAGGGGTTTCGGAACCGAAGAGAAATCGTACGAAAAACTCTGCCGCTTCTGGGACTTTCTCAAGATCTTCTATACCACGGAGTGAAACGCGAAATCTTTCTAGCACCCCTTGCCGAAAATACCGCGGCTTTTCTTCAGGGAGACCATCAGCGTCTGCGCTACCATCACAGGACGGCAGACGACCTTTTCGACTGGTTTCGGGAACGATGGCTTCTCCCCAGGGCCGGTCGCGACCCTCGGTACCGGGAGTTTGAACCCGACACCTACCGCCTGTGGAGGTCCCGATGAGACAAGACCGCCAGAAAACCGATCAGACCCCGTTTGCAGATCTTCCCGCGAGTCTAGTAGAAGAGGTGCTTGACCGGACTTCATCCGTGGCACAAGATCTTCTTTCCATGTTTCAGGATGCAAAAGAGCAACGGTCAAAATTCCGCGAAGACCTCACAAGCTCGGGGCTTCTGACCGACGAATCTTCATTGGGCCACGCCCCCGTTCCAACCACATGCGCGGCAGACGGCTCATACGCAATTGAGAGACTCCTTGCTACGGACCTGACCGTTGCGGCCGCGGTGGTCGTTGAAGGACTCGCACCGCCATCGGAAAAAAGACACTGGGAACTTCCTCACCATAAGAGTTTCATCGTAGCGGAGTCACATCACGAGGACACGGCCACAATTCTGCGGGCTGTCATGCTGGGAGAAGAGCTGAGCCTGATAAGCGAAGCACCGCACGAACTGCTGATGCTGGACGGAACGCTTACTCTGCCGATAATATACTTCAACCAGGCAATCAGCAAAGCCGCAGAGGTCGGTCATTTGAATTGCTCGCGCGAGTTCTTCGGCAACTGCCTGCGTTACCTTGAAGCCTATCTCGCAATACTGCGTTCCGAGAGGTCCAACAAGCACTTTGCGGCATTCCCAAAATATTCAACCAGAAAGGAGATAGGCAGAAAACTCAAATGGCCATCAAACAGCGACGACCGCGGAATGCTCACGATGCTGATGAGCCCCGGGGAAATGACAAAACCTTGTTTGCTGGAGCATCCCAGAGATGCCAAGGGAAAAATCTCGTGGCACCTGAACACTCAACGACTGCCGAAGGAAACAAGGAGCGTAGCGGAGGAGCTTTCGGGAAGAATCGTATCGGCACTCGGAGATGTTTACGTATTTTTCTACAAACCACAACACTGGCTTCCCGCTCTTCGAATCGAGGTTTCGAAAAGCATCGCGTCGAATCCGCATCGTATGGCGACTGTGGTTCATGGAATCAAGCATCAGACAGCAACTCCTTCCATGCTAGAACCCTACCCCATTTATCTGGCCGATCGCATGGTGAAATCCGTCGCGCGTTCGGTCCCCGCCTTCCGGCAGGTAACAACGCAGCGGATATCTGAACAGTACGAAGGTAGTATCGACGAAGTGTTTTTCGCAATGCACGGATACCGAAGCGAAGCAGGGAGGACATAACCATGGCGGAAAACTCGACAAGACTTGAAAATCTTCTGGACAACTCGGAACGAATAGGGGTAGTCGGCTCGCCGTCTTCTACCGGGCAGCTTGCGCTTGACATTCTCGGTTCCGCCGTCACACGCAAGCTGGTCGGAGAACTCGCCCTTTTCCGTTTCGTGCAGGACTCGAAAAGCCATTACGCGCTCGGCCAGATTACCGAGGTCAAACTGCGCAACGTATGGCACGAAGATCCCACCATGCGTAGCCTTATACGCCAGCACGGACGGGTTGACGCGGTGAGCGAACGCCAAGACACGCACTTAGGCCAGATGGTCATCAGCGCCGTCTTCCGCGAGGGGGATCCTGGAGGATATGAACCTAGCATTCTCGGCACCGTTCCATCAACGGGAACTCACATACATCTTGCGACAGACTCTGTGCTTGACGAATTGTTACATCCTTACAAGAATCAGGTTTTCTATCTGGGGCATGTTTACGGCTCCGAACCGAAACTCCCTCTCTGGTTCAAGCACTTCGACACAGATCCCGAAGGCGCGGGAGAGGCATACCATCTCGGCATCTTCGGCAAGACCGGCTCCGGCAAATCGGTTCTCGCCAAGATGATACTTCTTGCCTACGCACGGCATCGGGAAATGGCTCTACTCGTTATCGACCCGCAGGGAGAATTCGCCCGCGACATCAGGGAAGGCGGGTCGGGCGGCCAGTTCGCTCTTCCGGTTAGAGACGTGGTGAGCAAGCTGGAGAAAAAAACTTTCGTGTTCACGGTAAGGGATCTGGTACTCGACCGTTGGGAGTTGTTTAAACAAATTCTCTTCGAATCCCGATTCTTCGAGCTCCTCACGATCCCTAAGGGAGAAAACCGGGAACTCGCATGCGGAATTCTTTCCGACCGCCTGCAAAGAAACTTAAGGGTAAAACTAAAGGACCTTCACAAACGAAATTCGTTTGACAGAGCATGGGAACTACTTCAGGACGAAGATGTGCAACAGGTGTTTTATAGAAGCCGGACTTCCCGCACCCGTTTCGACGATGCCCTGTCCAATGCAAACCCAGAAGAATTCTATAAGGAATATTGGGTTCCAGTGACCGAGCTTTTCAAAGAAGACCGCCCCGGCGCCCGAAGCGTCGACAGTGTTCTTTATCAACTGCTCGGTATGGACGAATCGGGTAGTAGTCGACCGGTTTTTGTAATCGATTTGTCAAAGGAACAGGCTCAGAACCTTTTCTGGAACGATAAGATACAATCGCTAGTGATAAAACGCCTGCTTGATGGATTGTCATGGGCCGCGGAGAAATTCTACAAAGAAGGACAAAGCCTCAACACCTTGGTCATCATTGACGAGGCACATAGACTAGCACCACGCCATATACCCGAGGACGAAGCGGCTAAGGGGGTTCGCTCTGCTCTGATTGACGTGGCACGAACAACTCGAAAGTATGGGCTGGGGTGGCTATTTATCAGCCAAACTCTGTCAAGCCTTCATACGGAAATTCTCCAACAGCTCCGCATATTCTTTTTCGGTTTTGGACTCGGCTTGGGGCAGGAATTTCAATCGCTTCGGGAACTCGTAGGGTCCTCCGGCACAGCACTTGATCTCTATCAGTTGTTCCGAGACCCTCATTCGGCCTTTGACATCGGTAGTCGCGAGTATTCGTTCATGACCATTGGTCCCGTAAGCCCGCTTTCGTTCTCAGGCACCCCGCTTTTCCTGAACGCCTTTAACGATGTAGACACCTTTTTGAAGGTTAACAATCTTGAACCAATACCTTGATAGAATTTTTCGGGGAAATCACTTGAAACCGCAGTTTTCAAAAAGCTTATACAATCGAGACAAAAAGGGTTGGAACTGGAAGTGGCAATGGACATTTTTCGAATCCACAGTGCCATGAACGTGCATCAATCTTCCTTGTCCAAATGGAATCAGCGTATATATTTCACTCACGGATGAACGAACTTCTCGAAAGCTTCATAAAACACCTCTCGGGCGAAAGAAACTACTCCGAACACACGGTAAAGGCTTATCGGGGCGACCTCTCCGATTTCCGCGATTTCCTCCAGAAAGAAGAAACGAAAATAAAAGACACCGACGCCGCCACCGTGAACCGGTACGTCTCGACCCTCTACGGAAGAAACTCCCCCGCGTCGGTCGAGAGAAAGGTGTCGGCGATAAGATCCTTTTTCTCGTATCTGGTGAGAAAAAACCTCCTTCGGCAGAACCCCGCGAAACTCGTGCGCACCCCGAAAAAGGAAAAACGCCTGCCCGTGTTTCTGAGCGTCGACGAGGTCTTCAGCCTGGTCGACGTGAAAGAACCCGAGAAAAAGATCCTCTCCGTTCGGGACAGGGCGATTCTCGAGCTTCTCTACTCAAGCGGCCTCCGGATAAGCGAGCTCGCCGACGCCAAGACAGACGACCTGGATATGGAAGAAGCCCTCATAAGGGTCCGGGGAAAGGGAAACAAGGAGAGGATAGTCCCCGTCGGCTCGAAAGCGCTTTCGGCCCTGCGGGAATACCTCGGCGCAAGAGAAGGGTTCAAGCCCACCTCCGATCGTCTGTTCCTGAATTCCAGGGGGAAGAACATAACGACCAGGAGCCTCGCCAGAATAATAAAGAAGTACGGACTGGTGAGCGGAATATCGAAAAACGTGAGCCCCCACGTGCTCCGCCACTCCTTCGCCACGCATCTTCTCGCGGGCGGGGCGGACCTCCGCGCCATCCAGGAGATGCTGGGGCACTCGAGCCTCTCCACGACCCAGAAATACACACACCTCTCCATAGAGCGTATAATGGAGGTGTACGACAAGACCCACCCCAACGCATGAGGCGCGGCCGGGAAAAAAGAAAGCCATGAGCGAATTTCACGGAACCACCATACTCTGCGTGAGAAAGGACGGCCGCACGGCTCTCGGGGGAGACGGACAGGTGACCCTCGGGGCGACGGCCGTGAAGCACAACGCCAGGAAGGTGAGAAAGATGTACCAGGGACAGGTCTGCGCGGGATTCGCGGGCTCCACGGCGGACGCCATGACCCTCTTCGACAAGTTCGAGGGAAAGCTCGAGGAATACAGGGGAAACCTCCAGCGGGCGGCGGTGGAGCTGGCGAAGGAGTGGCGGACGGACAGGATACTTCGAAGACTCGAGGCCCTGCTCACCGTGGCCAACAGGGAAACCATGCTCATCATCTCGGGGAGCGGAGACATAATAGAGCCCGACGAGGACGTGATGGCGATAGGCTCGGGAGGTCCCTACGCTCAGGCGGCCGCGGTCGCGCTTTTCCGCCACTCGGAGCTTTCGGCCCGGGAGATAGTCGAGCGTTCTCTCGAAATAGCCGCGGGCATCTGCATCTACACGAACGACCGCGTCTCCGTAGAGGTGATAGAGTAAGATGTCGGAGTCCCATCTCACCCCCAGGGAAATAGTTTCCGAGCTCGACAAGTACATAGTCGGCCAGAATTCGGCCAAGAGGGCCGTCGGAATCGCGCTTCGAAACAGGTGGAGGAGGCAGAAAGTCTCTCCCGAGCTTCGCGACGAGATATCCCCCAAGAATATCCTCATGATGGGACCCACGGGAGTGGGGAAAACGGAGATCGCCAGGCGTCTCGCGAAACTCGCCCAGGCTCCTTTCGTCAAGGTCGAGGCGTCGAAGTTCACCGAGGTCGGCTACGTGGGGCGGGACGTGGAGTCGATGATACGGGACCTCACGGAGATAGCCGTGAACATGGTGACGGAGGAGGAGACCGAGGCCGTCGAGACCAGGGCGAAGGAGATAGCCGAGGACAGGATAATCGATCTTCTCCTGCCGGGAACCGAGACCGACGAGGAGAAGGCCGCGACCAGGATGAAGCTTCGCAAGCTTCTGTGGGCGGGAAAGCTCGACGACAAGGAAGTTGAGATCGAGGTTTCGGCCAGGAACCTTCCCATCCAGGTGTTCAGCCAGGCGGGGGTGGAGGAGATGGACCCCGGCATATCGGAGATGATCGGAAACCTGCTTCCGAAGAAGTCGAAGAAAAAAAAGGTGAAGGTGCCCGAGGCCATGGAAATCCTGATGGAGGAGGAGTCCCGAAGGCTCATAGACATGGACAAGGTGGCGGCTCTCGCGCTCGAGAGAACGGAGAACTCCGGGATCATCTTCATAGACGAGATCGACAAGGTCGCGGGCAAGCAGGGGGTGTCGGGGCCGGACGTTTCGAGAGAGGGGGTGCAGAGGGACCTTCTTCCGATAATCGAGGGAAGCAGCGTCACCACCAAGCACGGGATGGTTCGGACGGACCACATACTTTTCGTGGGAGCGGGGGCGTTTCACGTCTCGAAGCCCTCGGACCTGATACCCGAGCTCCAGGGGCGCTTTCCCATAAGGGTGGAGCTCGAGGCGCTCACCAAGGACGACTTCATCCGCATTCTCACCGAGCCGAAAAACGCTCTCACGAGGCAGTACACGGAGCTTATGAAAACCGAGGACGTGGAGCTCGTTTTCGCAGACGACGCGGTGGAAAAGATAGCGGAGACCGCGGCCGAGGTTAACAACTCCACGGAGAACATAGGAGCCCGAAGGCTTCACACCGTGCTAGAGAAGCTGCTCGACGAGATTTCCTTCGACGCTCCCGACATGAAGGAGAAGAAGCTGGTTATAGATGCCGGTTACGTCGAGGAGAAGATAGCCGACATCGTGAAGGACAGGGATCTCAGCAGGTACATACTGTAAGGATTCAGGAACTTTTTTCTATCGGGTCGCTCTCGGGTCTTTCAAAACGCATGCCGAGCAGACTGCCGGACGGTTCCGCGTCCGAAAGCGTAAGCCGCACGTACCGGTCGAAATCGAATCCCCCGGAAAAATAGTCGGACGGAATCATGTCGGAGTTCATGGTGCAGATGTACTGACCGCCCAGGTCGCTCGTAGCTTCATGGGCAAGCTCCAAGGCCCGCGCCCGCTGGCGGGTGTCCACGGAATCGTACATCAACGTGTCGTGAATCAGAAAGTCGGCCCCTCTTCCGGCCTGAATCTGCAGCTGGAGCACCGCGAGGTCGAAGCAGAATATTTTCATCTTGTCGATGCCTTCGCTGCCGCTGCGATGTATGTCCACCCTGTACTTGTAGCCGGTTTCGGTGAGATCGATAACAAGCTTTCCCGGTGTTTCGTAGAGCGACTTGGAATGCTTGTCGAACAGCAGAACCGCTGCGGACCAGACGTCCCGACGCTGCTCGTGGTCCTGCTGGGCCGTTTGGACCAGCTCCACCTTCTCCGCCCTGACCTTGCGTCTGCCGGTCTCAAGACTCTTGGTCTTTTCCAGGCGCGCGTTCACCCCGTCAAGCTCCTCCTTGAGCGCGACGAACCTCTCCTGCAGCAACGTCATCTCGTCGAGCGCCCCGTGCGTTTTCAGTATCTGCAGAACCTCGGCGCGCCTGTCGGTCAGTTCCCTGACGCGGCTTTCCCTTTGGTCGATTTCCTCCCGCAGACGCTTGATCTCGACCTCGAGAAATTTCCGCCTGTTGGATATGATCTGGTTGTGGAAAGTCCGCGCTTCCGCAAGCGTACGTCTGGTTCCGTCGGAAAACGCGATATCCGACTCTTCATAAAGGCTTTCAAGCGATGTTTCCGGCGGCGGCACTTCCTCTTTCACGGATTCCTTGTAACGTTCAAGCAGCCTGCGGTCGGCGACATTGGAATTGGACAGGTCGTGGATTTCCCTGGTAAGACTGTCCGCGTCACGCTGTATGGACTCGTACTGCGGATGAACCCTGAAGCTGTCCAGCGCCCGCTTCGCCTCTTCGGTCCGCCGCCCCAGGTTAATGCTCAGGGTCTCAAGCTCTCCCACGGTACCGAAAATATCCCGAAACTCGCCGGCCTTTACGACTTTCTCAAGCCTCCTGATGTCTTCTTCCCTGTCTTTCAGCTCCTGAAAGCGGGAAGCGTACTCCCAGTTCATTCCCAGAAGGTATCCGACACCGAGCTGGGCCTGCCAGGTTCTCTGTTTCGAAAAATGTTCAAACGGACTCGCGTAGGCGCCGGCGCCGTAGCGAATCAGGTAAGGAACCAGACTCCGGTAGCTGGGTCTGTATCTGTGTTTCTCCAGATCTTCCGAAACGGAAAGACCGAAGAGAGCGTGTCCGAGAAATTCACGCCATTTTTCAATCTTCAAGACCCGCTTTCCCGGTTTCCCGTGGCTTTCGGGCTGCCCGGGCCACCCGTCGGTTTCACCTTCGATGACGACGCGGTTGGGTTTTTCCACTTCCCTCGTCACCTTCACGCGGTTCCCGCAGAGCGTAATTTCCAGCGTGAAAGCCCACTCCGCGAGCGGTTCGATCAGCAGACCTTTTCCCTTTGAATCCTGACTTCCGAGACAGAAGTCTATAATCCTGATGAGGGTCGACTTGCCGAGACCGTTGCGCGTGTCTTTTTCCGTGGAGGTCTCAACCCTGTCGGCGAGAACGACGTTCAGCCCCTCGGTAAAAGTCACGGACTGAAAGGACTCGTGGTTGGCGTAGATTCCGTGGATCATGTCGCCCCCTTGCCGATCATGCCATGAGACAGGCTCACGCCTCCCGCGATGTAAAGCATGTCCAGAGCCAGAACGAACCGTTCGTAAGTGCCGACGGCATCCTCGTTCCGCAGCTTTTCCCAGAGGCTGGTTACGGTCTGCGGCCGATCGAGATGCTTCAGCACGACGGCCCCGACTCCCAGAAGGGACTGTTCTTCCGAAATATGCTTCGAAGGCAAAATCATTTCTCAAACACTTCGCACGCTTCGAACAAATAGACAAGCACCGCCTGGCTGGCCGCGCGCTTCGACGCTTCCCTGAAACCCCGCTGCGCGAATCCGCACATCAGCTCAAACAGGTCGTCCCCGACATGTCCTTCTTCTCTGAGACGGTAATATTCCACCAGAAACCCTGTCTTGAGACGCTCGGGAAAATGACGGTCTGTCTGCGTCGCGCTTTCGACGAAACCCCTGACTTCCTGGGCCACGCTAAGTCCCATGGTGACGATCCTCCGGGATTTTCCGCTCAAGTCGTTCTTTTTCAGTTTACTCTCAACAGGTATCAGTGAAAAGCTGATTTCTTCGGGTTGAGAAGAAACCCGCGATATCCATTGAGTGACTTCTTCAAGCTCGGGAAACCCCACTTTGGGAAATTCTTCCGCCATGGCTTCGTCAACCTTTCGCTCGTGTTCGGTCTTGATCCGCGACAGACGTTCCGCGGGGTAATCCCTTTCTCCTGAACCGGGCGCATCGATTTTCCTGTGGCAGTTCGCGCACAGGTAAATCAGGTTGTCGCAGTGATTCCTCCGCTCTTCAGGCATATTCGAGTCGTAACGGGCGGAACCCTGTCTTTCGCCGACTATATGAGCCGCCTCTCCCATGTTGACGGGGTCTCCGCTGTCGCTTTGCGACAAAAGTTCAAGACCGCAGTCGGGCATAGCGCACCTGCCTCCGCTTCTGAACGCCAGTTTCAGTTTTGTCGGATAGCTCACGCTCATATGTCCGGTTCCCTGTCAACGGAAAGCTCGGTTACGGCGAGGTTCGCCTCATCGGGAAAAACGACGCGGCATGAATTATACTCGACGATTCGTCCCGTGTACCACTCTGCCCGAAACCGTGCCGTTGCACCTACCCCCGCAATCTTCGCGCAAGCAGGCTCGCCGAAGCGGTTCCCATTGTCCGGCCAGAAGAAGTTTGTGCTCGCGGCTCACTTTCCGTCTCCTTCGCTCCCGCTCCGGCGACCGAGCGCTTCGGATAAAAAATCGTTCTCCAACGTCAACTGCCCGATTCTTGCCTTCAGCTCCTTGACGTGAGTCCCGCCTTCAATCTTCGCGTCGGAGCCGAACGCCTCTTCCGCGTTCTCGAGCAGCTGCTTCTTCCAGGCGGCGACCTGATCGGGGCGAACTTCAAACTGCCGGGACAATTCGGCGACCGTCTTGTCCCCTTTGAATGCCGCCAAGGCCACTTCGGCCCTGAATTTGGGAGAATGGTTACGCCTTTTGTTTCTCATCGCGCGCCTCCATATAGTTTCAATCTACAGACGGAAACCTGCTTCCCGACCCTTGCCGCAACGCCAGACGATGAGCGGTCGCCTTTGAAACGCCAAGCAGACGAGCCATGGCGGAAAAGCTGTAGAGCCGCGGATTCCTGGCTCTTAAGACGTCCGAGGTCTCTTCGGGACCGAGACCGCGGACCAGCGACGCGACGCGGCGCTCTCCTCCTTCTCCCGACGACGCGTTCCGCATGATCGAAAACACCTTTTCGAATCCGGGAACTTCGCCCGAAACAAGCCGTTGTCTGTTCAGCCGAACGCAGACTTCCCTGATGTCCGAACCGGAGAACCCCTCCGACAGGTCGACGAGGATGGCCAGTTCCCGTTTCGTGAATTCGATCGGCGCGCTGAAGTCCGCCCACATGCGACCGCGCATTTCCTCGTCCGGAAGAGCGAGCGAAAGCCTGTAGGAAAAACGCCTCCAGACCGCCGCGTCCAGAAGCTCTTCGTGGTTTGTGGCCGCTACCACTATCGACTCTTGGCCGACCGTGTCCAGGTTCTGCATGAAGCTGTTTACGACCCGCTTGAGTTCCCCGAGCTCCTGGGAATCCCCCCTGAGTTTCGCTATGGCGTCGAACTCGTCTAGAAAGAGTATGCAGGGGCGCCGGGAAGCGAACTCGAAAACGGCGCGGATGTTTTTCGCCGTGCTGCCTAGGTAGGAGGAAACCAGACCGTCGAGACGCGCGACGTACATGTCGAGCCCGAGTTCCCGGGACAGGTGCCGCGCGAGACGGCTCTTCCCCGTACCGGGCGGCCCGTACACGAGAAGGCTCAGGGAAGAAGTCCCGTCGTCGACCCGGGCGTAGCTTTTCGCGACGCCCGTAAATTCGCGCACCACCTCCCACTGCTCCCCGGAAAGCACGAGCGGAGACTCCTCGGGACACGCCACGCGCTCGACCAGAGGGAAACGGCTTTCCCCGTCCACCGGAAGCGTGGCCGCGAACTCGACGGAAGAGGGACGAAGCTTGCGGTCGGATTTTTCAAGCAGTTTCCGAAGGCGTCTCGCCAACACTCTCTCGCCTTCTTTCTCAAGGTTGTCGGCCAGGAAATTGGTGTAGTTGCGAACCTTGTCCGTATCGAGACGCAACGCACCTTCAACGATACGAAAAAGCTCATTTGCGAAATGATTACTACTCTTCATGAGACATAAGCATGCTGAAACGATACGAAAATGCAAGCGATTTGAATCCCGGCTTGAGGTCTTCCCCGAAAGGATTTACAATCCAAGCGTCGTGGGCAGCGAAATAAAACATGTAAGACGGGACATCTCCGATATAAAGGAAGTCATAGACGAACTGAAAGCTGGACAGGTTCGGCTGGAAAGACTCATGGAAGAGATGAAAGGGCTCGCCCGGGGCGCGGGCAAAGACTTGAAGGTAACAGGGCGGAAAACCGAAAACGCACGAACCGTCTCCGGCGCCTCGCAGTAGCGGTAATCGCTTCCAACAGTCTAGAAGGTATCAACCATGAACAATAATGAACCACTAATAAAACTCCCATTTAAAGACCGCGAAAAGCAATTTACTGATACAGACGAATTGCAAAAATTTGTGAGATTGCAGTGGGATTCATGGTCATGGCTCGAAAAGCTAGAATACAAATACGGAGGCAGTTTACGCCAACCGTGGAACCTATATCGCAATTACCTAAAACAAATTGAAGAGTTTCTGAACGAGTATAAACAACTGGAAGAAACCGCAGAGGAACTTGAAGAAGGATCCGAAGAACAGCCCGAAAAAAGCGAAGAAGAACTTGATAATGACCCGAAAGAAATTCTGACTGAGAATCTGCTGTCCCAAACTGAAGAAGCGGTAAACCAAGGTTTCTTTCAAAGCGAAAGCCCTGAAGCAAAATTTATTCTGGGACTAAAAGATAAAAAAACTCCCCGAGTAGCAGGTTACGCCTTGGCGTTCTTGACGAATCAAGATGTAAGTATTCATGAAAAATCTGCAATTGAAGGCTGTTTCTGGTCCTTGCAGTTCCTACAAGGCAATACGGATACTGTCAAAGTTCAACAAAGTGCATTGGAATCCATGAAACAGGATTGGGACACTCAGTTTGGAAAGCAGCATGAAACTTTGAGAGAACAAAATAAAAAACTGACCGCAGAAGTAACCGAACTGAAGTCCCAGCACGATAGTCTGGTCAAATCAAACAGAGACCAAACAGAAAAAGCCAAAGAACAATTAAAGGATATTGAACGCACCTACGACGAAAAACTAGCATTGCAATCATCGGTTACATACTGGAAAGACAAACGAGCTAACCACCAAAGAGTTATGTGGTATATGGGAGCGGCTACCTTGCTTTGTTCTATCTTGACTGGATCAGGGTTTATCTGGTGGGTTCACAAATATTTGGAAGGACCAGTTACACAGATCCCACTGTCAAAGCTTGGTGTAACGCTCGCGATTTCCTCTCTTGGCATATGGCTAACGCGTCTCTTGTCAAAGATTTTCATATCCAATCTACACTTAAGAACTGACGCCGATGAGCGAGCGACCATGATTCAGACATATCTAGCACTTCTAAGAGAAGATAAAGGTCCAAAAGATGAAGAGAGACAGCTAATTCTTCAGACGTTATTCAGACCAAGTTCAACAGGTTTCATCAAAGAAGATGGACCTGCAGGTCTTTATGAAAACATATCGAAAATGATAGGGAAGTAAATTTTAGAATTCTATCTAATACACTGCTGATACAACAAATTTTGAAGATGACAACCGATCGACTTTTTAGAGAATTAGTAAAACCAGAGATTCTCAAGATTGGATGGCATCTCGCACACAAAGACAGTAGAAACGACTTCGTTCTTGATCCTGTTGGTCATGCAGATTACGCATTTAACCTGTCGGACCACTTACAGTATTTAGTACAGGAAATTCAATCCGATCGATATCTACCTAAACACCTGCTTGAAGTTGATGTACCGAAATCAGGATTAAGTGTGAGACCTGGAAACGTTTTACCTATTGAAGACGCTTCTATTCTTCATGCCGCAATTTATTTGCTGGCACCAAAACTCGACAAAAAACTCGACAGCGCAGTGTATTCATACAGACTACACCCCAACTGGAAAGAAAAAGCCAGAGAAGGAAAATCTCTGTTCCGAGAGCTAGAAATACCGTTTTTAAGAAGCAAGACCATAGCTAGCCAAATCAGTCGGTTTGAATCATGGTATGAACGTTGGCCCGCTTTTGAAGAAGATGCAAAAGATGCGTACCTGTCTGAAAACTATACCTACCTAACCAAAACTGACATTTTTTCCTTCTTTGAACATATTGACCACCGACTACTGCATGACCTGCTCCGGTCTCTGCTTAAGACAGAAGAAGAGAAATTGCTCCAACTAATATTCACAATACTAAAGGGATGGACCAAAGCATCCAATCTGGGAATGCCTATCAACCGAGGCATTCCTCAAGGAAACGAAATAAGTTCTTTTCTGGGAAACATATTTCTGATTCCTCTTGACCGCTCTCTAATTAAATTCTGTAGAAATCATGACGCTCGCTGGTTCCGTTATGTTGATGATGTAAAGGTGTACACACGTTCGGAACAAGATGCACGAAAAGTGGTCTTCGAGATAAATGATGTTCTAAGACAGATGCACTTGAATTTACAAGGCGGAAAAACTGAAATCTTGTCTGGAACGGAACTGGAAAAAGAACATGACAACGCAAAAATGGAAAAAGTAAATTTGGCTTTTAGTAACATCGAAAAGATAAGGTCTCAAAAAGGTTCTAGTAAAGAGATAACGGCGGAATTAAAGACGGTGTCTTCATACTTCGCCGCTTTTACCAAGGGGCTACCACGGTCGGTCAAAAATTTAAAGGGAAAGGAAAACCGCCTGTTTCGGCGCCTATTAACAACATATCGTATCGCTAGACGCACTAGAAAAGGATTAAACAATACTGTTTACACAGCAATTAAAGAATCAACCGACCTTCCCGTGTTGCGGAGTTGTTTGATGTATCTGTCAGGCCAGAACATTAAGTACCATAGAGAAATTTCTGAAAATTTGCTTGGCCTATTAGAAAACAAAGAATTGCTGTTTCCATATCAAGCTGCATTAGTCCTTGAAACAATGATACATTTACATCCAGAAGACTCAAAGACCATATCATCACGCGTCAGGAGATATGCGTTAGGCCAAAGATTGAACAAAAAATCTAACTGGCTCGTCATACAGAAGGCTATCGAGGTGATCGCTACATATCCATATAGGGAGGACTATGCAATAAAAATTTCTCTTGCTTATAGCAAGCATGAGCACCCATTAGTTAGACGAGCAGCCATCATGCTGTTGACGAGAGGAAATAAAAAAGAAGTCCGTAAACATCTGACAAAATTTGGTCACCATCCTGATTCTGGAGTATCGCGTTTGGCCCAGTACCTGACACAACTTTGCTACGACCTAGATTCATGCTCTAAAGAAATGTCTAGAGTTACAAACGGCAATCCCTCCGACAATTCTTTGATACGCCGTATTTATCAGCTTTATGCGGCAAGTACTACAGAGAAAAAAGAGGTTGCAGAAAAAGTTTACAAAACAACCTCATTTCTAGATGAAAGTAAAAGCAAAAGGGTCCTCTGGCATAAGAACCAGATACGCAAGCGGACGAGTTGGGCTTTGGAGAAGGAGGTCAAGTAATGAAGAAGCATAACACAACTATTCTTTTCTACCTGCTCTTCATTCGTCTGGTTCAATTCCGACTGATTCTTGCAACAATTTCGTAACCTTCTCGGCCAGTCCTCTATTATCGTCATCGTCTGCTATCTCACCGCCTTCATATATTCCAGCTCTTACCAAATCTGATGACAATACCCCCTGCCTCCGATGGCAAACAAGAGATTGTCTCTCTTGGAGCGTTGAGGACGGATATTGCGAAAGTGTTCCTTCGTCATCAAAAAGCTGTAATTGAGAAAGGGTAAAAACAAGAGTGAGCGAGTCATCTGAAACATTAACTATTTCATTCTGCCAAGTATTCCCGCAACTATCGCTCCTAGTCCTTAAACTACAATTTTCAGAATCTACAACCCATCTTAGACCGTAACGGTCACCATCTGGGAAAGTTGCCGTTGCGGTGCCGTCTTGGAAAAATTGATAGTTGAGAAGATGCATTCCTAGAAACTCACAACGCCAGTATGCACCCGGTGTTATAAAATCCATAGGAAAAACTGACAGTCCCCGGCAAGTAGTTCCACCCGGCAAAAACAGATTTGTATTCCTAACGGAACAAAATACTTCACTAGGATCAATTTCATTAGGTGATATTGTGTCGGGCTCAACTACGGGGCTTTGACCATCTCCACCACCGCACCCATTTACGACAAATAAAGCCAACAAAAAACAACACGAGGCAACAAAACGCTTCATCCCAAACCTCCTCAAACCAAGAAATTGTCTCGTGCAAAAACCCAAACCTATGATTTTTGCGGATTTTCAATCCTCTACGATACCCCCCCCCTTGAAAGTCAAGCCCGCAAGGAACTTCCGCGCGCGCCGGCGAGGAAAAAGAAAATTCCGACAACGGGCGCAGGGCCGGCGCGAAGAATCTCCGCGCCGAACCAGGAAAAACCGAAATTCCTCCCCCGCCCTTTGCCAAAACCCCGCTTTTCTGTTAGATTCTGTCCGCACGAAACACAAGCGGAGCGGAAATGGACTTCAAGGGCTACGACACGGAAAGCTTCTACGACGAGGTGTTCAGGGACAACGAGCACTGCTACGAGTGGACCCGCTTTCTCACCGACAGGATAGAGAGCCTCTCGGACGGAGAACTGATAGGCAGGCAGAAGGCCGCCGAGAAGAACCTCTTCGAGATGGGCGTGACCTTCACCCTCTACTCGGGGAAAAAAAAGCAGGGCGAGGAGAACATCTTCCCCTTCGACATAATCCCCAGGGTCGTGTCCTCCGACGACTGGTCCCTTCTGGAAAAAGGACTCAAGCAGAGAATCCACGCGCTTAACCTCTTCATAGACGACATATACAACGACCGCAAGATCCTGCGAGACGGCATAGTTCCCAAGGAGCTCATCCTCTCGAGCAAGGAATTCCGCCTAGAGTGCGTTGGCTTCTCTCCCCCGAAGAACATCTGGTGCCACATAACCGGAACGGACGTGATAAGGCACTCCGACGGAAACTTCTACATACTGGAGGACAACCTGCGTTCCCCCTCGGGAGTCTCCTACGTGCTGGAGAACCGCGAGGTCCTCAAGCGCACGTTTCCCAGGGTCTTCGACTCGGTGGGCATAAGGCCCATAGACGACTACGGTGTCCACCTGCTGAACGCCCTCCAGAACCTGCTCTCCGAGAGGACGCTCAACCCCAAGGTGGTGCTGCTCACCCCCGGAATCTACAACTCGGCCTACTTCGAGCACTCGTTTCTCGCCAAGGACATGGGAATAGAGCTGGTCGAGGGCCGCGACATGGTGGTCATAGACGACTTCGTGTACCTCAAGACCACCAAGGGCCTCGAGAAGGTGGACGTGATATACAGGAGGATAGACGACAACTTCCTCGACCCGCAGGTGTTCCGCCCCGATTCCATGCTCGGCGTCCCGGGGCTTTTCAGCGCCTACAAGGCCGGAAACGTGGCCATCGCCAACGCCCCCGGCGGCGGGGTGGCCGACGACAAGATAATCTACGCCTACGTGGAGAAGATAATAAGGTACTACCTGGGCGAGGACCCCATAATATCGAACGTGCCCACCTACATATGCGAGGAGGAGGAGGCCAGGAAGTACGTGCTCCAGAACATAAAGAAGCTCGTGGTCAAGCCCGCAAACGAATCCGGCGGCAAGGGAATAGTGTTCGGCCCCAAGGCCACCAAGGAGGAGCTTGCCGACGCCAAGCAGCAGATAAAGGCAAATCCCAGAAACTACATAGCCCAGACCACCATGTCGCTCTCGCGGGTTCCGGTGATAGTGGAGGACCACTTCGAGGGGCGCCACGTGGACCTTCGTCCCTTCATCCTCTACGGGGACGACATATTCGTTCTTCCCGGGGGGCTCACCAGGGTGGCGCTCCGCAAGGGCTCGATGATAGTGAATTCCTCCCAGGGCGGGGGCAGCAAGGACACCTGGGTTCTGGCTCCCAGGAAACCCGAATCCGCCAACGGAAAAAGAAGGGGAGGCAGAAAATCCTAAGCCGCGTCGCAGAATCCGTCTACTGGATGAGCCGCTACGCCGAGAGGGCGGGCAACGTCGCCAGGCTCATAAGCGTGAACCTCGGGCTCACGCTGGGCTCCCACGCCGCCACGGAGCAGGAATGGGACCCCATAGTGAGGGTCACGGGGGACATGGAGCTTTTCAACAGCATACACCAGAGCGTGACCCCGCAGAACGTGATCAACTTCATGGTCCTCGATCCGCGAAACCCCGACTCCATCGCCTCGTGCGTCACCAAGGCAAGGGAGAACGCGGGCTCCATAAGGGAGATAATCTCCTCGGAGATGTGGCTTCTCATAAACAAGTTCTACCACATGCTCAACAGCCCGGACGCCGAGACGAAGGTGTTCGAGGACCCGAACAAGTTCTGCGAGGCCGCCAAGGTGCAGAGCCTGCTTTTCCACGGGGCGTCCTACATAGGGATGTCCCACGGCGAGGGATGGCATTTCTCGGAGCTCGGAAAGCAGATGGAGCGGGCGGACCAGATGTCGAGGATCCTCGACGTGAAGTACTACACCCTGCTTCCCTCGACCGAGCTCGTGGGAACGTCGATAGACCACATGCAGTGGATCGCGCTTCTCAAGTCCGCCAGCGCGCTGGAGATGTACAAGGCCAAGCACCAGAGAATATCGCTCGACACGGTGCTGAACTTCCTGCTGCTCGACGACCAGTTCCCCCGCTCGGTCATCTACTGCGTGGAGAAGGCCGACGAGTCCCTTCACTTCATATCCAACAGCCCCACGGGCTCCTACAACAACCAGTCGGAAAAGGAGATGGGAAGGATACTGTCCGATCTTCGCTTCACCAGCGTGGAGGAGATAATACAGGGCGGCATGCACGAGTACCTGAGCACCTTCCAGTCCCGCATCAACGAGGTCGGAAACCGCATCTACGACGACTACTTCAGCTACACGGTGAAAAGCGGGGCCTTGGCCCACTTCGACGACATCTGACACGGAAGGAGACCCCGGAGAGATGACTTTCTGCGTTGGGATGAAGCTCAAGGAGGGGATCCTGGGGCTCGCCGACTCCCTCATAGTCACGGGAAACGAGGCCGTGAAGGCCAAGAAGGCGACCTCGCACGGGGAGGGAAAGAACACCTTCTTCCTCATGACCTCGGGCCTTCGCTCGGCGCGCGACAAGTCGATCACCTATCTCGACGAGGCCCTCGGGGAACCGCGGGAGGAGCTAGACAGGCTCTACAAGGCCGTGAACCTATACTCCCGCCAGATCCGGAGGGTGAAGAAGGAAGACGGGGAGTCGCTCGCGGAGTCGGGCCTCGAGTTCAACATCCACTCCATAATAGGAGGACAGTTCGAAAACGACCCCGAGCCCGAGCTGTTTCTCGTCTATCCCCAGGGAAGCTGGATCAGGGTCGGAACCACCTCCCCCTACGTGATAATAGGCGAATCGAAATACGGAAAACCGATCATAAAGAGAACGCTCACCCACGACACGAACATGGAAACCGCGCTTCGCATAGCGTACCTTGCGTTCGACTCGAGCCGCATAAACGCGACGGACGTGGATTTCCCCATAGACGTGATAGTCTGCCGGGCGGACTCGTTCAGCGTGGAGCAGTACAGCTTCGTCGAAAACGAGCTCGCGGACATATCGGACTGGTGGCAGGAGAGTCTCAGGAAGTCCGCCGAGGAGCTTCCCGCGGAGTGGGTGAAGAAGGTTTTCGACGGAAAGCGGAAAAGTGCTGATTAGCGTGGATCACAGAACTTCCTACGGCTACGGGACGGAAGTCGTGCTAGCTCCCCACACCGTGAGGCTTTGCCCGAAAGACGACGCGTCGCAGAAGGTTCGTTCCTTTTCGCTGAAGACGGACCCGCCGGAAGCGGGCAGGAGCGTGAACTGCGACCTCTACGGGACCACGACCGTGACCCTGTGGTTTGAGGGAAAGTCGAGCCGTCTCGTTATAGACACGAGCTCCGTCGTCGAGACGCTTCGGAGCAATCCCTTCGACTTCATAGTTTCGGAGATGGGGTTTCTGGGACTTCCGGCCGAGTACCCGGAGGAGCTTCGGGACTGCCTCGCTCCCTACGTCGCCGTCGACGAAAAGACGGCGGAGGCGGTCTCCGGAATCTGTCGGACGATCATGGAGAAGGCGGAGGGACAGACGACCGCGTTCATCACTGAACTCGCCCGTCACATACACGACGACTTCGAGCACATGGTCAGGGAGAACGGAGCGGCGTGGCCCGCGGAGAGAACCCTCGCGGAAAAAAGGGGGGCGTGCAGGGATTTCGTCGTTTTGTTCACGAGCGTCTGCAGGTCAGTGGGGCTCGCGTGCCGGCTGGTGAGCGGCTACGCGATAAGCAAAAAGGCGAAGAGCGAGAATCATCTTCACGCTTGGGCGGAGGTCTACATACCGGGCGGAGGGTGGAGGGGATACGATCCGACGGCGGGCATCGCGGTCTCGGATCATCATGTCGCGCTCGCGACCGGGGTAACGCCGGAACTTATAGCCCCCGTCGCGGGAAGTTTCTACGGAGACGGAGCTGAAGCGAAACTCGAATTTGAAGTGAATATCAGGGAAATAGAGAGTAAGAAAAAGTAAAACAAGAATTAGGTTCAAATATTTATCTTTTTAACTTTACACCAAGGCCGACTTAATGATTTAATAAGTCGACATGAACATCCAGCTATGACCGAGCTTTGTCTGAACATATCTTTATTCAAACTGCGAATCTGCTCGTCATTCAATATAAACAATTCACGAGATAAATAATGTGCAACAACTACATCATGTGAAATCGGAAGCCCATATCCGGATCTGGAGTCTTCAAGCGGATAATACTTTAGAACTGGATTGCTTCCAATAATCAGGCTTTTTTTCGGATTAGTAATCACAGCAATTGCAAGCTTCTTATCTTCAAGAGTTTTCAACACGTTTAACCCGTCCTCGGTTTCCCACACGGCACGTACACCCCTTGCTTTAACGTTTTTCTTATCCCTCTCGGATACCGATTCGCCAAACATCTTTTGAAAAGAACTGTCGAGCACATCCGGCACGCGCAGAGCCTGGGAAAATACAAATTTGTCCCAAGTTTCTCTCTCCGGCAAAGTTAATTCAGGATATTTTCCAGCGCGAGCAGCACATATTATTTTTTTAATTATTGGTGCTGTGTCGCTTTCTAATGAAGCAAGATCCTTCTCAACATCGCAATTTTTCTCGTTGCGATCGCCGATTTGGGTATAAATGTGTTTTTGTAATAACAAGTTCTCCGGCTTAGTATTTACAATTCCCGCTTCAGGATGCTTCTTGTTAAAGGAATACAATCTGCCGTTACAATCTGTAAATCCTTCCAGAACCATTTTAGGTACATAATGTTGGCGTTTCGGCCCGCTCATTGAACTCTCAGTAAGGCTTTTCGTAAGGTAGGGAATCAGCTTAAAAGCAAAAATTTCCGAGAAAGGTAACACAACCTGCTAAATATTTCTCCCTCTGCCATGCAGATACAGGCAATCAGTATCGCTTCAGTGTACGCACGCATGAGTAATCAGCCCACAGAAAGAAAGTCGAGTTACAGACTCAA